>OZ244741.1:0-3699780 GCA_965219425.1 Dehalococcoidia bacterium
TTCCCCATGTACAGTCGCCGCAGATTCGAGAGGCGACCCAGTTCCGGTGGGATGCTCCCGCTGAGCCGGTTGTTGGACAGATTCAATTCATCGAGGTTCGTTAGGTTGCCCAACTCCGGTGGGATGCTCCCGCTGAGCCAGTTGTTGGACAGGTCCAACTGAGGTAGGATGGGAAAAGTGGACACCAAAGTCGGATAAGCTAGAGAGACGGAGGTGTCAGGATGAAGAGGGCCCCGCAAGGAAGGTATACCAGGGAATTCCGGCAGGAAGCAGTGAAGCTGGTATTGGAAGAGAATCTGTCATTGCCAGAGGCAGGGCGTCGGTTGTCCTTACCGCCATCGACGTTGGGGTATTGGGTGAAGCTATATAAGGCCGGGAAATTGGGAGACGTGGGCAAGAGCTACCGCGCCCTTGACCGACGTGGAGATGGAGCTGACCCGGACGAAGAAAGAACTGGCGGGAGTGAAGATGGAGCGGGACATCCTAAAAAAAGCAGCCGCGTACTTTGCCAGGGAGTCGCTGCCCGGTACGCGATGATGAAACAACTGCGGCTCGATTACCCCACATCTGTCCTGAGCCGAATGTTGGTCGTATCGGCCAGTGGCTACTATGCCTGGGTGGACAGGCCGCCGAGCAAGCGGGCGCGAGAGGAAGTGCGGCTGGAGCTTGAGATCAAGGCGGCCCACAAGCGGACGAGACAGACCTATGGCCCGGAACGGTTACAGCGTGACCTGGCGGAGCATGGCGTTCGGGTGGGCATTGGCCGCATCAAGCGTATCCGGAAGAAGTTGGGCATACGATGCAAGCAAAAGAGGAGGTTCAAGGCGACCACTCAGTCCAGGCACAGGCTGTCGGTCGCGGGGAACGTCTTGGGCCAGCAGTTCAAGGTCTACCGGCCCAACGCAGTGTGGGTCACAGACATCACATATGTCCCCACAGATGAGGGCTGGCTGTACCTGGCAGGCCACAAGGACCTGTTTACCGGCGAGATCGTGGGCTATGCCATGGGAGAACGGTTGAGCAGGAACCTGGTGAGCCAGTCACTCCCTCCGGGCGCTCTCCAGCAAGCGTCCCTCAGCGGGAGTCCTGCATCATTCAGACCGGGGCAGCCAGTACTGCTCCCAGGAGTATAGGAGTCTTCTGGAACGGTTTGGACTGCAAACCTCCATGAGCAGGACAGGCAATTGTTTTGACAACGCGCCGATGGAGAGCTTCTGGGGCACCCTCAAGCAAGAACTGGTTCACCACCGCCACTACGGGAGCAGACGAGAGGCAGTTCGTGACATCACGGAATACGTCGAGAGCTTCTACAATCGCCAGCGCCGGCAGGCTAGGCTAGGATTCCTCTCACCTGCAGCCTATGAAAAGAGATTCTATGCTGGGCTACTGGCTGCATGAAAGCTTTCGTGTCCACTATTGACATCCGACCTCAAACCCATCGAGGCTCGTTAGTTTGCCTAACTCCGGTGGAATACTTCCACTCAACTGGTTGGAGTCAAGTTCCAGACCCCGCAACTGGGAGAGGCCACCCAGCTCCGGTGGGATGTTGCCACTCAAAAAGTTGCCTTCGAGACTCAGCACTCGGAATTTCGTCAATCTGCCCAACTCCGGTGGGATGGGGCCGGTCAGGAAGTTTCCTCCAAGAAACAACAACTCAAGCTCCGCTAGACTGCCCAGCTCCGCTGGGATACCGCCGCTTAGGGAGTTGCCGCTGAGGTCCAAAGTTATGAGCTTAGTCAGGCTGCTCAACTCCAGCGGTATAGCGCCAGTCAGCACGTTCGGTACAGAATTGTCAGCCCAGCTAGCAACGTCCAACTTCCTCAACTCGGTCAATCGGCCCAGCTCCGGCGGTAGAGTCCCAGTCAAGCTGCGGTCACGAAGCACCACTTGATGGACGCGGAGCGGCGAGCCACCGACGGCGATACCCTCCCATTCGACAATGGAGACGTGGTTGTTCCAGTTGAGTTCAGCGCGCCCGGCGAGCGCATCCCGGAGCCCCAGCAGCGCCCAGCAGTCCCGAACCAAACCCGGGTTCGCCTCCGGCTCGGGAACCACGGACTTACTAGAACATGGCTTGAGGTCAACGGTTGTATCCTGTATTGCAGCATTGGCTGTCACCAGGCCATTTGCGGTATCCCGCCACACCAGTACACGAAGAGCCGACCCGTCCGGTGCGATTGTGGAGAGCACAATGCCGGATTCTTCATTGTAGAGATTGGATATGGCGATTGTCGAACCGTCAGGAGACCAGGAAACGTACGTTCCCTGCCCAACTTTACTAAGATCTGACCCGTCCGCGTTGACGACATATATGGTCCCGTTAGTTGGACGATAAGCCTCGCCCAATGCAAACAGAATCTTGGTCCCATCAGGAGACCATGACAAGCTGAAAGCAATCTGTTTCCAAGATTGCCTTACCAAGCCCGTGTCGGCCAGTTCTCGCAATCCGGAGCCATCAGCTCCCGTCGCAGACAACTTCAATCTTCCTCTCTCAACATGCAAGAACGCGAGGCTCTGCCCGTTGGGGGACCACGCCGGCGTTCCAACTATCGCGTCCTCTGAGGAATCCGACGCGACGATTAGTTGACTCGGACGTGAGCCGTCCGCAGCTATCGTGTATAGGACGTTGCGATCGACACTTCCCAAATGCTCTCTGTTCTCATCGCGCAGCCATTCGAGTTCATCCAGCACGAAAGCCAGACTCTCCCCGTCGGGCGACCACGTCAGACTATCCGAATCGAACCGTTCCGTTACGTCTTCACCCTTTTGCCAGTCCCCCCTGCGGAAAACCACAATCCGGCGCACGTCTGAACCAGCAGAGCCCATAACATAGATACCGCCGTCTCTGCCCCGGTCGTCGGGATCATCGATCCTTGCGAACGCGATGCGGCGACCGTCTGGCGACCACAACGGCGAAATGTCCAGGTCTCCATTCTCCGTGAGCCTACGCCGGTCGGAACCATCCAGCGCCGATACCTCTATCTCGAAGTTGCGTGTGGCTCCCCAGGGATCATAATCGCCTTTCGTTAGGTGTTTCGCCGTTGTGTAAACGATACGAGAACCATCTTGGGAGACATCCGGGGAGTAATCAACATTGTATTCCCCGGTGCCTTCTGAGACCCTCCTTACGCCGGAGCCATCTGAACGAGCGACATAGGTAGACCCGTTGTTAGAATTGCCATTCCTGGGCCAGTTCAGTGTGAAAACTACATGAGCTCCGTCGGGGGACCACTGAGGCGTAAATCGAGGGTTCGCTTCCACAAGCCTACCGAACCAGACTCTAGAGTCTGGTTCATAGAGCTCTGAGCAGGCAGCAATCGCCACCGACGCCAATGGGAGTAGCAGCATCAGAGCCAGCAGAGCAGGATTCGATAGCTGTCGCTTCAACTGCCTGGACCAAACAGTCACTGTCTTCAAGACCTTCTTCAGTTTATTGCCATCCTTGAGGGACAGCGGTCTTATGGAGATTGCGTTGATTGGCCCACCTTCGTTGCCACATGGAATCTGCCGTTGGAATCCTCTTCCGCCAGGATGCGGATGTCTGTTCCATCTCGGGCTATGGTCAGAATCTGGCCAGACTCATAGTAGTAGTTACTCGGGTAGTAGATAGCGCCGTCTCCAGATCGTCTATACCATCGTTGAACCAGGGTTGAGCGGCAACCACTGGCATCACATTACGCCCTGGGCTGTAGGTAACCAGATCACGTAGGCCCTGTAGGGCAAATGCGTCACACCGCCGGGCGCAGATGAAGCCGGGACACTTTCTACCGGTACCGGGACCTGTATGGTACAGGTGGAGACCAGGCACTTCATGAGATCTCGCGAAAGAAACCCATTCTTAAGAACCGGGCATCTGAACTTGCACCTCCTTCCTTCTTCGTAGAATCTCCGGCCGCCTTCCCTTGAGGACGTCTGACGGCGTCACGTTCCCCAAGGCCTTGTGATAGCGCCGGTAGTTGTAGTAGCTGACGAAGGCCACGATGGCCGCCTCCAGGTCTGAAGGCATCTCGTACGGTGGTTGATTTACGTCACGCTTGAGGGTCTGGTGGTATCGCTCCAGCTTGCCGTTGGTCTGAGGATGGAAGGGCGTTGCCAGGATGTGCTTGATACCCACCACGCCCAGGTAGTCCCTGAAGGCCCGGGATACATAGCCGGGGCCATTGTCGCTCAGGAGCCTGGTCCGGTCTTCTATCGGGATCTGGTCCATGCCGGTCCTGTCCACGGCCTCCTGGACCACTTCTATGAAGGAGTCGGATGTCATATCCCTCTGAAGCCTGTGGGCCAGAATGAAGCGGGAGTAGTCGTCCATGACGGTGACCATGTAGTAGTAGCCCCAGCCCACCACCCTGAAGTAGGAGGCATCGGTGGCCCACATCTGGTGGGGGCCGGTGGTCTTGCGGTGGTACTCCTTACCCGCAGCCAGCTGCATCTCAGGTCTCTTCACCAGGCCCTCCCTCCGCAGGATGCGGTAGACCGTAGACTCTGATACGGAGAAGCCCATGTTGTCGGTGGTCCATGCGGCCAACTGCCGGCAACTCAGCTCCGGCATCTCCCTGGCTGCCGTCAGAACGGAATCTATTTCCTGGGAAGCCAGCTTGTTCCACGGTGGCGTGCTGGCTCCAACGTCGTCCTCAAGTCCTTGCTGCTCCTTCCGCCTCACCCACCGGTAGTATGTGCTCCTGGGGACTCCTAGCTCACCCAGGGCCCTGCGTTTAGGGAGGCCGGAGGAAGTCACCTTGGTCAACACCTCCGCCTTCTCTGTGCCACTCATCCGCTGATACCGCCGGCGCCCTGAGGCATTGGTATGGACGTTTTTTTGAGACTATAGACTTCAAGGGACAGATCGGCGACCAGCTGCTTTAGCTCCCCGTTCTCCCGCTTGAGCTGATGGACCTCCTGCCGGGTAGCATCTCGCACGCTGTCGCGGGTAAGCCTCTCCTTGCCAGCCTCCATGAACTCCTTGGTCCAGGAGTAGTAGGAATGAGGCTTGATTCCCTCCCGCCTGCACAGGCCACTCACGGTAGCTTCGCGGCGGAAGCCTTCCAGCACGATACGAATCTTCTCTTCCGGGGTGTACTTGCGCCGAGTAGCGGCCTTAACCGTGCGTACGAAGGACCTGGCTGCCTCTGTGCGTTCATCGGCGGCCACTGCTTTGCCTGTTTCTGTCTGGGACATCTTTGGCTCCTCTATCTGAAGTACTCTACCTCATCCAGGGAGCTGACCCCACCTCAAATCTCTCGGGTTTTTCTACCCCCTCTTGTGTCCCATTTTCGCTGACGGCCTACAATAGAGAGTCAGGGAGATGGCCCCCGATAAGTTCCACTGAGACTCCGGCCCGACGGTTTGGACGCCCGGCATCTACATAAAAAATTGTGATACGGTACCGCTTGGGCCGCACCTATCCGAAGCTCTATAGGATTCCACTTGACCAACGAGTGGCATGCCAATCAAAGCGGTAGAGACAACTAGGGCGGCATTGATCGACTTCAGTTCAAGATAATTCCCAACTTCGATCTTTCGACACAGGTGCTAGAGGAGATGCTTCACGTTTCATGTGCACTCCGGAATTCAGCGTAACCTCGTACAAACGGTTTACCCTGGAATCCTAGCCCACCAGATAATCCAGGTCCACCTGTGTTCCCTACATTCCCCGCTCTTCCGAAGAAGATAGAACGCTCTATTTCCCGTCCCACTTCCGTCGCAGTTTTCGGTAGGTCGAACCGTAAACACATTGTCCCAGTGCTCGGGTCAGGTTCAGCTCTCAGGCCATAGTTCAACCCAGCGATGAGAGGGATTATTCTATCTAGCGTCCAGGTGTTCTGGTGTATGCTGTCATGGGACATGCGACTCGCGATAGCTTGTTGGTAACAGAGTCTCGCTTCTGACAAGTATCCCATCGCCAAAAGCGCGTTCCCCTTATTTAAAATGACGTTGCTGGATTCGTTGCTAGTCACTTGGTCGTAGTCGAGTAATGCCTCATCGAACCTGTATAGGTCTGCGTAAGCATTCCCGCGGTTGTAGTAGTAGTGCGGCGTGTCCGAATTTATCCTGATAGCTTCTGTGTAGTCGTGGATTGCACCCTCATAGTCCGGTAGCTCCGCCTTGGAGTTCCCACGATTAAAATAGACTACATCCCTGGGAACATTGTAGAGTCGGTCGATGTATGTTATAGCCCTGTCATAGTCAGCTATCGCCTCCAGGTGGTGTCCGGAAGCAGCATACGCATTTCCTCTTGATACGTAAACCAAGCTTGCTTCCGGGTCGAGTTGCAGGGCATTGCCGTAAGCGACCGTCGCCTCACCGTATGCTCCTCGCTGATAGTGTTGATTGCCTCGCCGGGTGTAAGCTCCTGAGGTAAGTCGAGGGACTGGTCGTCTGCGACTCCCTTGAGCGAACCCATATATATCCTGGAATAGCGATTCTTGGTGCACATCTAGTGTCTCCAGCTCAATCTGGAGTTGCTCTTTATCTTCTTTCGTAACCATTATTTCAGTGATGACATCGTGATCAATGAGTATTAGAGGTCGCCCGATTATGAACACGCTGCGTTGTGGGAGAGTCCTAGTCGAAGCGTCTCCACTGGCCGGCGTTTCCCAATACGAAGAGTGTGGAGGTCTAGGTTGCCTAGAGAACAGACTACTCACATCTTGAACCGCCTCGTCACTTGAAATCCTAGAAATTCCCATTGGATCGTTGGTATTGACCACAAACAGCTTTCCATCGGCTTCAGCGCTCTCGCACGCGAACCACAAGGCTACTAGCGGGTTCCGCGTGAAATCAAGTAGTCCGGTTTTTGCGCCGAAGTGTTGTAGCTTTGCAAGCAATTCCAAGTCAGACAATCGACGCCCAGATTCAGATCCAAATCCTAGAGCCCTCGCCGGCTCGATGAGTGTCTCGACGTGGTAGTTTATGTAGAGTTCTTGGAAATCTGGGTCAAGCAATATTTCATCGCCATATTGGTCTATCAGCCGAACGGTAGCGGATGAAAGCAGCGCCCAATGGGAGTCGGCCTGTCCGCGGTAGGCGTAGATACCGGTTTCCTGAGTGGCTCCTATGATCTCGGCCAGGTATTTTTCAATTCTGGTAGCCAAATTCCCCTCACAGGATGATCAAGGCTCCAGCCTTCAGCTTAATCCGCACGGAGGGCGCGTCTTCCCGACTGCGGAGCCCTTCTCTTTCCGTAACTCAACGGTCATGGAGCAGTAGGGCCATAACCGGCCAGTTCTTGCCTTGGGACATAGCCGCGGCTCCTGCCGTACAGTCGCAGCCAGTCGATTAGCGGATCATTCAACATCCAGTTCCGGGTCCGTCCTGCACTCACCCATTGTCGCCAGTCATGGTGGGAAACGGGAGTTGCAACTCTCGACTCGTCGTTACGGTGGGTCAGCGCATCAATGCCCATGTCCTATCTCCTGAGTCGTGTGGCTACATGTGGGTGAGCAGCAAGCACAGTCATCCAACTCATGCCTCCAACGATGGCCTTCTCTCTCACAGCCGGGTCTCAATCTTTCTTCTCCTTGTCCGTATTGTAAACCCTAGGCGAGGGTCAGGGACATCGCTGCATGACCTGCCAGCACTTAGCGCGTCCGTGCAGGTGAAGCTCACCGAGCACGACCTGCTCCTCGAGCTTTCGGTCAACTTTGGGGGGCCAAGGCTGGGGCGCAGGTAGTCTGGCAGGGCCTCTATGGCTACACGCTGTCCGAAGGTGCGATACCGTACTTGTCTAGAAGGAATGACTGCAACGCCTCAGGGACACAACGGGCGACTTCCTGCCACGTGACGACGCCGCACCTAGCACGTAGTTCAGGGTCGCGCACAGCAGATACGATACAAGACACAGCGTCGATGAGGTCGTCGCGCCGCTCATCGCAGATGAGCCTGAACCGAAAGCCGAGGTGGTGCGCAGCCAACACGTTGCGGAGAAGCTGATAGTGGCGGTATTGACCGTCCAGCATGGGAAGGGTAGACGGCTCAAATACGGCCTGGAAGTCACAGTAGCGTTCGACAACCTCGATGCGTTTGTCGGTGAAGCCGGTCTCAGTCAGCTTGGCCTCTATCAACAGGTCTTCGACTTTCAGGTCAACCTCTGTGTCACGACCTGAGTCCCGGCGAGGCACCCCAGGATTGAACCCGAAGCCGAGCAGAGGCTCGGCCGCTGTGGAGAGTCCCAGCAGTTGGACCAACGGACCGTGTTGGAAGACACCCGGATAGCAGAACACGTTCATAAGCAGCGCATCGGAACTCGTGCATGAATCCAACTCCATTGCTTCTGCGCGACGTTCTTCCGGCAGAGCTAACCGCTGGGGGTGAGCCTTTTGGAGCCGCCGCGCCCACTCCGGATTTCCGCAGATGGCGCGGTACGAGGCGTCGAGGAAGTTGCCGTGGCGGAGCGGCTCCTGACTCGGCAAGAACAGCACCACGGGATTGGTCTGTCCGAGGCTGAGGTAATAGGGCAAGTTATGACTGTCGGCGTACCTCTTAGCCGCCTCAATGATGAGTTGTCGCAATTCTCTTCCGTTCATTCCTGAAACTTGAGTAGGCGTGCCCCGTTGGCGTAGAGCACAAATTAGGCGTCTCTTCATCAAGCGTGTCGCTAGCTCGGTTCATCACTCGCCAGCCCCACAGCAGCCGATGGTCGGAGCCGAACAACTCACGGTCTTAGCCGACGGCACCAGGCATCACCCGCGACATCGAGGACGAGTTTAGCAACGGCGTGGCGGGAGCCCTCGGACGGTCGAAGCTCCTCGGCTATCTCCTCGTTCCCTCACTTCGGGCCAAGCCGATGAGGATGAGAAGGTCCCGCACTGCGCTGGGGATGTTGGCCTCAAACTCGGAGTTGTCATGTCGTAGTAGTACCTGCTCTGCGACATCGTAGCATCTGGGTCGCCGATGTCGATGTACATTTCCAAAGTCGCCCCCGGCTCCCTTCGATCTGGTGAGATTATCCTTCAAAGATAGCAGGGACGGTACGCTCCGATTGCCTCTGTCAGAGGGCGGCCCCATAGCGTGAGACGACGCCGATACTCTCCCGGACCTACGCCTCTAACCTGAACCGCCAGATCCACCAACTTCATGGCCACCGCCGTACGCACGGTACGCTTGAACAGCTTCCTCATGGCCTGCCGATGCCCTTTGTAGAACCGCCACAGGGTATTGTGGTCGGGATGCTGCCACCCGGTCAGCCACAGGTACGGTATCTGGTCCCGGCAGGCCGCCTCCAGCTTTCGGCACGAGCGTACACCGGTCATGAAGCCGTACAGCCACACACTCAACAATGCGCGAGGATGGTAGGCTGGCGCTCCCATCGAGTCACCTTCTATGTCCACGCCAAGCTCCGCCTAGGCATCTCGATCCAGAGCATCGACGAACTCGGCGACGAACCGCGCCGGATGATCCAACGGCAACAACTCGTCAAGCGTCGGCGGCAACATCCACATCTGCTCTCGGCCCATCGGTCGAAGCGTCATCTCAATATCTCCCACCTTGGGTGTCGCTTCAAACCTACACCTCACCCATACACAACGCCAACCCAGACTTCTGAATCAGGCTCAATTGCGAACTTGTATCTTTGGCTATGTGGGAGAATTCCCATACCGGGCTGTTCCGAGTGCGGCAGACCGACCGAACTTAGGTCATAGTAGGCCGCCGAAAAGCGAGGGTCGCCGCACTCATCCCTGAGAGAGCTCGAACGGTTGCCCGGGCTGATTAAGCCCGCATCTTGCAAGGCTGAGCCAACACAGCAGGGGAGGCGAACATGAAACGAGAACCCACATACGTAGGCATCGACGTCGCCAAAGACCGAGTGGATATCGCCGTACGTCCAACAGGTCAGAGCTGGAGCGCGTCCTACGAGGAAAAGGAGGTGGAGATACTGGTTGCCAGGCTGCAGGTATTGGAGACTCTTTCAACCCCGTAGGAGCGTCACCGCGACGCCTCACCCTCGATTGCGTTGCCCCGGGACGCCAGAACAGGCCAAGTTCTCTTTATCGAGGCTGCCCCTCGTGAAGACAATACCGAGCCGAGCGATTCGCCCGGCTGTTCGTTGCCAATAACGGGAGACTGAGGTGGACCCAGAAAACTGGACAGTATCCGTGTTAGATTTCAAGCATTTTGCAGGGATATGAGACAGATCGCTTTAACCGGTCTGGGCCACCCAAGGCGTTCCCCGACGAGCTACCGCGTTCAGCTGCAACAGCAGCTTGCGCATCACCGCCACCAAGGCTACTTTGCCTGGCTTCCCACGCTGGCGCAGGCTTTGATAAAAGCGACGTATTTGGCCGTCGACCCGGATCACTGACCACGCGCAGATGTACAAGGCGCGGCGCACCACTCTGCGGCCACCTCGAATGGCCCGCTGGCCCCGCTTTTGTCCGCTGTCCCGAGACCAGGGCGCCACGCCCACCAGAGAGGTCAGAGCTTTGCTGTCCCAATGGCCCAATTCGGGCAAGTGGGCTACCAGCGTGGCGGCGGTCAATGCTCCCACACCCGGCACGGTCCGGTAGAGTGCGGCGCGTCGGGCCATGGGAGCGCTGCTCTGTAGCGCCGCCTGATATTCCTGGTTCAGCCGGGCTATCTCCTTCTCAAGCCAGACGATGTGACGCTTGGTGGATTTAGCAACGGCTGGGGCGACCCCCTTGTCCAGTCGACCCAATTCCTGGACCCGCTGTTCCACCAACTGGCGACGCCGACGTAGCAGATCCTGCAACTCCTCGAGTTCCGGTTCCAGTTCCCAACCCGGCGGGGTCTGCTCCGGGAACACCTGGCCGAAGCGGGACAGGACCAGGGCGTCCTGAGGGTCTGGTGGTCGCCGGAAGCAGACGTGGTATCTTATGCGGGAGCGGCGGGACCCTCACTTAACTCCACCTTAATCCTGTCCAACTAACCGGGTCCACCTCAGTTTTGCGCCTTTGCGAGAAACCCAACAGCGGGGCCGGAAGACATAGTGACCGAACGTACTGGGATCACGCCTTTCCTTAGTCTCCGAGAAGACATTCAGGCTGCAGTGACCGCTATTGGGCATCGTAGCCAAGAAGGTATCACACTTGAGGGCAAAAACGACTACGTCCTGAACCTAACAGGGGCATGGCTGAACCATCTCAGGCTAGAAGAAGCAAACCTGTCCTCGGTTAGGCTCGGCGGAGCGGATTTGGGAGGCGCATATCTTCCCCATGCCAACCTGTCCTATGCTGGGCTTGCTGAGGCAAATCTATCGGGCACAACGCTTGCGTTTGCCGATTTGTCCGGCAGCATCTTGCGACAAGCCAAGTTATCCTCGGCGAAGCTGTCCTTATCAAATCTCTCGGGCGCAACACTGGACGAGGCGGACTTGTCAAGCGCCGACTTGCACGCCGCTGATCTGTCTGAGGCAACCTTGTATGGGACAATACTTTCGGGCACTGACTTTAGCCACAATGCACAGGCTCCAGCCAAAGGCTTGACGCAAGATCAACTTGATGGTGCATGCGCGGCTGATGACAACCCGCCGAATTTGGCCAGAGTAGTTGATGTGAGAACAGGCAGGGGGCTTGAGTGGCGGAGCAAGCCACGCCTCAGATAGCTTGTTCCCTGAGGGCGGCCGGTCGGGCCGTTGTGATTGCACAATAGATGACAGGTTTGTATCCTCCGCAGCCTTTTGCACCTACTCAACCACAGATGCATGCAGATCAACCGCACATGAGTACCGTAATCTTTGTGTGGGTCGGAAGACAGAGAACTCGTCAGTTATCTGCTGTTATTTTGCGACCAATGTAAACGATGTATAGGTCCTCTCTTGGCGGCACTGGCCATCGAAAGTGTAAGCGAATAAGTAGGGGCTTCACCTTTCCGTGCCAAGTGCAATCCAACAATTCTCCGGGGATGTCTGGATGCGGGAAAGAGAGTGCTCGCCCCTCTATTGACAGTGCGCACTACAAACAATACATTTAACACGCCTGCTTCTGTCGCGACAAGAGGGAACGAGGTGTCTCAGTGGTTTCTCAACGTATTTGTGCTAACACGACCAACATCCGTGGTGTTGATCAAAATCTCTGGCGGTGGCTCAAGGCCCAGGCCGCACTGGAAGGTAAGACTATTGGTCAGAAGCTTAATGAGATTCTCGCCAGTTACAAGGATCAGTCAGAGTCCTCTTAAGGGATTCGGTCTTCGTGGCGAACGCATTGATGTGAGCACGTTCCCATGCAGTTTCAATCCTGCACTAGGAAACCTGCCATGAGGTTCGTCGATCTCTTTGCAGGTCTTGGTGGGTTCCGTATTGCGCTTGAGCGACTCGGACATGAGTGCGTCTTTGCCTCTGAGATTGATCGTGAGCTTCGAGACGTCTACAACCGCAACTTCCTCGAGGGACCTGCGATCCACGGAGACATTAGGCAAGCCAAGGACCACGTACCGCCTCACGACATACTGTGTGCGGGGTTCCCTTGTCAGCCGTTCTCCAAGTCAGGCGCTCAAGCCGGAATGAAGGACAAGACCTCTGGGACACTCTTCCATGAGATTCTGGAGATACTACGGGCGCATAAGCCCACGTATGTGATCCTAGAGAATGTTGGAAACTTTGAGCGCCATGACGAAGGGCGAACCTGGCGCATCGTCAAGACCAGCTTGAGAAGGCTCGGCTATGCCGTCGAGGGAACACAGCATATGGCCAGTGGTGGTCAAGGATTGCTCTCTCCGCACCATCTCGGCTACCCTCACCATCGAGAGCGCTTCTTTGCAGTGGCCTGTCGTGATGGTCTTCCCGAGGAGACCTTCCCTTCAAGAAACCCAAGCCGGCTGACCTCTATGGCGGGCATCGTTCAGCGGAGAGACGCGCTATCCGAGTCCGACTGCACCGAAACACTAATCGCAGACCAGCACCGCCGCTGTATTGATCACTGGAACACCTTCCTCGATGCCCTGCCGGAGGATAAGGTTGCCCTGCCGTCCTTTCCCATATGGGGGGACGAGTTTAATGCAACCTACTCCTTTGAAGAAATAACTCCCTGGGCTCAGCTACTCGCTGCGACAGTTGGCTCCGTCCACAGCAAGAATGGGAAGGTCTCCTCTAGGGAATTCTTCAATGCCCTACCGAGCTACGCACGGACAGAGGTCGAAGAGCTCCCTGGCTGGAAGGTTCGATTCATCAGGCAAAACCGTGATTGGTTTGCATCGATTCGCGGCAATCTCTCATCAGAGTGGCTCAGCGGCCTTCGGACGTTCCCTCCATCTCTCCGAAAGCTCGAGTGGAACTGCCAGGGCGAGGAAAGGGACCTCTGGAAACACATCCTGCAGTTCAGGCCCTCAGGGCTGCGCGTCAAGAGGTACGCAAACAGCCCATCGCTAGTAGCAATGACAAGCACACAGATCCCTATCCTCGGACCCGAGCAGCGACACCTGACTAGAATAGAGGGGCTGCGGTTGCAGGGCTTTGACGAAGACTTCTGTGTTCCCGATTCTAGGACGGCGACCTTCAAGGCACTAGGGAACGCGGTACACGTTGACGTTGTGCACCAGATTGCTAGCAAACTCCTGCGCGTCGAAGCACCCAAGGTGGGCAGTGTGCGAATTCCCGCTGCTGTCAGTGCCAGCTAGAGGAGGTCGGATGGTTGCTTCTAAGAGTCAGCTAACGATAGACATCCGACCTGCTGTCAGCGTCTATGCGACCTACAGGCGGCTGAGCTATCAGCCGTGGTACGCCATTGCTGAGTTCGTGGACAACTCTACTCAGAGCTACTACGACCATCAAGCGGAGCTCATCGGGGCATACAAGCTCGACCGAGGCCCCGGAAACTTAAGAGTCGAGGTCGCCTACGATAGCGAGAGAAACGCCCTCACTATCGTGGACAACGCGCACGGAATGGAGTTGGAGGAGCTCACTAGAGCCGTCGTGCTAGACAAGCCACCACCAGATCCCACAGGGCGTTGCGAGTTCGGCATGGGGCTCAAGACGGCCGCCTGCTGGTTCGGTACGACTTGGACGATTTGCACAAGCAGGCTTGGCTCCACCAGAGAGTACACGGCCCGTGTGCATGTGCCGGAGCTTGTGGACAGTCACCTGGACAGCATAGACGTCGAGGTGGGACCTTCAGCGGCGGAGACCCACTACACCTCAATCACAATCGAAGGGCTCTATAAGCCAATTCGGGGAAGAACGCAGGGCCGAGTGAAGGACCAGCTCGGTAGCATGTACCGAGAGGACCTTCGTTCGGGAGAGATCGAGATTCTCTGGAATGGTGAGCCCATCACATTCGAGGAGCCCAGCTTCCTTGAAGAGGACTTGCCGGGCGGCGTCAAGAACGTTTGGAGGAAGAGCTTCACCATCGATGTGCCGTGGGAGTCTGAAGGAACGACACTTCGCGCCAACGGCTGGGTTGGAGTGAGGACGCCAGGAAGTCAGAGGGACGCCGGGTTCGCCTTGCTAAGGCGCGGACGTGTCATCGTGGGGGGGCCAGGGGAAGGCTACAAGCCGGCAGATGTATTCGGCCAAGGCAATACCTTTCGCTCCCAGCGTCTTGTTGGTGAGATCAAGATGGATGCTTGGCCGGTAACGCAAGCGAAGGACGCTTTCGACTGGTCCGGTGGCCTGGAGGATGACTTCATTGAGCAACTGAAGCGAGTTTGCCAAGACTACATGGACAAAGCGGAGGGATACCGAGAGCGCGGCAAACCCATCACACAGCCGGTCATGGAGGTGGTGTCCGAGCCCCTTAGGAAGGTCTTCTCCGACCAGAGGTTCGGCAATGCAGTGCACGAGGAGATCAGGCTGCCTGATCCTCCGAAGACCCAGGAGACGGAGCGGGCCGACACCGAGATGATTCGGGCTGCCAGCAATGGTCCAGTCTCGTATCGCCTTGAGGTCGGGGCAGAGGTCTGGCTCTTCAGGCTCCACTGGCAAGACCAACTCAGTGACGCTCACTGGATGCAGCTAAGCGTCCCGCGTGAGAATGAAATTGATGTCTTCCTGAATACTGCCCATCCCTTTCTAGCACCCTGCCTAGACAGCCGGGACTCACTTGCCCTGCTTCAGAAGTTTGTCCTGTCCTTAGCTTTGGCCGAGCGCATGGCTCTTCAAATCTCTTCGAATGGACTCGTAAGCCCAAGCGACTTTCGCATGTACATGAACAAGGTGCTCAGGCGGGCTGGCGAGATTGAGGTCGAGTATGGTCGAGCCTAACCAGACTATCGGCGTCGATCCCTTGTCTAGGGCAACGGAGCTGTGGGGGCCGTCAATCGATGGTGAAGAGATTCAGCGCCTGAGGAGCAGGTATCAGGAGCGTGTTAGCGACGACGAGTGGGACGACGTAGTAGAGACTGCCGCATCAATTCTCGGGCGGTGTCCGACTCCAGCGGACAACGACAGAAGAGTGACTGGACTCGCGCTTGGCAAGGTCCAGAGTGGCAAGACTCTCTCCTACACGTCCCTAATCGCCTTGGCTATAGACAATGGCTACCGAGTAACGGTGGTGTTGGCTGGCACGAAGAACCCCCTCCTGGAGCAGAGCTACACCCGGCTGTACAACGACCTAGAAGCCAGGCGCCCCAACCTCACGCCCTTCAGGAACCCAATCCCCCAAGACGCTGAGATCATAAGAAGCGTGCTCCATGGTGGTGGGCATGCTCTGATTGTAGTGCTGAAGAACCGCAAGCGGATTGAAGACGCAAGGCGTGTCCTGACTACCCCCGAGCTCAGCGGCTTCCCAACCCTCATCATCGATGATGAGGGGGACGAAGCGTCCCTCAATACCCAGTTCCGCCGTGGGAGACGATCCGCTATCTACGGGAGCATTCTGAGGCTAAGGGCTGCCCTCCGGGTCCACGCCTATGTGGCGTACACCGCAACTCCTCAAGCGAACCTCCTTATATCGGGGATCGACGGTCTCTCACCTGACTTTGGTGTTCTCGTTGAGCCGGGACACGGATACTGTGGCGGAGCCACCTTCTTTGGCTCAGATCGCGATCGATATGTGAGACCCGTGCCCTTGGCCGAGGCCGAGGAGGAACAGGTCTGGGGAATCCCTGACGGCCTGAGGCGGGCTATCGCAACATTCCTTGTCGGCGGCGCCATCCGACACCTGCGGGAGTCGAATGCATGGCACTCGATGCTCATCCACAACAGCAACCTACGTGCCGACCACGAGAGACTTCAGACAGCGATACGCAATCTCATTGGGCTTTGGCGTGAGGGCCTCAGCCTTCCGGACGATGATCCCGCCAAGCATGAGCTGGTGTCTCTGATGTGGGCGGCCTACGACGACCTGTGTTCTACGGTACATGATCCCCCGACTTGGGAAGAGGTTCGTGAGCAGCTTCGTGACGAGATCTGGCTCGTCGAGGTGTGGATGGTCAACAGCTTGCCTTTGGGCCGCGACCCCATTGGGACACCGTTCAGGCTAAAGAACAACATCCTCGTCGGCGGCAACATGCTTGGCAGAGGAGTCACCATCGAGGGGTTGGCAGTCACGTACATCACTCGCCGGGCGAAGAACGAGACAAACGCCGACACCATGGAGCAGCGGGCACGATGGTTCGGCTACAAGAATGACTACCTTGACGTTTGCCGCATATTCGTAACGTCTCAGCTTCGAGACGACTACACCGAGCTCTTGAGGCATGAGGACGACTTTTGGGAGGCGCTTCGCCGCAACCAACGGCAACGACTATCCATCCGGGAGTGGCCTCGCATGCTCTCGTTGGATATGAACATGGGCCTTAAGCCGACTAGGTCGAATGTAGCGAGCTATCGGCGATTCAGAGGCGGAGGCTGGGACATACAGAATCGCCTCATAGAGGATGAGACCGTGGCTGCACGCAATCTCCAGGCTATGAGGTCTTTCTTTGCTCAGCGTGAAGAGGCGTCCGTCAAGCGCTTTGGGAACATTGAGCACCTTGTTGTTGAGGGCTGTCCGACTGAGGAGGTCATATCGGGGCTGCTGGCCAATATCGAAGCAGACGGAACCGACTGGGACGCATCATATACTAGCGAGTACTTGGCACGATTGCTGCTTGCTGGAGCGCTTCCATCTATGGACGTCGTGTTCATGACGGGAGGTCAAACACGAGAGCGGACCAAGCGGGGAGGCCGAGTGAACCCCATGCAGGGTCGTACGCCGGGCAGGGTCCCTTCAGATCCCGCATTCTATCCCGGCGACGAGAATATCCACGAGGGTCGTGTCCAACTCCAGGTGCACGTGATTCGAGTTAGCGGGGACGGACTAGATGAGCCCGTGGAGACAACAGCACTCGGCCTCTTTGTGCCGCGCGAGAACCCGCTCTTTGACCTCAGATATGTTGTCCGGGATGATAACCCATGAGGCTCGTCACGCTTCTCTCAGAGCTAAGGGACAGGCCGTCTGGCCATGCCTTTACTGTAGCTCCGGTGCCGGGGAGCCAGGGGGTTCTTCTTGGGGTTGACATGACCGGTTACCCCGTTCTCTTCGTTGTGGCTGAAGTGGGGTCTGTAGAGCCTCCTCTGCGTACAAACAAGGTTTCTCTCCACGTTGGACAGAGCTACAGCTTGGCCGGCATGGATGACTCCCCCAGGGTTGAGTTGCTGCACGCTCTACGATGTGAGACCTCCGACTCGGCGGATGTGGAGACCTTTCTCCTCCTTGCGGAGGCATTCTTGGCACCCCAGGAGGGGGGCAGGGTAGACCGGCATACCTTAACTTCATTCTTTCGCTCTATGGTCCGGTTATTCGCAGTTACGCCAGCCAAAGATCTCCAATCAGCGAGACGTGGCCTATGGGGTGAGCTGTTTATGATGAGCCGTGTTGGGGGCTTTCGATTCTGGGCCCCCTTCTGGCACAGCGAAGTTGAGCGGCGATTCGACTTCTCTTGTGGCCGCAATCGCGTCGAAATCAAGATCACGACGCGACGAGAGCGCACGCACCACTTCTCCCACAGGCAGATATTTGCCATTGAGGGCGAAGAGATCGTTGTCGCATCCATAGTTGCGGCCGAGGATGACTCTGGCCTCAGCTTACGGCAGCTGATCGACGACTGTAGGAGCGCTATTCTCGGAACACCTGATTACCTGAAGCTTGAGAAGGCAGTAAGGCAGGCTGGTATGGAGTCTTCAACAGAGTCTGGTCCTGTAATCGACGCCGTTGAAGCAGAGGAGAACCTCGCCTGGTTTCGTTCGGTGGATATCCCACACTTTCGGGTGCCGGAGCCTGCAGGCGTAACAGAGACCCGCTACAAGGTGGACCTCTCAATAGCGCCGCGGGTCACAGCGACGGAGCTCGACGAGTGGTTACGTCCATGGTCCCCTGAGCTTTTGCCCATTGCAACGAGTAGGTGACTGCGGTGATTCAACTAGAACGACAGCCGAACAAGGGTAGAACTCGGAGGGGCAGCAAAGAGTTCTCGACCTCCGTCGTAAGTTGGTTTCGCTGTAATGGGCGGGACTTCCCCTGGCGAGACACTACCAACCCGTTCTACATTCTCATCGCCGAGGTCTTGCTACGCCAGACCCAAGCAACCAGGGTGGTCGGCCCATACATCCAGTTCGTTAACACCTACCCCGATCCTGCTTCTCTAGCTGAGGCCGATGTCGATGGCCTTCGTCAGTGGTTTAAGCCTCTGGGTCTAGTTCGGCGTGCAGATAGGCTTGTCGTATGCGCGCATCGTCTGCTGCGAGATTATGGCGGTCAGGTGCCACGAGACCTGCGGAGTCTGCAATCGCTCCCGGGCATCGGTAGGTACAGCGCGCGAGCAACCCTGTGCATGGCTTTCAATCATCCACTGCCGATGATCGACGAGGGATCGGGGCGGGTCCTTCGGCGTGTTCTCGGACTCTTAGACGCTGGCCCGGCATACTCCGACATTCGCCTCGCGGAGGTCGCCGAGAGAATTCTTCCAGACAGTCATGCACGGGAGTTCAACTTGGGCCTCATCGATATAGGGGCGGCCTACTGTCACCCAAGAACGCCAGACTGTCCTGAGTGTCCTCTACTGGAGGACTGCATAGTCGGCTCACGTAAGGTCGGCGTCCTGAGGCCACGCGTGTGAACACAAATGGATCAACAACCAATACAAGCTGACCCGACCAAACGAACTGTGGGTACACTTCAACCAATGGCGACTGGACAATCGATCTCCTAAAGCGAGGTAAGGATCATGCCTCTATCTCACACAATCGAGTTTGTCACTCTGGAGGAACTCTCCTTAGACCCCCGCAACCCTAGATTAGGCCTTGCGCGTATTGAACCATTGGTTACTCAGGAGCGCGTCTTGGAGCTAATGCGGGGTTGGAACCTTGAGGAGTTGGCTGTCTCATTTCTTGAGAGCGGTTTCTGGCCACAAGAGGCTGTAATCGTCGTGGAAGAGCAGTTGTACGGTCAACCCGACACACTAGTCGTGGTGGAGGGTAATCGCCGAATTGCCGCCTTGAAATACCTCAAGCAGGCATTAGCTGGCAGTCCGCGGTCGAGGACCTGGCGTTCGTTAGTAGAAGCCGCTACGCCCAATAGTGAGCTGTTTGAGAGAATTCCTTACATCCTTGCCGACTCGCGTGCAGATGTCATTGCTTACCTTGGCTTCAGACATGTGACGGGGATAAAGCAGTGGGAGCCAACTCAGAAGGCCGAGTTCATTGCGGGCATGATAGATGACTTGGCGATGTCGTACGACTCGGTCCGTAAGCAGATTGGAATGCAGACCGACACAGTACGCAGAAACTATATCGCCTACCGTATTGTCAAACAGATGGAATCACTAGATATAGAAGTCTCGGAGCAGGGAGTTGAGAGCAGATTCAGCGTGCTCTTCCTGTCCCTTCGAGAAGAAGGTGTGCGGTCCTTTCTAGGCGTAGACATAAGGTCTGAGCCTAAAGAGGCCAAGCTCCCTGTACCACAAGCAATGAGAGACAACCTGTCAGACTTTGCGAGATGGTTGTTCGGTACAGACGAACAGCGCCCGCTCTTTACTGACTCCAGGTATGTGGGCAGCTTTGCCCGAATCTTGTCAAGTCCAGAGGCTGTCGATTATCTCAGGTCATCGCCTGTACCCAGCTTTGATGTAGCCTTGCAAAAAGCCGGAGTCGAGGATGAGGAAATTGAGAATCAACTCAAGGAGGCCATCGTTCAAATGGAACTGGCTTTGAGCAGAGTGCATTTGTATCTAGATTCTGAACCGATCCAAAAAGCTATGTTACGACTTGCGCGCAACGCCAAGGAGCTTGTGTCGAAGTTCCCATCAATTGCTGAGCAGATTGGCTTGCGGAAAGGTGAAGGCATCGATGCTTAGCCACCCCATTGGCTTCCTTCAATCTGTGCGTGAGCGTAACATTGAGGATTCTCTGTTTCTTGACTGGCTGGAGGCCGCCATGATGTTCTTGGAGGAAGAACTCTCCCAAACTGATGTCGTCGACCATCTGCTTCAGGAGCAAATCTTTGAGGAACAAGGCAATGCGTCCCAGTTTGTGCTGTCCGCATGGTCCGCTCTAGAGAGGCGCTTGTCCTGGCTAGGATCGTACACACCCATTGTCTTCGAGGACAGATGGATGGTCAGACAGCTGGATTGGCAAGATGTTCCCGCCCATAGCTACTGCTTGGTCGTATCTCTTGGTTCCAGATACGAAGATTGGCATACCACCTTTGGACCCAACTACGTTGAGCAAGGCAAGTTGTTTGAGTCGATTACGAGAGCGGCGATGGAGGCACGGTTTCGCGGGTGGAGATTCCTTCAGACTGGGTGGAGCAGAGACAACACTTCCAAGCTCGCCGCAGTTATCGATGACCTGATTTCGGCCATTGACGAACGGAAGGGGAACCCCGACGACTACCTCGACCAAGACGCTAAGGATGCAGGAGTCGATCTGGTATGGCATCTGCGATTCGCCGATGCCCGAGGTGGTGCGCCGATATACCTTGCTCAATGCGCCAGCGGCAAGAACTGGGTCGACAAGGTTAACGAGCCCAATATCAAGGAGTGGACCAAGATAGTCGACTTTGCGGTTCCACCCAGGAAGGCCTTCTCGCTTCCCTTTTCCCTTAGTGAAAGGGAATTGCGTCGCCAAAGCAACCGAGCCGGTGGTCTAATGGTCGATAGATACAGGCTTCTTGCACAGGATGACTCAGAGAGTACGTGGATTCCTAGCCCCTTACGTGGTGAGTTGATTGACTGGCTCACCTCACGAATAAGCTGGATGATGAGCAGATGAGTAACTCACAATGACCTTTTGGATATTCAAGCAATCAGAGCAAGAGCAGTACCCTGACGAACGTGGTCGGACGTATGTCTACGACAACAGACATTCCGTGAGAGTGGCTGCTGGAGACTCCTTTGTCTATCTTGATAAGCGAACTCGTGGCTACGGTTTCACCGGACACGGAACCGTTACACGGGTGCTCATGAAGGCCTCCGGATCCGCAGGACCAAGCCAACCCAAGATAAATCGCATTTACACTGCTGAGCTTGGTGACTTCGTGCAACACGCTCGCCCTCTCGACATTCGTCCTGCAAGTGTCGAAGGTAAGAGGAATAGAGCATCACTGGGGATCACGGATGTGAACAGGTTGGGCTGGTCGCGCTCAATTGCTCAAATCAGTCCTGATATGTACTCAAGTATCGTCGAGTTGGCCTATCGGCGCCACTGTATAACTATTGCTCCACCGGATGCTCAAGATTACGCCGTGCCTGATGCTTGGTCATTCGTCAGGCGTAGGCACAGTGTCGAGAGATTTAAGGAAACTGTATTGGTCCGCCAGGGCTTTGCCTGCGCAATCTGCGGTTCAACACTCAGAGAAGTGCTAGACGTGGCTCACATCAGCAGGTATTCAACTGATGTGAAGAATCGAGCAAATCCCGCCAATGGGATTGGTCTATGTGCATATTGCCATAGGGCATTCGATGGGGGAGTGTTCCGGCTCTATGAGAACGGGGGCGTGTCGGTTACGGAAGGCTTGGACCTCGACCCTGTGGCATTGGCGCACGTTTCAAGCCTTTCCACTGAAGCCCGGCTGAAACTTATCAACGGTATCAATGTCGAGCTTCTTCGACAGCGACAATTGCAGGAGAACTGACGTTGTACGTTTCGGAATTCGTCCAGAGGTTTGATGCGGAGCCGCAGTTTTGGCAGTTCCTAAGGGGCTTGCGCTCTGATGACCTGATAGTTGAGCTTATTCAGAATGATTTGGACGCCAATGCATCGCGTACGTCCATCGCATTCACTTTTGATCGACTAATTTGCCAAGGAGACGGTGAACCCGTGAGCGAGGACGGCTGGCGACGACTGTCCTTCGTCATGGGTGCGGGTGTCGAGGTTGAAAGCAAACGGTTCCGAATAGGGGTCAAGAACCACGGCCTGAAGGCGTGTTTCTGGCTCGGCGATGAAATCATTGTGCGATCAGATGGCTTCAGAATGATCCAGACCCTATACAAGGACGGCCATGGGAAGCAACCATCGCCAGGAACACTTCGGGAGCCGGCCCCGGACAGTGGCGCTCCGCCTACCGGGTGCTCGATTGAAGTTCCTTACCGGAAACAAGAGCTAGTAGTTACGAGGGGCGAAGCTCTGACCATTGGGATTCCTGATGGGAGTTCTCTAGAAGGACTCTTCAAGAATGCATGCGAGCTTCTGCCGGGCAGGCTGTTGGGCGTAGTCCGTCCTGGAATTCGTGATCAGTACACACTTTGTCTGAGCCATCACGCTCTGGGGTCCGTCGAGATTCATTGGCGAGCCAAGCGAGGGCGGAATGTCAATAGCAGAGGTCGGAAGTTCACCGTATTCAGCAGAGAATGTGACACTTCCTCGAAGGCGCCCCTCGTACCCTCAACTACAATCCACGAGCGGGCCTGTACATTCAGGCTCCCATTCCCTGCGGGAAAGCGGCCAGAGATACCAAACTTCTTCATAAGGGACAAGAATTCCTTCCTAGCAGAGATAGCTTGGCTCACTGACAAGAGTGGCAAGCCAAAGCCCACCAGGGGAGTTCGCAGGTACCCTATAGGATACGACGCCACTTCGGAATCAGCTCTTACCGGAGTCGGCGTTCACTTTTCAGCTCCATTCATCTCTGATGCTGAGAGACACGGTGCTAGCCAGATGGACTCCCTGAACGGCTACATTGACAATGCTTGCAAAGATGCTCTTGTGGATATCATGTCCAGCCAATTGCTCCATCGACACGGAGGAAAGGTGATGGAGCTATTCATGGCCGATATTGGTAGTCCAGACAATGAATTGCTGAATGACCTTGTCAGGCGCACACTTGACAGACGAGCGTTGCCACTAACAGACAAGACACTGCGAGTGGCGAAGCGGTCCAAGCGGATTGCTTTAGGTCCTAGAAGGACATCGGGCGGCGGCTCACGCAGGGTCGTCCTGCCAATGTTCACATGGGACCATGAGCGAATCTCTCCCCTTCTATCGGAGATATGTCCGAATGACGAAGATCAAATCGATAGGACAGTTCCCAGTCCTATATTGCGTTATCTCGGCGAACACTGTTACCTGCCCAACGACGGATTTGACGGCCTTGTGACCACCTTCGATGAAGACAATGCTATTCAGCGTCTACAGCCTCAACTAGAGCCTGAACACTTCTCGTGGAAAGACGAATCCGAATGGCAAGCAGCTCTTGGTAACCCGTCAGTCGCTAGAACCTACTTAAATGTCGCATACGAGACTATTCAAAGACGCAGGCTGGAATCTGAACCAGAGGTAATAGAAAACACTTATCTTCCTGATGAAAGCTCTACGGCACAGCCACTAGTAGGAATGTTCAGTGCCGTAAATCTGCCACCAGATCTTGGGCAGAGCGAGTATGTGCCGATTCTACATTCAGAGTTGCAGAACCATCGACTCCTGAGGAGGAGAGCATGGAAACCCAAGCCGTTTACGCTAGACGACTACCTTGATAATGCCCAACTTGAGACGACTGAGGTAGGATGGGAAAAGTGGACACCAAAGTCGGATAAGCTAGAGAGACGGAGGTGTCAGGATGAAGAGGGCCCCGCAAGGAAGGTATACCAGGGAATTCCGGCAGGAAGCAGTGAAGCTGGTATTGGAAGAGAATCTGTCATTGCCAGAGGCAGGGCGTCGGTTGTCCTTAGCGCCATCGACGTTGGGGTATTGGGTGAAGCTATATAAGGCCGGCAAATTGGGAGACGTGGGCAAGAGCTACCGGCCCTTGACCGACGTGGAGATGGAGCTGGCCCGGACGAAGAAAGAACTGGCGGAAGTGAAGATGGAGCGGGACATCCTAAAAAAAGCAGCCGCGTACTTTGCCAGGGAGTCGCTGCCCGGTACGCGATGATGAAACAACTGCGGCTCGATTACCCCACATCTGTCCTGAGCCGAATGTTGGTCGTATCGGCCAGTGGCTACTATGCCTGGGTGGACAGGCCGCCGAGCAAGCGAGCGCGAGAGGAAGTGCGGCTGGAGCTTGAGATCAAGGCGGCCCACAAGCGGACGAGACAGACCTATGGCCCGGAACGGTTACAGCGCGACCTGGCGGAGCATGGCGTTCGGGTGGGCATTGGCCGCATCAAGCGTATCCGGAAGAAGTTGGGCATACGCTGCAAGCAAAAGAGGAGGTTCAAGGCGACCACTCAGTCCAGGCACAGGCTGTCGGTCGCGGGGAACGTCTTGGGCCAGCAGTTCAAGGTCTACCGGCCCAACGCAGTGTGGGTCACAGACATCACATATGTCCCCACAGATGAGGGCTGGCTGTACCTGGCAGGCCACAAGGACCTGTTTACCGGAGAGATCGTGGGCTATGCCATGGGAGAACGGTTGAGCAAGAACCTGGTGAGCCAGTCACTCCTCCGGGCGCTCTCCAGCAAGCGTCCCTCAGCGGGAGTCCTGCATCATTCAGACCGGGGCAGCCAGTACTGCTCCCAGGAGTACAGGAGTCTTCTGGAACGGTTTGGACTGCAAACCTCCATGAGCAGGACAGGCAATTGTTTTGACAACGCGCCGATGGAGAGCTTCTGGGGCACCCTCAAGCAAGAACTGGTTCACCACCGCCACTACGGGAGCAGACGAGAGGCAGTTCGTGACATCACGGAATACGTCGAGAGCTTCTACAATCGCCAGCGCCGGCAGGCTAGGCTAGGATTCCTCTCACCTGCAGCCTATGAAAAGAGATACTATGCTGGGCTACTGGCTGCATGAAAGCTTTCGTGTCCACTATTGACATCCGACCTCAGACTTCGCTGGCGGAGCGTGAGTCGTTTTGGACTTGGCTCCGCAACAACTGGCGAACCGTCAAGCCACAACAAACGCTTATACGGACCGCCAACTTCCCAGTGTGGCCGAGTGCCAACGGTAGCCTACTGCCATTAGATGGTCTTTGTGAGCCTCGCAGTACTCGCGTCGCGTCAGTCATGGGAGACGCAATAGTGCGACCATCTCGCGAGCTTCTGCGAGTTGGCCTTGTAAGCAGGACTGGCAGGGGCCGCCTGACTTTCAGGAATACGCCTTCATTTCAGGAGTTTGAGAAATTCCTGGCAGAACAAATTGACCGATTTCCCCGTGAACGGGAGATGACCGCTAATGAGCGACGTGCATTTCACAAGCTTGAGAAAGACCTTGCCGCCCTTGCCTCTTCTACACCACGGCTAAAGGAATACCTCGGTGAGCTAGATGAGGATTACTGCTGCGCCTTAGATAGGGACGGAAACCTCAGAGACCCTAGTGAGTTGGTAAGAGATGCAGGGGGGTTGCAGCGTCTTCATTTGCTAGATGAGCACGTCATTGACCGGCCCATTAGCATTTTGGATCGAATCAATGGTTGGAAACCGCGGACTGCACCCTCTAGCGATCAGATAGTTAACACTCTTCGAGAGGACGGTGCTCGCCTTGATGCACATGTACCGAGGCTTCAGGAGTACGAGAGGCAGTCCAAACGCGAAGGCATAGAAGCCATCAGTTTGCTTGACGTCCTCTGCATTCCGGTAGAAGGGGAACTGCGCTCCCCAAATCAGATTGCGTTGCGGGGAAACCGTGATTTCTGGGGCGACTGGAAGATACGTGTGCCGGTGACTGACATCAATGCTGAAACCCAAAGGCTGTACGGACTTGTTGGTGTCGTTGGTGGGACACCCAACGTCAATAGTTCTAGAAGATTCTTCCAGTGGCTAGCATCTCAGGACACTGACGTCGTCGCTAAGCATGCTGATCAAATCCTACGTCATATCAATCATCAATCTGGACCACGCGCATGGAGCGACGAGTTCCCTCAGGTTCCGTTCATTATGATCGAGTCCGACGGAGGCAGAGTCCGGTTAGTGACGAAGGCGGATGCTACCAAGACAAGGAGCAAGGTTGTAATCCCCGACTTCGTGGAGCTTGAAGAGGCGATAAGACAGCATCCAACGAGGCGCCCCGTGGAGATGGCGATCGTAGACAGTCGCCGAGTAAGGGAGCCGGTCACTACCCGCCTACGAGAGTTCGGACTGCGGACTCTGAGCGACTATGTGGGGGACCCAGTAGAGGCAGTTGGCACAGGGAAGACAAACCTACTCCCTTCAAACTTCGACTTTAAGGGGATTCTTGATTCTCTCCAATCTGGTCTGAAGGGAAGGCAGCTACAAAAGCGGCTGGCCAAACTTGACCTTGATACTCCCGAGAGCGCGCTCAGGAGCAACTGGCGTGAACGCCTAGCAAGTGTTCAAGACATAAGGACTGCGGATTCTGTCACTGCTATCTATAAGCTAGGGCGGTACAGGTTCTCGGTTCCAGTAGATGGGAAGCTCGACAAAGAGTCCGGTACACTCTGGATCAGATCAGATACCGACCTACGGGGGGTCTTCTTCGACGTAATCGCTGAACACGTCTTCGAACTGCCCAAGAAGTACTATGGCTCCGTGCTTGATCAGGCGTACAAGATGGAGATGAGAGAGCGCTATCCTCTGGAGTATTCAGACGGGGTACAACCTCAAGAGGATGGCGAGATTGACGATACCACTAGTCAACATAGTGGGGATTCGAGTCCCTCGGCGACATCAGCTATTCATTCAGTGCCTAAGCCTGACCCGTCGAAAAACATTCCTAACCCCGGTCCCATTCCTCAAGGTGATGGAGTCATCAGAAATGTCAGCAAGCCTAAAAGAGAGAGTAGTCGGCCTCAGTCAGCAGATGAGAATACTCAGATAGCCGACCTCAAGGAGAAGCAATATGCGTGGCATTGCCAAGCCTGTCTTGCCGGGGCCGGACCCAAAACGCTGGCACCGCTATCAAGCTATGTAGAGGGTTCCGAAAACCGACGCCGGATTATGGAAGCGCAACATTGCGATCACGTTAATGCGGGTGGAGCACGCCATGCAGGTAATATCCTCCTGCTATGTCATTACCACCATGGCGCGCTTGGCGATGCCGTTACTCGGACTGAGGTCACTCGAGCCTTGGGCCAGGCGAGCAACCGCAGTCTGGCGTTCAATTCGGACAATGGCGTGTCGAACTCTATCCAGGGCAAGGTCGTCAATATCCATCCCCCTCAGCGTCAGACGCCTGTGTCATTGTTCTTCACCAGAGAGCACGCAGACTATTGGTTGACTAAGGCCGCCGAGGAAAAGTTGCTATAGCCCGCAGTACGTCCGATGACTAGGACACATTTATGGGCGATGGGCCACGTGAGCGAGGGCTGTTGACTCCGTTCATTTTCTGGACCTACCCGTCCTCCCATGGCACTGACTCTGTTCTCAGGATCGTTAAGCCGGGCTGCCTACCACACCTCAGACTGGAGCATACTGGCTACGGCTTCTCATAATGGGCCCGCAGCGCCCAAAATTACTCGCTGTAGGCCGTCAGCGAAAAGCAACCGTCTTGAAAGTCAAGGGATAGCCAGGGTTGGATTCCATGGCTGACCGCTTCTCATCATGCTATTAAGGATGGTGAGGAGCTTTCGCATGCAGGCGGTGAGGGCAACCTTCTTCGGCTTGCCAGCTGCGAGTAACCGCTGGTAAAAGCCCCTCAGTACAGTATTCCATCGACTGGCCACCAAGGCTCCCATATAGAGTGGCGCACGAACTCTGGCACGACCTCCCCATACACTACGTTTGCCTCGATGAGGGCCGCTGTCTCTACTGAAGGGGGCCACCCCCACCAATGCAGCGACCTCCTTGCGGTTCAGAGTGCCCAACTCCGGCAGATACGCCAGGAACGTCAGCGCTAACTGATGTCCTACTCCGGGAACACTGCGCAGCAGATCGTCCTTCTCCCGCCATACCGGGCTACTACGGATCCTCCGGCGCAGGTCACCATCGAGGTCCTCGAGTTCCTGTTTCAACCAGGTGATGTGGGCCACGATGCGGGGGCGTACTTCCGTTGTGGCACGTCCAAGGCGGTTCTTCTCCGCAACGATCGTGTCGGACACCTGTCTCCTGCGGGCCAACATAGCACCCAGTGCCTGGGTGTCGGCGTTCCTCAAAGGGCGTATCTCCGGACGGACTGCTTCTCCGAAATGGGCTAGAACCTGCGCGTCCAGCCGATCCGTCTTTGCCAACTGCCCGGTGGACTTGGCAAAATCGGGAACCTGGCGCGGGTTGACAACGGCTATAGGCAATGATGCCGCAGCCAGGGCCGTCACCAGAGGTAGCTCCAGGCCTCCGGTGGACTCTGTGATCACCGATTCAGGTGCCAGTCGGCTCAGTTGAACCACTAGGGCGTCGATGCCGGCTTCGTCATAGTACACACTCCAGGTCCTGCCACCGGGTCTCACTGCCACATCCACCCGCTCTTTGGCCACATCGATGCCAACGTATTTGAGTTCCTGACCCATGCTCACCTCCTCCAATACTGTCCCAACCTTGCGAGATACGGGCTTGTTTGGCCCAGGCAACCGTTCGGGATCTTCGGAAATGGGTGCGGCGACCCTCGCTTTTCGACGGTCTTCTTCGACCAATGGGACACCGGTCTGCCGCACCCGGGACTGTCTCCCTCTGTGAAGTATCTCCTGCATGTAAAGATACAATGGGACAACAGAGGGGGTAGAAAAACCCGAGAGATTTGAGGTGGGGTCAGCTCCCTGGATGAGGTAGAGTACTTCAGATAGAGGAGCCAAAGATGTCCCAGACAGAAACAGGCAAAGCAGTGGCCGCCGATGAACGCACAGAGGCAGCCAGGTCCTTCGTACGCACGGTTAAGGCCGCTACTCGGCGCAAGTACACCCCGGAAGAGAAGATTCGTATCGTGCTGGAAGGCTTCCGCCGCGAAGCTACCGTGAGTGGCCTGTGCAGGCGGGAGGGAATCAAGCCTCATTCCTACTACTCCTGGACCAAGGAGTTCATGGAGGCTGGCAAGGAGAGGCTTACCCGCGACAGCGTGCGAGATGCTACCCGGCAGGAGGTCCATCAGCTCAAGCGGGAGAACGGGGAGCTAAAGCAGCTGGTCGCCGATCTGTCCCTTGAAGTCTATAGTCTCAAAAAAACGTCCATACCAATGCCTCAGGGCGCCGGCGGTATCAGCGGATGAGTGGCACAGAGAAGGCGGAGGTGTTGACCAAGGTGACTTCCTCCGGCCTCCCTAAACGCAGGGCCCTGGGTGAGCTAGGAGTCCCCAGGAGCACATACTACCGGTGGGTGAGGCGGAAGGAGCAGCAAGGACTTGAGGACGACGTTGGAGCCAGCACGCCACCGTGGAACAAGCTGGCTTCCCAGGAAATAGATTCCGTTCTGACGGCAGCCAGGGAGATGCCGGAGCTGAGTTGCCGGCAGTTGGCCGCATGGACCACCGACAACATGGGCTTCTCCGTATCAGAGTCTACGGTCTACCGCATCCTGCGGAGGGAGGGCCTGGTGAAGAGACCTGAGATGCAGCTGGCTGCGGGTAAGGAGTACCACCGCAAGACCACCGGCCCCCACCAGATGTGGGCCACCGATGCCTCCTACTTCAGGGTGGTGGGCTGGGGCTACTACTACATGGTCACCGTCATGGACGACTACTCCCGCTTCATTCTGGCCCACAGGCTTCAGAGGGATATGACATCCGACTCCTTCATAGAAGTGGTCCAGGAGGCCGTGGACAGGACCGGCATGGACCAGATCCCGATAGAAGACCGGACCAGGCTCCTGAGCGACAATGGCCCCGGCTATGTATCCCGGGCCTTCAGGGACTACCTGGGCGTGGTGGGTATCAAGCACATCCTGGCAACGCCCTTCCATCCTCAGACCAACGGCAAGCTGGAGCGATACCACCAGACCCTCAAGCGTGACGTAAATCAACCACCGTACGAGATGCCTTCAGACCTGGAGGCGGCCATCGTGGCCTTCGTCAGCTACTACAACTACCGGCGCTATCACAAGGCCTTGGGGAACGTGACGCCGTCAGACGTCCTCAAGGGAAGGCGGCCGGAGATTCTACAAAGAAGGAAGGAGGTGCAAGCCCAAACAATCCAACGGCGAAGACAGCACAACAGGGCGCTCAGGGACCTTACGAGACCCCAATCCGGCCCCTGATCTCTCGGGTCTCACACTGTGCCATTTTTGCTGGTTGCCAACACGCGAGGGTATTGCTGTCGCAATCTGGAGTCTTTTCTTTCCCGGACTTCCTCGACCTGCTGTAGCAGTTCCATCTTCGTCAGGATTTCCATTTCCGCCTGGGTGGCCATTTGGTTCAGGTCTGGCTTGAAGGAGTCGGGCAGTGCCAGGTGGACGAAGTGGTCTCGGTGGGTATTCCATATTGGTTATAGGCCGAGTTTGGCGGATACTTCCTTCAACTTCTCTTCCAGATGTTCGGGATGGTCACCCTTGATGAGGTTTTCGATGAGCTCGCTGGCTCCGTACCATTGCCACGCGGGCAAATTTTGATCCGCCAAGTAGATCAAGAGTTTGGTCGTAGCTTCGGGATAATGTTCCCATGTTCCTGCACTGCTGAGGCTGTGAATTATCGAGCCAAGTTTCAACTCCACGGCTGGCATTTGAATTGCAAGGTTGACGGCCTCGGGGAAAAGTGAGTGAAGGCATGGGAGCCAACAAAGCATTTCTCCGGATTCAGAGGGCTCGAGTGGGGTTGGGGTGCCCTGCAGTCTATTCTCCCAGTACTTATGGAGCCAACGGTCCCATAGATCGCGTTGTCGGTCATCTTCCAAATGTCGGACAATGTTGCATATGTTCCACGCGAACTTGCATCTGTCTTCCACTCCCCCATTCCCGAAGAACGTTGGTATCCACGAGTCGAGCGGTTCATCGACGAAGTAGGCTACCAATGTCGTCAAGGCTTGGACGAACGAGTCCCGAGGGCTCGTTTCGGGCTCGAAAAGTTCTTTCATTTCTGACATTGCTCTAAAGAAAGTGTTTTCCAGTGTTTCTGCCATTACGGGGCTGATCCGACCATATAGAAAGCCTTCCCAAACGGCTTGGCGGTCGTCTTTGCTGTCGCTTTCGAACAGGGGGATTAGGTATTCGACTGCCCATTCCTGATCCACGGCAAGAACGAACGCTAGTTCTTGTGCTATGACCGATCTTCCTACTCTCCCCGCTGCAGATTTGTCTCGTACGATCTTCTGAAGGAACGCTGAGTATTCTTCCGAGATTTTCGGCGGACGTGGGTCTTGTTGGTTGTACCATGAAGAAATACTGAGCAGCCAAAATTGGGTCAGGATCCCGGCCGAATGGTTTATTGCTGTAGAGTACCAATCCCGGAACCTTGTCTCTGGCTCATTTCCTTCTAGGTTGTCCCATACTGTGGTCGCGACCTGATTGGCCTGGGATAACAGACCCGAAGCGTAGTCGATTTTCTGGTCTTTGACCAAGGCCTCTAGAGTTTCCGCGACTGTCCTTGCATGCGACCTGTGGAGTTCACTCTGGAGTAGTCTTTTCAGCACTTCCCCTTGCTGGTCCGTTCCTTCCTGACGAGCCCACGCTTTCATCAGGGGCCCCCAAAGGTCGGTGTCCCAACTCTCCGACTGGGCCAACGTGTCGGCCAGTTCAATGCCCCACTCAAAATCCCGGGTTGTGGCGTCTTCTACTTCCCGTGCGAGACCTACTCGGTCTCCTGTCCCTTTTGTAAACCAGTCTGGGTTAGGGAGGGCCACCAACTCCTCTGCCCATTCTTTGGCTGGCTTTGACAACAGTTGGTCAACATTCCACGGACTTCGATGTTCGACAGATCCGCTGCTGCTGTAGTGGTTCAGGTCCGCCCAGGTACGCGGCTTGAAGTCGGGGTATTGTTCCAATATGTCTTCAACACGCTTCTGAACGAGGCCGCAATTCGGGTCCGAGCCTCTGAGCCACGTGAACCAAGTGAAGTGTTGGTATGCAATTACCTCAGCTGTGTCTTCCCCGTCACACTCAGGGAGGTCGAACTTTGACACTTCTTCAATGATTGTCTGCCGTTGCTCCGGAGAAGCGTCGGCGTAGATAGCCCGCATGACCCGGAATAACTCGTGATGGGCTGGCAGGTCGTGCAGTCCGATTTTATCCATCACCCAATCGATCTTGGCACTGGGGGGCAGGTCGCTACGCAAGGTTAGCGCGTGGACTGCCAGCCGGCGAAGAATCGGGACGTCCGACCTGATGAGTTGGTCACACCAGGAGGCCGAGATTTCTGGTTGTGTGGTTAACAGGTGCTCCAGGCTGTCCCGGGCGGCATCAATCAGGACGTCCATGGACTGGGGATAGGCATCCTGCTCATGGGGTTCTATGGCGCTCCTCCCGTAACTTTCGATGTCCCAGTCTCTCCCCGCGGCTTGCCAGGCGCAAAGCGTGTGATATCGGGATGTGAATGAGCCAACAAGTTGTTCCAATAGCGGTTCGGCCACATCGTTCAGGTTCGGCTTGAGTCCCTTTTCCCATAGCTCGTTCAGTTCGTAGTGTCCATGTATTTGGACAATCTCTGCCGTGGTAGAGGGACCCGGGTCGTTCTGGGATATGGTTAGTCTCTTCTTGATCGAGGTCTTTACGGCGGACATCTCGCGAAAAACATTGAGTAGGGTGTCCGTAAGGCCTGCTTCCATACAGCGCTCGCCTAGCCACAGCAAGAAGTGGCTATCTGGCTGAGGAGGGGCGGTAGTGAGCAACAGTGAAACCCACCGGGAAAGAGTTTCAGCCTCCCACGGCGTGTTTTTTTTCGAAGCAACCGCGTGCCCTAGGGTCACCCAAAACTCTCGATGCAGGTTCATGCCATGTTTGGCGATAAGTTGGAACATCTTGTCGGAATGGTCTTTGACGAATGTGTGGGCTAACCACCACCCCAATATCCTTGCAGGCTCCTCCAGGATTGGCCGTGAGCCTGTTCCGAAGAGGCTTTCCAAATGTCCATTTTCGTCGAGCCATCGGACCCATTCGATTTTGGAAGCTGTCTCAACGAAGAAGCGAGTGTGGGCCAGATCGGACAGTCCGTCTTCTACTAGGTCCATTTCCTCCTGGTCAAGGGATGGGGGGTCCGTGGCAATTCGTGTGATGGCGCTCTGCCAATCCAGTATGCCTCTCGTGGCGTACTCGGACAGACCGGCGACGCCCTCGTAGAGGCCAGCGTAGTCATATTTGTCGGGCTTGACGAAAAACACTGGCTTTATACCCAGGATGGCCCACCGGTTTCCATCGCCTTCGTCGGTGAGGACAAATCTTGGCCGTGTTTGGTCCACGGGCAATGCGCGGGCCAAGTAATTCATGACCGTGTCGTTATGACCGTAGCCGACGAATAGGACCGTAAACGTTCTGAATAGGTCCAACAAGAAGATTCTCGCCCAACCTTCGGACAGATAGGCGCGCCCGAAATCAGCATCGGTGAGGATCATGTCGTTGGGGCTGTCGATAGAGCCGTGGACATGGACGATGCCGTTGAAGTCCCTACCCAGTGGCAATGCCGGAGCCCGGAATACTTTCTGCTCTGTTCCGAATCTCTCCTTCGCGGCTTCTTCGAACAGCGTGTCGAAGTTGGTTGTCACTATCCGTAGGGAATCTGGGTTTCGATACAGGGCGGTGAGGTCATGATGAAGGCAACTGGGCTTTGGGGCGTTCTTTCGAATCACCTCTGCAGCCTGGAGGTGGACTTGTTGGCCTTTGTGGGCGAGTCTGCCTAGAAACCGGTCCTCGGGTTCATCTTTTCCCAGGGTCTCCCCGCTTCCAAGGGCGACCGCTTTCGCCAGTTGCCTGAATGTCGAGAGTCCCGCGGGTTGGGGTATCGAGACGCCCGCTCCACAGAAAACAACTAATTGGTTGTTTCTCTGGGCGTTCAACAAGGATTTGGGGAAGTCAATTCCTGAGATCTTCATACCTGTATCGTTTCCTTATTGGATTCTCATTCATCATCTGGTTCGTTGGTTCCCGGTCCGTGTTGCGGTCTGAGGGCCCGCCTAGAGGTCTGGCCGGAAAGCCATTGGCCGGGTTTCGCGCTACGCCAAGCAGACGTATTCCAGTCTTATGCGGTATGATAGTATATGTAATGCGTTTCAATAACCAACTGTTACATCGATAATCGACGTTAAGAAAACGACGGCTTGGGGAGAAGCGGGGTTCCCGGCCACATTTCTAGCGCTCCTTCGAGCATTGGGCCCAGGCCCGCGGCGCTCTGGCAATGCCAGCTTCCCCGCCCCTCGTCGCCGCCTACCTGGCCCACCTAGCCGAGGAGCGCCGCCTCTCGGTGGCCACCATCTGGCTCCACCAAGCCACGATTGCAGCAATCCACAAGGCCGCTGGCCACGCCGATCCCACCGACAACCGCGGCGTATGGCAGATCATGAAGGGCATCGCCACTGGTAATTCTGGACACGGGACCGACACTGGAAGGATTCCTGTTGCTTAACGTCAGGCATTGTTGTGCCCCCCGGTCTGCAGCGCACTGACCTTGGCATGGTGGTTCTCTACGGCCTCGTCCCAGGTGTTACGCCGGGGGACATTACCCACCTCGATTAGCTCCTCGCAGACCACTTGCGTCAAGAAAAAGAGAGGATTTACTGATTCGCTCGGAAACCTGTGACCAGTGAATACCGTCCTGACCCGTCTCCCGCCCAAATCGGTATCTGCGACGGTCCAGGGACCCGGATGGCCTTCGGCGGTTGCCGCCTTCTGATCTTTCATCCCAGCTTCCCATTCTTCCTTGCTGGCCGGAACGGGTTCGTGCCCGTCCAGGATGTAATACTCGTTCATTCCTCTCTCCTTCGTCTCTTTCGGCTGGGGGACAGCAACTCCACCGGCGCCGGAATCGACCAGTCCCGCCCCGTCTTGATGGCGCCGCGGATCCGTCCCTACAAGCATAACAGCCTGATTCGTTCACGGGATAGGCCCAGTTCCACCGCCGCCTCGGATGCCCTTATCACCTGGCCCGCACCCGACCACCTGGAACTCCGTCCCCTGTACCCCTGTTGATAGACGATAAATATTGCTGCCGGGACTGTCGCCCCACGGTAGTAGCAATAACCATAACCGCAAGGGAACAAAGCTCCCCGAAAAAAATCCCGTATAATCACTCAACCCAGGGCAAAACAACCCCAGAATTCGCCGGGGCCGTGCAGGAACCGGGCTTACCGACCGATGGCCCCCCAAAGGACCCAACGGACTCAAATTCAGAACCTCTACGGTTACGGAAGGCAAAGCCCGTATATCCTTCCCATAACCACGAAAGCCAACCAGGGAGAAATAGTATGCCCATGGAGACAACCACCGACGCCGTCCTGAACGGCATAATAACCTGTAACCAGGGGTATCCAGTACACTCCAGTGGATTCCATGGCCACTGTCTTAATGCCGCACTCGGCCAACCAGTCCGCCAGGCGATACAGGTCGGCGGTGTAGGCGTGGAACTCGCGCACCGGAGGCTCCCAACGGTCCTCGGGAACCGCCACGAAATGGCTGCTTGCGCCCACGTCTATGCCAGCCGCGTTCAGGTTCACCTGGGACAATCCAGCAGGCAGGGACTGCCGCCTGTCCCGGGTGCTGCCAGCAGACCTTGTGCCGTTCTTTCCTACCTTCATCATCTCGTCTCCCGTGACACAGTGTAGGCGTGTGGCCGGAGGGAGTCGCTATCAGCGGACAATCTGCTGAACGGGAGCGCCCCGACAGGGCGTCACCAATGATGCAACCGCAGGACTCCCGGCCATGCTGAAACACGGGCAACCCGCACCAATAGCTCTGCCGGCCTTTTGCCCGGACATCACGCCTCGTCGTCAGCGTAACTCTTGCGGCGCACCCACGTCAGTTAGTCCCCGCTGCACGGGCCGGACACGGGCATAACCTTGCTGAAACGCAAAAAAGGCCGCATACATAGCCGTGCAGGGGGAGGAACACCGCGATTCGGTGTTCCTCCCCCTGTGTGTTGCGGCCTAGCGCCCTGCGCCGACCAACTCCTCCTCCCGCTCCTGTTCCACAGTCAGCGCCCACTCGAACATCGAGAGGGTGGCGGACTGAGGCTTCTGCTTGCGGCCCTTCGGCTTCACCGGCTCCTCGGCCATGAACTCCGCCCAGGAGAACAGCGTCTGCTGCGGCTCCGGGGCCTCGTCGCTGTGGCCGTTCCCGTTGACCTCGACGGCTGCGTGTCCATTCCCGTTGGCGGACACGTGGCCGGTGTCCAGGACCAGTTCGACCGTCGGCCCGATGCCGTCAGCGTGGTGACCGTTGCCGTTGGCCGGGGCAGCCTCGGGCTCGACTTCGACGACCTTCCAGCCGTCGTCCACTAGGAACTCTTCCGAAGCGGCCTCGGCGTCCCTGGCCTGTGCGAAGACCGCCTCCACCGTCTCGTCCTCCTCCTCGTCCCCGCTGACGATCTTGCGGGCCAGCGCCATCATCAGGTCGTCGCCGTCGTCTCCGTAGGCGGCCAGCCCGTCCTCCGGCAGCTCGCCCTCCACGGCGAGGGAGCTTTGCAGCTTCTTCGCCACCAGCTTCAGAGCGTCGGCCTGGAGGGTGTTCCGGTAGGACATGAACACCACCTTGACCGGGCGGGTCTGCCCGATGCGCCACGAGCGGCGCGACGCCTGCCGCATGACGTAGACGCTATAATCAGTTTCGTACCAGATCAGCGTTGGGAAGTCGATCAAGTCCAACCCCGTCTGCACCAGCCTGGGGTGGCAGATCATCACGTCGATTCCCTGCTTCACCTTGTCCGCCACCCACGCCTCCCGCCGTTCCGGGGCAACGGCGTCGGCCTTCATCACCGCCACGCGGAACCCGTGCCGTGTGAGCATGTCGTCCATCCGCTCGGTGATGTCCCGCGTCCCGGTGTGCGTGGCGTAGACCAGCACCCTGCGGCCCTCCATCCGCTCCGCCGCCACCATGTCGATGAGGGCCTTCTCCTTGGGGTACAGCTTCTCCTCCGACAGGGGCGGCACCTGGACGATGACGTCCCCGCTCCGGGGGTCGAAGACCGTCTCCCCCCTGGTGCAGCCGTCAGGGTAGGCCAACAGGGTTTGCAGGTAGGTCGCCAGCAGCCGCTTCGAGCCAGCCTTGAGGGCCTCAGCCAGCTTCAGCCGCAGCTCCTCGTACACGGTGTTGTAGGCGCTGCGCTGGGAGCTGCCCGTCGCATCCTCCTCCGAGTCCATGCTGGACAGCATCACCTGCTCGTCGTAGGGGGGCAGCCCGGAGGCCACGTCCGCGAGGCGCAGGAAGACGGTGTTGCCGATGATGTGGAAGAGGGCGCTGGGAACCAGGCCCGGCCTCTCCCTTACCACCTTGCGGTACTTGCGCCGCCTGCTGAACCTCCCGTCCTCCACCGAGTCGTCGTCGGGCTTGCCGACGGTGTGCTCCTCGAAGCCGTACCGCTGTATCCAGCGGTGCTCGTCGGAGCGTCCGAAGTCCGTCCTGATCTCCGGGCTGAACCTGTAGAGCAGGTGGAACAGCGTACTCGAATAGCCGCCCATCAACGTCCCGGACAAGCTGAGGGACTTGCCGCAGACGTCGGCGAGGACGCCGGCGGCGATGCCCTGGGCGCTTCCGCGCCCCTTATATTCATGGACCTCATCCCCGACCAGCAGGTCGAAGAAGCCCTTCATCCGGTGCTTCACGTAGTCGGCCAGCGGGTAGCGGGCGGGGCCGGACCGGTCGGCCTGCCAGAGGGGGGAGCCGCAGTTGGCGCAGGTGTGCTTGCGGCGGTTCAGGTCCTCATCGGTGAGGGGAACGCCGTCCTTGTCCACGATCTGAGCCGTGCAGCCGGGGCAGCAGGGCACCCGGAAGGGCTCGCCCGTCTCCTCGTCCCGCAACAGCCTGCCCCTGGAGGTGGCCCACCGCTGTATGACGGCGGGCATCCAGCGGTAGGACAGCTTGGCCTTCTCACGGCTCATCACCGCGAAGAGGGGGCCGGAGCCGACGGAGATGCGAAGCCGCTCCAGGTCGGTGATGGACTTGACGATGACGGCGCGGGCGCCGGGCACCGTCATCTCCACCTCCCGCTTCCACTTGGGCACCAGGTGGGGCGGGCAGAGGACCAGAACCCGCTTGAAGCCCGCCAGGTGTGCGGCTGCGGCGGCGATGAAAGTCTTTCCCGTGCCCATCTCGCCGACGACGGTGGTGCCCCGGTGGGCTTCGAGGGAGAGGGCCGCTCCCTTTATGGCGTTCTCCTGCGCCCCCAGGGGCTTGCGGAGCAGGCGGGGGAGCCTGCGCCCGTTCTCCGAGGGCCGGTAGAGGGGTGGGTAGGACTCCACCACCCGCTGGGCGATGGCGTCCTTGAATGTGTCGATGAACTGTCCGAGGTTCATGTCTTTCTCCTTCCGTTATGAGAGTGCTTGGGGTTGGGCGATAAGCGAGTCCCGCCAGTCGATGGGACCAACGGGGCCTCGTGAGCGGCTCGTGTGAGCCGTCTATGCGGCGTTCGGGAGTCCCTCCCTGCGCCTGGCATCCTCGTAGCACCTGCCCTTCAGGTGGTAGGACTTCACCGGGGAGGAGACCGCCCGTCCGCCGATGATGTCCACCGAGGCGGTCTGCATGGCGGGTTCGCCGGGGGCGATGGACTGCCCGCACCGGGCGCAGGCATCGAGGGTCATGGTCGTCTGCATCTCGCTACCTCTCTTCCTTATAAAGGTGTGTTGCGTCCAGACGAAGCGAGGCCCCGCCGGTTCCCTGTAGAGGGATGGCAGAGCCTCGTGGTGCGGCTCGGTGAGGTGAGCCGTCTTATGCTGCGATGTCGGTGATCTCGCCGCCGTCCAGGTCCAGGGCGACCACGGTGGTCTTGAGCTTCTCCCGGTGGACCTCCTTCTCCGGGCTGTCCTCCACCATGACCATCTCCTTCGAGGTGCGGCCCTTGACCAGGATGCGCCGGCCCTCCGCCTCCAGGCAGAGGTTGTCGAGGAAGCCCGCCGCCACCAGCATCGCCATGTGTCCCCGCCTGAGGGGCATCAGCGGGCGGGTGCGGGTGTCCCTGGCGGGCCAGAGGGTGTCGGTTATCTCCGTGCTCGTCCACAGCCCCGACCGCCTGGCCTCAGCAGCAGCCGCGACGGGATCGACGGTGCGGGTGGTGAACAGGATGTCGCCGCTCGGCGTGGTCTTCGGCGTGAACGGAGGGTATGGGTCGGGGCGCATCGGCTCCGGCTCCCCCGCCGCCCACTCCAGCGCCATGCTCTCGCCGTGGGCGTCGGGAACGGGGTCGGCCTTGCGGTAGCCCATCAAGACCACCTGGTCGAAGACCTCGCGCTCCGGGTCGGGGAAGGCCCAGCACCGCGTCCGCCCGTAGTGGGTGGAGAGATAGCGGGCCGAGACCGCGAGGCGCTGCCTGGGGACGATGAACACCAGCAGCCCGCCCTCGGCCAGGTAGCGCGTGGTCTGGGTCAGGAAGGCGTGCTCCGTCCGCTTGTCTTCCGAGTCGTAGTCATACGGCGGATTCAACAGCAGCAGCCCGAAGGCCCCGTTCGCTACGGATGTGGCGAACAGGTCGGAGGCCAGGGCGTGGCCGAGCCGCTTCTCCGCCTCCTCCGCCCGGTCCCGGTGCAGCTCGACGCCGTAGGTCTCGATGGGGATGGCGTTGGGCGCGTCCATGCGCTCGGCCAGCTGCGCCAGCGCCTCCCCGGCCCCGCAGCAGGGGTCGAGGATGCGGAGGGTCTCCCGGTCCCTGTGGTAGTAGCCGGTGGGGGTGTGAATCAGCCCCGCGAGCAGGTCAACGACCCGCCCCGGCGTGGGGTAAAACCCGCCTTTCGCCTGTGCTGCAAGTCTCATGTCGTCTCTCCTTTCTCCGTGTCGTCTGTCGTGTCCGTTGACGGCCCGAACCGGCAGGGTTCGGGGTTGCAGAAGCGGCAGTCCCTTCTTGCCCTGGGCGGCGGCACGTAGTCCTCGACGGTCACCGCCTGGAAGACCACCTGGATGCCGCACGAGCCGCAGTGGTAGGTCTCCCCGGTGTGGATGTCCCTGTCAGGCTCCTCGACCTGCGCGAACCGCTCGTCGCAGTGGGGGCAGGTGAAGTAGACGGTCTGGTCCCTGTTCATGTCTATCTCCTTTCCGTGTTGTTCGTCCTGACCCCCACCACCTCTCCGGTGGCGAGGGTGCGCTGGTAGCAGAGCACCTGGCCGGTCCGCATCGCCTTGGCGCAGGATGTGCAGAAGGCGGTTATCAGCTCGGCGTGGTTGGCGACGACCACCCGCCTGACCAGCGCCGCGCCGCCTTCCGGCGTGTCGTGGCGGTACAGGGTCAACCGGGGGTCGTTGCGCTCCTCATCCGTCGCCCTCCTGTAGAAGTGGGGTTGGCCGGAGGCGCACAGGTGGGCCGAGCCGTCGTGCTCGCAGAAGCGGCAGGTCGTCCCGTCCGGCGAGAAGCGCCGCCATGCGCCGACGTTGCGGTGGTTCCGCCGCTTGCTGGGCCGCTTGGCCCGCTTCAGCGTCCTATCCATCGGTCCCCTCCTCCGGCAGCGCCAGCCTTCCCGACGCCACGGCCCCGGAGAGGTCCTCCCTGAGCCGCTCGGCGTTGGGGGAGCACCTGTAGGCGACGACGCCGGAGGACTGGAGCGGCGCTATCTCGCCGTTCTCCAGGCCCCGCTCCCACAGCCAGCCGGCCCAGGAGCGGTGCAGGGGCAGGGGACTTCTCTTGTCGAGGAAGCGGTGGTGCAGCGCGGGGGCCTCGCCCTCGCTCTGCGCCAGCAGCAGGAAGTCGTCCCGCTCGAAGGCGTATTCCGCCGTCTTGGTAAAGACCAGCGCGTGCCACCCGCCGCTCACCGGCAGGCGGGCTATCTTGGTCGTCCAGGTCCCGATCGTGTTGTACGGGATGGAGCAACGCTCGTAGCCGCCCGAAAGCGCCATTCCGTCCGCCCCTTTGATGAGGTGGGCCACTTCCGGGGGCTGCTTGAGCAGGGAGGCCCAGATGGCCTTGAGCGCCGTCTGGCTTCCCACCATCGACAGGAACCAGAGTCCCTGGGAGTCGGGGTCGCGGGCGAAGGCGTCGGCGGTGGCCGAGAAGCCGCCCGCGCTGATCGTAAACAGGTCTTCGGGGTCGAGGGCGCCTGCCTTGTCGGCAGACAGGTCGTGTGTCGCAAGCATGGTATCTCTCCTTGTGGTTGGTGTCGGATGATGCGCCGGAGAGCGAATCCCCCGCGTGCGGGCCGGACGGCGTGGGCCGACCGGACTTGTGGAGCGTCAGGCCATGAGGCCCCGCTCCTTGAGGCTGACGAACTTCTCCCCGCCGATGACGACATGGTCCAGAAGCTCGATGCCCAGGAGCTTTGCCGCCTGGAAAATCTCCCTGGTGATGGCGGCGTCCTCCGGGCTGGGCGTCGGGTCCTGGCTGGGGTGATTGTGGCAGATGATGACGGCGGGGACGGCCTCGACCACGGCGGGGCGCAGCACCTCGGCGGGCCTGACGATGGCCGACGATACGTTCCCCTGGTAGACCACCCTCTGTCCCACGACGTTGTTCCTGGTGTCCAATAGCAGCACCCGAAGCTGCTCCTGGGCCAGGCCGGACATCTCCGGCCCCAGCAGCCTGCGCACGTCGTCGGGGCAGATGATGGAGGGCGGGTCCTCCGGGCGTTTCGGCTGGGTCTCGACCTCGTAGCGCATGGCGATCTCGCCCAGCAGGTGCAGGTTGCTCCGCAGCGCCTCAAGCAGCGCGGCGTCCTTGGTGAGGGTCTTCTTCCTGGTCATGTCGGCCTCCTTTCGCAGTCGGTTAGAAACAGGAGCGGGGCCGCGCCCTGTAGAGGGAAGCGGCCCCGTGGTGCGCCTTCAGTGAGGCGTCGCTATGCGGTTGTGGACTGAGCGGGCTAGAAGGGAGAGGCGGCGACCGTCTCCTCGACATCCGAGGCGTCGCCGCCGTTGAGCTGCCCGCCGTTCCCGTTGCCGTTGCGAGAGTCCAGGAAGACGACCTCGGAGGCGTGAATCTCGGTGCGGTAGCGGCGCTGTCCGTCGTCGCCCTCCCAGGTGTTGTTCACCAGGCGTCCGGCGACGTAGATGCGGTCGCCCTTGCCGATGTATTCGTTGACGGCTTCGGCGCTCTTGCTCCAGATCACGACGTTGTGCCAGTCGGCCTCGACCTCCCCGTCCTGGCGGCGGCGGTCAGTAGCCAGCCGCAGCTTGGTGACGGCGGTGCCGTTGGGGGTGTACTGCATCTCCGGCTCGGTACCCACTCTGCCCAAGAGCTCTACCTTGTTGATGGTGCGTGCCATTTCGATTCCTCCTGAATGGTGTGGCGCAGCCATGCCGCGCCCGTCTGAATGAGAGCGGGGCCGCGAATCCCTGTAGAGGGAAGCGGCCCCGTCCGGCCTGCCCGTTGCAGGCGGGCGCTCCGTTGCGGAGCGTCTAGCCGGGCTCGAAGTCTTGAGGCTCAGGCCCCGTCCCCGCCTCGGTGAAGAGGTTGTCGGGGTCGAAGGGCGCGACCGCAGCCTGGAGCTCCATCAGCGCGTCCGTCCTTGCGCCCGGGCCGAGATCCGGATCGTCGATCACCTTGACGCAGCGCAGCGCGGCTTTCACCACGTCGGCGTGGGCGGCGTTGCTACAGAACACCCGCCGGGAAGCCCTCGCCATCATCTCCGTGCTTACCAGCCCCTCGATGCGGTTGCCCAGGCGGGTCTGGACCGAGGCAAGCTCGTTGGCCAGCCGCGCGATCTCGCGGGCGGCGGGCGGCATCCTCCGCAGGGTCTTCGGCGCGAATCTGCTCATCTGTCCTCCTTGTTTCTTCTCTGATTGCGTCTGTGGCCGCCGAGTGCCAGGGCGCTATCCTCCCCTCCTGATCTCGCCGATGGTCATCGGCTTCCAGTACAGGTCGCGCTCCACGGCGGGGACGCTGCCGAACACGGTCGCCTCCGCCAGCTCGGTCAGGTCGAAGTATCCGATTTCTGCCTCGAACCCCTCGACGAGGCCGAAGCACAGTCCGGTCTCCGGGTTCCACTCGGTGATGTACCAGCGCCAGCCGGTGTAGGGGGAGAACAGCTTCGCCGGGGCGAGCACGTCGTCGTGGTCCTCGACGTTCTCGTTGGCTCCGATCGCGGGGATCTTGTCCCCGAGCTCCTTCGTCATGAGCTTGTGCCTGCGGCGCCCGCTGTGGTTGTCCTGCCAGGTCGTGGTCGTGGCGTTTCCCTTCTGGTCAAGCATGGGTTTCTCCTTTTCTATGGGGTCGTATGGGATTCGGCGGGGCCGTCCCCTTTAGAGGGAAGCGGCCCCGTCCTGCGCTCCCGCTGTGGGAGCGTCTAGGTCACCCGCACGTACTCGGACTCGCTCTCTGTCACCACGTCGGCCCGGACCTCCGGGGCGAGCAGCTCGTTGAGCCTGCGGTAGTTGACCGAGTAGCGAGTCGAGCGGACCAGGCTGACCGTGCGGCCTTCGAGGGTCGCCTTGGAGTCCCCTTGGCGGCGCATCCACGCCTTCAGGGTGTCGAGCGCGCTGCGCTTGACCTTCTCAGGCTCTTTCAGAGATTCCTGGGCTTCCGCGTAGGCCGCCACCGCGTCCCGCGCCTCCTGGTCGCCCACCTCCTCTCCCTCGGTCTCCGTCTCGTCGTCCGCTTCCGCCGCACCCGGCTGGCAGACCGCCAGGAAGGGGCAGGACCGGCACTGCCAGCTGCCTGCCGAGAAGTCCCGCTCCGGCAGCGCGTCGGGGTCAGGCCCGTTCCGGACATGGTGGGCGGCAAGCTCGCCCAGCCATTTGCAGGCGTCATCCAAGGCCCGTTCCAGCCGGTCGGCGGGGATGATTTCGTAGTCCCACGTTCTGTTGCCCGTGTCCATCGTGGCAATCACCGCGTCGCGGGGCCATCCTCCGAACTTCCCGTACGTGTAGAAGGCGGCCTGGGCGACCGACGCGGGGTGGCTGCGCTCCGCTCCCAGGGTGCGCCACCGCTTGAACGCCTCCGGCCCCCTGGTCTTGACCTCGACGACCATCTCGTCGCCGTAGCGGGGAGCGGCGGGCTCGTCCCCGAAGAGGAACGTCTCCGCCGTGGGCTCCGAGGCGGCCGTTTCACCCTGGGGGAGGGGCATCCGCCCCGTGGCGTCGGGGTGTCCCGTCACCAGCAGGGAGGGGCGGAGCCGCATGGACACCGATTCGGGGTTACGGGGGTCGGCGGGAGACACCCGCCAGCCCGCCCGCTCCATCGCCCGCAGCACGACGGGTTCGAGGGCGTTGCCCGCCTCCATCGCCGTCAGCGAGTCCTCGCTGGGGGGATTCGCCGGTTCGTATCCGGTAGCGGCGTACCACAGTGCGCGTCGGCAGCCCAGGGACGACGAGGCCCGTATCTCAAGCTGCCCGTCCTCGTCGAACCGCGCAGCGGGGCGGGAGAAGACCTCCGCCCGATCAATGTCTGTCGTCATGTCGATTCCTCCTTTGTCCTGTAATGGGAAGCGGGGCGGCCCCCGTTGGAGACAGCCCCGCCTGGATTCCAGACTCTCGATTGTTCAGACCGCTCATGCAGCGGCCTTCTGTTCCACCGCCTCTGCCGTCTCCGCCGCCTCCCTCTCCTCCCTGGCCGTCAGGTGTGCCTTGAGGATGTGGGCGATCCCGTCGCCGAGGCCCAGGACGGCCACGCTCCTGCCGTCGGGCAACTTGTTGAAGAACGGCTGCATCTCGGCGATGCCCCTTATCTGGTCGATGATCTCGTCCAAAGGAGTGCCCCTACGCAGGTGCAGCGAGATCAACCGGCAGGCAAGCTCCGTCACCCCCGTCGTGAACGACCCGGCTTTGCCAAGCGTTCCGAAGACCTCGAAGGGCTCGCCCTCCTCGTCCGTAGAGACGGTGACGTAGAGGTTGCCCATCTCCGTCTTGAGCTTGGTCGTCGTGCTGGGAAGGCTGCGGGGCCTGACCCTGGTCGTCGTGGTCATCGGCTTCCCCCTTTCTCGCGGAGATAGGGAAGCGCGGGAGCGTAGCACTTGAAGTGCTCCGCGACCCTGACCGCCATCTCCCTCTCGCGGTCGTCGCCCAGGCCCAGCAGCGTCCTGACGATGGACTCCTCGCAGTCCTCCTCGGCGAACGTCTGGTACATCATCGTGTCCCGGACGGCGGCGGGGAGCTCGGCCCACCGCTCCGGGCTGAGCTTCAGCCCGCCGTGGCCCGCCGTCGAGACTCTCCAGACGCCCTCGGCCAGCTCCACGATGTCCTGGGAGCATCCCCAGGGTGTGTGCATCGTCGTCCTTGTCATTTCGTCGTCTCCTTTCTCTTTCTCCCGGTTGGTTGATTGGCCGAAAATGAGAGCGGGGCCGTCCCCTGTGGAGGGAAGCGGCCCCGTGCGGCGCTTCGTCGAGGAGCGTCCGGCTCACGCGGCCTCCTGCTCCTGCGCCTGCCGCAACTGCCGGAGCTTCGCGGCCGCGCCCTCGACCAGAGGCGTGAGCTCCGCCGCCGTCAGCTCGTCCAGGCTCTTGCCCGTCCTGCCCTTGACCGCAGCGTGAAGCTGCTCCTCGTCGAAGCCCTGCTCGACGCCCAGCGCGATGAGCTTCTTCTTCAGCGACGGCGCGTCGGTCTCCTCATGGCGATTGGACGGGACGGGGCGGGGTGAGCCGCCTGCCTTGCCAGCAGGCAGGGTCGCTGGCGGCTGGTCTCCGTAGAGGCCGTTCCCGAACGCCTCCCCAAAGCTCCTCAGCGCCCGCTTCAGGCCGTCGGTGACGGCCCCTTTGCATGCCGTTTCATGCCCCTCTCCGCTTTCCTCAGCCACCGTGTGGAAGCCGACGTCGGTGCGGGGCGGAGCGCCGGGGACGGTGACGCGCACGGGGGCGCTGTAGGCGTGGATGCGCGTCACCTCGCCGGTCTTGGGATCGACGTTCTCGATCCGCCGCAGGGTCACGTCCCGCGCAAGCTCGAACCCCCACCCTCCAAATCCGAAGATACGGTTGGCCTGGGCGATAACCGTGTGCCCCTCTATGTAGGAGTAGGTGCGCCCGGCCCTGCCCTTGCGCTGGGAGACCAGGCCCGGGTCCAGGGGCTGCTCCAGCGCGTTGGCGACTGCGGGCGAGAGCCCGTCCCAGAGCAGGTCGCTCGATACGGGGTCGTGTCCGTTGACAATGGCGGCGTCCTTGTGGACGCCGTTGCCGCTTCCGTTCCTATTCGTTCCGTTCATTTCGTGTCTCCTTCTCTGATGTGCTGACTTCCTGTAGTGAATGACCGGTGCGGGCTTCGAGTGAGAAACCCGTGCGCGGGGCAGGCAGACAGGCAAGCCCCGTCGTGAATTGGGCATAGGCCCTCCTGGGCGGTGAGAGTGGGGATGGGGTGGAGCGGGAGGGAGTCCCGCAAGCAAGGCCGGAGCGGGTCAAGCTCCGGTAGAGGGGAAAGTGGTGCGGGGAGTGGGAAGCTGCCGCTATCTGGCGGAGCGAGCCGCCAGAGCCAGCAGGCGCGGGAAGACGGTTCGACCGTGGGGATGCGCCGCAAGCTCGCCGACGTCGCCGATGCCCTCGGGCAGGCTCACGGTCGCGGCCCTGCGCCCAAGCAAGCCCTCAAGCCGCTCGGCGGCCTCACGGCCCGCGTCGTCAGAGTCGAAGGCGAGGAAAACGCGGGGGCAGCCCCGCAGGGAGGCCGCAGCCTTCTCCACACCCTGGGTGCCCAGGGCGGCGCAGGCGGGAATGCCCCACCCGGCAATCGCAAGCCAGTCGAAGACGCCTTCGGCGAGCACCGCCCACGGCGGAGCGAAGCCGAGCCGCCCAAGCCCAAGCACCGGCTTGGGACCGGGGAGCGCCTGGAACCTTGGGGCAGCGTCGGGGTCTACGGCCCGCCCCGCAAGCCACCGCACAAGTCCCCCGGCTACCTCTGGAACGACGACCATCCCCGCGAACCGCTCCGAGCCCCGCTCCGTGAACAGGCCGGAGTCCCTGAGCCGCTCGGCGGTGAAGCCGGAGGACTCGACGGCTTCGCGCAGCCCGCTCCCCGGCGCGAAGCCGAGACCCAGCCGCAAGGCGGCGTCCATGCCGACGCCCCTGGAGGCAAGGTACCCCCTTGCCCGGGAGCTGCGCCGAAGCCGACCGGCGTAGAACCGCGCCGCCGCCGTCAGCAGAGCAGGGTCCCTCGGCGGAAGAACGGCGGCGGTCGAGCGGCGAGGCTTGACCGTCGCCCCGGACCGGACGGCAGCAGCCGGGGCCAGCCCTGAACCGCCGTCCAGCCGCCTGATCGCATCGGGCAGGCTCAGGCCCTCGACGCGCTGGATGAAGTCCAGCACGTCGCCGCCGTCACCACAGCCGAAGCAGTACCACCTCTCACTATCACCGTACACCGTGAAGCTGGCCTCGACCTCGTCGTGGAAGGGGCAGACGCCCTGGCGCACCCTGCCCCTTCCCCTGAGCCGCACCCCCGCAGCCTCCACCGCGTCTCCCAGGGGGTGGCGGGCCTTGAGCGCAACCAGGTCCACAGTCCCGTTGGCTACGACCATGACGCGCCTCCCCCCAGAGGCTTCAGACCCCGCAGGCTGCGCCGGGAGACGACCTTGCCCGCCTGCCAGCGCATCCCCAGGACCGCCGCGACCTCAAGCGCCCCGTCGCCCGTGGGAACCAGCGCCGCTGCCTTGCCGGTTCCCTGGCTGTAGACCAGAGCGTCCCGGTCGCCGAAGCGCCGCTTCACCAGGTCCGTCCACTCGGCGTAGGCCCACCGAGCCTCCCTGGTCTCCGCCCTTGCCGTGTCCGCTCCGGCGAAGACCGCCAGCGCCCCGTCGATGTCCCCCGCCTGCCGCAGCCGCCGCGCCTCGTGGACGCTGCGGGCCATGCTGGGGGTTTCCGTTTCCGTCTTCGGCGCCGTCTCCGGCTCAGCCCTGAACAGCGCCGCCATCAGCCGGTCGACCAGCTCTTCGAGGCTTGGCCGCGGCCTTGTCCCAGTCCCACCAATCGTCGTTGCTTGCGTCGTCATCGTGTCCTCCTTCGTTTTGTGTTGCCTTTGCCTTCGGTTGCCGTTGTGCCTGTTGCGCCCGTCCCGTTCGCTGCCTGCCTCCGGGCTTGATGAACCGCCTGAGCAGCAGCGCACCGAGTCCGAGGCCGACCGCGTTCAGGAAGACCAGCTCGCCGTCGGTCGTCACGAGCGGCCCGAACAGCAGCGCCGCGACCACGACCGCTATCGTCAGCCGCTTGCGCCGCCGGATGAATCCGCCCGCCTTGACCGCGAGTCCCTTGACCTTTGGAACCAGTTCCTTGACGTGCATCGACGCCTCCTTTCCGTTGTTGACCCGCGCCGGCCTCCAGGTCGCAGGGCGACCAGTCGGGGGATACCCGGATGCCCACGTCGAACTCCCTTACCCGCGATGGATCGGGCTTCAGGCAGGCCGGTCGCTCGCGGATTGCTTCCCGTCCAATGTGTGCAGCTGTCCGCATCTCTTGCAGTACCAGCCGTCCGAGCCTCTGTAGCCCACCCCCGCCCGCGCGAAGGAATACCCGCAGCCGCAGACCTCGAGAGACACCCTGAACGTGTCGAAGACGCCCTCGCGACTCCAGGGAGCAGAGGCGGGTCCGTGGGTTGAGGACCACGCGGTCGCCGATCACCTGCCGTTCGCCCTTCTGATACCGACCAACTTGCCTGTCCATGTGTGCTACCTCCTTGCTGAATCTCATGCCGTTGCCGTTGAATCCGTGTTGCCATGCCGACGACGCCCGCAGTCCGACGGTGAGCCGAACGAGGGAGACGCCGTGTTGAAGAAGACGCAGCTCGGCCAGGGTCACATCACGGGAATCGACTCAGGGGAGCTGCTGCTACTGGGGGGGTGAAGAAGACGCAGCCCGGCCCAGAGTCAACTCAGAGGAACGGACTCAGGGGGAGCTGCTACGAGGGGAGTGCCATCCTACGAGCTGGTCACAGGACGGCGCGGGGTGAAGAAGACGCAGCCCGGCCCAGGGGCATACAGCGTCCGTGTTGGGGAGAGCTGCGAGACGTGAAGCGGCCAGCCTGCAACGCAGTCGCAGACCGGCGCATGTTGAATCTACGGCCTAGCTGTGTGAGCTATGCCGCAGGCATAAGGAGCCGGTCGAAGCGCAGTACCCGTCTGCAACAGGCAGGCGCACTCCGACCAAAGGGTCCGTGGCCGAAGCACTTGACGTACCTCGACCACGGTGTTGAGAACGAAGCGCAGAAGGCGCTCCGACCTCGTTGTCCAGCGGGAGAAGCGATCAACTCCAACCGCCAGACGGGTGTCCAGCGGAAGAAGGGCTTATCACTCCAACCGCCGGACGTGTCCAGAGGGAGAAGGGCTTATCACTCCAACCCACTGGACGAGGCCGCGAACGAAGGGCTTATCACTCCGTCCATCGGCCCGTGCTGCGTGCGAAGGGCTTAATCACTTCGCATTGGCAGCATTCCCTCGTGGGCGACCTTTCGGTACAACCCGGGCTGAGGGACTGACCCCCAGGTTTCTAGGGCGGGAAACTCTGGAAAAGCCTGATAACGATCTCAGTATTACCCCTCATCGGCGCGTTGGCAAGGGTTTCGGGGCCTCGCCGCCCAAAGTGTTCGATCCAGTTCAGTTTAGTTCAGAAAAACCTCAACAAAAGTTTGGTAAACGCCGTCCGGACCCCGAATGCGGCTACTTCCGCCACAGGCCGAGGGTCAGAATACGGCGGACCCACCGCAGCAGCTTCCGCTTCGCCCGCGCCCTCCGGGTGTCGTAGAGCGCCGTCCTTCGCCAGTTGAGCTGCCCGTTCCTATCGAAGCCCTTCAGCGGATACGTCTCCGGAGGCAGGGTCATCCCGTGCTCCTCCAAGAGCGCCAGCTCCACCGACAGGAACCGCTCCTCCGTCACCAGCCACGACAGGCTACTGCCCCGGTTCGGATGCGTGTCCTTCAGACCCCGCCACTCGACTATCAGCGGCCAGGCGTCCCCGAACACCTCCTCGTCGTCCTCCGCAGGCTCAAGGGTGACAAGCTCCGGATACTCCCGCCTGAGCGAAGTCTTCCCCTTCGGCTTCCCGACTGCGCAGCCCGCTTCCGCCGCCTCGCCCCGAGCGCCCCGGCCCGCCTCCGCCTGCGCCAGCCTCCGCATCTCCTGAGCGCGTTCCCCCCTGAGCGCCTTGACCTCCCCCTGGACGGCCGCGAGGCCCCTGTGCATGTCCTTGCCCAGCGCCTCGACACGCCCCTCGACTTCCTTCAACCGCCCTTCCAGAGCGTCGTTGCGCTCCCGCTGCTCGGCTGCGGGGGAGCCGCCGCCCTCCAGCAACGCCTTGCCCAACGCGACGCGCATCCGTCTGGTCAGCTTCCCGCTCTCCAGACTGGAGACCAGCGTCCGGTGATCGACGCCCAACGCCTGCGACGCCTCCTTGACTCCCTTGTCCCGCGCCAGCTCCCGCAGCAACGCCATGAGCCGCATGCGCTCAAGGTCCTCGACGCTCCTGCTCTTCTCGAAGATAGGCTCTCTCGCTTTCATCGGTCCCGCCTCCCAAAACAAAAATGTCAGTTGCACCTATGAATTCTATGGCCTTTTGTTCACCGGGCCGCTTTCCGCCGCCAACAAAAATGCCCATGTCAGCTATGAATCAGCAATGGACTTGTATGACTCTCGCGGAAGGAGCCCTTAAGAAAAAGTGTTCACTGTTTCCGTCCTGTAGGGGGTGCTTTCCCCCTGTTTTAGCTTGCCGACGACCCGATTTGCGCTTTTGTCACCAAACTCGAATCTCTGTACACCCCTATGACATCACGAAAGGGGCCGTTTTCGGAAGGTCTTACAAGGGTTAACAAACATGTGCGCCCATATGAGGGGGATAACAAACATGTGCACTCATATAGGAGGTTACGTACGACTTTTTGAGCGTTCACACTCTTTTGCGAGAGCCGCGAGTCGATGATTCGCAGCAAACCGCAGGGAGGTGAACGAGTTGGCGCTGAAATCGAGAGTCATTTCCGGTAGAGCCAGGCGGCTGATACCCCTGGCGGCGGCGCTGCTGCTGGCGGCGCTCATGGCCGTCCCGTCCAGCAACGCGGCATTGGCCCAGGCCCCGCTCGGCGAGAGCATCACCCTGGTCAACGAGGACGAGGGTTTCGTCGAGCGAAAGAAGGACGGGCGCTTCATCGCAAGGCCCGTCTTCGACCGCAAGCCCGTCTCCCTCTACTACGGCGTCCGCCACCCCGACTCCGGCGACTGGCTCACCGCCGTCTACCGGGTGCAGGGTGGAGAGAAGGAGCGCAGGGACGGCTGGGAGTACTCCTGGGACTACCCCTTCGAGGACGATCAGCCCGATCTCGACCCCGAGCAGGCGTACCTGCTGGTCATGCTGGCCCGGGACGGCGGCAGCGGGGAGCTCCACACCTTCCACGCGGTCATTCCGGTGCATCAGCCCGGGGGCCTGTGGAACAAGATTCTGGGAGCCCTCGACCCAGGGCGGTGGGCCAAAGCCTTCGCCCGGTGGACCATCGAGGGAGTCCACGGGACCCTCTGCGGCGTGGTGGAGAAGGCCAGCGGCGAGGACGCCGCCAACTGCCGGGGAGATTAGCGTCGCATGACCGACATCCTCACCGGAACGCCCCCGGAGCTGACCTACCTGCACCCCCTGGTGCGGGAGGCGTGGACGGTCGTGTGGGCCGTCGCCTCCGGCGTTCTGGTCCTCATTCTCGGCTGGATGGGGCTCTCCCTCATCATGCAGCACCACCTGGGGCAGACCCAGAACGGATGGCGGGAGATGGTCCCGCGCCTCGTGCTCGGCCTTGTGGCGGCCGCCACGTCCCTGTGGTGGTGCGCCCTCATCATCGACGTGGCCGACGCCGTGTCCGGCTTCATCGCAGCGTCCCTCGGCGTCACCGCCGGAGACCTGCTCAGGACGACGCTCCGGACGCTGCTGACGGCGGTGGAGGCCGGGAGCGTGGGCATGGCCATCGTCATGGCGCTCCTCTACCTCGTCTACGGCTTCTTCGTCCTCTACGTGCTGGTGCAGATGATCCTGCGCCTTGCCCTCATCGACATCCTGCTGGCCCTGGCCCCCATCGCGTTGGGGCTGTGGATACTGCCCCACACGGCGGGCTGGGGACGGCACTGGCTCAGGCTGTTCATGACGACGGTGTTCCAGCAGGCGGTGCAGCTCATCGCCCTGGCGTTGGGCTTCGGGTTCCTGCACGAGTTCGGGGGCATAGCGGCCTTCGAGCCGGTCCAGGACCTGGTCTGGAAGCTGCTGATGTCGGTGGCCTTCATCTACATGGCGACCAAGGTGCCGTCGATGCTCGGCAATCACGGCACCTTCGACTCATGGCTGAGCACCCTCTACTTCGGCATGAACCTTCCGGGCTCCATGGTCCGCTCCGCGAAGTCCATCGGGCTGATTGCAGGCGGAGCGGCGGGAGGTCCCGGAGGAATGGCGGCGGGGGCGATGGTGGCGGGAGGGGGCATGTCATCCGCCGCATCCGGCATCCGCTCGATGGCGGACATGGCGACCCCCTCGGACGGGGGCGGCGGAGGCGGAGCGCCCAGGAGCAGCGGCGAGTAAGCGCCGGGAGACGCCGGTTCCAACTGAAAAAGACCGTCAAGAGTCCCATGAAGACGACGACCACGCAGAGGAGGTGAGGAGATGTGCAGGTAAGCGAGCGGACATACGCGAACCAATCGGACCGATAGCGGCGAGCAAGACACTCGAAAAAGGAGAGGAGAGAGACCTATGGCAGACCTTACACAGACCATATCGAACCTGGTGGGAATCCTGCTGGGAGTCGTGGGGGCCGTCGGCGTGGGCTTCTTCATCTACGGGGCCTACCTGTACCTCACGGCATCGGGAGCGCCTCACCAGATGGAGCGGGGCAAGAGCGCCATGATGACCGCCCTTGCGGGCATCGTGCTGGCGATGGTGGCCTACGGAGTCGTCGAGCTGGTGATGAACGCAGTGGTGGGATCGCCGGTGGAGATCGACCTGCCGGACCCGACCACGCCCACACCCATACCAGACAGCGGCTAGGCGGAAGAAGGAAGCAAGGAGGAAAGACATGAGAGAGCACGAGGTGCCGACCCACGTGCAGGCAGAGGACAAAGTTCTGCTGGGGTTCACGTTTCCGCAGATCGTTGCGATGACGGCGGTGTGCGCTCTGTCCTACGGCGCGTACCGCTACGCCCCCGCAGGCCCCTCGGAGGTCCGGATGGCCATAGCTGTCGTCCTGGGGCTGGCGGGGGTCGCATTGATCGTGGGGAAGATCGGAGGAAGGCGGCTGCCGTTGGTTGCCGCCGACCTTCTGCGGTTCTGGCTGGGGGCGCGGCGCTACGCCGGGCCACCGGCCCAGCTCGTACGCAGCCTGCCTGACGGCAAGGCAGGCGAGCCCCCCGCGCCGGCGCAGAGCGTGCCTGACAACGCGGCAGGCAAGGCAGGCGGACCCGGCCCGCTGCGGCTCATGGCGAGGCGGGCAAGACGGGTCCTGCGGAGACGGCCCAGGGACAACAAGAAGAGGCGGAAGGAGGGCGAGCGCCGCAACGGGCGGATGCCCCTCCGGTGGTTCGGCAAGCGCCGCAGGCTCAAGGGGGGAGAGGGCAACAACGCCAACGCGCCTCTCCGCAAGGCAGGAGGCAACCGTGCCGCTACACGGGAGACCAGGCATCGCAAGTCATGGCTCGCCGTGCTGGTCGTCACAGCCCTGGCGGTCTTGACACTCGCCGTCCCGCAGTCGGCCCTGGCCGACGGGCACTGGCCCGGCCAGATCGAGTACGAGATACCCGAGCCCGTCCCCGGACGGAGGATATTCATCGAGGGACTACAGGTGTCGGGAGGCCGGGCGAACGTCACCCTGCGGGCCGCCACGGACCTGCACCTGCGGGTGCGGGCCTACGGCGGACGCGAGGGCCGGTCGCTGCGCTTCTGGGGATCGGCGAGCCTGGACGAGGGGGAGCTGACGGTCTACTCCGTCCCCCTCTCCGGCGAGTCGCCGTCCCTGACGTTCTCGTGGGAGGACGGCCTCGGCCAGGCGGGGGCCGTCACCCTGAAGGACGGGCAGATCCCATACCCCCTGCCATCGGCGGAGGGGGAGCTGTGCCGCCTCAGCGTCGCGTCCCTGGGCTGGACGCCGGGGAGCTTCAAGGCAACCGTGGCCTCCGAGTGCGTAGCCGAAATCGAGGAGGCCATAAGCCTTCAGACAGTGGCCGGACACAAGACTGTCACCGAGACGGCGTTGATGGAGGCGGCAGTTGCCGCCATCACGGGGACCGTCAGCGTCACCGTTGGCGGGTCGCGCACGAGCGTCTCCTTCGTCCCCAACGGCGAGACCCGCTTCTCCATCCCCGTCGCAACCGGCAAGGCGGTCCACGGCGTGGCAATCGAGGCGGAGCTTGAGGCGGCGCTCAGAATCGCCATGCCGCCGATGGTTCGGCTCACCCACCACCCGGAGAGAACGGAACACCGCACCGAGACGGTGCGGCTGGTGCGCCCGGGAACCAGCGAGACCGTCAGCGAGACGGTGACGGTGACCCACGAGGACGAGACTACGACCGAGCACACCCTCACGGCCCACCTGTCCATCCCCAGCAAGGCGGTCTACAAGCAGGTGACCCTAACCATCGTCCACCCGGAGCGCGTCGAGGCCGAGGCGGTGGAGCGAGAGCCCGTCGCCCGCAGCAGGAGCGAGACCCTGGCGATGGCTTCGAGCATAGGTTCCGACGCCCCCTTCGAGGTCCTCACGATGCCCGAGCCCGAGCCGGAACCCGTCCCCGCCGAGCAGACGCCCCTCACCGACGAGGAGACGCGCGGCCTGTTCGGACTCTTCGGATGGCGGTGGCCGTGGTGAGGCGGCCCGTCTGCACGGGCAGACTGGCAGCAACCCTGCTTCTCGCCGGGGCTGCGCTGGCGTCCGTCGGCGCGGCCCCCGCCGAGGAGCAAGAGATGCTCCGGGCCATCAGCGACGCATTGACGGCGATGGCCTACGCCGCCTCCGGCCTCTGCCTCTTCGCCACCGTCTGGGCGGGATTCGTCCTGATGGCCGAGGGAGGAGAGGAGCGGGGCGGAGGAAGGGCCAAGAGCGCCGTCATCGGCGCCGTCGTGGGGCTTGTGCTGGCGCTCTCGGCCAAGGGCGTTGCGGTTGCTCTGCTGAGCGGCATCGTCCCCATCCCATAAGCAAAGACAAGGAGAACACGGGATTGAAAGAGCTATCCGAACCCACGAATGGAGTCGCGGGCATGGCGGAGAAGCCCAAGAGCATCAAGGCCAAGCCGCCGCTCCCGCTGCCCCTCTGCTTCATGCTATCGCATCTGGAGGAGGACGGGCCGGTGCGCCTGGACGGTGTGAAAGTCGGCGTCTGCGAGGTGATGGGCCTGGAGCTGGACGAGCCGAAGCTGGGGGCCTTCGCCGGGGCGCTCAACGCCCTGGACTTCCCGGCGCAGCTTCTCGTGCGCCAGCACCCGCCCGGCCTGAAGCGCCTGCGGGAGAACCTGCAAAAGACGCAGCCTAGCGACCTGCCCCCGCAGACGCGGGCGGCGGCGGAGTCCCTTCAGGGACTGCTCACGAGCCTTGAGTCCCGCGACGGCATCCTGGACCGGCGCTTCTACGCCGTGTGCGAGTTCGAGCGGACCGACGAGCTGCGCGGCCTGCTGGCGAGGGCCGGGCTGTCCGTCCACCCCCTCAGAGGCCGCCAGCTTCGCATGTTTATCGTAGCCGCCGCCCTCGGCGGCTCGCCCACGGAGATGGACCTGTCTGACGGACAGGCAGGCGAGGAGACGCCCGTGGAGGTGGAGATCAACCGCCGCGACATGCGAATCGGCCTGCCTGGGCAGCAGACAGGCGGGAGTTTCGTGCGCTCGCTGCACCTGGGCAAGTGGCCCCGGTCCCTGGCCCCTGGCTTCCTGCAAAGCCTCATGGCGGCGGGAGCGCCGATGGACCTGTCCATCCACCTGGGGCCGATACCGGCGGAGCAGGCGGCGCGGACCCTTGAGTGGCAGAAGGTGCGCTTCGAGTCGGCCCAGTCCCTCTCATTCAAGCGGGGACGCACCATGTCCCCGGAGGCGGAGATCGCCCTGGAAGACATCACCCGTCTCCGCGACGAGGTGCAGCGGGGACGGGAGCGGCTGTTTCACTCCTCTCTGTCCATCACCCTGCACGCAAAGAACGCCGACTCCCTGAAGGAGATGACCCAGAGGGCGAAGGCCCACTTCGCCGCCACCCTGGGCAAGCTGGACCCCCTGGCATTCCGGCAGAGGGAGGGGCTGCTGTCCACCCTGCCCCTGGGCCTGAACGCCGTGGCGGTGTGGCGCACCCTGGACACTTCCAGCCTTGCGAGGCTGTTTCCATTCTCGCCGCCCGACCTGGACACCAGGAGCGGCACCCTCTACGGCATCGACCTGCGGGCCTGCTCCCCCATCGTCTACGACCCCTGGGACGGAACACACCTGAACGGGAACACCGCCGTTCTCGCCCGCTCCGGCGCTGGAAAGTCCTTCGCCACCAAGCTCGGCGTGCTCAGGGGTCTGACCAGAGGCGTGACCGCCTACGTCATCGACCCGGAGGGCGAGTACGCGGACATGGCGAGGGCCGCGGGCGGGCGGGTGCTGTCCCCAGGCGTCCCCGGACAGGGCATGAACCCGTTCGTGATCGAGCGGGGAGACTCCGAGGAGCTTCTCCAGCGCATCGGCAGCCTGAGAAGGCTCATCGAGGTGATGGTGGGGGAGAGCCTTGGCGCTGCGCGGCGGGCCTCCCTGGACCACTCCCTGGCGGGCTACTACGCCCAGCCCAGGGAGCGCACCGGCTTCAAGGACTTCTACGCCTATCTCGAAAGCGACGGGGACGGCGACCTGGCGAAGCTGCTGCGTCCCTTCGCAACCGGCAGCCTCCGCCATCTCCTCTCCGACGAGGGGGACGACCTTCTGTCCCGCGAGGCGCTGGTCACGGTGTTCGACCTGCGGCTGCTGGAGCCGGAGCTCCGGCCCGCCGCCGCGATGGTCTGCACCGAGACGGTGTGGGCCGCGGCCGCCCAGGACCCCAAGCCGAGGCTTCTGGTCGTGGACGAGGTGTGGAGCATCATGCAGCACCCCGAGGGCGCGGCCTTCATGGTGAGCATGGCGAAGCGGGCCAGAAAGCACCGCCTGGGGTTGCAGTTCATCACCCAGGACGTGCAGGACCTGCTCAGCGAGGACACCTCCCGCGCCATCACCGGCCATTCGGGAAGAGCCCTATTGCAGAACGCCGCCTTCAAGCTGCTGCTTCAGCAGGACGCCGCCGCCATAAGCACGGTGGGCGACGCCTTCGACCTTCCGGTGGAGCTGCAACGCTGGCTGCTGTCTTGTCCCAGGGGGGACGGGCTGCTGCTGGCGAGGGGCGGGCGCTTCCCCGTCCGCATCGAGGCCACCCCCGAGGAAACCGAGGTCATCGAGTGGAAACCGGGCTCGCACGGGTAGACCGGCGAGAACGCAAAGAGAGAGGAGGACGATCCCCATGAACCACGGCGACGGAGACTGGCGAAGCGACACGGAGCGTCAGAAGCGGGAACCCGGCATTGAAACAAAGAAAGGAAGGCATTCCATCATGAAGCTCAATCACGTCAATCTTCTATTCGGCGAAAGAGAGGACAGGAAGCCCCCCGTGCTGCTGGCGGTGACGCCGCCCCGCACGGGAGAGCGCACCCTGCTGGGAGTGGAGAACCTTCTCCAGTCCATCGCGGTTCCCGAGCCCTTCTCCCTGGAGCTGGCGGGCGACGTCGAAGGCGTGACCCTGATGGCCCGCTGCCTCGATGGCGAGGTGGTGCGCCAGCAGATCTCATCCCACTACCCCCAGGCCCGCATCCACGAGGTGCCGCCGGACGAAGACCCCCTGCGCACGGGCGGAGGAGAGCAGGCGTGGAGCATGACGCTGCGGGCCGACGGCCCCGACTACGCGCCCCTGCGCACCTTCCGGGACGACGACCTGCTCGACCCCGGCTCGGACCCCCTCATCGCCCTCCTGGGCGCTCTGACGGCCCTGCGCCCCGGAGAGCGCGTCGTGGCGCAGCTGCTGCTGCGCTCCCTGGGTCCCGACTGGTCCGAGCCCCACATGGAGAAGGCCCACAAGCGTCCGGGCATGGAGCCGAGGGAACCCTCCTACACCTACCAGACCAAGCCCCTCCAGACGGACGGCATCACGATGGCGGTCCTTGGGGTGGCGGCGCTGGCCGTCCTCAAGGGCTACCTGTGGGTGCAGGCCGGGGAGGCGTGGAAGGCGGCGCTGCTGGGCGCGGGCGCATCCCTGGGGCTGGCTGCGGCGGGCTGGGCCTGGCATCGCTGGAAGAAGGCTCGCTCCCGCGTGTACGACCCCCTCCTGATAAGGGAGAAGGTCTCCCGCGTCGCCTTCGACGCCGAGATCCAGGTCACCGCCGTCACGCCCCAGGGCACCCGGCCCCAGCGCGGCAGGGAGCTGCTGGACCCGGTGGCCGCCGCCTACCGGCACTACGACAACCCGGCGGGGGCGCGCATCAAGGTGAGCAAGGTACGCCCCGCCGCGCCCGCAGCCTCTCTGCACCCCGCAGGCGCCGGGCTCTTCGGAAAGCGCAGCGTCCTGGGGGTGCGGGAGGCCGCCGCCCTGTGGCACCCGCCGGGAGCGGGCGACGAGACGCCCCTGGTGGAGCGGTCCGGCGCGAGGGCGCTCATCCCCTCGGCGCGGGGAGTCAGGGGAGGCGCTCCGGTGGGAGACGCCACCGCCGGAAACAGGCGGCCGATCCGATTTCCCGAAGACCTGCTCAGGCGTCACCACCTCTACGTGGCCCGCACCCGCATGGGCAAGTCCACCCTGATGCATCACATAGTCGCCCACAAGATGAGCGAGAAGGCGGAGGGCAGGGACGGCGACGCCATCGTGGTCGTCGATCCCCACGCCGACCTGGTGGAAGGGCTGCTCGAACAGGTCCCCGAGTCGCTCATAGACCGGGTGCGCCTCATAGACCTGGCGGACGACGCGAGAGCTCCCGGCATCAACCTGCTGGACACCCGCATCTTCTCAGACCGCGACCGCACCGCCGACTCGGTGGTCAGGGTGGCCCGGGGCCTGTGGGAGCAGTGGGGGCCGAGGATGCAGTCCATCCTGGAGCAGACGGTCAAGAGCCTCCACGAGGCCAACGAGCACCCCTCGACGAACGCGGAGGAGCAGTACACCATCCTGGACGGGCTGAAGCTCCTCTCGGTTGAGAAGTTCCGCGACGGCGTGCTGGCGAAGGTCTCCGATCCCTACCTGCTGGAGTGGTGGGCCAGGGACTTCAAGGGCTGGCACCACCAGTACCGGGCCGAGGCCCTCGCCCCGGTGCAGACCCGTCTCTCCTACTACGCATCCTCCAAGCGGGCCAGGGCCATCCTGGGCCAGTCCCGATCCACCATCGACATGCGCCGCACCATCCTGGACGGCGGCATCCTGCTGGTCTCCACGTCCCAGGGAACGGCGGGACGGGACGTGGCCGCCCTGGTGGGCGCGTCCCTGCTGAATCTCGTCGATTCGGTCATACGGGAGCAGGGCAGCCTGCCCCTGGAGAAGCGCAGGGGGGCGTTGGTCGTCGTTGACGAGATGCAGTCCATGCCCGGCGTCGATTACGAGACCATGCTGTCGGAGCTCGGCAAGTTCGGGGCCTCATTCATCCTGGCCACCCAGAGCCTCGCCAAGCTGGACGACCTCTCCCCCACCATGCGGGACACCATCCTGGCCAACATCGGGTGTCTCGCCGTGTTCCAGGTGTCGGGCTCCGACGCAAGGACGCTGGTGTGGGAGCTGGGCAAGGACCGGGTGTCGGAGGACGACATCACGTCCCTGCCGGTGCACCACTGCTACGTCCGCGCCACCGTGGGCAAGGAGCGGATGCCCGCCTTCTCCATGATGGTGCGCAAGCCCGAGCCGGGAGACCCGGAGACCGCCGCCCGCATCCGCGCGGCGGCCTCCTCATACACCCTGTCGGCCTGGGACGTATCGGACGGCGACGCCGACGCGCAGAAGAAGGTGGGGGACTTTCAGAAGGGAGTGGAGGAGCTGAGGAACGGCGACGGCTCCCCGCCGAGGGAGAAGGGCGACGCTTCCGAGGACCGGGAGCGGTGGAAGCAGCTCAGCAAGCGGGACAGCGCCGCCGGAGACGCCGGGCAGGATGCGGCGGATGAGGAGAGGGACGAATGAGGCTCACCGGATGCGAAGAAGAGCTGCTGCGCACTCTGGCGTCGATGCCCTTCCTCGACCGCCTGGAGATGGTCGCCGTCTCCGGGTGGTCCAGGGGCGCGGTCTACGAGGGAGTTCGGAGGCTGGAGGCCAGGGAGTTCGCCGCCTCGGTCCCCCACGCGGCGGACCTCATCCCCCCGACCCGGCGCTACCACCTCACCGCCGCGGGGCTGCGCCGGCTGGCCCAGGCCGAGGGTGTCAGCGTGGACGATCTGCTTCGCAGCCGTCCCGTCTCCGCCCAGTGGCGGCGCATCCTGCTTGAGCGCCTAGACGCCGTGGCCGTCATCTACCGCCTGGCCTCCGCCATATCCAACGCCGTCCACCCCATACGCCTGCGGCTGTACCGGGCGAAGCCGATGGACGCCGCCATCCTGCTCCCAGGCGGTCGGACCGTCGCCGTCGTCCGGCAGGGACTCACCTCCGACAGGACGGGCTTCTCCAAGCGGCTCTGGCGGCTCAGGGAGGGGGCGCTCACCGGCGCCGTCCTCCTGCTCATGCCCGACGAGACGCGGCTGAGATATGCCCGCAGGCTGCTCGCCGGCTCCCCCGCGCCCGCTTTCCTCGCGCTGGAGCGCGACGCGGCCTCCGCAGGCCCCGGCGACCCGGTATGGCGTCCGCCCGCCGTCAACGCGACCCTCGATCTCCGGTCGGCGCTGGCCCGGATACGTCCCGGGGGCGCTCTTCCAACGGAACCCCAGCTCTCGCGGGCGACCCTTCCCGCCTCTGACGGCGCGGGGCTGGGCATCCCCGACTACATGCTGCCCGCCCCCCTCAAACCCGCCGAGAGGCGAGCCCTCGACCTTCTCTTCGACTGGCCCTGGATATCGCAGAAGGACCTGGCAAGCCTGCTGGCCGTCTCCGAGCCTCGCGCGTCCCAGTTCGTGACCCCCCTCGAAGGTTTCGGCCTCGCGACCCGCCTGTCCGCCGCAGGCCGCCGCCTGGCCCTCACCGACCGGGGGCTGGCGATGCTGGCCCGAAGGGACCGCGCCTCCGTGGGAGTGGCGCGGAGGCGATGGAGCGTCGCTCCCATCGACCCCGAAGGCCCGGCCGACTGGCGCAACGTCTCCGGCGCGAGAAGCAGGCAGCTTCTCAGGAACGTCGAGCACACCGAGGCGGTCCACTCCTTCATAGCCGCGCTGGCGAGGCAGGCCCGCTCCCTGGGTTGGGAGATCGTCCAGCTCGACCCGCCCCGGAGGGCGTCGAGGTACTTCCGGCGCGGAGACAGGCTGCGCTCCATCCACCCCGACGCCTTCGGCGTCCTGCGCAGAGGCCCCGTAACGTGGCCCTTCTTCCTGGAGTGGGAGCGACGCGCCGTGCGCCCCACCACGATGGCGGCCCGCCTTGCGCCCTATCTTCTCTACTACTCATCACACCGGCCCACCGACGACCACGGAGTACAGCCCGCCGTCCTCGTCGTATTCGACGACGACCTGGCGGCGACCCACTTCCTGCGCGTGGCGCGGGAGGAGATGGACAGGACCCGGGTCAGGGTCCCCCTGTGGGTCTCCCACGGGGCCGCCCTCGACGCCCTGGGGCCGCTGGGACGCGCCTGGCGCTCGCCCGGCGACTGGGAACCCGCCCACGTCCTCCCGGGGCGCTGAATATCCGGTACGGACGGGAGTGGAGCGGCGGCTCCCGCTCCGTCCTGAAAGGAGGTTTGAAAGCTATGGGTTTGGATCGCATCGACGAATCGTCAGGCCCCCGGAGGCGTCGGGGACGCACCGTCGTCCGGCTCAACCGAGAGGCGCTCTGGGAGCGGCTGGCGCTGCTGGGCCGGTCCCAGAACTGGCTGGCCGGGAAGGCCGGGATCAGCCCAGGCTACCTGTCCATGCTGGTCAACGAAGGGCGCGCGCCTTCGGGACGCATCCGCCGAAGGATGCAGGAGGCCCTCGGCATCGAGGACTTCCACCAGCTATTCACATTGGAGGACAGAGATGAAAACCCCTAGAACCCCCAGGCACAACACCGGCGAGGAGGCCGGCCTCACCATCGACGGCAGGCCCGTCCCCTACCTGAGCGGCGTCCTGCCGAAGGATTTCCCCAAGCGCATCGTCAGGCTGAAGAAGGCCAGCGGCCTCACCTGGAGCGCCTTCGCCGACGCCCTCGGCGTGGACAAGAAGAGCCTGTCCAGGTGGAGCAACGGGACCGAGCCCTGCGGCGGCGCCTACCACTCCCTCATGAGCCTCGCGCCCATGATCCCGGGAGGCGTGGACATCCTCATGGGCGACGGCTACCAGATGTACCTCTGGCAGGACTGGCAGGACCGGCAGGTCTGAGACGCCATGCCCCGCCAGCGCACGCATCACAGGAGCGTCAGCTACTACGTCTACTCCGACGACTTCCCCCAGACCCTGGAGAACTTCAAGGAAGCGACCGGCCTGTCGTGGGCGGAGATCGCCCGAAGGCTCGGCACGAGCGTCATGACCCTATGGCGGTGGCGGTACGACGGCATCCGTCCCAACTTCCGCAACCTCCTGGCCTTCCAGGACCTGGCCAAAGGCATGGGACTCGGACACCTTCTGCCCACCATAGAGGTCCGGTACGTGCCCGTCCGAACCGGCAGACCCTTTCCGGGCTAGTTAGGCGAGGGGGTCATCCGTGATCCCTCGCAGCGACTGCTCCCGACTTCAGAAACGCTCGCACTGAGAGGTGGGACGGGGGGCCGACCGGAAACCCGAGCAGGTAGGAAATGAACGGAGGCCCGGCGGCTTCCAAAAACGCCGACAGGGTGAGCGCAGGGACTCCGTGCGCCCGGCGACGGGAAGGATGGGATAGAGCGATATGAAAGATACGAACAGCCGGAAGAAACCGAAGAGACCACGCGGGGACGCCCCGGACATCGGGGTGGTCAGACTCGCCTCCAACCCCGGCCCCGACGCCGAGGACCGGCTGCAACGCCTCTTTTCCCTGCTGGTCAAGTACGCCACCAAAGACAGGCAAGCCGCGCCGGAGAAGGACTCTCCTTCCGACGCTCCGCCTGCGGAAGACCATGCCGGGGAGGAAGGCTGATGCGCTCCCCCAGGTCCCTGACCGTCATCAGCCTGGGAGGAGGCGTCCAGTCCTCCGTCATGGCGCTCATGGCCGGAGACGGCGCGTTCGACCGTGTCCCGGACTGCGCCGTCTTCGCCGACACGAAGTGGGAACCGCCGAGCATCTACACCCACCTGGACTGGCTCGAAGGCCAGCTACGCTTCCCCCTGTACGTCGTGGACAACGGACGCAATCTCCGCGAGGACGTGAAGGCCCTCACCAACCACTCGGGCAGCCCCCGCTACATAGACATCCCCGTATACCTCAAGGGACGCGACGGACAGGGCGACGGCATCGGCAGACGGCAATGCACCGACAGCTACAAGATAAGGCCCATCCGCCGCAAGGTGCGTGAGCTGCTCGGACTCAAGAAGCGGCAGAGAGTCCCCGCAGGAACCGCCGTCGAGCTGTGGCTGGGCATATCCACCGACGAGGCGATACGCATGAAGCCGTCCCGCGACAGGTGGATAACCAACCGCTATCCTCTTATCGAGGCGGGCATGTCCCGCAGGGACTGCATGGACTGGTGGAAGGAGCGATACGACAGGCCCCTGGAACGCTCGGCCTGCGTCGCCTGTCCCTTCCAGTCCCGCTCAAGGTGGGTCGAGACGAAGCGCCGGTGGCCGGAGCTGTTCGCCGAGGCGGTGGAGATCGACGCCGGGCTGCGGGGCGGGCTGGCCTTCGCCAAAGAGCCCTATCTGCATCCCCTGCGGATACCCCTCGCCCAGGCGGTCAGGCAGGACGAGGCGGAGCTTGGAACGGACGGGCAATCGGACGGGTTCGGAAACGAGTGCGAGGGTCACTGTGGCGTCTGATTGGCGCGGCAGCCCTTTGACGCCGCCCCGCCAATCAGGTATGATTATCGTCACAGACAAGTTGGCCCGGCGATGCTGGAAACATCCCGGGCCGCGGCGCCACCTGAAGGAACAGGTGATGCAAGTGGTATTGTACTACTCGCAGACCCGCTCCCGACAGGAGGCGGGTTTCTTTCATTTCAGAGAAATAAGAGCAAAGGAGGCGATCATGGCGAAAGCCAGGGCACAGCAACAGCAGGCCAACGGCCAGAGGGCGGCCATCTACGCCCGCGTATCGGACAAGAGCCAGGACGGGGAGGACAAGACATCCCTCTCCGAGCAGGTGGGCGAGATGGAAGCCTACTGCGAGGGCAAGGGGCTGAATATCACCGCCCGCTATCAGGAGGTGGGCAGGGGATGGTCCAAGAAGCGCCCGGAGTTCCAGCGGATGCTGGCCGACGCCAGAAGCGGACGCTTCGACACCATCGTCTGCTGGAAGTCCGACCGCCTCAGCAGAGGCATGTACCCCGCCGCAGCACTCATGGAGGTTGTCGAGGCCCACCAGATACGCCTTGAGGCGGTTATGGACGCCATCGACATGAAGACCTTCGGCCTCATGGCGGCCATAGGCAAGATCGAGCTTGACAACTTCCGGGAGAGGGCCTCTATGGGCAAACGGGGGACGGCCAAGCGGGGCCGCATCCCAACAGGCTCACTCCCCTATGGCTATCGCACCGGAGACGATGGCAGGCCGGAGATATATGAAGCCGAGGCGGAGTTCGTCCGGCGCATCTTCCGCCAGTACGTGCATGAAGGGATGGGTTCGACTTCCATAGCCTGGCAGCTCATGGATGAGGGAGTCCCCGCGCCCGGCTCCGGCCAGCGGTGGCATCAGTCATATGTCCATACTCTGCTGAGGAATACGGCCTACAAGGGCACTTGGAGCTATGGACAGACCAGGCAGGTCTTGACGGAACAGGGGAGGAGGGTCTACGACCAACCGCAGGACACGTGGATACAGGTGCCGGTTCCCCCGCTGGTGGACGAGGAGACGTGGGACCGGGTGCAGGTCCTCAAGAAGCAGCGGTTGAAGCGGTCCAAGAGGAACACCAGGGAGTTCTATCTGCTGCAACACGTGCTCAGGTGCGCCGAGTGCGGGCTGAGCTTCATGGCGAAAGCGAACAGGTATACCAGCACCAGACACAAGGGCAAGGTCTACAGGTACGAGTACCCCACTCCCCTCCGGTACTACATATGCAGTGGGATGCAGACGCACCGCCTGCGCTGCCGAAGGCTCCCCTACATCAGGGCGGAGCGGCTGGAGGAGCGGGTCTGGAGCGAGGTCAAGCGCGTCCTTCAGAACCCCGATCTGATCGTCACGGGCATCGAGGCCCTGGACGGCCGGGAAAGCGGTAGATTGGAGGAGGAGATCACCCAAGCTGAGCGTCACCTGCGGAGCGTTCAGATGGAAGAGGACCGGGCCATCAGGCTGTTCGTGTCTGGGAAGATCACCGAGGAGCAGCTCGACCTTCAGCGCAAGTTCATCACGGAACGGCTGGAGAGCCTCCGGGCAAAGCTCGACGACTACCGTGCGCGGGAGGCGAGCGGAGCCGAGAAGCGGGCGTTGATGGAAGCTGTCCTTGCGTGGGCCGGAGAGGTTGGCGAGGGCCTGGACGAGTTGGCCCCCGAGCAGCGTAGGGATGTGCTTCAACTGGTCGTGGAGCAGGTCATGATCGACCGGGACAACAACATGAACGTCACCCTGGCAATCCCCGTCGATGATTCTGTTGCGGTTGCTTCATCGTCATCAAGATTCGCTCCAACATCCTCACTGAGGGCAACATCCGAGATCTGGTCAAGGTGGTGGCCGAGGAGATGGACGGCGTGACCCGAGAGCAGCGCAAGAGGCTGGAGACCATCGAGGATGAGCTTGAGGAAGTGAAGCGGAAGCTGGGCCGCATCTGGCACTTCATAGAGACGTCCGACGCCGTTATGACCGACGCCTCAGACCGCATCAGGGAGCACCGAGAGCGGCAGGAGCGTCTGGAGTATTTCGCTGAGCAGGCGAGGGCGGTCCTGGCCCAGCGCCGGAAGGTCCTCGACGACGTGAACACCATCGCGGCCTACGCCAAGGACATGAAGGACTTCCTGAAGGAGAGCGAACTGACCGAGCGCAGGGCCTTCATCCAGTCCTTTATCAAGGAGATCGTCGTCGTGCCCGGCGACGCCCTTCTCAGATACACAGTCCCTATGCCAGACGACAGCTTGATACCTGGGAGAGCCGCCGAAAAGGTGGCCCTGAACGGGTCTGTTCTATCTACTTTACCCGATGGTGGGCCGGGGCGTACTGAACTGCGAACTTTTCGGTGGGAGGTCCTGATATAGGGGGCCAGGATCGGGCCCCGGATGCGCCCCAACGAGCCTCCGGCCTTGACAGGGTAGAAGGATCGGCCATTACAGCGTGACGCGCCGTGTTGCCTGCACCGGTTGGAGCATGGTCCTTCTCTGACGCGGAGGCCTAGGACGGGGGCAGCACCTCGTACGCCCAGATCTCGTACCAGATGTCCGGCTCGCCGTGCGGCATCGGCTGGAACGGCTCGCCGCGCTCGAGCAACCGCCAGCGACCGGCCTCCTCGAGCGCGGCCTGCTTGGCTTCGAAGCCGCCCTCGGTAAGATAGTCCGTCCGCATCGAGAAGATGATCGCCCCGCCAGCCTTTGTGACCCGCACCAGCTCGTCCAGCGACTCGGGCGGAGCGTGGCCGATGGTTAGCGTGCCGATGCACGTCGTGGCGTCGAACTGGCCCGTCTCGAAGCCCAGCCGCTTCCCCAGCTCGCCCACCACAAGCTCCTCGTAGACGGACTTTTCATTCGCCGTCTTCAGCATTCCAGGCGACAGGTCCAGCGCTGTGATGTGCCTGAAGCCGAGGCGGGCCAACTCCTCGCCAACCATCCCCGTGCCGGCGCCCGCATCGAGCAATCGCGAACCCCTATCCGCCACCTGCCGCGCCAACGCCTCGGCCCCGGCCCTCGGCCCGCTGAATCCTAGCGCCCGAAGGTCGGCGTCATACTCCGACGCCCACCCGTTGTACTCGCTCATCAGCTCGTCATAGTCCCTCTGGACCCATAGACTCGTTGAATCCGTTGCGTGCGCGCCTTATCGCTTGCCATGTGTGACCTCCCCCAAAGCACCTTGCGGCCGCTCCCGCCGTCTGCTGCGGCGATGGGCCGAGCGTCCCGCTTGCCTGGGTACTCTACTACGTGCTGCAACCCCTGTCGGCCGCGGGTAGGGTAGTTGCCCTGCTCCAGCCTCGCACCGCACGAGGCGAAGGCCGGCGGCTGGAGCCATCCAAGATGGCAGGGCCCCAGCGTGCCGCGGTGGCCGCTCCGGCTGGCCCCGCGACGCTGCCCAGACCGAAACTCGCGCCCCCTTGGTCCGAGATGCCGCTGCGGGAGGGGACCCACCGGTCGCCGATCACCGAGTAACGAGCCCGGCCCTTCGACCTGTGCAGTGGCGACGGACTCATTTGTAATAGGGCTTAGCTGAAGTAGCGTCCTTATGGTCCATTTCCGGGCAACCACGAGATTTGCCCCTACGAGCCTACGACCTTGAAGGCGTGAAGCGCCAGGGACCTGACGTCCTTCGGGGGGGCTTCGGGCGGGCCACCGTTGCGCTCCAGAGGCGCCAGGGTTGCGATCTGGTTCCTGCTCACCCAGAGCCAGCCTGGGTTTAGCGGCCCAGGCAGGCCCCTTGGCCGGCAGAAGTAGATCATGTCGATGTGCTGGTGATGGCCGTCTACGGGGTCGTGGATGTCCTCGATCACGATCGTGAACGGGGGCTCGACCTGCTCTTGGCAGCCCAGGTTCAGCAGGTCGGCAGTGGGCACCAGCTCGACGACGAGGCCGGTCTCCTCCTCAACCTCCCTGAGTACCGCCTCGACGGGGTCTTCGTTGTCCTCGATGTGCCCGCCCGGCGGGAGCCACGCGCCCACCTTGGGGTGCCAGTGGAGGGCGACGCTGCGTTCGTGTACGACGAACGCGGTAGCGGTGAAGTGGCGGACTACGGTCATATCCCGTCCAGGGTCGAAGATGCCGGCACATATTATCCGGTATTTCCCATATTGGGAGTGTTTAGGCTCAGAGGGCAACCCAAACGATATAATAGCATGCTATTCAGGTCCTACGAAGCATGTCAATCGCCGGTCCATCTGATAAGGGATGCGATTTTGCCGTGAACGATGCTTCGTACCCCCCTTTGTCGTCTTCGGGTCCCCCGCCAATGGGGTGAACCCGCATTGAAGACAAGCCGTCTCCCTGGAGCACTCTCCCTCTTGGCAAGATCGCGGTTGTACTCTCCCTCAGACTGGCGCCGGCGATAACCGGCTGATACGATCTAACGCTCCCTCGAACAACTGTCGAGGAACCGAGTGTAGACCATCAACGAAAATGGGACACGATAGGGGGTAGAGAAAGCCAAGAAGTTGGAGGTGACGTGAGCTCCCTGGATGAGGTAGATAACTTCAGAGAGAGGAGCAGAGATGTCCCAGACAGGAACAACTAAGGCAGTGGCCGCTGAGGAGTGCACAGAGGAGACCAGTTCCTTCCTTTGAAGGGTCAGAACAGCCACTCGACGCAGGTACACAGCCGAAGAGAAGATTCGCACTGTGTTGGATGGGTTCCTCCGGGAGGTTACTGTGAGTGACCTGTGCAGGCGGGAGGGCATCAAGCCTCACTCCTACTACTCGTGGACCAAGGAGTTCATGGAAGCGGGCAAGGAGAGGCTTACCCGCGACACGGTGCGAGATGCCACCAGGGAGGAGGTCCATCAGCTCAAGCGGGAGAACGGAGAGCTCAAGCAGTTGGTCGCCGATCTGTCCCTTGAGGTCTATCGTCTCAAAAAAACGTCCATACCAATGCCTCAGGGCGCCGGCAGTATCAGCGGATGAGTGGCGCAGAGAAGGCGGAGGTGCTGAACAAGGTAGCTTCCTCCGGTCTCCCCAAACGCAGGGGCCTGGGTGGCCTAGGAGTCCCCAGGAGCACCTACTACCGGTGGCTGAGGCGGAAGGAGCAGCAAGGACTTGATGACGATGCGGGAGGGGGCAAACCGCCATGGAACAGACTGACTTCCCAGGAGGTCGACTGCGTTCTCTCAGCAGCCAGGGAGATGCCGGAGCTGAGCTGCCGGCAGTTGGCCGCATGGATCACCGACAACCAGGGCTTCTCGGTATCAGAGTCTACGGTCTACCGCATCCTGCGCAGGGAGGGGCTGGTGAAGAGGGCTGAGATGCAGCTGGCTGCGGGTAAGGAGTACCATCGGAAAACCACCGGTCCCCACCAGATGTGGGCCACCGATGCCTCCTACTTCAGGGTGGTGGGTTGGGGCTACTACTACATGGTCACTGTCATGGACGACTACTCACGATTCATCCTGGCCCACAGGCTTCAGAGGGACATGACATCCGACTCCTTCATAGAGGTGGTCCAGGAGGCGGTGGACAGGACAGGCATGAACCAGGTCCCGATAGAAGACCGGACCAGGCTGCTGAGCGACAACGGCCCCGGCTATGTTTCCAGAGCCTTCAGAGACTACCTGGGCATGGTGGGCATCAAGCACATCCTGGCAACGCCCTTCCATCCTCAAACCAACGGCAAGCTGGAGCGATACCACCAGATCCTCAAGCGTGACGTAAACCAACTGCCGTAGGAGTTGCCCTCAGACTTGGAGGCGGCCAGGGAGATGCCGGAGCTGAGTTGCCGGCAGCTGGCTGCATGGACCACCGACAACATGGGCTTCTCCGTATCAGAGTCTACGGTCTACCGTGTCCTGCGCAGGGAGGGTCTGATGAAGCGGGCTGAGATGCGACTGGCCGCAGGTAAGGAGTACCACCGCAAGACCACGGGCCCCCACCAGATGTGGGCCACCGATGCGCCTCCTACTTCAGAGTGGTGGGCTGGGGCTACTACTACCTGGTCACCATCATGGACGACTACTCCCGCTTCATCCTGGCCCACAGGCTTCAGAGGGACATGACCTCCGACTCCTTCATCGAGGTGGTCCAGAATGCGGTGGACAGGACCGGCATGGACCAGGTCCCGGTGGCAGACCGGACCAGGCTGCTGAGCGACAACGGCCCCGGCTATGTATCAAGAGCCTTCAGGGACTACCTGGGCATGGTGGGCATCAAGCACATACTGGCAGCGCCCTTCCACCCTCAGACCAACGGCAAGCTGGAGCGCTATCACCAGACCCTCAAACGGGACGTCAACCAGGTCCCCTATGAGTTGCCCCCAGACCTGGAGGCGGCCATCGCCGCCTTCGTCAGCTACGACAACTACCAGCGTTATCACAAGGCCCTGGGCAACGTGACGCCATCAGACGTGCTCACGGGAAGGCGGCAGGAAATCCTACAACGCAGAAAGAAGGTGCAGCTGCCTGATCCTCATTCTGGTCTACACACTCTACATCCTGAAAGCGCCGGCGCCGCCTGGTGTTCTGCTCCTCGGCGCGGGCCTGCTGATTCTCAGCGCATGGATCCCGGTGGTGCTGGGCTTCGGCAGCACCCTGGCCGCGGCGGCCACCCTGATGAACGCGGCGCTAGGTGCGCTCACCTACAAGGCGTTGGTCGCCAGGACTGAGACCTAGATGCCTGGCCGCAGATCCGGCCGACCGTTCCCCTGGTAGCAGTTCGCCACGTTCCAGCCAGTAGTCACCGGATGCTGGCCAGAGAGCTGAGCCACACGTCGCCAGGCGTCCTGCCTGTCCTGGTGCGTGCTGACTAACTTCAGGTCCTGGTAGACGTGGTAGTGAGACCGGCGCAGACCTTTGGACATGGCATACCCCCCAGGGGGAAGCCTCGGTTTAATGTCAGCGAGAATAGTTTCCTAAAATATATATATAGCGCGCGAGACGTTTTCTGGCCCGCTTGTCGCAAGTAGAGTCCCAGGAAGTGGTGTAAGAGGGAGAGGGTCTGGAGGAAGAGAGACCACCGCGTCATCCTTAGCGGGCAAAGAAGAAAGCTCGAGAAAGGAGGACAACAGTGGTCAAGGAAAGGATGGACCTGCTGGAGCTATTGCGCAAGGGGGGAATGGACGGTGACGTGGACTTCCTACGGGAGGCACTGAGAGTGCTGGTAGAGGGGATCATGGATGCGGAGGTGTCATCGAGGATCGGTGCTGAGTATGGAGAACGCAGCCCTGAGCGGGTGACCCAGCGCAACGGGTATCGGTCCCGGGCGTGGGATACCCGGGTAGGGACTATGGAGTTGCACATCCCGAAGCTTCGAGAGGGGAGCTACTTCCCGAGCCTGCTGGAGCCACGGCGTCGCAGCGAGCGAGCTCTGCTGGCTGTGATCCAGCAGGCCTACGTGGAAGGTGTATCCACAAGGCGGGTGGACGATCTGGTCAAGGCCCTGGGGTGTGAGGGTATCTCCAAGAGCCAGGTGTCGCGCATCTGTCAGGAACTGGACGTGGTGGTGGATGGTTTCATGGGCCGTCCGCTGGGCGGTGGACCCTACCCCTACCTGTGGCTGGACGCACTGACCCAGAAGGTCAGGGAGGCCGGCAGGATCGTCAACGTCAGCGTGGTGGTGGCGACGGCGGTCAATGGCGAGGGCAAGCGGGAGATCATCGGGATGGACGTGGGTACCAGTGAGGACGGCGCCTTCTGGCTGGCCTTCCTACGCTCGCTGTCCGCCAGGGGCCTCAGCGGGGTGGAGCTGGTGGTATCGGACGCTCATCAGGGACTCCGAGGCGCCATCGCCGCAGTCTTCGGCGGAGCCAGCTGGCAACGGTGCCGCACCCACTTCATGACCAACCTGCTCACTCGGGTACCCAGGCGCGCCCAGCCATGGGTAGCCACCATGGTGCGCACCATCTACCAGCAACCCTCCCCCGATGAGGTACACGCCCAGCTCGACAGGGTGACCGATCAACTCCAGAACCGGTTCCCTCAGGTGGCCTCTCTACTGGACGAGGCCGGACCCGACGTCCTGGCCTTCTCCAGCTTCCCACTCGCCCACTGGAAGAAGATCTGGTCCAACAACCCACAGGAGCGTCTCAATAAGGAGATCCGGCGACGCACCGATGTGGTGGGCATCTTCCCTAACCGGCCGGCCGTGCGCCGCCTCGTTGGCGCCGTCCTCGCTGAGCAGCACGACGAATGGGCCGTTGGCCGTCGATACATCACACCTGTCGCGCTGACCTTCAACGAAGCTCTTCCAGAGGCCGATCTCGCGGAGGGGACTGCCGCCTAAACAACATCAACACGATGACGCACTCTTACACCACTTGACGGGACGTGACCCAGTGCCCAGGCCGCCGGCATCATCCGCCCCCCTACCCTACGCCCCCCCCCCCGGAGCCGTGGCCCCACATTGGATGGCGGAAGGAAGGATTAGCACCCGCGTGCCACGACCGCTGGCCCGGCGGCGCGGTCACAACCTCCGCCGTCTCCACCACCGATGGGGGGGCCTGCCTGCGCACCGGCCAGCTCGTCGTCAGGCCGTTCAGATGGCGCGCCAGGTCCAGCAACGCGGCCAGGTTGTGCACCGGCAGCAGGTCATCGATGTACGGCGCGGCGGCCTGCATGCCCTGGGTCAACGGCTCGTAGTCATCGGCTCCGGCCAAGGGGTTCAGCCAAATCAGGCGCCGGCAGCTCCGTTGCAGGCGTGCCATCTCCTCGCTCAACGCCTCCGGCTCGCCGCGGTCCCAGCCGTCGGACACGATCAGCACAATGGAGCCCCAGCCCAGCGTCCTGCGCGCCCATCGATAGTTGAACTCTCTGAGAGCCGCTCCGATGCGCGTTCCGCCCGACCAGTCCGGCACGGCTTTCGAGACCTCGCTCACGGCCTGGTCTATGTCCCGCTGACCCAGCTGCTTCGTAATGCGGGTGAGTCTCGTTGCGAACAGGAACGCCTCAACCTGGCTTTCCAGGCCCGCGTAGAGGCTGTGGATGAAGTGCAGCAGCATCCGGGTGTACCGCTCCATCGATCCGCTCACGTCGCAGATGACCACTAGCCGGCGAGCCTTCTCCTTCCGGCGGCGGGTCCTCAGGCGCAGGAGCTCTCCCCCGAACTGCGCATTGTCCCGCAACGTCCTCCGGACGTCCAGCCTCGGCCCCCTTCCACGCTCCTGACGACGCGTTAGCCGCAACCCGGGATTCCACTGGAGCGACGCCATCAGCTGCCGGGCCTGCAGCGTCTCCTCCGGGGTGAACTCCGCGAAATCCTTCTCCCGAAGCACGTCCCTCGTGCTGAAAGTCCGCGTCAGGTCGATACGGTCGTATTGCTCCTCCGGGTCCTGGGCCTCTGAATTGGAGCCGTCGTCCAACCGCCCAGGCGGAGGCGGGCCGGCCTCCACCCTCCGGTAGCGTCGCTGCTCGCCCATGGAGCGCAGGTCCAGCGACGACATTCGGTCCTTGCGCTGGCGCCAGAATACCTCAAAGGCCTCGTCGAACAGCGGAAGATTGTCCTTGCGGTGCACCAGAAGCGTACGCAGCGCCGACGCCACGTCCATCCGGCGCGTCATGCCGATGTCCTCCAGCACGCGGACGGCGTCCACCATGCGCCCCTCGTGAACGTTGAGGCCGAGACGCCTGAGCAGATGGCCGAAGAGCAGCAGATTGTGGAGAATGTGACCGGACTGATCGCTAGCCACGCTTGCCACCGCGACGTGTCCCGCGCTGCAGCGCCCGGTTGAGTAGCGCCTGGGTCTGCTCTCCCCTCACAGTTTGCACGTCCTCCCGGTACTTCAGCATGACGCCCAGCGTATCGTCTATCACCGACGGGCTAAGCTTATTCTCGTTCAGACTCACCAGCGCCGCCGTCCAGTCGAGGGTTTCAGCGACACCCGGGACCTTGTAAAGCTCCGTTGCCCGTAACTCCTGTACGAAGGCGGTTACCTGCGCAGCCAACGTCTGACCCGCCGTCGGGACCTTGCTACGTACGATCTGCATCTCCTTGTCAAGATCCGGGTAATCGATCCAGTAGTACAGACACCGGCGCTTCAGAGCGTCGTGGATTTCTCGCGTCCGATTCGAGGTGATGACCACTACCGGCGGCTCGTCCGCCTTGTATGTCCCAATCTCCGGAATAGTGATCTGGAAATCGGATAGCATCTCAAGAAGGTAGCCCTCGAATTCCTCGTCGGCGCGGTCGAGCTCGTCTATCAGCAGCACCGTCGGGCCCGCGCCCTCGAGCGCCTGTAGGAGCGGCCGCTTTATGAGGAACTCCTCGCTGAACAGCTCCCTCTCCGCGTCCAGGCGGTCAACTCCGCCGGAGGCCTCTAGCAGCCTGATGTGCAGCAACTGGCGTGAGTAGTTCCACTCGTAGACCGCCTGGCTGACGTCCAGCCCCTCGTAGCATTGCAGTCGTATCAGGCGCGCGCCCAGCGCGGACGATAGCGCCTTGGCAACCTCCGTCTTCCCAACGCCGGCCTCCCCTTCCAGGAACAGCGGACGGCGCAGCTGCAACGCCAGGTAGACGGACATCGCGAGGCCACGGTCGGCGACGTACAGCTCCTTGCGAAGCACGGCCTGCAGGTCATCAACCGAAGCAGGCAGGGAAGCGACGGGAGTTTGCTCCAACTTCTGCGTCCTCCTGGGTGCTGCGCCCATCTGTGATGCTCCGGTTGCGTGCTGGCGAAAAAGCCCTACCTCGCACGCGACGCGGCAACTCCGAGAGCGCGACGCAGGTACACCGCCGCCATCGCCCTCCTGTATTCGTCGGAGGCGAAAATGTCGCTCATCGGGTCGCCTGTGAAGTCGTTCGCAAGCGCCGCCGCCGCCGCGTCCAGCGCGCCATCGCCCAGGTCCGACCCGACCAGCGCCGCCTCAACGGACGATGCCCTGGTTGGCGTAGTCTCCACACCGCCAATCACCACGCTTGCGGAGGAGCAGCTTCCACCCTGGACTGCGACGATGACCGCTGCGCCAACGACGGCGTAGCGCGAGGCGGGATGGGGAAACTTGACATACGCCGAGCCGGCTCCGGAGGGCAGAGATGGGACAGACACACCGGTCAGAATCTCGTTCTCTTGCAGTACGTTTTCCAGCAACCCCGTAGCGAAATCGGATGCCGCAATGCTGCGCTCGCCGCCTGGACCGTTCACGTTGTAGGTCGCGCCCAGCGCGATCAGGGCCGTAGGCGGGTCGGACGCCGGGTCGCCGTGGGATACGTTGCCCCCGATTGTGCCGCGGTTGCGCACTGCGGGGTCTCCCACCACCCCCGTAGCCTCCGCCACCACTGGCGCGTGCTGCTTGACGAGGTCGCTCGACGCGATCTCCGCGAATGTCGTCAGCGCGCCGATGGAAAGCGCGCCGCCGTTTGCAGTGATGCCCTTGAGTGCCTCAATGTGCCCGATGTCCACCAACGCGGAGGGCATCGCCAAGCGCAGCTTCATTGCCGGAATCAGGCTGTGGCCGCCGGCCAGCACCTTCGCGCCCTCATTACTGACGAGAAGCTGCACCGCCTCGGATACCGAACTCGCACGATGGTAGGTTGTGTTCGCTGGATACATGACTAGCCTCCGTTCCGCCTGTCCTGGATAGCCCGCCACACCTTTTCCGGCGTCAACGGCATGTCAATTCGAGTAATCCCAAGCGGCCGCAGTGCGTCCATCACGGCGTTGTAGACCGTGGGCGTCGAGGCAATGGTGCCGGCCTCGCCCACGCCCTTCACCCCAAGTGGATGGTGCGGCGACGGCGTGGTGTTGGACCGCACCTCTATGTCCGGCAGGCCGTCGGCCCGAGGCAGGGCGTAGTCCAGCATGGACCCCGTCAGGGGCTGGCCTTCGTCGTCATAGACTACCCCCTCCCAAAGCACCGGCCCCACTCCCTGAGCGACTCCGCCGTGCACCTGGCCCTCGACGATCATCGGGTTTATCTGCACGCCGCAATCGTCGACCGCGTAGTACTTTTGCAGATCGATCTGGCCCGTAGCCGGGTCCACCTCGACCACCGCCAGATGCGCGCCGAAGGGGTAGGTGAAGTTCGGCGGGTCGTAGAACGCGCTGGCCTCAAGGCCCGGCTCCATGCCCTCCGGCATGTCCCAGGCCACGTTCGCCATCAGCGCAATGTCCTGTATCGTCTTGTGCTGGTCGGGCGACCCCCTCACGAAGAAGCGGCCGTCCTCGTACTCGATGTCCTCCGTCGCGGCTTCCAGCAGGTGTGCCGCCAGCGCCTTGGATTTCTCCTTGATCTTGCGCGTCGCCAGCGTCACCGCCGCGCCGGACACCGCCGTAGTGCGGCTCCCGTAGGTGCCCCAGCCCATTGGCGTCAGGTCTGTATCGCCGTGGATGACCTCAACGTCGTCCACGTCCACGCCCACCTCCCCCGCCACAATCTGGGCGAAGGTGGTTTCCTCCCCCTGGCCGTGCGGCGAGGAGCCAATCATCACGTTCACCTTGCCCGTGGGGTGGAAGCGAACGATGGCGCTCTCCCAGAGCCCTCCCTGGAAGCCGACCGCGCCCGCCACCTGGGAAGGGCCAAGGCCGCATATCTCGACGTATGTTGAGACGCCGATGCCAACGTATCGGCCCTCCCGGCGCGCCCGCTCCTGCTCCTCACGAAGCGAGGAGTAGCCCGCGGCGTTCAGGCAGGTATCCAGCGTTGCTTCGTAGTCACCGCTGTCGTAGGTGAGTCCCGTAGCAACGTCGTGCCCGTTCTCGAACTTGGGGATCAGGTTCTTCCGGCGCAGCTCCACCGGGTCCATTCCCAGCCTGGCCGCCAGGAGGTCCACGAGACGCTCTATCAGCATAGTCGCCTCAGGGCGACCGGCGCCGCGGTAGGCGTCGACCGGTGTGCCATTGTTGAACACCCCGTAGATGGTCCCGCTGATGTTGGGGATGTCGTATGCCCCTGAGTACATCAGCCCGTGCAGGATGGTCGGGACGCCCGGGCTCGCGGTCGAGAGGTATGCCCCAAGCCCCGCGTACACCGTGGTGCGGAGGCCAGTTATCTTCCCGTCCGCAGTGGCCGACATCCCCACCTCTTCGATGTGGTCGCGGCCCTGGGTGGTGACCAGGTAGTTCTCGCTCCGTGTCTCAGTCCATTTCACGGGTACGCCCAGACGCATTGAGCAGAACGACGCGATAGCCTCGTCCGGGTAGTACGGAATTTTGCTTCCGAATCCCCCGCCCACCTCCGGCGCGATCACCCGAATCTTGTGCTCCGGCACTCCGGTCACAACCGACGTGAGGAACCGGGCAATGTGCGGGTTCTGAGATGTGCTCCAGAGCGTCAGCTCGCCCGTCGGTGCAACCCACTGGGCAATAGCCGAGCGCGGCTCCATCGGGTTGGCGATAAGCCTCGGCAGCGTGATGACGTCGCTCACTGTTACGTCCGCCTCCGCGAAGGCCGCGTCCGCGTCGCCGCCGACCACTGCCCACGTGAAAGCGATGTTATTGGGAGCGTCGTCGTGAAGCTGTGGCGCGCCCGCCTGGGCAGCCTCCTTCGGGTTGAGGACGGCGTCCATCGGCTCATACTCCACCGCTATGTACTCCAGAGCGTCCTCGGCCTGATAGCGGGTCTCCGCAACCACCACCGCAATCGCGTCGCCAACGTAGCGCACCCGATCCTTGGCAATGGCGGGATGCACCGGCGTCTTCAGGTCAGAGTTGGGTATCAGCCACGCGCAGGGAATCCCGTTCAGCGCTCCCTCCGTGTCTGCGCCCGTATAAACTGCGATGACGCCCGGTTGGTTCACGGCCTCGCTCGTGTCGACGGACTTGATGTTCGCGTGAGCATACATGCTGCGAAGGATCGCCGCGTGTACCATGCCGGGCAGCTTGATATCATCCGTGTAGGACGCCCGCCCTGTGATGAGCCTGGGGTCCTCACGGCGACGAATGCCGGAGCCGAATACTCGTGTAGTCATGGCCTAACCGCCTCTCATCACGCCGGCAGCGTCTTCAATCGCCAGCACGATATTCTGATAGCCGGTGCATCGGCAGATGTTGCCCTCCAGGCCGTGGCGTATCTCCTCGCGCGTCGGCGAAGGGTTCCTGCGAAGCAGCTCATCCACCGCCATAATCATTCCAGGTGTGCAGAACCCGCATTGCAGGCCGTGTTTGTTCCAGAACGCCTCCTGTAGCGGGTGCAGGTCAACGCCGTCCGAGATCCCCTCGATTGTCCTGACGGAGCTGCCCGACGCCTGAACGGTGAGCACCGTGCACGCCTTCGCTGCCGCCCCGTCCAGCTGCACCGTGCATGCGCCGCACTGGCTTGTGTCGCACCCCACCTTCGTACCCGTCAGCCCTGCGTTCTCCCGGATGAAGTGAACAAGCAACTGGCGCGGCTCAACCTCCCCGCTGTAGGCCTTTCCGTTGATGGTAATCTCCACTGGGACTTTCACAATGCATCACCCCCTATTTTGGGCCTGGCGCACCAATGCCCTGGTCGGAGGAAGTGTAGCAAACGCCGCCTGCATTGACAAGGTAATTCACGCCTTCCGACGGCACTTTGCCGTACCATATCGAGGTTCTGCGAAGCGCCCCTCGCACAGGACACGGGCTCCGTGCTATATTTCTTCCATGAAGCTGAACGGCACATACAAGTTCGATGCCACGCAGGAACGCCTCTGGGACGCCCTCCTGGACCCCGATGTCGTGAGCGAGTGCATCCCGGGCGTTCAGAAGTTCGACACCGTGTCGCCCGACAGCTACGAGATCGAGATAGGCGTGAAGGTGGGTGTCTTTTCCGGTTCATTCAACGGCACGCTGGAGATCTCGGACAGGGAGCCTCTCTCCTCATACCGGATGAGGATCACCGGCGCCGGCCCAATGACAAATCTCACCGGCGAGGCCTTGGTCTCCCTCATCGCGGAGGACGACGCGACAACGCTCAGCTTTGACGGCGACGTGAGGGTAACCGGCGCCCTTGCCCGAGTGGGCCAGCGCTTCATGAGCAGCGCAGCCAAGTCCCAATTCGACCGCTTCTTTGAACGGCTGGGCGAAAAGGTGGGGTAGGAGGGACGGGGAGGCACCCTAGTGCAAGGGCTTAATGTTCAATAGCTTGGTCAGCCTAGCATCAAGAGGTGGAACACGGATTGCCCACTGCCACCTATTGCATCGACACTTTGGGCCAACCCTTGTCTCCACGATATAATTTGGGGGTAGTGACATGACCCAGGCAACTGAGCCAATTCCTACAAGACCATCCAATACCGACTGGTCAGTAGACACAGGTAGCAATGGGCCTACCCGCTGTTACTTTATGGTGGTCGATATATTGGGCTTCTCACAGATGATTACAAATCTAGCAGATTACAAACAGGCTCAGAGGATTCAAGACTGGATCACACTGGTTGAGAGTACAAGGGAACAAGCGGCAATCGAAGACATACAACTGATTTCGGATACTTTGTTCGCTAAGCCCGAATCCACCGAAGGACACGGATGGACGGCGTGAGGACAGCGGAAGGGGGTGGGTGAGGGAGCTACAGGGGAGATGGCCTGGGGTCTTGGGGTAGATGGGAGGGCGGCGGAGGGTCTTCAGTCGCCGCACAGGGCCGCTAAGGCCCTATGCGGGAGTTGCGGTGCGCGGGATGGCGAGAGGATACGCAGCAGGGGACTCTCGCGACCGGGGTGGCGCGAGATTGCGGGGACGTTGGGTCAGTTGCAGGCTGGCCGTCAGGCCGGGAACGGAATGGCTTGCAGCCGGGCCAAGGCGCGACTGAACTGGGTTTCCCAAGGCCAGCGCCGGGGGAGATGCAAAGTGAGGCGGCGCGCCGAGCGGGTGATCCGTCCCACCAGAGCGAAGACCCGCCGCCTGAGGGTCTTGGTGATCAGGGTCCGCTCGCCCAGACCAATCCGCGCCGTTGGCGGCGAAGCGCGCCGACGGCATGTGGTTCAGCCCGACGCCGTACTTGAGGTCGCGTATGGCGTTCTCGACCTCGGCGTGGCGGCGATGATCGGCCTCCAGTTCCAGCGTCTCCCCATCGCGGTCGGTGATGAAGGCGTGATAGCTGTATCTGGCGAAGAGGGCGAGCTGGGAGCCGGGTGTCGGCTTCACTCGCCGGACAATGAGCCGCACCGGCGCGGCGTCCGGCTTGGTCTGGAACGGGGTGTAAGTCGTCTCGGCGACATCGGCGGCGCCGTCCATCCAGTAGGGAATGGGAGTCCAGTCCTCCTCTGGTATCGCCTCGATCAGGTCCCGCAGGCTGGCGCGCTGGCGGATGGTGATAGAGAAGCGGACATCCATTTCCCGGCAGGCGGCAACGACAGTGTGGGCGTAGAAGCCGCTGTCGGCCCGCACCGTGAGTTGTCCCCTGGCCCCGCCGTAGCGCACCCGCCCCACCGTCTGACGCAGGAAGTGGGCGGCGCCACGGGCGGTGTTGGCCCGGCCCTCGCGCAGCCGGGACATCAGCACCTCGCCGGTGCCGGCGGCAATGGCCAGCAGCGGGTGATAGCCGCGGGCGCCGGTATAGCCGTGGTGGCGCGCTCCCTCCTTGGCCAGTCCATAGGTCTCGCAGATGGTCGAGTCCAGGTCGATGCTCAGGGGCGAGTCGCCGGGTCCGGCCCCAGCGGCCCAGGCCCGGGCCAACAACTGGCGGCTCACGCGGTCGAGTTGACTGAGATGCCCCCACCGGAAGCTGCGCAGGAAGGTCCCCAGGGTGGATGGCGCCTTGACCACGCAGCCTGGAACACCGACCGTCCCACCAGCGCGCAGCGCATCGGCGTCGTCGATGCAGTCGCCGCCTGCCAGCGCGGAAGCGACCAGCGTCAGCATCTTGTCCCCAGTGTTCGCCCGTCCCGGCGCTCCGCCGAGGTCAAGGTGATGGTCGACGAGTTCCCGCAGGCCCAGGTGCCGGGCTAGGGTGGCCGGCAGGAGCAGGCCGGCATTGGCCACCAGGCGATGGTCGTCAAAGAGGATGCGGATACGGTCGGGTTTGTTCTGTGGCAGCATCTATTGGGTGCTCCTTGTTTCCGGGCTGGTTTCTGTTCCAAAACCATTATCCCAGATTCAGAGGAGCACCCTCTAGCTTCTTTAAGGGCTGTCCCCAAGGCCGTCCTTCGGTGGATTCGGGCTAAAGAAGAGGATTCTCTTGATGGGCTTAGACGACTGTTGACGTTTGCACAGCTACTGCTGAATTGCGGTTTAGATCAAAAGTTTCCCTTTGAGGGGTGCTATTGTTTGTGGCGATGCCGCATGGGGAGAACTGACTTACGGAAAAGCAGTGCTAGAGGCTTACGGAATTGAACGATCGCTTGATTGGGTGGGAATCGCTTGTTCGCCAAACCTACCTAGACTTAACCGACATTCCCCATATCAGCCTGCGGGTGTCTAAAGAACCCGCCATCCTTCACGACGGTTATGGTAGGGGCGTCCACGAACCCGTCAACTATCCCATCGGGCTAACAAAACCATCTCTCGGTGCCGTGAATTAGCGTCCGCCAGGCAACGAAGGCAGCTTTCAGCACGTTTGCACACTCTTCAACTCATCCAGGCGCACAGCTCCCCCTTGGCTATCCTCGTCACCTCCGATGGTCCCAAGGATACGCGCTACCCTGGTGCTGGATGGAGCCCGCCGATACGCTCCAGCACTTGTCGAAATACCTCCCGAGGCACTGCTCCCTCGGCTTGCTGAAACACCAGCCGCCGGGCATGGCGAACTAGCCTCCCCCCTATCGTGATAAGTTTGACCTGGAGGCTTCGCAACGACCAGTGCTTGACCGCCCTGGGCCGGCATAGCCTGCGCAGCAAGTTCCCCCGGTTGTAGGCTAGGATGAACAGCGCCAGGCGCACTTGGTTGGCCACGAACCTGTGGCAGGACAGCCGCCGGGTCCAGTTCAGGGCGTACTTGCCTTCCTTAATCCCCTGCTCGGCAGTACCGCTGCCATTGGAGCAATGCACTCCCCCCTCGGGGCCAGCCGACATGTTGGTGACGATGAAGCCCACTCGAGGGAATAGCTCTCCCTGGTGCCATTCTACCTTGGCTATCTCCCGACGCGGTCGGTCCCAACTCCCCGCTTGATACCAGAAGTCGTCGTACCAGATGATGGGCTTCTTCGGCGGCCTTCCCACCGGCCTCCTCAACAGAGGGGCGGTCTCCCATGGCAGCACCTCGTGGGGAGCCTGATAGCGTAGAGGACGCACCGCTCCTCCAGGTACGCGTAGACCTCCGGCTTGGCGAAGGCGGCATCGGCCCTGAAGTACCGGCGCACTCCCGTCCGCCCGTAGCGGGCCACGATGGGGTCCAGCACCTCCCGCCAGTTGTGGACGCTGGGGACATTCCCAGGACGCAGCATGGCCCCCGCGCAGTCCCCGAACTGGTTGAAGACAAAGATCGGGTGCTAGCACGTGCAGCCAAAGTGGCCATTGCAGGCTGCTCCCTCCTGTTCCCCATGTACCGGGCTCTTTGAGCTATCCATGTCCAGGATGACCCGTCGGTGAGATGTATGGGCCATAGCCCGATCCACCCACCGAGCGTTCATACGGGCCAAGCCTTCCGGATTATGCTTTCGGGTGAGCACCTCCGTCTCGAACCGGCTCATCGTGTTGGCGCTTGCTGCCTGTCTCTCAAGGCCTCGCCGTCCAACGATGACCCGCATAGCTGGGTCCTGGGCCAGCCGTTCAGCGTCGTTGGTGTCCTCATAGCCAGCAAGACGGCTGTATACCGACTGCCTGACCAAAGCCACCAACTGGTGTTGGACGTTGCGACCACCCCTGCCCTCTTGCAGACAGGCGGTTGCTGTCTCCGTCAGTCCCAGGGCATCATCCAACTCGCGGCAGGCGAGGAGTCCCGCGTCCGAGGTTATAGGGGAGCCGTGGAATTCCAGGCGTAGACGGCGGTCAAGACGGAGCGTGGTGCGGCTGTCGGTGCTTTCACCCATTGGGTGCCTCCGGCGAGATTGCGATATCCAGAACTAACATTCGCTATCTCGGCCAGGCGAGCACACTTACCCGCTATGATGCTCACGTATGCGACTCAAATGCGTGGCCTTCTTGCCGATCACGACACGCCCACGGGGCTCATCGGGGAAAGGTGGGCTTAATTCAATATGGGATTGGAATTTAGTTGTTACCTATCCAGTTCCAAAAAGAGACGGCAAAACGCAACTCGTACCCGCAGTTTCATGGAACGTGCCTTTGGCCGAGGAATTGACGCGTAAGGTAGCTGGTCATGGTCTTATGGCGGAAGGTGGTATCTTTGATTGGAGAATCGTTTGACCTTACCCCCCAAAACAGTAACACAGGCAAGTGGAGTTCTCCGCTAGAATAGAGCATTGAAGGAGGACTCATGGTTCGCAAGAAGTACACAGAGGAACAGATCATAGCCGTGCTGAATGAGGCTGAGGCGGGGGCCAGGACAGCCGACCTGTGCCGTAAGCATGGCATGAGCGATGCCACTTTCTACAACTGGAAGGCCAAGTACGCGGGCCTGACGGTGAGCGAGCTCAAGAGGCTCAAGTCCCTGGAGGACGAGAACCGGCGTCTCAAGCAGATTGTGGCCCAGCAGGCGTGGGACAACTGGGCGCTGAAGGAGCTGCTGTCAAAAAACTTCTAAAGCCCAAGGCGAGGAGAATAGCGGCGTCATACGCCATGGAGGGTCTTGGGCTGAGCGAGAGGAGGGCCTGTCTGCTGATCGGTGTATCGCCATCGGTCTATCGCTATGAGGGGAAGCGGGGTAATGATGATGAACTCCGCACGAGGATACGTGAGCTGGCTGGGGAAATGAAGCGGTTTGGCAGTCCCAGGCTGCACATCATGCTCAAGAGGGAGGGCTTGGTGGTCAACCACAAGCGGACCGAGCGTATCTACAGGGAGGAGGGGCTTGGCCTACGAAGAAAGAGGCGTCGTAGTCGTAAGGGTACAGCAGGAGCTAGGATGATCATTCCTGCTCCCGAACGGCCTAACCAGAAGTGGTCCATGGACTTCGTTAGTGACAGCACCGTCACGGGGCGGCGCATCAGAGCTTTGATGATCGTGGATGACTACTCTCGGGAGTGTCCTGCCATTGAGGTGGATACCTCCCTGGGCGGTGTCAGAGTAGTCGGCGTCCTAGAGCGGTTTGCGGAGACAAGAAGGCTGCCTGAAGTGATTACTGTGGACAACGGACCTGAGTTCGCTGGCAAGGCCCTGGACGAATGGGCGTACCGCAGGGGCATCAAGCTAAACTTCATACGTCCCGGCAAGCCATTGGAGAATGCCTTTGCCGAGAGCTTCAACGGACGGCTGCGTGACGAATGTCTGAATATCAACTGGTTCATGAGCATCAAATATGCAAGGGAGGTCATCGAGAGCTGGCGACAGGACTACAATGAGGTCAGACCCCACAGCTCGTTGAAAGGCAGGTCGCCAAAGAAGTATGTTGAAGCGGTAGCTGTACTCTACTAGCCTCTGATACTAAACTCGGGGTAAGGTCAGCATCGCTCCCACACCTGTGTTACTCAACCCGCCCACCGGTCTATGAGACAAACTCACAATATGCGGAGATATACGTAGGAGATTACTATGAGTTCCCCTTTCGCTCAAAAAGTGCTTTGTGTTCTTTATTCCGATCCAGTGGCAGGATTTCCTCCGAACTATGCCCGCGAAAGAATACCCAACCTCACCCGGTATCCGGACGGCCAGACTTTACCCTCACCGGCCTCCATAGACTTCACCCCTGGCCACCTTCTGGGATCTGTTTCGGGCGGACTTGGGCTGGAGAGATTCTTGGCTGAACGGGGACATAGGTTCGTCGTAACGGCGGACAAGGATGGCCCCAATTCCGTTTTCGAAAGAGAACTGGCCGATACCGATATAGTCATCTCTCAACCCTTCTGGCCCGGGTACCTCACCGCCGAGCGCATTGAAAAGGCTCCGAACCTCAAATTAGCCATAACTGCTGGCATTGGGTCGGACCATGTCGACCTTCAGGCAGCCATCGGCAGGAACATCACTGTGTGTGAAGTGACTTGGTGCAACAGCATAAGCGTCGCGGAGCACGCGGTCATGCAGATGTTGGCGCTGGTCAGGGACTACATTCCCCAGTACGGGTGGGTGGTCAGGGGCGGTTGGAACATTGCGGACGCCGTTTCCAGGTCCTACGACATTGAGGGAATGGACGTGGGTGTAGTGGCGGCCGGCAGAATTGGCTTAGCGGTCCTGAGACGAATGAAGCCTTTCGACGTCACTCTCCACTACACCGACAGACATCGGCTTGCCACCGATGTCGAGCAAGAGCTTGGCCTGACGTTCCATGAAACCGTTGAGTCGCTGGTCAGTGTGTGTGATGTGGTCAGCATCCATTGTCCTCTCCATCCCGAGACTGAGAATATGTTCAACGATGCTCTGATTAGCAAGATGAAGCGCGGGTCCTATATCGTCAACACCGCACGCGGCAAAATCTGCGACCGGGACGCCATCGTCAGAGCTCTGGAAAGCGGCCAACTGGCAGGGTATGCGGGCGATGTTTGGTTCCCTCAGCCGGCTCCCAATGATCACCCCTGGAGGTCCATGCCCAACAACGCCATGACTCCCCACACCTCGGGCACTTCGCTTTCAGCCCAAGCCCGCTACTCAGCGGGAGTCCGTGAGATTCTGGAATGCTGGTTGGATGGACGGCCGATTAGGGAGGAGTACCTGATTGTCCAGGGAGGCGCCCTTGCTGGAACAGGAGCCCACTCATACAGCGAAGGGGATGCTACAGGCGGTTCGGGGGAAGCGGCAAAGTTCACAGCAGGCTAGGCAGACTGATCAAAGGAGGGCTCCACGCTTCAGTCGGGCTTTTCAACTCCCACTTATCGAGGGCCGTCTCCCTTGCAATTTGATCGCGCTGTCTGTAGGCCGTCAGCGAAAATGGGACAGAATTGAGATGTAGAAGACCCGAGACGTTGAGGCTCGTTCTTGACCTGTGACCGGGGCAGGCTCCTCCCACCTCTCAGGTACGTAAGTATGATTAACTTGTATAGACTGGACAGAATCAAGAATCTTCACTCTCTGGACTCAATCGACACGGAAAGCTTAAGTGCTCGTGGGCGGTCGGTTTGGGTCCATTCAAGCCAGGTCAGATTGTTAGACACTAGCGTGCCTCACAGCAGCATGCCGGAGGCGGTGGGGCTATTGTGAACGGGCGTGACGCGCGACCAAGTGAGCACACCGAGGCCAGCTAGGCCTTCTGGAGCTTGAGCTAGCGAGCCGGGACGGACGAGTTGGCTCTCCCATGACTGGTTCGATCCCTGTCAACTGGGGCCTATTTTGACGGTAGACAGAACCATCTTCGAGATGTGGTTGGGGGCGCTTTCAGGCCCCCCAAGGCCCTCTGCAGCTATTGTAGTGGGCTAGGGCAGAGCGACTCAAGAAAGGTTCCGCCGGTGCCCTGCCCTCCGCCCCTTGCAATCATGCCTCCGCCTCTTACCGTCTCCCTCCATCAGGCATCCCGTAGCTGACGATTGGCGTGGTGAAGATATAGTGGGACCACGGGGCTGTCACCGATGTTCGCGTGGACACCCCTCCCCAATAGCCCGACCCGGGGAAGGCGCTGTCTGACTTCCCAGGCCGCTGTTCATTCCCGGCGGAGGTGGAGTGGTCTCACCGAAGAGCCAGGAATCGAAAAGGCCGTCCAGATCCCTGCCTGCAATCTCCTCAGCCACAGCGACAAGGTCCTCGGTTGTCACGTTGCCTCCGGCATGGCGGGACACATACTCGCGCAGAGTCTTGAAAAACGCCTCGTGGCCGATTTCAATGCGCAGTGCGTGGAGGGCCATTGCGCCTCTCGCATACACGCTGCCGCTGAAAAGGGAGTCGGGGTCGGGATTCGCCGGCGGCCCATAGACAGGTCGCCAGACCATCTCCCAGAACTGCTCGAAACAGCCGCCGCCGGACTTGTGGTCTAACCACAGCCACTCAGCGTAGGTGGCAAACCCCTCGCTCAGCCACAAGTCCTGCCACGACGCGGGAGTAAGCAGGTTCCCAAACCACTGGTGCGCCAACTCGTGGGCTATCAACCTGTCGCCGAAATTCTCCAGGGCCCGTATCCCGTAGACGGGCCGGGGCTGGGTTTCTAGCGGCGGAATTGCCTCGTCAATGACGACGGAGCCGGTGAACTCGAATGGATACGGCCCGAATAGTTCACTGAAAAAATCGGCTATCAAAGGGACGCTATCCAGACTACGCCTTGCGGATTCGTCTATCGACGCTTCAACCGAGTCAACGACGGTTATCCCCCCAGGACTTTCACGGGCAACGTCGTCAAACTGTGCGACCGCCAGGAACGCCAGATAGCTGGCCATCTCATGGACGCTTTCCCATACGTATGTCACAGTCTCCCCGTGGTCGGTCGTGCTGGTCAATTCACCGTTTGAGGCCGCTTCATAGGGCTCGGGCACCGTGATGATGAATGTGTACAGGGCTTTATCGGATGGATGCTCATTGACCGGGAGCCAATGGGACGCCCCCCAGGGTTCGCCGTACGCAATTATCCCGGTCTCGTAGTTTATCCAGCCGACTAGGAGACTTGTTCCAGGCGCAGAGCTGGTCGAAGGCTGACCCTCGTAAGAGACCGTGGCATTGAAGGTCGTTCCCACAGGGATCGGCGCACCGGGCTCGATTGTCAGCTCGTGTCCGGCGCGAGAGTGGTCGGCTGGGCGGCCATCCACGGCAACCTGCGTAACCGTCAAGCCTCGAAAGTCCAGATTGAATGAGGAGAGGTCCTGTGTGGCGTCAGCTTCGATTTGAGTCCGGCCCGAAATCTCGTTGGCGTCCACGTCGATTTCGAGGGTCACCGTGTAGCGGGAAACGTCATATCCGCCGTTGCCCAGCCCGGGAAATAGAGGGTCGTCCAGCCCTGCCGCGCCAGGACGAGCGGTCCGAATCGGCGTGGGCGTCGGTTCCTGCGCCAGGGAGGCTGTCGGCTCCAGAGTCGGAGTAGGTATATCTCCGTCGTCACATGCCGTAATCACGGCGACGGCCATCAAACCCGACAGCGCAATCCGCGTGATCCGGTGAAGGGTTTTGAGCAGTCTGACTCGCAAGCCGAAAGCGAAAGGCAATTGGCGGCCCTTTCGTGGGTATAGCTTGAGAAGCTTGCTCAAAGGGGGCTACCCATCCGGCTCCGGGCCATGAATTACCCCCTTGCACGAGAGTCCGCTCGATCCCGGCAAGCGTCATAAGAACCGCATATTTGGAAGCGGCGGGCCTGGGTACCGATTCGGACCTTTCCAGGTAGGTCGACGTGGATGACAGGTGGAAGGGTTTCGGGATGTGGCTGGGCACCCCGTGAAACTACCGAGTCCCTCGGCTTCGGCATTGACAGGGTCCTAAAGGATGTCTGAATGTGTGACGTTGCCCCTGACCTCATAAAGGACGATTGCGGGACGCGAGTGAGGTTGAGGGTGACCTCGCGAGACCTTGGGACGGCTGAGGGGGGAAGTGGGCCGGTGGCTGTTGTCAGCACTGATGCTGGACTCCGGGGACGGTGCCCACAGTGACATCCATTCCGATGGGCGCTAGTCAGGCTCTGCCCGTTCCTGACCTTCGCCTCATTCCACCTTTTCCTGCTCTCGGGGTTCGATGTCGGCACGGATTCCCTCACTGATGCGGTCTGTCTCAGCCTGGAGGTCCTCAATACGCAGGAGCGCGTTCGCCTTCGGCAGCGCCAGCACACCTTCCAGCCCCTCGCAGAGCGTGTCGAACCGCTGCCACTCCGCCGCCTCGAATCCTTCCGGAGCAAGCTCTCCGCGCGACATGACCCACGAGCACATGACGAAGACGCCTCTTTCAGTATCAAGCGCCTCTTCGCAGTTGTCCTCCTCGACGCACTCTTTCAGGTCGCCCAGCCGCGCGTCGAAGCGCCGTGCGAGCGTCTCCGAGTCGGCAATCCAGTCCTCGACGTCAGGAAACAGACGCTCGCACCCGGTCAGGACCAGTGCGGCGAGAGCCACGACCGCGATGAGCAGGGCGGTCCGAATCAACCCGGCACCCGCCGGATCGTCGCGCCGGTCTCACCCATCGTCACGATTGCGTCCGTGTCATCGTCTTCGTTCACCATGTGGATCCTCCTACCCACGGCGACGGACAACGCAGATGAACGCTGCTACATTTTGCCGCCGCTCGGAAGGCAAAGTGGTAAGCCTCAATCTATAGGAGGAGCACGAATCGCCTAGATTGCCGCCACAACAGTACGCAGAAATGCGGCCTGTCGTCAATCCGATCCGGAAAATGCGGGCCTAAGTAGATGGTAGGTGCAATGGTCTTCGAGATGTCGTTGGGGGCTCTCTAACCGTCGCCTCCCATGTGGTACGGCTCATTGCAGCCTTAGAAGGGGAGATGAGCCGGACGGAGTTTATGAACGTTCTGGGTCTGGCAGACCGCAGATACTTTCCACTCAGGCCGGAGCCCAGTCGGCCGAAGGCGGACCCACCAATCATCGCTGATCCCCCATCAAATCAAGCTAGACAGTATCGAAGATATCGTCTGCCGCCTCGTAACCTTCTCTCGTAACCTCGAACACCTCTCCCTTGTAACCGATGCCCCTGATGTAGCCAAACTGTACTAGTTCCTCAAGGCCACCGACCCATTGAGCGATTGTTCGCGGTTTCTCATCTGGAATCATTGTCCTGCCGTTCGTGACAATGGACTGCTCACCGAAGGTACGAGTGAAGCTGATTAGACCATCTCCGCAAACTGACTCTTGCAAGATAGACCTAGCCTCAAATGATGCCGTCGTGCCGGCTTTGCACCAAAAAGGCCGTCTGCATCACAATTAGGGGACTTGAATCACAAAAGGGGGGGCTACCTCCGTTCCAGCGCTTCAAGGATTGACTCTATCGCCTCGTCTTGTTCTGCTTCACGTTCAGCCATGTCGTCAAAGGTTGCACGCAAGGATACCATCAATCGGTCATGTCTCTCACGATGCTGCTGCCGCTGAGCTCGCCACCGCTTCACGAACGCGGTGAAGGTCTCTTCCACGTTCGTTACCCGTTCCTCTATGGTTGCCATGGTCCTGCCTCCTTTCCTATATAGCAACGTACCAATTACCCAGTGTTGCGCCCGTTCTCCGAGTGCGTGTCCCGGATAAGCTTCTCCAGCCCGTTGAACCGCTTATGCACGGCATCAACGAACGTCGCCAACCGCTTCTCCAGCCGGTCAAACCGCTTGTCCATCTTGTCCATTTTCTCGTCTAGCTTGTCAACTTTATTGTCCAGGGCATCCAACGTACATTGAATCCGAGAATCCATGTTCTCAACTTTCGTTTCCAGGGTGTCGACTCGTTCCTCTATGGTTGCCATAGTCCTGCCTCCCAATTGTATTCTACTAATCCAGCAACTCTCTTTTCTTTACGTCAAACTCCTCACGAGTAATCAAGTCCATCTGGAGCAGTTCGCCCAGTTTACGCAAGTCATCAATGGCAGAACTCAGGGGCGCAGCCTGTTGCCTAGCTTGGGTGTTGTTGGACGGATTCAAATGAGCAGTCAGATGGGGTCTCACTACATCGGCGAATGCTTTGGCAGACCCCTTGGGGCTCACCATTTCCACTTTCAAGGATGTGGTGCCACGTCCCGATATCTTTAGACCTCCCATCACTATACCCGTACTGTATGCGATAGTTTCGATACTGGCATATGGGATTTCGGCTACCTCTGTAGCAAGGATACCTGAGGTAGGATGGGAAAAGTGGACACCAAAGTCGGATAAGCTAGAGAGACGGAGGTGTCAGGATGAAGAGGGCCCCGCAAGGAAGGTATACCAGGGAATTCCGGCAGGAAGCAGTGAAGCTGGTATTGGAAGAGAATCTGTCATTGCCAGAGGCAGGGCGTCGGTTGTCCTTACCGCCATCGACGTTGGGGTATTGGGTGAAGCTATATAAGGCCGGGAAATTGGGAGACGTGGGCAAGAGCTACCGGCCCTTGACCGACGTGGAGATGGAGCTGACCCGGACGAAGAAAGAACTGGCGGGAGTGAAGATGGAGCGGGACATCCTAAAAAAAGCAGCCGCGTACTTTGCCAGGGAGTCGCTGCCCGGTACGCGATGATGAAACAACTGCGGCTCGATTACCCCACATCTGTCCTGAGCCGAATGTTGGTCGTATCGGCCAGTGGCTACTATGCCTGGGTGGACAGGCCGCCGAGCAAGCGGGCGCGAGAGGAAGTGCGGCTGGAGCTTGAGATCAAGGCGGCCCACAAGCGGACGAGACAGACCTATGGCCCGGAACGGTTACAGCGTGACCTGGCGGAGCATGGCGTTCGGGTGGGCATTGGCCGCATCAAGCGTATCCGGAAGAAGTTGGGCATACGATGCAAGCAAAAGAGGAGGTTCAAGGCGACCACTCAGTCCAGGCACAGGCTGTCGGTCGCGGGGAACGTCTTGGGCCAGCAGTTCAAGGTCTACCGGCCCAACGCAGTGTGGGTCACAGACATCACATATGTCCCCACAGATGAGGGCTGGCTGTACCTGGCAGGCCACAAGGACCTGTTTACCGGCGAGATCGTGGGCTATGCCATGGGAGAACGGTTGAGCAGGAACCTGGTGAGCCAGTCACTCCTCCGGGCGCTCTCCAGCAAGCGTCCCTCAGCGGGAGTCCTGCATCATTCAGACCGGGGCAGCCAGTACTGCTCCCAGGAGTATAGGAGTCTTCTGGAACGGTTTGGACTGCAAACCTCCATGAGCAGGACAGGCAATTGTTTTGACAACGCGCCGATGGAGAGCTTCTGGGGCACCCTCAAGCAAGAACTGGTTCACCACCGCCACTACGGGAGCAGACGAGAGGCAGTTCGTGACATCACGGAATACGTCGAGAGCTTCTACAATCGCCAGCGCCGGCAGGCTAGGCTAGGATTCCTCTCACCTGCAGCCTATGAAAAGAGATTCTATGCTGGGCTACTGGCTGCATGAAAGCTTTCGTGTCCACTATTGACATCCGACCTCAACCTTTGTCCACGAAAATAACTCGCCGGTCGGTCGCCACTCCTACACCTTTGTGCAGCGACCCTTCCTTAGCGATATTGAACAATCCGCCTGTTCCTTTCAGGTCAGGTCCGAACATGCCACCTACGAGACCCTCCAGATGCTCGTCATCTTCCAAGAGAGTGTACAACATCTTGTGTTCCCCGGAGTGCATATTAGCATCGCCTCCCAATCCGCCCCACCCCTTGGGCATTAAGGTAGTCCATTCCACATCTATTCGATTGTTCTTCGTGATCTGGTTCGTGGCGCTTTCAGATGATTGTTTGTCCAACATCGTAGACATCTCCTCTCTACTGCGATAGGGGGGCATATCATCAATAGTAGTACGGCTCGAATTCAAGGTATTCAATCGGGCCACAATTATCGTCCTCGTCCACAGAGGCCCTATAATGGAAGGCGTAGTTCTGCTTGACCCCATAGGTATTCTCAACGCCAAACAGAATGACGGACTCAACCACCCAGCCATCCTCCTTATTGCTCGTCACCTTGCCTATCTCGAGGCCAACACCCGTAGTATCTAGCTCGTGCTCGTCGTAAGTGGCCGGAAACGCTACCAGTTCTCGCTTGATATATCGTTCGGCGTGGTCACGTCCCGTCAAGTGGTGTAAGAGTGCGTCATCGTGTTGATGTTGTTTAGGCGGCAGTCCCCTCCGCGAGATCGGCCTCTGGAAGAGCTTCGTTGAAGGTCAGCGCGACAGGTGTGATGTATCGACGGCCAACGGCCCATTCGTCGTGCTGCTCAGCGAGGACGGCGCCAACGAGGCGGCGCACGGCCGGCCGGTTAGGGAAGATGCCCACCACATCGGTGCGTCGCCGGATCTCCTTATTGAGACGCTCCTGTGGGTTGTTGGACCAGATCTTCTTCCAGTGGGCGAGTGGGAAGCTGGAGAAGGCCAGGACGTCGGGTCCGGCCTCGTCCAGTAGAGAGGCGACCTGAGGGAACCGGTTCTGGAGTTGATCGGTCACCCTGTCGAGCTGGGCGTGTACCTCATCGGGGGAGGGTTGCTGGTAGATGGTGCGCACCATGGTGGCTACCCATGGCTGGGCGCGCCTGGGTACCCGAGTGAGCAGGTTGGTCATGAAGTGGGTGCGGCACCGTTGCCAGCTGGCTCCGCCGAAGACTGCGGCGATGGCGCCTCGGAGTCCCTGATGAGCGTCCGATACCACCAACTCCACCCCGCTGAGGCCCCTGGCGGACAGCGAGCGTAGGAAGGCCAGCCAGAAGGCGCCGTCCTCACTGGTACCCACGTCCATCCCGATGATCTCCCGCTTGCCCTCGCCATTGACGGCCGTCGCCACCACCACGCTGACGTTGACGATCCTGCCGTCCTCCCTGACCTTCTGGGTCAGTGCGTCCAGCCACAGGTAGGGGTAGGGTCCACCGCCCAGCGGACGGCCCATGAAGCCATCCACCACCACGTCCAGTTCCTGACAGATGCGCGACACCTGGCTCTTGGAGATACCCTCACACCCCAGGGCCTTGACCAGATCGTCCACCCGCCTTGTGGATACCCCTTCCACGTAGGCCTGCTGGATCACAGCCAGCAGAGCTCGCTCGCTGCGACGCCGTGGCTCCAGCAGGCTCGGGAAGTAGCTCCCCTCTCGAAGCTTCGGGATGTGCAGATCCATAGTCCCTACCCGGGTATCCCACGCCCGGGACCGATACCAGTTGCGCTGGGTCACCCGCTCAGGGCTGCGTTCTCCATACTCAGCACCGATCCTCGATGACACCTCCGCATCCATGATCCCCTCTACCAGCACTCTCAGTGCCTCCCGTAGGAAGTCCACGTCACCGTCCATTCCCCCCTTGCGCAATAGCTCCAGCAGGTCCATCCTTTCCTTGACCACTGTTGTCCTCCTTTCTCGAGCTTTCTTCTTTGCCCGCTAAGGATGACGCGGTGGTCTCTCTTCCTCCAGACCCTCTCCCTCTTACACCACTTCCTGGGACTCTACTGGCCGTTTCGTAGCTGAAATTGGGCGGATCACCCCTCTACAGGACACAAACAGTGAACACTTCGACTTGCGGGTACGTTCCGGCGTGCGTATGCAGGTCCCGTAGCTGAAAGTTCCATTTATGCAGGCGACTGAGGTTGGGTCGGGGTTGCAAAGGCCATAGCTGGCAGTTGCACTTTTGCGGGGCGGCGGGAAGGCTGAAGAAGGGGACGCCTGACGCCGCAGGTGAGCGCGGGCGATCATCCGGCCCGGGCCGGGCTGCTCACGCCGCACCTTCCCTCGATGCTCGGTGGAGTGGGACGGCGATCCCCGTTTCGTCGCCCGGCGATGGGTCGATGGTCTCCGCGCCAACTCGTTCACCTCCCTGCGGTCTGCCGCGGTTCACCGGACCGCGTCAGTCGCAGAAAAGTGTGAACAAATGAAACTGGAAATAAGACCCCTGGTAGCTCTGCGCACGAATGCGGGGCGTTACGGGCCGTTCCCTCATAGGGCTGCGCACGGATGCGGGGGGTTATAGGCTCTCTTTTTTTTGGCCCCTTTCGTGCAGTATTGGGGGTGTACAGGAGTTTGAGTTTTGTAACAGAGCGGCCAGAGTCGGGATTTCGTAGCTGAAACAGGGGTAAATCACCACCTTGTATCTTTAGAAAGGGTGGGGCAGACCGTTGCCCCCTAGGTCATGAAAGACCGTCCTGTAGCGAGGGTCGCCCCACCCTATAGGAGCAGAGCCCGAACAGTTGCATGGGCGAACCGAGCCCGCATCGTGCAAGGAAGGGCCAGCCATTCACATAGGAGGTATAGATGGAACAAGAATCGACATACGTAGGCATTGATGTAGCAAAGGCCCAGGTGGATGTAGCGGTCCGCCCGACAGGGCAGACGTGGACTATCACCTACGACGATGCAGGGGTCCAGGAACTGGTCTCTCAGTTGAAGACCCTCGAACCGGCCCTGGTGCTGCTGGAGGCTACGGGCGGCCTGGAACTGCCGATGGTGGTAGCCCTGGCAACTGCGGCGCTGCCCGTTGTCGTCGTCAATCCCCGTCAGGTTCGAGACTTCGCCAAGGCCACCGGGACACTGGCGAAGACCGATACCCTGGATGCGGCAGTCCTGGCCCACTTCGCCGACGCCATTCGTCCAGATGTGCGCCCTCTGAGGGACGCTGAGACCCAGGTCCTCGCCTCCCTGGTGGCCCGCAGAACCAGGTCGTGGCCATGCTGGTCTCGGAGAAGAACCGCCTGAGGAGGGCCATCAGCGCCGTCCGGCCCCGCGTGGAGGCCCACATTGCATGGCTGGAGCAGGAACTGGAGGACCTGGATCAGGGGCTACGGCAGACGCTGCGTCAGAGTCCTCTGTGGCGAGAGAAGGATGACCTCCTGCGGACCGTTCCGGGCGTGGGGGAGCAGCTCTCCCTCACCCTGCTGGCCTACCTGCCGGAATTGGGCACGCTGGATCGCCGGCAGGTCGCCGCCCTAGTGGGTGTGGCCCCCTTCAACCGAGACAGCGGCACGCTGCGAGGCAAACGGACCGTCTGGGGCGGACGCGCCCGGCTCCGCGCCGTCCTGTACATGGGGGCGTTGGTGGCTAGCCAATACAACCCAGTCATCAGGGACTTCTACCGGCGTCTGCTGGCCGCCGGCAAGCCCAAGAAGCTGGCCCTCACAGCGTGCATGCGTAAGCTGCTCGTTATCCTCAACTCCATGCTCAAGCATCGCTCACCCTGGCGCGATCTAACTCAGAAGGTCGCCGCTAATTCCTCTTGACTATCAAGACAGTTGCTACAGGAAGTAATCAGGAAACACTTTGTCGAATCACGGCGTTCCGGACGGCAATGACATCGCCAAACGTGGGGAATGACATCGGCGGGCCGGTTGGAGCGGAGTCCCAATGACATTAGGCCCAGAAAAATGCGATTGAAGTGGGGGTGCATGACGTCCCCGAAAACATGGCAGGAGACCGGGGGAAGGGCTGGACGGGAGCGGACCGGAGACCTGGGCGAGATTCTGCGAGGGAGAAAAGAGCCATGAAAACCACCGAACACGGCATCGAGGACAGCAAAGACATCGAGAACATGCACCACATGCGGCTCATGACGCTGCTGCAAGAGCTGGTGCGGGACAAGGGATACAAGGGCACGGCGCGGGTGCTGGAGCTGGACCAGCGGACGGTGGCCGAGTGCGCCAGGACGGGGCAGCTGTCGAGGCGGGTACGGCAGGCCCTGGAGCGTGCGTTGCAGGAGGGCGTCGGGTCGGCTGCGGCCCGGCAGCGGGAGCGCAACGACAGGCTGGAGAACCGGGTCGAGGCGCTGGAGAAGGGCCGGGAGGCGCATGGCTGCCATCGAGGGCCGGGTTGAAGCCCAGGGGACCGGGGCCGGTCACGCCGCCGCCGGTCCCTCCCAGCCAGGGTCAGGCAAATCGGAGGCCGGTGCGCCGGACGGTGGAGGGAAGCCTCCTTCAAGGCCCAGGGAGCGGCGTGAATACCCCGACCTCGTGACCCTTGAACCCGCCGAGGACGACGAGGAGGTGTTCGGCGATGCGTGGGCGCTCATCGTCGAGTGGCGGGGGCTGAAGGACGCTCACCCCAACGAGGGCAGGGGCCTTGCGTGGCTGGCGGAGGAGGAGCGTCTGCGGGTGGTGGAGCTGGCCCTGCTTGAAGACCACGGGATGACGCTACCGCCGGAGAAGCGGCCGCTGCGGGGGTTCGACTGCGACGGGCAGACCAACTGGCGAAGGACGGCGCTCTTCGACACGCGGAGAGCGATCAGAAAGCGGGAGCTTCTGAACAGGGTGAGCCTCGGACTCCTGTGGCGGTAGCCGGGCCGGGCGTGCGAAGGGTGTGCAGTCAACTTTAGTGAACGATTTGGCGGCGGTTTGCGAAAGGGGCGCCGTAGGCCCTCTTCTGCGGGTCTCGGGCTGGCGATAATGAGTGTGCTGTTTGGCTTTTTCCAAGGTTTCCGACCATAGAAACCTGGGTGCGTGATCCCTGTTGCACGGGCATGACCGGAGGATGATTCGCTCTCCCCCGGTCTCCCACGAGGGAATGCTGCCGAAGCGGAGTTGACGTTGGTCCTTCGTAGGCAGCGCGGGCTGATACGACGGAGTTGACTTAGCCCTTCGTCCTCGGTCCAGTCCGGCGGTTGGAGTGATAAGCCCTTCCCCCGTTGGACACCCGTCCGGCGGCTGGAGTTGATCGCTTCACTCGCTGGGCACTGGTCTGGCGGTTGGGAGTCGATCGCTCTCGCCGTTGGACATCAGGGACGGACCGCTCTCTGCGCCCCGTCCTCCACCAGTCGGTCGAAATGCGTCTGTCGTTTCGACCGGCTCCTCACGCCTGCGGCATGGCTGACTGACAGCTAGGCCGCAGCTTCGACACGCGCCGGTCTGCCGATGAAAGCAGGCTGGCCGCTTCACGTCTCGCAGCTTCCCCCCAGTGACGTATTCAACCTGGGCAAGCTGCGTCTTTCTCCCATGCGCTGGTCTGCGATGAGGTCGTAGGACAGCCGCTCCCTTCGTAGCAGCTCCCCCGGAGTCGATTCCCCGACGAATCACCCTGGGGCGAGCTGCGTCTTCTTCACCCCCCGCTCCGTCTCCCGCGTCCGGCATCCGACCGTGGGCGGAGTGCGTCCAGCGTCAACCCCATCACCAATGACTCCCGCCGTGGATGCCGTGCGGGTCAGCTACTGAAAGGAGGAGTCCATGCACGACAACGAGGTCCATCGCCCCTGACGGCGGGGCCTCCGGCTCTCACAACACATCCCCATCCACAAGGGTCGTCTCGTTCGTTCGAGGCGGCCCTTCTTCTTTGCCCGCAGGCGGGCGCAGGCCAAGGCAACACAACACAAAAGGAGGACGGACCGATGACGACGGCAACGATGGCAACCGGAACGAGGACGGCGGAGAGCGAGCTCAGGGCGGCTGCGAGGCGGCGGGGGCTCACCATGAAGGAGCTCGCGGCCCTGATGGGCGTGAGTGCGGGCTACCTGTCGCAGTTTGCGAACGGGGGCAGGCAGTGGACGCCGAAGATGCGCCAGAAGGTCGCGGCTGTCCTGGGAGAGGTCCCCGGCCAGGGGACCGTCTACCGCCAGGGCGGTGTCGTGACCGGCGAGAGCAGCTTCATCCGGGAGCGCGCCCGCGAGATGGGAATGACCATGCGGGACCTGGCCGACCGCGCCGGGGTGTCCTACGGATACATGTCGGGGGTGGCCCGTGGCCGCGTCAACATGGGCGTCAAGGTCCAGGCCAGGGTGGAGTCTGCGCTCAAGGCCCCGGCCAAGATCGCTCCCGCACAGTGCGCCAACCGCCCGGCGAGCGTGGTGAACGGGCAGAGCAGCTACGTCCGGGAGCGCGCCCGCGCCCTGGGCATGACCATGCGGGAGCTTGCCGAGCGGGTCGGCGTGTTGACCTGCCCCCGATCTTTGTACCACCTGCTATGTTAGTCCAGCAAGGACAGGGAGTGGAACAGCAGGCAGCACAGTCTCCGGGACCGGCGGCCTATAGCCCAGCGAGCTGTGAGGCCTGATGCGGTTGTAAATCTGCCTGTACCGCTCGGTCAGCACCCTCACCTCCAAGAGCGTGTAGAAGAGTTCCCTGTCCAGCAGCTCGTCTCTGAGCTTGCCGTTGAAGCTCTCGATGTAGCCGTTCTCCCACGGCGATCCAGGCTCAATGTACAGCGTCCTGGCTCCCACTCGCCCAAGCCACTCCCGCACAGCCCTGGCTGTAAACTCCGGGCCGTTGTCTGAGCGTATGTGATCGGGCACTCCCCTGATCATCATCAGCTCGGCAAGGGTCTCTATTACGTCGGAGGATCGGATCTGTCGATCTGCCCTGATGGCCAGACACTCCCTGGTGTATTCGTCAATGACGGTCAGCAGCCTCACAGCTCTACTGTCCTGGGTCCTGACCAGTACGAAGTCGTAGGCCCACACGTGGTTCGGTCCCTGGGGCCGCAGACGTCCTCTCTTGGGCTGCTTGGCCGGCACCTTCAGCCCTTCCCGTCGCCAGATCCGCTCTACTCTCTTGCGGTTCACATCCCAACCCTCCATCCTCAGCAGAGCGGTGACCCTGCGATAACCGTACCTGCCATACCGACTGGCCAACTCTACGATCTCCTCGGTCAAGCCCTGCTCATCCTCTCCAGGTATCGGCTCATACCGATGCGTCGACCTGGGATGGCCCAGCACCTTGCAGGCTCGTCGCTCTGAGACCCCGAACATCTCCTTGACGTGCTCCACACACTGGCGACGACGAGAAGGGCTTAGAAGTTTCCCTCCGCTGCTTCTCTCAGTATCTGATTGTCCAACGTCAGATCAGCCACTGCTCTCCTCAAACGACCGTTCTCGGTCTCCAGTTGCTTCAGCCGTCTAGCCTAGTCGATCTTCAACCCCCCGTACTCGGTGCGCCACCGGTAGAAGGTCTGCTGGGTCACCCCTATCTGACGAGAGACTTCAGCGACCGTACTCCCTGCCGATATGGCCACCTCCGCCTCTCTGAGCTTGTTGATGATCTGCTCTGCCGTATGCTTCCTCCTTGCCATCTTTACCCCCCTTTCTTTCAGGCCCAGGACTAACATTACACCTGGACCAGTTCTTGGGGGGCAGGTCACCCGCACCTGGAGGAAAGGACTTCCTGCAAGCGTACAACTGTCAGGCGGTGGTGGACAGCGCTCACCAGGTGATCGAGGCGGCGCGGGCCACCAACCAGACTTCGGATAAGCAACAGGCTGCGGCGATGATGGAGGAGACCATCGACAACGTCGGTGCAGTCCCCAGGGAAGTATCCGCCGATGCTGGCTATTACTCGGCGAAGGCAGTCGACGAGCTTTATGCTCTGGGCGTGGACCCGTTCGTCGCGCCGGAGCAAACCCGCCACGGCCGGGTTGTGCCACCCGCGCCCCGAGGTCGCATACCCAGCCATCTGTCTCCCAGGGACCGGATGCGACGGAAGTTACAGACCAGGCGGGGTCGGCAGCGCTACGCTTTGCGGATGCAAACTATGGAGCCGGTATTCGGCCAGATCAAGCAGGGCCGGGGATTCCGGCAGTTCCTGCTGCGGGGACTGGAGAAGGTGAACGGCGAATGGTCGCTGATCTGCACAGGCCACAACCTGCTCAAACTGTTCCGCTTTGGGGTCAATCTGCACAGGAAGCACGCGTCGATGGGCCAGCCCAACGCATCAGGAGTAGCCCCAACCCACCACTCTGAAGTAGGCTGCCATACGCATGGGAGGCATAGAGGTCATCAACGTCTGCCTCCACAAGCCTGACGTGAAGGCATACGAGCAGGTCAGCCTCGACCGGCTTATCAACCGCATCAACAGCTCGGTCAAGTCGGCGGGCCGACACGCCTTCCTCATCTTCGACGAGGGCAAGGAGGCGATGATCACCAGGGCCTACCGGCGGCTGAGGATATTCAACCCCGTGCCCAGCAGATACGAGCTGTGGGAGGAGGGCGAGAGGACCAGGAACATCCCCGTGGAGAATGTCATCGGAGGCCCCGCCTTCCGAAGCTCCGACGGCGACTATCTGCTGCAGATGGTCGACTTCATCACCCATGCACTCCTCAAGCAGGAGGAAGACCCCGTCCCCAGGGTCGAGGGCCTCCGCATCCACTAAGCCTTCGCCATCCTTGAGAAGGCCCTAAACCGGAGGGCGTCGAGGCGAGACCCCTAGGGGGTCGTCAGGAGGTAAAAGCCTGAGTTGCTGACCTATCTCAAGAGAATAATATGGATTGATATAGTCTCCGAATATGATCATCGACCAGGGATCAAGCTTCTTTCGCAGGGGAGATAATGTTCTCGGTGTGTAAACCTGTCCGATATGTTGGGACCTAGTCGAGAATTCCTCAGGCGCCTTTGGCCGCATTGCGCCCGCTACAACAACCTCATGCACAATCCCAATGTGTCTGGAACTCTGTACGGAAGAAAAATCAATCACCACGCCTATTGGCTTCGCACTCGAGGCAGGCTCCATACCCAACTCCTCTTTGATTTCTCGCATCAGAGTAGCCATAATCAATGAGGAAACTTCCCGGTCTTCAACAGCCCAGTCGATATGACCTCCAACTAACAGACTAATTCGTCCGCGCAGATCGGCGCGACCGTCCTTGATCCTCCGGAAGACGTAGTACTCCTGATTTACGTCAAGCACCAAGGCACATGGAATGGGTTGTATCAAGTCCTTGGACTTTTCAGCCTCGTGCCTGGGAATCCATGTCATATTGTCCTCCCCCGATTGCATCACCCCGGTGGCACTTTTCCACGGCGTGAATCGGCGACAGTCTGCAATACATACCCTTGGAAAACAAAGCACCGACCGTTCCATCCCTATCACTGACATACGCCCGAAGCTAGCATCGGTTCGAAAACGTCAAGAATCAACCCCGTGGACTGGGCCGCTGTTGACCGTGGTGTCGTTTGTTCGCTTTTGCTCGTGGCTATGGATTGGAACCGCGAAAACTCGTTTGAGTATTTCTTTCTGACATCCTCGTAGGCAGAATTCAGTTTCTGGAGAACTTCGGGATTCATAGTGCTTCCAGGCTCCATGATGAGTTTGTCCCGATTCTCTCGCTCCAAAGAAGTCTCAGCGTCAGTTGTGAACAGAAGAACCGCATCAATCTTGGAACGCCACTTGGTGATAAGGAGAAAATTATGCACGTTATCGCGCTCTTGTTCGGAGATTTGTCCAGTCTTCGTCAACAGTTCAAACCAGGCCAAGGCGTCGAACAATCCTCTATCGAGGATTGCCAAATGGTACTCATCGGAGCCATACAGACCCTCTAGAACATGCATGAGCGCATAGGATGCTGACCACGTGTTGAACGCTACCCAATCGTCCTTAAGATAGTAGGGTGTTCGCCGCGAGGCACCTTCGGTCGGAGCCAAGACCTTAAAGCCAAGCCGTCGGAAGAAGTGAGTAACAATTTCGATGCAGGTGCTCTTACCGCTCTTTGGCGTACCCGAAAACTCGACGAATAGGGGTCTTTTGTGTTCACGCGACTTCAACTGATCGAGGACTTTTTCCGCTCGTACCCGAAGTTCATTGTGACATTCCATTCAATTCTCCTTGGTGGGCCTTAGCCGCAATATCATGGATGGAGCCCCATGGCGTCGTAGGAGACACTGCATAGTGTCGAAACGATTGTTCAAAAGACAAGATTCGCGTCGATCTTTAAGCCCGCGCCCTTCATTTCTCTGACAAGGACCATTTTCCAACTGCCGAGGTCATCTATTGGGATGTAGAGAACGCCAGAATAGTCAGAGGGTATCTCAGGGTTTCCTTTCACCAAAGCGCGAACCCTGTCTCGGCCGAACTTTCCGATAAAGTATCCGAATTCGAAGATTACATTCTGCCTTGCACGGGGTTGTAGGTCATCATCATCAGGCCCACCTATGTCGTCCGGCGTAAATAAAGCTACTGCGAAATCACCTTGAGCGCACTGCTCGAACTTCTCGATTACCGTGCGGCCTTGATCAGGCTGCTCCTGAAGTATCACCACTTCGAGGCCCAAACTCACAAGGAATCTGGTGACTGTATCCCTGGTTCCATGATCGCTGCCGTGAATAACGAATACCTGGTTCGTGTTGATCCGATGGGGTCTTTCTGGACCCTTAGAACACTTCGGCTCCTGATTATCATCATCCCAGTACTCTTCAATCTCATCAATCATCGACTGTAGGATGGCAGCAGCAGAGTTTAAACCTCTGACGTACGCTTCTTGAAATTCAGACTCAGGCGTTCCACCCACAACAAACGCCGACAGATAATATCGGATGTCTTCGAAATCTTTAGCCTTGGAAGGCGATTCCTCAAAAGTGTTGGCAATCGCCACTTTAGTGTCTCTGTGCCACTTATCGAACTCTGGTGATCCTCTCTGTAGCTGTTTCAGATCAGCTATCGCATCCAGAACTCTTTGGAGGCGCTCTCTAGCACGGGTTTTAGTAGGTCTGGGCATAATGCTCACTCCCATGTGAAGGTTTTCAGCTAGTGCCATGTGTCCTGACCAGAGCGTAGCTGGTGCTTCGCCCCCCTTCCGGATTCCGCACGAGTATCCCACGCCCCATGAGGTCCGTGATGTCGCGAAGGGAGGTATCCTGAGAGCATTTCGTCATCCTCGCCCATCTAGACGTCGTGAGTTTGCCTTCAAGGCCATCCAGAAGGTGGTTGATGACGACACGCTGGCGCTCATTGATCGGAAGACTCGCAATTTCTTCCCAGAAGCGCGCCTTTTCGAGCACCGCCATGAGAGTAGTCTCGGCGCCCTCTATGGCCCGGCCCAAGCAGGATACGAACCAGCCCATCCACTCGGAGACATCCGTTGTCCCCTTCTGAGTCCGCTCCAGGATGGTGTAGTAGTCAGCCCTCTCGCGCCGGATCTGAGACGACATGCTGTAGAAGCGTCGAGGGCTACCCTCGGAGCGGGCCAAGGCCATGTCCGCGATGGCCCTGGCAATGCGGCCGTTACCGTCTTCGAATGGGTGGACGGTAACAAACCAGAGGTGAGCCAGCCCAGCCTTGAGCACCTCGTCGGTATCGGCAGGTGCGTTGAACCACTCCAGGAAGGTTTGTACCTCTTGGTCGAGCCTCGTTGCTGCCGGAGCCTCGAAATGCACCCGCTCCCGGCCAATGGGGCCTGAGACGACCTGCATGGGGCCGGAGCTGTCTTCGCGCCAGCCACCCACCGTGATTCGTCTCAAGCCGCTCCGTCCTGTAGGGAACAGGGCAGTGTGCCAAGCGAATAGGCGCTCCTGAGTAAGGGGCTGGGCGTAATGCTCCGTTGCGTCCAACATCAACTCGACGATGCCATCTACACCGCGGTCGACGTAACTCAGTCCAGCGATATCCATGCCAAGACGACGGGCGATCGAGGAGCGGACTTGAGCCGTGTCGAGTATCTCGCCTTCGATCGCGCTGGTCGTAACCACGTCCTCGGTCAGAGTATCGAGGACAGCCTCCTGGCGAAGGTCGAAGCCAAGAGCCTCCATGCGGCCCAGGAGCCGGCCTTGCCGGTGCCTGACCGTAGCGAGTTGGTCCACCATTCCCCTCTGTTGCCAACGAAGATGGGGCCATCCGGGTTGCTCGTGGATGTATATACTCCGCATAATACGCGGATATTATAACCCTTAACCACCGCAAGGTGCAAGGTTTCGCCGCAACCAGTACGGGGAATAGCACCAATATTTGCCGCATGCGTTCACTCCATCCTCATGGGCGCTTGAAGCAGGACCATCGCGCCCGGCACCCCGAAGTGCTCCGACACACCTCCCACACCTCGCTTAGACCCTCATCCATAGCCTCACGCACGTCCGTTAGAAGGGCGCGGGCGAAGTCCTCGGCCTCCCGCTCGAACAGGCCGCCGAGGCTCGTGTGATCGCGTATCCACAGGTGGTTGCCGGCGTGCAGCAGCCGGTGCCCTATGGCGTGGGCTATCACCCAGCGCCGGCAGCGGGGGGCGAGCCGCTCGGCCACGCTGATGAAGTGGCCCATCTGCATCTCTTCCTGGACCTTCAGCGCCCACAGCTGCATGACCAGCCCCAGGAGGTTGACTTGTCGTAGATATCCGCACTATTGTTACGAACTCCTGCAGGAATTCGCCCACGCTACGGGAATTCACTGGCGGGAGGAGCAGCGAGCTTATTGTCGCATCGATGAGAACGGAGATCTAGAACCCGTAGTCTCGATCACCAAGCCCGATGAAAGAGTCGGGGTAACACTCATCACCTGCAAGCGGGAACCCCTTGAACAGCATCTAGCCGCCACCAAAAGCGTACTGGTACGATTCTTCGATTTTATGATGGTGAAATATGGCGAATTCAGCTCATGGGATGCAGGAGTGAGAGAAAAGAAGGTCGAGCCGCAATTCCTATTTTACGATCAGTGCGTCCACCCTGATGGGCCAAGCGGTACCGTATTACAAACTTTCGAGTTGGTGGTGGCCCTGTGAGACTTCCAGATTGTTTTAGCCTACCGCTATAACGGAACGGTGGAGGTGGCGTCAACAGCAGTTATTCATTAGGTATTCTCTATACGTGCATGAGTGGTAGAATTGGACTAATTCGAATACAACGTAAGGTCACAGTCCAATGGCTCAGCGTGTTTACCGACACAATCTGCATTGCCCCCACTGCGGCTCCAACTGGGCACCCAAAGCTGGCAAGTCTCGGGCCAAACAGACCTATAGTTGCGGGGATTGTCACCATCGATTCACCCCTGAAGGCAACCGACACTACTATTCGGAGGAAGTCAAGGGCCAAGCACTGAGCATGTAAAACAACGGAACTAACGTCTCTGCCATCTGGCGCGTGTAGGGTGTCAAGCTGGGTACCGTTATACAGCGCGATAAGTATCTCTACCTAGAGCCGACGCACTTTTGATTTTGAGGAGAGGCTATGACCAGCCCGTTCTGGAAGAACAAGCTGTATTTCGGCGACAACTTGGACATCCTGCGAGAGCACGTCGCCGATGAAAGCGTTGACCTGATCTACTTGGACCCGCCATTCAACTCCAACGCCACCTACAACGTGTTGTTCCAGGAAAAGAGCGGCGAACAGTCGGCGGCCCAGATTACCGCCTTCGATGACACCTGGCACTGGGGGATGGAGTCCGAGTTCGCCTACCAGGATGTGATAACTAACGGCCCTGACAAGCTAGGACGGCTGCTCCAGGCCGTGCGCTCCTTCCTGGGCCAGAACGACATGATGGCCTACCTTACCATGATGGCGTAGCGCATGGTGGAGCTTCATCGGGCTCTGAAGCCTACGGGCAGCATATACCTGCACTGCGACCCGACAGCCAGCCATTACCTCAAGCTGCTCTTGGATGCAGTGTTTGGGTCAAAGAATTTTCGAAATGAGATTATCTGGCGTCGAACTGGGACGCATAACAAAGTCCAACGATTCGCCCCAATCCATGACACAGTACTGTTCTACACCAAGACTGAGAATTACAAGTGGAACAACATCAAGAAGCCTTATATGAAAGGGCATGTCGAGGACTATTTTGTACAGCACAGCGAGGGCTGGCGAACCAACTATTACGGGAATGTCTTGACTGGTTCAGGAACGAGAAACGGCGAGTCTGGCAAGCCTTGGAAAGGCTTTGACCCAACTGCAAAGGGTCGGCATTGGGCTATCCCGCGCAGGCTTCTCGAGGAGGTTAGCGAAGACCTGTCAGATTTATCTCAACACCAAAAACTTGACAGGCTCTACGAATTAGATTTTATCAAGATTCGGAAGGGCAATGCGTGGCCTATATATGAGCATTACATCACGCCCGGAGACGGTCAACCCGTGCCTGACATTTGGGCTTACCAGCCCTACACCGTAGGAACGGTCTTCGGTCGGGAAAGCGGTATTGACGCCGATGTGCGCTGGCTGTCAACTATTGATCAGGAACGCTTAGGCTACCCCACCCAAAAGCCGGAGGCCCTGCTGGAGCGTATCATCAACGCCAGCAGCAACGAGGATGATGTGGTGCTAGACCCCTTTTGCGGCTGCGGCACGGCGGTTGCGGCCGCGGAGCGGCTGAACCGGCGTTGGATGGGCATAGACATTACCCACCTGGCGATTACTCTCATTCGCCATCGGCTCCACGACACCTTTGGCGAAAACCTGCGCCCCTACGAAATAATCGGCGACCCTAAGGACTCACCCAGCGCCGGGTCCCTGGCCCAGCACGACCGCTACCAGTTCGAGTGGTGGGCCTTGGGTCTGGTCGATGCCAGGCCGGCCCAGGACAAGCGCAAGGGCGCGGACTCGGGCATAGACGGCTACATCAACTTCTTCGATGACGGCAGGGGCAAGGCCAAGCGCATTATCGTGCAGGTCAAGAGCGGCCACATCAGCGCGTCCCAGGTAAGGGATTTGAAGGGGGTGCTGGAACGGGAGAAGGCGGAGTTGGGCCTGTTCGTCACTCTGAACCCGCCTACAGAACCGATGCGTCAGGAGGCAATTTCCGCGGGCGTATATGTGCCTGAACCCTTTCCCGGTACTCCCGTAAACGTGAAATATCCCCGCTTGCAGATACTAACAATAGAGGAACTGCTATCCGGCAAAGAGGCCCACTACCCCCGCTTAGCCCCCCAAGTCACCTTCAGGCAAGCGCCCCGCCGCCGGAGGAAAGAGGGTGCGCAGGGGCGGTTTGTTTAGAGGATAGGAGTAGGTGGCTGGTGATGTCGCTCCGCTGATGGCCCCCTGTAGTTACTTTCAAGACTGGCCTGCCGCGTGGAGGTGGGCAACTCTAGGGAAAGTGGGGTGGTGGATGTGGCTTCGTGAACCCTTTGGCAGGCTCCGCAGATAGGCTCGGATGGAGCATAGCGGCCGGACATAACAGCGGGAGGAGAACGATGGGTAGCAGAAAGACAAGAGACGGCGCAGAGAGGGTTTACGCAGCGGCCAAGGCATGGGTCGAACGCTCACTGCAGACCGACGACTCGCTCTTTACGCCGGGCAAGCCTATCTGGTCTCGCCAGTTGCTTGGGAAACTGCGGGAGAGGTTCCTGGACAGCCCAGAAGAGGTCAAGGGTAATTTCGTGCAGAAGTTGCAGCAGCAGCTGGCGGGCAGCCCCCCCGAAGTCTACCAGCGGTTCCGTTTGCTTTTGGGGTATAGCTAGAAACTGAACAAGGCATAAGGAGGATTGATGATGGGCACAACAAAAGAGTCAGAGCTCCACATATTGGGCAAATCGGTGTTTGAGGATGCCGCAGGCAAGGACATCCAGTTGCCCGCCCCACCTTCACCCAGGTTCAACCCACCGTTGCGACATACTGTGAAAAAGGTGGAGTGGGAAACAGAGCTGCCGTATGCCGGGCATAACGGCCGTCGCGCCGATGTGGTATTGACGAGCGACCAGGGCATCAAGATCATCGTCGAAGTTAAGTATTCCAACGGCAAGGGCATCAACTACGGGTTTGACTTGGCCAGGGCTGGCCATTGGTTGGCCGTTGAATTGAACGTCGCCAGATGGGCAGAGGATGAATGTCTGATGCCCGACTTTTCCAGTTCGACGATGTTGCAGGGCGTTCTCAATCAGGTTGTTTGGCTAAGTCCAGGAAAACCCTGCTCGATGGAATGGAGACCTTACACGCAAATATGGCACAGATACGAACATGATGTGCCAGCGGATAGGGACGAAGCCAGTCGCGCAGCGGCGGCAGAGTGGCCCGTTCTGTTCAGCACCGTTTCGGTGCATCTTGGTCCGTACGAGGAACATGGTTGGGAACTGCATCAAAATGGGAGCGGGTTGAGAGAGTATCGCATCAGGCAACCTGACGGCGGCGGGTTTCAGGCGTTTAACGCAGACCATGCATTGTCGATATCATGGGGGCCTATCTGGTCTAAACGCTATAAAGACAGAATATTAGAGGGCAAGGAACAAGAGGATATGTGGGCGGGGCCTGTGCGGACAGCATGGAAAGATGCGGTCAAAGACTTATTTAGTCATCGAGTACCTGGCGCTGACCCTATATGCTGATGTCATACCCCAAAAGCAAACGGAACCTTGCGTTCTCTTCGACCATATGAGCCGTATCAGGGGCTGCAGTGCTGTCCGCGGCCTTCACGCTGGGAACCTCGTCCACGTCGGTGGCCGTGATGACCACGACCTTCGTGTCGGTGCTCTCATTTAATTCACCGGACGGGTCCGTGACCATGACGGTGATGACGTATATCCCGTCGTCCGCGTCAGAAGCATCCTCGACAGCAGCGTTAGCAATACCAATAGCTAGGCCCGTGGTCGCCTCAGAGCCAAGCTCGTGGTCCAGCTTCTCGGTCACTCTGATCTGCCCTGTCGCCTTGTGTATGGAGAACGAGGCCGCATCGTTGCCCTCAGCAATCGAGTAGGTCAGCCTTCCCGAGTCGACTTTGTTCCCGTCTGTGGCCACGACAGGACTGCCCACGGCGTCTCTCACGTCCGCGTTCTCAGGAATTTTCCTGGTCTCCGCCTCCTCGCCGTCATCGAACACGGGCGCATCGTTGGCAGTGTCTAGCACATCCTCACGCACGCGGAATTCCGATCTCACGTAGGCAGCCTTCTCGCCACCCTCGCCGTCACGGTAGGTCGCCTTCAACCGCAGGTACTTGCCTTCATCATCCGCCCCCGGCGTGAAGTCTTCGACGTTGCTGGGACTCCCTGCGGGGTCTTGCCAGTGGGCATTGTTCGTAAGCTTGGGCCTGCTGACCTTGGGGACGGACCACTCGTAAGCAATGTCGCCCGTGATATCGTCAGGATCGGTCGCGCTACCGGTCAGCTCGGTATTCACCTCGGGCTGCCGCAAGCTGATGGTCGCCGTCCCGGGCTCTTCCAGGTTGGTGACGGTCACGATGACGTCCACCGTGCTCGTCGGAGCCGCGCCCGTCGTGCCGGCTGGCCTCACGTCGGTGGACCTCACCGTTACGAGGTACACGTTGTTGTCGCCAGCTTCCTCTTCATCTACGTCTAGGGTGCCGGCGTCGTCAATGCGCTCCCTGTCCGTCGACGCCTCGTGGTTGGGAGATTTCTTGAACCTCAGCACGCCGCCATCGACGGTGAAGTCGGCGGCGTCAAGACCCTCCACGGAGAAATCGACCTCGTCGCGCTCCGGGCTCGTCGCAAAGATGCGCACCACCGGGTCCGTGTCATTCTCCGCGTAGGTGCACTTCACCACGTCCCCGTCCTCAGTGCACGGCTCGTCCTCTTCGTCCTGCGCCCAAACCCCCTGCGTGGCCAGCAACACCGTCAGCGCCAGGACGCATGAGGGACAATCTACACAAGAAATTACGGTACTCGTGGGCGGTGGGCTCGGGTAGAGATGAGTAGAGGCCCAGCTAGTAGGTTCCGACCGCATGGGATGTTCCAGACTGGGTCCCAGGTGTTGCCGCCGTCGTCGCTCACCCGGTACTGGTAGCTGTCGATGTCGCTGTTGCTCGGATCGTTTCAGGAGAGCTCGACCTGCCGGTAGCTGGCCCTCGCGTCCAGCCCGCGCGGCGCGCGGGGCGACGTGTAGCGCGTGATCTCGATCGCGTACTCCTTGATCACGCTCCCGTCCGCCGAGGTGACCGTGATCGTGTACGTGGTCGGCGTCCCAATGAGCAAGGTCACCTGGTAGCCGGGGCGGGCGACGCTGGCGTCGGTGTTGACGGGGAGGTAACCTACCCTGGCCTGGTCGTTCACCGTCGTAGTCTCGATGGTGACAAAGGGGACGCTTGCGCGCGGCGGGAGGACGACCACGACCTCGTAGGAGAGGGTGTCCTTGTCAAAGCCCGCCACGGTGACGCCCTCAACTTTCAGGTCGGCAAGGTCGGCATTTTTGCTGGCGGGAACTGCCGGCGTTTCCGACGCCTCCGTGCTCCACGGGCCGTTTCCCGCGCCGTTCACCGCCCGCACCCGCACCGTGTACTCGGTGTCGTTGGTCAGGCCGGTGATCTCATGGGTGGTGGCAGAGGCCGCGGCGGTTGCGGACTGCCCGGCGGTTGCGGCCTCTTCCCAGGTCTGGGCGGCGGTCTTCCACTCCACGTCGTAGCGGGTGATGGCGCTGCCGCCTGTCGCAGTGGGCGCCGTCCACGTCTCGGTGAACCCCGCCACCTTGTTGCTGCTGTCGTAGTGCGGTCGATAGAGCCAGCCCTGATCATCGCCCTAGTAGGGTCGGTGGACACCTTGCTAACAGCCCTGGTGGGGGACTCAATGACCCGGGCACGTCACGACCCCAGCAAAGAGCTGCTGGCCCAAGGGATTGGCAACGTGTTTACCGGGTTTATCCGGGGCCTGCCGGGATCCGGAGCGACGCCCAGCACCGTAGCCAACATCCGGGCCGGCGGGAGCACTAGTTGCAGGGGTGTTTTCCGTGGCAATTCTGGTAGTCCTGGTGCTGGTCCTGGGGGACTACGTTGCGAAGATACCCAACGCTGTCCTGGCGGGCATTTTGGTAAAGGTGGCCATAGACACGATAGACTGGCGGCTCTTGACCCGCATCCACCACGTCCAACGCGAGCACATGGTGGTGATGCTGCTTACGCTTGGCCTGACGGTGTTCCTGGACCTGGTCGCCGCGGTGGCCGTGGGCATGATTGCCGCGGCGGTGACGAGCGCGCGGCAGTTCGAGCGCCTGGAGATGGACAGCGTCATCTCCACGCCTTTATTGGACCAGACCTTCTTAGGCCCTGAAGCAAACGGGGAGGAGACGGACATGCTTTCCGCCAGGGTAGGCCTGGTGGCCCTAAAGGGGACCTTCACCGTCGCATCCTCGAGCAAACTAATCGACACTATCGGAACCGATATCCGGGACCACGAAGTGGTGATCCTGGACTTCACCGACACGGTCTACGTAGACGACAGCGCAGCCCTGGTAGTGGAGCGGCTTGTCGAAGCAGCAGAAGCCCAGGATACGCACTGCATCGTCATGGGCCTGTCGGGCATGCCCGCCCGCAGCCTGCATGCGCTGGACGTCCTAAAGCACGTCCCTTCAGACCAGATAGTCGGCGACTGGACCGAGGCGCGGGAAACCGCGTTAAGGCTGCTGGCGGCGTAAGAAGCGCATGGAGGGAGCGTTATGGAGACAATGCTGAACAGATTGGCAGCGGTTTACCTGGTAGGCGTTGGAGCGGCGGTTGCGGCGTACTTCATCATCAACCCGTTTATAAGCGAGGACTTCGACGCGCTAAGCGTCTGGTACGTGCTGGACGTGCTGATGGTCATAGCGCTGGGGCTGGCGCTGGTCTTCAACTTCGCCCGCAAGCTGGAGGCGGAACGGGAGGCGGACGGAGCCTCAGGCCGCCCTTACCTGGAAGCCAAGATTGCCTTCTACCTGACCGCAGGCGTTGCGATACTACTTCTGCACAACTGGTTTTCGCTGCTGGCCCTGGGCGAGGACAGCCTGGAGGGCAACCACCAAGCCTGGATCATCTGGGCCGTGGTGGACGTACTACTGCCACTGGTCATGTGGGCCACCGGTTACCGGCTGTGGCGCAAGGCGTCGAACGGCTGAACCGCTGAGGCCTGGCTCCCCGCCCTTGCTCAAAAAGGGCCTGGACCGACATGAACCACGCGCTCAAGGTTGCGGGCACCGTTGCGAGTTGACAAGCTAGGGCGTGGGGGCCAATCCCAAGACCTCGTAACCCAGGTTGTCGTCAGTCCGCTCGGCAAGCGGAAGCACTTGGACGACTACGTTGGCCAATCCCACCACGTCGCCGTTTTCGTCAAAGCTGTAGTTCTCGCCGATGGCCCCGCTCCAGGTAAGGTTGTTCAGGCAGTCCCGGAAGCCGTCGGCGTCCTGGTCATCGTCGGTCTGCTTCAGGCACTCGGCGGCGATGTAGACGTCGCCGTAAGCGGAACCCTGGAACCAGGGCAATGTGGCAACGACCCCGTACCGCTCTTTGAACTTCTCCAAGAAATTCCTGCCGGCAGCGGTGTTCAGGTCGGGGTTGGGAATGACAGCCTTCAGGCCTGTGGCGGCTTCGCCGGCTATGCTAAGAGCCTCGGGGGCGGTAGGGACAATTTCCGAATATATAGGGCCGTCAAACCCCAACTCGCGGGCCTGCTTGATGATGGTCCCTCCGGAAAGCTCTCCCTGAGCAGCCAGGAGAAGGGCGTCGGGCTCTTCGCTGAACAGCTTGGTCAAGGAGCTGCGGAAGTCGATAACCTCAGACGAGTAGCGTTCAGATCCTACCACTGAGCCGCCCAGCTCCTCGAACCGGGCGACGGCGGTGCTGCGGGCCCCTTCGGCATAGTCGGTGCCCTCGTTGATGGTGGCGATCTTTCGCGCCCCGTCGATCCAGAGGGTGTTGCCGATGTCTGTGCCCAGTTGCAGGTCGTTGATGGCGGTCCGGAAGATGTAGTCGCCAGCGACGGCTATGTCGGGGCTGGTGGCGGATGCGGACAGAAGGACAACTCCGTCTTTTTCGGCCAGAGGCGCCGCGCCTAGCATGGAGCCGCTGCAGGTTGTGCCCAGGATAATCTTGACGCCGTCTACGTCGGTCAATTTGTTATAGGCGGTTATGGCATCCTGGGCTGCGCATTCGGAGTCCTCTACTATGAGTTCGAGCATCCGGCCGTTGACGCCGCCGGCGGCGTTGATCTCCTCCACGGCCAGCAGCTTGGCCTGGTGCAGCGGGTTGCCGTAGGACTCGGCAACCCCGGTGAGGGCGTCCATACCGCCAATTACGTAGGGCTCGTCCGTGTCGTCGCAAGCCAGCGCGGCAAAAGTCAGCAGGCCAAGCAGGACCACTATTTTCCAAAACTTGGACAGTAGCATACGCCCTCCAGCTTTCTATCTTTGTCAGGACCGCCTCACCGTACGTCGATGTCCGCCCGGCAGGCCTTAGGCACATGATACGAATTATGGTACGCGTCGTCCAGATGACGGTCAACCTTCTCCACCACCGACAAGCGGCATCAACACAGGTAGAGGCAGGGCCGGGTATGCTTGAAAAGCGGTTAACCCTGTTGGATACTTGCCCAGACATCGAATTTAGTCCCCGACAAGGAGCTTCCCATGACGGCAGTAGACGAGATTCTGAGCAACAATGCCCGCTACGCCGAAGGCTTTGACAAGGGGGATTATACCCGTGCCCCCGGCGCGCAGTCTGGCCGTCGTTGCGTGCATGGACGCCCGACTGGACACCCACAAGCTTCTGGGTCTAGAAGAGGGCGACGCCCACGTGATTCGCAACGCAGGAGGGGTGGTCACGGACGACGTTATTCGTTCGCTGGTTATTTCCCAACGCTTGCTGGGCACCCGCGAGGTGTTGCTGGTGCACCACACTGACTGCGGAATGCTGACCTTCAGAGACGACGACGTGAAGGACGCGATAGAAGCGGACACCGGCCTACGGCCCGCCTTCGCACTGGAGGCGTTTGGAAACCTGGAACAGGACGTGAAGCAGTCCATTGGCCGCATTAAGGCCAGTCTGTTCATCCCCAACAAGGACCAGATTCGCGGCTTCATATACGACTGCGCCACGGGAAGGTTGAACGAGGTCAGTGGGGCCTGACCGGGAACGGCGGGCCGCTTGAGCGCCGGGACGCACCGGAGGTGCGAATGATGAAACCGCCCCTACCTTAGTAGGCGTACCTAATCATGTAGCAGGCTAACGTCCCTCGGGTTCTGTACGAGTGGTGGCCTGAGCAGAAGTACGGCGGTCCATTGGCCCTTTCGGGCACCCAAAGGACAGGTCATTCGTTTTGCCTCAGGACAGGGTTGCGATATTCCCGCTTTCGTGGGACTGACGGGTATGGGGACGGGCAAGAACGGGTGAGGCATGGAGGGGGCGCCGTTCTTGTCCTTCGAGAGCCTCAGGACGAACGGGTAGCTCAGGCGCGGGCTGTGCAATGGTCTTCGTGCGAGAGAATGACAGTTGTGCAAATGTCTCATGCCTACAGGGCAGACGATTGGGAATTGACATCTAGGTTGAGGTTGTCCTTGCATCTGAAGACGATGGTTTTTTGCGCCGGGTTGGCCGTATTGATTGCCGTCCTGGCCGCGGCGTGCGGCTCATCAGACCCGGAGGAGTTGGAGATTAGCGTTTCGCTGCGAGACAAGAACATGACGCCGGAAACGGTCCGAGTGAGCCAGCATGACACGGTGACTTTGAAAATCGACAGCGACGCGCCGGGGTCTTTGCATCTGCACGGGTACGACATCGAACAGACAGTCACGCCCGGCACGGTTGCTGATTTCGTGTTCGTCGCCGACGCGACCGGGCGTTACCGTATGGCCTTCCACCCTGCGGCCGCCGGCGGACACGGCGATTCCGGGGATTCCCCGGCAAGCGGGAGTCACGATGTCCTGGAGTCTGAAACTCCCGTGAGCGTTTCGGTTACGGCCGAACAAGACGGTGCAGGTGGCGTGTACGTGCGCATAATCACCGACGGCTGGCGGTGGGCCCCGGAAGAGGTCAACATGGCCAACGCTCCGGGTGCGGGCCACGCCCACGTCTACGTGGACGGCGTCAAGATCAACCGGGTCTACGGTCCATATTACTACTTGACCGGCCTGGAGCCGGGGCTGCGGGAAATTCGGGTAAGCTTGAACACCAACGGCCATGGCGAGCTGACGTACGGCGGACAGCCGTTGGAAGACACGACCGCGGTCGAGGTAGGCGAGGGTGGTATGGTGGGCTTCGTCGACTTGCCGGCCGTGGACGCCGACGCCGCGATGTCGGTGGAAGTCATGGTCCATCCCGACCCCTTAGGCGGGTACAACCTGCAAGTCGTACCCACGGGGTTCGAGTTCACGCCCCAGAACGTGGACGGCGACCACGTAGCCGGAGAGGGGTTCGGGTACGTGCTGATAGACGGCGAGTTCCACGCCAGGCTCTACACACCATGGCTGAAGCTGCCAGGCCTGGAGCAAGGGATGCACGAAATTACGGTTTCTCTCGCCAACAACCAGGGCCAACCCTACCAGAGGCAGGGCAACCCGGTGGAGGCATCGGTTACGATCCACGCGGGGGCAGAGGAGCAACCGGAAGGGTCGCACGACCACGGTGGGGCAGAACAAGGAAACGGGGCCAGCGCCGAAACTCCGGCTGCGGAGGCCGAATATGACGTGGGTTACCTAGAGGTGCACCCCAGGTAATTGAGCCTTGGGCGGGCGGCCCGCCCCGCAAGGGCGTCGGGCGTTGCGGGAACCAATTTGCTTCGGCCTGCGTCTATACGGATATAGCCAATCTTGAAGCCATGGCCGAGTATTTCCGATGAAGACCAAAGCAGTCCCAGCAGTATTGTCCATCATCGCCACCTGGGCCGTGCTGGCGGCGGCGTGCCAGGGGGGGTCTACTCCCGGCAATGCGACGGTGGAAGTTGCGTCGGGCCGGACCCCCAACGCATCGGTGACGGGCAGCGTCACGTACCGGGAGCGGCTGCCACTTAGTCCTGAAGCGACACTCATCGTAGAGTTGAGGGACGTTTCATACGCCGATGCGTCGGGTATGCTTATCGCGCGTCAGACCATCCCAAACTCCGGTCAGGTTCCCATCACCTTCAAAGTCGAATATAACCGGGATGACATCGACCCGCGGAACACATATGCGATAAGCGCCCGAATCGTCGAGTCCGACGGCCGCCTGGCCTTCACCGACGACACGGCGTATGATGTCATCACCGGCGGAAATCCCCGCAAGGTGGACATGCTGCTGGTGCTGGTGGAGCCCCCGCCCGACCTGATCAAGAGCGGCGAAGACTGGAGGACCTGGGTGGAGGTCCCGGCGCCGATCATCCGGGCCAACCTCATACCCAACGAACCGGAGCCCTTATTGCGGATCGCCTATGACCAGTCAACGATCGAAAACTGCGCACGTCCTGGCAACCAGGAACTGAAGCTGGACGGCTACGACATCATCGCCGAGGTGACGCTGATGCAGCCGCCGTCAACTGCCTGGGCGATCCCATGCGGCGAAGAGGTGGTGGAACTGGACACCGTCCTGGCAATCGGAGATGCTGCGGCTCTTGAGCCGGGGGAGACCTACCGGGTAATCGTGAACGAGCGGGAGACCACGACTTTCAGCGTACCGGAGACCCACCTGGAGTACACCTTCATCGCAGAGTCACCCATTGAAAGCGTGGAGGTGATGAGCATTGACGGAGACGGGGAAAGCGGTCAGGCCCAGTACCAGCTGCGGGTTGTGTCGGGGATGCCAAGAGGCAGCGGCTGCTCCCAGTTCAACGGGTACGAAATCCAGCGGCGAGAGCCGAATAGCATAGAGGTGACCATCACCCACCACCAGGTAGCAGACCAGGACGTGGTCTGCACCGCGGACTACCCCATCATCGAGACCTTCGTTCCGCTGGGCTCGGAGTTCGAGCCGGGAGTGGAATACGCCGTTAGCGTGAACTCGGGTGACGCCCAACGGTTTGTGGCGCAGTAGCCTCGGCCAGCGCCCAAGGCCGGCGGCCTATGGTTGGGCCGCCGGGGTCGGCAAGGCGCTCAGGTCAGAGGGTACGTAGCCAACCATCTCCACGAAGCCGTTGCCCGACACGGCCGCGCCGCTTCTGCTTCCCGTCGCAGCCACCGCTCCTTCCCAGTACACCACGGGTATTAATTCGCTGTCGGCGAACTCCGATTCCTCTATGACCGGCGCCAAAGCGAGGTCAAGGCCCAGAGAGTCGATGCGCAGGTTCCAGCCCATGGGATAGACGCCCCCGGTGTCTGGGCTGGTCCATGTGCCTGTGGGTTCCAGGGAAATGTCGCCGGCGGGCAAATGCACCGGGCTGGAGTCCGGCGGGACGTAGGTGCCGTAGGTGGCGATATGGCCGCGGCCGTCCTGCTCCCAGACCACCGACACCATGAGGTCGGAGCCGTCGTCCAGGTTGAGGCTAAGCCAGTCCCACCCGATGTCCACGATGGTGAAATCGCCCCACTGGTGGTCCATCCAGGAGGCCCCGTTGACTGGGTGGGAGACGCCGGATACTGATACAGTGCCAGACGTCTTCAAATCTGTGCGGGAATAGTAGTAGGTCTTGCCTGCTATTGCCAGGTCCACCAATCCGCCGCCGTGGTGAAGGACCGCCGGTTTTTCTGAATTCGCTTCAAGCTCGACAACGTAGTCCCCGATCTGGAAAGAGAGTTGGTAGGTATCGCCATCCCCACTCATGCGCCAAGAGTTGGACGATAGGCCAAAGCTCTCAGACGAGGCCTCCGCAGAAGCAAAGACAGCCTGCTCACCGGTCAAGTGCAAGTCCTGTTGGTGGTCAGCCCAACTCAACTGGGCCACGCGGGGCGTGATACCGGAGGACAGCGCCGATTGGAAGGTCACAAAGTGGTAGCTGAAGCTCTGGCCGGTGTCGGTGGTCAAGCGGCCATTGAAGTACCACCATTCCAAAGGCGAGAGGTGAATGCCTTCGTCGCGGGGCAACTGCACGACACCATTGGGCTCCACAGGGGTGAGGGTCGGTCCAGGAGAAAGAGTGGGGTCCAGTGAGGGCTGAGATGCGGCAGTGGCGGTGGGAGCGGGTGACGGAGTTGCGACAGGGGAAGAGTCCGGCGAGTCACCGGCTCCGCCGCCGCACGCGGCTAGGATGAGGGCCAATATCGCTGCCGCAAGCAACAAGGGGACGGGGCGTACCACACAGGATGGGTGCATATACTTATCATATTACGGCAACGGCCCGGCTGTCGCGGAATCTGGTCATTTTTCGGCTGCGGCTGCTGGTGAAAGTCTGGCAATTCGGGGTCCATGTAGTCACCGCATCGCCGACAGTGAGCCGGCCGAAGCATGAACAGAGCGCGTGGGACCCAATGCGTTACTAACGCAAAAACCGTAAGTCCTACTAAGAAGAGCAGGAGCAAGGCACTGATTGCCAGCAGTACCCCGACTACGACCAACAAGACAAGCCAAGAGTCCATCTGACCTTAGACATACTGTGGAGTTCGTGCGCCTTCAAGATTTGACACCATCATCTTATGTTTCCTATGTGGCTGACGGTTGCAACCATGAGTTCAGACAGCGTCAAAAGCATTCATCCTGAACCGCTCGAGTTCGCCAACGCCGTTGCTTTCCAATCGCTTTCAGCAGATGAGAAGCCGCACCCCAACCCTTCTCCGAGGGGTTCCGTTTGCTTGAGGTGTCTGCCGAGCCTACGGCTAGATAGCCCGTACACCAGAAGCAAACGGAACCCTACTGACAGGTTTACCAAGCCATATTCCGAAGCCAAAGAATACAGGCCGTAGATAGCGTCGAGTTCCGCCGGCCTGATACCATCGTGAATCCACGGGAATTCAATTATCAACTGTGCTAACCTGGGGAACTCGTCTGCAGCCGCAACTATGTAGCCCATAAGCCGCGACTCACGGGCGTATAGGTCGTCGTCAAAGATCCAAGTCCATCCTGCCATTGTCCTTGCCAAGTCCGGATGGTTCCTGCTGATTGTGGACAACATCATGAGCATTTCTGGCTCGGTTTGGTAACGGTCTTGATTCACGCCGTCCCGGTACCATGCAGAGACCTCAGCCAACTCGAGTAGGGAGGCAAGACGGGCGGGAGTCGGCGACGGCGTCGATGTAATGGTCGGTACGGGAATGGAGACCAAGGTATGTGTAGGAACCGGCGTCGGAGTCGGACTCAGTGTTGAACCCGGCGACGGCGCAGGGGTGTTCGGCGACAGGTTGATAGCCCATGAGTTGGCGCACCAGTGGTTTGGGAACCTGCTTACTCCCGCGTCATGGCAGGACTTGTGGCTGAGCGAGGGGTTCGCCACCTACGCTGAGTGGCTGTGGTTGGACCACAAGTCCGGCGATGGCTGTTTCGAGGAGTTCTGGGAGATGGTCTGGCGACCTGTCTATGGGCCGCCAGCGAATCCCGACCCCGACTCTCTTTTCAGCGGCAGCGTGTATGCAAGAGGCGCAATGGCCCTTCACGCACTGCGTGGCGAAATCGGCGACGAGGCGTTTTTCAAGACTCTGCGTGAGTATGTGTCCCGCCATGCCGGGGGTAACGTGACCACCGAAGACTTTGTGGTCGTGGCTGAGGAGATGGCGGGCAGGGAACTGGACGACCTTCTCGATTCCTGGCTCTTCGGTGAGACCACTCCTCTTCCGCCGGGAATGAACAGCGGTCTGGGCAATCAGCCAACTCCTTCTCCAGGTCGGGCTATTGGGGAGGGGTGTCTACACGGACATCGGTAACAGCCCCACGGTCCAACTATATCTTCACCACGCCGCTCGTCAGCTACCGGATGCCAGATGGAGGGAGGCGGGAAAAGGCGGAGGCATGATTGTGAGGGGTGGAGGGCAGGGTGCTGGCGGAGCCTTTCTTGAGTCGCTTTGCCCCGGCCCACCACAATTGCCGGAGAGGGCCTTTGGGGGCCTCACAGTTCCCCAGCCACATCTCGAAGACGGTGCCGCCTGCCGTCCAGCCAAGAGCCAACATGGCGCTCCTTCCGTACCCCCTGCCCATACGCGTCACACTACGGGAATCGAGAGACCTTGGTGCGTCGAAAGCCTGCCGAGCCACATCTCGAAGATGGTGGTATCTACCGTAAGCGGTGGTGGATGAGGGTGTACCAAAATGACTGAACGCGTCACTATATCTGCTTCTCGAATGTCACGACCAGAAAGCCGAACTTCCTGTCCCTGCAAACTTCTGCGTACCCGGCTTTTCTGTACATATACATAGCGGCGACCTGTCCAACGGTCGTCTCCAACGTGAGCGTTTGGAAGCCCAACTCACTTGCTCGTTCTTCCAGCCCCGACAGCATCCGCGTGCCTAGGCCCCTTCGCTGAAGCTCGGGGTGAACCCGCATTCGACATATCTCGGCGGAGGTGTCCGTCAGGCGTTTCAGGGCGCCCATCGGGACGAGCTGGCCGTCCATGACGCCTACGTAGAACTCGCCGCCCGTGTTGATGTACTCCGCCTCAATGTGGTGCAAGTCGTCGTCCCACGGTCCGTTTCCCACATGTGCGCCAACTTCGTTTAGCGCGGCGTTGTGCAGGTGCCAAACCGCGTCGTGGTCGGAAGCTCGATACCGGCGGACGCCCATCATGGAAGTGTACCAGAGGTCCTGTGGCTGCGGAGCGGAGCGTCGGCCCATCAACCATTCCTCCCACACAGCGGAGGATCGGGGCCTGGTTACAGGCTCAGAACGAACCTCAATGTGAATGCTTGTGCCTCTAGCCGGCAAATGCGCCGCAGCGCTTGTCAGCGCTTACATTACCCGCCTAGATGCTCCCTTCGCCACTGCCATGGGCCTGATGGCCAAAGGAGTGGCCGAAATCGCCCTTCTTCTCTTGCTCTTGGATGCCGGCGCCATTGACAAAGGAGTCTTTTCTTTACTGGTACTAGTAATGTTCGGATACATCCTGCTGACCCCCATGGGTATCAGCTTATTGAAAAGGCCATTGACGTACTCTTCGATTTCTTTTCTACTGGGATCGACGTCGCTGGCCTCTATGTATTCAAAGACTTCATCGCGAACGCCTTCACCTATGCCGAGCCCGTGCTCCTTGGACATGCCTACGGCGCGGAGCATCCACGTGGTTATGCTGTCTGGTGCCTCGACGGGGACGACGGCCCTTCCGCTCTCGTCAGTGGTGATGTCCCGCCAGATCCCCAGGTCTCGGAGAAGAACTGGCGTACACGCTTCACTTCGGCAAGGCCTTCTGGCGGGGCCTCACCGGGCATGGCCATGGCAGCCGCCGTGCTAAACTCGACCACTCTCGGATCGACCAAGGACAGCGGTGTCGGAGTCGGTGGAGTTTGCGCAGACCCATTGCAGTGCCCTAGTACGAGGATTCATAATCCCAGGGCGCTGGCCACCAGAAGTGACTTAGCCCTACCTCCACGAAGTCGAGTCCTCATCGGTCTCATGTAGTAGGACGTTCTTCCACCCTCGGAAAAGTTCCGTTGGTATTGCGTCTTCTTTTCCGCAAATCCCTGCTAAGCGCATCATGTCAGGCTACCACGGTGGCGCCCAGCGCGGTAGGCAGCGTAGAACAGGAGCCCCAACAGAGCTACCAGGGCTACTCCGCCGACGGGTGCCGCGATGGCTATGATCCGCCACACGACCGAGGACGCCTTTTCTACGAAAGAGATGTCAATACGTGCGTCTGGTTTCGCAGGGGGCGTTGACTCTGCCTCCACGGGAACAGTCGTTTCTCGAATCTCTTTATCCCTGACTTTGCCATGTGCCTCGACAGAGGACAGCACCTGCTTGAAGTCCTTCGAGAACACCCGGAGGGTCACTTCAGAGCTTTCTTTCCCGTCCCGCACCGCGACGAATACCCGGTCCAGCTCGCCGCCTACTCCAGATACCAGGGCCTTGATCCCTTCAACGCTCCTGGAGACGTCGGACACTTCGATGGTCAGAGAACCCGAGGGCGGCTCGGCGACCTCCGCATCCGGCGGAAACAGGGACACGGTGATAGTGGACAGATCTACCCTCCGCTCCAGAAAGTTCAACTGGCCCTGAGCTCGCTCGATATCCGACCGGACGCGGGAGAGCTCACGCTCGATGGTCAGGATCTCGCTTACCTGATTGGCCTTGTCAAGCAGGGAGAGGAGACTCTCCTCCTCGCGCAGGGCGCTCCGCAAGCGCGCTTCCAGATCGATGAATCGCTCCGTCACGTCCTCGGAACCAACGTTCTCGCTGCGAACCTTGCCCAGGGACTTGATATGTTCCAGGGCGGTGAAAAACTCCGCCTGGGGAACCCGTATGGTCATGGTAGACTGCTGCCGCTCCGGGCCCCCAGAACTGGACAGCTGCCCCACGAAGCCGCCAAGACTTTCAGCGGTTGTCCGCACCTGAGCCACGGCCACCGGAACCTCGTCTACTTCCATGGATACCGAGGCCTGGGAGATGACCTGTCTCTGGGCCGTATCCAGGGCTCCTGGAACATATCCTCCTGCGCCAGGTGCGCCAGATGCGCCCTTCGGTCCAGCTATTGAAGTCTCTACAAGTCGTTTATCGGTGTAGAAAAGGTCGTCGGGATCGGAAGCGACCGCACTTGTGAGGGATGACAGTGTGGGTGTGGTTGGGGGTACGGGTACTGCAGGGCTGAGCCACCCGCCCAACTCAGTCTTCAGTAGTTCCGTATCCACCCCATCCTGCCAGGGCGCGGCCGTGGAAAGCCACGTCCCCGATACGGCGAGGAGCAGCACTATCGTGGTGACGAAGGCAGGAACCAACCCCCATCGCCTCGGCGAGAAGACCCTCCGCCAAGACGGCGTCTTCCCTTCTAGGTCTGAATGTTCTTTCAGCATGCCCTCAATCCTTTTCCACAGGCTAGCCGGTGCACGAAGTCTCGCTGATTCGGCCTCGAAATAGACCTCTAGCTTTCGTTCCATTTCCCGGTCTGGTATGTCGTTGCTAACCATCGGCTTGCCCCCACCTTCAGGGTTATTCCCCTATCTCGTCTCGCAGGTGCCGTAGCGCACGGTGAAGCCTGGATTTGACAGTTCCCTCACGGCATCCCCGACCTGCGCAACCTGGGGCACTGACAGGTCTGTAAAGTACCTGAGCATGACTACCTGCTTGTGTTCTTCAGACAGGGACGCAATGGCCTGTCGCACTTCTAGCTGGTTCGCCACTCTCTCTGCCAAATCAGCAGAATTGCCGGCAACCTCCGAGTGGGTGGCCTCCTCAAGAGCATTCGTAGGTACTGATCCGCGCCTCCGCTGGCTCGTGATAGTGTTCACCAGGATTCGCACCAGCCAGGGCTTTACGGGTAGCCCAACCCGAAAGCCGCCAACCCCCCTCCATGCCAAAAGGAACGACTCTTGTACATGCTCTTCGGCGACGGATGCATTCCTGGTCATGAGACAGGCCGTGCCATAGAGAACGTCCTTATACCGTTCCACCAGATGGCGGAAGGCTTCCCGGTCGCCGTCCTGGCAGCGCCGGACAGCTTCCTCATCGTTCATTTGGAGCTCCCAATCACTGTCCCTCTAGAGACAGGTTCATTAGATAATACGTAAACTGGGACCAAAACGTTCCCCACCGGCTTCAGCAATCCCGATCTAGCCGATAATCCCCTAGAGCGGGGCCATTGGACAACGAGAAACCGAGTTTCGAACACAGCCACTGCCCCGTCCTCCCTACCAAGAAGACGCTCCCGCCCTTGGAAAAGTTCCCACCACGACGGCGCTTGGTCACGGCAGGTAGACACTTGCGAACCAGTTTCGGTCTATTCCTTTTGCGTAGACTGTACGGAAGATAGGCGCTCGAGAGCTGCATACGCACCTCCTTCCTGTGTTGCCTATGCCGGCATCCGGGGCACGGGACGCAACTGACATAGTCCAGGCTCCCGCCACAGTGATAGCGTGCCCTGACCGCAGATGACCTGGGGCCTGAGCTCTACCGTGTCGCCTTCAGAAGAGTTGGCTACGCCGGAAGTTACCGTTACCAGGACGGCGATGCCACCTACCTGAACCCTGGCACACCGGTTTATGCGGTCAAGGGCTATGTACCGGAGTTCCGTCTGGCGACCTTGGAGGAAGGTAGGGTAACGCTGTTCGAAGCGGACACGAACCCACTGGCCACGACTGGCGAGGACCTGCTGGACATCCGAGGCAAGGTTACCGCCATCGACATCCTCAGCGAAGAGGACGCGAAAACAGTGTTGGGCACCATCGATGGAGAACGCCCTGTGGAGCGCTTCGCCGAGTTGGTGCTCGAATCGCCGGTGGATCAGGAATGGTGGGCTATCATTCAACGGAGAGATTGAAGGGCAGCACAAGAACACTATTGAACTTTTCGAAAACTCGAACAACGGGCCACCACGTCGGAGATGAAATAGGCCAAGTGGTCCGGGGACAGCCACTCTTGGAGCGCTGCCGGCAGCAACAACTGCTGGTCGGGATCGTAGGGACGGAAGGTCTTGCTCATCACCGCATACCCTCACTGAAGGCTCATCCCATCATACCCTCAGTGGCTCATCGCAGGCGTCTCTCGGACGGGCTGCTAGACCAACGCGATCAAAAGTGACCGTTACGTTGCATTGTCCCCACCAAGACGTTGAACGCGGGGACGAAGTTGGCCTCCGCAAACGCGAAGTGGAGTTGCCGAACGCCGTAGAGGTAACTGTGAACGTCCCGATTCCTGATCTTGATTAGTTCCAAGTAACCGTCCGTTAACTTCTTGTTGTCGTCACCCGTGAGGCTCGTTTCCCGGGCAAGCCTGACCAAATGGCCTTCCAGCCTTCCTTTCACTGTAATTGATTAGCGGAGCGGAGTGCGAGGAGGGGTTCAGAAGGAAGGTGTGGGGACCGGAGCACCGCTGAACACACCGCAGAGCCCGTTGACCAGAGAGTGATCGCCGCCATTGTGAGCCAGGGTCCTGATTACGCTGGTGAAGGCGGAGAAGGCATCCGCACCACCGGCGTTCTTCGAGCAGTGCGATACCTTCCGCGCGATCACTGCCCCACGGAGCGCTCTCTCAGCACGGTTGTTGGTCGGCTCAATGCTTGGATCATCCAGGAAACGCAGCAGGTTGCCCCGGTCATCGTGCCAACCGAGTTCGTTCTGCAGCCTCCAGTTGTCCGCATCCGACATGGGACGGTCGCGGAGATGATAGGTCGCCTCTCGTCTCAGCCGCTCGGCCTCGGCGGCAAAGTCCGCCGCCTCTCCTCGGTGATATGCCTGCCGGAGCTCCATCGCTTCTCTGAGCAGGCGGCTCAGACGATTGCCGAAGCTGCGACCTCTCCCTCTCTTGGTCTCCACCACCTCACTGATCGAGCGCAGCACGTGGGCCAGACATTTCTGCTGCTTCACCCCCGACAGAGCCTGAGCATCCTAGCTCCGTCCTCGATCCGTTACCATCACCCCTCCATAGTCCGAGGGCACCACCTCACGTACCTCTTCGTTGCGGTGCAGCCTCGGGGAGCGCCTCGATCTCGCTGGCGGTGACGTACTCCGGGTAGTGTCCCATTTCCAATGGGGTTTTGGGACATTCGCGGCCCAACTCTCCTCCGGCGGCGGTTGGTAGCCTATCTGGCGCCGTCGTCACGTCCACCGGCTGCGTCACCTTTTGCCCTCTTTCGGGTTATGCTGCTTCTCACGAGATGGGCGCAGATTCTGTTCGTGGATGAAACTTCTCCAAGCTCAAATATCTCCAAAGAACAGCGGACCTGGTGGCTTCTCAGGAGATGGAGGGCGATGCTGTCTAAAATATACGTGAGCCAAGGGTGAGCCCGGACAGACTCGGACTATCGACCGGTCGCTTATGGGCCGACTTCGAGTACCGCTCCCATCCCTGCGCTAACAGGTCAGGCCGGGGCGACCTCGTTGAGCCGGCCGGTGGCGCAGTCGTATATGAACCCACGGACCTGGTCCTTGCGAGGGATGAACGGGCTGGCTTGGATGCGAGATATAGACTGACTCACATCCTTTTCCAGATTTCCGAACGCCTCCAATGCAAACGCTGGCCGAAGGCCGGTGTCCGCTTCGATTGTGTCCTTCACGTCGTCGTCGCGGAAGGTCAACATTCCACAGTCTGTGTGGTGGATTAGCAAGATCTCGCGAGTGCCCAATAGGCGTTGAGAAATCACCAGCGAACGGATAACGTCGTCCGTGACCACGCCTCCCGCGTTGCGTATCACGTGGGCGTCGCCTTCTTGCAGACCCAAAAGCTTGTGGATATCCAGGCGGGCGTCCATGCAGGCGACGACCGCCAGATTGCGCGCCGGGGGTAGCGGTAAATCGCCCTTGTCAAAGTTCTCGGCGTAGCGGGCATTGTTGTTGAGGCCTTCCTCGATTGCTGTCATCTGGAGCCCTTTCGTAAATAGACTACGGATCTCGGTCACCTCGGTCAGTATACATGATGGCCGGACGCTTTTCACGCTTGTCCGGCCACACGGGTGTTGGAAGCCGATGGTCTACGCCCGGCCCATGATTGGCCCCGCGCTGGTGGGTCTACGTGTACCGAACTACAAACTTTCCAGCTGGTGGTACGGCTCTGAACTTCTCCATGGTTAGCCACTTCTCCTCGCAATGAAGATGTGCATTCGACATGTGCGTGTCAAAGCAAATACATGGTACAGGTACTCGGGAACCCACAATGGCTAGGCCCGTCTATGGGCCGGAGTTTGCTGGTGGATTCCGTGCGGTCTTTGAGGCGCTATGTAGCGCGTGGGCCAGCACCTGCTTCAGCCGGGTGAGACGCACGCCGAAGTCCTCGGGCCACAGGGCCACGCCGGGGACGAAGGGAAACCGCTGGAACCGGCGCTCCCTACTCATCCACCGTCACCACGACGATCGACGTAGCCAAGATCGAGTCACCGTCTCGCGTGATGTGGGCCAAAACCACCGATTCCGGCTCCCACCAGAAGGCCAGTTCCACCTCAACTGACGCTCCATCCATTTCGATGGTCAACCTCCGACGTTCGGTGCGGCTGGTGCGCGCCGTATGGCAGGCTGTTGCCCGTATCGTCCTTGAGCCAGTAGTCCGGATTGCGCCTCATGACCACACGCTCGCCTGGAATTCTACCGGACCTCCGCTGGTTCCGTTTGCTTTCGGGGTTTGGGCCATAGGGCCGCTATACTCGCCGAGACGACCAATACCAGCGCCGCGGGGAGAAAGAACACCCCAATGAAACTGATGTCCACCTCTTCAGCGAACCAGATTGGGACTGAACAATACCCCAGGCAAAGCACTCCCAAGCCCCACTGCGCCAGTTTAGCCCACGCAGACCAGATGCCCCGCGACCAAGCCAGCCAGACTGCCAGACCAGTTAGCGCCACCGGTATCAGCAGCAGCATTACTTCTTCCGGTCCCAAGTATCGCTTGAAGGGCCCCGGGGAGTGCTCGAATACAACCCTCACAACGCCGCCCGGGAGCGCGGTTATGGTGGTCACGGAGTATCCAAAGGGCCAAAACACCACTCCGAAAAACGCGGCCCAAGCCAATACATGAGCTATCATAGGCGGCAACCGCAAACGTTTCATCTGGAAGACAGTTCCTTGATGGGGCTCATCCTCACCTTCCCTGAATGCCCTTGAATGTGAGTACCCTTTGTCAGTACTCCCAAAGCAAGCGGAACCCCTCCGCTACATCACTAGACTTCTAACCGTCCGTTTATCAGCCCAGGCTATAGCGAGAGCGGACGTAGCTCAGCCAATCACTCCACTTCCCCTCAGTGTCGTGTTCTTGAACCCATCCGACCCACTGCTGATGTGTAAACACGGCAAACTGCGCACGGCTTATCTGTGATACCCACTGTGCGAACTCAGGCGACTGCAATATTGCTCTCGCTGCTAGGAACGTACCTCCCAGGGCTTCCGGATGCACAAACTCCAAGCGTTCATTGGGCGTGTGAATCCGGGAATAGTCGGAGGCGAAGAAGATTACCACCGGTACCCCCGCGTTCTCGAATGAGGTGTGATCGCTGAAGACACCCCACGGGGGAGAGCCAAGGTGCACTTCCACTTCCATCTCATTGGCCGATTCCAGCGCCAGCGCCGTTAACTCGTCATTGGCTGACGCGACCATCCTAGCCCCTGTTCCTACCGTGTCGAGATTCAGCATCGCCGTTACCCGATCCAGTTCTGCGTCGGCAAGAGTCGTTACGTAGTAGCGGCTGCCATACAGCCCCAACTCTTCAGCGCCGAAGGCAATGAACCTGAGAGTGAAGGGCATAGGCCGCCCGGAGAATGCATTCGCCAGCGCCAGTAACACGGCAATGCCCGAGGTGTTGTCATTGGCTCCAGCCGTTGTCTGAGGAACTACATCATAGTGGGCGCCCACGATGACCACGTCTTCCGATTCTCCCTTCAGTTCTGCCACCACGTTTCGTGACTCCAGTTCCCGGGTTTCTATTTTCACCGACAGAATGACCTCCCCTTCTGTCAACAGGTCAGTCGGGGATCTTCCAAAATCCTTGGAACCAAGCAGCGCTGGAATTGAGGACTCGGCTTCCAGCAGCGGGCGATAGCTTTGGAGACCTTCAAATCGTCCGGATATGACGGCGGCAATGGCTCCAACGTGAGCAACATCATTGACCCGATCCTGCAGGGCCTGCAAGGTCTGTATATCGTCTAGCTGAATGATCCCATGTTGTATCAGCGCGACTCTTCCTTTCAGTTCATCCTTCTGCAATTCACCCAGACCGTCCAGATTCACCGGAGTTAGCGGGCCGGAATCAACTCCCTTCGGAGGCGCAATTGTGAGCACCAACCCGGGTATTCTCATCTCCGTGGGCGCATCCACCACGACCATTGCGTTCTCTCCTCTGCTTCGGGCCCAATGTTCCAGATCGAAGCGTTGGGTGGTAAAGGATTGAATCCTGGCGCTATAGCCCATCTCCTCAAACCGCTCTCTAATGTTCTGGGCAGCCTGAAGCTCCTTAGCAGTACCACCCTCCCGATGCCCCAGCTCGGCCACGAGTTCCTCTACGAGGCTGAATATCTTCTCTGAAGCTGCTGCCAGCTCGTTCTGGGCCGCCGGTTCAGCAGTTGGCAAGTCGGTAGGGACGAGAGACGGCAGGGGTGTGGCCGTGGGAGTCGCAGAGGGTGTTGCATTGGAACAGGCAACGGACGCGGACACCACAAGAAAGGCCGCAAAGATGACGAACCAGCGTCCGGCCGCGTGAGATGAGACAGCGGCAAGAAATCTACGGATGACCATTTAGTTTCAGTGATGTGCCCGGCGGTCCTGGGGTAGATTAGAAGAAGACTTGACTTCCATTGTAGGGTGTAGAGAGAAATCATGCCAGGCAGCGGAGCGCAAGATCAAGTGGACCCCATCATCAGGACAGCGGTGAGGCTAAAATAAGAGAGTCTACCGCTGGGGTGTCTCGTAAACCTTCATCCGAAGGTAAGGCTCGTTGAAGTTCCAGTAAACACCTTTGTGGGCTCACTGCATGGAACACCTGACCGGTGACCGATAGCCCAGGGCTTGATGGGGCCGCTCTTGGTTGTAGAAGGCCAGATAAGCCCCAATCCCCTTTCTGGCCTCAGTCCCATTTTGGTATGCCTTCAGGTACACCTCCTCGTACTTGATGCTGCGCCACAGCCGTTCCACGAAGACGTTGTCCATGCACCGGCCCCTGCCGTCCATGCTCACTTGAACGCCTTGCGCCAGCAGCATGCTGGTGAAGGCCTCGCTGGTGAACTGGCTGCCTTGGTCGGTGTTGAAGATCTGTGGCCGACCCTTGCTCAAGGCCTCTTCCAGAGCCGCAACACAGAAGTCTACCTCCAGGGTGTTGGACAGCCGCCAGGCCAGCACGTAGCGGCTGTGCCAGTCCATGATGGCCACCAAGTAGAGGAAACCCCGAGCTATGGGTATGTAGGTGATGTCGGTGGCCCACACCTGGTTGACCCGGTTGATCTCCAGCCCCCTGAGCAGGTACGGATAGATCTTATGCCCTGGGTTTGGCTTGCTGGTGTTGGGACGCCGGTAGATGGCCTCCAGGCCTATCAGCTGCATCAGCCGGCGGACCCGCTTGCGGTTGACCTGGTGTCCGTGATTTCTGAGCCAGGCAGTCATCCTTCTGGAGCCGTAGAAAGGTGTCTTCAGGTACTGTTGGTCTATGAGGGCCATCAACTCCAAGTCCTCGGCGCCGGCCTCGGTTGGCGGGTAGTACAACGAGGAGCGGCTGATACCCAGCAAGGCGCACTGGCGCACCAGAGACAGCTTCGGTTCTTCTCGGTCAATCATAGCCCGGCGTTGGGACCGGCTCATAACCCGAAGCTCCGTGACAAAAAATCCCGTTCCACCTTGAGCTGCCCAATCTGTTGGTAGAGCTGGGCAGTGAGGACCTCTTGGTCCTTCTCCTGGAGTCCAGCACCATTTTCAAAGAGGTGCGGCGCCCCCTGAATCAAGGCCTTCTTCCAGCCATGGATCTGGCTCGGGTGGACTTCAAACCGGCTGGCCAGCTCTGCAATGGTGTGCTCCCCCTGGAGCGCGGCCAAAGCCACTTTGGCCTTGAAGACTGGGCTGTGCTTCTTACGTGTTTGCTTCATGTCCTGCTCCTTCTTTCCGTCCTATTTTAGGAGCGGGACTCTCTCTTAGCCACCTGTCCGAATTTTGGGGTCCACCTCAAGATCCCCCCTGGTAAGAGACGCGCACCTGGGGATTATTGACATCTTCGATTGTCGCCTTTGGAGTAGAGTCCCAGGAAGTGGTGTAAGAGGGAGAGGGTCTGGAGGAAGAGAGACCACCGCGTCATCCTTAGCGGGCAAAGAAGAAAGCTCGAGAAAGGAGGACAACAGTGGTCAAGGAAAGGATGGACCTGCTGGAGCTATTGCGCAAGGGGGGAATGGACGGTGACGTGGACTTCCTACGGGAGGCACTGAGAGTGCTGGTAGAGGGGATCATGGATGCGGAGGTGTCATCGAGGATCGGTGCTGAGTATGGAGAACGCAGCCCTGAGCGGGTGACCCAGCGCAACGGGTATCGGTCCCGGGCGTGGGATACCCGGGTAGGGACTATGGAGTTGCACATCCCGAAGCTTCGAGAGGGGAGCTACTTCCCGAGCCTGCTGGAGCCACGGCGTCGCAGCGAGCGAGCTCTGCTGGCTGTGATCCAGCAGGCCTACGTGGAAGGGGTATCCACAAGGCGGGTGGACGATCTGGTCAAGGCCCTGGGGTGTGAGGGTATCTCCAAGAGCCAGGTGTCGCGCATCTGTCAGGAACTGGACGTGGTGGTGGATGGCTTCATGGGCCGTCCGCTGGGCGGTGGACCCTACCCCTACCTGTGGCTGGACGCACTGACCCAGAAGGTCAGGGAGGACGGCAGGATCGTCAACGTCAGCGTGGTGGTGGCGACGGCGGTCAATGGCGAGGGCAAGCGGGAGATCATCGGGATGGACGTGGGTACCAGTGAGGACGGCGCCTTCTGGCTGGCCTTCCTACGCTCGCTGTCCGCCAGGGGCCTCAGCGGGGTGGAGCTGGTGGTATCGGACGCTCATCAGGGACTCCGAGGCGCCATCGCCGCAGTCTTCGGCGGAGCCAGCTGGCAACGGTGCCGCACCCACTTCATGACCAACCTGCTCACTCGGGTACCCAGGCGCGCCCAGCCATGGGTAGCCACCATGGTGCGCACCATCTACCAGCAACCCTCCCCCGATGAGGTACACGCCCAGCTCGACAGGGTGACCGATCAACTCCAGAACCGGTTCCCTCAGGTCGCCTCTCTACTGGACGAGGCCGGACCCGACGTCCTGGCCTTCTCCAGCTTCCCACTCGCCCACTGGAAGAAGATCTGGTCCAACAACCCACAGGAGCGTCTCAACAAGGAGATCCGGCGACGCACCGATGTGGTGGGCATCTTCCCTAACCGGCCGGCCGTGCGCCGCCTCGTTGGCGCCGTCCTGGCTGAGCAGCACGACGAATGGGCCGTTGGCCGTCGATACATCACACCTGTCGTGCTGACCTTCAACGAAGCTCTTCCAGAGGCCGATCTCGCGGATGGGACTGCCGCCTAAACAACATCAACACGATGACGCACTCTTACACCACTTGACGGGACGTGACCCCATCCCCCAGTCGGTGGCCGACGGGGCGACGGTGCCCATTTTCTACGAAGCCCGATTGCCCGAGCTGGCCATTGATGGGGCCGGAAACTCTGGACCGGTTGTTCGACGCCATGTTCCGTGAACAGCCGGAGAAGGTGCGAAAGCAGATACGCCGTCGGTACGCCAACAAGAAAACGGTGGCCGAGGCGGAGCAGCGCCTCCGGATGATCGCCCTGGACGGTTCCGCACAACGACCTCCTTCAATTCAACGAAGCAGAAAGAGTATCCGCTACCGGAAGCACATGCCCATCACCAAGCGTATGGGTAACATTCTCCCACCATCCCAATCCATTGCCCCCGGCTACGCAGCTTCTGGTGTCCATCGAGAATTTAGTGCGGTTTGACACATCTAGTCACACGACGGAGTCCGGGTCTAGCAGTGCCTCGGCCCGGGCCCGGTCCAGGGTTGTGAGGGCCACGGTGGCCTGGCCGTCCCGGCGGTCCAGGATGTGCAGGCTCTGGATGTTCAAGCCCGCTTCCTTGAACCGCTCCGCCACCCTGGCCAGCGAGCCCGGCTGGTCCGGCAGCCGGAATATCAGCGAGTCGTCGGTGACGGCCCGGTACCCGGCGTCCTTCAGGGCATGCAGCGCCTGGTCCGTGTCATCGGTCGTGAGGGTGATGATGCCCTGCTCACCGGTCCGCTCGGTGTCCAGGGACTCGATGTTGACGTCCGCGTCGGCCAAGGCCTGGGCCACGTCGGCGATGAGGCCGACCCGGTCCCTGACGATGATGACTATCCTCTCCACCCGTTCTCTCCTCTACGCCCTGCAGTCTTCGACCAGCCCGTCGACCATCTCGCGGGTCACATGGGGCATGGTTATGAGGTGGGCCAGACCCTGAGACGATGCCAGCTGCCACTTCCGCATGACTGGCTCGGGCGGCCGGGGAAACAGCACCGTGACGGAATTCCGGTTGCGCCATGCCGGGATGCCCCGGTCGTTGAAACGGTCGACGGTGTACCGGGCCGTCTCCAGCATCTCGCCCACCAGCCGGGTGAAGCCGTCGCGCCCGTACCGCTCCAGTGCGTACCAGAGGATGAGAGGAGTCCAGGCGTTCCGTGACCCCGGGATGGTGGTGTCCATGACGCCCACGACCTCGATAGAGCGGGCGATGCGGGCCACGTAGTCCCGCTTGGTCAGGACGACCCCGCAGGGCAGGGGCGAGCCGATGAGCTTGTGGCCGCTTATTGCTAGGCTGTCGGCGCCGGCGTCGAATCCGAAGGGCTGGGACTCCGGCACGAAGGGCAGGATCATGCCGCTCAGTGCGGCGTCAGAGTGGATGTAGTAGCGGGTGATGCCCAGGTCCCGAAGGATCTTGCCCCCCCCTGTCCAGGTCGTCCACCGCCCCCTTCATGGTAGTGCCGATGTTGGCCACGAAAATTACGGGGGTGTCCCGATGGATCCGGAGGGTCTCCCAGAGGTCCTCGTAGTCTATCTCGCCGTTCTCCTGGCTGCGGGTCATCATGCTCCGCATGTTCAGGACCCGGAGGAGCTTGGGGATGCTGTAGTGAGTGTCCTGGGAGAAGTAGACGGTGCCGTCGGGGAATAGCTCCCGGGCCATGTAGAGGCCGTACATGTTCCCCTCGGTGCCGCCCGACGTGACGTAGCCCCAGGCCTGGTCCTGGGGCAGTCCCATGAGGTCGGCGAAGCTGGCTACGACCTCCTGCTCGAACTCGTGGGTGTTGACGCCGAAGTTGCTGCCCCGGAAGGGGTCTCCGACGTTGTTGGCGGCGTACTGGAGGAACGGCAGCAGTTCCGAGTAGTCGAAGTTCTGGTTGCAGGGGTATCCGACCTGCGAGTCTGCCCTCTCCTCGAAGGTCTGGAGGAGGGCATCCAGCCGGGCCCGTGATCTGTCCATGAGGGGCTTGAGCATGGCGCGTTCTCCTTGCGGTCCTGTGGGTAATGCGGCTACGTCGGTCTGGACAGTTGCACTCTCTCGGCGCCCACCTCCTGATGAACGGCTTCTCTGGCCTTGTTTCTACCGTGGTGGACGTAGCTTATCAGGACCTGGCTGATCCTCTCCTGGGAGTCCACTTCGGGGAGGTTTTCCTGGAACCAGTCTATCAGGTACTTGTTGTCATCGAAAAGGGGGTCGCCCTACCCAGAGATTCCCCACCTGACATGGTTGGGAGCTGCTTGGTGTGCTTTCAGGGGGGTGTCCGGGTGTTGACCAGGGGGTGACGCATGACATGATCGGGCATCGGACAGGGTCTCGGGCGCCGTCTTTGAGGGTATCGGCAGCGGTTCGCTGCCAATTAGGGCTGTTCTCAGGCCGAAGAAGGCATGGCCCGGCCTGGCAATTCGGCAGAGTCGCCTACGAACCGATGCTCCAAGCAGGGTCGCTATGCTCGATACAGCTCGGCAGCCAGCGCGAATATCCTCTGCCGCGCCCTGAGCAGCAACTCGTATGAGGGATGGCCACGGGCCAGACGGATGATCAACCTCCTGGCGTGACGCATCACACGGCCCGGTAGGGCGATCAGGGCGAAGCGCACCGCCTTCAGACGCTTGCCTACCCACTGTTCGCCCAACACCAGCCGCTTCATGGCAGAGTTCAGGTTGAAGGCCAGCACCGATATGGCCCACCATGCGGCGCGACGCTACATTCACCGAGCTCTTCGCTAACCCGAAGGCGAAGATGGCCACGGCCGAGGATCTCGTGCTGGCCATGGATGAGGACGGGATAAACCGCGCCGTGGTGGTGGGCATCGGCTGGACCGACCAGGCGCTCACCCGCGAGGCCAACGACTACGTCATCGAGTCGGTGGACCGCCACCCCGACCGGCTCATCGGCTTCGCCGGCGTCAATCCCGCCTGGGGCAGCGCCGCGGCCGACGAGGCCGAGCGCTGCGCTCGGGCCGGCCTGCGTGGCATCGGCGAGCTGCACCCCGACACGCAGGGCTTCGACTTGGGCGACCGCGAAACCATGAATCCCTCGTAAAAAGTCATGGGCGAGGACATTGGAAGCGAGAGATAATAGGAGCGGGGAAAGTGGAGGAGAGAACGCTCAGGAGCAGGTAGTCGATGTTTCAAGCACGGGAACCGCAGGAGAGCCTGTGGCAGTCGTAGTTTCTGATCACGCCGAGGAAGGCGAAGCTGATGCGGAGGAGTTGGGCGGAGGTGTTTCGGAACGAGGCTCTGGTGCTCATAGAGGAGGAGCGGTTCGCTCCGATGTACAGCCCGGACATGGGCAGGCCGAACCGTGCGGTGCAGACGGTGCTGGGAGTGCTGGTGCTCAAGGAGATGTTCGATCTGACGGACATGGAGGCGTTGGAGGAGTTGGATTCAATCTGCTGTGGCACCACGCGCTGCGGCTGGAGATGGAGGAGGAGGCGCACCTTGCCCAGAAGACGCTGCACAACTTCCGTGTGCGGTTGATGGAGCACGACGGGGGGCGATTGGCGTTCTGTGAGACGACGGACCGGATGATAGATGCCCTGGGACTGCGGACAGGCAAGCAGCGCCTGGACTCGCTGTACTGGCTGAACAGCACGACGAAAGGGCGGTCGGGCGGCGATACCTGACGCCTGCACTCCCTGCGCTCGACGAAGCTCTACCGGAGCCGACTCTCACTCAACCAACTGCCGCCTGAACAACATCATCAGGATGACGAACTCTTACACCACTTGACGGGACGTGACCGACCTCGTCCCTGAGCTTGCCGTTGAAGCTCTCAACATACCCATCCTCCCAAGGGCTCCCTGGCGTGATGAAGAGAGTCTTGGCCCCCAACCCCTGGAGCCACAAATGCACCGCCTTGGCGGTGAACTCTGGTCCGTTGTCCGAGGGGAGGTGCTCCGGTACACCCCGCTCCACCATGAGGTCTCCCAGGCACTCAATGACATGGGATGAGCGTAACGAGCGACCCACCCGGATGGCCAGGCGCTCCCTGGTGTACTCATCCACCACCGTGAGGAGACGAACAAGCCTACCATCACTGGTTCGAGCAGCCACAAAGTCGTATGCCCACACGTGGTTCTGCCGTTGTGGTCTCAGCCGCATGCAGGTGACCTGCCCACCAGAAGTGGTCCGGTTAATATGACATAGTGGACAAGAAAGGGGGCAGGACCTGTTAATGGTCTACGATTCGGTCCGTAGTAACTCACGGTCAAACTTGACACTTGCCAAGGTGCCGGTTAGCCATTCATGCGCCAATTCGCTCACGGGGATTAGTACTATACAAGGCCCCTTGAACTGTCGTCCTAAGCGCGGATGCCACAGGGTCGCACCGAAGGACACGGATGGACGGCGTGAGGACAGCGGAAGGGGGTGGGTGAGGGAGCTACAGGGGAGATGGCCTGGGGTCTTGGGGTAGATGGGAGGCCGGCGGAGGGTCTTCAGTCGCCGCACAGGGCCCCTAAGGCCCTATGCGGGAGTTGCGATGCGCGGGATGGCGAGAGGATACGCAGCAGGGGACTCTCGCGACCGGGGTGGCGCGAGATTGCGGGGACGTTGGGTCAGTTGCAGGCTGGCCGTCAGGCCGGGAACGGAATGGCTTGCAGCCGGGCCAAGGCGCGACTGAACTGGGTTTCCCAAGGCCAGCGCCGGGGGAGATGCAAAGTGAGGCGGCGCGCCGAGCGGGTGATCCGTCCCACCAGAGCGAAGACCCGCCGCCTGAGGGTCTTGGTGATCACGGTCCGCTCGCCCAGACCAATCCGCGCCGTCCAGCGGGCCAGGTTATGCGCCATCACCTGGACCGCCAGCCAGGCGCCGTTGGCGGCGAAGCGCGCCGACGGCATGTGGTTCAGCCCGACGCCGTACTTGAGGTCGCGTATGGCGTTCTCGACCTCGGCGTGGCGGCGATGATCGGCCTCCAGTTCCAGCGTCTCCCCATCGCGGTCGGTGATGAAGGCGTGATAGCTGTATCTGGCGAAGAGGGCGAGCTGGGAACCGGGCGTCGGCTTCACCCGCCGGACAATGAGCCGCACCGGCGCGGCGTCCGGCTTGGTCTGGAACGGGGTGTAAGTCGTCTCGGCGACATCGGCGGCGCCGTCCATCCAGTAGGGAATGGGAGTCCAGTCCTCCTCTGGTATCGCCTCGATCAGGTCCCGCAGGCTGGCGCGCTGGCGGATGGTGATAGAGAAGCGGACATCCATTTCCCGGCAGGCGGCAACGACAGTGTGGGCGTAGAAGCCGCTGTCGGCCCGCACCGTGAGTTGTCCCCTGGCCCCGCCGTAGCGCACCCGCCCCACCGTCTCACGCAGGAAGTGGGCGGCGCCACGGGCGGTGTTGGCCCGGCCCTCGCGCAGCCGGGACATCAGCACCTCGCCGGTGCCGGCGGCAATGGCCAGCAGCGGGTGATAGCCGCGGGCGCCGGTATAGCCGTGGTGGCGCGCTCCCTCCTTGGCCAGTCCATAGGTCTCGCAGATGGTCGAGTCCAGGTCGATGGTCAGGGGCGAGTCGCCGGGTCCGGCCCCAGCGGCCCAGGCCCGGGCCAACAACTGGCGGCTCACGCGGTCGAGTTGACGGACATGCCCCCACCGGAAGCTGCGCAGGAAGGTCCCCAGGGTGGATGGCGCCTTGACCACGCAGCCTAGAACACCGACCGTCCCACCAGCGCGCAGCGCATCGGCGTCGTCGATGCAGTCGCCGCCTGCCAGCGCGGAAGCGACCAGCGTCAGCATCTTGTCCCCAGTGTTCGCCCGTCCCGGCGCTCCGCCGAGGTCAAGGTGATGGTCGACGAGTTCCCGCAGGCCCAGGTGCCGGGCTAGGGTGGCCGGCAGGAGCAGGCCGGCATTGGCCACCAGGCGATGGTCGTCAAAGAGGATGCGGATACGGTCGGGTTTGTTCTGTGGCAGCATCTATTGGGTGCTCCTTGTTTCCGGGCGGGTTTCTGTTCCAAAACCATTATCCCAGATTCAGAGGAGCACCCGCTGGCTTCTTCAAGGGCTGTCCCCAAGGCCGTCCTTCGGTGGATTCGCCTGATAGGCAGGTGTGGCAGTTGGGGCTGGGGTGGGTATTGCGGTAACGCGCGGGGCTGCGGTTGCGGGCGGGGCAGGGGTGGAAGCGGGGGTCGCTGCTGCCTGTGCCCCCATCATCATCGCTGGCTCTTCAGAGGCCATGGTTGCCTGGTCGAGGGCCTCCGAGACCGCCCTTTCTATCGCAGACTGGACCTGCTCAGGGCTGATACCCTCGGGTGCCTGGGCCCCGATGACTTCCTGCACTAACGCCGACATGTCTTCCGTCGACATCGCATCTTCCCGGATGGAGTCAGCAGACTGGTCGGCCAAAGCTGCCGCCACAGACCTCTGAACCTCGGCTTCTATAGCTTGTGCGGCGGGGGCAGGCGTAGGGGTTGATTCTTCGCCACAGGCAGCGAATGCAAGTAAAGCAATGATTACCAGAGAGAAGATTGCCAGAAACTTGGTCATCGCAGTCCCTCCTTGGAGTGTTTGATAGGACTTGCCCATACAGACGGACGAAAGAAGGGAAAGGTTCCAAGTAGACGTGATGCCGCATCTTGTCATATAGTTGATGCATGCTCAAGACAGCCGTTGTCGTCGTAATACTGCTGGTCATCGGGGCCATGACCTTAGCTCTGACTTGGACCTCACCTGCACCCCAAGAGCAGGGTGGGATAGTCGGCGTGTATGAGAACACCACCGAAGGCTTCTCCGTCGTTCTGCCGGAGGGTTGGGTCGGCCAGGAGAACGAGGACAACTTCCCGCTACTCTCCATACGAGGCGGAGAGGAAGACGCTGACGGGAGTTCTCCAGTCCGGGGGCAGCTGTGGGTCATTCCTCGTGGGGATGATTCACCGGCGCAGGCTTGGATTGAAGGTCAATTCGCAGGACTGACTGTCGTCAGCAGTGAGGCCCGTTCCTACGAGGGAGCCGAGTCCGCGCACCAGTTGTTCATCAGCACGCCCACTGAGAGCGGCGAGGTGGTGGCAGACCTGTGGACAGCAGTGGCACGGGGCGCGCAGATGTTCCTGCTGCGAGTGCGAACCGGCGAGCCGGTCTGGGCGACATACGAGACGGAAGCCAACGCCTTCACAGTCAGTTTCTCACTGCAAGCGCCAATGCCATTCGGCACGTCTAGAGATGACTCACTGTTCCGATACTGGGGAGAGATCCTGACCTTTGACCCCGCTCTCTCCCGCAGCGGTGCCGGTGACATCTTGGGCGGCATCTTCAGCGGCTTGGTGAAGCTGGATACTGACCTGCAGGTTGTCGCCGATATGGCGGAATCGTGGGAGGTGTCGGACAACAACACCGTATTCACATTCACACTGCGGGACAACGCCCGGTTCCATGATGGGCGTGCAGTGATGGCGGCAGACGTCAAGTACTCCTGGGAGCGTGCGTTGCACCCTGACTTGGAGTCGCCGGTAGCGCACACGTACCTCGGCGACATCGTGGGGGCACAAGCGATGGTCGACGGTGAGGCGGAGACGTTGGAGGGTGTAGAGGTCTTGGACGACCGGACGCTGCGGGTCACAATCACCGACCCGTTCTCCTACTTCCTGTCCAAGCTCACCTACCCCACATCTTTCGTGGTAGACCGGGCCAACTTGGAGATCGGCGAGGACTGGACGGACGCCCCCAACGGCACCGGGGCATTCAAGTTGAAGGTGTGGGAGAAGGACCGGCTTCTTATCTTGGAGCGCAACGATGACTGGTACGGAGGCGCTCCCGCATTGGCCCATGTGGTGTACCGGATATTTGCTGGCAACCCGATGCAGATGTATGAGAATGGCGAGATCGACCTGACGGGCATCTACGTTAACAACATTGACCGTGCCCGCGATCCAGCCAACGACCTGAATGACGACCTCATCGAAGGCACTGAGCTTTGCACGTTCTATCTCGGGTTCAATGCATCCCAGCCGCCCTTTGACGACCCCAAGGTGCGTCAGGCCCTCGCCCTTGCCTTGGAGATAGATAAGGAACTGGAGGTTACCCGGAAGGGCTTGGCCGCCCGAGCAGCTGGCTTCGTGCCTCCGGGGATGTTCGCGTATAACGAGACCTTGGAACCTTCAACCTTCGACTTGGAGGCCGCTAGGCAATTGCTGGGTGAGTCCCGGTATGGAGGGGCCGAGAACCTGCCGCCGATCGAGTCGTTCGCCGATGACGACGCCATCCATTGGGCGTGGCGGGAGCACTTGGGCCTGGAGGTCGAGGCCGTGTCAGTATTCGGGTTCGCCGATTTCCTGGAAAGGCTGGACAACGAGGAGTTCGGTGTTCTCACTGCCGGTTGGTGTGCGGACTATCCCGACCCGCAAAACTTCCTTGATGTCCTGTTCCATAGTGACAGCGCCGAAAACAGGTTCGGTTATGCCAACGAGCAGGTGGACGCACTGCTCGAAGAGGCATCCGTTGAGCCGGACCCGACGCGGCGCGCCAGCCTCTATCAGGAGGCGGAGCAGCTGATACTGGATGACTGGGTTGCCGTGCCATTGCGCCATAGCAACTCGTACATGTTAGTCCGGCCCTATGTGAAGGGATTCGAACTAACGCCCATCGGCGTGCCGCAACTGCAGAACATATCGATAGAGCGTGAACAATGATCCGCGCGCTTAAGTACGTTCTTCTGGCAGTGGCAGTTGGATTGGCGCTTTCGGTTTGCGGCACTCCCACTCCCACGCCGACACCAGTAGCCATACCGATCGCGACTCTCGTGCCCACTCCTACGCCCACGCCTACTGTGGAGCCCACTCCTACTCCTACTCCCACTCCTACTCCTACTCCCACTCCTACGCCTGTTGTGGAGCCTACTTCTACTCCCGCTCCGACGCTGCCACCGCCTCCTCCACAGGCCGATTTCGAGATGAGCGTAAGCGAGGCCGGGTTGCAGTTGCCCGACTCCATCTCCTTCCATTTGGAAGGGCGCGGAGAGCGCCCAATTGAGACCGTTGATGTAGAATTTGGCGCCGACAACGCGTTTTCCTGCGCTTCAACTTCGTACTGGAGTGCCCGGACGGACATTGAGGCTGGGCAGGATGTCGCGGTGACGTGGGACTGGGACATGCGTCGCAGTGGTTCCCTGCCCCCAGGAGCCACTATCTGGTGGCGCTGGAGAGTGGTGGACGACTTGGGGCAGGAGTTCCGAACCCCACGCCAAGAGACGGTCTTTGCCGACGACCGTTTCGACTGGCAGGCCCATACTGCGGGGAACGTGACCTACAACTGGTACGCTGGGGGGCCTGACTTCGGAAGTCGCATCGCCGACGGGGTCCGCGGAGGCTTGGCCAACCTTGAGTTGGGTAAGGAGTTGGTGGCGCCTATCGAGGTGTTCATATACGAGAGCTCCAACGACGTACAAGGCGGGGTCCTGTTCGCCCAAGCGTGGACTGGTGGTCTCGCCTTCGTGAACTACAATATCGTGCTGATAACCGTCGACCCTGAAGCCTTCGAGAGGGGTCTGCCAGGGGTAGTCCACGAGTTGGCCCACCTATTGGTGCATGAGGCGACCTTCAATTGCTTTGGGGACCTGCCCACATGGCTCAACGAAGGCCTTGCTGTTTATGCCGAGGGAAGCCTGCCCGACTACCAGCAGCGCGCCCTCGATGAGGCCATCGCCAGCGATGCTCTGATCAGCCTGCGCAGCCTGAACAGCAGCTTCCCAGCCGCCGATACAGGGGCGACCCTTTCCTACGCCCTCAGCTACAGCCTTGTAGATTACCTCATCGAGGTCCACGGCTGGCCCAAGATGCAGGAGCTTCTCGCCGTGTTCGCTCAAGGCTCCACGGACGCAAAGGCCATCGGACAAGTCTATGGTTGGGACTATGACGGCTTGGAGTCGGCTTGGCGGCAGTCGCTGGGCCTCTCCTGATCGTCGCCTACGTCTTGTGGCAACCCTAGTCCTGAGGCTGGAAGCCCAGGCTCCTGCAGGCGCGACCCTAAGGGCCTTTACGTGGGCAAGATGCGCATCGCCACCCGGATGCAATCCCGGTCGTTGAGAGGCGGAGGCCATGGAAGCCTATTCTGCGGCATTCAGGGGCTGACCCATCTTGGTAGGATGGGGTTCAAACGCTTTGCTTTCCGAGTGGTGGGCTGACCCAGTGTCGGCCTTGGTCTTGATTCCCTTTTTCGTCAAGGAGGGCAGGGGGAACTATGCGGGTGATGAGGGGATAGGGTGACAGGACCGGTTTGGCAGCTGGCCTCCTGGCGACCAAACGTTCGGCGGCCACGATGTCCCATATCGCCGCTTCCAGGACCTCGACGCTGTCACCCACGATGCCCTTGACGGCGCGGGGCAGGGCGCGGCCTGTGTGGCCGCGTCTCAGGAATCTCCAGAGGGTGTGGCGCGAAACGCTGAAGGTCGCCGCCGCTTGCCGGATGCCCCGCCACATAACGTAGGTCCGCAGGTATTCACGAATGGCGTCCTCAAGGTCGGGGTCGAGCAACGCGCTCTTGCCCGGCGTCAGCGCCCTTGGCTCTGAAATGGTCAATCAACTGCTCCGTTCCGCAATAGTCCAACTTCTCATTGTGAAGCGTAAATTCGTCCAGGGTAAGGCCCTGCAAGCCCTTGTATCGAAGGCAATTTTGTGGTGGGGCGAGCTGCGAACGTAGGTCTGCCCAATGTAGTCCAGAGTGGTTTAACAACCCACGACGGAGGTCTTGTACACGCGACGGCAAGACTGTGCTAGCGCGTGTGGTAGACGTTGAAGCGCGGGCTACATGTGGAGACTAGCTCGGACGATGATTCGGTTGCCGTGTGTACCTAGTGATAGCAACGCAATCATGTTATAATGATGTGACACCTTAGATGGAGGCGTTTTCATGGCCAGCATCACCGTGCGCAATCTCGAAGATGGGCTGAAACACCGCCTGCGAATCCGCGCAGCTGAAAATGGCCGCTCCATGGAGGAGGAAGCCCGGGACATTCTGAGAACAGCGCTCTATCACCAGCAACCAGACCAGGAGAACCTGGCGAGCGCCATTCGCGCCAGATTTGCGCCCCTAGGTGGGATAGAACTGGACATCCCTCCCCGTTCGCCCATGCGCAAACCGCCCCGATTCGACTGAGGCAATTACGATGATTATCCTTGACACCAACGTGGTCTCGGAATTGATGCGTCCCGGTCCCAACGCCAACGTTGTGGACTGGGTTGTCAGCCAGGCGGCTATCAACTTGTACCTCTCCACCGTCAGTGAAGCCGAACTGCGATTTGGCGTCGAGATACTGCCGACAGGAGCACGACGAGACAGACTGCTTGCCGAGGTGGAAGGGATGCTCAGGGAGGACTTTGCTGGGCGCGTCCTTCCTTTCGACAGCGCCGCAGCTCAGTCCTACGCCGTGATAGCCGCCGCTCGCCGTGCAGCAGGGCGTCCCATCAATCATGCCGACTGCCAGATAGCGGTGATAGCCCGCAGCCGGGGAGCGTCTGTGGCAACAAGAGACATGGACGACTTCGAGGGGAGCGAGATAGACGTGATCAACCCTTGGACGGATGAATGAGCGTAACGAAGCTTACATCAGTCGTTGAGGCCTATCTGAAGGACCTTCGGCGCATTCAAGCATCCGGTGGTGCTACGGGAGAGCGCTCCTACTATCCTCCCCTGACCAACCTGCTGAACGGCGTCGGCGGCGTGCTCAAGCCACAGGTGTTCTGCGTAAGCGAGCTTGCCGAGCAGGGAGTGGGCCATCCGGATTTCGGGCTCTACGCTAAGCGGCAAGTGCAGCGGGGACGACCCAAACAGGGGCAAGCCCCAGAACGCGGCGTCGTGGAGGTCAAGCCCGCGGGCGACGACGCATGGCTGACGGCTGCTAGTGTGGTGTATCCGTAGTTCAGTAGTAAAAAAATGGGTACTCTACGCTAATCCGTTTCTCCGGTTCAAGCAAGAAATGGCAGCTGCGGCCCCGCCGCAACTGAGCGGCCTGGCGAAACTGCTCCTGCGGCGCGCGAGGCCGCCTCTCGCGGCTTCTGGATCGGCAGCAGGACGCCCTACGGCTACAGCAGGGTCATGGTGTATGACGGGCCGAAGAAGCGGCCCACACTGGAACCCGACCCCGACGCCTCCCGCGTGGTCAAGCGCATCTTCGACATGGCCGAGGCCGGAACGGGGATGCTGCACATCGCACGGGTCCTCAACGACGAGGGCATTGCCAGCCCCGCAGGAAAGTTCTGGTCCAAGAACGGCATCCACTTCATCCTCAGAAATGAGGTCTACACGGGCACCCTGATACCGGTGGTTCAATCGAGACAAAATCATCCACTGGCACTGCCAGCGTGATCTGGACGTTGTAACCGGCTGTCGATGGTCGCTCCGTCGAGCAGGAACTGCAACACCTTGCGGCGTCCCTCGTCGGTCAGGTCGTCCAGCCTGTCGCCCATCTTCTCGGCCCACGCGACGAAGTTCTCCATCAAACTGCGCTTCTCGGCCAGAGCCGTCTGCTGAGAGCGATAGCCGGCCAGCCTGGCCCGGAGCATCTCCAGCCGCTCGGTGATGAACCTTCGCTGATGGTCGAGCTGGTCTTCGGTGATCTTCCCGGACACGTAGAGCCTGATGGCCCGGTCCTCCTCCATCTGAACATTCTGGAGGTCCCGCTCCGCCAAGGCGATCTCCTCCGCCAATCCTCCGCCGTCTTCCTGGGAGCTCAGGGCCTCGATTCCGGCGATGATGAGGCCCGGATTCTCCAGCACCTTCCTGATTTCGTTCCAGACCAGTCCCTCCAGCCGCTCCGCCCGGATCATCGGCTTCGGGCGGCACTGAAGTCTCATCTGCTGATAGCCGTAGCACCTGTAGTACCGGCGGGGAGGGTTCATCTCGTACTTGTAGACCTTGCCGTTGTGCTTGACCTCCTTCTTGGTGGTCGCCGCGCCGCCCATGAGGAAGCCGCACTCGGCGCACCTGACCATGTGCTGCAACAGGTAGAACACCTTGGTGTTGCGCTTGGATTTGGTCTTGCGCTTCCTGCGGAGCGCCCTGGCCCTCTCCCAGGTCTCCTCGTCGATCAGGGTGGGGAACGGGACCCCGATCCACTCGTCTTGCGGCTGCTCGTAGACCTGCATCCCCTCCTCGGTGGAGACGTACCGCGCCCTGCCGTACCACCATGTTCCCCTGTAGGTCTCGTTGCTCAGGATGCGGTGGACCTGGCCGTCCCACCACTGCCTTCCCGATGCAGCGACCGGCACGCCCTCGGCGTTCAGCTGCCGGGTGATGGCGGGCGCGCCCTTTCCCTCGTGGACGTACATCTGGTAGATGCGCCGCACCACCTCGGCCTCTGACTCATCGACCTCGGGCCTGCCGTCCTCTCCGACGCGGTAGCCGTAGGGGACGTTGCCGATGGGGATCCGGCCCTGCTTGGCCGTGCCGCGCTTGCCCATCGAGGATCGTTCACGGAAGTTGTCCAGCTCGATCTTGCCGACGGCGGCCATGAGGCCGAAGGTCTTCAGGTCGATGGCGTCCATGACGGCCTCGATGTTGATGCGGTGGGCCTCAATCACCTCCATGAGGGCGGCGGCGGGGTACATGCCCCTGCTGAGGCGGTCGGACTTCCAGCAGACGATGGTGTCGAAGCGTTCCATTCTGGCGTCGGCCAGCATCCGTTGGAACTCGGGGCGCTTCTTGGACCATCCCCTGCCCACCTCCTGGTACCGGGCCACGATGGTCAGCCCCCTGCGCTCGCAGTGGGCCTCCATGTCGGATATCTGCTCGGAGATGGAGGTCTTGTCCTCGGCGTCCTGGCTCTTGTCCGATACGCGGGCGTAGATGGCCGCCCGGCTCATGTCCGTCTTCCTATAGGATGTTTTGGCCATGACTGCCTCCTCGAATCTTGGTTCTGGGGTGCAACAATCACTTCACTGGGCGGATCGTGGTGTGCGGCGGAAGCCGGTGCGGTCCGTGCGCTTACACCCCCCCGGCTTCTCCGTCCACGCCTTCCAGCCGTCGTTGCACATTTGGCATTGCGTGCTCCGCACCGGACGCATTCGGCGAGTCCACCCTCCGGCGCTCTGCGCGTGAGGCTTCGGCCTCGTTCATTCGGGTCGGTGAGCCTCCCAGGGATTGATGACCTCTATGTCCAGAGGTCCGAAATCACCGACGTTCCTTGTGGCAACAGCCAGAGCGTTCGCCTTGGCTATGCCCGCGATCAGCACGTCGCCCAGGTCGACGGTGCGTCCGGATCGTCTGGCGCTTGCCCGGAACTCGGCGGCCCACTCCGCTCCGGTTCTGTCCAAAGCTAGTATACGGTTGCCATAGGTGGAGATGATGCTCGCCTGCATCCTGGACAGTCGGCTTCGTCGGTCTCCATGCGGGAGCAGCCGCACCCCGTACTCGATTTCATGTATCAGGATGGACGACAGCCACACGTCGTCCCGCCCTTCCAGGAAGGCCAGCACTCGCGGTTCCGGAACGTCCCGCGTCAGTTCCGAGATGACGTTGGTATCCAGGAGGTAGCCGGTCACCGCTCCTCCTCGTCGGCGAAGGGGATCGGGCGGCTGGAGTGCCGTTCCGGGACTTCGAGATTCGTGCCCCGAGGCACGTTCTCTACGAGCCACTGGCCCAACGGCTTGGCCGGAGGTCTCTTCTCCTCCCACACCTCCGCCGGGACTACGACGAACGGCCTCCGGGTGCCTATCCGTTGCGGCCCCTCCGACTCCGCAAGCCTCAGTATCTCGGACAGCTTGGCCTTGGCTTGGGCCACGGTCCACACGCGCTGGATATGCGTCTCATTCACAGGTCGGCCTCACTTACAGGGTGTTGATATGGTTCATTATAGACCATATGCTCCGGCCAATCAATGAGTGGCCAACCCCCGCACGTCGTCCCTCGATGGGTGTGGTCGTCTGTCTTCGGGGAAGCTCTCAACGGGTGTCGGCAAGGATGTGCAGACCTGCACGGGGGGTCGAACGCGCCTTTGCTCGCAGTGACCGCCATGTATGGCGGAGGGCGTCCAGAGTGACGACGGACAGGGCTGGTCTGGGACGGATCAGGCATCCTCTTCGGCAACGCCCTCAGCGGTCCGCGTGCTCAATGGCGTCCTCATAGGACGCATTCTGCCCATTGCCGGCCGTGTGTTCGAGCAGCAGGGTGAAGAGGCGGCGCAGGCGGTCCTCGGCGTCGGGAGCGGGGTTGCAGTTGATCGCCACAACGCGCAGCTCGCCGGGGGCTCTGTCGCCGATCTTCGATTGTGCCCGGCTCTTGGCTTCTTTCAAGTCGATGCTCTCGTCGCATTCGCTTGCTCTCGACCCGGCAGACGCCGGTCGGACATGCAAGGCGAACGCTGGTGCTGCATCGAGTCTGGGGAGTCGAGAAAGTTGAGCGTGATCCCCTGGAAGGGACTACATGGGTGTAGTGGCTTTGAGGGGACTACATCGATGACATCCCCTCCGAGGGATTACACGGGGAGGGGCCGCCGTGATGTCATGGGGCTGTACAGGGAATCGAGTCTGTGTACAAGTTGTACACCAGGGCGGTTTTCAAAGCTGATGGAGGGGATAACCGGCCCTCTATAGGACGTGAACGGCGAACACTTTTTGTCAGGGGCCGGTTGCGGCGGGTTGGTGCATGCGCCCTAGCTGAGATGTACATGTCGTACACAAGGAAAATCGGGAGGCGTGTACATAAGTGGTACATGTTGCAGAGGAGGCGCTGACGATGAAACCGGACGAGCAGACCGTGGCTGGCGAAGGAGACGAGGAGGAGCTGCACCATGACCGGCTCATGGCCCTCCTGCACGACCTCGTGAGGAAGCATGGCGGCCGCAGGGGCGCTGCAGGGGTGCTGGGCATCGACCGGCGGACCGTGGCCGCGTGCATGGACGGCAGAGGGATGTCGTGGCGGATGACGGAGGCGCTGGAGATGGGGCTCCAGGAGGGCGCGGGCTCTGCTGCCGCCCGGCAGCGGAAGCGCAGCGATGCGCTGGAGCGGCGGTGGAGGCGTTGGAGAAGGGGCTTCACGAGGGCCTCGATGCCGTCAGAGACGGGATCGAGAAGCTGCGGGAGGACGAGGCCCGGAGATGGGAGTCGTTGGAGCGGCGGCTGGCTCGCCGGGAGGCACCGCGAGAGTCCACGGGGTCGGCTGACGTGTTGGGTGTGGCCGCACGGGGGCCGGAGAAGACCCCGGCAGTAACCCGGCCGACGACGGCCAGTGTCCCGAAGCGGCTGTACCCCGAGCTGGTGACCAAGGAGCCGGCTCCCGACGACGAGGAGGTCTACGGCGAGGCGTGGCCGCTCATCGAGGAGTGGCGCAGGCTGTGGAAGACCCACTCCGCCGGGGGCAGGGGACTGGCGTGGCTGGAGGTCGAGGAGCGCGTCCGGGAGTTGGAGGTGGCCATGCTGGAGGAGCACGGGCTGACGCTGCCGCCGGAGACGATGCCCCTGACGGGCCTGTGGCGGAGCTCGCAGCTGAACTGGCGCAGGGAGACCCTTCGCGAGGTCCGAAGGGCGGTGGCCTGGAGACGGTTGGCGAGGCGAATCCTCACCCTGAATCTGTGGCGGCAGTAGGCGCTTTCAGGGGGCGGGCTTAGGGTTTCGTGAAACTATTCCGAACACTTTGGGCGGCGATGCCCCGAAACCCTTCCTTTCGCACGGGCGTTCGGCAATAATGGAGTCAGTTTCTGGCTTTTCCAGCTGTTTCCCGCCGAGAAACCTGGAGGGTTCCCTGTCCCCCGAATCCGGAACCGGCTGCATAGGATTGAGCACTGCGCTCTCCGAACAGCCGTCCAGGGGTACTGACCGGAGGGATCGAGCATGCGCTCTCCCGAAGGCCGCCCCAAAGGGACACATTCGCAGCGGCCAAAGCGCTTCCCGCTTCGGCCCCTCGGACACCTTGGTCGAGGTGTGCCCTTCGCACCGGCCGGATCCTCACGTCTTCGCAGCTGTTCCGAAGGTCTTCCACCACCGACTGGGCCGCCTCTTCCCTCACTCCGGCGTTTCATTCGCGGGCGGCGTGCGGGATCGGAACTGCGACACCAGATCAGCCAAGTCAAATGGCTTCGAAGTTCAAGCACATGAAGGAGGCATTGAAGGAATGGAAGCATTACGGACTCATCACATTGGCGAAGGAGGTGACATGCACATGGAATCGGCGTTGACGGACATCGACGGAAAGATAGGAAGGGACGTGAAGGAGGTATACGTGGGGCCGAGCGCGCTCTGGATCGCCAAACTGATCCCGCGACGGGTCAGCTTCAGCCAGGGCTGGTTCTGGACGACGACGGAGATCTGCCACGAAGGTCGCTCGGATGGGTTGGCGTTCAGGCAGAGGCCCGACGGCAACGGCATCGACGTGCGCTGTCACACCCGGGGTTGCTCTCGCGACGTGGCGATGGCCGGGCTGGAGACGGCGACGGGGCTGTCCATCCAGAACGCATACGCGCCAACAGGCAGACCGGTTGACAGGCTCTGGTGGCTCAAGCATTGGCCCTGGGAGAGGCTCGCGTGGTGGGGAACGGCTGCGCTGGCGTTCGCCGCTCCGCTGCTGCTCGGTCATGCGGGTTGCAGGCCGCCATCCTTGCAACTGCCTCGCGATTCAGCGTCGGCTCGTGGCTGACGGGTCGGTTGCTGCTGCGACGCCCTGCCAGGAGGTCCTCGCGCTGACGGCGGGGGCCTCCGGCCTCGATCACAACCCACTCAAAGCAAGGGTCGGCTCCTCAACGGGGTCGGCCCTTCTTCTTTGCCCGCAAGCGGGCGCAATCGGCAAGGCAACAAAGCAGAGGCACTTAAGGAGGTGCACGATGACGACGGCAACATTGGCAGCTGGCAATCGGACGATGGCGACGGTAGCTAGGCCCAGGCGCAGCCTGGAGGAGCTGGTGGACCAACTCTTCGCGGCGATGGGGTTCAAGGATGAGACGGAAACGGCGGAGCCGAGCCCGACGCGGAGTATCCACGAGGCTCGACGACTCAGGCAGGCGGGGCAGGCTCTCGACGGGGCGCTGGCGGTCTTCGCCGGCATGGACATGGCGAAGGCGACGACTAGGGAAGCTCGGTGGGCCTACACCGAGTGGAAGCAGCTGGTGAAGCGGCGGTTCGGCGACCGGGACGTGACGGTCTACCGCCAGGGCGCCGGACGGGCCGCCACCCTGGCGCCCACACGGCGACGGCGGGACACTTGAGGTCGTTGCGGTCCTGGGGATGCGCTGGCGGCCCGGCAAGCTCGTCTCGGAGCGCAGCCTGCGGGGGCTGCGGCCCCTGGGGAGGGCTTGCCCTTGACCGGCTCGGAGAGAGGCGCGGCGTGGCCGCAGCCCTTGCTCTCAGCGCCGTCCCGGCGCTCTAGGCACGTCACCCCCTGTGCCTCTGCTACGCGCGGGGCTAGGCCTGCGTCCACTTGCGCGGACGACTCGCGCCGCCAGATAGCGGGCCGCAGCCTCCTTACTCTCCACGGCGCTTGACCACGGCGGGGCGTGCCCGCTCCGCTCCCTTGCCTGCGGGACCTTGATCCCGCTTCACCCAGCCCACTCCCACTCACCTGGGAGTACCTATGCCCAATTCACGACGGAGCTTGACCCCGGCTTGATCCGGGGCCTGCACCGCACACGGCTTCCCTCAGTAGGGGACGCCGCACCGGCCATCGGCCGCAGCAACACCACCACCCAAGGAGACAGTCCCGACCATCGGGACGCGGAATCACGCGGGACTGTCTCCCACAGGGGGGCGTCCCGCTTCTTCATTACAAGGAGGAAGCGACATGACGACGGCAACGATGGCAACGACCAATCGGACGACGGAGACGGCGGGATGCGAGAGCGAGCTCAGGGCTGCAGCCAGGCGGCGGGGGCTCACCATGAAGGAGCTTGCGGCCATGATGGGCGTGTCCGTGCGGGCTACCTGTCGCAGATTGCGAACGGGGGCAGGCCGTGGACGCCCAAGATGCGGGAGAAGGTCGCGGCGGTGCTGGGAGAGGTCCCCGGTCAGGGGACCGTCTACCGCCAGGGCGGCGTGGTGACCGGCGAGAGCAGCTTCATCAGGGAGCGCGCCCGCACCCTGGGCATGACCATGAAGGACCTGGCCGACCGCGCGGGCGTGTCCTACGGATACATGACCCAGGTGGCCCGCGGCCGCCAGAGCATGGGCGTGAAGGTCCAGGCCAGGGTCGAGTCGGCGTTGCAGGCCCCGGCGAAGGTCGCGCCCGCACAGTGCGCCAACCGCCAGGGATGCGTGGTGAGCGGGGAGAGCAGCTACATCCGGGAGCGGGCCAGGGAGTTGGGCATGAGCCTGCGGGATCTGGCCGACCGCGTGGGCGTCTCCTACGGCTACATGTCAATGGTGGCGCGGGGTCATAGCAACATGGGCGTGAAGGTCCAGGCCAGGATGGAGTCGGCGCTGGAGGCTCCGGCGAAGGTCGCGCCCGCGCAGCCAGCCTGCATCGACCGGGAGGCCGTGTGGGACCGGATGAACGCCCACGGCTTCAGCCAGAACGAGGTCGCCCGGCGCGCCGGCATCAGCTCCTCCAATCTCTCCCAGATCATGAACGGCAGGAACAACCCGTCGCCGGTCGTTCTCAGGAAGCTGCACGGCGTCCTGTTCCAGCCGACGAAGGCGGAGCGGGTCATGCCCGCCGAGGTGAAGGTGCTGGGCTGGCGGAAGGGCGAGCGGAGCGGGATGGTCGTTCGCGGCGCCGGTGGGCCTGGGCGCGGCGCCAGGTCCGGCGGCGGCTCCATTCGGGTCGGCGGCCGGGTGCCCTGGGGCGCGAAGGCGGAGTTCGCCTACCGCGCGGGGTACGACGGCGCGGGCCGGGTCTCGGTGACGCACGTCGTCGAGCGGGGCTACTCCGCCATGCTGAAGCAGCCGGAGATGGCAGCTGCGTAGGGCTCCATGACGTACCGCATGATGGGCGGCTGCCTCGGAGCAGCCTGGGACGGCCCGCACCGGGCCGCATACGCGAGTCCCGCCGTGGGCGGGCCTTCGCACGTTCAAGCATTCGCCTGGGGGCGTTGCCGGAACCCGACCGCCCCCGCTGGGGCGGCGCAGTCCGTCTCCCGTCGCTCTCCGCCTTGCGGCGGCGACTGATGGAGACGTGCGTCCGGGTTCCGGCGTCGTCCTCTAACTACCACGAAAAGGAGGACGACTCAAATGAACCTCGGAGGTTTCATAGACACGTTCAAGGACGGTGCGCCGCGTCACGCGACATAGGATACCCGGCTCAGTCGGGAGGAACTCGGAGAAGGTTCCTGGGCCAACCGACCCACCTCAAAGCGAAAGCCTAGGGGGAAAACAGCATGTCGGTAAAGCGGCTACGGCCTGAAAGCGTTGTAAGGTCGGTTCCGCAAGGCCCGCGCGATACGGTGAAGGCTTGATCGCCTGAACCCCAGTTCCCAGCAGGGGTCTGAATGCCCCCGCCGGTAGAACGCTTGTAACCCGGCGTCACTCACTGCACTGGTACGGCGTCTTTGCCAGTCCAACTCCGGTGAGTAAGCGATGACCGATGAGGTCTAGTCAAGGGGACGAACGGGGCACCTACAGTCGCGCTAGAACGTCCTATTTCAACGGAACGCGGGATGGCCTACGGGGGGAGACCCCCATGGTCACGGAGCCCTCGTAGTAGTCCGAGCCGGGGAAAGCCCGGCACATGGCGAAGGAGGGCAGGTGTCAACGACGGAATACGACAGAGAGGTATGCATAATGCAAGACGCCGAAACTGTGCTGAACGTCATACGCGAACGCGGAGAACGAGGATTGCCGCTGGAGAACATCTATCGGCTGCTCTACAACCGGAACCTTTACCTACGGGCCTACGGTCGTATCTACTCAAACCAGGGAGCTACGACCAAGGGAATCACCGCAGAGACCATGGACGGTATGTCACTAGCGAAGATCGACCGCATCATCGAAGCCTTGCGCTACGAGCGGTTCCGGTGGACGCCGGTGCGTCGGGTCAACATTCCCAAGCCTAACGGCACGACCCGCGCCCTGGGCATACCGACGGGGCCGGACAAGCTGCTGCAAGAGGTCATCCGGATGATTCTGGAAGCCTACTACGAGCCGCAGTTTTCCGACCGCTCCCACGGCTTTCGGCCCGACCGGGGTTGCCACACCGCCTTGGGCGACGTGGTGAACTACTGGACTGGTGTCCGCTGGTTCGTCGAGGGCGACATCAAAGGGTGCTTCGACAACATCGACCACGATGTCCTGTTGTCGGTGCTCGGCGAGAAGCTCCACGACAACCGTTTCCTACGCCTGCTCAAGTACCTACTGAAAGCAGGCTACGTTGAGGACTGGAAATATGGCCGCACCCTGAGCGGAACCCCGCAGGGCGGCGTGGTCAGTCCCGTCCTCGCCAACATCTACCTAGACCGGTTGGACAAGTTTGTCGAGAAAGTGCTCATACCAGCCCACACCCGTGGCACGGCTCGAAGGGGCAACCGTCCATGGGCGGCGTTGAGAATGCGCATGGTACGTCAACGGAAACTAGGGAATCATACCCAGGCTCAACAACTGCGTCGTCAGATGCAGCAACTGCCATCGGTTGACCCCTACGACCCAGGCTACCGTCGGCTTCGATACGTACGCTACGCGGACGACTTCGTGCTGGGTTTCATCGGGCCAAAGGCCGAAGCCCAACAGGTAAAAGAGTCCTTGGAGACGTTCCTGCGCGATTCCCTCAAGCTGGAGCTATCCAAGGAGAAAACTCTCATCACCCACGCCACCAGCCAGGCGGCGCGGTTCCTCGGCTACGAACTCGTGAACCAACAAGCCAACGACCAACTCGACCTTACTGGTCGACGACGAGTCAACGGCCGCATCGGATTGCGGGTTCCCGCCAAAGTCATCGAGCAACATTGCCAAGCCTACATGCGCAACGGCAAACCGGCACACCGCAGTTATCTACTCCACGACGACGATTACACCATCGTGGATAGGTACCAGTCGGAATACCGGGGCGTCGTCCAGTACTACCTCCCGGCCTTCAACGTGCATCACTTCGCACAGCTACAAAGGGTCATGGAAATGTCACTGGCGAGAACCCTTGCGGCAAAGCACAAGTCCACCCCCCGGAAGATACGGCGCCAATACAAGAGCGTCACTGAAACCGAGCACGGGCCACGTGTCTGCCTAAAGGTTATCAAGCAGCAGGACAACGGCAAGCGCCCCCTAGTGGCGTACTTCGGTGGCATACCCCTGAAACGGCAACGGCAGGCAGTTCTAGTAGACCAACAGCCTCAGCGGTACAGGACAGACCGCAACGAGCTAATCAAACGGCTCCTAGCGGACGAGTGCGAGATGTGCGGCTCAACGGTGGATGTCGAAGTCCATCACATCCGTGCGCTTCGCGACCTGAACGTGAAGGGCCGACGGGAAAAGCCCAGGTGGGTACAACTCATGGCGGCGCGGAAACGCAAGACCCTCGTGGTCTGCCGGACGTGTCACATGGACATCCACCACGGGCACAAGTAATCCGCGTAAGCAGCAGTAGGTAGTGTCACGACTCGGATGCTTGAGGCCCCAGCAACGGACTCCCCTAGCAGGTCACATACACGGTACGGAAACTAACAGTCACGTCGTTATAAACGGCAAATGTACTGATAACTCCGCCGTATTCTGGTATCATACCAGCCAACCCCTGCACAGGGCGGACAACGCATGACTTCTGACTCCGAGCACACGAATAGGCAACGCCCCCGCAGCAGGCCCGGGGCCACCAATGGCCCATCCTCGTCCTGCTGCTTGGTGTGGCTACGCTAACCCTGGCCCTGACCGCCTGTGGCGGCTCATCCAGCACCAGCACCCCTGGTGCCACAACTGGCAGCCCTCCGACCGCAACATCGACCCCGGCGTCCACTTCGACGCCCGAACCTACGGAGGCTGCGGCGGTCAGTGAGAGCGCAGGCATCAGCAAAGAGACGCGGGAGTACTTAGAGGCGTTTTGCGCTCTCCAGCCCGCAGCACGGGAGCCAGCCACCTGGGGTAAGGTGGCAGACCTGGTGCAGAAGGCCACCGACTTCGTTGAGAAGAACGAGCCCCCGGAGGAACTTCGAGATTTCTTCGAAGCCAATGTGGCGCCAAACCAACTGATAGTGAGGTTCGCAAAGGAACATCGTTCTCTGTCGTATGAGGACGAAGAGGCTTGGAACGAGTACCGCAAAGGCCCGGAGATGGCCGAAGCTTTACGCAACGTCAGAAGCGCATTCATGGCGCTTGATGCCGCCGTGCTGGACGCCATGTCTGTTTCCTGTTAGGGGAGCTCAGACACTACTGCCTCACACCGCGTAGACCCGCCTCCCAGCGAGTCCACGTGTCCTTAGATGCCTAACGGCCCACAACCACAAATACCGCGCCGGGTGGCGCGGTATTTGCTTTTACTGACATTACCCACATCGACACTGGAGAGCCGGATGCGGTGAAAGCCGCACGTCCGGTTCGGAAGGGGGCCGACGGAAAAGTGCTCTGCTAACGCGGGGTAACTCGCCGGCGGCCTACCTTACCCATCGCCCGGCGGGTGGTGGAATCCTACCCGCCCCTCTACCGGCCCTCGGAGAACGGCGGCACGCTCCCCAGGCTGCTCCGCACTCCCCTGGGGGCGCAGGCCGACGCCATACGGGGCGCGGCCCTCTCCCTCGAAGCCCACCGGGGCACCACCGTCGTAGGCGAGATGGGCACCGGCAAGACCTTCAGTGCGCCGCGTTACGCGGCATAGGATCCCTAGCTCAGCTAGGAAGAACTCGGAGAAAGTTCTTGGGCCAACCGACCCACCTCGAAGCGAAAGCCTAGGGGGAAAGCAGCATGTCGGTAAAGCGGCTACAGTCCCAAAGCGTTGTAGGACTGGTTCCGCAAGGCCCGCGCGATACGGTGAAAGCTTGATTGCCTGAACCCCAGTTCCCAGTTGGTGTTCTTGCCACCCGTCGGTAGAACGCTTGTAACCCGACGCCGCTCATTGCACTGGTCTGATAAATGGAACAATGCAACTCCGATGAGTGGACGATGACCAGTGTGGTCATTCAAGGGAGCGAACGGGGCACCTACAGTCGTGCTCGATACGTCCTATGTCAACGGAACGCGGGATGGCCTAAGGGGGGAGACCCCTATGGTCACGGAGTCCTCGTAGTAGTCCGAGCCGGGGAAAGCCCGGCACATGGCGAAGGAGGACAGGTGTCAACGACGAACAAACACAGAGAGGTATGCAGAATGCAAAACGCCGAAACTGTACTGAACGTCATACGCGAACGCGGAGAACGAGGATTGCCGCTGGAGAACATCTATCGGCTACTGTACAACCGGAACCTTTACCTGCGGGCCTACGGTCGTATCTACTCAAACCAGGGGGCTACGACCAAAGGAGTCACCGCAGAGACCGTGGAGGTATGTCACTGGCGAAAATCGACCGCATCATCGAAGCCTTGCGCTACGAGCGGTTCCGATGGACGCCGGTGCGACGGGTCAACATTCCCAAGCCTAACGGCAAGACCCGCGCCTTGGGCATACCAACTGGGCCGGACAAGCTGCTGCAAGAGGTCATCCGGATGATTCTGGAAGCCTACTACGAGCCGCAGTTTTCCGACCGCTCCCACGGCTTTCGGCCCGACCGGGGTTGTCACACCGCCTTGAGCAACGTGACCACCCACTGGACCGGTGTCCGCTGGTTCGTCGAGGGCGACATCAAGGGGTGCTTTGACAACATCGACCACGATGTCCTGTTGTCGGTACTCGGCGAGAAGCTCCACGACAACCGATTCCTACGCTTGCTGAGGTACCTACTGAAAGCGGGCTACGTTGAGGATTGGAAGTATGGCCGCACGCTGAGCGGGACACCGCAAGGCGACATCGTCAGCCCACTCCTCGCCAACATCTACCTAGACCGGTTGGACAAGTTTGTCGAGAACGTGCTGATACCAGCCCACACCCGTGGCTCAGACCGGAGAGACAACCGCGAGTACACACGTTTGCTGAACCAAGCGGCCCGCCAGAGGAAGCGGGGGAACCACGCCGAGGCACTGCAACTGCGCAAGCAAATGCAACAACTGCCGTCACGCGACCCCTACGACCCCGGCTACCGCCGGTTACGGTACGTGCGCTACGCGGACGACTTCGTGCTGGGTTTCATCGGGCCAAAGGTCGAAGCCCAACAGGTGAAAGAGTCCTTGGAGACGTTCCTGCGCGACACACTCAAGCTGGAGCTATCCAAGGAGAAAACTCTCATAACCCACGCCACCAGCCAGGCGGCGCGGTTCCTCGGCTACGAACTCGTGAACCAACAGGCCAACGACCAGTTTGACCGCAATGGTCGGCGCAGGGTCAACGGCCAAATTGGATTGCGGGTCCCCGCCGACGTCATCGAACAACATTGCCAAGCCTACATGCGCAAAGGCAAACCGGCACACCGCAGTTACCTACTCCACGATGAAAATTTCTCCATCGTGGCACAGTACCAGTCGGAGTTCCGGGGCGTCGTCAACTACTACCTTCTGGCCTACAACGTCTCCCAGTTCGGGCGACTGCAATCGGTCATGGAGATGTCGTTGACAAGAACCCTTGCGGCAAAGCACAAGTCCACCGCACGGAAGATGCGACGCCAGTACAAGAGCGTCGTGGAAACCGAGCACGGACCGCGCGTCTGTCTCAAGGTCGTCAAGCAACGGGACAACGGCAAGCCCCCTCGTGTGGCATATTTCGGTGGCATCCCCCTGAAACGGCAACGGCAGGCCGTCCTAGTAGACCAACAGCCTCAACGGTACAGGGCTGGCCGCAACGAGCTTATCAAACGGCTCCTAGCGGACGAGTGCGAGATGTGCGGGTCGGCAGTGGACGTAGAAGTTCACCACATCCGCGCCCTTCGCGACCTGAACGTGAAAGGCCATAGGGAAAAGCCCCAGTGGGTTCAAATCATGGCGGCACGAAAGCGGCTGACCCTCGTGGCCTGCCGGACGTGTCACATGGACATCCACCACGGGCGCAGCAATCCGCGCAAGCAACAGTAGGTAGTGTCTCAACGGTGGTAAAATATCAACGCTCCACACAACACGAGATACGAGGTTACCACGATGCAGCAATCCAGCTCGCACATGGTCAAGGTCGGCATCCTCATCGGTGTGCTCGGCCTGTGCCTCGTCCTCGCCCCTCTTGGCTGTAGCAGCGAACCAGAAAACCCTGAATGGGACCCATGCGACGGACCAGGCGTGCGTAATTGCTTCGCCACCCGTATAGCCGAGATGCCGGACATCAAACCTGTCGGTGTCGACCACACCCCTCACGTTACCTTAGACGAGGTCCGTGCCGGGATAAGACTGGTTCTGTCGTACGACTCAACCACCAATGCCTTCACGGGGCTTTTGGAAAACACCACGGAAACCTTGCTGCCCAAAGTCGGCGTCGCCGTCTACCTTGACCCACATGCGACCCGTCTGATGTCGTCCGCGACCGACCTGGCTCCCAGCCAGGTCATCGCGGTCACTCTCCCCGTGGATAGCAAGCCCTTCACCTCTTGGAGCGTAGACCTCGTCTTCCACTGACTACTGGTTCCCCCTCACCACCTCGATACTACCGTCCTGTAACGACACTGGAGAGCCGGATGCGGTGAAAGCCGCACGTCCGGTTCGGTGGAGGGCCGACGGAAAAGTGCTCCGCTAACCCGGAGTAACTCGCCGGCGGCCTATCCTACTCGCCGCCGCCGCCGCGCACATGGCGGGCTTCGAGCGGATTCTCGTCATCTGCCCGCCCCACCTGGTGCCCAAGTGGAAGCGGGAGATCGAACAGACGGTGCCCGGCGTCCGCGCCGCCATCGTCGAGTCGATCACCGACCTGGAGCGGCTCCGGCCCGCTGTTCGCGGTGATGAGCCGGGAGAAGGCCAAGCTGTCCTACCGCTGGATGCCCGCCGTGACACAGCGGTGGGCCATGTCCAGGGGACGGCTCATACGGGAGGAGGAGACGGGGGAGCCCTTCCGCATCCCCTGCTGCCCCAACTGCACGGAGCAGATCGTGGACAAGGACGGCGTGCCGCTGACGGACGCCGACCTGAACCGCAGGAAGCACACCTGCGCCGGCTGCGGCGCTCCCCTCTGGCAGGCGGACAGGTCCAGCCCGGCCCGCTACCCGCTGGCCGACTACGTGAAGCACAGGATGAAGGGCTTCTTCGACCTGCTGATCGGAGACGAGGTCCATGAGTTCAAGGGGCGAGGGAGCGCCCAGGGCATCGCCGCGGGCATCCTCGCCGACGTCTGCGGCAAGTCCCTCAGCCTGACCGGGACGCTGCTCGGCGGCTACTCGTCGACCATCTTCCATCTCCTCTATCGGTTCTCGCCTGAAATCAGGACGGAGTTCGGGCGCTCCGACGAGCACCGCTGGATTCAGCGGTACGGCTTCGAGGAGATCACCGTCGGCAAGCCCGACGACGACGCGGTGGAGGACGGGCGCAACAGTCGCCGGCGCAAGTTCCGCAAGGTGGTCCGGGAGAGGCCCGGACTGGTTCCCAGCGCGTTGTTCCACATCATCGGGAACACGGTATTCCTGCGCCTCGCGGACGTGGGCTCCGGCCTGCCGGACTACGAGGAGAAGATCCTCGTGTCCTCGATGGACTCGGAGGAGGACTCGACGGGCTACTCCCAGCGCATCGCCTACGACATCCTCTTGGAGTAGTGAGCCGAAGTAATGCCAAGTGCGCGCATCCTCGGAATTCTCACTAAGAACTCTTGGCAAGCCGCTAACTCTCCCTCTGGAGCAGGTCTCGGCCAACTTGTCGCGCAGCGATGGATGCGTCGTGTCGGTGTGGCGAAGTAAGAGATGAGCCTCTGGTGTTTTCCAGACCCTGACTCCGGAGTCGCTGACCACATAGTCGTCCATTGCTAGCTTCCCTCCAATGGAGGCTGAGAGCCCCAAGCTTGAAGATAGTTGGTCATCCTGACCTTACCCCGAAGTTAGTATCACTGGCTAGGAGAGTCCGGCCATAGAGTCAGCAAACTCTTTGGGCGTCTTGCCTTTCAGGGAGCTGTGAGGCCTGACCTGGTTGTAGTCCTGCCGCCAGCTCTCTATGATCTCCCTGGCATGGCTACGTTGTCCAATTACTCCTCTGTTCGAGCATTTCTTCAGCCATCATGTAGACGCTGAACGCTACAGTCTGAAAGTCCTCTATCCTGTAGGACGTGAGATCAACGTTGGCTAGCAATTGTCCAGCGAACCAATCCCGAAGAGTCATACCATCCTGTTCGGTAAGAGACTGACCTTCCCCGGAGACACTCTCTTGACGCGGAAAGGCCGGCGGGTTGTGAAGTGTGGTCATCGTTCTCCTTTCATCTGGAGGGCACGGGAGGCTATCAGCCCATCTGCGGCGTCCCGCAAATCCTGTCCGCCAGGCCAGGCACCGTGCCCCGCAGTATTGTATCACCGATATCCATCGGGCAAGCGTTGCGTGTTCCTTCGAATGCGTCCACGTAGCGGCCAAGGGGGTTCCGTTTGCTTATGGGCGATGGCTGTGGCTATACTCTATAAGCAAACGGAACCGGAGCGGGAGTTCGAGATCGAAGGACGCCGTTACGGAGCGTCTAACGAGCTCGACGAACTCGGAGTGGCGAGCCTGTTCTCAGTGGTCGTTGGATTTGAGGACGTGGCCCACCACAAGTCGGACCCCGAGGGAGTCGAGCTCGCCCTGGACCGGCTCGGCGTCCTCCCGTAGGATGCGCTGCTGCCCGAACCGCTGCGGCTCGCCGACTTCTCCGCCCGTACAACGGCGTTGGGCCTGCCCGAGATCGGCCCACCCCTGGGGCCGGTGGGCAGCTTCCTGGGCGCGCCCATCCGTCTCCGGGGCGTACGCGCCGGCAACCTCTATCTATCGGACAAGGAGGGCGGAGGGGAGTTCACACAGGATGACGAGGAGACCCTGGCGATGTTCGCGTCCCATGCGGCGATGGCCATCGCCAATGCGCGGCGGCACTGGGAGGAGCAGAGGGCCAGGGCCGACCTTGAGACGCTGATCGACACCTCGCCGGTGGGCGTCGTGGTGTTCATACGCCGGTCCCGGCGTCCCGGTGTCCCTCACCAGGGAGGGACGCCATCCTTGATTTCGGGCTGGGATGTTACTAGAATAATTTTGGCTTCGTGCGCCTTTCGACAGGCCAGGTCCGGCCCCTTACCACTTTTAAGTATGGAGCGTGGAACTACGCGGTTTCCGGGATTGGAATTCGATTCCCACTCTCCTGCGTGAAACTCGTGAGGCCGAGTTATGACCCTCAGGGGTTCCAATGAACAAAGCTGAACGCATACCGGTAGACAATATCATTCTGGACAATTCTAATCCAAGGATCAAGCACTACTTAGAAATGTACACCTTCCTGAATGAAGAACACATGCTTTTGGCTCTCGGGGCCGGTGCTGAAGATGAGGGCGGCAGCACCGCTTTGGGTTCGTACGAACGGTTGAAGCATTCCATAAGGGCTTCCGGTGGCATCATACAGTCGATCATAGTCAAACCGTTTGATGACGAGCGCTATCTCTGCGTCGAGGGTAACACCAGGGTTGCCATTTACCGGCAACTCAGAAAAGAGGACAAGGCCTCGGGACAGAGTGGCGAAAAGTGGGACTATATCCCGGCTTTAGTCAGTGAACAGATGGACGAAGAGGAGGCCCACAAGATCCGCCTTCAAGTCCACCTCGTGGGGAACCGCTCGTGGGACCCTTATTCCAAGGCCAAGTACCTCCATGAGTTGGTAGAGGACTACAAGATGCCAATGGGGGAACTGGTCAATTATTGTGGCGGTTCCAGGAGTGATGTCCTGCAATCCATCAATGCTTACGTCGATATGGAAACCCATTACCGACCCCCCAGACGTGTTCAAACCCACCGCCCATGAGTACCTGAGTTCTTGGTGTCTATTGTGTACTGCGAATGTTTCGGCATAAGGAGGGGGCGGACTACGTCAAGATCACCGTCACCGGCGGGAGCACACGGACATCGTTTCCGCTGAGGCCGTCTTTTACTGTCGACGAGATGACGTAATTGCGGCTGTCAGCGCGTCTCCTACCGAGTATACCTGTGATTGGCCTACCTGGAAATACTAGAGTATAATGTCGCCATATCTTTGAGCCTGGCCCCTGAGCCTGAGAACTCCGCATATGGGATTTCCCGGCCAGGGACTCGACGCGTGCGCGTGAAATTCGAAAACTACGACCTTGATCCCTCGATATACGACGAGATGTTCCTGCCGGACGGTGCCCCTCGGGAGCATTGCACGCAGGTCTACGAGACCCTGACCCAGCTCTCCGAGGAGGAGTTGGTCAACATCCAGGACCGGGTTACGCGCTCGTTCTCGAACGAAGGCATTACATTCACGGTCTACGGGGACGAGGAGGCCGACGAGCGGACGATTCCCGTTGACTGTCTGCCCCGGGTAATTTCGAGTTCCGATTGGCTGCAACTGGTACCTGCCTTCGTGGCTGAATTGGATTCCTGATTTGCGAATAGAAGCTGAAAAACCGTGAAGCTAGGGAGTTTCAAATGGTAGACCTCAACGCTGAAACCTAGGTTAAAACACCAATGGTCATACCTGCCGACTACAAGGCGGGCCACGAAAAGGCCCGCCAGTTCGCGCCCGATATCGCGGACAATTACGTCTCCCACACCCTCATTGGAGACCAGCTGGCCGAAGCGATGACGGAAGATCTTGCAGAGCTTGGTCCAGAAGAGTCAACGCGACTCATGGAAGCAGCCATGAATAGGGAAGGTGAGGAGGCTCTGCGGGACGCGCCGGCCTCACTGCGAAAATTCTTCAGCGACGCGGAAATTCCGCCGGAATGGCTCGATTACGCGTCATTCGCCCCGGCTGTCCGCATGTTTCACAGGAACTCGCAGGTGATCCTGGCAGCATTCGTCGCAGGCGTCCTGATCGAGGGCTTTACAACGAACATAGCAAAGTCCTTCTTCATCACCGGGCGGGTGCGCGACCAGGGCATCAGGCGTCTGGGGCAAAATAACCGTCACATGATGGAGATATTCCTTCCCGGCGGTCTATACAGAGATGGGGACGGCTGGAAACTTTCCGTCCGCATTAGGATAGTTCACGCACAGTTAAGACATCTCCTGAACAATTCGGAAGACTGGGATACTGAAGCTTGGGGTGTGCCGATTAGCGCTGCGCATTTGGGTTACGCTATCTCCGCTTTTTCTGCAAGGCTGCTGAAACACATGAAAACCCTGGGCGCTCAATACAATGACGAAGAGTACGATAGTTTCATGGCCGTCTGGCGTTATTCGGGGTATCTGATGGGCATTCCCGAGACCATCCTCTTCCGCGATGCGGATGAAGCGTTGAGACTGTGGGAGATCGCCCTCACGTGCGAGCCTGACTCCCCCTTGGAGTCGGTCGCCATGGCACACTCCTTGGTCAACTCAGCTCCGTTGATTGCCGGTAGGACAGAGCCAAAGGACCGCCGTGAGCTAGCCGGGTACGTGTATCGTGTTTCCCGCGGACTTATCGGAAACGAGTTTGCCGATTCACTGATGTATCCGCCGTTATCCTCCTTTGGCGCTGTCTGGTGGTTCAGGGTGCAGCAGCGCTACGGCAAGGTCCTGAGCAAGCTATTTCCGAAGCGTCGCCAAGACAGCAATTTCGTCAGGTTCACGTCACTGCTCGATACTTCATTGTTCGACGAGGAGGGAATCCGCTACACATTGCCCGACCACGTATACGCGGAGGAGTCCACGAAGTGGTGATTCCGGCAGGGTAAGCCGCCTGCTACGCCCTTGCCGCCATTCCCAGGCCGGCCCCGCCCCGGTTGGACGGCGCCGCCGCCTCGGGGAAGAAGACACTCAGGACTCGTTGGGCGATGCCCTCAGCGTCCAACTGGAGTTGGCGCCGTTGATCAGCCGCAGTACCGTGCTCGATGAAAAGAGTCCGGCATGCCGATGCGGTGGGCCTGTTTTGACGGTAGGCAGCGCCATCTTCGAGATGCGGTTGGGGTTATAAGCATCGTGGGGATGTAGGCGCATGACCTCAGCGCCTGTGCCGTACGCGGGCAACTGCTCGGACTATCGCCATCGCCACACGCCGTACACCCCTGCCGCGATGACGCCCAGGACGACCAGCCCGGCGATAACCCAGACCCAAGCTGGAACGCCGTCGCCCTCTTCTATCGGGCGCGCGGCCGTGGCCGCCGGTGTGGTCGCCGGCGTAGGCCGTGGCGTGGGCCCAGCCTTCGCGGTAGCAGTGGGGCGCGGCGTAGCTGTAGGCTCGGGCACGACCGTCGCCGTAGCTGTGGGCAGTGGCGTAGCTGTGGGCGCCGGGGTAGATGTGGCCGTTGGCGATGACATGGGTGACGCTGTTGGGGTGGGCAACGGCGTGGGTGAGGCTGTCGGGGTGGACGCTGCTGTGGGCGCGGGCCTCGGCGTAGGCGATGGGGTGGGCGCGAGCACGGCGAACGGCGACGTCTCCGTGACCTCCGCGCAGGTGAAGGTTGCCCCGTCTATTTCGAGTGTGGACGAATCCAACTCCACCCACGCGCTGCCGTCGTAGCGGGCAAGGACCCCCGACCCCTCCAGGCACACCGTCGCGGGCTGTCCGGCCTCCAGAGGTGGGGCGACCGTGATGTCCACTGGCCCTGCGCGGAACATCTGGCCCGTGGGCAAGGTAAGGCTGGCGTGGCCGGAGGGGATCGGCTGGACCAGGAGGGTTACCCCGGTGGGCATGCCCAGGGCCAGGACGGTGACGCCGCCCCTGGTGACGCGCTGGTCCGTGGTAGGCGCCGTCGTGGGCGCGGGCGCCGTGGTGGGCCCAAGCGTAGGCGCTGTCGAGGGCGTGGGCGCCGGAATGGGCGCAGGTGTGTGTGGGGGGGGTGGAGTGGGCCCAGGCGTGAGCAGAGGCGCCCCCACATCTACAAGAACGCTCATCTCGTCCGCGGTTGAGGCGGCGTTGGAGGTGTCGGTCACCACCAGGGCAAACCTGAGGACTGCGTTGTCGGCCAGCCCATCCGGCGCGGTGAAGACCGGCGAGATCGTGTCCGCGCCGCTCAAGGCGACGCTGGGCCCGCCGGACTGTGTCTAGGCGCAGGCCAGCGGCAGGCCCTCGGGGTCGATGCTGCGGGAGCCGTCGAGGGTTACCGTATCGCCTTCACCGACGGTCTGGTCGGGCCCGGCGTTGGCCGTGGGCGGGTCGTTGACCTCGACGACGATCAGGGTGAAGGTGGCTGAGGCGGATAAGGAGCCGTCGGTGGCGGTGACGCGTATGGTGAGCGTCGCCGGTGTGTCGGCCTCGCGGGGATCGCCGCTGAAGATGAGGGCATCGGTATTGGCTGTGAAGGTGGCCACGCAGGAAGGGAGCCGCCGCCGTCCAGAGCCGACGTGTGGGTGAGCGCGTCGTCGTCCGGGTCCTGGAAGGCCAGCGCCTGGTAGAAGAAGGAGTAGTCCTCGGTGGCCGTCTGAGGCCAGAAGGTGGACGCCGTGGGCGGGCGGTTCGCCGGTAGGACGACAGCCAGTTGAAAGGTGGCCGAAGTTGTGTGCAAATCGTCGGAGACCGAGACCAGGATCTCATGTGTGGCTATGTCTGCATCCAAAGGAGCGCCGCTGAAGGCGCGAGTGGCCGCGTCGAAATCGAGCCACGACGGCAAGGGGTTCTTGCCCTCGCCTAAGCCCGAATCCACCGAAGGACACGGATGGACGGCGTGAGGACAGCGGAAGGGGGTGGGTGAGGGAGCTACAGGGGAGATGGCCTGGGGTCTTGGGGTAGATGGGAGGCCGGCGGAGGGTCTTCAGTCGCCGCACAGGGCCCCTAAGGCGCTATGCGGGAGTTGCGATGCGCGGGATGGCGAGAGGATACGCAGCAGGGGACTCTCGCGACCGGGGTGGCGCGAGATTGCGGGGACGTTGGGTCAGTTGCAGGCTGGCCGTCAGGCCGGGAACGGAATGGCTTGCAGCCGGGCCAAGGCGCGACTGAACTGGGTTTCCCAAGGCCACCAGCGCCGGGGGAGATGCAAAGTGAGGCGGCGCGCCGAGCGGGTGATCCGTCCCACCAGAGCGAAGACCCGTCGCCTGAGGGTCTTGGTGATCACGGTCCCCTCACCCAGACCAATCCGCGCCGTCCAGCGGGCCAGGTTATGCGCCATCACCTGGCCCGCCAGCCAGACGCCGTTGGCGGCGAAGCGCGCCGACGGCATGTGGTTCAGCCCGACGCCGTACTTGAGGTCGCGTATGGCGTTCTCGACCTCGGCGTGGCGGCGATGATCGGCCTCCAGTTCCAGCGTCTCCCCATCGCGGTCGGTGATGAAGGCGTGATAGCTGTATCTGGCGAAGAGGGCGAGCTGGGAACCGGGCGTCGGCTTCACCCGCCGGACAATGAGCCGGACCGGCGGGGCGTCCGGCTTGGTCTGGAACGGGGTGTAAGTCGTCTCGGCGACATCGGCGGCGCCGTCCATCCAGTAGGGAATGGGAGTCCAGTCCTCCTCTGGTATCGCCTCGATCAGGTCCCGCAGGCTGGCGCGCTGGCGGATGGTGATAGAGAAGCGGACATCCATTTCCCGGCAGGCGGCAACGACAGTGTGGGCGTAGAAGCCGCTGTCGGCCCGCACCGTGAGTTGTCCCCTGGCCCCGCCGTAGCGCACCCGCCCCACCGTCTGACGCAGGAAGTGGGCGGCGCCACGGGCGGTGTTGGCCCGGCCCTCGCGCAGCCGGGACATCAGCACCTCGCCGGTGCCGGCGGCAATGGCCAGCAGCGGGTGATAGCCGCGGGCGCCGGTATAGCCGTGGTGGCGCGCTCCCTCCTTGGCCAGTCCATAGGTCTCGCAGATGGTCGAGTCCAGGTCGATGGTCAGGGGCGAGTCGCCGGGTCCGGCCCCAGCGGCCCAGGCCCGGGCCAACAACTGGCGGCTCACGCGGTCGAGTTGACGGAGATGCCCCGACCGGAAGCTGCGCAGGAAGGTCCCCAGGGTGGATGGCGCCTTGACCACGCAGCCTGGAACACCGACCGTCCCACCAGCGCGCAGCGCATCGGCGTCGTCGATGCAGTCGCCGCCTGCCAGCGCGGAAGCGACCAGCGTCAGCATCTTGTCCCCAGTGTTCGCCCGTCCCGGCGCTCCGCCGAGGTCAAGGTGATGGTCGACGAGTTCCCGCAGGCCCAGGTGCCGGGCTAGGGTGGCCGGCAGGAGCAGGCCGGCATTGGCCACCAGACGATGGTCGTCAAAGAGGATGCGGATACGGTCGGGTTTGTTCTGTGGCAGCATCTATTGGGTGCTCCTTGTTTCCGGGCTGGTTTCTGTTCCAAAACCATTATCCCAGATTCAGAGGAGCACCCGCTGGCTTCTTTAAGGACTGTCCCCAAGGACGTCCTTCAGTGGATTCGGGCTAAGAATGCGTCGTAGGTGAGGGCGCTACTGTCGGGGTCGAGCGCCTCCGGCACGGTGTAGTTGAACAACTGGCCCACAAACGCGGTCTGGTCCGATAGCGATGGAGTTGCGGGCGGGTCGTTGACCGCAAATCGTTCGCCGTCAACGACCCCCAAGGCCTCCCCGCCAAAGACGCTCACGATGACTCGGTGTACAGTCATCTGGTAGGCTGCTATGATGCCAGCGATGCTGAGTGATTGGCCGACGAATCAACGATAGGAAGTGAATTGAGATGAGAACGCCACGTCTTTTCTTGGGAACATTTGCCCTTGCACTGATTCTTTCGTTGCTGCTGGTGGCCTGCGGCGGCTCCGGTGAGCCGGCGGATGGGGCTGCGTCTACCCCAACTCAGGCACCTGAACCCATGGTAACCCAGGCTCTGACGCCAACGCTGGCACCTGAACCCACGCCCACGAGCCTACTTGGCTTCGGTCCTGGAACATATCAGGTCGGTAAAGACATCCAATCTGGCATATATGCGGGTAGGGCGGGAATTGGAATATTGGATTCGTGTTCGTGGCAGCGGCTAAGTGGCGTGTCAGGCGAGATTGCGGACATTATTGCCATCGACAACCCCATGGGGCAGTTCTACGTGGAGGTCTTCGATACTGACAAGTATTTCAAGACCAGTTGCGTCCTAACTCCTCTCGCCGAATGGCCTGCGCCCGATGAGCCATTTTCAAAGATCGAGATCGGCACATATATCGTGGGGCGAGAAATCTCACCTGGCATATATGCGGGTAGGGCAGGAACTGGAATATTGGACTCCTGTTCGTGGCAGCGGCTAAGTGGCGTGTCAGGCGAGATTGCGGACATTATTGCCATCGACAACCCCATGGGGCAGTTCTACGTGGAGGTCTTCGATACTGACAAGTATTTCAAGACCAGTTGCGTCCTAACTCCTCTCGCCGAATGGCCTGCGCCCGATGAGCCATTTTCAAAGATCGAGATCGGCACATATATCGTGGGGCGAGAAATCTCACCTGGCATATATGCGGGTAGGGCAGGAACTGGAATATTGGACTCCTGTTCGTGGCAGCGGCTGCGTGGCGTGTCAGGCGAGATTGCGGACATCATCGCTATCGACAACCCCGTGGGGCAGTTCTACGTGGAGGTCTTCGATGCCGACAAGTATGTCAGGACCAGTTGCGCGCTTGACCCTGATCAAACTACTACCTCAGGGACTACAATTGGCGCAGATTACTGGCGTGGGCTGGTGGTCGCTCCAGAGGATCGATGCTCTCCGTATGACCCTGACGACTACCCTTATTCGCAGTCTGTTGAGCAACAAATCGTTGCGAGCATGGGTGGTATCATCTACGGCCCATACACGGGTAGCTGGTTCGATAGCACTTCTGATACTGACATTGAGCACATCGTCGCCCGTTCCGAGGCTCACGACAGCGGCCTCTGTGCAGCGGACGCTAAAACGAGGCGACAGTTTGCCTCTGATCTTCTCAATCTTACCCTGGCTAGTCCTGCGGTCAATCGCTCGCAGAAGAGTGGTAAGGACGCAGCCGAATGGCTTCCAGAACTGAATCGCTGCTGGTTCACAAATCGCACAGTGGAGGTACGCCAACAGTACAATCTCACCATCGATGAGCGAGAGCGTGACGTGCTGGAGAGTATCTTGTCGGGCTGCACGTCCACGGAAATGAATGTACGAGAATCTGTTTCGGACTCGACAGCAACCCCTGCGCCAAATAACGAGGAGGCCAGCACGGCAACGCCAGTAAGCGCACTTGAGATGTACGATGACAATGGGAATGGCCGCATCACCTGCGCAGAAGCGCGTAATCACGGCATTGCCCCTGTTCGCCGTGGACATCCCGCATACGAGTACATGAATGACGCCGACGGCGATGGTGTGGTATGCGAGTGAGCCATGTGACGTGCGGCCGGAGCTGCGCCGTAGGTGAAGCTGCCTGACGTGGTCTCCGAGCCGTCGTGGGCGTAGGTGATCGTGGCCTTGTCCTCGGATAGCGTAACCGTGCCATTGAACGCGCTGCCTACAGCGGTGATGCTGAGGGTATCGTCCTCGGCATCGGAATCGTTGGCGAGCAGCGTTGACGCCGTGATGTCGACGGTACTGCCCTCGGCGACTGTCGCGGTGTCATCGACTGTAACCGGCGCATCGTTCACTGGCGTAAAGGTGACTTTGACCGTCGCGGTGTCCGCGGCCGAGCCGTCGCTGACGGTGTAGGTGAAGCTGCCGGAGGTAGTCTCCGAGCCGTCGTGGGTGTAGGTGACCGTGGCCTTGTCCTCGGATAGTGTGACTGTGCCATTGAACGCGCTGCCTACAGCGGTGATGGTCAGGGCATCGTCCCCAGGGTCGGAGTCGTTGGCGAGCAGCGTTGAGGCTGGTATGCTCACGTCGCCGCCCTCGGCGACTGTCGCGGTGTCATTGGCAGCGATGGGCGCGTCGTTGCGCTCGCTCACCGCCAGGGCGAAGTCCGTAATGGCGGAGGCCGGGGGCTCGCCGTCGTCCGTGGCGGTGACGCGGATGGTGAGGGTCGCCGGCGTGTCGGGTTCCGAGGGTGTGCCACTGAGCGTGCGGGTTGTTGGATTGAAGGTGAGCCACGCTGGCAGCGACCCGCCATCGGCAAGGGTAGCAGCGTAGGTGAGGGGTCGGTGAACTCCGGCACGACGTAGCTGAAGAGCTGCTCCTCGACGGCAGCTTGGTCTGTCAGCGAGGGTGCTATCGGAGGTTGGTTCGGAGGCGCTTCAACCACCGTCAGCGTAAAGTTGGCCCAGCTTTCGAGCGAGCCATCGTGCACTGCGACTCGGACGGAGTACTCGCCGATGTGGGAGGCGCGCTGCCTACCGGTGAACGTACGGGTGTCCTGGTTGAACCTGAGCCACGATGGCAGCGGGTTGAAGCCTGCCCCCTGAGAAACGTTGTAGGTAAGCGGGTCGTCGTCGGGGTCGATGACCTCCGGCACTTAGTAGACTGTAAGGCTTCGAGCTTACGGACTCATTGTAGCCGGGAGGACGGATGCTCAACCGGTCGGCAGCCCTCAAGAGGCGTCCAACTCACCTGGCGCGCAAACTGGGTGATGTGACACGTTGGCCAGGATTACGGCTTAAAGGCTATACCCTCGCCTTCGGCGAGAGCCCCGGCATGACTCCTCCACTGGTCGAGGGCAAGGCACCAATCGTCGAACTGCTGCCGGGTCGCCAGCCGGTATTTCGTCGCCTCTGCTATGACATCTGGTGAGTAGAACCAGTCACTCATGAAGGTGTGAAGGAAGGCAATATCTTCGGTCGTGCTGAAGAAATCAAAGGAAGCACTAGCCCGGATGTCCGAGAACCCGGCTCCAAGGAACGTGTTTTCAGTTCCTTCTCCATCTGAGGGTGGCCGCCATTGGCTGCGATAAGGTTCTGAGAACGTGTCCCATGCAGCCTCGGTGCTCCCTAAGAGGGGTTCCAGGAACGAGAATGCGACAGTCATTTCACGACTGGAGATGATGCCGCCAGGTTTCAAAATCCTCTTCACCTCGGCCAGTACAGCCTGTGTATCCAGAACGTGCATGAGAACGGCATGGCAGTGGGCTGCATCGAAGGAGTCGTCCTCGAAGGGAAGGTCAGTCACGCCGCCGACGTGGAATGTCGGGTTGTCGTGTCCACCTGCCCCGGCGGCAGATCGGGCCAGACTAATCTGCCACTCTTCCATGAGCGGTCCTTGTACTGAACGCAACCCCACCCACCCCAGCGCAACATCTAGGTATCCGTAGAAGCGTAGCCCCCTGGGGTCTAGCTGGAGTCCTGATTCAGCTTGTTGAACAAGTCCCGCCACCACCCCTTGCCCTGGGTACCGAAGCCGGACCGTACTCGGACGACTCCGTTTCTATCTATGGCGATTTTCGTTGACTGGCTTGTTACTTGGTAGGAACGGATGGTATCCGAGTCGGTCACGGCCATTGGGAAGGTATACCCTTGCGAATCTCTATATGATCTGATCTTCTCCAGCCCCTCGTTGGGGTCGGTGCCCACAGCCACAACTGCCACGTCACCGAACTGGCTTGTCAACTCATGCAGCGTCCGTAACTCGGCGCGGCAGTGGGGTCACCAGGTGGCAAAGAAATAGAGTATAAAGGGTTTGTTGCCTAGGAAGTTGGACAGGGCTAGCACTTCTCCATCTACCGTGGTGACCGTGAAATCCGGGGCCGCCTGGCCAACTTTCGGCCCTACTTTAAGTGACAGGGTAGAGGTGGGTTCGGGTACCGGTGTTGCTGTGGGCACCGGAGTGGTCGATGACGGAACGGGGGTTGCTGGAGTGGGCGTGTTAGCCGTTGTCTCGCCGGGCTCTTCCGTCCCGTGGGTTGGCTTCGACTGCATTGAACTGTCCGGAATTGAGTCCCCACCGACGGAGGGAACAGGCGTATCCGTAGGAGGCGAGATAATTGCCGGACCGGAGACCGTCGGCTCGGTCTCCTCGGTGCAGCCTGTGGCGACACTGGCTGCTAGAAACACGCCTAGCAGGCAGGTCGAAATGAGCAGACCGGACTTCAGGTACATGGTGATGCTAGTACCCCTCTCCGCGCCATTCAAAGGCCAATGTGGCATGTCTCACGAAAATGACGCCGCCGGGCGCGTGGCCAGCGGCACGTTGATGGCCAGCGCTGCTATAGTGTACTCCGCACCGGGTTCCGTTTCAACCGCCAACGGCACCTGCTGTGGGATATTGGCCTAGGAGGTCACGCGGGGGATGCGAGAGGTCGCTTCAAGAGGCTTCTGGGTCACCACCTACGGTTACCGGAAGGTCTACGTCCCAGCCTGGGCCGCCTCTTGGCCCAGGCTGGGACTGAACCCGCCCGCCGACGTCGTGGTCCGCCGTAGCCCTCCTGGGCAGGAGCATCCTCGACATCACCAAGACCCTCAATGCTGAGGGCATCCCCACTTCCAACGGCAAGCGGTGGCTGAAGACCACCATCCACACCAACGAGGCGTACACCGGCGCTCTCTCCGGCGACAGGCGCTCCAACGCCCCATCGGCCATGATCTTGATGGTGAGGAGGAACAGGCCTGGGAACTCGCTCTTTCAGGTCCACAAAGGCCAGCATTGCCGCCTGGGCGTCCAGTCTTCCGCGCATGAGTCAGACACCTCCATTCCGTCGTGGTGGTATCCTACCTCACAGATGAGTTTTTCCGCAGCATGCTAGCGGGCCTGAGCAGGTGGATAAGAGACCTACCCCATTTGAGCAAGGAGGCTAGCCAAGTCCTCCGCGTGTTCCTCTTCGGCAGCCAGGATAGTCTCAAGCATGCGTCGGGTTGTCGGGTCTCTGTCGCCCAGGTAGCGGATCATCTCGCCATATGGGTCGATAGCGACTCGTTCGGCCACGAGGTCTTCTTTGATCATTTCCCCCAGGCTTTCGCCCTCGACATATTCTGCGTGGCTGCGAGATGCTAGGCCTTCGGGGGAGAAATTCGGCTCTCCCCCCAGTTGGACTATCCGAGCGGCAATTTGGTCTGCGTGCATCTGCTCGTCGTTGGCGTGCTGGAGGAACTCCTGTTGGGCCTGAGGTGCGTTTATCCCTGTCGCCATGTACTAGTGGCGCTTGTACCGCAACACGCAAACGATTTCCGTCGCAAGGGCTTGATTCAATAACTTTACGACTGTTTGAACGTCTGCTTTGTAACTAGGTGTAACCGCGCCTTGCTCGATATGTCGCCGCGCTCGCTCCCGCAGAGTCCTGACATCAGAGAGGAACGCACTTGCCGCCATCACTGTACTCCTTCTTGCAGCTTGAGCCGGGTTGCTTTGCTCAATTATACTACTTCATTGGTGTAGGGCGCTCTCCGTCGTCAGCCAGGCGTCTGTTTGCCCGTCGGGAGAATTATAGGGTGGTGGGGCGCAAGTCCGCAATTGAGCCGGCGGCCGGTGCAGGGCAAACGCGCCAGGCCTTCCGCCTAATACCGGACCTACTTAAATAGCTCCATACCTCGTCCGTGGTTGCAATTATTGCGTGTTCGTGTGACCGACGCACTCACGCACTCTGCAAAGGAAGCACTGAGGTATCCTCAAAGGGTGTGTAAACAGTCAGGCAGTGTACCCTCTCTTTGAACAAGACGGGCTCGGAGCCCAAGAGAGGAGATACACCGCCCATGAGCAAGGAAATCACCGGGAGCGGGTCGGAGTCAAGGCCCGAATGGGAGCAGTTGGAGGATTGGGTGCGAGGCCAGGTTCAGAGATTGATCCAAGAGTTGCTGGAGGAAGAGGTGACGGAGTTCCTGGGAAGGGCGAAGTCGGCCCGCCGGTCTGAGTCGGACTCAGACGCCGGCTATCGGAACGGATACGCCAAACCCCGGAGGCTGACACTCTCTTCGGGAACGATACAGCTGAGGAGGCCGCGGGTGCGCGACACCGAGGAACGATTCGAGAGCCGGTTGCTGCGGCTGTTCGTCCACAGGACCAGGAAGGTATCCGAGTTGATCCCTGAGCTGTACCTGCATGGCCTTTCAGAGGGCGACTTCGATCTGGCGGTGCGGGGACTGCTGGGAGAAGAGGCGCCGGTGTCGGCGAGCACAGTCGCGCGGCTCAAGGACAAGTGGAACGCCGAGCTTGCCGAGTGGCACGCCAGGTCCTTGGACGACCTCGAAGTGGTGTACATGTGGGTGGACGGGGTGTACGTGAAGGCTGGTCTCGAGAAGGAGAAGGCGGCGATCCTGGTGGTGATGGCAGCCCTGAGCGACGGGAGGAAGGTGGTGGTGAGCTCCGTTCCCGGCTACAGGGAGTCGACAGAGAGCTGGTCCGAGGTGCTCAGAGACATGAAGCGCCGCGGGCTGGAGTGCCCAAGGCTGGTGACTGGAGACGGACATCTGGGCATCTGGGGAGCTCTGCGCAACGTCTATCCCCAAGCGGCGGAGCAACGCTGTTGGAACCACAAGATGATGAATATGCCGGACAAGCTACCCAAGCGACAGCAGGGCGGGGCCAAGCTCATGCTGCGCGCCATCCCATACGCCGAGACCCGGACCGATGCTGAACGACTCAGGACGGCGTTCAGCAAGTGGTGCCGGGACCGCTCCTACGATGCGGCCTCAGAGATCCTGGAGCGGGACTGGGACCGCATGACCATCTTCTATGGCTTCCCCAAGGAGCACTGGGTTCACCTTCGCACGACAAACCCAGTCGAGTGGCACTTCGCCGCGCTGAGACTTCGAACCGACGCGGCGAAGCGCTACAAGCGAGTCGACCGAGCCATGGCGGTGATGTGGAAGATGTTGATGATCGCCGAACAGCGCTTCAGGCGTCTGAATGCCCCTGAGTTGATGGAGGAGGTCTATCTCGGCGCCCAATATGTCGATGGAATCGCCGCTGAGGCAACGGTAGAGGAGGTCGGCCGCCAGTAGAGTCCCAGGAAGTGGTGTAAGAGGGAGAGGGTCTGGAGGAAGAGAGACCACCGCGTCATCCTTAGCGGGCAAAGAAGAAAGCTCGAGAAAGGAGGACAACAGTGGTCAAGGAAAGGATGGACCTGCTGGAGCTATTGCGCAAGGGGGGAATGGACGGTGACGTGGACTTCCTACGGGAGGCACTGAGAGTGCTGGTAGAGGGGATCATGGATGCGGAGGTGTCATCGAGGATCGGTGCTGAGTATGGAGAACGCAGCCCTGAGCGGGTGACCCAGCGCAACGGGTATCGGTCCCGGGCGTGGGATACCCGTGTAGGGACGATGGATCTGCACATCCCGAAGCTCAGAGAAGGGAGCTACTTCCCGAGCCTGCTGGAGCCACGGCGTCGCAGCGAGCGAGCTCTGCTGGCTGTGATCCAGCAGGCCTACGTGGAAGGTGTATCCACAAGGCGGGTGGACGATCTGGTCAAGGCCCTGGGGTGCGAGGGTATCTCCAAGAGCCAGGTGTCGCGCATCTGTCAGGAACTGGACGTGGTGGTGGATGGCTTCATGGGCCGTCCGCTGGGCGGTGGACCCTACCCCTACCTGTGGCTGGACGCACTGACCCAGAAGGTCAGGGAGGACGGCAGGATCGTCAACGTCAGCGTGGTGGTGGCGACGGCGGTCAATGGCGAGGGCAAGCGGGAGATCATCGGGATGGACGTGGGTACGAGTGAAGACGGCGCCTTCTGGCTGGCCTTCCTACGCTCGCTGTCCGCCAGGGGCCTCGGCGGGGTGGAGCTGGTGGTATCGGACGCTCATCAGGGACTCCGAGGCGCCATCGCCGCAGTCTTCGGCGGAGCCAGCTGGCAACGGTGCCGCACCCACTTCATGACCAACCTGCTCACTCGGGTCCCCAGGCGCGCCCAGCCATGGGTAGCCACCATGGTGCGCACCATCTACCAGCAACCCTCCCCCGATGAGGTACACGCCCAGCTCGACAGGGTGACCGATCAACTCCAGAACCGGTTCCCTCAGGTCGCCTCTCTACTGGACGAGGCCGGACCCGACGTCCTGGCCTTCTCCAACTTCCCACTCGCCCACTGGAAGAAGATCTGGTCCAACAACCCACAGGAGCGTCTCAACAAGGAGATCCGGCGACGCACCGATGTGGTGGGCATCTTCCCTAACCGGCCGGCCGTGCGCCGCCTCGTTGGCGCCGTCCTGGCTGAGCAGCACGACGAATGGGCCGTTGGCCGTCGATACATCACACCTGTCGCGCTGACCTTCAACGAAGCTCTTCCAGAGGCCGATCTCGCGGAGGCGACAGCCGCCTAAACAACATCAACACGATGACGCACTCTTACACCACTTGACGGGACGTGACCCTCTCCCGCAGTCTCACGTGGCGCTCTACCGATGACCTCAGACCCGCTGCTTGCATCAACTCCACGTACGTCATTCTTGGCCTCTCTCGGCTTCCTGGCACGACGCCGACGGCACTCGCTTACACCAAGACGACCGTCGGTTGCAGGAAGTCTAAAGTTTGAGCTCTGCAATGTGCGCATCTGACCGGCTACCTGCAATTGACCAGTGGCAGGAGGCATTCCGCATTATATTGCCTGCACCGGACTATATGTCTAGAAATAACCTCAGTGTGAAGGTTCTTGATTTTGTCAAGTCTGGTGGACCGGACCGGTCTGGCGGAGTATCTGGTAGCTACGGCCTACAATCTGGTCCGCATGGCAAAACTCCTGGAGTTGGCCAAGGAAGCTCCGAAAGCCCAGGCGGCATGACCTGACAATGCTACCCATGCCCGGTGCCCCAGAAGGGCCCGGTCAAGGAGCATGAAGGGCCAAAAGTCTCGTTCAAACGGTCCAGTTTCCCCCAAGAGGACCAAGGATTCACCGACTTGAACCCTAGATTCTGCACTTAGACCCTTTCTTCAGCAGCCTGCTAGTTCTCTTTCCTCGAATCCGGTCCAAGACCCTTCAGAACCGCTGGCTGATTACCCCTTGACTCGCACCATATAGCTCCTGCCATAACTTACCCCGAATCCACCGATGGACAGGGATGGACGGCGTGAGGACAGCGGAAGGGGGTGAGGGAGTTACAGGCGCGATGATCCGGGCTCGAATTCGTGTAGATGGGAGGTTGGCGGGCGGTCTGCAGGCGCTTTTGGGGGCACCGATGGCGGCCTACAGTGGCTGTGGCGAGCGAGATGGCGGGATAGGCCACGGCAAGAGGCGCTCGCGGACTGGGCTGGCGCGAGTTTGCGGGGACGTTGGGTTGGCTGGCGGGTCAGTGGCGGACGGGCGCCGTCAGGCTGGGAATGGAATGGCTTGCAGTCGGGCCAGGGCGCGACTGAACTGGGTTTCCCAAGGCCAGCGCCGGGGGAGATGCAAAGTGAGGCGGCGTGCCGAGCGGGTGATCCGTCCCACCAGAGCGAAGACCCGCCGCCTGAGGGTCTTGGTGATCACGGTCCCCTCGCCCAGACCAATCCGCGCCGTCCAGCGGTCCAGGTTATGCGCCATCACCTGTACCGCCAGCCAGGCGCCGTTGGCGGCGAAGCGGCCCGAGGGGAGATGGTTCAGCCCCACGCCGTACTTGAGGTCGCGTATCGCATTCTCGATCTCGGCGTGACGGCGATGATCGGCCTCCAGTTCCAGCGTCTCCCCGTCCCGGTCGGTGATGAAGCCGTGATACCTGTAGCAACTGTCTTGATAGTCAAGAGGAATTAGCGGCGACCTTCTGAGTTAGATCGCGCCAGGGTGAGCGATGCTTGAGCATGGAGTTGAGGATAACGAGCAGCTTACGCATGCACACTGTGAGGGCCAGCTTCTTGGGCTTGCCGGCGGCCAGCAGACGCCGGTAGAAGTCCCTGATGACTGGGTTGTATTGGCTAGCCACCAACGCCCCCATGTACAGGACGGCGCGGAGCCGGGCGCGTCCGCCCCAGACGGTCCGTTTGCCTCGCAGCGTGCCGCTGTCTCGGTTGAAGGGGGCCACACCCACTAGGGCGGCGACCTGCCGGCGATCCAGCGTGCCCAATTCCGGCAGGTAGGCCAGCAGGGTGAGGGAGAGCTGCTCCCCCACGCCCGGAACGGTCCGCAGGAGGTCATCCTTCTCTCGCCACAGAGGACTCTGACGCAGCGTCTGCCGTAGCCCCTGATCCAGGTCCTCCAGTTCCTGCTCCAGCCATGCAATGTGGGCCTCGACGCGGGGCCGGACGGCGCTGATGGCCCTCCTCAGGCGGTTCTTCTCCGAGACCAGCATGGCCACGACCTGGTGTCTGCGGGCCACCAGGGAGGCGAGGACCTGGGTCTCGGCGTCCCTCAGAGGGCGCACATCTGGACGAATGGCGTCGGCGAAGTGGGCCAGGACTGCCGCATCCAGGGTATCGGTCTTCGCCAGTGTCCCGGTGGCCTTGGCGAAGTCTCGAACCTGACGGGGATTGACGACGACAACGGGCAGCGCCGCAGTTGCCAGGGCTACCACCATCGGCAGTTCCAGGCCGCCCGTAGCCTCCAGCAGCACCAGGGCCGGTTCGAGGGTCTTCAACTGAGAGACCAGTTCCTGGACCCCTGCATCGTCGTAGGTGATAGTCCACGTCTGCCCTGTCGGGCGGACCGCTACATCCACCTGGGCCTTTGCTACATCAATGCCTACGTATGTCGATTCTTGTTCCATCTATACCTCCTATGTGAATGGCTGGCCCTTCCTTGCACGATGCGGGCTCGGTTCGCCCATGCAACTGTTCGGGCTCTGCTCCTATAGGGTGGGGCGACCCTCGCTACAGGACGGTCTTTCATGACCTAGGGGGCAACGGTCTGCCCCACCCTTTCTAAAGATACAAGGTGGCGTGTACACAAAGCTAGGTCACTGGTTACCAACGCTGTCAGGTCCAAAAAGACTAAATCGATTGCAACTTGTTGCAGAGGCCATGACCCGGCCACCCCGAAAACGCAGGCCACGGACTCACCGCCGCCAGTCCCGTGAGGTGTTTGACGTGTCAGGGTTGACACGAGTTGACGTGATTATGCGCCCGCAACAACCGGGGGAAAGGAGGAATAGTATGAGACAACTGACGAAGGCTGAGGCTTGCCGGGAGCTGGCGATGTCCCTGTCCACCCTGGACCGTCGGATCGCCTCGGGGGACATCCCGGTCAGACGGGAGCAGCAAGGAAGGCGGCACCGGATATACGTGATGCTTGACGACGACCTGGCGGAGAACGGCGCAAATGCCAGATCGCAGGGTACGCTGCTGGACGTGGCCCAGGAGCGGATTCGGGGGTTGGACGAGCAGGTGGCGCTCCTCCAAGGCCAACTTGAGCAGGAGCGGAACGTCGCTTTGGAGGAGGTCTGTCGGAAGGAGCGTGTCGAGCGCGACAGGATGAGGCGAGTGGCTTTCGTCCTTGGGTTGGTCGCCGCCGGGCTGCTAGGGCTGCTGGCCGTCGGCGGTCTGGTGGCATGGTTACTGTTCACCTAGAAATTGACCGACGAGTCTTGACTAACGCATGAATGACCAATAGAATGACTCATATAGCCTCTATGCATGACCCATGAGGAGCGTGCCGTGAACCAATTGACGGTCAGAGGATTCGACGACGAGCTGAGCGCCGCTATGCACGGCCTTGCCAAGCGGGAGGGAATCTCCCTGAATCAGGTTGCCTTGAGGCTCCTACGAAAGGGGGCCGGACTGACGGATAGCAAGAGAAATCCGAATGCCATAGGGTCTTCGTTGGACGACCTGTTCGGCGTATGGAGCCGGGATGAGGCTGAGAGCTTCGATAGTGCTCTGGAGGTCTTCGAGACAGTGGACGAGGCAGCGTGGGCATGAGGATTCTGCTGGACTCCAATGCCTACTCCGCGTTCATGCGGGGTAACGAGGAAGTGAGAAGCCTGATACAGGCCGCCGAGGAGGTGCTGTTTTCCGCTATTGTGGTGGGGGAACAGCTATTCGGCTTCCGACAGGGAGCGTACTACGAGCGGAACCTTACGGAACTTCGATCCTTTCTCGAACGTCCCTACGTGTCCTTCGTTCCTGTGGGTCCAGTGACTGCGGACCGCTACTCAAGGGTAATGACTGCGCTAAAGGCGAAGGGGCGACCAATTCCGACAAACGACGTCTGGATTGCGGCCCATGCAATGGAGACAGGCGCTGACCTCGTATCGGCCGACACCCACTTCGAGCACGTTGATGGGATTGTGTGGATACCGGTAACGACCAGCTAATGCTCGCAAGGAGGACAGTATGAAGAAGCATCTACAGCCCCTAACGCCGGCGGCGCTCTACGCCAGGGTATCCAGCGACCGGCAGGACGTGGACCTGTCCGTGTCCGCCCAGCTACGGGCGCTCAAGGAGTACGCCAAGGCCAACGGCTACTCCGTGGCCCGCGAGTACGTGGACGAGGCCGAGAGCGGCCGCGTCGCCAACCGGCCCCAGTTCAGGGAGATGATCGAGGAGGGCAGCAAGCCGAAGGCCCCCTTCGACGTGATTCTCGTCTGGAAGTTTTCGAGGTTCACCCGCAAACGCGAGCACGCCGTAGCCTTCAAATCCCAGCTGCGACGCAAGGGCATCCGTGTGGTGTCCATCACCGAGCAGGCCGAGGACAACGCCACCGGCAGGCTCCTCGAAGGCATCATAGAGAGCGTGGACGAGTTCTACAGCGAGAATCTTGCCATGGAGGTCTTGCGGGGTATGAGGGAAGCCGCATCCAGGGGCTTCTGGGTGGCTCCCATGGCCCCCTACGGCTACAAGAAGGTCAAGGTGCTGGACGGACCCAAGGAGAGGCCCACCCTGGAGCCGGACCCCGAAACGACCGGCGTCGTCAAGCGCATCTTCGACCTGGCCGAGTCCCGCAAGGGGATGATGAAGATCGTCCGCATCCTCAACGCCGAGGGCATCGCCAGCCCCAGGGGTAAGCTCTGGAACAAGCCCACCGTCCACAACATCCTCAGAAACGAGGCGCACTTGGGCACCCTCGTCTGGGGCAACAACGCCAAGGACGGGGCCGAGCCGGTGCGGGTGGACAAGGCGTTCCCCGCCACCGTCACCAAGGACCAGTTTGACCGGGTGAACAGGATACTGCGCTCCCGCGCCCCCAAGGTCTCCCACCCCCGCAGGGTCGGAAGCACCTTCCTGCTGAGCGGCCTGGTCAAGTGCTACAGGTGCAAGAGGGCGCTCTCGGGCCGGTACTCCAGCAGGGGCACGTTCCCCTACTACGTCTGCCACTCCTTCGTGAAGCGCGCGCCCGGGTCCTGCGACTCGCCCAGGGTGGACGCCCGGCAGTTCGAGGAGCTGGTCGTCGGCCTGATTCACTCCAACATCCTGACCGAGGGCAACATTCGGAGCCTGGTCAACGTCGTGGACGAGCAGATGGACGACGTGGCCGGCGACGAGCGCAAGCGGCTGGAGACCATCCAGTCGGAGCTTGCCGACGTGAGGGGCAGACTCGACCGGCTCTACGACCTCGTGGAGACGACGACCGAGTTCAACATGGCCGACTTCGCCCACCGCATCCGAGACCACAAGGAGCGTCAGGAGCGCCTTGAGTCCGCCGCTGAGGGGGCGAGGGCGATCCTGACTCAGCGCAGGGCGGTCCTCGATGACGTCAAGACCATCACCGCCTACGCCAAGGACATGAGCAGGTTCCTGCAAAAGAGCGAGCTGACCGAGCGCAGGGCCTTCATCGAGACCTTCGTCAAGGAGATCGAGCTCCTGCCCGACAACGCCGTCGTCCGCTACACCATCCCCATATCTCAATCGACACAAAAAACTGAGCTATTCTTGGGCGGTCGATTTGGACACAACCAAGTAAGTTCAGGCGGATCGGCAGGTGGGCGTGCCACCTCAACCCTGATAGCCGGTTCGATCCCTCACAGATGGGCCCTCCTTGACGGTTAGCAGCAACCCAACTATCAGTCTCCCCGGATTCTGCGCGCTGCCGGTCTTTGTGTTGAATTGGCTGCCATACGAGGCGAATGCAGCTTGAGGTCATCACGGCTCCATTGATGGCATATCAGCAGCGCGATTCTAGCCCTCCTTCCGCAGCTAGTTCTGCTCCCCTTCCGGCGGGAAGGGATCCTGCTCACTAACCAACGCCTGTGACTCCACGATGGACAATCCCCGACTGGTCTTGTCGCCCCAGAGACTCTTTACGTACGCGAGCACTTCGATTATCTGCTCATGGCTGAGCCGGTCACCAAATGCCGGCATGGCACTCTTGAAGCCCGGATAACTAGGGTCTTCCAGCATCTTTCCACCCTGGCTGACAATTTCGTACAGGAGGCCGTCCGCATGGTGCCAGGTGTGCCCATCGCCATTCAGAGGTGGTGGCGGCAGGGTGCCATCCGTCTTCCTGACATGCCAGTCGGGCTGACCCTCGCCATCGGCTCCATGACAGGCAGCACAATTTGAGGCGAATATCTCCTCGCCAGTAGGGGCAACCTCCACTGTTGAAGTGTTGCCGGGTGCTGGTATGTCTTCGCCAGGAGAAGACGAGCAGGCAACCAACAAGACTGAGGCGAGCACCAGTATGGCAAGAGCGGCAAAGGACAGTTTGAGTTTCACGGTGCTGACCTTACTCATGCTCTCCTCGATGACCAGCTCCACATTTCTCATGCGTTCAGCCTCCCCGTGCAACTTGTACCTCCCGATAGGGGGCCTTTGCTCCCGACCCCGTTCTCCCCCGGTGCGCAACTTGCCCCTTTCAACTTCGGCCCCTGCGCTCACGACGTGGAAGGAACCCCGGAACCAGATATGGCTGAGCGTGCACAATATCGGCAGTCCCGCCCGCCCGCTGACTTACCGTCGCAGTTGGTGTAAGGTTCTGGATATTGTGTAGTTTGGTGGAATTATCTCTCCAATATGATGTCGCTCATCTTCGCGTCAAGCATCGTCGTTGCTCTTTGAACTGAGACGCTGGGTTGTGTGCCAGGCAGACTGTAGGAGTACACGACTCCGACGAGGTTTCCGCGCCTGAACATGATGAGTTCTACTCGTAGCCGTGTTCCTTCGGTGGTGAATTCTAGATATGCGCCAAACGAGTTGGCGCCTACCGTCGACGAATCCAGCAATCCACTCTCATGAAGCTCGACACCCTCTTGGCCTGCACTTTCCGTGGAAAGGAATCCTTGCACTACGTCATCCAGAATCGTATCAGACGACATCTCCAGATCTAGCGCCTTACGCTCAGGTTCGCTAATCTGTCCACTTGCCGCCATAATCATCTCGAATGGATCTGCGTTGAGGAAAACTGCAAGATCACTGAAGTAGTTCTCCAATCCCAACGCTTCAATCGAGAGTTCTAGGTCTGCTGGTTCCACTTCTTCAAATGAGGCAGGCAGCCCCGCGAAGGCCGACCTCAGTTCAGCCAGCCGGAAATCGGAGGGTGTACCTGTGGTAGAGGTAGCATCTAGTTCCCCGAATAGGGAGGCACGCGTCATTGACGTCGTTGTCGCATCCGGGCCAGCCGAATCCATTGTGATGACGTATCCGCCGGGAGCGTAAAAGTTGGCGGCTTCCACAACCAGAAAGTAGCTCCCCGTATGAGACGCTCGATAGATGATCATTGAATCGAGGCCGAACAAGCCGCCCCCGCTGTCGTCATCAATGATTATCTGTTCATCTACCGCTCCCACATAGTCAATAGTGAGGAAGGTGTCAACCAGGGTCGATCGCGCTACAATCTCAATTGTCTCTCCTTCCTTTAGATGAACGAATAGGTAGTCAATGTCCCCGGGGAAGTCTATGTTCCCCTGAACGGATTGTCCTACTTGGATTTGCCTGCCATCGTCCGGGTCGTGGAGGGGTATCAACCGGCGGTTACCAGTAAAAGTGAAGTCACCTGGTGTCTCTGACAATTGCCATGCAATCAAAAAGTGAGGCCCATCGTATTCGGTGACAAGCGAACCAACCTCAGCACCTGTGCTTTCATCGTCGAGATAAAGCAGCTCCGTACCAAAGGAGTCGTATGCCGTGAGTGCGCCGTCGTTTTCGCCAGTAAACTCGAAGTCGATCACCGTTCCAGACGGCTCGTTGACCACATAGGCGCGCTGGGCCCAAAAGTTCCGCAATGCAACTTCGTGGCTTAAGTCTCCTCCTTCCAGAGAGACGCGCCTGCCACCTAGTCCAGACGGGTCCCCGCCAGTGATGATCTGCCTGACCCTCGGCGAGATGTCGGCCGATGATGCAACGATTCCGAAATTCCCTTCTGTGAACGCTAAGCCGCTGATGCCGATCACTTCACCCATGTTCGAAACGGCCGCTCCTCCGCTCTGGCCACCTATAACGGGGGCGTCAGTCTGAAGATAGGTGATTCCAATAGATTCCCACTCTCTGACACGAGAGAGCAGGCCCCGTGCAATTGTTGGCTGAGGGAACTCTTCGACCTCGCCTGGGTACCCGATCAAAAACATATCGGTGCCTATGGGCAAGCTCTCACCATCGACTAGCGCCAGGGTATCAGTGGGCGCATCAATGGGCCCGAGCACTGCCAAGTCTGCCAGCAGGTCCCAGCCATTCACCGGTACCCCGTGGAACTCTGAACCATCAGGGAATACGACGCGCACGGTATCGAATGGCCAGACTACGTGCGCGTTTGTTACTACGTATCCGCCATCTATCAGTACGCCACTGCCTGTGCCAGTCACTGTTTCTATGAATGCGATGGACGGAGAAACCTTATCGAAAATCTGGGGGGAAGTGAGTGGCCCCGGCGTGGCCGTGGGTTCTGGAGTTGGCGTGGCCGTGGGTTCTGGAGTTGGCGTGGCCGTGGGTTCTGGAGTTGGCGTGGCCGTGGGTTCTGGAGTCGGCGTGGCCGTGGGTTCTGGAGTTGGCGTGGCTGTGGGTTCTGGAGTTGGCGTGGCTGTGGGTTCTGGAGTTGGCGTGGCTGTGGGTTCTGGAGTCGGCGTGGCTGTTAGTTCTGGAGTTGGCGTGGCTGTGGGTTCTGGAGTCGGCGTGGCTGTGGCCGTCGCAGTTGGTGTCGAGGTGAGCGTGACAGACGGCGTAGGGGTCGATGCTGCTAGTGGAGTAGGCGTGTTGGTCGGTTGCGTTGTAGCTGTGGGTACGGGCTCGTCATCACACGCCGCCAGGAGAGCAGCGGTCGCCACACAGATCAGGACGACGCACACGACCCGGCGGCATGCCGGTGGTAGTTTGGGACCTACCAAGCGACAAGTTACTGCCATACCGTATCCACTGCCATCGTGTGCTCAATCCCCACAGCTGCCTTTACATCAGGTCGTATTCCCTATTCGCTTTCGCTGTTGAGTATGGATATTGACATCCCAAATTATAGCAGGCTGCGGAAAAACTCTGTTGTTTACTGGGGTTCCGAAATAGTCCAACGATAACCGTCGCCTAATTGCGTTTACCGAATGAATAGTGCGATATTGACTATGATATGACGAATATCGTCCAGTAGAGTCCCAGGAAGTGGTGTAAGAGGGAGAGGGTCTGGAGGAAGAGAGACCACCGCGTCATCCTTAGCGGGCAAAGAAGAAAGCTCGAGAAAGGAGGACAACAGTGGTCAAGGAAAGGATGGACCTGCTAGAGCTATTGCGCAAGGGGGGAATGGACGGTGACGTGGACTTCCTACGAGAGGCACTGAGAGTGCTGGTAGAGGGGATCATGGATGCGGAGGTGTCATCGAGGATCGGTGCTGAGTATGGAGAAGGCAGCCCTGAGCGGGTGACCCAGCGCAACGGGTATCGGTCCCGGGCGTGGGATACCCGGGTAGGGACTATGGAGTTGCACATCCCGAAGCTTCGAGAGGGGAGCTACTTCCCGAGCCTGCTGGAGCCACGGCGTCGCAGCGAGCGAGCTCTGCTGGCTGTGATCCAGCAGGCCTACGTGGAAGATGTATCCACAAGGCGGGTGGACGATCTGGTCAAAGCCCTGGGGTGTGAGGGTATCTCCAAGAGCCAGGTGTCGCGCATCTGTCAGGAACTGGACGTGGTGGTGAATGGCTTCATGGGCCGTCCGCTGGACGGTGGACCCTACCCCTACCTGTGGCTGGACGCACTGACCCAGAAGGTCAGGGAAGACGGCAGGATCGTCAACGTCAGCGTGGTGGTGGCGACGGCGGTCAATGGCGAGGGCAAGCGGGAAATCATTGGGATGGACGTGGGTACGAGTGAGGACGGCGCCTTCTGGCTGGCCTTCCTACGCTCGCTGTCCGCCCCAGGGGCCTCAGCGGGGTGGAGCTGGTGGTATCGGACGCTCATCAGGGACTCCGAGGCGCCATCGCCGCAGTCTTCGGCGGAGCCAGCTGGCAACGGTGCCGCACCCACTTCATGACCAACCTGCTCACTCGGGTACCCAGGCGCGCCCAGCCATGGGTAGCCACCATGGTGCGCACCATCTACCAGCAACCCTCCCCCGATGAGGTACACGCCCAGCTCGACAGGGTGACCGATCAACTCCAGAACCGGTTCCCTCAGGTGGCCTCTCTACTGGACGAGGCCGGACCCGACGTCCTGGCCTTCTCCAGCTTCCCACTCGCCCACTGGAAGAAGATCTGGTCCAACAACCCACAGGAGCGTCTCAATAAGGAGATCCGGCGACGCACCGATGTGGTGGGCATCTTCCCTAACCGGCCGGCCGTGCGCCGCCTCGTTGGCGCCGTCCTCGCTGAGCAGCACGACGAATGGGCCGTTGGCCGTCGATACATCACACCTGTCGCGCTTACCTTCAACGAAGCTCTTCCAGAAGCCGATCTCGCGGAGGCGACAGCCGCCTAAACAACATCATCAGGATGACGCACTCTTACACCACTTGACGGGACGTGACCCCCCTGTAGCTCCCTCAGCCACCCCCTTCCGCTGTCCTCACGCCGTCCATCCGTGTCCTTCGGTGGATTCGGGGTAAGTTCCAGTGGATGCTCGCACTATGGACTCTGGGTGGTCGGTGGGGCTCCAGCGCTGCCTATGTCAGCGCCCACATCTCCATCTTCTTGCGATGGCTCTTCTCCTGGGGGAGGCATAGGCGCGCCATCGCTGTCGTCGGCTAAAGGCTCCTGCGATATGCGCTTTCTCACCGACACGAGGAGCGCAACGACCGCCAGGATGAGTCGCAACGCAAACTCTACCGCTATGAGAAACAGCAGGTAGTAGAAGATGCTCTCTCGGTGGTCATTGGCCTCCTTCAGCGCCTCCAGGGACTCGGCAATCTTAAAGAAAGACGCATCAATTAGGAAGATCGCCAGAACCGCGAAGGGTAGTATCTTGGCCATGTCCCGGGACAGTTCTTCGTTGTAGTATGCGGCCAAGCGGATGGCGCTGACGGTGGCAAAGGCTATCAGCAAAATGTCCGAAAACGACCTGTCTTTCGAAAGGAGGGTCAGGATTAGCGTGAGGGCTGCGAACCAGAAGTAGGCGAACACCGGAAACAAGATAATGTACTTCGCGCCGTATAAGACGAGGTGGAAGAAGTCTCGCACCCACGGATAGCGCGACTCTTCATTCTTGGACAGGTCCAACTCAAACATGTCCCGGGAGGCAATGAATCGGTAGAACTTGAAAACAAAGAAGCCATATGCAGCCATGCCGAGGATATAGAACGCTGCAGTCCACAGCAATTTAAGGGCGTCATCAATATCTAACCCGTTAGGGAAGATGGCTTCAATATCCATGAATTCCATCTTCTATCCCGCGACCCGTGCAATGAGACGCGGCCTGCGGATAGTTAGGGGTAAGGGTCGGGACAAAGACGGGACTCCCAATACGTACGTAAGCTGGCGATGGAGGGGCGTCGCTGCCCACACAGGCGTAGGCAACGGACGGTGAGTTCGCCGCATCTACCATTCCATCAGATCGGATTCGATGGTTTGACGCCCGTAATTCTATGAAAAGCTCACCATCTCGTCAACCAACAGCGCCCGGTCACCCGGGCCTTTAAATTGGGGATTGAGTTTGTCTCATAGACCGGTGGGCGAGCTGACTAACACAGGTGTGGGAGCGATGGGGCTCAAGGGAGGTCGGCCCGTCCAGTTCCACCGGCCGCTTGTCGGCCCCCAGAAAGGTCGTCTACTCTCTTAGTTCCATGGGGCCAAGGCCCAGCCCCAAGGGGCTTGGCCACTGCGCCATAGCTTGAGCAAGTTATGGGTCATCCCTGCCAGCGACCACTCACTCTGTGCAGCGCCCAACCCCCGTCGCATAAACCGTCGGAACCCCTGACCTTCCTTGACCTGTCCGAACACCGGCTCCACCAGTACACCCCGCTTCTTGTACAGAGCTCGGCCTCGCTTTGTCTCAAGTGGACCCCATCATCAGGACAGCGGTGAGGCTAAAATAAGAGAGTCTACCGCTGGGGTGTCTCGTAAACCTTCATCCGAAGGTAAGGCTCGTTGAAGTTCCAGTAAACACCTTTGTGGGCTCACTGCATGGAACACCTGACCGGTGACCGATAGCCCAGGGCTTGATGGGGCCGCTCTTGGTTGTAGAAGGCCAGATAAGCCCCAATCCCCTTTCTGGCCTCAGTCCCATTTTGGTATGCCTTCAGGTACACCTCCTCGTACTTGATGCTGCGCCACAGCCGTTCCACGAAGACGTTGTCCATGCACCGGCCCCTGCCGTCCATGCTCACTTGAACGCCTTGCGCCAGCAGCATGCTGGTGAAGGCCTCGCTGGTGAACTGGCTGCCCTGGTCGGTGTTGAAGATCTGTGGCCGACCCTTGCTCAAGGCCTCTTCCAGAGCCGCAACACAGAAGTCTACCTCCAGGGTGTTGGACAGCCGCCAGGCCAGCACGTAGCGGCTGTGCCAGTCCATGATGGCCACCAAGTAGAGGAAACCCCGAGCCATGGGTATGTAGGTGATGTCGGTGGCCCACACCTGGTTGACCCGGTTGATCTCCAGCCCCCTGAGCAGGTACGGATAGACCTTATGCCCTGGGTTTGGCTTGCTGGTGTTGGGACGCCGGTAGATGGCCTCCAGGCCTATCAGCTGCATCAGCCGGCGGACCCGCTTGCGGTTGACCTGGTGTCCGTGATTTCTGAGCCAGGCAGTCATCCTTCTGGAGCCGTAGAAAGGTGTCTTCAGGTACTGTTGGTCTATGAGGGCCATCAACTCCAAGTCCTCGGCGCCGGCCTCGGTTGGCGGGTAGTACAACGAGGAGCGGCTGATACCCAGCAAGGCGCACTGGCGCACCAGAGACAGCTTCGGTTCTTCTCGGTCAATCATAGCCCGGCGTTGGGACCGGCTCATAACCCGAAGCTCCGTGACAAAAAATCCCGTTCCACCTTGAGCTGCCCAATCTGTTGGTAGAGCTGGGCAGTGAGGACCTCTTGGTCCTTCTCCTGGAGTCCAGCACCATTTTCAAAGAGGTGCGGCGCCCCCTGAATCAAGGCCTTCTTCCAGCCATGGATCTGGCTCGGGTGGACTTCAAACCGGCTGGCCAGCTCTGCAATGGTGTGCTCCCCCTGGAGCGCGGCCAAAGCCACTTTGGCCTTGAAGACTGGGCTGTGCTTCTTACGTGTTTGCTTCATGTCCTGCTCCTTCTTTCCGTCCTATTTTAGGAGCGGGACTCTCTCTTAGCCACCTGTCCGAATTTTGGGGTCCACCTCAATGTGCGAATACGACGCAGCAAGGAATATGGACCCTACTACGCCCTTCTCCGAACGACAGCTGCTCCGCTTCCTGAGCCTGATGCCGTTTGTAGACTCGGCAGAGTTGGCAGGCATCTTGGACGAACCACACGCCACGGCACCGACCAACTGCCGTCGACCCAGAGATACTACCTCACGGCCAACGCCATCTCAGACAGGCCGGGGAGTTGCTCGGCTTTGCGACGCCATTTGCAACCCCACGACGAGGGCTGACGTGTCAGCCGATAGCAAGGGAGAAAGCGATGGATGAGCCTGTCCGCTGGGTCACGAAAGCGGAGGCGACGTAGGAGCTGAAGATATCCCTCTCGACCCTCAACCGGAAGATCAAGAAGGGGGGAATCGAGGTGGTCAGGGAGGGCCGCCGGGTTATGTGCGGATGCACTGGCCGGAGTATCCGAGCAACGAGGAGCGCTCCCCTCCTGCTCGACTATGAAGGTCCCAGGAGTAGCGACGCCATCGCCGAGAAGGTCAAACACTCCATAGCTGCGGGCGGTTGCGCCATCCGGGTCTGACAAGAACGGAAATCTGGCTCCCGCCAGCGCCGTCATCCGTAAAGCATCTGTCCGGGTATCGGTGCTGACCGCTACCAGATTGACATTGCGCCTGATGAGCTCTGGATACGCGCTCTGCAGCTCGACCAGCTGCTGCTGGCAAATACCTCAGAAGAACCCTCGGTAGAAAACAACCACCACCGCCTCCTGACCTTCCAAGAGTTCGTCGAGCGTGACACGATCCCCTAGCCCGGACATCAGAGAGAACCCGGGCGCCTTGACTGGATCTCGGGGTGAATTCGACTGGCCGCTTGGCGAAGGCGTCGTAACAGTGGGCCTCGGTGATAGTGCGGGCAACGGAGCAGCAGACGCAGATGTTGGTGTACTGTCTTGGGAATCGCTTGGAGCGCGCGCCGCCGGAGAAGGGTCCATCGGAAGAACCTGTGGGTCGACGTCTCCACCACACGCTGAAAGCGCGATCAGGAGCACCATGATTCCCACGAGGAGCCACGCCGTTCTCAAGCTGGTTGGTCTGTTCACGTCAGGGAGATGTGGACTTTGCCATTCGTTCATTATCGTGATGTCATCGAACCCGCACTCGCATGCCGCAGGCCCGGGACTACTCCTCCGGGAACTTGCTGACCGGGAACACGTCTTTGACGATCTGCAGGTCCGCATTCGGGCAGTGCGGGAGCCATATCTGGCGCCACTCATCACTGGGGATGACGTGGTAGATGGTCTCGTCGCCGACAACGATCTCGGCCTCTAACTCATACCTGTGGTGGCGACTGATCTGCACGCCTTCGGACGGAAGTTCGAACTCGATCGGGAACCTGCCGAGGTCGCCCAGAGTCGTCTCCGTGACCACGAGCCGTGCTTCAGGATCGGTAACGTCAATCAGACGGACGTGGAGCACGGCCTTACGGGGCAGGTCTTCATCAGCCATGCCAGAGTGAATCTGTCCCGGCAGGGGTGCGACGCACGTGTCGAGGGGGTTGGTGGAGACAACCACGACATCAGAGTTCCCCGGAGCGCCCCGCGTGAGCACAGGGTGGACAGTGTCGTTGACGTACAGCAGGTCATCGCCGTGTCTGACGTCGGCACTCAGTGAATACTCGTTGCGATCGGAGACCCGGTCGCGGTGGTACTCGATGCGGAAGCTAACCGGGAGTCGGTCAGCGTTCTCAATCATGTCGCGCCCCAGTTCCATGGATGGAGCATCGGCCAACGTGGTGTCCAGCAACTTGATAGTGACGACCGCGCCTTCGGGCAATGCGACCTCGCTCGCAAAGCGCACCTTGCCGGTGACAGCTCCCGTAGGCCCGAGTGACTCACAGGCAACTGCCGTCGCAAGAACCGCAGCGAGTACCGCTATCGCGAGTAGACGCGACAGACGAACCGTCACCGGTTCACTCCTTCCCCTTTCGCCCACAGGCCATGGCCCCCGCGGCCTTCTGACCGACGATCACCTTGCGGTCCCTAGCAGGCTGCGGAAAAACGATTCCGTGAGACAGGATATTACCACACAGCACAGCTGCCCTTAGTCTAGGAGCAGGACTCTCACTTAGCCACCTTTTATGTTGTGTTTACCCTGCAAATGGGCCAACTTGCGGGGTGGGCGAGAGGGGCGCGTCGCTAGCCTCCGGGTGAGCCAGGCAACAACCCTGGGCTGCACCGCTGGACAGTATGACACCCCTCCCGCCGCACTGGTCGCTCCGAACGGATACATGGGCTTCGGGCCCGCATCTACAAGTGGGGAGGACACAGGCAATACCACATTAGGAGGGTAGAACGTGGCAGTGGTAGCAGGCATAGACGTGGGCAAAGCCAACCTGGACGTCTCGATTTCGGAAGGCCCCGTTTTCCGGTTTGAGAACACGGCGAAGGGCATTGCCAAGCTTCTGAAACACCTGAAGGAACAAGACACTACAATGGCGGTGTGCGAATCCACCGGTGGTTACGAACGGCTGCTGGTGAGTCGCTTGCGGAAGACCGAGATACGGATGGACATAGCCCATCCGAGCCGGGTGCGGGCCCTTGCTCGGGCCTGCGGCTACGAAGCCAAAACAGACCCTCAGGACGCCCTGGTCCTGTCCCGCTTCGGCCAGGTGTTCCCGGAGCAGACCCCGCCGGGTTGGGAACTGGAACCGGAACTCGAGGAGTTGCAGGATCTGCTACGTCGGCGTCGCCAGTTGGTGGAACAGCGGGTCCAGGAATTGGGTCGACTGGACAAGGGGGTCGCCCCAGCCGTTGCTAAATCCACCAAGCGTCACATCGTCTGGCTTGAGAAGGAGATAGCCCGGCTGAACCAGGAATATCAGGCGGCGCTACAGAGCAGCGCTCCCATGGCCCGACGCGCCGCACTCTACCGGACCGTGCCGGGTGTGGGAGCATTGACCGCCGCCACGCTGGTAGCCCACTTGCCCGAATTGGGCCATTGGGACAGCAAAGCTCTGACCTCTCTGGTGGCCGTGGCGCCCTGGTCTCGGGACAGCGGACAAAAGCGGGGCCAGCGGGCCATTCGAGGTGGCCGCAGAGTGGTGCGCCGCGCCTTGTACATCTGCGCGTGGTCAGTGATCCGGGTCGACGGCCAAATACGTCGCTTTTATCAAAGCCTGCGCCAGCGTGGGAAGCCAGGCAAAGTAGCCTTGGTGGCGGTGATGCGCAAGCTGCTGTTGCAGCTGAACGCGGTAGCTCGTCGGGGAACGCCTTGGGTGGCCCAGACCGGTTAAAGCGATCTGTCTCATATCCCTGCAAAATGCTTGAAATCTAACACGGATACTGTCCAGTTTTCTGGGTGCACCTCAAATATCGGGATAAGATGCTAGCCATTCAGAACGTCGCCACGTAGAGTATCCACGGTTATAATAGAGAGTACCACGCAATGATGCCAGAATAGGGTGAGCTGACTGGATACTCGGTAAGGAGGAAGCATGATCAAGCGGCGTAACATGGGGATGCAGGTTTTACTAATGATTATTACACTGGGTATCTACGGCATCTACTGGTTCTATGTCACCTCCAAAGAGATGGTCGAGTACAAGCGCCTGGATGGCAGCCCTGGTTTTTGGACTGTACTTTCTCTCATCCCTTTCGTCAATTTATATGCTGACTATAAGCAAGGTGAGGCAGTGGAGGCTCTCACGGACGGAAGCGTCAACAGGTGGATCATATTCATCCTGTGGCTGGTCTTCTCTCCTGCTGTCTGGTTTATTACTCAGACGGAGCTGAACAAACGGGCTTCTGAACCCGCGTAGATGTAGAAACCAACATGCCTGGAAGACAAACCATGATTCCACAAAGAACGTTAATACTGACCCTGCCCGCGTGGACCCCGTAGCACCCGGCCCACCAGACTTGACGAAATCAAGAACCTTCACCTTGAGGTTCAAGCTGGCGGTGTAGTAAGGCCTTTGTCCCGACCCGTCCGGCGAAGGCGTGCCGCGAGCCGCGCGCACGGGCCAGACGTTCACGCCTCCTCCTGTTCCTGCAAGTGCGGAATGCGGCGCTTGGCTGGGATTGACTAATCTCGTATGAGTCAACTAGACTATTACTATGTCTAAGCGCCTACAAGTCCTCCTAGATGAGGAAGAGTACAAGGAGATTCAAGGCGTTGCCCGCAGGCAGCGGGTGACCCTAGCGGAGTGGGTCCGGCAGGCCCTACGCCAGGCAAGAAGCGACCACCCCGGGACTGTGGAGGCCAAGCTGCGCGTTATCGCTGATGCCTCTCTGCACGACTTCCCTACTGCTGACATAGAGGTCATGCTTCAAGAGATCGAAGCGGGCCAGCGGCTTCCGTGATCTTCATCGACTCCAACGTGCCTATGTACCTCGTGGGGGCGGCGCACCCGAACAAGGACCGGGCAGTGGCCGCGTTGACGCAGTTGGTGCGAGACGGGGAGCGTTTCATCACCGACGTGGAAGTCTATCAGGAGATACTCCACCGTTACACTGCCACACAGCGGCCCGACGCCATAGACGCCGCCTTCGATAGCCTGGACGGGATCGCCGACGACGTTCTGACCTTCGGCATGGCAGAGATACGCTCCGCCAGAGCACTGCTGGGCTCTGCGGGCCGCCTCTCTGCTCGGGATGCGCTGCACGTAGCGGTGATGCAGAAGGCCGGTGTGAGCCGCATATTGAGCTTCGACGACGGCTTTGACTCCCTCCCCGGAATCGAGCGTCTGAAGTAGTCCCTAGCGTCCAACTGGGCGGCCCGACGCTCGACGGTGACGATTTGAGGATTGAGTTCGCGACTTGGTCTGTCCCAGGTCAGGCAGGCGGCCACTCCTTTTGTATAGTGATGCATTGCCGATAGAGCGAAAGGAACACGGCGACTCTCCCCTTCGTGCGCTGAGCCTGTTCGCCGTAGGCGGATCCAGCACCCTTGCCGGCGTGAATTTGACCGGCATGATGGGACGTGTTTAATGCCACGCCAGACTGAGCCAAGCGTCAACAACGCCCTGGGCGGCTTGCTCCAGGGCATGTTGCCCCGGAGTCATGTGCAGTCGGAGAGCACGCAGACAATCTCCGGGCACGCCGGGCGGCGCCCCGACATCCTGATTACGGCCCCCGGTCGTTCGCCCGTTGTGGTCGAAGCCGAGTACCTGTCCGCCGTCACCGCCGAGGCCGAAGCAAAGTCCCGCCTTGGGCTGGAACTTGCTGCCAACGGTCGCATCATCGAAGCCGCCATCGTTCTCCGCTACGCCGACGCGATAGGCGAGGCCCACGACCTGCCCGCCGCCCTGTCGTCGGCCCGCCTCGACTACTGCGTCTTCACCGAGAGCGCTAAGGGCGTACAACGCTTCCCGGAGTCCGGCTGGCTGGAGGGCGCCGTTGAGGACCTGGCCGACATGGTCCGCCTGGTGTCCGTCCCGCAGCGCGCAGTAGACCAAGCCGCCGACACGCTGCAAGAGGGCATCGAAGGGGCCGCAAAGCTCCTGGATGAACTGAACGAGACCCGCTCCGGCATCACTACGTCAATAGCCCGCCGTCTGGGAATGATCGATGTGCCCCAGACCCGCCGCATGGCCTGCGCCATCATCGCCAACGCCCTGGTCTTCCACGAACACATTGCCGGGATGCACCCAGAGGTCAAGCCTCTGGCCAAGGTGTGCGGCGATGGCGTAGACAATCCTCAGGGCGAGGTACTGGCCGCCTGGGTCAACATACTCAAGATCAACTACTGGGCCATCTTCGCCATTGCCAAGGACGTCCTTGAGCAGCTGCCCTCGGGCGACGCGGCGGACATCCTGCGGCGGCTGAGGAACACCGCCCAGTCGGTCAATGCGACGGGCGTTGTCCACGCCCACGACCTGACCGGGCGCATCTTCCAGCGCCTCATCGCCGACCGCAAGTACCTGGCCACCTTCTACACGCTGCCCGCGTCGGCGGCGCTCCTGGCCCGGTTGGCCGTGGCCAAAATGGACGGCGTGGACTGGGGCAACGCCGAGGCCATTGGCAAGCTACGCATCGCCGACTTCGCCTGCGGCACCGGCGCGCTGCTCTCGGCAGTGTACGAGCAGGTAGCCGCCCGCCACGAGCGGGCCGGGGGCGACCCCGCCACCCTCCACCGGCTGATGATGGAGAAGGTCCTCTACGGCTGCGACGTCATGCCCTCCGCCGTCCACATCACCAGCTCGACCCTCTCCGGCGTGGAGCCGTCCGTCCTCTTCAACAAGTCCCGCCTCTACACTATGCCCTACGGCCGGATGAAGGACGGTAGCGTGATGATAGGCTCCCTGGAGCTGCTGCAATCCTCGACGGCTCTGACCCTGTTAAACACCAGCGACCCCGCCCTGCGCACCGGCAGCGCCGGGGAGGAGACAGCAACGCAGATATTGGCGGAGTTCCCCGATGAGAGCTATGACCTGGTGATCATGAACCCGCCCTTTACCAGCAATTCAACTAACGAGCGAATGCATGTAGGCACGTTTGCCCCTGCTTTCGCCGCCTTCAACGCGAGTAGTCAAGACCAAAGGGATATGGTCAAACGAATGTCCAGTCTGAAAAAAGATACTTGCTATCATGGTCACGCAGGCTTGGCCTCAGGGTTCGCCGCACTCGGCCACCGTAAGCTCAAGCCAGGAGGCGTATTAGCTTTGGTCTTGCCACTTACATCTTCTGCCGCCTCGTCCTGGCAAGAATTCCGTAAAATGATGGCCACTCAATACACTGACCTGACTGTGTTAAGTATAGCTGCCAATGGAAATGACATGTCCTTCTCGTCCGACACTGGCATGGCAGAGTGTCTAGTCATTGCTCGCAAGAAACTGAAATGTGGGGATAAAAGTGACCTGCCTGAAATGGCGCGTTTCACCTCGTTGCACCGCCGTCCGTAAGGGATTGCGCACGCTGCCGTTGTCGCGGGACGCATCACTACCGCTGGGTACATTCGACACATTCAGGATGGCCCATACGGTGGTACCACACTGTGGCTGGGAGATCAGAGTATCGGTGAAACCTTAACTATTCCACAGGCGGATAGTGCGACATGGGGCAGCGTCCGTATCTTAGATAACTCCCTCGCTCAAACTGCTTATGCTCTCGCTCAATCCCGACTATGGCTACCTGGGTTTCACGATGCTTTCCAGTTGATAGCAGTCCCCTTGGGGGAAATAGGATCGCTTGGTCTCTACAACCTCGATATTATTGGCAAACCACCTCAAGGTCCTTTTGATAAATTGCCTCCAAACTCTACCGCGACTTACCCCGCGTTATGGAATCACGATGCCACAAAGGAAACTCATTTGGTTTGCCAACCAGACTCGCAGTTGCAGGTACGACCTGGAATGGAAGTGAAGGCAGCCACCGTTTGGGCTGATGCTGGGAGAGCACACATAAACCAAGAATTCACGTTCGGGTCGCAAGCTCTGGCCGCTGCGTTCACTGAATACACCACGATGGGCGGCAGGGTCTGGCCGAATGTGAATTTTGAAGATAGACGATTTGACTGCTTGTTCACCTTATGGAGCAACAGCACATTGGGTTTGATAACTCACTGGTGGCACTCTAGTCGGCAGCAATCTAGCAAGGCTACGATCGCTGTCCGTAAGGCAGAGTCGCTGCCTGTGCTGGACTTCCGCGCTCTCAGCGACGAGCAGTTGGCCACTGCTCAGACCATCTTTGACGAGTTCCGCGATAAAGAGCTCAAGCCCGCCTACCTGGCGGACGCCGACCCCAACCGCGCACTCCTGGACCGCCGCGTCGTCTGCGACATCCTGGGCTTCGATGAGGACGTCTACCTGGCAGTCCGCCGCCTTGCCGCCAAGTGGTGCGCCGAGCCGTCGGTGCATGGTGGCAAGCCACGCCCGAAGGATGCCAAGCTCGTTAGCTGACGGCCTGGGATTGGCCGACTTCCTTCACCTCTCTCCGCCTGAACACCCACCAAACAGGAATACTGCCGAACATACTCTTGGGCAAGACTAAGGCGGAGAAGTTACAGGTCAACTGCAAGACGCGACAAATTATCTGAGATGGACTCGGTCAAGTCGTTCTATCGGACTGTTGGTTAAGGGTGTCCCCGGATTGTCGGATTCCCGGTTGCTCAGAACCTTCCTTTAGTTGGAGAAGTAGAGTTCTAGGAAGTGGTGTAAGAGGGAGAGGGTCTGGAGGAAGAGAGACCACCGCGTCATCCTTAGCGGGCAAAGAAGAAAGCTCGAGAAAGGAGGACAACAGTGGTCAAGGAAAGGATGGACCTGCTGGAGCTATTGCGCAAGGGGGGAATGGACGGTGACGTGGACTTCCTACGGGAGGCACTGAGAGTGCTGGTAGAGGGGATCATGGATGCGGAGGTGTCATCGAGGATCGGTGCTGAGTATGGAGAACGCAGCCCTGAGCGGGTGACCCAGCGCAACGGGTATCGGTCCCGGGCGTGGGATACCCGGGTAGGGACGATGGAGTTGCACATTCCGAAGCTTCGAGATGGGAGCTACTTCCCGAGCCTGCTGGAGCCACGGCGTCGCAGCGAGCGAGCTCTGCTGGCTGTGACCCAGCAGGCCTACGTGGAAGGTGTATCCACAAGGCGGGTGGACGATCTGGTCAAGGCCCTGGGGTGTGAGGGTATCTCCAAGAGCCAGGTGTCGCGCATCTGTCAGGAACTGGACGTGGTGGTGGCTGGCCTTCCTACGCTCGCTGTCCGCCAGGGGCCTCGGCGGGGTGGAGCTGGTGGTATCGGACGCTCATCAGGGACTCCGAGGCGCCATCGCCGCAGTCTTCGGCGGAGCCAGCTGGCAACGGTGCCGCACCCACTTCATGACCAACCTGCTCACTCGGGTACCCAGGCGCGCCCAGCCATGGGTAGCCACCATGGTGCGCACCATCTACCAGCAACCCTCCCCCGATGAGGTACACGCCCAGCTCGACAGGGTGACCGATCAACTCCAGGACCGGTTCCCTCAGGTGGCCTCTCTACTGGACGAGGCCGGACCCGACGTCCTGGCCTTCTCCAGCTTCCCACTCGCCCACTGGAAGAAGATCTGGTCCAACAACCCACAGGAGCGTCTCAACAAGGAGATCCGGCGACGCACCGATGTGGTGGGCATCTTCCCTAACCGGCCGGCCGTGCGCCGCCTCGTTGGCGCCGTCCTCGCTGAGCAGCACGACGAATGGGCCGTTGGCCGTCGATACATCACACCTGTCGCGCTGACCTTCAACGAAGCTCTTCCAGAGGCCGATCTCGCGGAGGGGACTGCCGCCTAAACAACATCAACACGATGACGCACTCTTACACCACTTGACGGGACGTGACCCCACTGCCAGAACCTCCGTCGAGATCCTAAACTAAAGCCAAGGTGAAATGTACATATCGATAGACCGCACTGTCGGTGCTCACTCAGTTGGGGCCTAAAGGTAATATGAAGTGCCGTGGCGTCCTTTCGGTCGTCGTCAATACCCCCGCAATGCACATCCCACCTTGGTATTGGTTTAGTGTGTGAATCGTCGCCACCTCGTGCTATGATAATGCCGTAGTACCACAATCATACCAGGCCGGTCCCATGCTTGAGAACTACATCGACGTCATTGAGGCTTCCAAGATTTTGAATATTCACCCCGAGACGGTGAAACGCCTGATACGAGAGGGCAAGCTCACCGCCACCAAGTTCGGGAACAAGTGGATCATGGAGCGCGACCGGCTTCAGTCATTTGCCAACACCTATGACGGTAGCCGCGGAAGGCTGAGGCGACTGCTGTGACTTCCGACTGGGTGTGGGAACATCGCATTGGCGACCCGGTTGGTGCGCTTGCCGACTTGCTACCGAAAATGGGGTGGGCGCAGGAGCCGAGGCAACTATCGCAATTCGAGTCGGTATCTACTAAGCCCGAATCCACCGAAGGACACGGATGGACGGGGTGAGGACAGCGGAAGGGGGTGGGTGAGGGAGCTACAGGGGAGATGGCCTGGGGTCTTGGGGTAGATGGGAGGCCGGCGGAGGGTCTTCAGTCGCCGCACAGGGCCGCTAAGGCCCTATGCGGGAGTTGCGATGCGCGGGATGGCGAGAGGATACGCAGCAGGGGACTCTCGCGACCGGGGTGGCGCGAGATTGCGGGGACGTTGGGTCAGTTTGCAGGCTGGCCGTCAGGCCGGGAACGGAATGGCTTGCAGCCGGGCCAAGGCGCGACTGAACTGGGTTTCCCAAGGCCAGCGCCGGGGGAGATGCAAAGTGAGGCGGCGCGCCGAGCGGGTGATCCGTCCCACCAGAGCGAAGACCCGCCGCCTGAGGGTCTTGGTGATCAGGGTCCCCTCGCCCAGACCAATCCGCGCCGTCCATCCAGTAGGGAATGGGAGTCCAGTCCTCCTCTGGTATCGCCTCGATCAGGTCCCGCAGGCTGGCGCGCTGGCGGATGGTGATAGAGAAGCGGACATCCATTTCCCGGCAGGCGGCAACGACAGTGTGGGCGTAGAAGCCGCTGTCGGCCCGCACCGTGAGTTGTCCCCTGGCCCCGCCGTAGCGCACCCGCCCCACCGTCTGACGCAGGAAGTGGGCGGCGCCACGGGCGGTGTTGGCCCGGCCCTCGCGCAGCCGGGACATCAGCACCTCGCCGGTGCCGGCGGCAATGGCCAGCAGCGGGTGATAGCCGCGGGCGCCGGTATAGCCGTGGTGGCGCGCTCCCTCCTTGGCCAGTCCATAGGTCCCGCAGATGGTCGAGTCCAGGTCGATGGTCAGGGGCGAGTCGCCGGGTCCGGCCCCAGCGGCCCAGGCCCGGGCCAACAACTGGCGGCTCACGCGGTCGAGTTGACTGAGATGCCCCCACCGGAAGCTGCGCAGGAAGGTCCCCAGGGTGGATGGCGCCTTGACCACGCAGCCTGGAACACCGACCGTCCCACCAGCGCGCAGCGCATCGGCGTCGTCGATGCAGTCGCCGCCTGCCAGCGCGGAAGCGACCAGCGTCAGCATCTTGTCCCCAGTGTTCGCCCGTCCCGGCGCTCCGCCGAGGTCAAGGTGATGGTCGACGAGTTCCCGCAGGCCCAGGTGCCGGGCTAGGGTGGCCGGCAGGAGCAGGCCGGCATTGGCCACCAGGCGATGGTCGTCAAAGAGGATGCGGATACGGTCGGGTTTGTTCTGTGGCAGCATCTATTGGGTGCTCCTTGTTTCCGGGCTGGTTTCTGTTCCAAAACCATTATCCCAGATTCAGAGGAGCACCCGCTGGCTTCTTTAAGGGCTGTCCCCAAGGCCGTCCCTCGGTGGATTCGGGTTTAGGAGCACCATTCATGATTATTAGATAAAAATGAGCGGTCATTCAGCCGCAGCTATCGTCTGGTGCTCACATCTTCCGCTAACCGGGTTACTCCGTGAAACCGCTCGCTTGGCGCCAGGCAAGGTATTTCTCAATACCTGTGCGTAGGTCGAACTGGGGAACGAATCCCAGCTCATTTCGAAGTCGCGCCGATGACAAATGGGATCCACTGGCGGGAGCCGGTTGTGAGCCTGCGCCCCGATTCGAAGTGGAAGCCACATCCACCACGCGAAGGTCGGGGTTCAGCTCCTCCAGTATCTGGATGATGTAGGCCCTCGATCTCCGTTCTTCCCCAGCAACATTGTAGTCATCGTAGGACAGCGACGGCGCCTGCAGGACCATGATTATTCCATTCGCTATATCCGTGACGTAGGTGAATGCCTCTACGAATGCCCGATCAGCGACCTCAATGGGCTCGCCTCTGGCGATATTCCCAGTCCATGTTTTGAGGATGCCCTGGTTCAACCGGTGGCCGGTAACCCGCTCCATCGGCCCGAATGGGGAGCCGCCAATTCGTGCAGTTGCTGTGGGAAAGCCGTGGAGCTCCCCGTACCTTCGCGTCAGCAGCTCACTGGCGTACTTGGTGAGTCCGTAGAGGGTTCGCGGTAGATGAACGGTATCTTCGTCGAGAGCCAGCTCACGGTCGTAGTTTGGTCCGAAGGAAGACCCGGAACTCACGTAGACGAAGCGCTCCATCGGTAGCTGGCGGGCGATCTCAAGCAGATTCGTTGTGCCCATGAAGTTGGTTTCCACAATGGACCTGCTCCGGCCGGCTTCCACCTCTGGAAGCACTCCGGTGAAGACGGCGGCATGCACAATCTTTGTAATGCCGTAATCCATTAGTTGATTCACGTCTTCTTGTTTGATTAGGTCGCCCTGAACGAAAGTGATCTTGTAGGACCAGGGCTTGATGTACTCCTGGAGCATTGGGAAAGGGGTAACTATGTCAAAACAGATGACTTGCTCACCTTGTTCGGCCAGTAACCGCGCGATGTTGCTTGCGACGAAACCGGTTCCACCAGTCACTAACGTAGCCATAGAAGGTCCTCCTTATTTACAATCTTGCTTGCTGGTTGGCTCGAAGTGTCAGGAAGAGACTGACGCCAATCACCTGCGGGATTGGGCCGATATCACCACATCGGCTGACGGGATGATGCTATTTCGTCGACCCTTCCAATGGGATACGCATCCACTCCCTCAGTTCTCCGGTGGCCTTCATATCGAGCCGAAGGGTATCCGGACCGATGACGACGGAGCTGGACGTAGCCCTCCGCTGCCAAAAAACCTGGGCAAATTATAACACCGAATCTTCCATCGCCAAGACCGCCCCGGGACTAGCATTGATGAACTGGCTAAGGTGTGAGATCATTCAGGACATATTCCGAAGGCAGTTAGGAGACATCAATACTAAAGAGGAGGAAGGCCCTCATGGACAATAAATCCGAGATTGCGGTATTCGGTGGTGGTTGTTTCTGGTGCACTGAGGCGGTGTTCGGAGAGCTCAGAGGCGTAGTTTCTGTTGTTCCAGGTTATGCCGGAGGACATACAGAAAATCCAACCTATAGACAGGTATGCAGTGAGACAACCGGACATGCGGAGGTTGTCAGAATCGATTTCGACCCCACCCAGATTTCCTATGAACAGCTTCTAGATGTGTTCTTTGAGACGCACGACCCCACTACTCTCAATCGCCAGGGGGCTGATAAGGGAACAAGTTACCGCTCGATAATCCTCTACACCAACGATGAACAAAGAGAACAGGCAGCAAACTTCATAGGAAAGCTTGATGCTTCTGGTACAAAAGGTGCTCCAGTGGTAACTCAGCTTGTGCAATTACAAAATTTCTACGAGGCCGAAGAAGAGCACAAACAATACTATGCGGCAAACCCAGGCAACATGTATTGCCAGATTGTGATTAGGCCAAAGGTCGAGAAAATGCGAGAAGAGTTCTCTGAGCACATATCTCTGGTCTGATGCCAATCAGGCTTCGGCATAGGATGGGAAACGTGCCTAGCAGAGAGCCGCTTGAAGTAGAGTCCGGGACTTGCCAGGCGTTAATTTATGCCCGACCCTCATCCCTGTAAGTATGTCGACAATCGAGTTAGGCGTACTGGTATTCCCCTGTGGCGACTATCAGTTGCAGCATCTCCACCACTCTACCGGCAAACCGGTCGCGCTCTTCCCCACTGCTCCGTCGCAGCTCCCCTCCGTTTTCGGCGTAATCAATCAGACTGCCACGGGTCTTATCGCTAACTTCCGCCGGGCCGATCAGGTCGAGGCATCCTCCAACAAATTCCTCTGGAGACATTATGGAGGCGCCGGCACTCATCCGGTCGACGATCAACTTCACGCCGGGCAACTCGCGTTTGCCCACCTGGTCCGCAACGAAATTGATCCGCTCCACCAAGGTGCCGCTGTCAATCCACTCCCTGCCCGTGTGCCAGCCTTCCACGGTGGGCGGGTCCAGCAGCTCCTGGCCCATATAACCAGTTTCCTTCATTATCTGGTATAGGCCCGGCTTCACCTCAGTGTGGTCTCTGACCAGGCGCATAGTGCCCACCACCACCTCCGCTGGGCTCTTCACCTTCTGGAAGCGGGCGTTCTTGAAAAAGCCGGAATTGAACAGGATGCGGAGGACGGGACGCATCTCATAGTCGTTCTCGACCAAGGCCTTCTCCAGGGTCTTGATGGCCTCTATGTCGCGAGGCGGTGTGTCCTTCCATGCGGAGACCTGGGGCTCGTCGGACACGAAGAAGGTGTACAGATGCCGGGAGATGAACCTGGCCGTGGCAGGCTGGCGTAAGACGATGTCGATGATATCATCGCCGTTCCAGCGCCCTGTCTGGCCCAGGAAGGTCTTCTCGCTGTTGTCGTGGTCCGTTGGGTCGTACCGGAACCGCCAATTAAACGTGCCGTAAGGGTAGGACGGAAGGGCGGGTTAATGCTCCAGCCAGTGTAGGCGCGGGAGCAGGCCTTGACGTCCTCTTCGGTGTAGTTGAGTTGGCCGTCCATGCCCACTCCTAGGGAGAACAGCTCCAGCAGCTCCCTACCGTAGTTCTCGTTGACAGCGTCCTTATGGCTCATGCAGTTGTCCAGGTAGAAGACCATGGCCGGGTCCCTGGGAATCCCTACCAGCAGGTCTCTGTAGTTACCCAAGCCGAATCGGCGAAATAGGTCAATGGTGACGGTCATTTGCCGGCCATGGTCGACCTTTGCGTGGCCGGTGCACAGTATACCGTGCCAGAAAAGGGCCATCTTCTCCTGAAGAGGACGCCCGGTGTTAATCATCCTGTAAATCCAGTGATACCGGTTTGAATCCACAGAGGCCTCTGTTCCATACTCCTGGAGGTACCTCTCCATGAGGTCATACTCTATATCAGGTTGGCTCTCGGGATTCAGCAGCTCTTCCACGGTTTCCTCGTAACCCTTGACAACCAGGGATTCCAGTTCGTCGCGCCTTGCTCCAAAACCGGCACGCCGCATGAGGTGGGCTATTATACCAAAGCCCTAATCCACCGAAGGACGGCCTTGGGGACAGCCCTTGAAGAAGCTAGAGGGTTCTCCTGTGAATCTGGGATAATGGTTTTGGAACAGAAACCCGCCCGGAAACAAGGAGCACCCAATAGATGCTGCCACAGAACAAACCCGACCGTATCCGCATCCTCTTTGACGACCACCGCCTGGTGGCCAATGCCGGGCTGCTCCTTCCCGCCACCCTCGCCCTGCGCCTTGGCCTGCCCCAACTCCTCCGGAAGCACCTCGACCTCGGCGGCGCGCCGGGCCGGGCGAACACCGACGACAAGATGATGACCCTGGTGGCCTCCGCCCTAGCCGGCGGAGATTGCATCGACGACGCCGATGTGCTGCGCGCCGGCGGGACCGCCCGCGTGCTCGGTTTCACGGCTAAGGCTCCCTCCACCCTGGGCACGTTCCTGCGCAGCTTCAGGTGGGGCCATGTCCGCCAACTGGACCGGGTGAGCCGCGAGTTGCTGGCCCGGGTCTGGAAGGCCGGTGCCGGACCCGGCGACGCACCATTCACCATCGACCTTGATTCGACGATCTGCGAGACCTACGGACTGGCCAAGGAGGGCGCCCGCCACCACGGCTACACCGGTGCGCGGGGCTATCACCCGCTGCTGGCCGTCGCCGCCGGCACCGGCGACGTGCTGATGGCCCGCCTGCGCGAGGGCCGGGCCAACACCGCCCGCGGCGCTGCCCACTTCCTGCGTGAAACGGTGGGGCGGGTGCGCTACTGCGGAGCCAGGGGCCAACTCACGGTGCGGGCCGACAGCGGCTTCTACGCCCACGCCGTGGTAGCCGTCTGCCGCCGGGTGGATGTCCGCTTCTCCATCGCCATCCGCCAGCGCGCCCGCCTGCGGAATCTCATCGAGGCGATACCCGAAGATGCCTGGACGCCGATTCCTTACTGGATGGACGCCGCCGCCGATGTGGCCGAGACGACTTACACCCCGTTCCAGGCCGAGGCGGACGCCGCGCCGGTAGGGCTCATCGTCCGGCGGGTGAAGCCGGCGCCCGGTTCTCAACTGGCTCTCTTCGCCCCCTTGTATCTTTAGAAAGGGTGGGGCAGACCGTTGCCCCCTAGGTCATGAAAGACCGTCCTGTAGCGAGGGTCGCCCCACCCTATAGGAGCAGAGCCCGAACAGTTGCATGGGCGAACCGAGCCCGCATCGTGCAAGGAAGGGCCAGCCATTCACATAGGAGGTATAGATGGAACAAGAATCGACATACGTAGGCATTGATGTAGCAAAGGCCCAGGTGGACGTAGCGGTCCGCCCGACAGGGCAGACGTGGACTATCACCTACGACGATGCAGGGGTCCAGGAACTGGTCTCTCAGTTGAAGACCCTCGAACCGGCCCTGGTGCTGCTGGAGGCTACGGGCGGCCTGGAACTGCCGATGGTGGTAGCCCTGGCAACTGCGGCGCTGCCCGTTGTCGTCGTCAATCCCCGTCAGGTTCGAGACTTCGCCAAGGCCACCGGGACACTGGCGAAGACCGATACCCTGGATGCGGCAGTCCTGGCCCACTTCGCCGACGCCATTCGTCCAGATGTGCGCCCTCTGAGGGACGCCGAGACCCAGGTCCTCGCCTCCCTGGTGGCCCGCAGACACCAGGTCGTGGCCATGCTGGTCTCGGAGAAGAACCGCCTGAGGAGGGCCATCAGCGCCGTCCGGCCCCGCGTGGAGGCCCACATTGCATGGCTGGAGCAGGAACTGGAGGACCTGGATCAGGGGCTACGGCAGACGCTGCGTCAGAGTCCTCTGTGGCGAGAGAAGGATGACCTCCTGCGGACCGTTCCGGGCGTGGGGGAGCAGCTCTCCCTCACCCTGCTGGCCTACCTGCCGGAATTGGGCACGCTGGATCGCCGGCAGGTCGCCGCCCTAGTGGGTGTGGCCCCCTTCAACCGAGACAGCGGCACGCTGCGAGGCAAACGGACCGTCTGGGGCGGACGCGCCCGGCTCCGCGCCGTCCTGTACATGGGGGCGTTGGTGGCTAGCCAATACAACCCAGTCATCAGGGACTTCTACCGGCGTCTGCTGGCCGCCGGCAAGCCCAAGAAGCTGGCCCTCACAGCGTGCATGCGTAAGCTGCTCGTTATCCTCAACTCCATGCTCAAGCATCGCTCACCCTGGCGCGATCTAACTCAGAAGGTCGCCGCTAATTCCTCTTGACTATCAAGACAGTTGCTACAGGTATCACGGCTTCATCACCGACCGGGACGGGGAGACGCTGGAACTGGAGGCCGATCATCGCCGTCACGCCGAGATCGAGAATGCGATACGCGACCTCAAGTACGGCGTGGGGCTGAACCATCTCCCCTCGGGCCGCTTCGCCGCCAACGGCGCCTGGCTGGCGGTACAGGTGATGGCGCACAACCTGGCCCGCTGGACAGCCCGCATCGGCCTGGGTCAGCAGATCGTGACCACCAAGACCCTCAGACGACGGGTCTTTGCCTTGGCCGGACGGATCACCCGCTCGGCACGCCGATTGACCCTGCATCTTCCCCGGCGCTGGGGCCCTGGGAGGAGCAGTTCAGCCGCGCCCTGGCCCGACTGCGAGCCATTCCACTCCCAGCCTGACGGCGCCCGTCCGCCACTGACCCGCCAGCCAACCCAACGTCCCCGCAAACTCGCGCCAGCCCAGTCCGCGAGCGCCTCTTGCCGTGGCCTATCCCGCCATCTCGCTCGCCACAGCCACTGTAGGCCGCCATCGGTGCCCCCAAAAGCGCCTGCAGACCGCCCGCCAACCTCCCGTCTACACGAATTCGAGCCCGGATCATCGCGCCTGTAACTCCCTCACCCCCTTCCGCTGTCCTCACTCTGTCCATCCCTGTCCATCGGTGAATTCGGGCTAAACTACTGTCCGCCATCCAAGACTCGCATTATAGCCATCACCATTTTCAAGCACCTGGCGCCAAATTAAGGACCCATCCATCATGGATGCGAGTTTAGCACCGTCCCCCAGGGCCGTCAAAGACTCAAGGCGTGATTGACAGGTTTCTGGAGTGCTCGTACCATCGTGGTCACGTCCCGTCAAGTGGTGTAAGAGTGCGTCATCGTGTTGATGTTGTTTAGGCGGCAGTCCCCTCCGCGAGATCGGCCTCTGGAAGAGCTTCGTTGAAGGTCAGCGCGACAGGTGTGATGTATAGACGGCCAACGGCCCATTCGTCGTGCTGCTCAGCGAGGACGGCGCCAACGAGGCGGCGCACGGCCGGCTGGTTAGGGAAGATGCCCACCACATCGGTGCGTCGCCGGATCTCCTTGTTGAGACGCTCCTGTGGGTTGTTGGACCAGATCTTCTTCCAGTGGGCGAGTGGGAAGCTGGAGAAGGCCAGGACGTCGGGTCCGGCCTCGTCCAGTAGAGAGGCGACCTGAGGGAACCGGTTCTGGAGTTGATCGGTCACCCTGTCGAGCTGGGCGTGTACCTCATCGGGGGAGGGTTGCTGGTAGATGGTGCGCACCATGGTGGCTACCCATGGCTGGGCGCGCCTGGGTACCCGAGTGAGCAGGTTGGTCATGAAGTGGGTGCGGCACCGTTGCCAGCTGGCTCCGCCGAAGACTGCGGCGATGGCGCCTCGGAGTCCCTGATGAGCGTCCGATACCACCAGCTCCACCCCGCCGAGGCCCCTGGCGGACAGCGAGCGTAGGAAGGCCAGCCAGAAGGCGCCGTCTTCACTGGTACCCACGTCCATCCCGATGATCTCCCGCTTGCCCTCGCCATTGACCGCCGTCGCCACCACCACGCTGACGTTGACGATCCTGCCGGCCTCCCTGACCTTCTGGGTCAGTGCGTCCAGCCACAGGTAGGGGTAGGGTCCAGCGTCCAGCGGACGGCCCATGAAGCCATCCACCACCACGTCCAGTTCCTGACAGATGCGCGACACCTGGCTCTTGGAGATACCCTCACACCCCAGGGCCTTGACCAGATCGTCCACCCGCCTTGTGGATACACCTTCCACGTAGGCCTGCTGGATCACAGCCAGCAGAGCTCGCTCGCTGCGACGCCGTGGCTCCAGCAGGCTCGGGAAGTAGCTCCCCTCTCGAAGCTTCGGGATGTGCAGATCCATAGTCCCTACCCGGGTATCCCACGCCCGGGACCGATACCCGTTGCGCTGGGTCACCCGCTCAGGGCTGCGTTCTCCATACTCAGCACGGATCCTCGATGACACCTCCGCATCCATGATCCCCTCTACCAGCACTCTCAGTGCCTCCCGTAGGAAGTCCACGTCACCGTCCATTCCCCCCTTGCGCAATAGCTCCAGCAGGTCCATCCTTTCCTTGACCACTGTTGTCCTCCTTTCTCGAGCTTTCTTCTTTGCCCGCTAAGGATGACGCGGTGGTCTCTCTTCCTCCAGACCCTCTCCCTCTTACACCACTTCCTGGGACTCTACTACCATCGTTTTTGTCGGGGTTGTGGGTGGACCCCTGGGCTTGATTTAAGAAATGCCGGCAAGGCACCAACCCCTTCAAGGTGTGACAGGGACGCCTTGAAACATCTGTGAAGGAGAACATCAGAAAATGCTCAAAACAAAGCAACTACACCACGCCTTTGTTGCAGCAAGCGACCTGGAATCGGCCAAGAACTTCTATGGCAGGATTCTGGGCTTGCAGGAGTTACCGAACCCGGTGGGACACGTACTGGGCTATGGTATGTAATCGGGAATAACGAATTACGCATCTCGGTCTCCGGTGAATTGGCACCACTGCCTGAGGAACGTGACCTCAATCCCCAGGGGAGGGGAAGGGCGGCACATAGCGTTCATCCCGGAGGAAGGACTGGGCGACATTATCAAAGAGTTGGCGGCCGAAGGCATGCCTTACGTCAGAGGGGCAGGCGCCTTGCCTCAAGTATTTTGCGAGGACGGCAATGGCAACCTGGTTGAATTGAACGCCGGATTACCGCGAAATCCAATAGGTGGGAGCGGTTAATACCAGGTACGAGATCAACTGCAACTTTAAGAGTAAGTCTCCACCTCTGGAACAGATTAGCCTAGTCCCTCACCGCTACCTCGACCAATTCCACTATGGCTTCGCCAAAAAGTCCATCAATATCCGAACAAACTCTTCTGGTTTCTCCATGGCGGCTGAATTTCCCGTGTCTTTGATGACTGCTGTCTCCACCGGCGTGGTTGGTGACATCAAGGATCTATGATGCTCCATGTGTAGTACGTTGTAGCTCTGCTCACCGCACAAAAACAGGGTCGGCGTCTGCACCATAGGTAATTTCTTGTCGATATAGTGGCGGACCATCGAGTGCCTGATCTGCATCGAGCTGCTTAGGCTCAAGAGCGTCGCCACCACCTCCCTGTTCAATAACTCCGGCGCTGTGGATGGGCCTACCAGCTCTCTACGCCATCGCCACATATCCACCATGTGCGAACCGTCCATCTTTGGCACCATGGCCTGCTGGCTCAGGATCTTGGATCGTTCCTCTTCGCTCCAGTTGGGGGCCCCCATGAGCACCAACTTATTTACCCGTTGGGGATGGGAGGCGGCCACCTCTATTGCTTCATACGACCCCGTGTACCCGCCCAAAATAGAGGTCAGGCCGACGCCGAGAGCATCCAGGAAATCTACAACTGCGGTGGCCAGGTCCTCGACAGTGACGCCCTCAGGGGGTGGGTCTGATCCACCATGGCCGAACCTGTCCATGGCGATAACCCTGAACCGGGCTGCGAGAATCGGCATAATCTCCAAGTACGCCTCAGAGGAGAAGCTGGTAGGGTGCAGAAGAAGGAGGGGCGGACCGTCTCCCGCATGCCGGTAATGGATTTGGCCCTGGGGTAAGTCAACAAAGGCCTGCTTTATGGGGCAGGTCACGTTGCCCATAATCTTCTCCCAATTAATATATTGTGTTGCATTGCCCCATCCGGTGTACGCCCCTTTCCATACATCGGCCATTTCAAATGGTTTGCCCGAAAGTGAAGCCGTATGGATTACAGGCGAGAGTTTAGCACCACCCCTGGGGGCCGTCAAAGCAGGGGTGGTGCCGGCATGATAATCTCTTTGGTTTGGATGGGCAGATGGTCAATTTGGACGTTCACGCTCTCTAAGAAAGCCCATCATCAAAGTGCCGGTCCCCGCCATCGCCGCCGTCATCCACCACCCCATGGCGTAGGAATCGGTCTGATCCACAATGAAGCCAAAGAGGGGTATGAACCCGATACCTCCGAATATCCAAATTGTGGAAGCGAACCCCATTGCCGTCCCAGTCAGCCCAGGCCCGGCCAACTCGGCTATGAGAACGACCAGCAGGCCCGTCCGTCCCACGATAGTAATCCCAATTATAAAAACCAACAAGGAAGCCAGTATTAGTGAGGCATCCGAAGGTAGTAAGGCCATTAACGACAGAGATGCCACGGCCAGGGCTCCCAGGAGAGCCAAGAGTCCCACCCGACGCCCATTTAGAAAAAAGTCGCTGACCAGGCACCAGCCAACGCGGCCTATAACTCCACCGGCCATGGCAATGGCCAATAGACCTCCAGCCCCTCCCGGCGACATATCCAGATGTTCCCTCAGGAATAGGACCAGATAAGTGCCAATGATATTAAGGGGTGCTCCAACACTAATGCCAACGAAGGCAACCAGCCAGATCTGCTGGTTGGATGCCACCTGACCAAATTTCCCCCTGAATTTGGTTTGAATACCACCGTCAATTTGGCCGCTGGGCTTGTCCCGGTAGATGGCGATGAACGCTATGCTTACTGCTCCGATGATAATGGCCACGACCATTACGCCCGTGCGCCAGCCATGGGCCAAGGCCAGGTAGGTCAACAGTACCGCAGCGATAATCGCACCGGCGGTTATACTGGCCTCGATTGTGCCCATGGCACCTGCTCGAATTCGCTGAGGCGCCCAGTCCATAATGGCCCGGTTTACGGCTGGCAGGGAGGAGATGCGACCAGTCCCTATTAAAACAGCCACAAGTACACCTTGCCACACATGCTGGATCTGGGAGAATAGGAGGAGGGTCGCAGCCAGCCATAACAACGCCACAGCCTCCACCCGCCGTACACCCACCACGTCAACCAGCCACCCCAGCAACAGTACCGTAGCGCCCCCACCCGCAGTCAGTCCTGCGCCGATCAGGCCCAATTGCAGCCGGGTGGCCTGAAGGTCCTCCTGAATAAAGGGGAACAAGACCCCGAATCCCGGCCCTGGGAAGGCAAGAACTATCGTTATTACCATCCACAGGCCAACTACCACCCCGGGGTAGGGAATTGCCGTCAGAAATCTGGTGCGAATCATGATTCTATGTTCAGCTTTATTCCTCTACTTCCAGTGATCCCACGACCCACAGCCTATCACCAGATCGAGGGCCCAGTCCACAATCATTGAGCAGACATTTCAGGCTCGGAGCCATAGCCCTGCATCGGACACTTGACAGCAGGTCCCGCTTCTAGGAACATTGGAGTCCGGGAAATCCGTGGAATCCGGATTAACATTCAGGAGGCTAGCGACATGTCTGAAGAAAATAAGGCTCTCTACCGCAGCTTCGTAGAAGAAATAATCAATAAATACAAAATCAACGAAATGGGGAAATTCATCGCGGAGGACTTCGTTGACCTTACTCCTCCACCGGGGATTGACTTAGAACCTGGACTTGCCGGAATGCAGAAAATGATGGGGATGTTCCTCAGTGCATTTCCTGATCTCCACTCCACTATCGACGACCTGGTTGCTGAAGGAGATAAGGTAGTTGGCCTGATGACGACAACGGGAACCCACAAAGGGGACTTCATGGGGATCCCCGCCACGGGCAAGCAGATCAACTTCAAAGAGATCCATACTGTTCGCATAGTTAACGGTAAACCCGAATCCACCGAAGGACGGCCTTGGGGACAGTCCTTGAAGAAGCCAGCGGGTGCTCCTCTGAATCTGGGATAATGGTTTTGGAACATAAACCCGCCCGGAAACAAGGAGCACCAAATAGATGCTGCCACAGAACAAACCCGACCGTATCCGCATCCTCTTTGACGACCATCGCCTGGTGGCCAATGCCGGCCTGCTCCTGCCGGCCACCCTAGCCCGGCACCTGGGCCTGCGGGAACTCGTCGACCATCACCTTGACCTCGGCGGAGCGCCGGGACGGGCGAACACTGGGGACAAGATGCTGACGCTGGTCGCTTCCGCGCTGGCAGGCGGCGACTGCATCGACGACGCCGATGCGCTGCGCGCTGGTGGGACGGTCGGTGTTCCAGGCTGCGTGGTCAAGGCGCCATCCATCCTGGGGACCTTCCTGCGCAGCTTCCGGTGGGGGCATGTCCGTCAACTCGACCGCGTGAGCCGCCAGTTGTTGGCCCGGGCCTGGGCCGCTGGGGCCGGACCCGGCGACTCGCCCCTGAGCATCGACCTGGACTCGACCATCTGCGAGACCTATGGACTGGCCAAGGAGGGAGCGCGCCACCACGGCTATACCGGCGCCCGCGGCTATCACCCGCTGCTGGCCATTGCCGCCGGCACCGGCGAGGTGCTGATGTCCCGGCTGCGCGAGGGCCGGGCCAACACCGCCCGTGGCGCGGCCCACTTCCTGCGTGAGACGGTGGGGCGGGTGCGCTACGGCGGGGCCAGGGGACAACTCACGGTGCGGGCCGACAGCGGCTTCTACGCCCACACTGTCGTTGCCGCCTGCCGGGAAATGGATGTCCGCTTCTCTATCACCATCCGCCAGCGCGCCAGCCTGCGGGACCTGATCGAGGCGATACCAGAGGAGGACTGGACTCCCATTCCCTACTGGATGGACGGCGCCGCCGATGTCGCCGAGACGACTTACACCCCGTTCCAGACCAAGCCGGACGCCCCGCCGGTGCGGCTCATTGTCCGGCGGGTGAAGCCGACGCCCGGTTCCCAGCTCGCCCTCTTCGCCAGATACAGCTATCACGCCTTCATCACCGACCGCGATGGGGAGACGCTGGAACTGGAGGCCGATCATCGCCGCCACGCCGAGGTCGAGAACGCCATACGCGACCTCAAGTACGGCGTCGGGCTGAACCACATGCCGTCGGGGCGCTTCGCCGCCAACGGCGCCTGGCTGGCGGGCCAGGTGATGGCGCATAACCTGGCCCGCTGGACGGTGCGGATTGGTCTGGGTGAGGGGACCGTGATCACCAAGACCCTCAGGCGGCGGGTCTTCGCTCTGGTGGGACGGATCACCCGCTCGGCGCGCCGCCTCACTTTGCATCTCCCCCGGCGCTGGGCCTTGGGAAACCCAGTTCAGTCGCGCCTTGGCCCGGCTGCAAGCCATTCCGTTCCCGGCCTGACGGCCAGCCTGCAACTGACCCAACGTCCCCGCAATCTCGCGCCACCCCGGTCGCGAGAGTCCCCTGCTGCGTATCCTCTCGCCATCCCGCGCACCGCAACTCCTGTATAGGGCCTTAGCGGCCCTGTGCGGCGACTGAAGACCCTCCGCCGGCCTCCCATCTACCCCAAGAGCCCAGGCCATCTCCCCTGTAGCTCCCTCACCCACCCCCTTCCGCTGTCCTCACCCCGTCCATCCGTGTCCTTCGGTGGATTCGGGGTAAAGCAATCGAGCACTGGGGGATCGCCGAAGATCTCAAAATGATGCAACAGCTTGGTGTGGTCCCCAGCCAGTAGGGATACTCTATCCAGAACCCTCTGGCAGGACTACCTCTGACGATTGTGGCGGTTGATCTGCCATAGCCGGTGGTCCTGGTATTGGGAGCAGGGCAACTATTAATGCGGAGAACTCTCCTGTCGCCTTCTCGCCCTTTCGTGGTTGGCGGCCTAGTCCCATGCTCCGTTGAATCTATTATTTACAAGAAGGAGGTGTCATGTCGTTTGAACCTTTGAAGCCCGAAGTCCACCACCCGCCCCTCAAGATCGCCGACGACACGTGGCTCATCCAGCAAATACAGGAGGCGATGATAGGACCGCTCTGGGTCTATCTGAACTCACTGGTAATCAAGGGGAGGGAACCGATAATGGTCGATACCGGCACCCCCGCAAATCGTGAGCAGTGGCTCAAGGATGTATTTTCAATCGTCGACCCGGGTGATGTTCGTTGGGTCTTCCTGTCCCACGATGACGTCGACCATGCGGGTAACTTTCTCGAGCTCATGGAAGCCTGCCCCAATGCCAAGCTGATATCGACCTGGTTCATGATCGAGCGCCACACGAATGCCTTCAACTTTCCCTTAGAGCGGTGCCGGTGGATCAACGACGGCCAGTCCTGGAGTGCCGGCGATCGTACGTTGACGGCGATTACTCCGCCCCTTTTTGATTCGCCGGTGACCCGGGGCCTCTACGACGACCGTACCGGCGTGTACTGGGCCGTCGATTCCTTCGCGACCCCACTGCCGGGGCCCATGGACGACATCAGCCAGCTCGATGCCGCGGCTTGGAAGTTCGGCCTGGAGTTTTTCAATCGCTTGAACAGCCCCTGGTTCCAAATGTTGGACCCTGGCAAATACCAGCGGCACGTGGACCGCGTACAGGGGCTGGACATCCAGGTCGTGGCTGCTTGTCATACCCCGGTCATCCGCCGGCCCGAGATCTCCGCCGCGTTCGAATTGATTCGTGGGATCCCCCAGGGGGATGCACGACCCCAGCCGCAGCAACCGGACCTGGAGGAGCTCATCCACGCGGTTGCTACGGGGCAGCAATATATGTGGCAGCCTCCTCCACCTGGCGAGGCCTAGGACACCGGTCAGGGCTACGGGCCACCTGCATCACCTGTAAGTCCGGGGGCCGTTTGCTATAATCAAGCTGTGCAGGATAACCAGGAAACCAAGGAGGTAACCGTATGGTGAAGTTCAAAGGGATAAATCACCTGGCGATGGTAACAGGAGACATGGAAAAGACAGTCAAGTTTTACCGTGACGTGCTCGGCATGTCCTTGGTAGCCACCACTGGCAACCGGCCCGGTCTCTATCCCTATCGCCATTACTTCTTCGCTTTGGGGAACGCCAACACCATCGCCTTCTTCGAGTGGCCCGGCATGGTGGAGGAGTTTCACAAGCCCGCGGGCGCCCCTACTGGAGGCCGAGTCCAGTTCGACCATGTTTCCTTTAACGTGGAGAGCGAGGGAGGTCCTGCTCGAATTAAAAGAAAGACTCGAACAGAACGGGGTGGATGTTACAAGAGTGGTGGACCATCGAATAATTCACTCCATCTATTTCACCGACCCCAACGGCATCGCTCTGGAGGCCAGCTACTGGCTCAACGATCCCACCGTCCGGGAGCCCGATTACGCCGACCCAGAGCTGTTTGCCGACCCTGACTCGGTACCTTCGGCACGCCCGAAAGTACCAGCAACCGTGAGTGGACAGAGTCCAGGCCGGGGCGCTGCAGGTTCCGGCCCTGAGGCCGATATATTTGGCCTGGTAAAGGGGTAGCCGCTTGATTCCACGCCGCCACACCTGACTTTGTTTACCGTTGGCGCTAACTGGGCTATAATGTGGGCCAAGGCCCCTGTAGGCCCGCCTCAATCCGTAACTGGGGCGGGCCTGCGGTCTGAATTCCATATTTAGAGGAGGCAGGCCATGATGCAGCAGACGCGAAGGACCGTGTTGGATGCCGGTGCGGTGAAATTCGCCTTACAGTACCGCCAGGAAATCATGGAAGACCAGGGCTTATCCATCGAGGTCTTGGCGGACATCGACGGCAGAGAAGTGGAGGTTCTCCGTTTCGACTGCTTCGACCAGCAGCCCCACTACCACTACGGCCCGGCCAAGAAGAACGAGAGGCTGTTTATGGACAAGACCACGGCCGGCAACCCCATCGGCTGGACCCTAACCCAGCTTCGCACCAGGCTGCCCGAAATGCTCAGGAGAGCGGGCTACGATGAGATTGCGGACCGGCTGAACAACTACCAGCAGGCCACCATTGTGGCGACGAAGCTGAGCGAAGCGGAGACTATCGCGAGGGAAATGGCCGGCAAGGATAGAAGGACGGTGACCCATAACCGAGGTGACGAAGTCATCGAGGCGGGCAACATCCGGTTCGGTATTGAGATGAGGGACGTCCCGGCGCTGAACGACGGAGGCCTGGCCATCCACGTGCTAGGCGATGTGGCCGGCCATGAGATCGAACTCCTGGCTTTCGACTGTTTCGATAGGGCTCCCCATTACCATTACGGACCCAGGAACAAGGATGTGAGGATCTATTGGGACACCACCCTAGCCCCCGACACCCTGCGGTGGACCCTGGACCAGTTCAAGGGAGGCAATCTGCCGGGCATGATAGAGCGGGCAGGCTATCCGGGGGTGGTGGCCGAACTAGACCAGCAGCTTATCATTTCCAAGGTTGAAAATGAGGTCGAACCCAGGGCCTTGGCCATACGGGAGACCGGCAAGAAATAACGCCAACGGCCCTGATACCCCTGTTGTTGGCTTCCTTTGGACAGGCGGACCGATGGTGAAACTGGTCCGCCTGTTTATATGGGAGCACCTTTGAAGGACACACGGGCAACGCCCAATAGTTGGGTCTGTGAGTTAGTCGCAACTGGTCCCGAAGCACTGGAACCGGCGGGAGGCTCTAGTCAGGGGGCTCCAGTAAAGGCGGTCCTGCCCGCTTGATCACGAAGTAAAGCAGTAACCCGCCTACAACGAGCACATCGCCGCCGACGACGATAATAATAATTGTAGACCGTCAGCGATAATGGGACACATATAAGGGTAGGAAAACCCGAGAGTCGGAGGGTGGTGTGAGCTCCTGAAATGAGGGTAGAGCTACCCACAGAAAGGAGCAGATGTGTCCCAATTAGAAGTAAGCAAAGCAGAGGCTGCCGAGGAACGAAGCGAGCAGACCAGGTCTTTCGTCCGCACAGTGAAGGCGGCTGCCCGACGTAAGAACACCCCCGAAGAGAAGATCCGAATTGTTCTGGAGGGCTTCCGCCGCGAGGTCACAGTCAACGACCTGTGCCGGCGGGAGGGGATCAAGCCCCACTCCTACTACTTGTGGACCAAAGAGTTCATGGAGGCGGGCAAGGAGAGGTTGACCCGTGACTCGGTTCGGGACGCCACTCAGCATGAGGTAGGGCAGCTCAAGCGAGAGAACGGGGAACTCAAGGAGCTAGTGGCCGATCTGTCGCTGGAGGCGTACCGTCTCAAAAAAACGGCTATCCCAGTGCCCCAGGACGCCACCGGTACCAGCGGATGAGCGCCCCGGAGAAGGCAGAGGTAGTTACCAAAGTATCCTCGTCTCCCCTCCCCAAGCGAAAGGTCCTCAGAGAGCTGGGCATCCCTAAGAGCACCTACTACCGGTGGCTCAGACGCCAAGACCAACAAGGACTTGAGGACCGACCAGGAGGCGATCAGCACCATGGAACCGTCTTACTATTCAGGAAGAACGCTCAGTCCTGTTATCAGCCAGAGAGATGCCAGAGCTGAGCTGCCGTCAGCTGGCCGCGTGGATCACCGACAACCAGGGCTTCTCAGTCTCAGAGTCCAGCGTCTACCGTATCCTGGGCAGGGAGGGCCTAGTGAAGAGGCCTGAGATGCGGTTGGCCGCGGGGAAGGAGTACCACCGCAAGACCACAGGGCCTCACCAGATGTGGGCCACCGATGCCTCATACTTCAGGGTGGTTGGTTGGGGCTACTACTACCTGGTCACCGTCATGGACGACTACTCCCGCTTCATCCTGGCTCACAGGCTTCAGCAAGATATGACGGCCGACTCCTTCATCGAGGTGGTCCAGGATGCTGTGGACACGACCAGTAAGTAGAGTTCCAGGAAGTGGTGTAAGAGGGAGAGGGTCTGGAGAAAGAGAGACCACCGCGTCATCCTTAGCGGGCAAAGAAGAAAGCTCGAGAAAGGAGGACAACAGTGGTCAAGGAAAGGATGGACCTGCTGGAGCTATTGTGCAAGGGGGGAATGGACGGTGACGTGGACTTCCTACGGGAGGCACTGAGAGTGCTGGTAGAGGGGATCATGGATGCGGAGGTGTCATCGAGGATCGGTGCTGAGTATGGAGAACGCAGCCCTGAGCGGGTGACCCAGCGCAACGGGTATCGGTCCCGGGCGTGGGATACCCGGGTAGGGACTATGGAGTTGCACATCCCGAAGCTTCGAGAGGGGAGCTACTTCCCGAGCCTGCTGGAGCCACGGCGTCGCAGCGAGCGAGCTCTGCTGGCTGTGATCCAGCAGGCCTACGTGGAAGGTGTATCCACAAGGCGGGTGGACGATCTGGTCAAAGCCCTGGGGTGTGAGGGTATCTCCAAGAGCCAGGTGTCGCGCATCTGTCAGGAACTGGACGTGGTGGTGGATGGCTTCATGGGCCGTCCGCTGGGCGGTGGACCCTACCCCTACCTGTGGCTGGACGCACTGACCCAGAAGGTCAGGGAGGCCGGCAGGATCGTCAACGTCAGCGTGGTGGTGGCGACGGCGGTCAATGGCGATGGCAAGCGGGAAATCATTGGGATGGACTTGGGTACGAGTGAAGACGGCGCCTTCTGGCTGGCCTTCCTACGCTCGCTGTCCGCCAGGGGCCTCAGCGGGGTGGAGCTGGTGGTATCGGACGCTCATCAGGGACTCCGAGGCGCCATCGCCGCAGTCTTCGGCGGAGCCAGCTGGCAACGGTGCCGCACCCACTTCATGACCAACCTGCTCACTCGGGTACCCAGGCGCGCCCAGCCATGGGTAGCCACCATGGTGCGCACCATCTACCAGCAACCCTCCCCCGATGAGGTACACGCCCAGCTCGACAGGGTGACCGATCAACTCCAGAACCGGTTCCCTCAGGTGGCCTCTCTACTGGACGAGGCCGGACCCGACGTCCTGGCCTTCTCCAGCTTCCCACTCGCCCACTGGAAGAAGATCTGGTCCAACAACCCACAGGAGCGTCTCAACAAGGAGATCCGGCGACGCACCGATGTGGTGGGCATCTTCCCTAACCGGCCGGCCGTGCGCCGCCTCGTTGGCGCCGTCCTGGCTGAGCAGCACGACGAATGGGCCGTTGGCCGTCGATACATCACACCTGTCGCGCTGACCTTCAACGAAGCTCTTCCAGAGGCCGATCTCGCGGATGGGACTGCCGCCTAAACAACATCAACACGATGACGCACTCTTACACCACTTGACGGGACGTGACCAGTTCCAGTCAAAGACCGCACCAGGCTGCTGAGTGACAACGGTCCAGGCTATGTCTCAAGAGCATTCAGGGACTACCTGGGGATGGTTGGTATCAAGCACATCCTAGCAACTCCTTTCCACCCTCAGACCAACGGGAAGCTGGAGCGCTACCACCAGACCATCAAACGGGACGTCAACCAGGTGCCTTATGAGTTGCCCGCCGAACTTGAGGCTGCTATCGCGGCCTTCGTCAGCTACTACAACTACCGGCGCTATCACAAGGCTCTGGGCAACGTGACACCATCAGACGTGCTCAAGGGAAGACTGCAAGAGATCCTACAACGCAGGAAGGATGTGAAGGCTCAAACCACCGAACGGCGACGACGCTACAACAGAGCCCTCAGGGAGCTCACCAGACCTCCATCCAGCCCCTGATCTCTCGGCTCCCAATGTGTCCCACTTTTGCTGGGTGCTAACAAATAATAATATCTGCAACGACGCCGACGATGATCAGGACTATGCCTAATCCCGAATCCACCGAAGGACACGGATGGACGGGGTGAGGACAGCGGAAGGGGGTGGGTGAGGGAGCTACAGGGGAGATGGCCTGGGGTCTTGGGGTAGATGGGAGGCCGGCGGAGGGTCTTCAGTCGCCGCACAGGGCCCCTAAGGCCCTATGCGGGAGTTGCGATGCGCGGGATGGCGAGAGGATACGCAGCAGGGGACTCTCGCGACCGGGGTGGCGCGAGATTGCGGGGACGTTGGGTCAGTTGCAGGCTGGCCGTCAGGCCGGGAATGGAATGGCTTGCAGCCGGGCCAAGGCGCGACTGAACTGGGTTTCCCAAGGCCAGCGCCGGGGGAGATGCAAAGTGAGGCGGCGCGCCGAGCGGGTGATCCGTCCCACCAGAGCGAAGACCCGCCGCCTGAGGGTCTTGGTGATCACGGTCCCCTCGCCCAGACCAATCCGCGCCGTCCAGCGGGCCAGGTTATGCGCCATCACCTGGACCGCCAGCCAGGCGCCGTTGGCGGCGAAGCGCGCCGACGGCATGTGGTTCAGCCCGACGCCGTACTTGAGGTCGCGTATGGCGTTCTCGACCTCGGCGTGGCGGCGATGATCGGCCTCCAGTTCCAGCGTCTCCCCATCGCGGTCGGTGATGAAGGCGTGATAGCTGTATCTGGCGAAGAGGGCGAGCTGGGAACCGGGCGTCGGCTTCACCCGCCGGACAATGAGCCGCACCGGCGGGGCGTCCGGCTTGGTCTGGAACGGGGTGTAAGTCGTCTCGGCGACATCGGCGGCGCCGTCCATCCAGTAGGGAATGGGAGTCCAGTCCTCCTCTGGTATCGCCTCGATCAGGTCCCGCAGGCTGGCGCGCTGGCGGATGGTGATAGAGAAGCGGACATCCATTTCCCGGCAGGCGGCAACGACAGTGTGGGCGTAGAAGCCGCTGTCGGCCCGCACCGTGAGTTGTCCCCTGGCCCCGCCGTAGCGCACCCGCCCCACCGTCTCACGCAGGAAGTGGGCGGCGCCACGGGCGGTGTTGGCCCGGCCCTCGCGCAGCCGGGACATCAGCACCTCGCCGGTGCCGGCGGCAATGGCCAGCAGCGGGTGATAGCCGCGGGCGCCGGTATAGCCGTGGTGGCGCGCTCCCTCCTTGGCCAGTCCATAGGTCTCGCAGATGGTCGAGTCCAGGTCGATGCTCAGGGGCGAGTCGCCGGGTCCGGCCCCAGCGGCCCAGGCCCGGGCCAACAACTGGCGGCTCACGCGGTCGAGTTGACGGACATGCCCCCACCGGAAGCTGCGCAGGAAGGTCCCCAGGGTGGATGGCGCCTTGACCACGCAGCCTGGAACACCGACCGTCCCACCAGCGCGCAGCGCATCGGCGTCGTCGATGCAGTCGCCGCCTGCCAGCGCGGAAGCGACCAGCGTCAGCATCTTGTCCCCAGTGTTCGCCCGTCCCGGCGCTCCGCCGAGGTCAAGGTGATGGTCGACGAGTTCCCGCAGGCCCAGGTGCCGGGCTAGGGTGGCCGGCAGGAGCAGGCCGGCATTGGCCACCAGGCGATGGTCGTCAAAGAGGATGCGGATACGGTCGGGTTTGTTCTGTGGCAGCATCTATTGGGTGCTCCTTGTTTCCGGGCGGGTTTCTGTTCCAAAACCATTATCCCAGATTCAGAGGAGCACCCGCTGGCTTCTTCAAGGACTGTCCCCAAGGACGTCCTTCGGTGGATTCGGGCTACTACCAGCGATATGGCGTTTAATGCCTTGACCATCAATTTACGGTTCCCTCTTTATCGCATACAGTCAGGCGGATTGGGCCACCTGTAACCTTTTCGATAGGCACGGTCCAATTAGTACCAAAAAACAAGAGGCACATTCCAGTGTAATGGCGCCCACTTTTTGCCAGTTCCGTCAAGATAGAGGCGGACGCTTATCAGCCCATGGCCTAGCTTGCTCGAAGGCCGCCGAGGCCTTTAGCACGGTTGTCTCCTCTCCCCTCCGACCGATGATGTGAAGACCTATGGGCATTCCACTTGAGGAGAATCCGGAGGGCACGCTGGCAGCAGTCTGCATGGTCATATTGAACACATAAGTGAAGGGAGTGAAGGCCCAGAACGGGTCCACCTCCCGGCCCGCAATAACCGCTGGATGTTGGCCTATCGGAAAGGCCGTAACGGCAGTTGTGGGGGTTAGGAGCAGGTCGTATTGATTGAATAGGTCTTCCATACGAGCCTGCAGGCGCAGCACCGCAAAGAGAGCCCTGGAGTAATCAGAACCGCTCAGGCCACGACCCCTTTCGATGGCCTTAAGGGCGTAGTCAGTTAACTCCGTCTCGTGGGGATCCAGGAGGTACCCGTACGCGGTGTATCCGGCGATGCTGAATATGTCCCAGAAGGCGGGAAAGGGGTCTTCCAGTCCCAACTCTATCTCCTCCACCGCACATCCCAGGTCCCCAAAAACCAGAGCATGGGTATAGGTGGCGGCGGCTACTTCCGGGTCCACGGCGGCGTATCCCAGGTCCGGGCTCCAGGCCACGCGTAGCCCACTAATGTTCTCACCCAGGGCCGCCATAAAATCTGGGGGTTGCGCTTTGATACAGCCCGGGTCGCGATTGTCCGGCCCTGCCAGCGCTTGTAGAAGAAGAGCGCTGTCGGACACCGTTCGAGAGATAGGACCCGATTGGGAGAAGGTACTGTAGGCAGGCCGGCCGACACCACCATAGCGGGGCACCCTCCCCTGGGTGGGCTTGATCCCGTATGTCCCGCATAAACTGGCCGGGATGCGGATGGAGCCACCGCCGTCGCTACCAGTAGCCAGGGCACACAGCCCGGCTGCCACGGCTGCTGCTGCGCCGCCGCTGGAACCCCCGCTAGTGCACTCGGTATCCCAGGGATTCCGGCAGGCGTCTCCCAACCGGTTTTCCGAGGTGCCGGAGAAGCCGAACTCGGGGGTGTTGGTCTTTCCCAGGACGACGGCTCCTGATCTCCGGACCCTTTCCACCACGATGGAATCTCGCTGTGGGATGTGATCTCTAAATACCATGCTGCCGGCGGTGGTCCGGATCCCGGCGGTTAACTCGAGGTCCTTGATCGAGATGGGGATGCCATGGAGTGGACCCTTGGTTTCACCCCGCGCCAATGCCTCATCCGAATCCCTGGCCGATGCCAGCGCATCCTCAGCCGTGACGGTTAGGTAGGCGTTCAGTCTGGGATTAAGTTTTTCAATACGGCCTAGGAACATCTCGGTCAGTTCCACCGCAGAGACCTGCCTGGAATCGATCAGCTGGCGAAGGTCCAAGGCTGAGGTAAAAGCGAGATCAACCTCTGGCATAACCCCTCTCTTTGGCGATGGCAATCCTGTCGTAGCATGGTAAGTTAACATATCACAATTGTCAAGAAACCGGAGCCCTGTCCGTCATCCTCCGGACGGGCAAGGGTGACCTTGCTCTGAAGTGGATATGGTGGAAAAAATGATGAGACACAGTCCCATACTGACCCTGCCAAGATTGCTTCGGGGCTTTGCCCCTCGCGATAATACTCGAAAGCCCCGGGTACCAGAGACGGAGATATGGACGGGATTAGGTTCGTATGAGATAATATTATTGTCGTATAAGTCATGGGGACGCGCGGCTTCGACAGGAGAATGCTCTGTTGAATTGCAGGTCGAGGTGCCATCGCAACCTCGTTAAACCGGTGGCAAAATAATAACTGGCGATCGTGAACTCGCACTAGCTGCTTAAATAGAGCAGCTACGTCTGTCCCTGCTAACCCCGGAGGCCGGGAACAGGCGCCATAAATCCGGGGTGCTGTTGGTCCGACGCCGATAGGACTAGCTTAAGCTTAATCGGATATGCCCTCTAGGGATTTGCCGGCGGATCCTTAGGGGCGCGAGACAAGAATGTCGGATAAGCCTGTAGTATATTCAATTGGTGTGTCTTCTGGACGGGGAGTTCGACCCTCCCCCGTCTCCACCACAAACACGGACTAGTTGCCTCCGGACTGTCAGAGCTGTCCGGAGGCGGTTCTTTTTCGGAGATCAAGACCGCCTTGCTATCTTCTTTGGTCGTGGCTATTTCGAAGAGGGGCATGAAGACCGGTTTCGGGATGATGGCGACAATGGACTTCTCCTCGATGGTGTCCACGTAGCCGGCGTCCAGCATCGTTAGCAAGATACGCCGACGTTCCCCACCACTAGCCAGATGCCGAGTTCTGCGTCAAAATGTTTGGTCAGCATCTACATTTCCGCGAGATGCCTTTGCTGAATCTGGACCAAACCGAGGAGGAAGATATGTAGGTGGCGTGGTTCCACGAGTTCGGAGGACCTGAGGCAAGGGTGTACGAAGACGCCCCCGACCCAAAGCCCGGGCCCGAGGACGCCCTTGTACGGGTGCGTGCCGGGGGTGTTAACCACGTGGACCTGGACCTTCGGGAATGGGGATCCCGTTATACCGATTTCTTCCTCACACCCTGGGCATCGAGTTCGCTGGCTAAGTAGCCGAGATTCGAGACCGTAACAGCCCGATAAAGGAAGGAGACCGGACCTGGGTCGCCTGTTGTTTACCTTGTTACAGATGCGAATACTGTCTAAGCGGCCAGGACAACCTTTGCAATGAAGAAGGCACCTTCGGACGCCCGGGCATGCCCGGCGGCTACGCCGAACTGGTGAAGGTCCCGGTCTCTGCTCTGTTTCCACTGCCTTCCCACGTCGGCTTCCAGGAGGCCGCCGCAACCCAGATGAACTTCGGCACCGCCTGGCACGCCCTTGTTGACCGTGCCGGCCTTCGGCCAGACCACACGGTTCTTGTCCATGCGGCCGGTTTGGGTACAGGCGCCGCCGCCATCCAGGTGGGCCACCTCACCGGGGCGACAGTGTTCGCCACCGCCGGCGCCGACTGGAAACTTGAAAAAGCCCAGGAGTTAGGGGCGACGCACATGATCAATTACAACCGAGAAGACGTGGCCCAGAAGGTTATGGACCTGAGAGAAGGCCGCGGGGTGGACATCGTTGTCGACATTGTTGGGGGAGAAGTATTTACTAAAAGCCTCCAGTGCCTTAAGAAGAATGGTCTAGTGATATCCGTTGGCGGACACGCAGGGGAGGTGGTATCCATGGACTTTATATCTATGTTCCGTAATGAGCTACGGATTATGGGGGCGAGGACCTCGACCCGGTCGGAGTGCAGGACGGTAATGGACCTGGTGTTCCAGGGAACGCTGAAGCCCATCATTGACCGGACCTTCCCGCTGTCCGCTCACCGAACCGGTTGGGTTTGAACTACGTCCATTGCAAGACGAGTCCGGAAACCGAGTATGGCCAGCATCAGAGTTCCGGCCCCTGCCACGGCCGCAGTCATCCACCAGCCCAGGGCGTAGGAACCTGTCTGATCCACAATGAGTCCAAAAATGGGAATGAACCCAATACCTCCGATCATAGAAATTGTGGAAGTGACCCCTATTGCCGTTCCCGTTAGCCCTGGGCCGGCGATCTCGGCTACAAGAACCATCATCAGGCCTGTCCGGCCCACAATGTTAATCCCAATTATGAAGCACAGTAAAGAGACCAATAGGAGTGGGGTTTCCGTGGGCAATAAGGCTATTAACGACAGCGATGCCACGGCCAAGACTCCCATGAGAGCCAAAAGTTCCACTCGATGCCCATGTAGAATAAGGTCGCTGACCAGGCACCAGCCGAAACGGCCCACAACTCCACCGGCCATCGCAACGGCCAATAGACCACCAGCCCCTCCCGGTGACATATCCAGGTGTTCACTCAGGAATAGGATTAGATAGCTGTAGATGATATTGAGGGGCGCCCCAGTGCTCATACCAACCAAGGCCACCAGCCAGATCTTCCAGTTGGTGACCACTTGCGCGAACTTCCCACTGGATTTGGTTGGAATAGCACCAGCTAATTCGCTGCTTGGTTTGTCGCGATAGAAGGCGATAAACACCGTGCTTGCTGCTGCTATGATAATCGCCACGACCACCATGCCTGTGCGCCAGCCAATGGCCACAGCCAGATAGGTCAATAGTACGGCAGCGATCATCGCACCGACTGTTATACTGGCCTCGACTGTGCCCAGGCCCATGGCCCGAACCCGTTGGGGCACCCAGTCCATGATAGCCCTGTTGACGGCAGGCAAGGATGCGATGCGGCCCATTCCGATAAAAACTGCCACAAGTACCCCCTGCCACACATGCTGGATCTGGGAGAATAGGAGAATGGCTGTGGCCAGCCATATCAACGCCACGGCCTCAACTCGCCGCACTCCCACCACGTCGACCAGCCAACCGGCCAGCAGTACGGTAGCTCCCCCACCCGCTGTCAGTCCGGCGGCGATCAGACCCAATTGTAGCCGGGTGGCCTGAAATTCTTCCTGGATAAAGGGGTACAATACTCCCAATCCCGGCCCTGGGATAGCAAGAACCATCGTTATTCCCGCGCACAAGCCAACCACCACCCCAGGGTAGGGAATTGTCGGTAATATTTTGATGCGAATCAAGATTCTAAGTTCAGCCTAAACGCTTTTATTCCGGAACCCACAACTCCAGTTGAGTAGAACAATCCCGTTCGTTCGAGAGAGCAGGCTCCATACCTGAGCAGGGTCAGATAAACCATCTGGCCGTATTGCGGCAATGCCATCGGACAGGACCATTTTACCCAGGTGAAAAAAGGTCAGCACCGGCATTACCGCTCCCAGCATTTGCGGTATTTGGACCTCGGGCCCATCTCCACAGTTGAATGAATTCAGGTATCTGACAGAGTTTCGTGAGTAATATGTGCTGTGCCAGCAGGCGATCCACAAACGCGATGGCTTCTTGGGGCAGAAGCTTCGTTTCGGTGGGGATCATGTTTATACGCTACCTCCTTGTCTCCGTGTTGGCAAGCTGTGATCTGACCGGATGACCCGCCAATAGGGGATACAGCCCCATCGTCAATATTGAAGGTAAAAGATCACCCCTCCCCCGTCTCCACCACAAACACGGACTAGATGCCTCCGGACTCTCCGAGCAGTACGGAGGCAGTTCTTTTTCAGAGATAAGGACCACCCCACTGCCTTCTCTGGTCGTAGCTATCTCAAAGAGGGGCATAAAGGCAGGCTTCGGGGTGATAGCGACAACGGACTTCTCCTCAATGGTATCCACGTAGACGGCGTCCAACATAGTCAGCAGGATACGCCGGCGCTCCCCGAGATTAGCCTGTTCCCAGAGAGGAGGCAAGTTCTCCAGGAGCATTCCGGCCTCCCTGGCGGCATCGACGCCAGGTACCAGCAAAGACCCCAACTTGTCATCCAAGAGCTGCTTCTCCCGTTTGTATTCTTGGGGGGTTCTGAGGCCGTCCAAATATACCTGGGCTAACCGTTTCAACCGCTGCTCCGTTTCCTTCCTGGCCTGGGCAACCTGATGGACCTCATCGGCAAGGTGTATCTGGGCCAGGACCCGGTCCATCCAGGCCTCGGGGAGGACGATGGCGGAGAGACGATCTTGCCCATCTGATCATCGGGGATATGGCAAGGCATGGAGCCGCTTCTGCCGACGCAGTAGCCTGCTCCCCGGGAGCCATACTGCTCCCGGTAGTAACGGTGGCCGTTATTGTAGGTCTGGGCCCACATAGGCATGAGGCAATGGGCGCAACGGATGAGGCCCTTCAGGAGGTATTCCCGCTCTGGCCTGGGGTGAAGGGTCTCGGAGCGTCCGGAGTTACGCCTGAGGGCCACCTGGACCGCATCGAAGACATCCTGGGAGACCAGGGCTTCGTGGGCCCCGGGGAGGAGTTGGTCTCTGTGCCTGACCCTGCCGGTGTAGAAGGGATTATGGAGGATGTTCCTGACTGATGCGGTAGTGAAGAGTCTGGGACCGGCGTTCTCACTACCTGAGCCGTCTTGTAGTCTCTTGGTGTTCCGGGTGCGGAACCCCTGAGAGTTGAGCCACAATGCCAGGATGGAGAGAGTTACCTGACCCGAGGAGTACCGCCGGAATAGCTCCTGAACCGCCTCGGCCTCTTCCGGGACCATATGCACCCCTCCCGGATGTTCCTGCTCGCATTGCAATTGACCGTTGACATAACAGGAAAGGTAGCCGAATGGGAGCGAGCCCAAGAGGAGTCCCTGGTGGGCCCGTTCGGAAATTCCCTTCTTGACGTGGGTGCCCAGCATATCGGAGAAGAACTCCCCGAAGCTGCCCAGGGTCCTGGCCACCAGCCTGCCTTCGGCGGTGCTCCAGTCCAGATTTTCGGTGATAGACACCAGGCCCACGCCGTGGTGGCTGAGGATCGAAACGGAGTCGAGCAACACCTTCAGATTCCTGGCCCAGCGGTCCAGAGTATGGACCACAACCACGTCGAAGGATTCCTTAGCGGCATTGTCCAACAGCTGCTTGAACACAGGCCTTCTGGAGATTGAGTCCACATGGGCGCTCTTTCCTTCCTCCCTGTAGACCGCTAACGGCTCCCAACCGCGGTTAAGGCAGAGCTCGTAAAAGCGCCTCTCCTGGGCATTCAGGGAGTGTCCTTCCACCTGGGATGCATCCCCTGATATAGGCAACGGCCCTCATGGTGCTAGCTGGCACCCATCACTATCCCGGTCCAGCTTCCGTCTGGCCACGGCCTGGGCGACCTCTGCCAGAGTGTTGAGGAAATTGTCGACCTGAATCCGTTGGAGTTCATCCATCTCCTCGGCGGTGTCGTTAGTGTCTGCCCAGTGTATACGCCGGTGTATACATGTCAAGCGTTCGGCAGCGTCAATTCCCTCTGGGTCCGCAGTTGCCCCTTCGGGGACATTATTCGGGGCATTTTCAGGATCGACACCGTTCAAGTTGTCGGGTATATGACGCAGAACCATGTCAGGCCACGTCTTCCTGGATGCCTTCCTGGCGGGCATCCAAGATTCTCTTCAGGGTGGCATATCCAATGCCCAACTCCTTGGCGGCCCGGCGGCGGGAAATGTTTCCGGCCCCAAGGCGCTCCAAAATATCTCCAAAACGGCGATTGAACCCCTTCCGTTCCGTTACTCTGGGACGGCCTATTCTGCGCCCTTGTCTGCGGGCCCTGTCCATTCCCGCCTTGACCCGCTCCCGAATTAGTTCCAGCTCGAACTCCGCTAGGGAAGCCAGCAGGTTAAGTAACAGCCGCCCCAAGGCAGTCGAGGTATCGAATTGCTCTCTCAGGCTCTTGAAGCTGACCCCCACTACTTCCCACGCTGCCAGGGTGTCGTGCATGTGCTTTACACTCCTGAACGCGCGGTCTAGCTTGAAAACCAACATCACCTTAAACCGGCGCTTGGCTGCGTCATCCAGTAGTTCGCGCCACGCGGTCCTACGGGCGAGGTCATTGGCAGGAGCATAGTCCACATACTCCTTTGTTACCTCCCAGCTTTGGGCCGAACAGAAGTCCCTCAGGGGCAGGAGTTGAGTCTCGGGGTCCTGGTCCTTGTCCGAGGTAGAGACCCGGGGATAGATGGCCACTTTCATAGCTGAGAGTTCTCCAACCGGGCCAGCACCTACTTCACGTAATTAAGGTCCGTGATAAAGCCCCGGAAGTGGCGGCCGTCCACGGGACATACCAGCATGAGGAAGGCTTTATTGGATTTCCTGCCTCGGGCTGTCCGGAGGGAAAGGCAGGTTCCGCAAATAAGGCAGGGCACAGGCTGGGCAGTAGTCACGGTGTAACATTCCTTTCAAGCAATTCCTTGCACAGCAAAAATAGTGCAGTGCCCCGTGCGTTTGGGCTATCGCCCATGTTCTCTCTGGTCATGGGAACCATCCGCTGTAGGGCTTCCTCAATGACCTCCAGTTGAGCGGAGGTCAACTGGAACTGTAAGTGCTTCAATCTGGCAACCTGAGCCCTCTGCCAGTTGGCCAGGAATTCTGCCATTTCTTCTTGCCCAAGGGAGGAGAGGGTCTTTAGGGATTCCGAAGTCTCGGGAAGGATGGAGAGGATCTCTTCCTGGGGTAACTGTTCCAGCACCTCCCTTATCAGTTCGGCTCGTAGCCCCAGGTTGTCGTGGACATGGATATGGTTCAGTGCCTGGGATAGCAGCCGGGCGTGGGCATCGTCCAGGTCCACCACCACACATGGGACGGTAATGTACCCCAACTCTTTGAGGACCTGGAGGCGCTGGTTACCCGAGAGCACCTGGTAGTTACCATTCCCCGTGGCTCGGACTACCAGATTTTGAATCAACTTAAACCGGTGTAGCGATTCTTCCAGGCGATTCAGCATATCCTGGTCTAGCTGGTTAGGATTCCAGTCTGCTTCTTTGAGCTGGTTAATTGGAATATCAACAACTTGCACTTGAGCCCTCCAATCTGGGATATGGCAGCGGGGGAAACATGAGGCGGTCTCTCCAGCCATGGTCCAGGAGATAGGCGTAAGTGAGCTTAGAGGCTTGTGGTACCAACTCCAGATTGAGGCCGTGTGCCGCAAAATGCCGCCGGTCCCTAGTTCCCCAGCGATGGCTGAAGGAGCGGCTGTGCTGGGCTGTACCGTCCAGGATCCGGTAACGTGGGGTGGCCTGGCTGGTGCCCAGGAACAAGAACCCGGCTCCTCGATAAATGATTCCCGTGTGCCCGACCGAAGGGTCAGAATAGGCTACCACCGCCTTGATGATGATCTGTTCCCTTCGAAGATGCCTGAGGATTATGGCCAGGCAGCGGCTCTCCGAATTGCGGCCCAGCTGGTCATCCAACCAAAGCCGAGTGAGACACATGACCTGTTCTGGACGAGCTTCCCGAAAGTAGCGATGGAGATTGGTAGGGCCAACGCCTATGACGGAAACTCCCAGGAGTTGAGTTTCGACGAACATACCGAAATTGAGGAGTGAGCCCCCAGGGTAGCTATGGGAGTAGTGGTGCCGTTGGCATAGATCCTTGGCCGCCATGGTGGGTATGGGTCGGATGACGATGGCCTTCGGGGTGAATCTGAGCTGAGAGTGGAGCGCCGCCCTGGGAGTCGAACCCGGTCCATCTCCCAGGATGGGGGCTGTGCTTTCCGTCACACCCGCGGCGCTCATAGTTTCTTCCCCCTCTGCTGCTGCGCGTACAACTTCGACAGGAGCCGTGCTGCCTCAGTATCGGATTCGAGTGCAAGTTCCGCACGAAGGCGGAGGCTTCTGGCAAGAGGCCCGTAGAAGCCAATGTCCGCTATCCGACCTAGCTTCGATCTCTTCTCGTGAGGTTTTGGTTTCTTCACCTGCCTGAGGCGATTCAGCCCTTCTTCGGCTTCTACCAGCCGATGGCCGGCAGCTACCCATGCCACCAAGAGATCACGGGGTCCATCCGGTATCCAGCCTGTGGGCTCCCAGGTACGCTTGAGTTCTCTTAAAGCCGTATGCCAATTCTTTGGGTCTCTCCCCGCCCAGCCGGTGAAAGCATCCAGTAAGGCGACCGAGGAATGGGCGGGTGACTCCCATAGCATCCACGGTTTGACGCCTTCGTCTCTGTGGGGTTGCCGCCCGGCCTGAACAAGCATCTCCGCCAGGCATCGGTCCCATTCGGAGGTATCTAACCCCCGCTGCCTGGCCAGTGATACTGCCCGGCGGCCGCGGGCGATGTTCTCAGCAAGAGGCCTACTCATCCAGTTCCACCTCGTTCAGGAATAAATCCCATGGCATCTCACCCTGAGTACCGGCTTGGTTGGCCTTTGTGTGTGTAGAGCCCTCGGAATTCCTTTCGAACCCTTCGAACCGCCTATCTGAGCAGCTTCAAGCTCACTCGCACTGCTATCAGAAGTGGGTTCCTCCCCGGTTCGAACCCCATTGGGAGCCACAGAATCTATTTGGCCGGTGGCTGGCCTGGAAGGAGTAGTTCGAGGGTTCGAGTCCTCTTCAGGGTGTTCAATACACACCGCCAGTTCGGCAGCTTCTGGCAGAGGGCAACCAGCAGGCAAAGGTGCACCGGGCAGCAACTTAGCGGGAGCACCTCGTTGGCTGGTTTCATTCACTAGGTAGCCCGCCCGGATGGCCCGCCGGACTCGGTAGTGGACTGTCGACCTGGCCAATCTCAACTCCCGCACGAGTTGCTGTTCGGTCACGGTCTTACCGCATAAGGCAAGACGGGCTACCGCATCCACGGTTTCTCGGATGGCCGGAGTCAGCCCTTCATGTACCGTTGCGGTGACTACTTCATCCAGGAGCCAACGGGCTTTGGAATAGTCATCCAGGGTAGTGATCACCCGCCCCTGGCTATCTCGCTCTCGTAGCCGCTGTTGCAGCAAGGCGACGGTTTGAATCACTGACAGGATTTGTGGAAAGTCTCTTCGCATTCGTACCGCCGTGGCTGGAACCAATTCAGCCAAGGCGTCAGCGAATGGGATGAACACCCGACGTTCTCCCGCTAGTTCCAACCACCTTTGGAGAGCAACCCACCCGCTCAGGTCAAGGGGGGCTAACGCCTGATTAGCCAGGTCAGCTTGAGCGCGCAGGATCAGCCGGGTCTGTTCCACGGAATCTGGTATAGGAACGGATAGAGTTCGCGTGTCCATCTGGTCCCCCAAGGATCTGGTGCTGGTGGTAATAAGGCCGGTAGGGCCGGGCTTCACGATCTTCCTGACATAGAAGCTGCCGTCTCGTTGCTTTTCAACAACCTCGTACGACATTTCGTGGTCTGAGATTAAGGAGCGCATCGCAGATGCGGCGGGGCCTTCCTCGGGCAAGCTATCGGCCTCCGTCAAGACCACTGTCCTGTGGGCAAACTGAGCATCGTTGTAAATGAGTGCCCGAGGGGATGAAGCGCGTACCAAATAATATGCTCCCTTTGGAAAGAACGGCAGCGTTGCTTCGATGGCCGCGTTTTTTCCGGCCGCGCTTTGCGATATGTAGGCTAGATTTAGAGGGGCGTCCGAAAGGCGACTTGTGACTCCTACGTACGACATCAAAGCTGGACGGACATCTCCAGCGTAGCCAACAGCGCGAATCGTATCTGCTAGTACTGATAAGATGTCCGGGCTGTTCAACAATGAGTCCGCTCTCTTAAAGTTCTCGCGTGCTTCCCGGCTGAAAGCCTCGGCTTGTAGGTCCGAGGCTGGTCTCGCCGACTGCATCAGGGATCGTAGGCGTTCCTCGAAATGGTCAGGATTTTGAATATAAAGGTCTGAGGGGTCTTTGACACCAGACGGTCCCTCGACAATCCGGACCTCTGGTACATCCTTGCAAACCTCCCTGATAAGCTCGTCGCCTCCGCCATCAAGCTCGTGCCATATGTACACGACCAGGCCCTCTAGGTAATGGCGGAATCGCTCCTTCCACGTGGTGGCTCCTGGAAGTCCCAGAACTGGTATGCTGTGGAGCCTGAGCGTCCAGGCGTCGGATTCACCTTCGACAAGAATGACCTCGCCGGCATTCCGGATGTCTTGTATTGATCGAAGGCCATACAAATTAGTGTGATCACCGCGTCTCCACATGAAGCGGTCATGCCCATCTAAGGAGAGCCGCTTCCGAACGCCAAGGATTTCACCATTCTCATCGACGTAAGGGATGTCGACGCATGGCCGGCGGTTCTTACCGGTACCAACAAACCCATCAACAACGCCAAGGGAACGAAGGAAATCCTCCGGCAAAGGACGTCCTTGGGGACAGCCCTTGAAGAAGCCAGCGGGTGCTCCTCTGAATCTGGGATAATGGTTTTGGAACAGAAACCCGCCCGGAAACAAGGAGCACCCAATAGATGCTGCCACAGAACAAACCCGACCGTATCCGCATCCTCTTTGACGACCATCGCCTGGTGGCCAATGCCGGCCTGCTCCTGCCGGCCACCCTAGCCCGGCACCTGGGCCTGCGGGAACTCGTCGACCATCACCTTGACCTCGGCGGAGCGCCGGGACGGGCGAACACTGGGGACAAGATGCTGACGCTGGTCGCTTCCGCGCTGGCAGGCGGCGACTGCATCGACGACGCCGATGCGCTGCGCGCTGGTGGGACGGTCGGTGTTCTAGGCTGCGTGGTCAAGGCGCCATCCACCCTGGGGACCTTCCTGCGCAGCTTCCGGTGGGGGCATGTCCGTCAACTCGACCGCGTGAGCCGCCAGTTGTTGGCCCGGGCCTGGGCCGCTGGGGCCGGACCCGGCGACTCGCCCCTGACCATCGACCTGGACTCGACCATCTGCGAGACCTATGGACTGGCCAAGGAGGGAGCGCGCCACCACGGCTATACCGGCGCCCGCGGCTATCACCCGCTGCTGGCCATTGCCGCCGGCACCGGCGAGGTGCTGATGTCCCGGCTGCGCGAGGGCCGGGCCAACACCGCCCGTGGCGCCGCCCACTTCCTGCGTGAGACGGTGGGGCGGGTGCGCTACGGCGGGGCCAGGGGACAACTCACGGTGCGGGCCGACAGCGGCTTCTACGCCCACACTGTCGTTGCCGCCTGCCGGGAAATGGATGTCCGCTTCTCTATCACCATCCGCCAGCGCGCCAGCCTGCGGGACCTGATCGAGGCGATACCAGAGGAGGACTGGACTCCCATTCCCTACTGGATGGACGGCGCCGCCGATGTCGCCGAGACGACTTACACCCCGTTCCAGACCAAGCCGGACGCCGCGCCGGTGCGGCTCATTGTCCGGCGGGTGAAGCCGACGCCCGGTTCCCAGCTCGCCCTCTTCGCCAGATACAGCTATCACGCCTTCATCACCGACCGCGATGGGGAGACGCTGGAACTGGAGGCCGATCATCGCCGCCACGCCGAGGTCGAGAACGCCATACGCGACCTCAAGTACGGCGTCGGGCTGAACCACATGCCGTCGGGGCGCTTCGCCGCCAACGGCGCCTGGCTGGCGGTCCAGGTGATGGCGCATAACCTGGCCCGCTGGACGGCGCGGATTGGTCTGGGCGAGCGGACCGTGATCACCAAGACCCTCAGGCGGCGGGTCTTCGCTCTGGTGGGACGGATCACCCGCTCGGCGCGCCGCCTCACTTTGCATCTCCCCCGGCGCTGGCCTTGGGAAACCCAGTTCAGTCGCGCCTTGGCCCGGCTGCAAGCCATTCCGTTCCCGGCCTGACGGCCAGCCTGCAACTGACCCAACGTCCCCGCAATCTCGCGCCACCCCGGTCGCGAGAGTCCCCTGCTGCGTATCCTCTCGCCATCCCGCGCATCGCAACTCCCGCATAGGGCCTTAGGGGCCCTGTGCGGCGACTGAAGACCGTCCGCCGGCCTCCCATCTACCCCAAGACCCCAGGCCATCTCCCCTGTAGCTCCCTCACCCACCCCCTTCCGCTGCCCTCACGCCGTCCATCGGTGTCCTTCGGTGGAGGCCTCTGCCCGGAGTAAAAGGGTTCCCATAAAGGCATGAGGCTCTTTGGGGCCGTCGGTGACAAACGTTATAGTTGCGGTGATCTCGTCCCCTTCCTCGACCTCGGTGGAGTCGACGGTCAGGGCGGCCGTGACCGTAGGGACATCGTCGTCCCTCACTGCTGTGGAAGCGGCCCCGGATTCAGAGCTGACCTGATATGAAGAGCCCTCTTTCACGGTGACCTCTACGGTGGAGTGCTCCTCCCATACTTCGTCGGCGTTGGTCGATACGTCCAATCTCGCCGAGGCATGACTGGCCTCAAACTCCACGTCAAATTCCCCTTTGGAACCGATGGAAACCATGTCGCCACCGGCTTCGGTCACTTCCACCTGAGCCGTCAATGCCTCGCTTGTGTCTCCGGTCCGCGTCAGCAGGAAGGGGATGGAAACTCCTTCGGCAGCCAGGGAAATGCCGATGGCGCTCATCTCAGCCTCGGAACCCTCCTCCGCTGAACCCGCACGGTTGATGTGCAAACTGTAGGTATTGATGCGTTGTCCCCCCCCTACCATACGGCTGTGCGACCACGATGATCTGATTGGTGCCGTAGGAGAGGTCTACCTGGTGGCCCGTGATGTCCGGGTTACTGTCCCCAGGCAGAATCGTGGATCTTATGGAATGAAAGGGTTCCGTCGCAGTGATAGTGACGTATTCCACCGTGCTGCCCACATTGCCGGTGTAAGAGGTTACAGTGGGATCAAATTTGCCTATGTCCACAACGGCTCCGCGGTAGATTACAGAGATATCAGCCAGGTTCAGTTTGCGGTAATCGTCCTCTCATACAAACCAGAGTGCATTTCCGCCTCTGGGATCGACTTGGTATCCGGCACCGCGAGCGAGTCTCGCATAGAGCTGGTAAGTTCCGGTTGTAATTGAGTCCGCCGTTGTCTCCACGTCGAGCCTCGCGGATGCATGGCCCGCTTCAAACTCCACGGGGACAGTCTCCACCGGGTCTGAAGGCAGCCACATGGTGCGACTATTTCCGGACACACCGACCTGAACCGTCAGGCTCTCGGAAGTGTCTCCAGTTCTGGTTAGCACAAAAGGAAAGGTCGAACCCTCCCTTGCAAGGGAGCCGTACACGTTACCTTCTTGGTATTGGCCGTGGATGCTCACGATGTTGGCACTGCCCGCAGGTGCGGTTCCCTCCCTCGTGATCTCCACGCTGTATGTGTTCAGCACTTCATGGTCTTGGTCCCACGAAAACACGCCGATCAGTATCAGGTTGGTGCCATATTGGAGATTCACCTGGTATCCATCATCGTGGGCACTTGCATCGATTGGCCCGAAATAGACGTCAACTCGGTCCGGTGACGATGCGGTTGCCTCGACGGTTACCCGATTCACCGTGCTGGCCACGGTCGCCGAGTAGGTCGTGTCTGTCGGGTCGAATGTGCCCAGGTCAATTGCCGTACCGCCCACCCCGGACACGCTGAGAGAGGAAAGGGTTACGTTAGATTCGCTCTGGGCCTGGAGCGTAGCAGGCCATGCCAGCGCTAATATCGTGGCCACGGCAGCCAGAATGACGAGCACCCAGAAGTGCGTTGCTCGGGAATTTAGCATTGTCTGAAGGTCGACCAAGCGGTTATTCATTGTGACCTCCTCTTTATGCTGTCATCTGAGTTGTGTGCGTTGGTTCAAGGCAAATCTCTGCCAGCGGCCTGGGGGCGTGTAGGTGGAACCCGTCGCACCGCTGATTGCAGCGTCGTCGGGCGGCGCATGATTGGAGGCGTCGAACGTCGATATGCGGGAAGCCCCCAGGGGAGTGTCCTTCGAGGACACTGAAGGCTTCGGATGCGCGCTCGGACGGAGCGGCGATGGGAGAGGATCGGGCCTGCCGGTATGAGCCGGAGGCGGCGAGTGAGCTAGAGCAGAGGGAAAATCGGGGGGGGCTGAACGTCTGTTCTAGGCCGCAGCGGAAGGCGGCCTCAAGCGCGGTCGTCGCGTCGGCGGCAAGGGCCGCCGGTGCGTTCGCCGTCTCTATTCCATCTATCGGCCTGTCGAATGCCAAGTATAATATCTCCCGAAAAATGGGCAGTTCATCCTCTGCATTTTACCAAAACGTCTGTGAGGTAGCTGTGAGGATCAAGACTTCTTACGCCGAATCCGTTGTGAGTTTGTCCTGGGCCAGCTACAATTGGGGCTGACCGGGCGGTTCGCGTCCCGAATCCCGCATCCCGCATCCGGTGCGGGGCGGCGACGGTCGGCTCATGGCCGTCGTCAGCCCGATTCGAGGAGGGAAATGGAACAGGCAGACGATCAGGCGCGGGAGATTGCGGAGCTGCGGGACCGGCTGTCCCGGCTGAGCCAGGCCAGCCTGCGCATCAACGAGAGGCTCGACTTCGACACGGTGCTCCAGGGGGTGCTGGACAGCGCCTGCTCCCTGACCGGGGCGCGCTACGGCGTCATCACCCTGCTGGATGAGTCGGGGCAGGTACAGGACTTCGTGACCTCCGGGCTGACTGCGGAAGAGCACCGGCGGTTCACGGACCTGCCCGAAGGGATGATGTTCTTCCAGTACCTCAGCAACATCCAGGAGCCGCTGCGTCTGCGGGACTTCCACAGCCACATCCGCTCCCTGGGCCTTCCGGAGTTTCAACCGCCGATGGCGGTGAGCACGCCGCTTCCCTTTCTTGCCGCGCCCATCCGACACCTGGGGGAGAGCGTCGGGGCCTTCTACGTGGGCGAGAAGGATGTGGAGTTCACCCCAGAAGACGAGGAGACCCTGGTGATGTTCGCCTCCCAGGCGGCGCTGGTCATCGCCAACGCCCGCAGGCACCGGGACGAACAGCGGGCTAGGGCCGACATGGAGACCTTGGTGAACACTACTCCCGTGGGCGTCCTGGTGTTCGACGCGAAGACGGGCGGCGTGACGTCGGTCAACCGGGAGGCCAGGAGGATCGTCAGCGGCCTGCACATGCCTGACGGCTCTGCGGAGGAGCTTCTTGACATGCTGACCTTCCGGCGGGCCGACGGGCGGGAGATCTCTCTGGAAGAGTTTCCCCTGGCCCAGGCGCTGAGCACGGGCGAGACGGTGCGCGCCGAGGAGATCGTCATCGAGGTCCCCGGCGGCGGGAGCGTGACCACCCTGGTCAACGCCACGCCCATCCGCTCGGAGGAGGGCGAGGTCGTTTCAGTGGTCGTCACCCTCCAGGACATGACGCCGTTGGAGGAGATGGAGCGGCTGCGGGCCGAGTTCCTGGGCATGGTGAGCCACGAGCTGAGGACGCCCCTGACCTCCATCAAAGGCTCAGCCGCCACGCTGACCGAGGCGGCGTCCGACCTGGACCCCGCCGAGATGCTCCAGTTCTTCCGCATCATCGGCGAGCAGGCCGACTACATGCGCGACCTGATCGGCGACCTGCTCGACGTGGCGCGCATCGAGACGGGCGAGCTGTCGGTGGCCCTCGCGCCTGCGGAGGTGGCGACCCTGGTGGACGAGGCCAGGAGCAGGTTCCAGAGCGGAGGGGGCAGGAACAACCTCCGCATCGCCCTCTCGCCGGATCTGCCCCTGGTCATGGCGGACGGGCGGCGGATCATCCAGGTGCTGAACAACCTCCTCACCAACGCGGCCCGGCACTCCCACGAGGCGTCGGCCATCGGGGTGTCCGCCGTGCGGGAGGGCTACCACGTGGCCGTCTCCGTCACGGACGAGGGCAGAGGGATCGCCGCCGAGCGTCTGCCGCACCTATTCCGGAAGTTCTCCCGCATCGACGGCGAGGACCGGAGACGGGACATCGCGGGGTCCGGCCTGGGTCTTGCCATCTGCAAGGGGATCGTGGAGGCCCACGGGGGCCGCATCTGGGCCGAGAGCGACGGGCCTGGCCTGGGGGCGCGGTTCACCTTCACGATTCCGGTGGCCGGGGATGCCGGTATCGGGGCCGCCAATCTCCCGGTGCGCTCCCGGCGGGCGGAGAGGGAGCGGACGCGCATTCTCGCGGTGGACGACGACCCGCAGACGCTCAGGTACGTGCGGGACGCGCTCGCCAGGGCGGGCTACACGCCTGTCGTAACCGGAGACCCGGAGGAGGTCTCCCGGCTCATGGCGGAGGAAGAGCCCCGTCTGGTCCTGTTGGACCTGATGCTTCCGGGCAGCGACGGTATGGAGCTGATGAAGGAGATCCGCGAAGTCTCCGACGTGCCGGTCATCTTCCTCTCCGTCAACGGCCAGGAAGAGACCATCGCCAGGGCCTTCGAGAATGGGGCCGACGACTACGTGGTCAAGCCCTTCTCGCCGACGGAGCTAGTGGCGAGGATCAAGGCGGCCCTGCGCAAGCGGGAAGCGCCCGAATGGGCCGAGCCGTCGGAACCCTACGTGCTGGAGGACCTGACCCTCGACTACGCCGAGCGTCGCGTGACGCTGGCCGGGCGTCCCGTGCAGCTTACCGCCATCGAGTACGGGCTGCTCTTCGAGCTATCGGCCAACGCCGGTCGCGTGATGACCTACGACCGGTTGCTGCAACGGGTCTGGGGGCTGCGGGGCTCCGGCGACTCCCGGCGGGTGCGCACCGCCGCCAAGCAGCTCCGCCGCAAGCTGGGCGACGACGCCAACAACCCCACCTACATCGTCAACGAGCCCCGCGTCGGCTACCGGATGGAGAAGGGGGAAGCTCTTGGCGGGTGACACAATGACTGCGCCTAAAGTCTCCAGAATAGGTGACGCTGTGACTAATATCATCCTTTTTCGTGGCATTCAGACCTTATGACCGAATTGCTGTGGTGGTGGAGGCGCAGGACCGTACCATGGCGCGATTGTCCCCAACTTACCAGTTCTAGAGAGGTTGACCATGCGTTTGGTTGACGAAGCAAATATCCTGAAAATCAAGCTTAACCGCATTGGCAAAGCCATAATCAGCAAACAACAGCAACCCAGCCAGCAGGAAATCATAGAGACTGCTTATTGGGCGCGACGTGTGCTTGAGGTCATAAAGGATGTTGACTTCCAAAAATATGGACACATCATTCCAGCCAACTTCCGTATTGTTGAAGGCATTGATGACCCCGAACGCCCTGGGTTCGGTAAATTCATATACGCGGATAACAAGAGCATCCCAGTCGAACGACTACTTGGGGTCATAATCCACCACCGTTATTTCTCGTTCGGTTTTCAAGCAGACGGCAATCACTTCCTAGACGTGATGAGTGACCGCAAGATCAGGTATTGGATATTTTACGCAGACTTTATTGCGGCTGTCCGATCTCTCGTAATTACCGATGAACTGGTAGCAGCAGCGGTTTGCGACTTGGCGGACAGGGAATTGCTCCGACAGGGTCCTAATGGGTGGCGGTATGAAGAATCGATATTTTCTAGCGTCAACCTTTTTTGGCTCTTACAGGAATACGTGAAGGACAGGTTTCAATTGAAGGCGAAAATCCTGTCCATGATTTTCGGAATTAACAAGGTGCCTGATGATGTGCTGCCCAACCTTGGGTTTTTCATCAACGTAGAAGGTCCTGTGAGGTGGACCCCAAAATTCGGACAGGTGGCTAAGAGAGAGTCCCGCTCCTAAAATAGGACGGAAAGAAGGAGCAGGACATGAAGCAAACACGTAAGAAGCACAGCCCAGTCTTCAAGGCCAAAGTGGCTTTGGCCGCGCTCCAGGGGGAGCACACCATTGCAGAGCTGGCCAGCCGGTTTGAAGTCCACCCGAGCCAGATCCATGGCTGGAAGAAGGCCTTGATTCAGGGGGCGCCGCACCTCTTTGAAAATGGTGCTGGACTCCAGGAGAAGGACCAAGAGGTCCTCACTGCCCAGCTCTACCAACAGATTGGGCAGCTCAAGGTGGAACGGGATTTTTTGTCACGGAGCTTCGGGTTATGAGCCGGTCCCAACGCCGGGCTATGATTGACCGAGAAGAACCGAAGCTGTCTCTGGTGCGCCAGTGCGCCTTGCTGGGTATCAGCCGCTCCTCGTTGTACTACCCGCCAACCGAGGCCGGCGCCGAGGACTTGGAGTTGATGGCCCTCATAGACCAACAGTACCTGAAGCCACCTTTCTACGGCTCCAGAAGGATGACTGCCTGGCTCAGAAATCACGGACACCAGGTCAACCGCAAGCGGGTCCGCCGGCTGATGCAGCTGATAGGCCTGGAGGCCATCTACCGGCGTCCCAACACCAGCAAGCCAAACCCAGGGCATAAGGTCTATCCGTACCTGCTCAGGGGGCTGGAGATCAACCGGGTCAACCAGGTGTGGGCCACCGACATCACCTACATACCCATGGCTCGGGGTTTCCTCTACTTGGTGGCCATCATGGACTGGCACAGCCGCTACGTGCTGGCCTGGCGGCTGTCCAACACCCTGGAGGTAGACTTCTGTGTTGCGGCTCTGGAAGAGGCCTTGAGCAAGGGTCGGCCACAGATCTTCAACACCGACCAGGGCAGCCAGTTCACCAGCGAGGCCTTCACCAGCATGCTGCTGGCGCAAGGCGTTCAAGTGAGCATGGACGGCAGGGGCCGGTGCATGGACAACGTCTTCGTGGAACGGCTGTGGCGCAGCATCAAGTACGAGGAGGTGTACCTGAAGGCATACCAAAATGGGACTGAGGCCAGAAAGGGGATTGGGGCTTATCTGGCCTTCTACAACCAAGAGCGGCCCCATCAAGCCCTGGGCTATCGGTCACCGGGTCAGGTGTTCCATGCAGTGAGCCCACAAAGGTGTTTACTGGAACTTCAACGAGCCTTACCTTCGGATGAAGGTTTACGAGACACCCCAGCGGTAGACTCTCTTATTTTAGCCTCACCGCTGTCCTGATGATGGGGTCCACTTGACTGGTAGATTGATGAAAATCGGATTCACTCCCTCATGGGAAGATGGACAAAATGTATTTTCTCCATCATTTGAGCGGGATCTGTTGTTCAATATGATTAGACAATGATAGGAAGCGGCATGAAACAGGGCGAGAAATACGACAGGGTTGACGAGCAGTAGGCCGGTTAACGTCAGGAAGACCGCCGGGGCTTGCCCGCTCTGGCGGTGTCCAGTTCGGTGGGCCAGGGAAACTCCTGGTCTGAGCGGGACCCCCCACTCTTGCCATTGGCTCAACCCGTTCGATCCCGAGTGCAGAGACTGTGTCCCTTCTTGACACTGATGACAATTTAGCCTAGTCTGACAGCTAGTCAGAAAGACGGGGTGAACCATGAGCAAGAGATGGCCGGTCCAAGATGCCAAGTCGCGGTTCAGTGAGTTCCTAGACACCGCCCTCGCCGAAGGACCTCAAATCGTTACCAAGCGCGGTGTTGAGACTGCCGTGCTCATCCCCATCGAGGAGTGGCGCAGGCTAGAGCGCATGACTAGGCCGGACCTGAAAGATCTGCTCCTCGCGACGGAGGCCCGCACCGAGGAGCTTACGCCGCCACGCCGACAGCATCGTCACCGAACACCCTTGGCGGTGGAGTAGGCTATGTATCTCCTCGATACCAACGTGGTCTCGGAGTTGCGTCGCCCTCGTCCGCATGGCGCTGTCCTGGATTGGATTGCCGACGTGCAGGCGGAGCAACTCTTCGTGTCCGCCGTTACGATCGGGGAGATACAAGCGGGGATCGAGATCACCCGCGAGCAGGATGAGGCCAAGGCGGAGGAGTTGGAAGCCTGGCTGGACAAGGTCTTGGCATCCTACGGCGTGTTGCCGATGGACGCGCCCGCCTTCCGGGAGTGGGCGAGGCTCATGCACGGGCGGTCGGAAACGATGAGCGAAGACGCTATGATCGCGGCGACAGCCGTCGTTCATAGGCTGACGGTGGTCACCAGGAATGTGAGTGACTTCGGACAGCTTGGCGTTGACTTGCAGAACCCATTCGAAGGGGAAGCCCGGTGACCCCAGCTCGGCAAGGACAGCCAAAGACCAAAGCTCAATAATATCCATTGAGCAAGGGATATCGAGATATATGCCAGTTGACGAACGCACCTTCGCCGCGGAAGTGGCCGGCTGGGTTACCGAGGTCCTCAACAGTAGGCCAGATTTGCCTTTCAGCCACGCGCTTGTCGAAGACCACGTGGGCAGCACCGCGCGGCGGCATGATTTCCGACTCTACAGGCGTCACACCAGCCAACCCGTCCTGACCGGCGAGATCAAGATGCCGGATGCCGCTCAGGGCAATCATCCCCTAAACGCCGATCTGGTCGAGGACGCTCTGGACAAGGCGTTCCGGGCAGGGGTCCAATACTGCTTCACTTGGAACGTTCGCCAATTCGTCCTGTTCGACTCCCACATACAAGGCGTGCCGTTCGCGCAGCGACACATCGAGGGACCGACGAACGTGGTCGAGGCGTCAGTCAGCGACGACGTTCGCCCAGACGGGGCGCAGGACGCTATCAAGGGTTTCTGGGAACGCTTCCTAGAACAGTTTGCCGAGTTGATCAGCGGACGCCGCGCCTTTGAGCCATCGCCCCTGGATCAGCGCTTCATTGGTTGGCTTGAGGGAGCTCTGGAAGATCCTATCGCCCACACCGAAGACGCTCTCGCCTCGCTATCGAGAACCGATTCCAAGCTCAATGACCGGCTGAATTTGTGGATGCTGTCTCAGGGCTGGGAGCCGTCGGCCCAACCGGAGCAGCGCAAGCAGAACCTGGCACGCGCCTCGCGGCTGTCCTGCTACATATTTCTGACCCGCCTGGTCTTCTACCAAGTAATGCGACGACGGTTCAGGCAGATGCCACTGCTCTCTCTTGGGAGCGTATCTACGCCCGATCAACTCCGGGAGGTCCTAGACGCCAGATTCGACGAAGCGGTTCGATACTCCCACGACTACGAGACCGTTTTCGTGCCGGACCAGAACGATCTCGGCTACACCATTCCGTTCATGCCGACCACAGCGCCCAGAGATTGGGCTCGCCTGATTCAGCGCATCGAAGAGTTCGACTTCTCCAGCCTGGACTTCGACGTGATCGGCCAGATGTACGAGCGGCTCATTAGCGCCAGCGAGCGCAGGCGGTTCGGCCAATTCTACACATCGCCGGACGTGGTGGACCTCATTAACGCCTTCTGCATCCGCAGTCCGGACGACCGAGTGCTCGACCCGGCGTGCGGAGGCGGTACGTTCCTGGTAAGGGCCTACTCCCGCAAGCGGACTCTAGCGCAGTCCGCCGGTGGCCCACCGCTATCCCACGAACGGCTGCTCGGCGACATATTCGGAGTGGATATAGGCGCATTTCCGGCCCAGCTATCCACCATCAACCTCGCCGTCCGCCACCTGAGCGACGAGGCGAACTACCCCCGCGTAGCCAGGGCCAGCTTCTTCGACGCGCAGGCCGGTATCCCTCTGTACGACATACCACTCACAGGCGACTCGAAGCGGAGCATCGCCTTGGATGAAGTGGACACCGTAGTCGGCAACCCGCCCTACATCCGGCAGGAATCCATCGGCCACGTGGACAAGTCCAGCTACGCCGAGCTGTTCCGCACCGAATGGCCGGGCCAGACAATGTTGTCCGGGCGGGCGGACATCTACGCCCACTTCTTCACCCACGCCGCCCACCTGCTCAAGCCGGGCGGATACCTCGGCTTCGTCACCAGCATCGGCTGGCTAGATACCGAGTACGGATTCAGGCTCCAAGAGTTCTTCCTGCGCAATTTCAGGATCGTCACGGTCATCGAGTCGCAGGTGGAGAAGTGGTTCGAGGACGCGCGTGTCACCACCGCTGTAACGATCCTCCAGCGTGAGCCAGACCGGGCGAAGCGTGACGAAAACCCGGTTCGCTTCATCCAACTGCGGAAACCCCTCGCTGAAATCTACACCCAGGCACTCGACCGTCCTCCGAGCGACGAAGATGAGACAACACGCCAAGCCGACATGGACACTATTCGCGACCTGATAGAGGAGATAGACACCAATTTAACCACCGATTATTGGCGAGTGCGGGTACGAACGCAGCGAGAGCTGTGGGAAGACGGAAGCGCGCCACGGACGGAAGACGACGAGGACGTCGATGGCTCGGCACGGTACGCGGGCGGGAAATGGGGACAGTACGTGCGCGGCTCCGACTCGTGGTTCGAACTTGTGGAGCGCACTCGGAGCCACATGACCCCGCTTCAGGAGTTGGCTGAGATTAGTCGCGGCTTCACTAGCGGCGCCGATCGCTTCTACTGCGTGCGCGACGTGACCCAGCGGCACCTTGACAGCATCCCGGACCCCCAGGAGTTCCTAGACCGATGGGGCATCTCGCGCAGGGATACCCGATACGTACGCATAATTCGCGACGGCATGAACGTAGAGCACCTCGTAGAAGGGCGGTTCCTCGAACACGAACTTCATTCCCTCATGGAGGTCAAGCGCGCCGTCGTTAGCAAGGCAGATGTGGGACGCATGGTCATCAACGCATCCGTCTCGCGGGCGCGGCTCAGGAGGACCCACTTGGCAGACTACCTCGCATACGCTGAACGCCAGGGCTGGCACACCGGGTCCACCATCGCCAGTCGCGCCCGTACCCGTCCGTGGTACGACCTGGGCCTGAGGCCGAAGTCGGAGAGGGCGGATATGTTCTGGCCTATGTCTCAACAGTACCGCCATGTGGTCCCAATCAACAAGGACTCACTGCCAGCCAACCACAACCTATTCGACCTGTGGTCACTCGATAGCGGCTACACCAATTTGCTCTGGGCGGTGCTCAACAGTACGGTAGCAGTACTCTCCAAGCATCAATTCGGTAGAGCGGCTGGTGTTGAGGGCAACCTCAAGACTGAGGTTGTCGATGTGAAAATGATGCTTGTCCCCGATGTGCGCAGGGCGTCGCCGGAAGCCGCGGCGCGAGCCGTCGAAGCCTGTGAGCGGATGTCCAGAAGAAACGCAAAGCGCTACCTGTACGAGGAGTTCACCCTAGACGACCGCCGCGAACTCGACGACGCGACGCTCGAGATACTCGGAATCGAAAACCCTGACGAGCGTATGGCGCTCAGGGACAGGCTCTACCGAGACGTCACCGATTTGCAGCAGGCCACCAGGAAACGGGAGGTAATCGCGCAGCGCGACCGTGCCCGCTCTAACCAAAGGGCCGCAGCCACCCCACAATACGTCGCCGACGAGTTGTGGTACGAGCACGAATCCGACCTCGACTTACTTCAATTCCCGGAAGACTTCGTCACTCGCTCCAACGAAGGAGACATTTTCGATCTGCCGTCAGGCGAAGTAGAAGTTGGCACTGCCCTCATGGACATAGGGAGCCTGCTGAAAGTGGGCACAATCCGGGTTGGAGGACGGGACGGGGAAGTCATAGACGTAGGGAGCGTCTCCCGAGCCCGATTCCTTGAGGCCTTGTCCCTGTGCCATCGCACGGGTCTCGTCAGGCTGCCAAGCGAGCAAGCATGCGACGATGCCGTCAGCAGCTTCGCCCAGTATCGCCAGGATCTACGAGACCGCTGCTCCCAGCTTGCACAACTGAGAACACCGGACCAACGCCGCCAGAGAGCCATAATAGACGCACTCTTGCGCAGAGCACTGCAATGGCGAAGATCATGACCTAGTTGCCGAACCTCAGCGAGGATAATTCAAAGGTAACCGAAAGATATGCGGTTGGCTAGGCGTAGATTGACAGAGTAGATTGGAGATGGCTCGAATAGAATGCTTCTGCACCGAGCCTTTACACCCTCCCATACTGCGCTACTCAGGCCAGGAAACGCCGTTCAAGCAGGTGTTGGCGGCGGCCACGAATCTAGAATGCGAGGGGCTGCCTCAGGACGAGATAGTCTTTACCAATGTTGGGTGCTTTCAGCGTGTGGTGGGCATGCAAGTCGTCTTGGTCCTAGATGCCCTCCTCAAGTCGGAACCAGCATAGGAGGACCTAACAATGGTCAACAATTTCCAAAGGCTCGGCTCGACCTCGAACTCTCACGTAGGTCGAGATTTTGAGACTGCGGCCCAAGATTACTTTCGCCAAAAGGGCATTTCGCTACAAAGAGGCCATAGTGTTCAGATCGGTGTCTCCAGTAAGAAGAACAGGAAGTTCGACCTTGGGTCTGACGACCCGCCTGTGTTGGTTGAATGCAAGTCCCATACATGGACCCGTAGCGGCAATGTTCCGAGTGCGAAGATGACCGTATGGAACGAGGCAATGTATTTGTTCCTATTGGCTCCGACGGGGTTCCAGAAGGTCCTTTTCGTGCTGCGAGATTTCAATGAAGGACGGAGTGAGAGCCTAGCGGAGTACTACCTAAGGAGCTACAGTCATCTGATACCAGGTGACGTGGAAATCTGGGAATATGACGCGCTCGCATCCTCTATAGTAAATGTCACTGGGACATCGGACCGCTAGAGAACTTGAACGTCGCTCTCCAAAGAGGTCAATCAATGCAGAACCCAGTACTGCAGGACCTTTACGTAGCTTGCCCTTTCCAGATTCAAATGTGCGACTTGCAAGGAGGCATCAGCCTAGGAACCGCGTTCTTCTATGAGCCTGAAGACTCCCAATATGGGAAATTCCGGACAAAGGCGTCGGTCAAGGCCCTACCAACGGCCCGCTCTGACCATACGTACCCGAATCGACACCGAACACGTGCCGTAAGACCGCTAAAGCCACCCCAACAAGTGTTAGGTGGGGAATCAGGAGTAAGATGATTAATCAGTCTGAATTCCATCAAGAATCCAACAGTGCACTCGATGAAGTGCTGGCACTTCTCAATGAACTGGCTAAGATTACACACACTGGTCAGTTCATCTTTCGTGGCGAGTCTGAATGCTATGAAAGCGTTTCCTCAAGTCTATACAGGCAATTTAGAGACCTCGATATTGGCGATCCATTCGATGCTGAAACAATCCAGCAACCACTTTTGAGCAGAGCCAAAGCATACACTGAGGTGGACCCCAAAATTCGGACAGGTGGCTAAGAGAGAGTCCCGCTCCTAAAATAGGACGGAAAGAAGGAGCAGGACATGAAGCAAACACGTAAGAAGCACAGCCCAGTCTTCAAGGCCAAAGTGGCTTTGGCCGCGCTCCAGGGGGAGCACACCATTGCAGAGCTGGCCAGCCGGTTTGAAGTCCACCCGAGCCAGATCCATGGCTGGAAGAAGGCCTTGATTCAGGGGGCGCCGCACCTCTTTGAAAATGGTGCTGGACTCCAGGAGAAGGACCAAGAGGTCCTCACTGCCCAGCTCTACCAACAGATTGGGCAGCTCAAGGTGGAACGGGATTTTTTGTCACGGAGCTTCGGGTTATGAGCCGGTCCCAACGCCGGGCTATGATTGACCGAGAAGAACCGAAGCTGTCTCTGGTGCGCCAGTGCGCCTTGCTGGGTATCAGCCGCTCCTCGTTGTACTACCCGCCAACCGAGGCCGGCGCCGAGGACTTGGAGTTGATGGCCCTCATAGACCAACAGTACCTGAAGCCACCTTTCTACGGCTCCAGAAGGATGACTGCCTGGCTCAGAAATCACGGACACCAGGTCAACCGCAAGCGGGTCCGCCGGCTGATGCAGCTGATAGGCCTGGAGGCCATCTACCGGCGTCCCAACACCAGCAAGCCAAACCCAGGGCATAAGGTCTATCCGTACCTGCTCAGGGGGCTGGAGATCAACCGGGTCAACCAGGTGTGGGCCACCGACATCACCTACATACCCATGGCTCGGGGTTTCCTCTACTTGGTGGCCATCATGGACTGGCACAGCCGCTACGTGCTGGCCTGGCGGCTGTCCAACACCCTGGAGGTAGACTTCTGTGTTGCGGCTCTGGAAGAGGCCTTGAGCAAGGGTCGGCCACAGATCTTCAACACCGACCAGGGCAGCCAGTTCACCAGCGAGGCCTTCACCAGCATGCTGCTGGCGCAAGGCGTTCAAGTGAGCATGGACGGCAGGGGCCGGTGCATGGACAACGTCTTCGTGGAACGGCTGTGGCGCAGCATCAAGTACGAGGAGGTGTACCTGAAGGCATACCAAAATGGGACTGAGGCCAGAAAGGGGATTGGGGCTTATCTGGCCTTCTACAACCAAGAGCGGCCCCATCAAGCCCTGGGCTATCGGTCACCGGGTCAGGTGTTCCATGCAGTGAGCCCACAAAGGTGTTTACTGGAACTTCAACGAGCCTTACCTTCGGATGAAGGTTTACGAGACACCCCAGCGGTAGACTCTCTTATTTTAGCCTCACCGCTGTCCTGATGATGGGGTCCACTTGAGGCAAAGGATTCGAGCAGGAGCAAAGCGTGTTACGAGTGATGCTGCTGGGGACATGAAGGAGTTTGTTTCGCGGATGGAAGTCGACCTGCCTTTGTACAAACTTCATTTTAACAAAGCGTTGGGCGTGTTCACGAGAGCCGTTCCAATTTATCTTGAAATCAATGAAGACCACGCGGAGTTGAAAGGTAGTCTCACAGAGTTGATGGTATCGATGGATACTATGCTGAATAAGTACGGAAGGATTCCGCGATACGGTACACGGGATACCGAGAATATCGAGTGAATTGGGTCGACCCAGAAAAGAGACAGAGCGGGTCCTCCAAGAGCTCCTAGATGTTACAAGCTGTGCGAAAACCTCCCTTCAGCGGGCTTTATCGCTTTTGCCATGAGCCTCGATTCACCTTCTGGGTATTCAATCAAAAATCAGTTCTCTACGATCAAGCTAGTAATCCAACGGCTTTGATAGGTATCCCCTTGGGAAACGGTATTTCCCTTGCACAATAAATACCCTCAGACAGGTGCAGAGCAGGACAGCGACGGCAGCCAACGCCGAACACCCCAGCAATTGACCGCACAGTCACAAGGAACCAACATCCAGCCAATCAGAAATACCGGAGCACTGACATGACCACCGCAAGCGAGGATCTCCTCAAGAGAATCACCGCCCGCCTCGACGTCTTTAACGGCAAGCCCATCATCCGGGACATGAGGATCTTCATCACCATGGACAAGGATTTCGGTGAACTCATCCACCTCCACGGAAGACCGCACACAGGGCTGATACGGCTGCCCGAGGTCCGCATGGCCCAGAGAATCACCCTTGTAGAAAACCTGATCCTCAACCACCGCCAAGCCCTCGACGAACGGGCGATCATAACCGTAACGAGCGGCAGAATCCGCATCTCAAGACAACCGCTACGATGACGACCACGAATAACCTGGACGCCCTCTTTGCGGACGCGGAGCCCCCCTTCGGCCACCCAGGACGCAGGTTCGACGACACCTCGAATACTTTGACCCTACGCCTCTGCTGGGCCAGGGGCCGGAGCCGGACTACACGCCGGACGAAGAGGATCGCGTGATCCACTACGCCCCCGGCGACCATCCGCTCTGCGGGACCGAGAGCCTGACCGCGGTCTTCACGGACGACCCCGCCACGGTGGCCGGCTGCGTCGACTGCCTGGAGTTGGCTGCCGAGGACCTCGACGAGGACAACGAGCACTGGGCGCACTGCCTCCACTGCCAACAGGAGATCTCCGCCCAGAGCGGCGTCGAGTGGCGGCGCGTCGTCAGTGCGCCCTGCCCGCACTGCGGAAAACCCGGGTGGTAGTACAACCCGAACTGACACATGGTTCAGACACACGTGCCCGGACGAATCGACGCTACCAGCTGGCCACCGGGCGTAGTCCGAGGATCAAAGACAAACCCCACAGACTGCAATTCAGAGCACACACATGACCGAAATGTTGTTCCACACTAACGACCTACGAAGGACCATTGAAGCACAAGGACGAGGTCTCGCCAACGAAGTCGACTCAATGAGCGAAAACGAGGTTTTGACCACTTCACAAGAAGACATGGTCAAATACCTTGCTGAGAAGTGGAGGATCAACCCACTGGCGATCGACGAGTCGGGGATCCACATGGATTACGGAGATGCCCAGATTGACGTAAGCGGAGACATCCTCCGAGGCATATTCGATAGTAGTAGACCGTTCTACATTACCGGGAGAGCATCGGATTCCCCCTTCGACGGACGCAAAACCCACCATTGACGTTCGTGACACCGGATGTCAAAAGGCGTATCGCCCCTCAAAAGCCTGTAGCCTCTTCAGGGCCATTCAATCCGGAAACCACTCTAGGCATGGGTGATTATGAACACATCCTGTCTGTTCTCTCAAACATGGTCGCAGTCATGGAGCGTAGTCCCCGCGCATTCAAGGACATGGGTGAGGAAGACTTACGAACCCATTTCCTCGTACATCTAAACGGCCACTACGAAGGACAGGCCACAGGCGAGACTTTCAACTACGAAGGGAAAACCGACATCCTTATCAGAGCGGATGGCAGGAACATTTTCATCGCCGAGTGCAAGTTCTGGACCGGACCGGCAGGATTGACGAAGGCACTGGATCAGATGCTCGGCTACACAGCTTGGCGCGACACCAAAGCGGCGCTTTTGGTCTTCAATCGCGGCAGAAATATGTCTACGGTTGTGGAAAGAGTAGCCAAGACCGTTAGAGACCATCCAAACTGTAAGAGAGGACAGAGCCGTAACTCTGAGACAGAATTTCGCTATGTCTTTGGCCATCGCGATGATGCGATCAGGGAACTTACCGTCACCATCCTCGTGTTCGACATCCCCACGTAACTGCAGAACTCTCAGGGAAAGCGGACTCGAATACGATCTGCCGGCCCTGACTCTTCGCTATGTTCTCTCCTAATTCAACTGCGGAGCCGAACCCAGAGTCCTGGCTCACAATGACGGCCACTCCGTATGACCATTCACCGGAGGCAACGGGAGACCCCAAACTCCTCTGAAGTCGTTGATGTCACCAGGGACTCGCCACCCTGACTCCACGTACCATCTTCGGTGATACCTGCGAGAACACCTGGAGCACAGAGAGGATATCAGAGTGGTCAGAGTAACCAGAAAGGAAGCCTCGGCCAGGCTAAACGTATCCAAGACAACTCTTGACCGAATGATCAAGCGGGGCGAGCTCGCCACCGAAACAGAGCAACACGGCCTTCGCCATACCGTCTGGGTCCTCATGGATGACGTCGTCAAAGACACCAATGAAGACTCCACCGGAAACACGAATGGTCACCTCCCTGCGTCCAGTGAGCACACAGGAAGCGACACCGGGGCAGAGATCCTCGCCCTCCAAACCGAGGTAAAGGGGCTCCGCGAGCTGGTGGACCTGTACCGCGAAAGGCTGGCCGACGCCGACTGGCGCTACCAGGAGCTGTTGGAGCAACTCAAGACCATGACGAAAGCCCTGCCTGCAGCGCAAGACGCAACTCCCCGACCGAAACGCTGGTGGTGGTCCTTCCGGTGACCCCCCTTGGAGGATCCCTCCATGGACATTCGAAGCCAAGGAGGCCGCATGTAGATGGCAAGTGTGGAGAGTCTCAGCTTTCTGCAACAGGCCGCGCTGTACGCGCAAGCTGTGCTCTTCGGGGCTAAACTGCCTGCAAACTGCCTGGGCCCACGGTGCCGGAGACCCCCACGTCGGCCCGCGGGCGGTAGGGGGGAGGGAGGCGGACGTAGGGGATGTGTTGTTTAGCTTGGGTGGATGATTCCCCGAACTAGCCTTGACGGAGGTTCGGCTAACTTGTGGTGGCATCTGTCTGATTTTTGGGTTCCTTGGTACGTTGGACATACTTATTGACGCGGGAGGTCACGTCCCGTCAAGTGGTGTAAGAGTTCGTCATCCTGATGATGTTGTTTAGGCGGCTGTCGCCTCCGCGAGATCGGCCTCTGGAAGAGCTTTGTTGAAGGTCAGCGCGACAGGTGTGATGTATCGACGGCCAACGGCCCATTCGTCGTGCTGCTCAGCGAGGACGGCGCCAACGAGGCGGCGCACGGCCGGCCGGTTAGGGAAGATGCCCACCACATCGGTGCGTCGCCGGATCTCCTTGTTGAGACGCTCCTGTGGGTTGTTGGACCAGATCTTCTTCCAGTGGGCGAGTGGGAAGCTGGAGAAGGCCAGGACGTCGGGTCCGGCCTCGTCCAGTAGAGAGGCGACCTGAGGGAACCGGTCCTGGAGTTGATCGGTCACCCTGTCGAGCTGGGCGTATACCTCATCGGGGGAGGGTTGCTGGTAGATGGTGCGCACCATGGTGGCTACCCATGGCTGGGCGCGCCTGGGTACCCGAGTGAGCAGGTTGGGGTCATGAAGTGGGTGCGGCACCGTTGCCAGCTGGCTCCGCCGAAGACTGCGGCGATGGCGCCTCGGAGTCCCTGATGAGCGTCCGATACCACCAGCTCCACCCCGCCGAGGCCCCTGGCGGACAGCGAGCGTAGGAAGGCCAGCCAGAAGGCGCCGTCCTCACTGGTACCCACGTCCATCCCGATGATCTCCCGCTTGCCCTCGCCATTGACGGCCGTCGCCACCACCACGCTGACGTTGACGATCCTGCCGGCCTCCCTGACCTTCTGGGTCAGTGCGTCCAGCCACAGGTAAGGGTAGGGTCCACCGTCCAGCGGACGGCCCATGAAGCCATCCACCACCACGTCCAGTTCCTGACAGATGCGCGACACCTGGCTCTTGGAGATACCCTCACACCCCAGGGCCTTGACCAGATCGTCCACCCGCCTTGTGGATACCCCTTCCACGTAGGCCTGCTGAATGACAGCCAGCAGAGCTCGCTCGCTGCGACCCCGTGGCTCCAGCAAGCTCCAAAAGGCAGAGCTGGCCTCGGTGAGCTCACTCGGTCGCGCGCCACGCCCGTTCCCAACGGCCCCACCCTCTCCGGCAGGCGGTTGTGGGGCACTCTACTGTCTAGCCATCCGAACTCGCTTGAATGGACCCAAATCGACCGCCCACGAGTACCTCAGGTTTGCGTGTCGATTGTGTCCGTCGAATGAACAACTGGAGAGCGTCTCATGCTTTTCCGCTGAAGATATTTCAGGCCACGCTACGCAAGAAAAGCAAAGACGTGAACAAGTATCCAGTTGTTGCGCAACGCCTAAAACGTTTGTCTGCTATACATTTGAAACTGGGCCTTAGCCCGAATCCACCGAAGGACACGGATGGACGGGGTGAGGACAGCGGAAGGGGGTGGGTGAGGGAGCTACAGGGGAGATGGCCTGGGGTCTTGGGGTAGATGGGAGGGCGGCGGAGGGTCTTCAGTCGCCGCACAGGGCCGCTAAGGCCCTATGCGGGAGTTGCGATGCGCGGGATGGCGAGAGGATACGCAGCAGGGGACTCTCGCGACCGGGGTGGCGCGAGATTGCGGGGACGTTGGGTCAGTTGCAGGCTGGCCGTCAGGCCGGGAATGGAATGGCTTGCAGCCGGGCCAAGGCGCGACTGAACTGGGTTTCCCAAGGCCAGCGCCGGGGAAGATGCAGGGTCAATCGGCGCGCCGAGCGGGTGATCCGTCCGGCCAAGGCAAAGACCCGTCGTCTGAGGGTCTTGGTGGTCACGATCTGCTGACCCAGGCCGATGCGGGCTGTCCAGCGGGCGAGGTTATGCGCCATCACCTGGACCGCCAGCCAGGCGCCGTTGGCGGCGAAGCGGCCCGAGGGGAGATGGTTCAGCCCCACGCCGTACTTGAGGTCGCGTATCGCATTCTCGATCTCGGCGTGACGGCGATGATCGGCCTCCAGTTCCAGCGTCTCCCCGTCCCGGTCGGTGATGAAGCCGTGATACCTGTAGCAACTGTCTTGATAGTCAAGAGGAATTAGCGGCGACCTTCTGAGTTAGATCGCGCCAGGGTGAGCGATGCTTGAGCATGGAGTTGAGGATAACGAGCAGCTTACGCATGCACGCTGTGAGGGCCAGCTTCTTGGGCTTGCCGGCGGCCAGCAGACGCCGGTAGAAGTCCCTGATGACTGGGTTGTATTGGCTAGCCACCAACGCCCCCATGTACAGGACGGCGCGGAGCCGGGCGCGTCCGCCCCAGACGGTCCGTTTGCCTCGCAGCGTGCCGCTGTCTCGGTTGAAGGGGGCCACACCCACTAGGGCGGCGACCTGCCGGCGATCCAGCGTGCCCAATTCCGGCAGGTAGGCCAGCAGGGTGAGGGAGAGCTGCTCCCCCACGCCCGGAACGGTCCGCAGGAGGTCATCCTTCTCTCGCCACAGAGGACTCTGACGCAGCGTCTGCCGTAGCCCCTGATCCAGGTCCTCCAGTTCCTGCTCCAGCCATGCAATGTGGGCCTCGACGCGGGGCCGGACGGCGCTGATGGCCCTCCTCAGGCGGTTCTTCTCCGAGACCAGCATGGCCACGACCTGGTGTCTGCGGGCCACCAGGGAGGCGAGGACCTGGGTCTCGGCGTCCCTCAGAGGGCGCACATCTGGACGAATGGCGTCGGCGAAGTGGGCCAGGACTGCCGCATCCAGGGTATCGGTCTTCGCCAGTGTCCCGGTGGCCTTGGCGAAGTCTCGAACCTGACGGGGATTGACGACGACAACGGGCAGCGCCGCAGTTGCCAGGGCTACCACCATCGGCAGTTCCAGGCCGCCCGTAGCCTCCAGCAGCACCAGGGCCGGTTCGAGGGTCTTCAACTGAGAGACCAGTTCCTGGACCCCTGCATCGTCGTAGGTGATAGTCCACGTCTGCCCTGTCGGGCGGACCGCTACATCCACCTGGGCCTTTGCTACATCAATGCCTACGCATGTCGATTCTTGTTCCATCTATACCTCCTATGTGAATGGCTGGCCCTTCCTTGCACGATGCGGGCTCGGTTGGCCCATGCAACTGTTCGGGCTCTGCTCCTATAGGGTGGGGCGACCCTCGCTACAGGACGGTCTTTCATGACCTAGGGGGCAACGGTCTGCCCCACCCTTTCTAAAGATACAAGGTGGCGAAGAGAGCCAGTTGAGAACCGGGCGCCGGCTTCACCCGCCGGACGATGAGCCCTACCGGCGCGGCGTCCGCCTCGGCCTGGAACGGGGTGTAGGTGGTCTCGGCCACATCGGCGGCGGCGTCCATCCAGTAAGGAATCGGCGTCCAGGCATCTTCGGGTATCGCCTCGATGAGATTCCGCAGGCGGGCGCGCTGGCGGATGGCGATGGAGAAGCGGACATCCATCCGGCGGCAGACGGCGACCACGGTGTGGGTATAGAAGCCGCTGTCGGCCCGCACCGTGAGTTGGCCCCTGGCTCCGCAGTAGCGCACCCGCCCCACCGTTTCACGCAGGAAGTGGGCACCGGCGACGGCCAGCAGCGGGTGATAGCCCCGCGCACCGGTGTAGCCGTGGTGGCGGGCGCCCTCCTTGGCCAGTCCGTAGGTCTCGCAGATCGTCGAATCAAGGTCGATGGTGAATGGTGCGTCGCCGGGTCCGGCACCGGCCTTCCAGACCCGGGCCAGCAACTCGCGGCTCACCCGGTCCAGTTGGCGGACATGGCCCCACCTGAAGCTGCGCAGGAACGTACCCAGGGTGGAGGGAGCCTTAGCCGTGAAACCGAGCACGCGGGCGGTCCCGCCGGCGCGCAGCACATCGGCGTCGTCGATGCAATCTCCGCCGGCTAGGGCGGAGGCCACCAGGGTCATCATCTTGTCGTCGGTGTTCGCCCGGCCCGGCGCGCCGCCGAGGTCGAGGTGCTTCCGGAGGAGTTGGGGCAGGCCAAGGCGCAGGGCGAGGGTGGCGGGAAGGATCAGCCCGGCATTGGCCACCAGGCGGTGGTCGTCAAAGAGGATGCGGATACGGTCGGGTTTGTTCTGTGGCAGCATCTATTGGGTGCTCCTTGTTTCCGGGCGGGTTTCTGTTCCAAAACCATTATCCCAGATTCACAAGAGCACCCTTTTGTTTCTTCAGCAGGCCTCCTACACGCCGTCCTTCGGTGGATTAGGGGTTAGCATCGAGCAAATTAGCGCAGATGAGCCTGCGCCTCGGCGGTGACTGCCTTCCTCCCCCTTTGGTCGAAAATTCTTCATCGACCACCCACGCATTAAGTAGAGTCCCGTCCACGCTGAAATGCTTATCCGACAGCAGACCGAATGCCAATCGTGGGATGGCGAAGGACAGCACGGAGTTGTGCAAGAAATTCACCGAGGACCCGGACTTCCGACAGTAGTTGCGCAAGGTAATATTCGCGGCAACATATAGCAAGCCCAGCAATACCGAGAAGTAGAGTCCCAGGAAGTAGTGTAAGAGGGAGAGGGTCTGGAGGAAGAGAGACCACCGCGTCATTCTTAGCGGGCAAAGAAGAAAGCTCGAGAAAGGAGGACAACAGTGGTCAAGGAAAGGATGGACCTGCTGGAGCTATTGCGCAAGGGGGGAATGGACGGTGACGTGGACTTCCTACGGGAGGCACTGAGAGTGCTGGTAGAGGGGATCATGGATGCGGAGGTGTCATCGAGGATCGGTGCTGAGTATGGAGAACGCAGCCCTGAGCGGGTGACCCAGCGCAACGGGTATCGGTCCCGGGCGTGGGATACCCGGGTAGGGACGATGGATCTGCACATCCCGAAGCTTCGAGAGGGGAGCTACTTCCCGAGCCTGCTGGAGCCACGGCGTCGCAGCGAGCGAGCTCTGCTGGCTGTGATCCAGCAGGCCTACGTGGAAGGTGTATCCACAAGGCGGGTGGACGATCTGGTCAAGGCCCTGGGGTGTGAGGGTATCTCCAAGAGCCAGGTGTCGCGCATCTGTCAGGAACTGGACGTGGTGGTGAATGGTTTCATGGGCCGTCCGCTGGACGCTGGACCCTACCCCTACCTGTGGCTGGACGCACTGACCCAGAAGGTCAGGGAAGACGGCAGGATCGTCAACGTCAGCGTGGTGGTGGCGACGGCGGTCAATGGCGAGGGCAAGCGGGAAATCATTGGGATGGACGTGGGTACCAGTGAGGACGGCGCCTTCTGGCTGGCCTTCCTACGCTCGCTGTCCGCCAGGGGCCTCAGCGGGGTGGAGCTGGTGGTATCGGACGCTCATCAGGGACTCCGAGGCGCCATCGCCGCAGTCTTCGGCGGAGCCAGCTGGCAACGGTGCCGCACCCACTTCATGACCAACCTGCTCACTCGGGTACCCAGGCGCGCCCAGCCATGGGTAGCCACCATGGTGCGCACCATCTACCAGCAACCCTCCCCCAATGAGGTACACGCCCAGCTCGACAGGGTGACCGATCAACTCCAGAACCGGTTCCCTCAGGTCGCCTCTCTACTGGACGAGGCCGGACCCGACGTCCTGGCCTTCTCCAGCTTCCCACTCGCCCACTGGAAGAAGATCTGGTCCAACAACCCACAGGAGCGTCTCAACAAGGAGATCCGGCGACGCACCGATGTGGTGGGCATCTTCCCTAACCGGCCGGCCGTGCGCCGCCTCGTTGGCGCCGTCCTGGCTGAGCAGCACGACGAATGGGCCGTTGGCCGTCGATACATCACACCTGTCGCGCTGACCTTCAACGAAGCTCTTCCAGAGGCCGATCTCGCGGAGGGGACTGCCGCCTAAACAACATCAACACGATGACGCACTCTTACACCACTTGACGGGACGTGACCTCGGTAAAGCGCTGCTTGACCCGGTACACGGTGCCCAGGGCCACATCCAGGGCTTCAGCCACTTGGGGCGCTGGCCAACCGTCGTCGCTCTTGAGGAGAATCCGGGCCCTGGCGGTGACTCGGGCCGGGCGTTTCCCAACCCGAATCAGACGCTGGAGTTCTTCCTGTTGTTCCGGCGCCAACCGCACTGCGTACTTGTCCCGGACCATCACTGCCACTCCCGCCGACAACACTTCCCACCAGGCAGGATAGCCTAATTGTCCGTTTTCTTAAACAAATGCTAAAACCAAGTTGACTGAGTACTAGAAATCTGGCCGGAAAGCCTTTTTCGGGGAGATGTATTCCGGCAGTGAGGTCGACGCAAGCAAGGCCAGGGTCAAGATTTGACCGAGCCACGCGGGGACGATCTCAAGGGCGGAACGGATGGTTCCGGCGCGGAGGGCGCTGCCGTCGCTGGGACCGGAGCTGGTTTCTCCCGTCAACCCGGCCTTGGCGGCGACCAGGGTCAGGTTGGCCACCGTAGCCGCCAGGTACAACTGGAATTTCGTCTTGGCGCGCCCGAAGTAGCGGGACTGGCGGATTCCCAGTTGGACCAGCCGCGCCAACCGGTGCTCCACCACCACCCGGCGCTGCCGGTACTCGCCAAAGGCCTCACTCTGCTGCAGGACCCGGGCCTGCTGCAATAAAGCCTCCTGCGGGTGCAGTTGCACCGTCCGTCCTGTGCCCGGCGCCGCGGCGACGCACTGGGTCCGCAGCGGGCACACCCCGCAGACCGCTCCATCGAACTGGAAGGCCTTCAGTTGGTGAGTCCGGCCTGTTGCTGCGGTGCGAGTACCCAAGGGCCGGATTCTCCGGGTAATGTTCCCCGCCGGACAGGTGCAGACGCCCGCCTCCAGGTCGATATGGAAGTCCTCTTTCGGAAAGTGTTTCCGGTTCGGACGCCCCGGCACCCTGGCAATCAGAGCGCGGCCCGCGTCGGCGAAGGCCTGCCTGGTATCGCCGTCGCCGTAGGCGGCATCGCCCATGGCCTCCTCCACCGGCACGCCGGTGTTGGTCTCGCTCCGCTCCACCAGTTCCAGCGCTCCCAGGTTGTCCGGAGCGTTGCCCGGCAATACCTCCACGGCGGTGATCAGCTGGGTGCCGGTGTCCACCACAATCGCCGCCTTGTGTCCGTCGAAGCGTTTACTGCTGCTCTTGTGCCCATGACGCATCTCCGGGTCGTGCACCGACATCATCCGGTCCCGGCTCACCCCGTCCTTGAGACTTGCTCCGCCTTCCGTTCGCTCCACGTCTTGGAGCAGCAACTGCCCCAGCAACTCCGCCGCCACCACTATCTGCTGACGCTCCTCACCGTTCTCCGCCAACTCCCCCTGCGCCTGCCGCGACAATTCCAGCAGCCGGTCGGCGTCTCTCACAATCCCGGCCAGCAGGGCCGTGCGCGCCCGCTTGTCCGACCAGTCGATGGCCGCCTCGCCCTTGATGCTGGAGGCAAGGTATCGCCCATATCCCCGGGCCTTGGCCCATTTCCCGACGCTGATTCCCTCAACCTGCGACAGCGCCCGCAGCAGCTTGACCATCCCGTCGGCCAGCAGATTGTAGGTGTCCTTCACCGCGCCCCGGCCCAGGATGTTGGTCGTGTCCAGCGCCACCTTCATGCTCCGCCTTTTCAGGTAGCCCGACTCCCGGGCCAGCCGCAGGCTGGACTCGAACACCTCCCGCACCTTGTCGTGCAGTATCAGTTGGGCGCGGAACACCTGCAGCGTGCTCTTGGCGAAGGGCCTATCCTCTACCTCGATCCCCAACGCCACCTTCCAGCGGATGTCGAAGTCCGCTCTGGCCTTGGCCTCGGCGTCGCTGACCTTGTCGTGAGACTGGAGCAGGAGGGCAGTGGCCAGCATGCTGGGCGGCACGCTGTCCCGGCCGTTGTCGGCGCAGTAGAACGCCGCGAAATCGGCGTCCCGGAACAACCGGCCCCGCAGTGATGCCATCAGACCGTAGAAGGTGTCCCGCCCCACATGGTCCAGGTACAACCGGTCCGCTTCCCAGAGACCCCTCTGGTCCGAACGCTCTCCCAGCATTCTCAGCCCTCGCTACGCTTGTTGACCCCAAGTATAGCCCCTAGCCGGCCGACGTCACTTTCCGGCCAGCTTTCTAGGGGTGGAGTAGGTCGATGGTCAAAGTATCTAAGTCGGCGATCCCCAGCGATCGGACTACGGTGTGCCCGACGCTGCTTAGCTAGCCAGGAGAACTGGCAAGGCTAACCCAACGGCTACGAGCATAGTCCACAAAGCAGGTGCCGAGGTTAATACTTGCTCTTTCTGGTGGGCGACACGGGCCACCTGCGCGCGGGTACGAGGGACCCACCATGGGCTGTAGCGGGCTTCCAGCAGATAGAATGTGATCCCCAACCCAGCCCCATAGGCGAGGTGGCCAATAAGGTTGGGGAATGTTGCGGCCATCCCCTCCCCGGTCCATTGGACTGTCGATCCCAGGAAGATCGGCATCAGTGTCATCGGCCCGAGGATCGACCAGAAGAAACCGTAGGATACACCCCAACCCAAGGCGGAAGGAATGTCGTAGCTCTGACTGCGAAAGAGCAGACCGTAACTCGTACCGATTACTGTGGCGATCCCAAGATGCACGAAGAAACCTGCCACTGAGGATGTCGAGCCGACAAGGGCGGCCACGTTCGGGAGAAAGTCGGTCTGTAGCATCACCAGGCTAAATAGCAAGCCACCCACCAGTCCGCCCAATACGCTACGTCCCACAATGCGCAACCCCTGGGTACCTACGCCCTCTTGGCCGCTTGTTCCCACAAAATCTGAAAACAACAGACGGACTAGCGCGCCGAGCCACTGGTAAAATAGGGCCACCGCTGTGCCGAAAAAAAGGTAGGCGGGTAAAGTGATGGAGCTCTGCCGAACCTCTTCCAATGACCAGGTTAATCCGTCCCCGCTTAGCAGCGGCACCAACGTTAGACCGCCAAGCACCCACCAGAAGATTCCATATACCATACCACGAACGAATCCGGCGCCATCACCTTTGGCTGGATGAGGATACAGGACCGAGAATGCCAGGCCGGCCAAGAGCCCAGTGAGCAAAACTGGCAACCAGGCGACTGAGCGCGAATCGCTGTCCACCATAGCTGCGAAGGCCTGTAACTGGTTTTGTGCGTTCAGCATTACGCCGAGTAGCCCCGCTCCGAGCAGCCCGGCCATGCTGCCGCGAAGGACCGCACCTCCGATGCCGTCCAGGCTCCGAGACTCGACGTATCGCCTCCACTGGAGCATCACCAATGCCAGCCCGGTTGTCGCACCGTAGAGGACGTGTCCGAGAAAAGTGGGGAACTCTGCCTGGGCGGAACGCACGTCCCAGGTGAGTCCGTCACCTTGTAGTAAAGGCATCAGGGTCAACGGACCCAGGTACCACCAGAAGACTCCATACGCCAATCCCCAGAACAAAGTCTCTCCAACACCAGGCCGCTGGTGGCACACCAGTGTGCCGAAGCCGCCGCCAACTATGCCAGCGACGGCCATAACCATGATAAATCCAACGGCTGACGAATCTGTGCGCACCAGTTGAGCAAAGGTCGGCAGCAGGCCAAGTTCGGACATGGTACCCCCAAATACTACTCCACCTGCCAATCCAGCAACTGCACCCGGAAATAATCCACTCTGGATAACTTCTGACCATTTCATTTAACATGGTCCTCTGTGGCAGTAGACTGAGGGCGCTCATGGGAACCCACCGGGTTCTGGTCAGTTTGCACAAGCTGTGGCGGCGTCGGCCTGTAGAAGGCCGAGGTAAGCACGATGTCGCGGGGGAAAAATAGGTCGATAGCCCAATCGAGGGCCACGCGCACCTTTTTCTCCATGCCGGGCAGCTTGCCTAGATATATAGAGCGCCACATGAACCACGCAAGCAATCCCGAAAATCGCCGACCACGTATCTCAGCTGCCGCAGTACGGTGTCCCAAACCAACCAACACCCCGATGGTCCTGAACCGGAATTGCTTTAGCCGCTTGCCGCGCATAACAGCCGCTAGATTTTCAGCCACCACCTTCCCCTCCCGTTGCGCATGCTGCGCCGTAGGAGGATAGGACTCACCTTCGTGGTCCGGATCAGGGATCTGAGCACAGTCTCCTACGGCCCAAAGGTTGTCAAACCCGTTGACTCTCAAAGTGTCGTCGACTATCACTGCACCGGCCCGGTTTCGTTCGCACGTTAATGTCCTCAGTAGCGGATTGGGTTGGTTACCCGCTGTCCATACCAGGGTGTAAGTAGACACAAGATCCCCTGCATCCAAAGGAACGCCTTCGGAAGTTGCCCCCGCCACACGGCTGTTAAGCAGGAATTCGATGCCCCGTCCTTGCAGCTTGTGCAGCGCGTAGTTGGCTAGCTCAGGGCTGAGTTCGGGCAAAATCCGGTCCCGCGGGTGTATCAGCACGAACCGAAGCTCGCCTGCCCGGATGTTGGGATAGTACCGCAACACGCTGTGCACCAGATCGAACAGCTCAGAGATTGTCTCGGTGCCAGCAAAGCCGCCGCCTGCGACGACGAAGGTGAGCTGGCGACGGCGCTCTTCATCATCCGGCTCCGAGTCTGCATGTTCAAGCAGGCTAATGACATGGTTACGCAGTGTAGATGCGTCCTCCAGGGTCTTCATCGAAAAAGAGTGCTTCTCCAGGCCTGGAAGCCCATAGAAGTTTGGAACCGAACCCAGAGACAGCACCAGGTGATCGTAGGGTAACGCTTCGCTCGGCACGGAAGGGCCAGCACGTACCCATACGACCTGTGCGGAGGTGTCAATAGCTGTTACCTCAGTTCGGTGAAAACGTGTATGTGGACAGAATGCTCGCACCGGTGCGCTTATGTGCTGTGCCTCCAGCCCGCTAGAGGCCACTTCCGCGAGCATTGGAGTAAACAGAAGGTAGTTGCTCTGGCTCACGAGGGTAATTTCAATGCTCTGGTCTCGTGAGAACAGTTGCTCCAATCGTTGTGCCGTACCGGTACCACCGAAGCCGCCTCCTAGGATGACCACACGCATTTTCACCAACTCAGTTGGGATATCAGCCTCTAACTCGGAGCGAAGACGAAGGTATGAGGCAACCAAAATGTGAGAACCGATCCCAGTTAGTCCACCGTATAGCAGATGACCGATCAAGCTGGGAAAGGCCGCACTGGCTTCCTCCAGCGACCAGGTAGGGCCTTGGCCATCCAGCAGTGGGCCCAAAGTGAGGGGCCCAGCGATCCACCACAACAGTCCGTACAAGGTGCCGCAGCTTACGGCGGAGGCATATCCCTGGGCCTTATAGTGGGAAATGGCGCCGAAAGTGGCTCCCACCGGGATCGCAACCAGTAAATGCAATCCCAATTGCGCACCTGACAGGTCTAGGCCCAAAAGGCCTCGCACCGTGGAGGTCATGCTCTGCGCTTCGAGGGCCCACCAGAACACGAGGCCAGCTACGAAGCCCGCCACACTTCCGGCAACCATATCACGGCGCAGTGAAACTGGGATCAAACGCCAAGGCGCCTGCATCTTTCACCATCCTACTGGGGGCTGCTACGACGAACTACCGACATCCCCTGACGCCAACTCTCTTCTACTTATGCCCACGACTGGACCGATGGTTCTTAGTGCTTCAGCTCCCTCCCCACTCGACTCCTTTGGCCGGCGTTCAAAGGTTGGTTGGAGGCGTCATTCCCCATGGCCATACCCTTTTTGTTGTGTACATTATACCAGCCTCACTTGACGACGCGAAGGAGAAACTCCCTGAGCTCTCGTTCGTAGCGCCCGGAGTCAACGTTCCATGCGTCGGCATGGGTGGCATCCGGGTAGACACTGTACGTGACCAGGTCAGGACGCAGTTCGCTCAGCTTGTCGCTCGTCTCTATAGGTACGCGCGTGTCGTCCTCTCCGTGAACAAGCAGGATGGGCGAGTCCAGCCGGTCCGCATCCTTCAGGTAGTCCATGGCGTCCCAGTCCAAGCCGAACCGGAGCGTGGCGATCCACTTCACCGTAGCGGTCACGAAACCAGGCAGATTGCGTTCACGCGCTCCCAGGTCCACCGGCGCTTTGAAGTCCATCACGGGCGAGTCCATAACCGCGCCGGTCACTGAGCTAGCCAACGGCGACTCGTAGAGGAACTTCGCCACTATTCCGCCGCCCATGCTGTGGCCGATCAGCACAACGTCCCTGGCGCCCGGCTGGGACAGGGCGTACTCCACTGCGGCGTGGAGGTCTTGCCACTCGGTGAGGCCGTACTGGTAGATGCCGCTTGGGTCTTGGGGCTGTCCTTTGTCGTTACGGTAGGTGATGAAAAGCGCCGGGATGCCAAGGTCATTTAGGACTGGCAATGAAGACAGGCCGTCTCCGAGAATGCCGCGATGGCCATGTACAAAGACCGCCCATGTGTCGTCATCTCCTTCAAACCGCCACGCGTCCTGTCTTCCCAGGGGTGTTTCGTATTCGACCTCTTCGTACTTGATTCCAAAGGCCAGGTAGGGATCGTTCGGGTAGATATCGCCCGACATGAAGGCTGGGGCGGAGCGCGGCGGGTCTCCATCTGCCATCGTGAACCGTCGGACCAGGAAGTCGCATCCGTACTCCACGATGTCCCCGATCATTCCACTGCCGCCATCCCAGCTAAGCCCCCACTTACCGGGCAACCTCCACTCCGCGTCGCTAGGGCCTTCCTCCAGCCTGACCAGACCTTTATCAACGGCGGAGGCTATGAGGTTGTACTCCACCTCGTCTTCTCTCACTTCCAGCGCAAGGTCGTTTAGCACGCCGGAGTAGTACCAGGCCACGCCAAAGTTGAGGACTGCCAGGAGGAAAAAGACGGAGATGAGCGGTACGAACACCCATTTGCGGCCAACTCGTCGAGGCTCCGGCAAACGGCCCTTGAGACGTACAAGCCGTTTTGGCCTGCTTCGCCAAATCCGCCTGGCCGAAGCCTCTTTCACATCTTCACTCCTGCTCCTGCTATGATAGTGTGGGGTCTACGCCAATACTATGACATTCCCAGTTCATGTTACCGCCTAAATGACCCTAGGGCCATCGTTGGCGACGGAATTAACAAATGCAGTGGGAAAGGAGTCGCAAGCAATGACCCGATTGTTGCCGCCGTTAGTTCTAACACTCGCGCCATTCGTCGCATGGTCGTGCGGTCCCATGACCCCTCTTCAACCAGTTAGTGGAGCGGAGGAGGCGCGGATAAAGGCCGAATTACAAGGTCGTTCATTCCGCCAGTTTGAGCCTTCCAAAGACGCGAGCCCGAGGAAGGGTGTCATCCTTGACTTCTTCGGACCGATCAGCATCTGGGCCCAGTATTCTGAAGACCGTCGAGCCGTAAACGAGTGGGAGATCGTGTCGAACGACTACCGCATTGAAAAGCATGGCGGCGGCTCCGAGATGACGATCTATCTAGATCAACCGAGATCGATACAGACGTTCCCCACTAGGTGCGACGACTGCATACCGACCGCGGGCGTATCCATATCTATTAGGGACGTTTTCGACAGCGCCAAGATATCGTTCAAGCTGAATAACCCCAATGGCATCCTGCCCTCGCCGTTTCCGGTGCTTGGATCGTGGACGCGATTCACAGAGGACGAGTTCGTGGAGTGACGAGTAGACGACCGAGTTGGTCTGGGCCGAGAAGAACTTGCGACAGTCAGTCCTTGACGAGCGCGGTGTTCGACTCAGGCTTCGGGACACCCGTCCCCGTGCCCGACGACAGCTTGATTCCGGCAAAAAAAGCCCAAGGGATACCGCTGAACGGCTCGGCGGTATCTACCGTAAAAGCTAGTCAACCAGACTTGACGAAATCAAGAACTTTCACGCTGAGGTTCAGGCTGGCGCTGTAGATATTGGGCTGGTACGATGGCGTTGCTGTACTGTCTGGGGCAGGTCACACTCGCAACCCCGACCAGAAAAGTCGTATCCACCGAAACGGCCTTTCCCGATTCCTTACTTGACTTTTTGAGAAAAAGAATGGATGGCCAGGAGCTAGAGGACAAACTCGGCAAAATGCGTAATCAGCTGGGAACCGCCGTGTCGATTTTGCGCTCAGGCCAGGTTCAGCCGACGCCGTGTTCATAGAGGTCAAACGGTCCGGCGAAAATCTGGAAAACCACCGGCAGCAGTTACTGGAGTATTGCTTTCAGGAAGGGGTAAAGCTGGCCGCGTTAACCAATGGGCGGACCTGGTGGCTCAGGCACGACGGTGGATTACAGAAATTGGTAGCGGGGGTTGGACTCGAACCAAGGACCTTCGGGTTATGAACTCTATGCTATAATGCAGATAGGGGAGGCGCCGGATATACGTACCGGGTCAGGCTAGGAAAGGATGAACAAATCCCTACGGGCACGTTTTCCGTACAAATCGCTGTTGGAGACCAAGAGAGGCGGCGCTGGACCACGCTAATTTGTCCGTGTGGGGGTTGTCTATGAGCAAATACACGGGTCTACTGCTCCTTTTCATCACAGTTGTGGCCCTCGTCGCCTGCGGTGGAGGGGCGTCCTCGGGCCCTACCGAGGAAAATCTGAAGGCCCGGGCTGAAGACTTCGGCGCTGCTATTATGGAAGGCAACTACTCGGAATTTTATGACCTCGCATCTCCTGAATCCCAATCCAGATGCTCGAAGGAGGAGTATGTGGCAGAGGCGAACGCCGCACTGATGTCTGAGGTTGCTTCCATGGGCTTGGATGAAGACGCCACACCGAAAACAGCGATGCGTGCACTATTCGGCATCAATGAAGATCTCGATATAGAAGTTCGCGCCTCCGATGTTGAAGTTACCGGAAACACAGGATCCGTACTGATAGAATTCTATTTAGATGACGTTATCATCGGTGCCCAAGGGGGAGACGACGATAATTGGGTGCTTGCAGACGGACAATGGTATCTTGAGGGGATAATTGGATCGGACGCCTGCTGATTCTCCTAGTAAGTGACTACGTCGGCGAACCTGGCTCATAACCTGAAGGTCGTTGGTTCGAGTCCAACCCCCACTACCCAAAACTGAATCGGCAAAACAGAGGCCCCCGACTTGTGCCGGGGGCCTCCGTTTCCATATAGCCAGTTTGCAATTTACCGGACCATCTATACAATAAGGGCATGAAGGTTACCCGGCACTTTCAGGAACGCCTTCAAAGCAACCGCCCATATATCGAGCTTGCCTGGGTTGCCCAAGTCATCGAACAACCTGCTCAGCGAGAAACTCAGCCTGACGGTCGCATCCGATTCTGGGGATCAGTTCCTTACCCCAGCCATGACGACCCACATATTTCGCGAGTAGTGACCCTGGCCGATGGAGAAACGGGCCTTACCGCCTTTATAGACAGCGGGTTCAGACTGCGCGCCGGAGGACCGGGAGATACCAGGCAACACCAACTCGCCCTGCAAATGGGATTACCACTTCGACGAAATAACCAGCGTGCGCTACAGCGTGGCAGAAAACACCGAGGGCAACACCTGCCACGAAGTGCTGGTTTTCAGCCCTTACGACGGGACCATATACCCTCCACCAGGAGCATCCGTAAGCGTGAGGATGGGACGGAACGACGAGCAGGGGAAAATACGAGATCCCATTGATGTAGGGGGGATTGTAGTCACCACCCAGAGAAGTTCGCTAAGCCCGAATCCACCGAAGGACACGGATGGACGGCGTGAAGACAGCGGAAGGGGGTGGGTGAGGGAGCTACAGGGGAGATGGCCTGGGGTCTTGGGGTAGATGGGAGGGCGGCGGAGGGTCTTCAGTCGCCGCACAGGGCGCCTAAGGCCCTATGCGGGAGTTGCGATGCGCGGGATGGTGAGAGGATACGCAGCAGGGGACTCTCGCGACCGGGGTGGCGCGAGATTGCGGGGACGTTGGGTCAGTTGCAGGCTGGCCGTCAGGCCGGGAACGGAATGGCTTGCAGCCGGGCCAAGGCGCGACTGAACTGGGTTTCCCAAGGCCAGCGCCGGGGGAGATGCAAAGTGAGGCGGCGCGCCGAGCGGGTGATCCGTCCCACCAGAGCGAAGAACCGCCGCCTGAGGGTCTTGGTGATCAGGGTCCCCTCGCCCAGACCAATCCGCGCCGTCCAGCGGGCGAGGTTATGCGCCATCACCTGGACCGCCAGCCAGGCGCCGTTGGCGGCGAAGCGCGCCGACGGCATGTGGTTCAGCCCGGCGCCGTACTTGAGGTCGCGTATGGCGTTCTCGACCTCGGCGTGGCGGCGATGATCGGCCTCCAGTTCCAGCGTCTCCCCATCGCGGTCGGTGATGAAGGCGTGATAGCTGTATCTGGCGAAGAGGGCGAGCTGGGAACCGGGTGTCGGCTTCACCCGCCGGACAATGAGCCGCACCGGCGCGGCGTCCGGCTTGGTCTGGAACGGGGTGTAAGTCGTCTCGGCGACATCGGCGGCGCCGTCCATCCAGTAGGGAATGGGAGTCCAGTCCTCCTCTGGTATCGCCTCGATCAGGTCCCGCAGGCTGGCGCGCTGGCGGATGGTGATAGAGAAGCGGACATCCATTTCCCGGCAGGCGGCAACGACAGTGTGGGCGTAGAAGCCGCTGTCGGCCCGCACCGTGAGTTGTCCCCTGGCCCCGCCGTAGCGCACCCGCCCCACCGTCTGACGCAGGAAGTGGGCGGCGCCACGGGCGGTGTTGGCCAGGCCCTCGCGCAGCCGGGACATCAGCACCTCGCCGGTGCCGGCGGCAATGGCCAGCAGCGGGTGATAGCCGCGGGCGCCGGTATAGCCGTGGTGGCGCGCTCCCTCCTTGGCCAGTCCATAGGTCTCGCAGATGGTCGAGTCCAGGTCGATGGTCAGGGGCGAGTCGCCGGGTCCGGCCCCAGCGGCCCAGGCCCGGGCCAACAACTGGCGGCTCACGCGGTCGAGTTGACGGACATGCCCCCACCGGAAGCTGCGCAGGAAGGTCCCCAGGGTGGATGGCGCCTTGACCACGCAGCCTGGAACACCGACCGTCCCACCAGCGCGCAGCGCATCGGCGTCGTCAATGCAGTCGCCGCCTGCCAGCGCGGAAGCGACCAGCGTCAGCATCTTGTCCCCAGTGTTCGCCCGTCCCGGCGCTCCGCCGAGGTCAAGGTGATGGTCGACGAGTTCCCGCAGGCCCAGGTGCCGGGCTAGGGTGGCCGGCAGGAGCAGGCCGGCATTGGCCACCAGACGATGGTCGTCAAAGAGGATGCGGATACGGTCGGGTTTGTTCTGTGGCAGCATCTATTGGGTGCTCCTTGTTTCCGGGCGGGTTTCTGTTCCAAAACCATTATCCCAGATTCAGAGGAGCACCCGCTGGCTTCTTCAAGGACTGTCCCCAAGGACGTCCTTCGGTGGATTCGGGCTAAGTATTACACCTATATCCGGGCTGCCGATGCCAGCCTTCACCAAGATGCGACGGACGGTGGGACGGCTCAGATTTATGCCATCCCGTTCCCTAAGCAGGTCGGTTAGGTGGGTGTGATTGGTGCCCGCGTACTTGGTGCTGGCCAACCGCACCACTGCGGCAGCCTCGGATTCCAAGACAGCATTGTGTGGCCGGCGTCCCCGGTTTCCATGGGCCAGGGCGGCGGCTCCGTTCCTCCGGTAGGCATTCAAAAGTCGCCTTGTGTGGCGCTCGCTCACCCCGAGAATCTCGGCAGCCTGTAGCAACTGTCTTGATAGTCAAGAGGAATTAGCGGCGACCTTCTGAGTTAGATCGCGCCAGGGTGAGCGATGCTTGAGCATGGAGTTGAGGATAACGAGCAGCTTACGCATGCACACTGTGAGGGCCAGCTTCTTGGGCTTGCCGGCGGCCAGCAGACGCCGGTAGAAGTCCCTGATGACTGGGTTGTATTGGCTAGCCACCAACGCCCCCATGTACAGGACGGCGCGGAGCCGGGCGCGTCCGCCCCAGACGGTCCGTTTGCCTCGCAGCGTGCCGCTGTCTCGGTTGAAGGGGGCCACACCCACTAGGGCGGCGACCTGCCGGCGATCCAGCGTGCCCAATTCCGGCAGGTAGGCCAGCAGGGTGAGGGAGAGCTGCTCCCCCACGCCCGGAACGGTCCGCAGGAGGTCATCCTTCTCTCGCCACAGAGGACTCTGACGCAGCGTCTGCCGTAGCCCCTGATCCAGGTCCTCCAGTTCCTGCTCCAGCCATGCAATGTGGGCCTCGACGCGGGGCCGGACGGCGCTGATGGCCCTCCTCAGGCGGTTCTTCTCCGAGACCAGCATGGCCACGACCTGGTGTCTGCGGGCCACCAGGGAGGCGAGGACCTGGGTCTCGGCGTCCCTCAGAGGGCGCACATCTGGACGAATGGCGTCGGCGAAGTGGGCCAGGACTGCCGCATCCAGGGTATCGGTCTTCGCCAGTGTCCCGGTGGCCTTGGCGAAGTCTCGAACCTGACGGGGATTGACGACGACAACGGGCAGCGCCGCAGTTGCCAGGGCTACCACCATCGGCAGTTCCAGGCCGCCCGTAGCCTCCAGCAGCACCAGGGCCGGTTCGAGGGTCTTCAACTGAGAGACCAGTTCCTGGACCCCTGCATCGTCGTAGGTGATAGTCCACGTCTGCCCTGTCGGGCGGACCGCTACATCCACCTGGGCCTTTGCTACATCAATGCCTACGCATGTCGATTCTTGTTCCATCTATACCTCCTATGTGAATGGCTGGCCCTTCCTTGCACGATGCGGGCTCGGTTGGCCCATGCAACTGTTCGGGCTCTGCTCCTATAGGGTGGGGCGACCCTCGCTACAGGACGGTCTTTCATGACCTAGGGGGCAACGGTCTGCCCCACCCTTTCTAAAGATACAAGGGTGGTAACCTGGTATTCCAGGATGTTGTTAAGCACTTGGAGTCTAGCTAGTTCTCGCTGTCTCAATGTCACATCCTTCATGGATGGACATTTTCGCTGAACCGTTAACTACGGACCGAATCGTAGACCATCGACATGACCTGCCCTCGATAGTTGTACCACCTGTTATGTTACACCGGCAATCATTGGTCTGGCACATAATGCGGTTGGCGTTGGCGGTCCCGGGCGGCATGGAAGTGATGCTTCCAGAGAACGTCGGGCTCGACGGGAGCGGCGAATAGACGGTATGGCTCGCGCCAGACTACGGTGGGGGTACTCAAACGACGGGAGGCGCGTGAGGCCAGGGAGCGCAAGGCTAGGCATGTATGGGCGTTCAGCCTGCTGCCTTCACCTCTCGATGCCAGCGAAGGACCGGAGCGTTGCAGGCACACGTGGGGGGATCCCGTGGCCGTTAGCTTCTCCTGCGACAGCCGCGACGTGATCAGGGTCTGCGAGCCGTGCCAGGGCTTCGTGCGAAGGTGTAAGAGATGCCGTAGGTTCCACCTGGTCTATCAGGGACAGGGCGGCGAGTACTCTATGCCCTGGTGGGTCTCCGAGTCGTGGCTGAAGGAGCACGGGTGCACCCGCAGGGATTTCGGAGACGTGCCCATACCGTTCGTGTGGATGCCTGCTGGAAGCGAACCCCCAAATGTTTGACCTCGCCACTTACGGGGAGATCGATGGGGAACCGGGACGCTACGAGCTAGGGTGGTTCAGTTGACCCGGGGGACATCTTGGCCCCGGGCCTGGGCAGTTCCAACTCAGCGCCGGCAGGCCTAGCTGAGTTCGGAACCCTCGGGTGCGGGGCCACTCCCGTTCCCAGCGGCCTCCCCTTCTCCGGCAGGGTCTTGTAGGGCACGCTATTGTCTAGTAATCCTACCTAGCTTGAATGGACCCAGATCGACCTCCCACGAATACCTGAGTTTTCCGTTGCTATTGCGTCTGCCGGATGAAGGTTCTTGATTTTGTATGGTTTTGTGGCCTATCTGCCGCTTGCGGCGTGGCGCTCACTCCATATCCAGATGAACAAGGGGGCGACGTCGTTCACCGTCATTCGTCCTGTAGCGGAATCCACCGCCCGCTGAATAGCTGAGGGTAGTACCGCCTGCAGTCAGAGTGGTCCTCAAGGTGGGAGCCCAAGGCAAACCGCTCGGTCACAGTCAGGGATGGGTACGGGCGCTCCAGCAACGCGAGAACGTCGTCCCAGACGGCTCTACGTTCAAGCTCTCCTTCGCGGGCACGCCGCTGCACCCAATCGATGCAGCCCCCGCCACCACCTGGCTTGCTCCCATACTGCTCGTTCCGCTTGTCGGCGTTCTCTTCGGTTATCTCCTCAGACCAAAGGGCAATGCAGGAAAGCTTTAGCCTTGAACTATTTCTCTCAAAGAACTTGTACCACTCGAATCGCTGCGCGTCCGTCAGTTCGCTGGGGTTCGTCCTGGAGATCGTATCGGCCCTGATGGGGTCTATGTTGCTCATGTCTTCGTCGTATGTGTCGTAGATACAGTCGGCCATAATCGGAACCAGCGGCGTGGGAAAGCCGGACCACTTTATAGCAGCCCAACCCATGACATCCGTCGAACGGACTTTCTCACTACGCCCCCTACACGTCGAGTCACCGCTAACTGCCTGCCCCTTCTTGCTTGGCCTCGCCGCAAAGTCCGTCAACGCTCCATAGCTACTATACGCTCGTAAGAATCTACAGGGTCAAGCTAAATGTCAGCGTGAAAGTTCTCGATTTTGTCCAGTTTGATGGACTCTACTAGCCAGTGATTCTAACTTCGGGCGAGATCATTGGCAAGAACCACGCCGCCCCTAAAACCGCAGCCGGAATAGCCCTTACTCATGCACAATAAGACCATCAGCCCAGATTACCCAGTCAAGCCGGACGGTCGCTGTTGCGCTTTCCCGCCGAGCAACAAGTCAGCTGTATCAATGAGGCGATAGTTGGAGAGGCGTGACATTTTGGTTGGAGTCTAGTGTGGTAGGCACACAGATCGCTGCCGCCCCTCCGACGAATGAGCAACTGCTGACTCAAGCCTGCTCATATTGTATGATAGCCACTACAACTACCTCACCTTTGGAGGGAGCCCATGGAAGGGTATTGTCTGAAGTGCCGGTCCAAGAGGGAGATGAGCAACACCCAGGCCATTACGATGAAGAATGGCCGCCCGGCTACTCAGGGTGTATGCCCAGTCTGCTCCACAAGGATGTTTCGGATAGGCAAAGCTCCATAGTCTGGTGCTTTCTGGAGACCGTCGCCTAAGGCTGTTGGAAGGGGAGTCGCGGCGATAAGCGATGGCCTCAGACGGCGATCCAATCGCTTACATGAACTCTTCACCGGCCCGCCAACTCAGATTACGGTGACTCTGAGGGTGCCTCGCCTGCTGAGTAATTGTACTAGGGACTCGGATATACGAAGGCCGGAGCGGTACTCGCTTCCTACGGCGTACTGCCGATGGACGCACCCGCCTTCCGGGAGTGGGCACGGCTCATGCACAGAAGGTCGGACACTTTGAGCGAAGACGCCATGGTCGCGGCAACAGCCATTGTGCATAGGCTGACGGTGGTCACCCGGAACGTGAGCGACTTCGGACAGCTTAGAGTTGAGTTGCGGAATCCCTTTGAAGGCAAGGCGCGATGACCACGGCTCAGTGGGGCCAGCTAAGGCCAAGGCAGACGATGCCGGCGCAACCACCGGCTACGATGGGCATACCTGATCAATTGAAATGGCATGGGCTCGTTTCGCCTTTGCAAAATCTCGCCGGATGAATACGCAAGAGGGTTTCCAGAACCGTGCATTGGCGTCCGCGCTTGCCCTAGCCCTCATTGCGCTCGCGCTCGCCGCATGCGACTCTGCTCCACCGACCGTCGGCGTCGCGGAAACCAGCGCGCGCCCCACGTCTGCCCCCACACAAATCCAAACCCCCAGCCCAACGCCGCCCCGAACCTCAACGGCAACCCCGGCACCCGCTCCCATGCCCACACTGTTGCCGTCGCCGACGCCTACTTATATCCCTGCTACCACCCCAACCGCAACGCCGACCCCCACTCCAACGCCGATGGCAACGAATCGGGAGGCAGTTGTGGCTCAGCTAGCGGAGACTCTTCCGTGGCTGCTGTCGGGTAATTCTGTGGATGGCCCGGTTACGGATGCGCTCGTGGATACATGGCTGTGCCATCCCGCCCTTGCCCATGAGATCGTTCTCATGCCATGGGTCGCCGATGGCATAGAGGAGGGGGAGTACTACAACCTCCTGAAGATCGAGAATATCACATGCGGGTATGAGGCGCTGGCCGAGGACCTGTTAGCCCTCCGGAACAGCCACGACTTCGTTATTCTGCTCTGGATCGTCGACGTCATCGTGCAGGTCGATGCGCAGTTGGCGAGGAGTGTGCTGAACTTGCCCTGGGCTGTCGACGGGCTTACCCAACCCGAGTTCCATGTGCTGAGTAAGCTCACAGGCCGTATACCGCCCGACGGGGAGTTGATCAGACGGATGCTGGGTATGGCTTGGGTGACGGACGAGATTACCAAGGTTGAGTCCGAGGCCGTAGATAGTCTGGTTTCCATCTGGAGGTACGGCGAAACGGTCAGGGACGCCGTCTTTACATTCCCTTGGGTCTTGGACGGCGTCACTGAGGCTGAGGAAGCGGGTCTCTGGGGGATAAGCGGCATCTCCTACACGGATCAATCCCTTGCCTCGGAGGTCATCGGTAGCATGTCCGAACTCTTGTCGCTTTCAGGCGACCTCGTGGTGTACGCGCTGCATGCCATAGGTCAAATCGGGGAGTTTCCTGACGACCTTAGGCCGCTTGTCGCTCTGCCCTGGTTCGCCGACGGCCTGGATCCGGAGGAGGCGGCCTTCGTCACGACTCTTGTGCCAGTCGTTTACGACGACTCACGCCTCTACGCCGAACTGCTCCAGTCCCGGTTCTCGTTGTCGGGGACGGTCTCGTTGCCTCTTGCTGGCCCTGTAAATCTCTGGGTCTTCCAGAATGCCCCGTTCCCAGAAGACGAGAACTCGCTCGCCGCTATCGAGGACTCCGCTCGCATTACGGAAGCGTTCTTGGGAACTCCGTTCCCGACCACGGACGTCATCATGCTGAGCGTAGTGCAGGATGCTGAGGGGTACAACGTGGGCATTGGCTATCACCTGGATACCCACTTCCGAATCACCAGACCCGGGACGACCATGCCCTACGACACAATCTATCACGAGATGGCCCACTACTACTACGGTCTCGGCTTCGCTCCCGTCTGGCTGAGAGAGGGGAGCGCCGACTTCACGGCGGCTTACGTCCGCGACAGACTCGGCGTTCAAAGTCTGGGCGTGCGCCGGGAAACTGTAAGGGCGAGCCATGCCAAGTGCGTCTCCTCGGGAATCGAGAACATCGCCCGCCTTAATCAGATATACGACAGCGTCCGCGATACGCCCCCATGCGCGAATACCATGGGCGAGCACTTCCTGCACGAAGCGAACGAGGTGCTCGGCGCAGAGGCGCTGGCGTCGGTATTGAGAGAACTCCACGTCCTCGCCTCGGCCAGAGGCTCGCTGCTGCCGGGGACTGAGGAGGAGATATACGAGGTCTTTCTCAGGAATGCCCCGCCCGGACGCGAGGGCCAGTTCCGCGACCTCTACGACCGCCTGCACGGAGGACAGCGCGTGGCCGCACAAAGCTGAAGCGGATGTACTCGTTGATGGCAGGGGACTGTCCGCGAACCCACCCGTGCCGGATGAAGACGAGCGTATCTCGGCAGCGCGCATGCCGTTCGTGGCAAGCTCCCGCCCGACGGGTCGGGGTGAGGCCCCTAACTACACTGCCAGCTTGAACCTCAAGGTGAAGGCTTTGCGGAGCCAATCGACATAGACTCAGGCTGAAGCGGCTCAGGGTCAGGAGAATCAGGGTCTGGGGAATCATCGTCGATGGGAAAAGCCATCGCGATGTGCACCTTGTTGTCCTTGTCGATGGTGACCTGTTCCACGAGCATCTGGAGATAATCGTGACGCTCCTGGGGGGTCAACTCTTCCAGTCCCTGGCCGAACTTTCTCGCCCAGGCTAGGACCTCCTCCATCTGTCGCCGCTTCTCAGTTCCACTCTCCTCCAGATCACGGTATTCGTCCAGCTTCGCCCTGGCGCTCTCAAGCCGCTCGGTGATGAACTTGCGCTGGAGGTCGAGTTGCGCCTCGGTGATCTTTCCCGACACGAACAGCCTGACAGCTCGGTCCTCTTCCATCTGGATGCTTCGCAGGTCCCGCTCGGCCTGGGCGATCTCCTCCTCCAATCCGCCGCCCTCCTGAGAGTCGAGGTCGGCGATACCGGCGACGATCAGGTCGGGGTTCTGGAGTACCCGCTTCACCTCGTTCCATATCGGCTCCTCCACCTGCTCAGCCCGGATGTAGGGCTTCTCCCGGCAGCGCAGGCGCATGCCCTGCATCCCGTTGCACATGTAGTAGCGGCGGGGGGTGGTCAGTTCGTAGGTGTAAGGCTTGCCGTCGCGAACGCTGGTGGTTGTCCAGGAGGCCCTTGTATGGAAGTTGCGGCCGCACTCGGCGCATTTCAGCAGGTGCTGCAACAGGTAGAGCACCTTCGTGTTCCTCTTGGCCTTCCTGCTCCGCTGCTTCTTCAACTCTTGCGCCCGTTTCCAGGTCTTATCGTCGACCACCCGCGTGACCGGAATCTCTATCCAGGTGTCCTTCGGCTGATCGTAGACCTTCATGCCGTCCTCGGTGGCGACATGGCGGTACTTTCCGTAGACCCAGGAGCCCGTGTAGGTGGCATTCCCGAGGATGTGGTGCACGCGGGACTGAAGCCACAGCAGCTTGCCGGTCTGTGTGGGGACCCCCTCGTCGGTCAGCCGCGCGGCAATGGAGTAGGCCCTCATCCCTTCATCGACGTACATGCGGAAGATGCGTTGGACGACCTCCGCCTGCTCCTCAATCACCTCGGGCCTGCCGTCGTCTCCGATGCGGTAGCCGTAGGGGAGGCGGCCCGTAGGCGCCCGTCCCTGCTTGGCAGTCCCCCGCTTGCCCATAGTGGACCGCTCCCGGAAGTTGTCCAGCTCGATCTTGCCGATGGCCGCCATGAGTCCGAAGGTCTTCATGTCGATGGCGTCCAGGACGGCTTCGAGCCCTATCTGGTGGGCCTCGACGACCTCCATGAGTGCGGCGGCGGGGTACATGCCCCTGCTGAGGCGGTCGGACTTCCAGCACACTATGGTGTCGAAGCGTCCCTTTCTGGCGTCGGCCAGCATCCGCTGGAATTCTGGGCGCTTCTTCGACCAGCCCCGGCCCACCTCGTGGTAGCGCGCGGTGATGGTCAGTCCCTTGCTCTCGCAGTAGGCTTCCATGTCGCCTGTCTGCTCGGCGATGGAGGTCTTGTCCTCGCCGTCCTGGCTCTTGTCCGAGACGCGGGCGTAGATGGCCGCCCGATTAGCCTCCGTCTTCCTCTTGGTAGTTCTCGCCATGACTCCTCCTCTCTCGAATCCTCTGAAATCAAAAAGACCCGCCTCCTGTCGGGAGCGGGTCTGCGAGTAGTACAATGCTACTGCATCACCTGTCCTTTCAGGTGGCGCCACGGCCCGGGGTGTTTGCGCACCGCCGGGTCAACTTTCGCTCCCATGATACCGCGATTGGGGGGCCGGAGTCAAAGCGCGGCACCCGTCGAGTGCGGCAGTGGGTCAGTCATTGTTCCTCGTCTCCCGCTTGCTGCGCGACGTAGAAGAAGTTGCGAGGGTCATCGGGGGCCAGCTGGCCGGGGTGCGGCTGTTCAAGCAAGTGCTGGAAAGCTGCTGGGAATCGGCGAAAAGGAAGGTCAATTTCCATGTAGACGGCATCCATGCACTTGTTAGGACATCCGACTGTGTAGATCGGGGCTTCGGGCGGTGTCCTCATGTGAGTCATAACCGGGTGCTTCGTGCTGTCATTGCAGCTACGACATCGAATGTTGTGGAGTGGTACTTGTTCCATCAGGCCCTTGGGTTGTTGGTGAAGCAGAGATAGGGGGATTCAGATTCAGGGCACTAGTGAGTATCGAAACGATTGTACCTGGTGGTGCCCAGGGTTAGGGCTGCGAAAATCTCAAAGACCGCTTGAACCACCGAGTCCGTGACCTCGACAACCCGGACTTCCATGTTGCTGACTCGCTGCTTCTGTTCACGGAACTCGGCTTCGTACTTCTCTGCCAATTCTGGTCTCGTTATGTCGGACTCATGGCCCACCGGTAGGCCAAGCTCTTCCTGAAGCAACCTGAACGCGAAGGTCGCCTGATTATGCCCTGAGCTTGGGATCGTGTGCTGTCGAATTCGCTGACGTACCGTTTGCTTGGAGTTGCTGCCAACACGGCCAACGTACATCGGCTTGCCGTCCTCATAGAAGACGTAGACTCCCTTCTCAGGCAACTCTCGCAGGGTTCGGCCCTGATATGTTGGGCCGCTCTGTATTTCCTCTAAGAGCGGTCCCAGCTGAACGACGATCTCTTGGAAACTTGCCGGCGTGTCCTTCTTCATGTCATTCATGGTTGCTCACCGGCGGGTGACAACTCCTCGATCCCAACCTCACCATCGTTCAGAGCGTCCATAGTGACCCGGCTACCCCAGAGCAGGGCCATGCCCAGCAGCGGGTCGCTGTCTGATTGCAGCACCAGAACATCGCTCGGAAGGCCGTGCCAGGACACAGACCCAAGGTAGACCTGGAAGTCGAAGAGCTCGCCGTTAGCCAGTTCGAAGGTCCTCTGACCAACGGATGTCAATTCCAGTTGACTGATGGATTCCGGCGGCAATGTCAGGTAGCCGGTAAACCCGGTATCGAGGACCAACTCGACAGACTGGGGGCGGCCGTCGCCATCGAAGATGTCCACGGCGATCAGAGCCTGTTGACTGCTGGTTACCCTGCCCCTAATCACGGCGTTCAGGCACCCGGAAACCGCCGACGTGCCTGTATGCCGCGCGATGTCCGACACGCACGCCGTATGTCACGGCGTGCGGCCTTCGTTCGAGCAGTCGCCGGGTAGCCGCCGCGTCTCTTGGGTCGACCTCATAGTCACCGGTCTCGATGTCGATGACTACGAATGTGCCCTTCTCAACGGGGCCGATTTGCGACTGGACCTGTTCCCGGTAGATGGATTCGCCCAGGGCCGTTATCTCCCCGGGTCCGTAGTCTCGGTGCGCCATTGCACCCTCCTCGTTGTCAGCGGGGAAGCGTCCGACAACTCCAAGATACGCCTCCCGTCGTTCTCTGGTCAATCCGTTGCGCTCAAACCGCCACAGTGCCCCTCCACCCATACGGAGGACTGGACGCCTCCGCCCAGGCCGATGACGGTGAAACGAGAGGGGCGCATCATTCGTCCGCCTCGGCGTGGCCTTCAGCCTGCGGGTCGCTCGGGGGATCGTTCTCGCCGAGCGCGGCCCGCCTGTCCCTGGCGGCGTGCTTGATCATCATGGTGATGATTCGGCGCAAGCGGTACCGGGCGTCGGGTGGGGGGCTGTAGGAAACGGTGATGGCGCTTATCTCAAAGCCGCCGCGGGGCTTCCTCCGTCCGTTCTGTTTCTTCTCATTCTTCATATAGGTCTATTCCATCGGCCATATCGCGGGGCGCACGAGGCCCCTGCGCTCACACCCTCGTCTTTGTCGGAAGCCGCCGGTCTATCGCGTTCTCCTGATGTCGGTCGTGCTCCCTTCGCACTTGGGTGCGAGCGTTCTTGAAGCCTGAAGCTGCCCTGTCCGGGGCCGCGTAGGCCCCGGCGTCTATTTGCCCCGGACGCCTTCCGCCGGACCGCGAACGGGCACCTTTATGACCCTTATGGGTGGAAGCAGGTGTCCGAGTCCCCTGCTCTCGGCCAGGTCCTGAATGGCGAGGAGATAGTCGGTGCTGGGTCTGATCCCCGCGTTTCGCCATCGCCACAGGGTGGCGGTGGTGGTTCCCAGCAGCCAGGCGATCTCGTCCCAGGTCATCCCTAAAGCCTCCTTGAAGCGCTCCAGGGCCTGGGGGAAGTCGTCGGGGAAGACATCGGGGCGGACGCTCCCGTTATGTGTGCTCTGGCAGGTCATGAGGGTGTCAGTCCTGCCGGTCGTCCTGCTGGTCGTCCTGGTCGTGCCGGTCGTGCCGGTCCTCCCAGTCCTGCCAGAGGTACATCTGGAACCCGTCCCCCATGAGGATGTCGAGGCCCCCCGGAATGAGGGCCGCGAGCTTCACGAGGGCGTGGTAGGCGTCGCCGTCGGGCTTGACGCCCCTGCGCCACCTGTGGACGCGCTTCTTGTCGACGCCGAGGGCGTCGGCGAAGGCGTTCCAGGTGAGGCCGCTGGCCTCCCAGAGCCGTTCGAGGCGCTTCGGGAAGTCCTTGGGCAGGACGCCGCTCAGGTAGGGTGCGATGTGGCCGGCGATGACGATGCCGGCCACCTGTTTAAGGGTCTCCATCTTGCTCCTCCTCATCGAGCTTGAAGAGCTCGTGAAAGTCCTCGAATCCGAGGGCCTTGAGCATCCTTCTGCGGATGCGTCCGGAGGGTGCGCGGCCTGCCGTGACCAGCTTGGACATATAGCCGGAGCTGATCCCTATCTCCTGGGCGAGCCAGTTCTGGGAGCGGTTCAGCAGCGCCAACCGCGCCCAGAGCGACCGGGCGTCGAGGCGCACTGTTGAGCGAGCGCCCCGCCTCCGGCGGCCTCTCGGTTCTTCGTTCCGTTGCGGTTCCATGTGTTGAAGACCTCCTTTCGGTACTGGGCGGGAGCCGCCGCTGCACTCCCGTCCCGTACGGCGTGTTCAGCGGGCCAGCAGGACGTGGGCGGGCTCCCAGTCGCCTGGAGACCGCCACGCCCTTCCCAGCGGGCCCAGCGCGTCGATGACGGCGCTGTGGGAGACCCACAGGGGCACGCTGACCCCGGCGCGGTCCATCTCGTCCCTCGCCACTCTCAGGAAGTTGGTGGCGGCGATGTCGTCGTCGAAGACGATCAGGACGGAGGGCCTGGCACCGTGGTCGTCGATGGGACCATGAGATAAGTAGTAGCGCAGATAGGGGGCGATCCGCGTCGCCATCGTCGAGGGGCGCACCGCTCGCCTCTCCCACTCCAGGAAGAAGGGCGAGGCGGCCGGGCCTCTTCGGAGGACGCCGAAGGCGTCGGGGTTGACGGAGCGGTTCCGTCCCTCGTGCCTGAAGTGCCTCGACGCGCTCCTGGGCGGGTCGATCTGGGCCAGCTCCCACCCCAGGGCGTGGGCCTGCCGCGCCAGGGCGGCGACGAAGGCGTGAACGGCCCCGGTGTGCTCGATATTCCTGAGCAGCTGGCGGCTCCTGCCGCCGGAGACGTTGCGCCAGTCGCATGGGGCTTCGGCGTCCACGGGAGCGACGCTCCATCGCCTCCTCGCGACGGCGACGGAGGTGCGGTCCCTACGGGCCAGGAGCGCCACGCCCCGGTCGGTGAGGGCGAGTCGTCCGCTCCCGTCGATGGGCCGGGTCACGAGGCCGAACCCTTCCAGGGGGTTGACGAGCTGGGACGCGCGGCGCTCGGAGACGGCCATCAGGCTCGCCAGCTCGGTGCGGAGCAGCCAGGGCCAGTCATAGATAAGGTCGAGGGCGCGCTTCTCGGCGGGTTTGAGAAGGACGGGCAGGGCGCGGTCTGCGTCCGGGGCGCCGTCGCCGGGCAGGTCCGCCTGCGAGGGGTTAGCCTCCACGGGCAGCTCTCCTCCGGGAGCCAGCTGCCCCAGGGCGTTCCGCAGATTGGCGGGCGGGCCGGAGGCGGCGGGACGCCACACCTCGTCCTCGGGTCCGGCGAGGGCCGCGTCCCGTTCCAGGGCGAGCAGCGACTCCACGGTGCGGGGCAGCATCTTGCGGGCGTGTCTGAGCCGCACCTCGTCGGTTACCAGGACGAGGACCGTACCGGGGCGCGGCCCGTCCCGCAGCTTCCAGAGCCGCCGTGAGAAGCCCGTCCTGTCGGCGGCGTGTCCCTGCCTTGCGATCCCCACGGTCCGCCCGCCCGGAAGGGTCATGGCGGCGTCGAGGGGACCGGCCCGGTACAGGCGGAGGCCGACCGGGTGGGCGACGCCGGCTATGGTTGAGGCCAGGCGGTATACGACGGCCAGGGCGTCGAGCCGGTCCATCAGGATGCGCAGCCACTGGACGGAGACGGGGCGGGAGCGCAGCAGGTCGTCGGGGCTGGAGCCCTCGGTCTCGGCCAGCGCGCCCAGTCCCCTGGCGGTGATGTGGTAGCGGCGGGTCGGCGGTATCAGGTCCGCCGCGTGGGGCACGTGGGCGACGAGGCCCGCGTCCTCCAGCCTGCCGACCGCCTCGTAGACCGCGCTCCTCGACGCGCCGGACATGGCGGCCAGCTCCAGCCGGTCGGCGAAGGGGCACGACGCGATGACGCCGAGCGTCTCCCGTTCACTGCCGTTGATCTTCATCCGGACGCTCCTTCCTCTGCGCCTTGCGCCTGCTGGTCCGCTTCCACCGATCGGGGCCGTGGGGAGTTTTCTTCTCCTCTTCCTGCGGGCCGGTCTCGTTCAGGGTCTCGACTCCCCTGCGGAACTCCTCCACCTTCCCGTGGCCCTGGGCCTCGGCGAAGGCGAGCTGCTGGGCCGAGACGGTGTAGGCTGAGCTGGCCTTGCGGATGCGGTCCGCCCCGTCCCGGTCTCCCCTCTCCGGCTTCCTCACCTCCATCGAGAAGGCGTCCATCCGCTCCGTTCCGACGGTGGCTCTGACGTAGCAGTGGTGCACGGGCAGGGACACGATGTCTTCCTCGGTCACCCGGTCCTTGCCCAGCTCCCAGACCAGGTGGCGGGCGTCGGAGCCGGCCACCTGGAAGACGGCGAGGCACCCGACGTTGGCCAGCAGGGTGTCGCGCATGGTGCGGGAGAGGTCGTCGAGCTTGGCGAGGCTCTGGGTGGCGAGGATGAAGCTCGCTCCGAACTTGCCCAGCTCGCTGAGCATCGACTCGTAGTCGACGCCGGGCATGGTCTGCATCTCGTCCACGACCACCAGCGCGCCCCGCCGCTCCCGGAGCGCCACGCTTCCCTGCTCCCGTATCACGGCGTCCACGAGGTTGAGGAGGGACGCGCCCACCAGGGCGGCCACGTCCCTGCCCACCGTCCCCTGGGAGGTGGAGACCAGCAGGACGCCGCCGTCGAGGATGGTCTCGCGAATGTCGATGGTGGAGCGGCGCTGTCCCAGGATGGCCCGCGCCCGCTTGGAGGAGGCGTAGTAGGACAGCCGGGTCTGGACGGGGGCGAGGGCCTCGGCGCGGTACTGGCGGTGCCAGCTGCCGAAGTCCCTGGCCCACCATTCGAGGAGATAGGGGTCGGAGACCTTCTTCAGGACGGCGTTGCGGTACGGGTCGTTGGAAAGGAGGCGCAGCCCGTCCAGGATGGTGTGCTGCTCGTTCTCGTCCGTCTCGGGGTGCTCGTTGGCCTCGTGGAGGGTCTTGACGGTCTGTTCGAGGATGGACTGCATCCTCGGCCCCCACTGCTCCCACAGGCCCTTCGCCACGCGGACCACCGAGTCGGCGGTGCGGTCGCGGTCTGCGAAGACGCGTGTGTCGAGGAGGTTGATGCCGGGGGAGCGGGAGGCGTCCGACAGGTCGATGACGCGCACCCTGTCCGTGAGGGAGTCGGGGACGTGTTCGAGGATCCCGTCAACGAGATCGGTGTGGGGGTCGATGACGACGATGGCGTCTCCGTCCCTGCCCTCGGCCTTCTCCCGCATCTTGTGGACTGCTATGTGGTGCATGAGGGTGGACTTGCCCATGCGGGTGCGTGCGACGTAGAGGTGATGACGTCTGAGCAGGTCTTCGGGGAAGTGGACGGGCATGGGCTTGCCCACGGTGGTGTCTCCCACCAGAGCCCCTCCCCTGATTCCTCTGGCCGAGGGGATGAGCCCTCTTGAGCCGGACCGCTCCACCAGGGGCGTCTCGTCGCCCGCTCCAGGCGGGTGCCACAGGGCGGCAACCTCGCGGACTCCCAGGACGCTGCGCCTGCCGAACAGCCCTGGGCCTGCCGGGTGGAGCAGCGACGGGTCGGGCGCGACGGGTTTCACCTTGTCCACCTTGAACCGCGCTCCTGCGGGGTTGTCGAAGTGGCGGTAGGCCGCGGCCACCGGCCCCAGGAGCTCGGCGGCGCGCTGCTGCCCCGTCGCGGCGGGCAGGACCGCCGTGACCTGTATCTCGGCGTCGAAGGCGATGCGCGAGACCTTCTCCTTGATGAGCAGAGGGTCTTCCACCCGCTTGCTGGCCTTCTTCCAGCGGTGCCACGCCCACCCGCCCACGGCCAGCCCCAGGGCCGTGACCGTGCCCAACAGCGCCGCCTTCCATACCTCGCCGTCCTGCACCCACAGGTAGCCCTTGAGGGCGGCCAGCGCCCCGATGCCCAGCACGGCCATCGTGATGCCGTCCATCTGGAGGGGTTTGGTCTGGTAGGTGTAGGCGGGCTCCCTCGGCTCCATGCCGGGCCGCTTGTGGGCCTTGTCCATGTGTCCCTGCGACCAGTCGGGTCCCAGGGAGCGCAGCATCAGCCGCGCAACCACTCGCTCCCCCTCGTTCAGGGCCGAGAGCGCTCCCATGAGGGCGATGAGGGGGTCGGAGCCGGGGTCGAGCAGGTCGTCGTCGCGGAAGGTGCGCAGGGGGACGTACTCGGGGCCGTCGGCCCGCAACGTGATCGACCACGCCTGCTCGCCCTCGCCCAGGCGCAGGGGGTCGTCGCCGGGGTCCACCTTCCGGATGCGGGCCTGGGGGTAGTGGGCGGAGATCTGGCCGCGCACCACCTGGTCGTCGAGGCAGCGGGCCATGAGGGTCACGCCGTCCATGTCCCCGGCCAGCTCCAGGGAGAAGGGCTCGGGGACGGCGATGGACTGGAGCAGGTTCTCCACGCCCAGCAGGGTGCGTTCCCCCGTCCTGGGCGGCGTCACCGCCAGCAGGACGGGGTCCTTCCTGTCGCTGCCGTCTCCAAAGAGGATTTCCTTCGGGTTCAGCTTCATGGTGTTATTCCTTTCTCTAATGGCGTCCGGGCCGCCACTCGATGACCTCCGCCTCCTCCGGGGTGGCCTCGATGCGGACGGGGAAGCGGTGTCCCTTCGCCAGCAACAGGCCGTCTCCACGGGGGCAGGACAGGAGCCAGCGCTGGAGGTCCTCGGGCAGGTCGAAGGCGTCGCCCACCGTGCCGATGGCGGCGGCGTCCTGCTGGAGAAGCAGCTTGAAGGCGGCGTTCTGGAGGAGCGCCCTGCCGGAGTGTCCGGTGATGGTCCTCGACGTGTCCTCGGAGAGAAGGTCCTGGACGTCCTGGGTGATGAACTGGAGGCCGAGCCTGTGCTTCCGGGCCCGCTTCGCCATCGAGACCATGAAGGCCGCGCCTTCGGGGTGCTGCATGATGCTCCACACCTCGTCCACGACCAGCAGGCGGGGCTTGGGGTCCTGGGCGGCCGCGGCCCACACCGTCTCGGTGCAGACCATCGCGGCGGCGGGCCTCAGCTCCGGCTCCAAGAGGTGCAGGTCGAACACGGTGATCAGGGCCTCGTTTCCGAGAAGGTCGTCTCCCTCGTCGGAGAGCAGGTGTCTGAGGCTGCCGGTGGCAAAGGGCCTGAGCAGCCTTGCAAGAGCGGCGTCACCCGCCTCGTCTTCTCGCAGATATGTGTAGAAATCACGGAAGCCGGTGCGCTCCCTGGGGCGGGCGTAGTAGCCCGCCAGGGCGTGATCGAGGGAGGCGCGGCGCTCCGCGCCGAGACTCTCGCCCACCATCACCTCGATGAGGCGTCTCAGGCTGCCGATGCGCTGGAGCATCTCCTCGGAGTCGCCCCGCTCGATGACGAAGGGGTTCATCCCCTCGCCCGGCACGCCGGGGCTGAGAACGCGCCCGCCCGCAGCGCGGGCCATGTCCGCGTACTCGCCCTCGGGGTCGATGGCGTAGGCGGTCACTCCCCTGGTAAGGCCCCGCAGCATCCCCAGCTTGGTGGCGAATGACTTGCCGCTGCCGGAGCGGGCGAGGACGGCGGTGTTGGCGTTCAGATGGGTGCCGTCCCAGGGGTCGTAGACCACGGGGGAGCAGGCCCGCATGTCGATGCCGTAGAGGGTGCCGCTTCTCGTGTCCATGTCGGGCGGCGAGAAGGGGAAGAGCCGGGCGATGCTGGAGGTGTCCAGGCTGCGCCACTCGGCCACGGCGTTCAGGGCCAGGGGCAGCGTGGAGAGAAGCCCCTCGCGCTGGCGGAAGACGAGGTTGTCCAGCTTGCCCAGGGTCGCGGCGAAGTGGGCCTTCGCCCGCTGGGTCATCTCCCTCAGCGACGCCTCGTCCCTGGCATGGAGGGTGACCGACAGGGAGGCGTGGAAGAGCCGCTCCCTGCCCCGCTGCACCTCGTCCCTCAGCCTGGTGATGTCCTCCAGGGCGATCTCCGCCTCGGGCGACATGGTGCGACCGCGCTTGAATGAAAGGGACTGGGCCGACTCGAAGCGCACCTTCTGCCACTCCAGCGTACGGGCCGCCTGCTCCGCCGGTATCGGGCCGACGTGGACGGACAGGTCCATCGGCGCGCCCGCCGCCATGAGTCCTTGCAGGAATCCGGGGGCCAGGGAGCGGGGCCAGCGGCCCAGGTGCAGGGAGCGGACCAGGCGGTCTCCAACGCGCATGTCTCGGCGGCCTATCTCCACCTCGACCGGCGTCTCCTCGTCGTACTCGGCGGGAGAGCCTCCCAGGGCGGCGGACACCAGGAACATGCGAAGCTGGCGCCCTCTCAAGTGGTGGACGGACAGCCCGGCCCTCGCCAGCAGGCCGCGCAGGTCGTCGATGCGTGCGGACTCGCACACGGCGTAGAAGCGCCGGTCGAGGATGCCGTCGCGGGACTCAAGCTCGGTCAGCAGTCGCCCAAGGGACTCGGCGGCGGCCCTGGTCTGCGGGGGAAGGTCGTCCGGCTGGGCCTCCTTGAGGTTCTCCCTCAGCCCTCCCAGGCGGGGCGGGTGCTGCCGGATGAGCAGCTGGGCCGGGAAGTCCAGGGCGTTGAGCGCCCCGGCGAAGGCTCCCAGCTTCGGCTCGTCCAGCTCCAGGCCCATCACCTCGCACACGCCGAGCTTCACCCCGTCCAGGCGGACCGGCCCGTCGTCGTCCAGGTGCGACAGCATGAAGAACAGGGGCAGCTCGGGAGGCGGCTTGGGAGGGGCTTCCGTCGTTCCACCAGGTGCTGACTCCGTGGGGAGTTGGCCCTCCGGCATCTCCTGCCGAGCGGCGGACTCCCTTGGCGGGGTCTCCCCTCCGCGTCTTGTGATTCGTTCAAGCAGCTTCTTCAATTCGCTCGTTTCCTTTTCTCTATGGGGTTGGGAAGTCCACGAGGCCGCTGCTGAGCAGCGCGGCCACGCCCTTGGCCGACAGCACCAGGACCAGGCCGACCACCGCCATGACGACGGCGGCCTTTGCCTTGCCCCCGCCCCTCTCCTCGCCGCCCTCGGCCATCAGGATGAAGCCGGCCCAGACGATGGCGAACAGGCAGAGGCCGGAGGCGGCGTAGGCCATCGCCGTGAGCACGCGGTCGAACTGGCGGAGCATCTCCTGCTCCTCCGCCGGGGCCGCGCCGGTCGTCGCCAGCGCAGCCCCGGCCAGCAGGGTGACCGCAATCGCGGGCCTCACCAGGGCCACTCCCAGCCCATGTCTTCGAACCAGCCCCGCAGTCCGTCGGCAGACTCCTGCTCAGCGGGCGGGTCTTCCGGCTCAGGCTCCGGCAGCGCCAGGGCCTCGTAGGGGTCGTCGCTGCCAACGCCGGATGCCAGAGACAGGGCCTCGTCACGGCTCCGGGTGATGGGCGAGCGCTCCACCACCTCGGCCTTCACGTGCTCCTTGTGCAGGACATCCACCGTCACCTGCTTGGCGATGGTGGCGCTGGGGACGTAGGCGTAGGCCGTCGCGGTGGCGGACTCCGTGGCGCCGTCCTCGTTGGTCACGGTCACCGTCTGGCTGTCGTAGTCGCTGTCCCCGGGGCGATGGAGGTGCACGGTCCTGGTGACCTGCTCCACGCGCTCCGGGTGGTGGGTGAGCTGAGTCAGCGGGGGGATGGGGATGCTCAGGGACGCCTCCAGGCTCACGTCCAAGGTCACGGCGTGAATCGCCGCGCCCGCGGGGACGCCGAGTTGGAAGCTGGTCTCTCCGTTGGGGACGAAGGCGACGCCGGTATGCGACGCGCCGGTCGCGGCGGCGACGGTCCCCGTGATGGCCGTCACCTGGGCGTCCATGAGCGCCGTTTGGCTGACGCTCTGGTGCCCGGCCACCGTCTGAAGTTCGATGGGCTCCTCGACGGCGGACACGCACTCCGACTCGATGACCCCGCTGACCGCTCCGGGCGTCCAGCTCAGGGAGGTCATGCGAAGGTCGCAGAGCTCGCCCTCGACTTCGGGGAGCGGGTACGGGATCCGGTCGTGTTCGACCGTGAGGGCTCCCGCCTGCCCCAGCGTGTCCTCCCACGAGACGGTGAAGGACGGCGCCGGTCCGTGGAGGGGGAGCGAGTAGTCGATGCGCTCCCCCTCCGCCAGGGTGGCCGAACCCCAGAAGCGCAGCCATGTGCCTTCAGGACCGCCGTAGGCCCGCACCCGGATGTCCAGGGCGGTTGCGGCGCGGAATGTGACGGCGGCGCGGTCGCCGGAGACGGTCAGTCTCTCGACGAATATCCGCCGTCCTTCGACCGGCTCCTCGACCTCGAAGTCGATCTCGTCCCGCCAGGGCTCGTGGTCGTTGGCCAGGGCGACCTGGGGTACGGTCACCAAGGCTAGGGCAAGGACGGCCAGGGCCGCGAAGGCCAGGAAGCCCCTGCGGGGTTTCCTCCGGCTCGTCTCCAGCGTCGCGGCCCGGTGGTCGCGGGCCTGCTGGTTCCCGGCGTCCTTTCCCCTACGCTTGCCGAACCAGCGCATCCTTCCGTTGCGGCGTTCCTTGTTCTTGCGGGTCTTCCTGCGCTTGCGCAGCCTCCCCAGCCCGCGCCCGGCGCGTTTCGCCATCAGGCTCAGGGGGCCGGGGCCGCTCCGCACCGGCTGCGCCGGCGCGGGCGGCTCCGCTCTCACCAGCTGGGACACCTGCCCGGCGTAGACTCTCGCCCCCAGCCGGTACTTCAGCAGGTCGGCGGCCACCAGCGGCAGCCGCCGACCGCCTATCTTCCCCACGACCATCGCTACGCCGAAGAGTCCGAAGACGACGGCCAGGGCCATGCGCACCTCGGAGGGGCCGACGGGGGCGTAGCGGTATGCGCCGTAGGAGATGGCGCACACCGCCGTCACCGCCACGATCTGCGGAAAGGTCAACCCCAATAGCACCCTGTCCTCGGCCTGGACGTGAGTCGGTACCTCGTGTTCTCTCATGTTCTGTTCCTCCTTCCTCACGTCCGCCTAGCTCGTTGGGGTTGCCGCGTCCGGCGCTTGCGGTTCGGGCAGCACGTCGTCGATCTCGATTCCCGGGTCCACGACGGCGTTCATCACCAGCTCCACGACGCCGTAGGCGACCAGGGCCAGGACGATGCCCGCCAGGGCGGTCATCATTGCGCTCTTGCCGCGCTCCATCTGGTGGGGCGCTCCGCTGGCGGTCAGGTACAGGTACGCGCCGTAGATGAAGAAGCCGACGCCTATCGCTCCGACCACTCCCAGCAGGATGCCCACCAGGTTCGATATGGTCTGTGTCAGTTGTTCCATTCCTTTTCTCCTCTCTTTCTCCGAGCGTTCCGCTCGTCTCTACCGGTCGGGGTTGCTTCGCTCCGTTAGCTGCACATCGCTTCTCCTCCGTCGTGGTATTGGTCGGCGCTCTCTCGTCCGCGCCTGTTCGCATGTTTGTCGTGGTTACTCGCCGCTGCTCCGGGGCTCTCCGCCGCCGTCTCCGCCTGCCGATGGCGTCGCCATCGAGGCCGCCGAGCTGAGGCCGCTGGCGGCGGCCGAAACGCCCGCGCTGGCCGCCATCGCTCCCACCGCCATGCCGCCCGGCCCCCCCGCCGCTCCGCCCGCCACCAGCCCGATGGTCTTCGCCGAGCGCACCATCGACGAGGGCAGGTTCATGCCGAAGTAGAGCATCGAGAGCCAGGAGTCGAAGGTCCCGGCGTTGCCCAGCATCGAAGGGACGCGGGTCGCCATGTAGACGAAGGCCAGGGATAACAGCAGCTTCCAGATCAGGTCCTGCACCGGCTCGAAGGCGGCGATGGCGGCGACCTCGTTGAGGAAGCCGAAGCCCAGGGCCAGCGCGATGAGCTGGATGGCCTGCTGGAACACCGTCGTCATGAAGAGCTTGAGCCAGTGGCGGCCCCAGCCCGCCGTGTGGGGCAGAATCCACAGCCCCAGCGCGATGGGGGCCAGGGCCAGCAGGAGGTCGATCAACGCGAGGCGCAGAACCATCTGCACGATCACGTAGAGGACGAAGAAGCCGTAGACGAGGTAGAGGACGGCAAGCAGCAGGGCCATGCCCACGCTCCCGGCCTGCACGCCGGTCATCAGGGTGTGGAGGGTGGAGCGGAGCAGGTCGCCCGCCGTGACGTTCAGGGAGACGGCTATGAATCCCGACACGGCGTCGGCAACGTCCAGGACCAGGGCGCACCACCAGAGGGACGATGCGGCGGCCACGAGGCCGAGGACCAGGCGGGGGACCATCTCCCGCCACCCCGCCTGACGGGTCCCCAGGTGCTCGGCCATGATGAAGCTCAGGCCCATCCAGCCGAGGATGACCACCAGGGCGCCGGAGGTGATGGCCCAGACGACCATCCACGCCTGGCGCACCAGGTCGTGGGCGTAGGTCAGGTCGGGAGGGGTGCCGGTGAGGATGTCGCTCATCTGCCGGATTCCCTCCGGCAGTTGTCGGCGTCCTCGCCGCTGGCTCTTTCAACCACTCCGCAGAGGGTCCCGTGGACGCCCTCGATGACCCAGCCGGCGAAGGCCCTCGCCCAGCGTCCGGGGTTGAGGGCGGAGAGGATCTTGTCCCAGATGCGGCCCGGCTCGTGGAAGGGTATGACGGCGTAGAAGTCGCCCCTGTGGTTGTCCACTGACTCCGCCAGCATGACCAGCAGGTAGGCACGGTCGCGGTCGAGCTCGGGGTGCTCGTCCAGGTCGGGGTACTCCCACGAGTACTCCCAGCCGTCGCTGCGCTCCTTCTCGCCGCCCCTGACCCGGTACATGGCGCTTATCCAGTCGCCGGTGTCGGCGTCCCGGACGGCGTAGAAGAGGCTCTCGATCTGCCGGTCGAAGAGGGGTCGGGCGACGAACTCGCCGCCCTTCTTGCGCTCGACGAAATCCCGGTCGGCGTTGACGAGGGTCAGCTCGTCGGGCGGGGTCTGGGCCAGGGCGATGTTGCTTGCGGGGATTGCCAGGAGCGCCGCCAGGAGCAGCGCGGTTGCCAGGGGTATTAGCCGCCTTGCCGACCGGAGTTTCGATTTCAGCGCCAACTCGTTCACCTCTATGCGGTTTGATGCGATACATCGGAGTGCATCGCCCGCAAAAGAGTGTGTACAGCCGGATGGCGATTCGGAACCTCCCATGGGGCGGTGCAAAGCTGCACCGGGTGCATGAATGCACTGCCCTGCGAGGGCTTACGAAACACCCCCCTTTGGTGCTGTAGTTGGGGTGTACAGGGAATGGACGTTGGTGGCAGAAAGCCAAGCGGGGTCGTGGGCAAGCTGAAACGGGGTAAATCACCCCCCTACAGGACGTAAACGGGAAGCACTTTTTGGGAAGTCCTCCTTCCGGCGGGGACTTGGAGTAAACGGCGTCCCAGGGACTTGGATTCATACAAGCCGGAAATTCGGGAGGGACTTGGATAATCCCCGGCGGTGACTCGGGGTTTTGGAAGGAGGCGTTGACGATGAAATCACGGGAGCCGGTCTTCGAGAAGAGCCGGAGCGTTGAGGACGTGCACCACCTGCGGCTGATGGCGCTGCTGCGGGAGCTGGTGCGCAACAAGGGGGTGATGAAGGCGACCCAGGAGCTGAACGTCGACTACAGAACGCTGACCAACAGTCTGAAGGACGGCAGGCTGTCGAGGCGGATGCGCCAGGCGTTGGAGAAGGCGCTGCTGGAGGGCGGGGGCTCGCCCGCAGCCGAGCAGCGGGAGCGCAACGACGGGCTGGAGGAGGATCTGAAGGAAGTGAAGGGACAGGTCGAGGCGTTGGGGAAGGAGGCGGCCAGGGGCGTTGCGGCCGTCAGGGGCGAGGTCAAGGCCCTGGGGGACCGGCAGGCCGGATTCGAGCGGCGCCTCTCGCAGGTGGAGGGGACAGGGGAAGACCCTGGGGAGGAGGCGGACGACGCGGGCGGGCCGGCGAAGCGGCGGGCCGCGCCCTGGCGGGAGTACCCCGATCTCGTGACCCGTGAGCCTGCGGAGGGCGACGAGGAGGTGTTCGGCGAAGCCTGGCCGCTCATCGCCGAGTGGCGGGAGCTGAGGGACGCGCATCCGGTCCGTGGCAGGGGCTTCGAGTGGTTGACGGACGAGGAGCGTCTGCTGGTGATGGAGCTGACGCTGCTCGAAGAGCACGGCATGACGCTTCCGCCGGAGAAGCAGCCGCTGCGGGACTTCGCTCGGAACGGGCAGATCAACTGGCGCAGGACAGCGCTCTCCGACACGCGGAGGGCGCTGAAGAAGTGGGAGCTTCTGCGGCGGTTGACCTTCGGGCTGTGGGGGCGGTAGCAGGCCACTTTCTGCGTCACGCAGTTGGAGGCAACTTTTCGGCAAGAAAAAAGCCACCAAAGAGCCATCAAAGGCAGTGATTCGTGCGGGGGGTCACGAAAGACCTTTCCATCGGGTGTCGGCTGCGGTAATAATTGATGCAGTTTCAGGCTTTTCCAGCGTTTCCCGCCCTAGAAACCTGGGGGCATTTCCCTAAAGCCCGGGTTGCACCGAAAAGGTCGCCCAAGAGGGATGCTGCCGATGCGGAGTGACTAAGCCCTTCGCAGGCAGCGTTGGCCGAATCGACGGAGTGATAAGCCCTTCGTCCTCGGCCTCGTTCGGTGGGTTGGAGTGATAAGCCCTTCTCCCACCGGGCACGTTCGGCGGTTGGAGTGATAAGCCCTTCTCCCGCCGGGCACCTGTCTGGCGGTTGGAGTTTGATCGCTTCATCCGCTGGACACCTTGTCTTACGGTCGGGGTTGATCGCTCCTTCCGTTGGGCACCCGTCCGGCGAGATGGAGTTTGATCGCTTCTCCGCTGGACGACGGGGACGGAGCGCCTTCTGCGCCTCGTCCTCACCCGGTCGGTCGGAGTGCGTTTTCGCCCCGGCCGACTCCACATGCCTGCGACGTGGCTGTCTGACAGTCATGCCGCAGCTTCGACACGCGCCGGTCTGCGACTGAGGAGCAGGCTGGCCGCTTCACGTCAGGCAGCTTTCCCCAACCCGGACGCTATCCACCCTGGGCGAGCTGCGTCTTCTTTCACCCCACTCCGTCTTCCGCGTTCGACGTTCGACCGTGGGCGGAGTGCGTCTTCGGAACGGCGTCACGGGTTCAACGGCAACGGCACACACATCAGCAAGGAGGTAACGAATGGCGGCAACGGAACGGACACAGGCCAATGAAGGAGGTACGGACATGGCGGAACAGTACGTGGGACCGAGTGCAATGCGGATCGCCAACCTGCTGCCGCACCGGGTCAGCTTCGAGCGGGGCTGGTTCTGGACGACGGCGGAGGTCTGTCACGGCGGCAAGTCGGACGGGCTGGCGTTCCGGCAGCGACCGGACGGCAACGGCATCGAGGTCAAGTGCCACACCGGGGGCTGCTCGGCCGGCGTGGTGATAACCGAGCTTGAGGTCTTGATCGGGCTGCCCATCTGGACGGCCTACGCACAGGTGCATGACACCCCGGTCAAGGCCCCTGAGAAGCAGCCGTGGTGGAAGCGGAAGAAGGTCATGGTGGCCGGGGCGGTGGTCCTGGTCGTTGCGGCGCCGCTGATAACCGGCGACGTGGAGCTCTTCTTCCTGAACCTCGTCGGGCTGGGCATCGGGGCGCTGCTGCTTCGGCGGTTCATGCCCCGGCGTCCGGTAGGCAGGCCGCCTCGACGCTGACAACGGGGGTCTCAGGCTCCCTCATACCCATTCCCAAGCACAAGGGTCGTCTCCCATCCGGGGGCGGCCCTTCTTCTTTGCCCGCAAGCGGGCGCAATCGGCAAGGCAACAAAGCACAGGCACTAAGGAGGTGCACGATGACGACGGCAACACTGGCAACTGGAATGCGGTCGATGGACACGGTGGACAGGCCCCGGCGCAGCCTGGAGGAGCTGGTCGACCAGCTCATGGCGGCGATGGGATTCAAGGACCCTGAGACGGAGACGGCATCGGCGACGGAGATACCGAGCGTGGCCAAGAGCGTCCACGAGGCCCGGCGGCTCAGGCAGGCGGGAGACGTGGACGGCGCGCTGGCGGTCCTCGCCGGCGTGGATACGGCGAAGGCGGCGCCGAGGGAGACCCGGTGGGCCTTCTCCGAGTGGACGCAGCTGGTGAAGCGGCGGTTCGGAGACCGGGACGCGGTGCTCTACAGCCAGGGCACGGGGCGGGCCGCCGCGCTGGTTCCCACCGGAGACGGCGGGACGCTGGAGGTGGCGGCGGTCCTGGGGATGCGCTGGCGGCCGGGCAAGGTCGTCTCGGGGCGCAGCCTCCGGGGGCTCAGGCCCCTGACCGGAGGCGCGTGATGGTCACGGCCAACGTGGACATCTCCGCGCTGAAGGCCCGGCACCCCCTGGGCGACACGGTGGAGGCCGCCGGGGTGCGGCTCAGGGGACGGGGCAGGGTCCGCCAGGGCGTCTGCCCCTTCCACGAGGAGGTCGAGGGCAGCTTCACGGTCTACGCCGACTCGGAGCGGTTCTATTGCTTCGGCTGCGGACTCGGCGGCGACGTGCTGGACTTCATCCAGCAGGCCGAGGGGCTGTCGCTGCCGGAGGCCATCGCGCGGCTGGACGGCAGCCCAGGGCTTGCGCCCCGGTCTGCCATTCGTCCAGCCCCAACGCGGCGTCCCAGGTCCGCCGCGCTGCCTCCCCGCGACCCCGCCCTGTTGACGGCGGCGGTGCGCTTCTACGCCGGTACTCTCCGGCGTTCTTCAGAAGCGCGGGCGTACCTGGCCTCGCGGGGCGTCGGCCCGGACGCCGCAGCCCGCCTGGGCCTCGGCTACTCGGCGGGCAACGGGCTGCGGCTGGCCCTGGAGTCCCTCGGCTTCTCCGAGAAGCGCATCAGGGACTCCGGGCTGTTCATGGAGCGGGGAGCGGAGCGGTTCGCCGGCATGGTCGTCGTCCCCGACGTCACCGGCGGCCTCGTCCGCTGGCTCGCCGGGCGAGCGGTCGATCCCGACCGGACACCCCGCTTCCAGGCCCTCCCCGGCCCCAAGCCTGTCCTGGGTCTCCGGCGCCTCGGCCCCGCCCCTGAATGGGCGGTTGTGGCCGAGGGGCTGTTCGACTGGCTCGCCCTTACCGGATGGGGCATCCCATCCTGCGCCGCTCTCGGCACCCAGGGCGTTGAGCGGGTCGCCTCGGCCCTCCGGGGCTGCCCCCGCGTCTTCCTCGCCTTCGATGGCGACGACGCGGGCCTTGAGGCGACGGAGCGGCTTCTGACCCTGCTGGGTCGCAGGGCCGCCGCCGTCACCCTCCCCCAGGGAGTCGGCGACGTGGGCGAGCTTGCGGCCCTCCCCCACGGACAGGCCGCCTTCCTTCGCCTGCTGGCGCAGGCGGCTCGCTCCGCCCGCTAGCGGCTCCCCGCCGCTCCCCTTCGGGCTTCCGCTCCCGCTTCTTCCCCATTCCCACTCTCACCGCACAGGAGGACCTATGCCCAATTCACGACGGGCTTCGCCCGCCCACGGATTCCCATAGGGGGAGTCCGCATCGGTCATTCGCTACAGGAACACACCACACAGACAAGAAGGAGATTGAGATGTTCAACAAGAACGGAAGCAACAATGGAAACGGGAGCGCGAACGGCGTCCACAAGGACACCGCGGTCGTCGCCCGGAACGGCAACGGGCACAAGCCCGACGCCGCCATCCCCGCCGAGCACGAGCTGCTCTGGGACGGGCTCTCGCCCGCCGTCACGCAGGCGCTCGGACAGCCCCTCGAACCCGCGCTGGCCTCCCAGCGCAAGGGCCGCGGCGGCAAGTCCTTCGACTACCTCGAAGGCCACATCGTCATCGCCCAGGCCAACCGGATATTCGGCTACGGCGGCTGGGGCTACGAGCTGGCCGGCGACGTCACCCTGCGCCAGGTCGAGACGGTCAACCCCCAGACCGGCGAGGTGAAGGTGGAACAGGGCTACAGCGCCCCGGTGCGGGTCTCCGTGGCGGGCGCCCTGCCCCGCGCCGACATCGGCGTCCACCCGGTGGCGGAGGACACCTTCGACGGGCACGACACGGCCATCAAGGGAGCGGTCACGGACGGATTGAAGCGGGCGTTCCGCAGCTTCGGCGTCCAGTTCGGCAACGCTTTCTACGGCGACCAGCCGCAGGTCGGCAACTCGCCGCAACCGCAGCGCGTCCCTGCTCAGAGCCAGCCCCGTTCTGGAAACGGGGCCAACGGCAACTCCGGCCAGGCCCAGGGCAGGAGCCGCAGCGAGTCCCAGATTGAAAAGCTGCGGAAGCGGCTCTTCGAGATCGCCGCCGAGCAGGGCCTCGATGAGGACCAGGTGCGGTCCGCCGTCGTGGACCGGACGGGCAAGAGCATCGACGACCTGGACGGCACCGAGCTCGGGCCGCTGGTGGAAGCCGCGGCCAACAAGCTCCGGCAGATGCAACAGGCCCAGGCCGCCTAGTTCCTGCCGGTCAATTCGGGTTCGGAATCGAGCGGGGTCGTCTCTTCGGGGGCGGTCCCGCTCTCTCATCTACAGGACGACAAGGAGGTCTGAAATGACGACGAACGTTACCTACACACCCTGGGGCTGGACCAAGGACGTCAAGGAGCTTGCCGAGGGCGTCTGGCGGGTCTCGACGCCGAGCCACGGCGGGCTGAAGCTCAGCCGGGAGCGGTGGGACTCCCTTCCCCCCGAATTGCGGGACTCCATGTACACCCAGACCTTCGCCGAGGAGGACTGCGAGGAGCCCATCGTCAGGACGCTCCTGGGCCTCGGCGACGAATGCGAGAGGGAGATGGCCCTGAAGGTGGCGGGCTACTTCGACCGCTACGCTCCGGCGCTCCCCCACCTCCGCGACTGCCCGCCGGGCATCCACCACCACGCCGTCGCCTACTGGGGCGGCCTCGGCACGGACCCGTTTGAGCGGTTCGACACCTGCATCGAGGCCGAGTCGTTCGCCAACGACCCGGAGATGGTGCGGGCCTACGGGAGGATGGAGGCCATCGAGTGCGCCGGGACGCGCCCGCTCTGCCTCGGAAAGGCGGACAGGCCATGACTACGGGGACGCGGGCAAGACCCCGCAGCCTTCCCAGCACGACGACGAAGCTGCAAACGGAGATGGGCAGTCTCTTCGTCACCGTCTCCGTGGACGATGACGGCGAACCCTTCGAGGTCTTCGGCTACCTGGGAAAGGGCGGCTCCTTCCAGCATGGCGTTACGGAGCTTGCGTGCCGGTTGATCTCCCTGCATCTGCGGAGGGGAACCCCGGTCGAAGAGGTGATTGACCAGATGCAGGGCATCCAGGAGATGCAGCCATTCTGGAACCAGATGGGCGACGGCAGAAGCGTGCCCGTCCACGGCCTCGGAGACGGGATAGCGCACATCCTCAAGGCGCACCTGAAGGCCAGGGAGGAGCGGGGGACGGCGCAGGAGCAGGACATCAAGGCGGCCGCATGAGCGGCGCACACAACGGCAATCGAGGCGGGGCTGTCTCCTTCGGGGGCGGCCCCGCCTCTCACTTATAGGAAGGAGGCGACGACGATGATAACGACGATTGACGAGCGGGCGGAGGTCTTCTCCCGCCCTGCGGCGCGGTTCGACGACGACGGCAACATGGAGGTGCGGGCATCGTCAGCCCTGGGCTGCCGCCGCTCCCTCTGGTACGCCGCCACCGGCTACGAACCCACCAATCCCCCCAGCGAGGAGTCGCTGACGGCGATGGAGGCGGGCAACGCCCTGGAGCCGGTAGTGGTGCGGGCGATGGAGCGGGCGGGCTGGAAGGTGGACGCGCCCGACCCGCAGGACCCGAAGCAGGTGGCGGTGAGGATAGGCCCCAACATGATCGTGACCGGCCACCCCGACGGCACGGTGCGGATGCCGGTGGAACCGGGCGCAGCGCCCCCTCAACTCTTCCTCTTCGAGGGAGAGCCGGATGCCCCCGTCTTCGGCGACCCGATGGTCGTCGAAATCAAGACGCGGGGACCGGCTGCGTTCCGCCGCTGGCAGACGCTGGGAGCGGAGCGCAGCCACCCGGCCTCGGTGGCCCAGGCCGCCCTCTACTCGCTCGGCGAGTTCGGCGACCTGCGGGACGCCGTGATCGCCACGATGGACACGGGGGCTCGCATCTGGGACTGGGAGCGGATTCCCGCCCACCGGCTGGAGAGGGCCTTGCAGGACGCCAGCGAGTGGCTCGGTGAGCTTGCCGCTCACCACATCCAGAACGGGCCTGACCCCGACGCGCTGCCGGAGCGGGACTTCTCCGCGACCAGCTGGCAATGCCGAAGCTGCCCCTTCCTGGCGGTCTGCCTGCCGGGAACGGCGGAAGCGAGCGAAGAGACGGAGAACGAGACAGAGACAGAGGAGGTGAGCGACGAAGAGGCACGGGACGCGGTGGCGACCTACGCAGAGGCCCAGGAGTCCATCAAGGAGCCTGAGAAGGCCAAGCGCGCCGCGCTGGACACCGTGAAGGCGTGGATGCGCCGGCAGGGCGACTCGAAAGCGACGGTGGGGGGCCGGACGGTCACCCTCGTCAGCTCCACCAGGTATTCCGTGAACCACCGCAGGCTCAACGAGGCGCTCGACCCGGAGGTCCGGGCCGAGATCGTCACCGAGAGCGAGTCGGAGTACGTGCGGGTGAACACCTAGACGCTCCCCCTGGCGGGAGCGCAGGACGGGGCCGTCTTCCCTCTAATGGGGAGTCGGCCCCGCTCTCATTCAAGACGGGCGCGGCAGTACCGCGCTACTACACACACAAGGAGAATCACATGTCACGCACCATCAACAAAGTCACGCTGCTGGGCCGGGTGGGAACCGACCCGGAGATGCAGTACACCCCCGGCGGCACCGCCGTCACCAAGCTGCGGCTGGCGACCGACCGCTACCGGAAGGACGCCGAGAACGAGACGGATTGGCACGACGTCGTCTGCTGGAGCAACACCGCCGAGGCGGTGAACCAGTACGTCGGCAAGGGCCAGCGCATCTACGTCGAGGGCCGCCTCGTCCAGAACTCGTGGGAGGGCGACGACGGCCAGCGCCGCCACCGCACCGAGATTCACGCCTCCGAGGTCGTGTTCCTCGACTCCAAGGGCGGGAACGGCACCGGCGACGCCTCGGACATCGAGCAGCCGGTCGGCGCCTCTCCCTTCTAGTCCCACAACCGCATAGCGACGCCTTCTCGAAGGCGCGCCACGGGGCCGCTTCCATCTACCGGGGGCGGCCCCGCCTCTGTTCTAAACGATAGCGAAGGAGGCCGACATGACCAGGAAGAAGACCTACACCAAGGACGCTGTGCTGCTGAACGCGCTCCGCATCAACCTGAGCCTGCTGGGGGAGCTGGCGGTCCGCTACGACGTGGAGACCAGGCCGGAAGGCCCGGAGGACCCGCCCTCCATCAGCTGCCCCGAAGACGTGCGGAAGCTGCTGGGGCCGGAGATGTCCGGCCTCGCCCAGGAGCAGCTTCGGGTGCTGCTGCTCAACACCAGGAACCAGGTGGTGGGCCAGCGGATCATCTACCAGGGCAACGTGTCCTCGGCCATCGTGAGGAACGCCGAGGTCTTCCGCCCGGCGGTCATCGAGGCCGTCCCCAGCATCATCGTCAGCCATAACCACCCCAGCCAGGACCCGACGCCCAGCCCCGAGGACGCGGCCCTCACCCGCGAGCTGGTCCAGGCGGGCAAGCTGCTGGACATCGAGCTGCTGGACCACGTGGTCATCGGCGGCGAGCGGTTCGTCAGCCTCAAGGAACGGGGCCTCATGTCCTGACGGCCCACGCCGTCCGGCTCTCACGCGGGGGACACCCTCCCGCGCTTGCATCACCCACATCAAGGAACGAAAGGAGACTGCCCATGTTGCAGACTCACCCCATCGACCCCGAAGACCTGTTCACCATAAGCGCAGGCGGCTTCAACGCCACCGCCGACGCCTTCGCCCGCGACGAGCGGACGGACGGCCTCTGGTTCGTCTCGATGGTCGGCTCCCAGACGGCGCTCAAGGCGATCTGGGCGTCGCTCCTCAAGCAGCCCCCCGACGTCGCCCACATCATCAGGGGCGCCGACGGCATGGCGCTCCACGGCGGCTACGAGCGGTGCATCATCCCGTACGAGACCATCGGAACGTGGACGACCAAGATCGCCCGCCTGCCGGCGACCGGGGGCTGGCACGCGCTCGTCTACACGAAGACGGCCGAGTACGGCTACGAGAAGGACTCCTTCCTGCTGCTGGCGCAGTCGGAGGAGGAGGCCCCGGCTCTCCATCACCGTTTCCTCGACAAGCGCAGCCCGCTTCCCCTCCACGGCTCCTGGGCGGACTGGCTCTGGCAGCGGGGCATCGAAGAGGAGGAGATCGTTCCCCTCCAGTCGGTGGGCGTCTCCGCCTACCGGTGCTCCCCCAAGGCCAAGAAGCTGCGGGACGACCTCTCCGACGCCGTGGCGTCGGGCAGGCTCACGCTGCCCAGGGAGGCGTCCGATGGATAGGATGCTGAAGCGGGCCAAGCGCAACAACAAGAGGCGCGGACAGCGCAATCACGGGGCATGGCAGCGGTTCTCCCCCGACGGGAAGACCTGCCGCTACTGCGAGCACGACGGCTCGAATCACCTCTGCCGGTCGGGGCAGCCGCATTTCTTCCGGCCCGCGACGGAGGCGGAGCGGCGGGACCCCACGGTCCAGCTCTACCGCCACACCCTGCCGGACGGCGGCTCGATGCTGGTGCGGCGGATGACCGTCGCCAACCACGCCGAGCTCATCACCGCCTTCTGCACCGCCTGTGCCGAAGCCATGCAGACGCACCAGGTGCTCTGCTACCAGCGCAACGTGGCTATCGGCGAGGTGGTCGGCATCGACACTCGCCACAAGGACCTGGCAATCGCCGCCTGAAGCGGCGCACGACACCAGACACGAAAGGAGAGACGACATGAGACTCGCTGCACAAGCCAAAGGGGGCTACTACCCGACTCCCGACCGGGTGGTGGACCTGATCGCCGAGCTGATTCACACCCCCTCCGGCTCCTACCACCGGGGCCGGGAGACCCTCCGCATCCTCGACCCCTGCTGCGGGGCCGGGGACGCGCTCCAGAGGCTGGCCGAGAACCTCGACCGGCCCAACTCGATTTCCATCGAGACCTACGGCGTGGAGCTGCACCGGGACCGGGCGGAGGAGGCCGAGAAGCGGCTCCACCGCACCCTGGCCGCCGACCTCTTCGCAACGTCGATTGCGAACGGCGCCTTCGGCCTGCTGCTGCTCAACCCGCCCTATGACTATGACTCGGAGGACAAGCGGACGGAGCACGCCTTCCTGACCCAGACGACGCGCTACCTGGCCGAGAGCGGCCTGCTGGTCTTCATCGTGCCCAGGCAGCGCCTCGCGGTCTCGGCCCGCTACCTCTCCACCCACTACGGGCGGATGCGGTGCTGGGCGTTCCCCGACCCGGAGCGCGAGGTCTTCGACCAGGTCGTCCTGTTCGGCTACCGGAAGGCCGACCCCGTTCCCGACGCCACAGCCGAGAGCATGGTGCTGGAGTGGGCGGTGGGGGAGCCGGAGCCGCTGCGCTCCCAGCGCAACTCCTACTCCTACACGGAGTACAGCCCGGCCACCACGCCGAGCGGCGACGTCCTGTTCACCACCCGCACCGTCGATCCCGTCGCCGCTGCAACGGAGGCCAGGCGGTCGGGGCTGTGGACCAGCACGGAGATCACCGACACCCTCTGGCCCGCGAACGACAACCGGACCCGCCCGCTGATGCCCCTCAAACGGGGGCACATGGCGATGCTGGTGGCGGCGGGCTTCCTGAACAACCTGGTCCTCGAAGCCGACGACAGGCGCATTCTGGTCAAGGGCCGCACCTCGAAGGACATGGTGCTGGTCGAGGACGCCCCGGAGAAGGAGGTCCACCGGGAGAAGCTGACGACGACCGTGGTGGCCCTCGATCTCGACGACGGGCGCATCGAGGACATCGCCGCCTAGCTTGGACGGCCCACGACAACCCCCATACAAGGAAGGAGAGATAAGAAAGATGCAAACGCAGACCATCATGGTCCTCGAAGCCTGCTGCCGGTGCGGGCAGCCCATCGCACCCGGCGAGCCCGCCATGCAGACCACCTCGGTGGACATCGACGACTACCGGAGGGCCGTGTCCTCCCCGGTGAAGGCGTACCACCTGAAGGGACGCTGCTACGAGGAGTACAGGGCCGCCGAAGCCGCCCGCAGGGAGGCCCTGAAAGCGGCATAGACGGCTCACACCGAGCCGCACATAAACGAGGCCCAGAAGCCTCGCACGTTCAAGCAACCGCCTGGGGACGTTTCCAGGGACCCGCGACACAGAAGCGTCCCCCCACATGGGGGCGTGGTGCGTCCAGGGTCCCTGCGTCGTCCTCCGGCCCACCACGGAAAAGGAGGACGACTCACATGAACCTCGGAGGTTTCATAGACACGTTCAAGGACGCCATCGCCAGGAGGGTGGTGGAGTCCTATCCGCCGCTCTACCGGCCCTCGGAGAACGGCGGCACGCTCCCCAGGCTGCTCCGCAAGCCCCTGGGAGCGCAGGCCGACGCCATCAGGGGCGCGGCCCTCTCCCTCAAGGCCCACCGGGGCACGACGGTAGTGGGCGAGATGGGTACCGGCAAGACCTTCATCGGCGCGGCGGCGGCGCACATGGCTGGCTTCGAGCGCATCCTCATCATCTGCCCGCCCCACCTGGTCCCCAAGTGGAAGCGGGAGGTGGAGATGACGGTGCCCGGCGTCCGCGCCGCCATCGTCGAGTCCATCACCGATCTGGAGCGACTCAGGTTCTCCATCGGCTCCGGCCCCCTCTTCGCGGTGATGAGCCGGGAGAAGGCCAAGCTGTCCTACCGCTGGATGCCCGCCGTGACACAGCGGTGGGCCGTATCCAAGGGAAGGCTCCTGCGGGAGGAGGAGACGGGGGAGCCCTTCCGCATCCCCTGCTGCCCCGACTGCACGGCGCAGATCGTCGACAAGGACGGCGTGCCGCTGACGTTCGCGGACCTGAACCGGCGCAAGCACACCTGCGCTGCCTGCGACGCCCCCCTCTGGCAGGCCGACAGGTCCGGCCCGGCCCGCTACCCGCTGGCCGACTACATCAAGCACCGGATGAAGGGCTTCTTCGACCTGCTGATCGGCGACGAAGTTCACGAGTTCAAGGGGCGCGGCTCGGCCCAGGGCATCGCCGCCGGCATCCTCGCAGACGTGTGCGGCAAGTCCCTCAGCCTCACCGGGACGCTCCTCGGCGGCTACTCCTCGACCATCTTCCATCTCCTCTACAGGTTCTCGCCGGAGATAAGGACGGAGTTCGGGCGCTCGGACGAGCACCGCTGGATACAGCGGTACGGCTTCGAGGAGGTCACCGTCGGCAAGCCCGACGACGACGCGGTGGAGGACGGGCGCAACAGCAGGCGCCGCAGCTTCCGCAAGGTGACCAGGGAGCGGCCGGGCCTCGTTCCCTCGGCGTTGTTTCACATCATAGGGAACACGGTGTTCCTCAGACTGGCGGACGTTGCCTCCGGCCTGCCGGACTACGAGGAGAAGATCCTCGTGTCCTCAATGGACTCGGAGGAGGACGCCACCGGGTACTCCCAGCGCAGCGCCTACAAGCACGTGTTCGAGGAGCTGAAGAAAGAGCTGGCGGCCGCCCTCAAGAGCGGCTCCAAGAGGCTGCTGGCGACCTACCTCCAGACGCTCCTGGCCTACCCGGACGGCTGCACCAGGGGGGAGACGGTCTTCGACCCCAGGACGGGCGACGTCATCGTCCAGGTCCCGCCCCTGTCCGAAGACAAGCTCTATCCGAAGGAGAAGGCGCTCATCGACCTGGTGGCCGCCGAGCGGATGGAGGGAAGGCGGGTGCTGGTCTACGTCACCCACACGGGGACGCGGGACATCACCGGGCGGATGGACGACATCCTGACCCGGCACGGGTTCAGGGTGGCGGTGATGAAGGCCGACGCGGTGGCCCCGAACCGCAGGGAGAAGTGGGTCGCCGACAAGGTGAAGGAGGGCATCGACGTGCTCATCTGCCACCCCAGGCTGGTGCAGACCGGCCTCGACCTCATCGACTTCCCGACAATTTGCTGGGACGAGACAGATTATAGCGTCTACGTGGTCCGGCAGGCGTCACGGCGGTCGTGGCGCATCGGGCAGACCCGCCCGGTGAAGGTGGTGTTCATGAGCTACCGGAACACCCTCCAGGCCGACGCGCTGAAGCTGGTGGCGAAGAAGATGCAGAGCTCCCTGGCCGTCGAGGGGGAGCTGCCGGAGGACGGCCTTGCCGCCTACGGCGATGACGGCGACGACATGATGATGGCCCTGGCCCGCAGGATCGTCAGCGGCGACGAGGAGGACCAGGCCGAGACGATGGAGGAGGTGTTCGCCCAGGCCAGGAACGCCGAGAGCGAGGCCGAGGAGCTGCTGGTGGACGACGGCTGGAAGGTCGTCGAGATCGAGCCGGAGACCATCGCGGTCAACGGCAACGGACACCACGCCAACGGTGGCGACGCCATCGGCATCGGGCCGACGGTCGAGCTGGCCCCGGTCAACGGTCACGCCAACGGCAACGGGCACGCTCCGGTCCCTGTCAATGGGAACGGGGCCAACGGCCACCGCGACGACGAGGCCCTGGAGCCGCAGCAGTCGCTGTTCTCCTGGGCCGAGTTCATGTCCGAGGAGCCGGTGAAACCGAAGCGCCGCAACGGGAAGCCCCAGCCCGCAAGCCTCTCGATGTTCGAGTGGGCGATGGAGCAGGAAGCAGAGACGGTCGGTGCGGGACGCTAGACCGCAGATGCACGGGGGAGGTCATCGCATTCGGAGCGGCGGCCTCTCCCGCAAACGGCAACGCAGGAAGACAGCAACTCTCACAAAGGAGATTAGTCATGGCAAGAGTGTTCGTATACGACGACAGAGAGTTCCCGGACCCCGACCCCGAGATGAGCGTCGACCAGGTGAAGGCAACGCTCAGCGACTTCTACGGCGAGATCGCCAACGCCTCGGTGAAGGAGACGACCAGGGGCGACGACACCATCTACGAGTTCCAGCGCAGGGTGGGCACCAAGGGCGCCTTCACCCGGTAAGGAGGGCATCCGATGGACACCAGGACCTTCGCGGGCCTGCTGGCGGCGACCCCGCCGGCGGGCCTCAGCATCATCGAGCTCACGGCGGAGCTCACACGGCCCGACGGCTCCCTCGACCTGGACGCCGCGGCCGCAAGGCAGAAGGATGTCGAAATGGCCTGCACGCAGGCGCAGGACTACGCCTCTGCCACGGGAAGGCTGAAGGAGGCGCTGCGGTGGCAGCTGCGACCCCGGCGCTCCTGAGCGGTCTCGCCCAACTGCTCCTGCGGCGTCCGCCGTCGCTGCGGGAGCTGGTCACCATCGTCGGCTACGCCGACGACTACGCATGGTTCGCGGAGCTGGTGCGCCGTCTCTTTCCCAGTGAGGCGGAGGCGGCGCTCTCGGCCCCCGACGTGCGCACCAGGGTGGAGCGCTTCGCCAACCTCTTCGGACAGAAACACTTCCCCCTCTACGCCCCGTTCATCGAATACTGGATGGAATGGGAGGGGGATGAACCCCCCTGGAGCTGGATGCGCAGGGGCATCCCCTTCGACCTGATGGGCTTCGGCTACGACGGCCTCCACGAGCTGTGGAACGGCTACCGGGACGGCATCTCGGCCCTTCTCCTATTGACCAGGCCCCCGGACTCCTTCTACGGGGAGTCCGACGAGATACGGGTGGCCTGGCTTGAGTCGGCCGCCGAGCGCATCCCGCAATCGACCCTGGAGAGGATTCCCCAGGGCGGCATACCTGTCGAGGACCTGACGGAGGCGGTGAAGGAAACCCGGTTCGAAGGGGCGGCGAAGGCCGCCTCCTGGGTCTTCGCCGAGACCGGCAACTTCTTCCTCGACCACTGCTACGAAGACGGCAACTATGACGGGTTCTGCGACCCCTGGGAGGACGAGATTATCGCCGAGGGGACGGAGGAGTGGCGGAAGGCCAACGCCCTGATGGACTCGGTGTGCAGGCTGGCCGACTGGCTGGAGGAGGAGCTCCCAGGCCGCTTCGCCGAGATGCTGGACACCGTCCTGCCCCGGCTGCCCGAACAAGAACAAGGAAAGGAGGACGACGACCATGACGACTGAAACGGAGAAGACCGAGTGGTCCCTGCCGGGACCGGCGGACATACCCAGGGACAAGCTGAACCTCCAACTGGAGGTCTACGAAGAGACGCTGCTGCTGCGGGGCTTCGAGGGAGACTCGACCTGGGTGAGGACCGTCTCGGCGGACGAGATCGCCAACGTGTTCATCCAGCACCTGGGGGCCTCCTCGGGGCTGCTGCCACAGGAGGCCCTCTGGTGGAACCAGGGCGAGACCGGGCAGGTGGTGGCCCTCTGGAGGCCGACACAGGTCTGGCCCGTTGCCCTGCAACGGGAGGCGTTCAAGGCCCCCGCACGGCTCCGGCTTCCCATGCCGGGGCTGGTCTTCGTCTGCTCGCCGGGCCGCGCCCCCTGGGTCTACGCGGCCCAGAGCAGGCCGGCCGACCCAGAGCAGATGCTCTACAAGATGCCCGCCTTCAACGTCTTCCGGGACGGGCGGGTCTGCCCCGGAAGCCACCACTTCCCCGAACAGGTGGAGCTGATACCGGAGTCCTTCTTCCAGTCCTACTTCTCCGGCACCGGCGACACCACGGACCGGTCGAGGAAGCACCCCGACAACCTGCACGCGCTATGGGAGGAGATAGATGGAAGGACTGAGTACCCGGTTGAGGACCTTGTTCCCCAGTGCACGGTGGCCCAGGTCATCGCGGCCTCCCAGGGGAGGCGGCTTGGCTACCGCTAGCGCGGGGCCTGCCTCGAACGACCGACCTGCGCCGGTGGGCTACCTCGTAAACCACAGGGACGGACTGACCGGCTCACACGGCATCGGATTCGACTACGTTCTCGGAGCGGGCGGCGTCTACGTCCAATCCGAGAGCGCCAACCTGACGGCGCGGGTGCTGGTCGCTCCCTGCGAGGTGCGGGGGCTGGCTTCCGTCACCGAGAAGGTGGAGCTTGCCCACGGCCCCATCCCGGCCCGTCTCTTCGAGATCGGGCTGCGCTGGTTCCAGGACGACCCGCACACCGAGCGGTTCTTCGCCGTGCGGTGGGACGGGCGAGCCTACCGGCTGGTGGTGCCCCAACAGGAGGGGACGGCTTCGTCGCTCAAGTACACGCCGCCCCCAGGGGTGGTGGCCGAGTTCCACTCCCACGGAAGTTCCCGCGCCTTCTTCTCGAAGACCGACGACGGCGACGAACAAGGCTTCCGCGTCTACGGCGTCGTGGGACGCCTCGACACGCCCGAACCGGAGCTAAGCCTCCGGGTCGGCGTCTACGGCCACTTCGCCCCGTTGGAGTGGCCGCAGGTCTTCGACGGCCCACACCCCGGCGTCCGGCTGGTGGGTGAGGGGCCGGACTCGACCGATGAAATCACAGAGGAGGTGATCGAATGCCTTACCGACTGGACAACGCTTTTCTGCTGGACAACCCCTGGATAACGGTGGTCGGCTGCGGCGGGACCGGCGGCTTCGTCGCCGAGGGCCTCTGCCGCCTCTTTCAAGGGCGGGAGGCCAACATCGTCCTGGTCGACCACGACCGGGTGGAGCCCCACAACCTCCTGCGCCAGAACTTCTACCCGGGGGACGTGGGGCAGTTCAAGAGCAAAGCCCTCGCGGACCGGCTGGCGAAAGCCTACCGGCGTCCGGTCGGCTACTCCGTCTACCCCTTCCGGGAGTACGAAGAACGCCCGAAAGGACCCGTCTACCCCGGCCTCATCGACTTCGGCGAGAGCTTGATCATCGGCTGCGCCGACAACGCCGCCGCAAGACGGGCGATGGCCGAATGCCTGCCGGGACACCCGGCCCGCTGGCTCATCGACGCCGGCAACGACACCAACTGGGGACAGGTGCTGGTGGGCAACGTCTCCGGCCGGGTCGACTGGGAGGAGCCTCCATTCGAGGGCGATACCTGCTACCTGGCCCCCGCGCCCACGCTCCAGCGCCCCGACCTGCTGACCGCCGTGTCCACCCGTCCCCCGGACGTGGACTGCGCGGCGGCCCTCGACCTCACCGACCAGGACCCGACCATCAACCAGATGATGGCGTCGCTGGTGCTACAGGTGGTCCGCCGCATGGTGGCGGGAACCTGCCCCTTCATGGCCCTCTACCTGGACATGGACCTGGGGACGGTCACACCCACCTACGTCACCCCGGAGGCGGTGGAGCGGACAGTGGGGACCTACGTCGAGTGATCGGCGCAAGCAAATCCACACTCAGCGAAGACAAGGAGAGACCGATGACCGACAAGAACGGAACCACCACGACCACGACCATGTGGCAGGACAACCACAGCGGCCTGCGCAGGCACAAGCTGATGACGAAGGAGCTCGGGGAGACCATCCCCGCCCTCTACGCCAACGAGAACGCCGCCGACTACGACTCCGTCGTCGCCCACGTCAAGCTGTTCTCGCCCTACGCCAACTGGACCTGGTACATCACGGAGTGGAACGCCGAAACCGGCGAGTGCTTCGGACTCGTCGAGGGGTTCGAGACCGAGCTTGGCTACTTCGATCTCACCGAGATGGCGGAGGCGACCGTGCTCGGGGGCGTGCCCGCCGTGGAGCGCGACCTCTACTGGAAGCCGACCACCCTCGGCGAGATCAAGAGGCAGTCGAGGATGGCGGCCTAGCCAAGAGGGACGAACCATATAAGGAAAGGAGAAGACCATGCCAGACGAGATCGGAACGGAAGCAACGCGCCCGGACGCGCCGAGCGCGGACGACGCTCTCTTCGGCGACTCGGCGGACAAGGCGGACGACACGGCCGCTACGGTCGCGGAAGAACAGGACACCCAAGGCTCCGACGCCACCGGGGAACCTGCGGTTGCCGAGGAGCAGGACGCCGACAAGGAGGGCGCACAGGATGGGCAGGATACCGGCGACGCCGGGGAAGCTGGCGAGGCGGAGGCCGCTCCATCGGATGAGTTGAAGGTCGTCGTCTCCATCAAGGGAGGCCGGGCCGTCATCGGGGTGCAGCAGCCCGCGTCGGACCCGCACATCGAGACCTTCGATGACGTGGACGAGTCCGCGCTGGCCCAGGAGGTCCCGGCGGTGATCGAGCGGGCCAGGGCCAGGTGGGAGGAGTCGCCGAAGCACCCCGCCTACGAGCGGCCCGCTCCCCCGCCCAGACGGCGCAACAGGCGGGGCCAGGAGACGGCCCAGGCCGCGAACGCCGAGACCGAGACGGACCAGGCACAGCAGACGCTGAGGCTCTTCTAGGAAGCCTGAGCGCGAAGCACGGGGGAGGTCGTCGCAGCCATTGCGACGGTCTCCCCCGCCCATCCATATGTGCGGCCTTTTTTGCGTTTCAGGCCGGTTGCGCGTCCATGTATGGGGTCTCTTTTCATTTCGGGGACAGTTGGGAAACATAGAAGGGAGAGTAGGACATGAGAACCAATGGAGATGGGTCATTGACGTGGGCAGTCGAAACCTGTAAGAGGTGCGAAGTCATGGAGATGCACCTGTTCGACGAGAATGCGCGCAGTGAAAGGGCCTTCTGCGGAGCCGACACCTCAGCCGAGGAACGGAGGAGCGTGAGCGGTTACCTGGAGGACAGGCTGAACGGGATTGGACTCGGTAGCGTCTGCGAGTCGTGCAAGGCGTTCGCGCCGCCATTCGCCCTGCGCCTCAGCCGCGACCTGGAGGCCGAGGGTGTGCCGGATGAAGGGGAGGAGTATCGGCGGCTCGCCGAGACGCTCCTGAAGGAGACCGGCCAAGACCGGAGCGGCGACTAGGAAACAACGCCTGACACATCCATATGTGGGCGCTTTTTGCGTTTGCGGAGTGTACGGCCGGTGGCGCCGGCCATGTATGCAGCCCTTGTTGCGTTTCAATAGAAGGGCGACGCGACCTCCGGGTCCCCGCGCCAGACGGCATCCAGCGTGTCGGGGATGTGTGCGTTGGTCAGCTCGCCCTGCCAGTAGGCGGCGCGCTCAGTCCTGGCGAGGGTGGCCGGCTGAATCTTCCATCCGGGGTTGGACTCCCGGATCGCGCGGGCGATGTCCGCGAGCGTGGCTCCCCGCGTGCAGAAGTCGTCGACGACTAGCACAAGGCCGGGATCGCCTCCGATGGGGGCAGCCAGGTACACCCCGTCCACGGTGGCGTCCCGCTCGGCCGCGGAGGCGATGCCGCTGATTCTGGGATGCCGATCCTTGGTGATGTGATGCGGAAGCCACTCCCAGCCGCGGGATCGTGCAAGTGCGGACGCCAGTGTCGACGCCGGCGTGTTGTATTGCACAATATTTTGCCCTGAAGAGACCGAGGAGACGACGACGACGCGCGGGTTCCCGGCGGGGTGGAAGCCCTCGAACGCCGCGCAGAACGTGCGGGTGGCCGCCCTGGCGGCGGTAGGTTCGCCGTACTTGAACCGGTTGAAGCGCCGGGTCCACTTCTCGTAGGGCCGGTCCGTGATACGGAACCCGACCGTGAGCAGCCCCAGATCGCCGACCGGGAGGCGGTAGATGCGGATCAACCGGCCATCTACGACGTATTTGCCCCGGGGCTCCTCGCCGAATAGGCGCGCAGCCTCGTCGCCCGCTGCGTTGGCGGACGGCGATTGCGTTGCCGGTCTCGTTTTCTTGTCCATGCGTTCTGCTCCTGCACGGTCCCGTATACGACCCCAGCCGCAATGCGGTCAGCGGTCCCCCACCGGCCATATATGCGGCCTTTTTGCGTTTGCGGCACTGCCGCCGCGCCGCCTCAGTCCGTGAAGATGTAGGCCAGTCCCAGCTCGTCGGCCAGGTCAAGCAGCGCCACCTGATGGGCCAGGTTGGGCCGCACGCCCTTGTACCTCCAACGTCGTATGGTGAGAGGGTAGGTTCTGAGACGGCGGGCGATCTCCGCCCACGACAGGCCGGACTCCACCTTGAACCTCTCCAGACGCTGTGGGAAGTCGTGGGGGAAAACGTGGATCCTTCGGCTGTAGTATGTGCGCTCTCTCAGCATGGCGCAGCCGGCCTCCCGCAGGACGCATCGGGACTCTTTCAAACGCGAGCGCAGGCATCGCCTTTCCCGTCCGCCTCAGACCGAGGTCGTTCCGTATCCCGGTCGGTACGTTTGCCTCCCACGCTCTATCCATGTGTGCGGGCTTTTTTCGTTGCCCTCTACCGGCCCCGACCGCTGACGGTCGGCGCCAACTCGTCGGTCAACTTTCTGCCGTCGCTCGTGCAAGCGGCTCCCTAGCCCTCGCAGTCCTCGCTACCCGCTACGGGGCCGCCGGGATGTCGATGTGGAACCAGCGGGACCGCTCGCTGGTTCCGTGCTCGTTGATGGCCTTGATGCGGTAGGTGTAGGTGAGGCCGGCCGCCACCGTGTCGTCGGTGTAGGTCAGCGCCGCTGTGCCGGTGTCCGCGACCAATACACTGAAGTCGCCCCCGGTATCGTTCTCGCGGACGCGCCGCAGTATCACGTAGCCGGTGATGGAGTCGTCGCCGGGGTCGTCCCAGGTGAGGACCACCTGGCCGTGCGACACCGTGGCTTCGAGGCCCGTGGGCTGGTCTGGGACGGGCGCTGCCGGGACGTCGATGTGGGACCAGCGCGAGCGTTCACTCGTTCCGGCCCCGTTGATGGCCTTGATACGGTAGGTGTAAGTAATGCCGGCAGCCACCGTGTCGTCGGTGTAGGTGGTCGCCGCTGTGCCCGTGTCCGCCACCAGTTCACTGAAGTCGCCCCCGGTATTGTTCACGCGGACGCGCCGCAGGATCACGTAGCCGGTGATGGAGTCGTCGCCGGGGTCGTCCCACGTGAGGGTCACAGAGTCGTGCGACGCCGTGGCCGAGAGGCCGGTGGGTCTGGCGGGCGGCTCCGTAGGTTCCGCCGCCGACACCGCGCCCGTAGCCGCACTGGTCAGCGCCTCATTATTGCCCGCGTCGTCGGTGAAGCTCACCTGCACCGTGATGGCCTTGCTCTCTTCGCTATCGGTCAGGGTGTAGGTCAAGCCGGTAGCGCCTGCGATGTCGGTATCGTCGGCAAGCCACTGGTACTCGTACTGGACGTTGCTAAGCCCGTCCTCGTCGCCGACCCCAGTCGTGTCGGCGGTGAGTGTCTGGCCCACCTGAGACGTGCCACTAATGGTCGGCGCTCCAGTGGCGAGGTTGTTGGTCACGGTGACCGTCACCCTCCCCGAACAGTTGTTGGTGGCATCGGACTCATCCGCCACCGAGTCCACACACGCCCAGTAGGAGGACGTGCCAGGGGTCGAGGGCGCCGTCAGCCTAATCGTTTTGAAGCCGCCCTGTAGACGGGTAAGGGCCGACAGAGCGGACGTGCCAATCTCGGTGGTCGTCCCATCCACCTCTTTTTTCCACCGCAGCGTTGTTGCCGCCGACTGCGCATCTCCCATGTTGGTCACCGTCACCCCTACGCGGAAACTCCCCCCCGTTACTATGTTGTCGGTCGCATCTATTCCTGTCACGACCAGGTCCGGTGCAGGCTCCGACACAGTGACCGCCACCGACGAAGAACAGTTGTTGGTGGTATCGGACTCATCCGTCACCGAGTCCACGCATACGCCGTAGTAGTACGTGCCCGCCTCGGACGGCGCTGTCAGCCCGTGATCGAAGCTGCTGCTGCCTGCCGCAGCAAGGGCGCTGACCGTTTGGCTCCCCTCCTCCGTGTCCGAAGTCGTGATAGTCGAATCGGTCGACCGATAGCCGCGGAGCCGTGTCGCCTCCGAAGCCCCGTCGCCAGCATTGGTCACCGTGACCGACAGCGTGAATTGCGACCCCGCGAAAGGGCTCGCGGGGTACACAGACGGCGTCCCCACCTCCAAGTCGGGAGCCGACTTGGCGTGGACGGGCTCTGCCGTCACCGCGTCCGTGGCCACGCTGGTCAGCGTCTCCTCGTTGCCCGCGTCGTCGGTGAACGACACCTTCACCTTGATGGCCTTGCCTTCGTCTTCGGCGACGAGGGTGTAGGTGGCGTTGGTCGTTCCCGATATGTCGGAGTCGTCTGCAAGCCACTGGTACTCGTACTGGACGTTGCTAAGCCCGTCGGCGTCGGCGACCCCAGACGTGTTCGCCGTCAGTGCCTCTCCCACCTGCGCCGTCCCGATGATGGTGGGCGCGCCGGTGGCAGGGCTGTTTTCAGGCGTTTCCGCGTCTTCGGAGCACGGCTCGATCTCGTCGCCCTCCGCCACCTCCGGTACGGGCACGCCCTCCCAGTCCGATGCGTTGGTCCCGTACAACTCCTCGATCTGCGACCACTCCGATGCTCCTGCACAGCTCATCGCTCGAACCCTCAGCCACGAGAGCCCATGCAGGTCGCTCACCACCGCGCTCGAACCGTGGAACGCGATGTCCACTCCCTCGGCGGGCAGGTCCAACCACTCCCCACCTTTGGCGTGGTAGTACTGGACCACGTACCAACCGGCGTCCTCAATGTCCTCCCAGTCCAGCCTCACCATGCCGTGATGCAGGGTCTCCGTGTTCGAAAGCACCGGCGTGCCCAGGACCACGGGGCATGGCTCGATCTCGTCGCCCTCCGCCACCTCGGGTACGGGCACGCCCTCCCAGTCCGATGCGTTGGTCCCGTACAACTCCTCGATCTGCGACCACTCCGATTCTCCCGCACAGCTCATCGCTCGAACCCTCAGCCACGAGAGCCCATGCAGGTTGCTCACCACCGCGCTTGATCCGTGGAACGCGATGTCCACTCCCTCAGCGGGCAGGTCCAACCACTCCCCACCTTTGACGTGGTAGTACTGGACTACATACCAACCGGCGTCCTCTACGTCCTCCCAGTCCAGCTTCACCATGCCGTGATGCAGGGTCTTCGTGTTCGACAGCACCGGCGTGCCCAGGTCCACCGCCGAGCCGGACGTGGGAGTGGCGCTCACCTCCTCGGAGGCAGGTCCGTATGGTCCGTAGCTGTTGCCGCTACCGTTCTCGGCCTTTACCCGGAAGAAGTACTTGACTCCATTGGCCAGGTCGGTCTTCGTATAGGTAGTCTCTCCCGATGGGCCCCAATGCCCCTTTTTGTAGTCCTTGCCGTCTATCCTCCACTCGATGCGGTATCTCGTCGCGGGCGCGTTGCCGTTGTCGGCTGGCGGCTCCCAGGACAGGGTGACCTCCTGGTCTCCGGCGGTGACGGTGAGGTTGCGCGGCGCTCCCGGCGGGCCGTCCCCAAACACCGGCTCCTCCAACACCGGCTCCGTGGGTGCGCTGGTCAGCGACTCCTCGTTGCCCGCGTCGTCGGTGAAGGTCACCCTTACCCTGATGGTCCTACCCTCGTCGCTATCGGCCAGGGTGTATCTGTAGCCGGTGGCGCCGGCGATGTCCGCGTCGTCGGCAAGCCATTGGTAGTTGTAAGAAACGTTGGTCAGTCCGTTGGCGTCGGCGATGCCAGAGGTGTCCGCCGTCAGCGTCTCGCCCACCTGGACCGTGCCGATGATGGCCGGCGCGCCCGTGGCCGGGGCGTTCGCCGCGCCGTCCGGGCCGGCCACCATCGCCGACACCGTGGTCGTCAGCCGCCGCTGCGGCTCGCCCTGCGTGCAGATCGCCCCGGACTCCGCGCAGTCGCGGTCCGCCTCAAGCGTGACCGCCACGTCGCCGTCGCCGTCCGGCTCCAGCGTCATATCGAACAGGTCCCGCCGGTCGTCCACCGGCACCCCGTCCGTGATCCGCCCGTTCGTCACCGCGAACGCTTCCTCGCGCAGCGCCTGGAAGCTGATGCCGATGTCCTCGCTGAACGCCACCCGGAACCGGAACGCGGCGCCGTCGTGTGCCGCCGGCACGTCCTCGAAGGACGCCGTCAGCGCCTCCTGCGGCTCGCTGTTGTGGATCGTGCCCGTGGCCTCGCCGTCGTCATCCCTGAGCTGCGCGCCGTCCGGGTTCGACAGCCTCAGCGTGAACGTCTCGCCGTCGTCCGGCACGGTGTCGTCCGTGATCGGCACCGTCACCGTCCGCTCCGTCTCCAGCGAATTGAACCTCAGCGTGCCGCCCGTCGCCGTGTAGTCCTCGCCCGCCTGCGCCGAGCCGTCGCTCGTCGCGTAGTCGACCGTCACGATGCCCAGCCCGTGCGGTTCCAGACGCACCGTGAACGTCATCTCGCCGTCGGCCTCGCGCGCCTCGGCGTTCGCCACCGACAGGTGCGCCGCCGCCGACTGCGACCCGTCCACCCTGTGGTTGCGCTGCGTGCCCTTCCCCTTGGAGGAAAGGCGCGCCTCCTGGCCCGCCGCGTTGCGGATGCTGTCGCCGAGCACCACCTCGATCGGGTTGCCGCGGATCGCGATGCCGTTGCGGTCGACGTCGACCTCCAGCACCAGGTACGCGAACACCAGCGTGTCCGCGCCGCTCCCCGACTCGTAGTCGGCCTCGCACACCGACTCGCACGGGTCACCCACCTCGAGCGCGAACGTCGGGTCGCCCACCACCACCACCGGCTGGTCGAACCGCACCTCGATGCGGATCGTCTCACCCTCGCCGTAGGTGTCCCTGTTCGTGTTGCCGTCCGAGCTCAGCCGCGGCGTCGAGGCCACCGCGATACTCTCGATCACCGGCGGCGTCGACGGCCCCGGCATCAGGATCGTGCCCGTCGCCTCGCCGTCCGCCACCGTCGCCGCCGTGGCGGAGCCCAGCCTCAGTTCGAACAGTTCCGGCCCGTCCGCCGGCCCGTCCGCCGGCATCCGCACCGACACCGTCCCGCGCGTCTGCCCGGGCGGGATCTCCAGCACGCCCGACGTCCCCAGGTAGTCCTCGCCCGCGGTCGCCGTGCCGTCCACCGTCTCGTATTCCACCCGCACCGCGAACGCCACCGCCGGCTCCAGGCTCACCTTGAAGTCCAGCGTGCGGCCCTCGCCTCGCACCGCCACCGCGTCCGCCACCGACACCATCGCGCCGGACTCGCCTTCCTCGAAGAACGCCCGCCAGTCGTAGCCGTGGCCCGGCTCGGAGTGCACGTGGGAATGGGTCACCTCGATCGGCAGCCCCAGCTCGTCGCCCCGCTCGCTGTAGAGGTCGCCCTGGTTGCACGAGGGTTTCAGGTCGAAGCACCGGTGAATGTGCTCTACCCTGTCGTGCGTCCTGACGTCGGGGCCGCCCGAGACGGACGAATCATGGGCCGGCGCGTGGTGGGTATGCCCCGGCAGGGGATGCGGATGCTCGTTGGCCGTGTTGCTGTGCTCGTGGCCCTCGTGCGTGTGCTCCAGGTACTCCTCGGTGTAATACCCCTTGCCCTCGTCGTAGAACGAGTAGCTGTGCGTGAACTCGCCGTGATCGTGCACGTCGCCCCGCCGCCCGCCGTCCACCTTGTGGCCGGCGAGCCTGCCGGGCCCGTCATAGGTCAGCTCCGCATCGTCGCCCGCGCCGTTGCCGATGCCGCCGCTGTTCAGCTCCAGCGCGTCGGCGCCGACCTCGATGCCGTCGCTGTCGCTGTCGCCCGCCCGCACCACGTAGACGAACACCAGCACCTCGGTGCCGCCGCCCGAATCGTAATGGGCGTGGCGGGACGCGCTGCCCACCTCGATATCAAGCTCGGGATCGCCCGTGACCACGACCGGCTGGTCGAAGGTCACCTCGATGCGGATCTCCTCGTCCTCCCCGTAGGTGTCGCCGTCCAGCCCCGGACCCGAGGTCACCTCGACCGAGAGGATCCTGGGCGGGCCCGTCGGCGTGACCCGAACCGTCGCCGCGTCGCTCTTGCCGGCGCCCGCGTCGCGCGCCCGCAGCTCGAAGGTGTACTCAACCGCGTTGTCGAGCCCCGTCACCGTGTACCGCGACCCGTTCGCTTCGCCCGGCCCGCTGTCGGGGATGTCCGTCCAGTCCCCCCAGCTCCCGCCCGTCCGGTAGCGGTACTGGTGGCGTGTGAAGCCCGAATCCGACGCCGGCGGGGTCCAGGCGAGAACCGCCTGCCGGTCGCCGGGCATGGCGCTGAGGCTGGTCGGCGGCTCCAGCGACGCCTCCTCCGGCAGGATCTCCGCCGGCAGGCCCGAGGCCGCCCGGGCGAAGGTGTAGCCCGAGTGATTCGTGGGCAGGGTCGGCTGGGTGGTCAGGTCGATGTCCACCGTCACCGCCGCCATCGTCCCGGTCGTGCGGGTCACGGTGACCGCCGTGCCGTCCACCGCGCCCGCCGCCACGGCAAGCTTCGTGTCGCTGGCCGGGAGCGAACCGTTCACCACCGTCGCCGTGAAGTCCACCGCGAACGGCGCCCCGGCGAGCACCTTCGCCCGCGCCTGGTCGGTCCCGAACTTCTCCACCGTCACGGTCAGCGGCAGCGTATCGCCGATGTTGGGGTTGTCGCCCAGGCTGAGGTCCGACACCACGCCGAGGTCCAGCGCCGTCAGGCCGGAGAACAGCCCGGCAGGGAGCGAACCGAGGTCGTTGTCGTTCAGATAAAGTTTTCTCAGCGCCGTCAGGTCGGAAAACACGGTCCCGGGAAGCGAACTCAGATTGTTCTTCTGCAGATCGAGGAGTGTCAGACTCGTCAGGCCGGAGAACAGCCCGGCGGGGAGCGAACTCAATTGGTTTTGTGGCAGCCGCAGATTGGTCAGCGCCGACGGGCCGGAGAACACGTTCGCGGGGAGCGAATCTAGATCGTTACCCGTAAGATTGAGCGATGTCAGATTCGACAGGCCGGAGAACACGTTCGCGGGGAGCGAAGTCAGTTCGTTTTTGGCCAGTACGAGTGTTTCCAGCGCCGTCAGGCCGGAGAAGATGTCCGCCGGAAGCGTGGTGAGTGGCTGATCAGTTATTACGAGCGAGTTCAACCCAGTCAGATCGGCGAAATCGCCCGACTTTAACGCCGCGATATCTGAAACCCCCGTCATTTCTGAAATGACTATTGCCGTCGTCCCCGCCAGGTCGGCCACGGTCACCGCCGCGCAATCGTCGGCTGAAACCGCAACCACGATCGCGTCCTGCACCTGCTGCGTCCGGCCGCAGATGCCGGGCGTCGGCGTCACCGCGTTCGACTCCGCCGTCGCGCTCTCGGTCGTGCCGACGAACCGCTTGAGCTCGAAGGTGTATACCGTCTCGTTGGTGAGGCCCGTCACCGTGTAGCCGTCCTCGTTCGCCCCGCCCTCCGCGCTGTTGGGGATGTCAGTCCAGTTTCCGTAGCTCCCGGCCCCCTCCTTCTGGCGGTACTGGTGTTTCGTCACGCCCGAGCCCGACGCCGGCGCGGTCCACGACAGCACGGCCTGCCCGTCGCCCGGGGCGGCGGTGAAATTCTGAGGGCCCCTGGTGTCCGGCAGGATCTCCGCCGGCAGGCCCGATGCCGCCTTCTCGAACTCGTAGCCCGTGTGGTCCGTGGGCAGGGTCGGCTGGGTGGTCAGGTCGAGGTCCACCGTCACCGCCGCCATCGTCCCGGACGTGCGGGTCACGGTGACCGCCGTGCCGTTCACCGAGGCCGCCGCCACGGCGAGCTTCGTGACGCCCGTCGGGAGCGAACCGTTCACCACCGTCGCCGTGAAGTCCACCGCGAACGGCGCCCCCGCCAGCACCTTCGCCCGCGCCTGGTCGGTCCCGAACTTCTCCACCGTCACCGTCAGCGCCAGCGTATCTCCGGTGTTGGGGTTGTCGCCCAGAGCCAGGGTTGTCAGCCCCGTCAGGCCGGAGAACAGGCCGTCGGGGAGCGACGTCAGGTCGTTGTCTCTCAGTCCTAGCTTTTCCAGCGACGTCAGGCCGGCGAGCAGCCCGGCGGGGAGGGCCGTCAGAGCGTTACCGTTCAGAGTGATCTCTTCCAGCGTCGTCAGGCCCGAGAACTGCCGGGCGTCGAGCGACGTCAGATTGTTGTCTTCCAGTTTTAGATCTTTCAGCGCCGTCAGGCCGGAGAACACTCCGGCGGGGAGCGCAGTCAGATCGTTGTCGCCCAGCCTGATCTCTTCCAGTGCCGTCAGGCCGTCGAACAGCCCGGCGGGCAGTGGTGAGGTCAGCTCGTTTTGGTCCAGAATGAGGGATGTCAGCGACGACAGGCCGGAGAACACGTTCGCGGGAAGCGAACTCAGTTCGTTAACGCCCAAATTGACCTGTTCCAGCGACGACAGGCCGGAGAACGCCCGGGCGTCGAGCGAAATCAGGTCCCCGGCGCTCAGTTCAAGGACTTCCAGCGACGTCAGCCCGGAGAACACGTTCGCGGGAAGCGTGGTGAAGCTGTTGCGGCCAAGACCGAGCCTTGTCACGTTCGTCAGTCCCGCGAAATCGCCCGTCTTCAGCGACGCGATGCCCTCGTTCGGCATCTCCAGGAAGGCCGTGAAACTCTCCAGGTCGGCGACGTTCACCCCCGCGCAGGTCCGCTTCACGCCCGCCTCCCCAAGGTAGTAGACGATGATTTCGTGCACTTTCTGCGTCCGGCCGCAGATGCCGGGCGTCGGCGTCACCGGGTCCGCCTCGGCAGCGGTGCTCTCGCCCTGGGCGTTCACCGCGCGGAGCTGGAAGGTGTGGAGGACCTCGTTGGTCAGGCCCGTCACCGTGAAGCCGGCCTCGTTCGCGCCGTCCACCCCGCTGTTGGCGATCTGCACCCAGCCCTTGTAGGCCCCGGTCCCCTCCTTGTACTGGTACTCGTGGCGCGTGACGCCCGAAGCGGAAACCGGCGCGTCCCACGACAGCACGACCTCCTCGTCGCCCACCGCCGCCGCGAACGTCGTCGGCTCGGCCGCCGTCGTCGCCCGGTTGTTGATCGTGCCCGTCGCGGTGGTGTCCGTGGTCAGCGTCGCGTTATCCGGGCTTGAAATCGTCAGCGTGAAGGTCTCGGCGCTCTCGCTCGCGTCGTCCTCCGTCGTCTGGACCTCGATCGTCCCGGTGGCGGTACTGTCCGCCGCCGCGATGGTCAGCGTGCCGCTCGCCGCCGTGAAGTCCGTGTCCGAGACGGCGTCGTCTCCGGTCGCCACCGACGTCGCGTAGTCCACGTCCACGTCGCGTCCGCTCACCGCCGACAGCGTCACCACGAACTCGACCTTGTCGCCCTCGGTCGCCGCCGCGTCCGCCACCGTCACCGTCGGCGTCGGGTCATTGTCCTCGATGGTGATGGTCGAGCGCGTCTTCGTCCCCGCCGTCGCGTTCTCGAAGGCGTGGATCTCCAGGGTGAAGGTCTCGTCGTCCTCGTCCAGGCTGTCGTTGGAGATGCCCAATAGCGGACGGCGAGAGACGGACGTCGTTCCGGCACTAACAGTGTGGACTTGCACCCCAGTTTGATCGAACAGGTCCGCGTCCGACGCCGTGTCCTCCGTCCGGTCCACTTGCCGGATCCTAAACTTCACCCGCTTCTCGCTCGCCTCCGACAGATTCACCGTCAAATCAATTTGACCGGCGCTGACGCCCTCGTTGATCGTCATGTCCACGACGCTGATGGTCGGCGGGTTGTCGTCGTCCTCGATGGTGCCCGTGGCCGTCGTGTCCGCCGCCAGTTGCGCGAGGCTCGTCGGGGTCGGGTTCGACAGCGTCACCGTGAAGGTCTGGTCGGGCTCGTCCGTGCTGTCGTCGTTCACCGGCACCGTGAACTTCTTCGTCGTGTCGCCCTTCGTGATCGTCACCGTCCCCGTCTTCGTCGTCGCGAGATCCGCCGTACTCGCCGAGTCGCCGCTTTCGATCGACGCCGTCCAGTCCACGGTCACGTCCGCCGGAGCCGCCGCCGACAGCGTCAGCGTGAACTCCACGCCGTCGTCCTCGTCGCCCTCGGCGTCGGCGACGCTCACCGTCGCCAGATCGTCGTTGTTGATCGTGCCCTGCGCCGTCGCGGCGGTCGACGACAGCTGCGCGTTCGACGACACGCCCGACAGCGTCACCGTGAACGTCTCGTTCGCCTCGACCGTGGTGTCCTGCGCCGGGAGGAACCCGCATAGGCCCGACGTCGCGCCGCCGGTGATCGTTGCCACCACCCCGAGGCTGATCTGGATATCCGCCGCGACCGCCGTGTCGCCGCTCTCGAACGATACCGTACAGGTCACCGTCACGTTCTCCGCCGCCGCCGCCGACAGCGTCAGCGGAAAGTTAATGATCGAGCCCTCGGCCGCCGCGGCGTCCGCGATGCTGAGCGTCGGCAGCGTCGCGTCGTCGTCCTCGATGGTTCCCTTCGCGGTCGGGTCCGTCGGAAGCTGCGCGTTCGACGACACGCCCGACAGCGTCACCGTGAAGGTCTCGTCGCCCTCGTCGGTGGAGTCGTTCACCACCGGCACCTCGAACGTTCCCGTCGTGTCGCCGATCGCGACGGTCACCGTCCCCGTCGTCGTCGTCCCGAGGTCCGCCGCGACCGCCGTGTCGCCGGTCTCGATCGACGCCGTCCAGGTCGCCGTCACGGCCGTCGCGGCCGCTTCCGACAGCGTCACCGTGAACTCCACTTCCCCATCGTTCTCGGCGTCCGAGGCATCCGCGATGCTCAGCGTCGGCAGCGTGATGTCACGCACCGACAGCGTGTAGGTGCCCGTTTCGGTGTCAGACTTGTCGGCCCTGAGGTAGTGGGCGCCAGTCGCGGTCGCTGTGTAGACAATCTGGCTGTTGACGCCGTCGCCATCGTCGTTGTCACTCTCAAGCACGGTGCCCATCGGATCTATGAGCGATAGGTACGGGTCTTCCAGGGTGCCGCGGTCTGTCGGCGCGCCCTCCAGGTCGAACTGGTATTGCTTGCCCGCCTCCAGATCGACACGGAAACGGTCCACGTCAGTCGCGGATTCGACGTTCCCCGTTGCCGAGGCCCCGACGTCAACCCGGCCGGAGGTCAGCGCGTTGTTGGTAAAGTCCGTGTCGGCCTCGGAAACGCCGTTCGCGCCCAGCACGATCACCGACAGCGTGTAGGTGCCCGTCACGCCGTTCGAGGAGGCGACTACGTAGTGAGTGCCGTCCGCGGGCGCCGTGAAGATCCTCCGGGCGTTGTTCCCTATGCCGCTGTCAAGAGCGTCGGTGACTACATTGCCCAACGCATTGCGCATCCTGCTAAGAAGCGGGTCTGTCAGGGTGCCCCGGTTGGTGTCCGCGCCCTCCAGGTCGATCTGGTATCGCTTGTCCTTCTTCAGATCGACGCGGAACCAGTCAATGTCGACGACGCTGTCGATGTTGCCCGTGACCGAGCCGCCGACGTCGACCTGGCCGGTGGTGGTGGTGTCGGCGGGAAAGTCGTCGCGCGTCACGGTCGCCGTGTAGGTCTGCGTCGAGGTGCCGTCCTCGGCCGTCACCTTCACCTTGATGACGGTGTCGCCCACCGACAGCGCCACCTGAAAGTCGTCCTCCACGTCGTCCGCGTCGTTGATCTCGTTGTCGTCCTTGTCTAGAATCTCGACCGTCGCGCTGGCGTGGTTCGTCGTCGGCGTCACCGTCACCTCGTCGACGCTGTTGGCGACCGACGCCGTGTAGGTGACCGTGCCCGAGGCGAAGGCCGGGCTCAGCGTCACCCCCATGCCCAGCGACAGCCCGCTCAGCGTCGCGTCCGTCGAGAGCGTCGTCGCGTCGTCGTCCTCGATGGTTCCCTTCGCGGTCGGGTCCGTCTCCAGCTGCGCGTTCGACGACACGTTCGACAGCGTCACCGTGAAGGTCTCGTCGCCCTCGTCGGTGGAGTCGTTCACCACCGGCACCTCGAACGTTCCCATCGTGTCGCCGATCGCGACGGTCACCGTCCCCGTCGTCGTCGTTCCGAGGTCCGCCGCGACCGCCGTGTCGCCGGTCTCGATCGAGGCCGTCCAGGTCGCCGTCACGTCCGCCGCGTCCGCCGCCGACAGCGTCACCGTGAAGCTCACGTTGCTGCCCTCGGCCGCCGCGGCGTCCGCGACGCTCAGCGTCGGCTTCGACGACCGCGACCCGTCCACCTTGTGACCGGCCTGCACCTGCTTCTGGTCGTGTTCCAGATTGGCGTCGATGCCCCCGGGGCTCGTGATCTCGTCGTTGGCGTCGAGCTGCAGCGACTTGGTGTTGGAGTTGTGGTTGCCGATCCAGATCCCGTCGTCGTCCGAGTCGGAGGACTGCACGGTGTACACGAACTTCAGCGCCGTGCTGCCGCTGCCCGAGCGGTAGTCGGCCTGGCGCGCCCCGCTCAGGCTGAACCCGAACTGCGGATCGCCCGTGACCACGACCACCTGGCTGAAGGTCACCGTGAACTCGATCTCGTCGCCCGCACCGTAGGTGTCCTGCTCCGATCCGCCCGACGAGGTCAGCAACGGCATCGACGTGACCGCCACGTTGGCGACCGACGGCGGCCCGGTCTCGCCCCGCAGCCGCAGCGTGACGGTGTCCCCCACAGACCAGCTCAGACCGGTGCCGGTCCACTGGTAGCCGCCGGTCGGCAATTGGGTGACGTCGTCGTCGTCGAGCGCGAACGTGTCGGTGCCGACCTGGAGGTCCCAGGTGTCCAGAACCGGCTTGTCATCTTCGTCCTGAGAGTCCTCGAAAACCAGACTCAACGTCCCGGAATCGAGCAGGACGCCGGTGATCGTATGGCTCTTGGAGTCCAGTTCGGTGTCCGTGAAATCGAAATCGTTGTCCGACAGCATGCCGCCGCCGCCCGTACCGTCCAGGTAACCGAGATAGCTCGTCCCGTCCAACGTGAACATCCCCACCGTCACCACGCCGCACCAGATGTCGCCGGTGTTCAGCGTGCACGGCGGCGTCGTGACGTCACGCACCGACAGCGTGTAGGTGCCAGTAATAGAGCCACTCGCGAATGCTACGAGGTAGTAGGCGCCGGCCGCGGTCGGCGTGAAGATTATCTGGCTGTCGAAGATGTCGTTTGCGAAGTCGACGTCGTCATTGAAGGTGTTGCTAATCCGGTTGCCGGATGAGTCGCGGATATTGTCCAGATAAGGATCCTTCAAGGTGCCGCCGCCGCCATATTCGCCCGTCAGGTCGATCTGGTAGGTCTTGCCCGCCTCCAGCACGACCGCGAACCAGTCCGTGTCGCCGATAGAGCCTCTGTTGCCCGTGACCGAGCCGCCCACGTCCACCTCGCCGGTGGTGGCGGTGGTGGCGGGAAAGTCCGTGTCGGCCTCCGAGGCGCCGTTCGCGCCCAGCAGGATCACCGACAGCGTGTAGGTGCGGTTAAGTTCTCCCGTTTGGAAGTACGCCTCTACGTAATAGGTTCCGGCCGCGTCCGGCGTGTAGATCACCCGGGCGTTGTTGCCCACACCGCCGCCGTTGTTAGCTGTGTTTGCAATCGCATTCGCCGCCGCATCGTAAATCCCACTCACACGCGGGTGTGTAAGGGTACCGCGGCCGGTGTCCGCTCCCTCCATGTCGATCTGGTATCGCTTGCCCGCCTCCAGCTCCACCGCGAACCAGTCCTTGTCGTTGAGGTTTCTGATCTTGCCCGTGACCGAGCCGCCCACTTCCACCTTGCCGGTGGTGGTGGTGTCGCCGGGCAGGTCGGTGTCGCCCTCGGAGACGTTGCCGGAATCGTCCGGCGTCATCTCCGCCGCCCGCGTCACGGTCACCGTGTAGGTCTGCGTCGAGGTGCCGTCCTCGGCCGTCACCTTCACCTTGATGACGGTGTCGCCCACCGACAGCGCCACCTGGAAGTCGTCCTCCACGTCGTCCGCGTCGTCGAGCTCGTTGTCGTCCGTGTCTAGAATCTCGACCGTCGCGCTGGCGTGGTTCGTCGTCGGCGTCACCGTCACCTCGTCGACGCTGTTGGCGACCGACGCAGTGTAGGTGTCCGTGCCCGAGGCGAAGGCCGGGCTCAGCGTCACCCCCGTGCCCAGCGACAGCCCGCTCAGCGTCGCGTCCGTCGAGGGCACCGGGGTGTCCCGCAGCCGCAGCGTCACGGAGGTCTCCGAGGACCAGTCCAAGCCGGACATGGTCCATCGGTAGCCAAAGCTAGCAGTTGGAGTGACACCGTCGAACGCGAACGAGCCACTGCTGCCGTCCACATGCAGGACCAGCTTGGCCCGGTCCGGTTCTGTAAGGGCGCTGGTCAGGCTGAAAATCAGCTGGCCGGCAAGCCCACTCACTCCCACGCTAGCCCGGTCTATCGTGTAGGAATTCGGACTGACGTCGAACGTCGTGTCGGACAGGGCACCTGTATCGGTTGTGGCATCCACGAACCCATAGGCAAAGGTAATCCCACCAGACTTATACTCCCCCACCGTCACCACGCCGCACCAGAGGTCGCCGATGTTCAGCGTGCACGGTGGCGTGATGTCACGCACCGACAGCGTGTAGGTGCCCGTTTCGAGGTTCGTGCTGTTTGCTGACAGGTAGTACGTGCCGGTCACGGTCGCCGCGTAGACTATCTGGCTGTTGAGGTTGTTGTCGGGGTCGATGTCGTCGTTGCGACTAATCTGGTTTTCAGACCCGTCGTAAAACTTCAGCAAGGGGTCTGGCAAGGTGCCGCGGTTAGTCGGCGCCCCCTCCAGGTCGAATTGGTATGTCTTGTCGGCTTCCAGATCGACCCGGAACCAGTCGTCCCCGGAAACAGTGGCGGTGTTGCCCGTGACCGAGGCCCCGACCTCGACCCGGCCGGAGGTCGTGTTGTTGTTGGGAAAGTCCGTGTCGGCCTCCGAGGCGCCGTTCGCGCCCAGCAGGATCACCGACAGCGTGTAGGTGCCCGGTTGGGTGTTGGGTACGAAGTAGGAATTCACTTTGACGTAATGGGTGCCGTCGGCGGTCGGCGTGAGGATCAACCGGGCGTTGAGGCCCACGCCGTCGTCGTTGTCCCCCGAATCTTGAACCAGGTTGCCGTCAGGGTCGAGGATGTTGCCCAGCCACGGGTCCGGCAGCGTGCCGCGTCCGGTGGGCGCGCCCTCCACGTCGATCTGGTATCGCTTGCCGGCTTCCAGATCGACCTTGAAGCTGTCGCCAGTAGTAAGGTCATCAGTAGTGTCCGCGATTGTGCCTGTCACCGAGCCGCCCACTTCCACCTTGCCGGTGGTGGTGGTGTCGGCGGGCAGGTCGGTGTCGCCCTCGGAGACGTTGCCGGAATCGTCCGGGGGATCGTCGGGCGTCATCTCCGCCGCCCGCGTCACGGTCACCGTGTAGGTCTGCGTCGAGGTGCCGTCCTCGGCCGTCACCTTCACCTTGATGACGGTGTCGCCCACCGACAGCGCCACCTGGAAGTCGTCGTCCACGTCGTCCTCGTCGTCGAGCTCGTTGTCGTCCGTGTCTAGAAAAACGACCGTCGCGCTGGCGTGGTTCTCCGTCGGCGTCACCGTCACCTCGTCGACGCTGTTGGCGACCGACGCCGTGTAGGTGTCCGTGCCCGAGGCGAAGGCCGGGCTCAGCGTCACCCCCGTGCCCAGCGACAGCCCGCTCAGCGTCGCGTCCGTCGAGAGCGGCGGCGGGTCTCCGCTCGCCGCGCTGCCGTTGACGCGGATCAGGAGGGAGTTGCTGTCTTGGGTCCATGTAGTTGCGGTAGCCGCCCTAATCCGCCGCACGTTCGAGATGTTCCATCCGGCCAACGACGCCCCATCTTCGCTCCCGGATCCGACTGCCTTGATCTGAAATTCGACAGCGGACTTGTTGTAGACGAACACGACCGCGTATCTTTTCCCCGCCTCGAGCGTCGTTCCCGAAGGGTCGGTGAAGGTCGCCGTGTCTCCGTCTGAAATGCTCGACGGATTGTCCAGCGTCTGCAGGGAGCTGACCGGGAGGGCAAACTCATCGGCGGACCAGAGGCTGGCCGAAAGAAGCTTGATATCCTCCGCTGTAAGCGCGGTAGTGTTGAGGAGGTCAACCGGCACTTCGATCGACGTGAGCGTGTAGTTGCCGCCTCCACTGGCGACCGTAAACACCTGGCCTACCAGTTCGCCATTATCCACGCCGGCAACGGCATCGGAGGTCTGCCCGATATTGCTCACCAGCACGGTCGCGGTCTGCGCCTGGGCCGTGATGGGCAGGAGGAGCGCGCCGAGGATGGCGAGCAGCGCCAGGGCGGAGGCCAGCAGGATAGGGAATCGTCGTCTATTGATGTTAGTCATGATGAGTCCTCCTTGTGCTTGTGCGGGGGTATGGGACGCCAGCCCGTCCGCTCCGCAGGCGTCAGCCGATAGCGGCGCGGAGGGCGTGTGGCGTTGCATGGTTGAAGGCTGTTCCGGGTGAGTGCGGGACGTGCGAAGCCCGCCGCAAGGCGTCCTTCGAGGACACTGAAGGCTTCGGGCGCGCGCTCAGAGGGAGCGGCGATGGGAGAGAATCGGGCCTGCCGGTATGAGCCGGAGGCGGCGAGGGAGCTAGAGCGGAGGGAAAATCGGGGGGGGGGGGGGGGGGGGGTGAACGTCTGTGCTAGTTAGGCAGCAGAAGGCAGTCTCGAACGTGGTCGGTGCGACCAGTTTCTCCACTCCGTCTATCGGCCTGTCGAATCCCAAGTAAACGCCTCCCCGCCGTACGTTGGGGCAAAGTGCCCTTGAGTATGACGGAGAAAGCCGTGTAAAGTCAGTATAATATATGCATTTTGGCCACCAATTTAGGACCAATCTTGCTTGTGTAATGTGCCGCACCACCCTTATAATGGGCGCGCCGGGCCGTGCGGGACCAGGGGGACCGCGGGCCGTCCATGCTTGAATGGAGGTCGAGAGGATGAGGGACGCCGGGGAGCTTGAGCGGGAGAACGCGGCCCTGCGCGACCGCCTCTCGATGCTGAGCCAGGCCAGCCTGCGCATCAACGAGAGCCTGGACTTCGATGGCGTCCTTCAGGAGGTGGTGGACAGCGCCCGCGCCATCACGGACGCCCGCTTCGGAGGGCTCACCACCGTGGACGGCTCGGGGCAGCTGGAGAGTTTCCTGAGCTCCGGCCTGACGCCCGAGCAACACGAGGCGCTGTACACCCCGGAGGGTCCGGCCATCTACGACCTCTTCCTGAATATGAAAGAGCCGCTGCGAGTCGACGACCTCACCGCCTACGTCAAGTCACTCGGCTACCCCGGCAACTCGGCGTATCTGAAGAGCTTTCTGGGGACGCCGATCCTGCATCGCGGCGTGCCCGTTGGCCTGTGCTGTGTCGCCAACAAAGAGGGTGGGGGCGGGTTCACCCCCGAGGACGAGGCGACCCTGGTGATGTTCGCCTCCCAGGCGGCGCTGGTCATCGCCAACGCCCGCAGGCACCGGGAGGAGCAGCGGGCCAGGACCGACCTGGAGACCCTGGTGAACACCACACCTGTGGGCGTCTTGGTGTTCGACGCCAAGACGGGCGGCGTGACGTCGGTCAACCCGGAGGCCAGGAGGATCGTCAACGACCTGTGTGCGCCCGGCGGCTCGGCGGAGCAGCTGCTGGAGGTGCTGACCTTCCGGCGGTTCGACGGTCGGGAGGTCTCCCTGGTGGAGTTCCCCCTGGCCCAAGGGCTGCGCACGGGGGAGACGGTGCGGGCCGAGGAGATCGTCCTCCAGGCCCCCGGCGGGCAGAGCGTCACCACCCTGATCAACGCCACGCCCATCTTCTCCGAGGAGGGCGAAGTCGAGTCGGTGGTCGTGACCATGCAGGACATGACGCCGATGGAGGAGCTGGAGCGGCTGCGGGCCGAGTTCCTGGGCATGGTGAGCCACGAGCTGCGGACGCCCCTGGCCGCCGTCAAGGGATCGGTGGATACCCTTCTGGAGTCCGCCTCCGACCTGGACTCTGCCGAGATGACGCAGTTCTTCAGGATCATCCGCGACCAGTCGGAGAACATGCGCTACCTGATAAGCGACCTGCTGGACGTGGCCCGCATCGAGACGGGCGCCCTGCCGGTCTCCCCCGAACCCGTGGATGCGGCCGTCCTGGTGGACGAGGCCAGGAGCAGGTTCCAGAGCGGGGGCGGAAGGAGCAACCTCGTCATCGATCTGCCGCCGGACCTGCCCAGGGTCATGGCGGACCGGCGGCGCATCGTCCAGGCGCTGGGCAACCTGCTCTCCAACGCGGCCCACCACTCGAACGAGCTGTCCCCCATCCGGGTGGCCGCAGTGCTGGATGGCGTCCACGTCGCCTTCTCGGTGGCGGACGACGGCGTGGGCGTGCCCGCCGAGCGGCTGCCGCACCTGTTCCGCAAGTTCTCCCAGCTCGACGGCGAGGAGCGGGGACGGGCGATCGCCGGGTCGGGCCTGGGACTCGCCATATGCAAGGGCATCGTGGAGGCCCACGGGGGCCGCATCCGGGCCGAGAGCGACGGGCTTGGCCTGGGAAGCCGGTTCACCTTCACCGTTCCGGCGGTGGAGGAGGCCGTCGCCCTTCCCCCTCCACGGTCACGCCGGCGCAGGACGAAGACCAGGGAGCGGCCCCGTATTCTCTGCGTGGACGATGACCCGCAGACGCTCCGGTACGTGCGGGACGCGCTCACGAAGGCGGACTACACCCCCGTCGTGACCGGAGACCCGGAGGAGGTCTCCCGGCTCATGGCGGAGGAAGCGCCCCGCCTGGTGCTGCTGGACATGATGCTGCCGGGCAGCGACGGCATGGAGCTGATGAGGGACATCCGGGAAGTCTCCGACGTGCCGGTCATCTTCCTCTCCGTCAACGGCCAGGAGGAGGTCGTCGCCAGGGCCTTCGACATGGGAGCGGCCGACTACGTGGTCAAGCCCTTCTCGGCGACGGAGCTTGCGGCCAGGATCAGGGCGGCCCTGCGCAAGCGTGCGGCGCCGGAGCTGACCCAGCCCTCCGAGCCCTACGTGCGGGGAGAGCTGACCGTCGACTATGCCCAGCGCAGGGTGACGGTGGCCGGAAACCCCGTGGAGCTCACCGACATCGAGTACCGGATGCTGGTCGAGCTTTCGGTCAACGCGGGGCGGGCGCTGACCCACGAGCGCCTGCTGCAACGGGTCTGGGGACCGGACAAGGGCGAAGACTCCGGGCCGGTGAGGAATATCGTCAAGAGGCTGCGCCGCAAGCTGGGCGAGGACGCGGCCAACCCGGCCTTCATCTTCGCCGTGCCCCGCGTCGGCTACCGGATGGAGAAGGGGGAGGAGCAGGAGGGTGCGTGACAGAGCCGAAAGAGGGTACGGGGCCACTGTGTTCCCTCTTTGCGTTCCTTCTCCCTGCCACGCCATACTAATCAGGCCGAGGGCATCTACCGTCCACGCAGGCCCCAATTGTGCATCCGGGCTGGGCCAGCCTAGATCCGGACGGGGAAGAGAAGGCGGGATTCGGTGCCTAGCTTGCTCGCCTCGCCCGTTCCCACTGACCCCTCCCTCTCCGGCAGGCTGTTGTGGGGCACGCTACTGTCTAACAATCTGACCTGGCTTGAATGGACCCAAACCGACTGCCCACGAATACTTAAGAGTTCCGTGTCGATTGATTCCGTCAAGTGAAGGTTCTTGATTTTGTCCAGTTTGGTGGGGCCTACACGTACCGAATTGAGCCTGTCTCAAAGTCTGATCTGGCAACAGGTATGTCTTCCGGTGTACCTTTGAAGCGACGTTAGTTAGGGGGATTCTGAGATGCCGCTTCGACCGATGAACAGGGAGCAGACGTGAATATTGCCGCCAAGGCTTGACGAGCTGTTGCCGTTGTGCTCATGGTGCTGATGCCTGTCGGTGAGCGGTTCCGACAAGCGCCTGAAGACGTGATGCAAATACTTCGCCGTATCCCTTGTTTCGGGAATCGTGAGGATCCATGTCGTCTATGCTAGAGATCTCATACCCGCTATGTCCCGACTTGGCGGTGATGATCAGACCACGGCTTTTCAAGGCGACGCCATCTATCCCTTCGTAAGGCAACTGGCTGACATTCTTCTGCAGCAGGCCGTTGCTCACCAACAGGAGCCGGCGACCGGTGGCGGCTATGATGCCTCCGTAGAGTTCCTCTTTCGCCCCCGCCGGGCGATAATCGCCCCAAGCTAGCGCTTCGACATGCTCGTCGTCATCCATGATTTCTGCGAGCTTGCGGCGCTCGCCGCCATGGTTTTTCCTGCGGTCCCAAAGGGGGTGTTGCAGTTTCCATTCGGCGGAAATCCTGACCTCAGCAGACACCCGCCGCGCCGCTGTTCCGAAATGCTGACTAATCAGGTCCACAAACTGGGTTGCGTCGGCTTCCTTCCTGAACTCTAGAGCGTGGACCCGGGCGTCCACGTCTACGAACCGGACTCGCGTGCCTCCCCAGTACTCCACCGACAGGATGCTCCCGTGGATTTCGATTACTTCCTCCTCCCGCGCATGAAGGAGCAAATCGGTGTCCACAGCGAGCGTAATGAGCAGTACACGGGGCCCGGTGTCCACAGCGAGCGCCGGCCAGCCATCCCATGACGTTTCCCAAGATTCCGGAGTGTGACTCCCGCTCGGGCCGCCCCCACTGCCAGGATTATGAAAGACCGTTTCCGGTCCCGCTGAGCAGCGCGCCCAATGCCGGACCTGTTCTCCACGCGCCAGGACATGGGAAAATGCCGCCGCGACCGACTCTTCGTCGCTCAGCAGACGGCCTCTTACAAACCGGGAGAAGTCAGCGGCCGCAAATTGCAAGTCCAGGTCAAAGACTGCTCCCGACTCGCTGTCCGTAGCATCGCCACTTCCAGACTCTCTGAGCCTAATCCTGCCGGGTCTCGGTTCCGTGATTTCGTCAATTTCCAGGTAAGTCAGACCAAAGCGGTTCTTGGACAACCGGCCCCGGTTCAGCAAGATTACCCGGCGCCCGGTAGCGACCACGACCCCCCGGTCATGGCGGGAGCCCCACACTACATTCTTGGTCTCAAAGCCGCACGTGTGCAGTAGCTCGACGTCTTCGCCGGGTTCCAGCAGATCGTAGAGCATCTTTCGCTCGCCCTTGTAGTCTTTCCGGCCCCAGCCCGGTTGCAGGGCTTGCCATTGGTCGTCGATCCTTCTCTGCTTCTCTCGTGACGCCATGATTGTTCCCTCCGGCGTAGTTTCTCCCGGTTCGCCGTCCCTGTGTGCCTTCCCCGGTTAGTCGCCGGCGGGGTTGGCCGCGGCGTGGATTTGCCGGAGCACGCATTCGAACAACGGCCTGGCCCGGCTTCTGATTTGCTTCTTGCCGTTGTGGTCAAGGTAGTAAGCGTAGTCCTGGTCCGTGCTGCCGGACAAATTCAAGCCGGAGCAGGTCAACCCCTCGTTATAGTCCACTTGCAGGCCCTGATAGGAAACCTCCACCACGTCTTTTGGCACCATGCCGAAGTTCAGCATGAGAATACACCGGTCGGTGGCCACGACGATTCCGTTGTGGACGCCGATTCAAAGCGCTTCACTCGAGAATAGGCGGTGAAGCCGACAAGTTGGGTTATCGTTACGAGATGCTGTGGGCCATCGACGCAGCCCTCAACCTTATCGATGGTGATTTCGTAGACCTTGTCGTAGAGCCCATAGGGGATGAGGCTGCAGGTGTTTGAATTCTACAGGACTGACCCGGCAGGGATCCAAGAATACCATTCCATCAAGCGACAGCAGATCGATGGGAACTGGATCCTCAACCGCCTCGCACTTCGAGTCCCAGTGCTGGCAGTGGCGGAGACCCGTATGATAGCAATCGGGCCGGGGTGTCCTCCTCACTGGCGGCAACCCCCAGCCCGTGAAGGAGAACGGCAATGACCCTGTGCAGGGGTGCGTCGCCGCCACGAGTCACAACGTGTTCACTTGCTACTACGGGTGACCTGCCTCAGTTGGGCGTCCGGCGTTCCGTCCCACTTGGCTCGGGCGAATACCAGGACTGGCGATTGCTAGGCTTCTACCAGGACGGGCTCGACGGCGCCCAGCGGCTTGGGGGAAACCGTGGGTGGTGAGGGGATCTTCCCGGCCGAGTGGGTGGAGAACATCCCAACTTGGTTGCGAATCGTGATGTTGGTTATAGCCTTCCCCGTGGTGATGGTGGTTGCCTTTCTCCTGTTCGGGTACCTCAGCGCCCTGCTCTATTCGCCTCTGTACCTCGTGCGGTGGCTGCGGAGGAGACGGGCGCAAGTGGAGAAACCGGAGCGAGGACGGGGACGCCGCTGCCTCATGTGGGTGGTATACCTGCTCGGCATAGGAGCGCTGGGCCTGGTGGTGCTGGTCGGCATCAACCTGACCTCACCGGCTGTGGACCCGTGCCCAACGAACTCTCCAGATATCCCGCCACCCGGGCAGATGCTTGCGATCCTCGATGTGTTCTTGGACGAGTGCGTGAGCGTTACCGGAGATGTGGTGTCGCGAGACGCTGGCGAGATGGTGGTGGAGATTGACCGGGGGGAGTACGTGCAGCATGTGAGGGTCCGTGGACCGGCGGAGGTCTTCGAGCAGGTTTCCCTGCCCGGCCGGGTCCGACTTGCCGGCCGCATCAGGGAGGATGAGGAGTGGGGATACGTGGTCCAATACGGAGTGGACCGCGGGTGGTGGGGTAATCTCCGAGAGAACCTTTCAGGGGACATCCTCGCGCCCTAGAAGTGCACCTTTCATGCGGAATGCGACGACGACCATCGCCATGTCCAATTATGAGGAGCGCCCACACTAGCGGGTCAGTACTGACGGGTCGTAACGTCTTCGACCTCCGGCAGCGCCAGGTGACCGCACCGGAGTCAATTCACCTCTTTCACCGGTACTGGCTCACTTTGAATCTAGGAGTGATTACGAGTGGTGCCGGAGGCTGGTTGCCCCCGGCACCTGGGCTATGACAGCCGAGGGGGAGATGGGTCACTCCCCCTCGGCGCTGGACAGTGTACGCGGTGTCAATGGGGGGCTTCCCGAGTCGGGCACTGGCCAGTAGGATGCCTCACATCAGACTAAGGAGGCCCGCATACATGGACATAAGGTAGGTCCCGAAACGCAAAAAGGGCCGCCCACATGGACGAGCAGGGGGAGGACACCGTGATTCGGTGTCCTCCCCCTGTGTGTTGCGGTCTAGCGTCCCGCGCCGACCGGCTCCCCTAGAACAACCGCAGCGTCTGCTGCTGTTGCTCCGCCTCTCCCTCGGCGGCTTCGGCCTGCGCCGCCCCTTGCTCGCGCTGATTAGCGACAATTACTTTTGCCGGTCGCATTGACTCAATGAAAGTGTTACCCAGCGGGAGTCGTTGCCTCATAAGATTGTTACCAAGAATCTTGGAAGTGTCGAATGGCTGGCGGCATGAGCACGATGGCCAGGGAAGAGTTGATCAGGACTATTCGTAGTCGGTACCGGGAATCGACGAAGATGGAGAAGAGCCGAATCCTTGACGAGCTCGCAGCGGTGGTAGGGCGCCATCGGAAGCATGCGATCAGGTTGCTGGGGCTGGCCGCAGATGGAGGAACGCAGCCAACTGTGGCGAAGGGCCGGCGTATCTATGATGAGGCCGTCCGCGAAGCCCTAATCATTGTCTGGGAGGCATCGGACCGCATCTGCGGGAAGCGATTGAAGGCGGTCCTCCCCAGCCTCATTGAGGCGATGGAGCGGCATGGGCGCCTGAACCTCGACTCCCATGTCCGTCAGCGTCTCGTCTCGGCCAGCCCGGCGACCATAGACCGGCTCCTCAAGAATCAGCATATGCTTCTGGCAGTAAGTACGTCGATGTCCTGATTTATAGGTATGTCGATGACCCACCGAAGCCGCAACTAAGAGTTACTCAAGTCAAGACATTTCTAACTTACCAGGATATGGGCAGCACTGTTCAACCGCGCAGCGAACATACGCAATCTTGTTCGAACATCGTCTGGTGGGAAGACGATGCCTGTGTCAAGTCAAGTTACCTCTCTTCTAGCAACGATTACTACGAGATGACTACGAGAGGCGACTTCCACATGTCGTACTTGCCCTACGATTGGGACTTTGATACCTCCCCTTACGTGACTTCTGATGAAGCAACCGGTTTCGCACAGCCGGGGTCGTGGGGGCATACCTGCCGTTTGGATCCCTATGGATTGTATAGAATAGGTAGTAGTGATTGCGAAGGGTATCATGGCGACTTCCCGTAACCCCACGCCTCCCACGCGCCCTTCAAGGAAACCCTAGCCTATGGACTGGAGTACGAACTGCCTCGTAGCGCCGACGGCCATGTGCGTCGTCGGCGCTCTCGCCGTGCGGTTCGGACTTCGCGGGAGCCTATGGGTGGGAGCCGGAATAGGACTGGTCCTGTTCTACGGGATCGCGCTTCCCCTCCTTGCCGGACCTGAGGATACGGACTACCCCGCCGTATCGCTTAACTTCTATCTCAACATGGGCGCGTTCTCTGTGATAGCGGCGACGCTGGCCCTGCTTGCCGTCGTGAGGCGGCGCGAAAAGAAGGTCCACCTCACTCTGGCCGCCATCACGTCGATGCCCCTGTTCTACATCGTCTTGTACTACACGCCCTTTGTCCTCTGGGGCCTCGCGGGGATTGCATTCATTCCCGCGGTCGTCTTTCTGGCGAAGGCGCTCTGCATCTGGGTGAGGGAGCGGGTAGAGGCCGGCACGTTCCGCGAGTACCGCGGCGCGTTCCTCTCCCACCTCCCCTCCACCACGGTGGAGGGGCTGATCGCCATCTACGACAGAGGACCGAGCCTGCAGCTCGTGGCAGGGAGGCTCAACCGTCCCGACTCGTCGGCGAACCTCGCCGCGAACACACGTTCGGCTTCTTCCTCGACCGACCAGCCGACCTCCCGCCGCTGTCGGACGACGCGGGGGCCCACCGGCCGGCGGAGACCCTCGCCTTCGATGCCCAGCTGCCCTTGCCGTGGCGCGGCGCAGGCGCTGTCCGGCTGGACGTGCTCATCGAAACCCCCGATGCGCTCATCGGCGTCGAGGCCAAGCGCTACGAGCCGTTCGTCGAGGAATCCGACCGCTGGGACCCCTCCATCAACAAGCCGGAGCCCCTCGCCTTAGAAGGGTATTCACGACCGGTCTGGGGCGAACTCATGAGCGGGTATCAGCGACTTCGCGACGGTCTTGTTGACGGGAGCATCGCCTTCAGCCATCTGGACGCAGACCGGCTCGTGCAGGACGCGCTCGGTCTGCATACCGCCGTCCTCCGCTCAGCGCGCCAGGGCAAGAAGCCTGTCCTCCTCTACGTGTTCGCCGAGCCGAAGGCATGGCCGGACGGCGAGCCCGTTGCGCTGGTTGACATCGAGGCCCATCGCGCCGAGGCGACGCGCTTCGCAGAGTACGTGAGCGGGGATGAGGTAGCCTTCCACCACTGCCCCTACCGGGAGATGCTGGCCCTTTGGGAGCAGGCCTCCTCCCCCGATGTCCGCGCCCACGCCGCCCTGGTCGCGGAGCGCTTCGCGCCGTAGCCCACTGGAACCTCTGTCGAACGGCTATCCTTAGCCTCTTTCATGACTGCGCACGCCGTAGCCGTTTGGTGAGAAACCGCTCGGAGCGTGGAATCGCCGCCGAGCCGCCGGGGGAGGACCGCCATGGATACAGGCATCGAGGGCAAGGTCGTGCTCATCACGGGCGCGGTCAGGAATATCGGAAAGGCCACGGCGGAGATGTTCGCTGCCGAGGGCGCGCGGCTCGTCCTGACCACCCGCCGAAGTCAAGACTTGCTCGACGAGACCGCAGCCGCCTCTCGCGTGGCGGGCGCCGAGGTGACGACCACTATGCGACGTCGCCGACGAAGACCAGGTGAACGCCGTCCAGCCGCCGAATCGACTCTGCGAGGGTCTAGCCTTCGACGCGCCGCACGAAATCTAGCACGCCGCCGCCCGCCCCCCAGCCGAAGCAGAACACCGCTCCGAATCGGCGTACACCGTGAAGCTGCCCTCGGCCTTCGTCGCACTCCCGACGCCTCCACCACGTCGCCCAGGGAGTGGCGCGACTTCAACGTCCAGATACCCACGATTGGCGCGTTGACGCAGCAGCCGCGCCTCGTGGTCGCGCCATGCCCTTTGATGGGGCCTCGGCGTTCTTGTTGAAGAGCGTTCCGAGCACTCGGTCCGCCAGCTCATCCGCCTTGGCCGCTCAGTCATCGTTCGGTTGATCAGCACCAACGTCGTCATCGTGTCCTCCTTGCTGTGTGTGGCTTGCTGTAGACCCATGCCAGTATCCGTGGCCCTGGTCTTTCGTTCATGGGTTGGTAGACATGGACACACTCCCGCCACGGTCGGATGCCTACGTGTACGGGGGAGTGTGGGGGAAAGACCTGGCCGACCTGTGGATCGAACGCGGAGCAGTCAAGCGCAGAAGACTCAGTTCCGCCAGGGTACCCGCTCACCCCACACATCTAGCAGACAAGTTCACGGAGCCATATTCGGGGGTAGCAATCTCCCTTCGCTGCTTGGTTTAACTATCGCCCAGATCGGAGTATCCAACCTAGAAGAATAGCTCCTCATTCTCAGCCCCCAACATCGGGAGGGCGGATCATTTCCGCAATACTTCCTCAGTAGGCATAAGGCGGACTTCGGGCAGCAAAAAAGGCCGGCACACATGGGCCGACCGGAGGAGGGCATCGCCATTACAGCGATGCCCTCCTCCAGTAGTCTTCCCGCCTAGCGTCCCGCGCCGACCGGGTCCGCCTCCCGTTGCGTCAACATGGTGGAATAGCCTCTCTCAACAATGGAAGTCACCGAAACCCGGCCCCTGCCGTCGTACCCCGCACGATAGGCATACTCCACCTCGGCGCCCCAGGGCACACGACCGCCAACCCGAACAGCGCCGCCGCCGACCTTGCCACCGCCCCCGCCAGCGCCGCGCACCACCACCCCGTGCCGCTCACCCTTCCGCCAACCCAACACTTTCACCTCGGCAGGCATGACCCGCTCCTCCTTCGACCGCTGGAACAGAACGCCATGCAGCCTCTTCAGAACACCCGGCGACGGAGTAGCCTTGCCATTCATGATCTGCGAGAGATGAGCGGAGCCGATGCCGGCCCGCCGGGCAACCTCGTTCTGGCTGATCCCGTGAGCGTCCATCCGACCCCACACAATTTCACGGTCAACTGAGGCGCACTTTGCGGGCGCAACCTTCACCGGGGCCTCCAACACCGACTCCACCCGCGCCTGGACCTTCACTCCCATGTTCCTTTGACCGCGCGACACCCGCGTCATGTAGCGGGGAGTCACCCCCACGCGCTCAGCCAGGTCCCGCATGCTCAAACCCTGCGCGCGAGCGCGCTCCCGGATGTAGCTGCTCTCCCCGCTCACCACGCCTCCCTGACGGTAGACAACGCCCTGCCCAGGCGCTTCTCCCAACACCGCCACGGCCTTTTCACGCATCTTCGGAGTCCACGGCTTACGCCCCGTCGCAACCGCCGACAGGTGGCCTGCAGTCACACCCATCTTCACCGCAAGCTCCTGCATCGGAGCCCGCGCCGCCTGGCCGCAGCCTTGAGCTCAGGCTCGCGGCTCCCCGGTCCTACGCCGGTCGATTGCAGCGCAGGCCCCTCCATGCTCGGTCCAGGTCCCCCCGCCTCGGCCCGTATCTCCAGGGCCTGCCCCGCGCCTGATACGGCGTTTCCGTCGCCGTCGGACCTCGCTGCAAGACGGGAGAAGCCCTCCGCCCTCGGCCAAGGCCGCGCCGCCGCCTCCATCGTCAGCGTTCCCGTCGCCAATGTTGCCGTCGTCATCACGACCTCCTTCGTGTTGTGTCGCCTTGGTTGGGCCCGCTTGCGGGCAAAGAAGAAGGGCCGCCTCGGAAGAGACGGCCCTTTGGGTTGGGACGGTGGTGAGAGGCCTCCGGGCCAGGCGGCGGCGCATGAACCGCCGGATGAGCAGCAGCCCGATGCCGAGGCCCACTGCATTCAGGACGACGAGCTCGCCGTCGCCGGTCAGCAGTAGCAGCCCGGCCAGCAGCAGCACGACCGCGATCGCTACCGTCAGCCGCTTATGCCGCCCGATGAATGCGCCGAAGCCGACCGCGACGCTCTTGATCTGTGCAACCCGTTCCATGACGTGCATCGACGCCTCCTTTCCGTTTGCTCACCCGTGCCGGCATCCGTGGCTTGGTCGTGTGTTGATGGGGTTGGTTGACGCTGGACGCACTCCGCCCACGGTCGGATGCCGGACGCGAAACGGGGGAGTGAGGGTGAGACTTGGCCGGCCTACGGATCGAATGCAGAGAGGCCAGGGTGAAGAAAGACGCAGCTCGGCCGGGGTCATCGTTGGGGAACCGGACCGCAGGGGGAAGTACTGCGACGTGGAAGCGGCCAGCCGGCGAAGACCTCATCGCAGGCCGGCGCGGGTTGAAGCTGCGGCACGGCTACGGAGTAGCTGAGCCGCAGACATGAGGGACCGGACGGGGCGCAGCGCGCACTCCGGCCAGGGCGTCCGTGGGTCGAGGAGCCGAGCGCGCATCGCCCAGGATGTCCCGTCTTCCGAGGCGGCTTCGGAGGAGCAGTGCTCGACCCCTCGACGACCTCACGCAGCGGGAAAGACGCTATCCCTCATGGGCCGGCCATCGGGAGAGCAAGGCTCAATCCTCCTGGTCGTTCCCGGGTCAGGGAAGGGACCCTCCAGGTTTCTAGGGCGGGAAACGCTGGAAAAGCCTGACAACGACCTCAGTATTGCCGCCCGTCCGCACCGCCGGCAATGGTTTCGGACCGCCGCCGCCCGGATCACTGCCCCGATGGGCCAACCATGCGCCAGGAGTCGCCACCGTCGGCCCTCAGTACCACCGCAGCCCCAGGGTCAGCGCCCGCATCCGCCCCTCGGCCACGGCCTTGGACAGCCGGTCGCCGGCCTCCGTGAACTCGGCCTGCGCCTCCCGCCACTCCACGATCAGCAGTGTGGCGTTGCCGTACACCTGCTCCTCGCCGGCTTCTGGCTCCAGGGTCACCACGTCGCGGTACGGCCTCCATGCGGGCTTCGCCGCCGGCTTCTCGACCGCCGCCCTACCCGCCACGACCTGGCCGGCCTCCGACTGCGTCAGCCGGCGCTCGATCCTCCGCATCCCCTGGGCGTGCTCCTCCCCCAGCGCCTTGACCTCCTCCGCGATGGCTTCGAGACCTTCCTCCCCGGCCAGGCCCTTCGCCTCCAACGCCTCCACCCGCTGCTCCAAGGCCTCGACCCGCTCCCGCTGCCGGGCTACAGCCGACCCGCCCCCCAGCAGCAGGCGCCGCTCCAGGGCGTCGCTCATCCGCGCGGTCAGCCGGCCCGACTCGACGGTCCGGTCCACTGTTCGGTAGTTGACCCCCAGCGCCGACGCCGTCTTCACCTTGCCCTCGTCGCCGACCATGTCCCACAGCAGCGCCAGCAGCCGGACCTCCCGCAGGCTCTCCAGGCTCCGGCTCTCCTCCGGGTACTGCTCCTCGTCGTTCACGCCGCCGGCCTCCTCGATTGCACTTCTGCAATCTCCACTCGTGGCGCTGTCCGCTCACGGCCGCCTCGCCACATTGCGCTTCTGCAACTTTCACTCGTGGGACTGTCCGCCGAGACCTGAACGCGCTGTGGAACCGAAGCGCTTCCCGGGACATTCCTGTAGGGGGGCGTTTTCCCCTGTACGGCCTTGTCCGCAGCCCCGCCGTCCCGCTGTTACGGAACTCATTTCTCTGTACACCCCCATGACGCCACGAACCTCCCTGCGATTCCCATGCCGCATAAGGGGTGTCGCGCGTGACACCCCTTATGCGGCGTTACGCAGCGTTTCCCGGCTGCCCACACTCGGTTGCAGGGCCAACGGCCCCATCACCGGCGAGGAGGCGGCCATGCCCTTCCTCGACCGACTGGAGATGGTCTGCATCTCCGGCTGGTCGAGGGGCGCGGTCTACCCGGCCGTCGAGAGCCTAGAGTCCCAAGGGTTTGTCGCCTCGATCTCCCACGCCACGGACCTCGTCCCACCGACGCGCCGCTACTGCCTCACAGTCATTGGCATCGGCACGGTGACGGGCCGGCATCTGGACAGTCTGAAGGGCTTCCACGTCAGCGCGCCGGGGGGGGGAGGCTACGATATCTACTATCGGCAGGACCTGTGGGATGGGGCGCAGGAGCACACGGTGCTCCACGAAGCCTACGAGATCATCCACGAGATCCCGTACGACCTGCACTCGGGCTCCCCGCCTGAGCGCAAGGTGTGCCGGGAGGCCGATCGGTTCGCGGCGGCGGTTCTGATGCAGCCGGAGGCGTTCGCGTCGCTGGCCGAGCAGTCCGGTTTCGACGTGCTCGCTTTGCAGAAGGCGTTCCGCTGCTCCTACGCCTCGGTGGCGCTCAGGCTGGCCGAGGTGGTGCGGGACCAACCCCTCATGGCGGTCCTGTACGAACGCAGTGAGCGGGGCGACCCCGCAGGCTGGGCCGAGCCGCCCGCGCTCTTGGCGACGGTGGCGCGGCGGACGCGGGATTTCGGGAATCCGGCCTCCTTCCCCATCTCCGGCTTCGGGGGCGGCGTCCCCCGCAGGGGCAGGCCGCTCCCGGACGGTTCCCTCGCGGAGCGGGTTGTCCGCTACGGAGTGTCGCAGTACGCTCAGGATGGCGGCTGCGCCGTGCCCGACCGCGACTGCAACATCCTCGGCCCAGTTGGCCGCCCCCGACTTGGCGGTCCGCAGGCGACGGTCCCCTTGGTAGCTGAAGGAAGGGCCGGAATTGTGTGACAGAGGAGACATTGGAAATGACATCCTTCGACAGTTGGATGGAAGATCATCAAACCGAATGGTGCGCAGCCAATGTTGCGTCCCAGGAATGTGGATGGCAGAACGGCGTCCGAAAGCGCTGGATACTGCCGTCAGACTCATGGGAACAAGGTCTTTGGCCAGGCATAGCCAGCGGGAGCGAAAACTCGCTTCCCGCCTACCTGAGGAAGAACCAGGTGCAAAAGCATACGGGCGCTCACAGCCTCAAGAGTTCCTGGACTCAGTGCGCCAACCTGTACTTTCCCTTCCGGGCATCCCGCGACGGCCGAGGCCTTTTCGCCTCATTCCTCAAGCGCCATGTTGATTCTTATATAGATTCTCTGGACGAGATCGAGCTGGAATACGCCGATAAGGGCAACCTGCATCCCTCGCGCCTGCTCGGTGAAAAGAGGGGCGGCAGGGGCGCCAACCAGACCTCGCCGGACTTGGGATTGCTGGTAAATGGCGGCGGCGGTCTAGTCCTGGTCGAAAGCAAGCTCACTGAGCACAGTTTCTACGATTGCTCCGCAAGGAAGGCCGAAGATAGGTACGGACGGCCTGTCAATCCCGACCCGGACCGCTGCAATCATCCAATGGATGTAGCGCGGGACCCGGCCAACCAATGCCACCAGGCGACCTGGGGCAGGAGGTACTGGGAGCATCTGGCACCCGTCGTGGATTGGGATGCGATGGCCGCACTTCCCCGTTGCCCGGCAGCCAAAAACGGCTACCAGTTGTTCCGACAGCAGGCCATGGCAGAAGGCATCGCCCGATCGGGGAAGTACGATCTGGTGGTGTCGGCCGTCGCAGTGGACGAGCGGAACGAGTCCCTGGGCGCCGCGCTCCGGCGGAGTGGCGTTGCCGGGTTGAGACAGTGGGGAACGATGTTCCAGGGCAGGGCGCGATTTGCCGTCTTCACCCATCAGCAGTGGGTTGCCTGGGTGCGGGAACACGACACCGCCGGTCGATGGAGTGACTGGCTGCACTACGTACGGTCAAGATATGGCCTGGGAGAGTGACGGAAATGACATCCAGTCCTTGACCGCGGAGCTGCGGATGGCTCATGATTAGAGTAAGACAGCATACTACTGGAAACAAAAGAGAGACCGTGGCAGGTGGTGAAGGAGGAAGACCGCACCGTGAGCGAGCTGCTCCGCTAGGCCATCCGCCTCTACATGAGGAGCGGGCGTGGCGCAGGCGGGAACGGTTGGCAAGACTGCATACCCGTGCGCCCTTTTACGCCAGGGTCTCCAGCGATCGCCAAGAGGAAATTAATGTCGGCGTCTTCTTGGTAGCGCCTTCGAGGCAAGTAATGCGGATGGGCTAAAAGCTTCTTGCTGAGTTGGTGGAGGCGATACCCTCATGGCAAAGGGACTCAACCTGAGGTGGTTGGTATGACACTTGGCGATCCCAGACCCGGAGAAACCTTGGGGTTCGACATCGACGACGGGACCGGGCTCAGGGTGGCCCGAGCCCGCTTCGAGTCCGAGTCCAAATTTGCCTGGTCGTTGTTCGACGGCTTCGACCGAATCCACATCCTCACCTACTCGGCGGGAGTGAACGCCATAGTCCGGCTGCTCGACAGGCACGGTTTCAGCGACTTCGAATGCGTGTTCGGCTGCGAGAACACGCTAAGCACGCTACGAGACATCATGGCCTTCCAACAGGTCGCCATCGGCGACGCCAGAGCGGCGATTAAGAATCTGCCGGACGAACGCCATGCCTTCATTCTCAGCCGCGTCCGGGACGGGCAGGCCCGGTTTCGAGTGCTGCGCAAACAGATAGCCCACGCCAAGCTGTATCTCCTGGAGAATATGGAGTCCGGCAGGACACGCGCCCTCATCGGGTCCGCTAATCTGTCGGAGACCGCTTTCGGCGGACGCCAGTCGGAGACGCTCGTGTGCTTCGACAATGACGCCGCCGCCTGGGGCCACTACCTGGGCATGTACGAGGCCATCAGGGATCAGGCATCCGATGAGATTCCCCTGCCGTCCGAACGAGTGGAGCACGCGGAGATAAGCCTGCTTGAGGTGCCGGTGCTGGACCCCAACGATTACTCCACTCTTGTGATTGACTCCACGGAGGCGGAGCAGCAAGAAGGGAACATTGTCCAGATAAATGTCCCCTCCCAGATAGAGCGCATAGAGAGAATGAAGGCGGCGATTCCGCCAGTGGTGGCCAACCTCATCCCGCCGCCGCGCAACGGAAGGCAGCAGATAACCCGAGAGCTAAGACGGGAGATTGCCAAGGAGTTCAGCCGCATCCGCGTCGTCCAGACCGAGGAGGAAGCCGACCACCGGGAGCTTTCCATCGACAGGGACGCGAAGACGGTCTCCCTCTTCGGCGAACCGTTTTCCCTGGAACCCGACCACATTGCCGCCCGCAGCGACGCCAAATTACTGGTCGAATTCTTTGGCAACTACGAGGGCACCTTCGAGGGCGGAATGGGGGTGGAGAGGCTCCAGCGGGACTATTTCATACTCTGGTCGTGGCTCTACTTCTCGCCGTTCATGTGCGATATGCGGACCCTGGCCAGCCACGACGGAGACATCTTCAGATTCCCGTCTTTCGCCATAGTCTACGGCAAGCCCTCATGCGGCAAGTCCAGCCTCATCGACACGTTGATGACCTCGATGTTCGGCAGGGCATACAACGTAGACAAGAGAGAGTTCACCAAGGGCAGGCTCCGGGATATCCAGTACGCCTACAAGCGGTTCCCCGCCGTGTTCGACGACATCGGCAGGCCCGCCATACGCAACCATGGGGAGGAGGTAATCAAGGACGAGGTGCCCCCACTGGTTGCCGAGTATCCCTGCTTCGTGCTGTCGATGAACCAGGATCTCAAGGCTTTCACCGACCAGATCGTCAAGCGCAGTCTAATGATCTACACCACCACGGCGCTTCCTTCCTATAAGGAGAGCCTACGGCACGACTTGCACATGAAGATACAGGAGGTGCGCCGAGGCCTGTCCACCAACCTCTACCGGGAATACCTGAAGAGGGTGCTGGCCCGACTGGATGACACCCCCGTACCCGGCGACTGGCTTGAGTTCTCCTCCTCCGTCCTGTCCGGGTTGATCACCGACCTGCTGGAGGACAGCCCACCCAGGTGGTGTACGCCTATTAAGTGGAACGACTACGCGGACAAGCGCCACGAGAGGGTGAAGGCCCAAGTAGACCACCTGCTGAGGTCGGCCACGAAGATGAAGAACGAGGGTCATCAGCCCAGAGGCTGGATCCTGGAGGGCGATAAGGTCATCGTGATCGAGCAGACCGACACCTTCGGGCGGCGGGAGTTCGATTGGGAGAACGTGCCTTCCACCCTGATAGACGACAACGCCAGCGTCGGCGGGCGGACCGTGTTGAACCGCCCGGAATTGGAGGAGTTCCTGGGCAGGAACCTCAGCCGGGGCCGAAACGGTCTACTGGGCAAGGTGCTGGGTAGGAGATGACCGAAGCTCCCGTAGGGGAGAGACGTCGCCCTCGGCCGTTACTTCCCGATGATTTAAGTTGGTCGCCCGTGGGTGTAGAGTAAGACGCTATACTACCGTTATTAGCAAGAAAGATACATCATGCCCACTAAGCCCAGGAATACCGAAACCATTACCTTCTCCATGCCACCGGAGATGGCGCAACAACTGCGGCAGGTGGTCAAGGAGGAGGACCGCACCGTGAGCGAGCTCTTGCGCGAGGCCATCCGCCTGTACATGGAGGAACGGGAGTGGCGCAGACGGGAGCGGCTGGAAAGGTTGAAAGCCGGCCAGGCCGAACAGGAAGAGACAGGGAGGACGCACCCATGAACCAACATACCAACTACACGCCCGTGGCCCTCTACGCCAGGGTCTCCAGCGAACGCCAGGACGTGGACCTCTCGGTCTCAGCCCAGCTGCGGGCGCTGCGGGACTATGCCCAGAAGAACGGCTACGTCGTCGCCCGCGAGTACGTCGACGAGGCCGAGAGCGGACGCATCGCCGACAGGCCACAGTTCCGCAAGATGCTCGACGAGGCCACCAGGCCAGAAGCCCCCTTTCACGAGATCCTCGTCTGGAAGTTCTCCCGCTTCACCCGCAAGCGCGAGCACGCCATCGCCTTCAAGTCCATGCTCAAGAAGAAGGGCGTCAGGGTCGTCTCCATCACCGAGCACGCCGACGACACGCCCACCGGCAAGCTGATGGAGGCGATCATCGAGAGCCTGGACGAATTCTACTCGGAGAACCTCGCGCAGGAAGTCATGCGCGGCATGCGCGAGGCGGCATCCCGCGGCTTCTGGGTCGCCACCCTCGCCCCCTACGGCTACCGGAAGGTCTCCGTCCAGGACGGGGCGAAGAAGCGCCCCCGGTTGGAACTCGACCCGCCAGCCGACGCCGTGGTCCGGCGCATGTTCGACATGGCGCTGCGCGGCAGCACGACGCTCGACATCGCCAAGGCGCTCAACGCAGAGGGCATACCCAGTCCCTTCGGGCAGCGCTGGCTGAAGGCGTCCATCTACCGCATGCTGGCCAACGAGGCCTACACCGGCGCCCTCGTCTGGGGAAAAAGCGCCAAGGACAACGCTCCGCCGGTGCGCGTGGAGGACGCCTTTCCCGCCATCGTCACAAAGGAGGAGTTCCGGCGCGTGACGAGGCTGCTGGGCTCCCGCGCTCCGAGAAGCGTGCATCCGAGGCGGGTGGCCAGCCCGTATCTGCTGAGCGGCCTGCTGACCTGCGAACGGTGCGGGCGGGCGCTGAGCGCGGCGGAGGCGATGAGCGGCAGGTACACCTACTACGTCTGCCACTCCCTCCTCAACCGGGGCAAGGGGACCTGCCTGACGCCACGGCTGAACGCCAAGCGCTTCGAGCAGCTCATCCTCGACCAGATCAGGGAGCACATCCTGACCGAGTCGAACATTCGCGACCTCGTGCGGTCGGTGAACGAGGAGATGGACTCGGTCATCAAGGGGGAGCGCGAGCGCGTCGAGGCGGCGGAGCTGGAGCTGGCTGAGGTGCGGCGTCGGATGGACCGGCTCTGGCGCCTGGTGGAGAGCACCGAGATGGCGGTGGAGGACATCCTACCGCGCATCCGCCATCATCAGGAGAACCAGGAGCGTCTGGAACGGGCGGCTGACGAGGCGCGGAGGCTGCTGTCCGTTCGGATGGCGAGCGTGCAAGATGAAGAGCGTGCGGCAGCGTATGCGGCAGAGATGAGCGAGTTTCTGCTGCAGAGTGGCCTAGCTGAGACGAAGGCGTTCGTCAGGTCGTTCGTGAAGCAGATAGTGGTGAGGCCGGGGAAGGCGACGATCCACTACACGATGCTGACGCCTGAAGACAACCCTATAGGTGGCGCGGACATCGCGGAGGTCGCCTTGGCACGCAGTGTTATGAAATCGGTAACGCCTGGTGAGCCTGTCGAACCACGAACCTCCTTGGGTACTGGGGAGTGCAGAGGGGGAATCCCCTCTGCCGGGTTGGGGGGCGTCCCCCAAACCTTATGGGCGGGAGGGTGGGAAAGTTACGCAACGGTCTCCGAAAGCGGGAATCCAGAGTGCGTGGGTGCGGCAGGGAACGCCAATCCCCTCCCCCGTCTACACCAATCCTCTCCCCCGTCTACAGGGGAGAGTTGCCAATCCTCTCCCCCGTCTGCGGGGGAGAGTTAGAGAGGGGGCCATCCGATAGAACTTACAGGCCGTAGAACGTTCGGGGGTTGTCCTCCAGAATCTTGCGGGCTACGGCCTCGCTGATTCTGCCCTCATTGACCCAGGTCTCGACCTCTTGCAGGGCAGCCAGGTTGGCTGATGGGTCGGAGTGGCTATAGTCGGTGCCGATCATCAGGCTGTCCTCGACGCCGAAGGGCAGGAGGTGCTCGACTCTGTCGATGGCGTCTACCGTCACGAACAGTCGGTCCGTCCGGAAGAGGTCTTCTTTCAACACGGCGCCGAGGCGGCGGCGACGCTTGTCCCCCATGTCCTTCTGCCGCTGCATGGCCCCCAACTGAGCCAATGCATAGGGTATCCAGGAAGCGCCTGCCTCGATGAAGCCGAAGCGGAGTTTGGGGAACCTGTCGGGGACGCCGGAAACCAGCAGGGAGATGAAGGCTTTGATGATGGGGAATCCTCGGTCCCCGTCGCCGCCCGGCAGAGGAGGATTGCCGGTGTGAACGCAGAGGGGCAGATCGAGCGCGCCCGCCTCCTCGTAGAACGGGAAGAAGTGTGGGTCGTTCGCCTGCTTGCCCAAGTCCTGGCCTCGCTTGAAGATGCCGCACGCGCCGTGTTCTTTGGCCCAGCGCATCTCCTCAATGCCTCGCTCAACGTCGAGCCATGGAACAACCGCCGCCCACCGAAGCCGACCGCCGCTTTGGGCGCATCGTTCTGCAATCCATCGGTTGTACGTCGACGTCAGCGCCGCTTCCGCCTCCGGGTTGCTCGAACCGTAGCGAATGAAGAAAGTGGGGAAGAGCACCTGAAGGTCGACTTCCATGCGGTCCATATCGGACAGGCGGCCTTGGATATCTTCCAGCTCTCGGTGCTCGCGGAGAGGGTGACGCTCGTCGCGGATCTTGCGGCTCTGGAGTCTGCCTTCCACAAGCCACCAGCGCGCGTCGGAGGCGTCCAGGCCGGCGCGGGCCGCCTCGTCCTCGGGCGGCTCGACGGTGACTGGCAGGTATTTGGCCAAGTCCCCTTTCAGCGCTTGCCAGGTGAATTCGGACTCGTCGACGTGCGTATCGGCGTCGATCACCATTGCCTTCATCAGTCAATCTCCTATCTGGGGATGACGCTCGCGCACACTTCCAGCCCGCGGGCGAGACCGGGCTCCCGGACGGATAAGCGCTCGGAGCCGGCTAGGGTCCGCCATACGCCCTCAGTCTCTGATGTCCTGAAGGAACATCTCCGTTGGCACCTCCGTGCCGAGGCCGCGCTCGCGCGCGATCTCGTAGATGCGCGGGCAGACGGCGGCGAACTGAAGCGCACTTCCACCGACGTTGTAGAAACACGTGATCTGCTCGTCGGACGCTCTAGGAGGAGTCCGCCCAGCCATTACCTCGGTAAGCAGCGGCAGATCATCGAAGCCCACCGCGGCCGGGTTGCGGAGCTCCCAGGACGCGGTGGCCCGGTCCTCCATGGACGGGTCCGCGTACACGGCAACGGGGCCGCTGAAGTGCTTCACCGCCACGTCAGCTTCCGTCACAACCGCCTGACCCAGCCTGTTGGCGCCGAACGTAGCGACGTGCATGCCCTGTTTGAGCCAGCTCGCGTCTTCGAAGATCGGGGACGAGGCGTCGGTGCAGTCCGCCACGATGTCCGCTCCTTCAACTGCTTCGTAGGGTGATTCGACGGCGATGACGGGTATGCCGAGCTCCTGGGTCATCTCGGCGGCGAACCGCTCCCGGTTGGCGACCGTTGGGCTGTAGACGTTGATCCGCTCGATTGAGCGGACGGCGCAGTAGGCGGCGCTGTACGTCCTCGCCATGCCGCCCGAACCGAGCATGCCGACGACCCTGCTTCCGGCCTTGGAGAGGCGCTTCGCCGCCATGCCCGCCGTCGCCCCCACGCGGATGTGCTGCAGGATGCCGTCGTTCATGATGGCGACGGGCTCGGCGTTGTCGACGCGCGCGAGCATAATCAGACCGCAGAACGTGCCAGGCTCGCGGCAATACTTCTCGGATGTGGTGTGGCCGTCCGGGTAGGACATCGTGTAATGGATGTCGAACTTCATTCGAAGCGCGAACATCCCGAACCTGGGCGCCACGCCAGCCATTGCGCCCCATGTGAAGCGGCGGTCGTCCTCGGGGCCGGGAGAGGGCGAGACCACGTCCATGCGTCCGCCTTCCGGGAACTGCGCGGCGCGGCCGTCGGCCATGTCCGTATAGGCCTGCTCGATCAGGCTGATGGCCTCCTCGATGCCCAGTAGACCGTCGACGTCCTGATTGCTGAGGAATAGCATCTCGCCCTCTCAGTGAACAGTGTTGTTGTGGCCGGTCGCGTCGGGCCTGATGAAGAGGCCGTCTGCCGGTATGGTCAGTCCTTGCTCAGCCAGTCCTCGTCCCACTTGAAGTTGGGGTCGCTGTAGGCCTTGGGCGGCATGAGGGAGGTAAGGCCGTTCTTGGCCAGCTCATCCTCGAACTTCTCCCTGACCCAGGGGTCCTCCTCGATAAAGGGGATGTATTGTTTGGGGTCGATGAAGGTGTAGTTCATGATGGGCCGGGGCGGGAAGATGCGGAGCTGCCGGTTCTCGACGCCGCCGGAGTTGACATGCTGGTGGTACCACATGTTCGGCGGCACGAATACGGCGCCCTCTTGCCAGGGCGCTACGATGTAGTCGCTGCCGTCCGGCGGCCACATGATGACGAAGCCGGTTGCTTCCTGGACGCCGATGATGGTGACGCCCGGCCCGTGCCGGTGGGCCGCCCGGTAGCGCCTCGACGGCAGCACCATGAGCCCTGGGCGATGGGAGGAGTTGGGGAACACTATCCCGCCGGAGTAGGCCTGTCTGTCCGGGCCGCCGTAGGCGCTGAGCTTGTCCCAAACAGTCAGGTCAGGGAAGAAGTTGCCGTACCATTCCGTGCGCCCGTCCGCCCGTTCCACCGCCCTGGCTTCGTGGGCGTAGAACCCGGACTCGTCGCCGTACAGCTCAGCGCTGTCAACGAACGGGTTGTCGAAGATGTACTGCGCGTTGGAGTTCGTGGTCATGGCCAGGGGGAGGTAGCTGACGTGCATCGTCAGGGCCGGCTGGTCTCCCCGCAGGTTGCTGAGCTGGTAGTAGTAGTTCGTGGGGATGCGGAAGAGGCTGTGCTTCTGCCATTCGAAGCTCACCTTGGGCTGGCCTTCAGCCCATACGGTGGCGATCCCTTGCCCCTCCATCACATACACAACGTCCTCGAGGGCCATGCGGAAGGGAGGGATGGTCTCTCCGGGAGGGATTTCCAGGATGTGGGCCTCGGTGACGCCCTGATGGCCGGCGAGGTTCAGGACAGCTGCCGGACATCCTCTGAGGGACCACCAGTCGCGCTCTAGGAGGCGGGCGTCTTGGACGTAATATCCCGTGTGCACCGGGACGTCTTGTTCCGCGAGCCACCGATCGTACGCGGAGTAGGACCGGTCCCTCCCTGTGTTCATCGGCAAAGTTGCGTCTGTCGTCATGGCTTCTCCTCCGAAATGGACTCGTGCGGCTTCGCGTTGCCGGGACGCCTTGGCCTAACTCGCCACCAGAGTCGTGGACCACTGGTAATCGAGGTCCCGGTAGGCCTCGTCGGGCATCAAGGTATCGAGGCCGTTCTTGGCAAGCTCCGCCTGGAACATCTCCCGTATCCAGGGCTCCTCGTCGACGTACTCGATTTGGTTTCTCGCCCGGTCCTCGACTTTCTCGTCGTAGGCGAACTGCACGGGCGGGTGCAGCGCCAGGTAGCGGGCCGGGATAACCCCCGTGTTGAAGTGCTGGTGAAACCACCGGTTCGGTGGGATGAAGATGCTCGCCTCATGCCACGGGACGATGACTTTGTCCATGCCCTCTTTCCACATGATGGAGAAGCCCTCGCCCGCGGGGATGACAATGGCGAAGCCCGGCCCATGACGGTGGGCCTTCTTGTACTTCTGCGTCGGGATAACCGACATGTGGGAGAAGTGGGGGGAATGGGGGTACTGCATCGCGACCCCCGCCGCGCCGGCGCCCCGGTTGCCCTGGTGGCGGAGCTTCTCCCATGCGGCCATGTCAGGGAAGAAGTTGCCCCACCATAGGATGCTGCCGGTGGAGCTTGGGGCTGAGGTGGCGGTGGAGTAGAGGTCCGCCTCGATGCTTTGCTCCTTTACTGGGTGGAAGCTGTCGTTGTTGAAGAACAGCTCAGGGTAGGGGATGCCCGCGAGCGCCGTGGGGAAGAAGTTGTAGTGCAATAGACGCACGGGCGCCGCGCCCTGGGCGTTGCTCAGCTGGTGCGTCTGGTTGCGGGGCAGCAGAAAGAGGCTGCGGTCCTGCCACTCAAACACCTTAGAGGCGCTGCCCTCCCAGATGGTGGTGAAGCCGCGGCCGGATAGAACGTACACCAGCTCGTCCAGCGCGAACTTCAACGGGGGCAGCGACTCCCCGGGCGGGATCTCGGTGATGCGAGTCTCGCCGGTGCCCTCCTGGCCGCTGAGCATCACGAATGCAGTGAAGCATTGGCGTTCTTCCCACCAGCCTAGCTCTGCGGTGCGTCCGTCCTCGATGAAGTAGCCGCGGTGAATGGGGAGGCCCAGGGACTGGGCCCATAGGTAGTGCGGCGCAATCTCGAATCCTTCGTGGTAGTCGACGATCAGTTCGGGCGCTTGTGGGGCCATGGTTACCTCCACGTCTCGGAATAGAAACCGGCTAGCTTGCTGGGAACCTAACCCACTCGTGGCCTGATTTCAACCCAGAGGTTGCTTGCGGGTTCGTGGCCCCGATGCTGTGGCGCACATGCGCTGCTCGCCTTTCCGAGCGCGCCAACCCGCTTGCCCGCGCATGCATTGGGCCGGGCATCTTGGGTTGACACTCTTCCAAGGGCTACCTAGACTCGCCGCCTACAGGTAAGGAACGTGGTTTCTTGAGCCATCCGTACCAACCGAGCTCTGTAACCGGCATCATGGAACTGTTGGGAATCTTCTAAACATGCCGTCAACGCACCCATCTTCGTATCTGACTGAGGCGTGCTCTGTGGACCTATTCAGACCATTCTTCGGCATCTGCGCCAATCCACGGTAAAGCGCCGGAGTCCCCGGAGCGTTCGTTGGAGAGTCAATACACTGAACGATCTCTAGTGAGAGGGAGGCCCGGAAATGAGTAAGCGAAGCGGCTTCGCGCGATTCTGGATGGTTCTGGTCGCTCTAGGGCTAATGGGCGCGCTCGCCGCCTGCGGTTCGGAGGACCCCACGGCGACGCCCGTCCCCACGGCTACGGCCGTTCCGACGGCCACCCCGACGGCGACGCCTGCGCCTCCCACGGCTACCCCCACGCCGCTCCCGCCGGGTGTGACGCCTCCGCCGACGCCAACGCCGGCGCCCACCCCGACACCGGCCCCAACGCCGACGCCGGACGAGTCCTTCCAAGCCAAGTGGGACCAGCTGGTGGCGGACGCTCAAGCCGAGGGAAAGATCGTCTTCAGCTTGGGCGGGAGCGACTCCCGGCACATCCGGGACACCCTTGCGGAGTTCCAGCGGAAGTTTGATATCAGGATAATCGCCAGTACCGGCAGTGGGAGCGCCAACACCACCCGCATTCTGGCCGAACGCTCCCGGGGGCGTTATACAGCTGATTTCAACTTTGGCGGCACCTCCTCGACCCAGCGGATGGCCCAGGCCGGCGCGCTGGTGCCCGTTGAGCCCTTGATCGTCGAGCCCACGATTCTGAACCGGACTCCCGCGACCTGGCATCTGTCCGAGAAGGTGTGGTGGACCGACGTCGAAAACCTCTACTCGATGGCCTCCGATCTGTCCATCGATAACCTGGAGAACGTCTGGTACAACACCGACCGGCTGAGCGCTGCGGAGGCGGCCCAGATCACGTCCTTCTGGCACCTCACCGACCCGAAGTGGGCGGGGGAGATTGTCATGGCGGGATACGCGACGCAGGGCAGCGGCGTGACCACCCGCGTCCGCATCCACTTGGCTCTCGGCCAAGAGTACTGGGACAAGATCTCGAGGAACGCCGCGGTCGATAACCACCTCTTGGACTTCTCGGACTACCGAGGCTGCGCTGAGCTGTTGGCTCGCGGCGCCGTGACCTTCGCCTTCGGCTGCGACAGGGAGGTCCGTCCCTTGCACGCGTCCGGCCTGCCGGTGGCGTCGATCACGGACTCCATCGTTATGGATGAGGGACTGTCGGCGGAGGTCCGGGGGACCGGGTCTGTGATTGACCAGGCTCCCAACCCCAGGGCCGCCCAGCTCTTTGTGAACTGGTGGTACAGCCAGGACGGAATGGAGACCGACATCAACTACACTCGCAACCTGGCCCCCAGTCCAAAGCTGCGGGCCGACGTCGGGCAGGGCAAAGTCTCTGACGCTGAATGGGCAAGAGTGGCGCCGCTTCAGGGGTTGGTCGATAGAGACGCCGTGGCGATTATCGACCAGGGCAGCGAGGATTTCGAGGTAGCCCGGGCAGAGACGCTCGCTTATATGACCGCGCTCTACGACGAGCTTGGCGTGATCTTCACGCCATAGAGGGCGATAGTCTGCTGCTGCGGCCAGGGGAAGCGCCACGAGGCGCCCCTGGCCGCAGCGGCGCGAATGTGCTGAACGCGCCGGGCTTTTGCCTAGCTCGCGAAGCGCCCACAGCCTAGATTCCCGGAGAACGCAATGGCTTTGCAACCGCCGGCGTACGCGGCAATTCCCTCAGAAGAGCTGGGAAGTTCACCACGTATCCCCGTGGGATGAATGAAATGCAGGAGGCCCCTGAATGAGTAAGGAACTGACAGCTTCGTGGTTGCGCCCAAGGAGACTGATAATCATCGCCGCCGTCATGCTGGCGTTCGCCGTCGCGGGGGCGGCGCTGCAACCCGTGTTCCCGGTGAGCGGCGCGCCCCAGGCCCAGGCGGAGGATGAGGCCGGGCCGGGCGTGGTATTCCAGGTGCACCCGACCTTCATCAAATTCCCGCCGAAGCGAGTGCGCGACCACGGGATATGGTTCGTCGCCGCGGGGCTGGATGCCGGTCAGGAAGTGAAGATACGGATGGTGTGGGGCTCGGAGGAACTGGTGACCGACATCACGTCGGTGCTGGACGTGGGATTTGACGAAGACCTTGGGGGTCTTTTCGCGAACGTTCACGGGGCATTCGTGGTGGCGTTCGAGCGTGGTTTCCGGGGTGCTGCGTCGGACTTCCTGTTCTTCGGGCAATGGACGGCAGTCTCGTTCCGCCTCCACGACGCTGTCACGGATGAGCTGCTGGCGGTTGCTCCGGCGGTCCTCTGCGGTCCGGACGGGGAGGAGGCGTGGTGCAACTTCTCATCGGAACTCGTTCCGATCGAGTAGGGATAGGGCGGGAATAGGTAAGAACCCGTCAGCGGCCACGCTGGCGGGTCCTGTGTTGAGACCTTGCCGGTACGCGTGAGGCGACCGGAATCGAAGAGGACATCCTGAGGCCAACCCACTCGTGGCCTGATTTCAACCCGCGGTTGCCTGCGCGCCCTAGGGCCGATGTTGCGAGGCGCCGTGTGCTTGTCTCCCGGCCAGACCTGCGCCGGGCCAAGCAGGAAGGCCCGCTAATCCCGCTTACGCGCGCACGCATTAGGAATGGGCTTCGTGGGTTGACACGCTATCGATGGCTGCCTAGACTCGCGCCCTATGTTGAAGCCATCACGGTTTTCGCGTCATCGCGCTGACCGATTTTGGAGCCAACGCGTAGTAGTTTAGATGTAACCGCCAATCCGCGATGAAGCGCCCCCAGTCCCTGGGAGCGCTTCATCGGAGAATCAACACACTGAACCGATTTCGAGTGAGAGGGAGGCCCGGATATGAGTAAGCGAAGCGGCTTCGCGCGATTCTGGCTGGTTCTGAGCGCTCTAGGACTCATCGGCGCGCTCGCCGCGTGCGGTTCGGAGGACCCGACGCCGACGCCCGTCCCGACGGCTACGCCCGTCCCGACGCCCACAGCGACGGCGGCGCCTACGGCTACGCCCACGCCGCTCCCGCCGGGCGTGACTCCTCCGCCGACGCCCACGGCGGCGCCCAAGCCGACCCTGGCTCCCACGCCGACGCCGGCCCCCACGCCGACGCCGGACGAGTCCTTCCAAGCCAAGTGGGACCAGTTGATTGCAGACGCTCAGGCCGAAGGGCAGATTGTCCTCAGCTTGGGCGGGACCGACTCAAGGCACCTCCGGGACACCCTGGCGGAGTTCCAGAAGAAGTTTGACATCAGGGTGATCGCCAGCACCGGCAGCGGAAACTCCAACACGACGCGCATCCTGGCCGAACGCTCCCGGGGGCGGTACACCGCGGACTTCCAACATGGCGGCGTCTCCTCGACCCGACGAATGATCGAGGCCGGGGCGCTGGTGCCTGTCGTGCCCTTGATCGTCGACCCCACCATCCTGAACCGGACCCCCGAGACCTGGCACCTTTCGCACAAGGTCTGGTGGAGCGACGCTGAGAACCTGTACTCGATGGCCGATGCGATAAGCATCGATAACTTCGATAAGCTTTGGTACAACACCGACAGGTTGAGCGCGGCGGAAGCGGCCCAGATTACGTCGTGGCAGGACCTCATCGACCCGAAGTGGGCGGGCGAAATCGTCACGACGGGACTGGCGACCCGGGGGAGCGGGGCAACCGCTCGGGTCCGCGCGCACCTCGGGCTTGGGCCGGAGTGGCTCGAAACGGTCATGCGGAACGCCGCTGTGGGGAACCACGTGCTGGACTTCTCCGACTACCGGCAGTGCGCGGAACTGCTGGCGCGCGGCGCCGTGACCTTCTCCTTAGGCTGCGACAGGGAGACCCGGCCGCTTGCGGCAGCCGGCCTGCCCATAGTGGAGATCACCGCCGACATTGTCATGGAGGAGGGAATGTCGGCGGAAGTGGGCGGCACCGGTTCGGTAATCGACAGGGCTCCGCACCCCAAGGCGGCCCAGCTTTACATCAACTGGTGGTACAGCCAGGACGGGATGGAGACCGACAGCAACTACACCCGCAGCCTGGCCCCCAGTCCGAAGCTCCGAGCAGACGTCGGACAAGGGAAGGTCCCCGACGGCGAGTGGGCGAGACTGGGACAGCTGCAAGAGCTCGTCGAGCGAGACGCGGTGTTCATCATCGACTCGGGCACCCAGGAGTACACGGATGTCAGCGACGAATCTCGCAACAACATGATTGCGCTCTACGACGAACTCGGCATCATCTTCACGCCGTAGACGAATGGTGGACTGTTGGAGCGGTCAGCCTTTGGCCGCTCCAACGGACCGTCTGTTGACCCCTAAGAGAGAAACGCTCGAAGCGAAGACCGGGGGAGCCCATGGCACTGCAAACTGCCAGCGTGCGGCGCACCTCTCTCAGGAGATTCCTGAGGGCGGAGTTCGGCACGCTCATAATGCTGCTGGTCATCCTTTCGCTCAGCGTCTACCTCATCGTGCCGATGCTTATCCTCTACCTGTTCAGCATGAACGCAGCGCCGGATGTGTTCGTCGGGCCGTGGCAGTGGGGTCTCGACAACTGGCGGTACGCGTGGGACGGACGGATGCCCGGGGCGCTGTGGAACTCGTTCCTCGTCTGGTTCTTCGTGATGATTATCTCGTTCCCGGCGGGGATAGCCATCTCGTTGATACTGGCCCGCACGCGGATTCCCTTCTCGCATGGGCTCGAGTTCATGTTCTGGATCGCCTTTATGTTCCCCGGCATTGCCAGCACGCTGGGGTGGATGATGATGCTCCAGCCCCAGATTGGCTTCTTCAACGTTCTGCTCGAGGCGCTCCCGTTCATCGACGAGGGCCCATTCAACATCTTCAGCCTCGAGGGCATCGTGTTTGCCCGGCTGATGGCGGACGGCATCGCGTACAAGGTCATTCTCTTCACGCCAGCGTTCCGCAATATGGACCAAGCGCTCGAGGAGGCAGGCCGCGTCTCCGGCGCCTCGAAGTTCGGCACGCTGGTCAAGGTGACCCTCCCGGTTATGGCGTCACCGATTGTCTTGGTGTTTTCATTGCAACTCATCCGCATCTTTCAGGGATTCGAGACAGAGCTGCTGCTTGGCCAGCGGTGGGGCTTCTATGTCTACTCCACGCTCATCTGGCGGGAAGTGCAGGGGCTGAACTACGGAGGCGCGGTCGTTATAGGGAGCATCACCCTGCTCATCATCGGGATGATCTTTCCCTTGCAGCGGTGGGTCACGCGCAGGCGGCACTACACGACGATAACCGGCAGCTTCAAGCCCGGCCTCATTGAGTTGGGACGCTTGAAGTGGCCGTTCTTCGCCGCCATCGCCTTGCTGCTGGCGCTGCTCACTGCGCTCCCCATCCTCGTGCTGGTCGTGGGCAGCTTTATGTCGCACGTCGGCTTCTTCAACGCGACGCCGACGTGGACGTTTGACCACTGGGGGCGGGTGTTTACCGACGACGTGTTCTTCAGCGGAACGCGGAATACGCTGATTCTCGCCATTGTGGCGGGCATCGGAAGCCCACTGCTCTTCTCGGTGATTGCCTACCTCATCGTGCGTAGCAAGTGGCGGATGAGGTCGACGCTGGACTCCATCATCTGGGTGTCGGCCGCATTCCCTGGCATCCTGTCAGGGTTAGGGCTGCTGATACTATTCCTGAGCGTGCCGGGCCTCACATGGCTCTACGGCTCACTCTGGGCGCTCGTGCTGGTTGTGATCATCTCCGGCAACACCACGGGCACCAATATCTTCAAGGGCGTACTGGTGCAGCTTGGCGCGGACCTGGAAGAGGCGTCTCGAGTGTCGGGAGCAGGGTGGCTCACCACCTACTTCAAGGTGGTGATACCGGTGCTTATGCCGACGATGGTGCTGATAGGGATGCTGAACTTCATCTCCGCGGCAAATACGACGTCCAACATCGTCCTGCTTGCCGCCATCGGCACGAAGACGCTCTCGCTCATCGCCCTGGAATGGGGTTCGGCGGACGTTTCGCAGACGGAGTCGGCGGGCATTGTGGCGCTGGTCATTATGGTCCTAACAATGGGGGTGGCCTTGCCGATGCGGGAGTTCGCGAAGCGCATTGGAATTAGGCAGGACATGCGCGCCCGGGCAGGGGTGACGGCGCCGGCCGGGGCTCCCGTCGCGGGGAGGGCATGACACCGTGAGAGGGTTAGCGGATGGAAGTTTAGAATGCCCAGCGGGCGGCACGCGGGGCGCGAATCGGGACTGTGTAGCGCCTCACAACTCCCCGTGGGATGAATGAAATGCAGGAGGCCCCTGAATGAGTAAGGAACTGACAGCTTCGTGGTTGCGCCCAAGGAGACTGATAATCATCGCCGCCGCAATGCTGGCGCTCGCCGTTGCGGGGGCGGCGCTGCAACCCGTGTTCCCGGTGAGCGGCGCGCCCCAGGCCCAGGCGGAGGATGAGGCCAGGCCGGGCGTGGTATTCCAGGTGCACCCCACCTTCATCAAATTCCCGCCGAAGCGTGTGCGCGACCACGGGATATGGTTCGTCGCCGCGGGGCTGGATGCCGGTCAGGAAGTGAAGATACGGATGGTGTGGGGCTCGGAGGAACTGGTGACCGACATCACGTCGGTGCTGGACGTGGGATTTGACGAAGACCTTGGGGGTCTTTTCGCGAACGTCCACGGGGCATTCGTGGTGGCGTTTGAGCGTGGTTTCCGGGGTGCTGCGTCGGACTTCCTGTTCTTCGGGCAATGGACGGCAGTCTCGTTCCGTCTCCACGACGCTGTCACGGACGAGCTGCTGGCGGTTGCTCCGGCGGTCCTCTGCGGTCCGGACGGTGAAGAGCCGTGGTGCAACTACTCATCGGAACTGGTTCCGATCGAGTAGGCATAGGGAGTGAAATAGGTAAGAACCCGTCAGCGACCACGCTGGCGGGTTCTGTGTTGCTGCTGATACACGTAAGATGACCGGAATCGAAGGGACACGCTGAGATCGATCGGCAGACAAGCCGCCGTCTCGTTTCAATCGAGTCCATGAATAACACGACTGTCAGGGCCATACTGCACCGGTACGGCGTAGCGCTGCAGTACCGGGACTTCCGGTGGGTCTGGATCGGCAGCTTGGGCGGTCAATCGGCCTACTGGGCCCTGATCGTCGCCCGGGGCGCGCTCGTCTTGGAAATGACGGGGTCTTCGGCGCTTGTGGGAGTCACGACGTTTGCGGCCATGGCGCCCCGTTTCATTATGCCGCCACTGGCGGGGTACATGGCGGACCGGTTCGATCGCAGGACTGTGCTTGCCGCGGCCTACGGGTTTCAGCTCGGACACGCTGTAGTGCTGACGGCGCTTGCATTCGCCGACGTGCTGCTCGTCTGGCACATCGTCGTGCTATCGCTGCTCAACGGCAGCTTTCGCACATTCCAGATGACGGCGACGCAGACGCTGATCCCGAACCTGGTGGCGCGGGAACACTGGCTCAACGCCATCTCGATGAACCAGGTGTCGCTCCAGGGGTCCCGCTTGGTCGGGCCTGGGCTAATCGCACCCGCGCTGCTGCTCTACGGCCCGAGCGCCGCGTTCCTCGCCTGCACCGCTTTCTATGTCGTTGGCATCGCAGGCATCCTCGCCATCCGCACGCGGTCGACCGGCGAGCTCAGAAGAGGCGCGAGGATAGGAGCCAGCCTGTGGGTGGCTGCGCGCTACGCGTGGTCCGACCCGCAGATCCGGGCGCTGTTCATTCTCATAGCGCTGCACTGCTCAATGACGATGTCGTTTGAATCGATGCTTCCCGTCTTAGCTAGGGACGTTCTGGGCGACACCGACGCTGGGACCAGCTATCTGATGATGGGTGTCGGCGCCGGCGCGCTGGTGGGGATAATCGGTATCGCAGGGCTGCAGAGCGCATCCGGCCGAGGGAGGATGCTGCTCATCACGGGAGCGTTCAGCGGGGTCTCCATGGTAGTGCTGGCCGTGTCGAGCAGCGCCACTACGGCGTTGCTGGGTACGGCGGTGATGGGCGGTTCTCAGGCGGCTTTCATGGCGGTAGGCAGCGCGATGGTGCAGTCCCTTGCTCCCGAAGGCATGCGCGGACGGATTACGGGAATTAACCAGATCAACGTCGGCGGCACGATGGCGGTGGTGAACCTCGTGAATGGGTTTGCGGCGGACGAGTTCGGCGCTCCGAGCGTACTCTGGGTGCTGGGATCGGCGTTCCTTGCCGTAGTGATTGTTAGCCTGGCAATCGGCAGCGTCAGGGGCATCTACAGGGGCGCAATCGCAGTCCCGGTCCGGGCGGCATAAGGTCGAGGGCAGAGTGCGGTAGGCCTACGAAGCCTTCGCTCAGATTGGCCCGAGGCTACCAGCGTCCGACAACCTTGTTCAGCAGACCGGCTGCGTCCGAGGGCGGCCCATTTCCGGTCCAGACGACGTACTGGTCGGGACGGACGAGGACTAGCTGCGCTCCGTACTCCGCTCGACTGTCCTCGAAGCTATCGCGCGTCACCTTCAGAGGAATGAAGAGCGCCTGTGCTGCTTGCTCGAACGCGTTGGCTGCCTCATCAACGTCGCCGAACGCCAGCAGCGTGAAGTCGGCCCCGAGCTCCTCTTGCACTCCGCGACCCGACGATAGGACGCTGGGCGGGAGGTGATGCCCTGGTCGCGCGACGAAGGTATGCCTGCCGTGCGCGCTGCATACTCCGCCAGGCGGACCCCAAACGACCGATGACCCTTCGTAGTGTGGCTCGTAGAGGCCGATCCGAGACCTACTCGCCATCTCCTTCCAGGCCCGCTCGAACTCTTCGAGGTCGCGTTCGGGATCGTAACGTTCGAGGAACTCCCGGTCTGACCTGATACCGGCGGCAATGAAGTCCTCGCCGGTCTCCCAGAAGACGGGACGCCGTTCCTCGCTGTATGACGCCAATAGACGTTTCCCTCCCCAACCGTTCAGCACGGCGCCGAGCTTCCAACCGAGGTTTACTGTGTCCTCGAGCCCGTTGTTCAGGCCGAAGCCGCCGTAGGGAGGGTGGCTGTGTGCGGCGTCGCCGGCGATGAATACTCGCCCGGCTTGGTAGTCCTCCGCCACCGCTACTTTGAGGTCCCAGAAGCCGACGTGCTCGAACTCGGCGTTGAACTCGAAGCCTGCCGCGCGATTGAGCAGCGCTTGAAAGTCGTAGGTGTCCGTCGTGGCGCTCACGGGGACCGGAGCGTGGAAGAACCAGCCCTCGCCGACGTCAACCCGTCCGAAGAACATCCAATAACCTTGCAGCTCCGGGTCCAATGCTCGATATGTCGTCACCTCTGGGAAACGCTTGAACGCTTCGTGGAGCTCCTTCGACTTGAACACCGCCAGCAGCATCGGTTGGTCGAAGTCCGAGCCTCCGCGCCGGATTCCGGCCTGTTCGCGCGCCAGGGAACGTGATCCGTCGCAACCGACGACGTAGTCCGCTTCGAGGACGAGCGTTTCGCCCAATGCCTCGGAGGATGGGGCATCCGGTCCGGTGAATCCTCCCCAGTCGTACCGCGCCTCACCGTCGCGTCGGGTTTCGGCGACAACGACCCGCACGCCATTTGCGTCTTGCTCGATCTGCCGGGCCGTCCATCCGAAGAAGGCGGCAACGCTCGGCAGCGTCGACATCTTCTTTCGGAGCACGGCCTCCATCCTGTACTGAGGCAGACGGTCGTTCGCCTCGTAGTAGTACGACTGCACCACCTCGCGCCCTGGCGGCACGTACCAGTACTCGCTCATCAGGTGCTTGTATGCCGTTACTCCGCCGATGGGGTAGTTGTTCGGCATGACCCGCGCGGCGCGCAACTCGTCGACGATGCCCCAGAAGTAGAAGTGTTCGAGCGTTCGTTGGGTAAGGTTCTGGCCCTTGGGAATCTGCTGCGGTTCGAGGCGGCGCTCAATCAACGCGCACGTGATTCCTCGGAGGCCAAGCTCTACCGCAAGAGCGACGCCGACCGGACCGCCGCCTACGATGACTACCTGATATCGGTCAGCCACGTTCCTGCGCTTCTCCCAAACCGCCGTCGGCCAACGCCTACATTCGCCCCTGCATCCGCCCCTGCATCCGCCCCTGCATCCGCCCCTACATCCGATAGAAGCTCCGCGGGTTATGGCAGAGGATCTTGTCGACCAGGTCAGGGTCGATATCCTCGCGGGACCTGATCTGATCAACGGTCGAGTAGTTCGACGAGGGGTCGGTGTGACCCCAGTCCGACCCGAGGAGCAGCTGGTCTTCGGGGATGCACCCGGCAAGATACGGGATATCCTCATCCGCCTCGCATGCTACGAACAGCCGGTATTCCTCTAAGACCTTGCCTTCCCAACGGTCGCTGCCGTCCCTCACTCGGTGCTTCAAATAGTGAAGCAGGTAAGGGACCCAGGACGCGCTCGTCTCAATGAAGCCGATGCGCAGGTCGGGGAACTTCTCAGGAACACGTTGGACGACGAGGTCTTGGAAACCGATGAGCGGCAGCAGGCGCTGCTGAGGAAAAGAGTGGACGATTGTTGTGTCGAATGCCTCGGTGAGGGCGGGATTGCCCGCGCCGGTGTGGATGCAGATGGGCAGACCAAGCCGTTGGGCCTCGTCGTAGATAGGGAAGAAGTAAGGATCGGAGATGGAGCGGCTGCCTTCCATCCCGCGAAAGAGGACGCCGACCGCTCCATTCGCAACACCGTAGTGCAGCTCCTCGATAGCGCTGTCGATGGAGTGGAGCGGGGGCACGAGTATCCAGCGCAGGCGGTCATCGGATCTCGACCAGACATCGGCCATGAACCGGTTGTACGCGCGGCATAGTCCGAGCTCCAACTCGGGGTCGCCGGTGAGGTACACGATGAAGAGTGTTGGGTAGATCACCTGCACGTCCACGCCCATGTCGTCCGCCGCGCTGAGGCGACAGGGCAGGTCTTGGAGCGACTTCCCGCCCCAGAATGGACTGGCTAGGTCTTCAGCGGCCGCGGGCGGGGCTTGAGCGTTGTGGCCGCCCGGTCCGGCAGGTTGAGGAATCAGCCTCCGACCGATCACCCACCGATTTCGGAGACGACCAGTGGACGGCTCTGGGGAGCCTACGAGCACGGGCTTTAAGTGGGAGCGCTCTTCGTCGAAGAACTCCCAGACTGCTTCCGACTCGACTACATGGGTATCTGCATCGATTACGGTCGCCATCATGCGTCCCCCTTTTCCGCTCTTCGACTGCTCGGGCCGTTTCGGCCACTATAGCGCAGTCCCGCTCGTTGTTGGTGGAACTGGAGCTCCGGCGCGTTTGTCCCCTCCCCACCTTCTCCCACTGGGGTAGAATGCCGCCCGGTGCCGATGGATTCCGTACTGTATCGGAGAGGGCTCCATGCTGAAGAAGATTACGATTGTCGTCCTGCTGATCGCCGCAGCCGTCAGCTCCGTCGCGGTGGCCGCGCAGGCCCAAAGCGGCGACGGTAGCGAGGTCGAGGTCCGCATCACGGCAAAGCGCCTGGAAAACGGACGCACCGAATTCGCTCTCCAGCAGCGCGACGGCGATGGCTGGAGCGATCGCGTAGCCCCGCGCAAGCGCTTCCTCCCCGCCGCGCCGCCGGTGGGCCGCTGGCTGGTCAGCTCGCCCGTCGCCATCGGCGCCGCCACGATGACGGAGGAGGCCCAAAGCGGCGGCGGGACCGAGGTCCGCATCGCGGCGGTTCGGCTGAAAGACGGACGCACCGAAGTCGCTCTCCAACAGCGCGACGGCGACGGCTGGAGCGGTCGCATAACCCCGCGCAACCGCTTTGTTCCCGCCGCGCCGCCGGTGGGCCGCTGGCTGGTGAGCAGCCCCGTCGCCGTCACCGCACCCGCGCCCACAGCCGCACCCACGACTCTCGAGCAGCTTAGGCAGAACGCCGAGCAGTTCGAGTACGCCATTGGCAAGCCAGGAGGCGCGCTCACGTTAGCGACGGTTTCTGAGCCGCTTACCTTCAACCTTGCTATCTCGACCGATGCCTCGTCGTCGGGCGTTCTGGGCTATCTCTTCGAAGGCCTGACCGAGACCTCGTGGCTGACCGACGAGGTAGAGCCGGGATTGGCGGAGTCGTGGGATGGATCGGACGACGGCCTGACGTGGACGTTTCGCCTCCGCAGGGACGTCACTTGGCACGACGGAGAGCCCTTCACCGCCCACGACGTGGAATTCACCTTCAACCGGATCATCTACAACCACGACATTCCGGCCAGCGGCCGGCCTGCGTTCCACTTCCGTTTCCTGGATGAGGAGAGCGGCCGCTGGGAAGAGGAGCCGATGACGGTCAGGGCGCTGGATGACTACACGGTCGAATGCGTCCTCCCCGCGCCGTTCGCTCCGTTCCTCCGCTCCATGGGCACTGCGATTTACCCGAAGCATGTCCTGGAGCAGCACGTAGACGACGGGACCTTCGTCTCGACGTGGGACATCGACACCGATCCGGCGGAAATCATCGGGACGGGCCCCTTCACCATCGGCAGCTACGAGCCCGGCGAGCGGGTGGTCATGCGGCGCAATCCGGACTACTGGCTCGAGGACGAAGCAGGCGCCAGCCTGCCGTATCTAGACGAGGTCGTTCACGTCATCGTGCCCGACCTTGAAGCGGAGCTCGCGAAGTTTCTGTCGGGCGAGTCGGACGCTCATGGAGTGCTGGGGGAGGAGTTCGCAGACCTAGAGCCGTTGCAGGAGGAAGGAAACTTCACGATACACAAGCGCGGCCCCGCCTTCGGGACGACGTTCTTGGGGTTCAACATGAACCCCGGTGTGGACTCAGATGGAGAGCCCTATCTCGCGCCCGAGAAGCTGGAGTGGTTCCGGAACAAGGAGTTCCGTCAGGCCGTGGCGCACGTCATCGACAAGGACACAATCATCGAGGACGTGCAGCATGGGCTCGGCTACCCGCAGTGGTCCTCCATAAGCCCGGCCGCGGGCGACTTCCACAACCGGGACGTTCGGAAGTACGAGTACGACATAGACAAGGCCAATGAAATCCTGGACGGCATCGGCTGGACGGACACTGACGGAGACGGGATACGGGAGGACAGCGAAGGCAACGCAATCGAGTTTTCACTGGTGACCAACGAAGGAAACAGCGTGCGTGAACGGGTCGGCGCGCTGGTCCATGAGGGGATGGGAGAGATCGGCCTCAAGGTGGACTACCAGCTGGTCGATTTCGGCGTCCTCGTGTCTCAGCTGACCGAATCCTACGACTGGGAAGCCATGATCATCAGCCTCACCGGCGGACCGGAACCGCACAGCGGCATCATCGTCTGGCACAGCGGCGAGCGCCTGCACCTGTGGCATCCCAATCAGCCGGAGCCGGCGACGGAGTGGGAGGCCGAAATCGACAGGCTCTATATCGAAGGCAGCCGTGAACTGGACCACGAGAAGCGCGTTGGGTACTACCACCGCGCCCAAGAGATCGCTGCCGAGAACGTGCCCGTCATCTACACGACGCTCTCAGAGCGGCTGAGCGCGATCCGGAACGTCTTCGGCAACGCCACTCCCACCTTGTACGGGCTCTGGGATACCCGCTACCTGTACCGGACGGACCGCTAGCCCCGCGCCTCCGGGCCGCATCGGTTGGTTATTCTCACCGATGCGGCTGCGGAAGCGCCAACGCCGGAGGGTCTTCTCTCTGGGCCTAACGCTCGGGAGCGTTCGGCGGGGCGGGGGCGGCGGCGTGGTCCCGGACTGTGTCCACGCGCCTGCGGTAGCGCTGGTACAGACCGCTGCGGTTCACGAAGTAAACGACGCCTACCGCTATCAGTATGACCGGCAGGAATACGGCCAGCCAGATGCCTAGGACCAGCGCCACCTGGGCAATCGCGGAGAGGGCGCGGACCGCCGCTTTGAGAGTGCCGATGACGTTCCAACCCCCGATCAGGAAGCTCTCCGACTCCGTGACTTGCACGGAGAACGAGTCCGAGCCCGACACCGGGCCCGCGTCGCTCGTGGCGCTGATCGTCAGCGTGGCGCTGTACGGCGTGGGCCGGTGGTCGGCGAAGGCGTGGGCGACCTCGACGCGGGTGACGCCTTCCTCCAGTTCGCCGATTATCGTGGGCGATCCGCCCCCGAAGTCCCAGCGGTACTCGTAGTCCCACAGCTCCTCGTGCCTGGTGAACGAGGCGTTGTAATCCACCTTGCCGCCTTCCTCCACGGTCCGGTCGTCGCCGGCGAAGACCTCGATGGTGGGCACACGGCTGACCGACACCAGCAAGGATGCTGCGCCCTCGGCCAGTCCGCCGTCGCCTCTACCGGTGAGGTTGAGGGTCACGATATAGGGCGAATCGAGGTCATCGTTGTAGACGTGGTTGACGGTGGCGGTCACGCTGGTCCCGTCGGGCCTTTGCGCGCTGCCGCTGCCCGTGGCGGTAGCGCCGTCGCCGAAGTCCCAGACGAACGAGAAGTCGTCGATGTCCGTGGGGGCGACGAAAGACGCGCGGAACCGCTTCGCCTGCCCCACTCGGACCGAGGCGTCGGGGCCGGGGTCGACCACGATTTCAACGGCGGCGAGCTTCACGGTGACCTCGATCAGAGAGTAAGCCGATGTCTGGCCGAGGTAATTGAGCCGTCCCTCGGCCTCCTCGATCTGCAGCTGCAGATCGGCAAGCTCCTTCTGGACGCTCAGGGCGTCCTCCACGTCGTGGGCCCTGTCGAGGAACGACAATAGCCGCTGTTCGGTGGCCCGGAGGCTGGTCAGCCGGGACTCGGTGTCCACATAGTCGTCGGTGACGTCCTGGCTGGAGATTGCGCGCGACTCGACGTCGAGGGCCAAGGTCTCCAGCCACCGAATGGCTTCGCTCAAGTACTGGGCCGGCACCCGGATGGCGATGGCCCCGGTGTGTCTGGACGAACGGTCGGAGCTGACCACCCAACCGCCCAGCTCGCCGGCCACGCCGGCGACGCGGTCCACCGCGAAGGCCACGTCGTCGACCACCAGCGACATCTTCGCGGTGTGGACGATGATGCGGCTCTGGGGCACAGGGGCGACCTGCAAGTCGACGGCGTCACCCGAAACCATTGAAAGAGGAGGCGCGGTAGGGGTAGGGGCGGCAGCTGGCGCAGGCGTAGGCGTAGCCCGGATAGGCGCTGTCGTGCTGTCACTGGGGGAGAGGCCGCCCGGAGTGGGGGCGGGCTCGCTGCTCCCACAACCCACCAACAGTGCGAACAGGATAGCTAGAGCCGCGAGGAACCGAACGCGCATGATTGCCTCCGAAGCCGGGCCGTCTCTACCCTACTACGAACCCCAAGCGCGGAGGGATGCATAGTTCCTTCCGCCACTCCCCGCGCCCCCTCCCGTTGTTCCCGCCACGGGCTTCGTCATTCCTGCCTCCCCCGTCATTCCCGCGAAGGCGGGAATCCAGGTATCGGAGCCCTCCCGATATGTCCCGCTCCCCCCAACCAGTCCGTGGTGCGCCCGTGGAGCCATGGACCGCCTTGGGATACGGGGGTGTGCAGAGGGGAACCCTCTGCCGGGGGAGCGCCCCCCCCACGCCCTATGGGGCGGGCGGGTGGGAGGGCTACGCGACAGTCTCCTCTGCGGGGGAGTGTTAGAGAGGGGGCCGCGTTGCTTATATAGCGACAAAATATAGTTGCATAAACGACAACCGGCGTGTATCATAGGCCCAAAGATACCGGTCGCACAAGGCGGCCGGCGCGCGCGGCGAACGGGGACGAGCCCCGGCCTCTCGAGAGACCGGGGCTCGTCTTGCGTCACGCGGCGGCGAAGCATCGCAGAGCAGCAGCGAACGGAAAGGCGCACATGGACGACGACGTCCGCTACCCGCAATACAGGAACGACCCCGTCGGGTTCGTCGAGAACGTCCTCGGCGCGGCGGGGAAGCCCTATTCCAGGCAGCGCGACGTGCTCGACGCGGTAGCCGCCTCCCGCCGCGTCTCCGTCGTCGGCGCGAACGGGTGCGGCAAGGGCTGGGCCCTCGCCCGCCTCATCCTCTGGTGGGTCGAAACGCGCGCCCAGGCAAAGGTCGTCGTCCTCTCGTCCACCCAGCGCCAGGTGCGCGAGGTCCTCTGGCAGGAGCTCGCCGCCGTCTGCGCCGCAGCCGGAGACGCCCTCAGCGGACGCCTCACCAAGGGCCGTTACGCCATCTCTCCCGAGCGGTTCGCCATCGGCTTCGCCACCAACAACCCCGACAACATCCACGGCTTTCACTCGCCGGAGCTCCTCCTCATCGTCGACGAGGCCCATGCCGTCAGGGAGTCCCACTTCGACGCCGCTCTCCGCCTCAACGCGGACAAGACGCTGCTCGCGGGCAACGCCTTCTCCACTTCCGGCACGTTCTACGAATCCCATCACGCGCGGCGCGACCGCTACCACCGCATCCGCATCTCCGCCTACGACACGCCCAACCTCACCGGCGACGAGCCCCCCGCCCCAGGCCTGATCAACGCCGAGGACATCGCCGACCGCGCCATGTACTGGGGCGAGGACCACCCCAAGTTCATCGCCTCCGTCTACGCCCAATTCCCCGACGCCCTGGACGACTCCCTCGTCGGGCGCGCCGCCGTCGAGGACGCGATGGGCGAGGACGCCCCCGGCGGCGAGGGCGCCCCGTCCGCTGAGGAGGACGCCCGCGAGCCTCTCTACATCGGCGTGGACGTCGCTCGGTTCGGCAGCGACTTATCGGTGCTCTGCGCGCGCCGCGGGCAGCGCGTCGTGGCCATCAAGTCGTTCGGGCGCATAGATACGATGCGCGTCGCGGGAGAGACTGCCCTGATGGCGCGCGACCTCGGCGCCGAGGCCATATTCGTGGACGAGGACGGCGTCGGGGCCGGCGTCGTCGACCGGCTGCGCGAGCTGGGCGCGCCCGTTCATGGCGTGCAGTTCGGGCGCAGGGCGCCCCATCCGACCCGCTTTGCGAACCTGCGCTCCGAGATCTTCTGGGAGCTCCGCCGCCTCATCAACGACCGCCTCATCGCGCTGCCGGACGACGAGGAGCTCGCCGCCCAGCTCCTCTCCCTCCGCTACGACGTCTCCAGCTCCGGCCAGGTGCAGATGGAGAGCAAGCGGGAGCTGCGCCGCCGCCGCTTGCCGTCGCCCGACAGGGCCGACGCCCTTGCCATCGCGTTCATGCGTCCGCCGTCGCTCATGGTCTGGACGGGCTACGAATCGTTCCTCCTCCCGCACCGGCCCGCCGGCGTCCCCGCGCCCCCGCCCGACAGCGGGCGCGGAGACGCTGAAACCCCTGACTCCGCCCCGTCCGCCGCGCCGGACCTGCGGATATTCACTTGATGTTCAAGCGCCTCGCCGTCCCCGCATCCCCGTCATTTCCGCCGCCCCGTCATTCCCGCAAAAGCGGGAATCCGGAGTGCGCGAGAGCGCACGCGGCGGCGAAGCGTCCAGCGACCCCCTTGACTGTATGATTGCATTAGTGCAACCATACATATATGGATGAGGTCGTAGCTAGGCTCAGGAGGGAACCTCGGAATGTCCGGTTCGACGACCTTCGTAAGGTCTGTGACTTCTATTTCGGGGAGCCCAGACGGCACAGCAGCCACCTGGTCTACCGCACCCCCTGGCCGGGAGAACCGCGTGTCAACATCCAGTCTCGCAGAGGCATGGCAAAGCCCTACCAGGTGCGCCAGGCGCTCAGGGCGATCGACAAGCTGGAGGAGACGGAATGACTGAAGAGATAGACCGCTACGCCTACCGCGTTGTCTGGTCCGAGGAGGACGGGGAATACGTCGGGACGTGCGCCGAGTTCGGCCTGCTCAGTCACCTGGACGACACCCCGGAGAACGCGTTTGCAGGCATCCGTGACTTAGTGGCTTTCTGCATGGACGACCTGCGCAAGGAAGGCGCCCCAATCCCGGAGCCCCTTTCCACCCGGCGCTACAGTGGAACGCTGACGCTCCGCATTCCGCCTGAGACCCATCGCGCCCTTGCGATGGACGCCGCCGAAGCCGGCGTCAGCATGAACCGCTTGGTCGCCGAACGGCTGGCATTGCGCCGTTAGGCGATGAAGAAGATTGCCTGTGATGCCGGGCGGAGCACGGCGTGAAGTCCTAACGGGGGACCGCCAGCTCCAAGGCGGGGGGCTCGTTCACTTCCGCGTAGAGCCAGTCGTGCATGCGCTCGTACCAGGACTCGCCCTTGGGGAGCGCGCCGATGGCGGAGCGGACTCGGTACCAGTCCGGGTTCTCGACGCACGGGGGCGCGACGTTGTCGTACAGCAGCGCTTTCGCCGCGCCGAGCAGCCGGCGGCGCACCTGGATGATCATCCCGTCGGAGCGCCCAAGGTGCTCAATGGTCCGATTCTGGATGGGGCCCATGCTCTCCGTGATGGCCTGGTCTTGCAGGAAGACGGTGGCGATGCCGGTGAAGCTCTGCGTGCGCTGGGCGTTGCGGTCTATCTCGTAGTCGTTGGAGCGGTTGGCGCGGGGGCGGAAGCGCCCCAGCGGGCCTGCCTCGTCCGGCAGCAGGTCGCCCGCGGGATGGGTTGCAGAGCCGAGCACGCCGAACCGCGTGCTCTCCACGATGTTCTTCGTAGGATGCCAGGAGACGGTCCAGGCCATCGTGTGGTGGTCGTCCATCGGGACCCAGATGTGGCCGGGCACCGTGCCGTCGGGGCTGGCGGGGAAGAGGGCGAAGATAGGGAAGAGGAACTGGGTTATGCGCCAGTACGTGGTCTCGGGATTCTCCTCGCGGTTCGCGCCGTAGACGACGCCGTATTTGGTTGGGACGACCTCCAGCGTCGGATGCTTATCGCGATGCCAGGTCCCGATGGAGGTCGGGTCAGCCGGGTCCAGCCTGCCATGGAGGAAGAGGAGGTGACTGGTGTCTATGTCTCCTTCCAGGCCCTGCATCCAGTTGCACGCGCGCTGAGCGATAGCGAAGTTGCGCTGCTCCTCGGGGACGAGCGCCCACTCGAACTGCGGGAGCCCCGGCGGGTCGCCGTCGCCGAGGTAGGCCCAGACCACGCCGCCATGGATGGCGCCGCGGTACGCCCATGCCCGCGCCTTGCGCTTGAAGTTGCTCTCGTCGGGCTCGTTGGGCATGTCCACACACTGGCCGGAGACATCGAACTTCCAGCCGTGGTAGACGCAGCGTATGCCGCTCTGCTCGTTGCGGCCGTAGAAGAGCGACGCTCCCCGGTGCGGGCAGGTCTCGGCGAAGACGCCGATGTCGCCGTTCGAGTCGCGGAAGAAGATGAGGTCCTCGCCCAGCAGCCGGAAACGCTGGGGGTCGCAGTCGGGTCCGCCCAGCTCCTCGACGGGCATGACGGGGAGCCAGTAGCGGCGCATGAGGTCGCCCATGGGGGTCCCCTTGCCCACGCGAGTCAGCATTTCGTTGTCCGCGGCGCTCAACATACGGGACCTCCGTTGTTCGGCCTTGGCTGTGCGACCGGTTAGGACCGTGGAGGGCAGTGTGGCGCCGCCTTCGCTCGGATTCAATAGGCAGACTACGCGGGGACGCGACGGCAGGGAGGCTAGCCAGGGTTGACTCTGCCGAGGAAGACGTCGGTCAGTATGTTGGTCTCCCTGATGGACTCAGGGGAGCCGTTGTGCGCGACATGGCCTTTGTCCAGCACGTAAGCACGGTCTACGATGCTCAGGACGCCTTTGATGTTGTGCTCGACGATGAGGATGGTGGTCTGGAGCCTCTCGCTGATCTCGGCGATCTTCTGGAACACCTCCGTCACGATGATAGGCGCCAGTCCCAGGGTAGGCTCGTCGAGCAAGAGCAGCTCCGGAGCGGCCATGAGCCCGCGGCCCAATGCCAGCATCTGCTGCTGTCCGCCGGACATCTGGCTGGCCATGTCGCGGCGCTTCTGGCGCAGAACGGGGAAGAGCTCCATGACCGATTCCAAACGGCGCTCCTTCTCCGTTCTGTCCTCGAGGTGCAGACAGCCCATATCGAGGTTCTCTTCGATGGTCAGGTGGGTGAACACCCGCCTGCCCTGGGGCACGAAGGCGATGCCCTCCTTGACAATCTCGTGGGTGGCCGCCGCCAGCGGGCTCTCGCGCCAGTAGATGCTTCCCTCGACCACGGGGGCCAGCCCCATGACGGCCTTGAGGACGGTGGACTTTCCCGCTCCGTTGGGGCCCATGACTGCGACGACTTCACCCTTCTCCACTCCCACCGACACTTTGTCCAAGGCCACCACGGCCCCGTAATGCACCGATATGTCGGTAAGTTCCAGAAGCATGACAGTCACCGCCGCGGTCCCCCGGGAGCGCGCCCTCATGGTAGGGGTTATGTGCCCAGGTAGGCCTCAATCACCTCTTGGCTGCTCAGCACCTCGTTCACGTCCCCTTCGGCCAGCAGGGCGCCGCTGTCCAGCACGACGATGCGGTCGGGCAGCTCTCGGACGATGTCCATGTTGTGGGAGATAAAGATCAGGGTGCGGCCATCGGCCCGCAACTCCCGCATTATCTCCTTGACCGGCTCGATCATGTGCGGGAAGAGCCCGGCGAACGGCTCGTCGAACAGGTAGGTGTTGACGTCCAACGCCATGGCCCGGCCGATCTCCAGCAGCTTGCGCTGACCGTAGGACAGGTCCATCGCAAGGGAGCGCCGCTTCTCCCACATCCCGACCCTCTCCAAGACCCGCTGCGCCTTCTCTCGGTGGGCGGACTTCGTGCGCTCCAGCAGGGCGGGGAAGAGCCGGCGTTCGGTTAGGACGACCATGATGTTGTCCCATACGCTTATCTGGTCGAAGAGCCTCACCTCTTGGAAAGTGCGGGTCAGGCCGTGGCTGGGCGTCTCGTGGGCTTTCACAATCCGGAGGCCGACGCCGTCGATGATGACTATCCCTCCGTCGAGGGGCAGCGTTCCGCTCAGGAGGTTGACGAGAGTCGATTTGCCCGAGCCGTTGGGACCTACGATGCTGGTCGTCTTCCCTCGTGGGATGGAGAGGCTGAGCCGGTCGATGGCCTGGACAGCGCCGAAGCGCTTCGCGATATCGTCCGTCTCCAAAGCGAAGGGTCCGGGGTCGCCGGCGCCGGCAGCGCTCATAGCCTGTATCTCCCCACCAGTCCTTGGGGCCGGAAGAGCATCAGCAGCACCAAGAGCAAGCCGAGGACGACCTGACGCGCTTGGCCCACGTACTCCGAAGGCAGGAAGGGCAGGAAGCGCATGCCCTCCTCCAGCAGCACGAAGGCCAATGCGCCGAGCAGGGAGCCCCAGATCGAGGCCAGCCCTCCGAGGATCACGATGGATACGAGGAGGATCGACTCGAGCAGGATGAAGGAGTTGGGATCGATGAAGCTGGTCCAGCTGCTGAACAGACCACCCGCCAGTCCCGCCATCATTGCCGAGACGACCCATACCGCCAGCTTGTAGTGCGTCGCCCGGTAGCCGAAGACCTCGATGGCCTGCTCGTCCTCCCGGATGGCGGTAAGGACTCTTCCGAACGAAGAAGTCACGATGAGCCAGGAGAGCAGCGTGACCAGGGCGAGGAAGGTTAGAACTAGGAACAGGAACTCCCACTCGCCGTCGAACACCCACGCGCCTATCTGTGGTCTTGGGATCTCGTGAATGCCGAAGGCTCCCCTGGTGACGCTTCCCCAGTTCAGGAAGACGTTGAACGAGATGATGGCGAACCCGAAGGAGACGAGAACGAAGATGTCGTCGCGGAACCGGTTGAATAGGCCTCCCGCCGCGAGGGCGATGAGGCCGGCCGCCAATACGCTGACCGGGAGCGCGGCGAAGAAAGGCCAGCCGTAGGTGGGGATGGCCTCGGTGCGCAGCTGCTCGTAGGCCGGGTCCGAGCTGAGGATAGCCATCGTGTAGGCGCCGATGCCGAAGAAGCCGATGTGCCCCACCGACAACAGGCCGGTGAACCCGACGACCAGATTCAGGCTGACGGCCAGTATCGCCCAGATGGCGAAGACGGCGCCTATGGTTACGGCAAATCCGACGCCCTGCCATAGCATGAAAGCGATTGCCCAGGTGATAACGAGCAGGTTCGCCCATAGCTCTACGTTGCCCTTGCCGGACCGCAAGAGTTCGCGAGGGTTGCGCGCCAGTCCGCTCAGACCTTTATAGACCTGCGACGCCATGCGCTACTTCCTTGGCAGCAGACCCTTGGGCCAGAACGCGAGGAAGAGCACCAGCAGCATGAAGGAGATGGCGTCCTTCCACGCGCCGGCCAGGTCCCAGATGCCGAACTGCTCGACCATGCCCAAGACAAACCCGCCGACGAGCGCGCCGTAGAGGTTCCCGATGCCTCCGACAACGGAAGATATCCAGCCCTTCAGCAACAGCAGCAGGCCCATCCTGGGCTGAATCGCGGTGTCGTGGCCGCTCAATAGGCCGGCTAGGGCGGCGTACACCGCGCCGATGAAGAACACCACGGCGATAATGACTGTGGTGTTTATCCCCACCACCTTCGCCACCTCTTCGTCGTCGCCGATGGCCCGGACCTTCTTACCGAAAGTGGTCTTCTTGAGGAGGAGGAGCAAGGCCGCTAACCCGACGAGGGCGACGCCTACCGTGAACACGTTGAATCCCTTAATGAAGGCTCCGCCGATAGTCCAGGAATCACTGCCGAAAGCCTGGGGCAGCGGGCGAGGCGCGCTCTGGAAGACGATGCTGGTGAACGCGGTGATGCTCAGCAGGACGCCGAGGGAGGCGACGAGCATGACCAGCGGCGATCTGGCCTGCCGGCGCATCCGCGCGTACAGGCCCCTGTAGAGGGCCAGGCCGACCGATCCCGCCAGCAGACACGACACTCCCCAGCTCAGGTAGAGCTTCGAACCGGGAGCGTCCGCAATGAGGACTCCGCAATACGCTCCCAGGACTACTGCCGCCGGAACGATGAGGACTAGCGGCCCGAGGCCGACGCCCGCCGAACGGCGTCGATAGCCCCAGTGGAGCGTCAGGCCCGCCGCCAATGCAATCAGTATCCCGACCGCGGGGCTGAGCACGACGTTTAGCTCGTCCGGAAAGGAGAGGACAACGCCCATGTAGGCGCCCGCGGCCGCAGCTAGGAGACCTCCACCAGCGAGCAGAGCGGCGCGATTGAAGCGACGCCGGAGCCTCGGGTAGAGGCTGACGTGGAGGGCCCATGCGACCACTCCGGCGATCACCGCGGCAAACACGATGTTGACGTAGAGGTTGTTGACCTCATATTGGCCGCCAAGGACTTGCTGAGACCTGAGATAGAAGACGCCGTATGCGCCCATGGCCGCAGCCGCGCCGTAGTACATATCGAAGAACCAGACGGTGCTGTAGACGAGGGTGAAGCCCATCGCCAGCAGGGCGTACACGGCGCCCACGGATAGGCCGTTGAAGGCGAACTGCAAGGCTTGGTCCGGGGATTGACTGGTCTTCCAGGCGATGTAGGCGACGACTAGTACGGCCAGCACAATAGCCAAGAGCTGGGAACCCGAGTACGGGAAGCCACTCGCCAAGCGGGCCCGGCTACCGAGGCGTCTGAGCAAACCCCCTCCTCAATCCTCCCCCACGATGGGGGAGGAGGTTAGGCAATCCTCCTTCGTTATGGGGGGAGGAAGTTAAGCAATCCTCCTTCGTCAATCTCCCCCCGCAGACGACGGAGGAGGTTAGGCAAACCCCCTCCTCAATCCTCCCCCATGATGGGGGAGGAGGTTAGGCAAGCCTCCGTCCTCGATCTCCCCCGCGGACGAGGGAGGAGGTTAGGCAAGCCTTCTTCGTCAATCTCCCCCGCAGACGGGGGAGGAGGTTAGGGAGGCCTTCCGTCCAGTTCTCTCCCCCATCCACGGGGAACGAGAGGTTACCCGGCCGGGGCGCCGCCCAGGACCCTGTAGCCGTAGTTGGCGTCAGTCCTCTCGGACACAGGCAGGACCTCGATGACCAGGTTGGTGAGACCAACGACCTCACCCCGTTCGTCGAAGCTGTAGTTTTCGCCGATGCTTCCGCTCCAGGTGATGTCGTACAGGCAGTCTCTGAAGCCGTCCGCGTCCTGGTCGTCGTCGGTCCTCTCCAAGCACTCGGCGGCGATGTAGACGTCGTCGTAGGCGGAGCCGATGTACCAAGGCAGCGTGACGTAGTCGTAGCGCTCCCTGAAGTTGGAAAGGACTTCCTGGGCTTTGGCGTTGCCCGGGTCGAGGTCGGCGATTATGGCCTTCAGGCCCTTGGCGGCGTCGCCCGCCACTTCGAGGGCTGTCGCTCCAACGGGCACGACCTCGGAGTAGAGCCGGCCTTCGTAGCCCAGCTCGCGGAGCTGCTTGACGACCGTGCCGCCGGCGAACTCCGACTGGGATGCGACGTGGATGGCGTCGGGGTTCGCGCTGAGGAGCTTCGCAAGCTGGCTCCTGAAGTCCGTGGCGTCGGAGGTGTATCGCTCCTGGGCCACCACCTGACCGCCTCGTTTCTCGAATTGCGCGACCGTGCTCTGCAGCACGCCCTCGGCGTAGTCGGTCGTCTCGGTGATAGTCGCGAGGGTGCGGACGCCGTCAGCCCACATGACGTTTCCGGTGTCGACGCCGAGCTGTGCGTCGCTCATCGACGTTCGGAAGATGTAGTCTCCGGCGTTGGCGATGTCCGGGTTGGTCGCCAAGCCCGAGAACAGGACCACCCCTTCATCTTCGGCCAAAGGAGCGGCGCCCAGCATGGCGCCGCTGCAGGAGGTGCCTAGGATGATCTTCACGCCATCCACGTCGGTGAGCTTGTTGTACGCCGTGATCGAGTCTTGGGCGTTGCACTTCGAGTCTTCGACGACGAGCTCCAGCATGCGGCCGTTTATGCCGCCTGCCTCGTTGATCTCGTCCACGGCCATCTGCTTGGCCTGAATGGCCACGGTCCCATAGGTCTCTCCGGGGCCCGTGGCGGACTCCATCACGCCAATCTTGAATGTGTCCCCCTCATCGTCGCCATCGCAAGCCGCCGTAAGTGACGCCACCAGGGCCAGCAACATGAGCGGGACTAGGGACTTTGCGGATAGGGCTCGCATGACGTCCACCTCTAAGGAGTGTTCTACAATTTGGGGGCCGAACATCTGGGAATCTAGTACGTCCGGGCGTCCGAGTCAAAGGCCTGCCGCGCACGGATTCGACCGCATAAGACCTGTTGAGCGCCGTCCGGCGCCGAGCGCTTCCCCGGCCCGCCCGTAGGCGTTGCGGCGTCGCGGCTGCGTGGGCCATAATGGCCGTATTCCCCGCGTGGCGACGACCTGGTCCGCGCTGGTCAAGGGAGAGAGTAATCATCATGCTGAGATTCGCCGAGGAGATCATCCTGCTCCTGCTCAACGACGACAATGGGTCGTTCGCGCACGTGCCTTACTGGTCGCTGAACTACGCGCTCGCCGGGGGCGTGTTGATGGACTTGGCGCTGGAGAACCGCATCGACACCGACCTGGAGAAGCTGGTCCTCATCGACGGTACTCCCACCGGCGACAACCTACTCGACCCCACGCTAGCTGAAATCGCGGCGGATGGAGGGCGCGACGCTCGTTTCTGGGTGGAGCGAACAGCTAACCGGGCGGAGGAGATCCGCGAGGGATCGCTCGAGCGGCTGGTCGGACACGGCATCCTCGAACGCCGTGACGACCGCTTCCTGTGGGTCTTCAAGTCCAGGCGCTATCCGGCCGTACAAGGGGAGGCGGAGCGCGAGGTGAAGCTGCGCATCATGGGGGTGCTGTTCAGCGACGAGATCCCGTACCCGCGCGACGTGGTGATCATCTGCCTAGCCGACGCGTGCGGCATCTTCGAGCGACTATTGTCCAAGCAAGAGCTGGACAGCGCGGCTGAGCGCATCGAGCAAGTGCGCAAGCTGGACCTCATCGGTCAGGCCATGTCCCAAGCGATCCTGGACATCGAGCTATCGGTCGCCGCCTCTGTGCAACCGCACCTCTACTAGGGCTCCCGGCTCCCTCCCGGCCTCCCCCGCAGACGGGGGAGGAGTCTAGAAGTGGGCCTCCCCCCAGACGGGAGAGGAGTAGAAGTAGGTCTCCTCCGGAGACGGGGGCATTCTAAGGGACGTTCGGCGTCGCGGAGCCTGTGACGCCGTTCGCGGCATAGCGTCGAAGCCGTAGTCCCAAGGCGTACGGCGGCCCCCTCCCAGCCTCCCCCGCAGACGGGGGAGGGGTTTAAAAGGGGGCTGGGCCGTATTGAGATTGAGGAGGGAGGAATAGAACGTGGAACTTGGCGCCTTCTCGGTCAGCCTGGCCGTACAGGACCTCAAAGCTTCGAGGGCTTTCTACGAGCAGTTCGGGTTCGAGGTTATCGGAGGCGACCCTGCAGAGAACTGGCTGATTCTCAGGAACGGCGGGCACACCATAGGCCTCTTCCAGGGGATGTTCGAGAAGAACATACTCACCTTCAACCCAGGTTGGGACGATAAGGGTCAAACGCTCGATGCGTTCACGGACGTGCGCGAGCTGCAGCGGCGGCTAAAGGCGAATGGCGTCCGCCTCGTTAGTGAAGCGGATGAGAACGGCACAGGGCCGGCCAGTTTTGTGGCTTTGGACCCGGACGGCAATCCGATCTTGGTGGACCAGCACGTCTGAGGCCACTACAGGTTAGGCGGTCCCCTCCCTCGTCTGCGAGGCCTTTGCGTAACTCCTGCCAGGGGACGATGTTCTTGCTACCTGCCTGATTTCCATTCCGGGGCCTCCTGGATTCCCTGAGTTCACAAACGAAGTGCAACACCAGATTAGGGTGTTGCCATGGGATACAGACAGCTCTCCATTGAGGAACGATGTGAGATTGCCCGCCTATGTGCCGAGGGCGCCCCGGTCCGGCAAGTCGCTGCAAGTCTGGATCGCGCGCCATCGACGGTTGCTCGGGAGCTGAGGCGCAATGGTCCGCGACGGGGCGTCTACCGGCCGGTGTACGCGCATGAGCAGTCCCGCGCCCGCCGCTGGTCGGGCGGACGGCTGGAACGCGAGGACGGGCTGCGCGCCTCGGTCCTGGGGGGACTGGAACGGGGGTGGTCGCCGGAGCAGATCGCGGGCCGGCTGGCTGAAGGGTCAGGCCGGTGTGTCATCTCCCACGAGAGCATCTACCGGTTCATCTATGGCCAGGTGGCGCGAGGGAAAGACTACGATTGGCGCAACTACCTGCCGCGGGGGAAGTGGAAACGGGGGAGGCGGGGGCGTAAGGGGGGGAGCTCGGTCTCCTTCATCGCCCATCGGCGGCCGCTGTCGGAGCGTCCGGGGTCGGCGGCTGACCGGCAGACGTTCGGGCACTGGGAGGCGGACCTGATGTTGTTCGGGAGGTCGGGGCCGGTGGTGCTGGCGCTGCACGAGCGCTGCTCGCGGCTGTTGCTCGCGACGCGGGCTCCTTCGAAGGCGGCGGGGCCGATCGCCGAGGCCTTGGCGCGTCTCCTGGGGCCGCTGCCGCCAGAGTTCCGGCAGACGGTGACCTTCGACAACGGGACGGAGTTCGCCCGCCACCACGAGCTCCACGCCCTGGGCATCGAGACCTTCTTCTGCGACACCCACGCGCCGTGGCAGAAGGGCGGGGTGGAGAACGGGATAGGTCGGCTGCGCCGGTTCCTCCCTCGGAAGACGGTCCTGGCGGGGTTGCCGGAGGAGCGTTTTACGTCGGTGGTGCGGGCGTACAACAATACGCCGCGCAAGTGCCTCGGCTACCGGACTCCGTCCGAGGTCTTCGCGAGCCAAGTGTTGCACTTCAAATGTGAATTCAGCTTCCCGCTTTCGCGGGAATGACGGGAAGGGGTTCGGGCCCTCTCCCAGCTTTCCCCGCAGACGGGGAGGGGTTTGCGCCTTCTCAACTCCGGTCGGTTGCGGATAATCTAGCGTGCGACTTGCCGGAGGACGCGCGCCTGTTGTCTAAGCCAACGCCCCTCTTGGAGATTCGAGACCTAGCGATGCATTTCGACGGCGTGCGGGCCGTCGACCGGTGCTCGATGGATGTTCGGGAGGGCTCGATAACCGGCCTCATCGGGCCGAACGGGGCGGGCAAGACCACGCTGTTCAATCTGATTTCAGGGTTTCACAAGCCTACGTCGGGAGAGGTGCTCTTCCGCGGCGAGCGGATAGATGGCCTGCCCGCTCACGCCGTCTTCAGGAAGGGGATCGTGCGGACCTTCCAGATCCCGCGCGAGCTCAAGGCGATGAGCGTCATCGAGAACCTCATGATCGTGCCGTCGGACCAGACGGGAGAGCGGATGTGGCCGTCGCTCCTTACGAGGTGGGTGGTCAGGCGTGAGGAGGAGTCGGCCGCCGCGCAGGCGAGGGACGTGCTGGAGTTCGTCGGCCTCGCGGAGGTCGGAGAGCTGCCGGCGGGGAGCCTCTCCGGAGGGCAGAAGAAGCTGCTCGAGCTGGGTAGGACGCTGATGGCGAAGCCCAGCCTCGTGCTGCTCGACGAGCCCGGGGCCGGAGTGAATCGAGTCCTCATGGAGCGGCTTGTCGGCGGGATAGAAGGGGCGCGTCGTGACCTTGGCGTAACGTTCCTGATAATCGAGCACAACATGGACCTGATGATGCGCCTGTGCGACCCGGTCATCGTGATGAGCGAGGGGTCGAAGCTCACCGAGGGGCCGCCGGCACAGGTGCGTCAGGACGAGCGGGTCATCAGCGCGTACCTCGGAGGGTAGGACATTCCACTGATTGAGGCGGCGGGCGTTCGGGCGGGTTACGGCGACATGGAGATACTCCACGGCGTCGACGTGACCGTGGAGCGGGGCGAGATCGTCACAGTGGTCGGCCCGAACGGGTGCGGCAAGTCGACGCTGATGAAGGCTTTTGCGGGCATGGCGCGGGTCATGGCCGGCGATGTCCTGTTCGACGGAGAGCGCATCAACGGCCTGCGGGCCGATCAGCGCGTCCTCAGGGGGCTTTCCTACGTTCCGCAAACGGACAACGTGTTCCCTTCCCTCACCGTTACCGAGAACCTCGAGATGGGCGGCTTCCTCCGAAGCGGGGACATGGAGCGCCGGACCGACGCGATGTTCGCGCTGTTTCCCGACCTCGCGGAGAAGCGGAGCGCGAAGGCGGGCAGCCTGTCGGGCGGACAGCGGCAGATGATGGCAATCGCCCGCGCGCTGATGCTCGACCCGAAGCTGCTCCTGCTCGACGAGCCCTCGGCGGGCCTCTCCCCGCTGCTGGTGGAGACGGTGCTCGAGAAGGTGCGAGACATCAACGCGACAGGAGTCGCGATTCTCATGGTGGAGCAGAACGCGAGGAAAGCGCTTTCAATGTCCCACCGGGGCTATGTGTTTGCGATGGGGGAGGTGCGCCTGGAGAAGGGCGGGCCCGAGCTGGCCAGCGATCCACAGGTTGGACGGCTTTACCTGGGGCGTGGGTGAGGCGGTCGAAGTGGCGCTGCTGACGAAACGTAGATTCGAGAGGAGAACGTTGACGCGGGCGAGCCGCGCGGCTCAGGCGGCGCTCGCCATCGTGTTCGTGGCGCTCGCGCTGAGTCAGATTGGGCTCGCGGTGAACGGTCTCTTCCTCGGCAGCGTGCTAGCGCTCGGCGCGGTCGGCATCACGCTGGTTTTCGGGGTGCTGCGCTTCGCCAACATCGCGCAAGGGGACATGATGACGCTGGGGGCGTACGTCGCCTTCTTCCTGCTCGTCAGCGTCCTCCCGGAGCATACGGGGCTTGGGCCGTTCACGTTCGGATTTCCGCTGCTGATCGCGATACCGGTCAGCATGGCCGCGGTAGCCGGGCTCGCCATGGGGATGGAAGTGCTCGTGTATCGCAGGCTGCGGGTGCGCCGCGCGCATCTGGTGACGATGGAGATCACTTCCCTCGGCATCGCCATCGCCATACGCGGGGTTGTGCAGATGGTCTGGGGCACGCCGGTGCGCTACTACCCGAACGAGACGCGCTCGCACCTATCGCTGCCGTCGGATGTCAGCTCCCTGCCCACTGATATCGGCGGACTGCCAGTGAACTTCGACGCACTGCCCGTGGACGTCAGTGCACTAGCCGGAGAGATCAATATCGCGCCAAACCATCTCTTCGTGGCCGGCGCCGCGCTTCTGCTCGTGATTGCGCTGCATCTGCTGCTCACGCGCACGAAGGGCGGAAAGGCGATGCGGGCGACCTCCGACAACCCGGACCTCGCGCGCGCCAGCGGCATAAACACGGACCGGGTGCTGTTGTGGACGTGGGGCATCGCCGGGGCGCTGGCCGGAGCGGCGGGAGTCTTGCTGGTCGTCTTCAACGCGACGTCGCAGCTGAAGCCCTCCAGCGGTTTCCAGTTGCTCGTGCCGTTGTTTGCCGCAGTGGTCGTCGGCGGCATCGGCAACCCATACGGGGCGTTCTTGGGAGCACTGCTCATCGGCGTTTCGATGGAAGTGTCCACCGCCTGGGCGTTGACGACGTACAAGCCGGCGATAGCGTTCGCCGTCATGGTGGTCGTGCTGCTGTTCAGGCCGCGCGGGATACTGGGGAGCAAGGACCGATGATCGAGTTCCTCATCGGCTTCGCCATACTCGCCGGCATCTACTCGGTGTTCACGCTGGGGCTCAACGTTCACTGGGGCTACACGGGCCTGTTCAACATCGGCGTGGCGGGGTTCTTCGCCCTCGGCGCGTATACAGCGGCGCTGCTTACGATTCCCCCTCCGCAGTCGGCGCAGGTCGACGATTACCTGTTCGCGGGCGACTTGGCGGGGCGGCTGGACTCGCTGCCGGTGATCGGCCCGCTCGACCTGTGGTTCGTCGCTGCGCTGATAGGGGCGTCGCTCGTCGCCGCCGCCGTTGCGCTCGTGGTTGGCGCGATCACCATCCGACTGCGGGACGACTACCTGGCGATAGCGACGCTGGGGATCGCAGAGAGCGTGCGGCTGGTGTTCCTGAACGAAAGATGGCTGAGCAACGGCAGCAAAGGGCTGTATACGATTCCACAGGTGTTCGGGGACATCGTCGCGCCGCGGGACTACGAGCGCGTCTATGTGGTGGTGGTGGCCGTCGTGCTGGGGGCGCTGTTCTTGGTGGTGCGGTCGCTGGCCCATTCGCCTTGGGGCCGAGTGCTGCGCGCCATTCGTGAGGACGAGGTGACGGCGGAAGCCTGTGGGAAGAACGTTTTTCGGTTCAAGCTACAGGCGTTCGTGCTGGGGGCTGTGATCATGGCCATCGGCGGAGCGCTGTACGCGTTCAACCTCAGAGCTATATCGCCTATTGCGTTCATGCCGCTCCTAGGCACGTTCATCATTTGGGCGATGCTGGTGACGGGGGGCAGCGGACGGCTGTACGGCCCCATCGCCGGAGCATTCGTGGTGTGGGGGATCTGGAGCGGGTCGCAGTTCCTGCCAGATTTCAACGTGTTGGGAGCGACGATTGCGGTGGGCTCGCCGAACGTGCGGTTGTTCGCGATAGGGTTCCTCATCGTGCTGGCGCTTCTCTATGCCCCGGACGGCATCACGCCGGAGCTATCGCGTCTGCGGAGACGGTGGACGCTTCGTTCGCGGGGGTGAGGCCTCTCCAGTCTCACCCGCAGACGAGACTTTTGCGCAATTCTTCCCACCCTCCCGCCCGTCATGTTTGTGGGGGACACCCCCACGCCCCCGGCAGAGGCCAAGGCCCTCTGCACTCCCCAGTATTCCAAGCCGGTGGTCCGACAGGCTCACCACGAACCAGGTTTCACCATGAACTATCTCGAGGTTTATGCAAGGTCTCGCAGACGGCGGAGGGAGGTCCTGAAGCAATGACGGAGGGAGGAATGGAAAGGGCTCGTCCAAAGACGAGCCCCTCCTGTTGCGCTGGTTCTCTTGGCGGGCGCTAGGAAGTTGGGAGGTCGGCGCCGAAGGTGGTTACCACTCTGTCGGTGACGAGCGCGCCGCCCTGGATCGTCCAGATGCCCATTGCGCCGGCTACGTCGCCGTTCTCGTCGAGGTCCACGGGGCCGGAGGCTCCCTGGTAGTTGATTTCCTGGTCGTCGCGGAGCAGTTCGAGGGCGCGCTCGATTTCGTTCGCTCCGGGGCCGACTTCGACGCCGGGCGGGCCGGAGACGGCGCGCATGGCGTCGCGGACGGCTACGGGGTCGTCGGAGCCAGCGGCCTCGATGGCGAGGCCGACGATGACCGCCGCATCGTAGGACTCGCGGATGAAGGGGAGGGTGGTAGCGCCGTACTCGGCGCTGTAATCGCCGTCGAATTGTTTGGAGGCGGAGCCTTCGACGGCTTCCGGCGCCGTGCCGTACATGCCTTCGAGGTTCTGGGCCCCGACGGCGGTTATGAGATCCTCGGACTTAGTGCCGTCGACGAAGAGGAAGGTATCGGCAACTCCGCTCTCGATGGCCTCGCGGACGTAGACGCCCGCGCTGACAGGGTAGCTGACGGCGACGATCACGTCGGGGCTGTTGGCGGCGGCCTTGGCGAGTTCGGAGGCGTAGGAGGGCTGGCCGGACTCGTGGGCGACCTTGGTCACTTGCCCGCCCATCGCAGTGAAGGACTCCTCGAATTGGTCGGCAAGTCCCTGCCCGTAGGCGTTGTTGATAAACAGCACGCCCGCGCTCTCGTAGCCGAGGCTGTTGGCGAGCTCGGCGAGGATCACGCCCTGGAAGGCGTCGGAGGGGGCAGAGCGAAAGACGAAGTTATCATCGTCCAACACCGTGATGGAAGGGGCGGTGGCGGAAGGCGATATCAGGGGAGTCTGGTTCGGAATAGTGACGGCGTTTGCAACTGCGATGGTGATGCCGCTGGCGAGGGGGCCGACGATGGCGGAGACGCCTTCGACATCGGCGAGCTTACGAGCGGCGTCGACCGCGATGACGTCGCTGGTGCCGCCATCCTCCGAGATGATTTCAATCTGGCGTCCACCGAGCACGCCTCCGGCGTCGTTGAAGTGTTTGGCGGCGAGGACGACGGCGTCGTCCATGGGCGGGCCGTACTCGGCGAGGTCGCCGGTTAAGTCCATGACGGACCCCACCTTCACGGAGCTGTCGTCGCCGCACGCGCCGACCAGTAGGCCCAGCGCCGCGACCGCGGCTATCAGCGTTGACCCCTTAATTAGCCTGGTCATGGAGGCTCCTCCTAGTAGGAGAGTTGAGTAATTTCCATTATCAAGCGCCGACTCGCCGCGCGTATAGGGGACTGGGGGGCGCTCTTTGCGCCTGTGGAAGCGGAGGGGGCGCTAGGCGAAATAGGGTAGGGCGCGGCTACGGCGCGGGGTTAGGGCATTGGCCAGGTGATGGGGGAGGGGTGGTCCGACAGGCTCACCACGAGCCAGTTGAGAGTGGCGTCGGTTGGAGGAGCGACGCCGACACCTGGGTTCCCGCCTGCGCGGGAACGACGGGCTAGGGAGCACGTTGATTGGCGGGCGATGCGTTTCTCCTCCCCCGCGCTTCGCTGCGCTAGCGCCCCTCTCCCTAGCCCTCTCCCGCAGACGGGAGAGGGTTGGGGCGGGGTTCCCGCCTGCGCGGGAATGAGGAGAGGGAGCCGTTGATTGGCCGGCGAGGCGTTTCTCCTCCCTCGCGCTTCGCTGCGCTTGCACGTCCCCTCCCGCAGACGGGAGGGGGTTGGGGCGGGCGATGCGTTTCTCCTCCCCCGCGCTTCACTGCGCTTGCTCCCCTCTCCCTAGCCCTCTCCCGCAGACGGGAGAGCAACTGTGTTGGAAGTCAAGCCATCTGGGGGTCCCACGGAGTCCCGTGCCGGAGCATGGCGTTGAGGACCGTGAGCAGCTTGCGCATGCACGCGGTGAGCGCGACCTTCGGAGGCTTGCCCGCCTTGACCAGCCGCCCATAGAACTCCTTGATCACCGGGTTGCACCGCATTGCCGTGACCGTCGGCATGTAGAGGGCTGCCCTCACCTCCGCGCGACCGCCCCAACAGGTGCGCGCTCCACGGAACTTCCCACTGTCTCGCGCGAAGGGAGCCAGGCCCACCAGGGAGGCGACCTGCTTGTTGCTGAGGGCGCCCAGTTCGGGCAGGTCCGCGAGCAGGACGAAGGAGAGCGCCGGTCCCACGCCTGGGACACTGCGCAGCAACTCGTCGCGCTCCCGCCAGAGGGGGGACTCCCGCAGCCGCCGGGTCAGGTCCTCATCGATCTCTTCCAGCTCCTGGTTGAGGAAGGCAATGGTCCGGTCGATCCCGCGCCGCACCACAGGGGCCGCTTGTTTTCGGTGCTGTAGTTCGACCGTCCGCATGCGGACGAGCTGGCGTCGTCGGGTCACGAGGGCTGCGAGCTCCCGCGCCTCTGCGGGAACCGGCGGTTGAGGTTGGAGTTCGCTCACCTCGCCGAAGTGGGCGATCACCGCCGCGTCGAGCCGGTCTGTCTTGGCCAGCTTCCCGTGGGACCGTGCGAAGTCGCGCACGTGGCGGGCGTTCACCACGGCGACGGGGAGGCCAGCGGCGGCGAGGACTGCGGCCGGCAGCCGCTCGTGCCCGCCGGAGGCTTCCATGACGATGAGCTGGGGCCGCAACGCTTCGAGCTGCCGGACCAGCTGCTCGACGCCGTCCTCGTCTTGGGCCGCGCGCCACGCGGCGCCGGTCGGCCGGACGGCCACGTCCAGCCAGTCCTCGGAGACATCGATGCCGACGAACACGTTCTGAGGGACAGTAGACACTTCGTTCCTCCTGCTTGGCCCGTCCTTGTGCGATGCGGGCTCACTCTGGCCCCGGCAACTGTTCGGGCTCTCTGGTGGGGGAGGCGGAGCGACCTCGCTCTCCCACGGTCTCTTTCAACCGAGAGGACAACGGCCTGCCCCGCCATCTCAACATACAAGGGGACAAACAGATGGGAGGGGGTTGGGGCGGGCGAGGCGTTTCTCCTCCTCCGCGCTTCGCTGCGCTTGCGCCCCTCTCCCTAGCCCTCTCCCGCAGACGGGAGAGGGGACCAACAGATGGGAGGGGATCGGGGCGCTTGCTAGGGGAAACCGCCCTCTTCGAGGTAGGTCAAGGGGGTGTCGTAGTCGACGCCGCGAGAGCGGAACCAGATGTACACGCCGTTCCAGAAGCGTTCGGGGTCCATGTCGATGATCTCGCCGTTGTCGGCGCGGGACATGACGAGGGCGCCCCAAGGCTCGGGGTTGCGCCGTTCGCCGGCGACTTCGTGGTCGCCGCGCATCGTGGGGATGCGGCGCATGTCCGTGAGGAAGTCATGCAGGACGGCGGGCCCGGCGGTCATGGCCTCGCGCACCGCGCCCGCGTCGTCCACGACGAGGACGACGTCGAACTCGCCAAAGGAGCGCCATTCAGCGGAAGGCGACATCGGCTAGAAGAAGGTGGTGATGACCTTCGAGAGAAGGACGTTCTGGTCGAGGAGGATGAGGCGGCGGGCGATCTTCCAGCCGGTGTCGGGGTCGCGGCGAAGCACGTCGTGGCGCGTGCCGACGAATACGTTGACTTCGTCGTGGAGGCGGTTGGTCCAGACGAAGAAGTTGCTTCTGACGGGGACCTCGCCGCCCTGGAGCACGCCGACCTGGACGTTGCTGATGACGTGGCGGACGCGGGAGAAGGGCTCCTCGGCCCAGTGGAGGCCGGTGTTGATCTGGCGGACGCGCCCGGCGAGGGTGCGCTTGCCTTCGTCGAACCAGGATATCTCGGCATCGGAGCTCGAGTTTTCGCGGTGCTGCTGGCCGAACTTAACGTTGCGTCGGACCGGCATGTGGTAGTGGATGTCCTCGGCGATGAGCTCGATCCAGTCGTTGAAGCGGCGGTCGTCGAGCAGCTCGGCCTCTCGATACAGAAAGCGTTCGACCTCGCGCTCGAGCAGGAGTCGTTCGAGGGTGGCCTCGGGGGCGGCGATGGTCACGGGCTGGGCGAGGTTGCCGCTCGCGGCGGACACGGCGGCCGCGTCCGGCGCGGCGGAGCGTTGTGCGTTTGGGCTATCGAGGACGCCGACAACGTCGGTGGCGAAGGCCATGTCCTCCGTGCCGGTCAGCGTCGGATTGGCGGGGGACTCGACGAAGCGGACGCGCACCCACCCGCCGTCGCGGGGGTTGGCAGTGACCTCGGCCGTTGCGCCGTCGCGCAGCTGCACCAGCTGCCCCACGGGGAGGTTGGTGAGGATGACGGTGTCGTTGACGTTGATGAGGTCTTCGCCCTTTTGTTCTTGGTTGCCGGTCGTCATGGCGCGTTCCTTCCGTATTCGTTGGAGCGATGGAGGGGGTCCCCTCCTGCTGTGGTCTCGGGCTGCGTGTTCAGGACGTAATCTCGATGCCGCCGAAGAGGCAAGAGCCGGTGACGGTGAGCGTGGCTTGGGGGTCGGCGGGTTGGGGGCGCTTAGTCTCGATGCCGCCGAAGGTTGCGGACGCGCGGACATCGACGGCCCAGTCGGGCGGGACCTGGAGCTTGACGCCGCCGAATGTCGCGTTGACGTTGATGGTGGCCGCGCCGCTGTCGATGGCCGAGCCGCGCAGGTCTACCTCCGCTCCGCCGAAGGTCGTGGAGATGTTCCCGCCGGTGAAGTTCCGGCTGTCGATGCGCCTGGTGGCGCCGGCGAAAAGGGAGGAGATATAGAGGTCATTACCCGCGGGGGGCGCATCCCCCGTTCCACCGGCAGGACGTGAGCGGGACGAGCCAAAGAGGATGCTCGCGCCGATGGCGATGAGCGCCACCGGCCAGAGCACCCAGAAGTTGATGTTCAGGATGTCCAGGTTGTTCAGCAGCAGCACGATGGACACCGCGATGACTATCAGGCCGCCTGTCATGCTGCCCTTGGCGAGGCTGCCGACGCCGACGAGAAGGAGGAAAAGCGGCCACCACGCGCCGAATGAGAAGTCGAAGTCGGTGATGATCGGCAGCAGGAAGAGGACGCCTAGGACTATGAAGGCGAAGCCGACGAATCTGTTGTTGGACGTGCTGGATTGCACCGTTAGCTCCTAGCGCTGTCCGGGTCTAACGCTCCGTGTTCTTCTTGGGGTGGACGGGGTAGATGTCGTCCCAGCTGCCGGCTTCCATGAACTCGATCCAGCGTCGTAGGCGGGCGCGCTGGTTAGCCTCGGCGATGCGGAAGTTGAACGTCATGCCGGGGAGGCGGTCGTCGGTGTGTTCGTGGCCCAAGCCCATGGTGAAGTTGTAGGGGAGACGCTGGGCGATAGTGCCGAGGCTGGCTGGGAAGGCGTAGTTCCAGTTCTCCATGTCGTCGGACTCGGTGACGCCGGTGGGGCCGCCGTAGCGCATCATGTAGCGTCGCTGGGCGTCCTTCACAACCTTGGGCGCGTTCTTGTCCACGGGGTACTGCCGCCAGCTCTCGGTGACGCCGACGCCGTGGGGGTGCCAGATGAGGATGCGGTGGGGCTGAATGTTGACGTTGGGCCATACGAGGGCGGTGCCGCCATTGCCCGCATGGAGGTGGACATCCCTGTACTTGGCCTGCTTTTTCTCGCGCTGCTCGCGGTAGTAGGCGTCCACCTCGGGCGGCTCCGTCTGCCAGGTGTCCATGTACTCCGGCGTGCCGGGCAGCTCGTACATGTAGTTGTGGCCTCCGTGGCCGAGCTCGGGGAGCATCATTTCGTAGGAAGTGGAGGGGAAGGGGGCCCTCATTCCGCTGCGGCTGCCGCCCTGCAGGTCGCCCTGCGGCCCAATGGCCGCGACGTTGACGGAACGGTGGGTCATGGCGCCGTGGGCGCTGTCGCCGTCGAAGCTGAAGCCAGGGAACTTCCAGTTGGTGGGTATGCGCCACTTGGTGGCGGGGTTGAATAGCTCGACGCCGTTGTCCTCGCCGCCGCTGGCCTCGAAGCACCACCGGACGGTGGGAGCGAAGACGCCAAGGTAGTCCTCAAAGGAAGGGGCTTTGCGGTCCCACGTGGCCCAGAGGGAGCCGTAGTAGTTGGAGAACTGAGCGACCTCATGCAGTCCCCAAGAGCTCTTGTCGAGATCCTCGTGGTAGGCCTGCTTATGGTGCGGGACGCCGACGAGCCGGCCGTCGGTGTCGTAGCTCCAGCCGTGGAAGGGGCAGGTGAATACGAGGGTGTTGCCGTCGTCGTAGCGGCAGACTCTCATGCCGCGGTGGCGGCAGGTGTTGAGGAAGGCGTGGATCACGTTCTTGCGGTCCCTGACGATGATGATCTCCTCCTCGCCCATGCGGGAGATGGCGAAATCGCCAGGGTTCGGAACCTGGCTCTCGTGGCCGAGGAAGAGCCAGGCGCGGGCGAAGACTTGCTCCAGCTCTTGCTGGTAGATCGCTTCGTTGACGTATATCTCACGAGAGATGAGCCCCTCGTCGAGGTTCACGAGGTCACGGAGCGAGCGGTCGCCGCGCGAGTGAATGATCGAGACCATGATTGCCCTCCTGCGCCGCGCTCGTTCTTACGGGGGCGCGCTTTTCCTTAGACGAGATGCTTCAGACGATATGCCGTCGTGTTGTACAAGCAGGTTGGATTGTAATCAAATGCGCGCGAGGCGCCAGGGGCGCCTATTCCAGCAGCAGTCTACTGCGCCGGAGGAGATCGGTGAATCCTTCGCCGTGTCGACGGACGGCCGCGTCGCGGATGAGGGCCGCTGCTTCGCCTGGGTCGTCGGTCACCGTGAAGGCGGAGAAGTCCTTGGGGTCGATCATCTCTTCGGCCACGAGCGTCTGCTCCATGAAATCGAGCATGGGCTTCCAGAAGGCCGCGCCCATGAGGACGATGGGAAAGTCTTGAATCTTGCCGGTCTGCGCGAGGGTGGCGGTCTCGAAGACCTCGTCGAGCGTGCCGAGCCCTCCCGGGAGCACGATGAAGCCGTAGGAGTACTTCACAAGCATCACCTTGCGGACGAAGAAGTAGTGGAACTCCTTGTGGACGTCGAGGTAGGGGTTCACGCCCTCGTCGAGGTTTATGGTGCAGCCGACGGTGCGGCCGCCCGCCTCCTTCGCGCCCCGGCTGACAGCCTCCATGACTCCGGGGCCGCCGCCGGTCATCACGGTGAAACCGGCATCCGCCAGCGCGGCGCCAACCTCGACTCCCATCCGGTGGAACGGACTCTCTTCCCGGACGCGGGCGGAGCCGAATACGGTTACGCACGGGCCCACGAAATGCAGCGTGCGGAACCCGCCGATCATCTCACTGAAGACGCGAGCGGCCTGGAGCAGCTCCCGCCTGCGCTGGTCGGGCCCCTGCAGGAGGCGGCCTTCAAGCGCAGAGGTCCTTGACCGGTTTCGTCTTCTCAGCATCTTCACCGTCCACCACCCGCGGGGGCCGTCGCGGTCATTCACCATACCTGAACGGACGGGCACCATACCCGAACGGACGGGCACCATACCCGAACGGACGGGCACCATACCCGAACGGACGGGCACCATACCCGAACGGACGCGGCAGGCGAGTGTTCGCGGCGGCGGGGAGTATGATTGGCGCATCCTCCGCCGTAGGCGGGGCGCTCAATGCCCGCGTATGGCGACAACTCCAGGAGGGGACATGTCGGACTTGGAAGGCAGGGTGGTGGCGATTACGGGCGCGGCGCGTGGAATGGGCCGAGCTTTCACGCGTGGGTTTCTGGCAGAGGGGGCGAAGGTTGTTGCGATGGACCAGTCGTGGGAGCCGACCGGCTTCTCCGGCGATAAGGACACGGCGTTCCTCAATGAGCTGAGGGACCGGTCGGACGACGTCATCGTGGCGACGGTGGACGTAACGAACGGCGAGCAGATCGACGCGGCGTATGAAGAGACGCTGGCCAAGTGGGGGACCTGCGACGCTGTCATCAATGACGCGGCGATGCGGCAGCGCATCCTGTTTCCGCCGACGGGCCGGACCACCACGCTGGAGACGAGCGACGAGGACTGGGAGCGGGCGTTCGCGGTCAACGTGTTCGGGGCGCTCAAGGTCACGCGGCGGTTCATCCAGCCGATGCTGGAGCAGCGGTCCGGCAGCGTCATCTCCGTGATAAGCAGCGGAGCGTTGAGCCATTCCTACGGAGGGGCCTATCGCGCGCTGCGTCCGAACAGCCGGGAGATGCCGTACCAGTCCACCAAGGCCGCGTTGCTCACGCTGATGTTCTATCTGGCCGACGAGGTACGGGAGCAGAACGTGGCGGTGAACCTGATGATTCCGGGGCACACGCGGACGACGGGGTTCGACGAGCAGAACATCGCGCGCAGAGAGCTCGGGATGGGGAACCGGAACGCGCCGCTGCCTCTGCGGGCCGACCACATGGTCCCGCTGGCGCTCTTTCTTGCGCAGCAGGACGCCGCCAGCGAGGTTACGGGCAAGTGCTTCGACGTGACGACGTGGAATATCGAGCACGGGCTCGGCGGTCAGCTGGCTTGGGAGGACCCGGAGGGAACCGCCGTGTCCGAGAACGCGGAGCTGGCCGCCAGGGCGCGTTCACGTTAGGGCGTCCTTCTTGGACTCCCCCTATCTGAGACCTTTGCGTAACCGCTATTGAGCTCCGTTCGGTTGGAATGCGGCTCCTGGCGGAGGCTGAGGGGTCTGCTGAGGGTCTGCGGCGTCTCTCTCCTCCCCCGGTTCCCCCGGCCTCTCCGGGCTCTCCGGGACGCTTCACCGCCTCCGGGCGCACGCCGCCCCCGGCCGTCAGGCGACGCCGAGCAGCAGCCGGTCGGCCCTCCGCAAGTTGTACGCCATGCACTTGAAGAACAGCTCCGTCGCGTTCCGCTCCAAACCCACGTACCGCACGCGCCTATACCCGTAGGTCCGCTTCAGCGTCCCGAACACCTGCTCCACCGGCGCACGCAGCCGCGCTATCAGCGCGTTCCGGCGCTGTTCCACGGGCGGCAGCACCGGGTGATGCTTGTCCGCGCGCCGCATGATCCGGTCCTTGATCTTGATGGACTTGAGCCACGCGCTCCGCTGCTTCGACCCATACGCCTTATCCGCGTACACCGCCTCCTCATCCCCGCTCACCAAGGAGTCCGCCACCTCCGTGTCGTTCACGTTCGCCGGCGTGAACACCGCTTCCCGTATCAGTCCCGAACCGGCGTCCATCCCGATGTGCGCCTTGTAGCCGTAGTGCGACTTCCCCCTCTTGCGCGTGAACCGCGCGTCGGGGTCGGTCCCGCTCCTCCCTCCCGGTTGCTCGCGAGACGATGGCCGCCGCGCCTGGGCCTCTACGATCGTTGCGTCCAGCAGCGTCCCCTTCTTCACCACCAACCCCTTCTTGTCCAGTTGGCGCGTCAGCTCCTTGAACAGGCGGCGGCCGAGTCCCCGATCGGTCACTTCCTTCCGGAACCGGCTGATCGTCGAGTGGTCCGGGACCTCGTCCTCCATGCCGAGACCGACGAACCGCTTGAACGAGACCCGGTCCCATAGCGCTTCCTCCATCCCTTCGTCGGAAGCGTCGTACCACTGCTGGAGCAGCAGCACCTTGACCATCACCACTGGCGGGTAGCTCGGCCGGCCGGTGGGCGCCGCGTAGACCCCATCGACCACCTTGGCGAGCTGCCGCCAGTCAATCGCCGCGTCTATCCGCTCCAGCCTCTCATTCCGCCCCATCCGGTCGGGGAGAAGTACAGCAACGAACGACTGCTCACTCGTAGAACGGTGCATCACGAACCTCCCGAATGTCACCCTCCGCTGATTGTGGCCAATCAAGGAAGTTATGCAAAGGTCTCTATCTGGGGGAGTCCAAGCCATGCTCCTTAGACCGAGAAGTCGAATGCTATCTCCGTACCCGCGCTGAACTCGACGTTGGGCGCGGGGCCGAGGCTGCCGTCGAATGCCTCGGAGAAGAAGCCGGCTATCAGCCGCCAGGCTTCTTCCGCCGCTTCAGGACGGTATTCCTTTCTCGTCGTGTTCATCCAGCCGTGAGGAGCGCCGCCGAAGACGTGAACCCTGGCGCGTTTGCCGAGGGACTCGAGCTCGCCCCGGAAGCGGCGGACGTTCTCGAGGGGGACGAGGAAGTCGTTCTCGCCGAACCCGGCCAGTACGGGAACGTTCACGCGGGGTAGGAACGTGGTCGCGCTCTCCTGGCCTTCAAAGGTAGGCTCGTAGTCTCTGGTATAGATGCCGCCGTGGAAGAAGCCGATGGCGGTTACGTTCCGGCCGCCGGCGGCGTAGACCATGGGGACTCGTCCACTCTGGCAGAAGCCCACGACGCCGACCTTGGTGGAGTCGACGAAGGTCTGGGCGCGCATGAATGCGAGGGTCTGGTCGAGGTCGTCGATGTACTGGGCGTCGGTGGGGTCACACCTGTCCTCGGAGCGTTCGAGGAGTCCACGGTCGCCTTCGTAGCGGTGGAAGAAGTCGGGGAAGCAGGCCACGTAGCCGTATTCAGCCATGCGGAGCATCACGTTGAAGTTATGCTCGACGGGGCCGTAACGCTCGTGCATCATAACCATGAGGGGCAGGGGCTCGCTGCTCTCAGGCCGAGCAAACCAAACGCGCATGCCGCTTTCGAGGACGTTCTCCGAGATATCCATGGGCTCCTCCTAGTGCTCGGTGGCGGGAAGGGACGGGGGCGACGGAACGCCGCTCCCTGGGACTGCCCCGATAGCTTAGGCAGGATAGGCCGCCCGCACAACGGGGGCGTCGGCGTCAGCGTCAAGATGCGGTACTATGCGCCTATGTTCGAAGGAACCCGCCAAGACGATCAGAGGGCTGATCTCCGCCAGGTAGGGAGCCGCCAAGTAGAGAGCGGAGAGACGGAGAGCGGGCTGCGCGTGCTGCGGCTGCAGTTCCGGTATCCCAAGGGCGAGCGGCTTGCGGTGAACATCGACGATTTCAGGGTTGCCCCGGGCGAGTTCGTCGCGGTCATGGGCGAGTCGGGGTCGGGGAAGACCAGCCTGCTGCGTCTCATCGCCGGCCTGGAAGAGCCCAACCAGGGCGAAATCTACATCGGCGGCGTGTATATGAACGACGTCGAGGTTGGACGCAGGCCGGTGCAGCTGATATTCCAAAGCCTGGCCCTTTGGCCTCATCTCCGGGTGATGGATGAGCAGGGCTACTCCAACCTCAGCCTGCCCCTCAAGATACGCAGCTGGAGCAAGGAACGAATCGTCGACCGCGTGCGGGGCGTGGCCAGCCGAGTCGGGCTCAGGGAGGAGCTGTTCCCGCGCAAGCCCAGCGAGCTATCGGGCGGGGAGCGCCAGCGCGTGGCGCTCGCGCGGGCAATGGTTACGAACACCAAGACGTTTCTGATGGACGAGCCGCTGAGCAGCCTCGACCCCATAAGCAGGCCTAGGATGCGCTCCGAGATACGCCGCCTTCACGCGGAAGTCGGCGCCACCACTCTGTACGTGACGCACAGCATCCACGACGCTCGCGACATGGCGGACCGCATTGCGGTGATGCAGGAGGGCCGCATCATCGCCGCAGGAACGTACCAGGAGCTCACCGAGTCCTCGGACCCCTACATACGAGCGTTGCTCTATTCCTACTAGCTCACCCAGACGGGGCCATGAGTCTTGAAAGATGGCGTATGCTGGCGGCGCGGGTCGCTAACGCTAGCTGAGGGAGGCGGACATGCTCTCTGCTGAAGACACCGACGTACTGTGCCGCGTCGGCCGGGGCACGCCGATGGGGGAGCTGATGCGGCAGTACTGGCTGCCGGTCGGCTACTCGTGGGAGTACGAAGCCGAAGGTCAGCCGCAGCGCGTCAGGCTGCTTGGCGAAGACCTCGTCGTCTGGCGGGACGTAAGCGGCGTCCCGGCTTTCACCGAGGCCAATTGTCCGCACCGAGGCGCAGGCTTGTTCTTCGGCCGGGTAGAAGGTTCCGGCATCCGGTGCGCCTACCATGGGTGGACGTACGATGCGTCGGGGCAGTGCATCGACATGCCGAACGAGCCCGTGGAGAGCAATTTCAAGAGCAAGGTGAAGACCAAGGCGTACCGGGGCGCCGACTACGGCGGCGTCACCTGGATATACATGGGGCCCGAGCAGGACAATCCGCCGGCGCTGCCGGAGTTCGAGTGGGGAAAGGCGCCGCTCGAAAATGTGAGCCATGCGCAGAAGATCGTCTACCAGTGCAACTGGATGCAGGCGCTGGAGGGCGAGCTTGACTCGACCCACGTCTACTTCCTCCACACGCGGCTCGACCCGAACGACTCCCCGCGGTACGGGCTCTACCACAACGACAAGCGGGCCAAGTTCCACATCGTGGACAAGGAGTACGGGTTTACGTACGGCGCGGAGCGCGCGGAGCTGGACGGGAACGTGTACTGGCGGACGACGCAGTTCCTGTTCCCGATATACGGCATGTTCCCAGCGCAGGACGGCGTCGTGCCGCTCTCCATGTACACGCCCATCGACGACTACCACACTCTGCACATGGGGGTGTGGTGGCGTCCCGCGGGCGAGATGCCGGGGCGCGAACGGCCGAGAGGCGCGCTGTCGGAGGAGCCGGGCACGCTCTCGCCCGGGGTTGGACCGATGAAGCCGGAGCAGCACGGCAAGTTCTTCGCGAAGTGGTGGCCGCAGGCTGCGCCCGACAGCGACTTCCTGATGAATGAGGACGTGAAGAAGACCAAGAACATGACGGGCATCCCCACGGTCCGTCTGCAGGACTCGGCCGTGCTCCATAGCATGGGGCCGATCATGGACCGCACGCGGGAGCACCTGGGCACGACGGACGCCAGCATCATCCGCGCGCGGCGAACGATGATCAGGGCGGCGCGGGCGCTCCACGAGCACGGGGTCCCGCCGCCGGGGTCGCAGCATCCGGAGATGTATTACGTCCGCTCTTGCGCGACCATCCTGCCGCCCGACGCTCACTGGGAGCGAGAGCTCGACGATTGGCATAACTGCCGGACGACGGAGTTTCCGCGCTTATTGGCCGAGGCGAACCGCTCATTCCAAGAGCGGACTCTGCCCGGCTCGTCCGATTACCGGGCGTGACGGGTAGGGCAGCGTTGAGCGAGCGAAGGTGATATAGACTAGCGCCGATAGGCCTGATGACTACGGAGGACAACGATGCTGACGCAGGAAGCAAACGACCGTTACACGAGAGTCGGCCCCGGCACGCCCATGGGCGAGCTCATGCGCCGCTACTGGCACCCGATCGCGGCCGTGTCGCAGATGAATGACAAGTGGACGATGAAGGTCCGTCTCCTTGGAGAAGACCTCATCCTGTATAAGGACCGCTCCGGCACGTTTGGGCTGATGGAGCCGCACTGCGCGCACCGCCGCATGAACATGATCTACGGCATCCCGGAAGAGCACGGCCTGCGCTGTCCGTACCACGGCTGGCTGTACGATGAGACGGGCCAATGCATCGAGCAGCCGTATGAGGAGACGGAGGATCCCGAGGCGCGCTTCAAGGACAAGATCCAGATGAAGGCCTACCCAGTGGAGGTCAAGGCTGGTCTGGTGTTCGCCTACATGGGCCCACAGCCGGCGCCCCTTGTCCCGAACTGGGATGTTTTCGCAGTCGACGACGTGATCCGGGATATCGGAGTCGCGGAACTTTCTTGCAACTGGCTACAGTGTCAGGAGAACTCGTTGGACCCTGTGCACCTCGAGTGGCTGCACGGCTACTGGTCGAATTTCATCTCCGAGGTCCGGGAAGAGAAGGAGCGGCAGCGGACGATTCGCACGCACGAGAAGATTGCGTTCACGGAGTTCGAGTACGGCATCTACAAGCGCCGAGTCATGCAAGGCGGGTCAGAGGACGACACCTCGTGGCGCGAAGGGCATCCGATCATTTTCCCGTACTACCTGCGGCAGGGCGGGGACGGGTTCGACCGGGAGAAGTGGGGCATGACGGGCCCCGCAGTGCAGATTCGAGTGCCCATCGACGACACCCACACCGCTCACTGGTGGGTGATGTGCCACCAGAAGGAGGAGGGCGCGCCGGAGCAGCGGTTCGAGGACATCCCGTTCTTCCAACCGCCGGTCATCGAGCTGGACGAGAATCAACAGCCACAGTACATCCTGCTCGACTCGAACTCGGCGCAAGACCTGGCTGCGTGGATCACCCAGGGCAACATCGCCGATCGGACGGGCGAGCACCTGGGGCGCTCCGACAAGGGCATCATCATGTTCCGGCAGATGCTGGAAGACAACATCAAGATTGTCGAGGATGGCGGCGACCCACTCAACACCTTCCGCACTGCGGAGGAGAACCGGTATCACGGCATGGTCACCGAGTACCCCAGGGAGCTTGCCGCGAAGATCAATCCGAACGACGTCGGCGGCACCGGCACCGGCGGCAGCGTATACGAGAGGCAGGGAATGGCCAGCAAATACAGCCCCATCCTCAACCAACGGGGAGTCGAGGGCGGCGCGGATGCCGCCGAGCGCCGGCGCCTGGTGGGTCAGGGGTAAGTCGCAAATCCACCATCCAGACTAGGAGGTCAGCTCACATGTATTCTCGCGTCGTAGCGCCGCTCGATGGTTCGACGCTCGCGCTCCAAGTATTGCCGTATGCGCGGCTCATTGCGGAGTCGACAGGGGCGACGCTGATCCTCCTGAACTCCGTCAACTCATTCCCTGCAGACCTGATCAGCCTTACGGCTTGGTCCGATACCGATACGCGGGTCATTGGGGCTCCGGGATTGCCTGAGCGAAGCTCGGACGTTGGATCGACGCCGACCCCTGAGCAGTTGACGGACCTTCGGGGGAGAGTCCGCGCGGACTCCGAGAGACAGCTGCAAGAGGCGGCGGGGCCAGCCAGGGCCCAGGGTCTCAAGGTGGAGATCGTGCTCAAGGAGGGCGAGCCCGCGGACATGATTGCGGAAGAAGCCGACAAGGACGAGCAGACGCTCATCGCTATGTCCACGCACGGTCGGTCGGGCGTGGGCAGGTGGCTGATGGGCAGCGTAACGGACCGGGTGGTCCGGCACGGGCGTCATGCGACGCTGGTGATTCGCGCCCAGGAGGGGGACGTTACGTCATCTTCCCCACGACTCCGCAGAGTGCTCCTGCCCGTGGACGGCTCCTCGATCTCAGATTCCGCTGTTCCGCATGGGGTGGAGATGGCAAAGGCTATCGGGTGCGGGATAACGGTGCTCCGCGTGGTCTCGCCCATGGCTTACGGCGAGGCATTCGCGGACTACGTCCCCACGGTCCAGAGCGACGCCTTCGTCGCGGGCATCCAAGCCGAGGCCGAGAGCTACGTCGACAGCAAAGTGGCCGAGGTCAAAGCAGCCGGCGTCGCGGACGTCGAGGGGAAGATTGTCGAGGGCAATCCGGGGAGCGTGATCATTGACGAGGTTGGGGAGGGCGGCGAGCAGCTCGTAGTGATGGCCACGCACGGTCGCTCGGGCGTGGGCCGTTGGCTGATGGGCAGCGTAACGGACCGCGTGATCCGGCACAGCGCCGGACCGGTGCTGGTGATTAGGCCCTAGTGATATAGACAAGGCCGAAGCAGCAAAGAAAGAGGGGTCGCCGCTCAAAGCGCGGCCCCTCTGTTTTTCTGCGCCTCATCAAGGCGGCGAACCACCACTGAGCCCTGCATTACGCCGCCAACTGCTAGTTACGCCTGAACTCCATTCTCATGGTCCAACTAGAGGTCGAGGCGAGGGGTTGGGGCGTCTTCGAAGGCTGGAGAGGGCGGGGTCTCGAGAACTTGTCCAGCGTCGATTCGCGTTCGGGTGGATGCCAGAGCATCGTCGAGGTCTGCATCTGTGGGCGTGTAGATGTCGCCGGTCCGAAGGAACAGCAGGCCTGCGGCTGGACGTTGACCGGTCGCCCTTTGCAGAGCGGAGGCGTAAGGGCCGAGCTGCGGTAGATAGGGCTGGGCTGCTTCGGCCAAGGTCTTGCCCTGGACCTGGTCGGTCTTGAAATCGAGCACGCGCCAGCGCCCGGCGGTCTGGTACGCCAGGTCAATCGTTCCGTGGACCGGCACGCCGTCCCAGTCCCATGAGAAGGGCAGCTCGAAGTGCGCGCGGGTGGCCGGGTCGCGCAGGGTGGCGGCGAGGGCGCTTGCGTCGAGGAGGTCAAGCATTGCGTCGACCTCGCCGGCAATGCGGTCGATTGTTTGCTCGTCCAGTCCGGCATCGAGCCTCCGGGAGAGCTCGGTCAGCGCGGGCCGTTCCCCGGTCGTGAACCAGAGCTCAATGGCCCGATGCGCGAGGCTCCCGCGAACAAGGCCGAGGCCGTCTCCATGGCCGACGAACGCATCGGCCGCGGCCGGAGGGCGGAGGGCCGTAACCGGCGTGCTCGAACGCAAGGGGATGACGCGCGGACGGGCGACGAGCGGAGGCATGAAGTCCTCTTCCTCGTCGGGAGAGGGCGGCTCGACGGCTCTGGGCGGCGGTCTGCGGGCGGTATCGCCCCATCCCGCAGTCAGGGGATCTCGGAGCTCCACGCCGTCTCGCGAGGCGGTCCCCAATGCGCCGATGGCTGCGCCGAGCCAACCATCGCCGCCACGCGACTCGTTCCCGCTGAGGTAGAGCGCATCTGCGGCGCGCGTTGCGGCGACGTAAAAGAGACGCTTGTGCTCCGCAGCCTCCTCCACCGCGTCCCGATCGAGGAGGCAGGAGTAGAACCCTGGACGAGGCCGCTTGGTGTCGCCGATTTCTCTGGCAAGGGTTGCGGATATGCCCTCGGCGCTGCGCCACCGGACGTACTCGTAGGTCTCCCGGGACGCCAGGTGGGCTTCCGGCACGAAAACGATAGGGAACTCGATCCCCTTGGCTCCGTGGACCGTCATCAGGCGCACCGCGTCGGACGCGTCCAGGACCGCCTGCCCCTCGCGAGCGTCGAGCTCGTCCCGCCGCCGGCGCACGTATGTGACGAACTCGTCCAGCGAGTGGTCGGCCAGGGTGCGGGCGGTCCCGACGAACTTCCGTATGTTGGCGAGCGCCTGCTCGCCGCCTTGCAGCGGGGCCCAGGCCGCCTCGAAGCCGGTGAAGGCAAGGGCCTTCTCGACGAGCGCATCCGCGGCGGCAGTGGGCGCGTCGCGCCGAAGCGCGTCGAGCACGTCGGCGGCGCGGACGCAGAGAGGGCGTGACTGGTCGAGGACTCCCTCCGGCGGGTTGCGAAGCGCCTCCAGCAGGCTGCCGCCCCGGGAGCGGACGGCGAGCAGCGATTGATCGTCGATCATGAAGAGAGGCGAGCGCAAAGCGCCGACCAGCGCGATGGAGTCGTCGGGCTCGGCCAACCATCCTAGGAGATTGGTGAGGTCTCGGACCTCCTGGCGGGTGAAGAAGCCCGCGCCCGCCGGAGTCCGATAGGGGACCCCATGGCTCTCCAGGGCTATCTCGAAGAGGTGAACGTTGGACAACCGGCGGAGAAGGATAGCCACGTCGGACGCCCGCACTGGACGGAGTTTCTGCTCGTTCCGATCCCAGATGGGGGCGCGGCCATCCAAGAGCGTTTTGATTTCCAAGGCGACGGCGTCGGCTTCCGTTTGGCGGCGCTCGTCATCCGTCGTCTTGCCGCCATCGGTCGTCCGGTCGGAAACGGGCATGAGCACGAGGTGGGGACCGGGAGGCGCGTTCGGCCCACGTCCGGTCATAGTCTGCATGGGGGCCTCGAAGTCCTCGCGCGGATCATCGAACACGTGGTGGAAGAGGACGTTGAGCGTCTCCACCAGCGAGTCGTGGGCGCGGAAAGACTGGCTGAGCGATAGGACTGCGCCGGTCGATTGCATCTCAGCGCGAAGGCGGGTGAAGTGGCGGACGTCGCTTCCCCTGAAGCGGTAGATGGCCTGCTTGACGTCGCCGACGAGGAAGCGCTCGGGGCCGGGCGAGGCGGAGGTCTCGTCTCGCGATAGGAGGTCGAGCAGAGCGATCTGGGCGGGGTTGGTGTCTTGCAGCTCGTCCACCATCAGATGGCGGAACCGCGCTCGGTAAGAAGCTGCCACCTTCGGATGCGATTTGAGCAGCTCGGTCGCCTCGAGCTCCAGGTCCAGGTAGTCGAGGGCCGCGAGCTCCTTCTTGCGCGCGGCGTATCGGGCGCATGCGTCATCGAAGAGGAGACGCAGAGAGGCCAGCGCCTCGAGGGCCGGGGCGTCGTGCTCGTTCCACTGGGGGACGCCTCTCAGGCGGCTCGCTATGTCGCGGATTGCGCCCATCGCGGCCTTGACGCCGTCGAGGTCGCTCCAGTTCTTGCGGCTTCCGCCTTGCAGGTTGACCCTCGCGCCTGCGTCGCTGACGCGAGCCAGCAGCTCCTGCCAGCCGCCCTCGTTGGGGTCGCCCAGCGCGGCGAGGACAGCCTCCGCGCGGGCGTACATTGCGTCGCTGCCGGTCGCGGCATCGACTGCGGCTTGGAGCCACTCCGCATGCTCGGCGATTTCAGGGCGAGCCTCTTCGATGGCTGCTTGGGCCAGAGGGTCGAGCAGCGCCTGGACGTGCGCGGCCCACTGCTCAGGCCCGGCGCCGGGCATGGCGCGGTACGCCTCCGCGACCTCGTCCCGCCGCGCGACCATGAGAGGCAGCTGATTGGCGAGCGCGAACACGCCGATCTCGTGCAGCGCCAAGGCCCGCCGGTCGTCGGCGCCGGCGGCGTCCTCGAGGGCGTCGACGCAGGCGGTGAGGAGCTCGGACTCCGCCTCATCGTCGGAGAGGACGCGAACCGCGGGATCGATAGCCGCCTCCACGGGGTTGTCCCGCAGCGGCTGGCGGCAGAGGGAATGGATCGTCCCGATGACGGCTTCATCAAGGGAGGCGCGGTGGTCGGCGAGCTCCGGGCGGCTAAGCACCTCGCGACGGACGCGCTCGCGCATCTCCGTTGCCGCTGCGTCAGTGAACGTAACCGCAGCGATCTGCGGGATGGCGCATTCGCCGAGAAGCCCGACATAGCGGTCGACGAGCACGCGCGTCTTTCCGCTCCCGGCGCCGGCGTCGACGAAGACGTCGCCGCCCCGAACGGCGACGGCCTTCTGCTGCTGGGGGGTTAGCTCCACTGCTTCCACCGGCTGAATTCGTTCACGCGGCAGATGTGTTGGAACGCGCAGTAGGTGGGACACGGGCTCGTCTGCGGGTTGACTCGGAAGTCGCCTGATTCGACGGCGTCGCGCACGCCCTTGGCGATTTCGACGACGTTCGTCAACGCCATCCGGCCGTCGTCCGTAGCGGAGTCGAGCTCCCAGCGTCGGTGGTTGGGATTGAGCCAGGCGTAGCGAGCGACGACACGCTCGTTCTTGCTCCTCTCGCGCGCCAGGTGGGCGTAGAGCTGGAGCTGGACGCGGCGGCCGTCCATGATCTGGGACACCGATATGTCGCGTCCCGATTTGTAATCGACGATGACGACGAGTCCATCGCTCTCGTCCAGCCTGTCGAGCTTGGCGTAGACGCTAAGCGGCGGATCGAGGGGGAGGTCGGCCTTGATCTCCTCTTCGGCCCCGATGATTCGATCGACGCCATAGCGCTGGCCCTCCTGGGCCTCTCTCTCCAGGAGGACTTCCATCTCCTGAAAGGCGGTTCGGGCTTGAAGGCGCCAGAGGGCGGCGCGGCCGAAGCCATGCACACTGGGCGCCGCGTTCCAGATGCCAGGGCCGTTCGCCCGTAGGCGGGCGATTGCTTCCGCAAGAGTGTCCGGCGTCAGGGGAAGGCCGCGCTCGATCAAGGGGGATAGAGCGTCCTGCAGGATGTCGTGGATGACGGTCCCGCGGGTCGCGGCGTCGGCGGCGTCCATCTCTTGGTCCAGCTCCCGGAGGCGCAAGGCGTACTGGCTGAAGAACTGGAACGAGCACGTTCGGTAGGACTCGATCCGCGAGGCGCTCCACACTGCGTCTCCGCCTGTAAGCCGGGGAACGAGGCCTGAGTCGAGACGGCCCTCGTAGACGCCGGCATCGCCCCAAGAGCGCCGACGTTGCTCGTTGGCCGCCGCCAGCCTGACGACGGGCCACGCGGCCGAGTCCCGAGGGCGGCGCCGTTCGCGGGGCCACTGCCGGGCGCAAGCGATGGCGAGCTCACGGAGCGAGCCAGCCTGCTCGGGCGCGGCGGCCCGAGGCTCATCGTGGACCGGGGCCGCCTGAGCGGAAGCCAGGGAATCGAAGTAGTACGAGGAGGCGGCAGGCCGTCCGCGGTCGTCGAGGCGCGTCTTCCAGAGGGCGAGGGCGACGTCGGCCCGCGTTCGCGCGGACTCCCATAGCTCGTCCTCCGCCAGCCGGGGCGCTGGAGGGAGAGCGAGGCCAGCTCGGTTCAGCGCGTCTCGGGCACCGTCGTCGAGTAGGGAAATGCCGGTGCGTTGGGCGGGGAACTCTCCCTCGATCAGCCCGCCGAGCGCGACGAATTCGAAACGCAGGCCGTGAAGGGTGTGCATCGGCGCGAGGAGCACGCCGCCTGCTTCCCGAAGGAGCACAGCAGGCGCGTCGGTCTCCCGTTTGAGGCGAGCGACGAACGTTGCAAACGGCTCGATTTCACCGCCAAGCGTTTCCTGCGCGGCGGCGATGTCTCTGAGAATGCCTCGGAGAACGTCGGTCTCGGTGTCCACGCCGGGCAGATTCCGGGAGGACGGGGAAACGATGCCGTTCGCGCCGAACAGCGCAGCGTCGAGGCGGCGCGCGTGGCCGGTTGCGGAAGCCGGAGGCGACTCGAGCAGGGCACGCAGCTCTTCGATAGCGCCGGCCATGGCATCGGCGGTCCGGCGCAGCGTCTCGCGGGCCGGTCCCAGCGTTTCGTCGGCATCGGCCTCCACTCGCAGGGCGCTCACGATGTCTTGCAGCTTGTCAGGCCCGGCCCAAAAGTTGTTCTCACGTCCCTTCCGGGCAAACCTCGCTACACCGCCGGAGGAGAGCCCCCACCGCTGAAGGTCGACGAAGCCGCTCGAAAGCACCGCGACGAGGTCGCGCAGACGCCAGCCGTCTTGGGCAAGGCGCAGCAGGCGACGGAGCCAGACGCCTAGGGGGCGAGCGCTGAGTCGTTCACCGGCGGCGGGGTCGAGCGGCAGATCGTACTCGGCGAAGACTTGCCGCGCTATGCTGAGGTAGGGGGATGCCTGCCTGAACGCGACGGCGCAGTCGGACGGGCGGAGGGCGGGGTTGTCGGTGAGGCGCTGCTTGATCTGCCGGGCGATGGCGCGCAGCTGGTCTTCCCGGTCCGCGGCGCCGCTTGCGGTAACGGTCAGCGGGCGAGGCGCGGCGTGGTCGGCCAGCTCTTGGACCTGGGCGCCAGGAAGACGCGCGCGGAGCTGATCGTAGTCGCGCTGGGCGCGGCTCCCAGAGTTTGGGTCGATAGCGATGACGAGCTCAGAGCGCTCCGCGAGAGCTTCGAGAAGCACGGCCTCCGTCCCCCGGAAGAGGTGGAAGCCGTCAGCCATCACCAAGCCGGGCGCGGCGGAGCCAGCTTTCAGGGCGGCGGCCGCCGCGAGGGGAGCGTGTGCGGGGTGTAGCCAACCGCGCCGTTCCAGCTCGGACGCGTAGGCAGTGAAGATGGCGCTCAACGCTGTCAGCTTGGGCTCGCCGGCCTTCCGGGCAGCTTCACTCAGCGCCTGGGGACCGATTGCCTCCTCCAGCAGCTCCCGGACGGCGTCGCTCACGAGGCTGCCGAACCCTTCGGTCTCCGCGATGGGCCTGAAATAGGCGGCAGGCCCGCGTTCGACCTCTCGCCGAGTCACTCGCGCAAGGAGCTCCTCGACGAGCATGTAGGACGGGACTTGTGCGCTGGGGATCAGCTGCCGGCTGAATTGAGCGATCGTCTCCACGCGGAGCCCCAGGGCCACTCCGCATCGAGTAACGAGCCGTCGACGGAACTGGTCGCCGTGGCGAAGGGTCGGCGCGAGGGCGACCGCCTCCGAGAACGGGTCGGCTTCGTAGCGAGCGGCAAGCCTGGAGATAACCTCCTCGGTCTTCCCACTGCCGGGCCCGCCGATGATGAGTGTTGGATCAGGCATAATGGAGCTTGGCCAAGCGAGACTAGGGGCGCCGGGCCCATCGCGCCAGCGCCTTCTCCGGGAAGGTTATCTCCTCCACCGACGTGTAATAGTAGTCTTGCCAGCCCTCACTAGGCAGCCCGGTGAACAGCATGAGATTCAACGGGTACTGTTCACTATCGGTGACACGACGGAAATCGTCTCGGAACAAGAACGTGGGCTTGCCCAGAGCAATCGCCATGCCCAGCTCCACCATCACGCCTTCGTCCGGCGGAACGCCGTTGACGACGGCAAAGATAGCGTCCGCTGCGACAACGTCCTCGAAATCCTTTTGGCCGATTCGGTACGCCCAGCCTGTTTCCGAGAAGTCCACTTGGTTGTTCCGCGCGAACGGCTCCCAGACCTCCAGCCCGAGCTCTTCTAAAGCCGCTGTGATCGGCGGAAGGAGCGCTATCTTCTGCTGGGAGGAGAATCCGTATGGGTTGGCCAGGTAGATGGTCTTCGGCATCCTGCGCGTCCTCGGGCGGCGCCAACGGGCTTCATCGTCTTCAGCGGCGGCATGCGGAGAGCGCGGGTCTAGGCACCGCGCGAGACGAGACGGCTCCAAGGCGTGGCCCGGTAGCATCCGCGGGCCCTTGGATGTTACGCCCAATCAAGCCCCAGGCCCTAGCGTGCTCGGCGGACAAACAGCGTACGTGCCCGCGAAGGCCGTCGCCGTAGCTGTAGCCTAGCCGTAGCCTAAGCGTTAATGCGAGGCTGGGGTACCGGTCGCGGAACTTCGGATTGCGGTGGGCTATGGCGACGCGGTCCGGGCCGTCGACGCTCTACATGGAGTGCGCCTGTGGACCGTCTTTAGCGGGGGTGAGCGCGTCCGGGAACCAGCGTCGTTCCGATGACGGCAGCAAGCATCAGAGCCGCGACCAAGACTCCGTCAATGATTCGAGTGGCCATCAGCTATCGCTCGCCAGGGAATGTCGTGGGCTCTACGAGGCCTGCTCAGGACTCTGCTCCTCCAAAGCGGCATAGAGCGTCCGAGCGACCAGAAGAAGAGCCGATATGACGGCCACGAAGACTATCGCTGACCCGATGGTGCGTTTGCTTTTCATAATGCTCCCTCACAATGTAATGCTCTTAGATTTAAGGCGCGCCAGCGCACTTCGGTAGTAGTACCGCAACCCCAATGGGTTATCAATGACTCCTGCTTGCAGATAACGCCAGCCTCGATGCAGCTGGGTCGGGGTCCAAGCAGACGGACCGGTTAGCCCAGGCTGAAATGCGCCCAGCCCCTACACTCGGCAAAGCGCTGGTATCCTGTCGCCGTTGCGGCGGACCGCTTCGGCTTCCGTCCAGCGCCATCACCTCGCGAGGTCCCTACCTATGACCACTGGTTCATCCTTCCGATTGCCCGCCACCGTCCGCCCCGAGCACTATCGCGTGACGCTGGAGCCAGACCTCGAAGCGTTCACCTTCGCCGGACGCGAATCGGTCGATGTGTCGGTGCAGGAGGCGACCGCCGAGATTGTGTTGAACGCTGCGGAGCTCAGCGTGCTATCGGCGAGGGTGGAGTCTCAGCAAAACGGAGAGCTCGCCGCCAACCGGATCGAGTATGACGAGGGGAGCGAGCGCGTCACGCTAGGGTTTCCCGTCGACGTGCAAGCGGGGGCTGCGACGCTGCATATCGAGTTCACCGGTACCCTCAACGATCAGCTGCGGGGGTTCTACCGCAGCAGCTATACGGCGGCTGACGGCTCAGAGCGACACCTGGCGACGACGCAGTTCGAGGCGACGGACGCCAGGCGAGCGTTCCCCTGCTGGGACGAGCCTTCCGTGAAGGCGTCATTCGAGGTGACGCTGGTGGCGCCATCGGAGCTTGAAGCGATATCGAACATGCCCATCGCCGGAGAGGAGCCCGCGTCCGGCGGGCGGAAGGCGGTGCGGTTCGAGCGCACGCCTCGGATGTCCACGTATCTCCTGGCGTTCATCGTCGGGGATATGGCGTGCGTGCAGGATACGGCGGCGGACGGGACGCTGGTCCGCGTCTGGGCAACGCGGGGGAAGGAGCACCTCGGCAACTTTGCGTTGGAGAGCAGCGTCAACGCTCTTGCCTACATGAACGACTACTTCGGAATCACGTACCCATTGCCGAAGATGGACCATATCGCCGTGCCCGACTTCGCCGCGGGCGCCATGGAGAACTGGGGCGCGATTACCTACCGGGAGACCGCGCTGCTCTATGACCCTCAGGGCTCGGCGGCGCAGGTGAAACAGCGCATCCTCGAGGTCGTCGCACACGAGATGGCCCATATGTGGTTCGGAGACCTCGTGACGATGGAGTGGTGGGACGACCTCTGGCTGAACGAGTCGTTCGCGTCATGGATGGGCGATAAGACGGTGGACCACCTCTACCCCGAGTGGCAGATGTGGACACAGTTCGTTTCCCACGACACGAACGCGGCGCTGGGGCTGGATGGCCTGCGGAACTCGCATCCCATCGAGGCGAACGTCGACGACCCTGCGGAGATACGCGAGCTATTCGACGCCATCAGCTATAGCAAGGGAGGCTCGGTCCTTCGGATGTTGGAAGACTACGTCGGGGCCGAAACTTTCCGGCGCGGCCTTCACGGTTATCTGAGTCAGCACGCCTACGGCAACGCTCGGGGCATGCACCTATGGGAGTCCATCAACGAAGCGGCTATGGCCCACGGCTCCGGTCTCGGCGTACCGGTGACGGAGCTTATGGAGGCATGGATCAAGCAGGTTGGGTATCCGGTCCTACAGGCGGAGATGGACAGGTCGGGCGCCGACGCCCCCGTGACGGTGTCGCAGAGCCGGTTCCTGTACGACAACCTGCTGGAGACAGGGGGCGACTCGACGCTGTGGCCCGTTCCCATCTCCGTGGGCGGCGCCGCTTCCACGGAGCTTTCCAAGAGCGTGCTCTCGGATGCCGCGGGCGTTCTGGATGCGCGGCCGGGCGATGGCTGGCTGAAGCTCAACGCCGGTCAGACCGGGTTCTACCGCGTCTCGTATGGCGAGGCCGAGTGGGCAAGGCTGGGGGAGGCGATAGCGGCGCAGGAGCTGCCGCCAGTCGACCGGCTCGGCCTGCAAAACGACGCCTACGCGTTGGTGAAGTCGGGCCGTCTGCCGGCGACCGTGTTTCTTTCACTTGCCGAGTCGTTCGTTGGGGAGACGGACGCCATCGTCTGGGGCGACTTGGCGGCCAATCTGAAGGGTCTGGAAAACCTGCTTGCGGGAACCCCTGAGCTCGACGGCTACCGCCGGTACGCGCGGTCGCTGTTCGCCCACATCGCCGGGGAAGTGGGATGGGACGAGCAGCCCGGCGACGGACATTTGGAGTCGCTGCGCCGCACCATCGTCGTTGGTCAGTACGGCGCATACGGCGACGAGGGGACGCTGGCCGAAGCGCTTGGCCGGTTCAATGGTCACTCCTCCGGCGCCGCCCCGCTCCACCCGGACATCCGAAGCATCGTGTTCGGGCTCGCGGCGCAGCAGGCGGACGAGGCGGTGTACGACAATCTATGGCGCTTGTACCGGGAGGCCACCCTCCACGAGGAGAGAGTGCGCATCTTGGGGGCCCTGACGCGGACGCGGAGCCGTGAGCTGATGTCGGACCTGCTGGAGCGGTCGATGGGCGACGAGGTGCGTTCGCAGGACACTCCGCTCGTCATCGTGCAGGTGGCCGGGAACACCGAGGGACGCGACCTCGCCTGGGACTTCCTGAAGGAGCGGTGGGACGAGCTCGACCGGCGCTACGGCAAGGGCGGATTCGCGATCATGCGGTTGGTGTCTATCGGGTCAGGGTTCTCGACCGCCGAGCGTGAGGCCGAGGTGCGGGAGTTCTTCGAGACCCACCCGGCACCCTCGGCGACGAGGACCATTCAGCAGACTCTGGAGAGCATTCGCCTGAACACGAGATGGACCGAGCGGAACTTGGACGCGGTCGGCAGCTGGCTTGGGTCGCGCGATGGCTAACCACTGAGCGGCCGAGCGCCGGCATGGAGGCTTTCGAATCTTGGTCGCCGCGCCATCGAGTTATGCGTAGGAGAGCATGTCGCGACGGGCGCCTCGAGGGGGAGTCCTTCCTACGCCCGTGTATTCGAAGCCCAAGCCGGCCATCTCGTCTGGATCCAGCGCGTTTCCGCCATCGAAGACGAACCTGGGGGGAAGCATCGATCTGGCGATTACTTCCCAGTCGGTGCCAACTATCTCGCTCCATTCAGTCAGCAGCACCAGGACTGGGCCCGGTTTGCAGCTTCGGCAGCACTGCTGACCATCTGGACGGTTGGAGGCAATGTGGAACGTGCCGCCTCCATGGCCTGCGGGTCGAAGGCCTGGACCCGCACGCCTTCGTCCACGAGCGCCCTTATGGGGTCCAGTGAGGGAGCGTCACGAACGTCGTCGGCGCCTGTCCGGTAAATCGCTCCTCTGATATATTCACTGGGCTGTTCTTCAGACTCTCGAATAGGTGACGACTAATCTATGGCTGACCACGACGTTCTAGTTGTGGGGGCGGGACTTGCGGGCATGCGGGCCGCCATCGCTGCGCATCGGGCAGGCGCGAACGTGGCGATGATGAGCAAAGTACACCCGGTCCGCAGCCACTCCAATGCGGCTCAGGGGGGAATCAACGCTGCGCTCCGAGGCGCCGACGACTCCGTCGACTCCCACGTGTTCGACACGGTGAAGGGGTCCGATTACCTAGGCGACCAGGACGCCATCGAGTACATGTGCATCGAGGCTCCGGGCGAGATCATCGAGCTCGAGCATATGGGCGTCATCTTCAATAGAGATGAAGAGGGAAGGCTCGGGACGAGGGCGTTCGGCGGCGCGAGCTATGCCCGGACGTTCTTCGTGGCGGACATCACCGGCCAAGCGATCCTGCACGTGATGTACGAGCAGATCATGAAGGCAGGGGTGCGCTCCTACGAGGAGTGGTTCGTCACCGATCTCATCATCGAGGACGGGCAGTGCAGGGGAGTGGTGGCGATGGAGATGCTCACGGGCAGGCTCCAAGCCATCTCGGCCAAGGCGGTGATCCTTGCTGCAGGAGGCGTCGGGCGGGCATTCGAGCCGAGCACCAACGCGCTCATCTGCACAGGCGACGGCCTGGGACTCGCCTATAGGGCCGGGGCCACCCTACTCGACATGGAGATGGTCCAGTACCACCCGACAACCCTGGCGGGCAACGGCGTGCTGCTTTCCGAGGCAGCCCGCGGCGAAGGCGCTTACCTCCTAAACTCCAAGGGCGAGCGGTTCATGGATCACTATGCTCCAAAGATGAGGGAGCTCGCCTCCCGGGACGTCGTGTCCCGCTCCGAGCAGACCGAGATCGAGGAGGGGCGCGGCGTGAACGGCTGCGTGTTCCTCGATCTGCGGCACCTGGGCAGGGAGCTCATCCTGACCAAGCTGAAGTACATCCACGAGGTCGCCCGCGACTATGCGGGGGTCGACATGGTTGAGGAGCCTGTACCGATACGGCCAGGGCAGCACTACATCATGGGGGGCATCAAGACCGACGTGGATGCGCGAGCTTGGGACGTTACCGGGAGCGCCGGATGGGATGGCCCTCGAGGGCTGTTCGCGGCCGGCGAGACGGCTTGCGTCAGCGTTCACGGAGGCAACCGTCTCGGCGCCAATTCGCTGCTGGAGACTGTTGTCTTCGGCAAGCGCGCCGGAGAAGTAGCCACCGAGTATGCTCGAGAGACGCCCGATTTCAAACTCTCGGATGCTCACATCCAGGATGCGCGGGCGCGCATCCTGGGCGTCATGGACAGGCCGGACAACGGTTTGATGACCGCGGCCCTCCGGCTGGAGATGGGCGAGACGATGAACGAGCACCTAGCCGTCTTCCGCTCCGAAGAGGGAATGCAGACTGCGCTCAAGAGCGTGCAATCGCTCAAGGAGCGCTACCAGACGCTGCCGGTCAAACACAAGGGGAGCGTCTACAACACGGACCTCATCTTCCACATTGAGCTCGGCTACATGCTCGACGTGTCCGATACGATCGTCGCCTCGGGTCTGCTCAGGAGGGAGAGCCGGGGGGCGCACTTCCGACGCGATATGCGCGAGCGGAACGACAAGGACTGGCTGAAGCACACCACCGCCCGCTATAGCGAGGAGGGGCCGAAGGTGGGCACGCTGCCAGTGACGGTAACGCGCTGGGAGCCCCAAGCGAGGGTCTACTAAATTGTCGGGATGGAACGTTCTCGGCGGACGTTCGGTTGACGACAGCGTTGGGACTATTGTTCCCAGAATTACAACGGGGAGCGCGGCTGCGACAGGGGCTGGTTTAGTCCCGTTGATCTCGCAGGCAGCTTAAAGAGGACCAATCAGATGCAGGCTACAGTAAAGGTGCGGCGCTACGACCCGGAGATTTCGGACCAGCCGCGATTCCAGGACTATCAGATAGAGACGCCGGAGCACTTCACGGTGCTGGACACGCTGGTGAAGATCCGTGAAGAGATCGACCCGAGTCTCGCGCTGCGCTGCTCGTGCCGGGCGGCGATATGCGGCTCTTGCGCGATGCGCGTCGGCGGCCAGGCGAGGCTTGCCTGCAACACACGGCTCAGCGCGGTGGTCCAAGAAGGCGGCGAGGTCATGGTCGAGCCGATGGGCAATCAGCGGGTCGTGAAGGACTTGGTGATCGATCTGCAGCTTTTCTGGGGCAAGGTGCGGGCGGTGGAGCCCTACCTGCAGCCGGACGTTGAGCCGGAGGAGGAGTTCATCGCCTCAAACGAGTCGATGCTGAACCTCCTCACGCCAATGGGCTGCATCATGTGCGGCGCATGCGTGTCCGACTGCACGGCTCTCGAAGTCGATCAGAACTTCCTAGGGCCTGCCGCCCTGGCTAAGTCCTACCGGTTCGTCGCCGACCCTCGCGATGACAAAGGGAAGCAACGCCTAGACACGTTGAACGAGTATGGCGGGGTGTGGGACTGCACGCGCTGCTACATGTGCGTTGAGGTCTGTCCCAAAGGCGTGGCGCCGATGGACCGGATCATGGAGCTGCGGGACTCGCTGATGCAGGCCGGCGTCACGAACACGCCGGGGGCGCGTCACGTGGAGTCTTTCGCTAAGTCAGTCGCGAGGTCGGGGTGGCTGGACGAGACGATGCTGGCTGTCGATTCCTGGGGCAAGTTCAATGCCCCCAAACTACTCGGCGAGGCGCCCCTCGGCCTGCGGGTGTTGCGGCGCGGCAAGTTCCCGCTGCCCGGCCCCTTCCACCACAAGCGGCCGGGGCACCAGAACGTCCGCCGGTTGTTCGAGCGTTTGGGCGCCCTCGACAAGTAGTCTTCGCCCACTGTCAGATTACGAGCAAGGAGCAACGATGAAGTACGCCTTCTATCCAGGATGTGTGTCTCGCGGCGGAGCGCCGGAACTGTACGCGTCCACGATGGCCATCGCCGGAAAGCTGGGCATCGAGCTCGAGGAGATCGTGGGAGCGGCCTGCACGGGCGCCGGCGTCCTCCAAGAGAAGGGCCTGAAGCTGGGCGACACTCTGAACGCGCGGACCTTTGCGATGGCGGAGCGGATGGGGCTTACGACGGTTCTCAATATCTGCTCGACCTGCCAGGGCGTGATGGCTCAGGCGAACCATCGCCTGCTCGCCGACCCGGACTATCTGGCCGAGATCAACGAGGAGCTCAAGCCGGAGGGACTCGAGTACACCGGCCGAGTAGTGATCAAGCATCTCGCATGGGTAATCGTCGAGGAGGTTGGCATTGACGCGCTGAAGAGCCTCGTGACCAACCCGCTGCCGAACCTCAAGGTGGCGCCGTTCTACGGGTGCTACATCCTTCGGCCGTCCTGGGCGCTGGGCCTCGACGAGAACCCCGGCCGCGAGCAGTACTTGGAGCAGATTATCGAGGCGTGCGGCGCTGAGCCGGTGAATTTTCCCGGCAGGACCAAGTGTTGCGGCTTCCCAATCTTGCTCATCAACGAACGGAACTCAATGGCGATGGTCGCGAACCACACCATGAGCGCCCACGAGCACGGGGCGGATGCAATGGTCACCCCATGTCCGCTCTGCCATCTGAACCTGGACGGCCAGCAGCCCAAGGCGGCGGCGCAGCGGGGGCAGAAGATCAACCTGCCGATCCTCCATCTCCCGCAGATGATTGGCCTCGCGATGGGGCTGTCTCCCAAACGGCTGGGCATGGGCCAGCACATCGTAAGCACGAAGCCGCTCTTGGAGAAGGCCAGCATCAGGGCTTAACGCTTTTGCCGTCGGCAACGGCGGAGACTCTCTGCGAAGAGCGGGCGAGCTGATAGGAGGTCGTTGAGCGATGGCGAAAGCTATTGCAGGCGTATCTATCGCTGTGGCTGTCGTGGCCCTGGCGTGGCGGTCTTTGCGCTGGCGAACGGCGGTTCCGACCAGCCCGGCCCGACGAAGGCTGACCGCCCCGCCTACACGGTCGCCTACGTGGAGGAGATGCTGCGCCGGTACGAACGGGACGGCCTCGACGCCGCCATCGCGTACTACAGCTCGCAGGAGAGCGTAGACGGGCAGTGGTACGGCATCATCATCGACGAGAATGGCTACACCATAGGCCACCCCCGCGAGGAGATTCGCGGTCGCGACCCGAATCGGCGCGTCGACGCAACCGGCTACTTCTACGGCGATGACCTACTCGGCGCGACCGAAGACGGTCGCTGGGTGGACTACGTGTTCCTGAACCTCGCGACAGGGAAGGAAGAGGTCAAGCACACCTGGGCCGTGCGGCGCGACCGGCTCATCTTCGCCTCCGGGTGGTACGAGCGTTACGTTGGCGTTCCGGTGACCAAGTCGGATCCGGCGGCGTACACGGTGGCGTTCGTGGAGCGCGCCGTTGGCCTGTACGAGACGTTGGGCTTGGAGGAGGCGGTCGCGTACTACAGCAGCGAGGAGAGCGTGGACGGCCAGTGGTACGTGTTCATCGTCAACGAGGATGGTTTCACGATAGCTCACCCCAATCCGGCGCTCAGGAACCGGGACCCGAGCCTCCGCGTGGACCCGACCGGCTACTTCTACGGCGATGAGTTGCGGGGAGCCACCGAGGAAGGCCGCTGGGTTGACTACGTTATCGAGAACCCGGAGACGGGCGAGAACCAGCAGAAGCACGCATGGGTAGTGCGCCACGATGGTTTGCTGTTCGCGTCCGGCTGGTACGAGCGCTAGGCTGAGCGCCTACGTGGGGCTTTCGTCCGCGGGCGCCCCGTCGAAGCCGATGTCGGCCTCGTAGGCGGCCATAATCTCGCCGGCGAGGTCTTGGAGGGACTCGAAAGGGTCGGGGCCGGGTGGGATGTCCTCGTCAGCCTCGCCTTCCGTGAACTCTTCGACGGCCTCCTCTTGCGAGCGGTTGAAGGCATTGCGCAGGACGAGAGCGGCCGAGCGCTGGACGCGCGCCAGAATGAGGCCGTACTCGAAGCTCATGCTGAGGGCGTTCTGGGCCGTCTCCATAGCGGCGTGCCCGTTCTCTTCTTCTTCGAGGGCCTTCAGGAGGTCGTCGATGAAGTCCTCCGGTTCGAGGGGCTCCATCGAGCTCCTGGCGGCAGCAACCCGCTCTTCAAGCGGCCCCCTGCACTCCTCGATGATGTGCTCAACTTGGTCCGGGTGCGTCTGCTCCAACACTGGCTCGATACGCGCGGGGAAATCGACACCAACCGCGCATCCGAGCGCGAACGAGCCGATGGTCGCCTCTGAAAGCGGCCCGCCGTCGTAGAAGGGCTCGCCGTCGTGCTCGTGGGCCGGGAGGCCCTCCAGATAGAGGGCGACGACCACGTCGGTGAAGGCGATGGGGCCGCCGTCGGCATCGTCGTGAGGGTCGCGGGATTCCAGGGGGATGATGCGGTCAGGCATGGGCTTCATTGTAGAGGAGCAGGTGGGACTTGGGGGACTCGCCCCTTCCTTTCCTCACCCGCAGACACGATGGGGAGGAGGACCCTTACGCACCTCTCGACGGAGACCGGGCGACATGAGCAATCCTTCTTGCCTCGGGAGAGTGATAGGCTCCCGTCTAGCTGAGGTTGGAGATGGAGGGGCGGATGGCTACCGAGTCCCTTGCCGGGAAGGTCGCGATCGTGACGGGGGCTGGGAGCAGCCGGGGGATGGGGCGCGTGATGGCGTTGGCGCTTGTCGAGGCAGGCGCTCACGTGGCAATGCTGGATGTCGACACCGACTCGCTGGAGCGGACCGTCAACGAGGCCCGCGAGCTCGGGGGCGACGACGCGGCAATCCCCATCGTGGCGGATATCAGCGACTGGGGCGATGCTCAGCGCGCCGTCAAGGAGACTATCGATGGTCTCGGGGGCTTGCACGTCCTGGTCAACCACGCCGGGGTCAACGTCCGCTTGGCTGGTCTGCCTGAAGGCGAGCATCCTCCTTTCTGGGAGCTGCCGACCGACGTGTGGTTCCGCACGGTGGCCGTCAACGTGAGCGGCCCGTTCCTGATGGCGCGAGCAGCGGTAGGGCATATGGCGGCGCAGGGCTGGGGCAGGGTGATCGGGGTGACCACGAACCTGGACACGATGATCCGAAGCCTGCCGTACGGCCCGACGAAGGCCGCTCATGAGGCGCTCGTGGCCTGCATGGCCCCCGAGGTGGAGGGGACGGGCGTGACGGTGAACGCGCTCCTTCCCGGCGGCGGCACGAACACGAATTTCGGCGGCGCCGGGCCCGGCGACCCAGACAGGCTCGAACCAGAGATCATGGGCCCGCCGGCAGTGTGGCTGGCATCCGATGCGTCGGCCGACGTGAACGGCATGCGCATTATCGCGATGCACTGGGACGCCGGACGGTCCGCCGAGGAGAACCTGGCTGCCGCAGGCGCGCCTGCCGCGTGGCCGCAGCTTGGCCGCCAACCCAGGACCGGTTAGACCCGACCCCCGCAGACGGAGAGGGGGACCGGTTAGAGGCCGTAGAACGCCTTGGGGTTGTCGTGGGTCATCTTCTCGACGACTGTCGCCGAGACTTCTTCGCGCTCCACCCGCTCTTCGAGCATGCGGCGGAACTCCAGCTCGTGGGAGGTGTCCTGGTGGGTGTAGTCCGAGCCGATCAGGATGTTGTTCTCGCTGATGTAGTTCAGGATCATCGGGATGTCCTCGTCGACCTGGCATGCGACGTAGACGCGGTTGCTCTTGAAGAGGTCGTCTTCGAGCTTGAACTCCAGCTTGCGGCCTGTCACGTTGCTGGATAGCTCGTGGCGGTCGTAGAGGCGGCGGAGCTGGTAGTCGACGAAGGGCACCCATGAGGCGCCGGACTCCACGCAGCCGATGCGGAGTTTGGGGAAGCGCGCGGGCACGCCCTCCTCCAGCATCGCGTAGACCCCGTTGATGGCGGGGGCCTTGGAGCGCAGGAGGCCGCGCCGCTCGTCCGGGCTGCCGCTGCCGGTGTGGAAGCAGATGGGCATGTCGAGCCGCTCCGCCTCCTCGTAGAGCGGGAAGAAGTAGGGGTCGTTCGGCTGGAACCCGACCTCGTCGTCCCCTTTTTTGAAGACGCCGCAGGCCCCGTGGTCCTTGGCGAACCGAAGCTCTTCGATGGAGGCCTCCAAGTCCACGAGCGGGGGCACGCACACCCAGCGCAGGCGGCCCTTGGACTCGGCGCAGCGGTCGGCGAGCCATCGGTTGTAGCTCCTAGCGAGGGCAATCTGGGCTTCGGGCGTCGATGCGGGCACGTGGAGGAAGAACGTGGGATAAATCACCTGGATTTCGGTGCCGAGCTCGTCCATGTGGCGGAGGCGCACGGCCACGTCGAGAAGCTCGCGGGCCTCGACCCTCGTTCCGCTCTTGAGGTCGTTCCGCACCACGCGGCGTGTCCGCACGCCTTCGACAACCCAGTCCCGCAGCTGCGGGCGGTCCGGGGCGGCGTCAGGGTTGGGGTAGAGGTCGACGATGGGCTTGAAGCGCTGGTCCTCGGGCGGCATGTACTCCCACGTGGCCTCGGTCTCGTCGACGTGGGTATCGGCATCGATGACGCTGGTCAGCTTCATGTCGCGGGTCCTCCTATTCGCTAGACGGCGGATTCCTCGTGTCGCCGATGCTATGCCGGTGGGATGGCGTGCGCAAGGCGGGCCTCTCCCGGGCGGGAGAGGGAATGCTCCTGTCGCCGCTCTTGGTACAGGAGGTAGTCCGGCGCTGGCGAGCCCTGGGCGTCGGAAGTTGTCCGTTAGCGCGGAAAAAGTTGTTCACCGCATCTTGGGTAGGCGTGAAAAAGTTGATCACCCGCACTGTCGTCAGGAGTGAGAAGTTGATCGTTTGCATTTTCGCTAGGAGTAAATAGCTGACCGAATTGCACGGTGAGACGGGACTTTGGAAGGGTTGTTTCGTGGTCGTGGCCTGCTTCCTTGGTTCCAAAAAGTTGATCACTCGAATTCTGTTGTGCGGCGCCCCGACTCTCCTTTGCGGCTCGTCCGCTCGCGGAGTGCGTGGGATGTATGACGCCAGTATGACGGATGGTCGTCGCTCTGCGCGATGGGCAGATGTCACAGTTCTCCGGACGGCCCCCTCCCTAACCCTCCCCCTGGAAGGTGGAGGGGATCATCAAGCCTGTCCCCATGCATGGTGGAGGGGGTCATCGAGCCTGCCCCAGGATGGTGGAGGGGATCTTGGAGGTATCCTGGATTCCCTAAGTTCACAAACGAAGTGCAACACCTCATTAGGGTGTTGCCATGGGAAAGCGCTACAAGCAGGTCGCCATTGAAGAGCGGTGTGAGATTGCCCGACTACAGGCCGAGGGACGCTCGGTCCGGCAGATCGCTGCAGCTGTGGATCGCGCGCCATCGACAGTTGCTCGGGAGTTGAGGCGCAATGGTTCGAGGACCGACGGGTACCAGCCACGATATGCGGAACAGCAGGCGAGGGCTCGCCGCTGGAGGGGTGCGCGGTTGGAGCGTGATACGGGTCTGCGAGAAGAGGTGCTTGCTGCTCTCGGCGAGGGGTGGTCGCCGGAGGAAGTAGCGAAGCGGCTCGCTCTAGTGGTGGGCAAGGGGGTGATCTCGCACGAGAGCATCTACCGGTTCATCTACGATCAGATCAAACGGACGAAGGACTACTCGTGGCGTCACTATCTGCCGCGGGGGAAGTCGAAGCGAGGGTGGCGTGGACGCAAAGGGGGCAGTCCCGCGTCGTTCATCTCCCTGCGGCGACCACTGGCAGAGCGTCCAGAATCGGCAGCAGACCGTCGTGAGCCTGGGCATTGGGAGGCAGACTTGATGCTGTTCAGTACCTACGGCCAGGCAGTGCTGACCCTGCACGAGCGGCATTCGCGGGTGCTGATTGCGCTGCGTCCAGGGGGGAAGGCGTCAAGGCCGATAGCGAGCGCGATGAAAGCGGTGTTGGGGGCGTTGCCCCCGTCGTTGCGCCAGACCGTGACGTTCGACAACGGGACGGAGTTCGCGCGGCACTACGAGCTGCACGAGCTCGGGATGGAGACCTTCTTCTGCGACACGCATGCGCCGTGGCAGAAAGGAGGCGTAGAGAATGCAATAGGCCGGCTGCGCCGGCTGCTGCCCCGGAAGACAGACCTGGTCGCCGTGAGCGATGAGCGGTTTGCGGAGTTGGTGCGGGCCTACAACAATACGCCGCGCAAGTGCCTGGGCTACCGGACTCCGGCCGAGGTGTTCCAAGACCAAGTGTTGCACTTCAAATGTGAATCCACCTTCCCGCGTTCGCGGGAATGACGAGAAGAGGCGCGAACTTGGGCGGCAGGGGAGCTAGTCCTTGGGGGCGTTGGCCATGACTTCGACGAGCTCGCGGACAGCGTCGGCGGAGCTGTTTAGGAGAGCCTTCTCTTCGGCGGTGAGGTCGAGCTCGACGACCTTCTCTACGCCGCCCGCGCCGAGGATGACGGGGACGCCCATATAGATGCCGTCGATGCCGTATTCACCTTCCAGGAGGGCGGCGCAAGGGAGCTGACGCTTCTGGTCGAGCAGGATGGCGTCGACCATCTCGGCGACCGCGGCGGAAGGGGCGTAGAAGGCGCTGCCGGTCTTGAGGAGGGCGACGATCTCGCCGCCGCCGCCCTGGGTGCGCTTGATGATGCGGTCGAGGGCCTCGTCGCTCAGCAGGTCGCCTATGGGGACGCCGCCGATGGTGGTGTACTTGGTGAGGGGGACCATCTGGTCGCCGTGTCCGCCGAGAACGTAGGCCTGGATATCCTTAACGGACACGTTGAGCTCTTGAGCGAGGAAAGTGCGGAAGCGTGCGGTGTCGAGGACGCCAGCCATGCCGACCACCCGGTTCTTGGGGAAGCCGGCGAGGGAGTAGGCGTGCTGGACCATCGCATCCAGCGGGTTCGAGACGATAATGAGGGTGGTGTTGGGGGAGCGGCCCGCCACTTCGCCGATGACGGAGCCGATGATCTTCATGTTGGTGAAAAGGAGGTCGTCGCGGCTCATGCCCGGCTTGCGGGCGACGCCCGCGGTGACGACGACCACGTCGGAATCGGCGGACTCGTCGTAGCCGTTGGAGCCGACGATGGAGGCGTCGACACCTAGGACGGGTCCGGACTCGGCGATGTCGAGGGCCTTGCCCTGGGGCATGTCCTCGACGACGTCGACGAGGACGACGTCCATGTATCCGCGCTCGAAGAGGCGCTGGGCGGTGGTGGCGCCGACGTTGCCCGCGCCGACGACGGTTACTTTCTTGCGTGCCATGTGTGCTGTCCTGTTCCTTCCTACGTTATGGCGTGGATTTCCGCCTGCGTGAGCATGACGGGCAGGCCCCCCGTCCTCAACCCTTCTCCGTAGACGGCCCTCTCTGGGCTCCCCCGTCTATGGGGGAGCCGCGGGAATGACGGGGTGGCTAGGCGCGGACGTAGCCTTCCCACTTGTCCTTGAGGCCGGAGTCGTTGACGGTGTCGACGACGTACTGGCCGAACTCGGCGGTGGTTGCGCCGGTGTTGCGGCCGGTGGTGACGGCTTTCCGCTCGTACTGGCCGCAGACGTCGAGGGCCATGTTGACCTTCTGGCCGAGCTCAGGAAAGCCTATATGGTCGAGGAGCATCGCGCCCGCCCGGACCATGGAGCTGGGGTCGGCGAACTGGGCGCGGCCCTCGGTGACCATGCGGGGAGCGCTGCCGTGGATGGCCTCGAACATCGCACTGGTCGTGCCGATGTTGGCCGACCCCGCCGTGCCGACGCCGCCTTGGATCTGGGCCGCCTCGTCGGTGAGGATGTCGCCGTACATGTTGGGGAGGGCGAGGACCTGGAAGTCGCTGCGGCGTGCAGTGTCCAGGAGTTTGGCCGTCATGATGTCTATGTACCAGGCGTCCCAGGAGATGCCGGGGTAGTCCTCGGCGACCTCGCGGGCGACATCGAGGAACTTTCCGTCGGTGGTCTTGACGATGTTGGCCTTGGTGACGATGGTGACGCGCTCCTTGCCGGTCTTCTGGGCGTGGGCGAAGGCTGCGTTGATGATGCGCCGGGAGCCCTGGGTGGTGATGACGCGGAAGTCCATGGCGAGGTCGTCGGTGATGTTGATGCCGTTGGAGCCGAGGGCGTACATGTCCTCGGTGTTCTCGCGGAAGAAGGTCCAGTCGATGTCCTCGGCGGGGATGCGCACGGGGCGGACGTTCGCAAAGAGGTCGAGGGCCTTGCGCATGGAGACGTTGGCGCTCTCGATGTTGGGCCAGCCGTCGCCCCTCTCGGGGGTGTGGGTGGGACCCTTGAGGGTGACGTGGCACTGCTTGATCTCTTCGAGCACGTCGTCGGGGATGGACTGGAGCTTGGCGGCCCGATTCTCGATGGTGAGGCCCTCGATGTTGCGGAACTCGACCTTGCCGGAAGCGGCCTCGCCGGCGAGGAGCTGTTCGAGGATGCGCTGGGACTCGTAGGTGATGGTGGGGCCGATGCCGTCGCCGCCGAGCAGTCCGATGATGATGGGGCTGATATTCGCGTAGTCGGCGGCCTCAGGGGACTGCTTCAACCGTTCGACGCGTTCGAGCTGTTCCTTGACCAGCCCACCGAAATGTTCCTTCGCTGCCTCGATAACGCCATTGTCAGCCAATGTCCGGCTCCTTTCTTAGACACGCACGACCGCGCGCGGACGGCATGGGCAGGCGCTGCTTTGGGATTTCCGGGAAGTCCGTGAGTCGCGCGCCAACGACTGCGCGGCCCGTGATGGGGGCCGGGGAGATTATAGGAGGGGCCTAGGCGCCGGGCAAGCGCGCATCGCCATGCTTCATCCTCTCGCAAAGAGAGGGGGAGCAAGCCGGCTTCCGCCCGAGCAGGCGAGAGGAGCGGAGCCCAGCGTTCTATGAGCAGCTTCTTCCGCAGACTCTTACGAGTAGAGTAGGCGAGTTTCGGATGGTTAAAGAAATTGATCGGCAAGGCCGTGACCTGCTTCTTGGTTCTTCCGTTCAAGTTCCGCACCGAAGGGGAGTGTGCGCGTTTGGCCATGGACTCCGCCTATAGTTGGGACGGGATAGATGGGGTTTCTTCTATGGGCGCCGCCGGCACGATTGCCGTGGAACCAGGGTATGCGGTCGTGGGCGACCTCGGAAGGGGCGGGTGTCATAGTCTCCGCCTGTAGGTTGGCGGTGGTGGGGCGGGGCGTCTCCTCCCCCGCGCGTCGCTGCGCTTGCGCGTCCCATCCGCCTGCGAGAGGGGGATTCCTGGATTGTCGCTTTCGCGGGAATGACGGTAACGAGGCGGGCTTCAGCCGCCGGCTTGGGGATTGATGGGGGACTCTTCACAGGGGACGGTATCCTCGCGGGTGAGAGTGCTGCTGTCCCACTCGTCGTACGGCAGCTCCTCGGCGGCGAGGGCGGCCTCCTTCTCGTTGGCGGCTTCGACAGTCGTTCGGTAGAGGACTTCGTGGCTAACGAGGAATCGCATGGTCGCTGCGCGGCTATCGGCGGGAGTAGGGGCTCGTGGCAAGCATCCTGAAGGCGGGAAGCGGGGACTTCACAGGGGGATGTTGCCGTGCTTCTTGGGCGGGAGGGTGTCGCGCTTGTTCTGGAGGGCGTCGAGAGCGTGAATCAGCTTCGGCCGGGTCTCGGCGGGGTCGATGACGTCGTCGATGAAGCCTCGCTCGGCTGCACGGTAGGGGTTCGCGAAGTTGGCGCGGTACTCCTCGATGAGCTCGGCGCGGGTTTCCTCGGGGTTCTCGGAATCGGCGAGCCTGCGGCGGTGGATGATGTTCACTGCGGCGTCGGGGCCCATGACTGCGATCTCCGCCGACGGCCAGGCGAGGTTAATGTCGGTGCGCAGGTGCTTGCTGCCCATGACGACGTAGGCGCCGCCATAGGCCTTACGGGTGACCACGGTGATCTTCGGGACGGTCGCCTCGGCGTAGGCGTAGAGGAGCTTTGCGCCCTGGCGGATGATGCCGCGGTGCTCTTGGTCCTTGCCGGGCATGTAGCCGGGCACGTCGGCGAAGGTGATGATGGGAATGTTGAAGGCGTCGCAGAACCGGACGAACCGGGCAGCCTTCACGGAGGCGTGGATGTCGATGACGCCGGCCAGGTAGGCGGGCTGTTGGGCGACGATTCCGACGCTGCGTCCGTTGAGGCGTCCGAAGCCGATAATTATGTTCGGGGCGAAGGCGCTCTGGACGTTGAAGAAGTCGCCGTTGTCCACGACGCGTTCGAGCAAGTCGAGCATGTCGTAGGCGCGGGCCGACTCCTCCGGGACGATGTCGCGTAGGGCCTCGTCCGTGCGCTCGGGGTCGTCGTCCTGGTCTCCGAGGGGGGGGTCGTCCAGGTTGTTGAGAGGGAGGAAGCTGAGGAGCCGTCGGATGGTCTCCATGCATTCCTCTTCGGAGTCGAGGGTGAAGTGGGAGACGCCGGAGTGGGCGGCGTGGGCGTCGGCTCCGCCGAGCTCCTCGTGGGATATCTCCTCGCCGGTGACGGCTTTGATGACGTCCGGGCCGGTGATGAACATCTGAGAGACGCCGCGGACCATGAGAGTGAAGTCGGTGATGGCGGGCGAGTAGACGGCGCCGCCGGCGGAGGGGCCGAGGATGGCGGATATCTGGGGCACGACGCCGGACGCGAGGGTGTTGCGCATGAAGATTTCGCCGTAGCCGGCGAGACTGAGGACGCCTTCCTGGATACGCGCGCCGCCGGAGTCGCCGATGCCGATGATGGGCGCGCCGTTCCGCATGGCGAGGTCCATCACCTTGCATATCTTTTCTGCGGTCACCTCGGAGAGGGAGCCGCCGAAAACGGTGAAGTCCTGGGAGTAGACGTAGGCGGTGCGTCCGTTGATCTTGCCGTAGCCGGTGACGACGGAGTCGCCGGAGTATTTCCTTTCCGCGACGCCGAACTCACTGGAGCGGTGGGTGACGAAGGAGTCGAGCTCCTCGAACGTCCCCGGGTCGAGGAGGAGCGCGACGCGCTCGCGCGCGGTCAGCTTGCCCTTGGCGTGCTGTTGCTCAATGCGCGCGGGACCTCCCGAGGACTCGATCTCCTGCTTGCGGAGCTTCAAGTCTTCGAGGCGGTTCTGGGTCTTCTTCTCAACGACCATAGCTCGCCTATGGGGCGGCGCATAGCGAGGCGCACGACCCCGGGAGGATATGTCATCCTAGCACCGACCCACGCGGGAGCCAAGTTGCTGGGGGACTCGTTCGGCGCGATGCAGGGACTGCCATGCGGAGTCGCCTGGTATGGGGCAGGGGCGTTCTGGTATCATCCGCCGAGTTTCAGAAGGCCCGGCGAACAGCCGGACTCTCAGGTGACGACTGAGAATGACTACCGGCGCCTCTTATCAATCCGACGAAGAACTCCTGAAGCGTCTCCAGGTCGTGCTCCGCGACTACGCGGATGCGGGGAATGACGGCAGCCTGGGCGGAGAAAGCGTGCGTGAGGTGCGGACCATTGCGGCCGCTCTCGCGGCGCGCATCTACGACGACCCCCAGAAGTGGGGCATCGCTGATATCAGAGAGGACTTCCGGGACGATGCGGCTGCCGATACGCTGTCGAAGCTGCTTTCCGGGGCCGCCGAGTTCACGGGCAGACAGACCGTATCCGAATGGTTCAGCCGGGAGGTGGAGTCGCGATTCCACCGGTTGTGGAGCATGGCGGAAAGGGCCCGAGGCGGGGAGAGAGGCCAACGGTCCGGCGCCGGGCCGTCCTCGGAAGGTGGCGAGACGATAGCCGCGTCGGTATTCGAGGAAAACAGCGAGACCTGGCAAGGGTTCGAGGCTGAATTCCCCCATGACGCCTTCGTGCTCCGCCTCCGTCATATCCTGAGGCGGAGCTTGGAAGAAATAGCGGTGATGCTGGACGCGCCAAACGCCCAAGCGATCGCCGTCCGCATCAATCGGAGCCGCGACCGGTTCAGGATGTTCTGCGAACAGGGAGGCTTCGGCCGCCGCGAGGTCGTCGGCATCATGGCGGGGATAGCGGAGGAGCAGGAGCAGTGACCGAGCAGCCGACCAACTCGATAGCCGTCGGCAGGAAGGCGTGGGTGCGTCTCGCGATGGACGTTGGCGAGCGCTGGCTCGGCCTCTCCGGCGAGTTGCCGTTCGAGATGACCCGCTTCGCTTCCTACATTCGCGAACTGCGCTATCGCTCCGGGCTATCGCTTCCGGACCTGGCGGACGAGCTGTTGGCGCCATACGAGGACTTGGGGATGCTCGAACAGGGCATGCTTCGGCCTTCAGAAGTCTCGACGGCCACCTGGGTGCGTCTGATGCGCCTATTGGAGGGGCGGGACATCCTATCCGGGAGCGCGTCCCACGCGCAGGAGGCGGACGTTCTGGCCGCGGCTGATTCCGCCGAGCTTTGGTCGGTGGGGGAGACTTCCAGTGCCCAGTCCAACACTAGCATGCGCGGTATGCAGCCGTTCGGGGTTGCGCGCATCAAGGTCATAGGGGTGGGCGGCGGCGGCTCGAACGCAGTCAATCGCATGTACCGGCAGCGGATCGCGGGAGTGGACTACATCGCGGTCAATACCGACGCGCAGCACCTGATCCACCTAGACCTGCCGGAGAAGATCCGCATCGGGGACCGCCTTGCGCGGGGACTCGGAGTCGGAGGCGACCCAAGGCTTGGCCGCGAGTCCGCGGAGGAGTCGCGCGAGGACCTGTACGACCTGCTGAATGGCACCGACATGGTCTTCATCGCCGCGGGCATGGGCGGCGGGACGGGCACCGGAGCCGCTCCCGTCGTGGCGGAGATTTCAAGAGAGGTGGGCGCGCTCACGATTGCGGTCGTTACGAAGCCGTTCCAGTTCGAGGGCCGGCGTCGAGCGCAACAGGCCGATATGGGCATAGCCGCTCTGCGTGGGAACGTGGACACGCTCGTACTGATCCCGAACGATAGGCTCAACGCGGTGTCCGACGACAGGATGACCGCGGAGAACGCGTTCCGGATCGCGGATGACGTGCTGCGGCAAGGAGTGCAGTCGATTGCCGAGCTCGTTACGGTGCCCGGGGAGATAAACCTGGACTTCGCAGACGTGAGGTCGGTGATGCTGGGGGCCGGACCGGCCTGGATGGCGATTGGCCACGGGCGGGGACCGGAGAGGGCTCAGGAAGCCGCCAGAGAGGCGATGGCCAGCCCGCTGCTCGATGCGCCAATCGAGGGGGCGACCCGCGTTCTGCTGAACATCGCGGGCGGCGCCGACCTGACTCTGCAAGAGGTTCAGCAGGCGGCGGACTTCATCGCGCGGCTGGTGGACCCGGACGCCAACATCATCTTCGGTATGGTCACCGACCCGAAGATGGAGGACGAGGTCCGCGTGACGGTGATCGCCACGGGCTTGCCCGGAGGCGAGGACATCCTCGAACGGTCGCTGGAAGAGGTGCTCGACGGGTCGCTCGAAGAGGAGCTGGAGCCTGTCGAAGACGCGGAGCCGCCGGTGGAGATGCCGGGGTTCCTTCGCAGGCTAGGCTTCGGCCGGCGCGACCGATAGCGCGGAGTCGCTCTGAGACTCGCGCGGGCTGCCGTTCCGCTGCTGATTCTCTCGATTGCGGCCTTGGCCGCTTCGCAGTCCCCGAATGGCGCGCTTCCCATGGTGGAACTGGAGCGAGTGTTTCCCGCGCTCAGCTTCGAGCGGCCTGTGCTGCTCACGCATGCAGGCGACGGATCGGGGCTCGTGTACGTCGTGGAGCAGGCCGGCGTCATCCACCGGCTGGACCCCGCCGAGCCGGAGCGGCCGGAGATATTCCTCGACATCCGCGCCCGCGTGAGCCGGGACAGGAACGAGGAGGGACTCCTGGGTCTGGCCTTCGACCCGTCGTTTGGGGAGAACGGTCGCTTCTACGTGTACTACAGCGCGGCGTCCCCTCGCCGGTCCGTTCTGTCTCGGTTCAAGGTCGGCGGCGACGGTCTGGGCGACGTCGGCTCGGAGACGACAATTCTGGAAGTGAGCCAGCCCTACTCCAACCACAACGGGGGGATGATCGCGTTTGGGCCGGACGGGATGTTGTACGTTGCCTTGGGGGACGGCGGTTCGGGCGGGGACCCTCTGGGAAACGGGCAGAATCTCGGCACGCTTCTGGGCTCCATCCTCCGTATCGACGTGGGGCAGGCGGGAAGTGCGCCCTACGTCATACCGACCGACAACCCTTTCTTGGGGAGGCCCGGCGCCCGGGGCGAGATATGGGCTTACGGGCTTCGCAATCCGTGGCGGTTCTCCTTCGATAGGGAGACCGGCGTGATGTGGGCGGGCGACGTGGGCCAGGACACCGTGGAGGAGATCGATATCGTGCGCAGGGGCGCCAACTACGGGTGGAACGTGATGGAGGGGTCCCGCTGCTTTCGCACCCAGTCGTGCGACGCCGGCGATTTGGAGGCGCCCGTCGCGGAGTACGACCATAGGCTCGGCTGCTCGGTAACCGGTGGGTATGTCTATCGTGGGGAGCGCCTGTCGGAGCTCCAAGGGGTTTACCTGTACGGGGACTTCTGCACCGGCCTCATTTGGGGGCTCAGGCACGACGGCGAGCGAGTCACGGAGCAGGGGCAGATTGCCGAGGCCCCGTTCCAGATAGCGTCGTTTGGGGAGGACGAGGCCGGAGAGGTCTACATCCTTGGGTTCGACGGAGGCGTCTACACGTTCGCCCCGCCACCCGGCCATGCGCCGCCGATCCCTACGCCGACGCCCACCGGCGCGCCGGCGCCCGTGCTCACGCCCACGGCCGCTTCGCCCAATGAGTCGACGCTAACGCCTACGTCTGCTTCGCCCACCGCTGCGTCGCCGAGTGGCCCCACGCTTACGCCGACATCCGTTTCGCCCACGGGCGCGCCCGCCGTTAGGCCAACGCCGACGGCGTCTGCGGCTCCCATCTCTCCCGTTCCGGCGCACATGCCCAATGTGTTCTCTTGGGAACTCGTGACGGCGGTCGCGGCGCTTGGGTTGGTGGTCGGGGTCGTCGCCTACTTCGTGCGGAGGCCGAGGAGCGGCTAGACGGCGCCCTCGTAGATGCGCGTGTCCGGCTTGAAGGCTGCCCAGGCGAACCAGAAGTGGTCTTGGGCGTTGACGCGCTCCAATTGCCGGCCGGTCATCGGCCCGGCGACCGCCGTTCCTAGGATGCTCCAGGCGCTGCCGGTCTCGTTGTCGACGATGGCGCCGGTCGCGGCGTCGCCCTCCAACCGGAACGTGAGGGATTGGCGGTCCAGTTGCGGTCTGAATACGCCCGTCGCGCCGAGGTCCTCAGCCTGGGCGATCTGAGCGGCGCCGAGGGCGGAGTTCGTTCCGAGCTCGAAGAAGACGACGATCTCCTCGCCTCCGACCTCATAGTGAACAGCGCGCTCTTCGCGGAGCAGAGGGTAGGGGAAGGCAGCGGCGTCGCCATTGATCTCGACGGCGACCACGCGCTCCTTGGGGAACAGTCGCGGGTCTGTGTCGGCGCGTCCGCCGGTCTCCGGGTCGATGAAGAGGAACGGCGGGTTGTCGACGCGGTCGTAGCCGACGTAGGGATTGCTCCCGAACCGGCGGACGTGGCCGGTCTCCCGCGAGAGGACATCACCGTGGGGGTAGGCTTCCGTGAACGTGGTCCAAGAGACGATCTGGGCGGGGACGAAGGCGAGCTGGCCGCCGGCCAGGGCGCCGATGAGGCCCTCGCCGGTGAGCTGCTGCCACCAGCTTTCGGTCTGCCTGTCCCACATGATGAGGTCGCTGTTGCGGAGGTTGCCGGAGACGCCGAAGTCGTAGACGACGCCGTCGAGCTCGCGCTCGAACACGACCGCCGAGTTGCAGAGGGGGCAGAAGGTGGCGGCCACCGGGACGCCGCCGAGCCGGTCGTTGGCTATCTCGTGCCAGGTGAGGACCTGCAGGGGATAGGCGCGGGCCTCGCCGTTCACCTCCAGCGCGATGACCGGCTCCATGTCCTCTATCCACTCGTCGGCCTCGGCGATGGAGATGAACTTCGGGTCGTCGATGGGCGGGATGCCGTCACGGGGCACGCCTCCGGAGAAGACTTCGTTGTAGGGGATGGTGTGGAAGCGGAAATCGGTCTTCCAGACGCGGGTGGATATGGGGGAAAGGCGGAGGTCCTCTGCGTAGTCAGGGTTGGCGGCGACGAGGTAGGCATTGACCTCAGCGTCCAGCCCGACGGTCGGCGCGGGGCGGCTCGTCGGCGTTGGCGCCGGCTCCGGCAGGTCCGTAGGCGTGTGGGTGGGCGCGGTCGTCGGGCCCGGCTCTACGGATGGTCCCGCTGGGGTTGGCGCGGGCGTTGGCGTTGGGGTGTGCTGGGGCGCCTCGGTTGGCGTCGGCGACGGGACGGGCGTGCTGGCGGGGCCGCAGGCGGCCACCGCGAGCGCGGCGGCCGCGAGAATCGCAAGGGCGAGTTTTCTACGCACGTTCAGCGTTGTATGGGGAGGGAGGTTCAGCCGTTATTCTTGCTGCTGGAGTTCGGGGAAGAGGGAGGCCGGTGATTGGGTCTTCACCGCGCAATGAACGGTAGCTGCGGTTATTGATGACGTACGTTGCGATCCGCCGGGCCAGGTCCAGCTTTCGCTCCTTCCCACGGGCGCGCATCCCTAAGCGTCTTGCTAGTTCGACGAGCACCGACACATGCTCTGCGGAAAACTCGAGCAGGTCCTGAACCCCATCGTTGTCCAGTTTGTCCAGTTGCTGCTGGAGCGACATGGCTCGCTCGACTACGGCGTCGGTCGTGGCGGGACGAGCGGGTTTGGCGGAGGGAGGCGAACGCAGGCCCATCATCCGCCGGAGCCCGCCGCTTGTCTGGGTGCGGCCTTCAAGCGCGTAGAGACGAGATAGCCCGGCGGAAAGCTCTGCGCTCGACTCCATCGTGGGAACGGCTTCCACCAGCGCCGACAAATCACTCAGGAACTCTTGAGCTTCCTTGAGGGTGTGGAGAAGCTCAGCCTTCTCTTTCTCAGAGGGGAGCGAGTCCAGCAGTGTCCGCATCCCCTTGGAGAGGGCGTCGGTGGGGTAGGGTGATTCACGGTTGGGCATAGCATTCACCTGAGCAGGTTGACTAGTTCCCGCGTAATGTTGATGTACTGGCTTCTAGCCCGCCGGGCGTTGTCTGTGCTGTGCTCCCAAACAGGGATTAGGCTCTCGGCAGCCTCGCTATATCCTATGAGTTCGGTTGTGTACTCGGAAACCACCCTACCGGTAGCAAATGGCTCCTGGCGGATGTTGTTCATAGTCTGCTCATGAGTTGTCGTTATCATGCTGCCGCCGCTGCGGACCTTGACGAATACGATGGCGCCGAGAGTCGCAACCGCTTGCCTGGTGGAGCCGGCCAAGGGCTGCACACGGGCAATATCGTTACCGATAGCCTGAACCTTGGTGGTCAAGATACCCATGCCGATAGTAGAGAGATGGTCCGGGATGGCGGTAACCACGTAGTAGTCACTGGCATGGAGCGCGTTTTGGGTCATGCGATAGAGGTTGGGAGGACAATCAATAACCACCCAGTCGTACTTGTCCCGCACCTCATCAACTACAGACGTCAAGAACGCCCAGGACTTCATGACGGTACGAGCATTCTGGGTGAGCACCTTCATGTTTGCGTAGGTGCCAACCATCGGCCCTGCATCGCTGAGGTCCTCTCCGAGCAGGTCAAGGTCGCAGGGAATCATGTCCAGCCCAGCGATAGGGTTGCGCCCAACTACCACTGCCCCGGTCCAAGTGAACTTGGATACCTCCAGCGGGAGTCCCTGCTTGTAGCGATCATACAGGGTCTTAATCGTGCCTACGGTGCGCTTCCGGCGCTGCCACCCTTGATAGTTGGCGCAGAGGAACGTGAGGTTCGTCTGCGGGTCGATGTCGATCATCAGCACTCGCTGCCGGTGGTGCTGGGCAAGCGAGCACGAGAAGTGGTAAGCGGACGTCGTCTTGCCGACGCCGCCCTTGTAGTTGATGAAGGATACGACTTTGGTCATGTCGGTGCGGCCTCAGTAGTCGAGGCGGAGTGTAAGCTGTCGGCGCTTTATGGTGCCAGCTCTAAATGTCAAAACCTCACTTCCCCAGCGCCTCGGCCACTTCCACCTCGGTGAGGCCGTAGACCGCCATCGCTTTCTCTGGGGTGATGAGGCCGTCTTGGATGTCGCCTTTGACGAGCTGGTGGTCGCGGTCGTGGGGTTCGAGGACGCCGCCTCCGCCCCCGGTCTCGATGCTGAAGACGTCGCCGGGCTTGAGTCCGATGTTCGAGGCGATGCCGGGGTAGCGCTCCTCGCGCTCCGTTCCCGGATGCACGACGACGTAGGCGTTGACGCCGTGGCTGCCGCCGTCGGCGCCGGAGGCCTCGCGCTTCGCCGCGCCGCCGGAGAGCCGGCTGTTCGAGCGGACCTTGTACTCGCGGACGTAGCCGACGCCGCCGCGTGACTTGCCGTCGCCGCCGGTGTCGGGGATGACCTCGAACTTCGCGACGTCCACGGGGAACTCGGACTCGATAATCTCGACGCTGGTGAAGCGTCCGCCGCTTGCCCTGGCGCCGACGCCGCTGAAGCCGTCGCCGCCGTCCCAAGCGCGGGCGCCCGCGTACATGAGCTCGTACTGCACGTACTGCCGGTCGCTGTCGCCCTGGTAGCCGATGACGATGGAGCTCTGGGTGGAGCCGTGGGCGAGAGCAGGCCGGCCCGCGGCCTTGGCCATGGCCGACATGATGACGCTCTCCGCGATGGAGACGGTCTTCGAGTAGAAGCCGACGGGCCCGGGGAACTCGGGGGCGATGATGCTGCCCTTTCTGAAGCGGCACTCGATGGCGCTGCCGAGGCCGTGGTTGATGGGCAGGTACGGGTCGGTCATGGCGATGACGCCGTGGTAAACGAGGCCGCGGATGAACGGCTCGCGCACGTTGATAGGCGCTGCGGCTTGGTCGCCCGTCTGGGTGAAGTCCATGATCAGCCGGTCGCCCTCCTTGATGGCGGAGACGTGCAGCCTGATGGGCTTGCCGGGGTTGGAGGGGTCGTCGACCCAGGTCTCGGACTCGTGGACGCCGTCGGCCCACTGGGCGATGTAGTCGCGCGCCTGCTGCTCAGTTCGCTCGCCGAGGTCGTCGAACATCTGGCGCATGGTGTCGGCCCCGTAGGTCTGGATGGCGTCCTTGACACGCTCCTCGCCGATGGAGAAGCAGACGCCTGCCTTGGCAGTGAGGTCGCCGATCATCATTTCGGGCACGCGGCTGTTGGCGCGGACGAACGAGGCGGTGTCCTGCACGAGCTCGTAGTTGCGCATGTAGCGGACCGGCATGATCTGCAGGCCCTCGCCGAAAATGTCGCGGGAGGTCGCGTTGCGGCTGCCGGCGGCGACGCCGCCGATGTCGGGCGTGTGCCCCATGCTCGCTGCGAAGGCGATGACCTCGCCCTCGTGGAAGATAGGAGTGATGATCACCATGTCGTTGGCGTGAGGGCAGCCGCTGTAGTAGGGGTGGTTGGCGAGGAAGGCGTCGCCCTCCGCCATGTCTTCGTGGCTGTAGAACTGCAGCAGTCCTTTGATGGACTCCGGGTAGGCCGCCATGTGCGACGGGTGGTTGGACTGGCCCACCAGCCGTCCCTGGCGGTCGAGCACGCCGCAGCTGAAGTCGTGCGACTCGCGGACGATGGTGGAGAAGCCGGTGCGGAACACCGCCTTTTCCATCTCGCGGACGATGCCGTCGAGCCTGGCCCTCAGGACCTCGTAGGTGATTGGGTCGACGTGCGCCATGGCGTGCTCCTTTATGCGATGTCGATGATGATATTCAGGTAGTCGTCGACGAGGGCGCGCTGCCCCGGATAAACGACCGTCGTCGAGTCTAGCTGGTCAACGATGGCGGGACCGTCGAAACGGTGGCCCGGTTCGAGCAGGTCGCGGTCGTAGACGGGGCAGGGGGCGAGTCCGGCTGAGCTATCGAAGCAGGCCAGCCGCCCACCGGTCCGGGCCGCGTCCGCCGTGGTCTTGGCGCGGTCGCGCTTCTTGAGCGAGGCCTTCGGGACGACCGCCGACGCGCGGAGGCGGTAGTTAACGGCCTCCGCGTCCTCATCAGGCGCCGCGTGGCCGAACATCTGCTCGTGGGTGGCGTCGAAGCGCGTCCGCGCCGCGGCGACGTCCTGCTGGGAGACCGCGCTGTCGGACCCGAGCGGGATGGTCAGCTCGTACCCCTGGCCGAGGTAGCGGATGTCGATGCTGAACTCCAGCCTAAGCTGTTCGAGAGAGTAGCCCTCGGCGTTGAACTCGCGCTCGGCTTGGGCGCGCAGGTCGCGCATCAACTCGCTGAGTTCCTCGGCCTTCAGCTCCGACACCGCCCGGAGCCTTGACCTCACGTAGTCGCGACGGGGGTCGGCCATGAGCAGGCCGAGCGCGGACGTCACGCCCGGCGCCGGCGGGACGACCACCTTGGGCATCTTGAGGTCGGCCGCCAGCCGTCCCGAAGGCACGGGACCGGCGCCGCCGAACGCCACCAGCACGAAGTCCCGCAGGTCGTAGCCCTGTTCCGTGGAGACGGCGCGGATGCCCTCTTCCATCTTTGCGTTGATGATGCGAATGATTCCCTCAGCCGTCTCCAGCGCGCCAAGGCCGAGGCGTTTCCCCATCTCCTCGATGGCCCGCTCCGCTCCGTCCTTGTCGAGAGCGACCCGGCCCGCGAGCTTCGACTCGGCATTGAGGAAGCCGAGCACCAGGTTGGCGTCGGTGACCGTGGGCTGGGAGCCGCCCTTGCTGTAGGACACGGGTCCGGGGTCTGCCCCAGCGCTCTCCGGCCCCACGCGCAGGCCGCCGCCGGACTCGACCGTCGCGATGGTCCCGCCACCCGCGCCGATGGTGTTGATCATCAGCATCGGCACGGCTAGCTCCCAGTCGCCGATTCGCCCGGTCGTCGTTTCGAGGACGCGGCCACTCTGGCCTAGGGCGATGTCCGTGCTGGTGCCGCCCATATCGAGCGAGACAGCGTTCTCGAACCCGGCGGTCAACGCGACCTGCATCCCGGCCATTGCGCCGGCGCAGGGGCCGGAGAGGACCGTGGTGACCGGCGTGACGGTCCCGATTCTGGCGACTCCGCCGTTGCTCTGCATGACGTAGAGCGCGTCGCTCGTGACCTTCCGCTCGCGGATGCGTTGTTCGAGGGCGTCGAGGTACGCGACCATCATTGGGGCGATGTAGGCGTTGGCCACCGTGGTGCTGAGGCGCGGAAACTCCCGCATCTGCGGCAAGACCCTCGACGACAGCGAGACCGTGGCGTTCGGCAACTCCTCGGCGATGATTTCGGCGATGCGGTCCTCGTGCCGCGAGTTCAGGAACGAGAAGAGGAGGACGACGGCGATTGATTCGATGCCGCGTCGTCCGAGGGAACGGACGGCCTCAACGGCCGCAGCCTCGTCCAGGGCGGCGACCACCTCGCCCCTGTAGTTCACGCGCTCCTTCGCCTCCCGGCGGAACCTCGGCTGCACGGGCGGCTTCTTCTCCACGTATACGCTCGTCGCCCTGCTCGAGTCCTCGCTCGGGGGGAGGTGCCACACGTCGTTGATCCCACCGAACCCCTCAGTAACGAAGAGTCCGACGCGAGCGCCGGAGCCGGTCAGCAAGGCGTTCGTGCCGACCGTTGTTCCGTGCGATAGGGAGAGCACCTCAGCGGGAGAAACGCTATCCCCGAACACCTCGGCTAGCCCGTCGAGGATGGCCCGTCCGGGGTCCGACGGCGTCGAAGGGAGCTTGGTCACGGCCAGCGCGCCCGTATCTTGGTCGAGCACGACCATGTCGGTGAACGTTCCCCCGGTGTCTACTGCGATAGCCTTCATGCTCCTCCCTGTTCCCCTCGGTCCATTCGCCCCGGGCCTTGGGAGGGGCGAAACGCGCGCCATTATAGGCGGCTTTGCCATGGATGCGCCCTTCTCAATCCTCGATCGCAGAGGAGGGCCTTGCGGATTATCCCGGCCCCATGCGGGGCAACAGGGGGGAAGTTGCGCCGTGGCTACGAGCGAAAAGTTTCTGACTCGTTCACCCCCTTACGAGTAAGGGGGAAGAGTAAATCAGAGAGGGTTGCGCCAGCGGAGCCCGGGGAAGCGGCTGAAGTCGGCGTCGTTGGACTGGAGCTCAGCCTGATGCTCCATGGCAAGCGCGGCGACGTGGCAGTCGGTCACCAAATTAGCGCCGACTCCGGCGGCGGCGAGGTTTCGCCGGAAATAGGTCAGGTGGTCGGCTCCGGGGTTTATCGGCGCGACGTGGGGGAATTCGAACCACTGTCGCACGTAGTCGACGGCCTCCTCCGGGGTCGCCGGGTGGGCGAGCGCTCTGGGGTGAGTCATCAGCCTTACGAAGCCCGTCGACACTACCCACGGCACTCCGATTCTCTCTGAGCCGTTGACCAAGCCTTCCCACCAGCGCCTGGCGGAGTCGTGCAAGGGCGTCCCGTCGTTGTGGGCGTAGATGAGCAGATTGAGGTCGGGGATAATCACCGCGCGCTTGGCCCGGCGAAGTCCTCGGCCTCCAGCTGATCGACGAGCTGGTTCAGCTTCAACGGGTCCACGCCTGGGGCGAGCCCACTGCGGTTCGGGACAACCCGGTATTCGGCAGCCGGCTCTCTCACGGCCGGCGACATCCCTCGTCGCAGAACGTCGTTCACCACCTGCTTGAAGGGCTTATCGAGCAGCCGCGCCCGCTCCTTCAGCGAGTCGGCGACATCATCGTCCAAGGTCAGTGTAGTCCTCATAGAAGCATCATGATGCATTATTTATTTGATGTCAAGATGTGCTCTGGGAGCTTAGGCGTCCCCTGGCCCCATAGCGGCGATGACCTGCGAGGCGGCGGCCTCTTCTTCAAAGGCCCATAGCCGCGACAGTAAGGCGTCGATCCGCTCCTCGGACAACGCGCCCGCGGCGAGAGACCGGAACTTCGCCTCGACTTCGCCGTCCGAGAGCGGGTTTGCGGCGTTGCCCTTCGCGTTCTCGATCTCCGTGACGTACGTTTCGCCCCCAACGACGGCCTCGATGCGCGCCGCCTGGGCGCCGGGGAAGCGACTGCTCATGGCCGGGTCCTCGGTCGCCTCGACTCGCGCCATCAGCTCGTGGACCGCGGGGTCGGCGATGCGCTCGTCCGTGAACTGCCGCGCCGTCACTTCCCCGTCGAGGAGCGCGACTGCGACGAGATAGGGGATGGAGTGATCGGCCGTCTCACGGTCGCGCACGCGCCATTTCTCGGGGTCGGCCGAGCTCGTGATCGCCTGCCGGTAACTGCGCACAGCAATCCTGTCGATCCTGTCGGGCTGCGCGCCTCCGAGCTGCTCGCGCAGCCCGAGCGCCGCCCAGACCGCAGCCTGCGCGTTGAACTGCGCGGGGAATGCTTTGATGCTCGTCAAGTCGGTGTGGAACGGATGCGACGGCCCGCCCAGCGAGGGCAGGGGCGTCCGTCCCCCGAGGATCCCAGCGAGTCCGCTATCAGCGTAGAACGCTTCTTCGGGGCCTGTCATGCCCTTCTCGGCGAGCCTGGCCGCGAACACGCCGGCCTGCGCCGAGTTGGCGGCGGAACCCGCCTTCCACATCGACAGCCGCCCGTCGCGGGCGATCCGCAGTCCAAGGTTCGCGGTGAGCGCGATGGAGATGGCGTGCGCCGTGCGCTCGGCGTCCAGCCCAAGGGCCTTGGACGCGCCCGCCGCCGAGCCGATGGCGACGTGCAGGGAGTGGTCGATCAGCTTAGCCGAGGGCTTCTGCACCTCGCCGAGCCCGCAGAACACCTCGTACGCGGCGACCATTGCGACGAGGGCGTCCCGCCCGCTCAGCCCGAGCGCGTCCGCTAGCGTCAGCGTCGCCGCGATGGTGTCGCTGGGGTGGCCGCCCTCGAACGCGAAGTAGGTGTCGTTGAAGTCGAGGTAGCGGACCATGAGCTCGTTGGTGAATACGGCGAGCTCCGGCGTGGTGCGCTCGCCGGTGAGCCAGACGCGCGCCGGCGTCGTGGCGGACGCCTCCCGCGCCAACGCCCGGCCGAGCGCCACGGGCGGCCCGTCTCGTCCGCCGATGGCGCACCCGATGGTGTCGACGAGCCGGACCTTCATTCCGTGCACGGCCCGCGCGGGGACGTCGTCATAAGTCAGCCCGGCGACGTAGGCGCTGAGGTGCTCGGTCAACGCGTCCATGGCGACGGGCATCGTATCAGGGGAGGCCGCGCAAGTGGCGGGTTGCTGCGGAGGCTTCGAGTGTCGGGGCGGGCTGGGTTTAGGCTGGTGCCGAGGGTGGCGGTGGGCGGTGGAGGCGCGTCGCCAGCGTCGACTACCGGGTGAGCCGGAACAATGGCGTCCAGATGACTCTGTTCCGAGACCTGCTGAGCGGCTGCTGGCGACAGCAGCCGCCCGCATGACGCCGCGATGACCGCCGGCTACATCGAGCTGCACGCCAAGAACCTCTATTCCTTTGGACTGGGAGCATCGCACCTCCATGAGTTGCTGTCGCAGGCCGCAGGCCGCGGACCACGGCTATCACGCCCTGGCCCTCACCGACGTCAACCTGTGCGGGGTGCTGGAGTTCGCCCGGCTGGGGGTTCCTGATGAGCGCTGGGGGCGTGAGAAGCTGCTATGCGGTCGACAGGGGGTTGCAGCCGCGCGCCACGCATCGCCTGTTTCCGACGGCCTAGCGTGAAGCTCAGCGACCGGACTACACTCACACCGCAAGCCACATCCCGACGCTGATACTGCCTACCGTCAACTTGGGGCCCACCAAACTGGACAAACAAGAACCTTTACGCTCAGATTCAAGCTAACAACTCTAGGAGAGGAGTCGCAGGTTCTGCCAAGATGGAGAGTTGTCATTTGAGTCACCTGTGCCGCGCGTCCTTCAGTTTGTGGAGGGGAATTCGTGTGGCCGCACGAATTGGCCTGTTGGCCTTTCTGGTCACTACATTCCTGGCAGCATGTGACGATGAACCTCAGCCTGAAAGACCTACGCAGCCAGCTCAAGCTCCAGAGTCAACGGCGACGCCCATGCCGACCCCAGGGCCAACGGCGACGCCCATGCCGACCCCAGAGCCAACGGCGACGCCCATGCCGATCCCAGGGCCAACGGCGACGCCCATGCCGACCCCAGAGCTAGCGGCGACGCCCATGCCGACCCCAGAGCCAACGGCGACGCCCATGCCGACCCCAGAGCCAACGGCGGCTCCTATGCCGACTCCAGAGCCAACGGCGACTCCAGCAGTGTCCTCGGAGTTACCGGTGAATGATCTACTCTCCAGCGTGGGGAAAAGGATGGCGGCCATATCGACGGCAAAGTTGAAGTTGGTTGACGAATGGGAATCTGGAGCCAAATTCTTTGGAGCAACTCTCAAGAGTATGGAGGTAGAGGTAAAGGCTCCTGCCAGCTCCAGTGTGCTGGTGAACGTGGAGGCCCCGGATCTTGGTTCTGTACAAATCGCAATGGTAGCGGTGGAGGACCAAGCATACATTAGGTTTTCCAAAGACTTGCCCTGGACCCTATTTCCCTTGGATCAAATGCCCTTCAATTTCGGTGGGCTGGGCGCTACTTTGCGCGACTTGCTTCCCATCATGAAGGACGCAGCCATCTCAGGCCAGGAGTCGATACTGGGCATTCAGACCATTCGCGTCGATGGGAACGTCGTGTCCGAGGAGTTGTCAGCCCTTTTCACCTCCGTAGACTCGGGTTACGCAGTGGACTTGACGCTGTGGGTTGACGAGGCCGAGCATACTTTGCGGCAGATAAGAATAGACGGCCAAATCTATGACGACGACGCGCCGGAAACTCAGCGTCTTCTAACGATTGAGGGCGTTGACGTTTCCATTGACATCCAACTTCCGGACATAACATCGGAAGTCATTGACGTAGAGGGCCCCGAGGCCTCAGTGCCCTCCGTCAGCGTAGGAATGCACCACACTTGCGGGCTGAGGGCGGGCGGCGCTGTCATCTGTTGGGGCCACAACTGGTATGACCAAGCCACGCCACCGGAGGGGGAGTTCACCTCCGTCAGCGTCGGGGGTTACTACACCTGCGGCGTGAAGACGGACCGCTCCGTCGTCTGCTGGGGCAGGGATAGTTTCGGCCAGGCCACGCCGCCGGAGGGAGAGTTCGCCTCTGTCAGTGCCGGTACATTTCACACGTGCGGGGTCAAGACAGACGGCTCTGTCCTGTGCTGGGGCTATGACTGGTATGACCAAGCCACGCCGCCGGGGGGGAAGTTCACGTTCGTTAGCGCCGGGGATTTCCACACTTGCGGGGTGAAGGCCGACGGCTCCACGGCATGCTGGGGCGATGACCGCGAGGACGAGGCCACGCCGCCGGAGGGGGAGTTCGCCTCCGTCAGCGCCGGAGGCGACCACACCTGCGGGGTGAGGGCCGACGGCTCCATAACATGCTGGGGCGATGACCTTGAGGCCCAAGCCACGCCGCCGGAGGGGGAATTCGCCTCCGTCAGCGCCGGAAGCACGCACACCTGTGGGGTTAGGGTGAACGGATCCGTCGCGTGCTGGGGCGATGACCGCTGGGGCCAGGCCACGCCGACCGCAGGGAACTTCGCTTCCGTTAGCGCCGCATGGAACCACACCTGCGGGGTCAAGGCAGACGCCTCCGTGGCCTGCTGGGGCGATGATTCCTACGGCCAAGCCACGCCACTGGAGGGGGAGTTCACCTCCGTCAGCGCCGGAGGCGACCACACCTGCGGGGTCAAGGCAGACGCCTCCGTGGCCTGTTGGGGACGGAACGAGTGGGGCCAAGCGACGCCACTCGAGGGAGAGTTTGTGTCCGTTGACGTCGCATGGGACTACACCTGCGGAATCAAGACAGATGGCTCTATCGCCTGCTGGGGTTATGATGCTTACGGCCCAGCGGGACTACCCGATGGGACATTTGCCTCTGTTAGCGTCGGAGACTTCTACAGCTGCGGGGTCAAGACGGACGGCGCTGTCGTGTGCTGGGGTTCTGATTCTTACGGCCAAGCGAGGCCACCCGATGGGACATTTGCCTCTGTCAGCGCCGGAGGCACGCACACCTGTGGGGTTAGGGTGGACGGGTCTGTCGCGTGCTGGGGCGATGACCGCGAGGGCCAAGCCACGCCGCCGGAGGGGGAGTTCGCCTCCGTCAGCGCCGGAGGCACGCACACCTGTGGGGTGGGGGCCGACGGCTCCATAGCATGCTGGGGCGATGACCGCTGGGGCCAGGCCACGCCGCCTGGGGGAGAGTTTGCCTCCGTCAGCGCCGGGACATATCACACCTGCGGGGTCAAGACAGACGGCTCTCTCGTATGCTGGGGTTACGATGATTTGGTAGTGGCTCAGTTTCAAACTGAGCCACTACCGATGATTTCCGCCAGTTGACAGCTCCAGCGGGGCGCTGACCGATCATAGTCCTGGAACATGGAGGCCTTGGAGTACGAGACGACAGCTCTTGTCTCAGCCATGCGCTTAGGGGCTCGAAAGGGCGAGGGCGCCGATGACAGTGGTATCGTGCCTGCTCAGAAAGCGGCTGCCCGGTACGGTCGCTCGCGGTAGGAGGAAGACGGGGTGCCAACGTTCGGCACGCTCTCGATAGGCGAGGCGCGTGCGACGGGCCAGCGCGCGGCGCTGCTCCAGGAGTACGTGGGTCCATCCGATGGTGTCGACCAGCCGGACCTTCATTCCGTGCGCCGCCCGCGCGTGGATGTGGTCGTAGGTCAGCCCTGCGACGTGGGCCCTGAGGTGCTTGGTCAACGCGTCCATGGCGACGGGCATCGTATCAGGGGACCCGTGCAATTGGCGGGTTGCAGCGGACGCTTTCGCGTGCGGAGTGGGCGAGCGCCTATCTTGGTGCCGAGGGTGGGGGTCGAACCCACACGCCGCTTACGCGGCAGCGGATTTTAAGTCCGCGGCGTCTGCCATTCCGCCACCTCGGCCCAAGCCGATTATAAGCCCCGTCCCGCGGCCCGGCGCCCCTTGATGCTTCGCGTCGCGCTAAGATGGGGCCATGACCAGCTCCGCCTTCCGAAGCATCCCCAGCGTCGATAGGGTCCTAGCGGACCCGGCCCTCGCCCGCCTGCTCGCCGCGTACCGCCGCGATATAGTTGTCAGCGCGGTCCGCGAGCGCATCGGGCTGGCCAGGGCCGCCGTCGCTCGGGGAGAGGCGCCGCCGACAGCAGCCGACGTCGCGCAGGCTGTCGCAACGGGTATGGAGGCGGAGTGGGCCACCTGGCCGACGCCCGTCATCAACGCCACCGGCGTCATCCTGCACACCAACCTTGGCCGCGCTCCACTATCCGAGGAGAGCCTGCGCGCCGTGGCCGCCGCCGCCGAGGACTACTCGGACTTGGAGCTGGAACTCGACGAGGGCAAGCGCGGCTCACGGCACACGGCGATCGCGCGTCTGCTCCGCCAGCTCACCGGCGCCGAGGACGCCATCGCCGTCAACAACAACGCCGGGGCGATCCTGCTCGGGCTCGCGGCAGTCGCTACGGGCAAAGAGGTGATCGTCTCGCGCGGCGAGGCCAGCGAGATAGGCGGCGGCTTCCGCATACCCGACGTTCTTGCTCAGAGCGGGGCCAAGCTCGTCGAGGTAGGCACGGTCAATCGCACCTACGACCGCGACTACGCGAGCGCCGTCACCGAGAACACCGCCGCTCTGTTGCTCGTCCACCGCTCCAACTTTCAGGTCATCGGCTTCACTCACGAGCCCGCGCTGGCGGACGTCGCCGCCGTCGGCGCGGCGTACGGCGTTCCCGTGCTGCACGACCTGGGCTCCGGCGCGTTGCTGGACACCGCGGAGTTTGGAATCGGGCATGAGCTCATGCCTCAAGAGAGCCTCGCCGCAGGGTCGGACCTCGTGTTCTTCTCCGGCGACAAACTGCTCGGCGGTCCCCAGGCCGGCCTCGTCGTGGGGAGAGCGGACCTCGTCGCCAAGCTCAAGGCGCACCCCCTCGCGCGCGCCCTCCGCGCCGACAAGCTGACGCTCGCCGCCCTGCACGAGACCCTCATGCACTACGTGCGAGGCGAGGCCAAGGAGAAGACTCCCATATGGCGCATGATCGCGGCATCCGGCGAGGAGCTCGACCTCCGGGCGACTGCGCTCGCCAACCTGATCGGCAGGACGGCGAGGGTGGTCGACGGGGCCTCCGCGCTGGGCGGCGGGAGCCTTCCGGCCGGCGGGTTGCCATCGCGCATCGTGAGCATCGACGCCTCGAACGTGGGGGGCCCGGACGAACTGGCGCGGCGTTTGCGGACCGGCTCTCCCGCGGTAATGGCGCGCATCGAGGACGATAGGCTGCTGCTCGACCCTCGCACCGTCTCGCCTGCCCGCGACGGGGAGCTGGCTCACGCGGTCGCGGCGGCGCTTCGTTAGGCTACCTCGTCCATCTTCCTGGCAATGAGTAGAGGCGGGAAGGGAGTGCTATGCTTGTTGACGGCGGCCCCTAAGACCCGTGAGCTGCGGAGGAGGAGACGTGACGACCAATGCCGAGCTGCTAGACCGCATCACCGTGCGGGCGGACGTCTTCTCCGGCAAGCCAATCATTAGGGACATGCGCGTCGCGGTTGAGCATGTCTTGGGTATGCTCGCCTCAGGCGATTCTCCTGAGGCGATTCCCCGGGAGTATCCGTTCTTGGAGCCGGAAGACATACAGGCGTGCCTCCTCTTCGCCCACCGTTCACTGGCAGGCGAATACATCCACGAGCGCATTCCCGTACGGTAAGCACTGTGAGGTTCCTTCTGGACGTGTGCGCGGCGTCCCGCAGTATGCGTGAGACGTTGACCAGCCTCGGCCACGACGTTGTTTCGGCCTTGGAGAGAGACCCTCGCGCCACGGATGAGACCCTGCTTGCGCTGGCGAATGAAGAGCAAAGGGTGCTCGTTACCGAAGACAAGGACTTCGGGGAGCTGGTCTTTGCAGCTTGCCGCATCAGTGCATCATCCGGTTCGTAGATATGAATGTGGCGGAGAAGGCAGTCTCGATGCGTGAATTGCTGGAAGGCCATGCGGATGCGATGCGCGAGGGCGTTCTCATCGTCGTCACGCCAAGGCGGGTGCGAATACGCACTGGCGAAGGGTAGCGCGCGTCCCTAGAGCCGGAGGTTCCGGAAGGACGGGGCCATGAGGGTGACGATGATTACCGCGACGAGTCCCGTCGCGCCGCCGGCCAGCCAGGAGAAGGACACGCCGTAGTAGGTCGCGAGAATTCCGGCGATGACTCCGCCGAGCGGCTGCATGCCGACGTCCAGCATGTAGATGCCCATGACCCGGCCGCGCATGTAGTCGGGGGTTACGCTCTGGAGAATCGTGTTGTTCGTCGTCATCACAATAATGAAGAACATCTGCTGCACGACCAGGACGAGCCAGGCCAGCTGCCACTGATCGACCTGTGATAGCGCAATCAGCGCCACCGCGCCGCCGGCCACTGCTCCAATCGACACACGCCCCTTGTGCCTGACCGTGTGGAACCGGGCCACGAACACGGCTCCGATGAATCCTCCCACGCCCATGCCGAGGCCCATCAACCCGAGCAGACCGCCGTCGGGGTCCTCTAGGTCGACTGCGACGAAGACCGGCAACTGCGTTTGAATGAACGCCATCAGGGTCATCGTCGGAATGAAGCTCATAATGACGGCGTAGCGCGGCGCCGGCTGACGGGCTACGTACGCCATTCCTTCCTTGAGGTCGGCCAGAGGGGACTGCTGCTTGCGGCCCTCCCGGCTCTCCGCGTACTCCGCCTTGTAGGGCAGGACCAGGAACACCACGACGCCGTACATGACGGCCTGTAGCACGAAGTTCACGTCCGGTCCAAAGAAGACAATCATCCCTCCGGCGATACCGGGGCCGACCATTCGCATGGAGTTGAAGGCCATGGAGTTCAGGGCGATCGCGTTCATCAGACGGTCTCGCGGGACCGAGTTGGCGACGAGCGTTTGCCGCAGCGGGTTCATCATGCCCCAGCCTGCTCCGGTCAGAAACGAGAAGGCGTAGAGGTGCCAGAGCTCCTCTTCCTCGAAGATGAGGAGGAGCGCGAAGCCGAGCGCCAGCCCTGCGAGATACGTCTGATCGATCAGCAGCATCTTGCGCCGGTCGAACATGTCGGCGATGACGCCCGCGACGGGCGCGACGAGCATGGGCGCCGCCCTCAGGCCGAGGACGATCGAGACCTGTAGGGGAGAGCGGGTCATCTCGAAGGCCAGCCAACCGATGGTTATCTGCTGGACCCAGGTGCCCGCGCTCATGAACATAGTCCCGAACCAGAGCAGCCGGAAGTTGCGGTAGCCGAGCGCCGAGAACGTCTCCGCCCAACCGGAACGCGGGCCGGGACGTGCGGTCTCTTCGGTCTGTCCAGATTGACGCATGGGGTTTCTCAGGTTACTCCTCCCCAGCGCATTATTCAGGGCGCGCCTCTCCCGGACTCTCCTCCGCGGACGGGAGGGGAGGCGGACGCCGAAGCGGGTGGGGGGGGCGGCCTGTGGACCAACCCTACGAGCTAGAGCTGAAGGCGGCGGTAGCGGGGAAGGGCGAGGGACGCGAGGGCGATGATCATGAGGCTCGCTATGCCGCTGATCAGGAATGCGTTGTCAACGCCATAGGCGGTCGCGACGGCGCCTGCGATGAACCCGCCGAACGGCATCATGCCGATCTCCATCTGATACACCCCCATGACCCGGCCTCGCAGCTCGTCCGGCGTCACCGTGTGGATGACGGTCATGTGCGTCGTCATCACCACCTGCACGAACATCTGCTGCAGCACCAGCATGACCAGCGCCAGCCAGAGGACGGTGGTCTGGGAGAGGAGCAGGATGCACACGCCGGACGCCACGAACGCCCCTGTCGCCACCAACCCCTTCTTGCGGGTGCGGGAGAACACCGCGAGCACTCCGGTCCCCAGGAACCCGCCGACCCCCATCGACATCAGCAGCAGCCCCAGGTACGTCCCATCGTCGTTGTCGAGTATCTCCGCCGAGTAGACGGGCAGCTGGTTGAACACGATGGCCAGCGAGGTGAACGAGAGAGCGAACGACATGCCCGCCACGATGCGTGTGATGGGATCGTGTATGACGTGTTTAAAGCCGTCTTTCAGGTTTCGGAGCGGGGAGCTCTCCCGCGCCGCGCGGTCCGCGGTGTAGTAGGGGGTGTGCAGTTTGCTCAGGAGCAACAGCGCGAAGAGGAAGAGCACGCCCTGGATGAGGAAATTGACGTCCGGCCCGAAGAAGGCGATGACGAACCCACCGATAGCCGGGCCCACCGCGCGCATCGAGTTGAACGCCATCGAGCTCATCGCGACCGCGTGCATCAGCGCCTCGCGGGGCACGGTGTTGGCGATCAGCACCTGCCGCACCGGGTTGTTGCCCGCCCATAGGAGGCCGAACGCGACCGCGAACACGTACAGATGCCACACCTGCTGGAGGTCGAGGAACAGGAGCAGCGTGAAACCGAAGACCAGCAGCGTTACGAGCGCTTGATCGACCATGAGCAGGCGCTTGCGGTCGACTCGGTCCGCGATGACGCCGGTGATGGGCGAAAGGAGCAGCGGCAGCGTCCGTATGCCGACGACGCCCGCAACGTGCAGGGGGCTACGGGTGAGGTCGTAGGCCAGCCACCCCAGCGTGACCTGTTGGAACCAAACGCCGCCTGCGACGAGGGCGGTCGTCGCCCATAGCACGCGGAAGTCGGCGTATCTGAGGGAGTTGACGGACGCCCGAGGCCGCTCGGCGCCGGGTTGGGAAGAGGCGGCTGCTTGGGGGTCGTTCGCTTCCATGGGTGGGTAGGAGTCCACTATACGCCTGCCGCCGGGTCATCCCGCGCAGGCCCTCTCTTTAACTCTCTCCCGCAGACGGGCGGGAGGACCGGCAAACGCGCAAGAGGCATTAGAATGGCGCGCTGTATGAATGTCCTCGTAACAGGCGGCGCCGGGTTTATCGGCTCACATATCGTGGACCGGCTTGTCGAGGCGGGCTGCCGGGTTGCTATCGTCGACGATGTCTCGACCGGCAAGCAGGCCAACGTCAACGCCGCCGCCGGCCTTCACCAGGCCGATATCCGCGGCCCCGAGCTCGCTGCCGCTTTCGACGCGGCCTCGCCGGAGGTCGTCTTCCACGTTGCGGCCCACGCTAGCGTGAGCGAGTCGGTGAGAGACCCCCAGCGCGACGCGGAGGTGAACGTCCTCGGCACGCTGAACGTCCTCGAACGGTGCGCGGCGCATGGAGTGCGGCGGGTGGTGTTCAGCTCGACCGGGGGAGCTCTCTATGGCGAGCCGGAGCGACTCCCCGCCGGCGAGACGCACCCCGTGCGCCCGCTCTCTCCGTACGGCGCGTCGAAAGCCGCGGGAGAGGCGTACGTGGCCGCAATGAGCCAGCTCGCGGGGATGCGCTACACGATTCTCCGGTACGCCAACGTCTATGGCCCTCGTCAGGACCCTCACGGCGAGGCTGGGGTTGTCGCGATCTTTGCCGGAGCGATGCTCCACGGCAAGCAGCCGACTATCTTTGGCGACGGCCTCCATGAGCGCGACTACGTCTACGTCGACGACGTGGCGCGGGCCAACCTGCTCGCGATGGAGACGGACAGTGATGGAACGTTCAACATCGGCACGGGCGTTGGAACGACGGTGCGCGAGGTATTCGATGCCGTCGCGGCCTCTACCGGGTACACCGGCGAGCCCCGGTACGCTCCAGACCGACCCGGCGACGTGCGCCGGGTCTACCTGAACTCCGCCCTTGCCGAGCGGGAGCTAGGCTGGACCGCGCAAGTCCCCTTCGCCGACGGCATCGCGCGGACCGTCGCCTTCATGCGGACGGGGTAGGAGCCCCGCCTCCCCCGTCGCCCCGCGCACCCCCCGTCATTCCGCACCCCTTTCCGTCATTCCCGCGCAGGCGTGGACCGCGCAGCCCGGCTGTTCCGGGGGGTGACATTTGGCGATATTTGGCGCGACGCCACTCCTGCGAGCTGCCCCCATGCGCGGGACAGGCCCCCGACGCTGTCCGCCGGGGGCGGTGCGCCGCCGCCGACCAGCGTACGCGGTCGGGACGCGACCGCGATAGGGCGAGTGTCGTTGGGGGGACGATGGTTAAGGATTCTGTGAATTACGGCGAAGGGCGAGCCTAGCCTACAAACGCCGAGACCACTCGCTGTATAAGTTGATGCACGTTCCTCCGAAATGGCTTCGTAGGCTGTCTTCAAAAGCCAGACCGGACGCAACACCCTGGATGACTAGGTTCAAGGCATCGCTCCCGTGACCGGTCGCAAGTGAACGTACGAACTCCCCAGCGGTTGCATAGAACAGCGCAATTTCGGCGCGATTATCGAGGGGTATATAATTGCAAAAGCGGTCTGGATTCATCAAGTCTTGTCGACTGAACCATACATTGAAACGATTACTAACTCGCCTAGAACGAGAGGAACTTTCATGCTCGTGAAATACTGCTATCCCCTCGTGGAACCAACTAGGAATCGAACGATGCGCTCGTTTTCCAATACTCTGGCAGATCATGGCGTGAACCATCTCATGTAACGGGGTATGCGATTCTTCATCTTCTGAAAAGATCTCCGGAACTTCCTCAAGGGGAATAAAGATGGTGATTCTCGTCTCCCGACAAGAAAGTGCGCCTCCCGACCAGTCTTTGCCGATTGCTGAATGATATTCGCCAATGTCTCGAAAGAAGTGCAACGATATGGGCAAGCTATCGTCAGGAGTTGGCCATTCCCCTTCAAGGCGACGGCGAGCTCGTTCAAACTCCGCAAGCGTGTACTCCGTCCTGTCGGATTCAATACCTGAGATTCCTACTAACTCAAATACCTGTCTTGCGGATTCTGCATCAGTGGCTCTAGATAAATGCTCACATGCTTGTGGACTCGCCAGTGCTGCTAAGATAAGCAAAACAATGACAAGAAAGCCGACCATAAGTTTCGAGGTATTTCTCCGGCTCCATGAATTGAATCCTTCCGTCCATTTTTTCGGTGAATCCGAGTTACGAACCAAGAACAATACGCTAACGGACATGACAAAGATGGATGCAATCAATGTGGCAATCACAATTGGGCCGAAACGAGGCCCGAGAGAGACCTCGTCAAAGGCAATATACCCAATCAGTCCCCAAAGCAAAAATGTGTAGACAACGATTCCAGGAGTTACCATCGTCCAATGGCAGATGAGCCGTGCTATGTTTCTGACCACGAAGCCTCCCATTCAGGACCATAAAAGGTCTGCCGGTGGGTGCCGGGAGCATTACCCCCGAACTATGGTATGGGGGGAGAGGGCGATGTATAAGGGGCGGATGTCACAAGCACAGTCGTGATTCCTTCCCCCCTTCCCCCACGCCGCACCGCGTGGGCTGAAGCGCTCCCTGGATTCCCGCCTGCGCGGGAATGACGAAGTCTGCGCTGCGTTCGTAGCCATTCCCGCGACACCAGCCCCTAGACCCCACCACGCCCCCGCCTGCTACGATGACCCCATCCCACGCCCCGAGGACACCTACGTATGGTCGACTGGAAGAACAAGCTCTACTTCGGCGACAACCTGGACATCCTGCGCGAGCAAGTGCCGGACGAGAGCGTCGACCTCATCTACCTCGACCCGCCCTTCAACTCCAACGCCACCTACAACGTGCTGTTCCGGGAGGCGAGCGGAGAGGGCTCAGCCGCCCAGATACACGCCTTCGACGACACCTGGCACTGGAACCTCGAGTCCGAGCGCGCCTACCGCGAGGTCGTGACCGGCGGGCCGAAGAAGCTGGCCGACCTGCTGCAGGCGATGCGCTCGTTCCTCGGCCAGAACGACATGATGGCCTACCTCACGATGATGGCCCAGCGGATGGTCGAGTTGCACCGCGTCCTCAAGCCGACCGGCAGCATCTACCTCCACTGCGACCCCACCGCCAGCCACTACCTCAAACTCGTCATGGATTCGGTGTTCGGGCCAACCCGGTTCAGGAGTGAAATCACTTGGAAGCGCACCAGCGCCCACAGCGACACGAAGCAAGGCCGACGTCAGCACGGGCGCATACACGACATCCTGCTCTTCTACACCAAGAGTGATGGATGGCAGTGGAACCCTGTCTATGTCCCATACGATGAGAGTTATGTCGAAGGTTTCTACAAGTTCGTCGAGCCTGAGACTGGACGCCGGTATCGGTTAGGTGACTTGACAGGTCCCGGCGGAGCGGCCAAGGGAAACCCTGAATACGAAGTGATGGGCGTTACGCGATTTTGGCGCTATTCCCGTGAGCGCATGGACGAACTCGTTCGCGAAGGCCGGGTCGTGCAGACGAGGCCGAGGGCTGTGCCAGCTTACAAACGCTACCTCGACGAGATGCCCGGGGTTCCTCTCCAGGATCTCTGGTCAGACATCGGCCCTGTTGGTGCGCAAGCCGAAGAACGCCTCGGCTACCCAACGCAGAAGCCGGAGGCGCTGCTGGAGCGCATCATCCAAGCGAGCAGCAACGAGGGCGACGTGGTGCTCGACCCCTTCTGCGGGTGCGGGACGGCGGTTGCCGTCGCGGAGCGGCTCGGACGGCGGTGGGTCGGCATCGACGTCACCCACCTCGCGATCTCGCTGATGAAGAGCAGGCTGCGCGACGCGTTCGGGACGCATCTGTCGGAGTACGACGTGGTGGGCGCTCCGCAGGACATCGAGAGCGCAAGGGCGCTGGCGGCGGAGAGCGAGCACGGCGGGCGCTATCAGTTCGAGTACTGGGCGCTGGGGCTGGTCGACGCGCGCCCCGGCAACAATCGGCGCAAGGGCGCGGACGCGGGCGTCGACGGCTACGTCAACTTCTTCGACGACGACTCCGGCAAGGCGAAGACGGTGCTGGTGCAAGTGAAGAGCGGGCACGTGCAGCGGAACATCATCGCCACGCTCAAGGGCGACATGGAGCGGGAGAAGGCGGAGCTGGGGCTGCTCGTGACGCTGGAGCCGCCCACCGGCCCGATGGTGCAGGAGGCGGCCGCCGCCGGTTTCTACGTGCCGGAGCACTTCCCGGACCGCCAGTTCCCGCGCGTGCAGATAGCGACCATCGAGGAGCTGCTGAACGGCCAGGGTCCGGATCTGCCGCGCCTCGGCCTCGCGGACGCGCCGACGTTTCGCCGCGCCGCGCGTCATAGGCGCTCCGAGGGCAGGTCGCAGCGGTTGCTGTAGGGGGCGGCGTCCCGCCATCCCCCGCCTTCCCGTCATTCCCGCGCAGGCGGGAAGCTGAATTCACATTTGAAGTGCAACACTTGGCTCGCGAAGACCTCGGCCGGAGTCCGGTAGCCGAGGCACTTGCGCGGCGTATTGTTGTACGCCCGCACCACCGACGTAAAACGCTCCTCCGGCAACCCCGCCAGGACCGTCTTCCGAGGGAGGAACCGGCGCAGCCGACCTATCCCGTTCTCCACCCCGCCCTTCTGCCACGGCGCGTGGGTGTCGCAGAAGAAGGTCTCGATGCCCAGGGCGTGGAGCTCGTGGTGGCGGGCGAACTCCGTCCCGTTGTCGAAGGTCACCGTCTGCCGGAACTCTGGCGGCAGCGGCCCCAGGAGACGCGCCAAGGCCTCGGCGATCGGCCCCGCCGCCTTCGAAGGAGCCCGCGTCGCGAGCAACAGCCGCGAGCAGCGCTCGTGCAGCGCCAGCACCACCGGCCCCGACCTCCCGAACAACATCAGGTCCGCCTCCCAGTGCCCGAACGTCTGCCGGTCAGCCGCCGACCCCGGACGCTCCGACAGCGGCCGCCGATGGGCGATGAAGGAGACCGAGCTCCCCCCCTTACGCCCCCGCCTCCCCCGTTTCCACTTCCCCCGCGGCAGGTAGTTGCGCCAATCGTAGTCTTTCCCTCGCGCCACCTGGCCATAGATGAACCGGTAGATGCTCTCGTGGGAGATGACACACCGGCCTGACCCTTCAGCCAGCCGGCCCGCGATCTGCTCCGGCGACCACCCCCGTTCCAGTCCCCCCAGGACCGAGGCGCGCAGCCCGTCCTCGCGTTCCAGCCGTCCGCCCGACCAGCGGCGGGCGCGGGACTGCTCATGCGCGTACACCGGCCGGTAGACGCCCCGTCGCGGACCATTGCGCCTCAGCTCCCGAGCAACCGTCGATGGCGCGCGATCCAGACTTGCAGCGACTTGCCGGACCGGGGCGCCCTCGGCACATAGGCGGGCAATCTCACATCGTTCCTCAATGGAGAGCTGTCTGTATCCCATGGCAACACCCTAATCTGGTGTTGCACTTCGTTTGTGAACTCAGGGAATCCAGGAGAGGCTGCGAGGTGGTTCGACAGGTAAGGTTCCGCTGCGACACTTGCCCGTTGCGCAGTCGTCGCCTCGCCTTCTACCCTGTTCTGAACGGCCCGGCCCCTGGCGGCGGACCCGGCCCGGACGAGCGGCCCCACCCAAAGGAGAAATGAGCCCAAATGAGCCTAAATGAGCCTCGTGGCATAGAAATCGTTCTCTCCCAACGCCGGGCCTCCCCGAGTGCGCCGCCGCCGTTGACAGCCAGGCCGGGAACCGTGACGATGATGGGCGTTCGGTCCATTCAAGGAGAGGATGCGTGAAAGACCTCATCTGGCCGTTCGGCCATGCTGAAGACATCGGGTACATCATCTGGCCAGTGGCGGCAGGCGGGGTCATCGGTCTTGCCGCGCTGCTGATACTGCTCAGCTTCGTCTGGCCGTAGCCGCAATGGGCGACCTGCATTTCGCTACGGTCAACGGCGTCCGCACGGCCTACGAGACGACGGGCGACGGCTTCCCACTCATCGCGCTGCACGGCTTCCCGCGCACTCGCCGCACATGGGAGAAGGTCACGCCCTCGCTCGCAGAACGGTTCACCGTCGTCGCGCCGGACCGTAGGGGGTACGGCGACTCGGAGCGCATCGCCGACCCCGCAGCCTATGGGCTTGCGTCGATGGCCGCCGACGCCGTCGCGTTGATGGACCATCTGGGCCACGAGCGGTTCCTAGTCGTCGGGCACGACAAGGGCGCGCCAACGGCGAGACGGCTCGCCGCCGATTTGCCCGACCGCGTCGCCGGCATGGTGCAGATCGACTCCGGCCCGCAAGGGGTTGGGGCGGAGCGGCGCGACCCGAGCGGGCGCCAGTGGTACTTCGATTTCTTCCGTCAGCGAAACGTGGCCGAGCCCATCGTGAACGCGATTCCCGAGTTGTTCTTTGGCCTCTTCTTGGACCGCAATCCGCACCTCACGCCCGAGGAGCGCGCCTTCTACGTGGAGATGTTCTTGCGCCCCGGCACGGCGGACGCAGTCATCTGGGACTACCGCCTGGCGTTGGAAGAGGACCCGGACTACTGGCGCGCCGAGGTGGCGGCTGGCCGGAAGCTCGCCGTGCCTGTCCTGTCCATCTGGGGCGCGTCGGGGCCGTCGGCCAGAGCCGACGTGCTCGCCGCGTGGCGTGAAGTAGCGGACGATGTCCGCGGCGGGCCGGTCGAAGACAGCGCCCACTACGTGCAGGAGCAGCAGCCCGAGGCGGTCGTGTCCGCCATCATGAGCTTCGCCGACGAGCTGGGACTGTAGTAGAGCGCCATCCCCTCCCCCGTCGATAGGGGAGGGGACTTGGAATCCACGACCGGTCTTAGCGGGCCGCTGCGCCCTCCTCGACCTGGCGGGCCTCGTCTGCCTTGGCGAAATCCTCTTCACTGAAGTTGTAGAGGGACGCGCCACCGTAGAGGATGGCCGCGGCAGTCTCTCTCGACACTCCCGCCAACAGGTTGTTCGACACGTTCGGGAAGTTGGAGTCGAAGTGAGGGTAGTCCGTGGATATGCACATCCGGTCGGCGCCGATGAGCGAGGCGGTGGCCTCGATCTCCGGTTCGCTCCCTTCGACGGCCGCCCAGCAGTTGCGCCGGAAGTACTCCTTGGGCGTGAGCGAGAGGTAGGGCGCGTGGGTCTGCTGATACTGCGGGTAGTCCCACTCGATGCGGCTCAGGACTCCCGGCGCCCATGAGTTCTGCGCTTCGAGGAAGCCCACGCGCAGGTTGGGGTGGAACTCGAAGACGCCGCCGATGATCATGGCGATGAGCGCTTGCTGCATCTCTATCCAATGGCTCGCCACGTGCCGGTAGAAGCGGTTCTCGCCGTAGAGAGTGTTCATGTTGGAGTACCAGGCGCCGGTGCCCTCGTGGAAGCCCCACGTTACGTCGAGCTCCTCGTGCAGGCTGTAGAGGGGGTCCCAGTAGTTGGAGTGCCAGTAGCGCCCGTTCACCAGGTTCGGCCTGATGAAGGACCCGACCGCGCCGAGCTCGGTCACGCAGCGGCGCAGCTCGCGGCACGCGAGTGTGACGTCGTGAAAGGGGAGCATCGCGGCGAACTTCAGCCGGTCGGGGCTGTGCTGGCAGAAGTCGTGAATCCAGTCGTTGTATGCGCGGCAGAGGCCCTCGGAGAGGAGCGGGTCCATGCCGTCGCGCGCGATGAGGCCGAGGCCCATGGTGGGGAAGAGGACGGCGATGTCGACGCCTTCCATCTCCATGCCCATCACCTGGGCGACGGCGTCGTAGTTGCGCTCCATGGCGAAGCCCAAATACGGCGCGGAGCGGGAGCCCGAGAGGGGCTGGCGTTGATTTGCGGAGACGGACTTGGTGCGTTTCCGGTACTGCTGCAGGTCATCGTCTCCAGACCGGGACAGGCCGTCGATCGTCACCTGCGCTCCGCCTGCCCGTCCGGGGGCGCTGATGACCCGGTGTTGGAACTTGGGGTCGAGGTAGCGGTCGAACAGGTCGGCCGGCTCCATCACGTGCATGTCGCAATCGACGAATCGCAAACCGTCTTTCATCCATTCATCTCCTTGGGGTAGCCGGAGCCCCTGCCACAATCCTCCTTCGCACTAGGGAGAGGCCTCCCCCGCAGCAAGGGAGCATATTTTACGAGAAGCCTCCTTCAGTAGCCGAGAGGAGACTTCTAAGAGTTCTTCCTCACGTTAGCGATGAACTCGTGCACGTGGGGAACCATCGTGTCCGCCGCGAGGAACGCTTGCATGTGCGTGTGGTCGGGCAGCGAGAGGAACGACGCATTGGGGGCGAGGGACGCGCAGCGTTTGGCGGGCTCGTGGTTGCGCTGATCCCTCGTGCCGGCGTAGACGAACGTTGGCAACGTCATATTGACGATGTCCTCGTCGGGCGCGCCCCAGTCGAGGTTGGCTATCTGCTGTGCGGCGTAGGCGTCCTTGTCGTTCGCCAGGAGACGTTCGCGGTCGTACTCGGGAAGCGGGCCCGCGTCCATCTCCATCGCGGCGACGTAGTAGTCCATGCCGGCGCGCATGATCTTAGCGCGGGCCTCCCATCGGACGCGGTCGAAGTCGGGAACGTCCACCGGTATGACGGGGTAGGAGCCGAGGACGAGAGCGTGGAAGCGGTCCGGGCTGAGCATGCCCAGCGCCCAGCCGATGCTCGCGCCCATGGAATAGCCCCAGTAGTACGTCTTGTCGATGCCCAGGTCGTCGAGCACTGCGGTGACGTCGGACACTTTCTGAGGGCGTCCGTAGTCGGCGGGGTCTTTCAGCTTGTCGCTCTGGCCGAAGCCTCGGGAGTCGATAAGGATGAGGCGGAACTCGCCGGCAAGTCTTGTGGGGTAGCCCGCGTTATGCCAGTCCTTGGTGCTCATCCCCATCCCGTGCATGAGCACGAGGGGAGGAGCGTCGTCCGGGGCGTCGTCAATCTCGTAGTGGATGCGGACGCCGTTGTTATCCACGAACTTGTCGGTGAACGTCATGCCTCGCTCCTTGCCGCGCTGCGCTCCCTAGCGCGAGTCCTCGACCGTCGCGATGAACTCGCGCACGTGCGGAATCATCGTTTCGGCTGCGAGGAATGCTTGCGCGTGCGTGTGGTCGGGCAGCGATAGGAACGAGGCGTTGGGGGCGAGCGACGCGCAGCGTTTAGCTGGCTCGTGGTTGCGCTGGTCCTTCGTGCCGGCGTAGACGAACGTGGGCAGCGTCATATTGACGATGTCTTCGTCGGGCGCGCCCCAGTCGAGATTCGCTATCTGCTGGGCGGCGTAAGCGTCTTTATCGTTCGCCAGGAGACGTTCGCGGTTGCCTGCGGGAAGGGGTCCGGCGTCCATCTCCATCGCGGCGACGTAGTAGTCCATGCCGGCGCGCATGAGTTTCGCGCGGGCCTCCCAGCGCACGCGGTCGAACTCGGGGACGTTCACCGGTATGACGGGGTAGGACCCGAGGACGAGGGCGTGGAAGCGGTCCGGGCTCAGCATTCCCAGCGCCCAACCGATGCTTGCCCCCATCGAGTAGCCCCAGTAATACGTTTTGTCGATGCCGAGATCGTCGAGCACGGCGGTAACGTCAGACACTTTCTGGGCGCGTCCGTAATCGGCGGGGTCTTTCAGCTTGTCGCTCTGGCCGAAGCCGCGAGAGTCGATGAGGACCAGTCGAAACTCGCCGGAGAGCCTTGTGGTGTAGCCCGCGTTATGCCAGTTCTGGGTGCTGCCGCCCATGCCGTGCATAAGCACGAGAGGAGGAGCGTCGTCCGGGGCGTCGTCGATCTCGTAGTGGATGCGGACGCCGTTGTTGTCCACGAACCTGTCTTCGAAGGGCATGGCCTGCTCCTTGTGTCGCTGCGCGCGCTAGCGCGAGTCCTCGACCGTCGCGATGAACTCCCGCACGTGCGGGATGATGACGTCGCTCTCGGCGAATGCAGAGCCGTGGGTGTGGCCGGGTAGGGGGAGGAAGGTCGCGTTGGGGGCGAGGGACGCGGAGCGCTTGGTGAGCGCATGGTTGCGCGGCATGGGATACTCGTCCTCCGTGCCGGAGTAGACGAGGGCGGGCAGCGTCATGCTGACGATGTCCTCGTCGGGCGCGCCCCAGCTGATGTTCGCTATCTGCTGGGCGGCGTAAGCGTCCTTGTCGTTCGCCATCAGGCCGTCCTTCTGCTCCTGGGGCAGCGGGCCCTGGTCCATCTCCATTGCTGCGATGTAATAGTCCATGCCGAGGCGCATCAGCTTGGCGCGGGCTTCCCAACGCACGCGGTCAATCTCCGGCACGTCGGGGGAGAGGACGGGGTAGGCGCCGAGGATGAGCCCGCGGAAGCGTTCAGGCGCAAGCATGCCGCACGCCCAGCCGATGCTCGCGCCCATGGAGTAGCCCCAGTAGTAGGCCGCGTCGATGCCGAGGTCGTCCAGCACGGCGACGAGGTCAGACACCTTCTGGGGGCGTCCGTAGTTGGCGGGGTCCGAAAGCCTGTCGCTCTGACCGAAGCCGCGCGAGTCGATGAGGACCAGGCTGAACTCGCCGGAGAGCTTCTCCGGATAGCCGGCGTTACGCCAGTCCTGCGTGCTGCCGCCCATGCCGTGGACGAGCACGACCGGCGGGCCGCTCCCCTCCTCGACCTCGTAGTGGATGCGGACGCCGTTGTTGTCCACGAACCGGTCCTGGTATGGCATCTGCTGCTCCTTGGGATTTTGGGTGTGCTAACGGGAGTCTTCGACCATGGCGATGAACTCGCGCACATGCGGAATCATCAGGTCCGCCGAGGCCATGGCGGATGCGTGCGTGTGTCCCTCTAGGGGAAGGAACTTCGCGTTCGGGGCGAGCGACGCAGAACGCTTGGTGAGCGCGTGGTTGCGCGGCATCGGATACTCGTCCTCGGTGCCCGAGTAGACCAGGGCGGTCAGGGTCATATTGCGGATGTCCTCATCCGGCGCGCCCCAGCTGATGTTCGCTATCTGTTGTGCGGCGTAGGCGTCCTTGTCGTTCGCCATCAGCCGGGCTTTGTTCTCCTCCGGCAGCGGGCCCTGGTCCATCTCCATCGCGGCGATGTAGACGTCCATGCCGAGGCGCATTAGCTTGGCGCGGGCTTCCCAACGCACCCGATCGATTTCCGGCACTTCCGGCGAAAGCACGGGGTAAGCGCCGAGGATCAGGCCGTGGAAGCGTTCAGGAGCGAGCATGCCGACCGCCCAGCCGATGCTGGCGCCCATGGAGTAGCCCCAGTAGTACGCCTTGTCCACGCCCAGGTCGTCCAGCACGGCGACCACGTCCGACACCTTCTGGGGGCGTCCGTAGTCCTCAGGCTCCTTCAGCTTGTCGCTCTGACCGAAGCCGCGCGAGTCCATGAGCACGACCTTGTACTCGTCGCGCAGCTTCTCCGGGTAGCCGTGGACCCGCCAACCCTTCGTGCTGCCGCCCATGCCGTGGACGAAGATGATGACGGGCGACTCGACAGACCCTTCCTCCACCTCGTAATGGATGTTGACTCCGTTGTTGTCCACGAACTTGTCGGTGAATGGCATCTCCCGCTCCTTTCATGCACGCGTCATATACACGCTGGGGTCATAGGACGTGCTACCGCCTGCCGCCGTCGGCTTCTATCGTCGCGCCGTTCATGTAGCCTGCGGCGTCGGAGACGAGCCAGGCGACGGTCCCGGCGTGCTCGTCCGGGGTGCCGAGGCGGCCCATTGCGCTCCGGGTCGTCGTGGTCGAGCGGACGGCCTCGTTCCACATCGGCCGGTGGGGCGTCTCGATGCCGCCGAGGGCGATGGAGTTCACCCGCACCTCGGGCGCCCACTCGTAGGCCATCGATTTCGACATGTTGATGACGCCTGCCTTGGCGGCGCCGTAGGCCGCCTGTCCGGTGCCGGGGTTCACGCCGGCGCCCGACGCGATGTTCACGATTGCGCCCTTGCCCTGGGCCTTCATGATCGGCTGCACGGCCTTCGAGCACATGAACGCCGTGAGGACGTTCACCCGGTAGCACTCGATAAAGTCGTGGGGCTCCAGGCCCATCAGCGGGCCGGAGCGGAACGTCTCGCCCCAGCTTCCGCCGACCACGTTGACGAGGATGTCGATGCGTCCGAACTCGTCCATCGTCTTAGCGACGAGGTCGTCCACCTCCTCCTGGTTGCGGACGTCGACGGTGACGCCGAGGGCGCGGCTGCCGATGGCCTTGATCTCGTCGACGACGGGATAGACCGGCGCGTGAGGGCGCTCCCGCCCCACGGTTACATCCTCCGGCTCGCGCGCCGCGACGACGACGCTGGCGCCCTCGCGGGCGAGGCGCAAGGCGATGCCCTTGCCGAATCCCTGGGAGCCCCCCGTGACGATGGCTACTCGGTCAGTCAGATCAAAACTGGGCATGGCGTCCTCCTCCTCTATTGGACGCCAGGATGATACATCGCCGTGCCCCTTTCGGCCTCCTCCGCGGACGGAAGGAGGAAACTCGCAGGGGTCTGGTTGGGGCGAATCGCGGGGTAGGTCAGCTTCTTGATGGGTGTTCTTACTCATAAAAGGGGACGGTTTGCGTCGCCAGAGGGGTACTTTCTGTTTCTTGACCAGGGCTGTTTAGCAGGCAACGGCCTGCTTCCCTCGATCAAGAAACAGAATGAAATGTGAACACGTTGTTTTGCGGCCCCCTCTCGAACTCTTGTTGGGGTGGCGCAGGGGATGGGCATTACGGGATTCCAGGGTAGGGTAGGGAGCGGCTCGGCGTAAGGGGCAAGTGTCGTGCCCATGCCGGGAGAGAGGACCGAGGAGGGGCGCGGAGGCGTCGAGCCTGGTAGAGTCCCTGGGGTCATGAGCGACGAACAAGAAGCCTCAGTTCTCGCGGCCAACCAGGCCTTCTACGACGCCTTTGGGTCGTTGGACATCAGCCGCATGGAGTCGGTGTGGTCCAGGGAGGACGAGGTCACCTGCGTTCACCCCGGCTGGCCGATGCTCACGGGCTGGTTCGAGGTGATGGGCAGCTGGGAGCGGATTTTCGAGGGCGCCGCAATGATGACGTTCACGATCACGGGCGCCGAGGCCACGGTCGCCGGAGAAGCTGCCTGGGTCACGTGCACCGAGAACCTCACCTCCGTCGTGAACGGCCGGGTGACGGACGGGCGAATCGAGACCACCAACCTGTTCGTGAAGCGCGACGAAAGATGGCTCGTCGTGCATCACCACGGCTCGCCAGTCGGCGGGTAGGACGGGCCCACAGAACCCCCCTTGACCCTAACGTAACGTCAGCCTTTATGCTGTCTTCGTGATGCAACACAGCCCGCGTCCCTATCGAATCGGCGAGCTTGCGGAACGCGCCGGGGTGTCCGTGAACGAGACGCCAGCGGAGGAGATCAAGGCTGTCGAGGAGGAGTGGGCTGTCTTGCTGGCCGAGGTGAGGGCTGCGCACAACCTCGACCCGTCGAGCGCGGAGGCGAAGGCCATCGCCGCTCGCTGGGACGAGCTGTTCAGCCGCACGATGAGCTACTACGCGGGCAAGCCGGAGCTGGGCAAGGCCATTCGCCGGAACTACGCCAATGGTGGCTTTGAGGGAGATGGAAGGCGCGCCGAGCTCCAGTGACTTCGAGTTCACACGGCGTGTCAAGGAGGCGTGGCCGGGGCGCAGTCAGCAACTGTTCAGAACTGGAGGGGTTGGGGGGCTGTGGGCGTATGACACTTGCCCCTTCCCCCAACGCCCCCTTCCCCTTACCATGATTCGCATGGCCCGGCCGAAAGCTCATCTCCTCCCCCACGCACACGAGACGCCTGAAGCTGGCGCCGGACCGGAAAAGGCCGCCGAAAACGTCAACCCATGGATTCTGAACACTAAAGCCCCTCCACCCGTCTATCACCCCGTGGATCAAGAATCCAACACCTCCCCCGGATGGATTCTTGAATGGATTCTTGGCAAAGCTGCCCCCACAAGAGTGAGGGGCAGGGGGGTATAACGGGAAGAAGGGGCTCATCAAGTCTGAACAGTTACCGCAGTCATTGACGCATCGCGCCGCGAGTGGCAATCTGCGCTGAGCAGAAGGATGACATCGTTTGAGGAGGACAGCCTATGTTGACGAAAGAGCAGAACGACAGGCTAACGCTGGTGGGCCCCGGCACACCCATGGGCGAGCTGATGCGCCGCTACTGGCAGCCCATAGCAGGCGTGTCGGAGTTCAACGAGAACCCCACCAAGGCGGTGCGTCTCTTGGGCGAGGACCTGGTCCTCTACAAGGACGAGAGCGGCACATTCGGCCTGATTGACGCCTCGTGCGCCCACCGGCGTGTCAACATGCTGTGGGGTATCCCCGAGCCGAAGGGCCTCCGCTGTCCCTATCACGGATGGCTTTACGACGAGGCCGGCCAGTGCTTGGAGATGCCGGCCGAGCCTGCCGACTCCACCTTCCCCCAGCGCGTGCGGATTAAGGCGTATCCGGTGCAAACGCTTGGCGGCCTCGTGTTCGCCTACCTCGGCCCGCAGCCTGCTCCGTTGCTGCCCCACTACTATCCGTTCGTGGAAGAGGGCAGAGTCCGGAGCATCGGCTGGACGGTCGTCACCTGCAACTGGCTCCAGATCATGGAGAACTCCCTTGACCCCATCCACGGCGAGTACCTCCACGGTTACTTCTCCAAGTACGCTCTGCAAAGAGTCGGCGTGCTGAAGCACCGCGGCGACATCTACGGCAAACGGGCGCCGGAGCCGAACGAGGACTTCGGCTACTGGCGCAAGGCAGGCCGGACGATGCGGCACATCTCCGCCTCATGCAGCAGGTTCGAGCACGGCGTTCTCAAGCATCGCTGGCTGGAGGGCGAGGAGCAGGAGGAATCGATAGGCTGGAAGCACGGGCACCCGATACTCTTCCCGAACCTGGAGTCGGGCACCGGCGGGCACGATTTCCAGATCCGTGTGCCGATAGACGACACCCACACCTACTACGTCTACTACTACTCGGACTGGCCCCGGGAGGGCGAGAACACGAACCAGCGGGAGGACGAGATCCCCGTCTACCACGTGCCCATCGCGGGAGTTGACGAGCAGGGCCAACCCATCTGGGGGCAGCTCGACAACAACAGCGGGCAGGACCACTTCGCATGGACGTCGCAGGGCCCGCGCATGCGCCGTTACCTGGAGAAGTTGGGGCAGTCGGACATGGGCATCATTCTCTTCCGCCGTATGCTCATGGAGCAGATGCAGCTGGTTGAGGACGGCGGAGAGCCGATGAACGTGTTCAGAGACCCCGCTAAGAACGACATCCTCTGGATGCCGTTCGACCGTATGGAAGACGAGGTCATCGAGGGAAAGACGGCGACGCCCAAGAACCCTCACCGCTCCGGCGAGGCGATCTCGTCCGGGTCGTCGGGCAAGTTCAACCCGCTGAACCTGGAGCACGCCAAGCGGATCGGCGCGCCCTTACCGCCGCCGTTCCCGAAGTCAGCCAGGACAGCGGTCGAGGTCTCGCCGGGCTAGGCCGCTTCGTCATGCCCGCGGAACGCGGGTATCCAGTCCGTTCGTGAAGCCACCATCGAAGGGTTTCACGAACGGACCGGGGCGGCGCTACTCGGAGGTCACAAGAAGGAGTTTCGGAGTCGCAGCATGAACCTAAAAGGCATTGAGGCAGGCACACGCCTCGTGACGGTCGGCGGAGACGTTGTCGAATTGTTGGAAGTGAGCGCGGACGGCGCCGACGCAAGCGTGCGTTACGTGGAGGTGCTGGGCGGAGCGGACTCAGCGGTGGGGGATGAAGCGTCGCTTCCCGCCGAGGACATCGCCACCGTCGACGGCAACCGCTTCGTCGGCCCTGGTCTGACATCTTCGTACACGGGCGACAGCCGGGCGTAGGGGTCGGGCTGACGCGGTCATGGTTCGGCAGGTTCACGACGAACCGAGCTGACCGAGTTGGAGGCCCCACGAGCCAAGTTGAGCTCGCTACTGTCTCATAAACCGTCTAGCCGTGTAGTCGCCCTTGGACCTATTGCAAGATATGCAAGCGGGCGACAGGTTGTTGAGATGGTCTGTGCCGCCTCTGCTCACCGGGTTGCGGTGGTCAATTTCCCAAGACCCCCTTTGTCCTAGGGTTCCGTAGTTTCGCCAAGCCAACTTCTTGCCGCAGTAGGCGCAGCAACCGTCGGTTTTCTCGTATATCCGTAGAAGCTGGTCCTCGTCATACGTATTCCGATCCTGTCTTGGATTGGCCGTCCTACCCCTCGCCGAGGTAACGGAGGGCGTTCTTCCAGCCTATGAGGTCGCGTTCGGCGGGACTGAGGCCGAGCGCGTCGAACTCCTCCTCGGGGGAGGGGACCTTCGGGCCCGTGCCCTGCCAGTCGGAGCCGATCATCACCTGGCTCGCGCCCACCTGGTCGATGAGGTACCGCAAGGGCGCCGTGCCGAACGCCATGTCGTCGTAGTACAGCATCGACGCGTACTCCATGGGGGAGCGCGGCAGCAGCTTGCGGACCGCGTCGCGGCTGTGCCAGTTCTCGTCGCTTCGAGCGAGGAGCTGCATGAGGACGCCGCCACCGTGGCTGATGCAAAGGCGCAGGTCCGGCAGCTCGTCCAGCAGGCCGCTCCAGATGATCGACGCGCCGGCGAGTCCAGACTCGATGGGAAAGCCAAGGGGAGCGTCCGCGACCACCGCGGGAATGTGCGCGAGTCGGTCCGCGAAGGTCGGCCTGTTGGCGTGGGGGAACACCGCCAAGCCCAAGGCCGCCGCCTCCCGGAAGAAGGGACGGAACTCCTCCTCGCCGAGGCTCCGGCCTTCGATGTTTGACCGGATTTCGACGCCATGCAGGCCGAGCTCTTTGATGACGCGCAGCTCCGCGACAGCCAGCTCGATGTCCTGCAGGGGCGCGGACCCGAGGCCATAGAAATGGTCGGGCTCGTCCGCGACCATGCCTGCGATGGTCTCGTTCAGATGCCGCGCCAAGTCGGCCCCGTCTTTCGGGTCGAGGTGGTACATGAGCAACTCGGGCAGGGGGGAGAGCACTTGCTTGTCCGTTCCTTGGCCCGCCATCTCCGCCGCGCGCTTGGGCGCGTCCCAGCAGACGTCGCGCACGGTGCGGTACTCGCGCCCGCTGATCATGATGGTGGAGCGCTCCTCGTCCTTGGGGTCCATGGAGGGGAAGGCGCCGCCCGATGCGCGCTCCGGGATGAAGGGGAAGTCCTTCGGAACGATGTGGGTGTGCATGTCGATAATCATTGGCTCGTTGCCCTTGCGCCTGGCGCGCACGGCGTAGCCTACCATTGAGGGCGCCCCCTTCGCAGAAGCGCGGGCTTGCTGCGCGAGCTTGCGGGCGGGGGTATGCTATGGAGGCGCCGCAGCACCGCATTGGGAGGCCAGCTATGCCGCTCCAGCTCGATCACACTATCGTTCCCGCACATGACAAGGTGAAGTCGGCCGAGTTCATTGCTCGGATCTTCGGGCTCAAGTACGAGGGCCCCTACGGACACTTCGCGCCGGTGAAGGTCAACGACAAGCTCACACTCGATTTCGACGACTTGCGCGAAGGCGAGCAGAAGCCACGCTCGAACCACTACGCGTTCCTGGCCTCCGACCAGGAGTTTGACGAGATACTTGGGCGGATCAAGGACGAGGGCGTCGTGTACGGCAGCGGTCCCGGCTCGCGCACGGACGGCGAGATCAATCACAAGCACATGGGGCGCGGCTTCTACTTCGAGTGTGAGAACGGCCACGTCTGGGAAGTCATCACGCACACCTACGTAACTTCCAGTTCCGGCTCGCGATAGCGCTGCCGACGCAACTACAGACCGCAAGGAGGCCCCGCTTTGGACGCCGACGTTCGCAGCGCGCTCGAGAACGACCGGCTGGTCGACATCACGACGACCGGCCGCAAGACCGGGAACGCGCACCGAAAAGAGGTGCGTCTGCGCTGTCTCGACGGTCAGATTTACCTGTCGAACAACCCGGGGACACGCGACTGGGCGGCGAACCTGCTCGCTAACCCAGAGTTCACGTACCACCTGAAGCAGAGCGTGCAGCGCGACCTGCGGGTGTGCGCGACGCCGGTCCGAGACCCGGACGAGAAGCGGGCGATTCTCTCGCGCATCCTGGAGAAGGAAGACGCGCTCGATCAACTCGACGCGCGCCTCGCCGGCAGCTGGTTGTTCCGGGTGGACGTGGTGCAGTAAGGGGCCTTACGGGTGGGGCTGGAAGCCCTTCAACTCGGGGAAGTAGGTTACGTAGAAGCCGCGGTCCCGGGTGAGGAAGGCATCGGCTACAACCAAAGCGTGCGCGCCTATTAGGAAGTCGGAGAGGATTCGCGCTCTCGGGCCTCCGGCTTGCCGGTAGCGCATCCAGCGGCGGCCTGCCTCGTAGGCGATGCCGGTGTTGATGGGGGAGACGGTAATGTTGGCGTCCCTCAGAGCTTGGTTGAGCTCGTCACGGTCGTTGAAGGCAGGGACCAGTTCTGCGTAGACCACATCGCAGAGGAGGATTGCTCCTCGTTCGTAGGCGTCGCGCAGCCACTCCCGCGAGCGCGTCCCGAAGTGTTCGTCTCCTAAGAATTCATTGAGCACTACGCTCGTGTCAACTGCGGTAATCACCTTCCGCGGATGTCTTCGATGTACTCGTCCACGCCGGCGACGCCGCCCGGCAGGGGACGGCCTTGCAGAATTCCGAAGACTTTGTCCATGGGGTGTACGCCCGTCGTCCGCTTTCTGATGAGCAACCCGCCGGGCGCCTCGACGACCTCGACCTCCACGTCCTGACTCATGCCGAAGCGGTCTCGCAAGGGCTTGGGTAGGGACAGCGCCGCCGATGGCCGGATTGCTCCGGCTGGTCTGCGCCATCCCTCCCACCGAACCGGGCGTGCCACTTTCACGGCACCCGGCTCTCCATTAGACGGTTTGTAGTTGGCTCGAACGGTGTGTGGCTATATGGCACGTCCGGCAGAGCGTGAGCAGGTTACTGAGCGCGTGGGATTTCATGCCTTTGGTGTGATGCACTTGGAGATTGCTCCGAGCGTCACACTTGCGACACTTCAATCCGTCGCGCAATTTGGCCTGTAGTTTTCGTCCGGCGAGTTCGAGAGGCTCGCTGCGGTTGCCGCTGCTGGCCCCAATAGTCGCCGTGTAGATACGCTCGTCTGGGCCGGTTGCTCCCTGTGGATGGTCGCCTGTCGCCTCTGCGTGGCCGGACAGGTAGGGATGCGGGAGTCCCGCCGTACCCTTCTGCCGGTAGCGTTGGCGGTCAAGCTCCTGTGGGGTGGGGAGCCATTGGTACGCTTCCAGCGTGTTATCGCCTTCGCGCACCTCCGCGTACCAGCGGGTTCTGCCGTGGAGCACTCTGGTCTTTTCACGGATGAGCTGTTGCTTGCGGCTGCCCTTGTGCTTCTTCAGCAGCCAGTAGAAGTAACGGAACCACGCGAACCGCGTGACCTCCTCGATGTCTGCCAGAAGGCTGGTATATCGGTAGTATCCGGCCCAGCCCTGTACGATGGCATTCAGGCTCGTCAAGCGGGTGTGCTCGTCCATCCAAGTCCAATTTCTGGAAGTCAGGTCTTTGAGCTTCTGTTTCACTCGCTCCTTGGCCTTAGCCGTTGGTCGAAGATGCACCGCCCACCTGTCGTTGGCCCGCTTGTGCTGGATATGGAAACCCAGGAAGTCGAAGCCGTCGTTGACGTGGGTGATGGTGGTCTTTTCTTCCGATAGCGTCAGGTGGAGTTCGTTCTCCAGAAACTGCTGTATGGCCACTTTGGTGGCCTTGACCTCAGCCTTGGTGCCGTTGCTGACGACCACGAAGTCGTTTGCGTAGCGCACCATTCTGTAGTTGCCGAGGCCCGCCTGCCTTCTCCTTTGTCGGGTGTAGCGAGTCAGGTCCCACTGTGCCGCCGCCCACCTGTCGAACTCGTTGAGGTAGACGTTGGCGAGCAGCGGGGAGATAACCCCTCCCTGTGGCACACCGGAGTCGGTGCGCCCGAAGAGGCCCCCTTCCATCACGCCCGATTTCAGGAACTGCCAGAGCAAATCCAGCAATGCCCTGTCCTTCAACCGCCTCCGCAGCAGCTTCATCAGCGTCCGATGATGGACGGTGTCGAAGCTTTGGAGGTCGCCTTCAATCACGTAGTAGTGTTTCACGCTGCTGTTGAACAGAGGCATGAGGACTGCGATTGCGTCCATGGTGCAACGACCTTTGCGGAAGCCGTAGGAGTGCGGATGGAAGTCCGACTCGTAAATCGGGTCGAGGATGGCCCGAAGTGCTTCCTGCACGATGCGGTCTCGCAGGGCGGGGATGCCCAAGGGCGCTTCTTGCCATCGTGCTTGGGTATGTAGACTCGTCGGACGGGTTGCGGCTCGTACGTTTTGCGCTTCAGTTGGTCGATGAGGGCCGTCATCTGGCCCTCGTAGTCCTTCTTGGACGCATCCCGCGTCGTGCCGTCCACGCCGTCGGTCTGGCTACCCGGTCGCGCCAGTACCCTTTCAGCCGATATGTGCATCCAGTTGTCCCAGTGCAACAGGTCGTACAGGTTGGTGAACCTGTGGTCTGGATGCTCACTGGCCGTCTTTGCCAAGAACCTTTGCTTTCTGCCATCTTCGTTGGGTTCATACATCCCTCCTCCGGCTTAGTTCGCTTGTGTTCTGCACTCGTCTAACTGCCCTCCTTCGCCATGTGGCCGGCTTTCCCGACCTCGGACTACTACGAGGGCTCTGCCCCACGTCCGGCATTGGCCGCAGGCTGGCCTACTCCGGTTCTGGCTCCTTGTTGACCTGCAAGTTTTGGTGTGCCACCATGCTGTATGACTACCCAGCAGAGTTGGGGACTACATGAGCGACAAGGCTAAGGCCATTGCCCAGTGGTTCAGGAAAGACCGACGCGGCCTCCTTATAGGATTCGCCGCCGGAGTCCTCTCAGGCTTTGTGCCCTATGTCGTGATCTTTGAGTTCCCTGTTTTGCTGTTTTTCTGGTTCCCTGTTTTGCTGATAGTGGTTGTTCAAGTACTGTTCATTGGTTCCGTGGTCGGTTACCTTTACAACCGTAGTGCCAGGAAGCCCTGATGGTGGGGATTGCACTGTTGCTCACAGGCTGTTCTCGGAGTAGCTCCGTCGTCGGGGAGCCGAACGTGCGTTCCCAAGTTCACGTAGATTGCGTCTGTGTGCCGTGTTAGGTCCTGCCTCTACGCCTGGCACGGCTCGTTGCCGCGCTCGCCATCGGGGAGGCGCTGGTATCTTGTGGGAGTGCGGCGTTCCTGTCCCTCAGAGACTATCCCTGTCCTAGCGAGACAGGGATTCCGATGACTCCACCCTCGCCCTACCGTAAGCGGGTGGTTCGACCTTTGACGCGTCGGTCGGCAGTTTCTTGTGTGACCATGACGACACTCTGGCTAGCAGCGCGCGGCGTGGTAGGGTAGCCGCCGCCACATTGTCGGGAAGGCTTCAGACACGGTTCTGCCTCTGGCCCCCATGCCTGCTCCCCTAGCCACCGGCCCACTCCTTGGCCGGGTTCCATACGTTGGAACGTTCAAACTACGCGCTTCTTGGCGCACCTTAGGGATGGTTATCTGTCCGCGCTCACTGATCTTCATGGCGGGCTCCGTATGCTTTCAGTCTGAAGAAATCATATCTGGTAGGTATGAATTCCGTCCAACGTTTCTGCCGCCCGGAGAGTCGGCCGGCGGCCGGGCATTCTTGGGCTGCCAATCCATTCTCTCTCCCTAATCCGGGAGGAAGTCGAGGAGGGCGGCGTTCAGTTCGTCCGGCGCTTCGGTGGGGATGAAGTGCCCGCATTCGAAGACCGCCATCTTGGAGCCGGGGATGCCGTCGTGGGTCATCTGACCCATCTCTAAGGCGTTGACCGAGTCGTCTTTGCCCCAGACCACCAGCGTGGGCACGGGAATGCGCGGAAAGCGGCGCACGGTGTTGTAGCGGCTGCGCGTCTCCATGTTGTTCATGTGGTTCAGGACACGCTGGTAGGCGGCGAGCCGCTCCGGATTCTGGGTCAGGGCGTACTGGTAATCGGCGAGCGCTTCCAGGTCAACGTCCGCCTTCACGCGGGTCTGCAAAGCCGCTAGGATCTCGTCCCGCGTCGGCGGCTTGAACTCCACCATGCTCCTCAGCTGGCGCGGCATCGCCCCGCCGCTCGCAACGAGGACGAGCTTGTTCAGCCGATGGGGACTCTCGTAGCCGAAAAGGGACGCGATCCAGCCGCCCATGGAGTGTCCGACCAAGTTCGTCCGCTCGAGGCCGAGGACGTCTTGAAACTCGCGGAGGAAGTCGACGAGGTAGGCGAAGGAGTACTCCTGCTGCAGCCAGCCCTCGCCTTTGCCCCATGCCAACGCGTCGACCGCGATGACCCGCAGCCGCTGGGAGAGCGGGCCGATGTTGAGGAGCCAGTTGTGCGCCCCCTCGGCGTACCCGACGCCGTGCAACAGGATGGTGGGATAGCCCTCGCCCGCATCGATATAGCGAGTCGCGCCGTGGCTCATCTCCACGTATTTCTCTTCGGCGTTCTCCAACGTCACGTTGGCAATCTGGACTGTCATCGCGCCCTCCTGAGGCCATTGCGTAACTTTCGCTCAGGGAATGTCGTTCTTGTAGAGAAGTCGTTCTATGCTCCGAGCGCGGCGTATCCTCAGAGCGCGTCTTCGCTCTGTCAAGCAACGGTCGGCGGGCGAAGGGCATCTTAACCTCAGCCATGTGGTCGTTCATCAGCAACAACTCAGCGGCCATCGCCCTCGTAATCATTGTGGGCGTGATTGTCTATTACGCTTGGGCGAACCGGGGAAACCTCAAAGTGGCCATCGCACTCACGCTGGTTGCCCTCGCACTGGGGGCGGGCTACCTGAGCGCGCGCCACGGACCGAGCGACATCGCAACCATCGCGGAGGTCGATTCCCTGGTGGGCAGCGGTCAAGGGGTCGTGGTCGAGGTGTACTCTGATAGCTGTACGGTCTGCCTTATCAGCAAGCGGAGCGTCGACGGCCTGGAGGCGCGCCTGGAGGGCGAAGCTGAAGTGGTGCGGCTCAACTTGGCCGAGAACGTAGGGAGAGACGCCGCACTGCGCTACGGGGTCAGCTTGACGCCGACGTTCATCGTCTTCGCCGGAGACGGGAGAGAGCGCTACCGGCAGTCCGGCTTCCCGGACATCGACCGCATCGAGGCCGAGGCGCTGAACTCGCTATAGCCCGGCGGCCCTGCTGTCGCAGCGCCATGCTGTTGTAGGCTAAAGGGCGAAGCCGCTGGGGAAGTGGCGGAATGGCAGACGCGCATGATTTAGGATCATGTGCCCTTAGGGCATGAGGGTTCGAGTCCCTCCTTCCCCACCAACTGGCCGAGTGATGAGCCTCCTTCAGGTCGCGCTTTGGCGGCAGCCCGTTCAGGCGGTTGGGGACCGTTTGGGTGGCTTCCTAGAGGGGCGTCGGTAGGGACGAGCAGCGTCCTTCGCCAGAGGAGGCGTGAGCTTGACACTACGAGAGGGATGGTACATATTGCCATCAGGTCAGGCGGCGATTCGTCGCCCGGCTTTCTAATGCGTTGTCGGTATTCGTAGCATCAGGGCAAAAGGTCGCTTGGGTAGCGGAAGAGAAAGGAGTGGGTCCATGGCACAGAGCAATGGGGCGAGTAGCGTAGCCGAACGATTCAGGGGTTTGATCGCCCCGATTCCTACCGTGTTCGACGGTCAGGGTGAAGTCGACGTTCCCATGATGAGAGAGCTGACCGATTGGTACATCGGCCACGGGGTGAATGGCTTCTTCGTACTCGGCTCTCAAGGCCAGGGCCCAGCCTGTCGGCCGGACCAGCGCAAAGAAGTGGCTGAGGCCGTTGTCGGCCAGGCCAACGGCCGAGTTGTCGTCACTGTCCAGGTCGGCGCGGTAGACCCCTACACCAGCATGGACCTCGGTAGGCACGCAAAAGAGGTCGGAGCCGACGCCATCGGCATCGTGGGGCCGTACTACTACAGCGACCGGAGCGAGTGGGAGCTCATCGAACAGCACAAGATGGTGAATGACGCCGTTGGGCTGCCGATGTTCCTCTACAACAACCCGGAGTATTCCGGATACCCGACGCCGCCATCGATGATGCTGAAACTCAAGGCGGAGATTCCCGGCGTGTTTGGGGCAAAGCTGGCGGCCGGCACTCTCGAGCAGGCCCGCGAGTACATCGACGCCATGGGAAGCGACTTCAATATCTTCATCCCCGTCAACCAATTGATCGAGGGAATGCGGGTCGGCGTCTGCGGGAGCATCGCGGCCGGCCCGCCCGTGGTTATGCCCGAAGTTGGCGTCGCCCTCGTGCAGGCAATCAGGTCGGGCGATGAAGCGCGGGCGCAGGCAATCAGCGACGCCATGTCCGAGCACTCGAAGCGCACTGCTTCTCTGCGGAAGTACGGCCGAGCGTCGACGCTCGTGGGCCTGCAGGCCCGCGGCCTCGCTGTTCGTCAGTACCCGCGGTGGAAGACCATGGAGATGACGCAGGAGGACCGCGACCTCTTGGCGAACAGCATCAACACGGTCTTGGAGACGGTTGCGGTGCCCGTGTAGGTTCAGGCTAGGACTGGAGGGACCCTATGAGGGCCCTCCAGTCCCGCGCTTCTGTGCCGGCGGCCTGGAGGGAATCCAATGCCACTCGACTACAAGGTCATCTCGGCGGACTCGCACATCGAGGTCCCGCCGGATGTATGGGCCTGCGGTGTGCCGAAGAAGTACGAGGGGCTTGCTCCTCGTCGCATCACCCTACCCAACGGCGGCGACGGCTTCATCGTCGAAGGCGGGATCTATCAGGGCGGCAGCAACCTCTACGCCGGGATCGACCCGAAGGAGTACAACCCCATCGGGCTGAAGTGGGACGAGGCTGCGGGGACAGGCGGTCCTGAACAGCGGCTACGCGAGCTCGACCAGGACGGCATCGATTCCGAATGGATGTACCCGGGAGTTGGCGGCGTTCGCAACATCACGAGGGGCATCAAAGACCCTGACGGCTACCACGCACTCATACGCACCTACAACCGCTGGCTGGCCGAGGAGTTCTGCGCCCTGAACCCCGATAGGTTGGTAGGGGTTGGGTGCATTCCGGACCGCGGCCTCTCCGAAGCGATCGAGGAGCTGGGGTTCTGCTCCCAGGCGGGCATCAAGCTCGTGGAGATAGCAGCGTTTCCCTCAGGCCTGCCTCATCCCGTCGAAGGGGACGATAGGTTTTGGGCCCGAGCCCAAGAGCTGGGCATGCCTGTGAGTGTACACACGTCGCTAAAGGAGGGCAGCCCGATCTTCAAATACCCGGTGCTGCCTCCCCCGCATCTCAGGCCGCCCGATTACGTCTCGCGTCTTGCGCGGTACGGCATCCGAGGCGCCCAGAACATCACGCAGATGGTCATGAGCGGCCTCTTCGACCGTTTCCCGGACCTCCACGTGTATTACGCGGAGCAGCAAGTCGGATGGGCTCCCATCTACCTGGAGCAGATGGACCACAACTACGAAAGGCATCGCTACTGGGCTGAGACGACGTACAACATAAAGCCGTTGAAGCAGCTTCCAAGCGAATACGTCAAACAGCACATCTACCTTGGCTTCTTCGACGACCCCATCGGAGTCAAGCTCCGTCACGAGATCGGCGTTGATCGGATCATGTGGGGAGGCGACTTCCCGCACGTCGAGTCAAACTGGCCCCACTCGGACGAAACGCTCCAGCGCAATTTCCAGAACGTGCCGGTGGAGGAGCAGCGCAAGATTGCGTTTGAGAACGCCGAGCGGTTCCTCAGCATGAAGTAGGAGCGTCACGACACGGCGCAATCAGCGCGCCGGGGGCAACTCTTACCGGGTCTCCGCCCTTCGGACTGCCGGACTCACCGCCTCTCGGCGCTTCCCATTTGCAGCCCGACTTTCCGGCCCGCAAGGGCCACGACGACGATGAGCCCGGCGAGGAAGACGCCGATAACGGTGGCCTTCTCACGCTCGCCTCCGATGATGTAGTCAAGCATCAGCAACGAGAGCGGCCTCGTTTGGAAGTTGGCGAGGAAGATGACCGTTGGCACGTCGCGCACGGCGGATATGAACGAGATGATGGCCACGGACATGATGGCGGGCGCCATAAGGGGCGAAACAATGCGCATCATGGTCTGGCGCCAGGATGCCCCATGCACGCGTGAGGCTTCCTCGAGCTCCGGGCTCATCTGCATGACGGATGCCTTGAGGATTTGCACTCCAAGGGGAAGGGTGCCGATCGTGGTGGCGATGATGAGTATGAAGAGGGTGCCGTATACCGGCTTGAAGATTGGGCCTGAGCCGAGGAACACCCATAGCAGCGACAGGCTGACGAGGACGCCGGGAATGGCCCACGGCAGCCACGAGAAGAAGTCGAGCAGCCCACGTCCAAGGAAGCGGCCACGCACGATCATGTAAGCGATAAGGGAGTAGGCCACAGCGCCGGTAGCCGCCGCTCCGAATCCCATGAAAAGGGTGTTGCGGAGCGATCTTATGAAAACGGGGTCGTCAAAGGCGGCTGTCCAGTGCTTGAACGTCCATGGGTCCGGGATGTCGAATATGCCGGACAGGCGCATGAAGGTCCCCATGAGCAGCATGCAGAGGGGCAGGATAATCATTACTCCGACGAACAGCATGCTCGACCCAAAGGTGACCCATTTCCACCGGCCTATGTCGGTTACCCCTGCCCTGAACCCGCGTCCGGTCACGGTGGTGTAGTGACGCTTGCCGATCAGGAGGCGCTGCAGCCAGATCATCGCGAAGATGACGAGCAGGAAGATGCTGGAGAGCGCCGTGGCCCGTCCGTAGAGGGGAGGCTCCCAGTGGAGGTAATCGAAGATCCTGGTAGTGAACACGGAGATCTCAGCGCGTCGGCCCAGCAGCAGCTCGATTTCCAGCGACTCCAGGCTTTTGATGAACCCCAACGACGTTCCTATGATGATGGCGGGGGCGAGCACCGGCACGGTAACGCGCCGCAGCACCTGCAGCGAGTTGTTCCCGGCGATCCGTCCCGCCTCTTCCAGGGCTGCATCCATCGAACGGAATGCAGGAGTCAGGAGCAGGAAGCGGATCGAAGTGCTGAAGGCTAGGTGCGCCCAAACGATGCCTCCGTAGGAATAGATGTTGAATGGACTGGGCAGTCCCAGGGTATCTCTGAGGAACGTGTTGAGCACTCCCGAGAATGGGTCCAAGAGCAGTATCCAGCCCATGGTCATCGGGATGGCGGGGAGGAAGAAGCCCATCCACATCATGAACTCGATGAATCCGCGCATTGGCGTGTTCGTCCGCGTCACTACCCATGCGAAGTAGATCGCGAGGACCAACGTTACTCCGGTGCGGACGCTGCCCAGCAGCAGTGTGTTGCCGAACGCCTTGACGAGCGCGTCGTCTCCGAAGGCCTGCTTCCACCCGCTCAAGCCCCACTGAAGGGCCTCGCCAGGTGCGCTGACCTGGAAGCTCTTGATGATGAGGAGGCTGACCGGGTAGGCGGTAAAAAAGCCGACGGCCACCACGATGGCAAAGAGCAGGATGGCCCGGGGGCTCTTGCTCCAGGCCATCCGCGTGGTGGGGGCCGCGGCGACTTGTTCCATGTCGTTCGTACCGGTTCCGGGGCCTTTCGAGGCCGCTAACGCCGCGCTCCCTCTCCGAATGCGGAGAGGGAGCGCTTAAGGCTGACTACCTCACGGAAGCGCCGCAGCGTATCCAAGAAGCCGCCGCACCGCCTGGAGGAGCCAGGCGACGATGGCTAGATGCCGAATATGTCGTTGACGATCGCCTCTTCCTCCTCCGATCGGAGCGGGCTCCAGTCGAATCTGTAGTCAATACCGGGCACCGGCGCCGAGTACGACCGGAGATGGTCCGTTGGGACGTCCACCCGCAGGGAGCCGAGGTTCATCGACGTGCTCCACGCCGTTTGCCCCTCCTGGGTCAGGAGCCAGTTCATGAAGACAATCTGCGCGTTGGGGTGGGGCGGCTCGGTCATCCGCATGAGGGTGCCGAAGCTGTTGCTGTAGGTGGGAATCGTCCGCTCCTTCAGAGAGAGGAAGCTGAACTCGATGCCTTCCCTCGCGAGCTGGCCCATGACGCCGCCGCTCGGAGCAAAGTGGATCGCGTACTGGCCCTTCAGGACCGATTCAATCATGCCCCGCTGATCACGGTCGACAACTGATTGCTCCTTGAGGGCGCGGAGCCACTCCTCGGCGGCCTCGATGCTCCCAAGCGACTCAGTGGCGTCCCTCAGCACGCGGTAACCCGCACCCGCGGGAATGGGGTCGTTCAAGATGATCTTCCCCTTCCATTTGGGGTCGAGCAACTCCTGGTATTCGTCGATCTCAGTCGGGTCGGACACCTGCTCGGGGTCGTATATCAGCTGTGCGTTGGTCGACATCGTGAACCCGAAGTTCAGCCCATTCGGAGGAATCTGGTGCTCGCCGTTCCGCCACTTGCTGAGGTCCAGCACCTCCGGGAGGTACAGGGCTTCTTCAACCGGGGCCAGGACGTTCAGCGGAGAGAACACACGGTTGAAGCTGATGAAGCCTTGAATCACCACATCGACGTTGGAGATGCCGGCCTTTCGTTCCTCGGATACGACGGCTCCTTGTTCGCCGCCTCGGCCGCCGCTCCATTCGACTCGGATACCGGGGTACGCTCCTTCAAACCCTTCGGTAAGAGCCCTGCGGACGGCGTCTCCCGGTGGGCCGAACACTACGACCGTGCCCTCTTCCTTAGCCGCATCAACTATGGAATTCCATTCGCTCAAAGGGTCGGGGGTTGGGGTTGGCTCGGCCTGGGGGACCGGGGTTGGGGTCGGGCGTGGCGTCGGGGTTGCCGTTGGGTCGGCGCCACAGGCCGCCAGCAGGCCAAGAGTTGCTCCTGCCAGGATTAGGAATCTCAGTACGCGCTTCGCAGTGATCATGGGCATCCTCCCTAGTCCGTTTGTTCCAACTTGCCGGCGCTCACCGACAGCTTCGCATGGCTCCGGTGGGCGCTCTCGACATTTCAACTATGGCGTTTCTTCGTCCTTCATGAAGAAGCCCAGCTTCTTCATAGCCGGCCAGTCGTCCACCGAAAACAGGAGTGTGTCATCGCGAGAGGTGTTCTCGTGACGGTGCCAAGTCCACGGCGGTACGCCGAAGATGTCGCCTTTGCCCCATTCGAGTCGATCGCCGCCGATGAAGGTGCATCCTTCGCCCTCGAATACATGGTAGAAGGTCGTGCTGTTATGCCGGTGGCTGAGCGTCTTCTGCTCCGGACTGAGCAGCTGCACCTGCCAGGCCATGGTGGGCAGTGTCGCGCCGCCGTCCACGGGGCTGGCGAACATGAGGAGGACTCCGTCATACGGGTCCGAGGCGTCACCCGCTTCGCGGATGGTCGCGAGCGCGGATTCCGTATCCTTCCAAGGGTAGTGCATTGGAGGGAGAGGGAAGGGCTGCTTGTCGGAGACCGACCTACTATGCGAGTAGGCCCTGCGCGTGTAACCCTCGGGCCTCGTGATTTCCTCGTAGAGCTTGCCGTCGGGGAGCTTCTCGTTGACGTTCACGTTGGGGTTGTAGCCGTTGTCGTAGCCGTCCACGAAAATGAGCGGCCCGAGTCCTCCGTTGTAATGGTCGTGATACGTCCAGGGTGGACTGATTACTATGTCCCCACGGTCTACTGGGTAGGCCTCGAACTCGCATACGAAGACGGCGCCCGGAGTCGCCTCAACCACCAGACGGGTCTCGCTGCGTAGGTTACGGTGGGCCTCGGTGCGCTCGCCCGGCATCAGGACTTGGGTGTTCATGTATACGGGGCAACCGCGCGCCTCGACGCCGGTCACCGATCGCATTCCTGTCTGTCCGCTCGACCCTATGCCGATTAGCTCACCAGACTGGAGGAGCGCGTTGCGGATGCCTTCCCATCGCCAATGAGCGGCAGTCTTGCCTGCGCGGGGCGGCTGAGTGTTGTTGCGCGCCCAAGCGCCTATTAGGTGGTGTTCGGCCAACAACTCGGTAAGGCCTTCGAGGGTGGCGTTGCTAGTGGTTATGGGGCCCCTCCCTTCTCCGGCCAGGCTACGAGTCCAGATGCCAGAACTTGACTGCGTTCTCCACGAGCATTGCGCGCTTGTCGTTCTCGGGCACTCCCTCGAACATGTCGTCGACGATCCGCCGCGAATTCGGCCAGTCGCCGGCGGCGTGCGGGAAGTCCGTGCAGAAGAGCAGATTGCCCACGCCGATTGCGTCGCGGTTCTGGATGCCCACAGGGTCGTACAGCGTTCCCCACAGGGAATGCGCCTTCATGTAATCGCTAGGCGAGCGCTCCAAGTCCGGGAGCCCCCAGAAGTGGCGCATCATCGGCTGGTAGCGCCGGTAGTTATCATCCAGCATGAAAAGGCAGAAGGGGAGCCAGCCGGCCATTGTCTCTGCGAAGTAGATACGGAGGTCTGGGAAGCGGTCCCACACGCCTGCGTAAGCCAGCTGCATGACTCCCATTCCATTCGTGCTTCCTTGGTTGGAGAAGAGGAGGCCGAGCGCATTCGCCTTGTGGTTCTGAGGCGATTCGATGAAGTGTGGGTAGTTGAAGAGCGGGTCCCGCCCGCTGGACCCCAACGTTCCCCCGAACCGGCCGCCTCCATGACATGACAGGGCCATGTCATGGTCGAGCGACGCAGCCCAGAACCGGTCGTCCTCCGGCGTGGGGAACCCGCGCCCACTCGGAAATGCATTCAGGTTGACGCCCCTGAAGCCCAGGCTGGCGCAATGCTCCAACTCCTGCACAGCGTCCTCGATGCCTGTGGTGGGGATAATCCCGAGAGGTATCAATCGGTCTGGGGCAACGGCCATGTACTCCTCGGCGATGTACTCGTTGTATGCATGCACCAAGGCGAGGTAGAGACCGTCGTCTTTGGTCTTTCGAAAGAGTTTGTCCGCCCAGGTAAACATGACCTCGGCGTCGACGCCGTCTCTGTCTTGCTCCTCCAGTCGAAGCTCGGCCGTGCCGTTCCCGACGGGATTAGAGAACCTGGATATCTGGAAGGGAATCTCCTCGAAGGGCACACCGACATTGCGAGTGAGTCCGATCGTGTCCGGCTCGCTGCCGTCGCAATTAACGCCCTCAGAGCCATCGGACATCACCACACGCTTGGGGGCCCGGTCCCGCCATTTGGCGGGCACTCGATGCGTCCAGACCTCGGGGTTCAGGTCGAGGTGAGAGTCTGCGGAAATCAGAGCGTACTCACGCGACATGCTCACCTCCTTACAGCGACCCAACGAGCAGTCATGTCCAATGTCGGCTGACTGACTCTAGTCTGGCGAGTGTAGGCGACCCGGCAATGAGCGTCAATGGACGGTATTCGCCGGCATTTCGACGGTGGGGCCTCGCTTTTCGTTGCTGCAGGGACGTCCCGTAAGGCCTCCTGCAACTGCGCGCCCCGCGCTATACGGCTCAATCCCCGGCGACCGTCCCGGTTCATGCGCGGATACACGCTACCTCACGTCCAAGCCCCTTCCTCACGATGGGGATGTCGGCGACGGTGCATTCGGGGACACGGATGGGACAACGCGCGGCGAACCGGCACCCAGGCGCCGGATTGATAGGCACGGCGGGCTCACCTTCAAGCGGCTTCAGCCTACGTCGCTCGCCAAAGCGGGGCCGCGCCTCCAGCAACGATCGGGTGTACGGGTGGAGTGGAGCGCCGAGCACCTCTTCGGTGGAGCCTACCTCCATCACCTTTCCTCCGTAGAGGACGATGATTCTGTCCGCAACGAATTCAGCTACGTTGAGGTCATGGGTGATAAAGAGCATTGCGAGGCCATAGTCGACCCGCAGTCCTTCTAGGAGCTCCAGCACTTGCGCCTGGATGGACACGTCGAGCGACGAAACCGGCTCGTCGGCCAGGATCAACGTGGGCTCGGACGCGAGCGCTCGCGCGACGGCGATCCGCTGGCGCTGTCCGCCTGAGAACTCGTGGGGGAAGCGGTAGATGTGGTCCTCGGACATTCCAACAGTGGAAAGAATCTCGGCCACGCGCTCGGCCCGCTTCGGGCCGACCAGTCCCTTGTGAATAGTGAGGGAGCGGCCAACAATCTGCTCAATCTGCATCCTAGGGTTAAGGGATGAGAAGGGGTCTTGGAAGACGAACTGAATCTCTTTGCGGAGCCATTTGAGTTCAAGTTTCGTGGCGTGAAAGACATCGATGCCTGCGAAGGTGACCTTCCCTGCAGTCGCAGGGATGAGTCTGGCGATGAGCCTGGCCATCGTCGACTTGCCGGAACCGCTCTCGCCCACGAGAGCGAGGGTCTCTCCGGAGGCAATCTCGAAAGAGGCGTCATCCACCGCCTTGATTATTCGCTTGCCGTTGAGCAGCCGTGACCACACACCGCCGCTGACATCGAAGTGTTTCGTGAGGGATTCGGCTTGAACCAGGGGTCCTGCAGCCCTTGCGCGCTCCGTCATGGACGTGGCGCTCTCACTCTGCTCTTGGTCCCTGCCCAGCGTCATTCGCTCACCAACGGAAAGTGACACCTCACCTCACGCTCGTCGTCTCCTGCGGCAAGCGCGCGGACATCGGGGGCCTCCGAGAGGCAGAGGTCCTGACCGATGGGACATCGAGGGTGGAATCGGCAGCCCTCCGGGGGTGAGCGGAGATCAAAAATAGCGCCTTGGATGGCCTTCAGAGGAGTCCCTCGGCGTGGGATTGATTGGAGCAGGCCCGCGGTGTAGGGGTGGCGCGGCGCGACAAACATGTGCTCGGAGCTTCCGGATTCCATCAGCTGTGCGCCGTACATCACGACTACGCGGTCGCACAGCTGCGCCACTACTTCGAGGTTGTGGGAGATGAACAGGAGAGCGAGCCCCATCTCGTCTTGCAACTCTTGGAGAATTGCGAGGATCTGGGCCTGGATGGTGACGTCCAGCGCAGTCGTTGGTTCATCGGCAATGACGAGCTCCGGCTGGCAGACGAGCGCGGCGGCAATCATTACGCGCTGGCGCATCCCGCCGCTGAATTCGTGGGGGTACTTATTGAACATCTGGTCGGGGCGCGGCAGCTTCACCCGGTCGAAGAGCTCGATCGTGTGCTCTTTCGCCAACGCCCGCGTCTCGCCCATCTTGTGCCGGTAGACTTCGGCGACCTGCTCGCCGACCGTGTACGCGGGGTTGAGCGACGTCATCGGCTCTTGAAAGACCATGCTCACCCGACGGCCGCGGATCTTGTTCATCTCCTCTTCGCTCGCCCTGGTGATGTCCTGTCCGCCGAAGATAATCCGGCCGTCCACTATCTCGGCTCCCGCGTCGAGCAACCGCATGATGGACAACGCCGTTACGGTCTTACCTGATCCGGACTCCCCTACGATTCCAACCGCTTCGCCACGGTCGACGGTGAGGGACAGGTGGTCGACCGCACGCAGAGTGCCGCTTTCCAAGGGGAACTCGACGGTCAGGTCTTCAAGCCGCAGCAGCTCAGCCATCCCCGCCTACCGCCGCCTTCGCCCTGACCGCGCGCGGGGGTCCAAGTGGTCCCTGAGCGCGTCCCCAAGCAACACGAATCCAAGAATGACGATGGAGAGGGCCAAGCCGGGAAAGATGGCGAGCCAAGGAGCAGTCTCCAGGTATTCCTGAGAGCTGTTCAGCATCTGGCCCCAGCTGATGGTTGGCGGGACGAGTCCAAGGCCTAGGAAGCTGAGGCCCGCTTCCGCGATGATGGCTTGCCCAAGGTTCAACGGAATGCGGACCAGCACGGGGGTCATGCTGTTGGGCAGGACGTATCGGAAGAGCGTGGAGCCTGGGGACTCGCCGATGGCGCGGGCGGCTTCGACGTATTCCCTTTCCTTTTGGCTCAGCACAGATCCCCGAACCAGGCGCGCGTATTGGGGCATGGAGCTGAAGGCCAGCGCAAACCATAGCGCCCCAATGCTTGCTCCCATCGCCGCGACCAGGGCGATGGCCAGAAGTCGTCCCGGGAACGCGATGATGGCGTCCATCACTCGCATGATCACGGAGTCAACCGACCCGCCCGCGAAGCCCGACACGGCGCCCAGCGCAACGCCGAAGACGAGCGCCAAGACGACGGCGCCGGAAGCCACCATCATGCTCACTCTGACACCCGCGATGATGCGGGAGAAGACATCGCGGCCAATGCGGTCAGTACCCATTGGGTGCGCCAGGTTCGGCCCTTCCAGCCGTATCGCGGTGTTGGGCTCGTCCGTGGGGTACGGAGTGATATAGGGACCAATTAAGGCGAGGAGGACGGCTATGCCGATGATGATCGCTCCGATTTTCGCCCTGCGGTCGCGCCGGATTACGCCCCAGACCACCAGTAGTCCGGCCATGTACGCAGCCAGCCTTGGGGTCGCGGCCTGCTGAGATGCGGCTGTTGCCTGCAAAGCCATCGCCGCCCCCTACGCGTACCTGACCCGCGGGTCGAGGATGGAGTAGATAAAGTCGACCACGAGGTTCACGGCGATGACCATTACGGCGATGAGGAGCACCACGCCCTGCACCACAGCGAAGTCTCTGTTGAAGATGGATTGGAGCATGAGGTAGGAGATGCCAGGATAGGCAAACATCGTTTCAATGATTGTCGATCCGCCGAGCAGCCGCTGAATGTCAAATCCGAGGACGGTAACAAAGGAGACCAGGGAGTTCTTCAGGACGTGCTTCCAAAAGACGATTCGCTCCGGCAGGCCTTTCGCACGGGCGGTGCGCACGTAGTCTTGGCGCATCTGCTCAATGAAATCGCTGCGCAGGTAGCGGAGCGTGCTTGCTCCCAAGTCTATTCCCATGACGCTTGCGGGCAAGGCGAGGTGCTTTAGGAAGTCAACGAAGTCTTCTTCGGGAGGGGTGTAGCCAATAGTGGGGAACCAGCCCAGGTAGACGCTGAAGGCGAGTACGAAAAGCAGCGCGACCCAGAAGCTAGGCGTCACCAGACCGAACAGCACGAAACCGTTAGCCACTTGGTCGATCCACTTCCCCTCGTGGATCGCCGCTAGAACACCCAGGGGGACTGCTATGACCAGGCCGATGAGTATGGCGGCAGTTCCCAAGTAGAGGGTGGCCGGCAAGCGGTGGAGGATCAGTTGCGTCACATCCGTCCCCAAGCGGTTTGATTGTCCGAGGTCGCCTTGGAGAACGGCAAAGAACCAGTTGAAGAACCTGACCACCACGTTCTGGTCCAGGCCCAGCCGCTCCCGCATGGCGGCGTAGACCTCGGCTGAGATCGTGTCTGTCGTATCGCCGACGACTCCCAGCATGAAGAGGACCGGGTCCCCCGGTATGAAGAGGAGCAACGCGAAAACGAGTACGAGCACGACAAAGATTGTCGGTATCGCCTCAAGAAGGCGCTGAATCCCGTACTTTATCGGCATCCTTAACTCCGCGTACTCCTAAAGGACGGAGAGGGCGGAACCCCTGACGAAATCGTCAACTCCGTTGGCCTGAGAAGCGCGCCAGGCCCCAAGCCGATTGCATCAGGCGATTGCTAGCCTCTCTGCTCCCAGAAAAGGTTGAATGCCTCAAGCACGGGACGGTCCGTCACCGAGAAAAGGTACGCCGGCTCAGTCTGTGAACGGTTCTCGTGGCGGTGCCATGCCCACGAGGGAACGAAGAAGCAGTCCCGCTTCCCCCACTTGAGCTCTCGCTCGTCCGCGCCGCGCCCCACGTACGTCACCCCGTCGCCGGACACTGCGTGGTACACGGTTATGCCCGTGTGGCGGTGCGCCTCCGTTTTCTCTCCCGGCCGCAGCATCTGCGCCCAAGACCCGATCGTCGGCATTGTGGGGCCGCCCGTCACGGGGTTTGTGTATTCCAACAGCACCCCGTCGGTCGGAGTCGACTCGCCTGCGTCATCCATCCCTTGGAGCGCCGCCAGGACGTCCTCCCATTTGTAGGTGAAGGGAAGCGCCTCGGTGCTGTTGGGTCGTTCGACCTGCGAACGGATTGCGCCCAGCCGGCGCTGGCTATAACCGTCAGGCTTCGTGATTGGCTGCGCAGCACCCTCGGGAAAGACCTCGCTGAACATTGCGCTGAGGTGGCCACTGAATGGGAAATCGAGGACGTCGAGCCACACTGCGTTGTCCCCGGTGTTGTTGGCGTGGTCGTGCCAAGTCCAGTTGGGAGTCAATACGAGGTCGCCCGGCTCCATGATCATGCGCTCGCCCTCGACGGCGGTGTACGCGCCGCTGGACTCCACGATGAACCGCAATGCCGCTGCCGTGTGTCGATGGCACTCAGCTGCCTCGCCCGGCTTCACCAACTGAATCGACATCTGAATCGTGCGGCTCGTGGACTTGCGGTCCGTGAGCGCGGGGTTGATCAGTTGCACCGTGCGCCTGGCCGCCGCCGAGTCCGCTTCCCCCAGCTGAATGACTTCTCCGGACTCGAACAGGCAGGACTGGATCACCTCCCATGGCCAGGCCCAAGGCTCCAAGTCAGCGTTCCGCGCCCGCGGCTGCCAATGGCCCGCCAGAGAATTCGCAGCCATAACCTCGTGCAGCGCTGCTAGGCGCGGACTGTCCGTTACATGCTCGCTCGTGGTCATTGCACTACTCCTCTTTGTTACGGGGGCTAGACGCTATCCAACGGGCGGGTAGGTGCAGAGGGGATGCGTGCCGCCCATCCGGCATTGAGCGCCGGCACGGGCGACGGCTTCTTCGAACTGGGGGTGGAAGTCAGGGTTCTCGTCCTCGTACTCGATCTGGTCTCCACCCTCTTTGACGCTCTTGTAGACGTAGGCCCCGCCGCCCTGCTTGGGCTTTTCGCTCCCCCAACCGATTGCAAGGAACAGGCAAGGGTCTGCGCCAGTGTTGAAGTGCTGGTGGAACCACATCTCAGGCGGGACGAACATCGTTCCGCGCTTCCAGGGCACGTTGTGAATCTCGTCGTCTTCTTTCCACATGAGGGAGTAGCCCTCCCCTTTGAGCAGCAGGACGTGGATGCCCGGCCCGTGGCGGTGCGCCTTCTTGTAGGAGCCGACCGCCCAAGATGAGCTGTGCGAGCGCACCGTGCTGTTGACCATGGCGAAGCCGGTGCTGGCCGCTCCCGCGCCTCTGCCGTCTTTGCTGACGGAGTTGTCCGCAATGTTGCTCGCCGCGAGCACGTCGGACACGAAGTTCGTGTTCCAAGTGCCGCGTCCTTGGGTAGGCTTATCGGACATCATGAAATAGCCAGGATCGTCGTTAAAGCGGTCGGTGAATTTGAACGGGTTGTCGAATACGAAATCGAGGTTCTTGAAGGTGTCGATGACGCGGGGCGCTGCGGTCATAGCCACGTAGCGAGCGGGCTCGCTGCCGGAAGCGTTATGGTGCTGATAGTTCGCATTAGGCGGCATCGCGAAATAGCTGTGCGGCTGCCATTCGAATGTCTGCTTCTTGGACTCCTCGTACCAGACGGTGGTAGCGCCGCGTCCGCTGAGCACAAAGACAGTTTCCTCGTAGATGTGTTTGATGGGATTCAGAGACTTCCCAGGCGGTATCTCACAGATATAGGTGTCGTTGAACCCGCCAGTTCCCTCGAGGTTGACGAACACGCCGGCCCCGCCGCGCGCGGGCCAGTCGGTCAGCTCAACTTCAAAGACGTTGGGCACATGAAGGCCGCGGAGGGTCGGAAGACCCTGAGATTCCTTCCACAACTCGTAGGGAGACCTATAAGCCGACGCGATCTCGTTGTAGTCGCTCATCGAGTCCACGCCTACTTGCTCGGGTTTCGTCGTCATATCAACCTCCTACGCTTCCATCGAGTCAGCGCCGACTTCGAGCCGGGCTGAGCCTGTTCGCATACGGCCGATGAGAGTGGGAGCCCGACGAGAACTAAGCGCATCCCACGAGACCTACGGGGTCGCGAGGGTACTCCCGGTTGATAGCCCTGTCAAAGCCTTGCCCCGGGACCGGTCGACTCGGAGTCGGACCGGGGATTGCGCCTGGCTCGCCTCAATCGTCCGCCCGTATGGCCTTAGCCCCGACTTGGCCTCCGGAGGCCGGGGCCGAAAGGCCAACCTTGCGTCATCCATGCTACGGACTATACTCCGCTGAGGGACGTGGGCTGCGGGAAGTCGTCTCCATCTCCCCTCCCAGGCCGTGGCAAATCGTTTCAAGAGGAGTGCGCGATGTCCTACACACCTGGTGAGCTGTTCGGGGTATGCGGAATGATGCCTGCGTTCGCCAAGGAGAACGCGGGCGATATGACGGCGACCGACACGGTCGACGTCGACAATCTAAAGGCAGGTCTTGACCGCGCAATCAACGACGGCGTCCACATGATTGCCACGACCGGCACCTTCGGTCAGGTCTGGAACCTCCTCGAAGGCGAGTGGCGGGCTTTGACCGTCGCGAGCATCGAGGCCGTGGACAATCGCATCCCGCTGATGCTTGGCGTGACGGCCGCAAACCCGAGGCTCGTGGTCCAAAAGATGCGATTCGTGCGTGAGGCGGGCGGCCATGGAGTGTTGCTCGGCGTGCCGTACTACTACACGCTGCCAATCAAAGATGTTGTCTCTTTCTATGAAGAGATCAGCGCCCTCTTCCCGGACTTGTCCATCATGATCTATCACAACCCGACGAATCACCGCGTACATATTCCGGTGGGGGCATTCGAGAAGCTGGTGAAACTGCCGAACGTGGTGGCGATGAAGGACAGCCATCGCGGCGTAGTCGAGTTCCAGCGGCTGCATGACATCATCCACGGCAAAATCTCTCATTTCGTCTATCAAGAGCAGCTGTACCCCTACCTCGAGATGGGAGCCTCCGGCTGCTGGTCGCATGCGATCTGGGGAGGCCCCTGGCCCGTGCTGGCGGCATACCAGGCTGCTGCCGACGGCGACGTGGAGAAGACAAAGCAGATACTGCTCGACATCGCGAACAGCCGTCCCCCGTCTGCTCCCGACGGCGCCATACGCGCGGGGCACGAGAGCTACGAATACAACGGCTACATCAAGATGGGACCCCCGCGGCCTCCGTTCTCTTGGAACATGGACGAAACCGAGGCCAGGGCGAGGGAAGGCGCACGGCTCTGGGAGCTGCTGAACGATAAGTACCGTCCGGAAGTGGAAGCGCGCCGGCCGGTCGGCGTCTAGAGCGTCACGGCGAGAGAGTCTTGGATCGAGGGATGCGATAGCCACAGTCTCGGTACCAGCTTGGGAGGAAAGCCATGATTAGATTTCGCTGGTTCCATCAGTCCCTGATTGTCGTTGTTCTGGCGTTGCTGCTCGGCGCGTGTGGAGGAACCCCCACCGCGACACCCACGGCCACCGCGGTTCCAACGCCCACCCCGCGCCCCGCAGACACCCCCACCCCCACTCCGTCTAAGTCCGCTGACGAAATCGCCTGGGAGGAGCTGGTCGCCGCCGCCCAGGAAGAGGGAGAGCTCAACATCATGGCTGGAGGCAGCGCAAGCCGCTCCTTCCGTCCGATTGCTGAGGCATTCCAAGAGAAGTACGGCATCGAAGTGCGTCTCTCCACGGGCAGCTCATCCGCCAATGTGGACCGCGTGCTGGCCGAGCGTGCGGCGGGCAAGTTCACGGAAGATTTCGCCTTCGCGGGAGGGCGTTCGGGCGCGCGGCTCGTCGACGCCGGAGCGCTCGTGCCGATCGAGCCATTGCTTATTCGCCCCGATGTCACCGACAAGTCGAAGTGGTTTGACGGCCGATACTGGTGGTCGGACAAAGAGCAACAATACATGTTCAGCTTCGCGGCTGCCGTCGTGAACCCGCCCGCGTCGATCGCGTACAACACGGACCTAGTCAATCCGGACGACATCACCTCGATGTGGGACGTGCTCAATCCCGAGTGGGAGATTGTCGCTGCGCCGCCAACGTTCGCCAGCGGCCAGACGTCATACGTGCAATTGTACTTCCACTCTGAGGTGGGTCCCGAATGGGTCGAACAGTTCTTGCTGGCCGATAACGTCACCTTCACCATCGACACGCGCACCGCGGTGGACGGCCTTGCACAAGGGAAGTATCACCTTTCGGTCCTCGGCCCGAACGTCGAGTCCGAGCTGGAGAACCTGGAGGAGCAGGAGATCAAGCTCCCCGCCGCAGTCCTCGACGAGCAACTGAAAGAGACGGGATTCCTCTCCGGCACCGGTTCGTCCAGAAACGTCGAGATGTTGGACAGCGCTCCCCACCCCAAGGCGGCCCAACTCTTCCTGAACTGGTTCCTCTCCCCCGAAGGCCAGACTGTCCTTCACGAGAAGGCGGATGGTACTCCCTCGTTCACTTTGCGGACAGACGACATACCGCCCGGGAAGACTTCACCGGAGGAACGGCGTGATCCGGGCCGCGATTACTACTTCGGAAGCGCGGACCCCGAGTTCATAGCAAAGGTAACGCCGACGATCGAGCAACTCATCGAGATTTGGCAAACTCGATAGTCGGTCTTGCAGTCGCAGGCGGGACGGACTTCATGCCTCCCGCCTGCGACCGGGCCCGTAAGTCGACTCGCGGCTCGTCAGCCCGGAATGCGCGCAGGCAGCCGTGACTAGCAAGCGAGACGAGACTCGATGCAACGTGTGAGCCGGGCAGGGCTCCAGGTAGGCCTGGGAAGGGCCGCGCCAAGCAAGGCCATTTTCATCATGGCCGCGGTAGTGATCGTCCTCGGTTTCTACCTGATATACCCGGTCATCCTGATCCTGGTGAATACCTTCAACGTAGCGCCCGACGCGCTGGTTGGGCCGCGGGAATGGGGCCTGGACAACTGGCGCAATGCCTTCGATGACCCGAGGCTCCTTCGATCCCTATTCAACACGATTATGATCTGGGGGCTGACGGTGGGGATTAGTTTTCCCATCGCTGTCGTCATCGCTTGGACCCTAGCGCGCACGCGAATCCCATTCAGCCACGGCTTAGAGTTTCTCTTTTGGATTTCCTACATGATGCCGGGCATCGCCACGGCTATCGCTTGGATCAACTTGATGGACCCGGTCCTGGGCCTGTTGAACAAGGGCTTTGAGGTACTCCCCTTCGTCGAGCAAGGTCCCTTCAACATTTACAGTGTGTCAGGGATTGTCTGGACGCACTTGATGGCCAACGGCATATCGGTCAAGGTGATGCTTCTGACGCCCGCCTTCCGAAACATGAACGCGTCATTCGAAGAGGCTGCTCGCGTCAGCGGCGCTTCGAATCTCCTAACCATGATTAAAGTGACCCTGCCGCTAATGGTCTCCCCTATGGTGTTGGTGTTCGCACTGCAGATGTTGAGAATATTCCAGTCGTTTGAGATCGAGCTGCTGCTGGGCCTCCCCTTCGATTTCTACGTCTATTCAACATTGATTTACGAGTTTGTTCGTCTTTCGGATGTTCCGCAGTACGGCCAGGGAACCGTGTTGGCAAGCCTGACGTTGGCAGTCGTTGCTTTTATTATTCCGTTCCAGCGGTGGATTCTCCACAGGCGTCAGTACACGACCGTTCAAGCGCAGTTCAGACCTGGACTGATTGATCTCGGCGTTTGGAAGTACGTGGCCTTCGGCGTGATCGTTGTGCTCCTCATCCTCCTCACCATTGGCCCAGGCATAAGCTTGCTATTGGGAAGTTTGATGACGAGGACGGGATGGTTCAGCATCTCGCCGGTATTCACTTTGCGCCACTGGACCTTCGTATTCGGCGATTCTCTGTTCTTGTCCGCCTTGAGGACCACGCTGATTATGTCCTTCACTGCTGCAATCTTCAGTCCGCTCCTCTTCTCGGTCGTCGCCTACATACTCGTCCGAACGCGCTGGGCAGGCCGCGGAATCCTCGATTTGATCATCTGGGGATCGGGAGCCATCCCCGGCATGCTAACAGGGCTTGGCCTGCTGTGGATGTTCGTGGGAACGCCGGGCTTCCAGGTTCTGTACGGGACGATTTGGGCGCTGCTGATCGTCGTAATCATTCAAGGGAATACTACCGGCACGAACATCATGAAGGGAGTTCTCGTGCAGATTGGACAAGACATGGAGGACGCCGCTAGGGTCGCGGGCGCTGGGTGGATACGGACCTACTACCGTGTTTGGATTCCGCTTATCATGCCGACGCTGGTCTTGCTTTCGATGATTAATTTCGCTCTGGCGGCGACGGCGACGAGCAGCATTATCCTAATCGCGTCGAGGGACATCATGACCCTCTCTATCCTTGCGCTAGAATACTCTTCGCCCGGTATCGGCCTTCGCGAAGAGGCGGGGATCGTGAGCCTGTTTATAACCCTGATGACGGTGGGCCTTGCGATTGTCGCCCGCCACTTCGGCTTGCGGATGGGGATTCAGCAGCACTGACCTAGGAAGTTGCGAAGACGCTATAGTGACGAAATTAGAAAAGGGCAGGAGGCATTACATGACGCAGCGGGAGAAGGAAGGGCGGACGCCGACGGCGTTTGAGAGCTGGGTGCTCTCGGAGGGTCTGTCGGTAACACAGCAGCAGATGGTCCCGGACGTGTACAGCGCGGAGCTGCAGCCGTGGGAGCGGGCGGGCGTGGACGCGACGCTGCTGGACCTGACGACGAGCCCGCCGGGAGACGGTTCGCTGGTGAACCAGGGGACGTCGCGGTACCTGTGCGAGATCGGGCCGGGCGGGGTGTACAAGGCCGAGCGTCACATGTACGAGGAGATCTTCTACGTGCTGTCGGGTCGTGGTGCGACGACGGTGTGGTACGAAGGGAGTCCGAAGCAGACGTTCGAGTGGACGGAGGGGAGCATCTTTTCGGTCCCGCTGAACGCGTGGCACGAGCTGTACAACGGGAGCGGAGAGAGTCCGGCGCGGTTGTACGCGATGTTCACGGCGCCGATGGTGTTCAACCTGTACGGGAGCAAGGAGTACATCTTCAATTGCGGGTCGACGTTTCCGGAGCGGTTCGACCCGTACGACGAGACGTACTTCAGCGGGAAGTCGGTGAAGCTGAAGGAGCGGCTGTCGAAGACGAACTTCGTGGCCAACGTCCGGACGATGGACCTCGACGACTTCGGCATCCGTGGTCCCGGCACCAACATGATGGCCATCATGGCGAACGGTCACTTCATCACGCACGTGTCGGAGTTTCCGGGCCAGACGTACAAGAAGGCGCACACGGCGGGAGGGGGAGTGCGAGTGAAGTCGGGGTTGACGTCGGAGGTGGCGTACCTATTCTTGAACGGAGAGGGCTTCGACCTTCAGTGGGGGTACGGGGTGCAACCGGCGTCTGGGGTTCCCTTCGAGCGAATGGACTATCGAGCGGGGACGTTGCTGACGCCGGGAGATGGATACCATCAGCACTTCAACGCGACGCCTGACCCGATCCGTTACCTGGTGCTGCGTTTTGGGAACCCGTTTCTGGTGGGAGGGGGTGGTAGGGAGGACATGCCGCCGCAGATCGAGTTTGACGAAGAGGACCCGGCGGTGTGGGAGTTATTCGTAGAGGAGCTCTCGAAGCGCGGCCTCGAGCCTCGGATGGGAGGGTACAAGAAGGAAGCCTCGGCGTAGGCAGGCTGTCCACAGGAGTCCGGGCCCGCGCCGGCATAGGAGGGGCCGGCTCGAAGTGACCTCTCCGCGATTGTGGCGAAGGACGGCCCGCTGTATAGTCGAACCCGCCGGAAGCTTCGGATTTGACGTGTTTCGCCAGCAGCAGCAGAGCCAGCGCTAGGTTTCACGCGGTTTGTACGTCTCATCTGCTGGGTTCCGATTACAAGCCTGACCGGAGGAGGAGAGTCTATGGTCGAGCAGCTCATCACCGAAGAGCAACGGCTAGAAGAGAGCGCCCAGAACCAGAGCTACAAGAGCCCTTACCAACTGTGGAGAGAGTCCCAGGGGCTCGATAGCGTGACCGGCTTCTACATCCAGAACGTCTTTACCCAGGAGGTAAAACCCTGGGTGGCGCGCGGCGGCAAGGGCGTCTTCATCAACCTTGACGGCGCAGCCGGCTTTAACGATTCGTATATCTACGAGCTTCCGCCCGGCGAGTCGTCGTCGGTCATCAAGCACGTGTACGACGAGTTGATTTTCGTGCTGAGCGGAAGAGGCGCAACGTCTATCTGGAATGACGAGAGCAAGAAGCAATCATTCGAGTGGGGGCGAGGCAGCTACTTCGCTATCCCGCCAAATGCTTCTCACCAGTTCCATAATGCCTCTGGTTCGGAGTCGTGCCGCTTCTACGCGATGACCGCGGCTCCCAGGGTCATCGACACCTTCAAGGATATCGGGTTCGTGTTCGACAACCCCTATCGGTTCAAGGACATCTTTGACGACGAGCCCGGCTACTTCATGCAAACCGAGTGGACGAAGGGATGGCGTACGAATTACATATCCAACGTGTACGCGCTCGCTCCGAAGAAGCGCGCATCAGTTGAAGAAGTCCAAGGCAAAGCCCGCGCTGCGGCGGCTGAAGGACGGGGCTGGAAGTCGGTGGGCCGGTTCCTGAACGCCGGCGAGGAGTCGCAACGCAACTACTCGGCCACGATGCTGAAGGGCACCGTTCGAGCGGGAATCGCCTTCGGGTCCCAGCCAGGCACACACCCGCCTCCACACCGGCATGGCCCGGGCATCCACGTCACCGTCTTGGGAGGGCACGGGTACTCGTTGATCCAGAGCCCCGCCATGGACCGGACAGTACGGGTCGACTGGGAACCAGGCACTGTCTTCGTGCCTCCTGAGGGTTGGTGGCATGCTCATTACAACACGGGCCCTGAGCCTTGGGACTGGCTGCGGATCGGCTGGGGGTCGGAGAAGCCGAAGCCGGGCGGAGGCACCTATGACTACAGTCGGACTCCCCAGGAGGGAGGCGACCAGATTTCCTTCGATGACATGGACCCGGCCGTTCACTTGGAGTTCGAGGAGGAGCTTCAGAAGAAGGGGACGCAGTGCTTGATGCTGCATCACCCGCACTGCACTTTCAGCTAAGTGCGCGGCTGACGAGGGAGATGCGACCCAAGGGGGGCCCGGCCTAACGCCGGGCCCTCTCAGCTTAAGTCGCGCCCCTCGAATTAGTCCTCCGTCTCCAGCTTGTAGAAGCCCAGGCTGGTTAGCGCAGGCCAATCGTCGATTGAGAACAGAATGCACTCGTCGCTGGAGCTTCGGTTTCGGTGGCTGTGCCATGTCCACGGCGGCACGACGAACAGGTCTCCGGGGCCCCATTCGATCTGTTCGCCCTCTATGGTGATTGCGCCGTTGCCCTCGAATGCGTAGTAGAAGGCCGTGCTGTTGTGTCGGTGAGAACGCGTCCGTTGGCCTGGTCTGAGCATCTGCACATGCCAGGCTATTGTCGGCAACGTGGGGCCGCGGTCGACGGGGTTGACGTACATCAGGTTCAGCCCGTCATAGGGATCGTCACCGGTCTCGCTGTCACGAAGAGCCACGAGCGCGGCCTGCGCCTCGCCCCAGGGATAGCGCATAACGGGCAATGGGGACGGAGGCCTGCTGTGGATGGCGCGAACGTGGCCCATGGTCTTGAGCCCATAACCGTTGGTCCTGTCGAAGGACTGGTATGGGCTGTCGTCCGGGTACCGCTCGTTGAGGTTTTCCGCCAGACTCGAGTAGCCAAGGTCGAAGCCGTCAATCCAGATAGCCGGGGTGTCGCCGCCGTTGTAGTGGTCGTGGTCAGTCCACGTCGGGCTCACGATCAGGTCGCCGCGCTCCATGGGGAAGACTTCGCCGTCGCAGACGAAGATGGCGCCTGCGGGGGCTTCGTGGACCAGCCTCGTCTCGTTCTTCATGTTGCGGTGCGCCCGCGTTCGCTCCCCTGGCATGAGAATCTGCGCGCCAAGCGAGATAGGCCGCCGGTGCCGGACTGGCGCGACGACACGCATTTCGGCCATCCCCGATGCGCCAAGCGAGACCAGCGAGCCGGACTGCATAAGCCCGGCGTAGATGTGCTCCCACCGCCAATGGCCTTCGGCATAGCGTGACGGCGGCGGCGCTTGAGGCATGGCCTTGCCCCATTGACCGCCTACGCCAGACCCTCGCAGCCCCCGTTCGTCTAAGTAGTCGCCGAGCTCTTCGATTGTGGCGCCGACGTTCTCCTGCATGGCGTTCTCCTTCCTACGGATTATGAGGTTGTTCTGCTCTGTGTTCGAAAGAGTCAATCTCTTGGGAGCGTCACCATCGGACCTTGAGGCTATCGGGCAGCAGAGGTTGCTTGAGCCTAGGCGCTCCTATTGAGCCTCCCTGCAGGTTCACCAACGATAACGTTTCTTGACCGAACTTGACGAGCGCCTCTTCGGGTTGGATTGTACGTTGCTGCATCAGGCGTGAGAGCATTTGGGCGGCGGCGTGCCCCACATGGGCAAAAGGCATCGCCACATAGGTAAATGGTCGAGCGCCCCTCTGGGTTACGTGCTCCGCCGAGCCAGCCGTGGTGATGATGCTGAGGTCGTCCGGCCACAAGAGATTGTGTTTGTAGCACTCCGCCACGAGGAACTCAAGGCCGGTCGGCGTAGTGATCACACCCGTGTTCTCCCGCACCACTGGCTCTAGGTTTCCCAGTATGGAGTCGCCCTCATATGGCCAGGCGCAACTGCGTTCGCCCGGTTCTAGGCCATGGCGGTGGAGCGCCGATTCGAAGATGTCATAGCGAAGGTAGAGCCCCGCATAGGGGAGGATTGCTCCGATTTTGCGATGTCCGTAGTCCGCCAGTGCGCCGACCATCAGGTCGACTCCTGCGCGCAAGTCCCACGAGATAGCGACGGTGTTGGGCAGTAGCTCTTCACGCGTGTGGGCGCCAGCGACAAGGGCAACCGGCACGCCGCCCTCCACGACTGTAGAGAGCACCGAGTTGAGCTCTCCAATGGAGTCGGGCGGCTCGCCTGGCACTCCGACCATGAGCATCCCTGCGCATCGCGTTGAGACTGCCATATTCGCGTAGTACCGCTTGATTCCGTGCTGACCGCAGCAGTCCACCAGTAGGCAGCGGTAGCCATAGTGTTCCAGCATCGAGATAATCAGGCGCACCAGCGGGCCATAGAAGCGCGTCCTCCCGAGGTCCCAGGTCATGACGAGCACGGGGCGGTTTCCAGCGTGGACGCCCGAAAGTTCGCCCACGCTGCGCGAAACGCCGGCCAGCACCGATGGGTCCAGTCCGTGGGCAAGGAGGAAACCGAGTGACAACTCGGCGATCTCCTTCTCATGCGCGCCCTTAAACCTGAAGAACCGAGCCAGCGGCTCTAGTTGAGTCAAGGGGGCTTGCACCCTGCCGCTAGCCCAGTTCGCGATTGTCTGGTGGGACACCCCAAGGGCATTCGCCAGCTCAGACCGCGAAACGTGGTGCTTCTTGAGTAGCTGCTGGAGCATCGAGCGCAGACTATACCGATGGGAGCCTCTTGTGCAAGCGTCGCTTGATGCCGATGCTAAGTTGCTTACCGGATTCCACGAACGATTACGTAGCAGAGTTTGATGTGCATGGGACCCTGGCGTGATAAGAACAGGCCATACGCAGGCTCAGCTTGGGCGGCTATGTATTGGACTTGGCTTTGCCCATGCTCCGAGCGTCTTGCAGGGAATCGGCCTGTTCGCTGGGGGCTGGACGCTCGGCGCTTGAATGGAAAGGAGCAGACTCTATGGTTCAACAAGCTGAGAAGAAGCCCTATTGGATGTCTGACTGGGGACCTTCGTACGTTTCTCCCTACGAGCGTTGGAAGAGTGAGCAGGGTCTCGACACAATTCGGGGTTGGAGCGTGGATAACCTCTACACGGTGGAGTTGAAGGACTGGCCCGCCCGCAACAGCAGCGGAGTCTTTGTCAATCTAGAGGGCAACGAAGGATTCAACGACTCGTACGTTCAAGAGATCAGTCCCGGCAAGTCGACTGTGCCGATGCGGCACATCTACGAAGATACGATCTTCATACTCTCCGGACGCGGAGCCACGACTGTCTGGCATGAGGAAAGCAAGAAACAGACCTTTGAGTGGAAGACGAACAGCTACTTTTGTATGCCGCCAAACGCCTGGTTTCAGCACCATAACGGGTCTGGAGTGGAGCCAGTCAGGTTCTTAGGCATGACGGCGGCCCCGCGAGTGCTGAATACCTTCAAGGACCTCGACTTCGTGTTCAATAACCCCTATCGGTTCGTCGATCGTTTCAACGACGACCCCGATTACTTCAAGAGTCAGGCCGCGCCGGAGGGAAACGCGGACCACTATAAGCTGGTCACCAACTTCGTGGCAGACCTGCGGGCCGGGACCGCGCGAGCGCTCAATCCCAGGGGCATGGGCTCTCGCGGCGTGAGCACGACGGGGGTCCTATACGAAATGATAAATGGCACCATGAAGTCTCACACTTCAGAGTGGCCTATCGGAACGTACATGAACTGCCACAGGCACGGACCTGGGCTCAACATCATCATCCTCGAGAGCAAGGGATATACGCTGCTCTGGAAGGACGATTTCAAAGACCGCGTTCGTGTTGACTATGGCCCCGGCTCCATGTTCACGCCTCCTGAGTTGTACTGGCACCAGCACTTCAACACTGGTTCTCAGCCTCTCTTCCACCTGGCCGCTGGCTGGGGCAGTGAAAAGCCCAAGAAGGGCGGCGGCTCTTACTACTACGCACGCGGCGGCAGTCAAGACGCGGACGCAGCGTGGGGCGGTGAAGACGTGATCACCTTGGAGCAGGAGGACCACCAGGTCCACCGGGAGTTCGAAGAGGAGCTGGCTAAGGAAGGCATTAGGTGCAACATGGGCCATGTGATACCGTGGTGCACCCAGAAGGACTGAGAGCCGCTGCTCTAAGCGCGGACTTAGCTAAGGGAGGTAGGGATGGCCAACTACAATCTGGTGTCTGCGGACTCTCACCTTGAAATCGCGCCGGAGCGTTGGACGGATCGAGTGCCGGCGGAGTACCGCGAAAGAGCGCCGCGTCTGATTAAGCTGCCGAACGGCGGGGACGGCATCATCATCGAAGGCCGAAGCCTCTACGTTCTGGGCCTAGCGATCACAGGCGTTCCTCCTGAGGAACACAAGCTCTACGGAATCAACTATAAGGGAGCTCCCGGCGCAGGCGCTCCCGAAGAACGGGTAAAGGAGCAGGAGCGCGACGGCGTGGACGCAGAGGTCCTCTATACCTCTGCCGGCAACGCGGGCTTCTGGCGCGGAATCGGCCACGATGCTGCCTACAACGCTGTAATCCACGCGTACAATGAGTTCCTCGTAGAAGAATACATGGCGGCCGCTCCCGACCGCCTGATTCCAATGGCGGTGATCCCCCAAAGCACTATCGACGCCGCGGTAGATGAGCTGGAGTACTGCGCGAAGAGCGGCATCAAAGGGATAATGCTCAGTTCGTTCCCATCGGGGAAGGGTTACCCCACACCCGAGGACGATCGCTTCTGGCAGACGGCATTGGACACGAAAGTCGCTGTCACGGCCCACGTTAACTTCAATGGGCGGTCCGGCCCTTACTTCCAGTACAAGCGCCGACCCAGCGAGGCTGCGTTCGGCGCGGATCCGCATCGTGCTTTGGGGCGCTTCGCCCAAGGGGAGCACATCGCCGTTATGATATCTCTGATGCTCGACGGGGTTTTCGAGCGATTCCCGTCGCTGAACATCTATTTCGCCGAAACGATGGCGGCCTGGTTGCCATCGGCGCTCGAGCAGCTGGACGACACCTATCGACGGAACAGGCACTGGATGGAGCGCGACTTCGGGCTCGATCCTTTAACGCGGCAGCCCAGCGACTACATGTTGAACAATGCATCATGGGGCATCATCTACGACCCCATGAGCGTGAAGTTGCGGGACCACGTAAACATCAACAATCTGATGTGGGGCAGCGACTTTCCGCACTCCGCCAGCGACTGGCCAAACTCGGCGGCCGTCTTAGATGGCATGTTCGAGGGTGTGCCGGCTGACGATCGCGCCAAGATAACTTGCGAAAACGCCGTTCGCTTCTTCCACTTGAACAACGGCAACTAGGTTGAAGAGGAGCAGCCCCAGCATGAAGCAACTAAGAATAATCTCCGGTGTGGTTTTCCTTGTCGCTGCTCTTTCGGTCAGCGTCGCATGCGGTAGTGACGATCCTGCTCCGACCGCGACGTCGCCCCAGCCCACGCCTACGGCTCAGCCTACGGCGATGCCGTCCGAGCCGGCGCCAACGGAAGCTGCGACCCCAACGCCCGGCGTCTCAACCCGACCCGACCCAACCCCGACACGCCCAGCGCCTGCCGCCACTGCCACGCCAACGCCTGTCCCCGACCCCTCCTTTGACGCCGCGGACCACTTCAGCGGCGAGACAGTTCGCATCGTCATTCCGTTCGGCGCCGGCGGCGGCACCGACATCCAAGCCCGGTTCTTCGCAGCACACCTAGATGACTACATCCCCGGGCGGCCTCGCATCGTGGTGACCAACACCCCGCCTCAGGACGCCTCGCTCAATCGCCTGTACGATCACACTAACCCCGACGGTTTTACGATGCTCATGACCTCGGGCAACCGCACGCAGGCGCAATTTGAGAGCGATGCAATCACCTTTGAGTTCGACAAGTTCCGCTTCATCAACACTTTCGGTTCCCCGGCGGGCATCAGCTTCGTCGGCAACGGCTACAAGTACAACCGGTTGCAGGACGCGATCGGTCAGGGGGACGACCTACTGGTTGGTATGGTCGACGGGCCTACTCAGTCAAACGCCATGCTTTGGGCGGCGACAAGCGAATTCTTGGATGTTCCGCTCAAGCTGATCATTGGATCAGGCACCGGCACAGCCTTCCTCTACTCCGCCTTCGACAGGGACGAGATCAACTTGATTCCCCGTTTCGGCGGCATCCTTTGGTACACCGTGCCCACCCAGCGGCCGGGATACGTCGCGGACGGCACCTTCCAGCCGTTCTGCCTATGCATGCCAAGGGGGGCCCAAGTGTCCGGCAATGCCGAGAGTGACCTCCCGGCCGATGTACTGAATCCCATCGAGCTGATGGAACAGCGCGGCGTCAGCAGCGAGGAGATAGCCGATTTCGAGCTTCTAACTGAAGTGACATCGAGATTCGCGAAGATGCTCGTCCTGCCGCCTGATACTCCTCAACCTATAGTCGATACACTCCGCACGGCATTCGACAATCTCCTGTCGGAGCCAACATTGAACGCCGACTTCGCCAGGCTCCAAGGCCAGCCGGTGAGGATCACGCCAGGCGCTGAAATCGAGGAGATATTGAGCAGAACAGTCCCGCGCTACGGGGAGATTCGCGGCCAGTTTCAGAAGTACGTGGACCTCGCCGAGGACCGGTTGAACTGAGCGGGACCTGTGCGCATTGAGGATGACTGAGTAAGAAAGGGGTCTGTCAGGGCTGATTCCTCCCATTGGAGGTCCAGTGCTGGCAGACCCCCAGCCTGAAGAAAGCGTAGGCGGAGTTGCGGCTCGACCTAGCTAAGCAGCGGGTGGCGGGATAGAAGGGCCGGGCTCCCTGGAGGAATAGGGCCTACGTGGGGAGGACGCTCTCGTAGTGGCGATGGCGAGGCCAATTCATGATTGACACGCTGTTGGGCGGGGTATCCGCTCTCGCTACCCCCGATTTCTGGATAGCCGTGTTCTTGGCGACCGCCCTCGCTGGCATTGTCGGCTTGATTCCCGGCGTCGGCTCCATCACGGTCTTGGCGATATCGGTCCCCTTTGTGGTCTTTCAAGTGGAGGACCCGGTCATCGGACTAGTATTCCTCGCAACGATTGGGGGCGTCTCCAACACGCTGGACTCCATCCCCGCGGTGTTGCTCGGCTATCCCTCATCGGCCACCCAGGTCACGTTCTTGGAGGGGCACCAGCTCGCGCAGCGCGGATTGGGCGCGCATACGCTCGGCGCGGTGTACGCCGTCTCAATGATCGGAGGTTTCGTTGGGGCGATTGCGCTGGCGGTGACCATTCCGGTCATCAAGCCTTTCGTTCTCCAGTTCGGCTTTGCCGAGGTCATGGCCATGGCCCTGTTTGGAATCGCCATGGTGTCCGTGCTGAGTCGAGGAGCAATGCTGAAGGGGCTGATTGCCGCTTGCTTCGGGATACTCCTCAGTACGGTTGGCGTACATGGGTCGACTAGTGTCACGCGTTTCACTTTCGGCCAGCCGATCCTGTGGGAGGGCCTACCCGTAATCGTGGTCTCTCTAGGGGCTTTTGCTCTGCCTGAGATTCTCGACTTGACTACGACCGGCAGGCCGGTTGCAGGTAGGGGCGCTACGGACCACGTCAGTACCCGAGAGGTATTTGCCGGGTTCCGCGTGGGTCTGCGCCGCTGGAAGGTCGCGATCCGCCAGTCCTTGTTTGGCGTGTTTATGGGGGCGATTCCTGGTATTGGGAGTTCCGTAGTCGACTGGTTGGCCTACGGATTTGGCATCGCGCTCACAAAGGACAAGAGCGAATTCGGCAAGGGGTCGCTGGACGGTGTGCTGTTTGCAGAATCGGCCCAGAACTCCAAGGAAGCGGGGCAGGCCATCCCCACACTGGCGCTTGGTATTCCCGGTGGGTTGACCTGGGTCTTCGTTCTCGTTGGAATGCTTAGCTACGGCATCGCGCCCGGCCCGGACATCCTTACCCGTCACGGCGAGCTCACCATAACGATAGTAGTCGCCTTTGCCGTTGGGAACTTCTTGGTGGCGTTATGGGGGCTGCTTCTCACCGGCCAGCTCGCGAAGGTCACTCTGGTCCCGTATGCCGTTCTTGCCGCCGCCATCATCCCAATCAGCTTCTTGGCGGTCCTCAACGCTCTCACGGACTGGATCAGCATCATCATCGTGCTGGCCTCGGCGTCGTTGGGCCTGCTCATGAAAGGCCTTGGATGGCCGCGGCCTCCACTCATTCTCGGCTTCATCCTCGGGAGCGTGGTGGAGCAGAACTTCCAATCTGCGCTTTCCGCTTACGGTGCGCTTGGCATCCTAACGCGGCCGGTGACCTTGGTGCTGCTGTTCATTCTCGTGACGACCGTCTACCTGCTGAGCGTGCGGTTTGGGAAGCCGGACTCAGTACTCGCTTCCGCCACGCCAGAGGGTTCGCCGCCTCCCCCAGCGCCGGCCGGAGGGTCCGGGACGGGCCCGCGATGGAGGCTCAAGCCCAACTTCAAGCCCACCTGGGGAGCCGACGTGTGGGCGACCTTCACGGTGGTTGCCGTTGGGGCATACGTGCTTTACGACGTCCAAGACATGCCGGCCAGGGCGCTGGCGTTTCCTCGCGCCATGGCCATTCTCATGATCGCGCTCGCGCTGGTCCTGCTGCTTCTCAAGTGGAGCGGCAGGGAGAAGCAGGGCGACATCATGGACATTGGCATGCGGAGCTTTGGCGTGGAAGGCGCCGGTAGGCGTGGTCTGATCACGGCCATAGGAATCTTGGCGTTGTCGGGGGTGTCGGTGCTCATCGGCCTCCAGACAGCCTCGGTGCTGTTCGCTTTCATCTACCCAGCCGTCATGATGCAGGGTAAGTGGCGTTGGGTAAGTTCGGCTCTGACCGGGACAATCATTCTGGTCATGAGCGTGTTCCTTTTCGACTACGCCATGGCCGTTTGGTGGCCGCCGTCAATCATCAACGATCCTCTCCAAGGACTGGTCGGGTAGCATCGTCTCGGGACTAGACCGCAAGCGGCGTCGAACTAGAGCGAGGAAAGAGTCATGACAACGGGAAGCATCACCGGACAACAGCGAGAGCAACGCCGCAGCGCGCTCACTGAGCAGCTGCAACGGGCGTACCTCGGCGGTCTCTGGCAGCCGCGCAAGCGCCTTGATCCGCTCGTTTTCCATAAATGGGAGTGGAAGGACATTTGGGCGTGCCTGCACGAGGCCGGCGAGATTGTCGACGTCGACGAGAATTCCCCGATGCGGACAATCCAACTGGTCAACCCTTCGCTCGAAGAGTTGAAGGCGACCAGCCGGACCATCCAGGTCTCAGTCCAGCTTCTGAAGACCGGAGAGCTGGCTCAGGCGCATCGGCACACGCAACCTCAACCCCGCTTTATCGTGGAGGCGGACGGCGCTTACACAACGGTGTCCGGCGAGCAGATCTTCATGCGCGACCGCGACTTCATCGTTACGCCCGGATGGGACTGGCACGATCATACAAACCCTTCGCCGAACCAGGCCGTTTGGCTCGACATCCACGATCCGCACCTTGCAGGCCACGTGGGGGCCATGTTCAACGAACGGTTCGGGGAGAACGGCGTTCAGCCGATAACCAAGCCGGAAGGCTACCACCTCCGGCGCGCGTCAATGTTGCGGGCGAAGACCTTCTCGGACGCCCGTGGCTCTACGCCGATGAAATACCCTTGGGCCGATACGCTCTCTGCCCTGAAGGACATGGCCGCGTCTGGCGAGGCAGACCCCCACGATGGGGTGGCGATCGAATACCGCAGCCCGGTCGACGGAGGGCCTGCTATGCCCACTATCGGCTGCCACGTTCAGATGCTCAGGCCGGGCGAGGAGACAAGACCTCTTCGCCGGACCGAGACCGTCGTATACCACGTCGTCGAGGGCGAGGGCGCGATTGCTCTCGGGGCCGAGGCCGCCGAGACGATTACTTGGGAGGAGCGCGATTGCTTTATCGTGCCCCCTTGGGAGTGGCGTCAGTTCAGCAACACTTCCAGGAACCCGGCGTACCTCTTTTCGGTGACGGACGCTCCCGCCGTCCGCGCGCTCGGGTTCTACAAAGAGGAGCTGGGCCGCTAGCGGCCGGCTCGCCCCAGTCGATGTCAAGTAAGCGCATTGGAGGAGAAGACACGTGGCGACAAGCAAACCGTTGTACATCTCAGCCGACTCGCACCTGGAGGTGCCGCCCGATACCTGGAAGCACTGGGTCCCCGAGAGATACCGCGACCGTGCCCCCAAGCACATCACGCTTCCTGACGGAAGCGACGGCTACGTCGTTGAGGGACGTCCAGCCCAGCGTGGCGGGATGAACCTGTTCGCGGGCAAGTCCCCGGAGGAGTACCAGCCCCTCGGCATTCGTTGGTCCGACTTCCCCGGCACCGGGCCTCCCGAGCAGCGGCTTAGGGAGCTCGACCAAGATGGGGTTGAGACCGAAGTTCTCTACCCGGGTCCTGGAAGCAGCGCATTGCTCAGCGGTCTCGCCGACAAAGATTCCTACAAGGTGATGATAACTGCCTACAACGACTGGCTGGCGCAAGAATTCTGCGCTACGGATCCGAAGCGTCTCATTGGTATGGGCCTGCTACCCAACACGAACGCCAAGGACGCGATCGCCGAGATGCAGCACTGCGCCGAGTTGGGCATGAAAGGCGTCTATCTATCCACTTTCCCCAGCGGACAGAAATATCCCACTCTTGGTGATGACGATTTCTGGGCTGCCGCAATCGATATGGACATGCCCCTTACGATCCATATCGGGTTTGGGGGAGTACGGCCCGATGCCCAGTTTAGGTACCCCATCGAACCGACCGGCGACGCCAGGCCCAGCACGGACTACATAGAGCGCCTCGTCCGTTACGCGCGGGCGGGCGGCGTTGACGCCGTCCAGATGGTAATCGCCGGCGTCTTTGAGCGATTCCCCAAGCTGAACATCTACTGGGCCGAGAACCAGATTGGTTGGATACCGAACTTCCTCGAACAACTGGACAACAACTACAAGGTGAATCACTTCTGGGCGGAGCGGATATATGGGGTTCCGCGCCTCTCCCGCCTCCCCAGCGAGTACATTAAAGAGCAGTGCTGGTGGGGATTCATGTACAACCCTGTCGGCGTCCAGTTGCGGCACGCCGTTGGCGTGGACCGCTGTATGTGGGGCGCGGACTTCCCGCATATCGAGTCAGACTGGCCCAACTCCGACGGAATCATCAAGGAAATGTTCGCGGACGTTCCGGCGGATGAGACGTACAAGATGGTTGCCGGAAACGCTATTGAGTACTTCCGCTTAGATTGCTAGGGATGATGTATAGTCCAATTAGCATGAATGACTCCGTTCGCTGCTCCCTCTTCGTTGCGGCGCACGGGGCGTGGCGCAGCTTCGTTACCGGGAGGAACCGATGATCAGGATGGCAGGCACTCTCAAATCACGATTGGCATACTGGCTGCTCGCTTGTCTCATGACGGCAGTCTTACTAGGCGCATGTTCCACTGACGACCCAGAGCCTGCCGCTAACCCTACGGCCACTCCCACCGCGGCTCCTGCTGCGACGCCAACCGCCACCCCGCCACCGGTGGATTCAGCGGACCCCGCTTCCACGCCCACCCTCGCCAGCACGCCCACGCCGCTGCCGTCGGTTGGCGCGGCCATTGACTACCCGATTGAGTGTCCCAAGAGGGGCGGGCATCTGGTTATGGGGAACGCTAAGGAGATTACAAATCCAACCCCGTTCACCATGAGCTCGGTTGACCATTACATCAAGTCGTCTTCTATATTTGAGCCCCTGGTCGCGGCGGCGAAGGACGGGAGTATCCAAGGGGTGCTGGCCACATCGTGGGAAGCCAACGATGACCAGTCCGTTTGGACGTTCAAGCTTCGAGAAGGCGTCAAGTTCCACGACGGCTCGGACATGACTGCGGAGGACGTGGTCTGGTCGGTGGAGTACGCGAGAGACCCTCGGAATGCCGCGACCGGCCAGGACGAGATGGCGCTTGTCGAAGAAGTGACGGCGCTCGATGACCACACGGTCCGCTTCACGCTGACCGGCCCAACGCCGCTCTTCCTCCTCGTGCTCGAAAGCCCGTCAGCCTTGCCCGTGGTGCCAGCCGACAGTATGGAGCCGGGCACGATTACGGTCCAAGTGCCGCCGCCTGGCACTGGACCGTTCAAGTTCGAGGAGTGGGTCCCGGCGGACAAGCTCGTCGTTTCCCGATTCGACGATTACTGGGCGGGCGCGCCATGTCTGGAAGGCGTGACCTACCAGCTGATTGCGCAAGTGGCCGCACGGCAGAATGCGCTTCGTGCAGGAGATGTGCATCTGGTTGAGCGTGCGGGCACCCAGTTTGCGCAACGAGTCAGTGACGGCGACATCCGGAACATCACCGTGGACGCCGCAACCCTATCTGGGTTCAGGATGTTCAACCTGAACGTCACCTCGGACCTGTTCTCCAACCCCACAGCGCGGCTGGCCGCCATCTATGGCATGGACATGACGGCCCTGCTGGATGAAGCATTCTTCGGGGCGGGCTATCTGATCGATGGCGCTGTTCCTCCGGGTAGCCAGTGGGAGGCCGTGCTGCTCGAATGCTGCCCGCGTCTCAAGTACGACCCGGATAAGACCAAGGAGCTGCTGGCTGAGATTGGTTACGACAATGAGCCGGTCACGCTCATCGTGGAGCGCGGGCAGGGCGAGCCCATCGGCGAGAGCGTCGAGCGTTCCATGAGGAACGCCGGGTTCAACATGAACCTTGTCATCCTCGAATCGGGGGTGTACGACGAGCGGCAGGCCTCTGGAGACTTCGACATCACGCCGAATAGCGAAGCCTGGTCTGGCGACGGCTTCTTTGGGCTCACTCGATTCCTCTGTGAGCCTGGCCTCCCCGAGATCAGCATCGCCAACCACGGACGGTGGTGCAACGATGAGTTCGACGCGCTGATGGACTCTTCTAACTCCGTGGCCGACTTCGAAGAGCGGCTCGAGCTTTACAGACAGGCAAGGCAGCTCGTCTATGACGCGAACATCAACAAGTACATGGGCTTCCAGTACACGCGGTTCTTCGCCTGGGGCGACACTGTTCGCAACTTCGACCATATCGGCAATGGTTCATACATCAGCTACCTCGGCGGCGGCATCCCGTACATTTGGCTCGATGAGTAGCCGGAGACATCGAAGAAGGTGAAATGACGCATGGTTGAGAGAGTGAAGGAAGCGCGGACGCCGACGGCGTTTGAGAGCTGGGTGCTCTCGGAGGGTCTGTCGGTAACACAGCAGCAGATGGTCCCGGACGTGTACAACGCGGAGCTGCAGCCGTGGGAGCGGGCGGGCGTGGACGCCACGCTGCTGGACCTGACGACGAGCCCGCCGGGAGACGGTTCGCTGGTGAACCAGGGGACGTCGCGGTACCTGTGCGAGATCGGGCCGGGCGGGGTGTACAAGGCCGAGCGTCACATGTACGAGGAGATCTTCTACGTGCTGTCGGGTCGTGGTGCGACGACGGTGTGGTACGAGGGAAGTCCGAAGCAGACGTTCGAGTGGACGGAGGGGAGCATCTTTTCGATCCCGCTGAACGCGTGGCACGAGTTGTACAACGGGAGTGGAGAGAACCCGGCGCGGCTGTACGCGATGTTCACGGCGCCGATGGTGTTCAACCTGTACGGGAGCAAGGAGTACATCTTCAACTGCGGATCGACGTTTCCGGAGCGGTTCGACCCTTACGACGAGACGTACTTCAGCGGGAAGTCGGTGAAGCTGAAGGAGCGGCTGTCGAAGACGAACTTCGTGGCCAACGTCCGGACGATGAGCCTGGACAATCACGGCAGCCGCGGTCCCGGCACCAACATGCACGCCATCATGGCCAACGGTCACTTCATCACGCACGTGTCGGAGTTTCCAGGCCAGACGTACAAGAAGGCGCACACGGCGGGAGGGGGAGTGCGAGTGAAGTCGGGGTTGACGTCGGAGGTGGCGTACCTATTCTTGAACGGAGAGGGCTTCGACCTTCAGTGGGGGTACGGAGTGCAACCGGCGTCTGGGGTTCCCTTCGAGCGAATGGACTATCGAGCGGGGACGTTGCTGACGCCGGGAGATGGATACCATCAGCACTTCAACGCGACGCCTGACCCGATCCGTTACCTGGTGCTGCGTTTTGGGAACCCGTTTCTGGTGGGAGGGGGTGGTCGGGAGGACATGCCGCCGCAGATTGAGTTTGACGAAGAGGACCCGGCGGTGTGGGAGTTATTCGTGGAGGAGCTCTCGAAGCGCGGCCTCGAGCCTCGGATGGGAGGGTACAAGACCCCGAGCGCGATAGGCTGAGTCCTGGAGGGAGCCGGTCCCGAGGCAGCCGAGTTGCCCGCATGGTAGGACCTTTCCCGCCAGCCGCAGCGGCTTACGGAGCAGTTCCCGAATCTTGGAGGATGGCAATGGAGATCAAACACGGAGTCATTAGCGCGGACTCGCACGCGCCGCTCGCCCCCGACTCGATGACGTCTAGGATGTCCGCCAAGAAATGGGGCGATAAGATACCCCAAGTTGTCGAAACCAAGGAAGAGGATGGCCGTGTCGTCGAACGATGGTCGGTGTACGGCGGACCTGGGCGGGGGAACGTCGCCAACTGTCCGGCGGTGATGGGCGAGCCATTTCCCCGCTTTGCAGACCGCTGGGAGGAAGTCCCTAAGATTGCGTACGTTCCCACGGAGCGCCTCAAGGCGCTGGATATCGACGGAGTCGACGCTGAGGTCCTCTTCCCGAACGCGCCTTTCACCAATCTCTACGCCTACGACGACGCGGACTTCGAGTTGGACGCTACGCGCGCCTACAATGACGCTTTGGCGGAGTGGGCTCAGGAGAGCGACCGTTACGTTCCGCTGGCGGGCGTTGCGTTCCTCGGGGGGCCCGAGGCCGCAGCCATTGAAGCCGAAAGGGCGGCCTCCATCGGCCACCGCGGAATTAATCTCATGGGTGAGTTCCTCGCGTCCGTCCCTCACATCGGCGACCCGGCTTGGAATCCGCTATGGGATACTTGCCAATCGCTCGGCATCCCTGTGCACTTCCACGGTTCATCCGGCGTGAAGGCCGGGGCGCGGGCTAAGTCCTGGAATGGCTACTCGGAGCGTCAGGCGCACGCGGCTTCCACCAGCTGCTCTGCCGTGACCCCAGCCCAGATTGTCCCTCACCTGATCTTCTCCGGCATCACCGACCGGTTCCCGGACCTCAAAGTGGTCTTTGCCGAGGCGGGGATGGGCGGCCTCAATTACATGATTGCCGCCATGGACCACGAATGGGAGACGCGCCGGCTCTGGACGGAAGGCATCGCCTCTCGCCCCTCCGACACCATTCGCCGGCAGATGTTCGTGAACTTCTGGTTCGAGGTTGAGGGCATTAAGCTGCGGCACGACATCGGCGTGGACAACATCATGTGGGAGTCAGACTTCCCCCACGTGGCTTGTTACTACCCTGACTCGGCCGTCTCAATAGAAAAAGTCCTCGCCGGGGCGCCTGAGGACGAGCGCCGGAAGATGCTTTACGAGAACGCGATGCGGGTGTACGGCATCACTGCGACGGTTGCGACGGCTTAAGGAGCACGAGGCTTGGCGAACGCGACCGGAATCATTAGTACGGACGATCACGTCCAGGAATTGCCTGACCTGTGGACCAGCCGTCTCTCCTCCGCTCTCAAAGACAGGGCCCCTCGGTTGCTTTCGGAGAGCGACCGCGATATCTGGATGGTGGATGGAAAGCCGTTACTGGGGGGAAACGTCTGCGAAGCGGGCGGCTTCCTGAGCGATCGTACGGGTCGTCCGTCGAGGTGGAGTGAAGTTCCCCCCGCCGCCTACTCGCCGCGGGAGCGGCTGAAGGCGATGGACGCGGGGGGAATCGATTGGTCCGTACTCTTCCCAACCGTGGGCGGCATGGCTGGCGAGGGCTTTGGCAGCATTGCCGACCCGAGCCTTGAATTGGCCTGCGTCCAAGCCTACAACGACTGGCTCATCGAGGAGTGGGGTCAGGCAAGTGACCGCTTCATCCCCCAGTGCATCGTGCCGATAGGGGAGGCGGACGCCGCAGTCCGTGAGATTGAAAGGTCTGTCGCCATGGGGCACCGGGGCGTCGTCTTTCCTTCCATGCCTATGCTGTTGCGCGAGGGACCGCACCTCGCGGACGACGACTACGGTCCCGTTTGGGACGCCTGCGAGCAGCTAGGCGTGCCTCTCGCTCTCCACGCGGGAGCTACGCCGGCGCTGCACTACGCAGCTTACGAAGGCCTGCCCCCAAAGCTCGCCGACGCCATCGAGGCGGTGGAAAAGCCCGTGTCGAGCGTCTTTGTATTCTCCGTCATAGCCTTTTCGAAGCTCTTGCTGCGGCACCCGCGCCTCAAGGTCGTGCTGGCCGAGAGCGCGCTTAGCTGGGGCCTGCTTGCGTTGGAATGGGCAGACCACCAGTTCGAGCACGATGGCCTCCCGAACGAAGGGTACGACATGAGGCCGTCGGAGATGTTCCGTCGGCAGTGTTACTTCAGCACCTGGTTCGACGACGTCGCGCCGTTCGTTCCCTTCATCGGCGCGGACAACATCGTCTGGAGCGCCAACCTCCCATTGCCAACCACCACCTGGCCGCGCACGCAGGAGTCCATTGATCGGACGATGGCAGGGCTGAGCTCCGAGGATAGGAACAAGGTCCTGTACGCCAACGCCGCGGCGCTCTACAAGATTGGCTGAGTAGGTTCCCCTTCAACCGAAGGGAGGAGCGGAGCGTGGGTCGTGCGGCCGGGCAGCCTAGGGCGTATCTGAGGCGCCGAATCTTGACTCTGGGCTGCCCTCGGACTCAGATTTGGCTAGGAATCCGGGCCTGGAGTTCCTTCACGAATTCCGGGGCGTTCCGCGGCATCAGGTAGATGCGTCTGCCGTGCTTCCGCCCCACTCGCACCATCTCGCCGGCCATCGGCAGCTCGACCAAGTCGACTGTCTGAACCTCGGCCAGCGGCACTCTTGATTGTCGGGGCCCGAGGAACCGGATGACCAGCATGTCGGCGTACAGGTCATACTGCCGATGTCGTGTAAAGAAGAGATAGAGAAGCAATGCTGCGCCGATGGCGATCTGCGCCTCGACGCGCGTCGCTGCGCCGACGATCAAGAATCCCCCGCCGACGAAGGCGGTAATCCGGTCCCGCATCGTGAACGCGCGCGTGTCCGTGTATGCGGGAGTCGTCGGCATAGGCCTACACTTCCAGGTAGCTCGGGCGGAGAACCTGACAACGAGCGCGCGGCCTACGCAGAGCGTCTGCCGCGCGCCTTAGTTGGTCGGGAGATCAGGGCTCGACGATAATCTTCGCCGAGCCGTGGTCGTCGCCCAACTGGTCGACGATTTGGAACTCGCCGGCTTGGCTGAACGTAACCTCGAGCGCCCCGTCGCCTCCTGGTTCCCTGACCACTTCGACCCCCAACTCCGGGATCGAGAACCCGTGCGGCACGGTGCTCCTGCTTCCCGAGGCGCGCAATCTGTTGATGACGAGGGTGTCGCCAACTCTCAAAGTCATGACGATTCCGTCGCCTTCGGTCGATTGGATTCTGGCGTCCGGCGCGTAGCCCCACTTTGCGTCCGGGCCGACTCGCAACTCCCAGTTGCCGTCTTCGAGCACGAAGGAGTCTACCGTGTAGGTGACGGGGGGCGGCCCTACCGCGTTTACGATGATTTTCGCCGAGCCGTGATCGTCGCCGAACTGGTCGACGATCTGGAACTCGCCAGCCTGGCTGAACGTGATTTCCAGCACTCCGTCGGCTCCCGGTTCCCTGACCACTTCGACCCCTAATTCGGGAACCGAGAATCCGTGCGGCACGGTGCTCCTGCTTCCGGAGGCGCGCAATCTGTTGATCAACAGAGTGTCGCCGACGTTGAACTCCATCACGAACCCTTCGCCTTCGCTCGCTTGGATCCTGGCGTCCGGCGGGTAGCCCCATTTGGCGTCTGGGCCGACCCGCAGCTCCCAATTCCCGTCTTCCAGCACGAAGGAGTCGACTACGTAAGTCACTGGCTCCGGGATGCCCGCTCCTTCCTTAACGATGATCTTCCAGAGACCGTGGTCGTCTCCGTGCGGGTCGACGACCGTGTACTCACCCGCTCCGGTGAACGTGTACTCGAACGTCCTATCGGCGGCGCCAAGCTCGAAGATTTCTTCGAAGCCCAGCTCCTCCGACGCGAATCCGTGAGCGGTCGTGCTCGAACTGCCGGAGATGCGCACCCGGCTTGCCTTGAGCGTGTCGCCAACGATGAACTTCATCACAACGCCGCCGGGGTCGGTGGATAGCGGGCGCGCGTCGGGCGGGTAACCCCATTTGCCTTCCGCTCCCAGGCGAATCTCGAAAAGGCCGTCCCTGAGCACTATCTGGTCGATCTCGAACACCTGCGGCGGACGAATCTCGACTCCTTCGACAAGGATGGTGAACTGTCCTTGGCCCTCGTTATAGGGGTCGACTACTTTGAACTCGCCGGCCGTCCCCAGCTCACGTGAGAAGCCGCGGAATACGTCCCCTGGAGCGAAGAGCTCTTCGATGAACAATTCGGCAATCTTCAGGCCGTGGACGCCCGTGCTTGCGGTGGCGGAGGCGCGGATGTCTATCTCCAAGTTGTCGCCTAAGTCGTAGGTCAAGACAATGCCGTCGCCCTCCTGAGACGATATCTCGGCCCCAGGCTCGTAACCGGAGAGACCCTCAGACCCTACGCGAAGGACCCATCGTCCATCTTCGATAACGATCTCGTTTCCTTCAGAAGGCCCCGGGAACGGCGGCGTGGGAGTTGGAGCAGGCGTCGGAGTTGAGGTGGGAGTTGGAGTTGGCGCCGGGGTTGGAGTGGGGACGGGGGTTGGAGTTGGCGCCGGGGTTGGAGTCGCGGTCGGCACGGGCGTTGCAGTCGGCGCCTGAGTAGGCGTTGGGACTGGGGTGGGGTCTGGTGAGCAGGCCGCTACGATGGCAAGAACCAGGGTGAGAATCGCAAAGTAAAGGAGGGTTTTCGTGGATGCCATTAACACACTTCCCGTGTCCGAAGCAGCCTAATCAGGCGCAAGCTTGGCTAGCGTAGGCGCCACTCGGTTCTCACGTTGTTAGTGGGAGTCTAAGCAAGAATCAAGCCGCGTGCAAGAGACTTGCTTAGACTCAGAAAATTGGTCGTGACGGAGATTGTGTCTGCCGCGCCTAACCTTCTTCTACTCTGTAGAACCCTAGCCCTTCAACCGATGGCCGATCGGTGAGAGAGAAGAGGATTGCAGGCTCGCTCTTCGATAGGTTTGTATGCCGGTGCCATTGCCACGGCGGGACGAAGAAGCAGTCCTTCTCGCCCCAGTCCAGGTCTCTGGCGTCCGTCATGCCGACGGTAGTGACGCCCTGACCCTTGACCGCATGGTAGGCGGTTGCGGCCGTGTGGCGATGGGGCTTCGTGGCCTCTCCTGGCCTTAGCATCTGAATCCAAGCGCCGATTGTCGGGAGAGTCGGGCCTCCGGTGAGTGGGTTGGTGTACTCGAGCAGCACGCCGTCGTAGGGGTCGCCGGGACCCTCGGCCTCAGCCTCGAGGACGGGCAATGTTTCACTCCACTTGTATGAGTAAGCGACCGCTGTCGGGCCGATGGCGGCGGCGTGAGGCCGGACAACGCCATAGTGCTGGCGGCCGTATCCGTCAGGTTTCGTGATGGGCTGCGCCGGAAGCTCGCCGTACACCTCGCTGTACATGGCGTCAAAGTAGCGCGTGAGCGGGTGATCGAGAAGGTCGAGCCAGATTGCGGGCTCGTCTGTCTCATTGACGTGGTCGTGCCAGGCCATCCCTGGCTGGACCAACAGATCGCCCGGCTCCATGATCATCTGCTCGCCATCGGCTGTGGTGTACATGCCCTTGGAGCGAACGACAAATCTCATTGCATTGAAAGTATGGCGATGCGCCTCGGCAGCCTCACCGGGTTTGACGAGTTGAATCGATACGTGGAGGGTCCGGCTAGTGTTCTTGATGCCCGTCAGGGCCGGATTGATCAGCTGCACCGTGCGCCGGGCCTCGGCGGAGCCGGCGGAGCCCATGCCGATGACCTCTCCTGCTTCCATGAGGGTGGACTCGATCGTGGACCAGCGCCACAACCAGGGCTCGAGGGTGGGGAGCTTGTCGCGGTCCTGCCAGTGGCCTGCTAGCGAATTCTCAGCCAACCGCTTGTGCAGCGCCTCTAGCAACTCCTCATGTGTTCGCGCGGTCGTACTCATGGCGCACCTCCTACCGTCTTGCGGGGCCATAGCGTAATCCTTCCGTGAGACGTTCGGCAATCGTTGGATAGCAAGCCTCGCTTATGGAATGGCTACGAGTACCCGCCATGTGCTACGCGTCGGCCGCCATGTTCTTAGCGCTTTGGGCGCAGCGGCCATCAGGTCCGCCGGCTGGTCAGACCGCCGGCCGCCGGCGGCGCCACTTTGCCCACGGCCCAATTCGCCGGGCAACCACGTTCTGCCACCGACGCAGCCAAAGGCTCAGCGCGGCGCCTGGCAACGACCGGATTGCTGTCCGGAGTTTGGCGCGCTGCTCTTCGCTGAGGCGCCTGCTCCGGCTGTAACTGGCGACGTCGGCCGCCGCCGCCATGACCATGAAGTTTGCGGCCGCCCGGGGTTGGTGGCTGGCGAGTCGGCGAGCCATCTCGAGCGGCGTCTCGAAGGTGACTCGGTGTGCGCCCGCGAGCCACAAGAGGGCGCGTAGCTGAAGGCGGATTCTGCCGGCGCCGCCCATGCGGCGCAAACGCCAGGCAACCACGAGCGTGATGAAGCCCGCAAACGACAGTGCGCTGATCAGCACGATTCCCATGCGCCCGGCGGGTTGCTCCGCAGGAGTTAGTATCCCATCGTCTCCCGCCGGAATGTCTTCTTCCTCTTCCTCCAGCTGGTCGCACGGTGCTCCGCCCACTGTGCACGGCTCCACAGCCACGTCGCTACGAGCCTGCTCCACGCGCTCGGTCGTTGGAGAGTCGACCAATGCCAGGCTTTGCTGCACGGAGGCAGGCGTAGGCTCGAACTCCACCCAGCCGAAGCCGGGAAAGTACAGCTCCGGCCAAGCGTGGTAGTGGCGGGCTTCGACGATCCACTCACCCCGACTGTTGTCGTACTGACCGGGAGCGAACCCGACGGCAAGTCTGGCCGGCATGCCGAGCGACCGCATCATGGTGACCATCGCTGATGCGTAGTAGGTGCAGAACCCGGTGTGGCTTTCGAAGAGGAACCATTCGACAGGGTCCCGCCCGGCGGGCGGCGCCTGCACGTCGGCCGAGTAAGGCAGTGTGCGCAGGTAGGACTGGAGGGCGACGGCCTTGTCGTACGGGTTCTCTGCGTCCGATGTGATCTCCGCGGCGGCGGCGGGCACGCTTTCGGGAAACTCGCGCGGAAGTTGGAGGTAGCGGTCGGCGATGTGCCTTGGGTACTGGGCGGCGGTTGCCCTGAGCTGGGAAGGCGACGCCGTCGTAATGCTCCCGACGCTCTCGTAAGTCCGCGGCGGAATGATGCCTTCCTGGAATGTCAGTGCGAGAAGAGGAGCGGGCCCTTGCTCTGCTCGACGCACCACTATCGAATCGTCGGCCTGTGCGGCAAGTTGCGCCCCCGCCGTCGCCAACATGTCGGAAGTTAATTCCGACACTGGGTCTGCAACCACCACGTTCCTGATGGCTTCCAGGTCCGGAGGCAGATAGGCGGTCTGGGAGTCGCCACGGTCTATGCGGAACTCCGGTTGTGGCGAAAGAATCCCGACGTTCGCCAGCGACGCTTCAACGGGGACGCCGGCAGTCGCGATCTGGTCCATCACTGCCGCCGTGCGCACCGTGATGCGCACTTCACGCGATGCCTGTGGCAGCGGCGCAGGGCTCCTTGCCTCAGAAGATGGGCCGGGAACGGGCGTTAGCGCCGCTGCATTTCGCCACCCATCCGGGGCATAGGTCTCGTAGGTCCCCAGACGCCACCGCCTCGGCTCGGACGCGCCAACCACCATCATCAAATCGTCGTCGGACAAGAGGGGGGTGGTCATGGGGAGCGCAGATTCCAAACGGAGGCGCGGAATCTCGCGTCGGTTCGGGACGTCGTCGAAGAAGTGAATGGAATTCCTCGAAAAGTCATCCCATCGCGCCGAGGCGGCTTGGACCAAGTCTGGAAACAGAGGGCCTGATGGGGCCGGGGCGATCCACGCGGCGCCGCCAACGAGGGCGCCCATGATGATTCCGGCGACGGCCAGCTCAACGCCGGCCGTCTGCCTGGTCCTGCGGGACGGATCACGGAATATCGCAACGCTCGCTCCGGCGACCGCGAGGAAGACTGCAATCCGGATGTACAGCGACGGAGGTAGATTAGCCAGCATCACCAGCAGTGCGATGAGGCCAGGAACGAATGCCCACTGCGACAGGTTCGTCCGGTAAGCGAGCCAGGCGGTGAGCCAACCCACCATCCACGTTAACCATACGAGCAGCATGGCCGTTCCGAGCGTGGGAGCGTCCCGCAGCCAAAGGCCGAACACGCCCGCGACAGCAGACGCGACGGCGACGCCAGCGATATGACGCAACGCCCAATGGCCGAGCCGGGACGCGATGAGATACCCGACCGCGAGGGAGGCTAGGGCTTGAGGCCACAGGGGGGGCAGTTCCGAGACCCAACCTGCCGTATCTGCGGTCCAACCGACAACGGACAGCGGCAGCGCCAACGCTGCCAGCGATGTCCTATCCCGGGCAAAGGTGGTGATTTTGGGCGTCCCACTCATCGGACGCCAACCCGGGCCTCGAAGGTCTGCGCTATCGCCCGGCTGAGCGCCGCCGCTAGGTCGTCCCCCTGTCGCATCACTATGCCGTCGATCGGTTGGTCCAGATGCTCCGCCGAGCCTGGCCCTGAAGGGACGGCGAAGCTCTGTCCGTCAAGCAGTATCCAGGTGATGGCGGGCCCTTCGGCCCAACGGCCGGCGGCGGATACCGCCTCTGGCGCCGTCGTCGTCGTCACGAGGAACAGATGAGCGTTGGGGCCTGTTCGCTGGCGATAGTCGCTAAGCATCTGTCCCATCGGGAAGCGGCTGCCCTTTCTAGCCAAGGCCAACGCCTCCAGGATGCGTTCTCGCTGACGTTCGCCGCGCTCGGCCGGGAGCTCCACTCGGGTAGGACCGCTCGCCAGCAGGCCCACCGGCAGACTGGCGTCTAGGAACGCGACGGCGAGCGAGGCTGCGATGGTCACGCCATATTCCGTAGTGCTTTCGTCCCCCGAACCGACCTGTGTGTATTCGTCGAGATTGAGCGCCACCCAGACCGCATCCTCGGCCCCATCATCTTCGCGTTCGGCCGTCATGAGCTTGTCCAGACGCGCCGAGGTGAGCCAGTGGATCTGCGACATGGGGTCTGTGGGTTCGTAATCGCGCAGGCGCGCGACGGATGACGCCCCGTGGGCCTGATGGGACGCCTGAATTCCCTGCCTGCCCTCGCGGATGCCCGTGGGGAGTGTGACTGTCAGCGGAACGATTCGTGGGTATACCAAGAACCGCTTCGCCGCGCCCAAACGCCGCTGGTGCCGGTGGAACCCCATCGGGTCCGAGCCCTGTATCGAAATAGGACCGACCTGGTTCATGCCGCGAGACCGGCTCGCTAGGATGACTGGCCACCGGCGGACCGTACGTGGAGGCAGGTCCAAAGTAGTCTCGTGATTATGGCCGGGTAGGGTTGGCGCTGCGGAGTCGTCCACGGTGACCCGGAGTCCCCAGTGCGGCTTGCTCCCAAGCTCGACGAGGCTGACTTCGATGGGCAGCGCCTGGCCCGCTTCCGGAAACGTTGCCGAAGGTCGTAGCTCTGCAGCGATTCCGGAGGTCTGTATGCGGGCCCAAAGCGGCGCGATGACATAGCCCGCGAGCACTGCGTAGAACAGCAGGTAGAACGGCCTGAATCCAAGTATCAGCGCAGCTGCGCCGATCAGTCCGATTGCCAGGATTCTGTAGCGCCGTGACATGTGGATTTCGCTACCCGGACATCGTCTCCCCCGGCGGCGGCTATGCCACCGGCGCTTGGCGCAGCAAGTCCTCAACGACGTCGGACAGAGCCTGCGCAGAGTGGTCGCTGCTTCCTGGAGAAATGCGATGGGCCAGCGCCGCGTGGGCGACAGTGCGGACATCATCCGGGGTGGCGAAGTCACGGGCCTCCAGCAGCGCGTGCGCGCGCGCCAGGTGGACCATAGACATCGTAGCCCGCGTCGATGGGCCTAGTCCGATTGCCGGATGACGCCGCGCCGCTCCAATGACGCTTGCGATATACGTCACGACTTTCCGGTCTATGTAGAGCTCCTTGACGGTTTCTTGGGCTTGGCGGATATCGTCGACGTCGGCCACCGCCTCTATCTCGTCGACTGGATGCGTGGCGAGCTGCCTGGACGCTATCTCCGCCTCGTCTGCTTCCGAAGGGTAGTCGAGACGGGCTGTCAGGATGAACCGATCGAGCTCGGTCTCTGGAAGTGGGAACGTGCCGATATGCTGCCCGGGATTGAGCGTCGCAACCACCAGGAATGGGTCCGGTACGCGATGGCTCACACCGTCAACCGTGACTTGGTTCTCGTCGAGACTCTCGAGGAATGCAGACTGCGTGCGGGGAGTCGAGCGATTGATCTCATCGACCAGTATCACATGGGAGAAGATGGGGCCGGGCCGGAAGTGGAATTCTCTGTCGCGCGGATCGAAAACATTGGCGCCGGTGATGTCGGCGGGAAGGAGGTCCGCAGTGCATTGCACCCTACTGAACCTCGCGTCAATCGATCGCGCAAGGCTCTTCGCAAGAACTGTCTTGCCTACGCCGGGGGCGCCCTCGATGAGCACGTGCCCCTGCGCCAGAAGGGCCATCACCATCGACTCGACCGCTTCGTCGGCGCCGACCATGACCCGGCGGATGTTGGCGAGCACCTTGGTTGCGACCTCGTGGCTGCTCTGGGCCTTCTCGTCCAAGCTTCCCTCCAAGCCGCCTCGCCTATCGGACCCCATGGTAGCATCGGCAAGGCATCGGCACTTGGGGTGTAGCTAGCGTGTCAGGGACCGCTGTCGCGCCGGCATTCCTCCAAGCGCACAAAGCCGGGCCTGCGGGTTTCCTATGCTATACTCCGCCCCACTGAAAGCGGTCGTCTTGTGGACGGCGCTTCGCATGCGGACTCGTGAGGGAGGCTGGGTATGCTGACTGCCGAGCAGAACGAACTTTTGTGCCGCATTGGCCCCGGCGCCCCCATGGGCGAAGTGGTGCGCCGCTATTGGGTCCCGGCCCTACTTTCGTGGGAGCTCACGCCCGACGGCGCGCCGGTCCCCTTCAGACTCCTCGGGGAGGACCTCGTCGCCTTCAAGGACACTAGCGGTCGAATAGGGGTGCTACAGTCGTTCTGCGCCCACCGGGCTACGCCCTTGTGGCTTGGCCGTAACGAGGAGAACGGCCTTCGCTGCCTCTACCACGGCTGGAAGTACGATGTCCACGGCAACTGTGTCGACCAGATGAACGAACCGGATGAGTTGCGCTTCAAGGACAAAATCAAGATTCAATCATATCCAAGTGTAGAAGTAGGCGAAGTTGTCTGGGTGTACTTCGGTCCGCCCGATAAGCAGCCTCCGCCGCCGAATTTCGAGTGGACTCAGGTCCCTCCTTCCCACAGGGACGTCTCAAAAGTCGTCCAGGACTGTAACTGGGTGCAGGCAGTGGAAGGCGGAATTGATCCGTCGCACGCACCGGTTCTCCACGGCGCTATCAGCATGGACGCCGGCCCCGAGGCCGGACTGCATCCAACGTACGCTTCAATGCGGGCAAAGCCCGGTAAGTACGAGATTCGTACGACGGATTACGGTCATGAGTTCTGGGCCGTTCGTCCCCTTCCAGGCGAAGGCAAAGACTTGATTCTCGCGCACCATTTTGTCGCCCCCTGGACCCAGATCCGTTCGGTCCAGAAGCCGTACCGCTCCCCTGGCCACATGTATGTTCCGATTGATGACGAACACTGCATGGTCTGGAACTGGGAGTACAGCTTTGGCGAGGAGCCTCTCTCGGACTCGGAGCGGGAGAGCGCGGACATCGGAATGGCAAATGGCCCAAGTGCAGTCGACCAGAAGACCTTCCGGTCGAAGGTTGGGGCGGCGCAGGAATGGGGACTTGATCGGGGGTACCAGAAGACTACGTCTTACTCGGGCATTCGCGGCGTGAACTTGCAGGACAGAGCCGTCCAGGAGGCGGTGGGGCCCATCGTGGATCGCTCCGTAGAGCATCTTGGGCCAGGTGACCAGCCTATCATCCAGCTCCGGCAGGTGCTGTTCGACGCGGTCAAGACAGTCACCGACGGAGGCGACCCGCCGGGCACGGGAACCTCGTACTACGGCTTGCGCGGGATCGCAAAGATTATCGACGCTGAGTCCGACTACAGGGCGCAGACGCTTGATGCGATGCACCCGGCTGAGTTCGCCGGTTCGCGATAGACCGTGGCCCACGTTCCGGTCAAGCCTTTAGGCAGAGCCGCTACCTAGGATGGCTGACGCCGCGAGTCCGGCGCAGGTAGGCGCAGGCTCGCGCCTGCTGGACGCGGTCCGCATCGGGCCGGCGACAATAGTCTTTACGCTGGTGCTGGGGATTGTCGCGTTCATCTCGGTCTATCCCATTCTCTTGCTGTTCCTGAACAGCCTCCAGGTAGGGCAGTTCGGCACGGACACCACGTTCGGCTTCGACAACTGGGGAGCAGTGTTCGAAGAGCGCCAGCTTCGCGATGCATTCGTGAACACCATTACGCTCACGGGCACGCGTCAGCTGATAGCGTTCTTCATAGGGGTTGCTCTCGCCTGGGTGTTCGCCAGGACGGACCTGCCGCACAAGGGATGGCTGGAGTTCGGCTTTTGGACGGCCTTCTTCATCCCAACGCTGCCCGTCGTCATCGCATGGTCTTTGATGCTTGACGGAGACCGCGGCCTCTTCAATAAGCTCCTGATGCAGCTTCCCTTCGTCCACGACGCGCCGTTCCAGATTTACTCGTGGTGGGGCATCACGTTCATCCATCTGATGACCACGACAGTCGCCATCAAGGTCATGCTCCTGACTCCGGCATTTCGCAACATGGACGCCTCCTTGGAGGAGGCCTCGCGCATCGTTGGCGCCGGTACGCTCAGGACGCTGCTCCGAGTTGTCGTTCCCGTGATGGCCCCAACGATCCTCGTGATCTTCTTGCTGGGAACGATTAAGTCGATGGAGGCGTTCGAGGTCGAATTGATTCTTGGGTCGCCGGGCCAGATCAACGTCTATAGCACACTGATCTACCGGCGTGTTCTACTCAAGGAGCCCCCTGAGTTTGGCGAGGCCATGGCTCTCAGCATGTTGGTCCTCGCCCTCCTCTTACCGCTCATCGTCTTACAGCAGTGGATAAGTAGGCGGCGGAGCAGCCAGACGCTCTCTGGCAAGTACTCCGCCCGTCTGCACGAACTCGGCCGGCTTCGATGGCCGCTCTTCTCCGTCATCGCGTCCATGGTCCTTATGATGACCGTCTTCCCAATCATCATGGTGACTCTCGGCACGTTCATGAGGCTGTTTGGCTTCTTTGACATCCCGAGTCCGTGGACGGTAAAGAACTGGCTCGTAAGCCTTTCGGACCCGCGCATCATAGGAGCGCTCAAGAACACTTTCGTCATCGGAATAGGCGCGGCGCTCTTCTCGATGACGTTCTTTTCCTTTATCGCCTACATTAGCGCTAGGACGAAGTTCGCGGGAAGGCACGTCCTCGATTTCTTGACCTGGTTGCCCGCAACCATTCCTGGCATCGTGATTGGACTAGGCTTCCTCTGGCTGTTCCTAAGAACACCTGGCCTTAACCTCGCCTACGGCACCATGTTTGTTCTGGTCCTCGCCGTAAGCCTTGCCAGCATCACGTTGGGCGTACAGCTGCTGAAGACCAATATGATGCAGATTGGTTCAGAGCTCGAAGAGGCCTCCTGGGTGAGCGGAGCTTCGCACATCTACACCTTCCGGCGCATATTCCTTCCATTGATAGCTCCCGCGCTGGTCTTGGTGGGTTTGTTGTCCTTCGTGCAAGCCGCGAAGGCGATCAGCGTCGTAGCATTACTATCGACCAGGAGCTCTGAGCCGCTCTCGATGCTGCAGCTCGACTATATGGCTGAGGGGAAGTTCGAGGAGGCGTCTGTCATCGGGTTGCTGATCTTGCTCTTGACCCTCGGCATGGCTGCGGGCGCTCGCATCCTGGGCTTCAAGCTCCGAGGAATATCGACGACGAATCCCACTACGTAGCGGGATGGCGGTTGCGGATACTACTGCCTTAGACCGGCGCTAGCCCTAGACTGGTAGCTACGAATGGCAAAGTGGGCCTTTTCTCGACGGAACGCGGGGCCGCGGGTGCTATACTGCACTGGAAATGCACGGGCATGGCCATCATGCTGGCGGCCCTGGTCATAGCCATGGAGTCGTCGACCCGGTCATCGCGACCACGAGCCGTGGAATTTGGGCTATCAAGTGGTCGTTTGCCGGTCTTGGGGCCACCGCCATCGCCCAGTTCGTCGTCTTCCTGCTGTCGGGAAGCGTCGCCCTCTTCGCCGACACCGTCCACAACGTCGCAGACGCCTTCACCGCGGTCCCTCTTTGGATAGCGTTCCTCTTTGCCCGGAAGCCTCCCAGCAAGCGGTTCGCTTACGGGTTGGGCCGAGTCGAAGACCTCGCCGGGGCGGTGGTGGTCCTCGTCATTCTAGGTAGCGCTCTCGTCGCCGGTTACGAGTCGATTGAGCGGCTCATACACCCGCAGGACGTGCATTTTGTATGGGTCGTCGCCACCGCGGGCGTCGTCGGCTTCATTGGCAACGAAGCCGTTGCGGTATTTCGTATCCGGATCGGGCGAGAGATCAACAGTGCCGCCCTGGTCGCGGACGGTTACCACGCCCGGGTCGACGGCCTCACCTCCCTCGGCGTTCTTGGAGGCGCTATGGCTGTTTGGCTCGGTTTCCCTATCGCCGACCCCATCGTTGGCCTCGTCGTTTCCATCATCATCCTCAGGATCGTCTGGCAGTCCGGCAAAGCGGTGTTCACCAGGATGCTCGACGGCGTCGACCCGGGAATCGTCGACGAGATTGTGCATGAAGCCGGCCACGTTGGAGGAGTAGTCGGCGTGTCGGAGGTCCGCTCTCGCTGGTTGGGCCACCGGCTGGAAGTGGAGGCCCACATAACCGTCCGGCCCGACGCCACCATTGAAGAGGCCCACCGCATCGGGGGCGACGTGAGCCACCGCCTCAGCCACGCCATCCCCTACATCGGTAGCACGACGGTCCACATAGACCCGACTGGCATGGCCGGCGCCAGCTACCACCGCGGCTTCCGCCACGAACATGACAACCTGTCCCCGCACGCTCATTGAGTCGGCGGACTTGGCCGCAGTTATCCCTTGTCTCAGGCGGCAACGGCCCATACCTGAGCTTGCAGCGCATCGAAGTTCAGGAGGACCTCCTGCCCCTCTTCCCAATCGTCGGATAGGGGGAGATAGATTTGCACGTCCTGACCCCATGGGAGACGCACGCGCGCCTCGTATCGCTCGCCAACGAAGAGAATCGCGGCGATGGAGCCAACTAGCCTCTTGGCGCCGCCCTCTGGGTCAGCCATCGAGCTATCCACGCGGGTGACGTCCACAACCTCTGGACGGACCGCTACGGCGCATCTCTCGCCGGCTCGAAGCGTGCTGCCGGAAGTGACGCGCGCACGGATGATGGGGCCTCCCGGCTCCTCGAGCTGCACTGGAAGTGTTTCGCCGTTGCCGCCGTCGGCGGCCGTCCCGGTGAACATCACGGTGCGTCCCAAGAAATCGCGCACCGCTGGAGTCTGCGGGTCCCTGTACAGCTCTGTTGGCGCGCCGATTTGTTCCACGTTGCCATGGTCCATGACCACGATGCGGTCCGAGAGGCTAAGCGCTTCAATCTGATCGTGAGTGACGAATAGGACAGTGATGCCGAGGCGTCGTTGGAGTTCTTTCAGTTCAACCCGCATCTGCTCACGGAGCTTGGCGTCCAAGTTTGAAAAAGGCTCGTCGAGGAGGAGCAGGTTGGGCTCGAATACGAGACTGCGTGCAACCGCGACCCGTTGTTGCTGACCGCCGCTCAGCATTGTCGATTGGCGGTCGCCCATGCCCGTAAGACCCACTTGCTCCAGGACTTTCGCCACCCGTTCGCGGATCTCGGACCGCCCAACCCTCCTAACGTTGAGTGGATAGGCCACGTTCTCTGCAACCGTCATGTGGGGCCAGATTGCGTAGGACTGGAACACCATGCCCATGTTCCGCTTGTTTGGGGGAACGAAACCGCGATTGCTGCCGCTGTCGACCACCTTGCCGTCGTAGACAATCTCCCCGCTCGACACACGTTCGAGGCCAATGGCCATCCGGAGCGTCGTTGTCTTCCCGCATCCGCTCGGACCGAGCAGAGTAAGCACTTCCCCCTGGCGGATCTCGATCGACGCGTCCTTGACTGCCTCTACCTCCCCGAAGCGTTTCGAGACGTTTCGTAGCTCCAATACGGTCTGGCGGTCTTTCACAGTTGAATCGGTCATGAGGCCATTGACCCTTATCTCCCTGGCCAGCGACGCGCCTAAAATGCCTAGGGCAACTGTGCGGCAGCTTACGGGCGTCGTCGTCGGAGGGTCAAGCCGGCGCGATACTCCACTGGCTACAGCCTCCATCGCCTTGGGCAGTGTCCGGATACAGCCAGGACCAAGCCAGCGGACTGACCGATGACCGGTACGCGTCCATGAAGGGCGTCGCTTCAGCGAGCCGCAATGCTTCTCCACTTGTGAGCCCCAGGAGAGGGAATCAAAGTCGTTGGATAAAGTCGACAGGAATAGAGTCGCTTGACACACAGCCGATGTAGCCATATAACGGCTGGGCGCTACAACATCAATAGCGTGGCCCTGCGGCGATTGCAGTTGCTGTCCAACGGGAGGACTGATGCGACGAGCGATAGGGCAGACATTGGCCGTGGGCTCTTTTCGTGTAGGTCAGCCAGCGGTCGCTCGTCCGAGAAAGGAAGTCGCATGACCAGATTGTCTAGAACAGTGGTGTTGGGAGCGTTAGCCGGAATACTGGCGCTATTGACCGCCGCCTGTGGCTCCGACCCCACGCCGACTCCCGCGCCGACGCCCACTCCGGTGGTGGTTGAGGTTGTCGTCACTGCAACTCCAACGCCCGAAGGGGCTCACGTAGCGGAATGGACTGCCGCGCAAGAGGCGGCAAAGAGCGAGAAGCTCGTCATCAACACCAAGCCCGGAGACGGCGCGAACTTCCTCATAAAGGAGTTCAAGAGGACGTTCCCGGACATAGAGGTAGAGCACACCACGGCCTTCCCGAGCAGGTTCGGCCCGCGAATCATCGCCGAGCAGCAGGCAGGTCAATACCTCTGGGATGTTATGGCCAACTTCGCAGGCAACATGACCAACGTCATGGCGCCCGCCGGCACATTCCAAGACCTTGAGCCCTTCCTCATACTGCCCGAGGTGACGGATGACGATAACTGGTACCTCGGCTTCGACGTGTATGGAAATGACGCGAGCGGGATCGACCAAGTCTTCTACTTCGCCATGGACCTGCGCGGCGGCTTCTATGTGAACCGCGACCTCGAGCCCACCGGCCTCACGGACGTTGAAGAGCTCCTCGATCCCAAGTGGAAGGGGCAGATCCTTATCCACGACCCCGCCGCGAACGGCGGAGGCACCGCCGCTATCGGCTCGCTCCTCGCATTCAAGGGCGAAGAGTTCGTCACCAAGCTCCTCTCGGACCAAGAGCCGATCATCATCGAAGACCCCCGCACCACTGCGGAGTGGATGGTCACGGAGCGCGTGCCCATCGGCATCGGCGTATACGACAATTTCTTGGACGAGTTCAATACTGAGGGCGTAGGCCTCGCCATCGAGCGAAGATTGGGTTGGGGACACATCAGCCCGGACGGGTTTGCCGTGTACAAGAATGCTCCGCACCCCAATGCGACCAAGGTGTTCGTCAACTGGTTCCTCAGCGACGACGGTCAACGCATCTGGGCCTCAACGATGGCCAACAGCCGGCGGAAGGGGATGCCGCATCACCCGTTCCAGAACCACCCGGACTACGACCGCATCGAGACCTACACGGTGCCCGACTTCGAGAGCAACTCGGGTCTCCTGAAGGACACCATCGCGCTGGCTGAGCGGCTTAGGAACTAGCCGGGTCTCGGCGCCGAAGACGGCAAGACAAGACGCCCCCGCTTGCGCGGGGGCGTCTTCGGTTCTCGCAGCTTGGGAATGTGGGAGTCGCCGTTGCCGTATCGCCCTCAGGGCGGAATCAGGCCAGCCCACGTGGCGAGAGTGGACCCCTAGGTGACGCTTTTCGCGGGATCCATTAGAGGCATCAGGGCGGCGCGCCAGTCCTCATCGGCCCCGAGAGTGCATTCTGCGGCGCGGAGGTCGTAGTAGGTGGGCGCCGTTCCCGCTGGCTCGCCACCGTCTTTCACCATGTCGACCGCCTGCTGAAGCATTCTCCGCGTCACGATTATTGCACGGTCAGCTTGGCCCAAGTGCTCCTGCTGGCGATCGACGATTGCGCCCATCGATTCTTGCACGGCGCGGTCCTGGGTGTTGATGCCGTAGATCCCAGTAAACGTGTCGGTTTTCTGGACCTGGCGGTCGATCATCCAGTCGTTCGACTTATTGCGATAGCTGCGAAATCCGTTGACGGGGTCGATGTCCGTGGTGAAGCTATTCCCGCTCACCTGAGGGTCTTGGGCTTCTTCGGCCAGAGGCGCGTCGCCGTAGGCGTAGTACCAGTTGTAGACCATCACTTTTTCGTCGTCGATGGGCACCCAGTGATGCCCGTGCACCTCGGCCAGACCCAGTCCGGGCGGCCGGAGCTGAGTGAACGGCATGATGAAGTGGTAGCCCCTCACGTACCGACGGCCCTCGCCCAACTGTCGGACCCCGAAGTAGCGGTAGCCATAGTCTGTCTCGTCCAGCTCGAGAAGCGGAGCGCTTCCCTGCACGAACGCGCTGCTGTAGGCGGTTCCGGGAAGCGTCACGCCATCGCGGAGCCGGCGGTGCATGATCGGCGCATGGGACGTGTCCACGCCTCCCTCTAAGGCCTGAAGCCAGTTGCACTCTTGGACCACCTTCGTGAGAGTCCGTTGCTCCTCGGGCACGCGAGTCCACTCGAAGTTTGGCAGCGGGGGCTTGCTCTCCGGCGGCCCCATGTAGGTCCAGGCCAGACCGCCCATTTCCTCGACCGGGTAGGAGTTAGCGCGGACCTTGTGGCTGAAGTCGAATTGGTCGGGCTCGTTCATCTGGTCTACGCACTGGCCCGTCACGTCGAACTTCCAGCCGTGGTAGATGCAGCGAAGCCCGTTCTCCTCGTTTCGTCCCAGCCAAAGGGACGCGCGGCGGTGTGGACAGAACTCGCTCAGGAGCCCGATTCTGCCGCTCGTGTCGCGAAATGCGACCAAGTCTTCTCCGAGCAGCCTAACGCGGACTGGCGGGCAATCGGGCTCCGGGATTTCCATGCTGAGCAGCGCCGGAATCCAATACCGCCGCATGGCTTCACCCATCGGAGTTCCAGGGCCCGTACGAGTAAGGCGCTCGTTCTGCTCAGCCGTCAGCATTAGTCGTCACCTCGCCTTGTGGCTATATCGGCATTGGCCCGTCCGCCCGGACACGACCAGCCGAAATCCATGGTAAAGACCTCCCAGAGCGCAGTCAACGAACTGCTCAGTGCGTGGGGCACCTCAAGACCGAGACAACGCGTCTGGGATCGCTGACACGTCATCCAGGTCTTCGAGTCGGTCGATGAGGTCAACCACCGATTCGAGCGCCGAATGCGAGAGCGGCAAGGGGGCATGAGACGCACAGCCCATGAACTTGTCAACGAGCTGCTCGCGACTCAATGGCCTCTTCGGGTGCCCAAGGGGCACGTCGATGCGCTTCGTCACCGTGGCGCCGGAGCCAAGAACGACCTCCACTATGCCCGCGTGCGGCGACAGCGAGGGGTCGAGTTCGTGGCTGCCTTTAGCCGCTATCTTCAACGCCTCCGGCTGACCGAGACCCGCGGGAGTGAAATCAGATAGCGTAACGGCGCCGTTCGCCAACGCTTTGGCCGCGCCGAAGTAGATGCTGTTGGCTGCCGAGGCTGCGCTGCCGGGACGGCGGCGCTCCTCTACCGGCTCGAACCAGTTTCTGGAGCTGGGGTGGCCGGTGAGTCTGAGCTCGACGATAGCCTCGGGATCGACGCCGTCGTCGTTGCGGAGCTGGAGGCCGGCTTCGATGAACGCGTGGATTAGCCCGCTCGTTGGCCAGGGTTTGAACGATGAATCGAGCGTGTGGTACGTCGTCCCCAGTCCCTCGGTGATGAAGGAGGCGTCGTATACGCCGTTGTAAAACATGGCGAAGAAGCCTGCTTCGCCTTCGAGCGCGTCGCAGCGCGCGCCGAGGCCTTCCTGAGCGAGAAGGGCCGCAAGCACGCCTCCTTGATTGGGGAAGGCTGCGTAGATTCCCTTGGCGGGCGGGTCGCCGTAGACCACCACCTGTCGGCTTCCTGACGCCTGCATCAGCATGAGCCCAAGGGCGCTGTCGAGCTGCTCGACTGAGAGCTCGAGCACCCGGCCTGCGCTGAGCGTGGCGCCCAGATAGCTGAGCAGCTGGCCCTCCAGGAAACGGCCCTTCGTGTTCACTCCCGCGCGGAGTAGGGCTAGCACGGACCGCATCTCGACCTCGACTCCGGCCACGAGGGCGTTGATGAACTCCTTCCCGCTGACTCCTCCCCGGCGTTCGGCGACTGCAAGAGGAGCCGTGAGCGCAAATGCTCCCGGGTGTCCTCCCTCCGCGCCGATGGCGTCGTAGTTCAGCGCGTGCACCATCGCTCCGTTGGCCAGGCCCGCCATGACCGCGGACACCTTCTCGCCATAGCCCAATACCGTGCTCTCGGGTCGGCCGCCGGAGCTAATGACGACCGCAGCCGTCTCCGGTCCTCCGTCGCCGAGCGTCCCGCCGGCGAGAGCGGTGCCCAGCGAGTCCAGCGTCAGCCTCTTCGCCACTTCGACTACGTCGTCCGGGATGTCACTGTAGCGGCTGGCGGCGACGTACTCGCAGACGGCGCGCGTGAGTCCGGGTGTGCTGGCGGTCATGTTGCCTCCTCCAGGTCGGTGAACCGGGAGCCGTTGCAGCGTCAGTTCGGAGCCTGAAAGTCCGGGACGCCTTCCGCGATAGCTGAGGTCCAGCTGTCGAGATTGGTTACCCAACCGTACCGTCGCTTGATGGCGAACAGCGCTTGTTCGTGGGTCTCGGGAAGGATTCCCCCACAGCAGTCCTCGATGAGGATAGGGAAGTACTCGTGAAAGTATGCGTCCCTGGCGGTGGCTTCCACGCAGGTGGGCGTGCCGATGCCGGTGATGAAGAGGTGCCTCACTCCAAGACGCTTCAGCACCAGATCGAAGTCCGTCCGCTGAAAGGCGCTGTAGAGGTTCTTCGCGATGACGTACTCGCCTTCCAGTGGAGCCAGCTCCTCGATGATCTCCCCGCCCCACGTGCCGTCGATGCCGACTGCGCGCTCCATTGACGGTTCGCTCAGGTCTGCCCGATAGGCTGCGCCTTTCCAATACCAAGGCGAGTCAGGGCCGGCCCGCATCAGAGGGTCGGCGGGCAGGACCATACGGGTGAACAGCACGGGCATGCCTGCTGCGCGGCCGTACGCCAAGGCGCGCTGAATCGGCTCGATGACACGTTTGCCGTGCTCCGTGTCCACACCCGTGAGGTCGAAGAACCCACCCGGCTTGATGTCGTAGTTCTGCATGTCGATTACGCACAGCGCGCTCTGCGACACGTCGAAACTGATTGGTTCCGGCTCGGCCCTGAGGTTCAGCTGCATCGTCCACCCGCTGTCGGCAATCTCTCTCGGACGGTATAGCCGCCGCTCTGAGGATGTCAATCGTCGGGACGGAGAACGTCCTGTCCGGCAGCGGCGCGCAGCGCGGAGCTGAAAATCTCGATGGCTCGAAACGGGTCTTCGCCGGCGAACTGTACGCGCGCGATGAAGTGGCGCGTCTTCGTTCTTTCCGCCAAGGAAAGGACCTGCGCCGCCGCCTCTCCCGGAGCGCCCGTTATGACCATAGCGCCAACCAGGTCGCGCAATTGCGCCGACGACATGTCCGACACGTTGGAGACGTCCGAAAGCGATGGCGTCCGTTCCCTCACGACTCTGGAGAACACCCTATTGCGACTCAGCAAGTTGGAGAGCGCATACGCGGCGGCGCTTTCGTGCGCCTCTGCTTCGGACTCCGCCATGAACACCGGTAGTCCGAGCGCGACAGCTGCCCTGTCGGAGTGTCGCCCTGCGTCACGGACCCCTGCCTCGACATGACCCATCGCCGCAGCCACGACGTCGGAGTCGACGCCGACCATGGCGTATACGCCGTCGGCGGCTGCTCCCCCGGCCTCCAGCATCCTGGGGCTGCTGGCGTTGACGTAAACGGGCACGCTCGCCGGCGCGAGTTCGCCGGCCAAGGTCCGGTGAATCGTCTCCACCGCCCTCGCCATTTGGGACGTCGTGGCTTGGGGTTCGTCCACGTACTGCACGGCTGCCTGCCCGCTGCCGACTATCAAGCGAGCTCGGCCCGGCGCGAGCTCCCCAAGAGTCGCTCCGAGAGTCGCCAGCATCTTTGGGTTGCGTGACACCGGGTTGGTCACCGATGGGAAGAGGGTCACCCGAGTCGTCCGTTCGGCGGCAAGCGCAAGCCGAACGAACACGTCCTTGCCAGTGTGGGGGTGATCGGCCATCCCCACGCCGGCGAAGCCTAGGTCCTCGGCTCTTACTGCAAATCGGGACGACTCGGAAAGAGGCAGATTCGTTGGGTCGTTGACATCGATGCGCAGGCCTGGGTTCGTCGCGGGATAAGACATCGAGGTCGCCCCTTGGGAATCTACGATTGGCAATTCGCTCTTGCCATACTACCGGCAATCTCATGGAGCCCACCACCGGCAGAACACGGATGGGGCTGCCGATTACGGAAGAGACCTCACGACCAGGTTGACAGCGACCGGACAATGATTCCGGCGCCGAGCTCGCCAAGCATGAGCGAATGCAAAGGGGGACGAGATGGTGGAAGAACGACAGGAAGAAAGCGCACGTCGGCCTAGAAAGGAGTCTCCCTACAGCCTCTGGAAAGCGGCTGAGGGCGTTCCGATTCACACGGGCTCCTACGTAGACAGCCTGTACGCTGCCGAGGTGGGACCGTGGGGCCGCGTCGGCCAGAGCGGCGCCATCATCAACCTCGCCGACCAAGAGCATGACGACGGTTGGGTGATAGAGATTGCGCCCGGGGGCCAGACGAACGTGCTGCACCACATGTTCGAAGCGACGTTCTACGTTCTCTCGGGGCGCGGGGCAACGATGTTTTGGCAGGAGGGGCAGCCCAAGGACTCGGTGGAATGGAAGCGGGGCAGCATCTTCTCGCCGCCCTTGAACTGCAACTACCAGCACTTCAACGGCGACGGTCAGGGGCCCACGCGGCTGTTCGCGGTGACAAATGCCCCAATGGTGATGAACCTCTATCGCGATGGCGAGTTTCCCTTCAACGACACGTTCCAGTTCAACAACCGGTATACCTCCGGCGCCGGTTTCTTTGACGCGGCGGACCAACGGCTGGCCCGCAACGCGTGGATCACGAACTTCATCGCCGACATCCGCACGTTCGGACTCGACGACGCCGCGAACCGCGGGGCTGGCGGACTGTTGACGATGTTCGCAATGTCCAATAACTCCATGGCGGCGCACTGCAGCCAATTCCCGCCTGGCACGTACAAGAAATCGCACCGGCACAACGTCGGGGCGCATGTCATCATCCTCAATGGCGAGGGCTACTCGCTTCTTTGGTTCGAGGGCCAGGAGCGGCGAAGGGTCGATTGGCGAGAAGGCAGCATGCTGTCGCCCATGGAGAGGGAATATCACCAGCATTTCAACACGGGGCCAAATCCGGCGCGTTACCTCGCTCTGCGGCTTGGGGAGCTCGACTCCCGTCACTACCAGGGTTTCATGCCTGAGCAGATCGAGTACGAGGATGAGGACCCTGCGATCTACGAAGAGTACGAGCAGGAGTGCATTAAGCACGGCGCGAAGCTGGTGCTCCCACGCCCGCAATATACCGCAAGGTAGGGCGTAGCGGTCCGCAAGCGAGGGGCCCGCGTTCCTACACGGGCGTGTTGTCCCCCAGGAGGGAACGTTCCTCAGCGCGGGCGGCGCCCGCCGGCCATAGCCTTTATTGGTGCTGAACGCCCAGCCTGAGGCCGAACCTGCGCGCGATGATCGCCACGCCCACCGTCAGAGCGATGAGGAAGATGCTGACTATCCCGGCGCGCTCGTAGTCGGCGCCGGACGAGGACATCAGCTCCAGCGCGAGAATGGAGAGCGTGATGGTGTCCCGGCTGGCCAGCAGGATGATGCTGGAGGTCGTCTGCGCGGCGATCACGAAATTGATCGTGCCGATTAGGATCATCGTTGGCATGATGAGCGGCAGCCATATCCTGACGTAGGTGTACAACCAGCCTGCGCCGGCGACTCGCGCTGCCTCCTCCATGTCGGCCCCCATCTGGAGGTAGACGCTCTTGAGCAGCTGCGTGCTGGTGAGCTTGCCCTGGAGAATGACCACGAGGATCAGCGCCCAAATGGTGCCGTAGAGCGCGATGAAGCCCGGCGTCCGAAGGAACAGCCACAGTAGGCCAAGGCTGGAAAGTATCCCCGGAATCGCTGCCGACATCCAGAACAGCGAGTCGAGGGCCATGCGGCCCCGCCATCTGGTCCGGACCAGGATGTAAGCGACGACCGAGAAGATTATTGGCGATATGAAGGCCGTGCTGAAGGCCAGGATCAGCGTGGTCCTGAATGCCTGGACGAATACCGGTGAGATAAGCACCTGCTGCCAGTGTTCGAGGGTGTAGGTGGGCTGGGACTGGAAGAACCCGACTCGCGTCATGAAGCTCCCGCCGACGAGCGTCAGCCCCGGGATGATGATGAGCATCGCCAGCAGTAGCGCAATCGCGCCGAAGATGAGCCATCGGTACTTGCCCAGATCGATCAGCCCAGGCTTGAACTGTCCGGTGACGGTCGTGTAGTGCCGCCTGGACAGCAGCCAGCGCTGGAGCGGGATGATTACTGCGATCAGAACGAGGGTGATGCTGGCCAGCGCGGTCGCGCTGCCGTACTGCGGCGGATCGAACTCCCGCACGAATTGGAAGATCTTCGTGGAGAAAACGAAGAAGTTGAACGGCCTCCCGAGGATCTGCTCCACCTCGAAGGAGGAGAAGATCCTCACCACGTTGAGCATGAACACCACCGCCATGGGCGGAATCATGACGGGCAGCGTGACGCGCATCAGCGTTCTGATGTTGGACGCCCCGGCAACGCGGGACGCTTCTTCCAGGGCCACGTTCATGTTGCGGAACGCGGGTGTCAGCAGCATCACCTTGCCGGAGATGGTGCCCCCCATCAGGTGGGCGAAGATGATGCCCTCGACGCTGTAGATGTTGAACGGGTGGTTGTTGATGAACGGCAGGAGCACGATTGCCTGGTTGAGCATGCCGCGGTACGGGTCCATCAGCATGACCCAGCCGACGGTGGTGGCGATGCCGGGCATCATGAATGACACCCAGAACATGAACTCGAGGCCGTATGCCCACTTCACGTTTGTCCGGGCGAGCGTCCACGCGATGAGCACTGCCGCGGGGAACCCGATCCCCGTGTACAGGAAGTAGATCATGAAGGTGTGCCAGACGGCGGTCCAGATGCCTGGCTGCGAGAAGGCGACTCGCCAATTGTCCAGGGACCACTCTGTCGCCTGGCCGATGCCGGCGATGTTGAAGCTGTTTATGAAGACGAGGATCACCGGGTACAGGATGTAGAACCCGAACGCGATGATCAGCACCGCCATTATGAAGTGGGGAGAACCCAGCCGGGCGCGCCTGCGCACTACAGGCTTTGCAGCCTGCCGTTCAACTGTCAGGTCCTGCTGACTCGCCACCCGGCTTCCCCTTCCGCCATGACCGCGAAACGGCGCCGTTGCCGCCTGTCTTCGCTAGCCGCGCCTACCTCAGTCCCATCTCGTCGTAGAACCCTTGGACCCAGGTGATCGCTTCGTCGAGCTTGGCCGGGAAGTTGGGGTCGATCTCGTCGTAGATGTAGTTCTTGTTCGGGTCCCGAAGGTTTGCGGGCAGCACGTCGTCCTTGGGGATGTCGATGCGCAGGGAGTCCCGTCCGCCGTCGGGCAGCTCGGCCTGCTGCATCAGAGTCTGGCCCTCCTTGGTGAGCCACCAGTTGACGAACAGCTTCTGAGCATTCGGGTTGGGCGGCGTGTCCACCGCCATCACGGTGTTGCCGCCGGTGGACAGCCTCGACCCTTCCTTGAGTCCTCCGGTGAACTCCGCGACCGGCAGGCCCTCGCTCTCGAGGTCATCCTGCTCACAGCCGAGGAAGCAGATGTCGAACTGTCCGATCGCCGTCCACTCGCCCGCCGTCCGGGCGTCGGGAGCAATCCTCGGGTCCATCTCCCGGTGCAGCCTCTCGATGTACTCCGTGCCCAGTTCGGGGTGCCAGTAGAAGAATGCGGTCGTCTGCGTCACGCCCGCGATGTGCCATGGCTGGAAAACGATGCGCCCCTTGTACTTCGGGTCCAGCAGGTCCCAGTAACTGCTGATTTCGTCCGGGTTCACGTTGTTGGTGTTGTACGAGAACTCGGCCGCCGACGCGTTGGCCGCGAAGGGCCGGACGTACTGGTGGTCGGGCAGGTCCACGTAGTTGATGCCCCCGAAGAACGCGTCTTCATCGAGAGCCTCCGGGTGGATGATCAGCGGCTTGAGCGGCGCCAATGCGCCGCCGGGCAGGAGCCGTGAATTGGAGGTGCGCAGTCCGCCCATCCAGATGTCGAGCTCGTACTTGCCCGCCTCGCGCTCGGCCTGGACGCGGTCCCACTGCTCACGCGATGACCCGGTCGAGTTGGTGACCTTCACGCCGTATTCGTTCTCGAACACTTCCAGGATGCCACGGATGTTGAGGCCGCGCCCAACGTTGCAGCAGATGAAAGCGACGAGTTCGCCTTCCTCCGCGGCCGCCTGCTTCAAGGCCTCCCATTCGACCTCCCAAGCGGCCATCGCCGCGGTGGGCGTGGCAGTAGGCTCAGCCATTGCCGTCGGCTGTGGGGTTGGAGTGGGCGTGGCCGTCGGGCGGGGAGTGGGCGTCGGGTCCGAGCCGCACGCCGCAATAAGCAGCGCGGTAATACTTACGAGTACGATTGAAACGCTCAAGGACCTTAGCGACATCATTCCCTCTCTCTGGTCAGTTCGTGCTAGCTATCGCCTCATGCAATGCGCCAAAGTTAGCCGCATTAGGGTTGCCGGTCCGACGGCAAAGTCTGCGCGGTCTTACCATAGGGTTTCGGCGGTGTCAAGAATGCGGAAGCAGGCCGCGCTCCGGTTCAAGGAGACAAGTCGAGGGCCCCTGGCGTCGCTCCGGTTCTCGCCACTTGGAACGCTACGGAGCTCGTTGGGCCGTCTCTCGGCTGGGCCCGACCCTCACGTCCTCGACGTTTGGGTCGCTGCCGGCTACGTGAAGAATCTGCAAGGGTTCCGTTCCCGAGCTTTCGAACCAGTACTTGAAGCCATGGGGCATCAGGATTCCCTGGTGCACTCCCAGTTCGGCCAGCAAGACGTCGCCCTCGCCGTAGAACTTCACGGCGCCTTGCATGACCATGAAGAACCCGTCGCTTACCGTATGGCTGTGCAGCCTGTTCTCCCCGCCTTCCTTCACGAGCTGTATATCTGCTGCCAGTCGGTCCGTCTTGCAGAGGACCGTGAGGTTCTTCGCTCGGTTGTTATCTGGACGTTGGTAGCTGAACTGCTGTAGTTCCATATTGCTTCGCCTTCCTCTACCGCCCGTAGCTTCCCTTTGCTGCCTGAAGGGTGGATGCCGCGCCCCGCTCCCTGATTTTCGCTGATTGTAGCGGTGGACGCGGGCCGGCGCCTAAGGCCCTAGCTCGGATACCCGCCCGAGAAATAGGAGCGCGTTTGTTTCCCTGTCCCGCACTGAGAAGATGAAGGGACGGTCGACGGTAACCGTTATCGGAGCCTCGGGATCCACGGACTTTGTGCCCACTATCACGGCAGTGGCCGCTGCCGCTTCAGTCCCTGCCTCGTCGACCGACACGAACGCCTGATGGACGACGTCCGTGATCAACAGGCACTCAGCGTCTCCCGCACGACAGGATGTTCCGTCCATCCCCGAGAAGTCAGCGGCGCTTCCGTTGAAGGCGTCCGGCATCCCCATCGCCTTGAGCGTGTCGGAGAGGCCAAAGCTGGCTTTCACCTCGAACTTTGGCATCGTCAACAGGATAGGCCTGGTCGCCAGGTCCTCCAGGATTCCGTCGACCCTGGAGCCGTCCAACGACTCCTCGAAATCGCGGAACCTTCCCTCGTCAGGGAGCAGAACCACCATGGACATCTCGCCGCCGTCGTACAGCAGTTCCACGGCTTGGTAGCCGTTGCCTCGCGCATAGCCAAGCCTTTCCTGCTGCCGCATCATCGGCGCCTCGACCTGGCCGCCGCCCAGAGGATGGAATGGGCCCGGCGACGTGGCGTTCTCGTCGAAGGGCAGCTGCCAGGCCGCGTTGAAATAGATGGCGTTGGCGAGCACAAGCCGCGTCAAGGGGGATATTGCTCCGGACGGGATCAAGTCCTCGATCCGGCCCTCGGTCTCGTCGGCGACCCAGTCGTTGATACGGACGCGCGCTTCCTCTGGAGCCCGTCGGAAGTCCGCCCGCCTGATTTCGCTCCCATAGTGCTCGGCGAGCACGTCTAGGAACGCCGTCAGGAACTCGTGGCCCTCCTGGCCCCATACGGAGTTGGCGATGCTTAGCTGAAAGGCGCCGTCGTCTTGGCCCGCTGCCCCTTCTCCGCGGGAGGCGAGGGCGAGGTCAAGGGCGTTGAATGCGGCGTGCAGCCGGTCTGGAGGAAGGCGGAAGTGGAGCGTGTCGGCCATCTGGCGCTCCGTCTCGCCCCTGGCCCCCGCGTAGGTCATGGCGAGCGCCAGGGAGATGCTGTAGGGGGAATAGAAGAGGTTGCCTTCACGTTGGGCCAGAGCGCGGTGAAGGTCTAGGGCGAAGTCGGTGTTTCCGTCGGTCAGGTCGGCCAGCTCCGGCTCCGTCGCTCCCGGTGACGTTGTCCGAGTCTTGAGGGAGAGCAGCGCCGTCGGCGCAGCAAGGAAGGGCGTGGTCGAGACCTCGGTGGGAGTCTGGGCTGGGTTCGGGGTGGGTGTCGCCGTCGCTGGTTGGAACGCGGGAGTCGCAGTCGCCGTAGGGGGAGCGGGAGTCGCTGTACCAATAGGAGTCGAAGTCGCGGGAGGTGGAGCGGTTGGAGTCGGAACGAGGGTAGGGGTGGCCCGGGTCGCAGGCGCTTCCGCGCCGCTGATCGCCGTTGGCGTCGTCGCTGCGTCGCATCCGATTTGGCCCGCTAGCAATCCGGCCGCAAGAAGCAGGAGAGCAAGCGAATCGACCGGCAAGGGAGAGATTCCTTTTCCGAACACTCCGGTTGTACCTAGCCCACTACTTGCGAGAACATTCAGCGAATCTCAGGACATAGTATGCCGAAGAGCGCTCCGATAGCCAAGGCAGCCGCATACGAGGGCTGCCCGTCGTGTGGCGTCCGTTCGCCGGCATCTGCTCTGCGCGGGAACCTTCCGTTAACGTCGAACCGTCTTCCCTTAAGCGGCACACGGCGGCCAGGAAAGGTAGGATAGCCGCCACGGCGACCGGAACCTTGGGACCACCGAGGGTAGCCCAACATGACCTACGACCTCCGAACTTTCCGTGGAGACCTCTTTGGAGGCGTCACGTCGGCGGTCGTGGGCCTTCCCGTGTCCCTGGCTTTTGGCGTGGCGTCGGGTCTGGGGGCGATCGCCGGCATCTACGGCGCAATCGCGGTGGGCTTCTTCGCAGCGGTGTTCGGCGGCACGCGGTCGCAGATATCCGGCCCCACTGGGCCGATGGCCGTGGCGATGGCCGTCGTTGTCACGAGCCATGCCCGCAGTCTCTCCGAGGCGTTCACGGTAGTCGTCATGGCCGGCCTGCTGCAGATGCTCTTGGGCGTTCTGAGGATCGGTCGGTTCGTAGCCTACACGCCCTACTCGGTGATTTCCGGCTTCATGTCCGGCATCGGCGTCATCATCATCCTGCTGCAGACGCTTCCTTTCCTTGGGTCGCCCGGCGCGGAGGGCGGCCCGGTGGGCGCGATCCGCGCGTGGCCCGACGCCATAGGCGGCGTCAACCTCAACGCCCTGACAATCGCCGCCGTCACACTCGCCGTGGGCGTGCTCTGGCCCAACCGGCTCAAGCGGTACCTGCCCGCCACCCTGGCCGCGCTGGTCGCCGGAACGCTGATGGGCGTCCTGTGGCTGACCAACACCCCGGTCATCGGCGACGTGCCTACCGGGCTGCCGACGCTGCAGGTGTTGGACCTCTCCCCGGACGTGCTGGCGCGTGCCGTGCAGCCCGCGTTGATCATCGCCCTCCTCGGCTCCATAGACAGCTTGCTCACCTCCTTGATAGCGGACTCCATGACCCGTACGCGCCACGACCCGAACCGTGAGTTGGTGGGGCAGGGCATTGGGAACACGATTGCAGGGTTTATTGGGGGCCTGCCTGGGGCCGGCGCCACCATGGGTACGGTGGTCAACATACGCGCCGGAGGACGCTCCCGTGTCTCAGGGGTCGTGCGCGCGGCGATTCTGCTGGCTTTGGTGTTGGGCCTTGGAAAGTACGTGGAGGCGATTCCCCACGCGGTCCTGGCCGGCATCTTGATGAAGGTAGGCTGGGACATCGTCGATTGGCGCTTCATCACCCGGGTCCACCGCGTTCAGCGAGAGCACCTGCTGGTGATGCTCATTACGCTCTTGCTCACCGTGTTCCTCGACCTGGTGACCGCCGTGGCGATAGGGTTGATCGCGGCGGGCATGGCCAGCGCCCGGCAGTTCGAGCGTTTGGAGTTGGACAGCGTGGTCTCCGTGCCCCTCCTGGACAGGACCTTCCTCGCAGATCAGGAAAATACCCACGAGGTTGACGCCTTCTCCGCGCGCGTCGGCTTGGTGGCGCTCAGAGGCAGCTTTTCCGTCGCGTCCGCCAACAAGATGATCAACACGATTAGCGTGGACATCAGAGACCACGAGGTCGTGATTCTCGACTTTTCCGACACCGTCTACTTGGATGATAGCGCCGCCCTCGTGGTGGAGCAGATGATCGACGTCGCTATAGACGAGGACACCGAGTGCATCGTGATGGGTCTCGGGGGCCTGCCTGCGACAACGCTGAAGGCGCTTAACGTTCTGCGGCGGGTTCCTCGCGAACACTTTGTCGTGAATCGGGACGGCGCGAGAGAGGTCGCGAAGCGGATACTTGCAGAGCGGGAGCCCGCAGGCTAGCGAGACCTTTCCATAACCCATGTCTGGTGCTCTCCCCCGTCTACGGGGGAGAGTTAGAGAGGGGGCTCCCCTTCCGGTATCGCTTCCGGCTGCGCCCTCCGCCCGTGTTGGGGACGTCCGGCGTTGACGGTCTGCCCGGCGGCTCATAGGATGCGCCCGCCGTGTGTTCTCGCGCACGTTCGGATCGCGAGTTCGGAGGTCGAATGGAGATAGGGATTGCGTTTCCCAAACTGATGCCCGCCGGCAAGGGGGACCGCATCGTAGAATGGGCGGCCCGGGCCGAGAAGGGTCCCTTTTCATCCCTCGCCCAGATTGACCGTCTCGTGTACGGAAACCATGACGTGCTCATTGCGATGGCCGCGGCCGCTGCAGTGACGGCGCGCATCAGGCTGATGACGACCGTGCTAATCGCGCCTCTGCGTAGTGCGGCGGTAATGGCCAAGCAAGCGGCCAGCATCGACTCCATATCGGGCGGGCGGTTCGTCCTCGGCCTTGGCGTGGGCTCCCGACCTGACGACTTTGCCGCGAGCGGCGCCGAGATGAAGGGGCGCGGCAGAGCCTTTGAAGAACAGATTGCGGAGATGAAGCGCATCTGGGCGGGCGCGGAACTCAAAGACGGCGTTGGCCCCATCGGGCCGCCGCCCTCCCGGGCGAGCGGCCCGGAGCTGCTCATTGGCGGACGCTCCGACGCGGCGCTCAAACGCTCCGGCAGGCTCGGCGACGGCTATGTCGCGGGAAGCGCGGGGAGTGCCCCGGCCAATCAGGCCCAGGAAGTCATGAGCTACTTCCGAGTCGTGGAGGCGGCCTGGAAAGAGGCGGGCAAGCCCGGCAGGCCGCGCCTCGTCGCGGCCCTTACCTGTGCCTGGGGGGCCTATGCGGCCGACCGGACAGCCGAGTCCGTCAGGTCGTACTACGCATTCCGCGGCGAGGCGGCCAGGACGATGGAGATCAACGTGCCGTCGACGAAGCGAGCGCTCCGCGAGGCGGTCCGCGCATACGAGGAGATCGGCTGCGATGAGCTCGTCTTGGAGCCGGGGCACGCGGACTTGGAGCAGATTGACAGACTCGCGGATTTCGTCGCGAGCCTGTAGCACAGACGAATCGGGGAGGTGAATCCTTGGGCTACCGACTCAACAGTGACTCTACGGGAGTCACCCTTCATAGAGAGAGTTGCAGATTCGCTGGCCACGCGCTGGAACCCAAGTGGGCAAGGTTCGCCAGCCAAGACGAAGCCCGCGCGTCAACCGAGCTAGAGGTCCGCAAGTGCGAGACTTGCCTGCCTCCGCCGGCGGAGCATCGCTTGGCGAGTGGTCAGACGGTATGGATTGCGCGCCCGGAAGGGGATGCGCCCCGCCCCGCCGTCATGTGGCTCCACGAGCGCTATGGCGTGGTGCAGCACCCCTTGGATATGGCCGAGCGGCTCGCCGAGGCGGGCTATGTCGGCGTCTGCCCGGACCTCTTCCACCGGTTTGACGGCGACCTCGACGCATTGCACAGGGGCGAGGCGCGGACGACCATTCGCGACGACGAGGCCGTCGCCGACTTGGACGAGGTGATCGCGTTCCTCAGGAACGAGTCCTACGTGCAGGGGGACCAGATCGGCATCATCGGCGTGTGCCAGACGGGGCGCCAGTCGCTGCTGTACGGAGCGCGACGGCGAGATGCGGCGGCGGTGGTTGCCCTCTACGGGGGCGCGGACCGCGCTGACTGGGCGCCGACGGACGCCATGCCGGTGCCGTCCAGAGAGCTGGCCGCGAACCTGGACTGCCCGGTGCTCGGCCTATTTGGGGAGGCCGACCACTCGATCTCGGTGGACGCGGTGCTCGGGCTGCGCGCCGCGTTCGAAAAGGCGAACAAGAGCTACCGCATACGGCTCTATCGGGACGCGCCCCACGGCTGGTTCAACGACACTATGCCTGGCCGGTACCGTCCGGAGCAGACAGCGGCGGCTTGGAGCGAGATGCTCGCGTTCTTCGAAGAGGCCTTCGGCCCCGGATGGGACCGCGAGCGTGTAGTCTGGGACTTCGCGAGCGATATCTCGGGCGAGTACGACTTCACAAAGAACGTCAGATTGGAATGACAAAGGAGGAGTAGGGGATATGGCGACCAACCCACTGATCGGCGGGCCCGAGCCCACCGGAACGGACATTCAGATCGAGGCGGACGGAGCGCAGATAGCGGCCTACGAGTCGCGTCCTGCCGCCGGCGGGAGTGCTGCTGCCGTCATCGTGATTCATGAGAACCGAGGCCTCGTACCCTACCTGCGGGACGTTGCCGACGGACTGGCGAGCAACGGCTATATCGCCGTTGCGCCCGACCTGCTTTCGCGCGATGGCGGAACGGCGAGCATCGAGGACATCCCCGCGAAGCTGAGCGAGATACCTCGCGAGCGTCACGTCAGCGACGTGCAGGCGGTGATAGCGCACCTCAAGGCGCAGCCGGACGTTACACGCATCGGCATCATCGGCTTTTGCTTCGGCGGTGGAATCACCTGGCGGATCGCGACGGAGAGCGCGGACATCGCGGCGGCCGTGCCTTTCTACGGGGCGAACCCGCCCCTGGACCAGGTCCCGAACATCGCGGGCGCCGTCTACGCCGTCTACGGCGAGAACGACGAGCGCATCAACGCGGGCATCCCGGACATCACCAAGGCGCTGGAGGACGCGGGAACGACGTGCGGCATGAAGGTTTACTCCAACGCTGCGCACGCGTTCCACAACCACACGAACCCCGACCGCTACGCCGCTGAGGCTGCGGAAGCCGCTTGGGCCGACGCTCTCGCCTGGTTCAACAAGCACCTCGCCGGCTGACTGCCGCCCTCACTCGGCAAGCGCCTTGCGGGCTGACCGTCGCTCGTCATTCGGCATGCGCCTCGCCGGCTGACCGCCCCGTCCGTCATTCCCGCGCAGGCGGGAATCCAGGTATCGCCCCCGTCTGTGGGGAAGGACCTATTCCCCCTCCCCCGTCTGCGGGGGAGGACTGAGGAGGGGGCCCTCTGTAGGGGGGATCAATAGGCGCGTCACCAGAGACGGCGGACGCCGTACCAGTCGAAGAGCGACTCATTCGATACGAGAACAAGGTCGTGCGTCAGCGCCTGTGCGATGAGCATGCGGTCGAACGGGTCGCGGAGCGGGCCCGGCAGTCCGCCGGCTCGGGCGCAGTCGGCCACGGTGACGGGCAACTCCTCAAACCCCTGAAAGGCGATGGCCCCTGGGATGTCGAACGCGAGCGCGTCGGCATCCGGAAGCTTGCCGTTGCGAGCGATGATCACTTCCTCGCCCGCCTTCACCTGAGCAAGCAGCCGCGACAGCTGGGACTTCGCTTCCTGGACGTTCACGGTTGCCATTGTGCGTGCTCGGTAGTGGGCTTTGCCAAGTATGTGACTAAGAACGGCGGGGCGTCGTCCTGATCGGCTTCGCATACTGGGCCGCGCTGATTCCGGAGTTATAGCCCAGCATGTCATATCATGGACTCTCGGGCGGCAGTCGTGAATGTCAGATTCTATATTGACCCGGAAACCGGCGACCCTCATATTCTCTCTCATGGAGTCGAAGAGGATGAAGTGGCGGACGTCCTGGTTGCGCCGAGTGAGGACCGGTCAGGAAGGGACGGAGTACGCATCGCAATCGGTCGCACTCGCGGCGGGCGCTACCTGCGAATCGTCTACGTGCCTGATCCTCAACCCGAACAGGTCTTTGTCATCACGGCTTACGAGCTAAGAGCCAGGCCCTTGGCCGCATTCAGGCGGCGCGTGAGAAGGAGAGGACGATGAAGCAGAAAACCAAGTTCCCGCCGGGATGGGACGAGGAGCGCGTTCAGCGTGTGCTTCAGCACTACGACGCCCTCAGCGAGGACGAGGAGGTCGCTGAAGACGAAGCGGCTTTTGAAGACACCACGCAAATCGTAATAGCTGTTCCCAAAGAACTGGCCTCGGCAGTACGAGCGCTCATCGCGAACCAAGTCGGTTAGAGGGCTATTCGCCGCCGCGCTGCGCTCAGCCCATGAGCACGTTCTCGTAGCCTGGCTCCAGAACGATGTTCAGTTCGTTCCGGAGTAGGGCATCCCAGTTTGAAGACCGTGGATATGTGAACTCATGGACATGCTCCCTATACCGGTGTGCCAGAGTCAACGAGCCTCGCCCCGCTTTGACCCGCATGGGAGCCAGCGGTTAGGGTTAGTCCCTAGACACGGCGCGGGGCCGGCGGCTCCGCGCTCATGGAGGCCTACGTGAAGATAGACATCTTCAATCACATCCTGCCCAAGCCCTACTTCGACAAAATGACCAGCATCAGCGAGGACGGCGCGTACATGATGAAGCGCGTCTCCGCCATCCCGATGTTGTATGACGTCGACGCTCGTTTCGAGAAGATTGACCAGTTCGGCGAGGACTACAAGCAAGTATTCTCGCTGAACCTCCCGCCCGTGGAAGTGGTCGCCGGCCCCGAGGACAGTCCGGAGCTGGCCCAGATCGCCAACGACGGAATGGCGGAGGTTGCCAATAAGCACCCGGACCGCTTCCCCGGCTTCGTCGCCGCGCTGCCGCTCAACAACGTCCAGGCGTCGCTCGATGAGATCGACAGGGCGATCGGCAAGCTGGGGGCGAAGGGCGTGCAGATATTCACGAACGTGAACGGACGGCCTCTCGACGACGAGGAGCTTATGCCCATCTTCGACAAGATGGCGGACTACGACCTGCCCATCTGGCTGCACCCGACGCGCGCCGCCGATTTCCCGGACTACGTAACGGAGGACCGCTCCTGGTATGACATGTGGTGGGCCTTCGGCTGGCCCTATGAGACGAGCGTGGCGATGGGCCGGATCGTGATGTCGGGGATGCTGGACAGGCGCCCGGACCTCAAGATCATCACCCACCACTTGGGCGGGATGGTCCCGTTCTTCGAGGGGCGCGTCGGTCCCGGCCTCGACCAGCTCGGACGGCGAAGCAACGACCCCCATGAGATAGGGACGCTGGCGCGGCTGGAGAAGCGGCCCTACGACTACTTCCGCATGTTCTACGCGGACACCGCCACGTTTGGCTCGGTGCCTGCGACCGAGTGCGGCCTCGCGTTCTTCGGCGCGGACCACGTGCTGTTCGCTTCCGACGCGCCGTTCGACCCGGAGAAGGGCTCCGGCTACATCCGGTCGACGCTCGCGGTCATGGAAGGCATCACCGCTTCCATCGAGGACAAGCAAAAGATCTTCGAGGGCAACGCCCGCCGCCTTCTCAAGCTGGACGAGTAGGGCGTTATCTGCGCCTAGCTATGCTAGCCCGTAGTACCTCGCCGGGTTGTCCGCCAGTATCTTCTCGATGATTCGCGGCTCGATGTCCTCGCGCTTGCGCATCAGGGCGACCATGCCGTTGTCCTTCGACTGGTCTTGGTGACCGTAGTCCGAGCCCATGATGATGTTGTCCTCGCCCATGTAACCGATGAGGTAGGGGATGTCCTCGTCGGTCTCGGCGGCGACGTACAGGCGGTAGTCGCGGAAGAGGGCGGGGCCGAAGTCGAGTGAAGAGTCGGGGTTTGCCCGGCCGATGCTGCGCTCGGAGGTTCGAGTGGAGCGGCGCAGGTGGTGGACCACGTAGGGGACCCAGGACGCCGACGCTTCGATGAACCCGAAGCGCAGATTGGGGTAGCGCTCGGGAATCTTGTGGGCGACGAGATCGCGGAAGGCGAAGAGAGGCAGCGACCGCACGTGGGGCAGGTTGTGTGAGACCGTGCGGTCGAACACCTGCAGCATGCCGGGGGAGCCGCCACCCGTGTGGACGCTGATCGCCATGTTGAGGCGATTGGCTGTTTCGTAGACGGGGTGGAAGTAGGACTCGGCCAGCGAGCGGTCGCCCTCGACGCCTCGGAAGAAGACGCCCACCGCGCCGTTCTCGCGGGCAAGCTCGATCTCCTTCACCGACTCCTCGATGTCGCGCAAGGGAGGGACGACGACCCAGCGCATGCGGTCGCCGGCCACGCGCCAGGCGTTGGCCATGTACCGGTTGTAGCTGCGGCAGATGGCGACCTCGAGATCGACGTCGTCGGTGATATAGGCGAGGAGGACGGTTGGAAAGACGACCTCGGCGTCCACGCCGCGCTTGTCCATGTCCTCGACGCGCGCCTTCGGGTCGGTGATGTAGCGCACCTCGGAGCGGATGTCGGAGCGGTTGTTCTCCGACTCGGAGCCGCCTACAGCCACGGCGTAGCTGCCCTTGCCGTGGCGCTTGGGAACGGCGTTGCCGTTGATCATCCAAACGAAATCGCGTCTTCCTCCCTCGTCAGGCGGCGCGACCGACGCCAGAAGCGGTCTGCGATCGTACATGTCCCTGTCGAAGTGCTCCCAGACCCCTGGGTGCTCGATGATGTGGGTGTCCGCGTCGACGATGCCGGTCATGGCTTTGTCCCTCCCCTGCGAGTGAGCTGAAGGTCGTTTGAGGCGAGTATACGCGCGGCCGCCGCCGAGCGCTTGGACGATTGCCTACCGGAGAAGGACTGGGCGGCGCTATACTCTCCCGCGCTTGGCGACATAGCGACAACCGGAGCGTTCCCGAAAGATGGCAAGTACGAAATTCCGAGACCAGGCGGCCCGGCTTCTGGCTTTCGCCGGGGTTGAGATCGATGGCAGAGAGCCCTGGGACATCCAGGTGCATGACGAACGGCTCTACGCCCGGTTGTTTGCGGAGGGGACCCTGGGTTTCGGCGAGTCGTACATGGACGGGTGGTGGGACGCGGAGCGGCTCGACGAGACGATGGCGCGCATCCTCGGCGCAGGGATTCAGCACCGTCTCCCTCGGCGCCTCAGCACGCTCAAGCTGGCGCTGGCCGCCAAGTGGACGAACCGTCAGAACAAGAAACGGGCATGGGATGTCGGCGATCAGCACTACAACCTGGGCAATGACCTGTTTGCGGCCACGTTCGATTCGAGGCTCACGGGCAGCTGCGGGTATTGGAAGGACGCGGCGGACCTGGATGCGGCGCAGGATGCGAAGCTCGATTTGGTCTGCCGGAAGATCGGCTTGCAAGCCGGCCAGAGCGTGTTCGACATCGGGTGCGGGTGGGGCGCATTCATGGGTTTCGCGGCGGAGCGGTACGGCGCAAGCTGCGCAGGCGCGACGATCTCGCACGAACAGGTCAAGTACGTCGGGGACCGGTACGCGGGCCTGCCCGTCGAGGCGCGCCTCATGGACTATCGGGACGCGACTGGCGTGTACGATCACGTCGTCTCCATGGGCATGTTCGAGCACGTGGGGCCGAAGAACTATCGCGTGTACTTCGAGAAGGCCAATCAGTTGCTCAGCGACGACGGACTCTTCCTACTCCACACCATCGGGTCGAACCGATCGGTGGACGCCGTCGACCCCTGGATAAACAAGTACATCTTCGTCAACGGCGTGCTGCCGTCCGTATCGCAGATAGGCAAGGCCATCGAGGGCCTCTTCGTGGTGGAGGACTGGCATAACTTCGGGCCCGACTACGACAAGACGCTCGTCGCCTGGTGCGAGAACTTCCATAGCAACTGGGACTCGCTCAAGGACGCCTACGACGAGCGCTTCTATCGGATGTGGAAGTTCTATCTGCTGTCCTGCGCCGGAGGCTTCCGGTCCCGCAATGTCCAGCTCTGGCAGATTGTGCTATCGAAGCGGGGAGTCCCCGGCGGATACGCGACAGTTCGGTAGGGACAGCTAGGACGGCCTACCGGCGCAGGCCGGGTTCCCAAGCTTGACTAGTCCGCATGTTCATGCGCGTTCATTGTGACGGGTCTCGTATTCAGGCTCCCGCCGCAGCGTCTCGTGAGCCAGCAGTACGAACAGCAGCGCGCAGCCCCCGACCACCCCCGCGAAGATGAAGAGCGTGCTCTCCAGGCCCAGGCGTCCTGCCAGCAGTCCCGCCACTAGCGGTCCGACCATCATCCCGGAGCTCGTCGCGACGTGGAAGACGCTCAAGAAGATGCCGCGCCGCTCCACCGGCGCGAGGTCCATCGCATACGTCTGCATCGTGTTGGTGCCCATCCCCTCTGCGACGGCGAAGACGGCGAAGGCCGCGGCGATGCCGATGAACGCCGCTGACGCGCCGAGCAGGAAGACCGCGGAAGCGAGCAGGACGAGGCCGAACACGAGGGGCCACTTGCGCCCTACGCGGTCGACCGCGAAACCCGTGGGCGCAGCCGTCAGCATCGTCAGCACGCCGCCAAAGGCCACGAGGTTGCCGATGATGTCCGGCGAGAGCATCAGCGTCTCCTGGGCGTGGACGGGGTAGTAGGTGCGGAAGATGCCGGGCCCTAGCCCGATCATGCCGAAGCAGATGGTGGCGGCAGCGACGGCCACGAATGACTTTGTGCGAAACATCGCCCAGGGGATGCCGCCGCGTGCGGTCCGCGCCTCGCCCGGACGGTGGGCCTGCTCGCGTCCCGCGCGGGCAGGCTTCGTCTCCGGGATGATGAACAGCACGACGAAGATGGCGACGATCTTCGTGGAGGCGATGAAGATGAACACCCATCGCAGCTCGAACTGCGCTGCGATGGCCCCGCCGACGAGGGGGCCGGCCAGCATCCCCAGACGCATCGCGGTGTCCCGGAAGGCGACCGTGCGCCCCCGGTTCGCGATCTTTGTGAGGTCTGCTATCAGGACGCTGGAGCTGACCGTCCAGAAGGCGATAGTGATGCCCGCAAGCGCTTCGAGCAGTGCGAAATGTATGTAGCTGGTGCTCGAGAACTGCGCAACGAGAATCCCGCCATGTCCGACCGCTCCAAGGATGAGCATGGGGCGCCTGCCCCAGCGGTCGGAGAGAAGGCCGGTGATGGGGCCGGATATGACGCGGGGCATCGCGCTCACGGACGAGACGATGCCGACCTGCAGAAGCGTGCCGCCAAGCGCGAGAGCGAACAGTGGTCGCGCCACCCACAGCGCGCCGGTGCCGAATCCCCACATGAAGAAGATGATGGCGACGGGGACCGCGAGCCGAGTGATGTCCGGCGCCGGCTGGTCCTGCACGACGCCCTATATCGCCTGAGCGGACTGCATGACATCCAGTTGCTCGTCGGTGTAACCCGCGACCTCCCGCAGCACCTCGCGGGTATGCTGGCCAAGCAGCGGAGGCGGAGTGAAGCGCTCCCCATGGCCCGTCTTGATGGGATTGCCGGAGGTCTTGATCCGGCCCGCGGCGGGGTGGTCTATCTCCACGAGCATGTTGCGATGCAAGACTTGGGGGTCCTCGAAGACGTCGGCGATGTTGTTGATGGGCGCGCCGGGGACGTCCCATTCGACGAACAGCGCCTTCCATTCGGCCTGCGTCTTGGTGGCGACGGCCTCCGCCAACAGCTCTTCGAGCTCCCGTCGGTGCTCCATCCGGCCGTTCGCGGTCTTGAACCGTGGATCGTCGGGCAGCTCTCCGAAACCGGGGACTACGGCGGCCATCATGTCGGCTGTCTTGAACCAGAATGGCTCGGTTGAGCAGTGGATCTGGACCCAATTGCCGTCCTTGGCGCGGAAGGCCTTGGCCGGGATATTGCTGGGATGGCCGGAGCCGATGGGGGCGGGAGTCTCGCCCGAGGCGAGGTAGAAGGCCCCGAGGTGGGCTTGGAAGGACACCTGCATGTCCAGCATGCTCACGTCGACACGCTTGCCCTCGCCGGTGCGCGCCCGTTCGTGAAGCGCGGCGAGCACGCCGAACGCGAGACCCCACCCGCCGCCGACGTCGCCCATCGGAAAGCCCATGTAGACGGGGTCCTCGTCTGGTCTTCCGGTGACGCTCATCGCGCCTCCCAAGGCCTGGACGACGCCGTCGAATGCAGGCCGCGCTGCATAAGGGCCGTCCTGACCGAACCCCGACAGCGACGCGGAGATGATTCGGGGGTTGATGGTCTTCAGCGTCTCGTGGTCGATTTCCAGGCGTTCCAGCACGCCGGGACGGAAGTTGTCGAGAACGACATCGGACTTCGCCACGAGGGCGTAGAAGGCGCTGCGGCCTTCCTCGGAGCGGAGATTGAGCGTGACGCTACGCTTGTTGCGATTGAAACCTAAGAAATAAGCGCTTTCTCCATTGAGGAAGTAGGGGCCAAGCTTGCGAGATGCGTCTCCCACGCCCGGCTGCTCGATCTTGATGACGTCGGCCCCGAGGTCGGCCAGGAGTCGGCCCGCGAGCGGGCCCCCAAGGACGGAGGTGAGCTCGAGGATGCGGACGTCCTCCAAGGGCATGCTCACAGGCCGGCCTCGAAGAGAAAATCGCCTGACGGGTAGTTCCTGAGAAGATTGCGGGCGATGACTTGGCGCTGGATCTCGTTCGTGCCCTCGCCGATGATCATCAGGGGAGCGTCTCTGAAATAGCGCTCGACAGGCAGGTCTTGGGTGTAGCCCACGCCGCCGTGAATGCGCATCGCTTCCGTGCTGACCATGAGGCAGGTCTCGCTCGCGAAGAGCTTGGCCATGCCGGCTTCCAGGTCGATGCGTCGGCCCTCGTCCTTCTTCCGGGCTGCGTCCATCACCAAGAGATGCGCGGCCTTCACCTGCGTCGCCATGTCGGCCAGCTTCTGTTGAATGGCCTGGTGCTCGGCGATGGGCTTGCCGAAGGTCACTCGCTGCTGAGCGTATTGGGTTGCCGCTTCCAGGGCGGCCCGAGCTACGCCCACCGCGCGGGCGGCGACGTTGATCCGACCCAGCTCCAGCCCGCCCATTACGTGGCGGAAGCCGTGGCCTTCCACGCCTCCGAGCAGGTTAGCCCTGGAGGTGCGGTAGTCCTCGAAAGCCATCTCGGTGGTCTCGACGCCCCGGTAGCCGAGTTTGGGGATGTCTCGCACGACCTCCAGGCCGGGACCCTTCTCGCCGAGCAGGATGCTGATGCCGCGATGCTGGGGCTCGGCATGCATGTCCGTCTTGCAGACGATGGCGTAAATGCCGGCGTGGCGGCCGTTGGTGATGAGCATCTTCCGACCGTTTACCACATAGTCGTCGCCGTCGCGCGCCGCCCTCGTTTGGACGGAGGCGACGTCGGTGCCGGCGTCGGGCTCGGTGATGCACAGGGCGGCCCGCTTCTCGCCGGCCGCCATCACGGGGAGGAAGCGTTCCTTCTGCTCCGGGACGCCGAAAGTCTCGATCATATGGGCGACGAGCAAGTGGGTGTTCAGAACGCCGGTGAGGCTCATCCAGCCCTTTGCGAGCTCTTCGATGAGGAGGGCGTAGGTCGCGGCGCCGACGCCGCTGCCGCCGTATTCCTCCGGGATGGTGGCCCCGAAGAAGCCGAGCTCGCGCATCCGGTCGACGAGGTCCGAGGGGTACTCGTCGGCGTGTTCGAGGTCGTTGGCGACGGGCATGACTTCGCGCTTCACGAAATCGCGCACCGTCGCGACGAGTGTTTTCTGGTCTTCGGTTAGTTGCGCCATGTTTCTTCTGCTAGCTGCGTCATGTATTGAGGGGCCGGGGGTCGGCGGTCGCGAGTATAGCGGGTTTCACGGCGACTACGGGCCGCACGCCCTCCGGGAATCCCGCCCCCGTCCCCTCCCGTCTGTTGGTCCCCTCTCCCGTCTGCGGGAGAGGGCTAGGGAGAGGGGCGCAAGCGCAGCGAAGCGCGGGGGAGGAGAACGCCCCACCCGCCCTTCGTCATTACTGCGCCCTCCGTCATTCCCGCGTACGCGGGAATCCAGAGTGGCCGACAGGCCACACGCCCTTCTCCCGGCGGCTACGGGCGGGACGTGGTATGTTGCGGCCACCCCATGGCCCAGGCCCAACCCCGCATATCGCGTTTCTGGCCGTTCGACCGCCTCTATTACGGCTGGGCCATCCTGACGGCCAGCATGCTCTCCGCCGCGGCGAGCGTTCCGATGCAGGGCCCAATCATGGGCGTGTTCCAACGCCCCATCCAGGAGGACCTCGGGTGGTCTTCCGCGTCGATTTCCATCGGCTTCGCCATGGGCTCCGGGATGGGCGGGCTGGGCTCGATTTGGGTGGGCCGCGTGCTCGACCGCCGGGGCCCGCGCCGCGTGAGCGTCATCGCAGGGGCAATCATAGTCGGCTGCATGATCGGCCTGGCCTCTATGACCCAGTTCTGGCATTTCTGGGGCCTGTTTGGACTGGCGCGCGGCACTGCGGCGGCGGGCGCCCAGCTGGCGACGATGGTGGCGCTGGCGTCCTGGTTCGTAAAGAAGCGGGGGCGCGTGGTCGGGCTGTTGGGAGTCGGCCAGCGGACGGGTCAGGCCATCATGCCGATCCCCATCGGCCTCGTCATCGTCACGCTTGGGTGGCGAGAAGCGTGGCTGGCGCTGGCGGGGTTCGCTTTCCTCGCAATCGTCCTGCCTAGCGCCGCATACATGCGGCGCCGGCCCGAGGACTACGGCCTGCTGCCCGACGGTCAGCCGTCGCTTGTGATGGCTCCGAGCGGCGACGTCTCCGAGGCTGCCGGCGAGGAGCTATGGACACTGGCGGAGGCGAGGCGCACCCGCACGCTGTGGGCCCTGATTATTGGGCAGGCGGCGGTTGTCCTGGCGGTCAACGCGACGAACCTCCACATCATTGCCAGCTTCCAGGACAAGGGACTGTCCCAAGGCTTGGCGATCCTCGCCGCGACGATCTATCTCTTGGTGGCGGCGCTGTCCGTGTTCGGGTGGGGCTTGGTGATGGAGCGCGTCCACACGCGCTACCTCGCCCTCACGGCAGCCTCGTTCTACTTTGTCTCGATGGTGTTGGCCGTCGTGACAGCCTCGTTCGCGGTGGCGCTCCTGTTCAGCCTGGCCTACGGATCCGCGTTGGGTGTATGGACAGTGGTGAGCCGGATGCTGTTCGCGAACTACTTTGGCAGGCGCTCCTTCGGGACCATCAGGGGCTTCGCTGCCCCCATCATGTCGGGCGTGAGCATGATCGGCCCTATCTTCGGGGGATTCGTACGTGACGGGACGGGAAGCTACGACCTGGCCTTCACGATTTTCGCGGGAGTCTTCGTGGTCGCGTTCGCCGCGTTTGCCTTCGCCGCGCCCGTTCGGAAGCAGACTTAGCGCGGGTTACGCCTCGTGGGGCATGAGGTCGCTCGCCCATTCGTCGATGCGCTCGGGGGCGAGCCGCGTCACGCCGGGGATGCCGTCGAAGTCCGCGTCCGTAGAGATGATGCGCGACACGCCCAGCCGAAGCGCGACGGCGGTATGTACGAGGTCGCGTGCGTTGATACTTGGATGGTCGTCGGCTAGCGCTGCCGCGAGTTGCACGTCCTCCGCGTAGACCGGCTCGATGCGTCCATGCATCGCTTCCGCGAAATCGTTGAATACTTCTCTCCCGAGAGGCCACCGTCTGGCGGACATGTACCGGTGGATGATCTCTTGAAGAACCTCAGCATCCGTCAGGAATCTATCAGGGTTCGCAGCGACCGCCTGCATGACACGGATGGAGGGTTCCCGCAAGGGGTGTTCTTGACCCGCAGCGTACATGGGAACGTTGGCGTCGATGAACGCCCGCTGATTAGATTCCGCCTGGTTCATGGGCAGATTCCAACTGGCGTGAGAGTTCTTCCGGGTCGGGCATGACCTCGCCCCTGAGGTTAATCAGCCGTTCGACGGCGCGCTTGATGCGCTCCCGCGAGGCCTCTTCATAGGCGTCGTCTATGAGCGAGCGCACGACTTCGGAGACCGATACGCCTCGTTGCTCCGCCAGGTCATCGAGCCGGGTGCGGCGCTCCGCGTCCAGACGCACGTCCAACCGTGTGGCCGTCATGTGGCTCCTCCTCAATCCCGCCGACCTTCTTAGTGCGGCGCCTGATGTACGGACAATAGCATACGGCAGGGCTTTTTACCAAAGGCCCTGCCGTACATCTTCCGCTGTATGCCGCTGGAGACGCGCCTCTCTATCGGACGGCGGCCTCCGGGTACATGTCCGGCTTGAGGACGGTCCAGTGCTGGTCGGCGGGAAGGATGCGGTCGATGGCGCGGATGCCGACGAACTCTCCCTGGCTGCCGCGCGGCGAGCCCCCATCGCTCGCCACCTTGATCGCTTCGAGGAGCAACTTGCGCATGGCGATGATTGCGCGGTCGCTGGTGCCGAGGCGCTCATTGCTGCGGTCGGCTATGACGCCCATCGTCTCTTGGAGGGCTCGGTCCTGGGTGTTGACCCCAACGATGCCCGTGAAGTTCTGCGTGCGCTGCATCTGGCGGTCGATCATCCAGTCGTTGCCCTTGTTGCGCTTGGCGATGAAGGTCTTGCGGTCGATATCGACGTCCCACTCGTTGCCGGTGCCGGCGAGCCGGTGGGCCTTTTCCGGCAAGGGGTTCTCGTCCCAGGTGAAAGTCCAGTTGAAGACCATCGTGTTCTCGTCGTCGATGGGCGCCCAGCAGTGGCCGGAGCTGCGGGGCTGCACCTGCTCGCCGCTGCCGCCGACCTGACCGGCGCGGAGCTGGTGGAAGGGCAGGACGTAGTGGTAGGTGCGGATGTAGTTGCCTTCTTCTTTCGAGAGGGGGCGGGTGGAGCTGTAGGTGTACCCGTAGTTGGTCTGCTCGACCTCCAGGTGGGGAGCTGTGGAGCGGGAGCGGAGCAGAGTCTTGTCGGCCAGGTTGTTGTTGTGGAGGAAGGAGGAGTGAGAGGTGTCGATGCCTCCCTCGACGGCCTGGACCCAGTTGCAAGTCTGGACCAGCTTGGTGACGCCCCGGTGAGAATCGGGAACAGTGGTCCACTCGAAAGCAGGGGGCGGAGGGGCCTTGTCGGCGGGGCCGAGGTAGGCCCAGATGACGTTGCCGCCCTCCCAGGTCTTGTAGGCGCGGGTCTTCACCTTGTGCTTGAAATTGCTCTCGGCCGGCTCGTTGGGCTGGTCGACGCAGATGCCGTCGACGTCGAACTTCCACCCGTGATAGACGCAGCGCAGTCCCTCTTCCTCATTCCTGCCGAAGAAGAGACTGACCCGGCGGTGTGGGCAGGCGTTCGCCAAGAGGCCGACGCGCCCCTTGGAGTCGCGGAAGGCGACGAGGTTCTCGCCGACCACTCTTACGCGAACGGGGTCGCAGTCGGGTTCGGGCAGCTCGAAGTCCATCAGAATGGGGATCCAATAGCGCCGAATCGCCTCGCCCATGGGAGTTCCAGGGCCGACTCGCGTGATGAGTTCGTTATTCTCAACCGAGAGCATTGCGTGTCCTCCTGTTCAGTACGTTCAAGGTATCGGGGATTCTACTACCTTTGCGGGTTGCTATACATCCGGCCTTGGGGAGCGCTCGGTTACTCATGCGAGCGCCGCGCCGGTGGGCGGTTGCCCTGAGAGCCGTCCGTTGGTCAGCTCTTTCGCACCAACCGGGTGAGGAAGTCGGTTGTGAACGCAACGATGGTCATGATGCCGACGCCCACAACTAAAGCGAGGAGGAGCAGCAGGGTATTGTCCGCGTCGAACCTGTCCGCCCACCAATCTTCGATGCTGAACAAGGTGACCCAGTGCGGGATATTCCACTCGGCGAGCAGGAGCTGGCCGTAGATGAAGATGATGATGGCGAGGAAGAATGCCGCGGCGGGCACCGTCCAATACCACCGCACTTTCCCGAGGATGATGAGGTAGAGGATCGTGTAGAGCGGTATGGCGACGTGAAAGCCAAGGACCCAAACGCCGAAGAGCAGCCCGGCCGTGGTTAGGAGGAGCAAGACCCAGCGCCAGGCGACGACAACCGCCGAGTCCTCGGTGTCCAAGAACCCGGTGTCCATGATGTTGCCCTGCTTCGAGAGGCCGGTGCGGAACAACGAGACCACGCGCCACAGCCAGAGCGGAAGGCCAATGCTGATGGCTATCCACGGCAGGAGCTGGGCCCCCAGGCCCCAGTCCCGTGATTGAGAGAGCATGTAGTAGAAGAACACGCCCGTTGCGACCAGCAGGATGACCTCGCCGATAAACTCTATCGTGAGCAGCTGCCCCCACCGTGACTCGCCGTCTTCGTCGCCGCGCTTCTCGCGGCCCAGGCCTCCGGAGGCCTGGGCGAGCCAGAAGAACACGAAGGAAACGGCGAAAAGCACTATGGCTAGAGCCGTGCTGACTGCTAGCGAAAGCTCCTCCAGGAAACTGAAGGGCAAGAATGCGACTATCGTCCATATCCCGCCCACGGTAAGCGTGCCGACTAGGGCGAGTGTCCCTCCGACAGCGCCCATGACGATTGTTCTTGCGGCCATCAGTCGACCTCTAACCGGGGCTGGGCTGCTGGATCGGTGGGCTGGACGCCGGAAATCCTAGCCGCGCTTCGCTGGACTCTCATGCCGATCACGGCGGCGCCCGCAACGGCGAAGATGATCGCGATGAACTGCCAGCGCTGGAACATCGCCCAGCCGTAGGTGTTCACGGAAATCCACAGGTATTTCTCGACGATCTCGGCAAGGACAATCGCGATGACGATGGGCGGCCTCGGCCAGCCGTACGCCTTCATAAAGAGCCCGAGCACGCCCGCCACCGCGAACAGGAAGAGGTCTCCCATCGACTGGGACGTCTGGAACACTCCGATGGTGATGATCGCCATCACCAACGGGAACAGGATGTTCGGAGGGATGGCGGTGACCCGTGCAATCAGCGGCGCAAACCGCAGCACGATGGGCACGACGATGATGTTCGCGAGGGCGATGGTCCAGACCAACGAGATAGTCAGGTCCAGGTGTTCGCCCAGCATGGGCGGTCCCGGCTGGATGCCGACCAGGATGAGCATGGCGAGAATGAGCGCCATGCCGGGGCTGCCCGGAATGGAGAAGAAGAGCGTCGGTACGAGCACGCCGCCGTCTATGGCGTTGTTGGACGCTTCGGGGGCGATGACCCCTCGGATGTCGCCGGTGCCGAACGTCTCCATGGCGCCCTTCTCGGTCTGCCTCGCTTGGGCGTAGGCGATCCAGTGAGCAGGCACTGCTCCCAAGCCGGGCATCATGCCGACGAAGGCGCCGATCAAGGAGGACCGGGTGATGAGCCACTTATGGTGCATGGCCTCGGCCATGCCCTTCTTCACGTCTCCGGACGACCCCTCCAGCACTTCGTCGAGCCTCTCCGTTGCAATAGTGGTGTTGCTGACGACGAGGTTGGCCAGCTCGGGAATGGCGAACAGGCCGAGGAGCATCGGCACAAGGGGCAGACCGTCCCACAGATAGCCGATGCCCATGTCGGCGCGCACCTGTCCGGTTATGGGCGAAAAGCCGATGAGCGCGATGGCGAGGCCGAATGCGGCCGTGAGCAGCCCTTTGACCATCGCGCCGGTGCTCAACAGGGCGACCGTGGCGATGCCTAGCAACCCGAGGAGGAAGAACTCGGCCGATCCGAAAACCTTCAACACTTCGCGCGCCACCGGCAGAACAGCCATCAACATGGCCGCCCCCATGATGCCGCCGATGAGGGACGAGACGTAGACGGCGCCGAGCGCTTCCCCGGCGCGCCCTTGGCGCGCCATCGGGTAGCCGTCGATGATTGTCGCCTGGGACCCGCGGGAGCCGGGCACGCCGATGAGAATCGAAGGGATGGGCTCCGTCGCGTCGTTCGCCGCCGAGTAGAAGACGGCGGCGGGGAGGGCGATGAAGGGGTCGAGCTGGGAGGCGAAGCTGAGCAGCAGGATGAACACGGGCACGCCGCCCGCAATCATCACCCCGTTGAACAGCGCGATCGGTGTGATGATTGCGAATGCGATGAGCGGTCCGGGGCTGAATAGCTGCTGGGCCGCGCTAACCGAGGCTTCCCACATCTATCTAGCTCCTTCCATACTGCGACTGTCCCTCCATAGCGTGCAGACTACGCCGGGCCAGGATGCGCCGACCTTCGTTGGCTCGCATCCTAGCTAATTGACGTTCAGGTTGCCGACTCCGCTGATCTCCAAGAGGATGTCCTTCACGCTCTGGTCGAGCGCTTGGACGCGCCTGACGATGTCGAGAATAGCCTCGGCCCGTCCGTAACCGTAGGAGTTCTCGTACCCCGCGATGATAACCGACTCGATGAAATCGGGGTCCACCATCATCTGGTCGAATTGCGCCTGCCAGTACTGCGTGACGTCGTCGGGCACGCCTGCCGGCATGACGAACGCCCGGGAGATCTCGGTGATGACCAGGTTGGCCTGCAATGCCGCGAGCTGGTCCTTGTTTATGTCGAGACCCGGCAAGTCGAGGAAGGACGGCAGAGGACCGGTGTGGCCGAGCAGCGCCAGGTACTCGTCGTTCACCGGGACCCTCACGTAGAAGAGGGGAACGAGGCGTCCGTCCTCGATCCACTCCGGGAAGAGGCGCGGGACGGTGGTCGGGCCGCAACGGCTGGTCACGTCGAGCTCGCCGCCGCGGTCAAAGGCGGCCATGATCTCGGAGGTGCCGCCGTAGCCATAGACCATCTTGAAGGGCCCGCCGTTGGCTTCCATGAACTCCACGGCGGGATCGTTGCCCGGCGCGGTGGAGCCCTTCCGCATGGGACGGCCCAACGCGAGGAGTTCTTCCCATGACGTGGCGACGCTGCGGTCGACGCAGGTCACGTCGCCGCTGCCAGCGGCGAAGCTGGGTGAGCCCAGAATGTAGACCTCCTCCAAGTCGAAGTTGGGGATGTCGCCGACGAGCACCTGGCGCTGGAACCAGCGGGAGTGTACGGGGCCGATCGTCAGGCCGTTTGGCTCAGAGTCCAAGACTGCCTTCAGGCCGCGGTACTGGCCGGCGCCGGGCAGGTTCTGCACCACGAACCGCGTTTCCTCCGGGAAGTAACGCTCGGCGATCGCCGCGACCAAGCGGCTGAATACGTCGAACCCGCCGCCGGGACTCGTGCCCGTGATGATTCGAATGGTCTTGCCCCCGAAGTGCTCCTCGGCGTCGAAGCCGGGGGGAGGCGGAACAGGGGTCGGCGTTGGCGTCGCCTGCGGCGCGGGTCTCGGCGTCGGAGTCGGCTGTGGGGTGACGCCGGGCGGGAGCGGAGTGGGCGTCGGCACTGGGGTCGCCGTGGCTTCCGGGGCCGGAACGGGCGTCGCCGTAGGCCTTGGGGTTGGAGTCGGGTCGCTGCCGCCGCAAGCCACGGCCACAAGGGCAATGGCGAGGACTATCGCGCAGGGTCCGAAGTATCGGCTGATGCGCATCGATTTCCTCCTACGCTTCTCTAGCATCCCTGAAGACGTGACCCTCTAAGCGTGCAAGAAACACATGAGTCCCATTGTTGGGATGTTACGCGGCAAGTTACCGGTGCAAAGCGCGCATGTCAATTGTCGTCTATCGACGGCTTGGGGGCGGCTTCGTCACGCTCGCGCTTCCTCCTTCATTCCCGCGAGACTCCGGAAACGTCGCAGCCCAAACCCTCGCGTCCGCGGGAGGGAACGCGCGAGCGCAGCGATGCGCGGGTAGAAGAACGCCCCGCATGCCGCCGCGGATGAAGCACAAGCCGGGGCCGGCGTTCTCGCCGGCCCCGACTTTACGCGTGCAGCTCGTTGGCGCAGCTAGTTGACGTTCAGGTCGCCCACTCCGCTGATCTCGAGCATGATGTCCTTAACGCTCTGGTCCAGACCGCGCACGAGATCGACGATCTCTAGGATGTCTTCGGACCTGCCGTATCCGTAGGAGTCCTCGTATCCCGCGATGATGACCGAGTCGACGAAATCGGGGTCGACCATCATCTGATCGAACTGCGCCTGCCAGTATTGCCTGACGTCGTCGGAGACGCCCGCCGGAAGAAGGAACGCGCGGGAAATCTCGGTGATGAGCAGGTTGGCCCGCAACGCTGCAAGCTGGTCCTGATTCACGTCGAGGCCCGGCAATTCGAGGAAGGACGGCAGCGGGCCGGTGTGGCCGAGCAGCGCCAGGTACTCGTCGTCCACGGGCTTCGTCTCATAGAAGATCGGCACGAGGCGGCCCTCCTCGATCCACTCGGGGAAGAGGCGCGGGGCCGTGCTCGGTCCGCAGCGGTTGGTCAGGTCGAGTTCCCCGCGGTTGAAGGCGGCCATGATCTCGGATGTGCCGCCGTAGCCGTAGATGATCCTGAAGGGCCCGCCGTTGGCCGCCATGAACTCGGTGGCGGGCTCATTGCCCGGCGCGGTGGCCCCCTGGCGCAGGATGACGCCCTTGTCCAAGACCTCTTGCCAGGACGAGGCGACGCTGCGTTGGATGCAGAATACGTCGCCGCCGACGGTGAAGCTCGGCGAGCCTAGGATGTGGACCTCGTCGAAGTCGAAGTTGGGAATGTCGCCGACGAGCGTCTGGCGTTGGAACCACCGGGAGTGCACAGGGCCGACGGTCAGGCCGTCCGGCTCGGCGTCCAACACTGCCTTCAGGCCGCGGTACTGGCCTGCGCCCGGAAGGTTCTGCACCACGAACCGCGTGCTTTCAGGGAAGTAGCGCTCGGCGGCCGCCGCCACCAAGCGGCTGAACACGTCATACCCGCCGCCGGGGCTCGTGCCTGTGATTATCCGGATCGTCTTGCCGCCGAAGTGGTCTTCAGCGTCGAACCCCACGGGAGGCGGAACAGGCGTGGGCGTTGCCGTCGCCTGCCGCGCCGGGACTGGCGTCGCCGTTGGCTGAGGAGTGGCGCCGGGCGGAAGCGGAGTGGGCGTTGGTGCGGGAGTCGCGGTGGCTTCCGGGGCCGGAAGGGGCGTCGCCGTAGGGCGGGGGATCGGCGTCGGGTCTTCGCCGCAAGCGGCGGCGGCGAGGGCAATGGCGAGAGCAATCGCGCCGAGGCCGAAATATCGACTGCTGCGCATCGGCCTTTCCTCCTGGGTTTACGCTGACATCATCTGGACATGCGGTACGTTACACCCATGCAAAGCCCGTTGGGATTCATCGGTTAGGTTCCCCCCCTCCGTCTGCCGGGGAGGTCGGCAGGGGGCCGTTTGGAAGACCTCAAGCCGGGACCGGCGTTTCACCGGCCCCGGCTGATGCACGATTAGCTAGTTGACGTTGAGGTCGCCCACTCCGCTTGTCTCGAGCATGATGTCCTTCACGTTCTGCGGCAGCGCCCGGACATTGTTGACGATGTCGAGAATCTCCTCCGACCTTCCGTATCCGTAGGAGTTCTCGTATCCGGCGGTTATGACCGACTCGATGAATTCGGGGTCGACCATCATCTGATCGAACTGCGACTGCCAGTACTGCTTCACGTCGTCGGGCGCCCCTGGCGGCAGAAGGAAGACGCGGGAAATCTCAGTGATGAGCAGGCTCGCCTGCAGCGCCTCGAGCCGGGCTGGGTCCGCGTCGAGACCGGGCAGTTCGAGGAAGGACGGCAGCGGCCCGGTGTGGCCCAGCAGCGCAAGGTACTCGTCGTCAACCGGCTTCTTCTCGTAGAAGAGGGGGACGAGGCGCTGCTCTTCGATCCATTCCGGGAAGAGGCGCGGAACAACGCTCGGTCCGCACCGGCCGGTCAGGTCGAGCTCCCCCCGGTCGAAGGCGGCCATGATCTCGGAAGTGCCGCCGTAGCCGTAGATGATCTTGAAGGGCCCGCCGTTGGCCGCCATGAACTCTGTGGCAGGCTCATTGCCAGGCCCGGCGGCGCCTTGACGCAGGATGATGCCCTTGTCCAGGACATCCTGCCACGACGTGGCCACGCTGCGGTTGACGCAGAACACGTCGCCGGCGACGGTGAAGCTGGGCGAGCCGAGGAAGTGGACTGCGTCGAGGTCGAATCCCGGAACGTCGCCCACGAGCACTTGCCGCTGGAACCATCGGGAGTGGGTAGGGCCGACGGTCAGCCCGTCTGGCTTGGACTCGAGGACTGCGCGCAAGCCCCGGAGCTGACCAGCGCCGGGCAGGTTCTGCACGACAAACTTGGTGCTCTCCGGGAAATAGCGCTCGGCGGCCGCCGCTACCAATCGGCTGAATACGTCGTACCCGCCGCCCGGGCTTGCGCCCACGGCAATCCGGACAGTCTTGCCGCCGAAGTACTCCTCAGCGTCGAAGCCGGCGGGAGGGGGTACGGGAGTGGGTGTGGGCGTGGCCTGCGGCGCCGGGGTCGGCGTCGCCGTTGGCCGTGGAGTGACGCCCGGCGGGAGCGGAGTGGGCGTCGGCACGGGGGTGGCCGTGGCTTCCGGGGCCGGAATGGGCGTCGCCGTAGGGCGGGGGACCGGCGTCGGGTCTTCGCCGCAAGCGGCGGCGGCGAGGGCAATGGCGACGGCAATCGCGCCGGGGCCGAAATATCGGCTGATGCGCATCGGCCTCTCCTCCTGCGTTACGCTGACATATCTGGACATGCGATACGCTTGTTATACGCATGCAAGGCCGGGTGGGTTTCATTTTCTGAAATTCCCGCGCGGCAAGTTACCGGCCCCAACGTATCCGTGTCAATTACCTTGCCCCCACCCGTCATTCCCGCGAACGCGGGAATCCAGGAACCCCCTCCCGTCTGCGGGAGGGGACGCGCAAGCGCAGCGAAGGAGAAGCGTTCGCCCGCAACTACCCCCCGTCATCCCCATTCGTCATTCCCGCGAACGCGGGAAGGTGGATTCACATTTGAAGTGCAACACTTGGTCTTGGAACACCTCGGCCGGAGTCCGGTAGCCCAGGCACTTGCGCGGCGTATTGTTGTAGGCCCGCACCAACTCCGCAAACCGCTCATCGCTCACGGCGACCAGGTCTGTCTTCCGGGGCAGCAGCCGGCGCAGCCGGCCTATTGCATTCTCTACGCCTCCTTTCTGCCACGGCGCATGCGTGTCGCAGAAGAAGGTCTCCATCCCGAGCTCGTGCAGCTCGTAGTGCCGCGCGAACTCCGTCCCGTTGTCGAACGTCACGGTCTGGCGCAACGACGGGGGCAACGCCCCCAACACCGCTTTCATCGCGCTCGCTATCGGCCTTGACGCCTTCCCCCCTGGACGCAGCGCAATCAGCACCCGCGAATGCCGCTCGTGCAGGGTCAGCACTGCCTGGCCGTAGGTACTGAACAGCATCAAGTCTGCCTCCCAATGCCCAGGCTCACGACGGTCTGCTGCCGATTCTGGACGCTCTGCCAGTGGTCGCCGCAGGGAGATGAACGACGCGGGACTGCCCCCTTTGCGTCCACGCCACCCTCGCTTCGACTTCCCCCGCGGCAGATAGTGACGCCACGAGTAGTCCTTCGTCCGTTTGATCTGATCGTAGATGAACCGGTAGATGCTCTCGTGCGAGATCACCCCCTTGCCCACCACTAGAGCGAGCCGCTTCGCTACTTCCTCCGGCGACCACCCCTCGCCGAGAGCAGCAAGCACCTCTTCTCGCAGACCCGTATCACGCTCCAACCGCGCACCCCTCCAGCGGCGAGCCCTCGCCTGCTGTTCCGCATATCGTGGCTGGTACCCGTCGGTCCTCGAACCATTGCGCCTCAACTCCCGAGCAACTGTCGATGGCGCGCGATCCACAGCTGCAGCGATCTGCCGGACCGAGCGTCCCTCGGCCTGTAGTCGGGCAATCTCACACCGCTCTTCAATGGCGACCTGCTTGTAGCGCTTTCCCATGGCAACACCCTAATGAGGTGTTGCACTTCGTTTGTGAACTTAGGGAATCCAGGAACCCCCTCCCGTCTGCGGGAGGGACGCGTGAGCGCAGCGAAGGGCCCGCTCCCCCTTGACATAGCCGACAATCATATGTCATAATACCGTCACATCCCCAACATACACCCCACACCCCACCCCCCGCGCGGACGAGCCGCCGGCGCCACAGCAAGGCCCGGCGGCTCTTTTTCGTTTCAACGGTCAAACCACCTCCCCTTCTGCGGGGGGAGGCCGTTCAAACCCCTCTCCCGTCTGCGGGGGAGGGTTGGGGAGGGGAAGGAAAGGAGGACCCCATCACACGCCCAGACCCCCAGGACGCCCCCATCGACCTCTCCTCCTACCGCGACGACCCCCTCGGCTTCGTCAAAGACGTCCTCTCCGGGTCCGGGACGCCCTACGCCAAGCAGGAAGAGCTCCTCAACGCCCTCGTCACCGACAAACGACGCGTCTCCGTCGTCGGCTGCAACTCCTCCGGCAAGGACTGGGCCGCCGCCCGCGCCATCCTCTGGTGGATCGAGACCCGCCCCAAGGCCAAGGTCATCGTCACCGGCCCCACCCTCCGGCAGGTCAAGGAGATCGTCTGGGAGGAGCTTCGCGCCGCCCACGCCCCCGCCAAACACCGCCTCTCCGGCAAGGTCCGCGTCGGCGAGTACCGCGCGGGCCCCGACCGCGTCGGCCTCTGCCTCACCTCCAACAACCAGCACAACCTCCAGGGCTTCCACTCCCCGGAGCTGCTTGTCATCGTCACCGAGGCCCAAGGCGTCAAGCAGCCCTACTTCGAGGCCCTCAAGCGCCTCAACCCCAAGAAGATGCTCCTGTTGGGCAACCCCCTCTCGCTCACGGGGGAGTTCTACGACTCCCACCACGGCAAGAGTCCCCTGTACGAGCGCGTCTCCATCTCCGCCTACGACTCCCCCAACGTCCGCGAGGGCCGTCTCGACGCGCTGCCCGGCCTCGTGACGCCCGAGGACGTGGAGGAGCGCCGCCGCGAGTGGGGAGAGGACTCGCCGCTGTACATCGCCTCCGTCCTCGGCCGGTTCCCCGAGGCCCTCGAAGACTCCCTCACCTCCCGCGTCCACGTGGACGCGGCCATCGAACGCTGGCGGAGCGAGTCCGCCTCCCCCCTCCCGTCTGCGGTGGGCAGGGCCTTTCTCCCTCTCCCAGCGGGAGAGGGCCGGGGTGAGGGAGAAACGCCCGCCGTAGACCGCGACCCCACCCGTCATTCCCGCGCAAGCGGGAACCCAGAGTGGCCGGCAGGCCACACCCCGTCTGCGGGAGACCTTGAAACCCCTCTCCCAGCGGGAGACCTTAAAACCCCTCTCCCGTCTGCGGGGGAGGCCGGGAGGGGGGACCTCATCCCGCCCAGCGACGGCCCCCACCTCGACCAGCCCTGGCGCATGGGCGTGGACGTGGCGCGCTTCGGCAACGACAAGTCCGTCATCTGCCTCCGGCGCGGCGACCGCGTCGAGCGCCTCATCATCTTCGAGCGCAAGGACACCATGCGCCTCGCCGACGAGGTCCGCGAGCTTGCCGAGACCCTGGGCGTCCCCGCCGTCTTCGTCGACGAAACGGGCGTCGGCGGTGGCGTGGTGGACCGGCTAACGCAGCTGCGGGTCCCGGTGATCGGCGTCGAGGCGGGCGGCAAGGCCTATCGCCCCGCCCAGTTCGCCGACCTCCGCGCCGAGGTGTTCTGGGAGGTGGCGCGCCGCCTCCGCGAGGGCCAGATGTCCCTCCCGCCCGACGACGAGCTGGCGGGGCAGCTCCTGGCGCAGCGGTACGACGTCTCCACCGCGGGGCGCATCCGCCTGGAGAGCAAGGCCAAGCTGCGCCGGCACGGAGTCCCCTCCCCCGACAAGGCCGACGCCCTCGCCCTCGCCTTCATGGAGCCCCCCAACATGAACATCTGGTTCTGAGGCATGACCAAACCCGTCATTCCCGCGAACGCGGGAATCGAGAGTGGCCGACAGGCCACGCCCCGTCAGCGAGGGAGAGTTAGAGAGGGGGGCCCGAATGAGATGGTTGCCCGGCGCAAGGTCCGCGCCTATCCTGCCAATCCCCTCTCCCGGCAGGCGGGGGAGGGTCAACGAGGGGCCAAGGAGGTCCGCATGACGACTACGGCGACGGCGTGCATCGATGCGGATGGCCACGTTCGCGACACGGACGAGGACATCCGGCGCTACTTGCGGGCGCCGTACAACGAACGGCCCCGGCTGAGCGGGGGTTCGCCCAGAGACGGGTTCGACAACACTCTAGGGAACAGGCTTGGCGAGCGTGTTGTCGATACGTCCGTCTGGCTGGACGCGCTGGAGCGCGGGAGGCTCGATTTCGCGGCGCTCTACCCCACGGGTAGCCTCGGCGCGGGATGGCTGCGCGAGCCCGGCTTCGCCGATGCGCGGGCGGTCGCCTACAACGATTGGCTGTTCCATACCTACTTGGAGGCGGACCCCCGTTTCAAAGGAGTCGCGATGCTGCCGGTCCAAGACCCCGCGCTGGCGGCGGCGGAGCTTCGGCGGGCCGTGGCCGAGCTGGGCATGGTCGGGGGGATGCTGCCCGAAGGGCCGTACCTGTTCGGCAGGCCGGAGTTCGACGTGGTCTACGAGGAGGCGCAACGCTTGGGCGTGCCGCTGGCCGTACACGCGGGCGGCCGGCTCACGGGGAGCTACGACGAGTTTCTGTTCGACAACCTGACGCAGGTCCATTCGCTCGGACACGCGTTCGTGCAGATGAAGCAGTTCGTGAGCATCGTCCTATCGGGCGTGCCCGAGAAGTTCCCGGAGCTCAAGCTGGCGTTCTTGGAAGCTGGGTGCGGCTGGGTCCCGTACATGCTGGACCGGATGGACGAGCGTTACCACCTCAGAGGCCGGGAGGACGCTCCGGTGCTGACGAAGTACCCGAGCGAGTACATGACGTCCGGAAACATATTCGTGTCCTGTGAGGCAGAGGAGCGTCTGTTGCCTGAGACGCTTCGGATCATCGGCGAAGACGTGGTCATCTATGCGTCCGACTTTCCACATTGGGACGCCGAGTTCCCGGCGAACATCCAGCACCTGCTTGCTCGGGAGGACCTCACGGAGAGCCAGCGGGCAAAGGTCGCCGGTCAGAACGCCAAGCGGCTATACAACCTCTAGGCGCCCTTTCCCGACTGCGGGGGAGAGCTGGGGTAGGGGAGAACCACGATGTACGACCTGACTGGGAAGGTTGCGATGGTGACCGGCGCCGGCGGCGAGCGCGGGTTCGGCCGCGCTATCGCGAATCGCCTGGCGGACGAGGGAGCGGACGTCGTCGTGAACGACGTGGCGCTGAACCCGTACGGAGACGCAGGCGGATGGCATGGGCTGGAGGCGGTGGCGTCCGAGATAGCGGAGAAGGGCCGCGGCTCTCTGGCCGTCGTCGGTGATGTCTCCAACAGCGCTCAGGTGGACCGTATGGTGGCTGATGCTATCGAGCGCTTCGGGCGGATCGACATATTGGTCAACAACGCCGGCTCCCGCCCTGGCCGGGACCGGGTGCCGCTCATCGAGCTTACCGAGGAAGCATTCGACGAGGTGCAGCGTGTGAATGTGAGAGGAACGTTCCTATGCACGCGGGCGGTCGCGCGGCATATGGTGGAGCGCGGCGGCGGAGGCAAAATCATCATCATCGCGTCCACTGCGGGGAAGCGCGGGATGCCCCGGTACGCAGCCTATACGGCTTCGAAGTTCGCCTTGGTGGGGTTCACGCAGTCGGTCGCCCATGAGCTTGGTCCACATGGGGTGAACGTCAATGCAATCTGCCCCGGGTTGGCGGAGACGGAGCGCGTCATCCACATAGCAAATGCGGTGCGGCCAAGCGGGAAGAGCGCAGACCAGCAGCTGCGAGACATGGTTCGCGAGCGATCGGCGGCGAACCCCATGGGGCGCATCACAGAGACACGGGACATCGCGCGGATGGCGGCCTTCTTCGCGTCATCGGAGTCGGACTATATGACGGGTCTTGCGGTGTCGGTCTCGGGCGGGGACGTGATGCACTAGCGCAAGGAGGCCCGGCCAACGCCGGGCCTCCCTGAGCGAAGTGTTCGCAAATGCTAGCCCATCTGAGCGACGGTCTTGCCGATGATGTTCATCCCGGTGCCGCAGACGGAGCACGTGCCCTTGATGATGGGCTTGCCGTTCTTCGTTGTCTGGTCGCCGGGGTTGTTCATCTCGCGCTTCTCACGACACTTGACGCAGTATGCCTGCATGCATTCCTCCTTCGGGGCCCCTCGCAGCCCTTGCTACCTCCATCCTTTCCGAACGTGAATCGGGACTACAACACTTTTGCGGGTGTATTTCGGCCAATTCTCGTTACCCCCAGCCCGCGTCTGGGCGCGAATTCATTCCCCGGCCCTCCCTCCGGGGGCGCCTGCGCAGCCTGCCGGCGCGGCCTCGGCGGGCCGGAATGGCGCTGCGAGGCGAGGGTTTCCGCCAGGTTTTCATGGGGCCTTCAGCCCCGTGATACAGAGAGGTTGTGACGAGCCAGCCACGGCGACGGGCCGCTTCTAGGGTTGCCTACTCGGCAAGCCCTGCGTAGGCGATTGCTTCATCGTCGTTTGGGTCTGTCGCGCCCGACACCCCGACCGCGCCCACGAAGGCGTCGCCATCCATGATGGGCACGCCGCCCTGGGCGAAGATGAAACCTAGGTGGATGGCCTGATACATGAATACGGGACGCGAAGCCCGCTCCGCGACCTCGACCGTGGGACGGCGCGCGCCCGCGCAGGCTTTCGCCTTTCCTTGGGCAATCTCGACGGTCGTGAAGCGGGCGCCGTCCATCCGCAGGAGGCCTTGGAGCAGTCCGTTCTCGTCCACGACCGCCGTTGTCGTCTCGAGCCCCAGCTCGGCCGACTTCGCCCTGGCCTTGCTGAGTATATCGAGGACGCGCTCTTCGCTGACGGCCATCATCCTTCCTCTGCGGGCGGGCTCTACGGGCGGGCGCCGGAGCGCGTCGCCGCGGCTTCGAGCGCTCGCTTCGCAATCACTCTGGTCAGATGCTCTCTGTACTCCTCGGAGCCGTGGATGTCCCCCAGGAACTCCATGCCGTCGCTCGCCCGGCGCGACGCCTTTCCGATGGCCTCCGCGTCGATTGGCCTGCCGACCAGCGCCCGCTCGCTCCTCTTTGCCCGCACCGGCGCTGGGCCCGCTCCGGTCACGGCAATCCTAGCCCGTTCGCAGACGCCCCGCCGGTTGACGGTCACGCACGCCGCGACTCCGACGATGGCGAACCGAGACGCCTTATTGGCGAACTTCACGTAGGCCGACCCTGTACGCGGCGGAGCCTTGGCGAAGCGGACCTCCGTCAGTATCTCCGTCGGTCCGAGCGCCGTCTCGTAGGCGTCAACAAAGAAGCGTTCCGCCGAAATCGTCCTTGGCCTAGACCCGCCGACGATTCGCATCTTGGCGTCGAGCGCGAGGAGCGCCGCCGGGATGTCGGCCGCAGGGTCGGCGTGGGCCGCCGAGCCGCCGATTGTCCCCCGGTTCCGGACCTGGATGTCGCCGACCACTCCCGCCGTCTCGACCAGCAGCGGGGCGGCGCCAGCCAGGAGGCGCGACCTCTCGATTTCGCGGTACGCCGTTCCCGCGCCGATGGCGACGCCATCGGCGGTCCGGCGGATGTATGAGAGCTCGCCCAGCCGTCCGATGTCTACGACGTGTTCCGGCTGAACGAGCCGCAGCTTCATCGCCGGCACGAGACTCATTCCGCCGGAGATTACCCGCGCATCGCCCTCGTGTTTGCGCATGAGCCGCACCGCCTGGCGTAGCGAAGCGGGCGCGTGGTAGGTGAATGCGGCGGGAATCACGACTGACCCCGCATCGTCTCGGCCGCCGCGAGGGCCGAGGCGACGATGTTCTGGTATCCCGTACACCGGCACATGTTTCCGTTCAACGCTGTACGCACCTCGGCGTCGGTGGGGTCGGGGTTGCGCCGCAGGAAATCGTGCAGCGTCATCACCATTCCCGGCGTGCAGAAGCCGCACTGGAGCCCGTGCTGCTCGTGGAACGCCTGCTGAATCGGGTGCAGCCGGTCGCCTTTCGCCAGCCCTTCGATGGTAGTGACTTTCGTCCCCTCGGCCTGGGCCGCGAACATTGCGCACGACTTCACGGCCGCGCCGTTCAGCAGCACCGTGCACGCTCCGCACTGGCTCGTGTCGCAGCCGATGTGCGTGCCGGTCAGCCGCAGCCGCTCGCGGATGAGGTCGACGAGCAACTCGCGGTCCTCAACCTCCGCGATGCGCCGCCTGCCGTTAATGGTTAGCGTGACCTCAGTCATCTCAAAACCTACTCATCCCTACTGGCCTAATCATTTCTACTGGAACGTAATCACGCCGCGGCCCACTACGCCGCGGTCGAGCTCCTCGTACGCCTCGTTTATCTGGTCGAGCTTGTACGTGCGCGTGATGAGCCCGTCGACATCGATCTGGCCGCTGCCGTAGAGGTCTACCATTCGGTGGAAGTCCAGCGTGGGCCGCGCGGTCCCATAGTACGAACCCTTCAGCGTCTTCTCCAGCCGGACGAGCGCGACCGGGTCGATTCCCGCTATCTCGCCGACCGGCGCAAGGCCTACGACGACCGCCGTGCCGCCCTTCCTCACCGAGTCGAACGCGAGCGTCACGGTTTCCGACGAGCCGAACACCTCGAATGCGTAGTCCACCCCGCCGTCCGTCAAATTGCGGACCGCCTTCACCGGATCCGTCTCCTTCGCGTTGACGGTTTCGGTCGCGCCGAACTTGGTCGCGAACTCTAGGGCGGCGTCGTTCACGTCGATAGCGATGATCTTGTTCGCGCCAGCGAGCCGCGCGCCTTGCACAACGTTGAGGCCGACGCCGCCGCATCCCACGACCGCGACGGAGCTGCCGGGCTCGACCTTCGCGTTGAAGAGCACCGCGCCGATGCCCGTCGTCACGCTGCAGCCGATGAGGGCGGCCTGGGGGAGGGGGAAGGAGGGGTCGATCTTCACGCACCCCGTCTCCGGGACGACCGCCTCCTCCGCAAAGCAGGCGACCTTCCCCATGTGAGCGAGGCGTTGGCCGTTCAGGTGCAGGCGCCGCGTGCCGTCGAACATGTTGGGGCCGGTGGCCATGTGAGTGTCGCAGGTATTCGGGCGCCCGTTGAGGCAGGACCGGCAGTGGCCGCACGGGGGCGCGAAGGTCAGGATGACGTGGTCTCCCGGCGCAACCCGTGTAACGCCTTCTCCGACCTCCTCGACGATGGCTGAGCCTTCGTGGCCCAGCACCGCCGGTGTCGGGATGACGGCCTCGCCCTTCATAAAGTGGAGGTCGCTGCGGCAGACTCCAGCGGCGGCGATGCGCACCCGCACCTCGCGCGTCTTGGGAGGGTCGAGCTCCACGTCCTCGATGGCGAGGGGGGCGTTGGTTTCGTGTAGGACGGCTGCCTTCATAGGGTGCTCCGCACGGGTTGGGTTTGTGGTCGGGGGGAGCCTATCACGGCTCGGGGGGCGGCGGGGCGTTGGGGATTGGCGTTCCCCATGGGGCGAAGCTAGGGTTAGGGAAACGCCACGGGATTAGGCTTAGGCGAAAGGTAGCGATGTACAAGCACTACGGCGACGGCACCATTCGAACTACTCTGGACGCCATCCAGAAACGTAACTTAGTCCTCCCTGCCATCCAACGAGAGTTCGTCTGGAGCCCAGAGCAGATATGCCAGTTTTTCGACAGCCTCATGCAGGGATACCCATTTGGGACTTTCCTCTACTGGGATGTGGTACCTGAGAACAGCAACAAGTTCAAGTGGTATGACTTTGTTCGGGATTACCACGAGCGGGACAATCCCCACTGCCCACCCCACCCTGTGCTTCACAACACCGCGCTCACCGCAGTTCTCGACGGACAACAGCGTCTCACGGCTTTGAACATAGGGCTACAGGGGTCAATGGCATGGAAGCTTCCTCGCCTGTGGTGGAATAATCCCGATGCATTCCCTACTCGTTATCTCTATATTGATCTTCTTGCCAAACCGAACGAAGAAGAAGGTCTGAAATACCGATTTGAATTTCTGACCGAGACGTATGGGCGACGTTCTTCATCTGAAAATGAGTGCTGGTTCAAGGTCTCGGACATAATGGGGATGGACGAAGGCCCCGGAATGCTCGATTGGCTCATGCGAGAAAAGGAACTATCAGGCGAAGCCCTCAAGCGTTCCTTCAGCCTTCTGAATCATCTTCATAAAATAGTGCATACTGTCCCGATAATAAACTACTACGGAGAGCAAAGCCAGGACATAGAAAACGTACTGCAGATTTTCATCCGTATGAACAGTGGCGGCACGGTCTTGTCGTACTCGGACCTACTGCTCTCCATTGCAATTGCGCAATGGGATACCCTAGATGCCCGGAAGGAGATTCTAGAGTTTGTTGACGATTTGAATGATATCGGGAAAGGTTTTAATTTTTCCAAAGATTTCGTCCTGAAAGCTGGACTCATGCATTGCAGTATCAATGTTGGCTTCAGAGTTGCGAACTTCAATAAGCCCAACATGGACAAATTGGAGCAGAACTGGCCTGACGTGAAGCGGACGCTCTCGTTGACTGTTCAGCTTGTTGATCGGTTTGGGTTCAACAGAGATAATCTCAGTTCGACGAACGCGCTCCTCCCTATAGCATACTACCTCCATAAAGCCGATCGTAGTGACAATTTCCTGACGCATTCTGATTATATCCAAGACAGGAGCATCATCCGCACTTGGCTGATCCGCAGTCTGATAAAGCAAGGCATTTGGGGAAGCGGCCTTGATTCACTCCTCACTGCATTGCGTGACGTCATCCAAGACGATGATGCTTCATTTCCTATCACCCGTGTCGAAAGTGCTATGGCAGGGCGAGGGAAGCCTCTGCTGTTCACCGAAGAAGAAATCGAGGACATGGTAGATATGGGCTTCGGCAACCGCAGAATATTCATGCTCTTGTCGCTACTGTTCCCATTCGTAGATTTTGAACATCAGTTCCATATCGACCATATCTTCCCACGCGCAAAATTCGCCCGGGCGGCATTGATAAGCGTCGGCGTGCCTGCCGAAGAGCATGGCATATATTTCGAGATGATGAATGGCCTTGCGAATCTGCAGTTGTTGGAAGGCGCGAAGAATATGGAGAAGCAGGCTACTCTTCCTACTAATTGGCTCAACCAGGAATACCCCGATCCGACAGCTCGAAAAGCGTATATCGAAATGCATCTGCTTGGCGATGTCCCTGCCGAACTGGATGGCTTCAAAGCGTTCTACAAATCCCGCCGCGAGCGGCTTAGAGAACGCATCGTACGCTTGCTTGGCGCAACCTCGGACACTCTCTAAATGCCTGTTCCCTTCCGTGTCCTGCCTGACTGGCTCGTCGCGAACCTGTAGGGAGCGCCCTACCAGTACGCGGTCACTTACCAAAATCTCCCCCACTACTACACCCTCCAAGAGAAGTGGGACGACCCTGCACAGTTCACCTGGACCATCTGGGAGATGCGGAAGCACGAGGTTGTGCGCCCGTTCGCAGGCCGGCAGCAGCACTACCTGGACATCAATGGCTTCTCGTACTGGACGATGGGCCCGCGCGAGGATGAGACCATCGTCATTAACCGCCAGTACTCCACGCACGGCGCCTACGACTCTCCCTTCGACGCCAGGGCTCACCGCTACGACGCATCGGACGACCCGTGGTGGAAAGTGCAGGCCGACCGCAACGGGCTATACGCGCTCGCCGGAGCGTCGGGCCGAGTGCTGGACATCGGCTGCGGTACGGGGTTGCTGGTGGACTTCTGCTATAAGCAGATTGACCGCGAGCACTACGTCGGGATAGACCCCAGCGGCGCAATGCTCGCCAGGTTCGCGCTCAAACACCCGGACTACAAAGCCGATGCGACGCTGCTCCGCACGACGTTCGAGGACTACGAGACGCCGCTTCAGTTCGACACCATCGTTGCGATGGCAGGCTCAGGGTCGCACGTCACCGGGGCGGACATTGTGGCGAAGGCGCGCCATCTGCTCGCTCCGGGCGGACGCGCGTTCCTCATGTTCTACCGTAACCCCACCGCCGCGTTCGAGCGCTTGGGGCTCGGCGAGCCGCCGCCAGCTCCTACGCCAAACGGCGTAAGGCAGGAGAGCGATTACGACGTGCTGGAGTTCACGTGGGACGCGGACTAGCCCCAGCGGATTGCGGCGACCACAGGGTCATGATCAGACCGATGCTCACCCGGCGAGTACCCGGCACGCGTTGAGCAACTCGTCGGAGCCTGCTGCACTGGGCTGGCGGCGGTTGTCCCGCAGCCTGGGCATCGTCTCTCAATCATCATCGCGTCTCACGCAGGGCTAGGTGCCGCCTAGGCCGCCGTGCTGCTGCTGGCCTAGGCGGTTGTAGGTGACGGGGGTGGTGACGAGGAGGCCGGCGTCCACGGGCAGGACGACTCCGGTGATCCAGCGGGCCTCATCGCTCGCCAGGAAGACCGCCGCCCACGCCACGTCCCATGCAGTGCCTTCGGTCTGGAGAGGGGCCGCGTTCTTACGCACCTGGCGCAGGTCGTCGTCCATGCGCGGGGCGACCATCGGGGTGTAGACCAAGCCGGGCGCGATGCAGTTGACCCGGATGCCGTCCGGCCCGTGGTCGCCGGCCATCGACTGGGTGAGGCCGACGACCGCCGCCTTGGACGTGGTGTAGGGCGTGCTGCTGTTGGCGCGCAGGCCCGCTATCGAAGAGATAGTGATTATCGAGCCGCCGCCGACCTTGACCATTTCGGGTATGGCGTACTTGGACGCGAGGACGATGCTCTTGACGTTGACCGCCATGATGTGGTCCCACTGCGCTTCCGTGACCTCAATCACGTCAGCGCGGGTCGAGATGCCCACGTTGTTGTGGAGGATGTCGACGCGGCCATACCGTTGGACGGCGGCGTTCACCATCGCCTCGCAGTCGGCCGCGTTCGTAACATCGGCGACGGCGGCGGACGCCGTCCCGCCCTCAGTCTCAATAAGGGCGAGCGTCTCTTGCGCGCGCTCCAGCTCCATGTCCACGAGCAGGACGCTTGCGCCCTCGCGGGCGAACAGGATGGACGCCGCCTTTCCATTCCCGACACCGGGGCCGCTCGATCCGGCCCCGGTCACGATCGCCACTTTGCCTTCGAGCCTTCCCGCCACGCTATCCTCTCCCCTCGTTGTCCGGTTCGGTCATGCCGCTGACGGTGGAATGGCCCGCGAGGAGGTCGGACATCTCCGACACCGGGCCTTCGAATATCTTGCCCTCGATGGAAGATTCAACGTTCGCGCGCCAGCCGTCCTCGAGCTTGAGGAGTCGGATGGTGAGGTGGCCATCGTGAACGACGATCTCGTCCGCTGATTCGGGCCAACGCATAGTCCGCGCCTCCATCCGCCGCCGCATCTTCCGCTACCCACGGCCTAGGCGCAAGGAGAATGCGTCGGCCGGTCCTCTCTACCCTCCTGCCGCGGACCGAGACCTTTGCGTAACCCCATCTCCGGCAAGCGTGACTCTTCCCACCCACCCGCCCTTCACATTGTGGGGGACACCCCACGCCCCCCTCTCTAACTCTCCCCCGCAGACGGGAGAGAGGATTCAGGAGTCCTCCCCGCAGGCGGGCTCCCTCCCCAGCCCTCCCCCAGGATGGTGGAGGGGGTTTGGGTTCCTGGATTCCCGCTTTCGCGGGAATGACGGGAGAGAGGCGGGAATGACGGGGGAGGGGCGGGGGTGACGGAGAGGGGCGGGAATGACGGGGAGAGGGGCGGGAGGGGCGGGTGTGCTTCGGCTCCACAGCCGACGTAGGGAGGGAGTGGGGACGCCGCCCCCCTCTCTAACTCTCCCCCGCAGACGGGAGAGAGGATTCAGGAGTCCTCCCCGCAGGCGGGCCCCCTCCCCAGCCCTCCCCCAGGATGGTGGAGGGGGTTTGGGTTCCTGGATTCCCGCTTGCGCGGGAATGACGGGGAGAGGGGCGGGAATGACGGGAGAGAGGCGGGAATGACGGGAGAGAGGCGGGGGTGACGGAGAGAAGGCGGGGGTGACGGAGAGAAGGCGGGGGTGACGGAGAGAAGGCGGGGGTGACGGGTGTGCTTCGGCGCCACAGCCGACGTAGGGAGGGAGTGGGGACGCCGCCCCTCTCTCTAACTCTCCCCCGCAGACGGGCCCCCTCCCCAGCCCTCCCCCAGGATGGTGGAGGGGGTTTGGGTTCCCTGAGTTCACAAACGAAGTGCAACACCAGATTAGGGTGTTGCCATGGGATACAGACAGCTCTCCATTGAGGAACGATGTGAGATTGCCCGCCTATGTGCCGAGGGCGCCCCGGTCCGGCAAGTCGCTGCAAGTCTGGATCGCGCGCCATCGACGGTTGCTCGGGAGCTGAGGCGCAATGGTCCGCGACGGGGCGTCTACCGGCCGGTGTACGCGCATGAGCAGTCCCGCGCCCGCCGCTGGTCGGGCGGACGGCTGGAACGCGAGGACGGGCTGCGCGCCTCGGTCCTGGGGGGACTGGAACGGGGGTGGTCGCCGGAGCAGATCGCGGGCCGGCTGGCTGAAGGGTCAGGCCGGTGTGTCATCTCCCACGAGAGCATCTACCGGTTCATCTATGGCCAGGTGGCGCGAGGGAAAGACTACGATTGGCGCAACTACCTGCCGCGGGGGAAGTGGAAACGGGGGAGGCGGGGGCGTAAGGGGGGGAGCTCGGTCTCCTTCATCGCCCATCGGCGGCCGCTGTCGGAGCGTCCGGGGTCGGCGGCTGACCGGCAGACGTTCGGGCACTGGGAGGCGGACCTGATGTTGTTCGGGAGGTCGGGGCCGGTGGTGCTGGCGCTGCACGAGCGCTGCTCGCGGCTGTTGCTCGCGACGCGGGCTCCTTCGAAGGCGGCGGGGCCGATCGCCGAGGCCTTGGCGCGTCTCCTGGGGCCGCTGCCGCCAGAGTTCCGGCAGACGGTGACCTTCGACAACGGGACGGAGTTCGCCCGCCACCACGAGCTCCACGCCCTGGGCATCGAGACCTTCTTCTGCGACACCCACGCGCCGTGGCAGAAGGGCGGGGTGGAGAACGGGATAGGTCGGCTGCGCCGGTTCCTCCCTCGGAAGACGGTCCTGGCGGGGTTGCCGGAGGAGCGTTTTACGTCGGTGGTGCGGGCGTACAACAATACGCCGCGCAAGTGCCTCGGCTACCGGACTCCGGCCGAGGTCTTCGCGAGCCAAGTGTTGCACTTCAAATGTGAATTCAGCTTCCCGCTTTCGCGGGAATGACGGAGAGAGAGGCGGGAATGGCGGGAGGACTTGTCCGGCTATGCGAAGTTGGCGTCCAACTCCGGAGCGAGCTGGGCCTCCACGAGCGGTCTGAGGTTCGGCTTCTCGCGGAAGGGGCCGCCGGTCACCTCGTAGCCGGGGTAGTAGGAGTGCTCCTGGGGGAGGACGATGACGCCTTTGTCCTCGCGGTGGACGTTTATCGGCTCGCCGCCGTCCTCGACGATCTGCATCTGCTCTTCGAGAATCTTGCGGTAGAGGATGATGCCGACATCGGTGACGCCCAGCTTCTCGGTCGTGCGGTCGGAGATGGGGCCTTGCATGATCCAGGCGGCCTGGTCCTGACCGAGCACCCAATCGGCGCGGATGCGACCGTTGTCTTTGAAGACTCGCTCGTAGGTGTAGGGAATCTCGGTCTGCTCGATGACCGTGCCGGGTTCGGGGACGCGGACGCGCAGGACGATGTGGTAGGTGTGGGTATCGTCCATCGGCACGCGCATCTGGAAGCCATGGTTGCGCTGCTGGCCGACGCGCAGGATGTTGGGGAAGAGCACGGGATGGCCGATGCGCCACCACTCGTTCTCCTCGGTGTCGCCCTGCATGAGACGGCGCTTGATGACGCCGTACTCGAAGCGGTCGAACCCCACCCGCACCTCGTGCCGTCCGCGGGCGCCGTCGCCCTGCATCTGCTTCTTCCACGACTCGCGCTCCTCGGGGGGCTTCTCCATGCCGAGGACGTAGGAGCCCCAGTAGTTGTGGAGCCATTCGAAGTGGACGGGGTCGAGGGAGTTGTCCATGCACTGGAGCCAGTTGCAGGGCAACTCCATGGCGACGATCCAGCGCTCGACGTTGTCCCACTCGAGGAGGTCCCACCGGGGGAGCATCGGGGCGGGCTGGGGGCCCATGTAGGCGAAGACGATGCCGGCCTTCTCCTGGACGGGGTAGGCCTTGATGCGGACTTTGTCCTTGAACTTGGAGCCCTCCGGCTCCGACGGCTGGTCGATGCACTGACCGGTCTCGTCGTATATCCAACCGTGGTAGGCGCAGCGGATGCCATTCTCTTCCGGTATCCCGTAGGAGAGGTTCGCCTTACGGTGGGCGCAAGACGGCTCTACGAGTCCGAGCGTTCCCTTGGCGTCGCGGTAGAGGACGAGGTCCTCGCCGAGGAGGCGCATCTCCTTGGTGGGGTTGTCGGCGTTGAGCTCGGCGCTCGGGGCGATGGGGTGCCAGTAGCGGCGGATCAGCTCGCCCATGGGAGTGCCTGGGCCCACCTGGGTGAGGCGTTGGTTCTGGGCTGCAGTCAGCATCTGCGCACCTCCGATTCGAGGCTGTCTCAGTTTCCCCGGCCCATCATACTCTTACGTGGCAAGATGGAGGGCACCCCCTCCTAGCCTCCCCCGCAGACGGGGGAGGGATTTGGGGCCTTCTCCGCAGACGGGAGAGGGATTTGGGGCCTTCTCCGCAGACGGGAGAGGGATTTGGGGCCTTCTCCGCAGACGTGAGAGGGGACCAGAGACGGGAGGGGTTCCTGGATTCCCGCTTTCGCGGGAATGACGGGAGAGGGGCGGGAATGACGGGTGGGGGCAGGGAACGGCGAAAGGGGTTAGGCGCCGTAGTCGGGGGCCATCGGAACTTGATGGGTGAGCCGGATGTCCTTGCCCGTGCAGGAGGACTCCATGATTCCGGTGATGAGCTCCAGGGTGGCCATGCCCCAACGGCCGTCGTGGTAGACCGGAGCGTCGTTGCGGATGGCGTTGTACAGCTCCATGAGGTCCTCGCGACCCGCCTGGTAGCGGGAGATGCTCAGCGCCCGGTCCTCGATGCCGCCGTCCTTGTAGACGTACAGCCCGTAGCGTGACTGGCGCAGGTCGCCCCGCTCGCAGGTCGCCACGAGTATGCCGAGGTTCGCGGGGCGCCACGGGGGCGTTTCCGTGGGCGCTTCGCGCCAGAACCGCCGTTCGTGGTCCGAGCCGATCCGCAGCGAGTCCTTGGCCTCGAACTCGTCCCGCGTCCCGGCCTTGAGCTCGGCGCGTATGCGGACGCGGTCGTCGTGGGTGTAGCCCTCGATGAGGCCTCGTCCTTGCTCGTCGCTCCACGGCGTGAGGTCGGCAGTCATCGAGTAGCCGTAGCCGTTGTTCGTCACGTTCGCGGTGACGCCGTTTTCGAACTCCATGAACGCGGAGTAGTAGCCGACTGCGTGGCGCTCAGGCCACCACTTACCCGTCGTGCCGCGAATGGTCTTGACCATGCCGCCGCCGAGAAGGCGCAGGCTGTCCAGCTGATGGGGCCCCTGTCGGTACAGCACGCCGCCGCCCACGCTCTCGTCGAGCTCTTCGGGCTGTCGGGCCTGGAGCATCCAGTCGGTGAAGGCCCAGTTGTTGAGCGCCATGAGCGAGCCGAGCTCGCCGGACTGGATGATGCGGCGCATCTCCATCACGGGTGGGCTGAACCCGAGGGTGTGTCCGCAGAGGAGCTTGACGTTGTTCCTGGCCGCCGCGTCGACCATCGCCTCGGCTTCGGTCATGCTGAGGGCCATCGGCTTCTCGGAGACGACGTGCTTTCCCGCGTTCGCCGCAAGGACGGTGTGAGGGCTGTGCCAGTTGTTCGGAGTCGCGACCCAGACCGCCTCGACGTCCGGGTCGGCGCAGAGGCCCTCTGCGCTGTCGTAGACGCGGGCTTCGGGAAAGCGGGCCTGGAACGCCTCACGGACGCGGGGGTTCGTGTCCGCCGCGGCCATGAGGTCGATCTCGTCCAGGCTTTCCATGTTCGGCATGATCTGCGTCGCGCCGACGCCGACCCCGATGACGCCCATCTTCAGCGGCTTGACTTGGCCTGTGGTCATCTCGTTCTCCCTTGCTCTCAGACATGCGAAAGGGGCGCTTGGCGCGCCCCCTCCGTACTCTCTACTTATGCGATGGCGCCGGTCACTTCCTGCGAGGCGACCTCCTCCTCGCGGTAGAGGCCCATGGCTTCGATGATGGGCAGGTCGCTCATGGTGAAGAGGACGGCGTCGTGGGAGGGGGAGTCGTTCCCGTGCTCGTGGGGCAGCCACGATGGCAGGACGAACGTGTCGCCCTTCGACCATTCGAGGCGGTTGCCGTCGATGACCGAGTAGCCATCGCCCTTGGCGGCGTGGTAGACGACGCTCGACGTGTGCCGGTGGGCGGCGGTGCGGGACCCCGGCGCGAGCCGCTGGAGCTTGAGCGCCAGCGTCGGCATGCTGTGGCCGCCCGTGACAGGGTTCGCGTACTCCATGATGACGCCGTCGTAGGGGTCATCCTCGCCGTAGCCGAGTAGGGCGCCGTAGGCCTCGTCCCATCGGTAGGTGAGGGGGAGGGCTCCGCCGTGGCACGTCATCGAGCTTGGGACGCATGAGTCCGTTGCCGATTGAGGCGTTGGTGTAGCCGACGGGCTTGGTGACCGGCTGCACGTCCTCGGGGAAAGGCTCCTGGAACATGGCGTCGAAGTAGCCGACCATCGGGGCGTCGAGGCAGTCCAGCCAGATGACGGGCTTGTCGGTCGGGTTGTTGTGGTCGTGCCATGCCCAGCTGGGGGAAAGGACGAGGTCTCCTTCCTGCATCCTGAAGCGCTCGCCGTCCTGCACCGTGAAAGCGCCCTCGCCTTCGATAACGAACCGGATGGCCGTGGCCGTGTGGCGGTGCGCTTCCGCGATTTCGCCCGGCCAGACGATCTGGACCGCCGCGGACATCGTCTTTGTCGCGCCAGCCAGGGGGTTCTTGAGGCCGGGATTGCGCATGGTGAGCGCGCGGCGGAAGCCCTGGCCCCTCAAGCTAGGCAGGTCGCCGGCGTGCATCGCCAGCCTGCGCATCTTCTCCCATCGCCAGACGTGGGGGGCGAGCTTGGGCCGCTCCGGCGGGTTGGCGTGCATCACCCACAGGGGGTTGATGTTCTCGTCGTCGAGCTCTTGGTGGAAGGCTCGTTCGCTCTCGGGCATCGTCCAGGCCATGATGTTCCTCCTTGCTAACTGAAACCGTTACGGTACAACTCGCCGACGTGGTCGGCCAACGCCGTTAGCCTGCCATTGGAGATTCTCTGCGGGAATGTGCTCCAACCAATGAATTGCTTGCCAAGAAACTCACCGTAGTACAGCGTTGTCCAGTCGAGTGATGCCGACGGTCGCTTCAAGCGCATATCGAACACGCACTTCATCTGCCGAGCAACAGTCCGGCCGTTTCCGAGCACTAGCTTGATGTTGTCATGGTGCTCAAAAAAAGCCCTGAGGCATTGCGCACTGTCGTCCAGGAGTTCCTCTTGTTGGTCGTCCTTCAGGTAACGCCATAGTGGGTCGGTGGCCCACTGTGCGACTTCGAAAGCTGCGGCTAGATCCTGCCCTTTCTGCGGGGCATATACCGGGCCGCCGTAGGCTGCGCCGCAGCTATTGATGATGGGCTGGAGGCGGCGCAGATAGGGACTACCTTGATGGTCGTCAAAGTGATTCCGTGCGCGTTCGTACACCTGCCGAATGCCGGCGTCGTCCAGTTCGCATCGGTCGTTCGGGGAGAACTCCTTGCGGGACCAAGCGCCGTTGCGGTTGATGCCGATCGTGACTACCCGCGCCTGTTCCACGTGCCCCTCGCCGACATGCGGAATCGAGCACGGGATAACGTCGCAGCCTTCAGGAGGAGCTTCCCTTAGCCGAGTAGCCACGTACTCGGGAATATCGACCATGCCAGCCCCTACTCCCTGGCCTCGGCTCGCGCCGATAGCTCGCCTATCTCGCTGATGTTGATCGTGACCAGGTCGCCTGGGGCGACGGTGCCGACGCCCTCGGGCGTGCCGGTGAAGACGAGGTCGCCCGGCTCCATGCGGGCCACCCACGACATGTTGGCTATCTGGTTCTTGCAGTCGATGATCATGTCCTTGGTGAACGCGTGCTGCCGGAGCTCCTCGTTCACCCAGAGATTGATCTCCAAGTCCTGCGGGTCCGCGACCTCGTCGGCGGTGACGATGCAGGAGCCGATTGGCGCGAATGTGTCAAACGACTTCCGTTTGCTCCGGTCCTCGGGCCCGCGGACGGTGATATCCAGGCCGCAGGTGTAGCCGAAGACATGGTCCAACGCCTCCTCGACGGGAATCGAGCTTCCGCCCTTGCCGATGACCATGACGAGCTCGGACTCGTGGTGGATGACGCGGTCCGCGTAGGGGAGCTGAATCGCGTCGTTCGGGCCTGAGACGGCGCTCGACGCTTTGAGGAACATGCCCTGGTCCGAGGCGACCTGGGGGGCAGTCCCGGACCATGGGCTGTCCTGCATCTCGTCGTGGTGCGCCTTGTAGTTCACCGGCTGGGCGTAGACCTTGCGCGGCGCAGGGACGGGAGCAATCAGCCGCACGGAGTCGAGTGCTGCGCCGTCTCCGGCCGCGGCCATTCGCTCCATCTCGGCCCGCAGGTCATCCCACCGCTCGATCAGCAGGACCATGCGGAGCGACCGGAACTCGTCCGGCAACTCGGGGAGGAGTCCTGTGACGTTGACGACGTTGTCGTCCGAGGTCAGGACTCCTATCTGGTAGTCATCGAAGCTAACGAGGCGCACCAATCTCTCCTGTGCCTCTTCTCAACGCGGCGACGGTACCACCGGCTTCAGAGGCGGTCAACGGCCCCTAGTGAAGAGGCGAGAACGACGCAGGGAGCATGTGCCTGACAAGCTGGTGGACGGGGCGCTCCTCGGTGTGCGGCGGCCAGATGCCCTGGGGGATGTAGATCTGCCGGAGCTCGTCGCGGTGCGCCCAGTCCCTGTAGGGCCAGACCTGGTAGAAGCGGTTCAACTGTCCGAGGTCGCTCGCGAAGAAGCACCCCGGCGACAGCTCCAGCCGCTTCGGGGCCTGCTCGGTGAACGACTGCATCACCGAGCGAATCGCGCCCGACGGGTAGGTGTACATGCGCAGCTCGTACAGTCCGCCCCACTCGCGCGGACCATCGAGCGGGTCGTTGATGGGTGACGGGGTAAGGATGTCGCTCTCCATGGACACGATGAATTCGGTGATGTCGGGCGGCCATGCGCCGCCTTCGAGGGCCTTGGCCCTCACGTCGGCCCGCTGCTGCAGCGACTCGTAGGCCCACATGTGCAGTATCTGGTTGAGCGGACCGATATCCGTATGCCAGAACCCCACCAGCGGCGAAAGCTGTGTGCGCGCCTCGATCTTCTCCGCAAACCGACGCTCCACCTCGGGGACGGAGTTTGCCGTGAGGTTGTACGTTCTCAGCTCGTAAAGCATCCCTACCTCCTGTGCTTCGGCCCTCTACTCGCACGGAGTCTAACCGTTCCATCTTTCCCGCGCAGGCGGATGGCGGCCCCACCCGGCCTCCCCGCGGGCAGAAGCCTTTGCGTAACTCTTTCCCGCCCTCCCGCCCGTCATGTTTGTGGGGGACACCCCACGCCCCCGGCAGGGGGCTCTGCCCTCTGCACTCCCAGTAGCCCAGGCCGGTGATAGTGTCTCAGTTTGAACTTAGCTCCCGCATCGCGCGTTGGAGGAATGGAGACGATGGCTAAAGGTTGGCCTGAAAATCGAGAACGGCTTGCCGAAGCATATGTGCGTGTATACGAACGGCTCGTTCCTCATCTAAAAGAAGTTCAGGCACATGGTCTGACGCATGCGCAATATGCCAATCTATTCGGCCCAGGAGGCCGTCCGTTGTCATCTGAAACCGGTCGACCTCCGCAATAGCACAGGCTATGGCCAGCGTGAAGGCCGCGATGGTCTGGGCCGAGAGGTAAACCCCAGGCTCTATGAAATAATTACCCTGTTCATCCGCCATCCGGTGCTTCCCACCTGAGACCCTGATTGCCTGCGCGCCGGGCGGCCTGAATCTCCCCATTCTGATGGAGCGTGCATGGCAGGTAGCGCTCCGCTGCTTCCAAGCTAGTCTCGGCTACCCGCTCGGCGTAGATGTAGAAGTCGAAGGGCCCAACGAGGTACCCAGCATCTGCGTCGTGTTCGCAGCGTTGACGGAAGTCCCACCGGGCGTCCGCTATCCACTCGGCCCATATCTTGGCAGGTACAACAGTCCCATTGGGACTTCCACGCGGTAGCCCAAGAGCGGAAGCACGGGCGAAGTCGTTCATCCAGCGATTGAGTTCCTCGTCGACTAGACCGCGCTCTTGCCCTTTATGCTGCCCCGTGCAAAGCAAGTCAGCCTTTGTAAAGTAGTATTCATCGGCGCGCCGATTGGGATTCAGCCCCTCGGTGCGGGAAGCAATGCACTGTTCAACCCATGTTGGCGTGGGCGCCGGTCCTGGCGTTGGCGTAGCCGTAGGGATAAGCGTAGGAGTTGGAGTCGCCGTAGGAATCGGCGTAGGCCTCAGCGTCGGCGTGGCCGTTGCGCCCTTGAACTCACAGCGTTCGCACCGCAACGGGCGCGGCGTGGCCGTTGCCCGTGGCGTTGGCGTAGGGACAGCATTGGACACGATGACGGGGGCCGAGGATGCTCCGTAGATGGCGCAGGCGTTGTCCTGTGTAACCAGTAGAGCCTTGAATCGAGACAGGGTGCGAGTGCTGAGGCGGTCATGCTGGCGAGCTACAACTCCAGCCATGTCATCCATGAGGATGCAGTCGGCTTCGGAGATGAACCCGTCTTCGATGACCATCGCTCCGGTCTCGACGTAAACCACGAACGACTGTTCGGCGTGGCTCATGGTGGGCGTGGGGGTCGCGGCTTGGGAGTAGTCGTACCGGCGCGGCGTGGATGTGGGGTCGGGGCCGGAGCAAGCTACGAGGACGGTGAGAGCAAGGATGAGTGCGAGGATGGTGCGCATCGAGAATCTCCTACTACTGATGCAGGAGAGGTTCCTCGATGCGCGTGCGTCTTGGTAATAGAACGCCCTAATGACGAGTACATAAAAAAGGGAACCCCCCTTGTGGCATGAGACATTACCAGGCCGGTTCATGGCTTGACAGGCTCACCACGAACCAGTTTGGGAGAGCATGGACTTGGGAGCATCGGCTGTTCTTTCGGGCAACGACGGGGTCCATACCTAGGTTCCTGCCTTCGCGGGAACGACGAGCCTCTTCGAGGCCCTAGGCGAGGGAGTCGGCCCCCACCATGGAGGCGAACTGCTCCCGGCAGAGCTCGGCGTAGCGCCGGTCCAGGGCCATCAGCTCGGCGTGGGTCCCGCGCTCAACCACCTTTCCCTCGTCGACGTACAGGATCACGTCCGCGGCCAGCACGGTCGACAGCCGGTGCGCGATGACGATGGTCGTGCGCCCCTCGGTAAGCCTGGCGAGCGCCGTCTGCACGGCCCGCTCCGAGTGCGAATCGAGGGACGACGTGGCCTCGTCGAGTATGAGGATACGAGGGTCTTTGAGCAGCATCCGCGCGATGGCGAGCCGCTGCTTCTCGCCCCCGGAGAGGCGGTAGCCCCGCTCCCCGACGACGGTATCGAACCCTTCCGGCAGGTTCTCAACGACATCCAGCACGGACGCGGCGCGGCAGGCCTCGACCATCTCGGCGTGGGTGGCGTCCGGGCGCGCAATCCGCATGTTGACGCCCACGGTGTCGTGGAAGAGGAATGTTTCCTGGGAGACGTATCCGATCTGTCCCCGCAGCGACTCTAACGTCAGCCCCGTGATGTCCACGCCGTCGAGCAGCACGCGTCCCTGGGTCGGGTCATACAAGCGTGGAATGAGGTAGGTGATGGTCGTCTTGCCGGCGCCGCTGGGACCGACTAGGGCAGCCATCTGGCCGGGCCTGATTGCGAGGTCGAGGCCGTCGAGGGCTTTCCGGCCAGGCGTGTACTCCATGGCGACGTTCTGGAAAGCGAGAGCGCCCGCGGCGTTCTCTATGTCCACGGCGTCGGGCGCGTCCGCGATGTCAGGCTCGAGGTCGAGGTACTCGAAGATGCGCTCGAAGTAGGCGGCGGACGTGACAACGTCCACATGCAGCGACATCAAGTCGGTCGCGGGGGTGTAGAGGCGGCTGAGGAGCGCGACGAACGCGACGACTGTCCCGATGCTCAACGAGCCGGAGATGACCTGCCCGCCGCCGAACCAATAGATGATCGCCGGCCCGCCGGTCGTCACGATGAACAGCAGCATGAAGTACCAGCGGCCCACGAGCGCCTCGCGGACCTGGAGGCGCATTAGCTCCCAGTTCTCGCGTTGGAACCGGTCCAGCACCTCGCGCTCGCGGGTGAACGTCTTGATGAGCATGAGCCCGCTGATGCCAAGGCTCTCGGCCATAAGCGAGTTGACCGAGGCGCTCCGCTGCTGCCGCTCGGCGCGCAAGCGGCGGCGAATCTTCCCCACCGTCAGGGTCGGGATGATCAGCCAGGGCAACACCATCAGAGACACGATTGTGAGCCGCCAATCGAGAGCGAGCATTGTCACGAGGGTTGTCGTGAGGATCAGCGCATTCTGCGAAATCGTCACGAGGGTGCCCGAGATGACCGTGTCTATCCCTGCGATGTCGCTCGTAAGCCGCGACATGAGCTCGCCGGTCCGGGCCTCCGTATAGAACCGCAGGGAGAGCGACTGCAGCCGCGTGAACATACGCAGCTTGAGGTCGTACATGATCCGCTGGCTGACGACGGTGTTCAGGTAGCTCCGGAGTACGCCGACCAGCCCCAGGACGACCGCCGCACCGAACAAGGCGACGGAGAGCCATAGCAGCAGCAGCCTGTCGGCGCCCTCAATCGCCGAGTCGATGATTCCTCGCATGAGGAGCGCCGGCGCTAGTCCAACCAGGGCCGCGACGGCGACGGTTGCGAGGATCAGAACGAGGCGTGGCCAGTAGGGCGCAAGGAACCCGGAGATACGCCGGACGTTCCCCTTGCCCAAGGCGGTCTGCGACCTCATAGGCGCGATTCTTCCGTGAAAGCGCATCGGCTCCTAGTATACGTACCGGCGCGGTCTTACCCTCACCCCGTCCCTCTCTCGCCTTCGGCGACCTCTCCCGCAGACGGGCGAGGTGGGGTCGCCCTCTTCCGCCTTCGGCGACCTCTCCCGCAGCCGGGCGAGGTGGGGTCGCCCTCTCCCGCCTTCGGCGACCTCTCCCGCAGACGGGCGAGGTGGGGTCACCCTCTCCCGCCTTCGGCGACCTCTCCCGCAGACGGGCGAGGTGGGGTCACCCTCTCCCGCCTTCGGCGACCTCTCCCGCAGCCGGGCGAGGCGGGGTCGCCCTCTCCCGCCTTCGGCGGCTCCCGCAGACGGGCGAGGTGGGGTCGCCCTCTCCCGCCTTCGGCGACCTCTCCCGCAGACGGGCGAGGTGGGGTCGCCCTCTCCCGCCTTCGGTGACCTCTCCCGCAGACGGGCGAGGTGGGGTCGCCCTCTTCTGCCTTCGGCGGCTCCCGCAGCCGGGCGAGGTGGGGTCGCCCTCTCCCGCCTTCGGCGACCTCTCCCGCAGACGGGCGAGGTGGGGTGAGGGGTCACTGGTGGTTGTCCCAGTGGTCCCAGTGGGTTACTTCGGCGGCGGGGCGGCGAGTGGTGGGGCCGTAGCGGTGGCCTTCCCGGGGCCAGCCCAGGGGAATCATGGCGGCGGTAACCCAGCCGTCGGGGAGGCCGACGGCTTCGCGGATCTGGGGCTCGAAGCCCCGGCGGACGCGGGTGGTGAGGACGCTGCCCAAACCGAGGGCGCGGGCCGCGAGGAGCATGTTCTGGACGGCGGGGTAGATCGAAGCGCCGTGGTGGACATCGGTGCCCGGGTGGTTCGTGACGGCGAGAACCCACACGGGCACGTCCATGACGTGCTGGGCGAGGTAGTCGGCGGACTCGGCGGCGCGGGCCGCGGAGGGAGTCGCGGCCTCACCGTGGTTGGGGCGGGCGGTGGCGGGGTAGTGCTCGGCGATGATGCGCTTGGTGGCCTCGTCCCTGATGACGATAAAGCCCCATTGCTGGGAGTTGCCGCCGTTGGGCGCCCGGATGCCGGCGTCGATGACCTTCCGGACAAGGTCGTCGGACACGGGGTCAGGCTTGAGATAGCGCAGCGCCCGCTGGGTGTACATCGCTTCGAACAGGCCAATCTCTTCCGTCATGGGTGAGCTCCTATGCGTGAGTGGGTTGCCGGGCGGAGTAAACTTATCACTCGATAGACAGAGCCGACAGCGGCCCGGAGGGATGATGCTCACCAGCGACATGAACGACCGTCTTACTAAGGTTGGCCCCGGCACACCGATGGGCGAGCTGATGCGGCGCTACTGGCACCCCATAGCCGCCAGCGTCGAGCTGACCGCGGATAACCCGACCAAAGAGGTGCGTTTGCTGGGCGAGGACCTGGTGCTGTACCGGGACGCGAGCGGGAAGGTCGGGTGCATCGAGCCGTCGTGCGCGCACCGGAAGGCGAACCTCTCTTACGGCATCCCTGAAGAGAACGGGCTCCGCTGCGCGTACCACGGATGGATATTCAACGAGAGCGGCGCGTGCGTCGACCAGCCGTCGGAGCCGGAGGGTTCGAAGTTCAAGGAGAAGGTGCACATCAGGGCGTACCCGGTCGAGGAGAAGGCCGGAGTGGTCCACGTGTACATGGGGCCGTCCCCGGCTCCGGTGCTTCCCAACTGGGACCTGTACCAGTGGGAGAACGTGGAGCGGTCCACCTACGCGACGGTGCTGCCCTGCAACTGGCTGCAGTGCCACGAGAACTCGCTGGACCCGGTCCACTTCCAGTGGCTGCACCGGTACTACGGAATGTGGCGCGCGTCGAAGGTGATGGCGGACGAGCAGGCCAAGGAGTTCGACCGGATATCGGCGAGCCGGGGCAAGGCGCACGTGAAGATAGGGTTCGACCGTTTCGAGTACGGAATCATCAAGCGGCGGATGCTGGAAGGGGAGGACGAGAACACGGAGTGGTGGCGCATCGGTCATCCGATCCTCTTCCCGTACACGCTCCGGGTGGGGCAGGAGCATTGGTTCGAGTTCCAGCACCGCGTGCCGATCGACGATACGCACACGCTGCACTTCGGATACACGATCCGCACGCCCAAGCCAGGGGAGGTCATCGAGCAGGCAGAGCTTCCGCATCGCGACGTCCCCGCGTTCTTCGAGAACGGACGGGTGAAAGACGATTGGGTGGTGGGCCAAGACCAGCTGGCATGGATCATCCAGGGTCCGCGGATGGACCGGAGCACGGAGGCGTTAGGGGTGACGGACATCGGGCTGATCATGTTCCGGAACATGCTCGACGAGCAGATCAAGATCGTTGAGGACGGCGGGGACCCAGTGAACGTGCACCGCGAGCGCAAGGAGATCATCGAGCTGCCCACGGAGTACGCTTACTTTCCCGGCTACGAGCACACGGGTGGGCCGTTCGCGGGTCTCGAGCCCAGGCCGGTGGAGCTCGAGCGTTCGCTGCTGTGAGGCTGCCCCGCGGGCGCCAAGGTCTTGCAAGCCCCCTTTCCGTAACTCTCGGCGGACCTAGCTAACGTTTGGGCTCAGGTAGGGGACCTGGCAGCTGGTGAAGACCTCGCGTCGCTCCTCGGAGGACTGGAGAATGGCCAGCACTACCTCCTGGGTCGCCTTTCCCCAGTGGGCGTCGTGGATGCGGACGGGCGTGTCCTCGCGGATGGCGCGGCACATCTCGTCGACTTCAATGGAGCAGTAGCGGCGGTTGTAGCCCTCGCCTCCGGGGACGGGAATCTGCTCGTTGCCGTCGTCGCCGTGAATGACGAGGCCCGTGGGAGTTTGGCGCATACTGCCTCGCTCGCAGGCAACGAGAGTGAGGCCGAAGAAGGCGTGCCGCCTGTCGGGTGAGACTCGGTAGTCGATGGAGCGTTCGAGGGAGCCTCCGTAGCGTGTGGAGTCCTTGTAGGCTTCCTCCGCGTCGGCATCGGGGAAGGCGGCGGCGCGCCGCCGCGTGTTGACGTGCAGCGCCGGGTCCATCGGCATTCCTTGGAGCGTGTAGCCGAACGTCAACTCGGCGCTGTCGAAGTGGCCATAGCCGTCGTAGGCGACAGTGGCCGTGTGGCCTTCCTCGAAGTCCAGGAAGGCGGTGAAACTGCCGTCGATGGGGCGGTCGGAGTCGACGACGTTCGTTTTGGCGCGTACGGAGCGAACCCTGCCGCCGCCGATCATGCGCGCGATGTCCACCTGGATCGGCCCCTGCCGCCGCACGATGCTGCCGCCGCGGTCCTGCATCAGCTCCTCTTTGGCGCGAGGGCGGTATATCCAGTCGCTGTAGAACATGGTGTGGAGCATGACGACCTTACCGAGGCGGCCGCTGTTGGCGATTTCGGCGAGCTTCAGGTTCGGCAGGTCGAGGCTCTGAGAGTGGCCGACCAGGACGCGCGTACCATTGCGCTCGGTCGCCTCGATGATGGCGTCGCACTCTTCGAGGGTCAGCCCCATGGGCTTGTCGAGGATGACCTGCTTGCCCTGCTCCGCGGCGAGGCCGGTGTGCGCCGAGTGCATCTCATCCGGGGTCATCACGTAGACAACGTCGACGTTGGGGTCCTTGCAGAGGTCCTCGGCGCCGGCGTAGGCCGGGCCGTCGAAGTCGCGCTCGAACCGCTCGCGGGCGGCGGGCCGCACGTCTGCGGCGGCGACGATCTTGGCGTTGGGGTTGGCGTGGAGCTCCGGAATCATGTTCATCGCCCCGGCCCCGAGGCCGATGATGCCGAAGTTGAGTGGGGTAGGGGTGGTCACCTGGAACTCCTCTGGGTGGGATCAGGCCGTGGCGTGCTGCTTCTGTTCGTAGGACGTTTGAGAGAGCAACTCGACGATGAGGGGCTTGAGCTTGCTGCCGTAGCGGGCGATTTCGTCGATGTCCGACTTCCGGCCCAGCGTGCCCCAACCTTCCTGGTCGATGTGAATCATCTCGTTCTTGGCGGGGTCGCGGACGATGTTGATGGGCTCGCCGCCGTCGGCGACGACGGTCGCCTGCTCGTCGAGCATCTTGCGGTAGAGGATGACGCCACGGTCGGACTCGCCGAGCTTTTCTGCGGAACGGTCCATGATGGGGCCTTGGACAATCCACACGACGTGGTCTTGCGCCAGGGTGTCGTCGCTGCGCCAGTGGCCGTCGGGCCGCTTCAGCTCGATGTTGGTGTAGGGGACGGTCTCCTGCTCGGGCACGTCGACGTCGTCGGGGAACCAGTAGCTGGTGAGCTCGGCGTGCCAGGTGTGGGTGTCGTCGATGGGGACGCGGAACTGGAAGAAGTAGCGTCCGCCGCCGCCCTGCTGGAGGATGTTGGGGAAGAGCAGGGGATGGCCGACGCTCCACTTGGGGGATTCCTTGGTGGTGTTGCCGTAGACGCGGCGCTTGATGATGCCGCGCTCGAACTCGTCGAAGCCGATCTCCTTGTGGCGGTCGTAGACGGCGAGGCTTTCAGCGACGGCGTCGCGGCGGCCTTCCAGTTTGGCGCGGTGCGCGCCGTAGACGCCGTGCAGCCACTCGAGGTGGACGGGGTCGACCGAGTTCTCCATGCACTGGACCCAGTTGCAGGGGAGCTCCGCGATGAAGGCTTCGCGGAGGACGCCCTCCTTCTGGGCGAGGATGTCGTAGTTGGGAAGCAGGGGCGCCGGTTGCGGGCCCATGTAGGTGAAGAGCAAGCCGCCCAGCTCCCGCACGGAGTAGCCGACGACCTTGACCTTCTCCTTGAAGCGTCCGTCTGGGTGGACCGTCTCCTCGAAGGGCTGCTCGATGCACTGGCCGGTCTCGTTCATCATCCAGCCGTGGTACATGCAGCGGAGGCCGTTTTCTTCAGGGATGCCGTAGGAGAGGTCGACGCGCCGGTGGGGGCAAAAGCGGTCGATGAGTCCGAGCGTGCCGGACTTGTCGCGGTAGAGGACGAGGTCCTCGCCGAGGATGCGGACGGGCTTGGTGGGCTTATCGTCGAGCTCGGCGGCCGCGGCGAAGGGATGCCAGTAGCGGCGCATCAGCTCGCCCATGGGCGTGCCGGGGCCGACGTGGGTTATGCGTTCGTTCTGTTCGGGGGTGAGCATGGACTGTCCTCTATTCGCGATTGTGGATGGATTGTACCGTTCCTTATGCCCCGTACCATCCGTGTTTGTCGACTAGGCCGCGGACGTAGGCGATCTGGCCGGTGTGCTGGATGAGGTCGCCGGTCACGCGGGCGACCGAGATCTTGATGGTCTCGTTCTGGGTGACCCCCGCCGGGCTTGGCTTCTCCAGGTCGTCGTCGGTGAGGGCTTCGAGGAAGGCGCGAGACTTGGCGCGGGCGGCGTCGAAGTAGGCGATGAGGGTGTCGGCGTCTACGGGGTCGAACTCGCGTACGCGGTCCAAGGAATCGCCGATGCCGCTGTGATGGTCGGAGGGAAGGCCGAAGCGCTCGTGCCAGCCGTCCGTGATCCAGGCCTCCTCCTCGCCGAGCAGGATGGAGTAGTTCTTGTCCTGGGTGCGGGTGAGGTGCCAAGCCAGCCAGCCGATGGTGTTGCCCTCTGGTCCGGCGGGCTGGGCCTTTAGCTGTTCGACGGTCAGGCCGGTTAGGGCGCGGTGAAACACGCCGCCGATGCGGTCGTAGGCGGCGTTCGAAATCTCTCCTGCGCTCATAGGGCGCGCCTCCGGGGTGGGTTGACGCGAGCCTAATTGTACGTCCGCGGCGGCGTCAATCGCGGCGGGCCGATGCCGCGCGGGGTTTGTGTCGCCTGCGCCCCAGGTCGCCATTGTGACATTTCTTCGTTGCGTAAAGGGCTCTTCGTGCCCTATCTTATCGCCTTGCTCCAACCGCCTCGCGCTCCACGTCCCGGATGCCCCTGACATTCGAGGTATAGTGCTCCCCCATCACGCCTGTGGGACACTCTTCTCGGGGCGTCTACAAGCGAACAGTACAACAAAGACGTGCAACGACATGGCGGCCTTGCAGTCGTGGAGTGGATATTGATGCAGTTCTTCAAGCAGACGGGTCAAACGAGCGCTCTCCACAACCGACCCGTGCAGGCCGTGAGTCGCCGCCTACGGCGGAAGCTCCTGGTGGCAGCCGCGCTGGTGCTCGCCGTTGCGGCGCCTGCTGTTGCGGTCCCTGCCCTCGTGGGCGCGCAGGGCACGGATGTATGCCGCCCGGGGTTGATTGTTAGCTCTGGGGAGAGCTGTACATATCCCGGCACCAGCGTCGAGTTCTCGGTGGACTCGTCCGGCCGCGGGCATTTCCTGTTTTTCACTAGCGGGGGCAGCATCAGTGTCACCGATGCGACCATCAACGGCGTGGTCTACAACTTCGTAGCGAAAGCACAAGGAGACGGAACCTGGCTCATCGAGACCGCGGGCGACTCAGTCACACCTACCGCGACGCTGACTCCAACCCCAACTCCAATCCCGACGCTGACTCCAACTCCGACGCCCCCGCCCTCGACCGCAACCCCGACCGCCATTGGCATCTGCGGGCGCACAGCTGAGGTGCGCGTCGGGTTGCTGCGCCTGGTCGAGGAGAATCAGGGCATGGCCATCGACTGCGCCGACGTCACAGATGCCCATCTCGCCGCCATCACCCGTCAGTTGGATCTCAGCAATCAGCGCATAGCCACGCTCGCTGAAGGGGACTTCGACGGGCTGACCTCGCTGAGGGAGTTGGACCTGTCATACAACGGGCTGACTACGCTTCCCGCCGGCGTGTTCGACGACCTGACCGCGCTGAGGGAACTGCAGCTGTACAGCAACGCGCTGACCACGCTTTCCGCCGGCGTGTTCCACGACCTGACCGCGCTTACGGAACTGAATCTGAACGTCAACGGGCTGACCACGCTTCCCGCCGGGGTGTTCGACGACCTGACCGCGCTGGAGACTCTGGTCCTAGGCAACAACGGGATTACCACGCTTCCCGCCGACGTGTTCGACGACCTGACCGCGCTGAGGATTCTGCTTCTGGGCGACAACGGGCTGACCACGCTTCGCGCCGGGGTGTTCGACGGGCTGACCGCGCTGACTGACTTGAGTCTGAAAGGCAACGCGCTGACCACGCTTCCCGCGGAGGTGTTCAACGACCTGACCGGGCTGAGAAATCTGTATCTGCAGGACAATCCGGGGGCACCCTTCGCCCCCACCGCGGATGCCCTGCCGGATGACGGAGTGGTTCCGACCGCAGGGGGCGATGTGACGCTCGACGGCAGCGGCAGCGATGGCGGGCCGTGGGGCGCTAATGTCACTTACTCCTGGGCGCTAACCAGCCCTGTTAGCGGCGCGACCGTGACGTTTGACAGTCACGCGGTCGCCAGGCCGGTGGTGACGATTCCGGCGCTGGCGGCGGGAGTCAAGCTTACTTTCACCCTCACCGTAAATGGGCGCGGCATCGGAAACAACGAAAGAGGCGCCGCCCCTGCCACCGACACCGCTATGGTGACGCTGACGGCGACCCCGACCCCGACGGCGACCCCGACCCCGACGGCGACCCCGACGGCGACCCCGACCACCGGCGGCTCTCCGCCCGCTGCGCCCGCCAACCAGCGCTACGAGTACGACGGTTCGGCTATCGTTCTCACCTGGGACGCCTCGGCCGACGCCGCCACCTACACCGTCTACTACGACGACTTCTTCGACTCGGGTTGCCGGCTGGGCAGCAGCGGGCCGAGCTTCTGCGACGAGCTTGCGACCGAGCTCACCGCCACCGGCTACACGCATACCGACCCGCACGTCAGCCGCAACTACTATTGGGTCGTGGCCTGCAACAACTATGGCTGCTCCGAGATCGACAGCGCGAACCCCGCCCAGCTCGGCGGCTCTCCGCCCGCTGCGCCCGCCAACCAGCGCTACGAGTACGACGGTTCGGCTATCGTTCTCACCTGGGACGCGTCGGCCGCCTCCGCCACCTACACCGTCTACTACGACGACTTCTTCGACTCGGGTTGCCGGCTGGGCAGCAGCGGGCCGAGCTTCTGCGACGAGCTTGCGACCGAGCTCACCGCCACCGGCTACACGCATACCGACCCCGACGATAGCCGCAACTACTATTGGGTCGTGGCCTGCAACAACTATGGCTGCTCCGAGATCGACAGCGCGAACCCCGCCCAGCTCGGCGGCTCTCCGCCCGCTGCGCCCGCCAACCAGCGCTACGAGTACGACGGTTCGGCCATCGTTCTCACCTGGGACGCCTCGGCCGCCGCCGCCACCTACACCGTCTACTACGACGACTTCTTCGACTCGGGTTGCCGGCTGGGCAGCAGCGGGCCGAGCTTCTGCGACGAGCTTGCAACGGAGCTCACCGCCACCGGCTACACGCATACCGACCCCGACGATAGCCGCAACTACTATTGGGTCGTGGCCTGCAACAACTATGGCTGCTCCGAGATCGACAGCGCGAACCCCGCCCAGCTCGGCGGCTCTCCGCCCGCTGCGCCCGCCAACCAGCGCTACGAGTACGACGGTTCGGCCATCGTTCTCACCTGGGACGCCTCGGCCGCCGCCGCCACCTACACCGTCTACTACGACGACTTCTTCAACTCGGGTTGCCGGCTGGGCAGCAGCGGGCCGAGCTTCTGCGACGAGCTTGCAACGGAGCTCACCGCCACCGGCTACACGCATACCGACCCCGACGATAGCCGCAACTACTATTGGGTCGTGGCCTGCAACAACTATGGCTGCTCCGAGATCGACAGCGCGAACCCCGCCCAGTCCAGCGGCTCTGCCGAAGACACAACGGGAACCACCGGCCAAACCCAAGCCGATGCATGCCAGGCCGGGATGACGCTGAACGAAGGCGACTCCTGCACCGTCGCGCCGGCCAAGGTGGTGTTCGGGACCGACCTATTCGAGATCCAGAACGGTCAGGGATGCTTCGCGTCGGCCTGCGCGAGCGGCAGCGTGCGGCTCAATGAGTTCGAGGCAACGCAGTCCGGTTCCACCTGGACTATAGTCAGCGCGCCCACGACGGAGGAGACGCCCGACGAAGGGACGTCTGATCCCGTAGCGGACGGGAATCTGATGACGGAAGCCACTGTGGAGGGCCGGATCGTTGCGCGACTGTTGGATGACGGGCGAATCGAATTCGGATTCCAGCCCGTGAGCAGCGAGCGCATCTTGCCGAGCTCTCGCTACTTCCCGGTCGAGTCGGTCGGTCGCTGGCTGATCTCATCTCCAGTGGAGCATAACGGTGAGACACTCGGGCGAATCACGGCGCAGCGTCTCGAAGATGGACGAGTTGAGTTCGGCTTCATCCCTGCCGGCGGCGAACGAATATTGCCGAGCTCGCGCTACTTCCCGACGAATGCGAGAGTTGACCGTTGGTTGCGCAGTTCAGTGATCGAGTTCACGCCCCAATAGCAGGCGCGAGTCGCACACGTCCGCCTCACCCAGGCCGCAAGTTCACCGTGGCGTAGCTTGCCCGGCATTGGAATTCATCGCCGCGCGGATGACGGGAGGCGCTCTCAAGCGGTTGTATGCTGAGATCCAAGTAGCCGGTGTCGAGTCGCACGGCAGCCCTCGCGGGCGGCGTGGGAGGATCATACGCCGGGTTGGCTGGGAAGCTCCCTCTGTTGGACAGCGGGGCGAGGCGCTCCTAGAATGCCGGACATCCCCGCCGCCAGAAGGAGGAGCGCCACGAGCGAGTTCATCGAAGTGCAGCGTGAGGACGGCGTTCTCCTCATCACGCTCGATCATCCCCCGACGCGCAACGCTCTCGGGAGCGAGATGGCGGGCGAGCTGTATGAGGAGCTGGAGCGTTTCGAGGCCAACGAGGACGACCGGGTGCTGTTGCTGACGGGTCGCGACCCGTCGTTCTGCTCAGGGGCGAACATCAGGCGCTTCGATCAGGCGATTGAGCATCTGGAGCAGGAGAGGTCCGAACCGCTGCCATGGGGGGACATGGAGGCCCGGCTCGGACAGCGGCAGACCGACCGGACGCACGCCGGGTTCGGGTCAGTCTCGAACGTGCCCTTGCGGGTGAACGAGGTGCAGAAGCCGACGATCGCGGCCGTGAACGGTCACGCTATCGGCGTGGGTCTGGGCTTGGCGCTCTCGTGCGACATCCGCATCGCGTCGGATAGAGCGGAGTTCGCGGAGGCGTTCGTACGTATGGGCCTCATCCCGGGGGACGGGTCGTGCTGGCAGCTGCCGCGGCTCATCGGGTTGAGCAATACGTATTACATGCAGTACACGGGAGACCGGTTGAGCGCGGAGGAGGCCCACCGGATGAACCTGGTGAGCAAAGTGCATCCGCACGACGAGCTGATGCCCGCAGCACTCGATTTTGCCAAGCGACTGGCCGGCGGAGCGACGTACTCGATGTCGCTGACCAAGTACCTGGTGCAGCAGTCGTTCAGCATGGGATTCGGCGAGAGTCTGCGTCTGGCGCAGACGGCGCAGGAACTGGCGCGGCGTTCCGATGATCACAAGGAAGCGGTGAGGGCGTTCATCGATAAGCGCAAGCCGCAGTTCAAGGGCAGGTAGGGATGAAGGTTGGAGTTGGGCTTCCGTTCAAGACGCCCACAGGCAGCTGGGGCTACATCGCGGAGGTTGCGCGGAAGGCGGACGAGGGGCCGTTCTCCTCGTTCGCGGCGCTTGACCGGCTGGCGTACGACAACTTCGAGGCCATGATTGAGCTTGCGGCGGTGGCCGCGGTCACGAAGCGAGTGGGGCTCGTCACGACGATTCTCCTTGCCCCGCTGCGGAACGCGGGGGTGCTGGCGAAACAGGCGGCGACCATCGACGCGATATCCAATGGAAGGCTGACGTTGGGCCTCGCTGTGGGGGGCCGGGAGGACGACGCTGTCGTCGCGCCCGTCGAGTTTCATGACAGAGGCAAGCGTTTCGAGGAGCAGATCGTTCACATGAAGCGCATCTGGGCCGGCGAGGTCCTGGAGGGAGCGGAGCGGCCAGTGGGGCCCGCGCCGGTCCAGCCAGGCGGCCCGCAGATACTAATAGGCGGAACGTCGCCGAGGGCGATGGCGCGAGTGGGCAAGTTCGCGGACGGCTACGTCATGGGGGGACGGGCGCTGGAAGCCGAATGGGCCAAGGGCGTGATGACGGAGGTCGAGGAGTCGTGGGCCGCCGCCGGCCGGGAGGGTAGGCCACGGGTCATTGTGACCCTGCCCTGCGCGCTGGGGCCGGGCGCGGAGGACGCGATCGCCGACGCGCTCGGAGACTACTACGGGGGCAGACAGACGGCGGGCGCGGCGCGGCTTACGCGACTGCAGCCGACGTCGGCGGAAATCATCCGGAACGGCATCCATATGCACGAGGAGCTGGGCACGGACGAGATTATCTTTCGTCCGGTAACGCCGGACCCGGAGCAGGTGGACCGGCTGGCTGACGTGATCGGCTAGCCTTCGAGATGAACCAGCAAGGGCAAGAAGCCGAGACGACCGAGGCGCCGGAGCGCTCCGGCATCGGCGGCTGGGTAGCCCGCAACGACGCGATTCTCTCGCTGTTCGGTCCGGCATTTCTTCTGGGACTTGGGCGGGGCTTTACGGCGCCGGTGCTGCCGCCGATCGCGATGGAATTCGGCGTGGGCGCTGCGGGCGCCGGACTCCTGGTGTTCGCGCCGATGTTTGGCGGTGTGCTCTCGACGCTGCCGACCGGCTATCTGATCGACCGCATAGGGCGCCGCAAGCTGCTGATTGTGAGCCCGCTGATTACGGCGGTGTCCGCGCTGCTGGTGCTGCGGGCGTCGAGCTACGCCGAGCTCCTTGTCTATCTTGCGGTAGGCGGCATCGCGCAGCAGATGTGGCAGATGAGCCGGCTTGCGGCGATAGCAGACTCGGGGGCGCAGCGGTCGCGCGGCAAGATGATTACGGGGATGGCGGGGGTGAGCCGAGCGGGCACGCTGGCGGGCCCGCTCGCCGGCGGGATCGTCGGGGAGCTGCTGGGCCTTCGTGTGCCGTTCGTGATGTACGGGATAGCCGCGTTGCTGGCGACGGTGCCCTCGTATCTGCTGATACGAGAGACGGCGCCGGCGCTGCTTGCGAGGCGGCGCGGAGAGACGGTGGAGGCGAGCGACCTGTCGTGGGGGAAGCTGCTGACTCGTCCGGTGGTGGTGCTGTTCTTCGCGCAGTTCTTCGCGAACGTGGGGCGAGGCGGGGTGCAGGGTCAATCGGGGATCTACGTCATCTATGCGGCGTATGCGTATGGGTTGGGCGCGGGGTCCCTTGGGGTGCTGATGTCGGCGATGGCGGTGGTGGGCATCCCCATCACGCTGTCGGCTGGTTTCGTGATGGACCGGTTCGGGCGGAAGCGGACGATAGTACCTGCGAGCTCGCTGCTGGGGATTGGGCTCTTCTTCATCGCACTGGTGGCGGTGCGGGAGCTTACGCTGCCGTTGTTCATCGCATCGTTCATCGTGATCAACGTCGCAGTGTCGTTCATGGCTGGTTCGATGCAGACGTTGGGGTCGGACGTAGCGCCGGCCGCAGCCCGGGGGAAGTTCTTTGGCGTAAACCGGCTCATCGCCGAGATGGGCTCGATGAGCAACCCGGGCATCTTCATCGTGGCGACAGCGGCCATAGCCGGCGGGGTGGGCTTCGCAACGGCGTTCGGGGCGATGGGGATTTGCGCGTTCACCGCATCGTCGCTGGTGGGGTTCCTATTGCGGGAGACGCTGCGGAAGGGATAGGAGCAGCGAAGGACTCGCGCTCGCGGGCCTACTGGCGGTGATCTGGCCGGAGGCGTTCATCCGCAACTGGTTCTCGTAGGGCCGCCCGGCGGCCGGCAGGGGGAGGCGCGAGCAGTGATGAAGTACGTCCTGGCCGTGCTGCTGCTCTCCGGGGTCGCGGTCCTCGCCGGCTGGGCGTTGCTCGGGCAAGTGGGGGAGCTCGCCGGCAGGACCGAGCGCGCGGTCGCCACGTACAACGACGGAGCGCTGACGTTTACGACGCTCGCGGGCGAGGACGTGACCGTGCCGCGAGAGGGCAACTGCAAGCTGCGCTCCTCATCGCCGCCGCGGGACTGCGTCGCGTTCTTCGAGAACGGCGATGAGGTGGTCGTGACGTTCGACCCGGCGAACCCGACGCGCACGTGGTCGGGGCCGACGCCGGGGGGCGTGCTGGCGACGGGCCTGCTTTGGGGCGGCATCGCCGCCGGCATCTTCGCGCTGTTCTACCTGTGGTTCACGTCGTCGTTGTACCGGCGGCTCGGACGCCCTTCGATTCCCGGCGAGGGCCCGCCGCAGGCCGAAGCCTAGCCCTGCGCGCTAGTCGATAATTTCGGCGGTCTGCCGCTCAACTTCGGGGAAGAGGAGCGACTTCACGACAACCGGTACGACGCGGGCCGGGTAGATCATCTCCCCGATGTCTATGTAGTCGAACTCCTGCAGGAAGAGGTTGTCGATGGAGATGACGGGGTTCGGGACGCCGATGTCCTTGGCGATGGTGTCGCCCACCAGCTTGGCGAAGTCGCCCGTGAAGACGAGCATCAAGGGCGCGCCGCTTGCGAGGGAGTTGGGCATCGCCATTACGATGCCGTCGGCGATCTTGCGTATCTGGGCGTAACGTGGGAGGCCGTCCCAGTCGAAGGCCAGAGCGACTTGCTGCTCACCCTCGACGAGGTCCTGCCTGGCAAATGCCTGGGCGACCAGGTCGGCGATCTCTTCAGGCTGCACTTCGTGGTCCTCGTCGAGCTTCGAGATGAGGACGGGGATGTTCCTGTAGGGCAAGAGTGAGGGATCAGAGATGGAGAGAGTATTGCCGCTCAGCTGGACGGTGAATTGGGACGCGCCTACGACCGTAGCCCGGATGCGCTCGGCGGCAGGCTGAACAGGGGCGGACAGGGCGCCATCAGTCATCTTGCGCCGAACCGCATCGGCAAGCGGCATGGCCAGGTCTCCGAATTCTTGGGTCTCGTTTCGGTAAACGTACTCAGACACGCCGCCGGAGAAGACGAGGGAATCGAAGTCGAGGTCCCGCGGCATGTCTGACGTGAGAAGGAGGGCCTGAGTCAGCTCGGAGCGCGGGCGGCCCTGAATCACGTCAATCAGACAATCGGCGAGGGCTTCGGCGATGGCGGCGCGGTCTTCGTGTGGGAGGGGCTCGCCGAGCTCGAGGCTTACGCCGATGCTGTCCGCGGTGGTGTGGGCGGCGTCTTCGATCCGGTTGATGGCCCCTTGCTCGTCAGTTGCGACGAGTCTGCCGCCGACGTTGAGAGTGGCGGTCTGCTGGACGCGGCCGGCCTCGACGAGGGCGAACTTGGTTGTGCCGCCCCCGATATCGACGTTGAGGACCTTCTGTCGTGGTTCGCGGGACAGTCTAACGGAACCGGAGCCGTTCGCGGCCAGTACGGATTCGAGGTTGTGCCCGGCGGACGCGCAGACGAACTTGCCGGCGTTGTCGGCGAAGATGTCGGCGATGGCGTGGGCGTTGCGGCGCTTGATGGCCTCGCCGGTGAGGATGATGGCGCCGCTGTCGATGTCGCCGGGCGCGAAGCCGGCCTCCGCGTAGGCCTCGGCGACGAACTTCTCCAAGCGCTCCGTGTTGATGAGATTATCGTGCGTGTAGGGCGTGAGCAGGATGGGCGACTTGTAGAGCGTCTGGCGGTCGACGACCACGTAGCGGCTGGAGTGCATCTCCTGGATGCGCTGGAGCGTGATGCTGGAAAACATCAGGTGCGAAGTGGACGAGCCGATGTCGATGCCGACAGTGGTTAGCTCAATGACTTCGTGATGGTAGTAGTCGTGGTCCGGGTTGTTGAGCTGGACGGATAGCTTCGCCAGCCGTTCCTCGTCCGGATCATGAATGTGCGCCCATGGCTCATCGTGCATGCGTCTTTCCTCTCGGTCCTTTCATGTCGGCTTGTAAGGGCCTCCACCCCCAGCCCTCCCCGCGCAACGCGGGGGCAGGGGCCTCGGAATAGGGGCGTTCTCTCTAGCGGAAGTACGGCTCTGTCTAGCTCTCGGCGACGCCGGTGTAGTCCCATCGGTAGCTGGGGTCTCGGTACGCCTCGTTGGGCATGCTGGACTTGAGGCCGCGCTCAGCGAGCTGGCTCTCGAAGTATTCGCGTATCCAGGGATCCTCGTTGGGGTACTCGATCTGGTCGCGGGAGAGGTCCTGCACCTGCTCGGACATGCCCATGAACTGGTTGGGGGGATGGAGAGCGAGGTAGCGTCCATCGGTGCTGCCCAGATTGAAGTGCTGGTGGAACCAGCGGTCGGGCGGGACGAAGCAACTGGCCTCGCGCCAGTGGATGACGATCTTCTCCTGGCCCTCCTGCCACATGATCGAGTAGCCCTCACCGCCAGGGATAACGATGACGCGTCCCGGGCCGTGGCGGTGGCCTTTCTTGTAGGTCCCTGCGGGGAAGACGGACATGTGCGCGCGGAGCTCGGAGCCGGGGATGCTCATGTAGACCGAGCGGTTCAGCGAGCCCCGTCCCGGGCGGTGCATGAGCTTGTCCCAAACGCCCATATCTGGGAAGAAGTTGCCGAGCCAGAGGGTGCGGCCCGCCGCGCCCTCGGCGACGTGTTCCTGGGTGGTGGCTTCGGCCTCGGAGTAGAAGTCTTGCCCGCGCAGGACGTCCTCCTCGTAGGGGTTGTTGAAGAAGAAGTCCGGGTTGGGAATGGCGGACATGGCGATGGGCAGGTAGCTGTAGTGAAGCAGGCGGGCCGGCCGGTCGCCGTGCATGTTGTTGAACTGGGCCCAGGAGTTGCGGGGGATGAGGAAGAGGGACCGGGGCGACCACTCGAAGGTGTGCCGTTCCGCCCCCTCGCCGCTCCAAACGGCGGTCGTGCCCTGGCCGCTCACGACGTAAACCATTTCGTCGATGGCCTGCTTGAAGGGTCTGATGGAGCCGCCTGGGGCAACCTCTTGAACGCGGCCCTCAACGACGCCGGGCATGCCTTCGAGCTGGATGAAGGCCGCCTCGCACTCGCGCAAGCTCCAGGGGCCAACCTCGATTGTCCGCAGGTCTTCGATGTAATAGCCGCGGTGAACCGGGATGCCTTGGGCGTTCATCCAGCGGTCGTAGGTGAATTTCTCTGCCATGCTCTTCTCCTAAGTAGTCGGGATGACGCAGGGTCGGCGCAGGTCTACGGTTGAGCCTACTGATTGGCGAGCATATCATGCCGCCCAGCCGGAACGTCGGCGAGGTGACGGTATCGTGAGCAGCCCACTCAGCAAGTCCCATAGCCCTGTTCTCACCACTCGCGGCCTCGTGGGGTCCGCCTCGCCACAGGCGGGGGCCATCGGCGCGCAGGTTATGCGCGAGGGAGGGAACGCTTTTGACGCGGCCATCGCGGTCGCCGCCGCGGAGGGAGTGACCCTCCCGATGATGTGCGGGATCGGCGGGGAAGTGTTCGCGCTGCTCTATCACGCGAAGTCGGGGAAGCTGTACGGCGTGTCCGGCTCAGGGAGGGCCCCTATGGGGGCGACACGAGAGTATTTCGTGAGCCGCGGCTACTCCAAGATGCCCCCCGACGGGCCGCTAACGCCCGCGGTGCCGGGCGAGGTCCACGCTTGGCAGACGATTCTCGACAAGCTCGGCACGCGTTCGCTCGCATCGCTCATCGAACCGGCTATCGGCCTCGCGGCGGAGGGGTTTCCGCTGCCTGTGCGGTCGGCAAGCTACTTCGATAAGCCGTACTACGACAAGCTGGCCAAGCACCCTACGACGGCGCGGGTGTTCATAAAGAAGGATGGCTCGCCGTACCGGCTTGGCGACGTGCTCGTGCAGCCTGATCTGGCGGGGTCGCTCAAGCGCGTCGCGGAGGGCGGGCCGGACGAGTTCTATCGCGGCGCTCTTGGCAAGGAGGTCGTGAAGGGCATCGCTGATGGCGGAGGACTCATCGACGAGGCGGACCTGGCGGGCCAGGAGACGCTGTTCTACGACGACCCTCCGTCAGTGCAGTTCCACGGCCACACTGTCTACGCGACGGGCCTGCCATCCCAGGGAGCGCTAACGCTGGAGTTGCTCAGCCTGCTCGACGGGTTCGATCTGGCGGCCTTGGGGCACAATACGCCGGAGTGCGTCCACACGATGGTGGAAGCTAAGCGCCTTGCGTTCACCGACCGACTCGCGTACATCGGCGACCCGGAGTTCGTGCGGGTGCCGTTGGAGGAGCTTCTGTCGCCCGAGTATGCCGCGCGCCGACGCCAGCTCATCGACCCTGAGCGAGCGGCTGAGATCGTTCCGGCGGGCGAGCTGGCCCACTCGGCCGCTCCGACGCCCAGCACCTCGTACTTCAACGTCATCGACAAGGATGGGAACGCGGTGTCGTTCATTCACAGCCTGTCTGCATACTTCGGGAGCGGGTTCGTGGCAGGGAACACAGGCATCCTGTTGAATGACCGAGCAGGCCGGGGGTTCTATCTGGACGAGGGACACGTGAACGTTGTCGCACCGGGAAAGCGGACGATCAACACGATTCACAACTACATGGTGTTCAAGGACGGCAGGCCCGTGCTCGTCGGCGGGACGCCCGGCGGCGATAACCAGCCGCAGTGGAGCGCCCAAGCCATATCGAACGTGATCGACCATGGGATGGACGTGCAGGAGGCTGCAGACGCGCCTCGCTGGACGCACTACCCCGGCACCGATCCCCGCTCGATAGACGAGGAGATGGTCCTCCGCATGGAGGAGGGCTTTGACGAGGCGACCCTGCGCAGTCTGGAGGCGAAGGGGCACAAGATTGCGGCCTACCCCACGATGGGGACGCCGGGCGCCGTGCAGCTTATCGGCATCGACCACGAGCGAGGCGTCCACGCGGGCGGGACGGACCGTCGCTCGGACGGCTACCCGACGGTGGAGTAACACGCATGGCCATAACATTGATGGCGGACCATGAGTACGCCGCCGAGCACCTCGCGAACGGGACGGTGAAAGTCCAGGGATTCGACGTCGAGATAGCTTGGCCGGAGGGCGGCTCCGGTTCCGTGTATGGCAAGCTCTTTACCGAGCCGCCCTACGACGTGATGGTCGTGCCCATCACGAATTTTCTCATCGCGGTCGACATTGGATGTCCGGTGGTGGGCATCCCCGTGTTTCCCGATGTGTCGTTCGCGCATGTGGGAGCGCAGGTGAACGTGAATGCCGGCATCCGCGGGCCGAAAGACCTGGAGGGCAAGCGCGTCGGGGTGCGGGGTTGGGGATTCAATCCAGGCACGTGGCTGCGGGGCGCGCTCGTGGACGTGTACGGCCTCGACCTGACGCAGGTGCAGTGGGTGGAGGCGGAGCCGAACTCGCTGATGAGCGTGGACTATCCCCGCGACCCGCGCTTCACAGTATCGAAAGGCGGCGACCAGGTCGCGGAGCTGGAGAGCGGCGCGCTGGACGCCGTGCTCTTCGACCGCGCAGGTCCGCCGCTGGGCGGCAACCGCGTGAGGCTGTTCGACGACCCACTAGACGCGGCGTTGATGTATCACAGGCAGAGCGGCGTCTTTCCGGTGAACGTGATGCTGGCGGCCAAGCGGGACGTGCTCGACGCCAACCCCGGCTTGGGGCAGGCCATCGTGGAAGCATGCGACGAGGCGCGCCGTATGTACTACGCGAACGCCTCGGACGACGATGAGCACATGGGCCTGCCCGTCGGCTGGCTGCGGGAGCACGGCCTCTTTCCCCACCTGAACGGCGTCGAGAACAACCGTCGCGCCATCGAGACGATCGTCCGCTACGCGGCAGACCTCGGCATTATCACTCGGCGCTTCACGCCGGAGGAGCTGTTCTTCGAGGGCGCGGGTTAGGGGCGAGGAGCGATTATACCGAGTTTAGCAAGTTTATCTTGGAATGCTAAACTAGGATAAACTGGATATAACCGGCTAAACTTGGTATAGTTGGCCGCATGGATCCCATACGCAACCCGTATGCGCCGGGAGCGGGCACGCAACCGCCTGAACTGGCCGGTCGCCAAGAAATTCGCGAGACGGCGCGTATCGCCTTGCAGCGCATCCGATTGGGGCACCCGAACAAGAGCCTGATGATGGTTGGCTTGCGGGGCGTTGGGAAGACGGTGCTGCTCGACCAGATTAGGACGGACGCTGAGTCTGGTGGCGTCACAGCCTTGCGAATGGAAGCACCCGAGAACCGATCTCTTCCATCCATCCTTGCCCCGCAGTTGCGCTCGGCATTGCTCCGCTTGTCAAGGAAGGAGGCTGCAAAGCAGCTGGCGCACCGTGCTCTGAGGGGTCTCGCGGGGTTCGCCAGCGCCCTCAAGGTGAAGCACGCGGACATTGAGCTTGGCTTTGATTTCGACCCTGAGCCGGGGTTGGCGGACAATGGAGACTTGGAAGTAGACCTATCCGATTTGCTCGTGGTCGTAGGTGAAGCAGCAAAGGCGGATGAAACCTGCATAGCGCTTTTCATCGACGAAATCCAATATGTAAAAGAGGTTGAACTGGGGGCGCTGATAGCCGCGTTGCACCGGACATCTCAGCTCTCTCTTCCGGTGACCATGGTTGGAGCAGGACTGCCTCAGGTCCTAGGCCGCATGGGCAGGGCGAAGTCCTACGCCGAGCGGCTGTTCGACTTCCCAACGGTCGGTGCTCTCTCTCCCGAAGACGCCAAACTCGCCATCGCCAAGCCCGCTCAAAGGGAGGGTGTCGAGATAGAGGAGCTCGCGCTTGACGCCATCGCCGTTCGTACGGAAGGCTACCCGTACTTCCTCCAAGAGTGGGGAAAGCATGCATGGAACATAGCTGAGAGTTCCCCTATCACTATTGGCAACGTTGAAACTGCTTCTAGAGAGGCTACTGCGGACCTCGATGAGAGTTTCTTCAGGGTCAGGTTCGACAGGCTTACTCCTTTGGAGAAGAGATACCTCAGAGCAATGGCTCAGATTGGCGCAGGGCCTCACCGCTCCGGGGACATTGCTCAAGTGTTGGGCCGCAAGGTAACTGCTCTTGCACCTATGCGCAGCAAGCTCATCAATAAGGGGATGATTTGGAGTCCAAGCCACGGCGACAATGCCTTCACCGTTCCGATGTTCGACGAGTTCATGCGGCGCATCATGCCGGGCGATGACTGGAGGTAGGGGCGCTAGCGCAGGCGCGCCTGTCCGGCCGCGAGGGCGGTTTCCCACTCAGGCGTGCTGAGCAATTCGGGCAGGAGGCGCGGTTGCGTCGGAGGGAAGTCGTCGTTTCCTAACCGATAGGCAAGCCAAGCGACGTCCCTCCATGCGCCCAATTTGTAGCCGACTTCGGCGAATGTGCCGACCGCCTCGAAACCGACCGCCTCGTGGAGTCCGATGCTGGCCGGGTTCGGCTCAGTGACGCCCGCGTAGGCGCGGTGGTATCCGAGCAAGCGGAGCGTCTCCAGGAGAGCAGCGTATAGCGCGCTCCCGACCCCTGTTCGGTGGTGATTCGGGTGCACGTAGATGCTGGTCTCGACGGACCACCGGTAGGCGGCAGAGGTCCGGTGCGGGCCGGCGTAGGCGTAACCCGCTACGAAACCATCGCGCTCGCAGACGAGCCACGGCAGTCTGGCAGTCGTCGTTCGGATGCGCTCGCGGAAATCGGCTCCGTTCGGCGGCTCACCGGCAAAGGTTATCGCCGTATCGCGGACGTAAGGCCCGTAGATGGCCGAGATCTGGTTCGCGTCCTCCTCGCGAACGAGCCGGAGGGTGGCTGGCATCCGCGCTACGCCTCCCGGACGGCCGTGACGCCGGCCCTGAACGCCTCGATGGTGCGGTCGATATCCTCGTCGGTGTGGCAGACGCCGACGTATGTCTTGCCGGACGGTTTGAAGACGCCGTGCTCCAGCAACGTGTTGTCGAAGACGCGGTTGAGGGTCTTGTCGACGAGCGTCGACCGGTAGTCGACGATGGGGTGGTCGGTGAAGTAGACGTCGAACATCATGTCGACGCCGCTGACGACTGCCGGGACCTCGGCTTCATCGAGCAATCGTTGGAGCGTGGTGCGGAGGCGTGCGGCGCGGGCGTGGTAGGCCTCGTACACGCCGGGCTCGCGCAGCGCCTCGAGGGTTGCGAGTCCGGCTGCCGCCGCGACGGGGTTGCCGCTCAGCGTGCCGGTCTGGGGAACGAAGTCCTCGGGGGCAACTGCCTTAGCGTCGTAGTGCTCCATGAGCTCGCGGCGGCCCACCACGCCCGCAAGCGGAAAGCCCCCGCCGACGATCTTGCCGATGGCCGAGAGGTCGGGGACGACGCCGTAGTGCTCCTGCGCGCCCCCGTAGGCGAGGCGGAAGCCGGTGACGACCTCGTCGAAGATAAGCAGCACGCCATAGCGGTCGGTGAGCTCGCGGAGCCCTTGCAAGAAGCCGGGCTGAGGCTCGATGACGCGCTGCACCGGCTCCACGATGACCGCCGCGAGCTCATCGTGGTAACGGTCGAGTAGGTCTTCGACGGTGTTGAGGTCGTTGAACGGCGCGACGAGGACAGTCTCCTGCACGGCCTTGGGTATGCCCGCAGAGCTCGGCTCCGGCTGCGGGAAGGGCGTCTTGCCCGATGGCGACAGGCTCATCTGAGAGTAGTCGTGCATCCCATGAAACCCGCCCTCGAACTTGAGGACCTTGTCGCGCTTGCGGAAGGCGCGGGCAATCTTGAGCGCATTGTAGGTGGCCTCGGTACCGGAGCTGACGAACCGCGCTTGCTCGGCGCAAGGCATCGCTTCGACGATGCGCTCGGCGAGCTCGACGGCGTAGGCGTTCTGGGCGAAGAACGTCGTGCCCTTCGCCATAGCGGCGGTCGCGGCCTCGATGACCTTTGGGTGGGCGTGGCCAAGGACCATCGGCCCGGAGCCGAGAAGGTAGTCGATGTACTCGTTGCCACTCACGTCGCGGATCCGCGAGCCTTGGCCGCCGGCGACGATGAAGGCGTAGTCGTCGTCCATACGGACGTTGCCCAGCGTGCCGCCGGGGAGCGCGCGAGCGGCTCTGGCGAGCAGGGCGCGTTCTTCAGGGGTGCGGATCAGATCAGGCACGGCGCGCTCCTATCGGTGTCGATTGATTCTGCCACGGGGCAGGCAGGCGCCGCCATAGTTCCCGCCTCGTTCCCACAACTCTCCCCCGCAGACCCTCTCCCTAGCCCTCATGGGTAGGACGCAATAGCAACGGAACGTACCGGTACTCATGGGCAGTGAACCTTGGTTCCGTGGGAAGCAATGGCGCCTAAGGCCTCCCACCTAGTTCGAGTCTCCGTAGGTGGGCCTAAGTTGACGGTAGACAGAACCATCTTCGAGCTGTGGCTGGGACTGGGAGGTTCCTCAAGTCCTGCCACGTTATGACTGTGAAGGAGGGTCCGGGTCCCGTCAACGCTTCCCACAGCTGGGTGGGTTTGGGAGTCTGCACGATGATCTGGATGTCCTTGCATTCATGGTGATACTCGGGCGAGTAGGCGACAAACTACTCAAACAGTTCTTCATCTCTCAGCAGTTGATGCCCAATGGAAGCATCGGCATTCTCGGCCAGTGAGGCATAGAACCTGTATGCGGGTGAACCTGCGTCAAATTTGCTCGCAACCGCCGATGCTTGGTCTCTTATGGCTACATCCTGCGGCATCGGTTGTCCAGGCTTTCCCGATCGAGTGCCAGACAGCGCGCTGCTCGCCAGACTTCTGGTCGCGCTTTGGTAGCAGTCAGAGCTCGCCTCATGAGCATGCTCCAGGAGATTTGAAACGAATCCTACGTGCTTGAAGACGAACGCCGGCTGTGCTCCCGAAACTAGACGGGCCGCAGACTTGATCCTCTCAGCGCTTCCTGAGTTGATCCATTCTTCCAATACCTTCAGACTCGCAGACGACTTGAAGCCTGACGAGACCTCTCGGAACAGTTGCGGTATCCAGTACTCGACAGCCCACCCGGGCTCCAGAGAGGTGTCCCGTATCTCTCGTAGGATATTCTCTTGGTCTGGGCTCGTAGCCAAACCTATGAGCCGATCCCGAAATCCGAGGATAGGGAGCGCCCTATAGCTAGTCGCCTCATTGCCCTTCTTCTTAATCCGAGTCAGTAGGAGCGCTACAACTGCCTTAGCGTCTTGTCCCGACGCCTTGACCAGGAAAGCGTTGATGTGGAAGTCGTCGATGTCCTGCACACTCTCGAGTTTGGACAGAAGGACATTGAGGTCATCCACGGTCAGCTGTCCAAATGGAAGCCCCCACCCGCCATAGAAGAGCTGACATAGCTCACTTGCCAACACCTTACTGTCTCCGACCTCAACGTCCCTTGCGAGGTCAATGGCAACCCTCTGGCTCGCTTCTGCTAAAGACCTGAGTGATCCAATCGCCAGCCTCCTTGCACCCATGTCCTCATGCTTGAGAAGCTCTCTGATATTCTCCACGTCTTGTGCTGTCGCATTGCCAGCCCACCCCCTCGACTGATAGCTCAAGGCTACGCCACGACAAAGGATATTCGAGCTTCCCCCAAGAGCGCGTTGGCTAATGGCACGTGCCCGCTCGGCGCCCCATATTCTCACGTTTGACAGTAATGGTTGTAAGTATGGTGCAAGCGCCCCATTGGGGTCATCAACAATGATGTCGCAGAGCCCGGCAGCGAATTCCGGATCTGAATTGCCAAGAATGCCCAGGATCAGCTGTGGATTTGGCTGAACTCCGGCGTCGGTCATGGCCTGAATCCTGTCAGTGAGGATCATGTACGCCTTACCTGCGTCTCCTGAGTGACTCAGGAACTCGGCAACAAGAGCCCGCTGTGTCTGTTCGATCCGCTCCTGTTGGCGTATGTACCCGTCATCACCCTCTCGCTCCTCGGGCAACATGTCTCTTGAATGGAAAGGGTCCATCAACTCTTGGGTAAGCCGGAGTTCGAACAACTCGGGTATGGAAGCCACGATGGCGTCAGCTTTGTCCCTAACGTCATCGGAAGCGCTATAGCTCCGATGCCACCAGAGAACCTCCCTGATGCGGAGGAGTACCACCGGCTCGGTCGAACTCTGTGCCACATCTGCTATGTGCGTCAGTATCTCAAGTTGTTCAGGCCTCCACTGCTCTCGGTCCTCGTCCGATATCTTCATGTCAAACATACCGACAGGTTCACGAAGGGCGCTCTCCAGACTCTCTAGGACCCGCAACGAGACCTTTAGGTTATTTGAGGACAGGCAGTCAACTACTAGGGCAATCGATCGTTGCCGGATCGACTTGATGCTCTCGTCCTTAAGCGTGAATGGGCGATAGACGAAATTGTGTCCCTCAGAGTGAGCAGAGAATCCTGTCTTGGCCAACATCGGGTCGATGATGTCAAGCGGAGAGTGGAAATGGTCATGACTGCCGGGGGCCTCAAGCAGTTTCTCCATGGTGTCCAGCACGCCTCGGGTTACAATGAATGGCTTACCAATTTCATAGCTCCCGAGATCAGCGAGCACGCGCATCGCGTGGTCGGGATTGGGGTTGAGGTCTCGGTTGTCGTCCCTTCCCAACTCCCATAGCAGGTTGCTGCAGCGAGGAAGAAAGTCGAGGTTGTAACTGATCTGCCGCAATAGGGTGGGCAGTTGGCGCAACACATCGCTGTGTGTGTACTCGTAGACTTTGGACCAATATGGGTCTTCGGATTTGGTCGCGGGAGTTCGGATCGCATACTCCACCATTTCGAGGGTCTTCTCAGGCTGGTAGACGGCGACCCCTTCAAGTATTCCGAGGATAGTGCACCGCCCCTGATTTGAAGCTCCCTGGAATTCTTGCTCTATGCTTTGCCAGATGCTCCCCAACAGATCTGAAGCTTGGGTACCTGACCGCCGCAGACGCCAATCAAGCTCAGATAGATTACGCAAAACCTCGCTCGGGCAGAGAGAGCCAAACTTATCGAATATAAGATCAGCGTAACCTGGCGGTTGTCCTTGAGGCGTGACATTTGCTTGATGGAGGATGTGGTCGGCAAGCACGTCTGGCACGATTCTCAATGTGTTACCTCGTCGGAGCAACACTCCCGACTCTTCCAGCGCGCCGAGCGAGCGAAGCAGCTCTGAGCGATCTATGTGTAGGAACTCTGCCTCGAAGTCCAACGCCTTCTCGTTGTCTAGTCGGATTGGTTGGACGGCGGCAATCAGGTCCAGTAGAGATTTGCACAGAGTCTTGTCAATACGGTCGCCAACTTCGCCAACAAGAATATCTCGAAACCGGGACAGTACAGTATCTCGGAACTCCTCGTCGCGCTCCAGCAAGTCCGGGGTAATGGCCTTCTTGGCCAGTAGCTGTCCGCCCACTACGGTGACCAGCGGGCAGTCCCACGTCGCTTCTGCGAGCTGCTCGGCGAGGTTCGCAAATTCAGTCCCAAGCGCTTCGCGAATTCCCCCGCGACCAACAAGAACGGCCACCTTCTGCTGCTGTGACTCTACGAACTCGTGAGTCTGACGTATATGGTCAGACCTCCCTACGAGATTCCAGGCGTGGTTGAACAGAGCAGACTCGTTCAAGAAGGGACGAAAGAACTCAGCGGGCGTAACGAATGGCGTTAGGCCCTGGAGGCCCAAGAAGGCCCTGCGCCACGAGGGACCGAAGTGCGCTTCCACAAGCCTCGCGCCAGAATGCAGATCCATCTCTCGGACCTTGCGTGAGATGTCTCCCACATCCCAAACATCCCAGGCAGGATGACTATCGCAAGCATCCCGAACGCCACTTGTGGCTTGACGACTCAGCATCAAGATGAAGCGGTCGGCCTTGTAGGTCGTTTTCTGAATTGCATTCGTGGCGTCAGTTTTTGTGAATTTCTGCCACTGTCTGCATTGAAAAGCCCACCTCTCTCCGTTGTCGAGGTCAGCAACAATGTCGATTCCCTTCTGAGGACTTCCTCGCCTCCCATATCGATACGCTCTCTTCACGCTGTGGAGTCTGGAAATGAACTCCTCACAGAACGCTTCAAAGCGGTCCCAGGGAAGATTGGGATCGTCGAGGGGCAAGAATTCCGGATAAGGGGCGACTGGCGGAGGGGTCGCGTTACTGCGCTCTTTAGAGGCCTTTATCGTCACAGTCCCACCTTCTCACCATAAAAGCTACGTTGTGACGGCCCAGGTTCATTGAGGCGCACCATGAAGAATGTGAACCTATTACTGCAACTGCCGTTGCAAACCCTGAAGAGGCTCCCCTGCTCCGTATACGGATGTACCGGGGCTCTATAGTACTTGCGGACATTTCGGTCAACTTTGTTCGTGTTCAATCTGATCCCTTACCGCCCAGATCCTATTGCGGATGGTCAGTCTATATGTTATATTTCTGACATTCTATCATGGAGATGCCGTAGTGCCAAGCCTCCCATCGCAGATAATGAGCCACGCCGCCGAGTCGCCGGAGGGCACGTTATTGTGCCCAAGTGCCTTGCTACACCTGGGCAGTAGAGCGGCTGTCGACCAGGCGCTGTCCCGACTTGCCCGCAAGGGGAGGCTCATGCGAGTCTGCCAGGGCGTCTACGTCTGGCCCGTCCAGACTCGCTTCGGTCCCCGCCCACCTGCTGTCGAGAAGGTGCTTGCGTCCCTGTCCGCGCTTTGGGGTGAGACGATTGTAACTTGTGGCGGGACGGCAGCGAACGCTTTTGGACTCACCACACAAGTGCCGGTACGGTCGGTTTACCTGACATCGGGACCCAACCGCAAGCTCAAGCTCGGTGGGGTGCCGGTGGAACTGCGCCATGCCCCACGGTGGCAGCTTGTAGCGCCGCACCGGCCAGCTGGCGATGCTGTTCGCGCCCTAGCCTGGCTCGGTCCCGAGGAGGTCGAGGAGAATCTGGAAGCAATTGAAAAGGGGCTATCATCCAGAGACTTGGAGGAATTGGCGGCTACCCGCGCCGTGATGCCGGCATGGTTGGCCGAACCCGTGAGCACGATGGTAGCCAATTCTTGACATAGACTTGACTTCCTCTGCTAATGACTACGGTATGGTCGGCCGCGAGGGGTCGTCCGTTGGAGGAGCATGACTCCCGAACAAGAGGCCCGCGTAAACATAGACGGGCTGCTCGAGCAGGCAGGATGGTCGGTGCAGAATGCCGACTCCATCAACCTGTACGCCAGCAGCGGAGTAGCTGTGCGCGAGTTTCCCTTGAAGTCCGGCCACGGCACCGCCGACTATCTGCTCTACGTGAACCAGAAGGCTGCGGGCGTCGTAGAGGCCAAGCCAGAAGGTGCCACCCTTACCGGCGTTGAGGTCCAGTCCGAGAAGTACAGCACTGGACTGCCCGACAATCTTCCGGCCCACCAGCGGCCTCTCCCTTTCCTGTACGAGAGCACCGGCGCGGAGACGCAGTTCACCAACAGGCTGGACCCGGAGCCGCGAAGCCGTCTGGTCTTCTCCTTCCATACCCCCGAAACACTCGCCAAGTGGATCGGAGTCTCCGAAACTCCCGGAACTGACACACGGCGGATGGGTGAAGATGGCCTTGACTACCTGGCGGGGCATAATCTGCGCCAGAGACTGAAGGCCATGCCGCCTCTGAATGCATCAGGCCTGTGGCCGGTACAGGAAAAGGCCATCCTGGAATTGGAGAAGTCCCTGGCCGCAGGGCGGCCGCGGGCGCTGGTGCAGATGGCCACCGGAAGCGGCAAGACCTTCATGGCCTGCAACCAGGCATACCGCTTGATCAAGCACGCCGGAGCGCGGCGCGTGCTGTTCCTCGTGGACCGCAGCAACTTGGGACGGCAGACCCTGCGCGAGTTCCAGGGGTTCACCACCCCGGACGAAGGGCGCAAGTTCACCGAGCTGTACAACGTTCAACTCCTCCAATCCGGGCACATCGACCCCATGAGCAAGGTCTGCATTGCCACCATCCAGCGGGTGTACTCAATCCTGAAGGGTGAGGAACTGGCCCCGGAGTTGGAGGAGATCTCCGGCTTCGACACGGCCGCGCTTCAGCGTGAGCCTGCGCCCGTCGAGTACAACCCGGACGTTCCCATCGAGACCTTCGACGTCATCATCACGGACGAGTGTCACCGCTCGATCTACAACCTGTGGCGGCAGGTGCTGGAGTACTTCGACGGCTTCCTCATAGGGCTGACCGCAACTCCATCCAAGCAGACCTTCGGCTTCTTCCATCAGAACCTGGTCATGGAGTACAACCACGAGCAGGCGGTGGCCGACGGCGTGAACGTGGGCTTCGACACCTACAGGATTCGCACACAGATCACCGACCAGGGGGCGACGGTGGATGCCGGGTACTACGTTGACCGGCGGGACCGGCTGACGCGTAGGGTCCGGTGGGAGCAGTTGGAGGAGGACCTAGCCTACGCACCCAACCAGCTTGACCGCGACGTGGTGGCAGAAGACCAGATTCGCACGGTCATCCAGACCTTCAGGGATAAGCTGTTCACGGAGATATTCCCGAGCCGCCGGGACGTGCCCAAGACCATCATCTTCGCCAAGGACGACAGCCACGCGGACGACATCGTGCGCATCGTCCGCCAGGTGTTCGACAAGGGCAACGACTTCTGCCAGAAGATCACCTACAAGACCACCGGGGCGAGCCGGAAGACCTGCTGGCCTCCTTCCGCAACAGCTACAACCCCCGCATAGTAGTGACGGTGGATATGATTGCCACGGGCACGGACATCAAGCCGGTGGAGGTGGTGTTCTTCATGCGCAACGTGCGCAGCCGCAACTTCTTCGAGCAGATGAAGGGGCGCGGTGTTCGCACAATCTCCGCCACTGACTTCAACGCTGTGACCCCGGACGCACGCAACAAGGACCGTTTCGTAATTGTCGATGCCGTAGGCGTGACCGAGACCGAGCTCTCCGACTCCTACACGCTGGACAGAAATCCGACTGTATCATTCGACAAGCTCTTGGATTTGGTGGGCATGGGAAACCGGGACTCTGAGGTCCTCTCCTCTCTAGCCAGCCGACTCGCACGGCTGGACCGCCACCTGGCCCCCAGGGACCGCGAGGCTATAGAAGAGGCTTCTCAGGGTGTTTCGCTCCAGACTCTAGTCTCCGGCCTCGTGAACGCCGCAGACCCTGACGCCGCATTGGATGACGCTCGGCAGTCGACGGGGCAGGATGATCCACCCGAATCGGCGGTTGCCGAGGCTCGGAAGCAGCTGCTGGAGGACGCCGCCCGGCCCTTCGCTTCGAATTCCGACCTGCGGCAGCGGCTGGTGGACATCCATCGCTCCTACGAGCAGACCATCGACACGGTGAGCGCCGACAGCCTCATAGAGGCCGGGTTCTCCGACGAGCAGGCTAAGGCAATGGTGCAGTCTTTCAGAGAGTACATCGAGGAGAACCGGGACGAGATAACGGCTCTGCAGGCGCTGTACGAGCGTCCCTATCGTCAGAGACTGAGCTACGCTGACATCAAGGCCCTGGCCGACGCCCTGGTATTGCCGCCGCGCTCGTGGACGACCGAACGGTTGTGGGAGGCCTACCGGCAGTTGGACAAGTCAAGGGTGCGCGGCTCGGGCCAGCGGACCCTGGCCGACATCGTGTCCGTGGTGCGCTACGCCATAGGCGGTGCCGACGAGTTAGCCCCCTTCGCCGAAGGCGTGCGTGAGCGCTTCAGGGGCTGGCTGGCAATGCAGGAAACCGCAGGTCGCGCCTTCACTGAGGAGCAGGTGCGTTGGCTGGAGGCCATCTGCGACCACATCGCGGGCAGCGTCAGCATGGAGATGGGCGACTTCCAGTATGCCCCCTTCAACCAGCAGGGCGGCCTGGGCAGGGCATACGAGCTGTTTGGGGGGGAACTCCCTAGCCTGATCGAAGAGCTCAACCTGGAGTTGGTGGCGTAGGTGGGACATGCGGGGCTTTGTCAGGCACCGCCAATATAACAGTTGAAGGCCAAACGATCTCGTCGCACAATGAGGAGAGTTATAAAGGGAGGTAGTCGATGACCACCGCAGATGAAATCAAGCAAGCAGTCCTGAGTCTTCCTGAAGCCGAATACGCCAAGATCATGGACTGGCTTCACGAGTTGGCAGAGGAGGCGTGGGACCGTGAGTTCGAGGAGGACGTGCTGGCCGGCAAGCTGGACTTCCTGAAAGCAGAGGTTGAACAGGCCAAGCGGGAAGGCACGCTGAGGGAGTTGTAGTGCATCGCACTACGCCCCAGTTCTGGGCGCACTTCGAGCGACTGCCTGAAGCAGTTCAGAGGGCTGCGCGGCGAAACTTCCAGTTGCTCAAGGATAGTCCGAGACACCCGTCGCTCAGGTTCAAGAAAGTCAACGAGTATTGGGCGGTTCGGGTTGGGCGTTCCTACAGAGCTATTGCCATTGAAGAAGGGCAAGACCTGTTCTGGGTCTGGATCGGTAGCCACGACGAGTATATGCGCGTCATTGGCCGATAGGGATTGGCTTGTGAAGCATTCCCTCTAGCAGCGTGTGCGTGGTTCACGCATATGTCATTTGAGGTGTGACACCGGAGGTTGCAGGGCAATGGACTTGGGCCAAATCTTGATGGTTGTGTTCACTGGAGTGGTGGCTCTTTCGACTGTGGTTTACGCTGTGCTGACTTGGAGACTCGTCACCGAGACACGAGGAATGCGGGAATTTCAAACCGAACCAAGAGTAAGCATCCGAGTAGAAGCAAACCATACCGGGCTTATTGGGTATGAACTCGTAATTCAGAACGAGGGTCAGGGTGTGGCGAAGAACGTACGCTTTGGATTTGAAGGTGATCCGAGCTATTTCCGCAGTAGCTGGGTGAATCGGCGCCCACCTGCGATTGACGAGCTACCCATTATCAAGAGTGGCCTAGATTACTTGGAATCCAATCAATCATACAGATTCTCGTTGGGGGCAGTCTCTGAGAAGGAATTTGAGCGAGCTATTGGAGCTCCCTGGATTTTTCGCACCCAGTACGAGAGTCTATATGGTAAGCGCAAATCGGATACATACGTGGTGGATTTCTCTCAATTCAGTGGAATATTCTTTGAGTCGAACCATCTGAAAGAAATAGCCGAACACATGAAAATCGTGCGGGAAGCCTTGCACCGGTTGACTGAGGGACACGCAAGGGTCCAGATAGTTACACAAACCAGAGAGGAATTTGAGCAACGGCGCGAGGAATGGCTGAAGGCACAAGAGAGCCATATACCAAATGTTACTGAAATGCCCATCGCTGACAATGACGAAGAGTGATTGGATGGTCATCGAATTCCTACCCGACGGCTGGACACCCACCACGCTGGGAGACTCTTGCCTCGTGATTCAAGGCCAGTCTCCCCCTGGTACAACTTACAACACTTATGGCATAGGTCTGCCGTTCCTGCAAGGGAAAGCGGATTTCACCGACCTCTACCCCAAAGCGGTCAAGTGGTGTTCCGCTCCCTCAAAGATAGCGGAACCGGACGATGTGCTTATTTCGATACGGGCTCCGGTCGGCCCAACGAACCTCTGCGCCGTGCAGTCTTGCATTGGCAGAGGTTTGGCGGCCATCAGGACCCAGGCGGACATGCCTTCCAAATACATCCTCTATTCGATACGAGCTACAGAGGAAGGACTGCGGGCCAATTCAACCGGCACCACGTTTGAGGCTATTCGTGGTGATGACCTGAGGTCTCACCCACTACCCCTCCCACCCCTCCCCGAACAGCGCCGCATCGTGGCGGAGATCGAGAAGCAGTTCACCCGGCTGGACGCCTCTGTAGCCGCGCTACGGCGGGTGCAGGCTAACCTGAAGCGCTACCGGGCCAGTGTCCTCGCGGCCGCCTGCCAGGGCAGGCTGGTACCCATCGAGGCGGAGGTTGCCCGCGCTGAGGGTCGCGATTACGAGCCCGCCAATCAACTCCTAGAGCGCATCCTGGCCGAACGCTGCGCCCGGTGGGAGGCACAGGAGAAGCGCCGAGGCAAGTACAAGGAGCCTACCCCGCCGGACACCTCCCACCTGCCGGAGTTGCCGGAGGGGTGGGTTTGGAGCAGATTCGACCAAGTCGTATGGACTCTAGAGGGAGGTACTGCTGTTGCTGCCACTAGCATCCGCTCAAACAGACCAGTACTGCGGTCTAGCGCGGTAAGGCAAGGTGTTGTCGACTATGAGGATTACCGATACCTGTCCGATGAGGCGAAGCAAGGACCTGACCCCTACATTGCCACTGGGGACCTGCTCTTTACGCGGTTGAGTGGGACCCTAGAATACGTGGGTAATTGCGCTGTAGTAGGAGTGCTAAACGGACGCAATATCGAATTCCCGGACAGGATATTTCGTGGACGGTGTGTCTCCGGCATATCACCTAACTTTATCCAGCTTGCCTTCGCGGAGAAGACACTACGTAGGTCTCTCGAGGAAAAGGCCAAGTCGTCAGCAGGACACCAAAGAATATCACTGACTGACCTTCAGGAATATTGCGTACCCCTCCCACCTTTGGCCGAGCAGCGCCGCATCATCGCCGAGGTTGAACGTCGCCTATCGGTTGTGCAACAAGCCGAAGCCGCGGTGGGGGCCAGCCTGAAACGGGCAGAGCGGCTGCGGCAGAGCATCCTTAAGCAGGCGTTCTCCGGCAAGCTCGTTCCCCAGGACCCCAACGACGAGCCGGCAGCGGCGTTGCTGGAGCGCATCCGCGTGGAGCGGGAAGAGGTCAAGGCTGCTGCCAAGTCCAACGGCACGCCAAGACGCCGCCGGACCCCAAACCCCCCATTCGCGACAACACGCCCGTAGGAAGAAGGCTGTATGACCACATCCGCCAACGTTGGCCAGAAGCTCTGGAACTACTGCAACATCCTGCGGGACGCCGGGCTGTCCTACGGCGACTACCTGGAGCAGCTTACCTACCTCATCTTCCTCAAGATGATGGACGAGCGCAGCCGCCCACCCTACACCCTATTGCCGGACTACCAGCCTCCGCCCATCCCCGAAGGCTACGATTGGCCCAGCCTGCTGGCCCGAGAGGGCGCCGAACTGGAGACTCATTACCGCCGCACCCTGGAGACGCTGGCTCAACAGCCCGGAACGCTCGGCGTCATATTCCGCAAGGCGCAGAACCGGATACAGGAGCCGGCTATGCTCACCCGGCTGGTCCGGGAGCTCATCAACAGCGAGAACTGGCTGTCCCTGAGTGCCGACGTGAAGGGCGACGCCTACGAGTCGCTGCTGGAGCGCAACGCCCAGGACGTGAAGACCGGGGCAGGACAGTACTTCACACCGCGCCCATTGATACAAGCCATCGTGGACGTCATGCGCCCGACGCCCGGCGTCACCATCTGTGACCCCGCTTGTGGCACAGGAGGGTTCCTGCTGGCGGCCCACGACTACATAGTCAACCATAGTCCCAGCATGAACCAAGGACAGCTTGCCCACCTGCGGGACAACGCTCTCCACGGATGGGAGATCGTGGACAGCGCCGCCCGGCTCGGCGTCATGAACCTGTACCTTCACGGCATCGGCGGGGATGAGACGAACATCGTGGTTGATGACAGCCTCCGCAGCCTTCCGAGCAATAGATTCGACATGGTGCTGACCAATCCGCCCTTCGGTCGCAAGTCCAGCCTCACCTTCGTGAACACGGAGGGAGAGTCGGAGCGGGACAGCCTGATGGTAGTGCGCGACGACTTCTGGGCGACGACCAGCAACAAGCAGCTCAACTTCCTCCAGCATGTGCGGTCCCTACTGGAAATTCACGGGCGAGCGGCCATCGTGGTGCCCGACAACGTGCTGTTCGAGGGCGGGGCGGGGGAGACGGTGCGTCGGAAGCTACTGGCAGAGTGCGACGTACACACCCTGCTGCGGCTGCCCACCGGCGTGTTCTACGCCCAAGGAGTGAAAGCCAATGTGCTCTTCTTCGAACGCAAGCACGCCAGCGAAACCCGGTGGACCCGGGACCTGTGGATATACGACCTACGGACCAACCGTCGCTTCACGCTCAAGACCAACCCGCTGAACCGTGCTGACCTGGACGACTTCGTAGCGTGCTACAACCCAGAGGCTCGTCACGAGCGCCAGGAGACCGAACGCTTCCGCCGCTTCAGCTACGACGACCTTGTGAAGCGGGACAAGGCAAACCTCGACATCTTCTGGCTGCGCGACGAAAGCATGGAAGACTCGGCCAATCTGCCGACGCCGGACCTGATCGCAGAGGAGATCGTCGAAGACCTCCGCGCCGCCTTGGAGCAGTTGGAGGAGATTTCGGTGGACCTGTCACCGGAGACGGTCTCTGGGCTATAGCTAAGGCAGAAGAACGACTGCTTCCTTCTCTCGCTTCTACTCTAGACCGAGCGCCCACTCGCACAGGGACGCTATGGCGGTATAAGGCTTCTGCGCGCGACCCATTGGCTTCATCGGCTCATCGGCTAGGAATTCCGCCCACGACGACAGCATTCGCTTAGGCTTCGTAGCTTCGTTACCGTGGCTCTCGCCTCTACCACAAAACCGCATCCAAAACAAGGGCTTGCAGGGCCTTACCCTGGACGAATTTACCATTCAGAATGAGATGTTGAGCCATTGCCAAATGGAGCAGTTGATTGATCGTCGCAGAGCCACGAACACGACCGTTGAACGGAACGACACGGGCAGGGCCGGACCTCAGAAGAGCGGTCCGTGGCTACGTGCGCGCCTACGCGTCGCTGCACGGACGGCGCAAGGCCGCCGAATACCTCGGCGTGTCCCGCCACACCCTGTGGCGATTCCTCGAACGCGGCCACATGGGGCGCGCCGTGCCCTCCGCCGTCGTGAACAAGGTCGGCAACAGCGTCCAAGCGATTGAGGCGGCCACGTTCGAGCTGATCATCGACCTGGAGGGCCTACGACCGGACCCTGCGCTGCGTTCCCTACGCCAGGGTCTCGAAGAGGCGCTCCTGCTGCTGTGCGCCACGCCCCTGGCCACCGTGGACGAGCTGTCCCGCTTCGGGCGCGTTCCGGCCTCCACGCTCCGAGACCGGCTGAAGAAGCTGACCGTGCGGGGCCTCGTGGACTCCGTGCCGCACCACCTGAGCGTCCTGGGAGCTCGGCCCCAGTGCCGGTACTTCCCCACGGAGAAGGGCGTCACCGCAGCAGGTGCAGCCACCAAGGGCCGGGCGCACATGCTGCGGGCCTACCCGGTGTCGAAGCAGTGGTTCCGGCTGCTGGCCGAGCGAATGGACGCCGTGGCCGTGCTCTACCGCGTCGCCGCCATGATCGCCGACGCCGACCCGCACGACGATCCCGTGCGCGTGGACCACTACCGCAACGGTCCCTACGACATGCTGCTCACCCTGTCTGGAGGCCGCACCATCGGCCTGATTCGCCAGGGACCGGCGCTGCCCACCTCCAGACTCCGCTACCGGCTGCGGAGCATCGAGCGGCTGGACAGCAGTGATACGCCCTTCGTCACCCTGGTGCTGACCCACGCAGACCAGGCCACCCGCAGGGTCGTCCGCTCATTGGGTGACCCGTCGGAGCACCGCAGGAGCTTCGTGGCGACGGAGGGGGAGCTTCTGGCCGGAGACCACACGGGAGTCGTCTGGCAGCAGTGCGGGAGCGGTCTGGGCGAGGCCGTGCGCATCGCCGCCGACGCATCCCTGGCGGGCATTCTGGCCTTGGCGGAGCGGCTGCTGGACTCGTCCTACTCCTTCCGGGGTAAGAACCCGAAGCCGAATCCCGGCGCCCTCTATCCCTCCGGCGTACAGGCCGCCATGCCGGAGCCCACGGAGCAACTCACACCGGCCCTCTCGGTGCAGCTGACCCGCGCCGAGAAGGACGTTCTCGACCTGCTGGCCGCCTGGCCCCTGTGCACCCGTGAGCAGCTCGCGAGACTGATGGGCGGCGTCACCCTACGCCGGGTCAACCAGGTGCTCCGCTCACTCTCCCAGCACGGCCTCGCGCGGACGGACGAGCCCCTACACATGCTCTCCGACGAAGGGCTGACGTACCTGGCCCGCAGGGACCGGGCCGCCGTCGGCCTCACCCTCGACCGCTGGAGCGCCGAGCCTCTGTACTTGAACGCCGACATCTACGCCGGGACTGCCGTGCGAGCCCTCGCTTCTCAGATGCGTCACCACGCCGGCGTCATCGATTTCGCCGCCGCCCTGTCCGCCGAGGTCGCCCGATCCCCTGACCACGACCTGTGGGACCTGCTGCCCACTTCCCGCTCCAGCATCGGCTATCGCTACGACTGGACCACCTACGTGATCCACCCCGACGCCTCCTTCACCCTGGAGTACGAAGGCCGGTGGCGTCCCTACCTGCTGGAGTTCGAGCGGCGGGCCACGACGCCGAAGCGTGCCCGCTCCCGCCTGAAGTCCTACCGCCGCTACTTCCAGAGCGGTTGGGCTGAGCGGGACCACGAGGGTAGTCTGCCCCGGGTGCTGTTCGTCTTCGAGTCCCTCGGCAACGAGAACGCCTTCCTCGACGTCGCCGACACGGTGAAGGGGGTGCCCATCATCACCTCCAACGCAGAGACCATTGCCGAGCGTGGCATCCTGGGCGACGCATGGATACTTCCGCCCCCGCATTCCCTCGACAGGAGGCCGTTATCCCTGCTGCATCAGAGGACAAAGTGACCGCCACGCCGTTCCGACCACTTCCTGTAGGGGGTGTCCCAGCATGGCTGCTGGGACCATTGTCCGCCAACTTGCAACCGCTCTTGCGTCTTCCGCCCTCCCGATTACAAATTGGTGCAGAGTTGATACGTCAGGGGAGTCCCTGTCCACCGCACCTCTCCATTGCGCTTCAGCCTTGGCTCATAGCTACATCCCCCTCACTCAGCATCTCGCAGACCAACCCCCTGATGGCCACTGGAGCATGTTCCATCACCGGCCCCAGCCCGTTCCGACTACTTCCTATAGGGGGACAAAAGGGCAACTCCCTACCTACGGTGTCAGCCCCCAACAGCTCGAAACGTGACAATTGTTGCAGCGCCCGAACACCGCGGCGACTCTGTGCCGGAGGGGTTGAAGGCCGGGGCCATGCTAGTGTATAGTAAGACAATATGCTACAACAGGAGGCTGAAGGAGTGACCACCCCCAGACGATCCAAGACCATCACCTTCTCCCTGCCCCCGGAGATGGAGGCGCAGGTGCGGCAGGTGATGAAGGAGGACGACCTCTCCGTGAGCGAGCTGCTCCGGCAGGGGATTCGCCTGTTCATGGAGGAACGGGAGTGGCGCAGACGGGAGCGGCTGGAACGGCTGCGCTCCCGCACTACTACCGAGCAGGAAGACACGACGAGGAGAGACTGATGAACGACCGACTCGATCTGATACCGGCGGCCCTGTATGCCAGAGTGTCCAGCGACCGACAGGACGTGGACCTGTCCGTCGCCGCACAGCTGCGGGCGCTCAGGGACTACGCTGAGAAGAACGGCTACCATGTCGCCCGCGAGTACGTGGACGAGGCCGAGAGCGGCCGCATCGCCGACCGGCCCCAGTTCCAAGAGATGCTGGACGAGGCAGCCAAGCCCGAGGCTCCCTTCAAGGAGATATTGGTGTGGAAGTTCAGCCGCTTCACCCGCAAGCGCGAGCACGCCGTCGCCTTCAAGGCCATGCTGAGGCGGCGCGGCATCCGCGTGGTCTCCATCACCGAGCACGCCGATGACTCGCCGACAGGCAAGCTCATGGAGGCCATCATCGAGAGCGTGGACGAATTCTACAGTGAGAATCTGGCGCAGGAAGTTGTCAGGGGGATGCGTGAGTCTGCTTCTCGCGGCTTCTGGGTGGCCAGTCGCGTGCCCTACGGCTATCGCAAGCTCATGGTGCAGGACGGGGCCAAGAAGCGACCCACCCTCGAACCAGACCCCACGACCGCGCCCGTGGTGGAGCGCATCTTCGGCATGGCCGAGGCAGGCAGGGGAATCCTGGACATCACCCGGACCCTCAACGACGAGGGCATCGCCAACCCCACCGGCAGGCTCTGGTCCAAGAACGGCGTCCACATCATCCTGAGGAACGAGGCGTACACCGGAACCCTAGTCTGGGGGACCGACGCCAAGGACAAGGCGGACCCCGTGCGGGTGGAGAAGGCCTTCCCCGCCATCATATCTAGGGCCCGGTTCCGCAGGGTGAACCGCAAGCTGCGCTCCCGCGCACCCAGGAGGAGCCACCCCCGCAGGGTGGGGAGTACCTACCTCCTCAGCGGACTGGTCAGGTGCAAGGCGTGCAACCGCGCCCTCTCCGGCCAGGACGCCAAGAGCGGGAAGTTCGCCTACTACGTCTGCCAGTCCCTCCTCAAGCGGGGCAGTGGCACCTGCGACGCCCCCAGGCTCAACGCCCGCCGCTTCGAGGAGCAGGTGGTGGGCAAGATTCGGGAGAACGTGCTCACCGAGTCCAACATCCGGACGTTGGTGAAGCTGGTGGACGAGGAGATGGACGGGGTGGCAAAGGAGCAGAGGCAGAAGCTGGAAACCATCGAGGCAGAGTTGGTGGACGTGAAGCGCAGGTTGGGACGGCTCTACGACCTGGCAGAGACCACCGACCTGGACATCGACGACTTCAAGCCCCGCATCAGAGAGCACCGGGAGCGGCAGGAGAAACTGGAGGCTACGGCGGAGGAGGCGAGGGCGATGCTCTCCCAACGCAGGGAGGTCCTGGACGACGTGGAGACCATCACGGCCTACGCCCTGGACTTGAGCATGTTCCTGAACGAGAGCGAGCTGACGGAGCGCAGGGCCTTCATCGAGAGCTTCGTCAAGGAGATCGTCGTCATGCCCGACAACGCCGTGGTGCGCTACACGATTCCGATGCCGGACGATAGCCCCATACCTGGGAGAGATGCCGAGGAGATGGCGCTGAACGGCTCGGTTCTGTCTACCGTCAAGTTTGGTGGGCCAAGGCGCACCGTGCTGCGGGGATCGAGTGGGGGGAGGGGGCGGAGTGGTTCAATGGGCTCACCACGAGCCTTCTTCTTCTCGGCATCTTCGCATGCAGCCCCTCCCAGCCTTCCCCGCAGACGGGAGAGGGATTTTAGGGTGGGCCGATAGGCACGCTCCTTGGGGCAAGGGGCGGCGATTCCTGGGATTCCCTGAGTTCACAAACGAAGTGCAACACCAGATTAGGGTGTTGCCATGGGATACAGACAGCTCTCCATTGAGGAACGATGTGAGATTGCCCGCCTATGTGCCGAGGGCGCCCCGGTCCGGCAAGTCGCTGCAAGTCTGGATCGCGCGCCATCGACGGTTGCTCGGGAGCTGAGGCGCAATGGTCCGCGACGGGGCGTCTACCGGCCGGTGTACGCGCATGAGCAGTCCCGCGCCCGCCGCTGGTCGGGCGGACGGCTGGAACGCGAGGACGGGCTGCGCGCCTCGGTCCTGGGGGGACTGGAACGGGGGTGGTCGCCGGAGCAGATCGCGGGCCGGCTGGCTGAAGGGTCAGGCCGGTGTGTCATCTCCCACGAGAGCATCTACCGGTTCATCTATGGCCAGGTGGCGCGAGGGAAAGACTACGACTGGCGCAACTACCTGCCGCGGGGGAAGTGGAAACGGGGGAGGCGGGGGCGTAAGGGGGGGAGCTCGGTCTCCTTCATCGCCCATCGGCGGCCGTTGTCGGAGCGTCCGGGGTCGGCGGCTGACCGGCAGACGTTCGGGCACTGGGAGGCGGACCTGATGTTGTTCGGGAGGTCGGGGCCGGTGGTGCTGGCGCTGCACGAGCGCTGCTCGCGGCTGTTGCTCGCGACGCGGGCTCCTTCGAAGGCGGCGGGGCCGATCGCCGAGGCCCTGGCGCGTCTCCTGGGGCCGCTGCCGCCAGAGTTCCGGCAGACCTTCTTCTGCGACACCCACGCGCCGTGGCAGAAGGGCGGGGTGGAGAACGGGATAGGTCGGCTGCGCCGGTTCCTCCCTCGGAAGACGGTCTTGGCGGGGTTGCCGGAGGAGCGTTTTACGTCGGTGGTGCAGGCCTACAACAATACGCCGCGCAAATGCCTCGGCTACCGGACGCCGTCCGAGGTCTTCGCGAGCCAAGTGTTGCACTTCAAATGTGAATTCAGCGTAGAGCGCCGTTACGCGGTGTTGCGCTATGAGCGACAGCAGCTCGCTCATGTCGAACCGTCCCATCATCACCTGGACCGCTCCGGCGGCGATGGCATTCAGCTGAAGCACCGTCATGCCGTAGATATGGAACAAGGGAAGGTGAACGAGGACTACGTCGCCGCGGCCGATGACGCTCTTCTCGCCGGGGCGCTCCAGGTACTGGCGGACGTTGGCGTGCAGGTTGGCGTGGGTGAGCATCACGCCCTTCTGCAAGCCTGTGGTGCCGGAGGAGAAGGGCAGGGCGGCGATGTCCTCGTAGGGGTCGAGATCGGGGACCGCCGGGGAACCGCTCTGGGCGTCGATCAGGGCCCAGAACGAGTGTGCGACATTTGGGCCTTTCGCGATGACCACGGTCTCCCTAAGCTGCCTGACGTCGGAGCGCGCGAGGTCGGCGACGTCGACCAGCGAGTGGTGAACGATCAGGACCTCAGCGCCCGACACATTGAGCTGGTAAGCGACCTCGCGCTCGCGATACCCGGAGTTGATGGTCGTGACCGTCGCCCCCGCCTTGAGGATGCCGAAGAAAGCGACCTCGAATTCGGCGCAGTTCGGCGCCAGGAGGGCCACCCGCTTTCCCCGGCCGACTCCCATCGCCAGCAGGGCTGACGCCAGCTTGCCGAACGCCGCGTCGAGCTCGGCGAACGTGAAGCGGCGGTCGCCGTTGATGATCGCCGTTTCGGACGGCCACAGCGCCGCGGCCCGCTCCAACAGACGCTGGACGGGCGCGGGGTTGTAGGGGGCTATGGACGCTCTCGCCATTCCGCCGCTCAGCCTCCGCTTGGTCAAGAGTGGGGTGAAACTATCCGACCCTTTCGGGGCGGTCAACAGGGGTCGAGCCTAAGAGGTGAATCGATGCTGACGAAGGGGAGGACTTGTGCGCTGGCCGGTCGTCGTCGGGCAGATAGTGGAGGTTGAGGTGGACGTGGCGCCGGGCTTGCCGGCGTTCCTGGTGGTGGGCCTGCCGGACGCGGCGGTTCAGGAGTCGAAGGAGTGGGTCCGGGCGGCGATCCGGAACTCGGGCTACGAGTTTCCGATGCGCGCTTGACGCGCTCGATTCGTGGTAGGCTCAGCATGTCCGGCGAGGGACGTTCGATGGGGCCCGCACAGCCTCTGCGTCGCTTGATAAGTCGAGTAGGCGCCCAAGGCCGGGGTTCGTGATACCACCCAGCTCCCGGGGGCCCCAAGTTGCGCCAGGTGGTATCGAGTGGGGCAGGACAACTACTCGGGAAGGGGGTGGAGGACATGCCATTACCCAAGGGAGTGGTCGACGCGGACGCTCATGTTGATGAGACGGATGAAACCTGGGACTACATGCCGGAAGCGGAACGTGAATTCAAGCCAATCACGTTCGATCCGGGGAAAGCGATTATACCTGGAGACCGCCGTCCTCACGCGTTCTGGCTCGTCGATGGGCGCCTAGGTCTACGCCGGTGGCGAGACGTTGAGAGGACCGGCACGACTGCGGAGCAACGCCAGCTTCTCGACGTTCCAAGCCGTATCCGCCATATGGACGAGCTGGGCATCGACGTCCAAGTAGTCTACCCCACCTATCTTCTGGGCGCTCCCTCACCTCGACCGGAAAACGAGCTCGCAATCTATCGGAGCTACAACCGGTGGCTGGCCGATAAGTGCGCTGGCTCCAACGGAAGGCTTAGATGGGTAATCATGCCGCCGATTCGCACGATGGACCAAGCGATAAAAGAGCTGCGATGGGGAAAGGAACATGGCGCATGCGGCGTATTCAAGCGGGCGATCGAGTGCGGCGGGAAAGGCGTTGAGGACCCTTTCTTCTTTCCCCTATACGAAGAGGCCCAACGCCTGGACCTTCCCATGTGCGTCCACGTTGGCAGCGAGGACTTCAATGCCAACCTCTTCTCGCGCGCCGGGGCTGGATTTGGCGCCAGGCCGCAGATCGGGGTCTTTCCGAACCTGGCGGCTAAGGGTATTCCCGACAAGTTCCCTGAGCTCAGGTTCGGCGTCATCGAGGCGATGGCCTCTTGGCTTCCTCACGTCATCGCGGACCTGCGAGCCAAGGACCTGTACAGCGGCCGACTGAAGACCTACGCGGACAGTCCGTTCAATCTGACCGAGGACTTTATGAAGTCGAACCGGTTCTATGTCACCTGTCAGACCAGCGACGATGTTCCCTACCTCTTGAATTTCGGGGCCGAAGACAGCTTGATGGTAGGCACCGACTATAGCCACGACGATCAGTCTGGCGTCATTGCCGCATTGGAATTCATCCAGAAGCTGGGTGAGCAGGAAGAGATGCCCACGGAGGCGGCTCACAAGATTCTCGTGGACAATCCCCGCAGCTTCTACGGGCTGTAGGCAGTCCGTCTAGCCTGGACTGGAACGCCGCGATTCTGTCTAGCCGTCGGCGGCGATCGCCAAGCGCCCGTCGGTGACCGTCAACTGGCACCCCGTGAGTTCGATAGGGGCCTCCGCCGCTAGCACGTAGCGGTTACCGATTGACTCTATGGGGGCCATTCCAGCGCGGTACTGCTCCTCGATGTCCTCGGTCCAGATGCCCCTAAGGCCGGGAGCGCCACCGCCACCGGGGCCCATGCTCACGATGCAGATGTTGGAGTCTCGTTCCTCGGCGGCCATGTTCGCCACGAGCGACCTTACGGCTACCTTGGTCATCGAATAGACGGCCGAGCCGAAGTTGTCAGTGCGGGTCGACGGTTTCAGCGTTCCTTGGCCCACGCTTATGATGTGACCGCCACCCTGCGCTTTCATGTAGGGAATAGCGTGCTTGGTGCACAGAAAGACACCGGCTACGTTGGTCCTGAGGACCAGATCGAAGAAGTCTTCCTCCATGTCGCTGATGCGCGGCCAGGCAGGTTTCCCACCGCCCGGAAAGTGCGTGACAACGGCCGCATTGTTCAACACGACGTCGATCCGGCCGTAGTGATTGTGGACCTGCTCCATAAGCGACTCAACGTCGTCTTCGAGCCGCACGTCGGTCGGTATGGTGAGCACTTCGGCGCCGGCGGCTCTCAACTCCTGGCCGACCGTGTCCATCGGCGCGACATCGGCTATCGCCAGGCGTGCGCCGGCGGCGGCGAATGTACCGGCTACGTAGCGGCCGACGCCGGCGGCCCCACCCGTGACAATCACGACCTTGCCGTCGACAGGCATTTCACACCTCCTGGACGACGCATCCGTCTACGGTCGATGCCCTTCCGTCGCTGAGCGTACTAGTGGACGGGCGACGCGTTAGCCACCCCCAAACCCACCGGCCAACTCTCCAAAGAAGTCGCGGAGCGCTTGGTCTTGCAGGACCGGCCTGGCGGCGTTGATCTGCGCCTCCATATCCTCCGGGCTTCCGTAGCCTGCCTCGTAGCTCGCTATAAGGGCAGCTTCGATGAACGCCGGGTCCTCTAGCGTGTCCTTGAAAGCCTGGCGCCAGACGGCGAGGACCTCAGGGGAAACGCCCGAATTCGTGACGTAAGCACGGCTGAACAGGGCGTTGATCGAGTAGGTCAGGTTGAAGACCGTTTTCTGGCCTTCGCTTGCCTGCGGAACGATATCAAATATGTGCGGTGGGACCGGTGCGTCGAGCAGCCTGAGGTATTCTGTGTACACCGGGTCTTCCTCGGGCGGGGCCCCCCACCAAGCGATCGGGACGATGAACCGGTCCTCAATCCACTGGGGGTACAGTCTGCTCACGCCGGAGTAGCCGCCGTACCCCGAAATCTCGAACTCCTTGCGGTCGAATGCCGCCAGCGCCTCGCTGCTCCCGCCATAGCCGTAGACCTGCTTGATCGGGCCACCGAGCGCACGGACGAAGTGGGGACCGAGGTCAGTGCTCCCTCCGGGCGACACCTCACCGGCAGTCATGGTCCTGTTCAACGCAAGGATCTCTTCCCACGAAGTCGCGATATCGGTCCTGGAGTAGATGCTCGCAGTGTTCCTGCTCGCGCTCGGCGACCCGATGTACGCAATGTCGTCGATGTCATAGCCGACAACGTCTAGGCCCCCAAGCTCCTGCGTTAGGAAGCGAGGGTTCATCGTGTGGACAGTCAGGCCGTCCGGGTCCGCGGCCGCCGCGGTCTGCAGCGCTCGCAGGCTTCCCGCGCCTACGAGGTTCTGGACTGTAAACCTAGGGTTGCCTGGGAAGTGGTCAGCCAAGTACCTTGCAAGCAATCGGGCGAAGGTGTCGTATCCGCCGCCCGGGCTGAACCCGACGACGATCCTGATGAGCTGGCGGTCAAAGTACTCGGCCGCGTCGAAGCTTGGCGTCGGCGTCGGTAGCGGTGTTGCCGTCGCTACCGTCGTCGTAGTTACCGGTGTAGGAGTTCGTGGTGGAGGCGTCACGCCCGGCGGCAACGGCGTGGGCGTCGCTGTCGGGCTGGCCGGGACCGGCGTTGCCGTTGGGTCGGCCGGGACTGGCGTTGCCGTCGGATCGTCGCCGCCACACGCGGCAAGCACCAACGCTAGAGCAAGCGCCAGCAGACCGGGCAGCGCCCAGCGCCGTCCGGCTCGCACGTTCCGAGCTAGTTTCGTTTCGGCCTCTCTCTGCTGTGCCATTTGGATACTCCTCAACCGAAGCGGGTCCTCAAGGGCTAGGGCTACGTAGCTGATCATGCGTCTATGGTCTGACCACCGTCTACGACCAAGGCGTGGCCGGTGATGAATGACGATTCGTCCGATGCGAGGAAGAGCACCGCGTAGGCAATCTCCTCTGGTCGCGCCAGGCGGTTCATCGCTCGGTTCAGGGCGGCGCTGCGGGCGCGCTCTTCTGGAGTGCGCGTCGACTGGCCGGTGGTGTCCGTCGCTCCAGGGCAGACGCAGTTGACCCTGATGTCGGGCCCATAGTCGAGCGCCAGCTGCCGGGTAAGATTCACGATGGCTGCTTTGGCTGCACAGTACGCTGCGCTCTCGGGCCGCGCGAGCAGCCCAAACGTGGACGAATTGTTGACAATCACACCGTAGCGCTTAGAGAGGAAATGAGGGACGGCCGCTCGGACACCGTGAAAGGTGCTGCCGAGCGTCAGGTCGACGGAACGGAACCACTGGTCCTCCGGCAGTTCATGAAGTTGATACCTGCCCGACCCTCCGCCCACATTGTTATAGAGGATGTGGAGGTCGCCATAGGCGCCGAGGGCGGCGCCAACCATTTCCTCGCAGCCCTCCTTGGTGCTCGCGTCTGCGGCGAGGAACGTGGCCTGGCCGCCATCCTGCGCGATGAGCTCGTCGATCCTCGGGGCGAATGAATCGTCTATGTCGACACCGACCACCTTGGCGCCCTCACGGGCCATTAGGCGGGCAGTCGCCCGGCCGATCCCACGGTTCGCGCCGGTGACAATGGCGACCTTCCCCGCGAGGCGCCCTCGGCCCTCGGTCATCATGGCGTGTTCATTCGGTGTTGTCGTCGTCATCCCATTTACTCCATCAACCCGCCCGCGCTGCTTCGGCCGTGCACCAGCTGATGATCTCCGACCCGGTCGCCAGCCACACGTTGGGCCTTGCGCAAATGTGCGCTAGAACTCGGTCGAGGTAGGCCAACCGGAACGGCTGGCCCATGAGGTATGGGTGAAGGTTGAGTGAGAACACACGCCCCGAGTCGGCGGCCTCGTCGTATATTACGTCGAATGCCTCCTCGACCATTTTGGCCCAGTCCATGACCGGCACGTGGCGCTGGCCAAGTATCTTATCGTCGTCGAGGTCCGTCGTGACGGGCAGCACATGCAGCGTGCCGGACGAAACGCTGAGGGCCTGCGGCTGCTCGTCATTGGGCCAGTCACAAACGTATTGAATGCCCTCGCCGGCGAGCAGCTCCGGGGTCCGCGCTGACTCCGAATACTCCACGCCGAACCAGCCGACGGGCCGTTGTCCCGTTCCTCGCTCTACGGCGGCCAGACTCTCGCGGATGTACGCCAGTTCCTGCTCTTCGGTCATGTCCGCGGTGATGAGGTGCTTGGAAGAGAGGCCGTGGCCAAGAAACTCCCAGTCGCGTCGCCTGCACTCTTCAACCAGGAACGGATATTCTGCCGCCACGATGGCGTCGATTGGGGCGGTTGCTCGAATGCCGTAGCGATCAAGCGCTTGCATGATGCCGTATATGCCGACCCGGTTCCCGTACTCGCGGTAGGAGTAGGTGATGATGTCGGGCGCCGGGCGGTGATGGGCGGCGCCGTAGTCTTGGATCAAGGTTATCGAGTCCGCGGACGGCTCCCACTCGAAATGCTCTAAGTGAACGAGAACGTGGAATGCGATGCGCGCGTCGTTGGGCCAAGCGAGGCGCGGTCTTCCCGGCATGGGTATAAAACCGTGGTAGGGATTGTCCATCCCCGGCTTGCGCTCACCAGGCATCAGCTACGCTCTTTACCCAGCGCAGCTTTCCGCTGGCTCAAGTGCTCGACCATGAGTTCGTAGTGGTTCTCGATGTAGTAGTCGGCGATTTCGTCCGCCGTCGTCAGCCAAATGTCGTCGTGGCCCAGGATGTATGTGAATACCTCATCGAGATAGCGGATCCGGTGGGGCTGGCCGATGACCGACGGATGCAACGCGATGCACATCACGCGGGCGTTGTCCTTGGCTTGCTCATAGAGGACGTCGAACTGGTCCTTGCATATCTGCGCGTAGTACGGCGCGTCGTGGCCCCACCGGGTGATGACCGATTGGTCGTTCATCTCCAGCGAGTACGGCATGGAGATAAGGCGGCCAGAGCGAACGTTCAGGGGGAACGGCTGGTCGTCTTCGAACCAGTTGGCGTGGTAGAGCAGCCCCGCCTCCGCCATCAGGTCGGGGGTGTCAACGTTGGCCGACATGCCTGGTCCCAAGACACCCTTGAGCTGCTTTCCCGTGTGCTTCTGGAGCGTTTCAATGCAATCGACGTAGAAAGCTCGTTCCTCGTCGGCCGACATGCCCAGGAGGTTACGGGTGTTGTATATGCCGTGCGACATGTACGACCAGTCTCTTTCGACCATCGCATCCCGCACCTCCGGGAGGTGCTCGAGGACTGCCTCATTCAGAGAGACTGTGCATTTGATTCCATGCTTGTCGAAGATGTCGAACATGCGCCATAAGGCGATGCGATTGCCGTAGGCATGCAAGCTATACCCGCGCACGTCGGGCGCAGGTATACGGCCCCGCTGACCGCCAGGGGGCTCGTATTCGTAGTACTCAATATTCGGCGAAACCCAAAGCGCAAGCCGCTTTCCTCCCGGCCACAGTAGCTTGGGCCTATCGACAATGGGTGAGTAATCGAATCGGTTGAAGGTCATCGCGCGACTGACGAATCCAAGACGTGGGGTCGATGCTACGTTGCCGCTTCACGACGGTCAACCTCCGGCGCCATGTAGGAATCAGTTGACAGTCCTAGGGCGTCACCATACGCTTGCTGGGCAGTGACCTAGTCTCTTGGGCGTCCAGACCGATAACAGGAGGGGCTCATGCTCAACGCAGCCGACAACGCGACACTGACTCAAGTCGGTCGCGGCACACCCATGGGGGCTTACCTGCGCCGGTTTTGGATGCCTTTCCTTCTGGAGGAGGAGCTGCCTGCCCCTGACTGTCCGCCCATCCGCGTGGAACTCTTGAATGAGCGCCTCGTGGCTTTCCGGGACACGAGTGGGCGGGTAGGCCTCGTTCAACAGACCTGTCCACACCGGCGTGCGAGCCTGTTCTGGGGCCGCAACGAGGAGGAGGGTCTGCGCTGCGTCTACCACGGGTGGAAATACGACGTGGACGGCAATTGCGTGGACATGCCCTCGGAGCCCGAAGCCTCCAACTTCAAGACCAAGATCAAGATTGTCGCCTATCCGTGCCAAGAGGCGGGCGGCGTGGTCTGGACGTACATGGGGCCACCGGAACTGATGCCGGGTCTGCCTGACCTCGGTTGGATGAATGTGCCGCCGGAGCATCGGCACATCACCAAACGGATCGAGCGAGCCAATTGGGTGCAAGGCCTCGAAGGGGGCATCGACTCTGCGCATTCCAACTATCTGCACTCGACGCTCGACCGGCACCGGCAGACCCCCGAGTGGATCGAACGCATGGCCAACAGCCCACGCATGCGAGACCGTTACCACGCGTTCGACTCGTCGCCGCGCTTCTTCGTCCACGACACCGACTATGGCCTGTTGATCGGTGCGCAGCGCGACGCGGAGCCCGACACGTTCTACTGGCGGGTAACCCACTGGGCGGCGCCGTTCTACAACCTCATTGGCCAAGAGCCAGCGGGTTCCGCCGGACCCGTAACCAAGGCAGGCAGCCTGACCTGGGTGCCGATCAACGATGCGACGACGTTCGTGTTCAAAGCGGACTGGAGAGACGACCGGCCTTTGAGTGAGCAGGAGAGGGCTTCGTACGAGCATTTCAGCGGCCCGACCATTCCCGGCTCCTTCTTTCCTGCCGGAAACGCCGGAAACGATTACCTAATCGACCGGGAGAGACAGGCCACGGACACCTACACCGGGATCGACGCTCTCCAATGGCAAGACTTGGCGGTCCAGGAGAGCATGGGAGTGGTGACCGACCGGTCCGAAGAGCACCTGGGAGCAACCGATACCGCGATCATCCGTGTACGTAGGCTGTTGCTAAGAGGGGTGCGCGACCTGATGGAGGGGACAGAACCGTATCCAGCGGCGCATCCCGATGTCTACAGGGTGCGTGCGGCCGAGGCGCTATTGCCGCGAGAGCAGGGATTCGAACCCGAGGTACTCGGCTCCTTTTCCACGGCCAAGGCGTAGAAGACCAAGGGGCTGCGCATGACGCTCGGTTTGGGGAATTCCGGCCCCTACGCTTGGCGAGCTAGGGTCGGCATGATTACACCCTCCAGCGTTCACGAGCTGAACTCGTACGAGTTTTACCTGATGGCGCCCGAGGGCGTTAGCGTCGCGATGACGTCGCTTCAAGCGCCCGGAGGATGGGGGCCTGACGTAGACTGGTTCGTCCGGTTGGAGGCAGCGACCGAGGAGATAGCAGAGCGTGAGGTGGGATCGCTGGTCCAAGCAGGCGTACCGAATATCGCGCACCGGGGCTGGCCCCTGCACGAGTCAATCGTCCAACGTATTGGAGCCGTCACGGACATCCCCGCGGCGACCGACATCGGGGCGTGCATCGAGAGCATGCAACGACTTGGCATGACACGAGTCGTGATGCTGAGTCCATTCGACGTGGCGGACAACGAAGCGCTGGCGACATACGTAGGCAACGCCGGGATTGAGATCGTCGCCTTCGACTCCATCGTGAACCACACTGGCACTGGGAAGCGGCCAGCGGTGCTGTCGATGACGCCTCTCGACATGGTGTACCGGGTAGCCCGCGACCTCTACCGCAAGAACCGTGACCGGGCTGACGGAGCCTGGATCACGGGCGCCGGAATGCCGAGCGTCAGCGTTATAGAACCGCTCGAGACGGACATTGACGCGCCGGTCGTGACGAGCATGCAGGCGATGGCATGGACCGGTCTGCGGCTCACCGGTTTGGCGGAGCGAATCGAAGGGTTCGGGCGGCTCGTAAAGGAGTTTTAGCCCAGCTCCACGCATAGACCTACGGACCCTGGGCTGTGAAAGACAGCTACGCGGCACGCTGAGCACTGGAGGCACGAATGGCGCGAGTCTCTGTCCCATCCGGCCCTTACGCCTGGCGAGCAAGGGCGGGGATGATAACGCCGTCCGGCGTGCATGAGATGAACTCGTACGAGTTCTACCTCATGGCGCCCGAAGGCGTTAGCGTCACGATGACATCGCTGCACACCGGTGGAGGGTGGGGCCCCGGTATCGACTCTTTCGTCCGGTTGGAGGCCGCGACCAAGGAGATTGCCGCCCGCGGCGTGGAGTCGCTCGTCCAAGCGGGCACACCACATGTCGTCCACCGCGGTTGGCCTTACCACGAGACTATTGTCCAACGCATCGGCGCGATCACGGAAATCCCCGCGGCGACCGACATAGGGTCGTGCATCGACGCGATGCAGAAGCTGGGAATGTCGCGAGTCGTGCTGCTCAGCCCGTTCAAGGACCCGGACAGCGAGGCGTTGGCCGCCTATGTGGGCAATGCCGGCATCACGGTCGTTGCCTGGGATTCCATTCTGAATCACCTCGTCGGTTCCAGCGGCCGCTTCAGCTACGACATGTCTTCACTGCCGCTGGCGACGGTGTACCGGATAGCCCGCGATCTCTATCGAAAGAACCGCGACCGGGCCGACGGCGTGTGGATAACGGGGGCCGCGATGCCGACAGTGGGCATCATCGAGGCCCTCGAGACGGACATCGATGCGCCAGTGGTGAGCAGTATGCAGGCGATGGGTTGGGCGAGCATACGGCTAACGGGACTGACGATGCGTATCGAAGGTCGCGGACGGCTCGTTCGGGAGTTCTGACCCTCGGCGCAGGCGCCCGTCTTCAGCAGGCGAATCGTAGGAGTTCCAGTCACATGACGAATAGGCAAGGGGCAATGTCGACGACGCCAGAGGGCCATGGCCTTCCTCGCTTCGGATGCGGCGTCGTAGTCATCTCCGCGCTCATTGCCTTGGACGGTGAGGAGTGACGTGCAGCCAGAGGAGGCTTGAGCGTCGCCGGACGAGGCGGCCTCTGTTGAAGTCCTCGGCGCGGGCCGGTGAAAGATAACCATGCGTTTCGGAATATTCCTAGAGTTCTCACGCACTGAGGGGGTAGCCCCAGCGGACGCCTATGCGAGAGGCCTCCATGAGTCTGCGGTTGCCGAGGAGGCGGGGCTCGATGTTGTGCACCTTTCGGAGTTCCACTTCAACCCGGTGCGTGTGCTTTCCTCGCCGCTGGTGATGGCGGCGGCCATTGCCGCACGCACCACGCGGGTGCGCGTCGGGACGTCGGTGCTCGTCCTCCCGCTCGCGAACCCGCTGCGTACGGCTGAAGAAACGGCAGTGCTCGACCACATCAGCGGGGGGCGCCTCGACGTTGGCGTGGGGCGTAGCTCTTTCGAGCGGGCCTACCTGGGCTACAACATGCAGCGTAGCGAAAGCCGCGACCGGTTCGCGGAATGCATGGATATTCTCATCGGGCTTTGGACACAAGACGGCTTCTCGTACGAGGGGCGGTTCTATTCGTACAACAACGTCACACTCATGCCGAAGCCAGTACAGCAGCCGCACCCGCCCGTATGGATCGCAGCGACTAACGACGACACGTTCCCGATGGTGGCGCGAATGGGACTCTCGCTGTTCGTAGGCCTCCGCGAGTTCGGCCTCCCCCGAGTGACACAGCAGGTCGCAACCTATCGCGCCGCGTGGGAAGAGAGCGGACACGAAGGCCCCGCGCGCATCTCTCTAAGGCTGCCCATCTACATCGCTCCGACTCACGAGGAGGCCATTCGGGAGGCCGAGCCCAGCTTCATGCGGCAGTTCAATAGCCCCGTGGTGCAGGCAAACGCGAACACGCCGGAAGAGATCGCGGACACGACCTGGGAGCACGTTATCGGACGCCGGGCGATCGTCGGCTCACCAACCACGGCGATCGAGCAGATCAAGGCGCTGAAAGATTCGCTTGGATTCGAGGAGGTCGTGGGCGAGCTCAACGCGGGCGAGCATATTCCTCCAGAGCTTACCGAACGGTCGGTTCGCCTACTCGGAACTGAGGTTGCCCCGGCATTCAGGTGACGGCGTTGCAGGCGCGCATCCGGTGATATCTTCTAACTGACGGGGAGTCTCGCGAGGAGCCAACATGGCAAGCTAGTTGCTGCTTTCGGCGCTGCGCATCATCCGTCGTTCCCAATGGCTATTGCGAATGCACCGGGTACGATTCCCGATGAGGGCTTGTACCGGGCGGTGCGCGAGCATCTGGAGAAGGCCGAGCCGGACCTCATCATCGAGCTCACCACCGATCACTTCACCAATTTTCCTCACGCGCACTGTGTCCTCGGACGATAATCCCTCGATCCCGGCAGCCATCGCAGGTCGCCTGTTCAATCGGACACAGATTGTTCCCGGCGCCCCTCTCCGTGAAGGTCCCCAGGACTGACCGGGAAGCAGGACTCAAACACGAGCCTCCTTATCCCGTGTTTGCCGCCTTCCCGCGTCCTTGAGCGCTATGGTCTGGCGCCCGGGCCCGTCCACTTCATGCCGGTTGAGTAGTAGCGATGAAATGTTGCGTTTCTCATGGGCGGTGGGTCTGCATGCAGCAGACGATGCCGGGACTACGACCGTTGACTTGCGCTGATGACACCGGCTACCGGTCCTCCAGATGGAAGAAGCGGATAGCATTCCCTGCCGCCATCCGGTCACGCTCCTCAGTCGGCACGTCGGCGAAGTTCCTCTCGAGCACCGCCCGAGAGTGGGGCCAATCGCTGGCCGCATGGGCGAAATCGCTGCCCCATAGGAGATTGTCGATACCGGCCGCGTCTCGATTCGCAACACCGATGGGCTCGTCGAGAAATCCCCAGAGCCAGTGCTCACGAATGTATTCGCTGGCTGGACGCTGTAGCAACTCCAATCCCCAGAGGCTATTCCAAAGATGACCGTAGCGATTGACATGGTCATCGATCTGCCAGAGCGTGTAGGGGAGCCAGCCTATCTGCGTCCCCGCCCAGTAGATCTTCAGGTCGGGGAACCGCTCCCATACTCCGGCGAAGGCCATTTGAATGGGGGCAAAGGGCGCGTCGCTGCAGAAGCGGAACATCTGTCCAAAGGGCTCCGCAGCAAGCTGGGCGAGGACGCGAGCAACCCCACCTACTTCTTCGCCGAGCCCAGGGTCGGCTACCGTATGGCCAAAGGCGAAGGGAGCGAACAGTGAAACTTACCTTCGTTCGCGATGCTTACAAGGAATTGCGTCCTCGGCTCCCCGGTGCCTTTCTGGTCAGCGTGATTCATTGCGTGCCCATTTACGCCTTTACTTGGTACTTCAGCGTCATTGATGACCTGTCTGCCCGCATCTCGATAAGCCTGCTTGTCGCCATGTTGCCGGTGACAGAGCTCTTGTCCGGACCAAGACCCCTGAAGTCGAGAGGGGAGCAATTCTGGATCGCGGTGTTCTTTTTGCTCGCATTGCTACTTGTAGCCAGCCACGAGTTCAAATGGCATCGTTTGGCAGGCAACGCGGCTATTTTGGTGCTCGTACTCCCTTACGCGTGGCTAGTTTGGTACCTGATGCGCCGCAACTGGTTGTTGCTTACCGGGTTGATGCTCGCTCTAGCGTTGACGATGATCTACTGGACAGCGGCATTGGCCGGTGATGATAGTTGGTTCGACCTTTTGTTGTTGCCGCTGCCGGTGGTGATTGTCGGCGGAGTTATCTGGGCACCGGTTGCGTGGCAGATATTGGACACCGCTAGACGACGGAAAGATTGCCCGTTGAGCGGTCCAGGCATGCAGGCGCTTGCAAGGGCCATTCTGTTTCTGCCGGTCATCGTCGTCGCAGTCGCAGTTCCCGGGATGCTTGACCTCAGTCCAGCCTGGTCGGCGGTATCCTTGACCATCGTCGGGGTACTGCTTAGCTCTTTGGTTGCGGAGCCGTTGAAGCGCTTCTTGCTGAGATGGGGAAAACTGGAGCCAAAGCTGTGAATACACTCTGAGAAGGGACTCGAATATGACTGTCCCAAGACTGGAGGATAAGCCTCATGCCGTCGAAACAGCACGAACAATGGAAGCGCGACCTCTTCAACCATCTTGACCGCAAGCTGAGCGGCTGTATCGAGTGCGAGTTTGGAGAGAGCCCGGATAGCCACGCTCCCACCTATCGAGGGAGCCACCGCGGGCCGTCCCAGCAGATACTGTGGACTTGCGAACGGATGCACCCTCACGCCTATGACGTGCTGCGGGGCGCCGCGTACGTCGTGATGGAGGAGTACCAGTCCGCCCCGGTCAGCGGTCGATGCTGCCCTGACCTGACCATCCTGAACACCCACCGCGAGCCGATGGCCTTCATAGAAATCGTCCGCTCCAACCGTCCTACGACTTCCCTTCGAATGGCAAAGGTGTGGATAATCAGGGTCATTAGGCCAGTGCTATTCACGGACATCCGGCCACCCTGAACGCCGGTGGTTAGGGCTTGTATCAGTGAGTCGTTGACGAGTCAACCACCTCCTTTGCCCCCAGCAAGGCCCGATGCGGAGAGAGCCTTTGCCGGTAGCTGGGGCCTTCGATGACGATCTGGTAGCTGGCGTTGGCGAGTCGGTCGAGGGCGCTGTTGCCGAGGATGGGATCGTCGAAGAGGCTGAGCCATTCCTCCACGGCCCGGTTGGAGGTGATGACGAAGCTGGAGACGCGGTGTCTGCTGATGATTAGCTCGTAGAGGTCGGCGGACTGTTGGGCGGTGAGCCGGTGGAGGCCGAGGTCGTCGAGGATGAGCAGGTCTGGGGAGAGGAACGAGCGGAATGTGCGTCCCACGGAGTTGTCGACCCTGGCTTGAGTCATGGTCTTGAAGAAGTCGTCAGCATGGATGAAGCGGACGGTGTGTCCGGCGCGGACGGCGGCGTAGCCCAGGGCCTGTGCGAGGAAGCTCTTGCCAACTCCGGCGGGGCCGACGAGCAGGATGTGCTCGTTGCGGGCTAGGAACTGCAGGGAGAAGGCGGCATCAAGGAGCCGGCGGTCCAGGGTGATCGACGCAGTCCAGTCGAAGTCCTCGAGGCGGGAGACCCGCTCGAAGCCAGCGCTGTGCAGTCGGAGCTCGATGCGCCGGTGGTCCCGTCGGCTGATCTCGTCGGCGAGGATGATCTCCAAGAATGAGGCGTAGTCCAACTGGTCCCTTCTGGCCAAGGCGATGCGCTCGGGCAGCGTGGCCGCCATGGGCCCCAGCTGGAGCCGTTTGAGCAGAGGCGTGAGTTCAGTGACACGGGTCATGGCTGATCTCCTGGTGATGACTGGTGGCTGAGGGCAAAGACTGAGCCGGGCCGGGTGAAGCGACCCGCAGGCAATGGCGGGGGATGCTCCTGCACCTCGCTCTGCTCCAAGGCTTCCACCAGGATGCGCTCCACGCGACGCACGTCGATGAGGTCTACGGTCAGGGCCTTGCGGCATGCGGCGTCGAGGCGTTCCGGGGTGTAACGCTGGCCGAGGCGTATGAGCTTGTGGCCTTGCCGCACCTTGGCCCAAGGCAGAGGGCCGTCGAAGAGACGCTCGACGAAGTCAGCCACCGCGGGACCCTGCTCTGCTGCGCTGCGCTTGATGCTCTCAGGCGCCCGCAGGGTGTAGGCGGTCAGCTCCGCCGGATAGTCCTCTGAGTCGGTGGAGCGGCCACCGCGAGGCTGACGGGGGTGGAGCTTGATCAGCCTGCCCCGGTGGTAGATGCGCACCAGTTTGCTGCCCAGCCCGATCTCCACCTGCTGGCCCGGCGGACAAAGGGCAGCCGGGACTGAGTAAAGGGCATATTGGCAAGCCACGTGGTGATCGGAATGCACCTTGGCCGTGCGCCAGTGAGTGACCTCGTAGGGCTCGCCATCCCAGGGAGCGAGGGCGTGCCGCTCCTCATCCTGGAAGACGACCAGGGGCTGCTGCCGGGTGGCGCCATGCACGCGATGTCCAGCAACATCACGACACCAACGTGCCGCTTCCTCCCTCAGGTGGGAGAAGCTGCTGAAGCTGCCGCCCTTGAAGAAGCGCTCCCGCACGTATTGGACGCTTCGCTCCACCTTGGGCTTGTCCTTGGGGTGACGCACGCGGGCCGGATCGGCGATGAAGCCGCGGTGCTGTGAATACTCCAAGAAACCCCGGGTGAGCCGGGGATGCAGAGCGTCAGCGCCCGCGACCGCGGCGGGGAAGTTGTCGATGACGAGATAGTTGGGAATACCGCCGAAGAAAGCCCAGGCCGCCTCCAGTCCGTCGACGACGTCTTCCAGCTTCTGGTTGAAGGTGGGCCACACGAAACAGTGCCGGGAATAGGCCAGCACCACGATCAGCGCCCACACCGTGCGGTGGCGGCCGGTCTCTGGGTCCGGCGCCAATCCCAAGCGTCCAAAGTCCAGTTCCGCCACCTCACCCGGTGCACTCTCTGCCATCCGAACGGTCCTGGGATTGCGCCGACGCCAGTTGCGATGCGCCACGAAGCGATGGAGCGAAGCATAGGACACCCGACAATCCCGCTCCGCCAGCAACTCCAGGATGCGCGTCACCTGCAGCCGGTCGACGGTGAGCCACTGATAGATCTGGTCTGCCCAGGGAACCAGCTTGTCCTCGGCTGGCGTGGCCACCGCCCGCGGACCGGAACGACCGATCGCCGCCAGCCGATTCAGTTGCAGGTCGGTGGGCGCCGGTCCCTCGTGAGACACACCCAGCCCCTCCGCCGCGGCGATGTATCGTCCAACGGTCTCCCGAGACAGCCCGGTCCCCAATGCTATGTGCCGCTGGCTGCTCCCCGCCTGCCAGCGGCGGATGACTTCAGATATCTCCACTCTCAGCACCTCTTTATAGGCCATCTGCTGCACCTCGTCATGAAGTGCGGCTATGGTCTCCGATTCGGCGCGCAGGGTGACCGGATGATCCTGAATAGCTGGCCTAATGACCTTGAATTTCTCTCAACTTCCTGGCCTCAAGATCATGACTATTCACAAAAGGAGTTGGCCATCCCGCTGTTCACTATGCTTGCCCCTCACAGGCGCTCACTCCGTCCCGGTCTTCAGTTGTCCCGTCCCTGGTGGGACTTCGACCCCACCCTACCGGAGGATGACAGGCGCCAGATGTACTTCATGGAACAAGTCGCAGACGAGTTGATGCGGCGGAACGGCGAAGGTGACTCGACGTGGGCGAACCTGGACATGGTGATGGATGAGAGGGGGAATCTAGGCTATGCAAGCTTCCGCGGCTCGCCTCCCGACCTATCTGGCCCCGCGTTCCCGAGGACCGGAGACCTGATAGTTGCCGAGCTGTGCTCATGGGAATGTGGGGAAGCTATGAGGTGCTGAAACAAGAGCGGGTCATGGACGAACAGAACGCCATGGCCTCCGTGCGCCAGACCCTGGAGCAAGACCTGGGGGAGGATCATACTCAGGGCTACACAGAGCGCGAAAGACCAGGCTGCAAGGTTCGCGGTTCCCGTGGGCACGGAAGAAGTGCATGTTGAGATGAGCCTACAGCCGCTCAATCCCCAGGTTGGACCCAACGATCCCATCGTCCTGAGTCTGCTGGAACAGTTGTCGCAAGCGGCCGAGACGGTACGGAACAGGTACAGACGCGACACGTCGAATCATGGCTCTGAGAGCCCAGGCCGAAGTGGAATGATACCCAACGGCGATTTCAGTAGGCCTTTCAACTTGACGACCTGAGCAATAGGGAGAGCGCATTTTGCCCATCTTAGAATCAATACTAGGGCGGTGGAGCCATCACCACGCAGCTACGGCATCGGTTCAGGCACACACGGTAATCCGTGACGCTCTGGCCCGGCAGGTCCTGCCGCTGCACGAGATGTTCCTTCAGGGCTCATATAAGAACGACACGAATCTGCGAAGAGACAGTGATGTGGACTTGGTCGTACAACTTGATGAGCGTCTGAGGCCCGGGGTGGCAGCGCTCACCGGGTCGCAACTCCAGAACAGCGAATCTCACGAGCTTGCATATGGAAGATGGCAGTCGTTCCGCCGGCTTGTGTTAGCTGCACTCAGAGTCAGGTTCGGTCAAGCGGTGACTCCAGGCCGCAAGTCTCTGAAGGTCGCCACGGGTCCGATTCCGGCGGCGGCCGACGTTGTGGTGACACTGAAGTGTGGGAACGGCATTTCACTCTACATCCCCGATGAGCATCGTTGGGCTGTGAGCTATCCGCAGCAGCATCACTCCAGGGGAGTGAGGAAGGAGCGCGGCACTAAGGGCAGGTACAAGCGCGCAACTCGCATGTTCAAGGCGGCGCGCAATCACCTCGTTGAAAGTAACGCACTCCACAACGGCACGGCACCCTCCTACTATGTTGAGTGCCCTCTGTAAAACGTACCCAATGGCCTGTTTAGAAGCAGCCTCGGTGAAACTTACGTTGAAATCGTCAACTGGCTCTCGGCAGCAGAATTGACTGATTTCAAGTGCCAGAACCAACTGGTCGACCTCTTCGGTCCATCCAAGGACCAGTGGTCGGTCGACAAAGCCCAAGCCTTCATCCAAGCACTCGCCCAGCCGTGGAATGAGTCGTAAGTACATGGGTCTTAGCCCCGTTTCATCCAAGGCGGCATCCTATGGTCGCCTCTGCTTTCGCAGGGTCGCATGCGAGGGAGCAAACAAAATCTGAACCGTTCGATCCAATAAGGAGAACAACTTGCTCAACTTGCAAGGAGTCAATGCCAAGATAGGACGGGCCTCTGAAAGTCTACACTATCTTGAATCTGACATCCGGGGTTTCTGTGAAGACCACAGACTCCAGCTTGTTCGAAATACAACAGGGAATCCACGTCGTCGACAGCGGCCCGCCTGAACTGCTCATTGACTACTCAATAAGGGCAAGTGAGATCGCCTATAACCTGAGGTCTGCCCTAGACCACCTTGTATGGCAACTTGTTGAAGCCAATGGAAAGACACCAGACCGCCAGAACGAGTTCTCCATCTTTCTTGAGGAAGCCGAGTACTTCAAGAGGGCAAAGTCCAAGTTAAAGGGAACAAGCCGACACCATAGAGAATTGATTGCTAGTTTCCAACCATATGAAAATCACGACGGAGTCGGTCCACATCTCTGGATGCTCCATTCCATTTGCAACATTGACAAGCATCGACACCTCTACGTAGTGAACTTGCACTCGTTTTCCACAGCACATCTCGAAAGAGAAGTCGATCCTGAGTTGACCCATGGACAGACGGGAGGGGTGGGTCTCCTGACCCTGTTGAAGGGCACTGAGCAAGAAGACAAGGTAAAGATCGATGTCGCGGTTGACGTTTGCTTCAGGGATGAGGATCTGGAAAACCCGAGCGCGGGCTATGGTTCTGAAATAGAGAGGTCGGGCTTAAAACGGCCACCAGTTTGCGTTAGCACTTGCGTCTTGCCTCGCAGCTGTCAAAGCCGTTGTTCACCGGCTTGCTGGCGAGACCCTTCAGATCAGCTGCATGAGACCGGCTAGGTACGACGGCGCTAGAGATGCTTGAAATCAATTGGCCAGCTCTCCCTTGACTGCGCGTTGGTGCAGAACTTATACTGTTTCACGTGATGCGAAACAGCTACATATCAGAAACAAGGCTCCTGGAGAGTCTACCGTCATGCTTCATAAAGGATTATGACTACGGACTTGGATTCACCACAGACTTCAGGTTTATAGTACATGCGGTGGTGGAACTGACTGATTACACTGAAATAGAAATAACGGCGAGTCGCAAAACCGGTGTTGATAGGGATGGCAAGACCTTTTGCATCTCTTCCAAGGACCTGGACAACGTCCGAAAAACCATAAACCGGACCATTCGTAACTCTCAGGCCGCCGCCCAATCTGTGAATTACGTTAAGAGAGATGTGGAATCGATTAGGCGAACTGGGGTTGAAGCCTAGCAAGCGGCTGTTCATCGGAACTGTCCATAGCTTCTGCCTGGCATGTGTTGTCGCGCCCTTCGGCCATCTGTTCAGGGAAGACCTCAAGACGGAGTTGGTTGTTGCTGGGGTTCAACAAAAGGAACGGGCACTAGAAAAAGCCTTGGAGACCCTGGGTTTGGGAGGCCACACCAGCCCACGCCAGTACTTCTACGAGAGTGTCCTCGGGCTGAGTCGGAGGCGGGAGGATTCCGGGTACGTAATGTTTCACCGCTGTGTCTATCGTGTGCTGCGCTGGATGGCGGAGGAACGCGCCTCCGGAAATCCTATAGATGAAGCGGCCGCACTCGCTTACCTAGCAGATGTCTGGGAGGAGCAAGGGCCGGAGGAGCATCCGTTTAAGGAGTTGTATCGAACCTCGGCCGTAAACTTGGTGGAACGGGCTGCAAGACGACCATTCACGTCTCAAGGTTCCTCAACAAGGCCAACATGGGAGGTGTCAGTGCCGCTTGGCGTCATTCGCTTCGTCCCGGACCACGTGGAGGTTCTGAGCGATGGCTCCGAGGTCATTGAACGTCTCCGCACAGGACGTCCCACGAAAAGCGAGAGGGACAAGGACATCTACGCTCTATATGTGAAGGCGGCCCTAGACGCCGAGCCGCGTGTTCGGCGGACCGTCCAAGTGCGTTACTTGTCGGCGGACCAAGTGGACCCAGTAGACCTGCGGCCTAGAACCGTAGACACTCGTCTCAATCACTATAACGATGCCATCAGGGGGATCCTGCGCCGGGACTTCGCTCCTGAGCCTAACGATCGAAACTGCCCTCGCTGCCCCCACTATTTCATCTGCCCGGTGGGCGAGGACGCGTAAACGCCACCGCCGCTGGCGCGGCTATTTCCGGTCTGCTGCCTCTTCTGCGATTGTCCTTGTAGGGACATCAAATGACACCCGGTCACATCCGGGGGTGTCCCCTAACTCTAGAGATCTCACCTCTGTGGGAGAAAGGACAGTCGAATGACTCAGCTTGATGCGCCAGACCAGATGGAGTTCTTCATCCAGGGAGAGGGAATCCCGAAGATCACCCTAGTGAAACTGGGCCCAAAGGACACGGTAGAGGATATCGTCAAGGTTGCCCGCGAACACGGCCTGAGCGCGCCCGAAGGCTCAGAGGTGTGCGTCTTCGTCGAGAACACTGACGTCACCCTGGAACTGGACTTGAAGATCGATGAGGCCGGCCTCACTACCCGCAGCCGCGTACACATCCACCGCTGCAAGAGCGTCGAGGTCACGGTCAACTACAACCAGGACCAAAGGAAGGGGCTCTTCTCTCCATCGGCGACGGTTGATTGGGTGAAGAAGTGGGCGGTCGCGAAGGACCAGTACGACCTGTCACCCGTCGACGCCGCGGAGCACGTGCTTAAGCTGTGCAACGCAGGCGATCTGCCTGACGGGGAGGTCCACATCGGCACTCTCGTGAAGTTTCCTGACAGGACGGTCTGCTTCGACCTGGTACCCAAGCAGCGAGTGGAGGGATAGGGCTTGACCCCTCAACCGATGGGAGTGGACGAGCAGGTGTTCCGAGCCCACCTCGAAGCCGGACCGTTCCAAAGTGGCTTTGACCGCGGCCGATGGCGCCTGCTCTCCATAAATTGGCCCCACTCCGTAATCGCAGTTCAGGCGGCGGAGAGAGAGGGTGGTCCGCCCGAGTATGCGCTGCGATTCGAGTGCACAAACTACCCTCAGTCGCCCCCAACAGCTCAGCCATGGGATGCTGACGGCAATGTTCCGCTGCCACCAGAGCTCTGGCCGAGTGGAACGAGACGGGTATCCCGAGCCTTCAAGCCTGGATGGAAGGACGGTCAGTGCCTCTATCTGCCTTGTGACCGCCTCTCTATTGAGGGCCACGACGGGTGGCGGACCCAGTACCCCTCGATGATCTGGTTGTCAGCAAGCGATATCACACACTACTTGAGGATCGTCCATGACCTTCTCAATTCGAGCGACTATTCGGGCCCTCGCGGCGCCTAAGCACCGGCTGAGTTGCCCCAGGAAAGTATGGCGGCGAGGACTCGCTGAGATTGTAAGCCGCGGAGAGGGACACCACGAGAGTGGAGCGTTCCTGCTCGGCTGCAGAGATGGCATACGTGGTCGCGTGGTGAGATTCGCCTACTACGACGATTTCGGCCCGACCTGCCTTGACACCGGCATTGTGATCTTCGACGGAGCAGGTTTCGGACCACTGTGGCAACTCTGCCGGGAGACCGGACTGAGGGTGCTCGCCGACTTGCACACTCACGGTGGCCCCGGATCGGCGCGGCAGAGCCCGCTTGACAGGGACAACCCGATGATCGCGCAACTTGGTCACGTGGCACTCATCGTGCCGAACTTCGCAACGGAATTCAGGATGCGGGACGTAGGTGTCTACGAGTATCTCGGTAGTCACAGGTGGCGCAATCACAGCAGAGGCAGCGCAGGCCGCTTCTTCTACACGGGAGTATGGGCATGACAACGAACGCAGTCGTCGGACCGGACCAGTTGCACCGACACCTCAAATTTGTTCTCGACACCGGAGAGGCGGCAAGTCTCGAAGAAGCACAGCGCCTCTTCGACAGCTATCGCCTCGCCGTCGTGGTAGGGAGTAGCGTCGCCAACTCCGCGACGTTGCAGGCAGCAGTTCTGACGGCGGTAAATGCCGGCCGTCGCAGCTTTCTTGGCGGGGTGTGTGTCGAGGGCACTCTCGATGTGCCCCTTCTTGTGCCTTGGGGCCGTTGCCGCACTCTTGGGGAAGCTGTATTGGATTTGCAGGGGACCATTACAGACTGCGCTCCTAGTGTTCCGCAGATCGTGATAGGGGGCGAGTCCGTACCCCATGCAGATGCGGAATTCGGTGTGCGAGCGACGTTCGATGGCTGGTCTGGGGGTGTTGTACCCCTGGACCAAGGACTTCGTCTTCCGGAGCGGCAAGAGTGCGTGCCTGCAGGTGTGCTGGCTGGCGCTCTTGGCGTTTCCGAGGCATTCCAGTTCGTGCGCGGCGATAGCGCCGTGGCAGGGCGACGAGACGTTGGACTTTCGCTATGGCAGCCGGACAGATCCATCCACTGGCTACACGCTGGGGAGCTAGGACCGGCGCTAGAGCAGCTGCCTGCAAGTGCTTGGCTCGTCGGGCTCGGTCACCTAGGCCAAGCATTCCTCTGGACACTCGGCCTCCTGCCTTATGCTTCTCCTGAGGAGGTCACCCTCGTACTCCAGGATTTTGATGAGCTTGTCGAGGCCAATGACAGCACCTCGTTACTCACTACAGGTGCGCTCCTAGAGGAGAAAAAGACGCGGGCGATGGCGGCCTGGTGTGAATCGCGTGGGTTCCGCACTTCTATAGTGGAGCGGAGATTCGCGGGCGACTTTAGGGTCGCGGGAGACGAGCCACGTGTTGCCCTGTGTGGCGTTGACAATGCTCTTGCCCGAGCAGACCTCGAAGATGTTGGGTTCGACCGCGTCATTGAAGCGGGTCTCGGTGCCGGCACCCAGGAATACCTCGCATTTCAGACCCACACGTTCCCGGCGGGCCGATCCGCAAAGCATCGTTGGGGAACGCAAGGACACCGGCCCGATGCGGATACCGTGGCCGACAATCCGGCCTACCGCGCACTAGCCCAAAATGGGCTCGACGATTGTGGGATTACTACGTTGGCTGGCCGCACCGTTGGTGCGTCGTTTGTAGGAGCAGTCACGGCGGCGGTGGTTATCGCCGAGCTCATTAGGCTGGGATTGGGCGGACCTCGATACGAGGTTGTGGACGGAAGCCTACGCTCTCTTGAGCTGCGCCAGGCTGTGATGAGTGGTGACAGAGAACCATTCAATCCGGGGACGACCGCTGCCTGGATCTAGGCGCGAAGGTAACAATGCGTGGAACAAGGGGCATCCGCTAGCGGGTGCCCCCGCCATCTTATTGCAGGCTAGGAAATCCTTGTCACCATGCTACGATCGTGCGGTAACGGATTTGGGCGAGCCCGACAGGCTCAGACACATCTCAAAGATGGTTCTGTCTATCGTCAAGTTTGGTGGGCCAAAGCGTACTGTACTGCGAACTTTTCGCTGGGAGGTCTCGATATAGGAGGGCATTAGCCGGTCAGGCTGCACTACCCACCCATCGAGAGATTGCTCTGGCCCTTACTATTGTCAACGCCGGGATAAAGTTGCCCCACTGTCGCCGAAGTGGAGTTGACCCACCCAGGCACCCAGCCAGTGGTTCCGTCACCAGCCGTAGTTGTCGTCTGTTCCCTCCGGTGCTGCTCTCAGCAAGTGATGCGAACTGAAGAGGCCTGCCTGGCGTTTCTCCCTGAGCCGGTAGCTCTCTCCCCGGATGTTGAGCACGTGGCTGTGGTGCAGCAGCCGGTCCAGGATGGCCGAGGCGATGACGGTGCCGCCCAGCAGCTCGCCCCACTCGCCGAAAACCTTGTTCGAGGACCAGCGTGAAGAATGCGGTGGCCGCGTCTCTGTCGTAGGGCCAGATGCCGAACTCATCGACGATGAGGACCTTGGGAGCGAGGTAGACGCGCATACGCCGCCCCAGGCTTCTGCTCGGCCTGCGCCTTCCTGAGGTCTTCCATCAGGTCGTAGGCGCGGACGAAATAGGCTCCATGGCCATGCTCGATCGTCTTGAGCGCCAAGGCCACGGCAGATGTGTCTTGCCCACGCCGGGCGGTCCGAGCAGCAAGACGTTGGTGGCCTCGGTCACGAAAGCGAGGTTGGCCAACTCCTTGACCTGGCGCTCGTCGACGAAGGGCTGGAAGGAGAAGTCGAACTGCTCCAAGGTGCGCTGGAAGGGCAAGTGCGCGAGCTTGGTTCTCGTGGCGAGGTAGCGCTCACGGCGGGCGCTGACCTCCACGCCCAGCAGCTCGGCGAGCATCTCCGGGTAGGTCAGCTGCTTGCCGGCGGCCGCGTCCAGCGTGTTATCGAGCGCTTCGACGGCCTGCTTGAGTCCCAGACTCTCCAGGTGCTGACGGGCCTGCTCCAGGGCGATCATCGCGCACCCTCCAGAGCGGCCAACTCGTAGACGTCCAGGGAACGCTGCTCCACATCGCCAACCGTCACTTGGACTGCCACGGCCTCCTGCCGTGGGCGGCCATCTCCCCTGGGCAACCCTTCCCACTGGCCGGGTGCGGTGAAGCGTTGGCCGGGGTGTTCGGCACGGGGATGCACCGCCAGGCGCTGCTCGCCCGTCCAGCTCTCCACCGTCCCCAGGCGCTGCCCCACCTGCACTGTCGCTCCCGCCCATCGCCAGGGCACACCGTAGCGGGAGCCCTCCCAGTGCACGTAGCCGTCGTGCGCCACCCTGCGGTCGTCCCTCAGATACGGCGTCAGCACCGAACGCTCCGGCAGTCCTCCGAGGTGAACCCGCTCCTCGGCCAGCATCTCCCAGGGACGCCGACCTGTCGTTCCGTGCACGCGCCGGTTGGCCACGCCGTCACACCACTCGAGGGCCTGGCGGTTCAGGTCCACGTCATCGGTGAAGCGGATGCTGGGCCACAGGTTGCCGCGCACATACTTGACCCCGCTCCCCACCTTCCCCTTCGTCTGCGCCCGATACGGCTGGCACACCCGCAGCTCGAATCCGATGCGCAGCGACATGTCCAGCATCCGCCGGTCCCACTCCGGACGCCCGTCCGCATCACGGCCCAGCACCACCACCTTCGCGTTGTCATACAGACACCGCTGCGGCGTCCCGCCGAAGTATTCGAACGCGTTGACGTGGCACTGCATGAAGCTCACCACGTCCGCACGCCGGACGAACTCGACGTAGATCGCCCGCAACCAGCCCAGCACCATCACGAACGCCCAGAGCCGGTGCTTGCGGCCGTCTGCGCCCACATAGCCGAAGCTGCCCCAGTCCACCTGCGCCTGCTCTCCTGGCTCCGTCTCAAACCGCATCGTCGCGCGGGGCTCGCGGCGAGGGCGCCGCGGCGACACGTAGGCCTGCAACCTGTGGGGGCAGGCCAAGCATGAAGAGCTGACGGCGACGGCGGAAGCGCCGCCTGACGCGCTCTATCACGCTATCGGGCCCGATTTGGAGCTTGGCCTGCCGTTCAAGCCGATGACGGCCGGCGACGGCTGGTTCGAATGGCCCACGCTGCCCGACCTGTTCCCAACGTCGTTTCCCGGATTCAAGACCAGCCGCGATTCCTTCCTCGTCGACGTTGACCCAGACCGGTTAAGGGCGCGGGTCGTTGACTACTTCAACCCCGACTTGGGCCACGAAGAGATTGCGCGCCGCTATCCGGCCGTGATGAACGCCACGACGCGGTTCGATGCCCATGAGGCGAGGGACTCGCTGCTCGAGCGCGGCGGCCCAACCGAGGCCGGGTTCGTTCGATACGCCTACCGACCCTTCGACGACCGCTGGCTTTACTGGGAGGGTGAAACGAAGCTGCTCGACGAAAGCGCGCCGACTACAAGGGTCAGGTGTTCGAGGGGAACCTGTGGCTGGTAACGCAGCAGAAACCGCGCCGGGAGTGGTCGTACCCACAAGTGGTCTCGAACATCGGGTGCATTGATCTCATGGACCGTAGCGCCACCTGTGTTCCAGCCTGGGTTGAAGATGAAAGACTCGCGCTCGGCAATGTACCGTCGGAGCGCCGCCCCAACCTGTCGGACGCTGCCCAACGCTACCTCGACCGTCTGGGCCTGGGCGTCGAAGACCTCTTCCACCACGTCCTCGCTGTGCTGCACGACCCCGCCTACCGGCGGGTGAACGCCGGGGCGCTGCGCATGGACTGGCCCCGCATCCCCCTTCCCGCATGGCCCGATGGCGAGGCCCCCGGCGCGGCGGAGGAGCTGGCGGCGTCGGTGGCACGCGGCCATGAGCTGGCCGCGCTGCTGGACTCCGACACGCCCGTCCCCGGCGTCACGGTGGGCGCGCTGCGCTCGGAGGCGGCCGCGGTCGCCGTGCCCTCCACGACCGACGGCGGCAACATGGCCGGCGGCGATTTCGCGGCCACGGCGGCGTGGGGCCACTTCGGACAGGGCGACTCCGTCATGCCGGGCCTGGGCCGCGTCGTGGAGCGTCCGTACGCCTCGGAGGAGCGCGCCGCCCTGGGCGATGCGGCGGGGACGCTCGGCGAGACCACGTTCGACGTCCACCTGAACGAGCGCGCGTACTGGCGCAACGTGCCGTCGGCGGTGTGGGAGTACAAACTGGGCGGCTACCAGGTCCTCAAGAAGTGGCTCTCCTACCGCGAGCGCAAGATCCTGGGCCAGTCCTTTCTTCCCAATGAGGTACAGCACTTCAGCGACACTGCCCGCCGCATCGCGGCGATACTGTTGCTCACTAGCCGTTGGTTGGCAGGCCCGTGGTCCGACAAGGTCACCACGAGCCTATTTGGATACTTGGATTCCCGCTTTCGCGGGAGGCGTTGGAGGCGACGGGGCGCTCTCCTTCCCGCACTTTGCTGCGCTTGCGCCCTCTCCCTGACCCTCTCCCGCAGACGGGCGAGGGGATTCGCTGGCGGCGTATGATTAGCGGTAGCCTCGGATGGCGTCCGAGCGGGCCCGCGAGCTGTTGTAAGCTGGGGGCCGGCTGCGAAGGCGCAGCGTACAGTCAGCATCATACATGGAGGTAGGGGATGGCAGTGAATGAGGTTGCGCAGGTTAACGTCGGCGGGGAGGAGATGGCGATTCACACGGCTCGTCCCGATGGGGATGGCAAGAGCCCGGCCGTCATCGTGATCCAAGAGATTTTTGGAGTGAATGGCGACATCCAGAGCATCGCGGACCGCTTCGCTAACGAAGGGTACTTCGCGGCGGCGCCAGAGTTGTTCCACCGGAGCGGCGCGGGCGTGGACATCCCGTTCTCCGAGATGGAGCGGGCCTTTGGCGAGCGGGGCAAGCTGAGCAACGACGACATCAGGGCCGACGTGCAGGCGACGCTCGACTATCTGAAGGGCAATCCGAACGTGGACGCCGACAACATCGGCATCGTGGGGTTCTGCTTCGGCGGGATGGTGTCGTACCTCGGCGCAACGATGGCGGGCATCAGCGCGGCGGCGGTGTACTACGGCGGCGGGATCCTGCCGCGCCCGGATGCTCCGGAGGGCACGCCCCGCCTGCTCGACGCGACCGCGGACGCGGTGCAGGCTCCCATAATGGGGTTCTGGGGCGACCAGGACGGGGGCATTCCGGTGTCCAACGTCGAGGAGATGGAGGCGGTGCTGAAGGGGAAGGGCAAGACCATCGAGAACCACGTCTACGAGGGGGCCGGGCACGGCTTCTTCTGCTCCACGCGCGGCAGCTACAACGAGGCTGCTTCCAACGACACGTGGCCGAAGACGCTGGCGTTCTTCGCTGAGCACCTGCGGTAGGCCCCCTCTCTAACTCTCCCCGCAGACGAGGAGAGGATTGGAGTATAGGGGAGGGCCGGGGCGTTGCTGCGCCCCGGCCCTTTATTGCTTCTCGTACGCCGCGCCCCATTGTTGGGTTGCGTCAACCCGACTGGGACCGGAGGGAGAAGACGAGGGACTTGACGGTTACGGGAATGACCTCGCTCGCGCCCATGGGCTTGCCCACGTCGACGTAGTCGAGGTCGCCGACCTCAATGCCGTCGATGGCGATGACGGCGCGGTCCAGGCCGATCTCTTCTTTGATGATGCCGCCAAGCGACTTGGCGACGTCCACGTCGACCACGAGGAAGACGGGGGCCTCTGAGGGCCCGTCCGCTACGGACTTTACGACGGACTCGGCGAGGCGGCGGATGTACCAGTAGTCCGGCTGTCCCGAGATGGACATGGCGAGGACCATGTTGGAGGGGAGCTTGTCGAGGTCGTACTTGCCGACGGCGGCGGCGAGGGCGGCTTCCATATCCTCGGAGGTCTGCTCCTTGTTGATGAAGGCGCGGGCGACCTGGACGCCGCGAACGGGGAGGACGTCGTGGGTGGAGATGTAGCTGGTGCTGCCGCTGGCTTGGAGGGTGTACTCGCCGGCGCCGATGACGGTGGCGCGGATGCCCTCGGCGGGGGTGATGAGCACGCCGGGGCGGAAGGAGCCCATGGAGCGTTCGCGCACGCGCTTGCCGAACCAGGGACCAACGTCGCCATAGGAGTCACTGGTGCGGTCGTAGACGTATTCGGAGACGCCGCCGGAGTAGACGACGTGGTCGACCTCGTGGAGGGAGGTCACGTCTAGGCCGCTGGTGAGCAGGAGCGACTCGGTCAGGGGTTCAACGTCGCCGCCGCCGATGACGTCGAAGAGGATGTCAGTCATCTTCTCGACGAACTGGTCGCGCTGCTCCTCGGTGAGCTTGCCGCCAACCTCGATCTCGTGACCGAGGGCCTTCATGATGGTGCGGGCAGGCTGCTCGACGCGGGTGATGGTCATGTCGTCGTCGTGGGCGATGAGGCGCGCGCCGACCTCGACGACGACCATCTGGGCGATCTCGCCGCCGCGGATGAGGGATATCTTGGTGGTGCCTCCGCCCATGTCCACGTCGAGGACGGAGTTGGAGTGGTTCTTGGAGATGGCGACGGCGCCAGAGCCGTAGGCCGCGAGAAGGGCTTCGTGCATGGGGCCGGCGGAGGCGCAGATGAAGCGTCCTGACTCCTCGGAGAAGTACTCGAGGATGGGCTGGGCGTTCTCCTTCTTGAGGGCTTCGCCTGTGATGACTACAGCGCCGGTGTCGACGTCGTCGGGAGTGAAGCCGGCTTCCTGGTAGGACTGCTCGATGAACTCCCGGACGGACTCCGTGTCTATCGCAGTTCCTGAGGAGTAGGGAGTGAGCATGATGGGGGAGCGGTGGAGGACGTCGCGGTTGGTGACGACGAACTTGGCCGAGAGGCCCGCGCCCTCACGCCGGAGGATGAGGCGGGAGAAGATGGTGTGGGTCGTGGATGAGCCAATGTCGATGCCCACGCTGTAGAGCGTGAACTTCTCGATGCCCTCGATGTCCTCTGCTTCATCGCTGTCGAGGAGCTCGAACGCCATGGGGTCTTCGTGGTCGTCGCCGTCGTGCATGTCAGTGTGTGTCCTTCCCTATTGGATTTATCTTGGGGGCCTTCCCCCTCACGTAGCGCCCTAGTAAGGGGGCTCTCACCCAGAGCCTTGTTCCGTCCACACACCCAGGATTCCCGCTGAGCGGGAATCCTGGAGGAAATCGGGAGGAGAGGCCCTTCCGGCCTGGGGCATGGAATCAGGCCTTGGCTCCTTCGTAATCCCATTCGTACTCGGGGTCTTCGTATGCCTCGGCTGGGATTTCGGAGGACATGCCGCGTTCGGCGAGCTGGTTCTCGAAGTACTCGCGTATCCAGGGGTCCTCGTTGGGGTATTCGATCTGGTCGCGACCGCGGTCTTCGACCTTTTCGCTCATGCCCATGAACTGGTTGGGGGGATGGAGGGCGAGATAGCGTCCGTCGCTCCTGCCGAGGTTGAAGTGCTGGTGGAACCAGCGGTCGGGCGGGACGAAGCAGCTGGCCTCGCGCCAGTGGATGACGATTTTCTCCTGGCCCTCTTGCCACATGACGGAGTAGCCCTCGCCGCCAGGGATAACGATGACGCGGCCGGGTCCGTGGCGGTGGCCTTTCTTGTAGGTCTTGGCGGGGAAGACGGACATGTGGGCGTGCATCTCGGAGCCGGGGGACTGGATGAAGACGACGTGTCCGCCGGCGCCGCGCCCCCAGAAGGGGACGAGCTTGTCCCACGCGGCCATGTCGGGGAAGAAGTTGCCGTGCCAGACCTGGCGGCCGCGTCCAGCGAACCGGCCCTCGCCTTCCTCCATGACTGCCTTGGCCTCGGAGTAGAACTCATCCTGGCTGTGGAGGAAGGAGCTGGCGGAGTAGGGGTTGTTGATGAAGAACTCTGGGTCGGGGGTGGCGGACATGGCGATGGGCAGGTAGTTGTAGTGGAGCAGGCGCGCCGGGTTCTGGCCGTCCATGTTGGTGAGCTGGCACCAGGAGTTGCGGGGGACGAGGAAGAGGCTGCGGGTGGCCCACTCGAAGGTCTTCTTAGGCCTGGAGTCGTCCGTCCAGACGGTGGCGACGCCTCGTCCTCCGAGGATGTAGATCTGCTCGTCCACGGAGAGCTTGAGGGGCGGGAGGGAGTGGCCGGGAGGGATCTCCTCGATGCGGCCCTCGACGACGCCCTCCATGCCGCGGAGCTGCATGAATGCGGCGTCGACCTGGCGGTCCTCCCACCAGCCGAGCTCGACGGTGCGCAGGTCTTCGACATAGTAGCCGCGATGGATTGGGATGCCTTGGGCTTCCATCCAGTTGTCGTAAGTGAATGTTGGGGCCATGGTTAGCCTCCTAAGGGTTGTGGGCTGCTGCGCATCTTACCTTACGGTCGCCTCTCGCCCAAGGGGGGAGGGCTTTTCTGCGAACCGGGGAACTTTAAGATTCCACTTAAGATTCCATCCGCGAGGGTTGTTGGATTCTAAAGCGTCAGGGCGATGGTGCGGTCGCGGGGCTTTAGTGTTCAGATTCCACGGGCTTACGTTTTCGGCGGCCTTTCCCGTCCCCTCTCCCGCCTTTGGCTCCGCCTTCGGCGACCTCTCCGGCAGACGGGCTAGGTGGGGGGAATGCCCTCTCCCGCCCTTCGGGCGACCTCTCCCGCAGACGGGCGAGGTGGGATGGGGGGAATGCCCTCTCCCGCCCTTCGGGCGACCTCTCCCGCAGACGGGCGAGGTGGGGTGGGGGGAATGCCCTCTCCCGCCCTTCGGGCGACCTCTCCCGCAGACGGGCGAGGTGGGATGGGGGGAATGCCCTCTCCCGCTCTTCGGGCGACCTCTCCCGCAGACGGGCGAGGTGAGGTGGGGGTCTCTCTCCCAGTTGGCCTTCTTCCTCAATTCTCTCTCCGCAGGTGGGGGAGGGGCTGGTGGGTATGTTCGGCGGCGGGGGTTGGGGCGCCGGGAGTGGAGGGTTGCCAGCACCAGCGGGCTTTGCCCGGGCCTTTTTCGGGGCCGGAAGTCTTGATGGAGCGTACGTTGCGAGCTCGGCGGGCGCGGAAGAGGGTGGTGGAGGAGATGCCGAGGTTGGCGGCGGCATGTTTGATTTCGGCGGCGGGGCGGGGGCCGTCGGCGAGCATGGAGTCGAGGAGGCTGGAGGCGGAGTCGAGGGGGGAGGGGCGGGGGTCGTTGGGCGCGGCGAGGGCATCGAGGGAGGACTGGGAGACAGGGCCGCCCCATTGGAGGGAGCGGTCGCCGAGCCGGTAGGGGATGGGGGGAGCGGAGGAGGTGACGGGAAGGAGGGCGCGGACGCCCCGGGCCAGACGGGCGGTGGCGAGGATGGCGCGGGGGATGGGGGCGTAGGCCCTGGCGGCGCGGCGGGCGGCGGAGAGGGTGTCGGCTGGGTTGTCGCAGAAGGCGACGACGGCGGCGCCCGTGCGCTGGGCGAGGAGGTTGAGCTTGGCGAGGACGCGGTAGGGCCTGGCGCCGTAGGGGGCGGCGAGGTGCTCGATCTGGTCGACGATGATGAGGCCGGCGTCGGCGGTCCGGGCTTGGGCTGCGAGGCGGTCGAGGATGTCCTGGAGGGTAGGCTCGCGGGGCGCGGGGGGCGGCTTGGGAGCCGAGGGCAGGGGCGATGTCCAGAGGGGGAGGAGCGCGGGGTGCGGGATGGGGTCGCCCGGGGAATAGGAATTTTCGTCGTGGTCGTCCTCGCCGTACTCGTCGCCGCAGGTGATTGGGTCCAGGAGGTCGGCGAGGTAGATGTGGGAGGTGTCGGCGCCGAGGGATTCGAGGTAGTGGATGAAGGGGGCGGGGGAGGGGTGGGCGAGGGAGGCGATGAGGACGGGGACGCAGGCAATGGAGACGGCGGGGCCGCCGGGGGCAGGGTCGCCGTTGGATGCGCGAGCGGCGAGGTCCAGGGCGATGGCGGTCTTTCCGGAGCCGGAGTGTCCGGCGATGAGGGTGAGGGCGCGGAGGGGGATGAGTCCGGGCCATAGCCAGTCGATGGGTTGGGAGATGATGGAGGAGAGGGGTTTGAGTCCGACCTCCAGGGCGTCGGTGGAGGTGAGGATGCGGGAGGGCGGAGTGAGGGCGCGTGCGGCGAGGGCTTGGATGACGGCCTCTTCGTCGCATCCGCGTCCACAGGTGAAGGTGGGGTTGTCCGGGGGGCCGTCGATAGTGAGGTTGGGGATGTGGGCGTGGTGGTGGGCGGGGCAGTGGAGCTCTTCGCCGAGGGCGCACGGGCAATCGGGCCTGCCGCAGGCGAGGGCTCGGCGGAGACGGTTGAGATAAGGGTCGTCGTAGAGTGTCATGGTGAGATTACGGTAGGGACTCGGGGGGCGATGGGGCAATGGGGAAGTGTCAGTGGCGGAGTGGGGCTCTCCTCAGTCCTCCGTCGCAGACGGAGGACTGAGGAGACTAAGGGGGAAGAGCTCGCTTCAACCTTCGGAGTCCAATTTCAGGACTCCATTCAAGAGATCAAATACCTCGTGAAATGCTTGGAAGTCGTCTTTCGTCCCATTTTCACGGAGCCAATCGCAAAGCTCACGCTTTTTGTTGACGGTCCACCTATCCGGCACGGTCTGCTGCTTGCCGTTCACTTCAGACACGTGCTCATACTCTATGTCAATAAGAGATGGGTCGTGCTGTCGCGCTCGTTCCAAGGTCTCACGCCCGAATAAGTTCTCAATTCCCTTCTTGACAGGGTTATCGGGCCTAAAGGGTATGGTCCTCTGATAAACTTGACCTTTCTGACTATTGGGCCTCTCCTTGTCGCAATCGACCAATAGCAGTACTGGGCTCTGTAAGAATTCCGTTAGCGGAGCATGGAAGTCCCTGTAAATGTTTGTAAGATTCCCTGCACCTCCGCCATCCTTTACCTGAAATGCATGGAGCAATTCTTGCCGACCAAGCACTTGTGACGCTCTCTCCAGATACCCAATGTCAATCTCCCCTTCCGGAAGAAGGACTGGTTCTTGGTTCCTCTCTACTGCCTCTTGTATGTCCGCAGCAAATCTGCGGGTCATGGCAAACGATTGGTAGGCCGCCCCAAACTCACTGAACTCCTCCGGGCTGATGGGCTGGCCTTGGGGTAAGCGATAGAGGGCGAAACCATCCTCTCCGAAGGCACTGCGCATACCAAGAACGAACAGAGGTGAGTGCGTAGTAATAATAAATTGAACCTTGGGGAACATTCGAAGTAGGCTTGGGAGAACTTCATACTGATGGATAGCGTGTAGATGCAGGTCTATCTCATCCACTACTACGATTCCACGTATGTCGTCTGCGCTGGAGAACGGAGCCCCACATAGATCAAAGTCACGCAGAATAGATAAAAAGAGATTCAAGAGGGACGTCTCTCCACTGGACAATTGAAATATATTGGGGACTATTGATGAAGAGTTGGACATAAGTGAAACAGTTCTACGTAGTCGCGGCCCTACTGCAAACCGAACGTTTTGGTTATTCTTCATAATCGCCTGAACAACTTGAAGAGCGATTTGGTATATACTTGTTGCATTCCCGGAAGGTTGTAACTGTATCGGCACCGATATGGATTGTTCGTTATCTTTGGGAGTAATTGGTATCTGGATGGTCCTGGGCTCAAAAACAGCTCTGTCATAGATAAACGTCGAACAACCAGTCTTGGTTCTCGTGAAGCGGAGACGATGCAATAATTCTACGGCTAGTGTCTCCAGCAATGTGCCTCAGGTCCATGTACTGAGCTTGTGCTTTCAAGTTTCTCTCATTTAGCCATGCAGGTTCTTCAGACCTATTGAAAGGAAAATATAGGACACAATTCTTTGCAAATACTTCATCAATCTTATCTTTGATGGCTGGATTGGGTGATGATAAATTCGAATCATATTGATCACTCTTACCTTGTGCCATCTTCTGCCATAAGACTTCGGCAGGCGTACCTACGACACCAGCAGGAGGATTGGGATAAGCTTCCTTATTCTGCATTGATCTTAGCTCACTGACAAAGAACGTATCTTCAAAGTCAACTCTACCAAAATAGTATTGCTTTCCTGACCCTATGTAACTAGCGCTTCTGAGTTTATATGCTTTACCTGATTCAATCTCGGGCGTTGTTGCGAAAGCAATACCTTTGGCTGTGATTAATCCGTTCATGATGTGCGACAGTAAGATGCTTTTGCCCGAACCGTTTTCACCCACAAACACGAGCGGCTTAGGAACGTCACCTTGGAAAGGGAGGTCAATGTCGAGTTTCTCAATCGGTCCGTAGTTGACTAATTGGATCCTTTTCGTATACATAGTTCGACTTTCGCTCCATGACAGTGACCACGCAAACTGTTCGTTCTCACTATTACGATAGTCCGCCGCTGAGGCTTGAACAAGTGCTATTTGACCGCGTTTTACGGCCAGCCCGGATGTCCAGGCACGAGCTGCTCGGCCTAAAGAACAGCCTGTCGCCATCATGCGTCACGCAATGGGTAGGAAGGTGGGAAGGTGAGCGGGGGTTGATTCCTGGATTCCCGCGTTCGCGGGAATGACGGGAGGGGGTTCCTGGGTTCCCGCGTTCGCGGGAATGACGGGGGGATGGCGGGAATGGCGGAGAGAGGATGGGTAGTGTCGGTAGGGGGTGGCGGGAAGAGGGAGCGCGCGTTGGTGGGGGGAGGGAGGATTTCAAGCGGCGCGGGTTAGACTAGGCGGACGCTCAGATTGAAGCACCCAAGGCGAAGAGGAGAACCGACGTGACGGTACATGAAGTTTGCTTCCTCCCTAACGGGACGCTGAGCCTGCCGCGCTCGCGGTTGGTGTACGGCGAGCAGAGCGAGGAGAAGCTAATCATACCTGTCTATAGCGTGCTCATTCGAACTGACGAGGGCGACATTCTGTACGACACGGGCATCGACCCGGACGCCGCGCGTAACCCGCGAGTAATGGAGGGCATCACTCGCAACGTCCACTCGTTCACGGAGGAGGACGACGTGCGAAGCCGCTTGCGCGAGGCGGGCACGAGCGAGGATGTCGTTAGGATGGTCATCGCATCGCACTTTCACTACGACCATGCCGGCGGCCTGCGCTTCTTCAAGAACGCGAAAATATACGTTCAGAACAACGAGTACCGTGCGGGGCTGTATCCCGACATGGGAATGGACCGGGTTCTCCGCCGGTAGTACTTCGACCACCCGCTCGATTTCCAGACGATCATGGGGGACACGGAGGTCGCGCCGGGGGTCTGGGCCTTGGAGACTTTCGGCCACACGCCCGGCCATCAGAGCTTGCTGGTCGAGCTGCCCAACACCGGCGCGATGATATTCAGCGGGGACGCGGTCCATACGTGGGAGAACGCCGAGAAGGAGCGGCCCTTCGACGGTTTCTACAACCTGCAAGGCGCTTACGAGTCGATCAGGAGGGTGAAGATGCTTGCCGCGGTGACAAAGGGAATCCTGATTCCCAGCCATGACCCCGCGCTGTGGGAGACGTTCAAGCCGCTGCCTTATCGGTATACGTAGGCGTGGGTGGGGCTTGCGCGGGAAATTGTAGCTGACATCTACAGGAATGACGGGAGTGGCCCCCTCTCTAACTCTCCCCCGCAGACGGGGGAGAGGACTGGCGCGTGAGTGACGAGGGTAGTTGGGGGCGAACGCTTCTCCTCCCCCGCGCATCGCTGCGCTTGCCCGTCCCCTCTCCCTAACCCTCATGGGTAGGACGCAATAGCAACGGAAAGTTCCGGTATTCGTGGGCGGTGGATCGGGGTTTCGGGGTAGGCAACGGCACCTAGCTGTAGTTCCAATGGAAGTAGTGTCCCAGGGAGTGGTGTAAGAGAAGACGAGGGCTATGCAACAAGTGGCCACCGGGTCATCCTCATCAACAATCACGATGAAGGGGGCGACCACGATGGCCAGGAACAGGATGGACGTGTTGGAGCTGTTGCGCAAGCAGGCGCAGGGCGCAGACCTCGATTTCCTCCGGGAGGGTCTGCTGGTGTTGGTGCAGGCGGTGATGGAGGCCGAGGTCGAAGCCAAGACCGGCACCGGTCTTGGAGAACGCAGTGCGGAGCGGCTCACGCACCGCAACGGCTACCGGGACCGGGCGTGGGATACGCGCGTGGGCACCCTGGCACTGCAGGTCCCGAAGGTGCGGGAGGGCAGCTACTTCCCCTCCCTGCTCGAACCACGCCGACGCAGTGAGCGCGCGCTGCTCGCCGTCGTGCAGCAAGCCTACGTGGAAGGTGTCAACCCGCCGCGTGGAGGACCTGGTGCAGGCCCTGGGGTGCGACGGCATCTCCAAGAGCCAGGTCTCGCGCATCTGCTCCGAGCTCGACGCTGTCGTCGAGTCGTTCCTGGGGCGTCCCTTGGACAGCGGACCCTACCCCTATGTGTGGCTGGACGCGCTGACGCAGAAGGTCCGTGAGGGAGGCCGCATCGTCAACGTCAGCGTCGCCGTGGCGACCGCGGTCAACCGGGAGGGAAGGCGCGAGGTGCTCGGCATTGACATCGGGGCGAGCGAGGACGGCGCATTCTGGCTGGCGTTCCTGCGCTCGCTGGTGGCCCGGGGCCTGGCCGGCGTGCAACTCGTCACCTCCGATGCCCACCAGGGCCTGAAGGGCGCCATCGCCACGGTCTTCGCGGGAGCGTCGTGGCAGCGCTGCCGCTCCCACTTTATGACCAACCTCCTCTCCAAGGTCCCCCACCGGGCGCAACCTTGGGTGGCGACCATGGTGCGGACGGTCTACCAGCAGCCGTCGCCGCAAGAGGTGCATGCGCAACACGCACGCATGGTGGGCATGCTGGATGAGCGCTTCCCCCAGGCCGCGGAACTGCTGGCCGATGCGGGGCCGGACATCCTGGCTTTCACGGCCTTTCCCGTCGCCCATTGGCAGCAAGTCTGGTCGAACAATCCACAGGAGCGGCTGAATAAGGAGATCAGACGCCGCACTGACGTCGTGGGTATCTTCCCCAACCGCCCTGCGGTCCGACGGCTTATCGGAGCGCTTCTGGCCGAGCAGCACGACGAGTGGCAGGTCGCCCGCCGCTATCTGCCCGCTCTTGTCGTCGAGGTCGGCGATCAGCACCGCATGGAGGCATCGATGATGCTGCCCGCAGGGGCAGCCTGATCAGTCAGCGAGGGTGACCCTCTTACACCACTTGTATGTTGCAGTAGCCCCGTGGATAGGCCAATCTGCGGGACAGGCGAGAGGGGCGCGTCGATCACCTGTGGGTGAGCCAGGCCACAACCCTGGACTGCACCGGCGTCAAGTTGGACACCCCTCCCGCTGTTCTGGTCGCTCCGAACGGATACAGGGGCTTTGAGGCCCGTGTGAATAGTCATGATCTTGAGGCCAGGAAGTTGAGAGAAATTCAAGGTCATTAGGCCAGCTATTCAGGATCATCCGGTCACCCTGCGCGCCGAATCGGAGACCATAGCCGCACTTCATGACGAGGTGCAGCAGATGGCCTATAAAGAGGTGCTGAGAGTGGAGATATCTGAAGTCATCCGCCGCTGGCAGGCGGGGAGCAGCCAGCGGCACATAGCATTGGGGACCGGGCTGTCTCGGGAGACCGTTGGACGATACATCGCCGCGGCGGAGGGGCTGGGTGTGTCTCACGAGGGACCGGCGCCCACCGACCTGCAACTGAATCGGCTGGCGGCGATCGGTCGTTCCGGTCCGCGGGCGGTGGCCACGCCAGCCGAGGACAAGCTGGTTCCCTGGGCAGACCAGATCTATCAGTGGCTCACCGTCGACCGGCTGCAGGTGACGCGCATCCTGGAGTTGCTGGCGGAGCGGGATTGTCGGGTGTCCTATGCTTCGCTCCATCGCTTCGTGGCGCATCGCAACTGGCGTCGGCGCAATCCCAGGACCGTTCGGATGGCAGAGAGTGCACCGGGTGAGGTGGCGGAACTGGACTTTGGACGCTTGGGATTGGCGCCGGACCCAGAGACCGGCCGCCACCGCACGGTGTGGGCGCTGATCGTGGTGCTGGCCTATTCCCGGCACTGTTTCGTGTGGCCCACCTTCAACCAGAAGCTGGAAGACGTCGTCGACGGACTGGAGGCGGCCTGGGCTTTCTTCGGCGGTATTCCCAACTATCTCGTCATCGACAACTTCCCCGCCGCGGTCGCGGGCGCTGACGCTCTGCATCCCCGGCTCACCCGGGGTTTCTTGGAGTATTCACAGCACCGCGGCTTCATCGCCGATCCGGCCCGCGTGCGTCACCCCAAGGACAAGCCCAAGGTGGAGCGAAGCGTCCAATACGTGCGGGAGCGCTTCTTCAAGGGCGGCAGCTTCAGCAGCTTCTCCCACCTGAGGGAGGAAGCGGCACGTTGGTGTCGTGATGTTGCTGGACATCGCGTGCATGGCGCCACCCGGCAGCAGCCCCTGGTCGTCTTCCAGGATGAGGAGCGGCACGCCCTCGCTCCCTGGGATGGCGAGCCCTACGAGGTCACTCACTGGCGCACGGCCAAGGTGCATTCCGATCACCACGTGGCTTGCCAATATGCCCTTTACTCAGTCCCGGCTGCCCTTTGTCCGCCGGGCCAGCAGGTGGAGATCGGGCTGGGCAGCAAACTGGTGCGCATCTACCACCGGGGCAGGCTGATCAAGCTCCACCCCCGTCAGCCTCGCGGTGGCCGCTCCACCGACTCAGAGGACTATCCGGCGGAGCTGACCGCCTACACCCTGCGGGCGCCTGAGAGCATCAAGCGCAGCGCAGCAGAGCAGGGTCCCGCGGTGGCTGACTTCGTCGAGCGTCTCTTCGACGGCCCTCTGCCTTGGGCCAAGGTGCGGCAAGGCCACAAGCTCATACGCCTCGGCCAGCGTTACACCCCGGAACGCCTCGACGCCGCATGCCGCAAGGCCCTGACCGTAGACCTCATCGACGTGCGTCGCGTGGAGCGCATCCTGGTGGAAGCCTTGGAGCAGAGCGAGGTGCAGGAGCATCCCCCGCCATTGCCTGCGGGTCGCTTCACCCGGCCCGGCTCAGTCTTTGCCCTCAGCCACCAGTCATCACCAGGAGATCAGCCATGACCCGTGTCACTGAACTCACGCCTCTGCTCAAACGGCTCCAGCTGGGGCCCATGGCGGCCACGCTGCCCGAGCGCATCGCCTTGGCCAGAAGGGACCAGTTGGACTACGCCTCATTCTTGGAGATCATCCTCGCCGACGAGATCAGCCGACGGGACCACCGGCGCATCGAGCTCCGACTGCACAGCGCTGGCTTCGAGCGGGTCTCCCGCCTCGAGGACTTCGACTGGACTGCGTCGATCACCCTGGACCGCCGGCTCCTTGATGCCGCCTTCTCCCTGCAGTTCCTAGCCCGCAACGAGCACATCCTGCTCGTCGGCCCCGCCGGAGTTGGCAAGAGCTTCCTCGCACAGGCCCTGGGCTACGCCGCCGTCCGCGCCGGACACACCGTCCGCTTCATCCATGCTGACGACTTCTTCAAGACCATGACTCAAGCCAGGGTCGACAACTCCGTGGGACGCACATTCCGCTCGTTCCTCTCCCCAGACCTGCTCATCCTCGACGACCTCGGCCTCCACCGGCTCACCGCCCAACAGTCCGCCGACCTCTACGAGCTAATCATCAGCAGACACCGCGTCTCCAGCTTCGTCATCACCTCCAACCGGGCCGTGGAGGAATGGCTCAGCCTCTTCGACGATCCCATCCTCGGCAACAGCGCCCTCGACCGACTCGCCAACGCCAGCTACCAGATCGTCATCGAAGGCCCCAGCTACCGGCAAAGGCTCTCTCCGCATCGGGCCTTGCTGGGGGCAAAGGAGGTGGTTGACTCGTCAACGACTCACTGATACAAGCCCTAACCACCGGCGTTCAGGGTGGCCGGATGTCCGTGAATAGCACTGGCCTAATGACCCTGATTATCCACAGATTGAACCGGTCCAAGCGGAACACCAAGGTGTTCTACCTGCTGCAGCACCTGGTCCGGTGCGCCGAGTGCGGGATGCTGCTCGGCGGGCGGACGAACAACCGCGACGTGACCAAGCGCAACGGGAAGGTCTACCGGTACGAGCTGGACCCACCCCTGCGGTACTACTCCTGCTACGGCATGCAGAAGCACCGCTTGCGCTGCCGGAAGCATTCCTTCATCCGGGCGGAGAAGCTGGAGGAGCTGGTCTGGAGCGAGGTGAAGAGAGTCCTGCTGGACCCCGGCCTCATCGTCGCCAGCATCGAGGCCTTGGACGTTGAGGAGGACGGGGCCGCCGCCGGGGAGGTTGAGAAGGCGGAGCGCGAACTGCGGCGCGTCCAGTCGGAGGAGGACCGAGCCATTAGGCTGTACGTGTCGGGGAAGATCACCGAGGAGCAGCTCGACCTGCAGCGGAAGTTCATCACCGAGCGGCTGGAGAGTCTGCGGGCGAGGCTGGACGATTGCCGGGCCAAGGAGGCGAGCGGAACGGAGAAGCGCGCCTTGATGGAGACGGTCCTGGCATGGGCGGGGGAGTTCGGCGAGGGCTTGGACGACCTGACCCCGGAGCAGCGCAAGGAGGTCCTGCAGACAGTGGTGGACGAGATTGTGATCGACCGGGAGAACAACGTGAACGTCACCCTTGCTATCCCCGTCGACGAGTCCCTTGCGATTGCCTCACCGGTATCCTCTCCCGCAGACGGGAGAGGGGACCTGAGACGGGAGGGGGTTCCTGGATTCCCGCGTTCGCGGGAATGACGGAAAGGGGCGGGAATGACGGAAAGGGCCCCTTCTCTAACTCTCCCTCGCAGACGGCCCCCTCCCTAACCCTCCCCCAGGATGGTGGAGGGGATAAGGAGGTTAGTCGCGGATGTCTTGGAGGAGCCAGTCGGTGGGGATCTCGTGGCCGAGGCCTTGGGCTTTGGCGAGCTCGTAGGCGCGTCCGGCTACGGCGAAGAATTGGGCGCCTTGGATGTTGCCACGCTCGGAGTAGGTGACGGCGCCGGCGCTTGGCCTGCCCTGGGCGCCTTCCAGGAGCTGGTGGAGGAAGACGACGCGGTTCTCGGCGATGACGCCATGGGACCGCCTGGACCGGTCGCGAGACTGGTGACTCGATGCAGGACGGCCGCCGGGCGCGTTGGCCTCGTAGCCTATGGACTCGTCGTGGAGGGCCATCTCAGGGATGCCGATGGGACCGGGAGCGGAGCCGAGGCGGAGGGAGCGGTCGATGCGCTCCATCGCCTCGCCGTCGATGCCTCCGCCGACGCAGGTTATGTGGGCGCCATCCTCGACGTCCTTGCCGAAGATGACGGGTTCCACGGCATCGGTGCATCCGGCGACGATGTCGGCGCCCTTGCAGGCCTGGGCCGCGCTTTCGACGGGCACGACCTCGATGCCGAACTTGGCCTCTATCTCGGCGGCGTAGGCCTCGCGGTTGGCCTTTGTGGGACTGTAGACCTGGATGCGCTTGATGTCGCGGACGGCGGCGAAGGACGCGGCGTGGGTGCGGGCCATGCCGCCGGAGCCGATCATGGCGACGACGGATGCGTCTTCGCGGGCCATGTAGCCGGCGCCGATGCCGGAGTCGGCGCCGACGCGCATGTGCTGGAGGACGCCGTCGTTGATGATAGCGAGGGGCTCGCCGTTCTCAACGCTGGTGAGGAGTATGAGTCCGCAGAAGAGGCCGGGGCGGACGCAGTATTTCTCCTGGGTGCGCGTGCCGCCGTACTCCTGCTCGTAGACGACGTCGGACTTCATGCGGATGGCGAAGTAGCCGGACGCTGAGCCGCCCTCCATGGTGCCCCACTGGTACATCTTGCTGGGGTCGGAGGTGGGGATGCGGATGTCGATGCGCGGCCTGCAGACGGCTTCGGTGTGGGCAAGCTCCTCGTAAGCTTTCCTGAGGGCGTCGATGGTGTCCTCCATGGTGAGGACGGCGGCGATGTCGTTGTTGTTGAGGATGAGGGTCATAGGGGGCCTCCTTAGTGGGGGTTACCTGCGGTGGAGTCGTCGGTAGGCAATGTCAGTGCATTTGCTGAGAGAGTCATCTTCTATGATGAACTTTTCCACCAGCTTAGCCGTGAATCTGCCGGGTAGACGAAGGTCGTAGATGTGCTAAATGTTACTATCCGTGAGGACTGCTGTTCCGTCGTGTTTTCTCCTGACGTATCCGCGTAGTTGGCTCATATTCTGTTTTGCGTAGTATTCAGAGGAGCCATCCAATCCCAAGTCAGTAAAGAGTCTCGCTTCGATATATATGAAGGAACCATCAGGCTGATTAAGACGGTAATCTATGCGCCTATTCGATTTCCCGGCCTTAGCTTCAATCGTTACTTGCTCAGGATTGGAGAGATCCCACACGCATGCTCGCAGCATTGGGTCTATCAGTACGTACCGGGTGCGTATCTCGTTCTCCCATATGGGGTCAGGGTGGTCTTTCTCCTCGGTTTCAATGCGTTCACGCACCAGTCGCAGCGTCTCTTGTATCGTTCTTTTTGACATGCGCGCGTAGCTCCTATGATGTGCGTCGCATTAGTTTTCGACGGTGACAGCGCCAGTGACGCCATTGTAGGTGATAGTAAAGTGCCGAAGGGAGGTACGGTCTATCAGCGCGACATGAGGCTGTCCTCCTGCAGCCAGATGGACGCCTGCGAATTGACCGCGAATAACCGCGTTGAGGCTTGGTATGTAGAGATGGGCAAGGTGCATGTTAGTAGGCATGCTCCCGTGGATGCCTGATACGTCCCGTCGGTTGATGATTGGCAAACCTAACTCTCGGGCCAAGGCGGAGTCGATGCAGTTAATCATTGCGCCGGTGTCCACTAGTGCCGGGACCTGAGTCCTTGCTAGGTTCGGAGGGATGCCGCTACTGGGGGAGAAGGAGGAGTCCAGCCCAATATCAACGAGCAGGGCCGGCCCAAGCCGGACGAGGGCGTCAGGCTCGCCTATGAACCCGCAGTGGGCGATAGGCATTAGCGAATCCCGTAGAGTACAGAAGCAGGAAGTGTGATAGGGCCTTCTCCGACTTGGCGGATGAGGTATGGGCCGCGCCCGAAGCGACGAACCGCTTCATCGGCGGCATCTTCAAACTCGGCGTAGGTCCCGATGAGTTCGCAGTCGTGGACGACGACCCAGTCGCCGAAGTGGTCGGTCTCAAGCAGGTCTTGCATCCGTTCGTATGCGGCTATCTCCTTGCTCAACTTAGCCATAAACTTCCTCCTTCCGGTCAGGGCACCACACGTGGCGCAGACGCGCCGGGAATCCCCGGCGCGCCTGCTGCCTTGCGCCTAGGCTAGAGTTTTCCGGCGGCCTCGCGTTGGTCGAGGATGGGGCTGTACATGGTGGCGGCGCCCTGGCGGTGGGAGGTGTCCGCGTAGTTCTGCTGCTCGGTCATAAATGGGATGTAGACGTTCTCGGCGGGGTCGCGGTAGACCTCCATGGGGTCGCCGCCGTCCTCGACGATGCGCATGTTGTCCTCGAGCATCTGGCGGAACATGATGATGCCCTTGTCGGAACGTCCGAGGTGCTCGCCGGTGCGATCGGCGATGGCGCCTTGGGTGATCCAGGCCGCGGGGTCCTGGGAGGAGTTGCTGCGCAGCTCGGGGTAGACCGGCTGGTCGTTCTCGTCGAGCAGGGGAACGGGCGGGCGGTAGAAGGGGATGTCGCCGGGGGCTTGCTCTTTGTCGCCCTCGATCATGGGATAGCAGGCGACCCACCAGTGTCCAGTGGTCTCGTCGTCGATGGGGGTGCGGATCTGGAAGGCGGGGCCCATGGAGAAGCTGCCGCGGTAGGTCCCATCGGCGACGCTGAAGCCGTCGCCCCCCTGCCGGAGGTAGTTGGGGAAGACGATGGGGTGGCCGTCCTTCCACTCGGTGTCCTCTTCGGAGCCGCCTTCCCAGATGCGGCGCTTGATGATGCCGTGCTCGAAAGCGTCGAAGTGGATGGTCTTGTGGGCGCGGCGGTTGCGGCGCTCGACGTCGCCGTTCATCTCGCGAATGAAGTTGGCCCAGGCGACGTGGAGCCATTCGAGGTGGACGGGGTCGAGGGAATTCTCCTGGCACTGGAGCCAGTTGCAGGAGAGCTCGGCGTAGCCGATGTCGCGCAGGACGCCGGTCGCGGAGAATACGTCGTAGCTGGGGACGAGGGGGGCAGGGGTTGGGCCCATGTAGGCGAACAGCAGGCCGGCCTTCTCCTGGACGGGGTAGGCCTTCATCTGGATCTTGTCCTTGAAGCGCGCCTCGGGGTCCTCCGTCTCCTCGTAGGGCTGCTCGATGCATTGGCCGGTCTCGTCGTAGAGCCAGCCGTGGTACGGACAGCGGAGGCCGTGCTCCTCGGGGATGCCGTAGATCATGTTCATGCGGCGGTGGGCGCAGTGGGGCTCCATGAGGCCGTACGTGCCGGAGCGGTCCTTGTAGAGGATGAGGTCTTCGCCGAGGAGGCGGACCTTCATCGTCCACTTGTCGTTCATCTGGGAGACGGCGGCGACGGGATGCCAGTAGCGGCGCATGAGCTCGCCCATGGGCGTGCCGGGTCCGACTCGGGTGTAGCGGTCGTTTGCTTCCTGGGTCAGCATTGCGATCTCCTTGGTTGGTCTTGGTCCTTGGTTGGCTTAGGGGCCGGCAGGGACTCGCTGGGGGGATTATAAGCCACGCGAGGCAAGAGAGGAGAGGGCTTACATGGATGGACAGGATGGGGGAGGGGCGCCGCCCCCTCTCTAACTCTCCCCCGCAGACGGGGGAGAGGACTTGAAGCTCTTCCCCGCAGGCGGGGGAGAGGATTTGAAAAGCGGTGACAGGGAACGTAGGCGGGCGCGGCCCCCTCTCTAGTTCTCCCCCGCAGACGGGGGAGAGGACTTAGAAAAGTTCTCCCCCGCAGACGGGGGAGAGGACTTAAGAACGGAGAGGGCTGTTCAGGAGCCGTGGGCGGCTCCGGCGGTGGCGCGGAGGCTGCGTTCGCCTTCCCATGTCTCGAGGGTCTCGTTGACGACGTCGGCGACGGTGGGCTCGCCGGCTTCGACGAGAGCGTAGCCGAGGCGTCGGCGGTTGCCGAACTTCACGTGCTCCAGGGGCAGGTGTATGGCTTGGTTCTCGGCGGGGTCGCGGAAGGTGTTCATGGGGTCTCCGCCGTCGAGGGCGAGCTGGGCCTGCTCTTTGAGGAGCTTGCGGAAGAGGATGATGCCCTTGTCGGACTCGCCGAGCTTCTCCAGGTGACGCTTGGCGACGGGCCCCTGGGTGATCCAGGCGAGGTAGTCCTGGTTGAAGAGGATGTCGTTGATGTAGCGGCCGGTCTCGTTCTTGAGGGGGATATAGCGGTAGGGGACGGAGTCCTGGCGGGGGGCCTGGGTCCCGGGGGCGGGACGCCAGACGTAGTAGGAGACGTGGTAGGTGTGCTCGTCGTCCACGGGGACGCGGAACTGGAAGGTGGAGCGCACTTCGTCACCGACGAGGAGGATGTTGGGGAACATGATGGGATGCCCCTCGCGCCAGTCGTCGTCCTCCTCGGAGTAGCCCTGCTCGACGCGGCGTTTGATGATGCCGTGCTCGAAGACGTCGAAGCCGATCTTCACGTGGGGGCCGCGCATTTCGGGGAGGGCGTGGACGCCGTTGCGGACGACGTTGCCGTAGTAAGCGTGCAGCCACTCGTTGTGGATGGGGTCGAGGGAATTCTCCTGGCATTGCAGCCAGTTGCAGGGAAGCTCGGAGATGCAGACCTCGCGGACGGCGTTGTCCCAGGTGAGCTGCTCCCAGCGGGGAAGCAGGGGCGTGGGCGACGGGCCGAGGTAGGTGAACACGAGGCCGCCAAGCTCTTCGACAGGGTAGCCTGCAATCTTCACCTTCTCCTTGAAGCGGCCGTCCGGGTGGACGGTTTCTTCGAAGGGCTGCTCGATGCATTGGCCCGTCTCGTCCATCATCCAGCCGTGGTACATGCAACGCAGGCCGTGCTCCTCGGGGATGCCGTAGGAGAGGTCGACGCGCCGGTGGGGGCAGAAGCGGTCGATGAGGCCGAAGGTCCCGGACTTGTCGCGGTAGAGGACGAGGTCCTCGCCGAGGAGTCGAACGGGCTTGGTGGGGCGCTCGTCGAGCTCGGCCGTTGCGGCGACGGGGTGCCAGTAGCGGCGCATCAGCTCGCCCATGGGCGTGCCCTGACTGACCTGGGTGAGCTCTTGGTTGGCTTGGACGCTGAGCATGTGTGCATTCTCCTCGCGCGACTGTCGCTTGGGGGCAAGGGTAGTGAGGCGGGCCGGGTGGGTCAAGGGCGTGGTTCCTCTCCCTAGCCCTCCCTCGCAGACCGAGACCCTTGCGTGACCCATAGCGCAGCCCCCCGTGTGCGCTGCCCGCGCACTCTGGATTCCCGCCGGTGCGGGAATGACGAGAGGGGGCTGCGGGAATGACGGAGAAGGGGGCGCCTTCCTCAGCAGACGGCCCCCTCCTGGCCTCCCCATGGACGCGAGGCAATAACTACCGAAGATTCGATACTCGTGGGCAGTGGACCTTGGTTCCGTGGGGAGCAATGGCGACGCGCCCCGAGCCAGCGGGCTATCGCTTCCTTGCTACTTGCCGTTTTTCATGGGCTGAGCCATTCTTCTTCCATGGGGATGTTCTGGTCGAGCAGGCAGGCCATCAAGAAGCAGGTCGCGAATCGTTACGGCGGCACGTTCGTCAAAACCGGTGAGGGTCATCTGGTCGTCGTCAGCAGCATGTCCCGCTGGAAGGTCATCTTCGACAACGACTCGCCCGACGGCCCTCCAATGCCGTTGCTCGGCGCGCGCCAGGCTACGCGCATCGGCATCCCCTTTGTGTCCTGCGATGATTTCACATGGGAGCTGGTGAGGCGTCGCATGGTGGGCAACGCCATCTACAAGGAGCGCCGGCGGATGGCCCGCAACCACGAACACAGGTGGGAGGAGGCGTTCCAAAAGATCAGGCCGCAGCTGAAAGCGCCCGACCTCCTCCTTGGGTACGGCGACTTCGACTACGAGTTCAGCATTGGAACGAGCGACCCGGACAAGATGCGCCGGCTCTTGGCGGACGCCACATACCGAAGGTACGTCCAAGAGCAGCCTGCCGTCTTCCTCGCCGCAGCGCGGGGGGATGAATGGCTGGAATCGATTGTGGAAAAGCTTCCCAAGGACATTGGAATCCTCTACGTGCACCGCTCCGAGCTGCTGAAGAAGGAGAAAGAGATCCAGGACGTGTACGACCTCCTGGGCAAGACGATCGAGCGCCTGGCTGCCATCGGCTCCGCCGAGCCTGTTCGCCCCAGCCTCCTCGGCGTTTCGGGGCGGCTACAAATCGAGGCCCCCTGAGGATAGCTCCCCCCCCTCGCCTGCATGGCAGAGGCGCTCGCTGACTTCTATGCGCGCCACCCGCAAACCGCCTGAGCTTTGCGCCGTAACGCCGCGAATCAAATCACGCGAATCGAATCAGGGGTTGACGGAGGCGCAAGCGAAATCGGACCCCTGTCATCGGCGACGAGCGGGGGTGTCCGGTAGGGACGAGCTGACAATTCATTTGGAGTCCCGTGCAGGCGAACTGCAGGAGCTGTTGGCGGTGCACGAGTAGGGGCTTATCGTCTGGCGCCCTTGCCCGCGCCTAGGATGATTTCGTAGTAGAGGCGTGGTTCGACAGGCTCACCACGAACCATATTGGGTTCGCTGAGTTCGCGGAAATGACGGGAAGGGAGGCGAACGGCGGGACCTAGCACGGTGCAGCGACGTTCCGAATGGCGTCGAGCATGGGCCGGAGCAGTACGGAGACGTGCTCAATGGTGAAGCCGACTACGTTGCCGTCGTGGTCGAGGTCGATGAGAACGCCGTCCATGATTTCGTCGACCTCCGCCGCGGGCTTGCCCGTCCAGACGGAGAGGGAGTCGGCATCCTGAATATACTCAATTTCTGATTTCATGGCCTTCCCCACTCCCTTAGCTTGCGATGGTCGAAGAAGCGGTTGAACAGTTTTCCGTCCTCAACGATGACGCGGATCCACTTATCGACCTCTCCAACGTACCCCTAGTACCGTATACGCCCGTCCGGTTGCATCTCAACGCTGAGAGGGTGATTCAACACGTCATCCACCCATTCTTCCTTGATTTCGGGGTGCTTGCGCGCGGCTACGCGATAAGTACCTTGCTCTCTCCATGCTTTCAGGGCTCGTCTACCGCCCGAGTGTGGCCTCTTCTCCGAGGTAGTCGACCCAGGTGCGCATGACTTCTTCGATGTCGGCGACGGCGGTGGTGTCGCCGGCCTCGGGGCGGATGTAGCGGGCTTGGGCCCGGACGCCGAACTTGACCTTTTCGACGGGGGCGTGGAGGAGGCCAAGGGCGTCGCCCCGGAAGACGTTCATGGGATCGCCGCCGTCCTGCATGACCTCGATGTTCCGCTTGAGCTGCTTGCGGAAGAGGATGATGCCCTTGTCGGACTCGCCGAGCATCTCCTTCTCGCGCTTGGCGATGGGCCCCTGGGTGGCCCAGGCCATGTAGTCCTGGTTGAAGGTCCAATCGAGGATGTAGCGTCCTTCATCGTCAGTCAGGGGCACGTAGCGGTAGGGAACGACGTCCTGGGTCGGGGCGGGGGCGCCAGGGGCGGTGCGGTAGTTGTAGATGGAAATATGGAGGGTGTGCTCGTCGTCGGCTGGGACTCGGAACTGATAGGTGGCGCGGGCCTCGTTGCCGACGAGGAGGATGTTGGGGAAGAGGACGGGGTGGCCCTCGGCCCACTCGTCGTCGGTCTCGTCCTTGCCCTCGATCACACGGCGCTTGATGATGCCGAAGTCGAACTCGTTGAAGCCGATCTTGGTGTGCTTGCGATTGGAGCCGCCCCGGTTGATGCGGTCCGTATTGCGGTAGGAGCCCATGTAGGAGTGGAGCCACTCGACGTGTATGGGGTCGAGGGAGTTCTCCTGGCACTGCAGCCAGTTGCAGGGAATCTCCGTGATGGCGATGTCGCGGACGGCGTTGTCCCAGAGCAACTGCTCCCAGCGGGGGAGGAGGGGGGTCGGCTGGGGGCCGAGGTAGGCGAACACGAGGCCGGCCATCGCCTGCACGGGATAGCCCGCAATCTTGACCTTCTCCTTGAAGCGTCCGTCGGGGTGGACGGTCTCCTCGAAGGGCTGCTCGATGCACTGCCCGGTCTCGTCCATCATCCAGCCGTGGTACATGCAGCGGAGGCCGTGCTCCTCGGGGATGCCGTAGGAGAGGTCGACGCGGCGGTGGGGGCAGAAGCGGTCGATGAGTCCAAGCGTGCCCGACTTGTCCTTGTAGAGGACGAGGTCCTCGCCGAGGAGTCGGACGGACTTGGTGGGCCTGTCGTCAAGCTCGGCGACAGCGGCGATGGGATGCCAGTAACGGCGCATCAGCTCGCCCATGGGCGTGCCCTGACTGACCTGAGTGAGCTCTTGGTTGGCTTGGACGCTAAGCATCGCGCATCTCCCAGAGACGAGTTGGGGCAAGCGTAGTAAAGGAAGGGGCGCTCGTCAATGGAGGGGGCCCCCTCTCTAGCTCTCTCCCGCAGACGTGGGAGAGGAATTGAAGCTCTCCCCCGCAGACTGGGGAGAGGAATTGAAGCTCTCTCCCGCAGGCGTGGGAGAGGAATTGAGCTTTCCCGCAGACAGGCGAGAGGGAGTCGTGGCATGGTTCGCGAATGATCAGACGGCAGCTAGCGAGCTTCCTCGCAGCGGCGATTGCTCTCGCGGCGCTAGGCGCGTGCGTTTCCGGACCGAGCGTGGACGACTTCGACGGCGGGCCGAGATGCGCCGACTGCGAGCTGGCGGAGGTGCGGCGTGTGGTCGACGGGGACACGCTGGTCACGAGCGCTGGTCGGGTGCGTCTGTATGGGGTCGACGCTCCGGAGGTCGGCGACTCATGCGCTGAGAGGGCGACGGAGCGGCTGCGGAAGCTGGCCGGCGAGAAGGTCAGGCTAGAGGACGCGCCCCGTGTCCAAGACACGTTCGGCCGGCGGCTCGCGTACGTCTACCGAGAGGACGGTCGGAGCATCGACGCGGCGCTGGTCTGGAGCGGGTACGCGCTCGCATGGACGTCGGACGGGCAGCACAGGGAGGAGCTGGCGGAGCTGGAGCGCGACGCGCGAGCGGCGGGCAGGGGCTGCTTGTGGTGATTGGGGATGCAGATTGCTTATTCGTGGTTCGACAGGCTCACCACGAACCTAAGCGTCGCGGGCTAAGTCGAGAGTAATGGGCTTGCCGGTAAACGCAACGAGAGCCTCTAGCCATGCTGGGGAAGGCGCGGTTCGGGCGCGAGGACTTCCGAGTTCGCGAGAATGGCGGATGCCCTTCACTCCCTTCCCCAACGGCGGGGGAAGGGAGTGAGGGAACGGTTTACAGGGGCCAGTTGTCTTTGATGCTGTCGACGGCGCCGCCGCGGACGGAGGAGGCGCGGGCGGTCACTTCGTCTTCGGACTCGGCGGGGGCGCGGTCGGGGAGCTCTTCCCAGGTCTGGAGGACTTGGTTGATGAGGTCAGCGTCACGGCTGTAGCCGGCTTCGCCGGGGATGTACTTCTTTGCCCGCTTCATGCCGAACTTGACCTGCTCCAGCGGGGCGACGATGCCGGTCTCCGGCAGGGCCTCGCGGAAGACGTTCATGGGATCGCCGCCGTCGATGACGATGTCCATCTGCTCGCGCAACTGCTTGCGGAAGAGGATGAGGCCGCGGTCGGACTCGCCGAGGTGTTCGAGGTGGCGCTTCGCGACGGGGCCTTGAGTGACCCACGTGGTGTAGTCCTGATTGAAGACGACGTCGACTATCCAGCGGCCGTTCTCGTCGATGAGGGGCACCTCGCGGTAGGGGACCGACTCCTGGGTGGGGACGGGCTGACCGGGGGCCCCGCGCCACGTGTAGAGGGAGACGTGGAGGGTATTCTCGTCGTCGATGGGGACGCGGAACTGCATGGTGACGGAGACCTCGGAGCCGACGAGGAGGATGTTGGGGAAGAAGACGGGGTGGCCGTGCTTCCAGTCGTCGTCTTCCTCGGTGTAGCCCCTGAACACGCGCCGTTTGACGATGCCGTATTGGAAGACATCGAAGCCGATCTTCTGGTGCGTGGGGAGATCGAGGAGCGTGCCCTTGAAGCCGGGGCCTTGCTGGACGTACTGGCCCCAATAGGAATGGGCCCACTCGACGTGCACGGGGTCCAGAGAGTTCTCCTGGCACTGGAGCCAGTTGCAGGGCAGGTGTGCGATGGCCACGTCGCGGACGGCGTTCTCCCAGACGAGGGGTTCCCAGGTCGGGAGGAAGGGGACGGGGGCAGGGCCGAGGTACGCGAACACGAGACCGCCGATGGCTTGGACGGGGTAGCCCGCGACCTTGACCTTCTCCTTGAAGCGTCCGTCCGGATGGACGGTCTCCTCGAAGGGTTGCTCGATGCACTGGCCGGTCTCGTCCATTATCCAGCCGTGGTACATGCAGCGGAGGCCGTGCTCTTCAGGGATGCCGTAGGAGAGGTCGACGCGGCGATGGGGGCAGAACCGATCGATGAGCCCGAGCGTGCCGGACTTGTCCTTGTACAGAACGAGGTCCTCGCTGAGGATGCGGATGGGCTTGGTGGGCTTGTCGTCGAGCTCGGCGGCGGCGGCGATGGGCTGCCAGTAGCGGCGCATGAGTTCGCCCATGGGCTTGCCCGGTCCGACTCGCGTGAGGGCTTGATTCTGCTCAACGGTCAGCATCGTTCATCCTTCCTTATGGCCTTGCTTCCTTATGGCCTTGCTTCCTTATGGCCTTGCTTCGCTTATGACCTTGCTTCGCTTATGACCTTGCTTCTTTAGGCCTTGCGGGCGAACCCCGGCCCCCTGGAGGAGGTCGGGGTCTGTTGACCCTCAGGCGTTTAGGGTAGGCGCGGCCTCGAAAGCGTGTCAACGAAACCGCGGTCTTCTTACGGCCTTTGCATCGGCGGGGCGGCGGAGGGGTCGTTGGCGACGACGCGGGTGTAGTACTGCCAGACGCCGCCGACGCGGGGGGAGGCGCCGGCGAGCGGCTGCTTGAAGTGAGGCAGCTGGGGCAGGGGAGTGCGGCCCGACATTTCGTCGACGAGCTCGTCTTCGAGGTAGAGGTGGTCTTCGCCGAATGCGGAGTAGGCCCAGTAGTTCATCTTGGCCTGCTCTTCGAGCTGCATCATCGTCATCACGGAGTCTTCGAGACTGCTTCCGGTGGAGGTGGCGCCGTGCCCGCGCAGGAGGATGACCTTCGAGTCGCCCAGGAGTTGAGCGACCTCCATGCCTTCCTCGTCGGTCTGGACGGTCTTCACGTGGTTCCACATGGGCAGCTCTTTCTGCACGAGCTGGGCGCCCTCCTGGTTCATAGGGCGGAGCCGCTGCTTGAGCGTCGTCGCCAGGACGGTGTAGTGCGGGTGGACGTGCACGACCGACTTCACGTCGGGGCGCAGCTTCATGATCGAGGAGTGCATCTTGACCTCAAAGGGCTGGGAGGAGCCGACGGGGCCGTCGACCTTGTAGCCCTCGATGTCCACGACAATCATGTCCTGGGGGCGCATGGAGTAGAGGGCGTCGACGGTGTAGCCACGGCCCTTCACGACGAATTTGTCAGGGTCGTTCGGCAGCCGGAGGCTGGCATGGCCGAGCGACGCGCGGAACCCCGTTGCGAGGCCGACCTCCGCGAGAACGCGGTTGGCGACTGCGACTTCGTATTTGACCTCGTCCCACTCTCTAGTCATCTCTCATCTCCTTTGCATTGTCCTTCCCACCGCCGATTCCCATGCCGACGGGAGAGACGGAGGGGCTGGTCATGGTGAAGAGAGCGCTCCTCCGGGTAAGGCGGCACTTTACTAGAAAGGGGGGCATTGGGGTAGCTGGCGGGGTATGGGTAGTCCGCGGGTGGGCGTTGATTGGCGGGCCCGTGGAGAACCTGTCGAACCACGAACCACTGGGGAGGCTGTACGCGCATGGTAGGATTGCGCCATCCGGCGGCGGAGCGCCGCCCCATCGGGAGAGGAGAGCGAGCGATGGAGATAAACGCGCTGGACGGCGACGGGCACGTAGAGGAGTGGGAGGCCACCTGGTCCGACGAGTACCTGGAGCCCGCGTTCCGCGACCGCCGTCCGAAGGTGGTCGAGACGGGCGAGTTCGAGCACGATTACAAATGGGAGATCGAGGGCTCGCTCATCCGGATCGGAGGCTCGCCGTCCAGCAAGGGCGGGGTCGTTTCGACGGAGTACCAGATGATGGCGAAGTGGCGCGGCCCGCACGAGAGCGGGGAGTTCCACTCGGCGGAGGACCGCCTCGCGGTGATGGAGGCGGAGAACACGTATCTCTCGGTCAATTACCCGACCCTGCTGCTGCAGTGGCCGATCGCCGGAGACCCAGCGCTGAACGCGGCGTTGACGCGCTCGTACAACAGTTGGGTGGCGGACGTATCGGGGCAGTCACCGGACCGGCTCAAGTGGGTGACGGTGATCGATCCGCGAGACCCGGCGGAGGCGGTACGGGAGATGGAGCGCACTAAGCGGATGGGGTCGGTCGGCATCATGGTGTTCGGCGACTATGGCAACAAGGCTCTGGACCACCCGGACTTCGAGCAGATCTGGGCGGCGGCGCAGGACCTCGAACTGCCAGTGAACGTCCACCCGGGCACCGGCGCGAGGGGCGCAATGCAGGAGTGGCGGAATATCGCCGGCGACCAGTTTCTGATGTCTGTCGTGCGCGGGTTCAAGACGATATGCGGCTCCGGCATCCTGGACCGCTACCCCAAGGTGAAGGTGTCGTTCCTCGAGACCGGCTGCACCTGGGTCGACTTCGCCGTCGCCGTGATGGACTTTACGCTGGACAACATCAAGGACCGGATGGAGATTGGGACGATCCGGTCCGAGCACAAGCCGGTCATCGAGCGCGGGCTGCCGAAAGCCACGCCTCGGGAATACATCCAGGACGGGCGCATCTTCATCGGGTTCGAGGTTGACGATGACCTGCTGCCGTACATGGTGAACAAGTACGGGACAGACTGCTGGGTGTACGCGAGCGACATTCCGCACGCGCACCGGGTCCCGGAATCGCCGAAGTACATCTTCAACCGCGCCGACCTGACGGACGAGCAGAAGTCGCGCATCGTGTGGAAGGGGACGTCGGAGCTATACGGTCTGCCCGTGCCGGAGGGAGCGGGCGTGCGCTAGGAGGATGGGCTACGAGTGGGACGGGGGCAAGCGCCAAGCCAACATTGCCAAGCACGGGGTGGACTTCCAGGAGATAGAGGATTTTGACTGGGAATCTTCGCTGCGGGAAGAGAGTAGCCGCGCAGGAGAAGTGCGTTACCGAGCGTACGGATTCATTGGCACACGCCTATACGCTGTGGTTTACACTGAACGGGGGGAGAATATCCGGGTTATCAGCTTGCGGAAGGCTAACGACAAGGAGTTCGACTACTATGCCGCCACTTAAGCCGGGCGCCGTTAGACCAACGCCAGAAGAGAGCGAAGCCATCAACGCCGGCATCGCTGCCGACCCCGACAACCCAGAGGCGACCGCGGAAGAATTCGCTCGGATGCGCCCGATGGCTGAAGTCGCCCGAACTCTCGTGGCCCGGCATCGCGCAGAGAAGGCGCGGAAGGCTCGTAAAGTCTCCTGATCGACCCTTACCGCCTACTGGGGCTTTCGCGCTACGACTTTGACGCTGGAGCGCCCTTCGTCGGCGCAGTAGCCGGTCTCTTCGGTTATAGCGATGTCCGTGAACCCTGCGCGGCTGAGGCGATCGAGGTACACGTCCCGGGGCTCGGCGCCGGACGAGCAGGCGACCCACGACTCCATATCGTCGGTAGCAGGGGTCTCGCCGGAGAGCGACATCATGTCGGAGACGTGCATCCTGCCGCCGGGGGCGAGGACGCGGAACGCCTCCTGGAACACGGCGTCCTTGTCGGGGGAGAGGCAGACCACGCAGTTCGAGATGACTACGTCCACCGACGCGTCGGGCAGGGGCATCTTCTCCATCTCGCCCTGAACGAAATCCACGTTGGTCAGGCCCAGCGTGGCCTGGTTCTTGCGGGCCAGCTCCAGCATGTCGGGCGTCATGTCCAGGCCGATGACATGGCCTGATTCGCCGACCTGGTTGGCCGCCAGGAAGCAGTCGATGCCTCCGCCCGAGCCGAGGTCGAGGACTCGCTCCCCTTCCCGGAGGCCGGCGAGCGCCGTAGGGTTGCCGCATCCGAATGCCGCGGCGAGCGACTCGGCAGGCAGCTCGGCCAATTGTCCTTCCTCGTAGAGCTGCAACACCTGGTCCATGTCCTCGGGGCTGCAGCAAGCGGCGGCGTCGCCGGACGGCTGCTCGACCGCCGTGAGGTCGATAACGGCTCTGGCGCGTCCTCCATACTCCTCACGGACCAACCGCTTGATCTCTTCCGGTTGCGTAGTCAATGTTTCCTCCTAGCGGAGCGTTGTGTGTTGAGTGAGCGGGCGTGATTTGCCCACTTCCCGCCTCCGCGGAAATAGCGGAGGGAAGGCGGGGAAGGTGATAAGCATACGATGCCCGTCCATATACCGCCTACTGAGAGCTGCCTCTGAGAGCCAGGGCGTTCTTCCGGTGGTACCCTTTGCCCATGACGCGGCGGCTTGCAGAGTAGGAGGCCATGATGGCGGAGCTGGCGGCGGGCAGGCGCGTGCTGCTGGACGGCGGCGTCGGCACCGAGGTGCAGCGGCAAGGCGCCTCGCTGGACGCGCGGGCGGCGCTCGCGAACGTGGAGCATCCCGAGGCCGTGTCGGCGGCGCACCGGGAGTTCATCGGGGCGGGGGCGGACCTCATCAGCGCCAACACGTTCGGCTGCTCGGAGCCGCGCCTGGCGGCGGCCGGCATCATCGGGCGCATGGAGGAGCTGAACCTCGCCGCGGTTGCGCTGGCGCTGGAGGCGCGAGAACGGGCGGAGCGGCCGCTGCTCGTGGCGGGCTGCGTGACAACGGTGGGTTTTCGCGGGCAGGACGGCGCAATCGGGGCCTCGCCGGAGGAGGAGTGGGCGCTGGCGTCGCAGGCGCAGGTCTTGGCGGAGGCGGGCGTTGACCTGCTCATAGTCGAGATGCTTGCGGAGGTCGAGCACTCCAAGGTGGAGCTGGCGGCCGCTGCGACGGCGGGGCTGCCGGTCTGGGCCGGCTTCTCGTGCAGGCTGGATGAAGCAGGCGAGCCGCGGCTGCTGCGCGAGCCGGAGGAGCGTTTCGAGGACTCGTTGCAGAGGCTGGACCTGTCGGGCATCGAGGCCGTGCTGGTGATGCATTCGACGATCGACGTGATCGGGCCTGCGCTGGCTGGATTGCGCGGCATTTGGCATGGGCCCACCGGCGCGTATCCTCACGAGGGCCGTTGGATGCGGCCCAATTGGGAATTCGATCCTGGCTTCACGCCTGAGATCCTAGCGTCGGGCGCGGCCGAATGGCTGGCCGGAGGGAGCCAGATCGTGGGGGGCTGCTGCGGCTCAACGCCGGAGCATATCCGCGCCCTTCGCGAGGTGGTGGACGCGACGGGATGAGAGTGGCGAGCGCCCGGCTGGCCTGACGTCCAGGCGACAGGGCGCCGGGAGGCTGCGAGGTTCCCGCCTTCGCGGGAACGCGGATCGGGGGAGCGGTCCACCTCTCCAACTCCCCCTCGCAGACGGTGGAGAGGACTATCGAAAGCAATGACGGGGCTATAGGAGGCTGAGATGCGTTTGCAGGACAAGGCGATCATCGTGACTGGGGCAGCCGGCGGGTTGGGGCGGCAGTACGCGCTCCGGTTCGCGAAAGAGGGCGCGAAGCTGACCATCGCGGACATTCAGGACGTGAGCAAGACGGCGGAGCTGTGCCGGGCGGAGGGCGCGGAGGTGATCCCGCTGCGCGTCGACGTGTCGTCGGAGGACGACATGAACGATATGGCGAAGCAGACCCACGACAAGTACGGCCGCATCGACGGCTTGCTGAACAACGCCGGGATGATGCGCGGCCTGGGGGTGAAGTCGATCCTAGAGGTGGACATGGAGACGTGGGACCGGGTGTTCGCCGTGAACGCGCGTGGGACGTTCCTGGGGGTGCGGGCGGTGTACCCGTACATGCGGGAGCAGAAGTCCGGGACCATCGTGAACGTGAGCTCGGGGAGCACGCTGCGCATCGCCCGCGGTCCGACAGACATGAACCCGCACTACGTGGCGTCCAAGACCGCGATCATCGGCATCACGCGGGCCGTCGCGAGAGAGCTGGGGCAGTACAACATCAACGTCGTGACGGTTGCGCCCGGCTCGACGACGTCGGACCGGGAGGAGGCCATCGGCGCAGAGGACGCCTTCCCGGAGCCGGAGGCGTCGTTGGTGCGCCGGGGCGTGCCAGACGACCTGACGGGGGTGATGGTCTTCCTCTTCACCGACGACGCGCGGTTCATCTCCGGACAGATGATCGTCGTGAACGGGGGGAGGGAAGTGCACTAAAGGTTTATGGCTCCGAGTGAGTTTGTTGGCGTAGACGGCTGCAAGGCAGGTTGGTTCAGCGTGGGCTTGGGTGAAGGGGAACCGGATACAAAGACCTTCCCGAAGTTCAGCGACTTGCTCCTCCACTATCGCGAGGCGAAACTCGTCCTCATTGACATCCCCATTGGGTTGTTGGAGGGAGAAGCGACCGAGCGTAGCTGCGATTTGGAGGCCCGCGCACGACTTGGCGCGCCCCGCTGCTTTAGCGTCTTCCCCACGCCACCTCGTGAGGTGGTACACCGTCTAGCCGTCCTACTGCGGGATGATGGTCGGTCCCCACACTTCACGTTTGATCAAGCGAACCAGCTAGCAAGGCACCTTATGGGCAAAGGGGTTAGCCAACAGACCCATGCAATCACCCTCAAGATTGCCGAAGTCGATGAAGTGATGACTGCTCGGGATGGTGATGCAAACCCAAAGGTCAGGGAAGTCCACCCTGAGGTCTGCTTCTGGGCGTTGAACCGCAAGCAGGCCATGGCGTGCAACAAGAAGAAGGCGGCAGGGAGAGAAGAACGCCTGCGCGCTCTCCAAGCGACCGAGCCGCAGACTCAACAGATTGTTGACGAGGCTTGCTATAAGTACCTCAGAGGGGACGTTGCTAAAGACGACATCCTCGACGCGCTCGCGGCTGCCGTGACTGCTCGCGAGGGCAGCCTTCGCGGCGCACTCCGTACAATTCCTGTCGGCCCGCCCACAGACTCCAAGGGCTTGCCCATGGAGATGGTGTACTGGGGCAAGAATGAAGAGAGACACTGATATGAGCAGCCTGGATAGCTGGTCGGGGGCAGGGAAGTGCACTAGGGGGTGGGTTGAGGGGGAATATGGGTTGCCCATATCTCTTGATATGGGTAATATGGTTTCGAGATGAAGACCACGCTTGACATCCATGACGAGCTGCTCGTTCGCGCCAAGCGCCATGCCAAGGAGACTGGGAGGCCGCTGCGCGCGGTCGTAGAAGATGGTTTGCGGCAGGTGCTGGCCGAGCCAGCTTCGCGTCCCGCGTACCGGCTCCCTGACATGAGCGTGGGGGACCCGAACGGCCCTAATCCCCTCGAACACCTTTCTTGGGCGGAGCTGCGCGACCTCATCTATGGGGGCCGGTAGGCCGCGTGATTGCAGTCGACACCAACGTGCTGGTGTATGCGCACCGAAGAGAGAATCCTTGGTATACCGAGGCGAAGTCGATCCTACGGGCGCTTGCAGAAGACGATGCGCCTTGGGCCATTCCCTGGCCGTGCTGCTACGAGTTCTTGAGCACCGTGACGAACCGCCGGATATGGAAAGAGGCTGCGTCCACCCCGCAGGAGGCTTGGCGGCAGGTTGCCGTCTGGACGGCGTCGCCGTCGGTGCGCCTCATTGGAGAGACCGGGGAATTCCTCGACATCTTGCGTCGCTTCGTTGAGCGGCCGCGCGTCACCGGGGGTGTGGTCCATGACGCCCGGATCGCCGCGATATGCGTTGCCCATGGCGTGGAGGCGCTCCTCACGCTGGACCGCGACTTCTCGCTCTTCCCGGAGCTCCGGACTCGAAACCCTATCGCGGTCGGCTAGTTAGAGGAGGACTCATGGCTGAGCTGACCTGGGATCGCATGGGGCGGTGCGCGCGGCTCGCTTGGGAGCACGGCGTGGAGTCGTTCGAGAAGTCGACGCGGGCCCGCTCCGCGCTGATGACGGGGCACCTGCTGTTGGGCGTGATCCGCCAGCCGGAGTGCGCCGGCGGGCTGATGCTGCGCCGGCTGGGCGTCGACATGGCGCTCGCGGCTTCCATCACGGAGTTCGAGCTGCTGCACGGGCGGCCCGTTCCGAATCATGAGGAGCGCGTCGTGGACCTGTGGGGCAAGCCGCACACGCCGGAGGCGCTCCGCACGATGGAGCTGTCGCTGGACGAGGCGGAGAAGTTCCACGCGGCATATCCGATCGGGACCGAGCACATTTTGTTGGGCCTGCTGGCCCTCCCGGACGGGATGGGCTGCCGGACGCTCGCGTACTTCGGCGTCGGCTATGCGAATGCGCAGGCCGCCCGCGATGAGATATGGGAGCTGCTCAAGCTGACGGAGTGAGGACCCGCCTGCACAGGAATGACGGACATTCGGAGGGTTAGCGGACTGCGACATTTGCTTGTTTCGCGTGTTCCGAACGTCGGAATACCATCTCTAGCGGTAGCGTTGGAGGAGCAGGGGCATGGGCAAGTACAAAGGCAACGTCGGCAACCTGATGCAGCATTGGACGCTCTGCGAGGCGCTGAGCATCGCACAGGGCAATGGGGTGACGTCGTTGAATTACATCGACGCTCATGCGATGGCGCCGCTGGCCGCCGCCTGCGCCAGGCCCACCCTTGAGTTCCGGAGCGTACAGAAGCGTTTGCCTGGCCAGAGGTCGGTGTACGAGGAGGCGTGGCTGCGCCTGACCCGGCGGGACCAGGTCTACCCGAACAGCGCGGCGTTCGTTACAGCGGTGTGGCAAGGCGTGTTCTCGCTCTCGCTGTGCGAGTCGGACGACGCGACCGTGGGCGAGCTCGCGGATTGGAGGTTCGGCCCTGCACTGCGGGGAGAGCCGCAAGCCGCGCGGGTGCATCCAGGCGACTGGCGCGATCGGTTCGTGAAGGGAGTCCCCGCTCCGTCCCAAGTCGGGTTGCCGGATGATGCGCTGACGCTGGTGTCGTTCGACCCGAACATGTATGACAGGCATGGACCGCCAAACGGAAGGCGGAAGCTTGAGAACATGTACCCAGACGACCTCGATACTGCTATGCATGCTGTCAAGGGCATACATAGCGAGGTGCTCATACAGTTGTCCACCTACAGCGTCAATAACAACAACCCGCAGGGCGCGGTAATCCTCTCGGTCGATTCGATTCTTCGTGAAGCGGGCGAATTCGAGCGGGTCGCTGATGTGCGAGCTGATGGCAATATGATGTCGGTGGTCTACGCGCGCAACGTCGCGTGGTCGGCGGAGTTGGTGGACTTGCCAAGTCGGTTCACGGAGTGGCTTGGGGGTGTTGCTAACCGACCCTAGGCGTGGTTCGACAGGCTCACCACGAACCTTAGGACGATTTGCGGCGACTAGGCCGGCTTAGCAGGCTTCCCTACCCTTAAGCCGGACGGAACATTGGCAGGGTGATTTCCTCGGTTACGTCTTTGAAGGCGACTTCGACAGGCATGCCTACGGCGATGTTCTCCGGGGCTGGGTCGACGCCGGTCAGGTTCGTGGGGATGCGGGGGCCCTCTTCGAGGTCGACCATCGCGACGACGAACGGGACTCTGTCGCGGAATGCCGGGACGGGAGCGCGATGCACGATGGCGAAGGTGTGGAGCGTTCCTTTGCCGCTGGCCTGCGTCCACTCGACGTTGCGGCCTCCGCAGCCGGGGCATATGTCGCGGGGGTAGAAGTAGGCCTTGGCGCAGTCGATGCAGCGGCGCAGCCATAGCTCGTGGGCCTGCGCCTTCTCCCAGTAGAAGTCGGACTCGGGTTGCTTGACGGGCAGCGGGCCTTGGTATGCGTCAGCCATCAGTGCGCTCCATAAGTGGGGAGTGTTCCCGTCCGTTCGGGGCCTTCGGCGTGTTCGGGGTCAGCGGAAGGGGGGCGGCCCCCTCTCTAACTCTCCCCCGCAGACGGGAGAGAGGACTTTCTCTTCCCCGCAGACGGGAGAGAGGACTTTCGAGGGGGTGACGGAGGGAGGAGGGGGCCATCATTCCACTCCCAGGACGATCGTGCCGGTTGCGGATAGGGCGCCGCCGGTGCCGTTGACGAGGCTTAGCTCGAGGTCCGGGACCTGGCGCTCTCCGCACTCGGCCCGCAACTGCCGAACGGCCTCGATGATGAGGAAGATGCCATACATGCCGGGGTGCGTGTAGGAGAGTCCGCCGCCGCTGGTGTTCATGGGGAAGTCCCCGCCCGGCGCGGTGCGCTGTCCGGCGACGAAGTCGGGGCCCTCTCCGGGGCCGCAGAAGCCGAGGGATTCGAGGGTGGCCAGGACGGTGTAGGTGAAGGAGTCGTAGATCATCGCGAGGCCGATGTCGGCGTAGCCGGCGCCGGCCATCTGTAGGGCGGCAGGGCCGGTGACCCGGGCGGGCGTGACCGTGAGGTCGGGCATCGTCGAGACGCCGGCGTGGTCGTGATGCTCCGCGTAGCCGAGTATGGGGACGGGCCGCTTGGGGAGGGAGCGTGCGCGCTCGGCGGACGTCACCACGACCGCGGCGCCCGCGTCAGTGACGAGGCAGCAGTCGAGGATGTGGAACGGCCAGGATATCCACCGCGAGTTGTGGTAGTCGTCGAACGTCATGGGGTCGCGCATGTAGGCCTTTGGGTTCATCCGGGCCCACTTGCGGGTGGAGACGGCAATCTCGGCCATGGCCTGGCGAGCGCGGTCTTCGCCGTGCACGTGCATGTAGCGCGTCGCGGCCATCGAGTAGTTGATGGGCATGCCGATCATGCCATAGGGCATCTCGTACATGGCGGACGGCAGGTTGGGGTCGCGCGGAATGGGCGCGCGGGAGGAGCGTCCGGCCTGGCCGTGCGTGATGAGCGCGACCTCGCAGAGCCCGTTGGCGATGGCGTGCGCCGCATGTCCGACGTGGACCACGAACGACGCGCCTCCGACCGTCGTGGTGTCCGTGTAGCGCGGCGCTATGCCAAGGTAGTCCGCCAGGTCGTAGTTGGCGTATCCGGCGGTGAGCAGGCCGTCGACGTCGCGGAGGGCGAGCCCGGCGTCGGCGAGGGCGTTGCTCGCGGCCTCGGCGTGATGGGCGAGCGCGGACTTGTGGGGCACGATGCCAATCTCGTCGGACTCGGCGACGCCGACGATTGCGGCGGGCTTGGATGGGTTAACCATGGGCGCCTCGTATCGGATATTGGGGGGCAGTATAGCGGTCGGACGCGGCGCCGGGGCACAGTTGCCAGGGGACGGGGTTCGCGGGATACTGCTGATAACTGATCCGCGGGAGAGACGCCATGACAACCGCCGTCAAGCTGAGGGCTATCGACGCCGACGCGCACGTCGTCGAGAGCGAGCACACTTGGGACTTCCTAGACGAGGAGGACCTGAAGTTTCGTCCTCAGCTCTTTTCCTCACCTGACAACGACAAGAGCCGCTACTGGGTAATCGACGGGAAGATAGCGGGGCTGCGTCTCCCGACTCCGTCCGAGCGCGAGCTGAAGGCGATGTCGGAGCGCGCTGGTCGCGACTTGGTGACGGCGGCTGAAGCCCGCCACCTGGACGACGTCGCGCTGCGCCTGCGCCACATGGACCAGCTGGGCATCGACGTCCAGATACTGCATAACACGCTGTGGATCCGCGACGTCACGCGGCGGCCCGAGGTGGACCGCGCGCTGTGCAAGTCGTGGAACCGCTGGATGGCCGGGGCGTGGAAGCAGTCCGACGGCCGCCTCCGCTGGTCCGCCGTTCTGCCGCTGACGGACTTGGACGAGGCCATCGACATGATGCCGTGGGCCAAGGAGAACGGGGCGGTGGGCGTGGTGATGAAGCCGTTCGAGGGCAGCCGGTTCATGCTCGACCCGTACTTCTTCCCGTACCTCGCGGCGGCGCAGGAGCACGACCTTACGGTCACCATCCACATCGCCAACGCGAACCAGTCCTACGTGGAGGCGATGAGCTCGCCGTACGACCCGAGCGGGGGCCTGCCGACGTTTCGAATGCCGACGGTCCACGCGTGCAACGGTCTGATTCTGAGCGACGTGCCGAAGCGGTTCCCGGAGCTTCGCTGGGGGTTCATCGAGTCGTCGTGCCAGTGGGTGCCTTGGATCATGCATGAGACGTCGCGGCGGGCGAAGCAGTCGGGTTGGAAGATTCCCGACAACCCGTTCAAGGAGTACAACCTCTACGTCTCGGCCCAGACCGATGACGATTTCGAGTACGTGTTCAGCTACATCGGCGACGAGAACGTGGTCATCGGCACGGACTATGGGCATACGGACACGTCGAGCGAAGTGGACGCGATCGAGACGTTCAGGGCGCTCACCACGGTGGATGAGGAATCCAAGCAGAAGGTGCTGGTGGACAACGCCCTAGCGCTGTACCACCTGTAAGCGGTTTTCTCAGGAACGGACGCGAGGGCCCCGGCCGGATGCCGGGGCCCTCTTTTTGCTCGGCCCGCTGGTTGGGCGAATGGATAGACTGCGGTATTGATAGGGCGACGGAGTCCTGCGCAAGCACGACGCCGGGGGTGGTCGATGACTGATGGCAAGCTGGGCGGGAGAAGCGTCCTCCGGCGGTCCATAGCCGGCGTGGCCGTGCGCCTGCTGCTGAGCATGGCCGCTATCTCGTGCGGCGCGGCCGTCGATGGCGGCGGCACAAGGAGTCCTGACTCGTCCGGCGCATCCTCGGGTCCGGCGTCGTCTGACGGCGGCGCGTATGTGGGGACAGCTCGCGAGGGGAGCAGCGACGACCTGCACAGGCTCGACGCCGGAGGCCGCACGCTGTGGCTCCGCGACATGAGCAGCGGGGCCGTCAGCGCGGTTGCCGCCGCGCCGGAAGGCGGTGCCTACGTGGGAGGCTCCCGCTGGGCGGGCGGGGGTCGTCTGTACAAGATTGACACCGATGGCAATACGCTCTGGTTCCGCGACACAGGCGACAGTGTCGTGGCCTCGGTTGCGGCGGCATCGGAGGGGGGAGCGTACGCAGGGGTCGTCTTGGAGGGCGGGTCGCACCTGCGCCGGTACGACGCCGACGGCGAGCAGCTGTGGCTTCGCGACTTGGGGGACGGCCCGACGGTCTCGGTTGCGGCAGCGCCGGAAGGGGGCGTGTACGCGGGGGGCGGCGGGGCGCTGCGCAAGTACGACGCCGACGGCAACGAGCTATGGCTCCGTGACGTGGGAAACGGCTCGAGAGTCTCGGTTGTTGCTGCGCCGGAAGGGGGCGCCTACGCGGGAGGAGGCAGCGTCCTCGGCAAATACGACGCGGACGGCAATGAGCTGTGGCTCCGCGACGTGGGCGACGACGGCGCGGGCTTGGTCGCGACGGGGCCGGAGGGAGGCGCGTACACGGGCGGCGGCGTCCTGCGCAGGTACGACGCGGACGGCAACGAGCTGTGGACTCGCGACGGGGGAGACGGCGACCTGAGCGTGATCGCGGCGGCATCGGACGGGGGTGTCTACTCGGGGGGCCAGGGCGTCCTCCGCAGGTACGACGCCAATGGCGAGACAATGTGGACTCGCAACTGGCCCGGAGCCGCCGTCAAAGCGGTTGCGGGGGAGTGAGCGAGCCAGCGGGGCTCCGTCTCAATCGGGCTGAGGCTCCTGGATGATGCCGAAAAGGTTGCCTTCCGGGTCTTCGCAGTAGGCGTGCGTGCCGATGCCCGGAATCTCGTTGGGGCCGGAGACGAGCTTGCCCCCGTTGGCGGCGACGGCGGCCAGAGCGGCGTCGAGGGAGCCCACGAGGGCGGTGTTGATGACGCCCTGCGGGAAGTGGCGGTGCATGATGGCGCCGTCGATGCCCATCCCTTGATCGGGCCGGGTCGTGACGAGCCAGTAGGGCTGGAGGTCGTGCCAGGTCTGGTACTGCCAGCCGAGGGCGTCGCGGTAGAAGTCGGCAAGTTTCGCGGGGTCTTCGCCAAGAATCTCGAAGTGGATTACTCTGGCCGTGACCGTGGCCGACGTCTGTTGGGCGGCGATGGCGTCGGTCCGCGCGGCCATGATGAAGTCGTTCTTGTGCAGCCCGCCGAGGAAGTGAGTCCACCACACGACGGTCGCCCTCCCCCATTCGGTGGTGAGCTTGGGGTGATGGCCCTGGGCCTCGGCCTCGGCGGCCACCGCATTGGAGAACGCCAAGGATTGGGCGAACGTCTTGAAGGTGAAGACGCGCTCCAGTTTGTTCATCCCGTCGTTGACGAGCGTCCATTCAGGGAGCTGGGCCTTCATGGCGGCGACCTCGTCGGGCGCGGGGAGAATGGAGCTCGCGCTCATCGTTTCGCACTGTTCGTTGGCTAGGTCGGCCATCGTGTCCTCCGCATTTTGTGCGTAGAGATTCGCCGTAGAGCCGCCGGCTGCAAATCTTGTCATGCGATAGGGAGCGAATTGGGGCCGAAAGTGAGGTTTCGTGTACGCCTGAGTAAGCGTCCTCAGGCGTGGAGGGTCGAGAAAACGGTCTCATTTAGGCCCATTTAGGCTCATTTTCCGAGTGCGAGGGCGGGGCAGCCGTGGCTCCGGACAGATCTCTGGGAACAGGGTAGGGGAGGATGGGGTGACCGGACAATGGGCTGCTGTCACCCTCGTCCTGTCGGAGCTCGTCATTCTGTCCGGACCGCGGCGACGAATGAGTTGAACACATACGCGGCGTAGCTCGGCACGCCAACGACAACAGCGGCCCCGCTTATGGAAACTGAGCTCCCGAACGTTCCCCTGTACGGTTGAGGGGCCAGCTGCGGATCGGGCGAGTGCAGCTCCGCCGTCCCGGAGGCGTCGCGCCATCCTTGATTTGACCTGGTGAATACGTACGCAGAGCCGGAGCGGTTGAGGGTGTGGGCATGGAGAGGCGCTCCCACGACAATCGCGCCGCCATCCGCGCTCACCGCCAACGCGTACCCGAAGTAGTCGTTTCGACCGCCGTCGGAAGCGGTCAACGTCGCGGTTTCGGCGGCCCGAAGGCGTGAGCATGGCGGTAGGGGCCACGTCGGCATCGTCAATGAACCCCGCACGCGGCATTACCTCCCGCCTCCCACGCCCGCACGCTGCGGTAGCCCCACGACAGCAAAGACGCCAAGGTCGCATCGCATTCTGACCATTCTGTGCGCTCCCGGGAGTAGCGCCATGTCCTACTTCACTAGGCGCTCGCGGAATAACAGCTGACTGGCAAAACCGGCATGGCGCCCGAAATGGCTCTGTGCCCACCTGACCAAGTCGGGGTCGGCAGGACGTTCCTGGCCCTGGAAATACACTCCCAAGGCCCGTCTTATCCATGTGTCCAAGGGGAACGCTTCCGGCTTGCCCAGTGCGAACAGGGCAATGCAGTCGGCGATCTTCGGCCCCACTCCATAGCACTCCATCAACTCCCGCCTTGCCTGGATATAGGGCGTCTGGGACTGTGCCAGGTGCTGCAGGTCCAACTCACCGTTGCATATCCTTCTTGCAGCGGCAACGATCTTTTTGGGGCGGTCCAAGCCCAAGTGCATCTCCTCCAGTTTCTTCTCCCCGACCTCCAAAACTGCGGCGGGCGACGGGAACGTATGGCGCACCTCGCTGCCCAGCTTCACTGGCTGCCCCAGCTGTCTCGCTATCATCTCGACAATCCCACGGATACGGGCGACGCTGTTAATTGCCGAGCAGATGTAGGCAACCATGCACTCCCAGGGGTCCGGTTGGCGAAGGACGCGCAGATAGCGGCGCCTGTTGACCAATTCCCCAATGCGACCATCGACAGAGGCAAGTTCGGCGCGGGCCAAATCGAGGTCGTCGTCCAGCCGAAAGTAGCGCCGCAGCAGGTCGGCCAGGTCGTTCTCGGCGCGGTACTCCAGGACGCCGCCAACCTGCCGGACGTTGAGCAGGGTTCCGGCCAGCACTCCCGAGTACCAGCCGTCCTGCCTGGAAAGCCATCGGAAGTCCTGTGTCCCATCCAGTATGTCGGCCAGGTCGAAAGGTTGCGGTACGAAGACCTGGCGAGGGGTTAGAGGATCATGGTGCGCCCCTGGTCCGAGCTTTTCCCGCTTTACCACGCCGGTCGGCAAGTGCATATGTGCCCCCATTCAGGTTTCAGATCAGATTTTACTAACCGCGTCCCGTTTTGCTCTTGGGGTTCTCGTGGGGCAGTGTGAATACGACCAAACCCAAATCCGAACGGAACTGCAATTCAGCGCCCCCTGACCTCCGCCGCACCACGGCCGTACCGTCCGAGCCAAGTTCGCCCTCACCCTCCGCCCGCCAGTTGCAGGCGTCACGGCCTGCACAAGATGACCAAAGCGATGCAACAGTCTACGGGAATGGGCGCGTTGCTAGGGGTAAGGCGCGGCTGCTAGCATCGCCGCCGTCCCCCCGCGGCCAGGCCATGGACGGCTGCGGCCCCATGGAGCAGTGAATCGTGAGCCTTAGCGGCGCCCAGATCATCACTCGCGCCCTCCGCGTGGAGGGCGTCGACACCATCTTCACGGTGGCGGGGGACCACATCCTGCCGCTGCTGGATGTCCTCGATGACGAGGGATTCCGGCTCATCGACTGCCGCCACGAGCAGGCGGCGGTCCACATGGCCGAGGGATGGGCGCGGATGACGGGAAAACTGGGCGTTGTGGCCGTGACGACGCCAGGGCACGCCAACGCGCTGCCCGGGCTCATCAACGCCATGTCCACGGAGAGCCCGGTGTTGAACATCGCGGGTTCAGCCGAGGTTAAGAATTACCACCGCGGGGTCATGCAGGAGATCGACCAGGTGGGCATCGCGCGCACCGTCACCAAGGGGGCATGGCTGGCGCATGACCCGCGCCGCATCCCCGACCTGATGTCGACGGCCATCCGAACGGCGTTCGAGGGCAGGCGCGGGCCGGTGCATCTGACCGTGCCGGTGGACGTGCAGAGCGCGGTCGTCGATGACGAGGAGACACGCTTCTTCGATGCGTCGTCGTACCGGCGCACGCAGCCCATTCAGGCGTCGCATGCCGCCGTCGAGCAGGCGGTGGCGATGCTTCGAGCGGCGGAGCGTCCGGTCGTGGTGGCGAGCACTCCGGCGGCGTATGGGGACTGGTCATCGGTCTATGAGCGGTTCATCGAGACGACGAAGCTGCCGTTTATGACCGAGGAGGCGGCGCGAGGGATCGTGTCGGACGATCATCCGTACTGTTTCGGCTTCTTCGACCTGAGCCAACACACAGCGGCGAACCTCATCCGCGAGGCGGACGTGGTGCTCTTCCTGGGCAAGCTGCTCGATTTCACGATCGGGTACGGACTCGGGCCGGTGGTGCCGAGCGACGCGAAGGTGATTCAGGTCGAGCCGGACCCGTTGCAGGTGGGCCGGAACCGGGGGGTCGACCTTTCGCTGGTGGGGGATGTGGGGCCGATCGTCGAGCAGCTGGCCGAAGAGGCAGCCCGGACAGAGTGGCCCGAGCTGTCCTGGTTGGAGCGCTTCAGGACGGCGGTCGTCGAGCAGAAGGGGCGCCTCGAACAGTACGTGACGGACGAGGTCCCTTTGCGGTCGATGTTCGTCCACAGCGTCCTGGCCAAGCATCTGCGGCCCGACGACGTGGTGGTCTTCGACGGCGGCGACTACGCGTATTACGGGCGCGCGTACCTCCCGGCCAGGAGCCCGCGCAGTTGGTGGTACTTGCCGAACCTGGGCCTGCTGGGCCAGGCCGTTCCGGTGTCGATTGCGGCCAAGCTGGCGAAGCCAGAGTCGCGGGTGTTCTGCATCACGGGCGACGGCGCGTTCGGGTTCAACGGCATGGAGCTCGACACCGCCGTGCGTCACAAGCTCAAGGTGGTCTTCCTCGTTGGGAACGACGCGGCGTGGGGCATCGACAAGAACCTGCAGCTGGGCCTGTACGGCAAGGCCGTAATCACCGACTTGGCCCCCTCCCGGTACGACTTGGTCGCGCAGGGGTTGGGCGCGTACGCGGAGCTGGTCGAACGTCCGGAGGAGCTGGAGCCCGCGCTGGAGCGGGCGCTTGCGGCGGACGGCCCGGCGCTGCTGAACATCGCGGTCCGCAGTCAGATCAGTCCAAGGGCGCAGGCGGTCGTGGCGAGCCGGAAGTTCGGCGGAGGGCTGTAGTTTTTGCGTTTGGATAGCAGCCGTTTGGCAGTCCGATGTCACGGTTAGCAAGAGTGAGGGTGGGCGAGGACTAACGCAATGGCTGACGTAGGCAACATCGTCGTTTACGGGGCTGGGGCTATCGGCGGGCAGATCGCAGTGCGTCTGGCCAACGCCGGACTCGATCCGACGGTCGTCGAGCCGTGGGTGAAGCAGCGCGAGGCCATTCAAACCAGCGGGCTCACAGTGCAGGAGCAATCGGGCGGGGAGGAGCACGCCAGCCTGCGCGCGATAGCGCCCGAGGAGCTAGCGGCGCCCATCGGCCTGCTGCTGCTTTGCGTGAAGTCCTACGACACGATGGAGGCGCTGCGCGTGGTCAAGCCGTGGCTTGCTAACGACGGGCTCGTCGTGTCGATGCAGAACAGCATCAACGAGGATTGGATTGCGCCGGAAGTGGGGGCGGAGCGGGTAGTGGGGGGCGTCATCCTGATCAACGGGTCCTTCCTGGAGCCGGGGCGAGTGCAAGCGTCGTCCTCGGTCAGCAGGGCTACTGCGTCGGCCGAGCTGCCGGGGGTGTACGTGGGCGAGCATGGCGCGCCGGCGGGGGGAAAGGCGGCGCGGGTCGCGGACGCGCTCAACCACGTTTGGCCGAGCCTCGTCATCGACGACTTGGCCCATGAGCGTTGGTCGAAGATGGTCAATAACACGATGTTGAATCCGGTCTCGGCGATCGGCGGCATGAGGTCGGCCGAGCTGCTTGCGAGCGCCGACGCCCGGACAATCGCGGTGCGTCTCGCGGCGGAGACGATGCGCGTGGCAGAGGCAGAGGGCCATCCGCTCACGACGATTATGGGCGAGTACGCCGCCGACGACGTGTACGCGACCGCCGGCGGCGAGTCGGACGCCGTCGAGCGAGCGTTGGGGGAGCGGGCCGCTCGCGTGAGCCCGGACGCGATGACGTCGATGTATCAGGACATGCGGCGCGGGCGCAAGACGGAGGTCGACTACTTCAGCGGCCTCGTCTCGCGGAAGGGCGCGTCACACGGCATAGCAGCGCCGTACTGCGACGCGGTCACGGAGCTCGTCCATCGCGTGGAGTCGGGCGCGCTGACGCCCGGCGCCCCCGCATTGCGCGAGGTGTTTTCGTTGGTTGGGAGCTAGGCATTTGCCGTCTTGCGAGGCCGAACGCTGGCCTTTCCGAATGTGTCGCGTCGGCAGCCGCTCCTTCGTCCTGCCGCTTGACATGCGCTCTTGGGGCGGCTTAGATAACGCGCGCTGCCGGGCTCGTGAGCCCCGGCTTCCCGGAGGTTCCTTTTGAGATACCGCGAGATGGGCGCTACAGGCGTTCGTGTGTCCGAGATTGGCTTCGGCTCCGGCGATAACGCGGGGCTCCTAGTGAAGGGCGAGCCGAAGGAGCAGCTGGAGGCCATCGAGCGGGCGCTCGAGCTCGGCGTCAACTATTTCGATACGTCGCCCGACTACGGCAAAGGCCTGGCCGAGACCAACATCGGCAAGGCGATGCGCGAGATCGGCTTTCGGCCCGTCCTGACGACGAAGGTCGAGGTCATGCCGGAAGAGCTCGATCACATCGCCGACGCAGTGGTCGAGTCGGTCGAGGACTCGCTCGAGCGGCTACAGGTGGACCACGTAGACGTGGTGCAGATCCACAATCCGCCAGGCATCGAGACGGACACGACGGTCCCGGGGTGGATCCACCTAGGGCTGGACGACTACCTGGGCGCAGGCGGCGCGTTGGAGGGTCTAGAGCGGCTGCGGCGCGCGGGCAAGACCCGGTTCTTCGGCTTTGCGAACGAGGACGCGGACGCTGACGCGGTGATGGCGCTGCTGGAGACGCGCGAGTTCCACATGCTCAACGTGTGGTACGACCTGCTGAACCCGACGGCCGGCCTGGCGACGCCGGACGGTTTGGACGTGCAACACGACTATGGGCAGTTCCTGGTGAGGGCGCGCGAGCTGGGGGTTGGGACGGCGGTGATACGTCCACTCGCGGGCGGCGTGCTCACGGACCACGCGGTACGCGGGGGCGGACGGCACGCGCTTTCAGGCGGCGGGCTAACGCGCAACGCGGACATGTATCAGGCGATGGTGCAGAGGGCGATGCCGTTCGCGTTCCTGTCGCGGTCCGGCCAGACGCTGTCCCAGGCCGCGTACCGCTTTATCCTTCAGGACGAGGCGGTCACGACGGTGCTGGGCGGCTTTTCGGAGATGGCGCACTTGGAGGAGGCCGCCGGATGCTCCGGCGCTCCGCCGCTGACCGAGGAAGACATGGCGCGACTCGACATGGTGTGGCGCTCGAACGTGGGCAAGTGGGACGAGGAAGAGCAGTTTATATCGGGCCTCTAGGCCCTATTCAGCCGAGGAGGCACAGCAGATGGACATTCAGCTCAGCATAGGCATGGCGTCAAACCCAAGGACTTGGGCGCTCCACGACGGACGAGTGAAGCCGGATGGAATCCAGCTTATCCCCAGCCCAGTGCACGCCTCGGAGCTTTTCTGGCGCCAGCTCAAGTTCGGCGACTTCGACGTTTCGGAGATGTCGTTCTCGTCGCTCATCATGGCGATGGCGGCAGGAGACGAGCGCTGGGTGGGCCTGCCGATCTTCACGACGCGGCGCTTCTTTCACACGGGCGTGCTCATCCGCAAGGACGCGGGCATCCAGAGTCCGGCGGACCTGAAAGGCAAACGCGTGGGCGTGCCGGAGTACCAGCAGACGGCGGCTCTCTGGACGCGCGGCGTCCTCCAGCACGAGTTCGGCGTCGAGCCGAAGGACATGGAGTTCTTCATGGAGCGCGTGCCGGAGCAGAGTCACGGGGGCGCGACGGGCTTCAAGCCGCCGGAGGGCGTGACCGTCAACCAGATCCCGCTCGAAAAGAACATCGGCTCGATGATGCTGTCCGGCGAGCTGGAGGCGACGCTGCTCTACATCGTTGACCCCAACCTGATCGACCGGAGCACTGCCGACCTCTGGCGTCACCCGGACATCGCGCCCCTGTTCCCCGACGCGCGGGCCGAGGGCATCCGCTTCTACGGCAAGACGGGGCTGTACCCCATCAACCACGGCATGGTCGTGAAGCGCGAGATTGCGGAGAAGCACCCGTGGGTGCTGCTCAACCTCATGAAGGCGTTCAACCGGGCAAACGACGTCGCCAACCGCGAGCGCGCCGAGCACGTCGACTACTACGTCGAGACAGGCTCGGTGTCCGCTGAGGGCGGGGCGGCGATGAAGCAGCCGCTGGTGCAGCACGGCATACGCGCCAACAAGCTGGTCTTGGAGACCGCGGCGCAGTACTCGTTCGAGCAAGGCCTGACGCCCAAGCTGGCCCAGCTCGAGGACGTGTTCGCGAAGAATACTATGGACCAATAGGGGACTCGGGGCCTAGGCGGCTTTAGCGGGACCAGCAGATGCTAGAAGCAGCGGGCGAGGCGCTCGGACACCTCGCGAGCTGGCAGGTGATGCTCGCGCTGTTCGTGGGGGTCACTGTGGGCGTCCTGAACGGCGCGATGCCGGGCGGCGCGGTGCCGAGCCTCGTGGTGCTGCTGGGGTTCGCGTACGGGTTGGACCCCTTCATAGCGCTCCCTCTCGCCATTGGGATGGTGGCGACGGTCCCGACGGGGGATACGCTCCCAGCTGTGCTCCTCGGCATGCCCGGCTCCACGTCCGGGCAGGCGACGATCCTCGACGGCAACCCCCTCGCGCGCCAGGGCAAGGCGGGCGTCGCGCTGTCCGCGGCCTACTTCTCGTCCTTGCTGGGCGGCGTGGTGGGCGCGGTCTTCCTCTTCGCCACGATTCCCGTGGCGCGCACCGTGGTCAATCAGTTCAGCGCCGCGGAGTTCTTCACCCTGGGGCTGGTGGCGATTGCCGTCGTTGGCGTCGTCAGCAGCGGAGCGCTTCTGCGGGGGCTGATGGCCGGAGCGTTTGGACTGCTTATCGCGAGCGTCGGCTTCGACGATTCGACGGGCGTCCAGCGTCTAACGTTCGGCGCGGACTACCTGTGGGACGGCATCCACGTCGTCCCGGTCGTTATCGGCCTGTTCGCCCTGCCGGAGTTCTTCGACATGATCGTCGGCGACGTGGCGATTGCGCGGCAGACGCCGCAGGGCGAGGACTCCGCGAAGCAGCGCATCGAGGGGATGCGGGAGGTGCTCAGGAACTGGCTGCTCGTGTTCCGGTCGGCGGCGATGGGCGTGTTCGTGGGCGTGCTGCCGGGCATCGGCGGCTCCCTCGCCCAGTGGCTCGCCTATGCATCGGCGCGGCAGACGGTGCGCGGGGGCACGGAAACCTTCGGCACCGGCGACATCCGCGGCGTCATCGCGCCTGAGTCCGCCAACAACGCGGTCGACGGGGGACAGCTGGTCCCGACGCTGTTCTTCGGCGTGCCAGGCTCCGTGGGCATGGCGATCTTCCTTGGCTTGCTGGTCATCCTAGGCCTGCAGCCCGGGCCGCAGATGCTCAACGAGAACCTCCCCCTCACGCTGACCATCGCCTTCTCGTTGGTGCTGGCGAACGTCTTCGCGACCGGCCTGGCGCTCGGTTTCACGCCGCTGCTGACGCGGATCGCCTTCGTGCAGCCGAACGTCTTGGTCCCAATCGTGCTCGCGGTGATGACGATTGCAGCCTTCCAGGCCAACGTGTCCATTTACGACCTCGTTGTGATGCTGGCGTTTGGCGGTCTGGGCTACTTCATGAAGACCTACGGCTGGCCCCGCCCGCCCATCATCATTGCGATCATCCTCGGAGGCATCATCGAGCGGTTCTACGGCATCTCGATAGTGACGTTCGGTCTCGGGGGCATCTTCACACGGCTCCCCGTCATCGCCATCCTCCTCATCGCGATAGGGACGGGCGGCTACACCATCTGGATGCAGCGGAGCGTGAACCGGACGCGCGAGCGCCAGCAAGCCGACATGGAGGCGCGGGGAGTCGCCACGATAGCGGCTCCCGCCGGCGGCGAGGACGGCGTGGAAACGCCGCCAGCGCAGGAGCCGGGAATCGGCTTCGTGCGGATACCCACCCTCGAGCAGTTGCGGCCCACGGCAAGCGGAGTGTTCATCGGGGCGATGGGGATTGCGTTCGCCTATACCTTGTGGCAGTCCTCCGATTGGACGGAAGAGGCGGCGCGGCTGCCGCGAGTCGTAACGATAGCGGGCCTCGCGCTCGTGGGAATATACGGGCTACGGCACCTGTTCCAGCCTTCCAGGTCTCGCTCACGCATCCTGGACATCGGAAGGACGCAGACCGGCGAAAGCCGCGGCGTAGTGCTGCGTCGAACGGTCAAAGCGCTGGGGACCACGGTGGGCGTCGTGGCTGGGGTCTGGATTATCGGTTTCCAGATTGCGGTGCCCGCCTACGTATGGCTGTACCTGAAGGTCTTTGGAGGCGTGCGGTGGTGGGTGGCGACGTTGTGGGCCATCGCGTTCCTCGCCCTCATCTACGGGTTCTTCGACCTCGTGATTCACATCGCGTGGATAGACCCAGTGCTGGAAGGCTTGCTCCCAGATATTCTCAAGGGTAGAGAGTCGATTTCGGAGTTCTGGCGCAACTTGCGCAGCTGAACCCTTGGCCGTTGTTCCCGTAGCCTGTCGTGGACGACGGCGGCGTCGCCGTGCTAGCATCCGCGCCGCGTTTTTAAACGTAGTCCATAGTAGACACTCGCAACTAGGGAGGACTGATGCGCATCCGTTTGTTTCATGGAAAGATGATGTTGGGCCTCGTCGCGCTTGCGGCGTCACTCGCGCTGCTCGTCACCGCCTGCGGCGGCGAAGACCCCACTCCTACGTCCCCGCCGGCGGCGACATCCACGCCCACAGCGATGGCTCCGGCGGCCCCCGCCACGCCGACGGCGACTCCGACTCCATTGCCGCCCGGAGCGACCCCTCCGCCTCAGCCGGCCGCAACGCCAACGCCACAGCCGACTTCCACTCCCACTCCCATCCCCGAGGCAGACCGCGTGGACTTTGGCGGCAAGACGGTGCGCATCACCGTTGGGTATGCGCCGGGCGGCGGTTTCGACACCTTCTCGCGCATATTCGCCAGCCACTTGAGCGATGCGCTGGAAGGCAACCCGAGCGTAATAGTCACGAACAAGCCCGGGGCTAACACGCTGGTGGCGGTCAAGTCCGTCACGGGCAAGGACTACCGCGACAACCAGGCTGACATCGTCGTGGTGATCTCGACTCTGGTGCAGCAATCGATCCTCTCCGGCGTGGAAGGGTTCGACGCGGCGACGGACCTGAAGTACCTCGGCGCCCCCGACTTCACGCCAAGCGACCAGACATGGTGCATCCGGACGAGCCTGCTGAACGACCCGAACAACGCGCTCGACGAGTTCTTCGCCGGAAGCTTCACGCTCGGCCAGATCGGCCGCGTGGACACATATGCGACTTCGAGCGAGTGGGCGGTGCAGGTCGGATTCCCGTTCGAGCGGGCCTTCGGGTACACGGGCACGTCCGACATGAACGCGGCCTTCAACCGCGGCGAGATCGACGTAACGCCCACGTGCCGCGACTCCGAGGTGAGGAACAACCCGGAGTGGGCCGAGGGATACGCGACGCCGTTGTTCTACACGATTATGGAGCCTGCGTGGATAGCGGCGGGCAAGGCCGAGGGCAAGTGGCCATGGGCTGACAAGATTGCCAACATAGCGTCCGAGCGGCTGGGCGCGAGTCAAGCCTACATCGATGGGTTCAACTCTTTGATGGACCTGGCGGCGTCGAGCCGCATCTTCGGCATGCCCTCGCAGACTCCGCCGGAGGTCGTGGCGTCCGTGCGAGCGGCGTTCGAGCAGGTCGTATCGAGCGACGCTTTCGTCGCCGACATGAACGCTCGGAACTACGACGTCGGTCTGCGGACCGGCGACCAGTACCAGGCCCAGGTGGACGGCCTCGCCGCCCTTCCGGATGAGACGCTCGACATCATCAAGGGCCTCTTCCCTGACGAGTAAGCTAAGCGCGCGTTAGGGCGATAGAGCGAGTCGAGAAAGGGGCGCCGCTTGGGCGCCCTTTTCTGATAGGCGGCGCTCGCCGGTAGACTGCGGCAAAGACACGGAGGATCGGATGTACGAACGCCAAGTGATGGATGTGGAGGACGCGCTGCGGGCAGTCAACGCCGTGCTCGCCGCGGCGGACGGCGACGGCGTGGGCCCCGTCGCGGTGGCGGTGGTGGACGACAACGGCGACCTGACAGCATATGCGCGGATGGACGGCGCGCCTGCCTTCCACCGGAAGCACGCCGTGCGGAAGGCGTTCACCGCCTCGCGGATGCTCTCGGACCTAGCGGATTTCGCCGCATACCGGGCGGCCGCAGGACTGGGCGCTTACGACTTTGGCGAAGAGCTCGTCGCCGCCACGCACGGCGGAGTCGTCGCGCGGGACGGTTCGGGGAACGTCGTAGGAGCGGTCGGCGTGCAGGGGCCGAACAAGGAGCGGGACGAGCGCCTCGCCCGGCTAGCGCTCGCCGCGTTGGAGCAGCAGACAAATGAGGCGGGTTGAGCAATGAGGGCGCGCAAGACATTGGGGTTGGCTGAGTCGCGGGCGGCGTTTGCGGAAATGCTCCGGAAGGCCGGCGAGATGGGCGGGCGTCCCGTGGCCGTGGCCGTCGTGGACGATCGGGGCGAGATGGTGTGTTTCGGGGCCGAGGCGGGAGTGAACGCGGCTCTCGCCCGGCAGAACGCTTTCAAAAAGGCGTACACGTCGGCTTGCATGCGCGTCGACACGCTGGAGTTCGGGGAGCGCGCAAGGGCGTCCGGGCAAGGCGTCGCCGGGTTCGGCAATCCGAGCTTCACCGCCGGCGGCGGCGGCGCGGTTGTCATTGCGTCGGACGGCACGATTCTCGGCGGCCTTGGCGTGAGCGGCCGTACGAGCGAGGAGGACGAGGAGATCGTCCAAACCGGGAAGGCGCTGATCACGGCGTTCCTGGCGGAGTAGCGATGGATTTTACGGGCAAGACGGTGATCGTGACGGGTGGGAGCGGGGCGATAGGAAGCGTTGTCGCCCGGCGGTTCGTCGAGGCGGGCGGGCGCGTCGTGATCGCAGACCGCGTGCCGCCGCGCGACGAGGAAGTGGGCGCGCTGGGAGACCGGGCGAAGGCGCTCAGCTACCGTGAGACGGACGTGCTGAACGAGGGATCGGTGCGCGGTCTGTTCGTGGAAGCGGCGGCCCAGGGCGGTCCGCACGTGCTGGTCAACGTCGCCGGCGGATTCCGGTTCGGGCCGTCCGTCGAGGAGATGGAGGAGGCGGACTGGGACGGCCTGCTCCAGCTCAACCTCAAGTCGGCATTCCTCACCATCAAGACGGCCCTGCCGTACATGAAGCGCCAGGGATACGGGCGCATCGTCAGCGTCGCCGCGCGCAGCGGACTGAAGGGCGACCCGATGGTGGCGCACTACTCGGTCAGCAAGGGCGGCGTCATCCTGCTTACCCAGACGGTCGCCCAGGAGGTCAAGGAGTACGACATCACGGTAAACGCAGTGCTGCCGAGCATCGTGAACACGCCGGCGAACCGGGCCGCGATGCCGGATGCGGATGCGTCGCGGTGGGTGCAGCCGGACGATCTGGCGAGTGTGATGCTGTTCCTGGCGTCCGAGGAGGCGAGGGCGGTGTCGGGCGCCGCCGTGCCCGTCTACTACAAGGCGTAGCCCGTCCCGATTCCTCTGCGCACGAGGGAGAAGTTCTCTCTCACTCCCTGTGACCAGGAGAGCGCGACTTTGGAAGCAACGAAGGAGACTCTATGGCGGACATCCAACGCACAAATCCTGATGGCCTGGCGCCGCCGCCAGGCGGGCGTTTCGCGCACGTCGTCAAGTCGGGCAATCTGGTCTGGATAGCGGGGCAGACGTCCCGCGGGGCCGACGGCGGTCATCGGCAAGGGCGATACGCTCACTCAGGCGCGGCAGGTCAACGCGAACCTACGAACGGCCATCGAGTCGGTAGGCGGCAGCCTCTCGGACATCGTCAAGGTGACCATCTTCCTCACGCCCGATGCGGACGTGGAGGCGGCGCGCCAGGCCCAGAACGAATACCGGGACGAGAACGCGCTTCCCGCCAGCTCAATGGTGTTCGTACACGCGCTTGCGAACCCCGACTACCTCATCGAGGTCGAGGCCTTCGCCGTCGTCGGTTAGCGGGCCGTCGCCGCCCAGTTGTCGCCGCTGTCGGCGGGTCTCGGGCCCCATTTGCCGGCCTCGACCTGGGCGAGGAACTCGCCGACGGCCGCGTTGAACGCGGCGGGCTCCTCCAGGTTGCAGGCGTGGCCGGTGTGCGGCAGGACGACAAGCCCACAGCGCGGGACGGTCCGCCGCAGGAAGAGCGAGGGATCGAGACACGGGTCGTCTTCATCGCCGCATATCACGAGCAGGGGAAGGTCCAACTTGGCGAGGTCAGCCTCGCGGGTGTAGATGCTTGGGCGCCGTCCCTGGAAGCCCCGAAGAGTATTCGCGGAGCCCTGGGAGGAGTGGGCCCTGAAGAGACCGGCGAACCGCTCCCAGCCTACGGGGTCCTTCTCGCGGAACCTGATGCGCGTGGAGCCTGCGAGGTAGGCCTCCATGCCCGGCATCCCGCTCGCTTCCAAGAGCGCGGCGCGCTCCTCGGATTCGCGGAGGAAGACGTCGGGGTCGGCGCTGCCTGTGCCCACGCCCGCGGCGACGACGCTGAGACAGCGGTCGGGGTGCGCGAGGGCGAACTGGACGGCGGTGTAGGCGCCCATGGAAAGCCCGCAGACGTGGGCTTTGGCGATGCCGAGGTGGTCCAGCAGCTCGAGCAGCACCTGGACCTGGCGGTCATAGCCGTAGTCCCGCCAATCGGCCGGCGCCTCGGAAGGTGGATAGCCTTTGGCGTTGTATGCGACGGTCCTGTAGCGGCGGGAGAAGTAGCCGATCTGCATCTCCCAGCTCTCCATGCTCCCCGCGAACTCGTGACAGAACACCAGCGGCTCGCCGTCGCCCGCCTCGGCGTACTCGATCATCGCTCCGTCCAGTTTGGCGTTAGGCATCGAAAACTCCCTCCGTAGATGGCCGCGATTCTATCGCTTGGGTGCGATACTGTGGCCCGTGCCCGGAATCCGGAGGAAAGACCCGTGACGACAACAACGAATTACGGACTGATTCGCACCATGCAGGTGCGCAACGACAACGTGCCCGGCGTGCTTGGGGCGCTGGCGACGGCCATCGGCAGCGCGGGGGCGAACATCGGAAACATCCAGACGGTGCACATCAGCCAAAACCAGGTGGTGCGCGACATCGACATCTACGTGGAGAACGAGGCGCACCTGCTGGAGGTGTTGCAGGCGGTCGCCCACGTGGCGGGCGTAAGGGTCACGGAGACGCGCGACGAGGTGATGGACCTCCACCGAGGAGGCAAGATTGAGATTGTCAGCCGCCACCCAGTGGAGAGCATCGCGATGCTGCGCAAGGTGTACACGCCGGGCGTAGCGGAGGTCTGCCGCGCCATCTCGGACGAGCCCGTCCTCGCGAAGCGCTTCACGTCCATCGGCAACACGGTGGCGATCGTGACTGACGGGACGGCCGTGCTTGGTCTGGGGAACGTCGGGCTCGCGGCCGCGATGCCGGTGATGGAGGGCAAGGCGGCGCTGCTGCAGCAGTTCAGCGGCGTGAATGGGGCGCCGCTGCTGATCGAGGCGTCAAGCCTCGACGAGTTCGTTCAGGCCGTGGCGAACGTCGCCCCCACGTACAGCGGCATCCACTTGGAAGACATCGCCTCGCCGCACTGCTTCGAGATCGTCGACAAGCTGCGGGAGCGGTTGAGCGTTCCGGTTATGCAGGACGACCAAGACGGGACGGCCGCAGTGGTGCTGGGCGCTGTGATGACCGCGATGCGCTTGACCGGCAAGCGTCTCCCCGACGTTACGGTCGGCCAGATAGGGCTTGGCGCGGCGGGACTGTCTATCTCCAAGCTGCTCATGTACGCCAGCGACCGACCGGTCCTCGGCGCCGACCTCAATGAAGACTGCCTGGTGCGACACGAAAGGATAGGCGGGCGGCAGTCGTCGCTGGACGAAATCATGGCGACGGCGGATGTGGTCATCGCCACGACGGGAGTCCCAGGGCTGATCCCGAAGGAATCCGTGCGCGACGGGCAGATTGTGTTCGCGCTCTCGAACCCCGACTGTGAGATTCTGCCGTCGGTCGCGCTGGAAGCGGGGGCCGCTCTCGCGGTAGACGGCACGTCCGTGAACAACGTCCTTGGTTATCCGGGGATATGGAAGGGCGCGCTCGGCGTCAGGGCGTCGGAGATCAATAGGCAAATGCTTATCGCCGTGGGCGAGGCCCTCTCGGTTGCGACTCCCCCCGGGGAACTGAGTCCGAGCCCGCTGGACCTGAACGTCCACAGGCGAATCGCTTACGCCGTCGGCAAGGCGGCGGTGGAGTCGGGCGTAGGCGAGGTCGACGGCCTAACGGAGCTCGAATACTAGCGCGGTGTTGAAGGAGTAGGCGGCAGTCCGGCGCCATGCATCGGACCATGCGATTCGTCCGAGGGCCATTTCCCCCGACTGCCGACCTCAGCGCGGCGCGGCGCATGCTGCTGGCCTATGAGCCGCCCGATGCGGCGCAGCAGGCCATCCGCGAGCGCATGCTCGCCTTCATCGACGCTCATCCTGAAGATGCGCACCTCCGGACGTGCCTCCCCGGCCACTTCACCGGCTCCGCCATGGTGCTGGACTCCAAGGAGCAGCGCGTCCTGCTCACGCACCACCGCAAATTCGAGCGCTGGCTGCAGCTCGGCGGGCACGCCGACGGCGACGCCAACCTCGCCGGCGTCGCGCTTCGGGAGGCGGTCGAGGAGAGCGGCATTGCGGACCTCGTCATCGACCCCATGCCGGTAGACCTCGACATTCACGTGATTGCGGCTCGTCCCGGCGAGCCCGAGCACCTGCACCTCGACGCGCGCTTCCTTCTCCGCGCCGGTCCCGGCGCCGTGCCGAGCGTGAGCAGCGAGTCGCTCGATCTACGCTGGTTCTCGCCCCGCGACCTTGCGAGCATCGACATGGACGACTCGCTACGCCGTCTCCTCCGCATCGCGCTCGGCTAGGCCGTCGGCGCGTCGCGTCAGCGCGCCTAGAACTCTTCGTCGAAGGAGACTTCGCCTGTCACAGCGACCTGATAGGCGGAGACGCGGCGCTCGAAGAAGTTCGACAGCTCCTGCACGTCCTGGAGCTCCATGAAGGTAAGGGGGTTGCGGGAGCCGTAGAACTTGGTCATGCCCAGGTTCGTGAGACGCTGGTCGGCGACGTACTCGAGGTACTGGCGCACCTCCACGACGGTGAGGCCGACAACGCCGCCCGCCAGAAGGTCTTCGGCGAATTGGGTCTCGCAGTCCACGGCCTCCACCATCATCCGGAGCACCTGGGTTTGCATCTCCGCGTCGAAGAGGTCTGGGTACTCCTCGCGGACCTGCCTGACGACGGCGAGGGCGAAGCTCATGTGGGCGGACTCATCGCGAAAGACCCAGTTGGTGCCGGAGGCGAGGCCGTTCAGCAGTCCCTTGTAGCGCATGAAGTAGACGTAGGCGAAGGCCGCGTAGAAGAAGAGGCCCTCGATGCAGGTGGCGAAACAGATGAGGTTCAGTAGGAACTGGCGCTTCTGCTCCATCGTGTCGAGGGTGTCGAGGCCGTGGATGGAGTCGATCCACTTGAAGCCGAAATCCGCCTTCTTCTTGATGGACGGGACGGTGTCGATGGCGCGGAACATCTCATGCCGCTCGTCGAGGTCGGGGACGTAGGTGTCGAGGAGCGTCAGGTAGAACTGGACGTGGAGGGCCTCCTCGTAGAGCTGGCGTGAGAGATAGAGCCGCGCCTCTGGGGAGTTGATGTGCTTGTAGAGGTTCAGCACCAGGTTGTTGGCGACGATGGAGTCGCCGGTGGCGAAGAAGGCCACCAGCCGGCTGATGAGGTGGCGCTCCGGCTCCGTGAGCTTGACGTTCAGGTCCTTGATATCGTCGGAGAAGTCGACCTCATCCACGGTCCACGTATTGCGTATCCCGTTCTTGTACATCTCGTAGAAGTCGGGGTACTGCATGGGGCGGAGTGTGAGGTTGAGGCCGGGTTCGAGGATCATCGCTGAATTCCTGTCTTTGGTTACCTACTAGAAACAATCCGTTTCCGTGCTAGCCATTGATGCGGCGGTTCCGGAGGAGCTTGGGAAGATGGGGCCGGGGACGGTTGGAGGGCTTTGCGCGCCCGGAGGGCTAGCCACTCGGAGCGCGCTGATAGGGGAGCGGCTACTCGCAGGCCTCGCAGGCTTCGGGGTTCTCCAGCGAGCAGGCGATTGCTTCTTCGTCCGTGTACTCGTTCGCCGCGGCCTTGACCGTCGTGGTCTGGAGTATCTTGGTCGCGGGACGCGAGCGCAGGTAGTAGGTGGTCTTCAAGCCCGTCTTCCACGCGTAGAGGTACATGGAGGAGAGCTTGCCGATGGTGGGGGACGCCATGAATAGGCTGAGCGACTGGCTCTGATCGATGAACGGTCCTCGCGCCGCGGCCATGTCGAGCAGCGCCTTCTGGGGCAGCTCCCATGCGGTCTGGTAGAGGTTGCGAATCTCCTCGGGAATCTCAGCGATGTGCTGGATGGAGCCCTCGCTGAGCTTGATCTTGTTCCGGACCTCCTCAGTCCACAGACCAAGCGCCTTGAGGTCTTCCACCAAGTAGTGGTTGATCTGGAGGAACTCCCCGGAGAGGGTCTCGCGCTTGAACAGGTTGGAGACCTGGGGCTCGATGCACTCGTAGGCGCCGGAAATGGACGCGATGGTCGCGGTCGGCGCGATGGCGATGAGGAGCGAGTTGCGCAGGCCGAAGCGCTTGATGCGCTCCTTCAGCTCCGGCCACTCCGGCTTGGTCGGGGCGACGTTCCAGAGGTCGAACTGCAGCTCGCCCTGGGCGGCGCGGGTGTCCTCGAATGTCTCGTGGGCGCCGTGAGCTTCGGCGAGCTCGTTGGACGCGTCGAGGGCTGCGAAGTAGATTTCCTCTTGGATGCGGCCGCCGAGCTCGGCGGCCTCTTCGCAGCCGAAGGGCAGGCGCATCTTGAAGAGGATGTCCTGCAGCCCCATCACGCCGAGTCCGACCGGGCGCCACTTACTGTTGGAGTAGGCGGAGGCGCCGGTGGGGTAGAAGTTGATGTCCACCACCCGGTCCAGGTAGCGCACGGCCGTCCGGGCGACGCGCCCCAGCCGCTCGAAGTCGAAGGAGCCTTCGTCGGTGACGAAGTGGCTGAGATTGATGGAGCCGAGATTGCAGACCGCGGTCTCGTCGTTGCTAGTAACCTCGAGAATCTCGGTGCAGAGATTGGAGAGGTGGATGACGTTCTCCTTCCGCAGCGTCTGGTTGGACGTGCGGTTGGCGGTGTCCTTGAAGGTCATCCACCCGTTGCCGGTTTGGGCGAGGGTGCGCATCATGCGGCCGTAGAGGTCGCGGGCGGACGTCTGCTTCTCGAATCGGCCCTCCGCCTCCGCCTCGGTGTAAATGCGCTCGAACTCTTCGCCGTAGGTGTCGACGAGCTCGGGCAGCTTCTTCGGATCGAACAGGGACCAGACGCCGTCCTCCTCCACACGCTTCATAAAGAGGTCCGGGATCCAGTTGGCGATGTTGAGGTTGTGCGCGCGGCGGGCCTCGTCGCCGGTGTTCTCGCGCAGCTCGAGAAAGTCCTCGATGTCAGCGTGCCACGACTCGACGTAGACGCAGGCAGCGCCCTTGCGCTTGCCGCCCTGGTTTACGGCGGCGACGGAGGAGTCGAGGGTCTTCAGCCAGGGGACGATGCCGTTGGAGCTGCCGTTGGTGCCGACTATCAGCGAGCCCTTGGAGCGGACGCGGGAGAAGGAGACGCCGATTCCGCCGGCGAACTTCGAGAGCTTGGCGATGTCGGTGTACCGGTTGTAGATGGCCTCAAGGTCGTCCTGGGGCGAGTCGAGGAGGTAGCAAGACGACATCTGCGGATGGCGGGTGCCCGAGTTAAAGAGGGTGGGGGAGCTTGGCATGTAGTCCAAGTTCGACATGAGGTGGTAGAGGTCGATTGCCTCGCTGGGGCTTTCGGCCAGTCCGCAGGCCACCCGCAGGAAGAAGTGCTGCGGCGTCTCTATGGAGTAACGGCTCTCCGGGTGCTTCAGAAGGTAGCGGTCGTACAGCGTGCGGATGCCGAAGTACTCGAACTTCTGATTGCAGTCGGCTTGAATCGCGTCGTTCAGCTTGCGGGTGTTCTCGGCCACGAACTCGGCGACGTGGTCGGCGATGAGTCCAAGGGAGTGCCCCGCCTTGACCGACTGAGAGAAGGAGTGGATGTCCTGATTCTGGACCTCCTTATCGATGAAGACGCTCAGCAGGCGAGCAGCCAGCTTGGAGTACTCCGGCTCCTCGGCTATCAGGGAGGCGGCGGTCCGGATGGAGAGCTCGTCCAACTCGCGCGTCGTTGCGCCGTCGTACAGGCCGCTGATGGTGCGCGTGGCGACGCGCAGCGGGTCGACGCTGCCGAGGCCGCCGGCGGAGCGCTCGACGGCGCGGACGATCTTCATGACATCGGCCGTCTCAAGTCCGCCATTGCGCTTGCGGACGCGCATGGTGGTGGACGACGCGCCACCGGCGGGCGGCTGCAGGACAGGGCCCTGCCGGTCGGCCTGCTCGGTGGTTGGCCTGTAGGTCATTTTCGGACCTCCGATAAGTGCTCCCCGGTCCCGTCAGACGGGCCCACGGAGACACGATATTTCTCAAAGAGCGTGGCGCAGTATGGCCCCCCATGCCGAACCGTGTCAACGGACCGGAAGCCCCATATATGGGGAAAACCGGCAATCGCCGTCCATATATTGTAGCAGGCCTGCCCCAAACGTTGTAGGCGCGTGTGGCTGGCCATCGCCAGCAAAACGCCGGATTTCATAGGTCCTCACTCGGATTCTTCACGCGTGGGCGGGCGCCGCGCAAGGAGCATTTGTCACTGGTCACGAAACCGATTTCGGAGGGCGCGCCGATTGCTCATTCCGTCCTTCGACGGCCCAGGACGAACGGCCTTACCGACTCGGCACGGAGGCGCTAGGGGATTACGGGGCGGCGGGCTTCTCGAAGACGACTTGGAGGTCCTCGGTGTTACTGGTTAGGAAGCTAGCCTCGCAGGCCGCTAGGTAGTAGTCCCACGTCCTGATGAAATGTTCGTCGTAGCCCTGGCGCCGGACATCGTCGATGCGTTCCCAGAAGGTCTCGCGCCACTGGCGGAGGGTGACGGCGTAGTGGAGGCCGATGTCGGCGGCGCTCGTGACGACGAGGCCCGTTCGCGCATTGGCGCGCTCCATCTCTGCAAGGGAGGGAAGCACACCGCCGGGGAAGATGTACTTCTGAATCCAGTTCACGCCCTTTTTCTGGGCCTCGAAATAGCGGTCGGGGACCGTAATCACCTGCATGACGAGCTTCCCGCCGGGCAAGAGCAGGTCGGCGCTCTTCAAGAAGAAGGTCTCGAAGAACTCGGCCCCGACCGCCTCGAACATCTCGATCGAGATAATCTTCTCGAACGAGCCGGCCACGTCTCGGTAGTCGATGAAGTCGACATCGACGAGGCGGCTGAGGCCCGCCTGTTCGATTCGCTCGGAGGCGAGGACGAACTGCTCCTTGGAGATGGTGATAGTCGTGACGCGGCAGCCGTAGTTCTGGGCCGCGAACATGGCGAAGCCGCCCCATCCGGTCCCGATCTCCAAGACGTGGTCCTCGGCGGTGAGGCCGGCGAGCTCGCACATACGACGATACTTGTTGCGCTGGGCGTCGGCGAGGGACTGGTCGTCCGATTCGTAGACGGCGCTCGAGTAGGTGAGGGTCTCGTCGAGGAACAGACTGAAGAAATCGTTGCCCATGTCGTAGTGGGCGTGGATGTTGTGCTTGCTCTGGTCGACGGTGTTAGCTCGCGACCGGTGGATTCGCAGGTTGCCCCACTTGGAAACCAACTTGAGCGGGCCGCTGTTCAGGCTCACCGCCCTCCTGTTGAGGATGGCGAGCTGGATCAGCTGTACGAGGTCGGGAGAGTCGCACACGCCCGCCTGGTACGCCTCGCCAAAGCCGATCTCCCCGCCGGTGAGTATCCGGCGATAGAAGGAGTCGTCCTTGACCAGGAGAACCCCTTGGGGACCTGCATTGCCTGTTTGGATGTCGTGGGACTCGCCCTGCGGGGTCTCCACCGTGAGAGAGCCCACCTTGATCTTGCCGACCGTGGCGAAGAACACGCGACGGGCCAGCTTGTCGGCAATGGACGCGCCTGCAGACTTAGGAGCTCTTAGGGGAGAGGGCAAATAACCGGTCCATTTGCAGACGGGAGCCGGGACCTAGACCTCGCCGATGATGACGCTGGTGTCGATCTTGCTCGCTATCACGCCGCGCGCTTTTGCGCGAAACGCCTCGTATAGGCGCGGGGGGAGGCTGATTGGACCGGTCTGGCTCTCGCCCTCGGGCCTTGGGATGCCGAACTTGTCGAGGACGGCCTCGCCGACCAGCCCGTAGCCTGGGCCGCCGATCTTGTCCAGCGCTCGGCGCGCGCTATCGAGGGGGAGGGGACCGATGTGGACGCCGCGCCGGACGGCAAGATCGACAAATAAGTGGCCAGTCCGCTTCATCGTGCCCGCCGCCTCGTGGAAGTTCCGGACCAAGTCTCGGGCGATGCGGACGAAGTCCACATTGACTTTGACCATCCACTCCAGCGCTCTGGTCCCAAATTGGGGAACGAGACTCGTGCCGGGCATCTCAAACGTCTGGATGGTGTCAGCCACCATGCCGAGCATCTCAGGGTTCTCCTCGACCTGGACGGCGGTCATGTCGCGATACCAGACGGTGTGCAGCGTCTCCCGTCGCTTTACGGCTGAGACGCACTTGGCGGCGTAGGGAGCATCGGCCCTGAGTAGCTGGCTGATCATGCCGTGCCAATTGTCGGTGAGGTACTCCTGGATGATGCCGTAGGTGGTCAGCTCGACGGGCGTGTGGCCGCAGCAGTGCTCGTAGTGGAGGTCCTGCACGTCGCGCATCTCTCGGTAGAGCTCCTCTTCGGAATGACCGATGGACTGGAGCATGTACTTGTAGGGCGTGTAGTGGGTGTGCTCGTCGGGGGTCCAGATGTTGTCGTTGAACCGGGCGAGCCAGGGAGCGTCGAACTGCTCGGCGCCTCTTTGGAATACGGCGGAGTAAGAGTCGGTGGCGCATTCCGTGAGCATCGCCAGCTTGAGGATGCCCACGAGGTCCTCTTCGGTCAACTCGCTTGGCAGGTTATCGACGACTCTACGGATATCGAGGTCGGCGCAGGCCTCCCGCATCTCAGCGGTATTGACCATCGGTCCGGGGTGGGCCTCGATCTCGTCGACGAGGGCATCGAGCTTGGGCGCGGCGCTAGGCGGCAGGTAAAAGCCTGTCGAGGCGCTCATTTCAGGGTGCTCCTAACTGAGGAAGGTCCCATTTGAAGATTGGTGTGAAGAACGAACGGTCTATAGACGTCGGACGGAAGTCACTATATCCGCTGCGGCTTTGTCCTGTCTCACGTCAAGGCTGAGGTTCCTGCACAGTATCAGCCTATCTGATTGTGCGGACCTTTGTTGAATGTAAGGAGGCGGCGAAGCATTGTCAACGCCGAGGTCGACATGAATGCGACGATTGTGCACTGTTAGACCCCTCGTTGCGGCATGGTGGGCTCGGGAGGCGGCGCGTTGCGCCGAGAAGGAGGGCCCGTCAACGTCAACTCGACACACGGCATGCGGTCGAAGATGCGCCGGATCAGGTAGAACGGGCCCCACCAAGGCAGGCGCAGGGCGCGGTTCAGGCGGACCATCCGCAGCGTCCAGCCAATCGTCCGCCGCTGGCCGCCGGGCAGGCGGCTCCAGTGCTCCACGTAGTTGATGATGAAGGGCATGCGCTCCCGCCGGTCCCGCAATACCCGCGCCAGCACGGGCGCCTCCATCCAGAGGCCTCCCTCCACGGTGAACAGGGTAAGATGAGGGTTTGCGGACATATTCGCCACCCAGTCCCGCCTTCCGGGGTAGCCGGAGAGATAAATCTTGTTTCGCCTATCCCAATAGTAGGTGGTCTCGAGGACTCGCGGTCGGCCGCTCTTTCGTCCTACGTGGGACACGCGTACGACGAAACTCGCGTCTAGAATGCGCCGGAACGCGTCGTCGGGCGTCACTGTCAGCGTCCTTTGTCAGCGAGGGCAGGGAAGATGCGCCGGAGGAGCAGGATGGAGACGAGGCCGACGAGGGCCACGTAGGTGACGCCTTCGCGCGGGCCGACGAATTCGCCGATGACGCCCATCAGCAGCATGCCGGGCGCCTGCAGCCCAATACCGAGGACGATCGCGCCCATTGCCCGTCCACGCTGGTCCGGCTCGACCGCCTCCATGGGTATGACCGGCTGCATGGTCGCGAACCCCGCGAGCCCGACGCCCGCGACAAACATCCAGCCAAGGGCTAGCGGGTACCAGGGAGACCAGGCATAAGCGGTGGCGGCGACCATGAGCAGCCCGGAACCCATGGTATAGACATTGCCCTTCTTCGTCGGCTGCACAGACGCGATAATGGCGGCCCCCACCAGCGCGCCAAAGCCAAGGGAACTGAGCAAGAAACCGTATTGGACCTCGCCGACGTGGATGATGTCTCGCGCGATCACAGGGACCATCTGGATGAACGGCCAGCCAAAGAAGTTGAAGGCCGCCGTGACCAGCACCGCCCCCAGGACGGTCCGGCTGCGGCGCACGAGGAAGGCGGACTCCGCAATCTGCTGAAACGCCGACCCCCTGGGCTTGGACCGGGTCTGCTGAGCCCGCACTCGCATACTGAGGACGAGGAACAGGGCGGCGGTCATCATAAGGGCTATGCCGACGTAGGCGCCGCTAAAGTCCGTGAACCGCACGAGGAGCGTGCCGAGGAGCGGCCCGACCATGTTCGTGCCCGTGACCAGTCCCGAGTCCAGAGCGACCGCGTTCGTGAGCGCGCTCCCCCGGAAGATATCGGCTAGCAGCGCTCGGCGTGCGGCATAGTCGATAGCCCATGACGTTCCGGTCACGAAGATCATCGCGAAAGCGTGCCAGGGCAGAGCCCAGTCCATGTAGAGGAGGGTGAGCATCACCCCTGCGGCAATCAGGTTGGCGGATTGCGCTCCTCGCATGAGCACTTGACGCGGAAAGCGGTCCGAAAGGCTGCCGGCGATGAGTCCGAAGAGGAACATCGGCGCGATGCGGCTGAGGCCCACCAGGGCGACTTGCAACTCGGAGCCGGTCAGCGTCAGCACGAACCAGGAAAGGACTGCAATCTCGGTGGCCCGGTACGTGTAGTAGAAAGCCCCAATGCTCCAGATGCGCCGGAACGTCGAGTCACGCAGGGCGTCGAAGGTCCCGAAGCGAGTGAGGAAGGAGAGAGTGAGAAGGGACGTGCGCGCCATGATAAGCCCCGCCATTCTACGCGGGCGCTACGCAGGCGCGCGAGATTAGGCTTTGGTTGCGCATTAGTTAGAACGAGTCTAGTGTTTGTTCAAGAAGCCGCCCTTACCCGTGGACAGGCCTAAAGGACCCTTCGTACACTCGATAAGTCCCTCAACGAGGAGTCATCGATGCTGAGATCCGCTATGGTTGGCGCGGGCGTCGCCGCGGCCTGCCTCCTGATTCCCTTGGTGCATTTCTTCACCGGCATCCCTTCGGCCTTCATCGGGGGCTACATCGCAGGCGCCCGCTCGTCCTGCACGCAGGGGCAGGCGATAAACATCGGGCTTCTGATGGCATGCATCCTGACGCTCCCCGTCTCCGGCGGCGGCCTCCTCCTGCTCTTGATCTGGCCGGCGTCGCTGGTTGTCCCCTTGGGTCTAGCCCTAGTGCTCTGGTTCGGGCTCAGCGGCGCGCTTGGGGCTGCTCTTGGCGGGGCGAGCGCCCGCCGCCAGACGCCGAGCTAGCCCTCCATCGAGGCCCCTGGCGAGGCTCGGCCACGCTCGTCCGATACATCGTGGGGACCTCTTCGACCGGCCCACGAGAGGGCTTCGGCCGGTGTAAAGGAAGGAAATTGGCCGACTTTTGGTCATTCTCTTAGATAAGTATTGACAATCTTGAAACACTGGACGGATAGTACCCGAATGCTGCCGCCAGGAGGCCCAACATGGGCAAGACAAAGAAACCATACGCAAGGCTTCTCCGTGCTAGCACAACCCGGACCGACGGAGGATGTCTGTTCGGGGCGACGCCCAAGGAAACTTGGGAGACGTTCGTCTCGCCAGACCGCCAGAACCGAATAGCGATAGGCAATTACAGTATGCTCATCGACCATCCGGACGGCTGGGTGCTGGTCAACGCCGGACCGGGCGATAAGGCTCCCCTGTCTTGGGACGTCGCGCCGATGCGCAGCCGCTCGTCGCTAATCAGAGAGCTGAGGGAGCTCGGGCTCATGCCCAAGGACATCGCGGTCGTCATCTACACTCACATGCGCGACGAGCATGTGGGCGGTGGAACGCACATGACCTCATCGGGCCGCGTCTTGCCGACCTTCCCCCGAGCGCGGTACGTCGTCCATCGAGACGCCCTCGAAGATGCGATGCGCCCGAACGAGCGCAGCGCGCGTTACTATCGGCCCGACGACCATCAACCGCTCGCTGAGAGCGGTCAGTTGGACATCGTCGAGGGCACGACCGAGGTCTGCTCCGGCGTCTGGGTGGAGCCTGCAGCAGGGCCCACCCCGGGGCACCAGATTGTGATCTGCCAGAACGGACAGTCCACCTACGCGTTCCTCGGCGCTCTCGTGCCGACGACGATGCACCTGTGGCCCTGGGTCAACTCGGCGGCCGATTGGAATCCGGAGGCCACGGCGCGCACCAAGAACGAGGTGCGACGTCAGGCCGGAGTCGAACGGTGGATGGTGGCTCCTGTAGGGCCCGACGAGTGGGTGCGCGCCAACGATCTGGACAGCTTGGAGGCCTTCAGCATCGGCCGCACACAGGTGACGCGAAAGACACAGCGGAAGGTTGCCGCGCCGACGCCCGCTCCCATCCCGGAGCAGGTCGCGATCCCCGCTTAGGCGGGCCTCCAGCCGAACTCCGCCAGCACGCGCAGGTCGTCGTTGCTGAGCGCCGCGCGTTCGAGCATGTCGGGCCGACGCTCCAGTGTGCGCCGCAGGGCCTCGCGTCTGCGCCACTTGGCGATGGCTGCATGGTCGCCGGAGAGCAGCACGTCCGGTACGGACGCGTCCGCGAATTCCGCCGGTCGCGTGTATTGGGGGTGCTGGAGCAGTCCCGACGTGTGTGAGTCGTCCGCCAGCGCCTCGCCCCCATGTCCCAGTGCGCCCGGCAGGAGCCGTACAACCGCGTCGATGACGACCATCGCGGGGACCTCGCCGCCGCTCAGTACGTAGTCGCCCATGCTCAGTTCCTCGGTTGCAAGGTGCTGGAGGACGCGCTCGTCGATGCCCTCGTAGCGTCCGCAGATGAGGACGAAACGGTCGAGGCCCGCGAGACGCTCCGCGGTGCGCTGGTCGAACACTCTTCCCTGGGGGCTCATCACGATGACCGGCGTATCGAGCGCCGGCTCCAATGCGCGAACGGCCTCGAAAAGCGGTCCGGGGCGCATGACCATGCCGGGGCCGCCGCCGAAGGGGGAGTCGTCGGTCGAGCGGTGGCGGTCGTGGGTATGGGCGCGCAGGTCGTGAGCGGCCACGGTGGCTAGTCCGGCTTGGATAGCCTTGCCGACGACGCCCGCCGAAAGGACGGGCCCGAACATCTCGGGGAAGACGGTGACGATGTCGATGCGCATGGGCGGCTAGTGGCCGCGGTCGGCGCCGGTGAGCTGGCCAAGAGCGTGGGGAAGCACCGGCGCGAGGACCTCGAGTCCTTCCTTAACGCCCTTCGGGCTGCCAGGCAGGTTGACGATGAGCGTGCGGCCCCGGACACCTGCGATTCCCCGGCTGAGCATCGCCATCGGCGTCTTGGTGAGGCCGTAGGCGCGCATGGCCTCGGCAAACCCCGGCGCGAGCCGATCGATGACGGCGACGGTGGCCTCTGGAACGACGTCTCGGTCCGTGAGGCCGGTGCCGCCGGTGGTGACAATCAGGTCGAGGAGGCCATCGTCGGCCCACTCGGCGAGCGTCTGCTCGATAACTGGCTGGTCGTCAGGCACGACGGCGTATTTGCGGCAGTCATAGTCTGGGGCGGCGAGGGTCTCTCGAATAAGGGCGCCGCTCGTGTCCTCGCGCTCGCCCCTTGCGCCCGCGTCGCTGCTGGTGAGTACGCCGACGGTGTACATGGGGTGATGATACCAGCCTATCCGATGCTTTCGAGCGTCCGCAGGGTCTTCTGGATGTGGCTGGACATCAGCATCTCGTTATGGAAGACCCCCCGAATCACCCCTTCGGTGTCGATGACGTAGGTGACGCGCGAGGTCCCCAGGCTGAATCGGCGCTGGACGTCGTAGAGCCTGCGTATCTCCCCCTTCGCGTCGCTGGCCAGGCCGAAGGGCGCCGCGCAGGCGTCGCCGAATCGCTTGAGCGTGTCGACGCCGTCGGTGCTGATGCCGACGACGATGGCGTTGTGGGAGGCGATGTCGTCGTGGGCGTCGCGGAAGCCTTTGGCTTCGACAGTGCAGCCGTGGGTGAATGCCCGCGGGTAGAAGTAGAGGACGACGTTCCGGCCCCGATGCTGGGAAAGCGTGAACCGCTCGCCGGAGCCGAGGGCGGCCGCGAAGTCAGGAGCTTGGGCGCCGGTTTCGAGCATCGCTACGTAAAGATACTACGGGCGGAGGCTCTAGGGCGTGGGGTTGCCCGTTCCCTAGGGGTGTCTTAGCGTAGCGCCACAGATTGGAGTGACGACGCGCCGCCCTGAGTTATGTATGCCGTACTGACGAAGCCTGTCGATTCCTCCTCGTCCGCGGCCTTTCGCATCCTGTTCGGGCTGCTTGGCTTCGCCGCGGTGGCGCGTTTCGTCGTCATGGGGTGGGTCGGCGACATCTACATCGTGCCGGAGCACCACTTCACCTACTCAGGCTTCTGGTGGGTGAAGCCGTGGCCCGGTCTGGGCATGTACGCACTCTTCGGGTTGGCGGCCCTGGGCAGCCTCGGGATTGCCTTGGGTCTTTGGTACAGAGCGTCGGCCGCGTTGTTCTTCCTGTCCTTCACCTACATCGAGCTGATTGACAAGACGACATACCTCAACCACTACTACTGGGTCAGCCTCGTGTCGTTGCTGATTATCTTTCTGCCATTGAACAGGAGGTGGTCGATTGACGCGCTGCGCCATCCCGGCCCGCACGCCGGCGCGGTCGCCTTTGGAGTCGTGTGGCTGTTGCGGGCGCAGGTGGGAGTGGTCTACGTCTTCGCGGGGATTGCGAAGATCAACCCGGACTGGCTGCTGAACGCCATGCCGCTCCGCATTTGGCTGAACCAGAACAGCACGCTCCCGGTGGTGGGGCCTCTGCTCACGGAACCGTGGGCTGCATATGCAATGAGCTGGACGGGCGCCGCGTTCGACCTCACCATAGTCGGCTGGCTGCTCTGGCGGCGTACGCGGCCGTTTGCGTACCTTGTGCTGGTCGTGTTCCACGTCATCACCTGGGTGCTGTTTCCCATTGGGATGTTCCCGTGGCTGATGATGGCCGCTGCGCTGGTCTTCTTTTCCCCTCGCTGGCCGTCGAATGCCCTCGAGTGGGCGCGGAGCGCGGTACGCCCGAAGGCGCCTTTGGCTGACGCCCCGCCGCCACTTGCCCCGGGGACAGCGCGCTTCACCCGGATCGCTCTCGCGGCGCTGGCGGTGTTCGCGCTCGCTCAAGTCGTGCTCCCGCTTCGGCATTGGGCGTACCCGGGAAACGTGCGGTGGAACGAGGACGGCTATCGCTTCGCTTGGCGCGTGCTGCTGACTGAGAAGACGGGCTTCGTGCTGTTCCGCGTTTCCGACCCGGAGACCGGCCAAACCTGGTTGGTGAGCCCGGATGAGCACCTCACGCCTCAGCAGGTCGAGCGCATGTCAACGCAACCGGACATGATTCTGCAGACGGCGCACATCGTCAGAGACGACTTCCGGGAACGCGGCTACGAGGACATTGAGGTGTACGTCGACGCATTCGCTTCGCTCAATGGCAGGGAGCGCCAGCGCTTCATAAATCCCGGCGTCGACTTGGGCGTTATCGCTCCGTCAATCTGGTCGAAGTGGTGGGTGACGCCGTTGGCGGCATCGGGCTAGAGGAGACTGTCTCCGTCGTTGTCGCTGAAGCCGACCGAGATTCCAAGGAGGCTGACGACTTCGGTGTTGAGCGTGCGGCCCAGCTCCACGAGGGCGTCGTAGAGCGCCTGCGCCTCGGGGTTCCGGTCGCCAGCTGCGCCGGAGAGAGGCTTTGGCAGCTCGCCGATCGCGGTCAGGACCGCCGCTAAGGAGTCCAACATACGTTGGTCGGCCTCCTCGGAGAGGACGGCGACGAGGTCTCCTACCCCCAGACCGCCGGCGCCTGAGTAGACGTCCTCCATTCCCTCGATCTGCGCGCGGAGGTCTTGCGCCCAATGGCCGGCTGGCCCGGCCGGCGCCGCCGATGGGTCTTGCTCGATACCGTTCGCTCCCAAGGCTGGGCCAAGCTGAATCTGGGTCACCTCGCGCACGAGGAATACCTGGGCGCGCACGAGCATTGCAACCGCCTCTGCCGCATCGATTCCGAGCGCCGCCTCGCCCTTGAAGATGTTCGCGTAGGAGCGTTCCCAGTCCTCGGATGTCTGGCGCACTTCGGTTGCGGCCACGTCCGCTAAGGCAACCGCGTATGCGCAGCGGCCCGACTGGCCCCGGAGAGCCTCGTATGCTCCGTCGGCGAAGAGCAAGTGCTCGATTGCGCCGAGTCCCCGCTGCGTGGCGGCCAGGGTCTGACGGATGTCCCGCGGCGAGACCGCTTGCTCACGGGCGGCTGTCCGCTCAATCCGTTCCTGATCTATGGGGAACCAATCGACGAAGGACTCCGACCGTCGCTCCATGACGGGGCCGAACCATGTGGCTGCCGTCGACTTCCATGCGATCCGCGCACGGCGCCAGGCCTGCTGCGCCTCAGCGAGACTCTCGATTCCCGGCGTCGCGCAGAGCTGTTCCGTGGCGTCGTCGAGGGCCGCCATTGCGTCGGCGGCCCTCACGTAGCTTGGCGCGATGACGCGGCCCGTGAGATCGGCGACGACGTCAGAGTGAGATGGCCCTCCCGAGCACGACGCGAGAAGCAGGGCGAGGCCCGCGAGAGCAGCGAGGCGTGACGGCATCAGATTGACTCCAAGAAGAAGAGCAGGGCGTCGCGCTCGTCCTTGCTCAGGCCGATGAACCCGTTCTTGGACGCGGCTGCTTCCCCGTCGTGCCAGAGGATAGCCTCGGCCAGGTCACGGGCCCGGCCGTCATGGAGGAACATGGTGTGGCCGCTCACCTCCTCCACTAGGCCGATTCCCCAGAGAGGCGGGGTGCGCCATTCCACTCCGCTCGCTTCGAAATCGGGCCGGTTGTCAGCAAGACCCTCGCCCATGTCGTGCAGCAGCAGGTCGGTGTAGGGGTAGATCGTCTGCCCGCTCAGCGCGTCGATTGCGTGGTCGCCGGTGACGTGCTTCGGCGCATGGCAAAGAGAGCACCCCGTGGCGACAAAGAGCTCGGCGCCCTTCAGTACTGTCGGGTCGTCTGCGTTGCGCATCGCCGGGACCGCTAGGGTGCGGCTGTACAGCGCCACCTTGTTCAGGCGGTCTTCCGTGAGCTCGGGCGAGCCCCCGCTCGGCGCGGAAGCGCACGCCGACTGCGGCGCCGGACAGTTCTCTTCTGGGAACAGCACCGACGTGATGCCGATGTCGCCGTTGAAGGCCCCGGCTACTTGCTGTTCCACGCTCGGTTGGTTGGCCTTCCAGCCGAACCTGCCAAGGACGAACGATTGGCTGCGCACGTCCCAGACCATGTTGGGCCTGCCCGATATGCCGTCGCCGTCGTGGTCTTCCAGGTCGGCGAGCATGAGTATCGTTTCGGCGGGGACCGCCTCGAGGAGGCCCATGCCTATGATGGCCGGAGCTACGCGGGGGGAGATCATCACGTCGGCACTGACCGGCCCGAACGCAAGGTCGTCGACCGAATAGGTCGGCCTGCGCAGCGAGTAGGGCGTCCCGTCGGCATACGCCCCCTCGACCTCTTCGTAGCGCACCACCATGCGGCCTTCGGGTTTGGCCGAAATGATTGCGCGATCCTGGAGCTGCCCTCCGTAGGCAGGCTCAGGACTAGGGCCGTCGGGTCCTGGGACGCTGAGGCGGAACAGCAACCCGCGTTCGGGGTCGTCGTCGCCATCGGGCGGCTTGCCACGGCCGTCGTGGGAGTGGCAGGAGGAGCAGGAGAGCGCGTTGAACGTCGGCCCCAAGCCGTCCCGGGCGTCGGTGCTCGCGGGAGCAGTGACCCAATTCTGGTTGAAGAAGCTGTCGCCCACCTCAAAGATGCGTCGCTCCTCGTTGGGCAGATTGCGGGCCGACAGCTCAAATGCATTGCCGCCGTCGCTGAAGGCGGTCGTCTCGCCGCCGAGGAGCTCGCCGAATACCTCGGACGGTTCAATGCTGTCCGGGTTGGACGTACAGGCGGAGGCAAGGAGGAAGGCGACGGCGATGGGAGGGAGGAAGCCCCATCGCCGCCGCTCAGGACTCAGAAAGCGAGTCAGGATGCTGGCATTAGCTGACACTGATAGTGATATCTATCTTATCGGCAGCCTCCACGATCGTGTCCGTTTGCGCTTCGAGCAATTCAATGGTTGTCAACACCGACCGCCGGCCAGGGTCATCGTTCGAAACGCCCTCGCGGAGGTGCTGGTCGAACGGGCCGGCGATAGCGTTGGCGCCGGCGACGCTCCGGCGGATTTGATCCGCGAGCTGTTCGGCTAGCGCCTCGTCTTCGGCCGCGATGAGGTCTTTGATGCCTGGTCCGCTCACCGTGCCGTAGTCGCCCTCGAACACTATCTGTATTCCCAGTGCGTTGCCGACGATGTCGCTCGTCGTGTTGTCGGAGAAGCAGGAGTGCTCGTCTTCTTGCGAGCGCTCCTCGTATGCAACGGTCATACGCTCGCCGGCGAGCTCGCCACGGCTCAGCTCGCCGATGCCGGTGATGATGTCGGTGATGGCGTCGTCCGCGTCCTTAGCGACGAACCCAGCCCGGTAGTTGCCGCCGCCGGGCGCCCAGGCGTCCACCATCTGCTGGAGGTGAGTGAGCAAGAGGTCCGAGGCTACCGCCAGGTAAGTGCTTCGCCGCGCCGCGTTGGGGTTGGTTGTGTAGTCCTCGATGGACCGGTCGCCGGGGCCGTCGTCGTTCATATCCTGGCCCCACAGAAGGAACTCGATCGCGTGCCAGCCGGTGGAGACGTTCTCCTCGCCGCCCTCCTCGTTCAGAGATGCGATCAGGTCCGCGTCGATGCTAGGGAAGTCTCCAGGGTTGTTGATGATCCCCGCGTCCGAGTCGCCTTCCACATAGTCTATGTACGCTTCGTCCAGGGGCCAGGCGTTGAGCAGGCCCTCCGGACCGTCTTCCTCATTGTCTATCGGGCCGTCGTAGAACCGGAAAGCCTCCGTTGGGCCGTAGTCGTCGCGGGCGGTGAGCCAGGCCCGCTTTGCCGCTTCGAGCCGGGCCGCGCTCGGCTCAGCGAGGAACCGATCGATCGCTCTGTCCATGTCCCTCGCGGATGCGAGGCTGGCTGAGTAGAGCGCATGGACGCCGTCAGCGTAGTTCTGGACGACCTCTTCCTTCAGGTCGTCGCTGGGCCCGCCGCCGGAGCAGGCGCCCAGGACAATGCCCGCCGCCCCCATCGCTATCACTCTCGCAAGCTGTGTCTTCATATCGCCTCTCCCAAGTGGTAAGTACGGTCTAAAGAGCGGTGAGCGTCGAGCGCGGCCCGCTCCCGACTGCCGTTCGAGTGTCCCGCGACGAGGAACGGCACGTTGAGTCTGAGTCCTGTCACAACTGCGTCGGCGGGGTCGACGCGGATCCGCGTCAGCAGTCCTAGCGACGAGATGATGAACGAGAATCGCAACTGGCCGCCTATGTCTTCGATGAGGACCTCCGTGAGGTCGCCATCGACCAACTCCGCTAGCAGCCAGGTCTCCAGCAACACGCCGGGGCCGGCAGTCAGCGCTCGACCTACGGCATCCGCGTCGCCGGCGGGGATGTCGACGCTGAATAGGCCGTCTTCGACCGTGGCGAACGTCACTGTGGCGCGCTCGGCGCCATCACGGGAGACTGCGGCGACCTTGGCTTGAAGCAGTCCCCGGCTTCTCAAGGCCGACCCTCTAAAGCCCACGCCGCCATGCCTTGGACGGGACCGAGGTCGGTCGAGCACTCTATGTCGCAGCCCTGGCTGAGGAAATCGAGCGTTTCGGCCAGACGCTCAGGATCGGATTCGAGTTCGGCCCAAGCGGCGGCTAGCTCGCAGTCGGAAACGCTGGCGCAGACATACATAGACCTCGACCTCTGGTATGTACAGGCTACTAATGTGCTTAGTGTAGCTTAACTATTCACAGTGTCAAGCCTAATTATATGACATTGTCTGTACGTATGAGGAAAGTAATGGCTGCTGAGGCTGACGGCCGAAGAGAGCCTTGGCCCGTTCCGTGCCGCGACCGCGCGGAAGCTACTGGATGCGGGAGGGATGCATCACTCGGACAACGGCGTGGCCTTCGCCAAGCCCGTCGTAGCCGGCGCGCGAGGTGCCGGCATGCCGCACGTTCCAGGGTTGAGCGGGCAGGACGCGCACCCCGACGCCGCATGGCTCGCGTGGAGGTCGACGGTCCGCCTCGAAGAGGCGAGGGCTGTGGCATTGCCTTGAGCAGGCTCGTCGAAGAGACGCATCTCGCCCTGCTTCGCCGGGGTCGGCCTGTGGCCAGGGAACCGCAGGAAGGGCAGGGCGCGCTTCAGCACGACGCCCATCGCCTGCAGCTCCTGGCTGCGCGTGATGGTGTGCTCGAGGCGCTGCCTCAGGATGCGCTGGGCCGCGGTCGGCCCGAGTCCGGGAACGCGCAGAAGTTCGTGCTCGGTTGCTTGGTTGATGTCGATGGGGAAGCGTTCGAGGTTGTTCGCCGCAATCATCAGCTTGGGGTCGGCGCGCAGCTCGAGGAAGCCGCCGTCGTCGAAGGCCGGCTTGAGCTCGTCCTCCCCGTAGCCGTAGATGCGCGACAGCCAATCGAGCTGGTAGAGGCGGTGCTCCCGCGCCCGCGGCGTGGCGGGATGCTCCTCCAGCGGCGTGTAGCGGACCGGCCGGAAAGCGGAGTAGTACACACGTTTGAAGCCGAAGTCGCCGTAGAGGCTGCGCATCCGGGAGTAGATGTCCCAGTCGGACTCGTCCGCCGCGCCCACGACGAGCTGGGTCGCCTGGCCTACGGCGCCGCCGTAGGTCTCCTGCATGAGATCGCTGATGCGGCGCATGGGGGCGACGATGCCGTTGTCGAAGTCCTTCATGCGGCTGACGCGCTCGAGGTGTTCGCGAGTGGGCGACTCCATATTGATGGACAGCCGCGTCCCGAGGCGCTGGCCGGCCTCGATAAGCGCATCCTCGTTCGTGCCCGGCATCACCTTCAGGTGTATGTAGCCGTGGAACTTGTAGCGCGTCCTGATGGCCTCCACGACGTTCAGCAGACGCTCTTGGGTGGCGTTGGGGTCCTTGAAGATGCCGGAGCTCAGAAAGAGCCCGTCCACGGTGTGGCGGCTGTGGAGCTCGTCGAACAGCTTCGCCAGCTCGTCAACCTTGAAGCCGTACCGCTTGCGCGGGACCCAATAGGAGTTGGGGCAGTAGTGGCAGTCCATGATGCAGTGGTCGGTGAACATCACCCGCATCAGCGAGATGCGCTTCCCGTTGGGCATGGCGGCGCGATAGACCCCCGCGTGGGGCGTGACGCCGCCCCGCGCGGCGATGCCATGCCAGTCCGGCCTCGGCGCGGCGCTGTCGAGCTTGGACGGTGGCGCGAGGATGTCGTCGCTGGCCATGCCGCCGAGGTGTTGCAGCTTCTCGTAAACGTCGGGCGCGCGCTGGATGAGCATGATGGGTCTCCGGAAAGAACGTATGTTCCGAACACATACTAGGCATTTGCTCAATATGCAAGCGCCGGATGACCATCCTGCGATAGACTAGGGAGTCGTTCGGGGTGTGGCGCAGTCCGGCAGCGCGCCTGCTTTGGGAGCAGGAGGCCCTGGGTTCAAATCCCAGCACCCCGACCACTCACGAAAGCATCCCCTCTCCCGATAAGGACTTGATATATGCGAACACCCTGGCTCCGCTGGGTACTATGCTTGGCGGCTATTGCTTCGTTCTCGGCATGCGACCTCGAGCCGCAGCGTACTGAACCGGCGACGCCGACGGCGTCGTCCCCTCTCCGCGATTTCCAGAATGGTCGCTGGCTGAGACAGACGGATCCTCAGTTAGCTTCCTCGATCGAAGAATTGGGCTGGGTGCGGGATGGCCTCGACGATGCGGAGTTGGAGGCGATTCAGGACTTGCTCTATATCGCAGTGGAAAGCCGTTCCATCGCTTCGTCCATCGTCTCCCTGGACTGGATGCAGGACGATATGGATGATGTGGAAGCCAGTGCGGTCGCTTGGATCAACAATATCGGGAGTGCTGAGGTCGCGTCGTCAGTTGTCTCTCTGGGCTGGATGCAAGACGGGGTTGACGCTCTAGAGGTCAAGACAATTGAAGAGCTCTCCTATCTAGCGAATAGGTATCCCAAGGTCGCTCTGGCCCTCGTTCCTGTGGGCTGGGTACAGGACGGTATAGGCGACTTAGAGGTTAACGCCATCGATTGGGTGGGCAACATAGGGAATGCCGAGGTCGCGTGGTCAGTTGTCTCTCTGGGCTGGATGCAAGACGGGGTTGACGCTGTAGAGGTCAAGGCGGTTGAAGAACTGTCCTATATAACCAACAGGAACCCCGGGGTTGCATCGTTGGTTCTCGCTTTAGGTTGGGTGCTGGATGGCGTTGGCCGCGCGGAGACCGACCTGCTCGAAGACTTCGCTTCGATAGCGCGCAACAACTCAGAGGCTGCTTTGCGTATCGCCAGTATGCCATTCATCGAAGCCATTGAGTCGCCTGACATCCCGGCAATGACATCGCTACGGCAGCTTGCAGCTTTCCAACCGGACTCATTCGCGACCGTTATGTCCCATCCTGTCCTGCGGGCTGGCATATCGAATGATCTTGCCCTGGTCATCGCTACTTTGAATGGCGTCGCGAAAACGAATCCTGGCCTCATTGGTGTTCTGCTTGACCCAGATAAAGTGCTCGTGGAGCGGCGCGCTATCACGTTGCCGCTGTCGGGCGATATCGTCCTCGCCATCATTCGCACGAATCAGGGCGCAGCGCGTTCGATGGACCTCCTAGAGCACTCCGTGCGCAGTGCTGAAGATTATATGAATGCTCCGCTTCCGGTAAATTACATTGGCCTGCTCTATGGAAACGCGGTTATCGGCTCTTCCGCAGGAACGAACTTTGGGACTCATATCGCTATACTTCCTAAATATGATGCCGACGACAGCAGTCATGAAGCATCGTCCGCCGGGCATGTCATTGCCCATGAAGTGGCTCACTACCACTGGAGTGGAAACGAAGATTGGATTGATGAAGGGGCCGCGGACTTCGTGGCCTCCGTCAGTGAAAACGACCGTATCGGCCGCCCTATCAGCGTTACCAACGACCCCTGTGCGTATACCCGCAGCATCGCCGAACTGGAAAGTCTTAGCGTATCCAAGGGTGATGTTGAATTCGGTTGTAATTATTCGCTGGGGGAGCGGCTGTTCGTGGACCTACACCGACGGCTGGGCGATGAGGAGTTCCGGCAAGGGTTCCACTCCCTTTACCTCGCATCGCAAGTAGAGGATGACACCGACGACCAACAAGGCACGCCAGTGGGCATAGACTACGTCAGAGAAGCATTCCCCTCGGACGACGGCGCAGCGAGCCCTGCAATCGCTCGTTGGTATGACGGTATGGGGCCTTACGACTTATCCAATCTCGACCCCACGCCGGTTGATTCCAGTCTGCCCAGCATCAATGGCCGCATCAATGAGGCATACGTCGCCATGGGACAGAGAGGGCCTGCGATGTCCGCCTTTTCATCGCAGAATATCACTGACAGGCTATACATCACATTGAAGTATTCTTACGACGTGCAAAATGGCCCGCATAAACTACAGTTCGACATCGTGGAATACTACGAGGATGGATTCGATTTTAGCCGCAGAAGTGTTGCCATGACCGCAGAGGCACAATACATCGGGGGAACACAGTGGGCCTCACTTGGCGCGTCACCATCGCAGAAGTGGGCGACTGGGCGCTACGTTGTGCACGTATACGAGGGGGAGCGCAAGGTGGCGCAGGTGGAGTACGAGATCACCCCCTGATTAACACTGCCGCCGTCAGGTGTAGACGATGCTCGGGAACTCTATTCCCGTTACATGGAGTCGCGCATCACGTCGGCGATGAGCTGAGTCTGGGGACAGGGGACTTATGCCAAGAGCAGATGCTCAACCACCAACGTGCCGATGGAACCGACTCCGCACGCGCCAGCTAGGGCAGCCCATCCCAAGGCCCTGACTCTAAAGCGGTGGGCAGCCTCCGTAGCCAGCCGAGATTGCTCAGCCTTCCACTTGTTGTCGGCTTCTTGTGCTGCAAGCCGGTGCTGTCGCTGGAGTGACGGCGTCACTACCCCAGAAAGATAAAGGTGCTCCCTGCTTGCGATGCGCACCATTCTCATTCCGTCCTCTAAAGACATTGCGGGCATTTCGTTTATCGGCCATTCCGAACCGGCCGGAAAGGTAGGCGGCGAGTTGCCCTCTGCCGATTGTCCCCTCATGCCAACCAGCCCCCTACGGGAATGAGCCGCTTCTCGACCGGGTCCACCCCCAGGAACAAGCCCTCGAGCGCGAGGGCCCCGAGCAGCGGAGGCGAGCCTTCGTCGTTGAACAGGACGAGCGTAGTGACCTCGCGGCCGCCTGCGCGCACCCGCGCCTCGCCGATTTCCATTTCACGCGTTACGCCGTCGGCAAGCGTGAAGCTCTGCGTCCACCGCCTCTCTACGCCGAGCCCCCGCAACAGCGAAGCCGGAGCGGCGGTGATGGACGCGCCTGTGTCTACGAGGGCATCAAGGGTCTCCCAATCCTCCCGGTCTCGATGCCCAATCCCGATCTCCACATTGAACAAACCCATGCAATAGCCCACCTTGGTCCTGTCGCTTCTTCCATGGTAATGCGCGCTCGCACGCAGGGCTAGGCTCTCGTGTCGCTTGACCTTGCAACCTTGTCGTGCGCATTCAATCGCGGATAGCGTTGGCTGTGCCCGGTGTCGGTGCGATGGGTAGGGAACCCTGGGGAAGATGAGAAGCAGTCCGCGTCAACACTGCGACATTTGCCCCTTCCCTCGGCGCTCCCGGCCTCCTACGATGGTCCACCCAGGGCGGAAAAAGAGCCTGTCCTGGGGCCTGCCAGGGGCGCCCGGGAGGGAGGACTCTTACGAGTGAAATGATCCTTAATGAGCCTAAATGCGACACTTTTGCGGCGGACCCTTCCCCCGCCGCTCGTAGGTGGGCGGCAGCTAGGAGTGCAGCCGGGGTGACATTCGCGCTCATGCCGGCTCACTCGGGTCACGCTCGCGCTCGAAATGGGGTCACGCGAGGGCCCCAGGAGAGAGAGCTGCCGGTAACCCCCGCAATCCCCCCATGCATGTCGTAGGATGCGGGTATCTCCTGAGCGGACCGAGATGCAAGCGGTGAAAGCGTGCGCATAGGGTCGACCCCGCTGTGGTCGGCAGTCCTCTTCCTCTATTTCCCCTCGATACTGATGGGCATAGGGCAGGGGATAGTCATCCCGGCGCTGCCTCTGATCGGGGAGAAATACGGCGTTCCCGGCGCCCTTGCCGTGCAGGTGCTCACGATACAGCTGCTCGGCAGGATGATTACGCTCATCCCCGCGGGAGCGATGATCGACCGCTTCGGCGTCAAGCTGCCGATGGTCGGCGGCGCCTTCCTCGCAGCCGTCAGCGCGCTCGTCGCCGCCCTCGCCCCCACCTTCGCCGTCATCGCCGCCGCTCAGCTGACCCTGGGCATGGGGAAGAGCATCTGGATGTTCGGACGGGAGCTTTCCGCGGTGGATATGGTGCGCCGCGAGCAGCGCGGGCGACAGATGAGCGCATTGATGGGAATCGGCAGCACGGGCATGGCCTTCGGTCCCGCGGTGGGCGGCGTCCTGACCGACGCCTTCGGCGTGCGTGGCCTCTTTCTTACGCTCACTGCGCTCTGCACCATCGTGTTCGTCATCTCCCTGGCCCAACGGGACTCCCCGCGGCCGACCACGGCTGAGCGTAAGCCGTTCTTCAATTTCGGGGCCGTCAATCAGATCCACCCCTTCTACCGGTTCACGTTCCTCATTCTCTTCTTCGCGACGTTCGCGCAGATGCTGCGCTCCCAGGTCACGAACGCGATGCTCCCGCTCTACAGCCAGGGCGAGCTCGGCTACTCGGCGACCTTCACGGGCGTATTGTTCACCCTCATGGGCCTGGCCACCTTCTCGATGATCGTGCCCACCGGGTTCATCTCCGACAAGCTCGGCCGGAAGTGGGCGGCGGCGCCCGCCGCGGTGCTCACGACGGCGGGCTTTATCTTGTTCCCCATCAGCGGCAGCATATGGGCGCTGGTCACCGCCGCGATGCTGCTCGGACTGGCGAACGGCCTGGCGATGGGCGCGATGACCATCTATACGTACGACTTCGTCCCTCGCCACGTTCGGGCCCAGCTGCAGGCGATGCGCCGCACTGCGGGGGAGCTTGGCGCGGTGATGGCGCCGCCGATCGCCGGCGTCGCCGCGACGATGTTCTCGGCGGGCGCGTCGTTCTGGTTCTTCGCGCCGCTGCACGCGCTCTCCGCCATCCTGCTGGTCAGCGTCGCGAAGGAGAGCTTGCAAGGCCATCGCCGTCACGACGCCCCCACCACCGAGGAGATCGAGGCGGGCCATTCGGCGGGAGTGCGGCAACCGTAGGGCATGGCCTACACCCCGTCGCGTGTAGCGCGCCCTGTCCCAGGGCCAATCTCCTCTGGGCTCATCGGAGGCCGACGAGGGATGTCTGCGCACGCAGTGCGCCGCTCCTCACCGCCCTTCGGCGACGCGCATCTCCGCGACATAATCGGCGAACGCTTCGGCTATCGAGTACTCCGGCGTCCAGTCGAGCAGCGCCTTGGCGCGGGAGATATCCAACGGCGTGGTGGGGGAGGGTATCGGCCCTTCCGCCGGCGCTACGCTCATCTTCAAGTCCGGCAGCGCAGCGCGCACTGCGTCCGCCATCTCCTCGAACGACGTGACATAGCCGTTGCCTCCGTTGAACGCCGTGATGCCGGAGAGCGGGATGCCTGCCGCGCGGCGGATGAGGCGTCCCAAGTCCTTGCCGTAGATGTACTCGAACGCGCGGCCGCGGATGGCGGGCACCACGAGCGGCTCGCCGGTGAATCCCGCCTCGACTAGGCTGTGGACGGTCATGCCGCCGCCGGAACCGCCTCGGAAGTGGTTGTAGCCAAAGATGTTGGACGGCCGCACGAACACGAGCTCGAAACCGTAGTACGTCGCGTACGCCTCCGCAATGTGCTCGTTTGCTATCTTGGTGGCGGAGTAGGGATTGCCCGCGCCCCCGCGCGGGTAGTCCTCTCTTATCGGCGTTCCGGCCTCGGAGCGGCCGTCGTAGACTCCGTAGGTGCTCACGTGGATGAACCGCTTCACGCCCGTGAGCCGCGCCGCCTCCAGCACATTGATCGTCCCCTGCACGTTGATCTGCATGCCGGTGTAGACCGGGCTGCCCACGCTATTGCCGATGAGTCCCGCCGTGTGCACAACGACCTCCGGCGAGTGCCGCTGCATGGCCGTCACGAGCGCGGGCAAGTCGCGCAGGTCGCCCTGCACGGCCTCGTATGGCCCGCCACTGAGTTTCGTCTTCAGGTAGTTCGCGTCCGGACGGAGGTCGTAGAAGACGACGGGGTCTCCTTGGGCGATGGCCTCCCGCGCGTATGACGTGCCGACGAGTCCCGCTCCGGTTATCAGGCTAGTCATGGTCGTTCCCCCTTTAGGTGATGAGGTCCATCCCGCCTGTCCTGTCATTTCGCAGGTCAGAAGGACGTAGCTATAAGCGCCACGCCGCATACTACCGAAATCGCGCCCGCCTCGTGGGCTGGTGATGGCGTACAGGGTCGTGGCGACTACTCCGCCGGCAGGGCGAGCGCTTCGCTGACTGCTTCCTCGTCGAGGCCGTACACCTGGACCGCGGCCTCAGTGGAGATGTAGCCGTTGCGCAGGTCGCTTAGGACGCGTCGGCGGTCGCGCTCCTTGGGATCGCCCGCGCCGCCTGCGCTCCCGGTCTCCACCAGGACGACGTCGCCCTTCTCGAGCATCACGTTGGATATCAGGCCGACGTAGCGTCGCTCTTCCGGCGAGCCCGGATTGACGGTTACGGCGCCCGCGACGCCGTCCAGTCCGCCCTCTAGCCCGTGCGCGGGCGCGATGTTGCGTGGGCTTCCGCCTGCGTAGCGGCTCGGCTGCTTGACGACATACTCGCGCCGCATGCCCAGACCGCCGCGGTATTCTCCGGGCCCGCCCGAGTCGGTAATGAGGCTGAAGCCTTGGAGCTCGACGTCGAACTCGGACTCGAGAATCTCCACGCTCGTCAGCTTGCTTCCGCCGGCCCAAGAGTGGCCGGTGCCTGTCCAGCCGTCGCCTCCACGGAAAGCGCCGTTGCCTGACATCATCAGCTCGTACTGGACGTACCGCCGTCCGCCGCCGACGGCGCCCATGACAACCATGCCGCTGCTCGCATTGTGGGCAACGGCAGGGCGTCCGGCGGCCTTGCTGAACGCCTCGAAGACGATGTCCTCGACCGTGGACAGCGTCATGGAGTAGAAGCCTACGGGAGTCGGAAAGGCGGGGTTCACGACAGTCCCGTCGCGGAAGCGGCACTCGACGGCGCGGGCAAGGCCGAAGTTGTTGGGGATGCCGGGGTCAATCATCGCGATGGCGGCATAGTAGGCCATGCCATGGATGAACGGCGGACGAACGTTTATCGGTCCAAGACTCTGATCGTCGGTCCCGGAGAAGTCCAGCGTGAGTCTGTCCCCCTCCTTGATTGCGGCGACGTGGAGCCGGAGCTTGCGAGCAGGGTCTACGATGTCGTCCGTGAACGCCTCGGCCTCGTAGACCCCGTCCTGCCATTGCCCGAACACCTGTCTCACTCGCGCCTCGGTGCGGAGTCCAAGCTGCTCGAACGCGCTCAGCACGACAGCTTGTCCGTAGTCGTCCATGAGGGCCTTCAAACGACGCGCGCCGATGCTCCACAGCGCCCCTGCCTGGGCCCCAAGGTCTCCGAGCACCAGCTCCGGCGTTCGGCTGTTCGCGCGCAGGAACTGGTATGTCTCCTTGAGCGGCTCGCGCTCCGACAAGAACTTGACGGGCATGATTTGCAGACCCTCGCCGAACACGTCTCTGGCCAGCGTGTTCCGCGATCCGGGGGACTGTCCCCCGATATCGCTCTTGTGCCCCATCGAGGCGCAGAACGCGGCCACGCGCCCTTCGTGGAAGACGGGCAGGACGACCACCATGTCGTTGGGATGGGAACAGCCAGAGTAGTACGGATGGTTGATGAGGAAGCAGTCGCCGTCGCGCATCTCGTCATACGAGTAGAACTGAAGCACCCCTTTGACGCACTCGGGGTACGCGCCGAGGTGGGGAGGAAGAGGCGAGTACTGACCGACAACGTTGCCCTTACGGTCGGTGATGCCGGCGGAGAAGTCGTGGGACTCGCGGATGATGGTGGAGAAGCCGGTGCGGAGAACGGCGGCCTGCATCTCGCGGACGATGCCGTCGAGCCGCGCCCGGATAACTTCCTGGGTGATGACGTCTGCTTCAGCCATTCCGCCTCCGTTCAGTCTAGGGCCAAGGCCTGTTCGATTTCAGCGTCGCTGCGCCCGTAGGCGGCGCGAGCGGACTCCGGCGTAACGTACCCGTTCCGAAGGTCGGAGGCCACCAAAGCGAGAGGACGCTTCGCGGGGTCGCCCGCGCCGCCGGAGCTGCCCGTGTCTATCCGGATGACGTCGCCTTCGCTGAGCAGGAGATTGGAGACGAGGCCCCGATACTCGACTGCGGCATCGGTGTCCGGGTTCACGGTGATGACGCCGGGACGTCCGGGCAGCCCGCCTTCCACGCCGTGGGGAGGGTCGTTCTGGCGCGCTGTTCCTCCTGAATACTTGCTCTCTCTCAGCATCTTGTACTCCCGCCGGATGCCGCCGCCGCCCCGGTTCGCCCCAGGCCCGCCGGAGTCCGGGATGATTGCGAAGCACTGCAGCTCAACGTCGAACTCGGACTCCAGAATCTCGATGCTGGTGAACTTGGAGCCGCCTGCCCAGGAATGGCCCGTGCCCGTAAAGCCGTCGCCGCCGATATGGGCGCCGTCTCCGGCGCGTAGCAGTTCGTACTGCACGTAGCGGGCGCGTCCGGCGCCCGACGTTCCGAGCACGACCATCGAGGACGCCGCATTGTGCGCGACTGCCGGCTTTCCGGCGGCCTTGCTCATTGCCTCGAACACTACGTCTTCTAACGCAGCCATGGTGGTCGAATAGAAACCGACCGGACCAGGAAAGCGAGGATCCAAGATGCTGCCCTCGCGGAAACGGCACTCGACGGCGCGCGCCAAGCCGCCGTTGTTCGGCACGGTAGGGTCCATCATTGCAATCGCCGCGAAGTAGGCCATCCCGCGTATGAAGGGCGGTCGAACGTTGATTGGCCCGAGGCTTTGGTCGCCCGAACCGGAGAAGTCGAGCGTGAGCCGCTCGCCTTGCTTGATTGCGGCGACGTGCAGACGGATCGTCTGCGTGGGGTCGACGATGTCGTCGACGAGAGCTTCGGCTTCGGATACTCCGTCCGCCCACTCCGCGAAGCGGCTCCGGACACGTCCCGCGATGCGGTGAATCATATCGCCGAACGCAGTGGTGAGCGTCTCGCGGCCGTATTCCGTCGCCAGAGCCCTCAGTCGCCCCGCGCCGATGCTCCTGAGCGCTCCGGCTTGGGCTGCTAGGTCTCCTATCACGAGCTCGGGCGTCCGGCTGTTCGCTCGGAGAAACTGCGCGACCTCCTTGACCATCGCGCCTCCTCGCTGGAAGAGCACGGGCATGATTTGCAGGCCGTCGCCGAACACGTCCCGGGCGATTGTGTTGCGCGAGCCTGGAGACTGCCCACCGATGTCGGCCTTATGTCCCATTGACGCGCAGAACGCGATGATCTCGCCTTCATGGAAGACGGGCAGGACGACCACCATATCGTTGGGGTGCGGACAGCCGGAGTGGTAGGGGTCGTTCGCTAGGAAGCAGTCGCCGTCTTGCATATCAGCGGGGGAGTAAAACTCGAGTACTCCCTGAACGCAGTCGGGATAGGCGCCGAGATGTGGAGGGAGCGGCGAGTACTGACCGATGACGTTGCCCACGCGGTCTGTGATGCCGGCTGAGAAGTCGTGGGACTCGCGGATGATGGTGGAGAAACCAGTGCGGAGGACGGCGGCCTGCATCTCCCGCACGATGCCGTCGAGCCGGGCGCGTATCACTTCCTGCGTTATGACATCGGTGTTTATGGCGACTCCCGCGGCAGCGCTACGCTGTGCTGACGATTAGGTTCCGGTAGTCGTCGACAACCGCGTGCTGACCGGGATACACGACGGTCGTGCTATCCAGCTGCTCGATGATTGCCGGACCTTGGATCTCGTGTCCCGGGTCCAGCAGGGTGCGGTCGTAGACGGGCGTCAGCGTCATACCGGACGACCGGTCGTAATACACTTCCCGCTCCCCAATCTTGGCGGCGTCGACGGGAGCCTTGGTGCGGCCGTATCTCTTCATCGAGAACTTCGGGACACGTACAGTCGCACGCACTCGGTAGTTGACGGCTTCGGCCGGCTCGCCCTTCGCGCTATGGCCGAACAGCTGCTCGTGGGCCTGGTCGAAGCGTTCCCTGAGGCCAGCGAGCGCGGCTCTGTCCAGGTCTACGCTGTCGCCAGCCGAGACGTTCAGCTCATATCCCTGGCCTTGGTAGCGAAGGTCTATAGAGAACGCGCACCCGATCGAGTCTTCTTCGAAACCGTCGTGTCGAAACTCGCTGATCGCTTGGTCCTGCAGCTCCGCGAAGATCGCGCCGAGGGAGGTTGCGTCCAGCTCGTCGAGTGAGCGCAGGCGTGAGCGGACGAAGTCACGCCGTGGGTCCGCCATGATCAGGCCGAGCGCGGAGCTCACTCCGGGCATCGGTGGAACGACGACCTTGCTCATGCCGAGGTCGGCCGCCAGCCGTCCAGCATGGACGGGCCCGGCCCCGCCGAACGCGACGAGCACGAAGTTTCGCAGGTCGTAGCCGCGCTCGGTCGACACCTCGCGTATGCCCTCCTCCATCTTGGCGTTGATGATGCGGATGATGCCTTCCGCCGTGCCCAGTGGGTCGATGCCGAGCTCCCTGCCCATGCCGGCGATGGCCTCATAGGCCTTCTGTTTGTTGGTCTTGACCTTCCCTCCGAGGAGGTGTTCCGGATGGAGGTAGCCGAGGATGACGTTGGCGTCGGTCACCGTCGGCTGCGTTCCTCCCTTGTCGTACGCTACGGGACCGGGGTCCGCCCCCGCGCTGTGAGGACCGACCTGCAGCGCGCCGCCCCCGTCGATCCAGGCGATGGTCCCGCCGCCCGCGCCGATGGTGTTGATCATCAGCATCGGCGTGCCGATCTCCCAGTCGCCGACAAGCACGGACGTCTGTTCGAGCACCTTGCCATTCTCACCAAGGGCGATGTCGCTGCTGGTGCCGCCCATATCGAACGAGACCATGTTGGAGAACCCGGCGGACGCGGCGATCTGCATCCCGGCCTCCGAGCCGGCGCATGGCCCTGAGAGCAGCGTGGTGATGGGAATAACGCTCGTGAGCTTCGCCACGCCCCCATTGCTCTGCATGATGTAGAGCTGCTCCGTGTCCACGCCGAGGTCCCGTAGACGCTCGACCAGCTTGTTGAGATAGTCCGTCATTGCAGGAGCTAGCCGCGCGTTCGCGACGGTCGTGCTCAGCCGTGGGAATTCGCGGATCTGGGGGAGTATCTCGGACGAGAGCGAAACGGAGCCGTCCGGGAACTCGTCCCTGATCATCTTCGCAAGCGCTTGCTCGTGCTCGCCGTTGAGGAACGAGAAGAGAAGGACGACCGCAATCGACTCCGCTCCTTTCTTCCTAAGCCGCTTGACCGCCTCTCGCGCCTGATCGACGTCGAGCGGTTTCTTGACGTTGCCCTGAAAATCGACGCGCTCGACGACCTCCTCGCGAAGCCACGGCTCGACCGGAGGGCTCTTCTCGACATAGATATCCGAAAGATCGCTCCCGAAGCGCGGGATGTGCCAGACGTCGTTCACGCCGGAGAACCCGTCGGTGATGAGCAGTCCTACGCGCGCGCCTTGGTCCTGGACTAGGAGGTTAGTGCCCACGGTGGTGCCGTGGGTGAAAGAAGCAATGTCGCTCGGGTTAAGCCTGCCGGACACGAGCTCGCTCATGCCGTCGATGACTGCTTGAGCGGGGTCGTGGGGCGTCGATGGAGTCTTGAGCACCTCGACTTCTCCCGAGTCGTGGTCGAGGATGACCATGTCGGTGAAGGTGCCCCCGGTGTCGACTGCAACGGTCTTCATTAGGTTGTGCGAGCCTCAGATTCGGGATGGGCCGGAACTACAGTCGCGCCCGGCGCCGGCCCGCAAAGCCACGACTCTTCTGGGATGCGCCATCCAATGCCAATTGTCGGAGCAGCCCACACCCCCAGAAGCTGACTCAGAGCAGACCATCAGCTTTCGTATTGTCTTGTCGTCAGGCCTTGAGGCCGTAAAACACCTGGGCGTTCGTTCGGAGGATGCCCTCCTTGTCCTTGTGGGACATGTCCTCCCTTTCGAGCAGCTCGCTGATTTCCACGTTGATAGTGTCGTCGTTGACCTCGTGTGGGAAGTCAGACGAGAACATGAAGGGCTCGCTGCCGACGGCCCCGACAGCGTAGCCGATAGCGTCCTCGTCGCCTTCGACGCCTACGAATATGCGGCGCTCCTTCGCCAGGCGGACGATGTGCTCAGCGATGCTCTCGCCGTCGCGGAGCTGCAGGAACTCCGAGCGAGGGTCCGCGGGTATGAACGCTTTGTGCGAGCCGTTGAAGCGCTCCAGGGCTAATAGGAACCAGGCCAAGCCGCCCTCCAAGAATCCCCATCGGACGTTGGGGAAGCGGTCGAACACGCCATTGAAGAGCAGGCTCCCAAAGCAGATGGTGATTCCAAAGGGGTGGCCCATGGCGTGGATGGGCGCCAAGAGGTTCAGGTTGTCCATGCCAAGGCCCATGTGGCAGCCGCCGTGGAAGGCCAACGGGATTCCCATCCGCTCAGCTTCCTCGTAGACAGGCCAGTAAACCTTGGCCCCGAGGTGGTTCGCCAGGCCGGTCGACGGCAGCATGACGCCCACCATGCCCAGCTCCTCAATGCAGCGGCGCATCTCGGCTACCGCAGCCGGTGGGTCTTGCATGGGCACGAGCCCCATGCCCAGCAGACGGGGCGTATGCCGGGTGAAGTTGTCGTACAACCAGTCGTTGTAGGCCTGGCAAGCCACCCTTGCGTAGTCCAGGTCAACGATGCGGCCACAGGCAAGGCCAACGGTGGGATAGAGCACCGCGCCCTCGATGCCCGCGCGGTCTTGAAAGTCGACCCAACGATCGACGGGAGCGGGCATGAAGGAGCCCGGCGGGCGCAGGGCCAGCCCCTCGTGCAGATGGTCTAGAGCAGGGAAGACTCGCCCGGATCGTCTGAGGAATCTCGCGTACTCCTTGGGGATGTACGTCGCGATGGCCGCCTCGTCTTCCAGCACGTGGCCGTCCCCGTCGATGATTCCGATTTTCGATTGGACCACCATGCTATTGCTCCTCGCGCTCTCGACTCCTAGTTCGCGCTAACGCCGCGGACGGGTTGCGGCAGGATAGTCGGTCCAACGCCTCGGGGATGGCGGCCTACGGGGCACTGGCCGAAGGTGGCGGCAGCGTACACGTCCCCTCCTTTATTAACAAGGCTCGGACGCCTTATGCGCGGCCCCCTTGAACGCGTACATCTGAGCGAGAATGGGCCGCGGTTTGACAGGCGCTGGTGGCCCGCATAGTTTAGCGACACCTCGGTAGTGAAGCCTGTCGGTAGGGCAGAGCGACGGTCATCCAGTGTTTGCGTGAAGCAGCGTTTCGGCCATGGTCGTCCCAGGAAACTTAGCGCGGGCCCGATTCAAACAAACCGCTAAGGTGGAGAAAGAGGGATGCGCGTTCTCGTGACCGGGGGTCTTGGCGTGAACGGGTGCTGGGTTACCCGGGACCTGTTGGAGATGGGCCATGAGCCCGTCGTGTTCGACAACCGCCCCGATTTCACTCTTCTCCGTGACGTGGCAGGCGAGTTCCCGTTCGTGCAGGGCGACATCACCGACCTAGACCAGCTCGTCTCTGTCTGCCGCGACCATCAGGTCGAGCGCGTCTGCCACCTGGCCGCCCTCTACCCGGACGCTTGCAACGCGGACCCGGTGCTCGGCTTCCGTGTGAACGCAGTCGCCACCGTCAACGTCTTGGAGGCGGCGCGTCTCAACGATATTCGGCGCGTCGTTTTCACCAGCTCTATCGGGGCGCTCTCGCAAGTGTCGGACGAACACTTGGAGCCGGGTCTCGTTCCCGTGGCCGAGGATGCGCCTGCCTATCCCGTAAGATCGGGGGTGTACAGCGCATCCAAGGTCGCGAGCGAGCTGATGGGCATCCAGTACAACCGCCTGTTCGGCGTCGAGTTCGCCGCCCTCCGGTTCGCAGCCATATACGGCATCGGCAAGCACGGCGCGCGTCACGGCAGCCACAATGTCATCTGGGCGCAGCTCGTAGAGAACGCGATAGCCGGCAAACCGTCGGCATTCCCGACCGGTGGAGAGCAGCGCCTCGACCTCACCTATGCGCGGGACGTCGCGCAGTCGGTGGTGCGAGCCTGCTTTGCTCCCAAGATAGAAAGCCCCGTCTTTCATATCGGAAGTGGGCGCAGCTACACCTTGCGGGACTTTGCGGACGCTGTCAGGGCGGCCATCCCGGATGCGCAGATCGAGATTGGCCCCGGGCTCGACCCGCGCGGGATGGGCAGGACCGCCTACTTTCTAATGGACATCACGCGCGCCCGCCGAGAGCTGGGCTACGAGCCCCAGTACCCTCCCGAGGCCGCCATACGCGATTGGGTCGAGTGGACCGAGCGCCTCGAGCTCAGACCGGAAGACATCAAGTAGGTGAACCATGGACACGTGCAAAGCAGCGGTATTCGTCGGCGCCAATAGACCCCTGGAAATCAAAGAGTTTCCTGTTCTCCCCATAGAGCGCGGTGGGGCGCTGGTGCGGATGCAGATGGCCGCCATCTGCGGGACCGACGTCCACGCGTCCCACCTGGAAGCGACCCCCGCGCCGACGATCTTCGGCCACGAGAACCTCGGCATCCTCGCCGAGGCGTCGCCGGAGATAACCACCGACGTGCTGGGTCAGCCCCTGCGCCCCGGCGATCGCGTTATCTTCCGGGATGCTCCGTGCGGCAGGTGCTTCCGGTGCGCGCTGGGCGAGCCATGCCAGAACTCCCGCTCCTACGGCATGGCCCGTTCCGACCGGGAGCCGCACCTGCGGGGCGGCTTTGGCCAGTACCTCCAGCTTGCCGCTACTCCCTGGATACTGCGCGTGCCCGACGACGTATCCGACGAGCGCGCGTTGCTGAGCGTGATTGGCAACCACACCGCACTAAACGGTGTTGAGCGCATCGGAGGAATCAACGCGGCTGACACCGTCGTTGTGCAGGGGTCCGGCCCCATTGGCATGGGCGCGCTGAACCAGTCACTGCTGGGGGGCGCGGCCCGCGTCATCGTCATAGGCGCGCCGGAGACCAGGCTCGCTCTGGCCAGGCGCCTTGGCGCGACCGACACCATCGACCTCGCCGACTTCCCGACGCCCGAGTCGCGGGTGGAGCGGGTAAAGGACATGACCGGCGGCCGTGGGCCGGACATGGTGATCGAGGCGTCAGGCGGACTAACGGCGTATCAGGAAGGCCTGGAGATGGTCAGGCTCGGCGGACGCTATCTGGTGATAGGGCAGTGGACCGACTATGGGCCTCTCCTCTCGAACCCCTCCCTCCTCACCCACAAAGTGATTCGCGTGCAGGGTGTCTTCTCCGCGGGCCCGCGTCATATCATTCGATCGCTGCAATCGATGCGTACCATCGTCGACCGCCCCGTGGAAGAGCTGATAACACATCGGTACGAGCTGGAAGACGTGAACGAAGGCTTCGAGGCCCACGAGCGGCTCGAAGCGATGGTCGCAGTGATATTGCCGAATGGCGAACCCGTTAGCTAGGAGGACGACGATGGCTAGGGACGGCTACAAGATTATCGACAGCGACATGCACATTATGGAGCCGCCTGATCTGTGGCAGCGCTACACGGACAAGAAATACCGCGATTACGCGCAGGTGGGCGTTACATCGGCCAACGTGCGTGACCTCCGCACGGTCCATCCGGACGGCAGGCCGTGGGGAGCGCCTCCGCTGACGGCATCGCGGATCGCATCGCGCAACCCGAACCAGCCCGGCGGCCATAACTACGAGCGCAACCAGAAGCTCTACGGGGGCCATGCGGAGCGCGGGTGGTCCAGCGAGGTGCAACTGGAGGCGATGGACGTAGAGGGCCTGGATGTTGCGGTGCTGTTCCCCACGCGGGGACTTCACACTCTCGCCGAGCCCAACATGGACCCGCCGTTCGCCGCCGCCCTGGCCCGCGCCTACAACGACTGGATGTACGACTTCTGCGCCCCGGACCCCGACCGGCTTATCGGCGCGGCGATGGTCTCGCCCTTCGACATGGACGACGCGGTCGCGGAGGTGGAGCGCGCGGTGAAGGAGCTGGGCTTCCGCGCCGTCTTCATGCGCTCCAACAAGATGACGGAGAAGACCTGGGATGACCCCTCCTTCGACCCTCTGTGGAGCGCGCTCGAGGAGTACGACGTAACCATCGGCTTCCACGAGTCCTCCTCATCCGGCGCGCGACAGGTCGGCGACCACTTCACGCCTAACGTAATGCTGCGGCGCGTCTTTGCCCAGCCTGTCGAGCAGATGATGGCGCTCGCCAGCTTCTGCGGCGGCGGTATCCTGGAGCGCCACCCCCGTCTTCGCGTCGCCTTCCTGGAGGCGAACTGCGCGTGGGCCCCATGGCTTCTCTGGCGTCTCGATGAGGCTTACGAACGCGAGGCCGACGTCTGCGTTCCCGAACTGACGATGGCGCCCACGGAGTACTTCATGCGCCAGTGCTGGATCTCGGTCGAGCCCGACGAGGAGCCGGCCAAGTACGCCATCGATTGGGTCGGCAGCGACAAAATGGTCTTCTCGACGGACTACCCCCACGGCGACTCGAGGTTCCCCGAGGCCGTTTCGAGCTTCTTGAAGCTGGGCATCTCGGGCGAGGAGAAGCGTAAGATCCTCTGGGACAATTGCGCCAGCCTGTACAATCTCGCAAGCGTAACGGCCGCAGTTTAGACCCAGCCCCCCTCCCCCGGTCTGCGGGGGAGGACCGAGGAGGGGGCCGCGGTTTAGGTGAAGCGAAGAGACGAATAGGAGACAAGCATGACAACCGTAGGGACCGAAACTGCGTTGGACCAGTTCATCGCCAGGACCCGCGAGCTCTTTGAGAACGAGCCGGACGAAGAGAAGCGCTGGACCCAGCTCACCCCCATCCTCAACGACCTCCTAGCCGACCCTGATGTCCAGGAGGCGTCGAAGCGATGGCCTGCCAACGTATTCACCGACCGCGCCGAGAACCTTCTCTTCTATGAAGACCCTGATTACGGGTTCGCCGTCAACGGGCTGAAGCGCGACGCCTCATCCAGGCCCGTCCGGCCCCCGACGCAATCGAATTGGCGCGGCATCCACGACCACGCTCACATCTACACCCTCTACGGCGTGCTCGTGGGCCACGAGATGATTGAGCGCTACGTCCCCGTCGAAGGCGTCGAGCGTACGGACGAGTACGTGAAGATAGAGCAGGTCGGCAACTTCAAGGTCGAGCCAGGCTCCGTCGACCTCGTTCGGCCCTACGAGATTCACGCGGAGCGCAGCCTCGGCGAGCAGACCGTGGCGGTCATCATCCGTAGCCAGAAGTCCGGCGGCTTCCTGCAAGGGCGGTACAACTTGGAGACCGGCGAGTACTGGCAGGGCCTCGGCCCCCGCCAGCGCGAAGTCGAGATGTTTGCCTAGAGTTTGCCGAACGAGGTATTAGCGTCGGGCGGTCTGCGGGCCGCCCTCGCGCTTGTCGCCTCTCTGTCGAAAAGAGAAGTCATATGGCGTCCGCTGTTACGGAAATCATATTCGAGGTCAGCGAGGACGAAGCCGACGGCGGGTACTCGGCCAGCGCGCTGGGGTACGGGATACACACCGGCGGTGAGACAATCGAGGAGCTTCGCCGGAACGTAAAAGAGGCGGTCGAGTGTTACTTTGACCCCTCCATGACGCGCCCAGGACTGATTCGCCTTCACTTCGTTCACGACGAAGTGCTGGCCTTGTGAGATTGCCCCGGAGTCTCTGCGGAGCAGACCTAGAGACCGCGCTCAAGCGTTTGGGCTACGAGGCTACCCGTCAACGCGGTTCCCATGTGCGAGTGACTACGCAAGCCAATGGCGAACGCCACGAAGTGATTCCCAGACATCAGCCCCTTAGGGTCAAGACCCTGTCGAGTATCCTGAAGAGTATTGCGGCTCACCACGGGCTGACCGTCGAAGAACTCCTGGAGCGGCTAGACGTCTAGCCCATCCGGCGGCATCCCCTCGCCTATCCCCCCATCGGCGCGGAGGACCACTAAACCCCTTCTTCCGTCTACGGAAGGAGGGAATTTGTGCACTGGCCCTGGTTGCGGTAGGCTCGCGCCATCTCGCATAGGAGGCTACCTATGGTTATGCAAGGCACCGACATGAAGGTTGCCGAGACCCCCACCGGCAATCTCGAGGACTTCCGCGTCCCCGACGCCTACGAGAACTGGCTGGAGGACGAGGGGGTGATGGTCCACAAGACCTTCTACATCCCCAATTGGCATGAGATCGAGGTAGGGCCATGGGAGCGCAAGGGCGGCTCAGGCGCCGTTGTCCACATCGACAACTCGCTCCTGCCGAACGACCTGCACGTCGTCGACATCGTGCCTGGCGGCAAGTCCGAGCCCGAGCACCACATGTACGAGATCAACTTCTACATCGTTCAGGGCCGCGGTGCGACCACCGTCTGGCTGGACGAGAGCAGCAAGCAGACCTTCGAGTGGAAGGCCGGCTCCCTCTTCACCATCCCCCTCAACGCCTGGTACCAGCACTTCAACGGCTCCGGCGACGAAAAGGTCCGTTACACCGCCACCACCAACGCCCCGCCGATGATGCGCCTCTTCCGCGACACGGACTTCATGTTCAACAACGACTTCATGTTCCACTCCCGCTACACGGACGACGAGTCGTATTTCTCCGGCAACGGCACGCTCTACAACAAGCGCATCTGGGAGACCAACTTCATCCCCAACGCGCCCGACATGGCGCTCTACGGCTGGAAGGAGCGGGGCGCGGGCGGCATCAACGCCATGCTTCAGATGGGCAAGAACGACATGGGGAACCACATCTCCGAGTTCCCCATCGGCACCTACAAGAAGGCCCACCGCCACGGTCCCGGCGCCCACCTCTTCCTCCTCAGCGGCGACTCCGGCTTCTCCCTCCTCTGGACCAAGCCCGACCGCTCCGACATGATCAAGTGCGACTGGCAGCTCGGCACCATCGTCATCATCCCCGGTGAAGGCACCTACCACCAGCACTTCAACTCCGGCACGAAGCGCGCCCGCTACATGGCCCTCCGCGACGGCAGGGGCGGCTTCTACGCCCCAAACACAGTCGTGGGCGGCGACGTCAGCATCAAGGAAGGCGGCATCCAGGTCGAGTATGAAGACGAGGACCGCGAGATCCACGAAATCTTCGAGGCCGAGCTCGCCAAGAGCGGCGCCCAGTGCAACATGAAGGCGTTCATCCCCTACTGCACCGGCGTCGCCGGCGTCACCGACGAGCGCAAGACGTAGGAACAATCCCCTCTCCTGGGAGAGGGTAGGCTCGAGAGCGAAGGGGCTTACGCGCAGCGTGAGCCGGGCGGGGAGAGGTTGCTTACCTCCTCCCCGCTCTTTGAAAAGAGCATTCCTCAATCTTTTCGCCCATAGACGGCAGAGGGGCGCAGGAAAGGACGTTCAGTGAAATACCAGGGAAAGATCGAGTTCAGGACCCTGCCGACGACGGTCTGGGACACGGTGCTCGACATGGAACAGTTCGTCGCCTGCTTCCCGGGCATCAATAACGTCGTGATGATTGACGATCGAACGTTCGAGGGCGGCATGAAGGCGAAAGTGGGGCCGGTGTCCGGCGATTTCACCTTCCGCGCCCAGATAGTCGACGCCGAAGCCCCCGTGCGTCTTCGCGCCGAAGTGGAAGGCGTCGACTCGCTTACCAACAGCACTATGACCGCTGACATCACGATGGCGCTGGCCGCACTAGGCGAAGACCGCACGCAGCTCGACTACAGTTCCGAAGTGAGAATCAAGGGACGGCTGGGAATCATCGGCGACATGGTCATCCGCGCGACCGGAGCCCAAGTCATCGAGGAGTTCTTCAACCGGCTGCGGGAGCGGGTCGAGACCGCCCCCGCCTAGGAGAGTGGGACTCCGCCATGACGCAGAAGTCCACATACGACGTAATCGTTATCGGCGGCGGGTCCGCCGGATGTGCCGCCGCGGCGCGTCTGAGCGAAGACCCCGACCGCCGCGTCTTGCTCCTAGAGGCGGGTCCGGATCCCCAACCTCAGCCTCCCGACATCGCGGACGGTTCGCAGGCCGCCCGCGTCGTGCTTGAATCTCCCTATGTCATGTTGTACGAGACCGAGCGCGCGGGAGGCGATGGCGCGTTCTATAACGTGAGCGGCCGTGTGATGGGCGGCGGGTCGTCAGTGAACGCGATGGCCGTCGTCCGCCCCACCAAGCACGACCTCGACACCTGGGCGGCCCTCGGCAACCCCGGCTGGTCTTACGACGACTGCCTGCCCATCCTCAAGCGGCTCGAAACGGACGCCGACTTCGGCGACCAGGACATCCACGGCAACGATGGCCCGCTGTACGCCCAGCGGTCCTTCCGGCTCGACCTCTCCGGCATGAATGCCGAAGCCTCTGAGCCCGTACGGGCGTTCATCGACCGCGCCGTGAGCATGGGCATGCCCATCTGCCCCGACCTCAACGTGCCGGACCCCTTCGGCGTGTGCGGCTCCGCTTACAACATAAAAAGCGGCGTCCGCCAGTCCACGGTCGTCGCCTACCTCGACCCGGCGCGGCGACGGCCAAACCTGGAGATCGTCGCCGACGCGCCGGTGCGCTCACTCCGAATCGAGGGAGGGCGCGTCCGAGAGGTCCTATACGAGCAGAGCGGCGAGATCGTGTCCGTCGCGGCCGACCGTGTCGTCCTGAGCGCGGGCGTCTACCACAGCCCCCAGGTGCTCACCCTCTCCGGCGTGGGCCGCGAGGAGGAGTTGCGGCGGTTGGGCATACGCGCCGTTCACGTGCTGGAAGGCGTCGGCGAGAACTACCAGGACCACGCCACCATGACCATGACCTACGAAGGACGCTCCGACTTCGACCCGGACTGGGTGATCCCGCGCTACCGGCTGATGTACAAGAGCGACCCAGGCCTGCCTTGCGGCAACTTCCACATCTTCCAGCGCCCGGCGACGGTGGTGGAAGGCATTAAGCGCCTCATGCCGGTCTCCGCCAACCTCATCGAGCAGCGGGCGCGCGGCCGCATCCGATTCACGAACGCCGACCCGAACGAGCTGCCCGAGGTCGAGGACGCCATGCTGAAGCACCCGGACGACCTCCGGGCGATGACCACGGCTATGGCGTTCATTCACGAGCTCATCAGCGACGAGTCGATGGAGGCCTACTACGGCCCCCTGCTTACCCCCACCCTCGACGAGGACTGGGGCGAGTTCGCCCGGAGCGCCCACGGCAGCTACCACCACGGCGTTGGCACGTGCATGATGGGCCCCGCCTCGGACCCCATGGCCGTCGTCGACAGCGACCTGCGGGTGCGCGGCATCGACAACCTCTACGTCGCCGACGCCTCCATCATGCCGACCATCACCCACGCGAACACGAACGTAACGTCCATCATGATCGGAGAGCGGGTCTCGGACATAATCAAGGCCTCATAGGCCCAGGAACCAACTCCCTACCCCGCCGACGGTGAAGGGCAGCGCGAAGGAGAAAACCCTTGCCCGAACGGAGTAAGATACCCCATACGAAACGAGGAGGCTCCCAATGACGACCGAAACGCAGACGACCCCCAAGACTTCGACGTTTTCGATCAGAGGCCCCTATCTCTCCGCTGGCAGAACCAACATTGACTTAGCGCGCACCGACCTGCTGTGGCTGAGCCTCAAGGTCAACGCGGAGGGCGGCGAGAACGCCGTCCACGCGCACACCGATGAGGACCACGCGTTCGTCGTGCTCGAGGGCGAGGTCACCTTCTTCGACGAGACCGGCGCAGGGACCACCCTCGGCCAGTACGAGGGCATCATGATCCCCAAGGGCGCGTACTACCGCTACCTCAACACCGGCGGCCGCAACCTCTTCCTCCTGCGGATGGGCGCCCAGATGCACGCGAGCGGCGTGACCCGCGTGAAGCCGGACGGCAGCGCGATCCCGGCCGACTCGACGGACAACTTCCATATCGACCCCGTTGAGATCGAGGGTAAGTTCTTCGGCGCCTCCGCCTAAGTCGCCCCTCCGTCATTCCCGCGAGAGTCCTCTCTCCCGTCTGCGGGGGAGAGTTAGAGAGGGGCTCGCCCCTCCGCCATCCCGCCTCCCCCCCCCCCGCCTGCGACGGAGGGCGGGGGAGGGGCTCTCAAGCGCGCCATGAAAGACCACGGGGGCGATACCGAATTGCCGGCAACGATTCGAACGTTGCGCGATTTGAGCTGCAACGGGATACGGAGTATTCTTGGGTGTTTGTGCGCGCAGTCAATTCGCAAAGGTAAGTCTGTTGGGCGTAGTGGCCGCCGCCCTGCTGGTGGCATGCAACGGCGAGCCGCAAACCGTTCCAGTAACCGACGTTCCAACTCCGGCCGCAACGAACACTCCCTTCCCGACCCCAACACCGACCTCCCCACTGGCGATAGAACCTGCCATCCAGCCATCGCTTGAGGCCGCTACCCCGACGCCAGCGCCTGCTGCCAAACCAACGGCCACGCCGACCGCTACTCCCACGCTAACTCCGGTCAGCACCCCCACGCCAGCGCCGACAACCGATCTCGTGCTGGACGCTAGGGCACAGGTGATCGGGTACTGGTCCGACGGCAGCGCCAACGTCGAACTGACTGCGACGGTGCATAACCAAGGCGACTTGCAATTGGACGTGCCCGCTCAGGTAGCCGTGACTTGCACGCAACAGGGCACTGCCTTGGAAGGCTGCGCCGACGTGCTTAGCCTGTTGCTCCCCGGAGGATACGGGCCCGTGAGCGAGACGCTCACCCTCCGCGTTCCTGCAGGCGAGACCCGGATCAGATTCGCATACGGCAGTGACCAGACAGAGACATTGGATGTCAGTGTCTCTGAACGCATTTTGGGCGTCGACCGTGATGTGTGGGAGTGTTTCAGCGACACCTCGAATGTCGACACGATCCGGGAGGCAGACGAAGGCACCGGCTGTGGAGCGTGGCCAGAGCAGACCGTCCTTAAGTGGAACCAGCATTCGCCCATACGCATATCGGCCACCGGGCCGGAGAGCTTCGTTGCGGGGTTCAAGGATGTCATCAGCGAACTTTCCCCCGTACTGAACCTCCGCTTCGAATGGGTCGATGCAGGGGTCGATGCTGATGCCGCCGCGTACGTAGGTCTGACCATCCCTGAGGCGGAGTCTCAGGGCATCTTCTGCCGCAGGCTCGAGGTTCTCGGTTGCGCCAACACGAGCGAGATTCTGGTGCTCAATCGCTGGCGCTCCCAGGGATACGAGCTCAGCGACTTTGGAGAACCGCACAGGACATCCTTCCGCGGCGCAATGATCCATGAGGCGGTGCATGCCTTCAGCTTGATGCAGCACCGGACAGAACTGCTCAGCGTGATGAACGCAGCGGTGCACCACCGGGCAGAGCTGAGCCCCATGGACGAGGCGTTGCTGCGGCTGCATGGGCACGAGCTCATCGAGCCGGGGATGAGTTGGACCGATATCGAGCGTCTGATCGTATTCAACGATGAACTGCTCGACCCTCAGCAGTCGGACACTCCATTGGCAGTCTGGACTCTCGTATCCGATGCCTACCGGCAACTCAGGGAGGCGACTTCCGCAAGTTTCAGGGTCCGGTCTTCCTCGCCCGACTGCTCGGAAGAGTTCGGCTGGGCAGACTATGCAGTGGGGAACCTGACAGCCGCTCACCCGTACTTCGGCTGGGTGCGTATCGACGACGGCTCAAGCGCGGTCTACGCGCTGCAACCGGGATATTCCGCACCTGAGTACTGGCGCCAGTCACAGTCCGGTTGGTCTAGGGTCAACCTCGGTGAGCACGCTTCCGGCATAGCCGGGTGGCGCGGAGACCTGTCCGACCCACACCACCTGCTGGAGAGCATCCTCTACTACGCAGACTGGGCGGATGCCAAAGTGTCAACGGATGCAGACGGGCAGGCTGTGCTCCGGTTCACGCTGGACATGACCGATACGGTCAACGATGCGTCAGCCCGCAGTGTGGATGTCGTCCTGCTTATCGACCAGGAAAGCGGTAACTTGTCTGACTACCGGTTGAACTGGAACCTGTCTGACGCCGTCTGCCGAACCTATCAAGTCGAAGCGGTAGAGGGTCGATACGGCATCGACTTCACGTTCCCCGATGCGGTACGGCGAGGTTCGGACCTCGTCCAGGACTGCACCGTTGAGTCTCTTGGCCTCGTCACCGGTTACACTCGGCGCTCCGGAGAGTGGCTCAGGGAATGCGGGCTCGATCCGGCTGCTGAAGGCTATACGCGCTCTTATCGATTCTCCCTGGAAGGCTGGTCGTTCGTACGCCTGGAACTGGCATCTTTCGACGACATCGCCCTCAACCTGCTCAGGAACGATGGAGCGGGAAGTTCCGTGGTGGCAATGGATGCCACGGGGTATCTCGAGGGTGGGTACGGCGTGCCGGATGGGGAGGGCCGCCTGAGCTGGGCTCAGGTGGCCCTCCCGCCAGGCAAATACGTGATCCAAGCTCTCACGAGAGAGCGTGCCTTACCGGACGATTTCACGCTCACACTCACCGCACAGCAAACACCGCCGCCGCCCTACCGGTTCAAGTCCATCAGCGCCGCCGGAAACCGGACGTGCGGTCTGCTCACGGATGGCACTCCGCTCTGCTGGGGGAGAAGGAACGTCGAAGGAGCAGGATCCGAGACGCCTGATGGCAAATTCGCCTCGATCAGCGCCAGCGTCGAGCACGTATGCACACTTCAGGAAGATGGCGCGCCTGTATGCTGGGACTTCAAAGATGAGGGAGAGCATACCTGCGCCGTAAAGGCCATCAGCGACAGCTATTGCACATTGAACGACCTGGAGGACACCTCAAGCCTACCTCCCGACAGGGACCTTGATACGTTCGTCACCCGCTCAGTCGGGGTGGTAGCAGGCTATTACGACATCACTCCGCCAGCGGGCGAAAGGCTCGTTTCCATCAGCAACGGATGGGTTCACACCTGTGGATTGCGTGCGAATGGCACGGCTGTGTGCTGGGGAAGCAACCAGGGTGGGAAATCGTCGCCTCCTCCGGGTGAACGATTCAAGGCCATCAGCGGTGGAGTCACCCATACGTGCGCCCTGCGCCAGGACGGTGCCCCCGTATGCTGGGGTGGCGAGAACACCTACGGAGAGGCAGCGGCGCCGCAAGATGAGCGTTTCGTTGCGATCAGTGCAGGCGAGCGGCACTCTTGCGGACTGCGCGAGGACGGGACAGTCGTCTGCTGGGGCAGTGGGGGATTCAGGGTATGCACGACCCTTCCGGGCGGCGATCGCCATTGCAGTGAGATTGGGAGCGACGACCAGGTGCCCCTGTCACCACCATCAACCGAGCAGTTCGCCTCTCTCAGCTCGGGAAGCCCCGTTTGCGTGTGAATAGTCATGATCTTGAGGCCAGGAAGTTGAGAGAAATTCAAGGTCATTAGGCCAGCTATTCAGGATCATCCGGTCACCCTGCGCGCCGAATCGGAGACCATAGCCGCACTTCATGACGAGGTGCAGCAGATGGCCTATAAAGAGGTGCTGAGAGTGGAGATATCTGAAGTCATCCGCCGCTGGCAGGCGGGGAGCAGCCAGCGGCACATAGCATTGGGGACCGGGCTGTCTCGGGAGACCGTTGGACGATACATCGCCGCGGCGGAGGGGCTGGGTGTGTCTCACGAGGGACCGGCGCCCACCGACCTGCAACTGAATCGGCTGGCGGCGATCGGTCGTTCCGGTCCGCGGGCGGTGGCCACGCCAGCCGAGGACAAGCTGGTTCCCTGGGCAGACCAGATCTATCAGTGGCTCACCGTCGACCGGCTGCAGGTGACGCGCATCCTGGAGTTGCTGGCGGAGCGGGATTGTCGGGTGTCCTATGCTTCGCTCCATCGCTTCGTGGCGCATCGCAACTGGCGTCGGCGCAATCCCAGGACCGTTCGGATGGCAGAGAGTGCACCGGGTGAGGTGGCGGAACTGGACTTTGGACGCTTGGGATTGGCGCCGGACCCAGAGACCGGCCGCCACCGCACGGTGTGGGCGCTGATCGTGGTGCTGGCCTATTCCCGGCACTGTTTCGTGTGGCCCACCTTCAACCAGAAGCTGGAAGACGTCGTCGACGGACTGGAGGCGGCCTGGGCTTTCTTCGGCGGTATTCCCAACTATCTCGTCATCGACAACTTCCCCGCCGCGGTCGCGGGCGCTGACGCTCTGCATCCCCGGCTCACCCGGGGTTTCTTGGAGTATTCACAGCACCGCGGCTTCATCGCCGATCCGGCCCGCGTGCGTCACCCCAAGGACAAGCCCAAGGTGGAGCGAAGCGTCCAATACGTGCGGGAGCGCTTCTTCAAGGGCGGCAGCTTCAGCAGCTTCTCCCACCTGAGGGAGGAAGCGGCACGTTGGTGTCGTGATGTTGCTGGACATCGCGTGCATGGCGCCACCCGGCAGCAGCCCCTGGTCGTCTTCCAGGATGAGGAGCGGCACGCCCTCGCTCCCTGGGATGGCGAGCCCTACGAGGTCACTCACTGGCGCACGGCCAAGGTGCATTCCGATCACCACGTGGCTTGCCAATATGCCCTTTACTCAGTCCCGGCTGCCCTTTGTCCGCCGGGCCAGCAGGTGGAGATCGGGCTGGGCAGCAAACTGGTGCGCATCTACCACCGGGGCAGGCTGATCAAGCTCCACCCCCGTCAGCCTCGCGGTGGCCGCTCCACCGACTCAGAGGACTATCCGGCGGAGCTGACCGCCTACACCCTGCGGGCGCCTGAGAGCATCAAGCGCAGCGCAGCAGAGCAGGGTCCCGCGGTGGCTGACTTCGTCGAGCGTCTCTTCGACGGCCCTCTGCCTTGGGCCAAGGTGCGGCAAGGCCACAAGCTCATACGCCTCGGCCAGCGTTACACCCCGGAACGCCTCGACGCCGCATGCCGCAAGGCCCTGACCGTAGACCTCATCGACGTGCGTCGCGTGGAGCGCATCCTGGTGGAAGCCTTGGAGCAGAGCGAGGTGCAGGAGCATCCCCCGCCATTGCCTGCGGGTCGCTTCACCCGGCCCGGCTCAGTCTTTGCCCTCAGCCACCAGTCATCACCAGGAGATCAGCCATGACCCGTGTCACTGAACTCACGCCTCTGCTCAAACGGCTCCAGCTGGGGCCCATGGCGGCCACGCTGCCCGAGCGCATCGCCTTGGCCAGAAGGGACCAGTTGGACTACGCCTCATTCTTGGAGATCATCCTCGCCGACGAGATCAGCCGACGGGACCACCGGCGCATCGAGCTCCGACTGCACAGCGCTGGCTTCGAGCGGGTCTCCCGCCTCGAGGACTTCGACTGGACTGCGTCGATCACCCTGGACCGCCGGCTCCTTGATGCCGCCTTCTCCCTGCAGTTCCTAGCCCGCAACGAGCACATCCTGCTCGTCGGCCCCGCCGGAGTTGGCAAGAGCTTCCTCGCACAGGCCCTGGGCTACGCCGCCGTCCGCGCCGGACACACCGTCCGCTTCATCCATGCTGACGACTTCTTCAAGACCATGACTCAAGCCAGGGTCGACAACTCCGTGGGACGCACATTCCGCTCGTTCCTCTCCCCAGACCTGCTCATCCTCGACGACCTCGGCCTCCACCGGCTCACCGCCCAACAGTCCGCCGACCTCTACGAGCTAATCATCAGCAGACACCGCGTCTCCAGCTTCGTCATCACCTCCAACCGGGCCGTGGAGGAATGGCTCAGCCTCTTCGACGATCCCATCCTCGGCAACAGCGCCCTCGACCGACTCGCCAACGCCAGCTACCAGATCGTCATCGAAGGCCCCAGCTACCGGCAAAGGCTCTCTCCGCATCGGGCCTTGCTGGGGGCAAAGGAGGTGGTTGACTCGTCAACGACTCACTGATACAAGCCCTAACCACCGGCGTTCAGGGTGGCCGGATGTCCGTGAATAGCACTGGCCTAATGACCCTGATTATCCACATTTGCGCTCTTCGCTCCGACGGGACAGCCGCCTGCTGGGCCGACGACCTCTATGGGTTGGAGCCACCTGAGGACGAGGTCTTCACGTCTATCGCCTCGTCATCCACGCACGCCTGCGCTCTGCGGTCAGACGGCACAACCGTTTGCTGGGGACAGGACCGGTTCGGACAGGCATCCCCGCCCTCAGGGGTCAGCCTTGCCGGCCGAGCGCCGCGGTTCCGACCGGACTCGTCTCAATCAGTAGTGGTAGTTACCACACGTGCACGCTGGATGCCGACGGCAAAGCCGCCTGTTGGGGGCCTCCCTGGTGGTTCGGGCGGTTCACAGGCCGATTCATATCCATCACCAGCGGCGAACGACACTCCTGTGGTCTCCGCTCAGACGGTAGCGTCGTATGCAGCGGAAGCAACGACGAAGGACAGGCATCGCCGCCTCAGAGCGAGCGGTTCACGGCGCTCACGAGCGGCTCTGCTTACACATGCGGCCTGCGTACTGATGGCACCGTCGCGTGTTGGGGCAATGAGATAGGAGGCCTTCCATCACCGCCACAGAGTGAGAGATTCGTCTCCATCAGCGCGGGGGGCACGCATGCCTGTGGTCTGCGCGAAAACGGTACGCTTAGGTGCTGGGGGCAGAACCGGTTCGGACAGGCATCACCTCCTCAGGGTCAGTCATTCGTGTCCCTCGACAGCGGGAGCTGGCATACCTGCGGCGTTCGCACAGACGGTACTACCGTGTGCTGGGGCCGGGATGAGGATGAACAGGCATCGCCGCCAAGGAGAGGAGCGTTCAAGTCCGTCAGCGGGGGATGGGGCCATACCTGCGCTATCCGCCAGGACGGGAGCGCGGTGTGCTGGGGAGCTGATCTGTTCGGACAAGCTTCGCCGCCGGAAGACGAGGTCTTCGTGGCTATCAGTTGCGGCTTCAGCCACACCTGCGGTATTCGCTCTGATGGGACTGCCGTCTGTTGGGGAGAGGACAACTTCCGCCAGTCATCACCTCGCGGCTAGTGCGTCTGTTCTGCTCCCGAACCAGGCGCCAGCGCTTCTCACGGGACCAAGGTCCACGGCCCACGAGTATCGAATCTTTCCGCTGCTATTGCCTCTCACCTATGGAGACCTTTGCGTAACCGCTATTGAGCTCCGTTCGGTTGGAATGCGGCTCCTGGCGGAGGCTGAGGGGTCTGCTGAGGGTCTGCGGCGTCTCTCTCCTCCCCCGGTTCCCCCGGCCTCTCCGGGCTCTCCGGGACGCTTCACCGCCTCCGGGCGCACGCCGCCCCCGGCCGTCAGGCGACGCCGAGCAGCAGCCGGTCGGCCCTCCGCAAGTTGTACGCCATGCACTTGAAGAACAGCTCCGTCGCGTTCCGCTCCAAACCCACGTACCGCACGCGCCTATACCCGTAGGTCCGCTTCAGCGTCCCGAACACCTGCTCCACCGGCGCACGCAGCCGCGCTATCAGCGCGTTCCGGCGCTGTTCCACGGGCGGCAGCACCGGGTGATGCTTGTCCGCGCGCCGCATGATCCGGTCCTTGATCTTGATGGACTTGAGCCACGCGCTCCGCTGCTTCGACCCATACGCCTTATCCGCGTACACCGCCTCCTCATCCCCGCTCACCAAGGAGTCCGCCACCTCCGTGTCGTTCACGTTCGCCGGCGTGAACACCGCTTCCCGTATCAGTCCCGAACCGGCGTCCATCCCGATGTGCGCCTTGTAGCCGTAGTGCGACTTCCCCCTCTTGCGCGTGAACCGCGCGTCGGGGTCGGTCCCGCTCCTCCCTCCCGGTTGCTCGCGAGACGATGGCCGCCGCGCCTGGGCCTCTACGATCGTTGCGTCCAGCAGCGTCCCCTTCTTCACCACCAACCCCTTCTTGTCCAGTTGGCGCGTCAGCTCCTTGAACAGGCGGCGGCCGAGTCCCCGATCGGTCACTTCCTTCCGGAACCGGCTGATCGTCGAGTGGTCCGGGACCTCGTCCTCCATGCCGAGACCGACGAACCGCTTGAACGAGACCCGGTCCCATAGCGCTTCCTCCATCCCTTCGTCGGAAGCGTCGTACCACTGCTGGAGCAGCAGCACCTTGACCATCACCACTGGCGGGTAGCTCGGCCGGCCGGTGGGCGCCGCGTAGACCCCATCGACCACCTTGGCGAGCTGCCGCCAGTCAATCGCCGCGTCTATCCGCTCCAGCCTCTCATTCCGCCCCATCCGGTCGGGGAGAAGTACAGCAACGAACGACTGCTCACTCGTAGAACGGTGCATCACGAACCTCCCGAATGTCACCCTCCGCTGATTGTGGCCAATCAAGGAAGTTATGCAAAGGTCTCCTATGGGGAGGCCGACCACAACACACCCCCGCCATTCCCGCGAGAGTCCTCTTGTATGTTGAGATGGCAGGGCAGGCCGTTGTCCTCTCGGTTGAAAGAGGCCGTGGGAGAGCGAGGTCGCCCCGCCGCCCCCATCAAGGAGCCCGAACAGTTGCCCGGGCCAGAGCGAGCCCGCATCGCACAAGGACGGGCCAACCAGGAGGAATGAAGTGTCTACTGTCCCTCAGCACGTGTTCGTCGGCATCGATGTCTCCAAGGACTGGCTGGACGTGGCCGTCCGGCCGACCGGCGCCGCATGGCGCGCGGCCCAAGACGAGGATGGCGTCGAGCAGTTGGTCCGGCAGCTCGAAGCGTTGCGGCCCCAGCTCATCGTCATGGAAGCCTCCGGCGGGCACGAGCGGTTGCCGGCCGCAGCCCTCGCCGTCGCTGGCCTCCCCGTCGCCGTGGTGAACGCCCGCCACGTGCGCGACTTCGCACGGTCCCAGGGAAAGCTGGCCAAGACAGACCGGCTCGACGCGGCGGTGATTGCCCACTTCGGCGAGGTGAGCGACTCCAACCTCAACCGCCGGTTCCCGCAGAGGCGCGGGAGCTCGCAGCCCTCGTGACCCGACGCCGCCAGCTCGTCCGCATGCGGACGGTCGAACTGCAGCACCGAAAACAAGCGGCCCCTGTTGTGCGGCGCGGCATCGACCGGACCATCGCCTTCCTCAACCAGGAGCTGGAAGAGATCGATGAGGACCTGACGCGGCGGCTGCGGGAGTCCCCCCTCACCCGGTGATCAAGGAGTTCTATGGACGGCTGGTCAAAGCGGGCAAGCCTCCGAAGGTCGCGCTCACCGCGTGCATGCGCAAGCTGCTCACGGTCCTCAACGCCATGCTCCGGCACGGGACTCCGTGGGACCCCCAGATGGCTTGACTTCCAACACAGTTGCTCTCCCGTCTGCGGGGGAGATTTAGAGAGGGGGTCGCTCCCCACCCCCAACCACGACACTTGCCCCTTATCTCAATCACTGCCCGCAGCCTACGATGGGTTCTACCCAAGAGACCCTGGGGCGCGGGGCTTCCCCGAGGCCTCTTGGGCATCCATCCACCGGGAGGCCCCCGCACCGGCTCCCCCCATGAACTACAAAACATCATCGATCGACTTGGTTCGTACTGAAGCCATCGAGCAGGCCGCGGCCATGAAAACGCCCCCGAAAACCCTCACGTTCCGGTGTATTTCGATCGGGTTTCTACTCGTGGGCAAATTGACGACCGGACAGGTTTTTACTCGTGAGCAAATGTACAACCGGTCCACTTTTGAAACCCCTCCCCGCGTCTGCGAGGGAGAACTTAGAGAGGGAGGTAGCGGCGCCGCTACCCGCCCCGCTCCGCTTGTGCTAACGTGCGCTCATAAGCCCGAGGGGACGACAACGGAAAGCAAGGAGGCTCGCCATGGCAGTCATAGATTCCGACGCGCACGTAGTCGAGACGGAACGCACCTGGGACTTCATCCCCCAGTCCGATATCCACCTACGACCCGTCATCGTCACTAAGACCGACAACTCCGGCAACGACATCCGCTACTGGGAGATCGACGGCAAGCTGTGCGGCACGGCCCGCCAGCCTATCGGCAAACGCGAGGAGTGGGACCCCAACAGAGTGGCGCCGGACATGATCGCCTCCGCCAAGAACTCCGGTCGCAAGATCGAGACGACCGACGCCTCCAAGCACATGGAGGACGTCGGCGCCCGGCTCCGCCACATGGACGAGCTCGGCATCGACTACCAGATGCTCTACCCCACCATCTTCCTCCGCAAGCTCGCCCAGAAGGACGAGACTCGCGTCGCCCTCTGCCGCGGCTACAACCGCTGGCTCGCCGACATCTGGACGCAGTCCGAGGGGCGCCTTCGCTGGGCCGCTGTCCTGCCCCTATCGGTGATGGACGAGGCCATCAAGGAGATGCACTGGGCCGCCGAGCATGGGGCCAACGGCGTGTTCATGCGTGGCGTGGAGGAGGAGGGCGTTCTCCAGAACCCATACTTCTTCCCCCTCTACGAGGAGATGAGCAAGCTCGACCTCGCTGTGACTGTCCACATCGGCAACGGCAACCCCGCCATTGAGTCGCTTATGAACACGGGCCCCGGCGGCTCCCCGTTCTCGTCCATGCGGTTGTTCTCCGTGGCGGCCTGCCACTCATGGATACTCGCCGGCGTGCCCCAGCTGTTCCCCGACCTGCGCATCGCCTTCGTCGAGGCGGCGGGCCAATGGGTGCCTTACGTTGTCAACGACCTCGGCAGGCGCTTCCCTGGACGCAAGGGCCACGCCGCGCCCGAGGACCTGCTCGCCGAGAACCGCGTGTGGGTCACCTGCCAGACGGACGACGACATCGGCTACCTGGTGAAGTACGCGGGCGAGGACAACCTGCTGATCGGCACTGACTACGGTCACACCGACCAGTCCTCGGAGATCGAGGCGCTGCGCATCTTCAGGGAGCAAGGCTCGGTCGAGCCCAGAGTCGTCGACAAGATTCTGGACTCGAACGCGCGGGCGGTGTACGGCTTCTAGCGCCGTGCCCCGCCGTTGGCGTCGATCACCTCGCCGGTGATGTAACCGGCATAGTCCGACGCGAGCCACACCACGGTCCCGGCGTGCTCCTCCGGCTTGCCCTGGCGGCCCATCGCCGATGTGCCGCCGGGGCCGTAAGCCGCTGCGGACGACTCGCTCCATCGGGGACGGTGCGGCGTCTCGATGCCGCCCACCGCGATGACGTTCACTCGTATGTCCGGCCCCCAGGCCGCCGCCATCGACAATGTCATGTTGATGACGCCCGCTTTGGCCGCTCCGTAGGCCGGCGAGTCGGGGCTCGGCGAGCGCCCCGCGATGGACGCGATGTTGATGATCGAACCCTTGCCTTGGCTCTTCATGATCGGGGCCACGGCCACGCTGCACTGGAACATCGTCACGACGTTCACCCGGTACGCCTCCAGGAGGTCGTGCTCGGTCAGCTCAATGAGCGGGCCGGCCTTGAACGTCTCGCCCCAGCTCCCCCCGACTACGTTGACGAGGACGTCCACCTTGCCGAACTCCACCAGCGTCTTCTCGACCATCGCGTCGACATCGTCCTTCTCGCGGAGGTCGGCGGTGACGCCGACTGCCCTCCGCCCGAGCGCCTGCACCTCGGCGACGACGTCATCAACGGGCGCATGGGGGCGGCTTCGGCCAAATGTGACCTCCTCCGGCTCGCGGGCGACGACGACGATGTCCGCGCCGTGCTTCGCCAGCTCCAGGCAGCAAGCGCGGCCCAAACCCTGCGCTCCGCCGGTCACGATCGCCACTCGGTCGGTCAGGTAGAAGTCCATGGGGTTGGTCCTCCTCGATGTGCGGCAGGCTGGTGTGGGGTTAGGCCGCGCCGTCGCCGCAACCATACGCCGGGGACGGCGGGGCTGCACGCTTGACCCGCGCGCCCTTTCGGCGCACACTCCCCTAGCAGCAGGACTCCTAAGGAGGATGGCATGGTCGTAGAGACAAGGACTCAGAACGCGCTCGACCGATTCGTCGCCCAGACCCGCGAGCTCTTCGCTAAAGAACAGGACATGGAGAAGCGCTGGACCTCCCTCGCGCCGGTCCTGGCCGAGCTGCTGGCCGACCCCGCGGTGCTCGAAGCCTCCGCTTCTTGGCCGGACTGCGTTCCGAAGGACGGCAGGGCGGAGAACCTGATCTTCTACGAGGACCCGGACTTCGGCTTTGCGGTGAACGGCCTGACGAAGGGAGAGGCCCGCCAGGGACGACGCGCAGAGCGCGTCCATCACCACGCCCATATCTACACGCTCTACGGCGTGCTGGACGGCCGCGAGAGCATCTCGCGGTACGAGCGGACCGACGACGGCTCCAAGCCTAACTACGCGGAGATCAAGCTGACTTCGGAGCAACTCGTTGGGCCAGGCGAGATCGACCTGGTGAAGCCGTACGAGATCCACGTGGAGAATACGGTGGGCGAGCGTACGGTGGCCATCATCATTCGCAGCGAGAAGTCGGGCGGGTTTAACCAGGGGCGCTTCGTCCTCGCTACGAACGAGTACTACGAGAGTCTCGGACCCCGGCAGACGCCGGTCCAGATGTTCCCGACGCCGAGCGAGTAGGCGATAGCAGCCGACGCTAGACGAATAACCGTTGGCTCGAAGTGGGCGGTGCTCGCCGCCTCGGCGACGAGCACCCTCCTTGGCACATCCGACTTTTCGATAGTCGCCATTGCGCTGCCCTCCTTCACCGAGGAGTTCGGCGCGTCTACGTCCACGGTCGTCTGGATCGCCCTCTCCTATCAGTTGGTCGTACTGGGCCTGGCGCTGCCGATGGGCCGCCTGGGGGACCAGCTCGGCAACAAGACTGTTTTCGCAAGCGGAGCGCTGATCTATACCGTCAGCCTCGCGAGCGCCGCCGCGGCGCCCGGTATCCTAGCCTTGATTGCGCTCCGAGCGGTGCAGGGCGTCGGCGCGGCGATGATGGTCTCGCTCTCCCTGGGTTTGGTGTCGAACGCCTTCCCCTCCAACGAGCGCGGCAAGGCGCTTGGCCTGATGGCTTCGGTGGCCGGTTTCGGGCTGATGGCGGGCCCGGCGCTCGGCGGACTGCTTCTCGAAACGCTGGGGTGGCGCTCCATCTTCTGGGTGCGGGCTCCCCTCGCGTTCGCCGGGTTCGTTCTTGCCGTTGGCTTTCTTCACAACGCACGAGCGACCGCCGATAGGCGGACCGATTTCACCGGCACGGCGCTGTTGTTCGCGGCGCTGGTCCTGATGGCCCTCGGGTTGAACCGAGGTTCGGCCCTTGGGTGGACGTCTCCTCTGGTCGTCCTCCTGCTGCCGCTGAGCGCGGCGGCGATCACGGCCTTCGCGCTACGCTCGCTACGGACCGCGAGTCCGGTCGTCGATCTGCGGATGTTCCGCGACCCGGCACTCTCCTTCTCCAGCGGACTGATGCTGACGACCGGCGTTTCGATGATGGCCGTGACGTTCCTGATGCCGTTCTACCTGCTCGTCGCACGAGGGCTGCCGCCGGTAACGGCCGGTCTCATCATGCTGGCCAACCCCATCATGTTCATCTTCCTCCCGCCGTTCACAGGGCGCTTGTCCGACCGCATCGGCCCCAAGTTTCCGACCACGCTCGGACTGGGATTGACGGCGGCGGCACTCTTCCTGTTCGCGGGCCTGGAACCGCGCACGCCGATCCCAATCATCGTGGCTATGCTGGCCGTGGGCGGCGTCGGCGGCTCGTTCTTCCAGACGCCGAACCAGAGCGTGATTATGGGCGCGGCCCCGCGGGACCGCGTCGGCACGGTCTCCGCCCTGATTCCGACCTTTCGCTACATCGGAATCATCATCGGCGTCGCCGCCTCCGAGGCGCTGTTCACCTCGGGCTTGGGCGCGCCGGGACTAGACGGGGCAAGCGCGGAGACGGTGGTTTCCGCCGCGAGAACAGGCTTCCTCGTCTTCGGCGGCCTGATGGCCCTCGCTACACTAGCGGCGCTGTTCCGCCCATCCGACAGGCCTCTCCCTAGTTCTCCCTCGTAGGCGGAAGAGGCGGCTTGATTTCCTAGCCGAGTTTTCCGCCCAGGAGCGGACGCAGACGCGGGTAGGCCTCCAGCGCGTTCTCTTGGAATATCCGGCGCTTGTCGGCGTCAGTGATGCCGGGGACCGCGTCGACATAGGGCTTGGTGTCGTCGAAGTAGCGGCCTGTCCGAGCATCGACGCCGCGCACCGCGCCGATCATCTCAGATGCGAAGATCACGTTGGACGCGCCCATGACTCGGACGAGGAAGTCTATCCCTTCCTGGTGATAGACGCAGGTATCGAAGTAGAGGTTGCCAAGCAGCAGCTCGTCGAGGGGTGGACGGCCCATGTCCTGGGCGATGCCCCGGTACCGGCCCCAGTGGAATGGAACGGCCCCGCCGCCGTGTGGCAGCACGAACTTGAGGGTCGGGAAGTCCCTGAATAGGTCCGACGTGAGAAATTGCATGAAGGCTGTGGTGTCGCCGTTCAGGTAGTGGGCGCCTGTCCCGTGGAAGTTCGGGTTGCAGGACATGCTCACGTGAATCATGGCGGGCGCTTCCAGGTCGACCATGTGCTCGTAGAGCCCGTACCACCAGCGGTCGGTGAGCGGCGGACCTGTCCAGTAGCCGTCGCTCGGATCGGGATTGAGGTTGCAGCCGACGAAGCCCAGCTCATTGACGCATCGGTCGAGCTCGGCGATGCACTCGGACGGCGACACTCCCGGCGATTGAGGAAGCTGGCATACGCCGATGAAGTTGTCAGGAAACATGACGCAGACGCGGTGGACGAGGTCGTTGACGGCGCGCGTCCACTCCATGCTCGTTCGTAAGTCGCCGTAGTGATGGCTCATCCCGCCTGCCGTTGGCGAGAAGAGCGCCAGATCAGTCCCGCGGTCGAGCTGCAGCTTGAGTTGTCCCTTCTCGATAGTCTCACGTATCTCGTCGTCACTGATGGACAGCGGCTCGGTGAACGGCCGGCCGACGCTCTCGATTTGGCGGGCGCGCCACTCGCGGAGCTGGGGTGGGGCAGTCGTGTAGTGGCCGTGGACGTCGATAATCATGAGCGGGATTCTACATCCGGGGCGGTAATCTCGCCGGGACCCGCAGCCTCACTCTCAACGCAGGAGCGCCCGGGTCCTCAGAATCGAACCTGCCAGCGCGGACTGACAGGCAGACCGGGAGGGCGACCCCTCCTAAGGTCGGGCAGTGTAGGATTGGCGCGGCGCCCGTGCAGGGGCGCGGGAGGAGTGGGCAATGCTGTTGCAAGATCGGGCGATCATTGTCACGGGGGCCGCGATGGGGCTCGGCAGGAGCTACGCGGCGCGGCTGGCGAAGGAGGGGGCCAAGGTCGCCATCGCCGATATCGCGGACCTCTCGAAGACCGAGGCGCTCTGCAAAGCGGAGGGCGCGGAGGTGCTGACGCTGCGGGTTGACGTGAGCTCGGAGGACGACACGCTGGCGATGGCGAGGCAGACCCACGAGCGGTTCGGCCGGATCGATGGTCTGCTGAACAACGCGGGCATCACAACGCGCCAGGGCTTGGAGACCAAGTCGATAATGGACTTGGACATGGGCATGTGGGACCGGGTGTTCGCGGTCAACACGCGGGGGACGTTCCTCGGCATCCGGGCGGTCTACCCGTACATGCGGGAGCAGCGGTCCGGGACCATCGTGAACGTGAGCTCCGGCAGCACGCTGCGGATAAGCCGGTCCGCCGACGCCACGAACGCGCAGTACGTGGCGTCGAAGGCCGCCATCACGGGCATCACGCGGGCCGTCGCGCGGGAGCTGGGGCAGTACAACATCAACGTGGTCACCGTCGCGCCGGGCATGACGACCTCGGACACCGAGGACCCGCTGTCGGCCGAGGAGGCGTACTACGAGTCGGAAGCGTCGCTGCTGCGCCGGGGCGTGCCGGACGACCTGGCGGGAGTGATGGCGTTTCTCTTCACGGACGACGCGCGGTTCATCTCCGGGCAGATGGTCCTGGTGAACGGCGGTCGCGAGGTGTGGTGAGCGGGAAGGAGTTGACGCATGGCGGACGTAACGCCGGACGAGCTGCGAGGACTGGCGCGCGTCGCGGGGCTGCGGCTGCTCGATGAGGACGTGGAGCCGCTGACGCTCCATTTCAACGCGCTGCAGGAGGGCCTGAAGACGCTGGACGAGCACGACCTGCACGGGGTCGCGCCGCTGCCGTCGTTGCAGTACCCAACCTCCGTGGAAGGCCACGGCGGTGGGACTGCCGAGGCTGTCCCGGCAACGGACGCGCCGCTCGCGTACAAGTCGATAGGGGAGCTGTCGCAGCTGCTGCGGACGCGGCAAGTCTCGTCCGCCGAGCTGACGGAGGCGTACCTCGAACGGGTCGGGCGTTTGGACGGCGAGCTGCACTCGTACATCACGGTCACGGCCGACCTGGCCCGCGAGCAGGCGCGGCTGGCGGACGAGGCGCTCGCGCGCGGGGAGGGCAGGGGACCGCTCGCCGGCATCCCGCTCGCGCACAAGGACGAGTTCTTCACAAAGGGAGTGTTGACCACCTGCGGGTCGAAGATTCTCTCGGAGTTCGTGCCCGAACACGACGCGGCGGTGATCGAGCGTCTGCACGAGGCCGGGGCGGTGATGCTGGGCAAGCTCAACATGACCGAGTGGGCGTCGCCGCTGACCTGGGAGTTTCCCTATGGTCAGCCGCGTAACCCGTGGGACCTGGATCGCGACGCCGGAGGGTCGAGCACGGGCTCAGGGAGCGCGACGGCGGCGGGGCTGTGCGCGGGGTCGATAGGGGAGGACACGGGCGGCTCGATCCGACGTCCCGCGTCGTGCAACGGCGTCGTCGGGCTGCGTCCATCCCTCGGGCGCGTCAGCGTCTACGGCATGTTCGCGAGCAGCTGGAACCAGGACACGGCTGGGCCGCTCGCGCGCACTGTCGCCGATTGCGCTCTGCTGATGAACGCCATTGCTGGTCACGACCCGCGCGACCCAATGACGGCGAACCTGCCGGTCCCGGACTACACCGCGGCCCTCGACGGGGACGTGAAGGGGATGCGCGTGGGAGTCGTCAAGGAGGCAATCGACGCGCCGCACCTCGATCCGCAGATCAGGAAGCTGGCGCTGGACGCCGCAGCCGTTCTGGAATCGCTGGGGGCGGTGGTGAGCGAGGTCTCGCTGCCGCTCATCACGCTGAGCGGACTCATCAACAACGCGCTTCACTCGCCCCGCGCGGCGCTCCACTGGAAGCACCTGAACGAGACGCCGGAGGACTACGACGCAGGAGTGCGGCGCAACACCATCCTACCGGCGCTGGTCCCCGCGGCGAGCTACCACCGCGCCCTGCAGCTGCGATCGCTGCTCAGGGCTCGGACGCTCGAGGCGCTCGACCGGCACGACGTGCTGCTGTCGCCCGCATACCCGGGCTTCCCGCCGCGCATCGCCGACACGAAGAGCGACCCGCGGTCCAAGGAGGAGGCGGTCGAACAGATGCGGCGCTACGGGTTCCACACGCCGGCGAACTACTCGGGGGCGCCCGCGATGTCCGTGCCGATGGGGTTCTCGGAGGAAGGCCTGCCCATCGGCCTGCACGTCATGGCCAAGCTCTACGACGAGATGTCAGTCTTCCGCATCGCGCACGCCTACGAGCAAGCGACGCCGTGGCGCACGATGCGCCCCCCCTACGGCGACGATACGGCCTCTTAGGAGAAGCCCATGCAAGTTCCCTACGGCATCATCGACGGCGACGGACACGTCACCGAGACCGAGGAGCAGGTCCGCGCCTATATGGAGGAGCCCTACCGGTCGCGCGGAGGACAGATACGCGCCGGGCATAGCTACTGGGACATCAACATGCGCGGCCGCCTCGGCTCCGTCGCCAAGGACGCCAAGACCTGGCTCGACGCGATGGATGAGGGCGGCATGGAGACCGCCATCCTCTATCCGACGTCCATCGGGTTCACCGCCGCCCTCATCTGGGAGCCGGATGTCGCCGTCGCAGTCTGCCGGGCCTACAACGACTTCCTCTATGAGGAGTTCACCAACGTCAGCCCACGGCTCAAGAGCGTTGCGCTCCTGCCCTTGCAGGACGTGGGCGAGGCCGTGAAGGAGCTGCGGCGCGCCGTCACGGAACGGGGCCACGTCGGTGCGATGCTGTCGGCCATCGGCGCCCATCCGCCCCTTGGACGGAAAGATTACTTCCCGCTATACGAGGAGGCGCAACGCCTGAACGTGATGCTCGCCGTCCACTCTTCCACACAGGGCATCCACCACCTCGCTGCGGACGACTACCAGCGGTTCATCGAGGTCAACACCTTCTGCTTCCCGGTGGGGCTGTTCCGGCACCTCGTTAGCATGATGTTCGCGGGTGTCCCCGAGCTGTTCCCGAACCTCCGCGTCGGCTGGATGGAGGCGGGCTGTGGCTGGGCTCCCTACTGGCTGGAGCGCATGGACGAGAAATGGCGGATACGCGGCGAGGAGGAAGCGCCGAACCTCAAGCGCTCGCCCACCGAGTACGTTCAGGATGGCAACTGGTTCTTCCACGCGGAGGCCGACGAGAAGATGATTCCCTACGCGGCGTCGGTCGTCGGCGGGGACAAACTCTTCTTCGCGTCCGACTTCCCCCACTGGGACTCGGACTATCCCCACAACGTCACCGAGATGCTCACCCGCGAAGACTTGAGCGAAGAGCTGAAGCGCAACGTTCTCCGCGAGAACGCGCTGCGCATGTACGGGCTGGCCTGACGTGCCCGGCGCGCCGCTGTTCCTCTCCCGCCAACCGGGCAACAACCAAGCTGATCTGCAAACGCAGCGATAGGAGCCTCGCGATGAAACCGTTGAACTGGCGCAAGCGCATCGGCCTCATCACCACCAGCGGCCAGGTCGTCACCGAGCCGCGCTACTACCAGCTCGCTCCTCCCGGGGTCACCTTCCACACCTCCAGGATGCTCAATGCCGGCAGCGGGGTCGAGTCGCTCATTGAGATGGAGAAGAACGCCCCACGCGCCATCGACGAGCTGGCCACTGCCGAGGTCGACGTCATCGCCTATTGCTGCACGGTCAGCGGCGCGCTGCGAGGCATCGGCGAGGACCGCGAGTTCTGCCGGGACGTTCAGCGGCGCACTGGAATCCCGGCCACGTCCACGATGCTGGCCTGCGTTGAGGCATTGCAACGATTCGGGGCGGAGCGCGTCGTGCTGACGAGTCCCTACGTCGACAGCCACAATGAGCACGAGGCCGCCTACCTGCGGGCCGCGGACATCGACCCGATCGTCATGCGCGGCATGGGGCTGACCTCCGGCAAGCAGTACAATCGCGTATCCACGGACGAGATACTCCGGTTCTCCGTGGACGCGTGGGACGACTCCGCCGACGCGATGTTCATCAGCTGCATGAACTACGATGCCATCGGCGCGGCAGAAGCCATCGAGGAGGCCATCGGCAAGCCCGTCGTCACCTCCCACACCGCGACGCTCTGGCGGGCGTTGTGCCTCGCGGGCGTCCCGGACCCCATCCAAGGGGCCGGCTGTCTCCTCGCGGAGTCTCGCTAGCGTGCTCAGTCGTCGGCGCCGTTCACCCGATGGCCGAGGATATCCTCGGCGTGCGATACATAGTAGCGCCAGCTCGCCATCATGCCCTCACGACCGCCCACCGAGCCGCGCTTGCGTCCGCTTTCCGGCCGCTCGCCGGGCTCCCGGAACTCGCTATCGGGGATCAGGCGGGGCGTCCCAATGAGGTACGCTTTGTACAGGGTGCGGCAGAGCGTCTCCAGAGCAAGCGCATTCATGGAGCTGCGCTCGATACAGTCGCCGGCAGCCGCGATGCCATGCCCCGCCATCAGCGCGGCGTCTTTGTCGCCCATGCACTCCGCGAAGGCCTGGCCCTGCTCCGCCGTCCCGATGGTCTTGTTGTCAGGGTAGACCGGCACCCCTTGCCGGGCGAGCTCGGCGCCGCCTGACCGGTAGGGGCCGTACACCGGGTAGATTTCCTTACCCGTGATCCCGAGCAACACGGAATACTCCGGGTGCATGTGGACCACGCTCTTGACCTCGGGCCGCAGCTTGTAGACCCAGATGTGCAGGAAGCTCTCGCTCGGAGGCTGCAGGCCGTCGGGCCCGTCCACCATGTCAGCGTCAAAGTCGACGGTTACGATATCGCGGGGCTGCGTGTAGCGGAGGCCCACCTGGTTGGAGCCTTTGCCCTTGATCATCATCGTATCCGTGCCTTCGATCCGGTAGCTGATGTGTCCGGTCGCGCCTTCCGTCATGTCGTAGGCGCCCATCACCCGGCATGCCTGGGCGAGGTTCTCAGCAATCTCCAACTCTCTGTGGAAACCCATTCCTTCCTCCTTCACACGCGCTTGCCTGACTGCTGAACGGAGGCCGTACCGAGGCCCGTCGCCATGCGGAGGGTCTCAGTCGCCCCAAGGCGAACTCAACTCTACCACCGACGGAGACCCTTCCGCCGCCTACTAAAAGGGCTATGGTAGGGACGGTGCGCCCCAGAGAGGCCGCTTTAGGAATCATCTAAGAGCCAATGGCCAGTCGATTCAGCGCGCTCCGGCATCGGGACTTCCGGCTCTATTGGGTCGGATTCGTAGTCTCGGTGTCGGGCCAGCAGATGCAGTGGATGATCGAGGGATGGCTGATCTACCAGCTGTCCGGGTCGGCGCTGCTCCTTGGCGTCAACGGCGCCGCCCAGCTCGTGCCTTCAACGGCCCTGACTTTGTTCGGCGGCGCTCTAGCAGATAGGTTCGACCAGCGGAAGTTGCTCGTGACCGTGCAGATGCTGTTCATCGTCGTGCTTGGAGCCTTGGCCGCGATGGGCCTGCTTGGGCTGCTGACAGCCTGGTATGTGATCGCGGGCGGGTTCGTCCTCTCCACCATCGGAGCCTTCGAAGGGCCGGCCCGCCAAGCTATGTTCCCGCACCTGGTGTCGCGCGATGCGATGCCTAGCGCGGTGGCGCTGAACGCCATGATTCATCCGGGGACCCGGGTCCTGGCGCCGATCGCCGGCGGGCTGTTCAGCGCAGTCGTGTACGACGCCTCGGACTCGGCGAGCGTGGCGGGAGGAGCGGTCTTCGCCCTGGCCGCTTTTGCGGTCGCGATCTATGCCGCGATGCTGCTCCGCGTCCGCCTCCCGGTGGTGATGCGAGCGCGCGGGCGCACCGTACTGGGAGACATGGCCGACGGCGTGAAGTACATCTGGCGCCAGCGCATCTTCACGTTCCTGATCGGGATGGCCTACTACGACATGCTCTTCGGCATATCGATGTCGGTGCTGTTCCCCGTGTTCGCGAAGGACGTGCTGCACGTGGGACCGGAAGGGCTCGGCTTCATGTGGGGAGCGATGGGGGTGGGGAGCGTGGCCGGCGTCTTCGTAGCGTCGAGCTTCTCCCTTCCGGCCCAGCAGCGGCCTTTGCTGGTGAGCGGCTCGCTGGCGCTGGGGCTCTTCATGATCGCGTTTGCGCTGTCCACGTGGTACTGGATGTCGCTCCTGCTGCTCTTTGTTATTGGGTTGGGGGCGTCCGCGTTCAACGTGGCGATACAGATCAACCTGCAGATGCTCGTCGCTAACGAGCTGCGGGGCCGGGTCATGGGGATATGGAGCATGGTGCACACCAGCGTGCGGCCCGCCGGTGAGATGCAGTTCGGCGCGGTGGCGGCGCTCTTGTCCGCGCCCCTTGCGCTCATGGTGAGCGGGGCTCTCATCATCGCGTTTTCGCTGGCGTACGTAGCTCCGAGCGGCCAGATGCGGCGGCTGCGCGACCTCCGAGAAGCGGCTATGGCGCCATCCGACAGTTAGGACTCCTGTGGCGGTTTGCTGTCCGGCTCCCTGCGGTCCCTAAGAGTAAAGGAGCCCGAATGACGCAGTAGGGCGCAGGCGTGGTAAAGTGGGCCGCACTACATATGCACATTCGGAGGGACCCATGGCGACTGTCGATCTGAGGGAGGCTGCGCTTCCCGACAAAATGGACACGTGGGAGGCGAACGACCCGTACTTCGACTGGATACACACCGAAGGGCTCAAGCGAATCGTCGACTATAAGTTCGAGGACCTGAATGAGGTGGAGCTGGGCGACTGGGAGCGCAAGGGCGGGAAGGGCGCCATTATCAACATCCCGAACGGCTTCCTGCCGAACGACGCCCACCTCGTGGAGATCAAGCCGGGCGGCAAGTCCGAGCCCGAGCGGCACATGTACGAGGAAGTGATGTACGTGGTGTCCGGCCGGGGCGCGACGAGCGTTTGGCTGGAGGAGGGGCAGAAGTCGACGTTCGAGTGGGCTGCGGGCAGCCTGCTCGTGATTCCCCTGAACACGTCGTACCAGCATTTCAACGGCAGCGGCGCCGAGCCTGCCCGCTACGTCTCGATGACGAACGCTCCCCCTGTCATGCGGATGTTCCGCAGCCACGAGTTCGTGTTCAACAATCCGTTCACGTTTAACGACCGCTTCTCCGGAGACGACGAGGACTTCTTCAACGGCCAGGGCACGCTCTACCGGCGGAAGGGCACCAAGTTCGGGACCATGTGGAAGACGAACTTCGTGCCGAACGCGGACATCATGAAGCTCTGGCAGTACCGCGACCGCGGCGCCGGCGGCATCAACACCCACTTCGACCTCGCGGGGAACGTGACCGGCGCGCACATCTCCGAGTTCCCGGTGGGCACCTACAAGAAGGGCCACCGCCACGGCCCCGGCGCGCACCTCGTCATCCTCGGCGGCGTGGGCTTCTCGGCCCTCTGGTGGGACAACGATAAGAAGGAGTACGAGATCGCTCCGTGGAAGAAGGGCGGAATGGTCATCGTCCCGGCGGACGCGACCTACCACCAGCACTTCAACACAGGCCCGGAGCCCGCGCGCTACCTTGCTCTCCGAAGCGGCGACGGACAGCCCGGCCAGTGGGGCGAGTCCAACGTCAGCATCAAGGAAGGCGGGATGCAGATCGAGTACGAGGACGAGGACCGCGAGATACACCATATATTCGAGTCCGAGCTCGCGAAGCACGGCGCTCCCTGCCGCATGAAGGCGTTCATCCCCTACTGCACCGGCGAGCTTGGCCCCACCAACGAGCGGGACACGTAGGGAGCGTAGCTGGCGTCTTCTCGAGCGTGATTGACGACGTACCTAGCCAGAGCGATAATCTAGCCAGATTATCTGGACAGAATGGTATATGAGTGAATGGCCGCTACAGGACGCCAAGAACCGGTTCAGCGCCGTCGTCAATGCTGCGCTCGCCGGCGACCCGCAGCGAGTGACCCGGCGCGGCAAGCCCGCCGTGGTCGTGTTGGCCCTTGATGAGTATGAGCGCCTGCGGCGCCTGGAGCAGGCACAGGCCCCGACGTTCGCAGAATTACTCCTCGCCATTCCGCGGGATGGCGAGGAGTTCGAGCGACTGCCTCTGCAGCCACGCCCGTTCGAGCTCTGATGTTCCTGATCGATACCGACGTGTTATCGGCTCTACGGAAGGGAGTACGCTCTCCCGAATGGATATCGGCCCAACGCACGGCGGACCTCTATCTAAGCGTGGTCTCCATTGGGGAAGTGGAGCGGGGAATAAGCCGCCAGCAGCGCCTCAACCCGGCGTTTGCACGCGCTCTGGCTTCCTGGCTGGACAGTGTGCTTGCACTTTACGGAGACCGCATCCTACCCGTAGACCTGGCTTCGGCGCGGCGCTGGGGCCGCCTGTCCAGCGCTCTTGGCAACGATAACCCCGACCTCCTAATCGCTGCTACTGCAATCGAACACGGGTTAACGGTGGTGACTCGCAACGTCCGCCACTTCGAGCCGACTGGCGTCGCCGTGATAGACCCCTTCCGCGACAACCCCTAGAGGCGTCCCTGCTCCCTTTGATCGCCCCTTATAGCCCGACTGCGCTCCATTCGGGGAGCTTGGCGCCTTCGCCAGAGAGAATCGTCTCTACGTCCGGCTTGCGCGGTACGGAGTCCTTGAAGGGACCGCCCCTGCCCTCGTAGCCGGGGTAGTGGAACTCCTCGATCGGCAGGACGATGATCTCGTTCTCGTCGGCGTTGCGCCAGACGTTCATGGGCTCGCCGCCGTCCTCCACTATTCGCGCCTGCTGATCGAGCAGCCTGCGGTACATGATGAGCCCAACGTCGGTGACGCCAAGGTGCTCAGTCGTGCGGTCGCTGATCGGGCCTTGCATGACCCACGCGGAGATGTCTTGGCCCATGACGTAGTCGCGCTTGATCGTGCCGTCCTCGAAGTACAGCGGCATGTCCTCGTAGACGGCCCCCTCCTGCTCGGTCTCGCCCTCCTTGAGCTGGCGGTACTCGTAGCGGAAGTGCAGGGTGTGGGTGTCGTCGACCGGCACGCGGAACTGGAGGTTGCTCTGCACGCGGAGGATGTTGGGGAAGAGGACGGGATGGCCGATTCGCCAGTGGTCGTCGTCCTCGGTCTCGTCGCCCACCATGCGGCGCTTGATGACGCCGTAGTCGGTGAGCTCGAAACCGATCTTCTTATGGTCGGCCCCGCGCCAGGCCGTGCGGCGGTTCCACTCGTCGCGCTCAGCCTCGGGCTTGATGCGGTTCATCTGCCAGCCGCCCCAATAGCGGTGCAGCCATTGGAAATGCACGGGGTCGAGGGAGTTCTCCTGACACTGGAGCCAGTTGCAGGGGAGCAGGGTGGAGTAAGCATTCCTCACGCCGGGCCACACCATGATGTCCCAACGCGGGAGCAGCGGGGTCGGCTCCGGGCCCATGTAGGCGAAGACCAGCCCCCCAAGCTCCTGCACCTTGTACGCCTTGATTCGCACCTTGTCCTTGAACTTGGAGCCCTCAGGCTCGGACGGCTGGTCGACGCACTGGCCTGTCTCGTTGAATATCCAGCCGTGATAGGCGCAGCGAATGCCGTTCTCCTCCGGAATGCCGTAGGAGAGGTTGGCCTTGCGGTGAGCGCACGACGGCTCGACGAGCCCAAGCGTCCCCTTGCCGTCGCGGTAAAGGACGAGGTCCTCGCCGAGTAGGCGGACCTCCTTTGTGGGATTGTCCGCGTCCAGTTGGGCGCTGCCGGCGATGGGGTGCCAGTAGCGGCGCATCAGCTCGCCCATCGGCGTGCCAGGCCCGACTTGGGTCAGGCGGTCGTTCATTTCCTTGGTGAGCATCGCCGTCCTCCTTGGGAATCCATCTCGTCAATCATACCAATACGCCCGTCCATTGCCATTACACCAGGGCGCTAACGAGCCATTCTTCCAGTAGCTCCCGCAGCTCCCCGGCGCATTCGCGCAGGCCGTGGCCCGCGCCGGGGTAAGTTACGAGACGCTTAGGTCCCGGGGCCCACGCCAGAATCGTCTCAGCGTTGGCCAGCGGCAGGGCGGCGTCGGCTTCGCCATGGACGAGCAGCAGCGGTCTGCCGTTGAGGAGGACGGCTTCCTCCGCGCCCATCGTCTGGCTCGCGAGGGCGGCGACGGCCCGCGCGTGCGTTGTGTAGCGCGACGCCGATAGCACGACGCCCCCGCCGAAGGAGTGGCCGACGAGCGCGACGCGCGGATAGCCGATGTTGGCCATGTGCCAGACCCCTACGAGAACATCCAGGACCGACTCGTCGAGATTCGCCGGACGGCGGTAGTCCACCCGAAGACCGGCGATTCCGCGGTCGGCGAGACGGACGGCGAGGTCTCGGTACAGGCCATTCGCCGGCCCCGCGAGCCCGCCGCGCGCCCCCGCCGCCCAGACCACGCCAACCTCGCCGCCTCGGACGGGGCGATGCAGAACGCACGACACGTCGCCCCGAGTCGTCCGGAGCGTCAGACCTTCCCCCGGCTCCCCGTCGGGAGTCGCAGCGGCCTGGGCGCGGAGCAGCTCGATGGACATGCGCTCGTACAGCGGGAGCCTGGGGGAATCGTCCTGTCCAAACACGGCAGCATGGTACGAGGGCAGGGCAGGGGAGTCGAGGGTTGCAGAAGAGCGAAACCACGCTGGACCATGCCTCGGACTTCGAACAGCGAAGGCGGTTAGGTTGACCTGACAAGGGGCTGGCGGGAGAATCGGCCCACGCGGTGCCTGCGAGAGGAGTCGAGATGACGACAGCAGTTGAGAACACGGCATTCGTTAGGCAACTTATCGACGAGGTGGTGCAGCCGGCGTCCGACCGGCTGATGGAGACGCGATACTTCCGGGACCTCCGCGCCGGAACGCTGACGATGCGCCGCCTGCAGGGGTACGCGCTCCAGCACACCTGGTTCAACCGCGCGCTGCTGAAGGCCGGCGCAGTCCGCATGATCCGCGCAACCGACCCCTCGGCGTTCGCCGCCGCCCTCGAAGGCGTCGTCGCCGAGCATGACCACCCGGATATGTGCCAGCAGTTCGGAATCAACGTTGGACTCACGAACGAGGACTTCGTCGACACTACCCCCATCTTCGAGGTTCTCTGTCACACGAGCGTCATCGTCGCATCGTCGCTCATCAGCGCATCGCCGCTTGCGGGGCGCACTTCCGGCCTCACGAACGAGACGATGGTGCAGCGCTACTCTACTGAGCTCTTCAACTACCTCCAGCAGGCCCCGTACAACATCGAGCCGCAGAAGCTCGAGTTCTTCCGCATCCACGGCATTGTCGACGTCGACCATGCCGCCAGCGCAGGGGAGGCAATCGCCGAGCGCCTCAGTTCCGACCAGGACCGTCAGCTTGTCTGGGACGCGGCCGAGACGCAGGTGAGGCTCAAGCTGGCCAAGTTCGAGGGCATCTATGACGCCTACGCGTAGGCGGGGAGGCGAAGATCAAGTGGCGGAGACGCTGAAGGCAGGAATCGCAGGACTCGGGTTCGGGGCGACCGAGTTCATCCCGACCCTAGAGCGGCTGGATGAGATCGAGATCGTCGCAGGCGCCGACCTGCGCGCAAACGCTCGCGAGGAGTTCACGCGTCGCTACGGGGGAAGGGCGTACGACAATGTCGAGGACATGTGCGCCGACCCGGACGTCGAGGCGGTGTGGATAGCGACGCCGAATCACCTCCACGCCCAGAACGCCATTTCCGCCGCACGGAACGGGAAGCACGTCCTCTCCCGCAAGCCCCTCGGCATCACGATGGAGGAGTGCCAGGCCGTGCTCGACGCGGTGGACAAGGCGGGCGTCAAGCTGCTGGCCGGCGGCCAGACGCAAGGCACGAGCCCGCTGATCCGCGAGGCGCGCCGCATTATCAGGTCGGGCGAGCTGGGGCCCCTGCGGGCGATCACGGTGGTGGCGTACACGGCTTGGATGCTCAGACCGCGCATGCCCCAGGAGGTCGACGAGTCCATCGGAGGCGCCGTCGTCTGGCGTCAGGCGCCGCATCAGATAGAGACGGTGCGCTATCTCACCGGAGGCATGGTGAAGAGCGTCCGAGCGATCACAGGCAAGTGGCGGGACGAGCGGCCAAAGGGCACGGGTTACTATGCGGCGCTGCTGGAGACGGACAGCGGCGCGCCCGTCACGATGACCTATAACGCGTACGGCTACTTCGACTCCCTCGGTCTCACAACATGGGCCGAGGACAAAGGCGTCGAAGGCCGCGTCAAGTCTCGCAAGGCGCTCGTTGCGGGCGAGGTCGACGAAGAGGCGGGCAAAGAGCTCACCCGGTTCGGCTCGGCCGGCGAAGGGAGCGTAGTGGGAGGCCAAGCCGGGAGGCCGTGGACTCCCGGCAACCTCGGCATCTTCCTCATCTCGTGCCAGGACGGAGACGTCCGCATGTCCGAGAAGGGCCTGATGGTCTACGACAACGACGGTCAGCGCGAGGTCGAGGTCTTCCAGCCGGGAGGCCCCGGCATGACGCTGGACTCCGAGGTTCTCGAGCTCTACAACGCGGTCAAGCACGGCGCGCCGCTGTTCCACGATGGACGGTGGGGCATGGCGACCGCCGAGGTCCAGTGGGCGATCATCGAATCGTCGCGGCTAGGCCAAGAGGTCCGGCTGAAGCATCAAGTCCCCGTGCCGGAAGGCGAGTAGGGGACGAGGAGTAAGGCAATGCAAGTCCGCAAGATCAGCGAAGTGCCCAAGGAGTCCGCGGCGGGACCGCTCTTTACGAGCGACGACGTGAGCCGTCAGCCGCTCGCGCCCGACAGCAACGACTTCAACATCAGTGTGGTGAGCTTCGGCGACGGGGTAAGGAACAAGTTCCACTACCACGAGAGCGACCAGATACTGATCGTGACCGAAGGCGCCGGCGTAGTCGTTACGGAGAGCGAGCGTGTGGAGGTCGGCGAGGGGGACGTGGTGTTCGCGCCGGCGGGCGAGAAGCACTGGCACGGGGCCCTGCCCGGCGGAGCGTTCGCGCACGTCACCGTGACGCGCAAAGGCGGGCAGACGACGCAGACGGAAGAGTAGCTGCTACAAGCTATTCAAGGGGGTGGTCGGCGAAGTCCACCCAATAGCTTTCGGTCAAGGGTTCGCGGTCGGGGAGCGACTTGAGTTTTTCGACCTGCTCGGCGTGGAACCGGCCCCAGCCCCGGATAGGCGACGGGCGGCTCGACTCTTCCTTGAACCTTTCGAACTGCTCAGCGTAGAAGGAATTGGCCTCGCCGGAGCGCATGGCGTCCTCGCTCTCCCACAGCGAGACGAGCAAGCCCCTCCCGCCTTCTCCGCGCAGGAGATAGCAGCCTTCGTATCCGGCCTGCTTGCGCATCTCGGGCACGACGAGCCGCTCGAATGCGCTCCGCGCGCCGGCGAGGTCATCGCCGTTGGGGTCTAGGTCGAAATGGGTCACCTGTGCATGCATCGCGGCCTCCGGCGGGCAATCTACCACGTCCGGAGCAAGGGAGAGGCGTGAGCGGCGAGACCAGAGGGAGGCGTTGCAGCGGCGTGGTTCGACAGGCCCGCCACGAACCAGTAAAAGAGCAGTGTGAGTACCAGGCAAGCGCGAGGTGATCTATGGACGTTGGGCTCATGGTGGAGGGGCAGCAGGACCTCGATTGGGAGCGGTGGCTGCATATCCTCCATTTGGCGGAGCGGCTCGGGTTCCCGTCCTTGTTCCGCTCCGACCACTACTTCATCAACGACCAGCGGGCCTCGCTGGAGACGTGGACGTCGCTCGCGGTCGCGGCTCGCGAGACGTCGACCATCCGGTTCGGCCCCCTGGTGGCGCCGGTGACGTTCCGCCATCCGGTCGACGTGGGCAGGATGGCCGCGCAGATTGACCTGCTCAGCGGCGGGCGGTTCGTCATGGGACTCGGCAACGGGTGGCACGAGCCGGAACACGTCGCTTACGGCATCCCCTTTCCGGAGCGGGCTGAACGGTCGGCCAGGCTCGGGGAGGCCATCCGGCTGATGAAGGCGATGTGGGGGCCGGGCCCTGCGTCCTTCGACGGCAAGTACTACCAGCTGCGCGACGTGGACGTGCTTCCCAAGCCGGCTCCTGGACGCCCGTGGCTGCTTGTCGCCGGCAGCGGGCCCAAACGGACCCTGCGATACGTTGCTCAGTACGCGGACGAGTGGAACATGCCCAATGCTCCCTTGGAGACGATTGCGGAATGTATCGCAATCCTCGAATCGCATTGCGAAGCCCTTGGGCGCGACCCGGCGACGGTCAAGAAGACCATGATGTCCTTCGCGCTCGTCGGCCCGGACGACGCAACCATCGAGCGGAGCATGGACCAGGTGGGACGGCTGGCGAGTCTCGGAAGCTTCGCGGAGAAGAAGGCGGCCGCGCTCGAGCGCGGGCAGATCGTGGGACAGCCGGAGGAGGTCGTCGACCAGCTGGCCAAGCTGGCGGACCTCGGCATCAGCGAGGTGCAGTTCCAGCACATGGACTTCCACGACGACGCCGTCCCCGAGTTCTTGGCGTCGGAGATCGCGCCGAAGGTGAAGGCCCTTTAGCCTCGGTCCGTTCGAGACCCGCGGGCCTCCTTCGTACCCCTCCTCATGCTCGGCGACGGCCTCGGGGTCCTCTCTGGCGACGCTCACGCCCTGTCTCAGCTCTACCGCCCGCCGGTGTCCACTCGGCTTCCTCGCAACGTAGCTGAGTCTGACCTCATCAACGCTGCGCCCGTCCCCTCCGACTTCCTAGCCCAGCCTCGCAACCGCAAATTCGGCGCGTCCTCCGGCGCCGGATGCTTGACGGGGCTCTTAACTTGTGTAAAAAAAGTTTGTGTTACAAACATACGGCTCCATAGCCTGGACGTCGACGAGGAGGCTGGCAATGCAACAAGCGGACGGAAAAGACAAGGCGCTGACGCCTGGGGAGAGTTGGGACACCATTCACTCAACGATGGAGAGGGGCCGGAGCGCCATGCACGTCGCCGGAACGGCGACGATATTGCTCCTTTGGGGCGCGATAGTCTCGGTAGGGTTCCTCTCGCAGTATTCCATCGAGACGCTTGCGCCCGGGTTCGCGGCGGATTACCCGTGGTTCCCTGGGCCGATGTGGGGAGCCTTGGCCGCAGCGGGGATGCTGGGCAGCGCCCTCATTGGCCACCGCGCGGGCAGGGAAAACGCCGCTGGCTCCGCCGCTCGCAATGCCGGCTTCCGGGTGTTCTTCTTCTGGCTCGCGGTTCTAGCCGCGGCGTTCTTCATTCCGGCGGCAGCGGGAATGTGGACCGCGGATGCAGCGGTCCACATTCCGGGGGTCGCCATTGGTGTAGTGGCGCTGGGATACGTACTGTTCGGCATCATGCACCACCCGGCGATTGCGGCGGTGGGCGCGGGGCTCGCGGCGGCGTTCTACGTCCCAAGCCACCTCGTGGGCGACGCGGCTCCGGCGGTGTCGGCGGCGGCCATGCTGGCGGTGGCCGCGCTCGGCGCGGTGTGGGTGCGCAAGAGCGGCGTCGTATGACCGGCCAAGCCGTTTTCCTCAACGAGACCATCCACCAGTCCACCCGGCTTCGGATGATGACTTTACTGGTCTCCCAACCCGACACGGACAGGCTCGCCTATACGTTCATCCAGCAGACACTCGACCTGACCGGCGGGAACATGACCGCCCATCTGCGAAAGCTCGAAGACGCCGGTTACCTCGTCATGACGAAGGAGTTCCAGAATTCCAAACCGCGGACGTGGGTGCAGACGACCCCGGAGGGTCGCCGCGCGTTCGCCGAGTATCTCTCCGAGCTGGAGAAGGCGCTGAACCGGCAGCTGCGCACATAGCATTGCGGCTGGCGCCGTGGCCGTGGCCGGCCTAGCTATTGACCGGCAACGACGCGGGCGCCAAGCTTACGGCGTTCGCTAGACGCTCATCGAGGAGGCGGGATATGGCTGAGAGAGTCTGGGAGAAGTACCTGAGCGAGGCCGACCGGGAGCACGTCACGGCCAGCGGGCACAAGAGCCGTGGTTTCGGTTCGAGGCCCGCGCTGCTGATGATCGACCTCTACCGTTGGGTGTTCGGCGACCGCCCTCAGCCGCTGATGGAGGCGATCAAGGAGTGGCCGGGCAGCTGTGGCCTTGCAGCCTGGGAGTCGCTTCCGCACATCCAGCGGCTTCTCGCGGCCGCCCGCGAGGTCGGGATGCCCGTGGTCCACGTTACAGGGCTGCCCGAGGAGGATTCGGGCGTGCTCGGATGGGCGAGCGCGGGCAGGAAGGGAGGAGGCCGCGCCGGGTACATGGGCGGCGACGCCAGGCGGAAAGGCAAGTACGACATCATCCCTGAGGTCGCGCCTATCGAGGGAGAGGTCATGCTTCGGAAGGCGGCCCCCAGCGCCTTCTGGGGCACGCCGGTCACTGGGCATCTGACCGCTCTAGGGGTGGACACGGTCATCGTTGCGGGGGAGAGCACCAGCGGGTGCGTCCGCGCCTCGGTAGTCGACGGCTGCACGAACCGCTACCGCATGGTCATCGCCGAGGAGTGCGTGTTCGACCGGCATGAAGCTCCGCACGCCATCAACCTGTTCGACATGAACCAGAAGTACGCCGACGTGCTCGCGGTGGACGAGATAATCGAATGGATGCAGAAGTGGCAAGCGCCCGAGGGCTTCGGCGCGGACGCGGAGTAGAAGATGGGACGCCTCGAAGACAGAGTGATCATCGTCACGGGAGGCGCGGCGGGCATCGGCAGGGCCTTCGCCGACGGCTTCGTCCGAGAGGGCGCGAAGGTCGTCCTCGCGGACATCAACGGGGCCGCTGCCGAAGCGTCCGCCTCCGAGATCAACGGCGGGGGCGGCGAGGCTTTGGCCTTGACCGTCGACGTGTCGGACCAAGCGCAGACCGAGATGATGGCGGCGGAGACCATCGCCCGGTTCAGCAAGATCGACGGTCTGGTCAACAACGCGGCCATCGCTATCCGCGTGCGGCACACCCGCGCCCCCCTCGAAGAGATACCTCTAGACGAGTTCGATCGGATGCTCGCGGTGAACCTGAAAGGCGTATTCCTGTCCTCACGCGCGGTCGTGCCGCACATGAAAGCGCGGGACTACGGCAAGATCGTGAACATGAGCTCGGGCACGTTCTTCAACGGCCGTGAGAACTTGGTCCATTACGTAGCCTCCAAGGGCGGCGTGATAGCGTTTACGCGGGTGCTGGCTCGAGAGGCCGGCGATTGGCACATCACGGTCAACTCCATCGCTCCAGGCCTGACCGCGAGCGAGACGGAAGAGCACGACATGGAACACTTCGCGGCGCGAATCCCGAATCGGGCCATCAAGCGCATCGAGATGCCGGAAGACCTCGTGGGCGCGGCCCTCTTCTTCATGTCGGCGGAGAGCGATTTCATATCCGGGCAGACGCTCGTCGTCGACGGCGGGGTGGCGGTCCACTAGCGAGGGGGCCTTCCAAACCTCCTCCCCCGTCCGCGGGGGAGGATTGAGGAGGGGGGCCGTCTGCGGGGGAGGACGGCTTTGCTCCATTAGTGCCTGCCTGCTTCAAAAGCCGCCTCAAAAGTCGCACGCTGCCTCAAAAGTCCGACGGGCCTGCGCTGTACAGCATCTCCAACATGTCAATGACCGTCTAGCGTCTTAGTTCAATTCCTCCACAGTGATGGTTGGTAAGCCCGCGAGTTCCGCCAAGAACAGGTGATGCTGAACGGGGTTGCAGTAGCGCCCGATGCGGCCCTCTGCAGCCCATCGTGCGATGTGCTCGTCATGCCACAGGTCATCCTGCTGCTGTGAGTCCCTCACGGGCTGAGGTGCAGCCCGACGCTCCCAGTCTTTGCCCCGAACGAGACGCTCTTCAAGGTGCTGTGCCACAACATCTGCGTGATGGTTCAGTCGATCTTCGAGCTAGGCATCGCGCCCGTGTTCGCACCACACTCGATGGATGGCGTGTACCCGCAGAGGCTCGCGAGCTAGCGGGCACTCTCTCACTTTAGAGCACTGCGCCGCATTACACATGCCGCTCCATTAAGGGGTCGTTGTTTCCGTTGTGGTTGTACTGCACGGTTGTTACTCCCTCTGGAGCTAATTCCACCTGATGTGGGCGGCAAACGGTCAATCAGCACAACCGGCAGGGCCAAAACCACCGCCAAGTCCTCTAAAACTGTAACGCTAATCCGTTGACCGCCGGAAATTCGGCCTGACAGAATGGAAGGCCAGTCCCGGAGTGGTGGAACGGTAGACACACAGGCCTTGGGAGCTTGCGCTACTCGTTAGCATGGGGGTTCAAATCCCCCCTCCGGGACCAGCCTTCTCTGAGTCTAGCTGCTCAACGGCCTGCCAGTGAAGCATGCAGCTTTGCGGGTTTCGTAGCATTCCTACACTTGGTAGCAAGTAGGTTGGGCTGCTATCTTGATGGGCTGACCCAGACGAACGGAAAAGCATGGAAAGTTCCGTTCGTAGCGTGGCGGCACGCCGCCTTGACGTGGCATTCCAGGCCGAAGGCTTCGCGCAGCACCCCACTAACGCCTACCAGCAAGCAGGAGGCAATCTGGAGGACAACAACCGCTTGACGTCATCGGAGCGCGGCATGAGACAATGAGCGGAGCCCCCGGGCAACCGCCCCACAAAGGAGCGCACAGCAAATGGCATGTCGAATAGGAATCACAACGCAGCCGCACACCAGGCAGGCGTATTGGAGCTCCCGATGTCGCGCGTTCAGGAAATTGGCGCATCCTGGAGACACATCCCACCCAGACAGCGCCGCAGGCGGCAGAGAATCGGCTAGCGCGCCAGCTAGGCTGCGAAGCACACCCCGGCGGAGACGGGCCAGAGTACGCCACGTGGAGCGTGTACTACTTCGAGCACAACGGCTGCACGTGACACGCCAAGGACGAACAAGAACGAGCGCCGGGGCGGCCCTCGCAAAGCTTTACCCCGGCGCTCCAAGGAGAAGCTAGCATGAACGACTTCAAGGAAGCCGTCCAATTCGCCGGAGCAGTGGTCGTCGCAGGATTCATCCTTGTGGCGGCCTGGCCGACGATTATCGCTCCGGCACTCCCGGAGCTCGTCCGCATGCTGCTCGGCGGCGGCTGACCCTTCACGGCCAGGTCTACCCCCACCCTCCGCTTACGCGCAAAACTGACCCTATTGCATAGCGCCTTATTGGCCCCGAGGGGCCTACCCCGCGCGCCCAGTACCGCCGCACGCAGGACAGGGTATCATCACGTCCCTCTGGCCAGGTCGTGTGGGGCCACGGCGTACTTCCCCAACACCATTACAATTCTTACAAACAAGCCATTTCGTTGGCCTCTGTTGTGGCGGGGGTCTTTCTAAGTCTAGCACCGGTCGGGCGCGCGAACCATCTCTGCGCGACGACATCCGGGCATGGGTCGCGTGCCGAAAATGATGCAGTCATGGCGAGTGCAGGCCGTGAGTCTAGTGGGCTATACTAGGGGATGCCACAGGCATGCCTCTAGGTAGCCAATGGGCCCAGAGTCTTTAGGCAGGGAGGAAAGCCATGGGAGAGGTGCTTGATTTCATCAAGTGGTTCCTCATCGGTGTTGGTGTCTCCGCCGCCCTAATGCTTGCTATCCCGTTCGTGCGAAACCGAATCCTCCATCGCTGGCCTTGATGAAGCCGACGATACGCCTATTCAAAGGTAAAGCACCAGAACCGACTGTCGAGGAGAAGCAGCAAGACCTCCCGCTCATTCGCGATGAGTTTCAGAACCTTCCGCCGATGCCTCTAGATGAAGGTCGGCGATGGTTGTCTAGATATGCTGAAGAATACAGAGATGCTTACGGGAAGCGTCCACCATTGTCGCAAATGCTGAGCCTACGGAAACAGGTGCTACGCGCCAGCGAAGAACACGCGAACAACCAAAACAGGCGCATCGAACTATGGGTGCGGGTAGGTCTGATGGCAGGCGGCGGCACTCTCGTTGCATGGCTGGCGAGCAGCTTTCAGGGTGCCACAGGATGAGCGGTGTGTTCCCGGGTGCGGCTCGGCGAACGCGCCGAGCGAGAGGTTGACACTAGGGCCTACTTGGACGATTATCCGCCTCGCTCTAGTGAAAGTAGGAAGAAGGCAGGAGGCAAACGATGGCTGCCGCGTCCACGAGGGTAACGTTCTCGGTTCCTCAGAAACCTCGACCAACCGTGACCAACGTGAAGCTGTCCGTTGGCAAGCCTAGGCCGGTGGTCATGAATCCAGGAGGAACCACTTGCGGTCCAACTACGCTTTTCTTTGTGACCACGCCCAACAGGAGGCCAGCGGCAAAATCAACGCATTAGGCGTTGGGTGGTCAAACCTCACAGCCACTTCCGTCCCGGTAGTCCATCCACATATGACGTTCGTCGCTAACGTCTCCGCCACGATAGCTGAGGCTGGGAGCAAGAAGGTTGAGATACGCCTCATCGATGCAGATGGAGGTGATGTCATCCCCCCAATTGAGAGCGACATTGACTTCGTTGTGCTGGAGCCCGCATTGGAGGGCAATCTGGGCATCGTCATCGACCTCAACGATGTTGAATTCCCCAAGTATGGGCAATACGCTTTTCATCTAGTCGTGCAGGGGAATGAGATTGCACGGGTGCCGTTTTCTGTCGTAGAACCCCCTGGGACTACTTAAGCTGGCGCAGCAAGATGTGGTCGATGAAATGCGGGCCGCTGCCTCAAAGGGACGAGATTTGAAGCAAAGCCGGGGGAGGACTGAGGAGGGGGGCAGCGAGAAGGGGCCGTCCGCGGGGGAAGACTTCCCCTCCTCCCCCGCAGACGGGGGAGGATTGAGGAGGGGGCAGAGGAGTGACGCATGGGCAAACTCGACGAACGGGTAATCATCGTGACCGGCGGGGGTCAAGGCATCGGGCGCGCGTTCGCCATGCGGTTCGCCGAGGAGGGCGCGCGCGTCGTTATCGCGGACATCAACGGCCCCGCCGCCGAGAAGACTGCCGCCGAGATAGGCGAGGCGGGGGGCGAGGCTCTCGTGTCCGTCACCGACGTGTCCGACGCGGACGCCACGGAGGCGATGGCGCAGGTGGCCATCGAGAAGTGGGGGCGGATCGACGGGCTCGTAAATAATGCGGCGTTCTTCCAGCGTCCCCAGGTGACCAGAGGGCCTATCGAGGAGATCAACCCCGATGAGTGGGACCGGGTGATGGCGGTGAATGTCCGCGGGCCGTTCCTCTGCTGCCGGGCGGTGCTGCCGCACATGAAAGCGCGCGGCTACGGGAAGATCGTCAACATCAGCTCGGGCACGTTCTTCTCGGGACGCTCGACGACGCAGTATGTAGCGTCGAAAGGCGCCGTCATCGGCATGACGCGGACGCTCGCGAGAGAGACGGGAGACTTCGGCATAACGGTGAACTCGATAGCGCCGGGCTCGACGGCGAGCGACCCAGAGCGCGATGAGTCGAACTATCAGGGCCGGGTGCCCGACCGCGCCATCAAAAGGATCGAGCGTCCGGAAGACCTTGCGGGAGCGGGCGTCTTTCTCATGTCGTCCGACAGCGACTTCATGACAGGCCAGACGATGATCGTCGACGGAGGGGCCGCGCTGAACTAGGGGTCGCCGTCACCCCTACTTCCGCGTCAGTCCTCTCTCCCGTCTGCGGGGGAGAGTTAGAGAGGGGGCATTCCCGCGTCAGTCCTCTCTCCCGTCTGCGAGACCTTTGCGTAACCGCTATTGAGCTCCGTTCGGTTGGAATGCGGCTCCTGGCGGAGGCTGAGGGGTCTGCTGAGGGTCTGCGGCGTCTCTCTCCTCCCCCGGTTCCCCCGGCCTCTCCGGGCTCTCCGGGACGCTTCACCGCCTCCGGGCGCACGCCGCCCCCGGCCGTCAGGCGACGCCGAGCAGCAGCCGGTCGGCCCTCCGCAAGTTGTACGCCATGCACTTGAAGAACAGCTCCGTCGCGTTCCGCTCCAAACCCACGTACCGCACGCGCCTATACCCGTAGGTCCGCTTCAGCGTCCCGAACACCTGCTCCACCGGCGCACGCAGCCGCGCTATCAGCGCGTTCCGGCGCTGTTCCACGGGCGGCAGCACCGGGTGATGCTTGTCCGCGCGCCGCATGATCCGGTCCTTGATCTTGATGGACTTGAGCCACGCGCTCCGCTGCTTCGACCCATACGCCTTATCCGCGTACACCGCCTCCTCATCCCCGCTCACCAAGGAGTCCGCCACCTCCGTGTCGTTCACGTTCGCCGGCGTGAACACCGCTTCCCGTATCAGTCCCGAACCAGCGTCCATCCCGATGTGCGCCTTGTAGCCGTAGTGCGACTTCCCCCTCTTGCGCGTGAACCGCGCGTCGGGGTCGGTCCCGCTCCTCCCTCCCGGTTGCTCGCGAGACGATGGCCGCCGCGCCTGCGCCTCTACGATCGTTGCGTCCAGCAGCGTCCCCTTCTTCACCACCAACCCCTTCTTGTCCAGTTGGCGCGTCAGCTCCTTGAACAGGCGGCGGCCGAGTCCCCGATCGGTCACTTCCTTCCGGAACCGGCTGATCGTCGAGTGGTCCGGGACCTCGTCCTCCATGCCGAGACCGACGAACCGCTTGAACGAGACCCGGTCCCATAGCGCTTCCTCCATCCCTTCGTCGGAAGCGTCGTACCACTGCTGGAGCAGCAGCACCTTGACCATCACCACTGGCGGGTAGCTCGGCCGGCCGGTGGGCGCCGCGTAGACCCCATCGACCACCTTGGCGAGCTGCCGCCAGTCAATCGCCGCGTCTATCCGCTCCAGCCTCTCATTCCGCCCCATCCGGTCGGGGAGAAGTACAGCAACGAACGACTGCTCACTCGTAGAACGGTGCATCACGAACCTCCCGAATGTCACCCTCCGCTGATTGTGGCCAATCAAGGAAGTTATGCAAAGGTCTCGGTCTGCGGGGGAGAGTTAGAGAGGGGGCATTCCCGCGTCAGTCCTCTCTCCCGTCTGCGGGGGAGAGTTAGAGAGGGGGCATTCCCGCGTCAGTCCTCTCTCCCGTCTGCGGGGGAGAGTTAGAGAGGGGGCATTCCCGCGAAGGCGGGAATCCAGGTATCGGAGCCGTCCGGATGTCCCGTACCACCCAACCGGTTCGTGGCGAGCCCGTGGAACCATGGACCGCCCTGGAAACTGGGGAGTGCAGAGGGGTTTCCCCTCTGCCGGGGGCGCGAAGGGTGTCCCCCACGCCTTGCGGGGCGGGTGGGTGGCCCAAGTCCCGAGCGGAGGAAGTCCGCGCTATGGGATCCAGCCGGGCAATTCAGACGCCTGCCGTATCCAACTCGCCGCCAGCTCCTCGTCGATATGCCCGTCCTCGTAGATGTGGAAATAGCGCGTGTCCTTGTCCTTTGACTCGACGGGAGGAAGAGGATGCAGCGCCGCGCCGCGGAGGAAAGTCACCTTGATGTACCTAGTGAAGCAATGGAAGGCCAGAAACCACCCCTGACCCTCCATGCCATAGAAGGGCGAGTTCCATCTCACCGCCTTTCGCACGTCGGGGACCGTGCGCATGATGAGCGCGTCGAGGCGGCCGCCGGCGTCGCTCTTCCAGCCCGGCATGGCCGCGATATAGGCCTGCACGAGAGCCTCGCCATCGCCCTTCGGAATCTGCGGGTTGCCCCCTGAAAGAAGCCTCGGCGTCGCAGCCGCCCCGGGCCCCTCGCTCCCTGTCGCGGTCGCTCTGGGCGCTGCATAGCGCGCCCCTTTCTTGGAAGTCTTGCCGGCCATGGCGTTTCCCTCCGTCATCGCGGTGACTTCGTCCTCGAAGGACGTTTTGAAGGGCGGCTAACCCTCGCCGATAGAGGGTCCGAGAGGTTCCGCCGACGAGCCCATACTAGACGATGCGCCGCGACGGCCCCCACACCTGCACGAGGCTTCTCTAGCTCATTCCCTCAGGGGAGGAAGTCCCTAGCCTCCTTCCCCGCAGGTAAGCGTGCCCCTGGACCCCCCGCCACGACACCTGCCCCTTACGCGGTCGCCCGCGTGTGCGCTACCCTCGCGCCATGAGTCTGGGAATGCGCCGCGCCTACTAACCAGACCCGCCGGCTCCCGGCCTAGCTGTAGACAACTCCTATCGGCCCCGGAGCAATCAACTCCCCTTTTCGTGCGGAAGTTGAACAGTTGAACGCAGGAAGCAGGCCGTGGCCACGAAAACACCCCTCTTCAACTGACCGGAATCGGCGGAAGAAGCCCTCGTTTCACTCGTAAATCGGCGACCGCTTCTGCACTTGTTCGCGGGAAGCAGCCCTGGGCGCGCGGCGGCGTCCGACAGCTCACCGCAGCGCGCAGCGACATTCGCCCATTGCCCAATCCCCTTGCGCCCCCTACGATAGAGCGCCGTCATGCCTCAGCAGCTGGAGAACTTCTACACACGCCCCGCGAGGGGCCGGAAGTCCCGCAACGTATCGTCCGCCGAGGACCGTCAGACCATGACCGACAAGGAGAGGAGCTAGCTATGGGAGAGATCGTATGGGCTGCGGGCTCGGTGCACGCGCCCCAGCTGCTGACCAGACCGCCGCAGGAGGACCAGGCCCAGCTGCAGGCCGGCATCGACGCGATGGCCGTGCTAGGCCGGGAGCTCGACGCCACGCAACCCGACGTGTTCGTGCTCATCGGCATAGACCATGTGGAGACATTCTTCCCCGGCTCGGTTCCTGCCTTCGCCATCATCACCGGCGAGACGGCCACGGCGGAGTTCGCCGGCCACGAGTACGAAGTCCCCATCCATCAGGAGGTCGCCCTCGACCTGCTGAACGGACTCGTCCAGCAGGGCATCGATCTGGCTTACGCCCACGAAGCGCTTCTGGGGCACGCCTTCGCGACTCCGCTGGAGTACATCCACCAGGGCCGCTCCATCCCCATCGTGCCCATGTTCGTGAACGTCTACTTGCCGCCCCTGCCGACGGCCCACCGGTGCGTGCAGGTGGGAGAGGCGATGCGCAAAGTCATCGAGCGGCGCCCGGAAAAGGTTGCGATTCTCGCGAGCGGCGGACTATCGCACTACCCCGGCACATGGAAGTACTTCTACCCGGAATATGAGTTCGACCACTGGGTCATTCAAGAGCTGGAGGAAGGCAGGCCGGAGTCCTTGCTGGAGCTCACCGGCGAGCAGTTGGACGAGGTTGGGAACACCGAGCTGCTGCCCTGGCTGATCATGCTGGGCGCCACGGGAAACCGGCGCGGCGAGTTGCTGAGCTATCAGCCGACCTCCCATCACGGCCACGGGGTGATGCGCTTCATTCCCGACAGGGGCGGACGCGGCCAGGAGCACCGGGACATACCCAAGTTCGGCGGTTTCGAGTTCAAGGGCCAGGGGTACGAGTTCTACAAGTACCCCACGCTGGAGACGTACCCGCTGAACAAGGCGCTGTTCGACCTGCGGCGCGACGAGGGCCTACGGCGGCGGTTCGTGCGCGACATGGACGGTGTCGCGGCTGCGCTGGGCGTCACGGGCGAGCAGGCGGCGGCGCTGAAAACAATGAGCACAGATGCGCTCGCGAAGGCGGGAGCCCACGGCATCCTGGCAATCACGACGACGCTCACCCTCCAGCGCAGCGCGAAAGAGGCGGGCATCGAAATCAGCTCGGTGGCGTAGCTAGGGTGCCCCCCAATCTGTTTCGACCGGTGTCGCTCCCCAGGGTGAGCCGATGAAGAATGACGCGCGGCCTAGCTGTCCCTGGCCCGGCGACGAACTCATGCGCCGCTACCACGATGAAGAATGGGGCGTCCCAACGCACGACGATCGCAAGCTGTTCGAGTTCCTGGCATTGGAAGCGGCGCAGGCGGGCCTCTCGTGGCGAACGGTCCTGCATAAGCGTGAGGCGTTCGCTCGCGCGTTCGACGGGTTCGGTCCGGAGCGCGTCGCAGGCTTCGGCAACGCCGACATCGAACGGATGATGCAGGACGCGGGCATCGTGCGGAACCGTCTGAAGCTCCGGGCGATCGTGCACAACGCCCAACGGTTCGTCGAGGCGCAGCGGGAGTTCGGCAGCTTCGCCGCCTACCTCTGGGGGTTCTTCGATGAGGCGCCGCTGCGCCGGCCGGGAACGCTGACCGCGGAGATGATCCCTGCGACAACGCCGGAGTCCGATGCGCTGTCAAGGGACCTCAAGCGGCGTGGGTTCAAGTTCGTTGGCTCGACCATCGTATACGCGTACATGCAGTCGGTGGGGCTCGTGAACGACCACGTCACCGGTTGCTTCAGAGCGCCTGACTAGCCTATGCCTGACACGGAAAACATCCCTGCGGCCATCACGCGTGCTCTTGCGGCGCATAGCGCCGCGACCGGTCACCGCTGCAACAGTCCTGGTTTGCTCGTACAACCGCTAGCGCTCTCGCGGTTCACGGAGGAACAGCACGGCCATCGGCACGCCCGCCGCAATGATAAGCACGAGCGCTGGCATTGCGGCGCGCGCGAAAAAGGCCTCCGAGGCGGCGCTCCAGACCGACGTCGCAAGGGTCCGGAATCCGGTGGGGCTCAGGATGAGGGTCGCGGGCAGCTCTTTCATCGTCAGCAGGAAGACGAGGGCCGCGCCCGCGGCGATGCCTCGCGCCAACAGCGGAAGCGTGACGAGCCGGAAGGCTTGGAAGGACGTCTTGCCCAGACTCCTAGCCGCCTCCTCGACCCGCGGACTCACCTGACGCAGCGCCGCCTGAGTCGAGCCCGCCGACGCCGGGATGAACAACACGACGTAGGCGGCCACGAGCAGGAACGTCGTCTGATAGACCGGCCTGAGAACGGCGGCGCCGAAGAAGACGAACGCCAAAGCCACCGCAAGGCCCGGCAACGCGAAGCCCACGTAGGTCAGGCGTTCGAGAGCCGAGCTGATCCAGCCGGGATGGCGAACGCTTAAGACGGCGACGGGAACCGCGCCGATAGCAGCGGCGCCCGCGGCGAGGCCTGACACGTACACGGTATTGAGGGTATTCGTCCAGAGCAGGTCCAAGGGCTCGCCGGCCGTCACGCCCCGCACAACCCAATAGACCAGGATTGCCATCGGAGCAGCGAGGGACGAGATGACGATACTCCCCGCGTAGGCGGCTGCGGCCCACCTCCAACGGCCCAGTGACACAAGGGCGACTCCCCCTTGCGTTCCCGGCGTCACGCGGTAGTAAGCGCCCGAGCCCCGGCTGCGGCTCTCCGCCACGAGGAGCGCCAGGGCGAGCGCCACCAGAGCCAACGACAACGCGGCGGCGATGCTCCGCTCGAACGCTGTCTCGTACTGGATGAAGATCACCCAGGTGAATGTCTGGTAGCGGAGCAGTGAAACCGCACCGAAGTCGCTGAGCGTGTAGAGGGCGACAAGCAGCCCTCCCGCGACAATGGCGGGCCGTAGCAGCGGGAGGGTCACTTGGAAGAACGCGCCGCCCGCGCTTCTGCCGAGGCTGCGCGCAGCCTCCTCCATGGCGGGGTCCATGCGGTGCAGGGCCGCCTTCACCGGCAGCATCACATAGGGGAAGGAAAGCAAGGCAAGCGTCAGGGTTGCGCCGGGGAGTCCAAAGATCGACGGCAAACGGTCGACGCCGAAGGGCTCCAGCCAACCCTGGACCATGCCCTTGGGGCCAAGAGCCGTGACTACGAGGAGAGCGAAGACGTAGCTCGGTATGACAAGGGGGAGGGCGGTTAAGGTGGCGAAGAGCCTGCGGAAGGGCAGGTCTGTCCGCAGCGTCAGCCATGCCAGAGAGACGCCAAGCACGACGCATGAGCCGGTGACCAGGGTCATGAGAAGCACGGTGCGGAGCAGGATGCCGAGCGTGCGCATCGTGAGCAGCACGTCGAGCGCGCCCATGCCCGAGTCGAGAGTGCGCACGAGGAGGTAGCCGGGCGGCAACAGCATCAGTAGCCCGATTGCCGCGGCGGGTATCCAGATGAACGCCGGAGGAATTGGGCCTGTGCGTGACCTCGCCGCTGTTATAGCTGAGTTTTGCACGATCGCAGTTTAGAGCAAGACCGGCCCCGTCCTCCCGGGAAGAAGAGAGGGCGAGGCCACAGAAAGGCCACGGGAGTCGAGCCCGCGTTAGGGCAAGGCCCCAAGCTCCCTGAGGATACTGGTAGTGCCCTCGAGGTCGGCGAGATCTGCAAGGGCGATATCCGGCCGGTTGATGTCCGCTATAGGCGTCAACAGTCGGTTGACGTTCACGCCTTCCACCAGAGGATACTCAAAAGTCTGCCCCGCGAAGAACTGCTGCGCGATAGTGGACAGCAGAAAGGCTAAGAAGCGCTCGGCGTTGTCCCTATTCGAGGCGGTTTCCAGGATGCCGGCGCCGGAGACCATGACCAGGCTGCCCGGTCCGCCTGCGGGGAGATGGTAGTTCCTGGCGGCGAAGTCCTCACCCTCTTCGGAGACGAATCGGTATAGGTAGTAATGATTGACCAGCCCAATGTCGATCTCGCCGGCTGCGACCGCGGCGACCTGAGGCGTGTTCTTCGGGTAGATCGAGACATCGTTCTCGAGCATGCCCGTAATCCAGTCGCGAGTCTTCTCCTCTCCCCAAATCTCCCTCATCCCCGTGACCATGGTCAGCAGGGACCCATTGGTCGGGGCCCAACCCAGACGGCCCTTCCACTGAGGCTGCACGAGGTCAAACAAGTCATTCGGGAGTTCGCCTTCGGGGACCCGCTCAGGGCTGTAGACAAGCACACGAGCCCTGCCGGAGACGCCAACCCAGCGGCCTGTGCTCGATCGGGCCCACTCGGGAGCTCGCTCAAGGATCCTGTCCGGCAGGGGAGTAAACATAGCTTCTACGGCTCCCAAGCCGCCGGGATCCTGAGCGTAAAAGACGTCGGCAGGGCTGTTGGTTCCCTCCTCCAGCAGTGTCGCCGCGAGGGACGCAGTGCCGCCGTACTTCACCTGAACGTCGATGCCCGTGGCGCCGGCAAACTGCCGGATGATGGGGTCGACCAAGCTTTCGCCGCGGCCGGAGTAGATGACGAGCGCGCCGGGCGATTGGGGCGTAGGTTCCACGACTGGGGGAGTGGATGTAGCCTTTGGCCGTGACGTCGGTGTTGCAGTGGGATCATCGCCGCCGCAAGCCGCTGCGAGCGTCAAGACGAGGAACGCAACGGCGAGGAGAAGCAGGCGCGTGAAGGAAGGGATTTGCATGAAGCGGGCCTCCGAGTATGTACGCACCATCATTAGACTAAGTACGCACTAAGTTTCGGCCTCAGTCTAACCGACGCCGCGCTAATGTCAACAAGAGGTAAGACGAGCGCCAAGCCCGTGCGATTACCCCCCGAAGTCAGCAGGTAGGAGGTTGGGTATGGAGTCCTTGACGAGGTACACGGCGCCGCAGTGAAGGCAGGCCAGGGCGCCGTCAATGACCTCGTCGCCGTCCTCGCGCTCGACGGAGAGGTCAAGGGCAGCCTTGTCGGTCGGGCAGACGAGGATGTCGACAAGGTCTCGCTTCATAGTCAGTCCTTCAGTCCTTGCTCGACCAACAGACGGAGCACATCGGAGAGCAAGAAAACGATGATTCCAAGGATAACGGTCATGTTCACATGGCCCAGAGCGTCGACCATGCCGCGGAACCGGCCTCTCGAGGCCGCGTCTCCAGCGGGACGCCTTCGTCGTCCGATGGCGAGGAAGAACATCCAGGCGGAAAGGGCCACTTTGACGGCAAGGACGGCGCCATAAGGGACGGTGGCCGTGGGCTCGGAGATGCGGACGAAGAAGAGGACGGCGCCAGTGACGACGAGGACCCACATGGCAAGCAGAACCATCTGGCCGAACTCGACGCCGGCGAACCGCGTTGCTTCCGGCAGGAGGGCGCCACTGCGAATAGCGGGACGCAGCACGACCCAGTAGAAGATGCCGCCGCCGACCCATGCGACGGCGGCTATGGCATGAGCCCATCGGACGATAAGGAGAGCAGCGTCGGCCACGGGTCGGGATGCTAGGGTATTCACCGGGCATTCGGCAACGGCCGAAACTGGTCGAGGCGTTGTGGAATCGGGACAATACGCTGACTACAATCGCTTTGGAGGGGAACAATGGCTAACGTAACACTGCACCACTGGGTCGGGTGAGGAACGTGCAAGACGGCGAGAGCGGGGCTCTCGCAGGCAGGCGTCGCCTACAGCGAGCGAGACTTCTTCAAGCAGCGCTTCTCCAAAGAGGAGATCGAATCGCTGCTGGGAGAGGAACCTCCCAGTGAGTTATTCAACCTGAGGTCCGCGACCTTCAAGAAGAGCGGAATCGACCCAGAATCGCTTACAGAGGAGCGAATGCTGGAGCTGCTGACCGAGGAGCCCCGCTACTGGCGAAGGCCGGTTGCGGTAATCGACGGCAAGCTCATGGCCGGGACTAACGCCAAGAAGCTTGGCGCGGCGATCGGGTTCTGATTTTGCGTTCGGTCAGCACTTCTGAACCCGTCCATTCCCTGCTTGCGCCTGGTGAAGTAAAGGGGAGCGCTTAGCCGTGCCAATACGTGTGCTTCCTGCCGATGTCGCCGCCCGTATTGCCGCCGGGGAGGTCATCGAGCGACCTGCGTCGGTCGTCAAGGAGCTCGTCGAGAACTCGCTGGACGCGGGCGCAAGCGTTATAGAAATCGAGGTCCGACACGGCGGGCTTGCCTCCATACGAGTGACCGACGACGGGTGCGGCATACCACCCGATGAGACGGTGCTGGCCTTCGAGCGGCACGCCACGAGCAAGCTGAGGTCGGTCGATGACCTAGCGAGCATCGGCACGCTGGGCTTCCGTGGGGAGGCGTTAGCCAGCATCGCAGCGGCCGCCAGTGTCCGGTTGGTAACGCGTACTCCGGACTCCGACGTAGCAACAGAAATCGAGATGGAGGGCGGCCAGGTCGCGAGGCAACGGCCAGCGAGCGCCGCGCCGGGGACGAGCATTGAGGTCGACTCGCTGTTCTCCACGATTCCCGCGCGCTTGAAGTTCATCAAATCAGCGGCTGCGGAGACGGCGCGCGTGCGCCAGACTGTCGACCACCTCGCGATGGCCAACCCCAGCATCCGCTTCACGTTCAAGACGGACGGGAAGGCGCAGCTGTCGACTTCCGGAAACGGCAGACTGCGCGACGTGGCGGCCGCCGTTCACGGCGGAGAGCTTTCGGAAGCGATGATCGAAGTGGCGTCGTCCGTCGGACCGTACCCCGTCCGAGGGCTCACGAGCGCGCCGGAGCACAGCCGGGCCAACCGCACCGGGCTTAGCGTGTTCGTGAACAATCGATGGGTGCAGAACCGGACAATCGGCGTGGCGATCGAGGAGTCGTACCGCGGCCTGCTGATGGAGGGCCGCTTCCCGATAGCCATCGTATTCGTCGATGTCCCTTCCGCCGAGGTGGACGTGAACGTCCACCCGAACAAGCGCGAGGTGAGGCTCGTGCGCGACGGGGACGCGTTCTCCAGCGTGCACAGAGCGGTGCGCGACGCGTTGCTAGGCGCATTTCCCGTGGCGGAGGCGCAAGGGCTGATTGCCGAGGCGGCGCCCGTCCCTGCGTTGCCGGCTTCGCCCGGTTTCTTCCTCACGCTTCCGGCTGAGCTGGAAGCGAGGGCTCCGCTGCCCGAGCCGGGGCCCACCGCTTCCGATGAAACTCCTGCCCGGCCGGCGCTCCGCCCGGCGCCACTCTCGGGCCTGCGCATATTGGGGCAAATCTCGAACACCTACATCGTCGCCGAGGGGTCTGACGGCATGTACTTAATCGATCAGCACGCGGCCCATGAATCGGTCCTGTACTATCGGCTGCTCCGGCAGTGGGAGGGGAACGACCCGGACGTGCAGCCCATGCTCGAACCGCTGCCGGTCGACCTCACGCCTGAGCAGCTAGAAGCCGTCAGCGGCGCTCGCGGCGTCTTGGAGCGCTACGGGCTAGTGCTGGAACCATTCGGCGACGGGGCTTGGCTCGTGCGGGCGATTCCTGCCATGGCGCGGCGGGTCAATATCGCCAAGTTGCTCAGCGAGGCGCTCGACGGATTTCGGACCGGTTCCGAGGGAACGGACACGCACCTGGCTGTGGCCGCCTCAATCGCGTGTCATAGCGCGGTGCGGGCAGGGCAGACGCTGGACCCACAGGAGATGAATGCTCTTGGCGACGCACTTGCGTCCGAGAGCAACCCGCAGTATTGCCCGCACGGGCGGCCCGTGATCGTCCGGGTGTCCACCGGCTCTCTAGAGAAACAGTTCGGCAGGGTATGAAATGGCCTTGCCGGTGCTCATAGCCGCACGAGACCTGGCAAGCACGGCGAAGATGCGCGAGCTGCTCGTGGGGCTTGACCTCGAGCTGACTGACGGCGCGGTCGCAGGCGACATGTTCGAGACCAGCGAGGACGGCCAGTCCCACCTGGCCAACGCCGTCGAGAAGGCCGTTGCCGGGTCCCGGCGTGCAGGAGGGGTCGCGGCGGCATCGGATGGAGGACTGAGCATACCCGCGCTCGGCGACGGCTGGTTGAGCCTGATTACCCGTCCGGGGACCCGCAAGGACGTTCCGGATGAGGAGCGGGCGCGGCGCTTGCTGCGGCGAATGCGGGACGTCGAGGGCGAGCGGCGTGCGTGTCATTGGACGGAGTCGGTCGCTGTCGCGAAATCAGGGGAACTGATCGGCGCGTGGGAAGCGAATGGCCTGCGGGGCTACATCGCGCACGATTACGCTCCACCAGCGGGCGGGAGTAACGGGTTCTGGGTGAGCGGGCTCTGGGTAATGCAATCAGGGAAACGCCGCTGGCAGTTGTCAGGGGCTAATCTCGAAGAGCTGGGCGACCCTTGGGGCGCACTGGAGATGCCGCTGCGCGGCCTCTTCGGCGGACTAAGGGAGGCGGACACGCCCGGCGATTCGCACGACTAGACCGTCACGCTCGAGGGCGGTGAGAAGGTACGCTAGGTTAGTCGGAGCGCCCTCGACCAGCGCCGCAACCTCATCGACAAGCGCGCCGCCATCGTCGGAGCGACCGCGGAGGAAATCGACGATGCGGCCTCGGTAGTAACGAGTCGAGCCTTCAAACTTCGATTGCTTGGGCGAGTAGGGGACAGACGCCTCCGCAAGGCGGCGGTCTGCGCCCGCCTGGAGGGTTGGGGCGGCTGCGCAAAGCTCGCGGAGAGGGCAGAGCATGCAGTGGGGGCGGGCAGCCATGCAGACGGTCGCGCCGATGTCCATTAGGCCTTGGTGCCACTCGGATGATGAGACACCGCCGTTACGAGGCGTCAGCTCAGCGGCGAGTGGGTTAATCTCGCTACGCAAGGGGGCATCGACTCCGTGCGCGACCCGGCTCAGAACGCGGTAGACGTTGGTGTCGAGAACGGGGACGGCGGCTCCGAAGGCGAAACAGGCGACAGCGGCGGCGGTGTAAGGACCAACGCCGGGCAGCATTCTCAGCTCTTCGACGGTCTCGGGGAGACGGCCGCCGTACCGCCCAACGACCTCTCTGGCTAGCCGGTGCAATCGCACGGCGCGGCTGTTGTATCCCATGCCGGCCCAGATGCGAATAACGTCGGCGGGCTGGGCTTCCGCAAGAATCGCGAGGGACGGGAAGGTTTCGAGGAAAGCGAGATACTTTGGAATGACGCGGTCGACCTGAGTCTGCTGGAGCATGACCTCGGAGACGAGGACTGCATAAGGGTCGCGTGTGCGGCGCCAAGGGAGGTCGCGGGCGTTGGCGCGATACCAGCGGGCGACCGCCTCGTGCAGCTTAGTGGCGCTGGGCATCGCTACGCCGCGATCAGCGCGTCGATGATTTCGCGCAGCTGGTCGGCGGAGACCGGACCATTGACCTTGCGCACGATCCGGCCCTCCGCGTCCAGAAAGTATTTCTCCGGAACCCCGCGCACGCCGTAGGCCACTGCGGTGGTCCCGCTCTCATCGAGAATGTTGGGGTAAGCGACGCCGAATCGCTCAATATGACTGGCGACGTCTCCGGCGTCGTCCCAGATGGCGAGCCCTACGAACTCCACCGGCATGTCGGCGTACTCGCGGTAGACGGCGGCGAGCTCCGCGGCCTCGACGCGGCAGGAGACGCACCACGACGACCAGAAGTCGACCATCACCAGCCTTCCGCGTAGACCGTCGAGGTCCACGGCGGCGCCGGTAACCAAATCGAGCCCGGAGAATTCAGGGGCGGGGCGGGCGGCGACGGCAATCTCTCCTGATTCACTGTGTTCGAGCAGGCCGCCAGGGTTGCCGGCGTTGTCCACCTGGCTCCAGATCAAGACAGCCAGGAGGGCGAGGAAGGGGAACATGGCGAGGAGGAAGTAGAGCAGCCGCCTCCGTCCCGTTGAGGATGGGGGAAGGGGCGTTGTCTCAGCAGGGTATGTCATGGCGAGGTCAGGGTTATAAGGGTAGCATCCTGCTCAGGAAGGCGGCCTGATAGGCCCACCGGGAGGGATGGCGGGGTGGACAGACGTTCGCGATCACAATCCGCCGCACTTCAACCTGGCGAGTACGAATCGCGTGCAGAAGATCACGCCGCCCTTGTGGTTCGATAGCAACGCAGAGGAGGCGTTTGCGCTGTACACCTCGGCGTTTCAGAACTCGGAAATCACGTCCGTGAGCCGATGCGGCGAGACGGACGCTGAGGTGTAGGGCAACCGGAGGGCTCCGTTCAGCTAATCGCGTTCACGTTGGAGGGGCTGGAGTTTATCGCACTGAACGGCGGGCCGATGTATCAGTTCTCCCCGGCGATCTCGTTCCAAGTGCGGTGCAAGACACAGGAAGAGGTCGACGCGCTGTGGGAGAAGTTGAGCGAGGGCGGCGGGGAAGAGATGTGAGGATGGCTGCGCCACCGGTTCGGGGTTCGTGGCAGATAGAGCCGGAGTCGAGAGGGGAACTGCTGAACATGCCCGAGCCTGCGCGGACGCGAGTGCGGAAGAGATTGCTGAAGATGAAGAAGCCGGACATCGCAGCGCTGCGGGGACGGCCAAGGGGCGGCCCACCGCAGTGCTGCGTTAGGACGCGTGGCCTACTGCTCGGCGCCGGACATCTCGTGGGCTACGATGGAAGCTTCGCCCAGGGTCATCACGGTCTCTGTCGAGCTGCCCATCACGACCTCGTAGGTCGACGACATCACGCCTGACGTCGCGGACGTTGGCGAGCCGCCTTCGGAGACCTCGTAGACCTCGGCTTTGCCCTTGGGACCCTCGATAGTGGTAATCAACTCTCTCTCTGCCATTGTTCCTTACCTCCTCCTAGCGCCTCGTCGGGTTGAGCGTATTCGGCTAGAACGTGCCGCGGGTGAATGCCCGGCGGGCGTTGTCCTCAAAGATGTTCTTCTTGTCTTCGTCAGTGAGCCATTCGATCTCGTTGATGACGGGAGCAAGGTCGTCGGTCTCCCAGCCTTCCAGAGCGCCGGCGGGCACCTTCTTGCCCTTCTCCCACTTCATGTCCGGGTGGACCGAGGAGCCGCTGCCGGGGTTCTCGGTGCCGAACATGACGCGGTCAGGCCCGCATATCTGAAGGCAGTAGTCCAACGACTCCTTGGTGTAAAGGTTGCTGTCGTAGTACATGCGGCGAAGGCTAGTGTCGACGCGCCAGCGACCGATCTGGTAGGGGACGGAGCCCCCGCCGTGGGCGACGATGATCTTGAGGTTGGGAAAGGTGCTGAAGACCTTGCTTGAGGGACGGGCGAGGTTGAGGACGGTCTGGGACTCGGTGGTGATGAAGTGCGCGCTGTAGGACTCGTGGGGGTTCTTGCACGCGGCGGAATGAATGAGGCCGGGCACATCCAGCTTGACCATCGCCTCGTAGAGCGGGAACCAGTACTCGTGGTCCATGGGCGGGGTGTGGTCCGGGTCAGTCGGGTCGCCCTGGCCTTCCTCGGGGTCGGGGTTGATGAGGCATCCGATGAAGCCAAGCTCGTTGACAGCGCGCTCCAGCTCCGGAATGACGTGCGATGAGTCCTTCGCGCCGGAGACGTGAGGCAAGCCGGCGATGCCTTGGAAGCGGTCTGGGTGAGCCTTCACCTGGGAGGCAATGACATCATTGTTGGCCTCGCACCACCAGTGGACGATGATTTCAGGCTTCTCGGAGTGCATCAGCTGGAAGGGGCGAGGCGAGAGGAACTGCACGTCGGTCTGGACCTTGTCCATGATCTTGAGGTTGTTCTGCGCGAACTGCTCGATGCGCTCTTCCGAAATCGAGCCCTTGCCGTGGTAGCCGCGCCCTGAGAGCAGAGTCGACTTGAGGGCGTAGAGGTCGGGCGGCGCAACCGTGTGCGCGTGCATGTCAATTATCCTCTGCCCGTTGAGCATTCTCTCCTCCTGAGCGTAGACCCCAAGACGCCGGTTGGAGAGGCCTTGGGGGTGGAGACGGCCGTCAAGATACTGCGCGCCAGACGACCCAATCCGGCGCGTTTCTACATGCGAAAGGGCGCCATGTCAAGGGCGCCGCGTCCTCTGCGCCCGCCCGCAGGCCGGCGCCGCCTCGCTTTGAAATCGCCCCTGAGCAACGATTGGCTGGAGGGGAGGCATAGCTACCGAAGGCGGACCAGCCTAGGGATGCTCTGAACAAGTCTCTTGTGAGGAGGAGTAGGCGAGGTCGGCGATGTTCTGTCGGATGCGTTCGACCTCGGCGCGGAAGGCGGGGTCGCGCATCCACCGTATGAGTGTGCGTTTGGCTATCTGCGCGGCGCGGGGCTCCTTCCGTAAGCGTGGGCTCTGAGGCGACGTAGGGGAGAGCAGCGGTCTGACGGGGTGAGAGGACAATTTCGTTTCCAGCGGTGACATTTGGCGACATTTGGCGACATTCCTCCTCTGGGCGGGGCCGGTCGTCCGGGGCGGGTCTGCCGTCAGGGGCCGGGGTGTTCAGGACAGGGTAGGAGGCAAGGCGACGACTGCGCAACGGGCAAGTGTCGTAATTACAACGGACGAGGGGGTTGCCCCCTCCCGGCCTCCCCGGAGACGGGAGAGGGGTTGACCACGTGGCCGCCGGCGCGCTCGGACATGAACGTGCCGGCGATGTCCACCGTGTGGCTTGTGCCGGTAATGGAGTCGTAGTCTACCGTCCACTCGCCCGTAGCGCTCCGGTATTGCACCCGGTACTTGCTCGCGTTGGCCACCGCGCCCCAGTTCAGCGCCAAAGAAAACCCCGCTGACGCCTTACCAAGGAGCCCCTTAGTGCGTCGTGCCTTCCAAACGGATGCACTGCCCGCAGGCCGAATGTTTGGCGCATTGACGGCCAGCAGTAGTACACTTGCAGCGACAGTCACTCATGCCAGGCTTGGTCCCGACAACTGGATGGGCGCCGAGCATCAAATCTCTGGAGGTCATCGATGGCCAAGATTGTTCTAGGAGCAGGCACTTCCCACAGCCCAATGCTCGCGCTGAACGCCGAGCAGTGGCCTAGGTACGCGCAGGGCGACCTGCGGCATCAAGAGCTCGTGTTTCCCCCGGAGGGCTGGGCAATGCCCTACGACGAAGGGCTTGCAAAAGTCCCAACGGCGATTCGGGAGAGGCCGATGACGGAGGAGGCCTTCCAGCCACAAGTCGATGCATGTCAGCGGGGTATCGCCGAGCTCGCGAAGACCTTCGCCGAGGTCAACCCGGACATCACCATCATCGTCTCCGATGACCAGGATGAGTGGTTTTTCGAGGACAACATGCCTACGTTCTCGGTGTTCTGGGGCGACTCGGTCCCGATCAAGCCCCGATCGCTGTCCGCCGGTTTTCGTGACCCGGACATCATGGAATCGATAGCGAAAGGCTACGGGGACGTAGAGGTAGACGTCCCCGTGGCGTCGGACCTCGGCCGCCATGTGATCGAGTACATGATCGCCCACGACTTCGACGTCTCGCACTTCACCTACTTAAAGGAGAATTACGGCGGGAGCGTAGCGCGGCGCTACCCGAAAGAGCACGGCGAACTGGACTCAGTGCGAAACACGGAGCCGCGAGCCCAGGGGCTGCCGCACGGGTTCTCGTTCGTGGTGAAGCGGCTTTTCGACAACGAGCCCCGCACGATTCTGCCGGTCTTCGAGAACACCTGCTACCCGCCGAACCAGCCGACGCCGAAGCGCTCCTACGAGTTCGGCAGGGCGATCGCCGCGGCGGTGCGAGCATGGGACAGCGAGAAGACCGTCGCGATAATCGCTTCAGGCGGGCTTAGCCACTTCGTGGTCGACGAGTGGCTGGACCGCACGGTGCTCGAAGCTCTGGAGAAGAAGGACGCGGAGACGCTCATGACGATTCCGCGGAACCATCTCTACTCCGCCGCGTCGGAGACGCAGAACTGGATCGTGGTCGGCGGCGCGATGGAGGACACGGACCTTGATTTCGAGACAATCGAGTACGTGCCCGTGTACAGGACTCCGGCCGGGACCGGGGGAGGCTGGGCGTTCGGGCGCTGGGTGTAGACAGGGGTTCGCATCAGGGACGGAAAGGGGCCCGGTCGGATGCGACCGGGCCCCTTCTCATGCGTGCTGCGGGTCTACGGGGAGTTCGTGGGGGCCAGGCGGAACTTGAGTAGGGCGATGCCAAAGAAGGCGACGGCGAAGGCCGCCAGCGCCGTCATGTTCAGGATGACATCCGAGGTTGTAGCGCCGAAGAGCATGAGCTTGTTGAAGGCGTCGTTCGCCCATCCGTGGGGGGTGAGCTTCCCGAGGACCTGCAGCCACTCAGGAGCGATGAACAGAGGCCACCAGCTTCCGCCAAGTGGAGCAAAGGTCAGGGAGGCGAGGACAGCAACGGAGCTGGCGCTGCGGACGGTCTTCACCATCGACGCCAGCATCACGCCGAATGCGGCCGACGCAAGCACCAGGAATAGGGAGACGGCGATGACCGCAGCCGGAGAGCCTCCGAAGTCGATAGCGAACACCAGAATCCCGACCGTCCAGAGCACGGCCAGCTGCATGAGGCCGCGGTAGACGCCGCTGAAGAGCTTACCGGTGATGATGGCGGAGCGGCGCACCCCATTGGACATGAGCCGCTCCAAAGTCTGGGTCTGGCGTTCGCGCGCGATGGACTCCGCGCCGAGAGCGGCGACAAAGAAGACGAACATCGTGAGGTAGCCGGGCAGCGTAAAGTTCGTGGCGTTGAAAGGCTCCACGTCCCCCACTTGCTCAACGACGAACGAGGCAAGGGACGGGCGCTCCGCGACCGCCAGGACCGCGCCGATATCGAGGGAGGCTGGGCCCTCCAGCACGACGGCCCCACGCGCAGCCAAGCTGGTCGTCTCGACCCGGCCAGCTATCGCCCGGGCGAGGCCGCGTAGCGCGGCTTCCTCGCCGGGAGAGGCCTCGCCGGTGATCACGTAGAGTTTCGCGCCTACTCCTGCGGCAGTACGCTGAGTGAAATCGATGGGGAAGAGCACGTAGCCGGGAATCCTGCCCTCCTCGACCGCCAGGCCCGCCTCCTTTGCGCCCCACTCGTCAACGCCGGGCTCGTCCGCGGCGGTAAGGGCGTCTATGAGCTGGCGCGAGAAGCCGCTCTCCTCTTCCGTGACTACGGCAAACCGCAACTGCTCGTCTTCCGGGCCGATGTCGCTTAGGGCAAGGGAGAAGCCCACAATGAACAGCATGGGGAAGAGAAGCGCAAAGCCGAGTCCAAAGCGGTCCTTGAAGAAGAGCTTCGTGTCCTTCGCCGCGAGGAGGAGGGACTGCCGCATGAGCAGGCGCATCACCTACCTCCAACTGAAACGCGGAAGGCGATGCGCGATATCAGAAGGCCGACGACGGTGATCCCTCCGAGGACTGCAATCTCCGGCCCGTGGTCGGCGAGCGTCGCCGTTTCCGCGAGGATGCCTTCGAAAGCGTCGATGGCGTACTTGTTCAGCGTGAGGCGGCTTAGGACGTTGAGCGGACCGGAGTCGCCGACAGGGAAGAAGGTGCCCCCGAACACGGTCATGGCCATGGTGAAAAAGACGGCTCCCCAAGTTGCCTGCTCCTGCGAGCGGGCGACTGAGGCAATCACGAGTCCTATGGAGCTGACCGCGGCAGCTACGACCAGCGCGAGGACGGCGCTCTGGACGAACGCAGCGAGCCCCGCGACCTGCAAGGCGACGAAGGCTAGGACAAGCAGTACGAGGGACTGGACTATTCCCCGGCCCACTCCCGCGAGGAACTTGCCGATGAATAGCTGACCGACGCCGAGGCGCGTCGTCATCAAGCGTTCGAGGACGCCGATACGGCGCTCCTCGACAAGGGATTGCGCGTTAAGCGTGACGGAGAAGAGGAGAAACATCACGATGATGCCGGGCAGGAGGCGGTCGAGGATGTCGGTCTCCTCCTCGTCCGCCGCGGCGGACGAGGCTACGACAATCACAGGTGGGTTGTCACGCGCATCAGCCAGGAGCTGCCGGACGACCCCGTCGATCTCGCTGTCCGGTACGGCGTCGCTCACCAGCGCGCCGACGGCGGAGCGGAGCTCGTACTCCGAAGCAAGGTCCAGCATCACGCCTTGGAGGATGCTGGCCATGATCTGCCCTTGGTCTCCACCGCTCCCACGCCGCCTGACGATGACCTCCGTAGGAACGCCCGACTCAAGGCTCGAGGTAAAGCCTGCGGGAATCACGAATCCGGTTAGGACCGCGGAGCGGTCGAGGGCATCGTCGAGGTCGGGTTCCGAGTACAGCTCGACCGTGACGCCTTCAATGGCCTCGGCCCGCTCGATGAAACTCCTCGCGGCGGGCCCACCGTCGAGGTCCGCCACATGGGCGGTCCCATTGAAGGAGGTTTGGCCGCCGAATACGCCAAACATGAGGGCGAAAAGGGCGATGGGAAGGGCAATACTAAAAGCGAGGTCTCCCCGGTCGGCGAGGAATCTCTTGACCTCGAGCACAGCGAGGTGAACAGGCCGGGCCATGCTAGTCTCGGAGACTCCTGCCCGTGAGATTGAGGAAGACTTCCTCCAGCGTGGTCTTGCCAGGGTCGCCGACTTGGGCTTTCAGCTCGGCGGGAGTGCCAATGGCGATTATCCGGCCGTTGTCCATGATGCCGATGCGGTCGCAGAGGCGGTCCGCCTCTTCCATGTAGTGAGTCGTGTAGAGGACGGTCATGCCTTCTGCGCGGAGGGCCAGGACGGTGTCGAAGATGTGGTTCCTCGATTGGGGGTCGATGCCGACGGTTGGCTCGTCGAGGAAAAGGAGGCGAGGGTTGGCCATCAAGGCAATGGCGATGTTGACACGCCGCTTCATGCCGCCGGAGAACTTCGCTACGGCATCCTTGCCGCGGCTCTCCAGACCGACGCGTTCGAGAATCATGCTGGCGCGCTCCTTGGCGTCCCCGCCGGAGAGCCCGGACATCCGGCCGAAAAAGACGAGGTTGTCGACGGCGGACAGCTCTGGATAGAGGGCGATCTCCTGAGGGCAGACGCCGATGAGCTTGCGGGCCTCATCGCTGTCGCGCGTCACCGAATGCCCGCCGATGAGGACATCGCCGGAGTCGGGACTAAGAACAGTCGAGAGCATGCGGATCGTGGTGGTCTTGCCGGCGCCGTTGGGGCCAAGAAGGCCGAATATCTCCTGGCCGCGGAGGGCGAACGATACGGAGTCCACGGCTTGGATGCCGTCGAACCTCTTGCTCAGTTCGTCTGCTACGAGGACGTCTTGCAATCAATCTCCGAGTGGGAAAGACCGGCTAGTGTTCCCGGCCGTCCGAGTACCACTTGCCTTTCCTGAGCGCGCCGCCGCTGTCCACCCGCTTGCCGGAGATCTGGTACTCAGCCTTGATGCCTTGCCACTCATTCAGGCGCGCGCCCGAGCCGGAGAGCACCGCTTCCACGTCCGGTTTGCGGGGCGTTGTGCCGCGGTAGGGGCCGCCCATCTCCTCGTAGCCGGGGTACATGTAGTGCTCGCAGGGCAGGACGATGGTGCCCTCGTCCTCGCGGTGAACGTTCATCGGCTCGCCGCCGTCCTCTACGACGGCCGCCTGTTCGTCGAGCATCCGGCGGAACATGATGATGCCAACGTCCGTCACGCCTAGGCGCTCGGTCGTGCGGTCGGAGACCGGGCCCTGGATGACCCACGCGACCTGGTCCTGTGCGGCAACGTAGTCGCGGATGATGCGCCCGTTCGCGTCGAAGAGGAGGCGCTCGTCGTACGGGATCTCGGTCTGCGGCTCTTCGCCCAGGTTGTACTGCCGGTAGTTGGTGATGATGTGGTACGTGTGCGTGTCGTCAACGGGGACGCGGATCTCCAGGCCGTGGCTCACGCGGAGGATGTTGGGAAAGAGGATGGGGTGGCCGATCGCCCAGTGGTCGTCGCTCTCCTGCTCATCGCCGACGAGCCTGCGCTTGATGACGCCGTAGTCCGTGACCTCGAAGCCGATCTTGCGGTGGTCGGCCCCGCGCGCGCCAACGGCGGTATTCCATGCGTCGCGCTCCTCGGGCGACTTGATGCGGTTCATCTGCCAGCCGCCCCAGTAGCGGTGCAGCCACTGGAAGTGGAGCGGGTCGAGCGAGTTCTCCTGGCATTGGAGCCAGTTGCAGGGGAGCAGCGTTCCCCAGGCATCCTTGTGGCCTTCCCAGGAGAGCACGTCCCACTTGGGGAGGGCGGGGACAGGGGAGGGGCCCATGTACACGAAGACCAGCCCGCCAAGCTCCTGAACGGGATAGGACTTGATGCGGACCTTGTCCTTGAACTTGGAGCCTTCTGGCTCCGACGGCTGGTCGACGCACTGGCCATGCTCGTTGAATATCCAGCCGTGGTAGGCGCAACGGATGCCGTTCTCCTCCGGTATGCCGTAGGAGAGATTAGCCTTGCGATGGGCGCACGAAGGCTCGATGCAGCCGGCGGTGCCGCTGGCGTCGCGGTAGAGGACGAGGTCCTCGCCGAGGAGGCGCACCTCTTTCGTAGGGTCGTCGGCATTCAACTGAGCGCTGCCGGCGATGGGGTGCCAGTAGCGACGCATCAGCTCGCCCATCGGCGTGCCTGGGCCAACCTTCGTCAAGCGTTCGTTCTGTTCCCGAGTAAGCATCCGCTCACCTCCAGCCGCTCGCACGGAGCGCCACTAGTGGACTACCTTTGCCGTTCGATTTCAACCCCTCGTCGATCCAGGGCCGACTTGATGCCGAAGCGCAACCTCGGCGCCGCCGTTATTGGATGATGCAAGCATACCCAAGAGCGCTTCTTCAGTCGCCTTTCCCCAGCGCCCATCGTGCTCGGGTTTCCGGCCCTCCTGGATGGAGCGGTAGAAGCGGCGCACGACTTCCTCCCGGCCCTGGTCGGTCGTGTCCAGCTCGACGACTTCGCGGTCGTTCTCACCGTAGATAATCAGCCCGTTGGGGATGAGGCGAATGTCAGCCTTTTCGAGGCTAATCAGCCAGACCCCGTAGGACACCCACATGAAGTTGGGCGGAAGCTTGAGCTCAGGGGCCGGTCCCGCCGCGCCGGCCCCGCCGAACCCCTGCTCGCGCTTGGCCTGCGCCTCGTTCTCGGCACTGTCGTACACACGCGCCTTGCGCTGGACCGCGTAGCCGCCCGTGATGGCGTCGCCCATCTCGAAGGCGAGCGCGCCGGAGTGGAAGCGATCGTAGCCGCTGTACGAGGCGGTGGCGAACGCGCCATCCCGAAACTGCATGGACGAGACGTAGGAGCCGGCGATGGGGCGGGCCGGGTCCCACACGGTGATTGACGCCCGAAGCTGGCTCAGGAGCCCGCCGCCGATAGTGCGGATGATGTCCAACTGGTGGGGGCCTTGCCTGAAGAGGACGCCTCCGCCGTACTCAGGGTCCGGGTTCAGCTCTTCAGCGGTGCGGGGGCGGTAGAGCCAGTCGCCGAAGTGCATGGTCTGGATAGCCCATAGGCCGCCGTAGCGCCCCGTCTCAACGAAATCGGCCACCATCTTGACATGGGGCTCGACGGAGTGGGGCGCGGATACCGCGAGTGACAGCCCCTTGCGCTCAGAGAGGTCGATGATCTGGTCGGTGTCCTCGATCTTGGTGGCCATGGGCTTTTCGAGGAGGACATGCTTTCCGTGTTCGAGGGCCGCCGAGGCGTGCTCGACGTGGAACCGGTTGGGCGTCGCGACGTAAACGGCGTCGAGGTCAAGATTCGCGCACATCTCCTCGACGTCCATGTACACGGGCTTGCCGAAGTCCGCGGCGAACTTATCGAGCACCGACTGCTCGCGGTCGGCGGCCGCGGCAATCTCGATCTCGTCGAGTTTGATCATGGCCGCAATCATCTGCCGGGCGCCGCCGCCGAGGCCGGCGACGCCGATGCGCAGTTTCTTGCTTCCCGATACCACTACTACGAGGTGGTGGAGGCCGTCTTGAACGTGTAGTTCGGGTCGGTGTAGACCTCAGGGGCCATCCGGGACTCCATGCCGCGCTTAGCGAGCTCCTCCTCGAAGAGCTCCCGGATCCAGGGATCTTCGTTCATGTACTCGATGTTCTCGCCCTCGGCGTTGCCCTGCTCGTCTTCCTCTTTGCCCAGGAACTGGACCGGGGGATGGAGGGCGAAGTAGCGGGCGGCCTTGTCCCCTAGGTTGAAGTGCTGGTGGAAGTACTGATCGGGTGGGGTGAGAGCGCTCCCCTCGTGCCAGGGGTAGACGATTTTCTCGCCGCCGGTGTGGGGCCACATGACGGAGAATCCCTCGCCGCCGGGGATGACGATGAGCCTGCCGGGGCCGTGGCGATGGGCCTTCTTGTAGGTGCCCGCCGGGAAGACGGACATATGGGCCGACATTTCGGATCCGGGCACGTACATGGCGATAGAGGAGCCGCCCGCGCCTCGCCTACCCGCGGCGGTGAGCTTGTCCCACGCCAGGAGGTCCGGCCAGAAGTTGCCGCTCCAGACGGTGGCGCCAACGGCGCCCCAGGCGCTGCCGAAGTTCTTCTCGATGTCCTTGGCCTCGGAGAAGAAGTCTTGGTCGGCGTTGTCCAGGATGCTGTTGTTGACGTGTGGATTGTTCATGAAGAACTCAGGGTCGGGAATGGTGCTCATGGCGATGGGCAGATAGTTGAAGTAAAGGAGCCGCACCGGCGAGGCGCCCATGTTGCGGAGCTCCGCCCAAGAGTTCCTGGGAATGACGAAGACGCTCCGGTCGGAGAACTCAAAGTCGCGCTTGGCGTTGCTGATCTCGCCCCAGACGGAGGCGAAGCCGCGGCCCGCCAACACGTAGACCATCTCCTCGACGCCGAGCTTGAACGGCCTCAGCGAGCCGCCGGCCGGTATTTCCTGGACACGCGCCTCCGTGACGCCTCCCATATCGGTGAAGCGTATGAAGGCGGTGTCGCAATCGCGGACGTCCCAGTGCTCCAGTTCGAGCGTCCTGAGATCTTCGACGTAGCAGTCAGAGAGCACCGGAACGCCCTTGTCAGCCTGCTCCTCGAGCCAGTTGTCGTGCGTGAAATAGCTGCGGACCATTTCTCCTCCCTCTCTTGTCGTTCACTAGCATGCGCGTGGGCCCCACGCATGATACGGCTCTGCTACAAGGCGCGCACCTCGGTCATGGCATCGTCTAGGAACACGCCGTAGATATCGTCCGGGTCGACTTGCTTGTCGGCGCCAGGCGAGTCGGGCCCGAAGGGCGAATCGATTATTCTGACGGGCATCGCGCCGTTCGCGAGCTGTCCGGTGACTTCGGCGGTCGCGCCATCGGACAGCTCGACCTTGTCGCCAGCTTTCAGTGTCTCCGCCCCCATCAGTTCAATACCTCCTGACCAGCCTCGCGGCGGCGCTCCGAGGCGTCCTCGCCGCCTTCGACTCCCCTCTGGTTCATGATGGGGCTGTACTTGCTGGCCATTCCCTGACGCTCGAACGCGAAGGCCTGGCCGCCGGCGAGCTCCGCCCGCTTGGACCAGTGCTCGGTATCCATGCCCAGATAGACGTTCTTCGAGGGGTCCCGGAAGGTGTTGATGGGATCGCCGCCGTCCTCGACGATGCGTATCTGCTCTTCGAGCATACGGCGGAACATGATGACGCCCTTGTCGGAGCGGCCGAGGTGCTCGCCAGTGCGGTCTGCGACGAGTCCCTGGGTAATCCAGGCGGCCACGTCCTGGGCGCTGTTGGAGTCGAGAATCTCAAACCGGACGCGACCATCCTCCTTCAGCAGGATCAGCGGCGGCTCGAAGAAGGGGACGTCCTCGTGGGGCTGATCGGGGTCGGAGAGGGACGCCTTCGGGTGACACATGACCCACCAGTGGCCGGTGTGCGTGTCATCCAGGGGCACGCGAATCTGGAAGGATGGGCCGACGCCGCGCATGATGCCGGGGGTGTCTCCCGGATCTTTCCAGGTGTCCAGCGCAATGCCGCTGCCGCCCTGACGCAGGAAGTAGGGGAAGACGATGGGGTGGCCTTGGGCCCACTCAGGGTCGTCGTACGCACCGCCTTTCACCAGACGGCGCTTGATGATGCCGTACTGGAACTTGTCGAAGCCGATGCGCTCGTTCTCATAGCGCGGACGCACTTTGTCGCCTCTGCCCGTCATCATGGCCACGTAGTTGCCCCACTCGCCATGCAGCCACTCGGAATGGACCGGGTCCAGTGAGTTCTCCTGGCACTGCAGCCAGTTGCAGGGAAGCTCGGTGTACCCGATGTCCCGGATGACGCCGTCGAGGGAGAACACGTCCCAGCTGGGGAGCAGGGGAGCGGGCTCCGGACCGAGGTAGGCGAAGATCAGGCCGCTCTTGACCTGCAGCGGGTAGGCCCTGATACGCACTTTGTCCTTGAAATGGTTGTCCGGGGCCTCGGTCTCCTCATAGGGCTGTTCGAGGCACCTGCCCGTTTCGTCGAACACCCAGCCGTGGTAGACGCAGCGGATGCCGTCATCCGTGGGAATGCCGTACACCATGCCCATGCGCCGGTGGGGGCAGTGGTTGTCCACGAGTCCGTAGACGCCGGCGTTGCTCTTGTAGAGGATGAGGTCCTCGCCCAGGATGCGGATGGGCTTGGTGGCGCGGTCGTTCATCTGAGAGGCGGCCGCGATCGGGTGCCAGTAGCGGCGCATCAGCTCGCCGGTTGGCGTGCCAGGCCCGACCTTGGTCAATCGTTCGTTCTGTTCGGCAGTCAGCATCTTCGTTCAGCTCCTGCATGAGACTTCCGCTGCGCGCGGTCCGAGAGAGTGTAGCAGAGCGGGAGCGATTGGATTGGGCGAGCTACGGCAAGGGCGGTCCCCTTCTCGCTTCTCCCACGCCTATGGGAGGGGGTTGGGCGAGAGCATCAGCCGCTTGTTCAGGCTTCCCTAGCGGATGCGACCTCGGGCGGCGACTTCCCAGACGGTCTCCAGCCTGCCGCCGCGCACGGCGAAGAGGTGGGAGTGCAGATTTACGGTGGTGTCGTTGTGGCCGGGGATGATCTCGAGCTTGTCGCCGGCGCGCAGCTGGCGAGAGTCGCTATCCGTGAGCGTTAGGACCATGTGCTCGTCCGATATGGACTTCGGCACGATGCCCTCTATGCCAGGGAATTGCGGCGGCCACTGGTCTGTTGAAACCGACTTCATGCCGGCGTCGAGGACGGCGCGGTCTTCGGCGACGCGGCTCATCACGGTCGCCAGAATCGTGCCGGAGACCTCGAAGTCAGTGGAGGCTCGGCGGTACTGGGCGTCCATGAACACGTAGGAGCCGGCTTGCAGCTCCGTCATGCCGGGGTAGTTTCCGGTGATCTTGTACGTGCCGGTGCCGCCGCCCGTGACGATGTCCACGTCGATTCCCTGCCGGCGCAGCTCCTCGACCGTTTCGAGGACAGGCGTCATGGCGGCCTCGTCCTTCGCGGCGCGCTCCTGTGGGTCGGGGAGCGCCTGCACATGGCCCGCGTAGCCGTGGATGCCGCGGAACTCCAGGCCCGCCGACGCCGCAACGGCCTTCGCAAGCGCGACGGCAGGCTCGCCAGGGTCGACACCGGTGCGATTGTGGCCGGTGTTGATTTCGACCAGCACGCCCAGGGTCACGTCAAAGGCGCGGGCAGCCTCAGCTAGGTCCTCGACGTTGCGGTGGTCGTCCACGATGACTTTGACATCGGCGCGACGAGCGAGGGACATGAGTCGCCGCAGCTTGGGCGCTCCCCATATCTGGTACGTAACCAGCACGTCGGCGACGCCGCCGTCGACCATCACCTCCGCTTCGCCAAGCTTCTGACAGCAGACGCCGACGGCGCCGACGGCGAGCTGCTTGCGGGCAATGGCGGGCGTCTTATGGTGCTTGGAGTGAGGGCGCAGGTTTACGGGCCGCGTAGAGAAATAGTCCGCCATGCGGCGGATGTTCTCCTCCATCAGGTCGAGATCGATGACGAACGCCGGAGTGTCGAGATCCTCCTTGGGAGTCCCCGGCAGCCAAGTTGACGCGGCGTCCGTCATGGCCCCCTCTCCAACTCTCCTCCGCAGACAGGGGAGATAACCGGAACAGACATGAACTCTCCCCCGCCTGCGGGGGAGAGAACCGGAGCCAGGCATGCGATGTCCGGCGTCATCTATAAGTAGCGAGCACCCGCTCGATATCGGAGTGGGCGACGCTGGGTCCAGCTTCCTGGGGAACGTAGCGCTTGGGCACGCCGTTCACGAAGCCGCGGCTCGGCTCGATCGGCAAGGCAATGGAGTCGTTGTCCGCGTCGGTCCTGAACACGTTCATGGGGTCCGCGCCGTCGGCAACAACCTGCATCTGCTCTTTCAGCAATGCCCGGTAGAGGATGATACCGCGGTCCGATTCGCCAAGCTTCTCCAGGTGACGCTTGGCAATGGGCCCTTGAGTGACCCAAGCCATGTAGTCCTGGTTGAACGTGATATCGACGATGAAGCGACCTTCCGCATCCGTCAGCGGGACGTAGTAGTGAGGGACGGGGTCCTGCGCGGGGACCTCGACGCCGGGAGCAGCCCGGAACGTGTAAACCGAGATGTGGCGGGTGTGCTCGTTGTCCACCGGAACACGGAACTGCATCGTGATTCTCTCGGGGGAGCCCACCTGGAGGATGTTCGGGAAGAGGATCGGGTGTCCGACCCTCCACAGATCATGGTCCTCCCCGAGACCCTGCAGAACTCGGCGCTTGATGATGCCGTGCTTGAACACGTCGAACCGGATCTTCTCGTGAGGCGGGGAAGCGGGACGCAGGTCGTCGTCAGGCACGCCGGCGAGCTTCTGGACGTAGTTGGTCATGTAGGAGTGCAGCCACTCTGTGTGCACCGGGTCCAGCGAGTTCTCCTGGCATTGCAGCCAATTGCAGGGGAGCTCTGAAATCGCGATATCGCGGGCCACGTTCTGGGCGACCAACGGCTCCCAGTGTGGGAGCAGCGGAGCAGGCGCCGGGCCCATGTAGGCGAACACGAGGCCAGCCATCTCTTGCACGGGGTAACCGGCAATCTTGACCTTCTCCTTGAAGCGTCCGTCCGGGTGGACCGTCTCCTCGAAGGGCTGCTCGATGCACTGGCCGGTCTCGTCCATCATCCAGCCGTGGTACATGCATCGCAGGCCGTGCTCCTCGGGGATGCCGTAGGAGAGGTCGACGCGTCGGTGGGGGCAGAAGCGGTCGATGAGTCCGAGTGTGCCGGACTTATCGCGGTAGAGGACGAGGTCCTCGCCGAGAAGGCGGACCGGCATCGCGGGGCGGGCGACCAGCTCGCCGACGGCGGCGACGGGATGCCAGTAACGGCGCATCAGCTCACCCATCGGGGCGTCCTTCTCGACTCGGGTCAGCAGCTCATTGTCGGTAACGCTCAACATGGCATCCTCCTTGTACTAACCGAGAGGGGCGCATTCTCACCGAGTGGAGCGATAGTAGCAGCGGCGAGGAACATCGGCAACGTCCTTCACCGTAAGATAGAGCCCGCTGCCACTTTGAGCACAATCATCCCGCTGGAGAACCACATGCGCCTTGGCTATTTCATGATGCCCCTGCACCCGCCGGGGTCGGACCTGACCACAACGCTCCGCGACGACCTCCAGCAGATTGTCGAGCTCGACCGTCTCGGCTATGAGGAGGCGTGGATAGGCGAGCATTTCACGACGGAGTGGGAGAACATTCCAGCGCCGGACCTCTTCATCGCCCAGGCGCTGAGCGTGACAGAGCAGATCAAGCTGGGCACGGGGGTGACGTGCATCCCCAACCACACGCCTTTCCATCTGGCCCATCGCATCGCTCAGCTGGACCACATGGCGCAGGGGCGGTTCATGTGGGGAGTGGGCTCTGGAGGGTTCATAGGCGACTTCCGGGTCGCGGGAGTCGATCCCGCCACGGGCGAGCAGCGCGGGCTAACGAGGGAATCCGTCGACCTCGTGCTCAAGCTCTGGGAAGACCCGACGCCTGGGCCCTACAACCATAAGCGCTGGCAGTTCAACGTCCCTGAGCCGGACGATGAGATCGGCTTGCGAGTACACGTGAAGCCGTACCAGAAACCACACCCGCCCATCGCGATGGCGGGCATCTCGGTGAAGTCCGACACGCTGGAGCTCGCCGGCGAGCGGGGCTGGATCCCGATGAGCATCAACTTCGCGCCCAATAGAGTCCTGAAAACGCACTGGACTTCGGTGGAGGAAGGCGCCGCACGCTCGGGGCGGACCGCCGACAGAGCGGACTGGCGCATCGCTCGGGAAGTCTTCGTGGCGGAGACGACTAAGGAGGCCCGGCGTGAGGCGCTCGAAGGCGTCTTCGCCCGGGACTTCGAGCAATACTTCCGGTTGCTCATCCCAAAGGGCAGGGGGATGGGCATCCTCAAAGAGGACCCCGACATGCCGGACTCCGACGTAACGTCCGAGTACATGCTCGACAACGTCTGGGTCGTCGGCAGCCCCGACGACGTTGTCGCCCAGCTGCAAGGGCTGTCGGAAGAGGTTGGCGGATTCGGGGTGTTGCTGGCGATGGCCCACGAATGGAAACCGGAAGGCCCTTGGCGAGAGTCGATGCGGCTCCTCAAGGAGGAGGTCCTTCCAAGACTGAACAACGAAGCAACGCCATAACGCTTCAATCGGGAATCGGGAAGGAGCCGCCTCCCGTCGCCCGCTTCCTGACGTTTCATCTGATCCCCGACGAGGACCCGCTGGGTGTCCTTCGTGCGAGGACCGACGGCTCAACCTGCGGGCTACCGGGCTCTAGGCCAAGCGGGGCTTCTCCCGAACGCCGCCTAGGAAAATCAAGGCCACGAGTATCGAGCCGACCATCGCAAACCAGGCGACCTGGTATCCGGCGGTGTCGGCGAGGAGCCCGAAAATCGGCGGCGTAACCACTATCGCCGAGCGTTGAACGGTCGACGCGTACCCGATAGCCGTGCCGACCTGGCCCGGCGGCGCGAGCTCGGCGAGGAGCACGGAATGGATGCTCACCCAGGACGTCGCCGTAGCCCCAAGCCCTATCGCCACGAGCACGAGCGACCACGTCGGCGCGCCTTCGGGCAGCAGCGCGACCGTCGATAGCACGGCAGCCGTGGCAAGCCCGGCGATAAGCAGGACGGGCTTGCGCCGTCCCTTGCCGAGGGTGTCGCTGAGTACGCCCCAGCCGATGCGCATGACGATGCTGCTTACCTGGAGAATGGCGAGCATGCCTCCGGCCACGACCACCGGTACGCCCAGCTCATCGTTCAGGAAGAGGATGAAGTAGGTGAGGCTCGCGACCTGGACGCCAACGAGGGGGAAACCGAACGCTATGGAGAACGAGATGTTCCGGTTGCGCATCACCGTTCCCATGCCGGAGACGAAGGACGCGCCGGAGTCCTTCCGCTCGGCTGCGGTGTCCTTGTCCCGATAGAGCGCCAGGATGAGCAGTCCACCGGCGGCGATGAACCCTCCCAGCGCAACGGCCGCGGTCCGCCAGTCGAAGGCCACGGCCAACGGGGGGACGACGGCGGCGGCCAGCGCTGCGAGTATGGGGTTTCCCGCCTGCTTCACGCTCATGGCCGTTCCCCGTCGCAAGGGGCCGACCCAGTCGATGATCGCCTTCGTGCCGGCGGGATGTCCGACCGGCCGGAGCGAGCCCATGGCGGCGGCGATGACGAGGACCAAGAGAAAGCTATTCGCGAAGTACAGGGTGGCGACAACGGCGCCGCTTAGCACCATCATGCCGCCGGCCATGCGGCGCACGCCGAAACGATCGATTAGCCATCCGAAGCCGGAGCTGGTTACGGTCGCGGCGGCGAAGATCGTGCCCGTGACGATCCCGACCTGAGTACGGCTGAGGTCGAAATCGTCTTGAATGAAGGGATAGAAGGGGGTGAAGCCCTGGCCGGACAGCGAGAAGCCGCCATGACTCAGGACCGCCAGCGCGGTGACGATCAGGGGATAGTGGCGGGCTTGGGCAATCCCCCGATGGGCCGCCGGGAACGGCGTTGGCTCCTCCTTCATTGCCCCCTGCCTAGATTTCCGCCTGGCTGGGACAGGGAGCGAGCGATGCGGTTGATGATATCGGTCGTGGACACGCCGGGCGTGTAGCTTACCGTTCTAAAGATGCCCATCCCGATGGGGACTCCGTAGAGGCGTTCCAGGGTTTCGGGGTCGAAGTCGTCTCCGTGGACGACCAAGTCGATGCGGTGCTCCTCGATCCACTCGCGAGGGACCACAAGGGGCGCGTCGGGGAGGACTTCGTCGACGAACCGGCAGGCGCGAACAGACGCGATACGCTCCTCCATCGTCATGATGGGCTTGCGCTTGTAGCCTGCCACGGTCTCGTCCGAGTGCACGCCGACGATGAGGCGGTCGCCCATCGCGCGGGCCTTCTCCAAGAAGGCGGCATGCCCGTAGTGGAAGAGGTCGGCCACCATATCCACATAGACGCGCGTCATGCTGCCGCTAGCTGTCGCCCTTGATGAAGTCTGCGACGCGCTCGCCGATCATCAATGCGGTCATATTCGTGTTCGCGTGAGGGATGACGGGCGCGATCGAGGCGTCCGCGACGTAGAGGTTCGAGAGGCCGTGGACACGGAGCCTACTGTCTACGACCGCCATCTCGTCAGAGGCGGAGCCCATCATGCACGTCCCGACGCCGTGGTGGTAACAGTCGTAGGTCGTCAGGGCAAAGGTCTCCCAATCATCGTCCTCGGCGGGCTGCAGGAGCGGGCCGAAGTAGTCGCGCAACGACTCGTGATCGACGAGGTCGTGGACGAAGCGCATCACCCTGAGCACCGCGGCGACGTCGTCAGGGTGCTGCAGCAAACCGTCGTCTATCAGCGGAAGGTCGCGTGGGTCCCGATTGGCGAGGTACACGCGGCCCCTCGACCTGTGTTGTATCAGATTCGCGGTGATTGGAATCATGGGACGAAGACCTTCCACATTCACCGCGGGGCGCAGGTTGATATGGAAGTCGGCGTTCGGCAAGGCGGGGTCGCTCTTATACGCGAGGCGGAAGCCAGGGACAAGCCAATCGGGGTCGAATCCCTCGGCGCCTCGAAAGGTTAGGGTGACCGATGCGTGGTCCTGGTAGTTCCCGCCCACGCCGGGCAGCGCATGGACAACCGGAACGCCGACCTCGCGGAGATGCTCCGGCGGTCCCACGCCTGACAGCATGAGTATCTGCGGACTGTGGTACACGCCCGCGCTGAGCACAACGAGGTCGGCCGCCGCGGTGTTCATCACGCCATCGCGCTCGTAGACGACCTCCCGCACCCGTCCGCCCTCTACAGCCAGCGTATGGACTTGAGCGTCCGCGGCGATGGCGAGGTTCGGGCGCGCCCGCGCCGGGCCGAGATAGGCGACGCTGGCCGACTGGCGCAGGCCGTCCTTCACGTTCGAGGCGCCGGGCAGAACGCCCGCGGGGTTCGGGACGTTGCCGTCATCGCCCAAGGGCAGGCCGAGACTCACGGCGCGGTCTATGACCGCCTTAACGAGGCCTTCTTCCACAGCGGCGGGGTCCATGCGCCTCACCACGTTGAGCGGGCCTTCGGAGCCGTGCTGAGGGCGATCGCCGAAGTCTTGGTCCGCCTCGATGCGTTTGAGGATGGGCAGGCAGTCCTCGTAGGACCAGCCGGGGTTGCCTCGCCGGACCCAGCCGTCCAGGTCGTACTGCGTCGGATGTACGACGGCCATCATGTTCACGGAAGAACCGCCGCCCATCACGCGTCCGCTCAACGGGTAGTAGACGCTGCCGTCGGCCTTGCGCTCGGTGGGATACATGACAACGTACGGCGACTCGAGGATTGCTCGATTACCCCTCGTCCCGTCCGCGATGATGCCGGGGAGGGGCAGGGGGTCGGGACCGGCTTCCAAGAGCAAGACTCGCCTCCCCGGGTCTTCCGTCAGCCTGGCTGCGGCGGCGCACCCGGCGGAGCCTCCGCCGATCACGATAACGTCGTAGAACTTTCCATCCGCCATGGGCGCTCCTCAGCCGAGTAGGAGCCAGGGCTTCCAATTCAGCGTCACGCGCCGTTTGCCCCCCGTCATCTCCAGCGCGCGGGTGCGCCGAACCCGGCCTCGCGAAGAGCTACCACCGCCACCGTTGAACCGGAACTCTGATTCCAACCACCCATCCCCCAGTAGTGGAGGCGTTCGTATCGCCTCGCGAAACCCGCCGGAGACGACTGCATCCGCCATACTGGTCATCTCTTCGATCAACTCGTCGGGCATTTCGTCGCAGGCGTCGCAGCCGCAATTTGGAAACCACTCTTTGCGCCAAGAGCCGAACCTGACGTGTAGCCCCGGAAACTCAGTGAAAGCCACCACGATTGGCGCGGCTTGCGGGTCATGCGGCATGAGTCCTATGGGAGGGCGCGCAGGGCTCACCCCTCCCAATTCATCGTCGGCATCGTACCCCTCTATCCGTTCGACCGCGAACTTTCGCTCGAGCCGGTCGAGCAACTCCGTCGCAGCGTCGTGCAGAGGCTGGAAGCGTTCCGGGTTGGTTACGCGGGAGTACGCTTCTTCCGGCGGCCCTTCGGTCCCCCACCTGTACCGGCGCATTTCATTACCCCCGGCGTGTCGGCGCCGTCCCCGCGGCAATCGTCATCTCATTGGGCGGCGCCAGTCTACTATGGGGCATGGACCGTCTTCGGCAGCATAAGGACAGGGACCCACAAGATTAGGATGGAGCGGGAGACCGGATTCGAACCGGCGACATCTTGCTTGGAAGGCAAGAGCTCTACCACTGAGCTACTCCCGCTCGTAAATCAGGCGTGCGCGCCCCCTCGCCTCTAGCCCAGCGAGCAGGCGCTCCGCGGTCGCGGTAATCTCGTCGACAGCGGCGTTGAATGCCTCGGTATTGCGTTGAGAGGGCTTGCGATAGCCGCTGATCTTCCGCACGAACTGCAGCGCGGCGGCCTCGATTTCATCGCTCGCTGCGCGATGGCCCTCGTAGCGCAACACCTTGATGCTTCTGCACATCGGCAACCTCCAACATCGAACGCCGCTCCGGCTGCGCAAACGCAGGGATAAGCTCCCGCGCGGGAACAACGGATGGACGCCTCCATTATAGCGTCCGACTTGCTGGCGCCTGCCTGCCGCCCCGATGGGTCTCGGTGCCGAAGATGAAGACCATTGCGGCGCCCACGGCCAGCAAGCCCACGACCGTGAGGAAAGCGGCGCGGAAGCTGACTGCGTCCGCGAGCAAGCCGACGAACAGCGGCCCGATGATCTGGCCCGCGCTCTGAAAGAGCGACCACACGCCGAGGAAGGCCCCGCGCTTGTCGTCCGGGGCCAAGTCCATCGCGTACACCTGAATCGTGCCCGTGCCCAACGCCTCGGCAAGGCCGAAGACGAGGACCGAAACGACGGCTGCGCTGAAGGTCGTCAGACCGGACATCATCCAGACGGCGACTGCCATGACGACCAGCCCGGCCATGAGGATGCGCTTCCGTCCATAGCGGTCGTTCGCGATACCGGCGGGGATGGCTGCGACGAGGGCGAGGATGCCGGACACGGCGATAAGATTGCCGACCTGCAGCTCATCGAGACCCGCGGCAATCGTGCCCTGCACCGGGAAGAAGGTCCTGAACACTCCCGTGCCGCCAACTACGAGGCTGACCGAGAACGTGCCGATCGCCAGCGCGAGGAAAGCCCGCGACCCGAACATAGAGAGGTCGATACGGCGTCCTCTGCGCTCGGTCGCCGGCTTGGCGCGAGCCGCGCGGGAGTGGGACTCGCGTATCCAGATGACGGTTACGATGATCACGGCGACCTTCGTGGCTGCGATGAACAGGAAGACCGCCGGAAGAGATGTCGTCGCCGCGACCAGACCGGCCACGCCCGGGCCTATCAGCAAGCCGATACGGGACGAGGTCTGCCTGAGAGCGATGGCCCGGCCTCGGGAGGCGATTTCCGTCTCGTCGGCCATCAGCGCGTTCGACGAGACCATCCAGACCGCGATGCCCGTGCCGCCCAGAATCTCCAGCAGGAAGAACGGCCAGTAGGACTCGGAGAGGAACTGGCCGGTGAGCGACGTGATGTGGATGGCTGCGCCCAGGATGATGAACGGCTTCCGGCCAAATCGGTCGGTCAGATAGCCGGTGACGGCGCCGACGAACGTCCTCGGCGCCGCGCTCACCGCCGAGACCAGCGCAACCAGCAGGAAGGAGTCGCTGACCGAATAGGCGAAGAGCGGTCGCACGAGCCACAGGCCGCCAGTCCCGAACCCCCAGAAGAAGAACATGAGGAAGACGGGGAGCGTCCTCGGGTTGAGGAGGTCAATGAAACGCGCGCGGGGCGCGGGGGAGGACATCGCCGGGATGGTAGCAGGTTGGGGAGGGGCTGGCGGAAGGGGAGAGAGCTGGGTAAGGGAGAACGTCCGCTCCCAACAACGCCCCGCACTCCTAACTCGTCATTCTCACGTAAACGGGACCCAGAGGCTCCGGCAGGCAGGGAGCCCCAGTCCTCCGTTACGACCGTATGGACCGGGAAGAGGGTTCAAGAAGCGGCGTCGAGGCGCGCTATGTCCAGCTGCATCTCGGTAAGCAGCCCGATGATCTCGCTAATGCGCGCCCGGTTCTCCCTGCTCTGCCCATCGAGCTCGCGCAGGTTGGCCTCGTATGCGCGCTGCCGGGCCTCGGAATCGCGCTGCCGGGCCTCGGAATCACGCCACCGGGCCTCGATATCGGTCTCGTACGCGCGTATGCGTTCGTCGCGGGACTGCTGCTCGGCGTCCATGAGGCGCATCGCCTGGACGAGACGCTCGACCGCCATCGCCAGCATTTCCATACGGTCCGGTGAGCTCAGGGGGATTTCTCCTTGTGGACGTAAGGACGTAGAGGAAATTATAACAGTCCCATAAGCCGCCCGTCCCGGACCCCCGGAAGAAGAACATGAGGAAGACGGGAGCGTCCTCGGGTTGAGGAGGTCGATGAAACGCGCGCGGGGCGCGGGGGAGGACATTGCGGGGATGGTAGCAGGTTAGGAACTGAGGGCGAGGGGAGGGAGAACGTTCGCTCCCGCTAGAATCAGGCGATGGAAACTCCGCCAGGCAACGCCGACGACATCGGGCGGTGGGTGACGCGGTTCGATAGGGTCGGCTCGACCATGGACGTTGCTTGGGAGTTGGCGGCCCGAGGCTCCCCTCACGGCTCGACGATCGTCGCCAAGGCACAGACGGCGGGCCGTGGACGTTTCGCCCGGCAGTGGGTGTCCGGCGAGGACGAATCGCTGCTCATATCGGTCCTGCTCAATTCCGGCGCGCAGGCTGCGCCGTTGCTGAGCGCCATGGCCGCTCTGGCGGCGTCCGACGCGGCTGAGGAGGCCGCGGGGGTCGTCTGCGAGCTCAAGTGGCCGAACGACGTGCTGGCCGGCGGCCGGAAGCTGTGCGGCATCCTGATCGAGGTCCACGCCGACACCGAGGGCGGCGTCTCGGCGGTGCTCGGTGTCGGCTTGAACGTCAACCTGGACTTTGACGCGCGTCCCGAGCTGAGAGAAGCGGCGACGAGCCTGGCGGAGCAGTCGGGCCTACGCCTAGACATCCAAGATGTCGAGGCCGTTTTCCTCGCCAAGCTCCGCGAGCGCTACCGGCAATGCGTGGAAGACGGCCCGTCGACGCTGGCGGACTGGGCCGCGCGGCTCTCAACTCTCGGGCGTCGGGTGACGGTGCGCGAGCGGAACGGCTCGATCACGGGAATAGCCGAGGGCGTCGACGAGACGGGACGGCTCATCGTTAGGATGGCGTCGGGAGCGCGGCGGGCGCTCTCGGAGGGAGACGTCACGCTCGCGGAGTAGTTGGCGGAGATTTGGCGAAGCGTAGGCGGCGGACAGGCGCTCTCCCTCACCCTAAACCCTTTCCAGTGGGAGTGGGGTATAGGCGTTGCATTCTCGCCTTCGGTACAATGACGAACGGCAGGCCGCGACGCGGCCTGCTCAGGCGTCATGCGATGAAGCTCTCTCAAGACCACTCTCCCGCGCGTCAACGTCGCATCATGAGCATCAGGACGCGCCTCGAACGCTTTCTCGAGCGGCGGGGCTACTCGTCCGTTGGGACGCCCATGCTCGAATCGACCGACCTCTACCTCAAGAAGTCGGGCGGAGAGCTCGCGGCGCGCATGTACTCGTTCACCGACCCGAGCGGACGGCGGGTGAGCCTCCGCCCGGAGTTCACCTCGTCCGTGGTGCAGGCCTTCGTCAACGGCACGCTGAAGGGGCCGCTTCCCCAGCGGTGGGTGTACTCGGGCCCGGTGTTCCGGTACGAGGCCGGAAGCGGGGACGGGGAGTTCGAGCAGCTTGGGGCTGAGCTCTTGGGCTCCGGCGGCGCGGCGTCGGACGCCGAGGTGCTGGCGCTCGCCGCTCAAGGGCTGACGGCGCTGGGCGTAACCGGACACAAGCTCCGCATCGGGCACATGGGCGTCGTGGCCTCCATGCTGGACTCGCTGGGCCTTTCGGAGCGGGCGCGCGTGTTCATGATGGGCAGTCTTGCGAAGCTGCGCTCCGGCGAGGAATCGGAGGCCGACGTGCGCGGTAAGGCTGTTCGCCTCGGCCTGCTCAGTCCCGATAGCACGAAGCGCCTTGCCCGGATTGCCCGCGAGATGCCGGCCGAGGACGCGTCCGCGATGGTCCACGGGTTTATCGGAGACGGCATGGACGGGGCCGCCGGCCAGCGGACGCCGGAGGACATCCTCCGGCGCTATCTGAAGAAGCTGCGCGACGTGGGGGCGCTCGGCGTTTTCGACCGGGCGCTGTCGCTGAGCGTGGAGCTGGCCGGGATAGCGGGAGCGCCGAGGACGACGCGAGGCAAGCTGTCGAAGCTCGCAGCCAAGTTCTCGGTCCCTGCTAGCGCTCTGCAGCCGGTCGACGACGTGCTGGCTGCGCTGTCGCGGTACGACCTTCGCGGCGTGCCGGTGATTCTCGACCTCGCGGCGGCGAGAGGCATCGCCTACTACACAGGGGCTGTCTTCGACGTCGAACACTCACGCATCAAAGGGCTGCCGTCGCTGGGCGGGGGCGGACGATACGACGGCCTCGTCGGCGCCCTCGGGGGAAGGAAGCAGACTCCCGCGATGGGTTTTGCGTTCGCCCTCGACAGGATCTCGGAACTGCTGCCGGCCGACTTTGCCGCTGATGAGGACGGCGGGCAAACGCGAGTGCTCGTGACCGCGCAGGAGACGGCGTTCGAGGAGGCCGTGGCCACGGCGGAGCGGCTGCGGGCTCAGGGTATCCCGGCGGAACTCGACCTAGAAAGCAAGAGCGACGCCGAGGCCGCCAAGTACGCGCGGCAACGTGGCATCCAGACAATCATGCGAATAGGGCAGGACGGCCGTGTCGCAGAGCAATTCATCTAACGGTCCCCTTCCCAAGCTTCCTCCGGCGGGGGCTGCGAGAGAGGGGCTGCGGCTCGTCATACCGAGCGACGGCATCATGCACGACCAGACGCTCGATTTCCTGCGCGACAGCGGCATGAGCGTGCGCAGGCCGAGCGCGCGCGGCTACACCGGCTCCATCCCCACCGTAAAGGGCGTGGAAATCGTCTTCCAGCGCACCGCCGACATATCAGCCCGCGTCGAGGCCGGGGACGCCGACATGGGGTTGGTCGGCTACGACCGGTTCGCTGAGGGGCGTGTTGACGGCGGGGACAGTCTCCTCGTCATGGACGATCTCGGCTTCGGACGCTGCGCCCTCGTCGTCGCCGTGCCCGACGCCTGGGTGGACGTCGATTCGATGGCGGACCTGGCGGACCTGGCCGTCGAGTTCCAGGAGAGCGGGCGAGAGTTGAGGGTGGCCACCAAGTACCCCACGCTCACACGAGCCTTTCTCCACCGTCACGACGTGAACTACTTCGCCCTGGCGCTGCTGTCGGGGACCGTGGAGCCGGCGCCATCCATCGGATACGCCGACCTCATCGTGGACCTGACCGCGAGCGGGCAGACGCTGCGCGAGAATCATCTGAAACAGATAGCCGACGGCACGGTCCTCGAATCCGAGGGCGCGCTGATCGTGAACCGGCTGTTGCTCACCCAGCACCCCGAGCGGCTCGAAGCGGCGCGCGACATCATCGAGCGCATCGAGGCCAGCCGGCAGGCGGCGGGCTACTCGCGTGTGACGGCGAACATCGAGAGCGAGAGCGAGGAGGCCGTCGCGGCGCAGGTCATGCAGCGAGCGGAAGCCGCAGGGCTGCACGGGCCGACCGTCGCCCGCGTCTATTCTCCGGATGGCCGCCGCCTCTACTCCGTGACCATCTTCATCGCCAAGAGCGCGCTGACGCCGGTGGTCGATCACCTGCGGTCCATCGGCGGAGCGTCCGTAACCGTGTCGGACTCGGACTACGTTTTCGGTCAGTCCAGCAGGGCCTACGCCCGGCTACTGCGCGATCTCGGTCTCGCGTGATGCGCATCGTCAGAGGAATCGAGGCGGCCCTGACTGAGCTGACCCGCGCGCCGGGCTACGAGGAGCCCCAGCTACCTCCGGCGGCTTCGGAACGCACCGCAGCGATATTCGGCAGGCCGCTTACCGCGACGGAGGCCGTTCGGCAGATCGTCGACGACGTGCGCTCACTCGGCGATTCGGCGGTGCGCGACTACGCGAGGCGCATCGACGGCGCCGAGCTCGACGCCATCGAGATACCTCGGTCGGCATGGGCCGCGGCGGCGAGTGAAATCGGCGATGAGTTGCGCGGAGCGCTGGAGACCGCCGCCGCACGCATCCGCGCGTACCACGAAGCGGCGATGCCGGCGGACTGGTCGGACGCGGAGGCCGGCTACGGTCTGAGGAGCGTAGCCATCGAGCGCGTGGGGCTGTACGCGCCGGGCGGGACGGCGGCGTACCCGTCGGCGGTGCTGATGTCGGCCATCCCGGCCAAGACGGCAGGCGTCGGGGAGGTCGTGCTCTGCACGCCCGACCCCAGCGCGGCCACTCTTACGGCGGCGCACATTGCGGGAGTCGACCGCCTCTTCGGCATCGGGGGGGCGCAGGCGATCGCGGCGATGGCCTTCGGGACGGAGAGCGTGCCGCGAGTCGATAAGATATGCGGGCCTGGGAATGTCTTCGTGTCCATCGCCAAACGGATGGTCTACGGCCACGTTGACATCGACGGCCTCTACGGCCCGACGGAGACGCTGGTCGTCGCGGACGACACTGCGGACCCTGTGATTGCGGCGGCCGACCTGCTGGCGCAGGCGGAGCACGACGAGCTCGCGTCTCCCGTGCTCGTGTCAACGAGTGATGCCGTCGCCGAGGCCGTCTCGTCCGAGATCGAGCGTCAGCTTGGGCGTTTGGAGCGCGAGACCATCGCCCGGGCGTCGGTCGAGCGTCAGGGCGTCGCGGTAGTGGTCCATAGCGTCGAGCAGGCAATCCAAGTAGCCAACGCGTTCGCGCCGGAGCATCTCTGCTTGCTGGTCAAAGAGCCGGAACGGTACGTGGGGCAGGTGCGCAACGCGGGGGGCATTTTCGTGGGGGAAACCTCGCCCGAGGTCATGGGCGACTATGCGGCGGGGCCAAGCCACGTGATGCCGACGGGCGGCACGGCGCGGTTCGCTTCGAGCCTCGGCGTACACACCTTCCTCAAGCACGTCCCGGTCCTCCGGCTATCAGCCGCCGTGCTCAAGGAGATCGGCCCCGCGGCGGCGGCCATCGCTCGCGCCGAGGGGCTGACGGCCCACGCCAAGGCGGCCGAGCTGCGGCTGGAGGGAGGCGTATGACGGACCGCCGGGCATCCGATTTCGTTCAGCCCCATTGGCGCGACCTCGACCCCTATGAGGCCGCCGACCCGCCGGAGCTTCTTGCCGAGCGCGCGGGCATGCCCGAGAGCGACCTCGTCAAGCTGAACGCGAACGAGAACCCCTACGGGCCCTCGCCCAAAGTCTTCGATGCGCTGGCGGACATCCATCGAGTCCACATCTACCCGGACCCGGCGCAGGTCGCGATGCGGAAGGCCGTCTCGGAGTACGTCGGCCTGGGCCCGGAGCACATCGTCGTCGGCAACGGAAGCGACGAGATCATCGATCTGGTGTTCCGCGCGGTGCTGGCCCCCGGCGACGTCGTGGTCAACTCCGTGCCCACCTTCGGCATGTACGACGTGACCGCGCGCATCTGCGGCGCGACGACCCTGGAGGTCGAGCGCGACGACGCCTTCCGGCTGAACGTCGACCGCGTCCTCGACGCCGCCCAAGGAGCAAAGATCATCGTGCTGGCGTCGCCGAACAACCCGTCTGGCAACGCGACGCCCCTCAATGACGTGGAACGTCTGCTGGCTTCCCATTGCATTGTGATCGTCGATGAAGCGTACGTGGAGTTCTCCGGAGGCAGCGTTACGCCCCTCGTGACGCAGCATCCCAACCTGGTGGCGCTGCGGACGCTCAGCAAGTGGGCGGGCCTCGCGGGGCTCCGCGTCGGCTACGGGATCATGGACGCGGAGATGGCCGACGTACTCATGCGCGGCAAGCCGCCATACAACGTTTCGCAAGCGGCGGAGGCCGCATTGCTGGCCTCGCTGGCGGACAGAGACCTACTGCTGGAGCGCGTCCGGCTCATCGTGCGTGAGCGGGAGCGCATGGCGGCCATGCTGGACGAACTGCCAGGCGTGGAGCCGCTGCCCTCAGAAGCAAACTTCATCCTCTGCCGCGTGCCGGAAGGGCGCGGAAAGTCGGCCTACGAAGGCCTCGCCGCCCGTGGAGTGTCAGTGCGATACTACTCGCGCGGCAAACTCGCCGACTTCCTGCGCATCAGCGTCGGCACGCCGGATCAAACGAACCGGCTCGTCGACGCTCTTCGCGCAGTCCTCTAGGACGCGCCATGCCACCCCGTACCGGCACATATAGCCGAACGACCGGCGAGACCGACGTGTCCGTGACCATCGGACTCGACGGGACGGGACAATCGTCGGTCTCCACCGGCAACGGGATGCTCGATCACTTGCTCAACCAGCTCAGCCGGCATGGGCTGATCGACCTCGACGTGAAGGCGAGCGGCGACAGCGCCCTCACCGGCTGGCACCACACCGTCGAGGACACCGGCATCGCCCTCGGCCGCGCCTTTTCCGACGCCATCGGCGATGGGTCAGGAATCCGCCGCATGGGGCACGCCCTCGTCCCCCTCGATGAGGCGCTGGCCAGGGTCGCGCTGGACATCAGCGGACGCGGGTACGCGGTCATCGACCTCGGCATCTCGGGGACGACCATCGCCGACCTGCCGGGAGACCTGGTGCGCCATTTCCTGGAATCATTCGCCGTCGAGGCACGAGTCACGCTCCACGTGCGCGTGCTGGAAGGCGTAAACGCCCATCACAAGGCGGAGGCGTCGTTCAAGGCGCTGGCCAAGGCGATGCGGGACGCCGTCGAAACCGACCCTCGCGCCGCAGGGCAAACGCCCAGCACCAAGGGGACGATAGGGTAGCGGCGCCGCCCGACGGGTGTGAGCGCTCGCTAGCCGACGTGGGAGGATCATGCGGATGTGGTCCCTAATAATCGCAGGTTTCGTGCTGGTAGTGGCCGCGTGTACGTCTGAGCCTGCCCCTACTTCAACGCCCATCCCCACGTCTACTCCGACGCCAACTTCCACACCGACTCCCACCGCGACACCCGCGCCTCCGCCATGCACCGACGGAGTCGCAGTGCCGTCGCCCGAGGCGAATCCGGACCTGGTGGCGGACTGCGTAACACTGCTGAAGGTACGGGACACCCTTACCGGGAGCGGGAAGCTGAACTGGTCGGCGGATATCCCCATAAGCGGGTGGGATGGGGTAGAGGTAGAAGACATTGGATTTAGAACGCGGGTCGATGGGCTGCGGCTGGCGGAAAAGGGGCTATTCGGACAGATACCGGCTGAGCTGGGGGAGATTACGAGCCTCCGTGTCCTGGAACTCGACCGCAACTTCCTGACGGGCGTCATGCCTTCGGAATTGGGCAACCTGGAAAGGTTGGAAACCCTGACCTTCTCCGGCAATGCGCTGACCGGGAGCATACCGCCGAAATTGGGCAACCTCGCCAATCTGCAGTGGCTGGACGCCCTGGGGAACGACCTGACGGGAGACATACCGCCGGAATTGGGCAACCTCGCCAACCTGCGATACCTGGGTCTCATCGGTAATCGCCTGACCGGAGGCATCCCGGCAACGTTGGGTGGGCTTGCCAACCTGCGAGGCCTGCACCTTGCCAGTAACAGCCTGACCGGGAGCATTCCGGGAACGTTTGGCAACCTTGCCAACTTGGAATCACTCTACCTGGAGAACAACGGTCTGACGGGAGGCATACCGACGGAGTTAGGCAACCTCGCCATCCTGCGCGAGCTGAACCTCCATGAGAACGGGCTCACCGGCGAAATTCCGCCGGAACTGGGCAGCATCTTCAGGTTGGAGAGCCTGATTCTCCGAGACAATGGTCTGACTGGACACATACCGCCGGAGCTGGGCAACCTCGCCAACCTGTGGACGCTGGACCTCTCCTTCAACGGCCTGAGGGGAGAGATACCCTCTGAACTGGCCCAGCTCACTCGTATCAGGAACTTGCGGCTGAGAGGGAACGCGCTGACAGGATGCGTGCCGGACGGCCTACGCAACGTTGCACCTGACGGCCTGGCTAATCTGGGCCTACCGTATTGCGAGCCGTGAAGGTGAAGCGTGTCTTTTCGGCAGGCTTGCCATGAATCTCTTGCGTTAGTCAAGCTTATTCTAGAAGTCCGGCCGCTCCGACCTCCGCCTCGTAGGCCTCGATAACAGGGTTTGCCAGGAGCTTGGCGCACATCTCGTCGACCTGGCGGCGGGCAGACGACTCATCGGGGGCGTCTATCTCCAGCGTGAGGAACTTGCCGACGCGGACGTTGCGCACGCCGTCGAACCCCAGCGATTTGAGGCTGCCGAGCACCGCGTTTCCTTGGGGGTCGTTGACGGTCGGCTTCAGCGTTACTTGCACTCGCGCGGCGAACCTCATTGGGCGGTTTCCGAAGACCCGCTAGCGGGGGCGGCTTCCGCGGATTCTGCGGCGGGAGCGTCGTCCGGGGTGGTCGGAGCAGGGGCGGCGGGCGAGTAGCCGCAGGCGTTGTCGATGAACAACGGCGCCTGGTTGCGGTGGTCCATGACGAAGTCGTCCATAGCCGTCGTGTCCGACAGTTCGGCGGTGTGGGTCCAGCCCCAGGACGTGAGCGTCACGCTGCCGTCAGGGACGCCTTGATAGGGGTGGACGACATAGCAGCCGGGGTATCCCTGCAGCCCCTCGACGAACGCTTGCAGGTCGGCGACCTCAGACTCTTCGACGAGGCCGTGGTTGAACACGACTGCGCCATGCTCCAGGTTCCGGACGATGACCTCGTCGGGCACCTGCTCCTCGTGGACGCCCCACGCCGCCGCGCTCTCCAGACGGGGCCCCGAGGTGGGCGGCGTGGTCGTGTAGGCGACATCCTCGCCCGGTTCAATCAGCTCGCCGGGTTGGATGTCAACCTCCGTTCCGATGAGCGGGCCACGGTCCTCCGCCGGAGGCCGGTCCGTCACGTCGGGGACGCCCAACCCGCCGACCGAGGGAAGCACGAGTCCTGCAATGAGGGCGAGGGCGATAGCGCTGCCGCCAATCATGTAGAAACGACGCCTGCGGCTGCGTTTGGACTCGGAGCGACGCCTGCGCTGCTCGCGAGCGACGGTGCGCCTCGATGGCTGACGGGGCTCGATTCTCGTAGAACGGGCGTCTGACGGCGCTCCGGGCTTGCCCTCTTCGAGAACGACCTCGGCGGGGGAGGATTGTTGAGACGCTTTCTCGTTGGCCAATCCGCTAACTCCTGCTCAGTGTCGCGACCGGACTACGATTGGCCGGTCAGTCTTCGATACGCTTCGAGATATCGCTCGCGCGTCTTCTCGACAATCTCGTCGGGGAGGGCGGGGGCGGGGGGCGTGCGGTCCCAGTCTTTCTGGGTCAGCAGCCAGTCGCGGACGAACTGCTTGTCGTAGTTGGGCTGTGACTTCCCGGGGTTGTAGCCGGAGGCGTCCCAGAAGCGGCTCGAATCGGGCGTCAGCACTTCGTCGATGAGGATGACCTCGCCGTCGCGGATCCCGAACTCGAACTTGGTGTCCGCGATGATGATCCCGCGCTCCGCCGCTACGTCGTGGGCGTGTTGGAAGACGGCGAACGATAGCTCCTGGAGCGTGTGGGCGAGGTCTGCGCCCACCATACCGCCCAGCTCCTCGATGCTCACCGGCTCATCGTGACCGACCTCGGCCTTGGTGGTCGGCGTGAACATGAGCTCAGGCAGCTTGCTGCCGTCCACCAGTCCGGAGGCCATCGGTACTCCGAACATCGTACCGGTGGCGTTGTAGTCGACCAGCGCTGAGCCGGTGAGGTAAGCGCGAACGACGCACTCGGCGTCGATCCGCTCGGCGCGCTTCACCACCATCGCTTGCCGCGCGACCTCGTCCGGGAGCTCCTTCAGCTTGGGGTGGTTCGCAAGACCGCCGAGGGCGTCTCTATCGTCGGCCAGAGCGATGAAGTGGTTGGGGACGATATGCCCGGTCTGGTCGAACCAGAACTTGGACATCCGGGAGAGCACGCGGCCCTTGTCCGGGATGCCGTTCGGGAGCACGACATCGAACGCCGAGATACGGTCGGTCGCGACCATGAGCAGCATCCCGTCGCCGAGGTCGAACGTATCGCGGACCTTGCCGCGGTAGAGGATGTCGGGCAGGGGTGTTTCAAGCAGTGGCGGCATGGACGCTCTCCTTGGCCGTGAAGCCCAGACGACCGAACGTGGCGCCGACGTGGCGCAGGTAATACCCGTAGTCGAAGAGGCCTTCGACCACTTCAGCGCCCAGCCGGGACGTGACGTCGGGGTCCGAACGAATTGATTCTCTAAAATCATCCCCCTGGTCCCAAGCGGCCAGGGAGTGGCGTTGCACCAGCTCGTAGGCGCTCGTCCGGTCCAGTCCGCTCTCGACGAGGGCCAGCAGAACGCGCTCCGAGAATACGATCCCTTTCGTCAGCTCCAGATTCCGCATCATGTTGTCGGGGAAGACGCGCATCCCTTCGACGACTCTGGTGAACGTGTCGAGTATGTAGTCCACCGCGAGGGAGGAGTCCGGCAGGATCATGCGCTCCGCCGACGAGTGGGATATGTCCCGCTCGTGCCAGAGCGTGACGTTGTCCAAGGCCGTCACCGTATGCCCCCGCACGAGCCGGGCGAGGCCACAGATGCGCTCGGAGAGCTCCGGGTTGCGTTTGTGGGGCATCGACGACGACCCCGTGCTCACGAACCCGGGCGTGCCGAACGGCTCCTCCACCTCACGCACTTCGGTCCGCTGGAGCGCGCGGATCTCCGTCGCGAACTTCTCCAGCGACGCTGCAAGCAGCGCGAGGGTCTGGACAAACTGGGCGTGCCGGTCGCGCTGCAGTATCTGGTTTGAGACGGGCGCGGGCGAGAGGCCAACTTGTCGGCAGACCGACTCCTCGATCTGCGGGGGAATGCTTGCGTAGCTGCCCACCGGTCCCGATATCTTCCCGACCGCCACCATCTCCCGCGCCAGCGCCAGCCGCCGGCGGTGCCGGCGCATCTCATCCCACCACAGCGCCAGCTTGAGGCCGAAGCTCATGGGCTCCGCGTGGACGCCATGTGAGCGGCCCATGCACGGCGTGGCGGAGAATTCTTCGGCCCTCGCCTGCAACACGCCCATACAGCGCTCGACCCCTGCGTCGATCTCGTCGACCGCCTGCACGAGCTGGAGGCTGAGCGCCGTATCCTTCACGTCGTTCGAGGTAAGGCCGTGATGGATCCAACGGCCCTCAGGGCCGAGGCTCGGCGTGACCGAGCGAGTGAACGAGACCACGTCGTGTTTGGTCTCCTCGAACCACTTGTCATAGAGGGCCCGGTCGAACACAGCCCCGCGAATCTTGTCCGCGTCCTCCCGCGGAACGACTCCAAGCTCGGCCCAGGCTACGGACGCCGCAATCTCGACGCGCAGCCAGAGGTCGAAAGCGTTGTCCTCCGACCAGATGGCCTTCATGCGCTCGCGCTCGTACCGGTAGTACATCAGGCGGACTCACTCCCGTAGGCTTCGACGTATTCGATCACCGCGTAGAAGTCGGTCAGCTCGGCGTGGGGAAGGTCGTTCTCCCTGCAAAAGTCGGTCAGCCAACCCCTCGCGAATACAAAGTCGGCGCGGACGGCAGGGCAGGCGTCGGAGGCGCTATCGCCGGCGTAGACAACGTGAGCGCCGGTCCCATTCCTCAGTCCCCCAGCCGGAAGGGAGGCAAGGTCGGACTTGCGGTACTCCTCGAGCACGCGGCACTTGCAGTTGCCGGGCCACCACTGGCAGCCCTCGTCGGCGAACTCGTAGCTGAACGCCGGAGCGCCGTCGGCCCTGCTCGTCGTGACGGCGTGGTACGGAATATCGAGAGCCTCTCGGTCGAGCGTCGCTTCGACGTAGTAGTCGAGGCCGTGGCTGACAATCGCGACGCTCACGCCGCGCCCTGCGCAGTGCCGCGCAAGCTCAACAAATCCAGGGCGCAGCACGGCCGCCTCACGCACGTAGCGCCGCTGCTCGTCAACGGAGGCCGTCAGCTGGCGAAAGGCGATTTCCTGGTACTTGGCCAGCGATATCTCCTTATCGACGTAGCGCTGGCGCACATCCTGCCAGGGGACGACGCCCGAAGGCGCGGCGTCGGGCTGGAAGCGCTCCAGCAGTAGCCGAGCGACGTTCTGCGCGGCAGCCGTTTCGTCAAAGTCGCAGAGGATGATCATCCGAGGGGCGCTGAAGGGCCGTTTACCGTTGGCGAAGCCGCTCCCGGTACTGCTCGACGGCCTCCCGTATCTTAGCATATTTCACGCCTAGGATTTCCGCCGCGAGCAGCGCCGCGTTCCGCGCTCCCCACGCCCCAACGGCGACGGTCGCCACCGGGATGCCGGGTGGCATCTGGACGATGGAATAGAGGGCGTCCACGCCGCCAAGCTCGCTGGAGGCGATGGGCACGCCGATGACGGGCAGCGTGGTGTGCGACGCGACGACTCCCGGCAAAGCCGCCGCGCCGCCAGCCGCCGCGATGAACACCTCGACCCCGGTCGAGGGCGCCGTCTTCACGTAGTCCTCGACCTTCTTGGGATTGCGATGAGCGGACGCGACGATCAGCTCAGACTCGACGCCAAGCTCGTCGAGCGTCTTCTTGGTGTCTTCCATGACGGGCTGGTCCGTTGCGCTGCCAACGACTATTCCGACTTGAGGCACGGGAGGCTCCTAGCGGGTGAGTGAATATTCAGTCCGGTACTCTATCAGAGGAGTCCGGTTCGGACGCCCCTGCTACAATGGCGCAATCAACGCGAATGTCCGGTCAAGGCGCTTCTCTGGAGGGAAGACGATGACAATCCTGGCATACCCACCCGAACTGGTCATCGCGTTCGGCGATTCACTTCCGAGCAATCTGTCCGAGGACGCGCGCGACGAGCGCAAGCGCATCGTGGAACAGATTGCGACGTTACTCAGGCCGCTCATTCAGGTTCGCTCGGTCGCGGCAGCGGAGCGGCTCATACTCGACGCTGCACCGGACTACCGCGCATTGGCGACGCAATGCGCGGACTTGCGGCCGAACATTGACGCGCCAGAACCGGCAGCCAGCTTCGTGGACCCGTTCGCCAATATCATTCGTGAATCCACACTAGTCTCCGAAGATGCCAAACAGCAGTTGTATGGGGCGCTCCAATCTACGGCGGCGTACATAGATTGGTTCTACCGAAGCATCACAAAGGGGACAGGCGAAGGCGAGCAACGCGCCTTCACTGCAACCATTCAGCAAGTGACGAACCACGTGCAGCGGGCGGGGATAGCCCTGACCGCCATCGGGTTGGTCCTTGCGGGGGACTCCGGCTCAACGCCGGAGGCGATACCCACGCTAGCCGAGCTCGCTGACCGCTGCTGGACGGAGGTCGAGGACGTCTTCCTTGGCCTGGGAGAGTACGGGGACGACGGTGGAGAGACCATCCCCCTCTCCGAGGTCAGGGCGGAACTTGGCCTATAGCGTCTCCTTCTTCCGGAAGGCACGGCGTGAGTTCGTCACGATTCACCGGTCCGCCAACCCCGCCACGCGCCAGCGCTTGAACGATGCACTGACGCGGTTGGAGCAGAATCCTTATCCGCTGCCCAACCCCGCAGGCTCACAGGACGCCGTGAGGCGATTGCGGAACGTGGTTGACCCCACAAGCGGAGATTGGCGCATCAGGATAGGAGACTACCGGATGCGCTACCGCATAGAAGGCGGCAACGTAGTCATCACGCGGGTTGCGCACCGCTCAGACGTGTACGCCGACCTCTAGCGACGCCTCATTACTCCGCGAAAGCCGCTATGTCCGAGCGGAGCTGCTTGCCCTCGAAGTCGATGACGGCCGCGGCCTCGTAGGCGCGGCGACGAGCTTCCGTCATCGTGGCAGCCCGACCAACGACGGCGAGTACTCGGCCCCCGTTCGTTACGGTCACGCCGTCCCGCTCGGCAGTCCCGGCGTGGAAGACGACGCGGGACTCGTCCTCGGCTCCCAGACCCTGGACCGGCTTGCCGGTCTCGTAGCCGCCGGGGTAGCCGTCCGAAGCCAGCACCACGCACACGGTCTGCTCGTCCGACCAGCGCAGGTCCAAGCGGTCGAGGCCTCCGTCCAAGATAGCATCTATAACGTCGAGGAGGTCGTTTTCGAGGCGGGGGAGGATGAGCTGCGTCTCAGGATCGCCCAGACGAGCGTTGAACTCGATGACGGAAGGGCCCTCGGCGGTGAGCATGAGTCCGCCATAGAGGACGCCGGAGAAGGGAGCGCCTTGGGCTGCAAGCTCGCGAATGACGGGCTCGATACACGTGAGCCTGATGCGCTCCTCGAGCTCCGCATTCCACCAGGGGGGCGGGCTGTAGCCGCCTATGCCGGCGGTGTTCGGGCCAAGGTCGCCGTTGAAGGCGCGTTTGTAGTCGCAGGCTGCGACCAAGGGGGGGACGCAGACGCCGTCGGTGAAGCAGAAGACGCTCACCTCTTGGCCCACCAGACAGTCCTCCAGCACGACGCGCGCGCCCGCAGCTCCGAAGGCGCCCTCAATCATCGCGCCGTCCACGGCTGCCAGCGCCTCCTCGACGGTCTGAGCGACGACAACTCCCTTCCCTGCGGCGAGGCCGTCGGCCTTCACGACGATGGGCGCTCCGTGGGACCTGACGTAGGCGCGCGCCTCGGCGGGGTCGTCGAACACCTCGAACGCGGCAGTCGGAGCGCCCGCGGTGCGCATCGTCTGCTTGGAGAAGGACTTGCTGCCCTCGATGCGGGCGGCTGCTTGGGTCGGGCCAAAGATGCGTAGTCCTTCCGCCTCGAACCGATCTACAACGCCCGCGACGAGCGGCGCCTCCGGGCCAACAATGGTCAGGTCGATGGCGTGTTCGCGCGCCGCTGCAACGAGGCCATCGAAATCGTCTATGCGGACCGGCAGATTGACGGCTAGCCTGGCGGATCCAGCGTTGCCGGGCGCCGCGAACAAGTCAGGTCGGCGCGGGCTCTTAGCGAGCTTCCAGATGATGGCGTGCTCGCGGGCGCCGCCGCCTATGACCAGGACCCTCACCGGGTCGAGACCTTTACACCGAGACTTTCCAGCACTTTCATCGCCCGGTCTCCTCCCCGCGCAGCATGAGCGCCGCGATGAGCAGGGAGACGACGCCCATCACCGCGAGGAGGACCGGAACAAACAGGCCTCCTCCACGGGTGATTGCTATCGCGGGGCCGCCCAAGAGGAACGCCAAGCCAAGCGCGCCGAACGCCATCTGGACCGCGCGCCGAAAGGCCCTCGTCATTCCCATTCAATCGTTCCCGGCGGCTTGCTCGTGATGTCGTAGACGACGCGGTTCACGCTCGGCGCCTCGTTCACGATGCGGTTCGAAATCCGCGCCAGGGTCTCGTAGGGCAAGCGGGCCCAGTCGGCGGTCATCGCATCCTCGCTGGTGACGGCGCGCAGTGCTACTACGTGCTGATAGGTGCGCTGGTCGCCCATTACTCCCACGGTGCGTGTGTCGGTGAGGACGGCGAAGCTCTGCCAGAGCTTGTCGTACAGGCCGTCGCCCTTGATTTCGTCCATCACGATCCAGTCTGCGGCGCGCAGGACTTCGAGCTTCTCGTAGGTCACGTCGCCTATGACGCGTATCGCGAGTCCGGGTCCGGGGAAGGGCTGGCGATTGAGTATCTCGGGCGGAAGTCCCATCTTCGCGCCGGCGAGCCGCACCTCATCCTTGAAGAGGTAGCGCAATGGCTCAACCAACTTGAGCTTCATACGCTCCGGCAATCCGCCGACGTTGTGATGGGTCTTGATCTTGTGCGCTGCCGTGGACTCGGAGGTCTGGCTCTCAATCACGTCAGGGTAAAGCGTGCCTTGCGCCAGGAAGTCCACCGTACCCAGCGCTCCGGCTTGCTCCTCGAAGACATTGATGAACTCAGCGCCGATGGTCTTGCGCTTCTGCTCGGGGTCGACGACCCCAGCGAGAGCGGTCAGGAAGCGCTCGGTTGCGTCGACGTAGACCAGCTTGAGGCCGATGTTGCGCTCGAAGACCTCGCGCACCCGTTCCGGCTCCTCGCGGCGGAGGAGGCCGTTGTTCACGAAGATGCAGGTGAGCTGGTCGCCGACGGCCTCGTGGACGAGCTTCGCAGTCACCGCCGAGTCGACGCCGCCGGAGAGCGCGCAGATAACGTGGCCGTCCCCTACTTGGTCGCGTATGCGCTGGATGGCCTCGGCGGCGAAATTGCCGGCGGTCCAGCTTCCGGCGACCCCACAGACCCCGTAGACGAAGTTGCGCAGCACCTGGACTCCCTGTGGGGTGTGCGCCACCTCTGGATGAAACTGGATTCCGTACATGCCGGCGTCGTTCGCCATCGCGGCGATGGGCGAGTTCTCGCTGTAGGCGATCGCTCGGAATCCGGGCGGGAGAGAATCGATGCGGTCGCCGTGGCTCATCCAGACGGGAGTCTCGTCGTCGAGGCCGTCGAACAGCAGGCTAGGGTCGTTCTTATGGATGACCGCGAACCCGTACTCGCGCTCCGTAGCCCCTGCGACGCTGCCGCCGAGCTGATGCGCGATGAGCTGCATCCCGTAGCAGATGCCGAGAACAGGGACGCCGGCGTCGAATATCCACGGCTGGACGAGGGGCGCGCCCTTCTCGTAAACGGACGCGGGGCCGCCGGATAGGACTATTCCCTTGAGGTCGAGTCCTGCGACGGCGTCACGGGACGCATCAGGCGGGACCAGCTCGCAGTAGACGTTCTGCTCGCGTATGCGGCGCGCGATGAGGCGGCTGTACTGGGAGCCGTAATCGATGATGGCGATGGCTTCCGCGCCGACCTTGGCGGGCTCCGCCCCGTCGCGCCGTCCGCTGCCGGCGCCCTCGCGCTCCTGGGCAATGCCCAAGTAGGTGGAGACTTCAACGTCGCCGCTCGTGGCGACTCGGTGGGAACCGTCGGCCCCACGAGCGCCGTCAGAGGAAGATGGTGGAGTGTTGTCGCCGGGCATTCCGTACTCTCGTTGGGGCTCCCATGGTGCTGGCTCGCGCCCAACACCGCAGCTCCATTCCTGCCTCCCGCCTGCGGGAGAGAGGGGGTTCTCAAAGGGACAAGTAACGTAGCATCCGTCGCGGAGACGGTCAACGGAGAAGGACCGGCTTGGCGCTCTCGCAGCGCCAAAGGCGCAGGCCGATGCTATACTCGCTACGCCGCTTCGGACGGCTTCATCATGCCCCGTGTGCTCGATAATCCCAACAACCGCTCGGTCGCCTCGATCCTGTTGCGGGAGGGCGGTGTCGTCGCATATCCGACGGATACAGTCTACGGATTGGGGGCGGCCGCGTACAACTATTCGGCCGTGTCGACGATATTCGTCATCAAAGGACGTAGCCGGAACCAGGGCGTGCCCGTCCTCATAGCGTCCGAGTCCCAGCTTCGCGAGGTGGCGTCTGAGGTCTCGGATGGCGCATACGCCCTTGCGAAGGAATTCTGGCCGGGCGCGCTGACCCTCGTCGTTCCCCGCCACCGAGACATGCCCGCTCTCGTGGCGGGCGGCGGCGACACAATCGCTGTCCGGCTCCCGGACCATCCTTGCCCGCAGACGCTGGTCCAAGCGCTGGGGGCGCCCATCACGGGCACGAGCGCGAACCGTCACGACGGCCCGGAGCCAACCTCCGCCGACGAGGTGCAGCGCCAGCTCGGCAACCGGCTGAGCCTCATCCTCGATGGCGGCCCGAGCCCGCGATCGGTTCCCTCCACCATCGTCGATACGACCTCGACTCCGGCCAAGGTCGTGCGCTTGGGGGCGCTGACGCTCGAGGAGCTTCAGGCCGTCTGCGAGGTCGTCGGGCCGGACCCGGTGGCCGCGGCGGGCTAGCGCGGAGATGACTCCGCCATCACTGCCCGAACTCCTCTCGGAGCGCTGGCCCATCGTCGAACAGGCGCTGCGAGCGAGCCTCGACCTGCCCGCCGACCGAGGACTGCCGCTCTATCGCATGATGCGCTACCAGCTGGGGTGGGTCGATCAGATGGGCGAGGAGCGGTCCGGCGAACAGCCGCGCATCCTCGGCGGCCTGTGCCTGGAAGCGCTTGACGCTCTCTCGGCGCATGGGATGGGCCGTAGCGGCGCCGCGTCCGCATCGGCGGCTATCGAACTCTTCGGCGAATCGGTCCGAGTCCACGAGGACATGCAAACGGCGACCCAGCAGCGGGCCGGGCAAGACGCCGTCTGGTGGGTGTGGGGCCCGGCGCAAGCGATCAACGTGGGCGATGGACTGCACGCCGTCGCGCGGCTCACGCTCTTCCACGCCCAAGAGGCGCTCGGCGTCCCCGCCACCCTCGCCGCGGTGGCGGCCCTCGACGCGGCCGCCCTCGACTACTACGAAGGGCAGTACTTAGACCTCCAGCTGCAGGAGCGAGTGGACGTAACGGTCCAACAGTACATGCGCATGGCGCGCGGCAAGCACGGGGCCATCTTCGGCGGCGCTCTGGCCCTCGGCGCGATAGCCGCCGGAGCCAGCGAGGAGGCGGTCCGGGCGTGGCGCGACGCAGGCGCAGCCATCGGCGTCGGCGCGCTTATCGCCGACGAGGCGCGCATCCTCTGGGGCGAGGGCGAGGACGCCGGACGCGCGCTGAACAAGAGCAAGCTCTACCCTGTGGTCGTTGCGCTGGCGGAGGGGACACTCTCCCAGAAGCGGCAGCTGGGCGGCTATTATTTCAAGCGCGTCATGGAGCCCGACGACCTGGACGGCATCCGCAACGTCCTGGAAGCCTCGGGCGCGCGGACCAAGACCGAGCAGGCCATGATCGACGCCAAGGCCCACGCGTTGGATGCGCTCCAGGCCGCCAACGCCGCGCCGGACGCGATGGAGCGATGGGCCGCGATAACCGACGCTTTGGTGAGCATCCGATGACCAAGATGACCGTTCGCGACGTCGACTGGCGGGGCAAGCGCGCCCTGGTCCGAGTCGACTTCAATGTGCCCTACGAGCGCGGAACAACGCGCATCTCGGACGATATCCGCATCGGTGAGGCGCTCCCGACTATCCGGCATTTGCGCGACGCAGGCGCCTCGGTCGTGCTTTGCACCCATCTGGGCCGTCCGGGGGGCAAGGCCAGCCCCGGTTTGGAGCTAGGGCCCATCGCCGAACGGCTCTCCAACCTGCTCGGCGCACCGGCCGCCTACGTCCACGACGCGCCCGGCGACGAGGCCCGGCAGGCAGCGAACGCCCTGGGTCCCGGCGACGTCTTGCTCATCGAAAACCTCCGCTTCTGGCCGGGCGAGGAGGAGAACGACCCGGAGTTCGCCGCGGCCCTCGCCGCCCTCGCCGACGCCTACGTGAACGACGCGTTCGGGACCGCACACCGCGCCCACGCCTCGACGGAGGGCGTTGCGCGTCTCCTGCCCGCGGTTGCGGGGCTGCTCATGGAGAAGGAAGTCACGTTCTTGGGAGACGTGCTGGAAGACCCCAAGCGTCCCCTTGCAGCGCTCCTCGGAGGAGCGAAAGTCAGCGACAAGCTGAAGGTGCTCGACCGGCTCATCGGGCACGCCGACGAGCTGTTCGTCGGCGGCGGGATGGCCGCCACCTTCCTCAAGGCGCAAGGCCACGAGACCGGCGCCTCGCTCTTGGAGGAGGACTTGGTCGACTTCTGCTCCGAGACGCTCGCCAGGGCCGCGGCGGCGGGAACTACCCTCAATCTGCCTACTGACGTGGTCGTTGCCGAGCGCATCGAACCAGGCGTGGAGACCGCCGTCGCGGCGGCTGACCATGCGCCGCCCGGCATGATGATGCTCGACATCGGCCCCGCGACCGCTGAGGATTACGCTCGGCGCCTTTCCACGATGGGCTCCGTCGTATGGAACGGGCCGATGGGCGTGTTCGAGGTCCCGCCGTTCGACCAAGGGACACGGGCCGTTGCAGCCGCGCTCGCCGAAAGCGGGGCCGTCACCGTCATCGGCGGCGGATCGACCGCCGAGGCCGTAGCCCACCTAGGACTGGCCGACAAGATGTCCCACGTATCCACGGGAGGGGGCGCGTCCCTCGAGTTCCTAGAGGGCAAAGAGCTCCCCGGCGTGGCCGCCCTGAACGACAAATAACAACCACCGGAGGACCGATGCGGACGCCCCTCGTAGCTGGCAATTGGAAGATGAACCCTGGAACTGTCGCGGAAGCGACCGCGCTGGCCTCTGAGCTAAGAGCGGCAATCGAGGGCGTCGAGGGTGTCACGCGCGTCGTCTGCCCGCCCTTCGTCGCGCTGGCGGCGGTCGCCGATGCCCTCCGTGGCTCGGACGTAGCGGTCGGCGCCCAGAACATGCACCCGGAAGCGAAGGGGGCCTTCACCGGCGAAATCTCCGCCTCCATGATTGCGGGGCTCTGCGGCTACGTAGTGCTTGGGCACTCCGAGCGGCGGCATCTCCTCGGCGAGGAAGACTCGTTCATCAACGCCAAGGTGAAAGCCGCCCTCGGCGCGGGACTCACGCCCATCCTCTGCGTGGGCGAGACGCTCGACGAGCGGGAGGCGGGTAGGGCGGAGGCCGTGGTCGATGCACAGCTGCAAGGCGGACTCGACGGCGTGGGAGCGGGCGACGTCGCCAAGGTCGTCATCGCCTACGAGCCGGTATGGGCTATCGGGACGGGACGCGCCGCAACCTCGGAGACCGCTCAGGAGATGATCGCCTCGGCGCGGCGCCAGGTCGCCCGGCTTTCCGGCGCGGGCATCGCTGACGAGGCGCCCGTGCTCTACGGCGGGAGTGTCAATCCGGGCAATGCGGACGAGCTTGCGGCGCAGCCTGATATCGACGGCGCCCTGGTCGGCGGGGCGAGCCTCGTCCCCGCGGATTTCGCGGCCATCGTCAGAGCGTTCGCCGCCGCCTAGTATGGTCGGCCCGACCGTCCTCTTCATCATCGGGCCGACCGCGAGCGGAAAGACGGCTGCGTCGCTGGAGCTCGCCGCTCGCGTGAGCATCGAGATCGTCAACGCCGACAGCAGACAGGTCTACCGCGGCATGTCCATCGGCACGGCCAAGCCGACCGACGCCGAGCGGGCAGCGGCGCCTCATCACCTCATCGACATCGCCGCGCCCGACGAGCCGTTCAGCTTGGCGGCCTTTCTCGGTCTGGCCCGCGCCGCCATCGCCGGCGCCGCAGGGCACGGCGCAACGCCTGTGGCCGTGGGGGGCGCGGGACAGTACATTTGGGGACTCGTAGAGGGTTGGAGCGCCCCATCCGTTCCCCCCAATCACGCGCTCCGACAGGAAATGGAAGCCATCGCGAAACGGGACGGCCCAATCGCCCTGCACGAGCGCCTGCGCGCCGTCGATCCAGGCTCGGCGGACGCTATCGACCCTCGCAACGTCCGACGGGTTGCGCGCGCCATTGAGGTCTGGCAGGCCACCGGCGCGGCTTTCTCACGGCAACGCGTGAAGGGGGACCCGGGATTCGCGCCCGTCATCCTCGGCTTGCATCCCGGACGTGAGGAGTTGCGCCGGCGCATCGACGGGCGAGTGGAATCCATGCTGGTGCGGGGCTGGCTCGACGAGGTGCGCGGTTTGCTCGATGCGGGCTACGGCCCCGAGCTGCCATCGTTCTCCAGTGCGGGCTATCGAGAGATGGCGGCGCACATCGCGGGAGATATCAGCCTCGACGAGGCCGTCGCGCGTGCGAAACACGCCACACATCGGCTTGCCCGCTCTCAGGGCGCGTGGTTCAAGGCCGGCGACTCCCGCATTGCATGGTTCCCTGACGCCGAATCGCTCGTCGCACGCGCCTTGGAGATCATCCACTCTTCGAGGAGCACGCTTGACGGCGGGCCTTAGGTCATGCACTCTGTCGGGCGGCCCACGAGGCCCAAAACGGACTACGAGAGCAGGTGAAATGGCAGGCTATCTCGACCCCAACGACCCGATCGTACAAGCGTTCGCCACACTCGGAACCACGCCCGTCAGCGACGCGCTGGACAGGCTCGGCCTCGCCGGGCAGTGCTTCGGCATCAAGCCCGTCGACCGCGACTTCACCCTGTGCGGCCGCGCCCACACCGTCCGCAACGAAGCCATGACCACCGGTCACAAGGGCGAGAGCGTCGGCGACTATATCGATGAGGTCGCGCCCGGCGGTGTGGTCGTCATTGACAATGGCGGACGCCTAGACGCCACCGTGTGGGGCGACATCCTCACCATCATGGCTGACCGAAACAACCTGGGCGGCACCGTCATTCACGGCGTCTGCCGCGACTCCAACCGGGCCCTCAAGCTCAACTACCCGATCTTCTCCCGCGGAACGTACATGCGGACCGGCAAGGACCGCGTTCGCGCCGACGCTTACCAGGAGCCCGTTTCCCTCGGCGAGGTGCGCGTCCTCCCCGGCGACCTCCTCATCGGCGACGGCGACGGCGTCCTCGTCATCGCCAAGGAGCACGAGGAGGCCGTTCTCAAGGCGGCCCAGGAGATCGACGCCGCCGAGGAGCGCATCCGCAACGAGATCATGCAGGGCAGCCGCCTCGACGCCGCGCGCCAAAAGTTCCAGTACCACAGCCTCCAAAGCAGAGCGTAAGCAGCTCGCTGAGAGAGGGGCTGCCGGAAGCCCCTCTCTCGCCTAAACGTGGCAGCCCCCCCGCCATTCCCTCCGTCATTCCCGCGCAAGCGGGAAGCTGAATTCACATTTGAAGTGCAACACTTGGCTCGCGAAGACCTCGGCCGGAGTCCGGTAGCCGAGGCACTTGCGCGGCGTATTGTTGTACGCCCGCACCACCGACGTAAAACGCTCCTCCGGCAACCCCGCCAGGACCGTCTTCCGAGGGAGGAACCGGCGCAGCCGACCTATCCCGTTCTCCACCCCGCCCTTCTGCCACGGCGCGTGGGTGTCGCAGAAGAAGGTCTCGATGCCCAGGGCGTGGAGCTCGTGGTGGCGGGCGAACTCCGTCCCGTTGTCGAAGGTCACCGTCTGCCGGAACTCTGGCGGCAGCGGCCCCAGGAGACGCGCCAAGGCCTCGGCGATCGGCCCCGCCGCCTTCGAAGGAGCCCGCGTCGCGAGCAACAGCCGCGAGCAGCGCTCGTGCAGCGCCAGCACCACCGGCCCCGACCTCCCGAACAACATCAGGTCCGCCTCCCAGTGCCCGAACGTCTGCCGGTCAGCCGCCGACCCCGGACGCTCCGACAGCGGCCGCCGATGGGCGATGAAGGAGACCGAGCTCCCCCCCTTACGCCCCCGCCTCCCCCGTTTCCACTTCCCCCGCGGCAGGTAGTTGCGCCAATCGTAGTCTTTCCCTCGCGCCACCTGGCCATAGATGAACCGGTAGATGCTCTCGTGGGAGATGACACACCGGCCTGACCCTTCAGCCAGCCGGCCCGCGATCTGCTCCGGCGACCACCCCCGTTCCAGTCCCCCCAGGACCGAGGCGCGCAGCCCGTCCTCGCGTTCCAGCCGTCCGCCCGACCAGCGGCGGGCGCGGGACTGCTCATGCGCGTACACCGGCCGGTAGACGCCCCGTCGCGGACCATTGCGCCTCAGCTCCCGAGCAACCGTCGATGGCGCGCGATCCAGACTTGCAGCGACTTGCCGGACCGGGGCGCCCTCGGCACATAGGCGGGCAATCTCACATCGTTCCTCAATGGAGAGCTGTCTGTATCCCATGGCAACACCCTAATCTGGTGTTGCACTTCGTTTGTGAACTCAGGGAACCCAGAACGCCACTCTCCGTCATCCCCGCGCCCCTCTCCCGTTTGCGGCAGCAGACCGCGACACTTGCCCCTTACGCCGTCGCCCCGCCGTCCGCTATCCTCTCCCCCCATGTCCAACCGCCCCGTCATCCTCGCCCCCCTTGCGTCGCCCTCGCGAATGCGGGGGCCCCTGTCGGAAAGTGTCGGAATCTATGTCGGAAACTGTCGGATTTATGTCGGAAAGTGTCGGATTTGCTGTCGCACAATGTCGGCCGCAGGACCCCCAAACACGAGTGAATCACCAGGAAAAACCGGCAAATCCGACACTTTCTGACAATCAGCGGGAGCGGGGCAGGGCGGCGCGCCGCCGGAGCTTGACCGCGCCCCGCGCCCCCGTCTACGGTTGGCCTCGACGCATCGACTACGGAGGGCGCTCTTCCATGCAGACTTCGATTCCTTGTGTGTTCATGCGCGGCGGCACCTCGCGCGGGCCCTACTTCCTCGCCTCGGACCTCCCCCAGGACCCGGAAACGCGCGACAGCGTGCTGCTCGCCGTGATGGGCTCGCCCGACGACCGCCAGATCGACGGCCTCGGCGGCGCCGACCCCCTCACGAGCAAGGTGGCCATCGTCGGGCCGCCCACCCGCCAAGACTGCGACGTGGACTACCTCTTCGCTCAGGTCGTGGTCAACGAGGCAGTGGTGGACGTGAGCCCCAACTGCGGCAACATGCTGGCCGGCATCGGCCCCTTCGCCATCGAGCACGGCCTCATTCCCGCAAAGAACGGCGAGACCGAGGTCCGTATCCACATGGTCAACTCCGGCGATAAGGCCGTCGCCCGCGTCATGACTCCCGGCGGGCAGGTGGAGTACCAGGGCGACGCCCAGATCGACGGCGTGCCCGGCTCCTCCGCCCCAATCATGATCGACGTGGAGGACACCGCCGGGTCCTTCTGCGGCGCTCTCTTCCCCACCGGCAACCGCGTCGACGTCATCGATGGCGTCCAGTGCTCGCTCATGGACAACGGCATGCCCGTCGTCGCAATGCGCGCTGCCGACCTGGGCCGGACCGGGTATGAGACACGGGACGAGCTGAATGCGGACACCGAGCTGAAGGAGCGCATCGAGAGCATCCGGCTCCAAGCCGGGCATCTGATGAATCTCGGCGACGTGACCGACAACGTCGTGCCCAAGATGTTCTTGCTCGCTCCCCCGGTGGCCGGCGGCGCGCTCTGCACTCGGTCGTTCATTCCCAAGGTCGCTCACGCGTCTATCGGAGTCCTCGCCGCCGTGACCGTGGCAACCGCGGCCGTCATCCCCGGCACGACCGCCTACGACTACTCCAACCGGCCCGAGGGCGCGCGGAAGATGCTCGAGCTCGAACACCCCACCGGCTACTTCTCGGTCGAGCTGGAGGTCGGCGGTACGGAGTCCGATCCGCGAATCGAGCGCGCGGCGCTCCTGCGCACCGCCCGCAAGCTCATGGAGGGCGCAGTCTACATCCCGGCGACCGTTTGGGACGGCAAGCGCTCCCTCGCGGAGGTCACGGCGTAATGACGGAGCGTGAGATACGCGTCATTCCCGGCCCCGATCCCAACCCTAAGAAGCCGGACGTCGTCCTCCCTCCCAACGCCTGCGACGCGCACTGCCATATCTTTGGGCCGGGCGATGTCTTCCCGTATCACCCCGACCGCTCCTACACGCCTCCCGACGCGTCCAAGGAGACCCTCGCTGCGCTGCACGGCCATCTCGGCATCAGCAGAGCCGTCATCGTCCACGCGAGCTGCCACGGCGTGTACATGGACGCCACCCTCGACGCCATCGCGTCGTCGGGCGGAAGCTACCGCGGCGCCTCCATCGTCGCCCCCGACATCACGGACGCCGAGCTCGCCCGCTACCACGAGGGCGGCATCCGCGCCGTCCGCTTCAACTTCGTCAAGCACCTGGAAAGCGTTCCCGAGCCGGAGGTCGTGCAGCGCATGGCGGAGCGCATCGCCTCCATGGGGTGGCACCTCGTCGTCCATCTCGACGCCGAGGACATTGTCGAGCTATCCCCTCTGCTGCTGGGCCTGCCCGTGCCGTTCGTCATCGACCACATGGCCCGCGTGAAGGCGGGAGACGGGCTCGAGCAACCCGCCTTCCGGCAGCTCCTCGACCTCATGCGGAACGAAAAGGCGTGGGTGAAGATCTGCGGAGGCGAGCGCGTCTCGACCGAAGGCCCTCCCTTCACCGACGCCGTTCCTTTCGCTCAGGCCCTCATCGCGGCTGCGCCTGACCGGGTGCTCTGGGGCACCGACTTCCCCCATCCCAACGTGCGCCACATGCCGAACGACGGCCATCTGGTCGAGCTGTTCGCCCTCTACGCCCCCGACCCGGCAGTCCGGCGGCAGATACTGGTGGACAACCCGGACACGCTCTACTTCTCCGATTGATTTTGTGTTCGGCTAGCCTGCATGCAGCAGACGGTGGACTGCTATCGTCCGTCTGCCTCGGCTGGCGTAACGCGTCGTTCCTCGGTTGACACGCTCCTCCGACGGCCCCATGCTCAGTCTATGCGCGCAGGACTAACGCCCCGGCGGACCGCCATAGCTCACGCGGTCTGGCTCGCCGCCAGCGTCCTTTTCCTTCTCGTGGGGATCGGCGCTCCCGCGCTCGCTCAATCGCGCGGCGCGGACGTCGTCGAGATGGAAGCAATCATCAGCCCGATCACCGAACGCTACCTAGCGCGGGCCATCGAAGGGGCTGAGCGCAGCGGCGCCGAGGTCGTCGTCGTCGAGCTCGACACGCCAGGCGGACTGCTCGACTCGACGCGCGGCATGGTCGAGGACATCCTGGCTTCCCCCGTGCCCATCGTGGTCTACGTATCGCCGAGCGGCGGCCGGGCCGCGTCCGCGGGGACGTTCATCACGGCGGCCGCCCATATCGCGGTCATGGCCCCCGCCACGAACATCGGCGCCGCAAGCCCCATCAGCGGGCAGGGCGAGGAGCTGCCGGAGACTGTGAAGAGCAAGGTCTTCGAAGACGCCGCCGCCGAGATACGCGCCATCGCCGAAGTCCGCGGCCGCACCGTCGCTCCCCTGGAAGCGACGGTGCTCGAGGCCAAGTCCTACACAGCAAGCGAGGCGCTGGAGCTCGGGATCATCGACCACGTCGCCATCAGCGTGGATGACCTGCTGACGATGATTGACGGGGCCCAAGTTATCGTAAGGGACGGCCAGGACGAGCGGACCGTGACGCTCGCAACCGCCGGCTTGGTTCAGCGGCAGGTGCGGATGGGGCTGTTCGACCGCATCCTGTCCATCATTGCGGACCCGAACATCTCCTTCTTGCTCATCTCACTTGGCAGCCTGGGACTGTTCGTGGAGGTATGGAACCCCGGGCTCATCTTCCCCGGAGTCGGCGGACTGATCGCCCTCATCGTCGGGCTCATGGCGCTGGGGAGCCTGCCGGGCAACTGGGCGGGCATAGCCCTCATCCTGCTTGCATTCGTCCTATTCAGCATCGAATTCAACGTGGACGGGTTCGGAGTATTCGGCGGCCTGGGCGTCGCGAGCATCGTGCTGGGGGCCGTCCTGCTCTTCTGGCACTTTGGAACGCCGTCGCCAGTGCTGCCGCAAGTCTCAGTAAGCCCGTGGGCCATCGCGCCTATCGCCGGCTTCCTGGGACTCACCGTGCTCGTCTTCTCCCGTGAGGTGGGCCGTGCGCGCCGCGCGCAACGCGGCCAGCCCCTGCCGGACCCCGTCATCTTGGGCATGACCGGCCTGGCGTTCACGGTCCTCGCGCCGGAAGGCAAGGTCCGCGTGCGCGGCGAGACCTGGAACGCGCGGTCGGCGGACGGCGCGCGCATAGAGCGCGGAGCGTCTGTTATCGTGCGAACTGAGGACGGAGCTTGGCTGGAAGTGGAGCGAACGGATTCCCCCGTTGAAGGGGAGAGGAGCGAGTAATAACCATGGCTAACTGGGGACTGAACGTCGTCAAGCAGTACCAGCGTATCGTCGTGTTCACTTTCGGCTCGTACACAGGCACGAGAGGGCCGGGCATTCGCTGGCTGTGGCCGTTCATCAACAACGGCACGACCACCGCAGACCTGCGAGAGGTGCCCGTGGCCATCCCTCGCCAGACCAGCATCACGCGGGACAACGCGCCGATCGACATCGACTTCTTCGTCTATATGCGCGTCATCGAGGACCGCGCCCAGGACACGATCCTGAACGTGAGCGACTTCGGCGGGGCCGCCCAAGCACTCGCCATGACCACGCTCCGCGCGGTCGTCGGCGAGATGGACCTTGACGACGTGCTCTCCAAGCGCGAGCGCATCAATTCTCAGCTCCAGGTGAAGCTGGACGAGGTCACGGTGAACTGGGGCGTGAAGGTGACTCGTGTCGAAATCAAGGAGGTCGAGCCTCCCCGCGACGTGCAGGAGGCGATGAACCGGCAGCTTTCCGCCGAGCGCACCCGCCGCGCCGCCGTCACCGAGGCGGAAGGCGAGCGCGACGCCCAGATCAACCGCGCCGAGGGCGACCGGCAGGCGGCGGTGCTGCGGGCGGAAGGCTCCAAGCAAGCCGCCATCCTGGAGGCGCAGGGCGAGCGGGAAGCCGCCATCCTCAGGGCCGAAGGCTTCAGCCTCGGCATGGAGCGCATCAACCAGGTCGCGATGCAGGCCGACCCGCGCACCATGAGCCTCCAGTACTTCGACACCCTCAAGGATATCGGCGGAAGCCCATCGACCAAGTGGATATTCCCCATGGAGTTCACCTCCATGCTCGAACCATTCCTGCGCGGAGGCCGCGCCGCCGCCGCTCCAGCGGACGAGGACGCGCCCTAGCGCCATGGGCTGGCCCCGGATGGACAGACCGTTGACGGCCTCGCCATGGCCTTGCTTCATTGCAAGAGGCGCTGTGCTGATTAGCCTGGCGAGTTTCGTGCTGCTCGCGGGCTGCTCCGCCGACCCAACGCCAACCCCGTCGCCCACCCCAACCCCCAGCGCGACCCTGGTGCGCGACCGCGCCGCCGATGGGATGCGAAGCCTCTCGTCCGCGCATTTCACCGTCAGTCACGAGGAGGGCGGCACCGACCTCGGGTTCGGCATGCTGACGGAGGCCGAAGGCGACGGCCTCTTCCCCGACCGTGCGTCGTTCGTGGCCAAGGCCGTTGCGGAGCAGTTCGGCGGCATCACGCTCGAGTTCAACATCGTTCAAGTGGGCCCCGATACCTACCTCCAAGACCGCATCAGCAACCGCTGGCAGGTCCTTCCGCCCGGCACGTTGTCGATCAGCTTCGCCGCTGTCAACGACGCCATTGCCGACGCCCTAGCGGCAATCACCAGGGGGGCGCTGTCCGACGGCGGCTCCATTGACGGCGCGAGTACGCGTCTCCTCACCGGGACGGTCGACGCCTCTGCTCTCCGCGGTCTTGTGCCGGCTGCGCCGACGGGAAGCACGCTGGAGTTCCGGGTCTGGATCGGGCGCGACGACTTCCTCGTACGCAAGGTCTCGATGACCGGCGTGCTACTGGACGGGGACCCTCCTTCCATCACCCGAATCCTGGAGCTTTCCGGCTTCAACGACCCGGTCACGGTAGAGCCGCCAATCTAGAATGACTGCATGAACGCGCCCGCTGGGTCGACCCGCTACCTCCCCCCCGGCGCGGTGCTGGTTGTCGTCTGCGCGGGCGTATTCCTCGCTTCACTCGATCAGACTTCCGTAGTCACGGCGCTGCCCGCCATCATGGTGGACCTCGGCGTCACCATCGACCGCATCGACGATCTAGCTTGGGTCGTCACCGCATACCTACTTGGTTTCACCGTCGCGATGCCGTTGCTCGGCAGGGCAGGGGACGTCTACGGCTACCGCCTCCTCTACCTGGGCGCAATGCTGCTGTTCGGCCTCGGCTCGGTGCTCGTCGCGCTCTCGCCAAACCTTGCCTGGCTGCTGGGCGCGCGCGTCGTGCAGGCGATGGGAGGCGGCGCGCTCGTGCCCGCGGCTATCGCTCTCGCAAGCGAGGGTCTGCGCGTCGCGCGCAGGCCCATCGTCTTCGGCATCATCGGCGCCGCCGCCGAGACGGGAGGCGTGCTGGGCCCGCTGTACGGCGGCGCTATCGTGGAGTGGCTCGGCTGGCGCTGGGTCTTCTGGACGAACCTTCCCGTAGTGGCAATCCTCGCCGTCGTCCTTTTCGCCGTGCCGGAAGTAACCCGCGTCCGCGAGCGACTGGACGTGACTGGCGGGCTGCTCCTTGCGGGCGGCCTCACTCTCCTGACCATCGGCCTGGCGCAGCGCTCCCTCTTCGACGCGGACTCCGTCGCGCCGTTCCTGCTCGCAGGCGGAGGCGTGGGCTTGCTCATTGCCTTGGCGTTCGCTGAGCGGCGCGCTGCCGCGCCCATAATCAGCAGGGCGCTGTTCGCGGCGAGGAGCTTCGCGGCGGCGATGAGCTCGCAGCTGCTGGTCGGCGGAGCGCTGGTTCTCGTGCTCGTGACTGTCCCTTTGATGACGGACACGGTGCTCGGCAAGCCGCCGCTCGAGGGCGGGCTCCGGCTGATGCGCTTCACCGGCGCCATCCCATTCGGCGCGGTGCTGGGCGGCTACGCCGCGCGATGGGTCGGCGTCCGCGCCCCGACCCTCGTCGGACTGGCGATGGCGGCCGCAGGCTTCCTGCTAATGTCCACCTGGGACGAGACCATCGCCGACCCCCAGCTCTCCCTGCATCTGGCGCTCGGAGGCTTCGGTTTCGGCCTGGTTATCGCTCCCTTGGTCGCCGCCGCCATCGATTCCGCCGGCGACGAGTACCGCGCGACTGCGGCGGCGTGGATCACGGTGGCGCGGATGTTCGGCATGACCTTGGGCCTTGCCGCACTCTCGGCGTGGGGGATGGGCCACTTCCAAGGACTCACCAGCGAGCTGGCCTTCCCGATACCTCTTCCCGGCGAGGCTCCCGCTGCCTTCGACGCCCGCATAGCGGCCTACGAGGCCGGAATCACCAACGCCTCCTTCGATGTCTTCCGCTCCTTCTTTCACGCCGGTGCCGTTCTGAGCCTCCTTGCCGCGATTCCGGCTCTCTGGCTCCATGTTCCACCGTCGACCGGAGAGAAGGTTAGGAGTGGGTCTCCGCGTTCGCGGGAGTAACGAATAGTCACCCCATGCGGACGTGCTGCACCACGACGCCGAGGCCCGACGCTCGCGAAAGCCTCCCATCCGCAGTCATCAGCGGAAGGCCGTAGGCGTCGGCCGTGGCGACGTACAAAGCGTCATAGGCGCTCACGTTGTGCCGATGCCGCCAGGCCAGCGTCCCTAGGAAACGGTGCGATACGCGGTCAACAGGCCAACTGGACAAGTCGTCGACGACCATCTGCGCCCGCGCCTCTTCGAGATGCCCCGTCAGCACTGCCCGCCGCAACACCGATAGGACTTCTGCGTCGATAAGCTCGGGCGCAACCAGCGAGGCGTCATCGAGAACATCGGCCACCGTCAGGCCAAGGGGCGTTCTGAGGAGGTACTCGACAGCGATGGAAGCGTCGACAACGTACCGGGTCACTCGGTCTCCGCATCGCGGAGGGAGCGTTCCTCCGCAAGCAGCGTCGACGCCTCAACTGCCATGTAGGTCGCAGGGCGCTCCGCCAGACGTCTCTTCCATTCCGACCTCGCCAGCTCCTGCTCGACTGCCGCGAGCACGGCCGCGCTCATGGTGCAGTTGTTCTCGCGGGCATAGCGGCGCAGGCGTTCGTGGAGGGCGTCCGGCATGTTTCTTACCTGTAGGTTTGCCATATCATGATGATAGCATGAATCATGCATGAAAGCGAAACCCCGCTGCCTCGTCATTCGATGTCCGCCAAGAGACCGCCCCCACACCGCCCGCCGCTGCGATAGAATCCATTCGACTCACTTGTAGGAGGCGGTATGGCCACGCAGGCTACCGGCACTAGCATCGACGACCTCGCAATCAACACGGTCCGCTTCCTCTCGATCGACGCGGTCCAGAAGGCCAACAGCGGCCACCCCGGCGCGCCGATGGGCGCCGCGCCCATGGCTTATACGCTCTGGGACAGGTTCCTCAAGCACAACCCCGCCGACACCTCATGGCCCGACCGCGACCGGTTCGTCCTCTCCGCAGGACACGCCTCCATGCTCCTCTATTCCCTGCTCCACCTCACCGGCTACCCCCTCTCCCTCGACGACATCCAAGGCTTCCGCCAGTGGGGGAGCAGGACGCCGGGCCACCCCGAGTTCGGCCTGACGCCGGGCGCCGAGGTCACGACCGGCCCTCTTGGCCAGGGCTTCGCCCACGGCGTGGGTATGGCTGTGGCCGAGCGCCTGCTCGCTGGGCACTACAACCGCCCCGGCCACGAGATCATCGATCACCGCGTCTATGGCATCGTCTCCGACGGCGACCTCATGGAGGGCGTCTCCTCCGAGGCCGCGTCCCTCGCAGGCACGCTCGGACTCGACAAAATCATCTACCTCTACGACGACAACAACATCTCCATTGAAGGCGACACGGACATCACGTTCAGGGAAGACGTCGCAGCGCGCTTCCGCGCTTACAACTGGCACGTCGTCGGCCCTATCGACGGAATGGACGTCGCCGCCGTCGAGGCCGCGCTGCGCGAGGCCCAAGCCGATCGCGACCGACCCAGCCTCATCGTCGCCCAGACCACCATCGGCTACGGCAGCCCAAACAAGGCCAACACTGGCGGAGTGCACGGCGAGCCTCTCGGCGTCGACGAGGTGGCCTTGACCCGCCGGCAGCTGGGCTGGACTCACGAGCCCTTTGTCGTTCCCCAAGAAGTCCTAGACCATATGCGGCTCGCCCTCGAACGCGGCGCAGCCGACCAGGCTGATTGGGAGCGCCGGTACGCGGCTTACCGCGCTGAGTACCCTGCCGAAGCCGCCCAGCTGGAGGCTGATCTCAGCGGCAAACTGCCCAACGGCTGGGCCGATCAGCTCGAATCCCTCTTCTCTAACGATGAGAAGCCGGTCGCGACCCGCGACGCGGGAAACCGCGTGATGAACGCCATCGCCAAGCGCGTTCACTCCCTCGTCGGCGGTTCCGCAGACCTGGCGCCTTCGACCAAAACGCTCCTCAAGGAGCATATGGACGTCGGCAATGGGCTCGCTCCCCACAACATGCACTTCGGCGTCCGTGAGCACGCCATGGGCGCCGTCGCCGGCGGGATGGCGCTGCACGGCGGAGTGATTCCCTACACTGCGACGTTCCTCATCTTCTCCGACTACATGCGCCCGCCCATGCGCCTCGCCGCGCTCATGGGCCTGCGCGTTATCTACGTGTTCACCCACGACTCCATCGCCCTCGGCGAAGACGGTCCCACCCACCAACCTGTCGAGCAGCTGCTTGGCCTGCGCAGCGTCCCCAACATGGTCGTCGTGCGCCCGGCCGAAGCCACCGAGACCGCGATGGCCTGGCGCGCGGCGCTGGAGCGCGACACCGGCCCCACTGCGCTTATCCTCACGAGGCAGGGCTTGCCCATCCTCGACCGCGCCGAGTGCGGACCCGCCGAAGGCGTGCTCCGCGGCGCCTACGTCCTGTGGGAGGGCCCGGAGACGGCGAGCGTCATCATCATCGGCACCGGCTCCGAAGTGCAGGTCGCGCTGGATGCGGCGAAGTCCCTCGCGGAGCGGGGAGTATCCGCGCGCGTTGTGTCCATGCCGTCGTGGGAGATCTTCGATGCCCAACCGCAGGAGTACCGCGACTCCGTCCTGCCTTCGTCGATCACGGCGCGTGTCTCCGTAGAGGCGGCACGAACCATGGGGTGGGAGCGCTACGTCGGCCCGGCAGGCCTCTCGATTGGCGTTGACACCTTCGGCGCATCCTCCCCCTACCAGCGCATCTACCAGGAGTACGGCATAACCGCCCAGCGCGTGGCGGAGGCCGCCGGGTCACTCGTGAAGGCGGCGTCGTGATGACCCAACGCACTCAACCTCCGGGCGCCGCCCTCGGGGCCCACGCCGAACCGGTGAACGATGCGCTCAACAGCCTCGCCGCTGGCAACGTCATGGCGCGCATCTGGGACCGCGACCATACCGTCTGGAAGGACGACCCCACGGAAATCGCCGACCGGCTCGGCTGGTTGACCGTTTCGCGGGACATGATGGAGAACGCCGGGGATCTCCGCGCATTCGCCGACGAAGTGCGCGAGGCGGGGTTCAAGCAGGTCGTCCTCCTCGGCATGGGAGGCAGCAGCCTCGGCCCCGAGGTCATCCGCCAGTGCATCGGCAATACGCCGGGCTTCCCCAGGCTCACCGTGCTCGATTCGACCGTTCCCGCGCGAGTGCGGGCGGTCGACAACTCCATCGACCCCCGCAGGACGCTGTTCATCGTCTCCTCCAAGTCGGGCGGCACCATCGAGCCGAACTCGTTCTACAAACACTTCCGCGCTGTCGTGGAGGACGCTGTCGAACCCGAGAATGCCGGACGCCACTTTATCGCGATAACTGACCCGGGCACGTCCCTCGCCGCCCTCGCGTCCCGCGACGGCTTTCGCCGTCTGTTCGAGAACCCCCCTGACATAGGCGGGCGCTACTCCGTCGGCTCCTATTTCGGCCTCGTCCCCGCCGCGTTGTCCGGCGTCGACTGCCACAAGCTCATCGAACGCATCACGCAGATGGCCTCCCGCTGCGAGGCGGGCGTGGGCGTTCGCAACAACCCTGGCGGCTGGCTCGGCGCGGCTATCGGCGCCATGACCGTCGCTGGCCGCGACAAGCTCACGCTCATCGCTTCCCCGGCCATCGCGAGCTTCGGCCTTTGGGTCGAGCAGCTGCTGGCCGAAAGCACCGGTAAGGAGGGCGTGGGAATCGTCCCTATCGCCGGCGAGCCCATCCTGGACACGGACGCCTACGGCGACGATCGAACATTCGTCTACATGCGCCTCGTCGGCGACGAGAACGCGGAGACCGACGTGGCCGTCGAGCGGCTCACCGGGGTCGGCCACCCCGTCATAACCCTTGACCTAGACGACATCTACGACATCGGGGCCGAGTTCTTCCGGTGGGAGTTCGCCACGGCGGTCGCGGGCCGTTTGCTGGGCATCCATCCATTCGACCAGCCGAACGTGCAAGCGGCCAAGGACGCGACCGACCGCGTGCTCGCCGCCTACGTCCGCGACGGCGCTCTGCCGGCCGCCCAGCCCGGCTCCGCCGCCGACCTCCTGGCGCAGGCCAGTCCCGGCGATTATCTCTCCATCACGGCATACGTGGAGGAGACCCCCGGCGTGACGAGGGCAATCGGGCTGCTCAGACAACGCGCGATGCGCCGGCACAAGATTGCCACGACGCTGGGCTACGGCCCGCGCTTTCTCCATTCCACGGGGCAGCTCCACAAGGGCGGCCCGAACGCCGGTCTCTTTCTCCAGCTGACGGCCGACGTCGAGGCGGACGTGGATATCCCCGGCGAGGCGTTTAGTCTCGGAACTCTCGCCGCGGCCCAGGCGCTGGGAGACTATCAAGCGCTCCACGACGTCGGACGCCGTGTCGTCACTGTGAATCTCGGTCCCGACGCCGAGTCCGGCGTCCTACGCCTCCTCGGAACAGTCTGACGCCATGACCCCCTCCGCCCCAGCCAACCCCGGCGCCCGCTCAGGAGGCGCATAGTCGTGCCTCCGGCATCTACTATCGTCATCTTCGGCGGGACGGGCGACCTCGCCCGCCGCAAGCTGGCTCCCGCGCTTTGCAACTTGCTCCGCAAGGACCGGCTCCCGCGCAACGTGCAGATCGTCGGGTTCGCCCGCGCCGACCTCGATGAGACGGCCTACCGCGAGCTCATGTGGGAAGGCGTCCGGGACCTGAGCGATCTGGACATAGGCCGTGATGAGTGGGAGACCCTGGCGCCCCGATTGCACTACTCGCGAGGTGATGTAGGCGACCCTGCATCCTACCGCGCTCTGGGCGAGAAGCTCCGAGAAATCGAGGCGGCCGACGAAGCCGATAGGCTCTTCTATCTCTCGATAGCCCCCAACCTGCACGGCGCAGCTGCGACCGGCCTATGCGGCGCGGGCCTGACCTCTGAGTCCAACGGCTGGCGCCGCGTGGTCTTCGAGAAGCCCTTTGGGGAAGACGAGGAGTCGGCGCGACAGCTCAACCGGATGGTCCACGGAGTGTTTCGCGAGAACCAGGTCTATCGTATCGACCACTACCTCGGAAAGGAGACCGTCCAGAATCTTCTGGTCCTGCGCTTCGCCAACGCCATCTTCGAGCCCCTATGGAATCGGAACTACGTGGACAACGTCCAAATCACAGTCGCCGAGTCCGTCTCCGTCGGCGACCGCGCCGGCTACTACGACTCGTCCGGCGTGGTCCGCGACATGGTGCAGAACCACCTCTTCCAGCTCATGTGCCTCGTCGCCATGGAGCCGCCGAGCTCGATGGACTCCGACGCTCTCCGCGACCGCCGCGCCGACGTGCTCCGCGCCGTGAGACGGTGGTCGCCCCACGAGTTCCGCCGACACGCTGTCGCCGCCCAGTATGAAGGCTATCTCAGCGAGCCGGGCGTCGCGGAACACTCCCGGACTCCCACCTTCGCCGCCATGCGCCTCTACATCGATAACTGGCGCTGGCAGGGCGTTCCCTTCTATCTCCGCTCGGGCAAGGGTCTCGCTAAGAAGCTCTCGGAGATCGTCATCCAATTCAAAGCGCCGCCGCTCTCCATGTTCCGCCGCATTGGCCAGCGTTTCGCCCCCAACTTCCTCTCCGTATGCGTCCAGCCCGACGAGGGGATACATCTGCGTTTCGACACGAAAACACCCGACGCCGGACTCCTGACCGAGCCCGTGGACATGCAGTTCCACTACAACAAGCGCCACGGGGCGGTCGAGCTGCCTGACGCGTACGAGCGTCTTCTGGAAGACGCTATGGACGGCGATGGAAGCCTCTTCATCCGCGCTGACCAGATCGAGCAGGCGTGGAACATTGTCGATCCTCTCCTCCAATGCTGGGCGGATCCGGGGTCGGGCGAAATCGAGACGTACCCTCGCGGGTCTTGGGGCCCTCGCGGCGCCGACCGCCTCCTAGCCCGCGACAGCTTCCAGTGGCGCTCAATCTGCGGCCACGGCCTCTAACCTGCGGCCCTTTCGTCATACCTGCGAATACGGTCGCCCAACGCGCCGGATAAACCGCGACTTGTCGAAACGGCTCCGGCAAGGTACAACTGCGGCATGCCGCCTATCGAACCCAACCGCTGAGGAAGGAACGAATCATGCTATTCATCGACAACGAGACTGTGCGCCGCGTGCTGACCATTGCCGACGCTATCGATTCACAGGACGAGGCGTTCCGCGGACTCGTGGACGGCGCCGCCATACACCGGCCCCGCATTGACATGTACGTCCCCACCGGTCGCGAAGAAGACTACTACCGTTGGGGAACGATGGAGGGCGCCAGCCGCGACCTCGGCGTGTTTGCCATTCGCATGAAATCGGACATCGTCTCGTGGCCGGAGGACGAGAACGGCAACTGGACCGAGGAGAAGTACTGCGTCGAGCCGGGGACGTTCTGCGGGCTCATCTTCCTCTTCAGCACCGTCAACGGTGAACCGCTCGCAATCATCAACGACGGCGAGCTTCAGCACGCCCGTGTCGGCGCCGGCGGCGGGCTGGGTGTCCGCTACCTGTCGCGTCCGGACTCGAAGGTCGTGGGCATGATCGGCTCCGGCGGCATGGCGCGCACCTACCTGCGGGCGTTCTGCAACGAGCGCCCTATCGACAAGGTGCGCGTCTACAGCCCAACCAAGAAGAACCGCGAGGCGTATGCGGCCGAGATGATGGACTCGCTCAACATCGACGTGGAGCCGGTCGACGACCCCGAGGCGGCCGTGCGCGGCGCGGACATCGTCTCCACCTGCACCGACGCCATGCGCCCAGTGATCAAAGGCGAATGGCTGGAGCCGGGGATGCACGTAACCAACCTAGGCGGCTACGAGCTCGACGAAGTCGTATTAAGCCGGGCGAACGTCATCGTCCGGCAGGGTGTTGGCGGAGCAAGGCTGGAGGATGAACCTCGCGTTCAGTACGGGCGTGGCCACAGCCCCGTCGCTTTCGTGGCGGGCACGGAGGCCGAGATGAATCGTCTGCCTCCCGCCGGAGGGGGTATGCGGCGGTTCGGCTCGGCGTCCTACCCCTCCTTTACCGACCTGGTGAACGGCGTAATCCCCGGAAGGACGTCGCCGGACCAGATCACGCTCTACCTCAACGGCGGCAACCAGGGCCTGCAGTTCGCCGCGGTCGGCAAGGTCGTCTACGATAAAGCGCGCGAGCAGGGCCTCGGCCACGAGATGCCAACCGGCATGTTCCTCCAGGACATCCGGGACTAGCCCAGGCGCTTCTCGTAGTAGATGAGGGCAGGCATGCCTGCGCCAGAGTTGTGCCGTAGAAACGGCTGCGTGCGAACGTAGCCCAGCCGCTCGTAGAGACGGACGGCGCTCGCCATGCGCTCGGTGGTGTCGAGCACCATCCGCGTCGCGCCCTCTTCCGCTGCCATGCGCTCCAGGCGCGCCACGAGTTCCGTGGCGATGCCCCTGCCGCGCTCACCGGGGACAACGTACATCCGCTTGAGCTCGGCAGTTGCAGTGTCCTCCATCCGTATGCCGCCGCAGCCGACCGGCAGCCCGTTGCGGCGGACGAGCAGCATGGCCAGGCCCTGGTGTGCGGCCTCGCCGCGCCAGCCCGTCTCCTCGCGCGTATTGAACGTCAGGAACTCCTTCTCATACGCAGCGAGGAGCACCGCGACTTCCAGAACGTCCGGCGTGGCTGGCTCGAACGTGATGCCGCCGGGCAGGATGCGCTTCTCGTAGCAGACGGACCACGGGTTTCCAACGTGCTTGCCGTACAGCGGTATGCGCGTGTAGCCGAGCGCCTCGTAGAAGCGCATCGCCCTGGGCTGACGGATGGCCGTCTCAAGCAGGATCCGCGAGAGGCCGCGCTCAGACGCGACGCGCTCCAGTTCGGCCATCAGCGCCCGCGCGACACCTGAACCGCGCACCTCAGGCCTCGCGAAAACCCGCCGCAGTTCGCACGTAGCGGCGTCGAGGAACAGCACGCCGCCGCATGCCACGGGGACACCGCTCCGCCGTGCGATGAGGAAGACTCCGTTGAAGGCTGACTTCTGTTCGGCGCTCAACGTGCCATTGAAAGCGGCCTTCATCTCGGCGCTCAGCGTCCCTGCGTCTTCAAGCACGTCCTCATAGATACCATCCAACTCTGCATCGAGCATCGCCATCAGCGCTTCCGCGTCCGGCTCGCTCGGCGTGACTGATTCGAACGTAACGTCGTCTGTCATCATGCGCCTCCACGCACAAAAAGAGAGGGGCCGGCGTACCGGCCCCTCTCTACGATTCTGCTAACCTGTAGGTGGTTAGTCTTTCTCGTTCTCGAACTTGTAGTTCGGGTCCGTGTAGCACTCCGGCGGCATCTCGCTTTGGAGTCCTCGCGTGGCCAGCTCGGCCTTGAATCGCTCTCGGATCTCGGGCGCTTCCTGGTGGTACTCGAACTGGTCGCCGGAACGGTCGATCTTCTCGCTCATGAACCCGGTGAACTGAGGCAGGGGGTGGAACGCGAGGTAGCGCCCCGGCTGCTCCCCCACGTTGAAATGCTGGTGGAACCAGCGGTTCGGCGGCACGAAGATGCTTCCCTCATGCCACGGGATGAACACCTTGTCCTGCCCCTCCGGCCACATGACGGAGAAGCCCTCGCCCGCCGGAATCACGATGACGTAGGCCGGACCGTGGCGGTGTCCCTTCTTGTACGTCTTGGCCGGGAACACGGACATATGAGCGCTCAGCTCGGAGCCGGGGTACTGCACGAACACTGTCGTGCCGCCCGCGCCGCGCCCCTTGAACGGGACGAGCCGGTCCCACGCCCGCATGTCCGGGAAGAAGTTGCCGAGCCAGTACTGACGGACCGCGCCGCGGCCGGACGGGTCGTTGTCCACCGCCAGCGCGTCGGAGTAGAACTCGTCGGACGAGACCAGCTCCTCCTGAGGTTGCAGCGGGGTGTTGAAGAAGATGTTCGCGTCCTTGGCCGCGGACATGGCGATGGGCATGTTGTTGTAGTGGAGGAGCCGCGCGGGCTCTCCGCCGGACATGCTCGCGTACTCGACCCAGTAGTTCCCGGGAATGCGGAACATCGCGTGGTCGGTCCACTCGAAGCTGTGCTTCTCGCCGCCGTCCTTCCATATGGTGGTGACGCCGCGCCCGCTGAGCACGTACACGACATCCTCCAGCGTCATCTTGAAGGGAGGTATTGAGCCTCCGGCGGGCACCTCGGTGATGCGCGCCTCCGAGACGCCTTCTTGGCCGGCGAGCTGCAGGAAGGCCGCGTTGTGCCCGCGTTCCTTCCAGTAGCCGAGCTCAACCGTGCGCCCGTCCTCGATGAAGTAGTCGCGGTAGACTGGAATGCCTTGCGCTTCCATCCACGAGTCGTAGAACTGTGGCCTGCGCACATAGGCCGTCTGCGCTTGTGCGGGCGCTGTCGCCATGGGTGTCCTCCTGAGCGTTATGCCTCTGCAACTCTACGAGAGCGCGCGAGGGCTGTCAAAGCGCGAGCGGGAGGCGCCCCTGCGTCAGCCAGTGTGCGACGCGCCAGCGTGGTACACTCGCCACCATGACTACAGGCCCAACCACAGTGCCGGGGGAGCCCCGCGAGGACCACGCGGTCCACAGAGACCGGTTCATCCAGCACGCCTTCGAGGCGCTCGACAACGGAGACCGGTTGCAGGCTTCGGAGAAGGGATGGGGCGCCGCCGCACACGAGATCAAGCGGGTTGCCCGTGCCCATAGGTGGAGGCACGGCTCCCACAGAGACCTGTCCGACGTGGCGGCGCGGCTTGCCCAGGAGACGCATGACAACCGGCTCCGCCTGCTCTATGACGCCGCCGCCAGGCTCCACCAGAACTTCTATGAGGACTTCCTCGACGCCGATGAAATTCGGTATCGACTCGGTTTCATTGAGGAACTGCTAACCTCGCTGAAGCGGCTCTAGCCTCTCAGCCCTGCCCCCGCAAGGAGCAAGAGAAAGCCCCCGGCAATGGGGGGCTTTCTTGATAGGCCCTCTCACCCGAGGAATCACTACTCGACTACGCTACAGACTCCTTCGGGATCTCCTCATCCAAGTGGAGGCTTATCCGCATGCGCTCTGGCGGCGGGCACTCTAAGTGCTCTCGCTCGATGTAGAGACCATTGATGTCCGTAGTCGGGTAGCCGCAAGCGTCGACGCTGTTGTACGTACGGTAGGAGGTTCGTAGGAGTCCCTTACGCGTATGTAGGGTGTTAGTGGAGATTCCTCTATACGCATATCCATATATGATGGGGAAGCTCATATGAGATGGGGCCTGGAAGTGCAATACCCCATGACCACTACCGTCGGATTCATCGGCCTCGGACGCATGGGCAAGCCCATGGCGCTGAACCTGCTCCGCGCGGGCTTCGAGGTGACCGTCATCTCGCGCTCGCGGCCTCCGATCGAAGCGCTGGTCGCCGCGGGCGCCGGGGAGGCAGCGTCGCTCGCCGACATCGCCAAGCGAGCAGACATCGTCTGCACATGCTTACCGGACGTCGCGGCGTCGGAGGCGACCTATCTTGGTCCCGACGGTCTAGCGGCGTACGCAAGGGCAGGGCAGGTGCTCGTCGAGCACAGTACGATAGCGCCGTCCCTCGCGGCGCGCGTGGACGAGGCGGCATCGGCCCGCGGCGCGGGTTATCTGGACGCGCCCATATCCGGCGGAGTGGAGCGCGCTGAAAGCGGGACGCTCACGATCATGGCCGGCGGCCGCGCCGAGCACTTCGACGCGGCGCGGCCCGTCCTCGATGCGCTGGGCTCATCCGTCCACGACGTCGGTCCGGTGGGACAAGGCTGCGTTGTGAAGCTCACGAATCAGCTGCTGGTCGGCGTCCACACGCTGGCGGCTTGCGAGGCGTTCACCTTCGGCACGTCGGCAGGCGCTGACGGACGGCAGCTGCTTGACGTTCTAGCCGCCTCTTGGGGCGCGAGCAACATGCTCGCCCGCAACGGCCCGATGCTCGTCTCGGGCGAGTACGGCGACCTCGCGCCGGTGCGGCTGCTAGCCAAAGACCTCGGCCTCATCGAGGAGGCCGCGCGCGACTTGGGCGTCTCCCTCCCAATCGTTCGGCGGACGCGGGCCCTGTTCGACGAGGCGATGGCCCGCGGGCTCGGCGAGAGCGACATCTCGGCGCTGGTCACAATGCTGGGGCACGGCGACAAGGCGGACTGAACGCTTTTCCCTCTCGGCCCCTCATGTGGAGAGGCTGTCAGGCAGGCCTTCCCCGTACATCCCTCAGCGCCGCAAGCATCCGCTCTGCCGTAATCGGCAAGCTCTTCATACGAACGCCTGTTGCGTCGCGGATTGCATTGGCGATCGCGGGCGCAACGCCGAGCAGCGGCGCTTCTCCTATGGCCTTGACGCGATAGGGTCCCGTCCCGCCCGTGGACGCGACGAGCACGGTCTCCATTGAAGGAAGGTCGGCCACGTTGGGCAGTTTGAAGTCCGCGAAAGAGAGCGTCGTGACTCTGCCCGAGTCCGCCAGAATCTCCTCTTGGAGCGCATAGCCAACGCCCATCACGACCGCGCCGTTTATCTGACCCTGGTGCGCGGTTGGATTGATGATCGTGCCCACGTCGTGAGCGCTGGTGAAATGCAGGAGAGTGACTTGGCCGGTCTCCGCGTCCACCTCGACCTCGGCTATCTGGGCCGCGAAGGACGTATGCTCCGGCTGACCCGTAACCTTCGAGTGCCCACGCCCACTCACCGTGCCGCCCGACGCCGCCAGCACGTCTGCCCACGCGACCGATTCTCCGCCGGGGGAGCGCTGGACACGCCCATCCCGCGAGCTCAGCTGCCCTCGTGGCCATTCTGTCCGGACGGCGGCGGCCCCCAATAGCGCGTCCAGCGCCGCCTCCGCAGCTTCATGGACCGCCGGGACCGCCATGCGCGTCGTCCGGCTGCCCGCCACGCCGGAGTCGAAGGGAACGGCGTCGGTGTCCCATACCTGCACTTCCACGTCGCGAACGTCCACTCCAAGCACCTCGGCGGCGACCTGCGCGAACATCGTGTACGCTCCCGTCCCCGGCTCGAAGATCGGAGTCTTCACCACGACCGAGCCGTTGGCGTTGAGGGTCACCTCGGCGTAGGACTCGCCTCCGCCCGCGGGACGCGCGCACATGGCGATTCCTCTGCCGACATTCGGGCGCTTCGACGCGCCGTAGCCGCTCCGCTCCACTGCCGCTCTCAGCGTCTCCCCGGCGCGCACACCGGCGAAGAGCTCGTCCATGGGCGTGCGCTGCCCATCATGCAGCACGTTCTTCATGCGGAATTCCAGCGGGTCCATCCCCAGGCCCCTGGCGACCTCGTCCATGTGCGACTCGATCGCAAAGGAACCCTGCGCCTCGCCGGGACCGCGCATGTACCCGCCGGGGATGTTGTTGGTGTAGACGTGATACTGGTCGAAGCGAGCATTCGGGATGCGCCAATTGGCCGCGATGCGGTCGACCCCCGCCAGCGCGCCCAACGGCATCAGCCCGGCGTACGCGCCGCTGTCGAAGTACATCTCCTGGAGATGCGCCGTGAGCGAGCCGTCCCTCTTCACGCCGGTCTTCACGCGCATGACGGCGGCGTGTTTCGGATTGCCCGCCCCAAGCTCCTCAGGCTGGTCCATGACCATCTTCACGGGACGGCCGGTCTTGGCGGAGAGAAGGTAGGCTAGCGGCTCGTCGAAGGGCGCCGTCTTCGACCCGAAGTCTCCCCCCACGTAGACGGGATGGACAACGATCGACTCCTCGTCTACGCCCACGGCCACGGCCAACGACTGCCTGAGGCCGAAAGGGGTCTTGTTCGAAGCCCAGACATGCGCGCGCCCGTCCCGTTCAACCGAGACGACGCAAGAGCGCGGCTCGAAGAATGCGGGATGCGTCCTGCCACAGCGGTACTCGTCCTCGAAGACGAAATCGGCCTCGGCAAATCCCGCGTCGATGTCGCCCAACCCGAAGCTCGCGCTGAAGAATGTGTTGGACGGCCTCTCGGGCGGGCGGCGAAAGCCCTCGTAGCTATCCATGCCGGGATGAACGAGCCGCGCGTCCTCGCGCATCGCCTCCAGCGCGTCCAGCACCGGCGGCATCTCCTCATACTCCACGGCGATCATCTCAACGGCCCGCTGGGCTGTCTCTTCGTCGTCGGCGGCTACGACTGCGACCTTCTCGCCCGCGAAGCGCACGACATCCTGCGCTAGGAGCGGCACGTCGCGGACCTGCCGCCCCTGCAGCCGGCCCGCGACGTCAGCCCCCGTGAGGACTGCGTGAACGCCGGGAAGCGCCTGGGCCTGAGAAGCGTCGATGGCCTCGATGCGAGCGGCAGGATAGGGACTGCGCAAGGCCTTGGCCCACAACACGCCCGGCGGACACACGTCGAACGCGTATCGCGCTCCGCCGGTCGTCTTATCGGGCCCGTCCGTCCTGCCTGCGGCGCGCCCGATGACCCTGAAGTCCGCCATGTCTAACCCTTGAACAAGGGAAACACCCGCAGCGGGTTGTCGTGGACGAGCTTGCGCTTATCGTCGTCGCTCAGGAAATCGATTGAATCGATGACGGGGAGCATGTCGTCGGCAGGGCGTCCGGTGTCGGGGTTGAGCACGCCGGTGCCGCTGCCGGGCGACTCGGTGCCGAAGCACATCTGGTCGATGCCCTTGTGCTTCATCGCCGTCGCCAGATAGTCCTTGTCGTAGGCGCAGGTGTCGAAGAAGAGATTATCCGCCCATGTGCGCTGCTCGTTCTCATGGGCGGACATCCCTTGATTGCCGATCCCGACCTGGCCGCCACCCGCGATGCCGGACGACTGCGCCCGCGGTATGAACCGGCTGAGCGCTCCGCCGCAGTGGCAGACGAGCACCTTGAGCGTGGGGAACCGGTCGAACACGTCGCTATGCTCGAGCAGCTGCGTCGCGAGCGCCTGTTCCGTCATGAAGTTGTACTGGTAGCTGTGCGGGATGATGGTGAGGCGCGGGTCGCGGGAAATGGAGGCGTGGACGATGAGAGGCGCCTGCAGCTCCGCCGATTTCTCGTAGAGCGGGAACCAGTAAGGGTCGTTCATGCCGGGAACGCGCCGGTCGCCGCCGGGATCGGGGTTCAACGTCGCGGCGACGAACCCGAGCTCGCTCACCGCGCGCTCGAACTCGGCGAGGCAGCCCGTCGTATCGTTGGCGTAGTCCGCGCCCACCTGCGGCAGCTGCGCGACGCCCACGAACCTGTCCGGGTACATCTCGCACGTCTGATGGATGACGTCGTTTGTGGTCTTCGTCCAGTGCTCGACGATGTGAGGCATCTCCCAGTGCATCATCGCGACGGGGCGCGGCGAGATGAACTGCACCTCAACGTTGCGCTCGTCCATCATGCTGAGGTGTCGCGCCTGCGCTTCCTCCATCGCCTTCTCCGGTATCTGCAAAGAGCTGCCGACCGGCGTGCGGAGCGCAATCATGTTGTAGGCGTAGGCCCGGAACTGCGCCGGCGTGGAGTGGTGCCCGTGAACGTCGATGACCTTGGTTCCGTGAAACATGAAAGCATCCCCCTCATCTGAAGTGTGGGCGCAGTCTACCGTCCTCGGCCATGTCGGTGGCGAGCTTGTCGAACCACGCACGCGTCGCTCCGCTCACGGAAGGGTGAGCGGGGCGACGCTGAACACGACGTGGAACGGCTTGCAGTAGATGACCACCGAACCGTAATCGGCGGGGGAGACGCCCTCCGGCAGTGGGTAGTTCTGGTTGCCTATGTTGCCTTTGAGCTTGGCCAGCTCCACGTAGCCCGGCCCCTGCACGTCGTCGCGGCTCTGCGGGTCGGAATGCGAAGCGAGGAGCACTCGCAGGTCCGGCCCGTTCGTAACCTGGAAATCCTCGAAACGAAGCACGTGCGAACCGTCCGGCAGTCGGTAGAGGGTCGCCGAGCCTTCGCCCTTGTGGAAGCCGTCGGCGTCACGGAACATCCCCCGCTTGAGGGCCACGGGAGCGGAAGGGGCCGCTTCCGCCATCGCGTCGGTGAGCATCTGCATCGTTTCCGGCCCCATGCTCTCCATGACGCCCGCCAGCATTTCCGGCGTCATGCTCTGCATCGCGGCGGCCATCATCTCGGGAGGAGCGCTCTTGATCATCTCCGGCGTAATCCCGGGGACAGCCCCGGCAATCGCCTCGGCCATCTCGGGCGTCATGTTCTCCGCCACGACGGCCATCATCTCCGGCGTTACGCTCCCCATCACGTCGTCCATAGTCGCCGGCGGCGGAGGCGCCGCTTCCGGCATGGCTTCGGTGACGCCGTCGTCCATCATGGCCATCGTCGCCATCGTCTGGTCCACCTGGGCGCGCGTCATGCCCTCCGGCACGACCGCGCCCACGCTGTGCGGAAACTCTTCGTCCACGGTCTTGCTGAGAAAGAGCGGCGAGCCGAGCCACCACGCAAGCGCCAGGACGGGGACCGCCACGATCACGCCGCCGATAACAATGCCCCGGCGGTGCGCGCCGATGAATGTTCGTATGCTTCCCAAGATGCCTCTCTCCTTCACCTTACGGTATTAGCAGCACTTTGCCGGTCGTCCGGCGCCCTTCGAGCTCGCGGTGCGCCTCGGCGGCGTCCGACAGAGCGAACGTCCCGCCGACGCGGACGTTGAGCTTGCTTTCCGCTATCCAGCCGAATAGCTCTCCCGCGCGCCAGTCCAGCTCCTCCCGGGTGCGCGTATAGCTCCCCAGCGTAGGACGGGTGAGGAAGAGCGAGCCCTTTGCATTGAGCGTCTGCGGGTCGATGGGCGGCACGCGCCCGCTCGACTGACCAAAGAGCGCCAGGTAGCCCTGCTCCGCGAGACAGTCCAAGCTGCCGTCGAACGTGTCCTTGCCGACCGAATCGTAGACGACGTGCAGCCCCTCGCCATCCGTGATGCGCTTGACCTCCGCAACGAAGTCCTGCTCCGTGTAGAGAATAACCTCGTCCGCCCCGGCCCCGCGCGCCAGCTGCGCCTTCTCCTCGGTCGAGACGGTGCCGATGACTCTCGCGCCGCGCATCTTGGCGATCTGGGTGAGCAGCAAGCCGACGCCTCCCGCAGCCGCGTGCACGAGGCAGACGTGCCCCGGCGCCAGCGGAAACAGCGACGCCGCCAGAAAGTGCGCGGTCATGCCTTGGAGCAGGACGGCGGCGCCGGTTTCGTCGTCGATGCCGTCGGGCAGCTTGACGAGCTTGGCGGCGGACACGCGGACCATCTCGGAGTACGACGCCGCTGTCCCGCTGAAGGCGACGCGGTCGCCGGCAACGACGGTCGCCACACCTTCGCCGACCGCTAGGACCTCGCCGGCGCCCTCCTGTCCCGCCGTATGCGGAAGCGCAACCCTATACGCCCCCGATCGCTGGTACGTGTCGATGAAGTTGACGCCGCACGCCCCGAGCTTGACCACGGCCTCGCCCGGCCCGGCCTCCGGTTCAGGGACGTCCTCGTACCGCAAGACCTCTGGCCCGCCAAACTCATGAAACCGGACTGCCTTCAATCTGCTCCTCCTTTGCCCTTCATTCAGGCGTCCCCGATTCTACTCCCACGGGGTGAGGGAGTGACGTCTTTCTGGATTGTGTCGGGTCTTGCTGGCCATACGAGGCCGTTACTCGTGTGCGTGAATTCGCGCCCGCAGAAGAGAGATGAGGGGGTGGACCAGCCTTGTGCTAGCATCGCCTCGTGGCCTCGTTCCGCATTTCCATCCTCGCGCTCGCCGTCGTTGCGCTTCTTCTAACCGCATGTGAATTTCCGACGCCGACGCCGACTCCACCGTCGCCGGTGGGACCGGCGCCTACCGCGGAGCCCACTCCCACACCGGAGCTCGCCCCCACCCCGGAGCCCACCCCTACGCCGGAGCTCATCGCCGCCTGAGCCTCGTGGAGCATGTCCTGTTCCCGGCGCTGCAAATGTCCGTTTCTTGTCTTTGAAGTCGGGATGCGCTAGGGCGGGAGCGAGTTCGTCCCGCAGGATTGATGGGCGCAGTTACGTGTAGCGAGCGGGGCTGGTTGGCCCCCTGCTCCCCAAGATTCGCCCGGGTCCTGTTGAGGGGACAGACTACCGAGCCCGCTCCGGCCATACGGGCTCGCTGTACCCCAGCGGGACCGCCGGCCGCGCCCAGCGCGGCGGCGTCTCTGACAGCCGCACCGCCGGCCCCAGGTGCTTGAGCCGTCCCATGGGCGTTTCGGTGACCGCGGACCAGTGTTCTATCTCCTGGGTCGTGAACTCCTCCTGCGCTGCCGACAGCTCCCCTTCCGGGACTTGGCCTCGCCCCACCAGCCAGCGTCCGGTCTGCGCCAGCGAGATCCGCACCAGCCAGCTCCCGCCCTCGCGTGTCCGCCTTTCCAGCGCCGCCAGCGCCCCGAATGCCATGAGGTACCCCGTGAGATAGTCGATGGCCGACACAGGGTAGAACTGCGGCCCAGGCTCAGCGCCGGGGAACAGCTCGCCCTGACGGCTGGCGATCCCGCTCACCGCCTGCACCACCGTGTCGAACCCCCGGCGAGACGCCCACGGGCCTACGTGGCTGAAGGCCGACAACGAGACGTAGACGATGCCCGGCCGGAGCTCCGCCACCGCCTCTGGCGAGAGCCCGCGCTCGCCGAGGCTCCCCGGCCGATATCCCTGGCAGAACACATCGGACTCTCGAACCAATCCCAGCAGGGTTGCCAGGTCTTGCTCCTCCCGGAGGTCCAGGTAAGCGGAGAGCTTGCCGTGACCGGTGTCGTATTCCTGGTAGCCGATGTTGGGCAGGTGCTCAGCGGTGATCTTCAGAACGTCGGCTCCATGCTCCGCCAGCGTCCGAGCACAGGTTGGTCCCGCCAGGACACGTGTCAGGTCCAGAAGTCGGACCCCCGATAGGGGGCGGTCGCCGTCCGGCAGCGCCTCCGGTGGACTGTCGCCGATCTTGACAACCTCCATCAACGGCAGCGAAGCGACAGCCGCCGCCTGCGGATGCCGGGACCACTCCTCCATGGTCCGCACCATTCCTCCGGCGCCCTTGGCAGCGATGATGGCCTCCTCGAGCTCCAGGGCGTCCCACTGGGCCACCGCTCTACGGACCGCCTCCCGGTCTTCCTCCACGCCCAGCACCCCTAAGGCGGCGGCGCGGTGGTTAGGAAAGTTGCAGTGCAGGTAGCTCCAGCGTCCATTCTTGGCCGGATAGAACCCCATGACACTGTTGCGGTCGGTAGAAACCCGCTCGACGTCCAACGACAGGTACCGCCCGCTGCGTAGTGAGGCCGTGGCCCGGCGTGTGTCGACGGCAACCTCCTGACCGCGCCCTGTCCGCGCCTTCCACAGATCGGAGACGGCTAGGCCCACCGCCGCCAGCGCAGCCGCGCCGGCCTCGCCGATGCGGAACGGCGTGGGCAGTATCGGATCGGCGTCATCGGTAATTTCGACGTCACAAGCACGCTGCTCATCCCAGCCCGCGATCGGCAGAATGGCGCGTAGGAGTTCGTTGGGCATGACGGCTGCACCCCCGCTAACGTATCTGCTCCACTCTACTCCGCGCTCAACCCTGGGCCTAGCGGCTCACCCGTCGCCGATGAGGTCGGTGGATGGGACGTCCATGGCGCGTCTGCGGCGGGCGTCCATGGCGCTTCTGTTGCAAATCAGGGGTAGCGACGCGCCATCCCCAGTAGGAAAAAAGCAGGTTGTAGACTGCCGCCCGGCGGCTATCCGTTCGCAAAAACGCCGACCGGTTTTAGCTAGACCAGCAGCCGGTAGACCGGCGGCGTCAACAGGCCGGCGACGATAGGGAAGGGCAGGTTCACCAGCATCCGGCTGGTGCTGAATGCGCCTCCCAGGAACGGCAGCTCCCACATCATCGTCCTTGTTAGCGGAATCGTGTTCCACGCGGTGACGAACGCGGCGACCGAGCCGACGCCCGCCCCCGACAGAAACACCGACCCCGCTAGCGGTATGACGACGTACGGTCCGCCCGGCACGAGCGCCCCGACCGCCGTCCCAATGAGTATCCCGGTGAACCCCGACTCGTCGCCCATCCAGCGTGTGATCACGTCCTCCGGCAGGATGACTTGGGTCATCGCCGCCAAGGCCATCCCGAGCACCAGCATCCGGGAAACCGAGCGAAGCAGCAGCAGGCTCGTTTGGCTGCCCTGCCTGAGCCCCGCGAGCCCTTGCTTCCGCACGACGAGCGCGGCGGTCAGCGCCACCAGACCTGCGAGGAGGTACGTCGTCATTCGCCGTCCCCGCTCTCGCTGCGGCCGATTCTGGCTCGCGCCGACTCCTGAGCGCTCCTCGGCATGAGCCGGAAGACAAGCGGCACGAGGACGACCGAGACGAGGATGAGCCACAGCGTCGCAAGCGTCCTCGACAAAGCGAGCGGCACGCCGAGGAAGGGCATCTCATAGACCAGGAGCCGGTTCGCCGTGAAGATGTTGCGGGCCGCGGTGAAAGCCGCGAGGGAGCTGATGCCTGCTCCGCCGTGGATCAGCGCCGCCGCGATTGGGTACATCACATAGGGCCCGCCCGGCGAAAGGACACCCGCCGCCGCGCCGATCAGAATGCCCTTCAGCCCCGCATCGTCGCCCATCCAGCGGCCCACCGTGCTTGGCGGGAACAGGACTGTCAGCAAGCCCGCGAGCAAGAACCCCAAGACCAGCGCCGGTCCGGCCCGACGGATCAGGTCCGCCAGACCCTCAACTCCATCCAGCAGCCCGCCGCCGTGCAGCGCAAACGCCGCCGCCGACACGACGAAGAGCAGCGAGACCATCGTGATGAGCGACGGGTCCCGCCACCAGGCCTTACGCTCTCGGGACTGACGCACGAAGCATCCCCTCTCCCAGGGGCGGCGTTTACTGGATGTCCATCCGGCTGAGGCGGCGCACCGTCAGCAGGAAGAAGACTATCGTCGCCAGCGCTGCGCCTACGAGTGCGGCCGGCAGCTCGATGGTGAGCTCTTCCCCAAACGCGGTGTCGTTGAGCCCATGCGCCGTGCCGAAGATGTAGCTGCGGATGCTTAGGTAGCGCGCGCCATCGAGGAAACTCGTAATCAGCGCCTCCCAGAGCAACACGTAGACGAGCCCGAAGCCCAGCGCGCGCGTCGTGATCAGCCCAGCCCAGGTGAACACGGAAGCGTAGGCGATGACTCCTACGGCCACGGCCACGGCTGCAACCGCCGGAGCGTTCCCAGTCCCGTCTCCGTCCATCGCCGTGATAACCGCAGCGACGACGGCCATCAGTGGCGCGGCGACGACGACCGTCGCCACGAGTTTCGCAAGCACGATAGTCCAGCGCGGCACGGGCTTGGTGGTGAGCAGACTTAGCGTCCGGTCCTCGACCTCATTCCCGAACGCGCCCGTCGCGAGGACCATGACGGTGAGTGGAAGCGTAACCGAGACGACGAGCCCGCCAAGCACAGGGCCGATAAGGGCTCCGTCATCCGCGTTCACGGAGACGAGAATGCTGGCGAATCCCATCGGGAGCAGCGCAAGGACGATGAGCAGCGCGAGCTTGCGCCTCGTAACCGCCTGGCGCAGCGCGAGCGTGAAGAGCGCCCCAATCACCGCTGCACCACGTAAGAGAACACGCTTTCCAGCGAATCGTCCAGCGGCTCGATTCGGTAGAGGCTGCTGCCGATGTCCTGCGCGAGTTTCGGGACCATGCGCTGCAGCTCCGCGACGTTGCGGGTCAGCACCTCGATGCCGCCGTTCTCGTTCAGCGACACGGACTCTACTGCGTCCAGCCCCACGAGCGCGGCTGCCATCTCTCGCTGCTTCGATGCCCCGATCCGCACCTGGAAGGGGCGCTCGTCCAGTTTCTCGCGTATCGCGTGGAAATCGCCTGCCGCCGCGAGTTTCCCGCTCACGACGAGCAGGATGCGGTCAGCCAGCGACTCGACCTCTTCGAGGATGTGGGAAGAGATGAGGATGGCCTTGCCCTGCGCCGACAGCTGCCCGACGAAGTCCGCGAACTCGACGCGCTGGCGGGGATCCGTGCCGTTCAGCGGCTCGTCGAGGACCAGCACCTCAGGCTCGTGCACGATCGCCGCCGCGAGCCTGATGCGCTGCCGCATCCCTCGGGAGTACGTGCCGGTCGCGCGGTGCTGCGCGTCCTCGAGGTTCGCGGCGTGAATCGCGCGGTCTATCGCCGCGGCGTCGTCCATGCCCTGCAGGCGCGCCGCCAGTCGCACGAACTCGCGTCCGGTCATGAACGGATAGATTACATCGTGCTCCAGCATGACGCCGATGCGGCGGTAGAGCCCGATGTTGCGCGAAACATCCTCGCCGAGGACGCGCACGTTGCCGCGCGAGGGCCGGACGAGGCCGCACATCATGCTCAGCAGCGTCGTCTTGCCCGCTCCATTCGGCCCAAGGATTCCCGTCACGCCCGGATAGACGTCGAACGAGGCGTCGTTGACCGCGACGACGCTGCCGTACCACTTGGAGACGCCCTGCATCTCAACGGCCGGACCGGAGGCGGTGGTCATAGCCGTATCCTGCGGTATCGGTTCCAGAGCAGCAGGGCAGGGATGCCCGTCCAAAGGACGTAAGCGCCGATGGGGAACGCGTCGTGCAGTTCGGAAACAGCCGATGAGGACGGGGAGCCCCCGTTCTCGTTGGCGCTGTCGAACACCAGTCCGTTGATGTTCTCGGTGGCGCCGCTCAGGTTGAGCAGGCCAACGTAGGGCGCGAGGTCGCCAGCCGGACTCGAACACTCCTCGGAGCTCGAGATCGTCTCTCCGTCCTGGACGACGGTTTCGCTCGTGCATATCTGGGAGGTGAGCCCGTCGCTGATGGAGTTGAGCAGCAGCCACGCCGCGATGACGAACGCGGCTGCGTAGGCGCGTCGCGTCGTGAACGCGGCCACGGCAAGCGGCGCAACGGAGATGAAAAGCGCGATGAGCGCGCCCACGCCCAGGATGCGCGGCGCGTCCAGCCAGTTGTCGCGGACGTAGTCCACCGGCTCGCTCGCCGTGAGCACGAGCCCCGCCTGCAGTACGATCTGTCCCGCGTAGACCAGCGCCAGCACGATGACGAAGAACGCGAGAAAGCGCGCGAGGACGTAGTCCGTGGAAGTGAGCGGGCGAACGAGGTAGAGCGGGAGCACGTTGTCGCGGCGATCGGGGCACAACAGCTCCGGGGCCATGATGGCCCCGAAGATGATGAGGATGACGCTCACGATCGAGTAGTAATCGCCGGGACCGGGGATGAAATCAGATCCGCCGTCGCCTATGAACGAGAGGATGATGACGAACACCACGGCAGGTGTCATCACCGCGATGAACAGCCCGACTGGCAGTATCTTCGCGCGGCCCCCGCGCCCGATGCCAAGTACGGTGCGGACGCCGTTCTCGAACACGGCGAGGCGCGCGCGGTTCCGCCCCTCGCGCCGACCCGTATAGTGCTGATATCCGAGGTCGAAGACCTCCGCTTCACGCTCCCTCACGTCGGCCGGCTCCGGAAGATGTCAGTGAGCGTGCGGCGCTCCGGCGAGAGCCGCCGCAGACGCGCGCCGGACTCGACCGCGGCGTCGCGGATGAGGTCGTAGTCGGCCTCACGAGCTTGCTCGATGACGAGCGACTGCCCATCGTCTGTCGTCTGCACTCCCTTCGCGGCGAGCGCCGCTGCGAACTCGTCCCGCCGGTCGGCGACCTCGATGAGCAGCGTCTCGGTCTCCTCGGTCAGCTTCGCGACGGCGCCCTCCTGAGAGAGCACCCCGGATTCGAGCACGATGACCGAGTCCGCCGTGCGCTCGATGTCGCCCATGAGGTGGGTCGAAAGCATGACGCTGATGCCGAAAGCATTCGCGGTGCGGTGGATGAGGCGCAGCATCTCCTGCCGTCCGTCCGGATCGAGGCCGGCGGTCGGCTCGTCGAGCAGCACGAGAACAGGGTCGTGGACGATGGCCTGCGCGAGTTTCACGCGTTGCTTCATGCCCGTCGAGTACTCGCCGATAGGGCGATAGCGCTCCTCGTCCAGACCGACGTGGCGGAGCACATCTGCGGCGCGGGTCCGCGCCTGGCTCGGCGGTATGCCGCTCACCTGCGCCATGTGCATCAGAAACTCGGAGGCGGTCATGCTCTTCGGTAGGCAGTCGTTCTCCGGCATGTAGCCGATGCGGGCGCGTCCGTCGGTTGAGCGGTACGGCTCCTCTCCGAGGAGCATCGCCGAGCCGGAGCTCGGCTGGATGAGGCCCAGGAATAGCTTCATCGCAGTGCTCTTGCCGGCACCGTTAGGCCCGAGCAGCCCCGTAACGCCCTCGTGTACATCGAACGACACACCGTCGAGAGCGACGGTGCGTCCGTAGTGCTTCGTCAGGTCGCGGGCTTCGAGAAGGGCGGGCATGCAGGCGAGAGTATACAGCAGGGAGCCCGCGGAACATCCGTGGCTTTTACCAGATGGACTGCACCTGAGGGGACACGGCGATTACCGGGTCCCGCGTCACCACCGGCGCGCCGAGAGCGAGCGCTTCGGCGGCAATCAGGCGATCGTGCATCTCAGGAATCTCCGGCAGGCGGTCGAGCATCCCCAGCTGCGTCCTGCCAAGGTCGGCGAGGCGAAGGGTGTCGGACGCATCAATCGCGTGCAGCAGGTCCGACGGTGGCAGAGGCTCACCGATCTTGACCGATAGGTAGTAGACCTCCGCGGCTACGATTGCGGGCACCACCAAGACGGCGTTCCCAGTATCGGCTAGCCGGAAGATAGCGGCGGCGGCAGGGGAAAGCTGGCTGGACGACTTCATGTACCACCACAGGGAATGGGCGTCCACGACGAATTGGGGGAGGCTATTCTGGTTGATCTGCGTCACAGGTCATCCGGAACGCGGGGCTCCCAGATTTTCTTGATCTCCTGGAAATCCTCCCAAGTCGCGTCCGGTAGGCGGAGGCCAAGCTCACGGAGCGCCTTGAGCGAAGACTTGGGAGTGGGGGGCGGCATTGGCGTGAGCTTGCCGCAGGGCTTTCCGCGGCGGGTGATGATGATTTCGCCCCCGTTTTGCACCTCGCGCAGCACCTCGCTGACCTTGGCCTTGAACTCGCGTATGCCGTATGTAGTCATCGCCGCAACTCCCTAGTAACTACATTGTATCCTATTCGCGTCCACTACAAGCCGCCATACGTGACCACATACTGCATCCCCCCGACGAGCGCTGTGTCGCCTCGCCCTCATCCTGAGCCCCTCGCGCTATACTCCCTGCCATGCCTCGCCCACCCCGCTTCGTCATAGCGACGCCCATCTGCGACGGCCACGACGTCGCGGCGGCGGCGATAACCCGCATCCTCAGAAGCGAGGGCGCGGAAGCCGTCTATATCGGCTTCAACAAGAGCGCCTACCAAATCGCCAAGGCCGCGAGCGAAGAAGACGCCGCCGCCATCGCCGTCAGCACCTACAACGGTGGCCACATGACCTTCCTCGCCGAGGTGCTGAAGCAGCAGGCACGGCACGGCATTCCCCACGTCCCCCTCTTTGCAGGCGGGGGCGGGACCATCCTCGAACGTGAGGTCGAGCCGCTCCGCCGCCTTGGCGTCGCCAAGGTCTACCGTCCCCCGCTCGACCTCACGGAGGCAGTCCGCGACATGGTCGCGATTACCGAGCACGCGCCGGCCGGAGCAAGCGCCGACGGCGGCGGGCAGGGGTTCCGCGCCATCGCCGAGCGCCTCAGCGACGTCGAGTGGAGGAACGGCGCAGCCCGGCAGGCGCGCCACGAGCCTTCCCCTCGCCATGAAACGCTCCCTCGCGTCTGGGGCGTCGGAGGACGAGGCGGTGCGGGCAAGAGCACCCTTATCGACGAGCTCATCCTCCGCTTCCTCCGCTCGACCGGCGGCGCCATTGCCGTCGTCACCGCCGATCCGACGCTCGGGGACCGCCTGCGCATGATCCACTGCTACTCCCCCCGCGTCTTTGTGCGCTCCGTGCGCGTCGGCCCCGGCGACTCCACGGAAGCGAAAGTTGCGCCCTTGGTCGCAGAGCTTCGCGCCCACGACTTCGACCTCATCCTCGTCGAGTCCGTCGGACTCGGCCAGAACGAGCTCGGCGTGGCGTCCGTCGTCGACGCCTCCATCTTCTGCATGACCCCCGAATACGGCAGCGACGTGCAGCTGGAAAAGGAAGCGCTGCTCCGCCAAGCCGAGGTCGTCGTGATGAACAAGCGGGACTTTCCGCAAGCCGAAGCGCGCGCGGCCCGCGTCCGACGCTTCGTGCCTGAAGGACGCAGCTTCTTCCTGACCGAGGCCAAGCACTTCGGCGACCCCGGCGTCACAGCTCTGTTTTTGGAAATCGCTCGCCGATCGGGTCTGACGACCTCGCCGGCGGAACTCCCTTCCGCCTCCGACGCTCCGCCGGTGCCCTTCGCAAGACGCGCCTACCTCGGCGCCGTCGTCGACGCCCACGAGGCCTATTACGCCAAGGCTGAGGCCGAAGCCGCTCTCGCCGCGAACGGCGGCGCCGCGCGCGACTATCAAGCCGAGTACGACCGCCTCTGGCGAGCACACGGCTTCGACGGCGACCTGTCGGACACGACCATTGAGGACGGCGTCGCGTACCGCGAGGCAGCCGGCAGGCCCGTCCCTGTCGCCCGCGAGACGACCACCGGCATATGGGTTCCCGTCCTCGGCATGCCCGACCGGGACGCGAGCCCCAAGCAGATCGTCCGCTACCTCTACAAGCAGAACGTCCCAGGACGTTTCCCTTTCACCGAAGGCGCCTACTCCCATCGCCGCAAGGACGAGGACCCCATCCGCATGTTCGCCGGCCTCGGCCTGCCCGAGACGACGAACCGCCGCTTTCACCTTCTCGCCGAGGGCCACGGCTCGCAGCGACTATCGACGGCCTTCGATTCTCTCACCCTCTACGGCCTCGATTCCGACGAGCCCGGCGCGTTGGCGAAGGTCGGGGAGGGGGGAGTCGCCGTCGACACCATCGACGACATGCTCCGCCTTTACGACGGCTTCGACTTGGAGAGCACGTCGGTCTCCCTCACGATGAACGGCCCCGCGCCCACGCTCATGGCGATGTACCTGGCGGCGGCGCGGCGACGCGGGTTCGACTGGCGCAAGCTGCGCGGCACCATTCAGACCGACATCCTCAAAGAGGTCCAAGCCCAGAACGAGGCCCAGTTCCCCTTGGAGCCATCCCTCCGCCTCATCGGCGACATGATCGAGCATACGATGCGGGAGGCGCCCTCCTGGTACCCCATCTCTGTCTCCGGCTACCACATCGGCGAGGCCGGAGCGAACCCCATTCAAGAGCTCGCCTTCACCCTCGCAAACGGCCTCACCTACGTCGAAATACTCAAGGCGCGCGGACTCCCCATGGAGGAGTTCACACGCCGCTTCTCCTTCTTCTTCACGTCTGGCTCCGAGCTCGAGTTCAACGTCTTGGGCCGTGTCGCCCGCCGCGTGTGGGCCGTCGCTCTCAAGCGCTACTACGGCGTGGAGGGGCCCGGCCTCGCCCTGCGCTTCCACAGCCAGACCTCCGGCCGCTCCCTCCAAGACTCCGAGCCGCTGCACAACCTCACCCGCGTCGCGCTCCAGGCCGAGCACGCCCTCCACAACAACGCCAACTCGCTCCACACCAACTCCTACAAAGAGACCTACACCACCCCCGAAGAGGACGACGTCCTACTCGCCATGGGCAGCCAGCAGATCCCCCTCGTCGAGAGCGGGGATTTCGCATTCACCGAGAACCTCCACCAGGGCGCCTACGGCCTGTCGTACTTGGAGGACGAGGTAGAACGGGCAGTTCACCGCATCTTCCGCGAGATCGACCAGCAAGGCGGCGTGATTCCGGCCATCGAGAACGAGTACTTCCGCACGGCTATCCAGGAGGAGGTCCAGCGTGAGCGCGGCGCCATGCGCGAGGGCCGGCGGAAGGTCGTCGGCGTGAACTATCTCGCCGGAGACGGTTCGAGCAAGCCCCGCGGCGAGCTCGTCAACATCCCGCTCAAGGAGAAGCGCGCCCAGGCCGCGAGGACCCGCGCCTTCAAGCGCGAGCACGCCAGCCAGGCCAAGCCTGCCCTCCGACGCCTCCAACAGGCCGCCGCCTCCGACGCCAACGCCTTCGAGGCCATCCTCGAGGCCGTCGAGCACGCCACCGTAGGCCAGATCACCCACGCCCTCTGGGAAGTCTGGGGCCGCTTCCGCCCCAGCATGTAGCAGACAACGGCCCGCCGGACACGGCCTGTCATAACACAAAACTGGCTCGGAGGTTAGCGCTTGCTCAAAATCGTGTGCTGGAACATCTGCAGGAGGCGCGCGGTGTGGGACGCGCTCTTACGGATGCGTGACGAGGAGGGCGTTGACCTCGCGCTCCTGCAGGAAGTGGGCAAGCATCTGCCAGAGAGAATCAAGCGCGGCGATGAGAACTGGGACTGGTCAGTGTGCGACCGCTGGCCGGCTGTGATTCAACTGTCCGATCGGGTGAAGGTCCAGTGGTTCACGTCCGTCCCCTTGCACAAATACCCTCAAGCCTATGAGTTCGCTGTCAGCGATGTCCGCACGCTCGCGACGGCGGAGGTTACTCCCCTCCAAGGCGGGCAGCCGTCCGGCGAGCCCTTCATCGCGGCGTCCATGTATTCGTTCTGGCTGTTCCGTCACCCCCTGGCGGGGAAGACTCCCGCATACAGGAAGAGCGGAGAGGGGCAGGTAAGCATCTACGCCAACGCCTCCATGCACCGCATCATCTCCGACCTCTCAGCCTTCATCGGCCATACCGACCCTTCAGCTCACCGCATCCTCGCGGCAGGCGACATGAACATGTCCTACGGCTCAACAGACGATACTCTGTACTCAATGCCGACCCGCGAGCATCCGGTATTCAACCGGATGGCTGGCCTCGGCCTCGAATACATCGGGCCGCAGGGGCCGAACGCTGCAAGGGAATTGCCGCCGGATAGCGGCCTTTCCAAAGGCGCCCGGAATGTTCCCACATATCACACCGTGAAGCAGACCCCCGAAACGGCGGCGGTGCAGCTTGATAACGTGTTCGCCTCACGAGGCTTCCACGAGAGCGTCTCCGTCCGCGCCTTGAACGGCGTGGACGAATGGGGGCCGAGCGACCACTGCCGTCTGCTCATCGAGGTGGAATAGGAAGGGAGAACCCCCTCCACCATCCTGGGGGAGGGTTGGGGAGAGGGCCTTCCGGGGACGTTAGGGAGGGGGCAACTGCGGCGGAAGCCCGAACAGCGACCAACCGGGGCGAAGCCCGAACGCATCGTGGTGCGAGACGAATCCTCCGCCGAGATCGGGCGCTAGGGCGAGCTTGATCGCCCACATCGAGAGCGCCTGCATGCCGGCCTTCTCCTCGAGCTCCGCCGGCGAGAAGAAGCCGGCGTCCAGCGTCTCCACGCCGTCTCCATGCGGCTCTCCGGAGACCAGGTCCAGACGGAACACGACGTAGAGGTTGGCGTTCGGCCGGTCGGGCCTGCTCGCAGAGTGCCGGAAGCCCAGCACCTCCCGCGCAGCCGCGATAACCCCCGCCTCTTCGAGCAACTCGCGCTCCACTGCGGCGGGTATCGCCTCGTCGTCCTCCACGTAGCCGCCGGGTATCTGCCACGTGCCCCGGCCGGGGTTGAGGCCCCGCTGGATCAGGAGGGCCTTGCCGTCCCGGATGACGACGCCCCCGCAGCCGATCGACGCGTCGCCGAAGTGGAAGAAACCGCACCCGTCTGCCGGACACGCGGGGCGCTCCCGGCCTCCCTCCATCTTCGTGCCGAGCGTCGACCCGCACCGCGGACAGTACACAGGTGGACTCATTGCATCGGCCCCCTCCTCAATCCAGCGAGCGCCCCCTCACGCCAGCGAATGCCCCCTAACTCAGCGAATGCCCCCTCACGCCAGCGAATGGTTGACCACAGGGACCATTGCCGACAGGTCCACGTGCGACTGCAAGGCCTCGTTCACCTGCGCCAGCGGGTACTGGTGCGTGATCATCTTCTCGACCGGAACGTCGATCCGCGTCCGCATCAGCCGTATCGAGCGGATGATGTTCTCGACCTTCGAGCCGACGACGCCCGCCACCGTCAGGTCCTTCGCCGCGATGCGCGACGGGTCCATCTCGACGCTCGTCGGCAGGATGAGGCCGATCACCAGGTACTTCCCGCCGTACCGCGCCATCTGCAATCCTTCGTGCACCGATGTCCGAGCCCCCGACGCCTCGACTACCAGGTCGGGCCCGCCTCCGGTCAGCTCGCGCACGCGCTCGATGCGCGACTCCGGCGTCGGACAGTCCGCCAGGTCGATCGTCTCGTCCGCCCCCAGCTCGCGGGCCAGCGCCAGCCGGTGCGACGGCGCCCCGATCATGATGACCCTCCCCGCGCCACGCGCTCTGGACTGCACGAGCGCGCCCATACCGATGGGGCCGGAGCCCTGAATGACTACCGTGTCGCCGGGGTCCGGCGCGTTGATCTTCCGCAGCCCGCTCATCGTCGTGTGGTTGCCGATAACGCTCATCAGCGCCCGCTCCGTCGACATGTCGTCGGGCACCCGGATGATGGCTGGGTTGGGGTCGAGGAGCAGGTACTGACCGAACCCGCCGCGCAGCATCGTCCCCGAGGCCGGATCCACGTGGGAGTTGCCGTAGTGGATGCTGTTCGTGCACCGCAGCCCCATGAGGCAGTTGTAGCAGTGCCCGCACGGCGCCGAGTGGAAAAGGACTCGGTCGCCCTCGCGCAGCGTCTCCCCGAGGATGTCCGTCTTCACGCTCGCCCCGAGCTTGGCGACCTCGCCGATGTTCTCGTGCCCCCAGATGATGGGGTTGGGCGCCTGCGGGTTATACCAGTTGTGCGCGTCAGTCCCGCAGACGGCCGCCATATTCATCCGCACCAGAATGTTCTCCGGCCCCACGTCGGGCACCGGGAACTCTTGAAGCTCCAGAGGCAGCTCCGCTCCTACGAACACCGCCGCCAAGCAGTTCTCCGCCATCACGCGCCCTCCCAGGACCAAGGTGGCGGCAGTCTAGAGAGCGCCCCCGACACCCGTCAAACCGCCCGCACCCTCTCGTTGATCCCGCGCCCCCACATCCGCCATTCCCGCGACAGTCCTCTCGCCCGTCTGCGGGGGAGAGTTAGAGAGGAGGCGTTCCCGCGCAGGCGGGAACCCAGGAAACCCCCTCCCGTCTGCGGGAGGGGACGCGCAAGCGTAGCGAAGCGTGGGGGAGGAGAGCGTTCGCCCAAAACCACCCCTGTCACTCCAAGAACCCTCACTCGTCATCCCCGAGTAGGTGGCAATTGCAACAGGTTCGTGGTGAGCCCGTCGAACCATGGCGCCTGCCAAGCTACTGCCTTGGATGCAGCGGGGCCCCTTTCCCCAATCGATGATGAGCTAAGAGAGGATTGTCAATTGCGTCGAAGTCCTCTCTCCCGCCTGTGAGCCTTTGCATAATTCTCCTATATTCGTCATTCTCATACGAGAGGCGCAACGACATTAAACGGCTGTTCCGCTGGCTGAAGATCTTTCCTTGCATATTACTCCCCACGTTGCGAGGCTCGACGCGTTCTTGTTGGGGGGGGGGCATTGTGCCAGACTTACCTATGGTACACTACGTGGATGTAAACGCGCCCAATTTGACACCTCCAGGAGAATACCCGCCTATGGGAATCAGGCTTAACGCAAATCACAATAAGATTGTCATAGCTCTTCAGCGCTGCATAGTTGATACATTTGATGAATCCAAGTGGACGGAGCTTGGTTACCTTACCGATAAGAACACGTTGGTATCTGCACATCCACGCCTGTTGAGGAGCTTGTTCTGGGGAGACAATGACTATGGAGGACATGTATTCAATATTATTCCTCAAATCATCGAAGGCGGTCGTGAGCAGCTTCGTATTGTAGAAGAATACGTAGGTCTTGATGAATGGCTGAAGAATGCCGACGCCAATCTACATGCTGAATTGTACGATGTAAATGAAGTCCAGGCTCTGAGCGTTGTTGAGGAAATCGCAGTTCAAACGAATATTTTAGAGTTTAGCAAGCATGTAACTAGGATTCGAAGCGGTATAAGGAGCGATCCAGAGCAGGCACTTGGGTCGGCCAAGGAATTGCTTGAAAGTGTCTTGAAAGCAATCATAGGATTGGAAGGCGAACGGTCTAACAAAGACATACATGTACTCTTGAAAGAGGCCATGCGCAAACTTGACCTTGATGCGCAGCAGAGGGATGTGCCAGGCAAGGACACCATTAAGCGAACACTAAATAATTTGACTCAAATAGTCGTAGGTATAGCCGAAATACGGAACTTATATGGCACAGGGCACGGGCGCTACAAATCAAAGGAACTTCAAATAGCGCATGTGCGACTAGTGGTCAATGCGGCGGTGGCTGTAGCTTCGTTCTTGATAGAGATATGCAATGGGGATGTTCAACGTACTTAAATGGGTTCCGGTGCCTCGTCGTCCTCTCATGCTCCTGACATGTCCGTTGGGAAGCGTATCGGCAAGGGCCATCCTCGCGACACCGGGAGGGGCCGGATCGTTAGCCAGGGAGGAAGGGGGGCGGCCCCTTAGCTCCCACGTCCTCTGTCCAAGAACGCTCATCGCCTGCCCCCCCCCCCCGTCACTCCCGCGCAGGCGAGAACCTCGCAGCCCTCCCTCCCCGCCACCCCCGCGAAAGCGGGAATCCAAGAACCCCCTCCCGTCGACGGGAGGGGGCGCGCGAGCGCAGTAAAGCGCGGGGGAGGAGAACGCCCCCCCCCACTATGACAACAGCCCATTGCGCCGCATGACGTAAACCCGTCATACTGGCGTCACATATCCTACCCCGCCCCAGCAGGAGCGGACGAGCCGCCCGGCCCACCAGCCAGGAGGCCCATGCTCCCCCAGTACAAGAATCACCCCGTCCGATTCGTCAAAGAAGTCCTCCACGACTCCGGAAAGCCCTACGACAAGCAGGAAGCCATCCTCGACGCCCTCGCCCGCCACGCCGCCGTCTCCGTCGTCGCCGCCAACTCCTCCGGCAAGGACTGGGCCGCCGCCCGCGCCGTGCTCTGGTGGCTCCACACCCGCCCCCACGCCAAGGCCGTCGTCACCGGCCCCACCGCCCGCCAGGTCAAGGAGATCCTCTGGCGCGAGCTCGGCGCCGCCCTCTCCTCCGCCGACGGACGCCTCCCCGGCAAGCTCACCGCCGGCAAGTACGTCGTCGACGAGGACCGCTTCGCCATCGCCTTCTCCTCCAACTCCCAGCACAACCTGCAAGGGTTCCACTCGCCCAACCTCCTGGTCGTGGTCACGGAGGCGCAAGGAATGAAGCAGTCCTACGTCGAAGCGCTGAAACGCCTCAACCCCAAGAAGACGCTCCTCCTGGGCAACCCGCTGTCCCATGAGGGCGAGCTGTACGAGTCCTTCCACTCCAAGTCCGCGCTCTACCACCGGATCACCATCTCCGCCCTGGACTCGCCGAACTTCCGGAGCAAGCGGTTCCACATCCCCGGCCTCGTCAACCCGGAGGACGTGGAGCGCCGCCGCCGAGACTGGGGAGAAGACTCGCCGCTGTACATCGCCTCAGTGCTGGGCCGGTTCCCCGACTCCCTCGAAGACTCTCTCACCACGCGCCACCACGTGGACCGCGCCGTCGCCCGCTGGCGCGGCGACCCCGTCATTCCCGCGTCCCCTTCCGTCATTCCCGCGAAAGCGGGAAGCTGAATTCACATTTGAAGTGCAACACTTGGCTCGCGAAGACCTCGGACGGAGTCCGGTAGCCGAGGCACTTGCGCGGCGTATTGTTGTACGCCCGCACCACCGACGTAAAACGCTCCTCCGGCAACCCCGCCAGGACCGTCTTCCGAGGGAGGAACCGGCGCAGCCGACCTATCCCGTTCTCCACCCCGCCCTTCTGCCACGGCGCGTGGGTGTCGCAGAAGAAGGTCTCGATGCCCAGGGCGTGGAGCTCGTGGTGGCGGGCGAACTCCGTCCCGTTGTCGAAGGTCACCGTCTGCCGGAACTCTGGCGGCAGCGGCCCCAGGAGACGCGCCAAGGCCTCGGCGATCGGCCCCGCCGCCTTCGAAGGAGCCCGCGTCGCGAGCAACAGCCGCGAGCAGCGCTCGTGCAGCGCCAGCACCACCGGCCCCGACCTCCCGAACAACATCAGGTCCGCCTCCCAGTGCCCGAACGTCTGCCGGTCAGCCGCCGACCCCGGACGCTCCGACAGCGGCCGCCGATGGGCGATGAAGGAGACCGAGCTCCCCCCCTTACGCCCCCGCCTCCCCCGTTTCCACTTCCCCCGCGGCAGGTAGTTGCGCCAATCGTAGTCTTTCCCTCGCGCCACCTGGCCATAGATGAACCGGTAGATGCTCTCGTGGGAGATGACACACCGGCCTGACCCTTCAGCCAGCCGGCCCGCGATCTGCTCCGGCGACCACCCCCGTTCCAGTCCCCCCAGGACCGAGGCGCGCAGCCCGTCCTCGCGTTCCAGCCGTCCGCCCGACCAGCGGCGGGCGCGGGACTGCTCATGCGCGTACACCGGCCGGTAGACGCCCCGTCGCGGACCATTGCGCCTCAGCTCCCGAGCAACCGTCGATGGCGCGCGATCCAGACTTGCAGCGACTTGCCGGACCGGGGCGCCCTCGGCACATAGGCGGGCAATCTCACATCGTTCCTCAATGGAGAGCTGTCTGTATCCCATGGCAACACCCTAATCTGGTGTTGCACTTCGTTTGTGAACTCAGGGAACCCAGGAACCCAACCCCCTCCACCATCCTGAGGGAGGGCTGGGGTGGGGGCCCGTCTACGGAGGAGAACCCAACCCCCTCCACCATCCTGGGGGAGGGGGTTGGGGCCCTCTGCGCTCCCCTACCACATGGGCGTGGACGTCGCGCGGTTCGGCGGCGCCGAGTCCGTCATCTGCATCCGCCGAGGTCAAGGCATGGGCCGACGCCCTCCGCATCCCCGCCGTGTTCGTGGACGAGAACGGGGTCGGGGGTGGAGTCGTCGACCGGCTCGGGGTCCTGGGCGTTCCGGTAATTGGCGTCGAGGCGGGCGGCAAGGCGAAACGCCCCTCCCAGTTCGCGGACCTCCGCGCCGAAATCTTCTGGGAGATTGCCCGGCTCCTCCGTGAGGACGCCATCGACATCCCGGACGACGCGGTCTTGGCCGGCCAGCTCCTCGCCCTGCGATACGACATATCGAGCACGGGCCGCATCCGCCTCGAAAGCAAGACCAGCCTCCGCAATCGGGGCGTCAAGTCCCCCGACCGCGCCGACGCCCTAGCCCTCGCCTTCATGGAGCCCCCCTCCCTCCAGATATATGTATGACGCCCTCCCCCCTCTGGTCCCCTCGCCCGTCCGCGGGAGAGAGCTAGGGAGAGGGACGCGCACAAGCCTAGGAAGTAGGGAAGGGCAGAGGGTAAAGTTAGGCGGCGGAAGGGGAACCGCCCCTAGCGGCGTGGAGGAGGAGAGATGGACCTGATCAACCCCGTCATCAAGAACCGGCTGCGCGCCGGCGTCGAGGACCCGGACGCCTTCTGGGACAGCGCTGCCCGCGAGCTGCCCTGGCTCAAGACCTGGGACAAGGTGTTCGAGGCCGACTATCCCTCGTTCAAATGGTTCCTCGGCGCGCAGACCAACCTCTCCTACATGTGCGTCGACCATCAGGTCAGCGCGGGTAGGGGAGGGCACGCCGCCTTCATCTACGCCAGCGAGCGCGGCGAGCGCCGGATCATCACCTACGCGCAGCTCAAGCGCGACGTCGAGCACGCCGCCGCCGCCCTCCGCGGCCTTGGCCTTGGCAAAGGCGACCGCCTGACCATCTACATGCCCAACTCCCTGGAGACCGTGACTCTCATGCTGGCGACGGTCCGTATCGGCGCGGTGCATTCCGTCGTTTTCGCGGGATTCGGCGCCCCCGCGCTTGCCGACCGCATCAAGGCGAGCGGCTCCCGCGCCGTCTTCAGCGCCGATGTCGCCTACCGGAAGGGGACCGAGGTCCAGCTCAAGCGCATCGTCGACGACGCCCTCGAGCTCGGCTGCGACACCGTCGAGCATCAGGTCGTCGTGCTCCGCAACGAGGGCGTCCCGATGAAGAGCGGGCGCGACCTGTCGTGGACCGAGTTCCTTGACGGGGCGGCGGGAAACAGCAGCGAGATCGAGCCGATGGAGGCCAACGACCCCGCTTACATCCTCGCCACGTCCGGCACCACGGCCACGCCGAAGCTCGCCGTCCACACCCACGGCGGCTATCCCGTGGGCGTCTACAGCCAGGGCCGCTGGTGTTTCGGGCTCAACGGCGACGACGTTTGGTGGGCGACCTCCGACCTCGGATGGGCCGTCGGCCACAGCTACATCGTCTACGGCCCGCTCCTGTTCGGCGCCACCTCCATCCTCTACGAGGGCGCGCTCGACTACCCCGGCCCGGATGTCTTCTGGCGGCTCGCTGAGGAGTTCAGCATCACCGGCATCTTCACGTCTCCTACCGCCGTCCGCCTGCTGATGAAGTTCGGCGAGGAGCCGGCCAAGGGCTTCGACATCTCCGCGCTGCAGCGCATCGTCTGCGCCGGCGAGGTGTTGAATCCCGCCGCGTGGGAATGGCTCCAGAAGCGCGTGCTCGAAGACCGCATCCCCGTCATCGACAACTGGTGGCAAACGGAGACCGGCGCGCCGGTTATCGGCAACCCCTATGGCATCGGCATGCTGCCCCAGAAACCCGGCTCCGCGGGCATCCCGCTGCCCGGCATGGACCTCGCCGTGATGACCCCCGAGGGCCAGCTCTGCGAACCCGGAGAGAAGGGCATCCTCGTCCTCAAGCGCCCATTCCCAAACCTCACGCCAACGCTCTGGGGCGACCCCGCCCGCTACGGGACCGACTACTGGGAGCGCATTCACGGCGTCTACTTCACCGGCGACCTCGCGGAGCTGGACGACGATGGCTACGTCTGGTTCTCGGGCCGCGCCGACGAGGTCATCAAGATAGCGGCCCACCGCATCGGCACCATCGAGGTCGAGTCCGCCTTCCTCCGCCACGACGACGTCGCGGAAGCCGGCGTAACCGGCCGCCCCGACGACCTGCGCGGCGAGGTCATATCGTCTTTCATTGTGCTCAAGGACGGCCGCACGCCCAGCGACTCCCTTCGCAAGGCGCTCATCGACACCGTCCGCACGGAGCTCGGCTCCTTCGCCGTCATCGGCGAGGTCAACTTCGTGAAGATGCTCCCCAAGACCCGCAGCGGCAAGATCATGCGCCGCGTCCTCAAAGCCGTAACCCTCGACACCGATCCCGGCGACATCACCACCATCGAGGACGAGGGCTCCGTAGACGAGGCCCGCGCCGCCTGGCGCGAGCTGAAGGGCGAGGTCGGCGGGTAAGGAGCGTCATCCTGGCGCCCTTACCTGTCTTTCCCGCGAAAGCGGGAATCCAGGAGACCGCCAGGTCACGACGGAGTGGCGCATGTGGGGATGCCATGCTGAGAAAGCAGTCGGAGGTGTGAAATGGCCACAGCTGTCGGCAGCGTAACGAAGTACAAGATGCTCATCGGCGGCGAGTGGATCGACGCCTCGTCGAGGCAGACCTACGACTCGATGAACCCATACACCGGCCAGACGTGGGCGCAGATGCCCGACGCGCAGGCGGAGGACGTCGACCGCGCGGTGCAGGCGGCTCGCAAAGCGGTGAAAGACCCGGCGTGGCGCGGGATGGTCCCCGCGCAGCGAGGGGCGCTCCTCCGCAAGCTCGGCGACCTCGTAGCGGAGAACGCGGACTATCTCGGTCAGATCGAGACGCGCGACAACGGCAAGCTGATCCGCGAGATGTCCGCCCAGTGCAAGGCCGTGCCGAGCTACTTCTACTTCTACGCCGGGCTCGCCGACAAGATACAGGGCGCGACCATCCCGCTGGAGAAGACGTCCGTCTTCAACTACACGCTCCGCGAGCCGATAGGCGTCGTGGGCATCATCATCCCGTGGAACTCCCCGCTGCTGCTGCTCTCGTTCAGCCTCGCCGCGGCGCTCGCCGCGGGCAACGCGGTGGTCGCCAAGCCGTCCGAGCACGCGTCGGCATCCACGCTGGAATTCGCCAAACTGGTGGAGCAGGCCAGCTTCCCGCCGGGCGTCTTCAACGTCGTGACGGGGTACGGGGCGGTGACGGGCTCCGCGATGGCGAGCCACCCCGGCATCGGCAAGCTGTCGTTCACCGGCGGCCCGGAGACGGCGCGCAAGATAGCCGAGCAGGCCGCGCTGAACCTCACGCCAACACTGCTCGAGCTCGGCGGGAAGTCGCCCAACATCGTCTTCCCTGACGCCGACCTGCAGAACGCCGTCAACGGCACGATCGCGGGGATATTCGCCGCCGGAGGCCAGACGTGCATCGCGGGCTCGCGCCTGCTTCTGCACGAGGACATCCACGACGAGTTCATGGAGCGGCTGGTGGCGCGCACCCGCGACATCAAGATGGGCGACCCGGCGGCGATGGAGTCGGAGCTCGGCCCGCTGGCGACAACGGCCCAGCTCGCAAAGGTCGAGTCGTTCGTCGAGAGCGCACGCGCGGAAGGCGCCGAGCTCGTTTACGGCGGTTGCCGCCCTGACGCGCCGGAGCTCGCGGCGGGCTGGTTCTACATGCCCACCATCTTCGGCGGGGTCCACAACGACATGTACGTCGCGCAGGAGGAGGTGTTCGGGCCGGTGCTCGGGGTGCTGCGCTTCCGCGAGGAGGAAGAGGCGGTCGCGATGGCCAACGACACGAGGTACGGCCTCGCGGCGGGGATATGGACGGACGACATCAAGCGCGCGCACCGGCTCGCCCGCGACCTCGACGCGGGCACCGTCTGGATCAACATGTATCGCGCGCTCTCCTACGCGTCGCCGTTCGGCGGGTACAAGGGCTCCGGGCACGGACGCGAACTGGGCATCGACGCCATCAACGAGTTCACGCAGGTCAAGAGCGTGTGGGTCGAGCTCGCCGAGACCACGCCCGACCCCTTCGTTCTGCGGATCTAGAGCGGGGACGGTGATCGAGAACCGGACGGAGACAAAAAGGAACGCCTGCGAGCATTGGAAGCGCCGACATCCAGGGAAGAGGTCCTCCGGGAACTGCGCTCGACCCAGGAGGCGCTCCGATGCATGGAAGAACGCTTGCAGCGTTCGCCCGACTAGTCAGGGACCCCTACGCCACGAACAGTTCTTCGAGCGTCCAGCGCTTGCGGATGATGTCTGTTTCGTAGAGGTAGTCGACGACAGCGCGCACGGAGGCTCCGTGCACTTCGAGGCCTTGCGCTCGCGGGAAGAGGCCGATGCGGCGCAGGTCGCCCGCGCGCAGTCCTTGGTGGACCGAGTCGTCCGGCTCCTCGTCCATGTAGATGGCCGTCGCCTCGTCCATCGCCTTGCATACGGCGCCGGCGAGTCCGGGGTGCTCGGCAACGGACTCCTCCTTCATCACGAGCAGCGTGTTGATGGGGAAGACGCCCGTCTCCTCGTGATAGCGCCGGAGGAGCGGATATGGGTCATCGACGAGCAGGCGCACGTTCTTGGCCTGCGCCGCGTTGCCGCCCGCGACGACGAGCGCGTCGAGATCGCCCGCCGCGAGTCGTTCGTCGAGGTCCGCCATCTGCTCCCTTGCGAAGCGCTGCGGCTTGGGGTAGGGCACGCCGCGCAGCGAGTCGTTCTCGCCCTCGACCCACGTGATGCTGTCGGCGGCGACGCCATGGTGATGGGCGAGGATGCCGCGCAGCCACACGGCCGGGTTCGACGCGAACCCCAGCGGCACGCCGACGCGCTTGCCCGCGAGGTCGGCGGGCTCGGCGATGCCCGCGCCGTCGTTCACGGTGACGCCCGTGAGGGGGAAGAAGAGGTTTGGGAAGATGGGCAGTGCGACGAGGCCCACGCCGTTGTCCTTCGCCACGATGAAGTTGCCGATGGTCAGCTCGCCCACGTCGTAGGGCCGCGTCGTCACCATCGCCGGAAAGATAGGCGCGGGCGCGGGGCCCGCGTCCACGAGTTCCACCTCCGGCCAGTCGACCGCGACGCGCCCGCTCAGCAGGTGGCGCGTGATAAGGCGGTTGCCGACCGCGATTGAGACCGCCATTACGGCTCCGGCGTCGTGGCGGAGGAGAAGATCGCGCTGCGCCCGCTCTCAACGTCGTAGCGGTGGCGCTGCACGTTGTTGAGGTCCATGCTCGTGATGCGGCAGTAGACCGTCTCGTCAGTCGTCGAGCCCTGCACGTTGTGTATCTCGCCAGGCAGGATGTAGTGGACGTCGCCAGGCCCCTGCTCCATGGTCTGCACGAGCTCGAAGGACGGCAGTTCCGCATCGTCGCCCGCGTGCCGGTAGGCGTAGCGCGTCTGGGAGTTGCCGCCGCTCTTGACGCCGTAGGCGACCCAGCAGACACCGTGGTCGTGCGGCGCCGGGCGCTTCATCTGCTGCGGGGGCTGGCGGTAGGCGAGGACGACGAAGCCCGGGCCGGGATGGCCGTACTCCGCGTCGCGGTAGATCTCGAACGTGCCGTCGCCCTCGCCGAACTTCTCGCTGTTCTCAGGCCAGCCGTTCTCGAACGCGCGGCGCATCAGGGCGGCGACGGTGTGCGCCTGCTGCACAGAATCACGGTGGGACGCGAACGCCTCGCGGATGTCGGCGATGAACTGTTGCTCCGTGTAGGTGGCGGTCTGTGTCATGTCGTTCTCCTCTCGGTGTAGGGTCCGCCGGTTCCGGCAGCAATTCGCTAGGTCTCCAGGGTCGTTTCGAAGAAGAGGTCTTCTACGGCTAGGGGCTCAGGTATGAGCCCTTGCTTTACCTCGTAGCGAATGAACCGTTCGAGGTTAGCGCGGTTCGCCGCGACGCCTGCCGGCCAGGGGTCCGGTCCTAGCACGCGGCGCTCCTCTTCCAGGTAATGGCGCCCCCACGTGAGCCTGCTCCAGTTGGGGTCGTCCATGTAATGCGCCCATTGCTGTTTCGCCTGCTCGAAACCGTCCAGCAGGCTAACCGGCGCCCACGGGTGCTGCTCAGCGACCTCCGACTTCATCGCCACCACGTGCATGATGGGATAGAAGCCGTTGCGCTGATAGTAGCTCACCTCTTCGGCGCGCGGGTCGTCGAACAACCGCCCGACTTCCGCCGCGCCCTGCAGATACGGCGCAGGCGGACGCGGCGATAGGAAAGCTGACACTTCACCCGCGACGAGCGCGTCGCCGAGTTTGCGCTGCACATCCATGCGTTCGACCGTCACGCCGGGCGGCGGGTCGAACGCGACAGGCTCGTCGGCAGTCGTCACCCACGTAACGCTGTCGAGCGGCACGCCGTACTCGCTGTCGAGGTCGCCCTTGGCGAGCACGGAGAGCGTCGTTTGGAACGAGCGGAGCGCGACACGCCGACCGATGAGGTCCTTCGGTTCGCGGATGCCGGACTGCGTGTTGACGTACATCTGCGACTGGCTGAACAGCCGCCGCGGAAAGATGGGGATAGCCGTGAGCGCCGCGCCCCGAGCCTTCGCCATGACGTAGGAGCCGAGCGACAGCTCGCACACGTCGAACTCGCGGTGGAGCAGCATTCGCTCGTGCCGTCTCCCCCCTGCGCCATCCTGACCAACGATGAGCACGGTGGGCTCGATGCCGTTGAGGCGCACCGTCCCCTCTACCCAAGGCATGTGCCTGTCGTAGTGCTCAAGCGCAATGCTAAGAGGAACGTCCGCCATCTATATCTCCTCTCCGTACTCTTTCGCCATCTCCCGGATGCTCTCTTCCTGCAGCAGAGTAGAGCGGCCATGCTCCCAGAACGGCTCGCCGTCCAGCTCTATCGTCTGATCGGAGAGGTAGGCGGAGAGAGGGGACGGCGTCCTGCCGATATGGAAGTGCATCACGTCTTGGTTGCTCTGCTGCCCGGGGCGCTTGGCGGCTTTGGGGTGGAAACCGCCATGAAACGAGTCCACCGCGTATGCCGCCTCGGTCCCGTAGCGCGCCTCGCCGGCGTCCAGCAAGCGCTGCAGCTGCGCGCTCGTCCAGACCGTGTTGCCGGTTGGGTCGTCCTTCTGGTTCGGACGCGCGGGCTCTTCCCTCCATTCGATGCCCTGCAGCACGTTGTCCCGCACCTGCAACAACATCGGATTGTGGAACTGCTCACGGTCCGCCATACCTGGGTGGTCGAAGGCAATCGTGCCGTTTGCGCTCGCGCTGCCGATAGGCGCGTACACCTCGCCGGGAAAGACGCGCTCAGTGCGGCTCATCTCCGCATCCTGCACGAAGAAGGCGTCCGCCACTTCGCTCGCCGACGCAACGCGTCCGGACATATCCGTGCCGCGCGGGCTGGTCACCCGGTAGGTGGACGCCTGCGATGTCAGGGCCTCAATGCTGCGCGCCAGCGCCATCACGAGGCGCCAGTCGAACTGCGCGTGGTCTGTCGTCATGCCTTCCGGCGCGCGGATGCGGTTGTTGATGCGCACCAGCCCGGCCGCGCCATTGGCCCGAAGGTGTTCGAGAAGCACCGCTCGGTTCAGATTGCAGTTCAGCAGCAGCTTGTCCGCGCCCAGCACCGCGCCTGCGACCGGACGAGGCAACTCTTCGACGCGGGCGAGCAAGTCCACCCAGAGGGAGTAGGGGACGCCTCCGGCCTCCGCAATTGCCTCTTCGAGCAGCGTAGCGAGCCCAGCGTCTAGGCCGCCGCGCTCGTTTAGCAACAGCACGGACTCGCCGCGTTCGACTGCGACGCAGTGCTTAACCAAGTTGTTCACACCGGCCTGAAGGGCTGCGTTATCAGCCATCGCGCCTCCTGTGCCGCCGCGGCAACGCCCGCCCGCGCCTAGTTGAGCCCGTAGAAGCGCTCCGAGTTGACATGGAGAATCGCGGCCTTGTCCGCGGAGGTCAGGTCGGGGTTCTCGCGGATCTCCGCAATCTCCTCCTTGCAGGTCTCGTGGTTCACCTCATGCGGAAAGTCCGACGAGAAGATGAAGGGCTTGTTGCCGGCCACCTTTACAGCAAAGGGCAACGTCAGCTCGCCGCCCTCCACACCGACGTACACTCGGCCCTCGTCGACGTGCCTGAGGATGTAATCGGTCACGGACTCGCCATTCTTCATGTGAAGGAAGCGGCTGTTGGGGTCGTACTGGATGTGGCTGTCCCAAGAGCGCTGGAAGCGTTCGAGGCAGCCGATGAACCATGCGCAGCCTGCTTCGAGGAAGCCGTAGCGGGCATTCGGATACTTGTCCAGTACGCCGTTGAATACGACGCCTGCGAAGTTCACCATCTGGCCGAACGGGTGGCCCAGGGCATTCACGGGCGCATAGGGGCTCATGTCGTCCAAGCCCATGTGGTCGTGCACGCCGCCGTGGATGCCGATGGCGCAGCCCAAGCGGTCCGCCTCCTCGTAGATGGGCCAGTACTTGGGGTCGCCGAGGTGGTTCTGCAGTTGGAGCGCGCCGGTGCCCGGCAACATCGCGCCCGAGAAGCCAAGCTCCTCGACGATGCGGCGCAGCTCGGTAGCGGCTTCAGCCGGTTCCTGAAGCGGCACGAGGCCCATCGCTTGGAACCGGGAGTCCTTGCTGACGTACTCGTCATACACCCAGTTGTTGTACGCGCGGGCAAGCTCGATAGCCCAGTCCCTGCTCACGACCCGCCCGAACGCGAGGCCATTGGAGGTGTAGAGGACAGTCTTGTCCACACCCACGTCCTGCAAGAAATCAATCCAACCCTCACGGCCTACGCGGGCAAACGCGCCCTCCGGCAGGAAGTGGCGGTTAGCCGCGTGCAGGTGGTCGTTGGGCGGGAAAGGGCCCCGCGTCGTCACGAAACTGCGGTCGCGATAACTCTCCGGCATCCGCTCCCAGATCGCCTGGTGGTCCTCCACCAGATGCCCGTCGCCGTCTACGATGCGCTCGATGTTTTCCGTAGTCATGCCGGTGCTCCTTTAGTTGGCCGTCAGCCGGTAGAACCGGCCCGCGTTGCGGTGCATGATGGCTTCCTTGTCCTCGGGCGAGAGGTCCGAGTTCTCCCTTAGCTCGTCGAGCTCGGCCCTACAGGTGTTCGCGTCGACCTCGTGCGGGTAGTCGGAGGAGAAGAGGTAGGGCTTATTGCCCGTGAGGCGGACGGCCTCCGGCAGCGCCAGCTCATCGCCCTCGACGCCTACGAATATCCGGTCTGCCTCGACGTGGCGGCAGATGTAGTCGGACACGCGTTCGCCCTCCCTGATATCGAGGAAGCGGCCGCGCGGGTCGTACTGTACGTGGGAGGCCCAAGAGCCGTTGAACCGCTCCATGCAGGTCAGCAGCCAGGCGGCGCCCGCCTCGAGGAAGCCGATGCGCACTCCTGGGTACTTGTCGAATACGCCGTTGAAGACAATGCCTGCGAAAGCGACCATCTGGCCCATTGGGTGGCCGAGAGCGTTGATGGGGGCGTAGGGGCTCATGTCGTCCATAAGGAACCCCTCGTGGGCGCCGCCGTGGATGCCCAGCGCGCAACCGAGACGCTCCGCCTCCGCGTAGATAGGCCAGAACTTACTATCGCCCAAATGCGGCTGCTGGGCGCCCGTCGATGGGAGCATCGCCCCAACGAACCCCAGGTCCTCCACCATCCGGCGCAGCTCCTCCACCGCCGCTTGCGGCTCCTGCAACGGCAGCAGACCCATCGCTTGGAACCGATCGCCGCGCGAGAGATAGGTGTCGCACACCCAGTTGTTGTAGGCCTGCGCCAGCACGACAGCCCAATCGCGGCTCACAATCTTCCCGAAGCCGAGGCCGCTGGTGGTATAGAGCACCGTGGAATCGACGCCGACCTCGTCGAGGAAGTCGATCCAGCCGTCGGGGCCGACGTTGGCGAACGCCCCCGGAGGCGTGATGTGACGGTTGGCCGAATGCAGGTGGTCGATGGGCGGGAAGGGGTTACGCTGAGATCTCGCCTCGCCGAAACTCTTGCCTTTGAACTCGTCCGGCATGTACGAAACGATGCCGACGATGTCCTCCATAATGTGGCCGTCACCGTCGATGATTCGTTCCAGATTTGCTGTGGACATATCCACCCTCCTCACGGCTTGGGTCTGCGACGAGGATGATTCTAAGAGGTAAACGCGTCGGCCACAACGCCCCACGCCTGGATGCGAGCGTTGACCGTCCCTCAGCCGCGCTCTACACTCCCACGCACGAAGGGCTAAGCTCCAGGAGGGAATCAATGGTTACGAAAAACGCCCAGTTGGCCGACTGGCAAGAGCCGGAGGGCATGAACAAGGCCGGCTTTGGGTTCTGGAAGACGCCGAAATCCCCATACGACCAATTCATGGAGTCCCAGGGCATCGATATCCATCGGCAGATCGGCGTCCACCGAATCCAGGACCTGCCCCTGAAGCCGTGGAAGCGCCTGGGCGGCAACGGCATCGCCATTCAGCTGCTCGGCACCGAGCATCTCTGGGGCATGTACGTGGTGGAGATTCCCGGCGCCGGGGCTCTCAACCCCGAGAAGCACATGTACGAGGAGATCTACTACGTCGCGGAGGGTAGGGGGTCCACCGAGGTCTGGCAGGACAGCAACCCCAACAAGAAGCAGACCTTCGAATGGAGCGCCGGCTCACTGTTCGGCATCCCGCTGAATGCTACCCACCGCCTCGTCAACGCAACCTCCAGCCCGGCGCTCCTGCTCGCCGCGACCACCGCCCCCAACATCGTGAACCTCGTCCGCGACCCCGAGTTCATCCTCAACAACAACCACCAGTTCACGAGCCTGTTCGACGCCGAGGACGACTACTTCAAGCCCGTCGACGACATCTTCGCGGATCCGGTGCGCGGCCTGGCTATGCGGCGCACCAACGTTATCCCAGACATCGTCAACTGCCACCTGCCGCGCGACAACCGCCGGTCGTTCAGCTACCGGCGCGTCGAGCCCCACATGGCCGGCGCCAACTTCTACATGAAGATCGGCCAGTACGAGACCGGCCAGTACTCCAAAGCCCACAAGCACTCGTCCGGCGCGATCCTCGTCTGCATTCGCGGCAAGGGCTACAGCATGACGTGGCCCGACCGCCTGGGCGAGCAGCCGTTCGAGGCCGGGCTCGGCGACGAGGTCAAGCGCCAGGACTACGAGCCCGTCGGCATGATCAGCGCCGCCCCCATGACCGGCGACTGGTTCCACCAGCACTTCGGAACGTCGCCTAACGGCATCCGATTCCTCATCTTCGACGGCCCCTACGGCCCCGGCCTTCGCAACGGCGGCGCTCCGGGCTCCGACGCCCGCGACGGCGGAGCCCAGGACACGCGGGACGGCGGGAGGGCAATCGCCTACCCGGACCAGGACCCCGCCATCCGCAAGGAGTACGAGCGCATGATCGGCCTGGAGGGCCTGGAGAGCACGATGCCGGAGTGGGCCTACACCGACTATGCCCCACCCCCCGGCGCAGCGGACTTGGGCGGGTTCTAGGGAGCCTAAGAAAGAGGGGCGGTCGGTCGACCGCCCCTCTTCAGTTGCAGGAGTAGGCCTAGCTGCTAGTCCCTGATGTCCTGCAGGAACCACTCCGTGGGGAGCACGCGACCGGCGCCCTCGGCCTTCGCCTTCTGGTAGACCGCGCCGCCCACGGCTGCGAACTGGAGCCCCTGGTTGCCGCTGTTGAGATAGAGCGTGATCTCATTGGGCGAGCTGCGCTTGACCTCCCCGCTAGCCAGGTCATTGAAGGTCGGAGTGTCGTCGTCCCCGCCGGCGCCCACCCGCGAGTCCCTCAGACGGCTAGGCAAACGCTGCTTCTGTTCTTCCGTGCCGCCGATGTAGTCGCCCCGGTTGTACCCCTCGCCCATGCTGCGAACGTCCTCGCTGCGCGGCCGCGAGTGCGACACGCCCTGTTTCACCGTCACGTCGGCTCGCGCGAACACCTCTGCGTCGAGCTCTCCCCGAACGTCGGTCACGTGCTGACCAGGCTCCAGCCATGCGCCCTTCAGCGCCGGCTCCATCGCGTTCGTGCACGCGGAAACGATGTCCACGCCCTCGACAGCCGCCTCCGGAGTGTCCACGGCCTTCACCTCGATCTCCAGCTTCGCCGACATCTCCTCAGCGTACCGCTCACGGTTGGCCTTGGTGGGGCTGAAGACCTTGACCTGCCGGATGTCCCGCACCACGGCGAATGCCTCCAGGTAGGTCCGCGCCATGCCCCCCGAGCCAATCATCCCAACGGTCTGCGAATCGGGGCGCGAGAGGTACTTCACGCCAAGGCCCGCTCCACCGCCGACGCGCATGTGCTGGAGGATGCCGTCGTTGATGATGGCGAGGGGCTCGCCGTTGCGCGTGCTGAAGAGGAAGATGAGCCCGCAGTAGAGGCCCGGCTCCACGGAGTACTTCTCCTCCTTCCAGTAACCTTGCTCGTCACGCGGCCAGTATAGGATGTCGGACTTCATGCGTATCGCGAACACGCCGAGGGCGTCGCTCGCGCCCTCCATCGTGCCCCACCGGTAGTAGCCGTCCGGGCGCTCCGCGGGCATATAGAGGTCGATGCGCGGGCGGTGGACCGATTCGCCCGTCGGCAAGCCGCGAAAAGCGTAGTCCTGAGCGTCGATGCACTCGGCCATCGGCAGCAGCTGTTCCACGGTTGGGTTGTCTATGAAGAGCATGGCTTCCTCCGCTTATTCTTGGGCTGGGGCTAATCGATTGTAGGCGTCTGGTGTTCGAGGAACATCTCTTTCCGCTGCTTGCCGGACTCCTCGATCGCCAGCAGCAGCTCCAGGGTGGCGTTGCCCCAAGCGCCGTCGGCGGGTAGGGGACGGTCGCCTACGACAGCATCGTAGTACGTGTTTACGCGCCCGTCGCGGCCATCTTCGTAGGTGACGAGCGGTATCTCAGTGCGCTCTTGGTCGCCGTAGACGGTGAGTCCCTCAGGAGTAAGGCGCACGTCGGCCCTGTCGAAGCTCGCAATCATCGGGCCGCCGAGCAGCCAGCCTGCCCTAGAGGGGCCGGGCGGCTCCGCGCCCCGGCCGGAGCGTCCCAGGCCATAGCGTTCGGCCCGCGCGGCTTCGTCCTCCCAGGCGGGGCCAGGCGCCGCGGACAGCTCACGGCGGGCCGTGGCGTGCTTGCTGGGGTCCGGGTACGTGCCCTCGCGACCCACGCCGTGGACGAATTCGCTGGAGTCCCAGTGGTCGTAGCCACTGTAGACGGCGGTCGCGACAACGCCATTCTCAAACTCGACGTAGGCGGCATGCGCCCCGGGAACGCTGCGTGCGGGGTCCCAGACCGCAGCCATGCCTCGCACGCTCCTGACCATGCCGCCGGCGACGGTGCGGATAATGTCGAACTGGTGAGGGCCCTGGCGCCAGAGAATGCCGCCGCCGGGCCCTGGGGTGCGCTCCTCGGTGGAGCGCGGTCGGTACAACCAGTCCTGGTAGCGCCAGTGGTTGATCATCCGCAGCTCGCCGAACTCGCCCGTGCGGACCATCTCTCTGAGCCGCAGCACCCTCGGCTCGAAGCTGTGCTTCACGTTAACGCCGAGCAGCACTCCGTTCCGCTTGGCCGACTCCACCAGTCCCTGCCCCTCGGCGACGTTGACCGTCATCGGCTTCTCAATCAGCACGTGCTTCCCATGGGACATAGCCAGCTCGCAGTGCTGCGTGTGCAGTTTGTTGGGCGTCGCGATGTAGACCAGGTCCACCTTGGGGTTCTTGCACAGGTCCTCGGCGCTCGTGTACGTGACGGCGTCCGGGAAGTCCTGGGCGAACCTGCTGAGAATCTCTTCGTCGAGGTCCGCCGCGCCCACCATTTTGAACCGGGGATTGAAGGCGAACTTCGGGACCATCGCGACGGCAGCGCCGCCGAGTCCGATCACACCCACTCCTAGGACAACGCTTGGCGTTTCGTTCGTCATACCTGCCTCCTTGAGCGCCTATGGGCGCGCCGACCGCAGGGGAGAGGATAGCACTCGCAGAGCGCAATGCTCGCGACGCCTTTGCCTACAGGCCGAGCCGGGCCTATGCTAGCGCGGAACACACGCTCGGAGGCCGCCATGGCAAACCTGGTTCTCGGTGTCGGCAGCTCGCACGGACCGTCCATCCAAACACAGCCGGAGGGCTGGGCCCGCCTCGGCGACGCCGACACGCGCGACCCCCGGTTCGACTACCAAGAGCTGCTCAAGTCCGCGCCCGCCGATATCAAAGACCAAGTGCTGATCGAGAAGCAGCGTGAGCGCCACGCCGCCGCGCATGCCGCGCTGGAGACGCTGCGCGGCGCGGTGAGGGATGCTCAGCCGGATGTCCTGGTGATCATCAGCAACCCCCACCGGGTGTGGCCCGACGAGAGCCGGACAGTTTTCGGCGTGCTCCGCGCCGAGACGCTCCCCGTCGCCGAGCGGGAGGAGTTCGACCCGGACGCCCGTTTCCGTTCCAACGCGGAGCGGCCCAAGCCGACGATTAAGGACCGCGCCGGCCAGCCGGAGCTGGCCAACCACCTCATCAGCGCGCTGAACGAGTCGGGGTTCGATGTCGGCTGTAGCGACGGCGTTCGAGAAGGGAACGCGCTGGACGACGCCTTCGCCTTCGCATACGACTACATCCTCGACGGCGACGCCTCAACGCCGGTGGTCCCATTCATGCTGAGCCGGTACCTACCGTACCAGGCGACGGCAGCGCGGTGTTATGCACTGGGGCAGGCGTTCAGAAGCGCGGTCGAGTCCTGGGAATCCGGCGCCCGCGTCGCCGTCATGGCGTCCGGCGGCCTGAGCCATCAGGTCATCGACGAGGAGCTCGACCGCCGGGTCATCGGCGCGCTGGAGAGCGGCGACGTCGCCGTGCTCTCCTCATTGGATAAGGAGCGGCTGAACAAGGCGCCGGGCACGCCGGAGACCCTGAACTGGGTCGCCGTGGCGGGGGCGATGGCGCCCGGATCGATGACGCTGGTCGACTATCTTCCCTGCTATCGGTCCTTGGCGGGCACTGGGCACGGCCTCACATTCGGGCTCTGGCGGTAGCCCCCTTACCGCAGGCCCTACGGCACGCGCCGCCCGACGATCACCACGTCTCGAATGATTCCATCGAGCTCGGTGACTCCCGGCATCCTGCCCCATTCCGCGAAGCCCACCCGACGGAAGAGCGCGAGACTCGGCTCGTTGTGTCCGAAAACGAAACCGGCTAACGCCCGCACGCCAAGGGCAGGGGCCATCGCGACAGCATGCCTCAGTAGACCGGCGGCAATCCCCTTGCGTTGGCAGCCGGGGTCGACGTAAACGCTCACCTCGGCGGTAGGATCCCATGCAGCGCGCGGGTAGAACACCCCCAGGCTGAGCCAACCCGCAACGGCGCCGTCCCGCTCGTCAACCCAGATGGGGCGCCGGTCGGCGGAGTGCAATCGGAACCAGGCCCTCCGGGAGGCGACGGTCACGGGAACGAGATCGGCGGTGGCCATACGTCCAGGTATCGCGGCGTTGTAGACCGCCACAATTGCGGGCAAGTCTTGCGTGGTCGCGTGTCTAATCATTGCTGCGTGGGGGACGTGCTGGAACACGGCCGACTGCGCTGTTACGCTCGCGACAGCCGCCATACGCCGCGCGCCGCCGTCGCGCCAAGGAGAGCAACCGTTGGAATTCAGCGAAGCGCTTCCATTCCTCGAAGAAAACCACATGGCCGTCGTGACGACCATCGGGCAGTCCGGACGGGCCCAGTCGACAGTCGTGAGCGCCGGACCACTCAATGGGCGTATGGCGTTCGTTTCGCGTGAAGGCACAAGCAAGGTCAGGAATATCAGGCGCGGCGCGCGGTGCGCCGTGACGCTCATCAAGCCGGACACACGACGCTACGTGACCGTGGAAGGGCCGGCGACAGCGCAGGGTTTCGGCGACAACAACGAGGCTGAGCTGCTCGATCTGATGCGCGCCGCATACGTCGCAGCGGGCAGGTCGCTCAGCGCGTGGGACGATTTCGCCGGAGCGATGAAGGAGCAACAACGCGCCGTTCTCCTGGTGACACCCGAGCGCGTCTACGGCAGCACCTAGCGACGGCCTCGGCTTGCCCGCGTCATCGGCCCGCCGCCCCCAACTACTCCCACCGTGTCATTTCTCATCACTCGTTCCAGGGCAGCGTGGAGAGCGAGCGTAGCCTCCTCCCCACGCCCGCCGCAAGGTCGCACAGGCTAGTCGGACATCACTTCCATGTTCGCGCCGGCCTCGGTGTAGGCCACCTCCGGCATCGTCGAGACGGCGCCGTTCTCCGCCAGCTTGGACTCGAAATGCCGTCGCACGTAAGGATCTTCGAGGTGGTAGGGGATTGCGTTGCCGCCGTCCGTTACGTCGGCGTGCTGACGGATCATGTCGCCCTCCTCGGCGAAGTCGTTGGCTCGGTTGCGGCCCGCCTCCGGGTTACCGGGGTAGGGGCCGGTGTAATTGAAGACCCTGAACGGGTCCTTGCCGACGGCGAAGTGCTGGTGGAACCAGTTGGCGGGCCCCGGAGCGGCGCTGATCAGTCCGCCGGGACCGTACTCCTGGATTTTGACGAGGTCGCCTTTCCCATCCTGCCAGGGAGTCATGCCAACGTTGCTCGGCCACGTCCAAGAGAAGCCGTGGCCCTTGCAACAGACGAGGACGGCGCCCGAGGCGTGGGCGTGGGCCTTGGCGTAACGTCCGCTGGGGTACTCGGCAATCCAGCCCTGAATCATGGTGTTGCCGACCTGATTGGGGGCAACCCACCGAAAGCCGGGGCCGCGATTGTTGTCCAAGGGTAGGTAGGCGTTCTGGATGTCGGGCAGGAGGTTCGACGTGACCATCGCTCGTCCTCGGACGGGCTGAGGCTCGATCTCGTCGTTGGGGTTCCAGTAGTCCTCCAGGTTGCCGCCGAGGCGGTCCTCGAAATTGAACTCGCAGTTGAACACGAAGTCCATGTTCTGGAAGGCGTTGATGGTGCGCGGCGCGGAGTTCACCGCGAGCAGCAGGGCAGGGGAGGAAGACGAGTTGATAATGCGGAAGTTCGCGTTCAACGGAATCGCGAAGAGGCTCCAGGGCTGCCATTCGAATGCGGTCATCGCAGTGTCGCCGTTGCGCCAGACCTCGGTGCTGCCGCGGCCCTCCATGACGATGTAGCGCTCCTCGTACATCTGCCGCTGGGGGAGGAGGGCGCCGCGCGGAGGCACTTCGACCACGAACATGCCCGTGCCGTTGTTCGTGCCCGTCACCTGGATGTAGGTCCCTTTGCCGCCGACGCGCTTCCACTCCGCCCTCGGGAGCGCTCGCGAGTCGTGCACTCCGACGCCCTTGAAGACGGGGATGCCCTCGGCCTTCAGGAATTTCTCCCACGCCGTCTCAAGACGGACTGTGTAGCTCGTGCCCGTCTCGCCCTCCTTATGCCATCCCGCGCGCCTATTGCCAGTGGGTTCTATGTATCGCGGCTCTGTTGTCATGGCTCCTCCACCTCAGACGAGGTTGGTTCCCGTTCTGGGTCAATGATTTCCATAGAGACGGCGCTGCTAGAACGGCAGCTCCTTGGGCTCGACCCGCGCGGCGCCTTCGACCGTCCGGCGGCTCGTCACAATGCGCCCGTCGATGATGCGGTCCGAGCCGGTCTGAGTGCCGGTGCGGAGAATGATGAGCTTGGAAGCGCCGGAGCTTTGGAACCAATAGCGGGCGCCTCTGGGCAAGAAGATCGCCTCGTTCTTGCCGACGACTACAACGTTCTCGTCCTTCTCCAGGTGAAACGTCGCTTCGCCGTCGAGGATGTAGAAGGCGTGGTCTTCGGTGGGGTGGGTGTGCATGCGGTTCTCACCGCCGCTCTCGTACCGCTTTATCACCCCCGAGAGCTCGTCAGAGCCGGGCAGAACGACATCGCCGGTCCCCGCGAGAATCTCATCGGTCAGGAAATCGAACACCTTTGCGGAGGTTTTCTGGGCAGTCATCGCTCCTCCTGGCAGGGCGGCTGTCGGGCTGGTCCCCCAGTTAGTAGACTGCCGCGCCGCAGCTATCCATTCGCAAAAACAGTTACTTCAAACTGGGTTCCCGCCTTCGCGGGAATGACGGGCAGGAGCGCCGAAGGTCGCCTCGTGGATCTGCTGGAGCACCTGCTCGTTGCTCTGGGTAAGGTCAATCTCGGCCCTGAACGGCTGGGGCCACTCGACGGGCAAACTGTAGTAGACCTCCAGCCGGTTCCCCTCGGGGTCCCGAAAATAGACGCTGGCCGTATTGCCGTGGGTAACGACGGAATCTACCTGCACGCCATCAGCCTCGAAACCCTGGTAGAACTCGCGCACCCCGTCGATGCTGTCCACGTGGAAGGAGATCTGCTGGACGATCTTGGCGTCCTCCGCTCCGGTGCGGCCGCCCATGAGCAAGACTTCGTGGTGCTCGTCGCCGGGCCTGGCGGAGAGGAACACCATCCCGCGCTCCATGTTCTCGTCCGTTACTGTCATCCCCAGCACCCGCGTATAGAAATCGCGCATCGCAGTCAGGCCAGTACAGAAGAGGCCGATGTGTCCCAGTGAGCTTACGTGCGGCATGAGCGCCTCCTAACGGTCCGGCGTGAGGCAATCGTACCTCATGGACGGTCTCGGTGCAGCGTTCGCGGCATCCGCCGCAGTTTCCCTCGGACTCCCAGCTTCAGTCCCGTACTTGGGCTATGCGGTCGCGGGAGTCGAACCCGCCTTCGAGGATGCCGAAGATGAGATCCCAGACGCCCTGACGGCAAGTGAGGCAGGGCACCTGGTGGTTTTGGTCCTGACTCCTCCAAATGGTGCCGGGGAACACCAGCGAGTAGCGCTGGAACTCCTCGGGGATCTGTTCCTGGTGGTCCAGCAGGTACTCGGCGTGACGCTGGCCGAGGAGGTCCGGCGTCCCCATGATGAGCTCCACCATCGGCTCGCCGATGAGGTCCTCGATGCCCTCTGCGAAAGGAGCCATCTCGATCGAGTCGGCGGAGACGGACTCCGGCTCGGTTACGTCCCTCACGAGCTCCCAGCCATCCAACGACTTGTCGTTTCTCAGAGAGCCTATCCCGCCCCCTGCGGCGAGAACACTGAGCGCCTCACGCAGGCCGGCAGCGTCCTGCGTCCAGCCCCTGGCCGCGTCCTCGTCTATGTCCCGGGGTAGGGCGGCGACGACCGCGGCCGCGAATTCCGTGTACCAGTCGGGGATCTCTGTCATTCCCAATCTCCTCAGGCGGTGAGCTTGAACGCGAGTATCCCGCCCCAGGCCCCGCGAGGCAAGGATTGGGCCTTGTCGCCGCGACAGAGTATGCTTCCACCCGCGCCGGTCGGCCTCGGCGAAGGCGTCAGTCAATAGCGGGGCCTTACCCGCGAGGCATAGAGATGCAACAGAGCAGTTTCTACGATGTCATCGTAATCGGCGGAGGGTCTGCCGGATGCGTGGCCGCCACGCGGCTCTCCGAGGACCCCAAGCGGCGGGTGCTGCTGTTGGAGGCAGGCCCCGACCCTGACCCCATACCCGACATCATCACGGACGGCAGGGGCAGCAACCGGCCCATCCTCGAATCGCCCTACGTGATCTTGTATCCGACCAAGCGGAAAATCGATGGCAGCGAGTACTACCCGATCAGTGGACGCGTATTGGGCGGCGGGTCTTCGGTCAACATGATGGGCGTCGTCCGGCCCACGCAGCACGACCTCGACCGCTGGGAGTCGCTGGGCAATCCCGGCTGGTCCTACGAGGACTGTCTGCCGGTCCTGAAGCGCATCGAGTCCGACCAGGACTATCCCGACGCGCCGCACCATGGCAACTCCGGTCCGCTGACGGTGAAGCGCCGGCTCTCGTTCGATCAGATGGACGCGCCGCAAGAGGCTTTCGTCCAACGCGCAAGAAGCCTCGGGTATCCCATACTGCCGGACAGGAATATCCCCAATCCTTTCGGCATCTCTCGGGGGGCCTCTAACGTAAAGGACGGCAAGCGGCAATCGGCGGCAGTCGCCTACCTCGCGCCGGCGCGCTCCCGCCCGAACCTGACGGTCATCGCCGAGGCCCCGGTCGTCTCGTTGAAGACGGACGGCGCAAGAGTGACGGAGGTCAAGTACGCTCAGGGGAACGAGACGCGAACGGCGGCGGCGGACACATTCGTGCTCAGCGCGGGCGTGTACCACAGCCCCCAGGTGCTGATGCTCTCCGGCATCGGCCCGGCGGCCGACCTAGAGCCGCTGGGCATCGAGGTCGTTCACGAGCTCAAGGGCGTGGGCCACAACTACCAAGACCACGCCGCGGTCAACATGGTGTTCGAAAGCGCGTCCACCTTCACGCCCGACTGGGTGGTGTCCGGGTTCCAGCTCATCTACAAGAGCGACCCCAACCTCCCGAATGGCAACTTCCACCTGTATATGCGAGCGCCGATGATGGTTGAGGGGCTCAAGCCGCTGATGCCGTTCGCAGCCAACATGATCGAGCAGAAGTCGCGCGGTCACGTCTACATCACGTCCACGGACCCCCGCGAGCTGCCCACCATCGACGACGGTCTCCTCCAGCACCCCGACGATACGAAGGCGATGCGGACGGCTATGGAGTTCATCCAAGACTTCGTGGGCGATGAGGTGATGCGTCCGTACTTCGGCAGGCTGATGCAGCCGGGGCCGGAGGACGACTGGATCGAATACGCGCAGTCCACCTATGACTGTTACCACCACGGCGTTGGAACGTGCATGATGGGCCCGGAGTCGGACCCGATGGCTGTCGTCGACAACCGCCTGAAGATGCACGGCATGGACAATCTCTACGTGGCCGACGCGTCCATCATGCCGACCGTCACCCATGCGAATACGAACGTCACGTCGATCATGATCGGCGAGCGTCTATCGGACTTCGTCCGCGAGGCGGGACGGTAGGCGGCCTTCCTCCCGGGCCCTCCTCCACGCACGGGGAGGGGTCTAAGCAGCTCTCCCCCAGCGAAAGAGAGTAGGTAAGGGGAGCCGAGTTTGGAGCGATACGAACTGAGGAGCGAGAACATGCAGCAAGGCCAGTTCTACGACGTCATCATCATAGGCGGAGGCTCAGCGGGGTGCGTGGCGGCGACCCGGCTATCTGAAGACCCCAAGCGGCGAGTGCTCCTGCTGGAAGCGGGTCCGGACCCGCAGCCGCTTCCTGAGATCATCGCAGACGGACGGGGCAGCAACCGGCCTATCCTCGAGTCCGACTACGTCGTGATGTATCCGACGAAGCGGAAGATCGACGACAGCGAATACTACCCACTGAGCGGCCGCATCCTCGGTGGCGGCTCGTCCGTCAACATGATGGGCGTCTCGCGGCCAACGCAGTACGACCTCGACCGGTGGGAGTCGCTCGGCAACCGCGGCTGGTCCTACGAGGACTGTCTGCCGGTGCTGAAGCGCATCGAGACCGACGAGGACTTTCCCGACGCGCCGCACCACGGGAACGCCGGGCCGCTGACGGTCAAGCGGAAGCTCTCCATTGGAGAGGGGGAGCTCGCGCCGCCGATGCAAGCGTTCGTCGACCGGGCCGTCGGGTTGGGGTATCCCATCATGCCCGACAGCAACGTGCCGACGCGCTTCGGCCTCACAGCGGGGGCGTCGAACGTGAAGGACGGCATCCGCCAGTCCACGGCTGTCGCCTATATCGGCATGGCCCGGGGGCGGGCGAACCTGACGATCGTTGGCGACGCGCACGTGACCGCGCTCAGAACGGAGGGCGCGCGCGTGACGGAGGTCCAGTACGAGCAGGACGGCGAGACGCACACGGCGTCCGCCGACACGTTCGTTCTCAGCGCGGGCACATACCACAGCCCGCAGGTGCTGATGCTTTCGGGCATCGGGCCCGTCGACGAGCTCGAACGGCTGGGGGTGAAGGTCGTCCACCCGTTGGAGGGCGTCGGCAAGAACTACCAGGACCACGCGGCGGTCAACATGACCTTCGAGGGCGTTAGCGACTTCTCGCCCGACTGGGTAGTCGCGGGCTTCCAGCTGGTCTACAAGACCAGCCCCGGCCTCCCCGTGGGGAACTTCCACATCTACATGCGCGCTCCCGTGGGAGTCGAAGGGCTCAAGCCGATGATGCCCGTGGCGATGAACCTGGTGGAGCAGAAGTCGCGGGGCCGCATCTACCTGAACTCGACGGACCACCGGGAGCTTCCGGTGGTGGACGACGGGATGCTTCAGCACCCGGACGACGTAGCGGACATGCTGAACGTGATGCGCTTCGTGTACGACTTCATGCAGCACGACCTGATGCGCCCGTACTACGGGAGGCTGATGCTGCCAACTGGAGACGAGGACTGGGCCGAGTTCGCTCAGTCGACGTACGACAGCCACCACCACGGGTCCGGCACCTGCATGATGGGCCTGGCGTCGGACCCAATGGCGGTGGTCGACAACCGCCTCAAGATGCACGGCATGGACAATCTCTACGTGGCCGACGCGTCAATCATCCCGACGGTGCCACACGCCGCAACAAACGTGACGTGCATCATGATTGGCGAGCGGTTGTCGGACTTCGTGCGTGAGGACGGACGCTAAGAAGAAGGGCGCCAGCTTACTCGCCGGCGGTCTGAGCGGCGCTTCGGGGCCTCTTCGGGCTGTTGTTGAAGCCAATGTTCTCTTCGAACGGGCGGAACTCGCGGGCTGCGTGACAGTACTTGCACTCGCCCGCCATCTTCACGCTTGGCGCGCCCAGGACCCAGTGGTGCGCTCCCGTAGGGGAGGCCTTGCAAAAGCTTGCGTTCGGGGCTGTCTTCGTCTCGGTCTTCGTTGTCATACGCATTTCTCCGCTTGTCCGCAAACCAGAGGGCATTCGGTCAAGAAGCCTTGCGGCGATGGGGACTAAGCTCCTTATTGTAACTCCACTTCCCTATATACGCAACCTATACCTGAGCCGGCCTGCATCGGGACAGGGAAGGCGCCCCCGGGCAGTCCGGGCGGGGGCTGGTGGAGATGGGGGAGAGTCGAACTCCCCGTCCAGAAGACGCTCAGCGCAGATGTGCTACAGGCTTAGCCGATGTTTATTAGGCGCTCTGGACAAGCCCACCGGCGGGCCGTCCAGCCGCCTGCCGCGAAATCTTAGGCGACTCGCAGCGGCGTCGGAGTCGCAGCACCCCGGCTATATAGCGCCTTCGGAAGCCGTCGGGGCGGGCTTCCGGGACGTGGTTGCGTTACTTACGCAGCCAGAGCGACTGGTTCGTCGGCAGTCAATTTGTTTGCCGTCTGATTAGCGAGTGTGCGGCGAACTCGGCCTGCAATCCTGCCAAGCTGATCCCCTGTCGAAACCACGCATCCCCAAGGTCGTCAGCAGCTTCCATTGTACTCCTTGCAGCCAAGGAGGCGCCCCGCCAGCCCTCTCCAACGGCGCAAGGCCGCCTTGAAGAGCCTCCGAACACCCGCAGCACGAAGTGTGGCGGCGAGCTCTCCGGGCAATCCCATCGTAGGAGAAGGGTGACGCCAAGGGAAGGGGCGGATGTCGCAGCCGCGCCTTGCGGTCTTAGTCGACCTCGCGGCGGATGGCGCGGGCAATCTCCCGATCGGTCTCGCGGCGGATGATGACCTGGCGCTTGTCATACCGCCGCCGGCCCTTGGCGAGGGCAATCTCGATCTTAGCGTGGTGGCCTTTGATATAGACGCGGACCGGCACGATGGTGAGGCCCTTCTCTCCGGCGGACTGGCCGAGCTTGCGTATCTCCTCCGAGTGCAGCAGGAGCTTGCGCGAGCGGGTGGGCTCGTGGCCCCAGGGGCCGGCGGCCTCCCACTGGGCGATGTGGAGGTTGTGCAGCCACATCTCGCCGTTTCGTACTTGGGCGTAGGCGTCGCGAATATTGACGCGGCCTGCGCGCACCGACTTGATCTCCGTGCCGGTTAGCGCGACGCCCGCCTCGAAGCGGTCCATGAGGTCGTAGTCGAACCGCGCCCGGCGGTTATCGGCGACCGTTCTGAAGTAGGGCTGGCCCGCTTTGAGGGGCGCGGAAGCCTTCTTCTTCCCTTTCTTGCTGCGCTTCGACGGCATGTCAGCGCCCCAATATCCTCTCGAGCTCGGCGACGGCGGCGGCGAGCTGTTCGTCGGACGAGGGCGGCTCCGGGGCCTCCGGCTCGATGTTACAGAGGCTGTCGAGCGACTCGACGAGCCGTTCTTGGCCGCCCAAGGAGTCCGCCTCCGCGGAGTAGGCGAGGCAGAGAGCGCGGCTTAGCTCCCCGATGCGGGTGAGGGCTTGCACGTCCAGCGAATCACCAACTTGCACGTCCGGATCGAGGCCTTCGCCCTCGATCTCGCGGCCATTCGGGGTCAGCCAACGGGCGATGGTGATGTAAAGGCCGGCGCCGGAGTCCAAGCTGTGGAGTAGGTTCACCGAGCCCTTACCATAGGTGCGCGTGCCGACCACGGGCGCGCGCTCGTGGTCTTGGAGGGCGCCAACGACGATCTCGGACGCCGAGGCGCTGTAGCCGTTGACGATCACGGCAAGCGGCATGTCGTAGGCAGCCCCATCGCCCGTGACGCTCTCGATGGTTTCCTCACCCGCTGCGTCGATCCAGCGGACGACCTCGCCTTCCTCGATGAACTCGGAGACGACGGCGATGGCGGCTTCCACCAGTCCTCCTCCGTTGTGGCGTAGGTCGAGTATGAGTCCTGCGGCGCCGGCGGCGCGCAGGTCCGCGATCGCCGCGGGAAAGACTCCGGTGTGGCGGCGTCGAACCCGGCGAGCCGGATATAGCCGACGCCATCGCCCAGAGGCGGGGCAGGACCGAGCTGACGGTGATCGTGTCGCGGACGATTGGAATGTCGAAGGGCAGGAAGGCGCCGGCGCGGGAGACAGTGAGGACGACCTCGGTGTCCTTGGGACCACGAATCATGGCGACGGTCTCCTCGAGCGTCAGGCCATGGGTCAGGTTGCCGTCCACCGCCAGGACCACGTCGCCGGGCAGCAGACCGGCGCGCTCGGCCGGCGAGCCAGGCAGGGGGCCGAGGATGACGACGTGGTTGTCCTCGTAGGCAATGCTGGCGCCGATGCCTTCGAAGTCCGAGGGTTCGCCGCGCAATGACTCAAGGAAAGCCTCGTGGCGCTCCGGCGAGAGGTAAGCGGTGTATGGGTCATCGATGTAGTCGAGGATGCCCTGTACGGCGGCCTGCCTGAGCGCTTCGTCTGAGATATCGTCGCGACTGATGAAATCTGCCTGGAGGCGCTCAATCACTTCTTCGACCTCGCTAGGCTCTTCCGAGGCGGCGCAAGCGGGGACAAGCGCGGCGAAGATTGCTATCGCCACCGCGGTAATCGCGAGCCGCATAGCCCTGCGCCGCGCGCCCATCGTTCGCTCCACGGAAAGGATGAGGGCCGTTGCGATGGTCGCGCCCACGCTACAGCCCTCATACTAAGTATACGACCCGAAGTGTTGGAGCAGTCGCCCGAGTCAGCGAGGGAGGGTGAGCAGGGGAGACGGCTATCACCCTCCGGCGCGGAGTCTCCAATCTATCAGTTTACATAACATCAATAGTGCGCAGCGCGCTTATTCTGCTACGCCCCCGAGAACTCCGCCCCCTACAGGCCTGTCTGGCTCGCCAAGACGACTCAACCCACATCCTTCGACCAAACACGGCGCTCTACGACGCCTGGACCAAGCCGGCCTGCGTCGGCTGTGACGAACCCGATAACTGAATTCCCGCCTTCGCGGAATGACGGGACCCTACAGGCCCGTCTGAGCCGCCAAGGCGACTCAACCTACGTCCGCCAACCAAACACGGCCCTGTTCGGCGCTTGATTGGGCCGGACTACCTGGCGGGCATGAAGCCGAGGGCGTCGTTGCCCTCATCGAGCGGCCCCCTGTAAACGAACTCGCCGTCGGGGCCTTCCTTGCGGGCCTTCAGATCGTAGAAATCCAGGTAGACGGTCTCGCCCCCCTCGCATTCCACCGTAACGTTGTGGGCGTCCTGGTCCGTGACGCGGAGCGGACGCTGCTCAAAGACGTTGCCTGGGCCGACGGTCAGTTTGAACACCGGCTCGATCGATAGGACGGCTTCGACGGTGCGCATCTCGCTCCCGTCCGCTACGACAAAGCCGTCTTCATCGCAGCCGAAGAATGGTTTCGCGGGCAGTTCGAACAGTCCTTCCGCTATCCTTTCATCACCTCGTCTCGTTAGTGTCAATCCTACTTGCGCCGGCCCGGCCGCGAGCCGGCCGCATGCTCCTATGGCGTGCTCAACCGCCAGCAGCAGCTCCTGCAAGCCCAAGCCCGTCACTGCAGATGTTAGGACGGCCGTCGCGCTCCCCGCATCCTCCAGGAAGCTCGACTCTACGTCCGGGTCCAGGAGGTCCGCCTTGTTGAGCGCGAGCACGCGCGGCTTCGCGGTCAGGCCGAGGTCTTCGATGATCTGCTCGACCACCTCGGCCTGCTCGCCCGCGTTCGGGTGCGAGATATCGACCACATGGACCAGCGCCGTAGCCTCCTGCACCTCCTCGAGCGTGGCGCGGAACGCCGCCACGAGCGTCGTGGGCAGTTTCTGTATGAACCCGACCGTGTCGGTGAACAGCGCCGTTTCGCCCCCCGGCAGGCGGACTCTGCGGGTCACAGGGTCGAGCGTGGAGAAGAGCTGGTCGCGAGCGGCGACGCCCGCGGCGGAGACGGCGTTCATGAGACTGCTTTTGCCGGCATTTGTGTAGCCGACCAAGGAGATGACCGGCACGCCGCTCTTGAGCCTTTGGCCGCGGTGGCGGGCCGATGGCTACGCACCTTCTCCAGCTCGGCCTTCATGCGGCCGATGCGCCGGCCGATCAGGCGGCGGTCGGTCTCTATCTGAGTCTCCCCTGGACCGCGAGTGCCGATGCCGCCGCCAAGCCGCTCCAAGTGGCTCCATTGACCCGCCAAGCGCGGCAAGAGGTACTCGGCCTGCGCCAGCTCCACCTGGAGACGACCCTCTCGGGTCCTGGCGTGGCGCGCGAAGACGTCCAAGATGAGCGCGGTGCGGTCGATGACCTTTACCTGCTCTTCCGAACGCATGTTCTAGATTGCGCTGCTGGATGGGAGTCAGCTCATCGTCACAGATGATCGTGTCGAAGGCCGCGGCTTCGCGGAGGAGCTTGATCTCCTCCAGCTTGCCCTTCCCCACGTAGGTCACGGACTGAGCATCGAGGCTCTGGGTAAGGGAGCCGACCACTTCCGCGCCCGCCGTGCCTGCGAGCTGCGCCAGTTCGTCGAGCGAATCGTCGAGGGCCCAGGGCGAGCGGCGCGACCTGAGCGCGACGCCCACGAGCAGGGCCTGCTCGGGGTGGTGAGCTGTCGTGACCGTTTCTCGTCGCCGTGCTATCGGCGCCTACTCCTGTGCGCCGAGCATGTAGGCCTGGGCGCGCGACAAGTGTACGGGCCCAAGCTATGCGCGGGAAAGGGGTTGCGCCCTACCCCACCGGCCTGTCCGGCAGCTTCCAGCCCTCCAGCCGCTTCAGGCCCTCCTCGACGCGGTCGTCAGGAGTGGTGAGAGATAGGCGAATGTAGCCCTCGCCGGCCTCGCCGTACCCGCGGCCGGGGGTAACGACCACGGCGTGCTGATCCAGCAGCTCAGTGGCGAGCTCGGCGGAGGTCCAGCCGTCGGGACATCGCGCCCAAACGTAGAAGCCCGACTTGGGACGGTTCACCGTGAGCCCTATGGCTGTTAGGGCGTCGACCACGCGGTCGCGGCGCCTGCGGTATATCTCGTTGTTCCGGGCTTGCCACTCGGGCGTTGTGTTGTCGAGGGCCTCGATTCCCATGTACTGAACGGCCTGGGGAATGCCGGAGTCGAGGTTTGACTTGACACGGACGAGAGCGTCGATGAGAGCGCTGTTGCCGACGGCCATGCCGATGCGCCAGCCAGTCATGTTGTAGGTCTTGGAGAGCGAGTGAAACTCGATGCCCACGTCCGCGGCCCCCGGCGTCTGCAGGAAGCTGGGCGCGACGTAGCCGTCGAAGGTGACCTCGGAATAGCAGGCGTCATGGCAGACGGCTACTTCGTATTCCTTGGCGAAGGCGACGACCTCCTCGAAAAGCTCCTGCGTGGCGAGCCCTCCCGTGGGATTGTTGGGATAGTTGATCCACATCACCTTCGCCTTGCGGGCGACGTCCTCGGGAATCAGCGAGAGGTCCGGCCGGAAGCCGTTTGACTCCAAGAGCGGCATCCGGTAGGAAACGCCGCCCGCGAACATCGTGCCCACGGAGTAGACGGGGTACGCGGGGTCGGGCACGAGAGCGGTGTCGCCGGGGTCGATCAGGCAGAGCGCCAAGTGCCCGATGCCCTCCTTGGCGCCGATGAGCGGGACGACCTCCTTGTCCCCGAGCTCTACGCCGAACCGCCGGGCGTACCAGCGCCCTATGGCCTGGCGCATCTCGGGAAGGCCGTCGGACTCGGGGTAGCGGTGGTTGGGAGGGTCATCGGCGGTCGTCTTCAGCGCGCCGAGGATGTGCTCGGGGGTCGGGATGTCGGGGTCGCCGATGCCGAAGCTGATGACGTCGACGCCCTGGGAGCGCTTCTCCGCAATCTTCCTGCTAATTTCGAGGAAGAGGTACGGCGGAAGCTGGTCGAGACGGTTGGCAAGCTGCATGGATCCTCCGGGGGGTTGAGGGGGTCGCGTGAGATTATACAGGGACGAGCCGCCCCCGCTTGGGCGCTTTGCCGGGGGAGGCGCGCAGGATCTCCGGGGAGCGGAAAGACAACCCTAGTCAGGGAACTCGCCGGAGAAGACCTCGACGGCGTCGCCGTCCATGAACACGGGGCCATGCCCCGGCCAAGTGATGGTCAGCTCGCCGCCGGGCGCCTCAACGCGCACCTCGTCGTCCACCATTCCGTGCAGGCGCGCCGCGACGACGATAGAGCTGACGCCCGTTCCGCACGCGAGGGTCAGGCCGGAGCCACGCTCCCACGTTCGCGAGATGAGGTGGTCCCGGGCCACGACGTTCGCAAGGTGGAAGTTGATCCGGCGTGGGTACGCCTCGTGGCGCTCCATGCGCGGCCCAATCCTGTCCAATTCGACGCCGCCAACGGGCTCGTCGATGAAAGCCGTAACGTGCGGGTTGCCCATCGAGACTGCGGTGAGCGCGAACGTAACGTCGTTCACCGTCACCGGGGCGTCGAACGCCAGCTCGTTCGGGCGCAATCCAAGCGATTCTACGAGGTCAACGTCCAGCGCCGCGTAGTCGCTCGGACCCATCTTCGAGACGTCGACCGGCACGTCCGCAGCGCGTAGGACCGGTTCGCCCATGTTCACGCGCGCCCCAACGACGCGGTCATCGCTCCAGTGAGGCGCTACGCTCAGCACACCCGCGCCCGTCTCCACGTCCAGCGCGTTGCCGTTGGCGGCCGCCATCTCCCGCTCCAGCACGAACTTGGCGAAGCAGCGAATACCGTTGCCGCACATCTCGCCCTCGGAGCCGTCCACGTTGAACATCCGCATCCGCACGGCTGCCCGCTCCGAGGGCGCGACGACGATAAGGCCGTCGGCGCCAACGCCGAAGTGCCGGTCGGATATGCGCCGCGCGACCTCTGGCCAGTCGCGCTCCTCGCTCAGACCGTTCACGTATATGTAGTCGTTGCCGGCGCCTTGTAGCTTGGTGAACTGCATAGCGACAAGAATCTTAGCATGTTCCCACCTCGCGTCCGATGGCCCCCTCTCCAACACGCCCTTAGGAGGAATAGGCGCGCCAGCTGCGGCCAGCGGGGGTAGGATTAAGACAAGTCATGGAAGGGGGTGGAGGAATGAAGATCACGAACCTCGACGCGCTCATCATCGTTGACGTGCAGAACGACTTCTGCCCCGGCGGCTCGCTGGCCGTTCCCTCCGGCGAGGCGGTGGCGAGGAAGATGACGGCGGTAGGCAAGGCGTTCGCCGAACGGAGCGGCAAGGTGTTCGCCACCCAGGACTGGCACCCGGCGGGGCATTCGTCGTTCACGTCCGAGGGCGGCCAGTGGCCGGACCACTGCGTGCAGGGGTCGCGCGGCGCTGAGTTCCACCCTGCCCTCGAGCTGCCCAGCGGCGTGAGCATCGTCCAGAAGGGCGCGAGTCCTGGCGCCGACGCCTACTCGGGATTCGTGGACTCGGACCTCGACGCGCAACTGAAGGCGAAAGGGATCGGCCGGGTCTACGTGGGCGGCCTCGCAACGGACTACTGCGTGCTGAACACGGTCATCGACGCGCTGGCGAACGGCTACGAGACGTTCCTGCTGGCCGATGCCGTGGGCGCGGTGGACCTGGACCCCGGCGACGGCGACCGTGCGATACATCTCATGGAGGTGAACGGCGCGGTGCTGACCACAACGGACGAGGTGCTGGCCGGAGACTAGGACTCGCCGAGTTCCTTGGCCATCACGTTCTGCGTAACGCCCCATTGCAGCTCGTCCAACGCCCAGCTGTGCAGCACGGGGTAGCGGTCCGGCGACCGGAGCGCCTTGTAGGGAGTCGGCAGCTTTGCGAACTCGGCTGCAAACCGCTCGCGAATCTCGTCGAGGGAAGGCGCGGGGCGCGTGCGGCGGCCGCTCTCCATCACGATTTCCAGCAGCGGCCTGCCGTCTCCGGGCGCCGCGTCCTCGTGGGCCAGGGCCATGAGATCGGCCTCGTAAGCGCCATTCGCGTCAGACTTGCGGTACACCTGTTTGCGTCCAGCCAGCGTTGCTTTGCCGGAGCTGAGCTTGAGCACCGGCTGATCGTCGTACTCGACCAGCTTGTAGACCCAATCGGACCATGGAGCGTCGGCGGAGACGCCGAGCTTGGTGCCGACCCCGAACCCGGCGATGGGCGCCCCTGCCCTGACGAGCTCGTCGATCTCGAACTCGTCGAGGCCGCCGCTCGCGAAGACTTGGACGTCGTGCATGCCGGCGTCGTCGAGGAGCTTGCGGCACTCGACGGATAGCTGGAGCAGGTCGCCGCTGTCGAGGCGGATCGCTCGGAGAGCGTGGCCGCGCTCGCGCAGACGCTTGCCGGTCTCGATGGCGCGCCGCGTCCCCTTGATGGTGTCGTAGGTGTCGACCAAGAGGGTGGTCGCGTCCGGGAAGGAGTCCGCGTAGGCCTCGAACGAATCGGCCTCGCTGGGGAAGCTGGTGATGAGCGAGTGCGCCATCGTGCCGACGGGAGGCATGCCGTACCGCGCCGCGGCGAGCACGTTGCTCGTGCCGGCGAACCCGGCGATGTAGCTGGCGCGCGCCAGGCGGTCGGCGGCCTCCCAGCCGTGGGTGCGGCGCGCCGCGAATTCGACGACCGTCCTGCCCTGAGCGGCGTGCAGCACGCGAGCCGACTTTGTGGCGAGCGTGGTCTGAAGGCTCACGGCGTTCATCACGGCGGTTTCCACCATCTGCGCCTCGATCACCGGCGCGGTCACCTCGAGCACGGGCTCGTCGGCGAACACAATCTCGCCCTCGCGCATGGCGCGCGCCTCGCCGGTGAAGCGAAGCAAGGGCAGCCAGTCGAGGAAGTCTGCGTCGAAGAGGCCGAGGGAGCGGAGGTAGGAGACGTCGGCGTCGGTGAAGCGCAGCGCTTCGAGGTGTTCTAGCGCCTCTTCCAGCCCGGCAAAGACGGCATACGCGCGGTCCGGCGGGTAGCTGCGATAGAAGAGGCTGAACGTCGCGAGGGCGGTGCGGTCATGCTGCCAGTAGGCCTGGGCCATGGTCAGCTCGTAGAGGTCGGCGAAGAGGGCTCGGCTCAGTCCGGTATCAGACATAGAGAGATGCTACGGACGCGGCGGCGGCGCGGTCAAACGGCCTTAGCGCCAGCCGTAGCCGCTGAGGAGGCCGCGAACGTAGGCAATCTGGCCGACGTGCTGGGTGAAGTCCATAGCTGTGCTGGCCAAGGACTGCCAGAGAGGACGCTGGGAGCTCCGCGCGTGGTATTGGAACGGCAGCAGGATGTCGTCGGGAGTGAGGGACTGCACGCGCCGTACGCAGGCCTCGTGGGCGGCTTGAGCGTAGCCCATGAGGAGGTCCTTCGCGGGCCTGAACTCCCCCACCTCCTCCGGCGTGTCGCCGAAGCCGTTGGCCTCCGCCGGCAGACCGAACCGGTCGTGCCAGCCGCCGGCGGTCCATGCCGGTTCTTCGCCCGTGGCTTTGGCCGTCATCCCATCCATCCAACGGCTGTAGTGCCACGCTAGCCAGGCGATCGAGTTCGCGTCGGATGCGGGACGATACCAGAGCTGCTCGTCGCTCAGGCCATCGACGGCGCCCTCGAGCGTGGCGTGAGTCAGCTCCAGCAGGCGCGCGGCAAAGTCGTTTACGGTGGGAGCGCCGTCCACGTTCGCCTATCTCCTCATGGATTGTCCGCCACTACACCCGACTAGAGATCGAGCAGCGGGGCCGCGAAGAGCTCCTCCATGTCGGGCTTGCGAGGAATGAACCCCTGCTCGTGGGAAAAGTCAATCATGGTGTTGATCATCTTTTCGTTGCCCCTAACGCCGTAGGTGAAGGGGTCCGAGCCGAATATGGAGCGCGTCTGCGCCATGTACTGGGAGCCGAAGATGAGGTCGCTCGGAACTCTGCTCGACAACTCGGCGTACCAGGCTTCCTTGGCGGCGACGAACGCGGCGTAGAGGTTGAACGCCAGCCACGGGTATTTCTCGTAGACGTCGCCCCTGATGGCGTAGCAGTGATTGGCGGGAATGTAGCCGTGGGCCTCGAAGAACCGCTTGCCCTCGGCGGCGAAGTCGGGGAAGAGGGGCTTGGCCTTGGCGAACTCCTCGGGCCTAGGGCGAATCGTGGTCGAGCGGTCGATAACGTTCTTTTCGGCGGAGAAGGCCCTGCCGATTGAGGCGGCGTCGAGCTCGCCGCGGACGAGCATGGTGGCAAGGCTCTTGTCCTCGGGGATGCGGTTGAATTTGATGCCCTCCATCGGCTTGAAGCCGGTGGCTCCCCCGTGACTCAGCTCCTCCGAGCGCTCCATCCACCACTCGACGCTGAACTGGTCGACGCCGAAGTCGTGCTGCAGGACGCCGCGTGTCCAGAGAGACGCTGTCTGCTGGTACTCCCCGACGCCGATGCGCTTGCCGTAGAGGTCGTTCGCGGTCTCGACGCCCGAGTCAACGTTGACCGAGAGCATCGCGTGCATGAAGCGGCGCGAAGGGAAGACAGGGATGCCGACCATGGGGTCGCCCTGGGACTTGGCGATGAGGAACGACGAGAAGGACATCTCGCAGACCTCGAACTCCTGGAACTTGAGCTGCCGCCAGAAGGTCTCCGACGGGTCGGAATTCGTCCAGACGAGACTCGCGCCCTCGACCTTGACCTCGCCGTCGAGGAGCTTGCCGATGCGCTCGTTGCGCGCCGAGATGAAACTGAGCTGAAGCCTGTCCGCCATGCGTCTACCTCCCGCCCGCTCAATAGCAGGCGACGCCGAACATACGCGCCGCCTCTAGGCGTGTCAAACGGAGCGGCGTCTGAACTCTGAGGCTATGGAGTAGTGGACTGCCCGGGCCTCCGCCTCCGCGCGCACAGCATCGGCACCATCGGGCTCCGGCCAATCGCCCGGATACCTGGTCTCCGTTGCCCACTCAGTCAGCTCCGCCAAGTCGGCATGGCTTGTCTGAACGTTCCAGCTGTGCGGAAGTAGATTCCGCAACGCGTCCAAGTCGTGGGTGAACGAGAACTCAATCTCCTCCAGCGTCAAAGCCGCCTTCAGCGCTTTCTCGGCAGCCTGTTGGGAGAGCCAGCAAACATGACGCGGGGCAGGCGGATCTACCGCCAGCAGCCTCTGAGCTACGTACAAGTCCTCTTCCGAGAACTGTAGCCAGCGGTGAGCCTGCTTCACGATGGGGTCAGGGTCGTTCATAGACAACTCTCCCCTCACGAAGCGCGGAGTGAAGCACAGTCCCGACTACATGCCCTCGTCGCTCAATCTCATCGGGCGTGGTCACCACGATGTCCTTGCTGGCCGGAAGGTCTCCCAGGGACCGCCGTATCTCGACCGCAGTCCGCCGCTTGTCTGGCGCGTCCCCCATCACCACGAGCAAGTCCACGTCGCTCCCTTCGGCAGCCGTACCCCGCGCCTGGGAGCCGAAGAGCACGACGCGAGACGGCCGGAACCTTCCGACGATTCGTTCCAACATCGTTGCGATGATTGCCTCAGAAGTCATCGGGCTCCCTCATCCTACCTCCATTCTAGGCGAGAAGGCGGGAGAGGTCTTGCCGCTTCCCTTGTGGCAGGCGCAAATCTGCTACCCTTCCTGGCTATGACCAACACCAACGCCCATCCAGACGTCATCATCATCGGAGCGGGCAACGCGGCACTCTGCGCCGCCCTCGCGGCCCGCGAGGCAGGCAAGGACGTGGTCGTCCTCGAAAAGGCGCCGGAGCCCATGCGCGGGGGCAACACCTACTTCACCGGCGGCGCTATACGGTTCGCCTACAAGGGAATCGAGGACGTGGTCCAGCTCGTGCCGGACCTCTCCGAGGCCGAGCTCGCCGTTATGGAGGTCGGCTCGTACCCGGAGGCCAAATACTTCGAGGACCTGATGCGCGTGACCGAGGGGCTGTCCGACCAGGAAATGGCCGACGCGCTGGTGCGGCGGTCGTTCACCACGATGCAGTGGATGTACGCGCAGGGCGTCCGGTTCGTGCCGTCGTGGACTCACCAAGCGTTCAAGGTGGACGGCAAGTTCCGCTTCTGGGGCGGCCTCTGCCTGCAGGCGGTCGGCGGCGGCAAGGGGCTCTCCGATCAGCTCTTCGAGATCGCCATCGAGCGCGGAATCGACATCCGCTACGACCATACGGCGATGCGGCTTGAGCAGAGCGAGGCGGGCCGCGTGAACGGGGTGACCGCGCGCACGCCAAACGGCAGGCAGACGCTGAACGCAGAGGCCGTCGTGCTGGCGTGCGGCGGGTTCGAGGCCAACCCGGAGATGCGCGCGCGGTACCTGGGCGCGGGGTGGGAGCTGGCCAAGGTGCGAGGCGTCCGCTACAACACGGGCGACGGCCACCGGATGGCGTTCGACGTCGGCGCGCAAGCGTTCGGCCACTACAGCGGCTGCCACGCCGTCGCGTGGGACCTAAACGCCCCGCCCTTCGGCAACCGCGCAATCACGGACCTCTACCAGAAGCACTCCTACCCGTTCGGCCTCATCGTCAACCACGAGGGCAAACGGTTCGTCGACGAAGGGGCGGACTTCAGGAACTACACCTACGCCAAGTACGGCAAGCAGATCCTGTTCCAACCGGAGCGCGTCGCCTACCAGATATTCGACCAGAAGACGCTCCACCTGCTGCGGGACGAGTACCGCATCGAGCAGGTGACGAAGGGCGAGGCGGACACCATCGAGGGGCTGGCGGACCAGCTGGACATCGACCGCGACGGACTCGTTCGGACCATCGCCGAGTACAACGCGGCCTGTGTGCCCGGCGAGTACAACCCCACGTTGCTGGACGGCGTACACACCGAGGGCGTGGAGCCCGCGAAATCCAACTGGGCGCTGCCCATCGACACCCCGCCCTACGAGGCCTACGCGGTGACCTGCGGCATCACGTTCACATTCGGCGGTCTGCGGATCAACCGCCGCGCCCAGGTGATGGACACGACGGACAACCCCATACCCGGCCTCTACGCCGCAGGCGAGATTGTCGGCGGCCTCTTCTACCACAACTACGCGGGCGGCGCGGGCCTCATGCAAGGCTCGGTCTTCGGCAAGATTGCGGGCGCATCAGCGGCAGAGGATGTTGGATAGGGGCTTTAGGGTTCTGCTAAGGCTCCACTCTAGCCTCGCCGCATCGTGGAAGGACAGAATGTTCCCTAGTCCCACCCCTCCGGGTGGCGCGTGTGCCAGTCGGTGTGGGACTGGTAGAGGCGTGCGGCGGCTAGGATGCGGTTCTCGTCTCCGGCGCGGCCCAAGAAGAGGAGGCCGGTCGGCAGGCCGGACGCTAGGCCGTTCGGGACGGTGACTCCAGGCAGGCCGAGCAGATTGCCCGCGGCGCCCATCACATCGGTGGCTTGAGAGCTCGGCATCTCCTTGTCTATCTCCGAGGCGACTATCTGGCGTGAGGGAGCGATCACGGCGTCATAGGGACGCATCGCCTCATCAACCGCCTTGGCCATGACGCCGCGCAGTCTGAGAGCACGCAGGTAGTCGACCGCGGGGATGGCGAACCGCGCCTGCCACATGTAGGCGTCCTCCGGCGCGGTCAGTTCGTCCGCCCTACCCTCGCGGAGGAACTCCTCGAACGCGCTGGCGGCCTCCGCTCCAAGAATCGTCTGGCCCGCCGGGATGTACGGCAGATCAGGCAATGCCGTCTCTTCGAGGTCAGCGAAGTCTTCCAGCTCGGCCAGTGAGCGCTCGAAGTTGGCTTTCACCTCGTCAGACACGTAATCGAGGGTTGAGCGGACCACGCCGAGCTTGGGACGACCCGCGGCGGGCGTAGGCTCGTACGTCCACGGCTCCGGGAGGCTCGTCGGGTCTTCCGGGTCGGGCCCGGCGATAGCGTCGAGCACGAGGCCGGCGTCGTCTGCTGTCAGCGCGAGGGGGCCGAGCTTGTCGAGCGTCCAGCACAGCGCCATCGCGCCTCGGCGGCTGACGCGGCCATAGGTGGGGCGGAGCCCGGCGAGCCCGCAGAACCCGGCGGGGCCGATGATCGAACCCCACGTCTCGGAGCCGATGGCGAAGGGCACGAGACCCGCGGCGATGGCGGCGCCCGAGCCGCTCGACGAGCCCCCGGTCCATCGGCCAACGTCCCAGGGGTTCTTGGGCGGGCCGGTGAAGGAGGCGTGGGGCTGGCGGTAGCCCATACCGCCGGCCAACTCGATCATCGCGAGCTTGGCGCAGAGCACGGCGCCCGCCTCCTCCAGCTTGCGGACGACCGTCGCGTCGCGGTCGAAAACGCGCCCAGCGAACGGCGCGGCGCCCCAGCTGGTGGGTATGCCGTCCGACGTGGCGAGGAGGTCCTTGGCGCCGTAGGGGATGCCGTGGAGGGGGCCGCGATAGCCGCCGCGAGCGATCTCCTCCTCGGCCCGCTTGGCCTGACTGAGCGCCCGCTCCCGTGTGACGGTCACGACCGCGTTCAGCGTCGGGCCGTGGCGTTCGAGACGGTCCAGCGCGAGTTCGGTCAACTCGACGGGCGAAACCTGTCCCGCGCGGACGAGCTCGGCAAGGTCCCGGACCGGCCTGTAGAGGAGGTCAGTCAACTCGCCCCCTCTCATTCTCCCCCGCAGACGAGGGAGAGGATTCCCGAGCATCGGCGCGGCGCTGGATGAACGGGGTGAAGGTCGTGAAAGGCTCGTCGGCATTATCCAGGGAAACGGCGCGCATGTCCTCGCCGGCCTGCAATGCGGCGGCCACGCGCTCGCGCACGACGGCGGCCTGTTCATCGGTGAGCTTCGCGCCGAAACGCTCACGGAGGTTGGCGAGGTGGCGGTCGATCTCTTGGTCGTTGGGCATGGAGGCGCCACCTCAGGCGATGGAGCGTCCGCCGTCAAGGATAATGGTCTGGCCATTGGTCATGGCGGACTCGTCGGAAGCCAGGTAGAGAGCGCACCGAGCGGTGTCCTCGGGCGTCACGTGACGGCCTAGGGGGACCGACTCGACGGGCGGACCGGCGCCGCTCTGTCCCGCGATCCGGCGTTGCCCTTCGCCGTAGACGAGAAAGCCGGGCGCGATGGCGTTGCAGCGGATGCCGAGGGGGCCGTACTCGACGGCGATCTGCTTCGTAAGCCCCGCGATCCCGGCCTTGGCCGCTGCGTGGGCGGGGTGGCGCTTCGACCCGGCGGCGTAACCGGAAACCGACGAGATGTTGATGATGCTGCCCGACCGGGCGCCCATCATGGCGGGCAGTACGTGCTTGCAGGTCAGGAAGACCATGGTTAGCTCATGGTCGAGGACAAACCGCCAGTCTTCGAGGCTTGTCTCGTGAAGAGAGCCGAACCGCACGAGCCCAGCGGCGTTGTAAAGAACGTCGATGCGGCCGTGGGCGTCGAGGGCCGCGTTGGCCAGACGCTCGTTGCCGGACTCGCCGGTGAGGTCGGCGACGACGGTCAGTGCGGCGGGAGTCACGCCTGCGATGCTGTTGGCGGTCTCAGCGAGCCCCTCGGCGTCGATGTCGGAAAGGACGAGCGCGGCGCCCTCGCCCGAGAAGAGCTGGGCGGCGACGCGCCCCTGCCCGCTCGCCGCGCCGGTGACGATTGCGACTTTGCCTTCGAGACGGGCAGTCATAGCCCCCTTCAGTCTTCCCCGCAGGCGGGGGAGAGGTTCCTTAGGCGCCCAGGTCGGCGGTGAGGTCGCGCATCGAGGATAGCGATTCCAGCGAGGAGACCTGCTCGATCACTTTCCGGGCGCGCTCTTCGCCGATGACGTGCGCGCTCCATTCGGTGAACTTCGCCTGCATTTCCTCCCACGACATCGGGTTCTCCGGCTCGCCCTTGGGGTACGGAACGGAGCGTTCGATGACGCGCCCGCCGGAGGCGCGGACAGTCACGGAGGTCTCCATGCCCGCGCCCACGCCGTCCACGAGCCGGACGGAGGAACCGTGCATGAGGCGGACGACCTCGGGGTCGGTGAGACGGTCGTAATCGGCCCAAGCGTAGGCGCCCCGGCTGGCGGTGGCTGCGGCGGCGAAGTAGACGCTGAACTGGCCCTCGACGACGTTGGAGGGGACTCGCTTGGCGTCGGCGGGATCCGCGACGAGGCCAAAGCCGGTCTCTCCCATGGCGATGTCGATGCCCTCGATGTCCGATGACGCAAGGGACTCGGCGCGGACAATGTCCGAGACGGCGTCGATGGTCGCGTGGCTGTACCGGCAGCACGGGTACGGCTTGACGGCGGTGTTCATGACCTCGAAGTCGCTGCCCAAGCCGTCCAGGGAGCGCTCCGCGCCGTCCGCGCCGTTGGCGTAGAGCGCGAAGTAGCCGTGGCCTCCCTCGATTGGCGAGGTCGCGCCGAGGTAGCCGTGGCGGGCCATGACGAGGCTGAGGATGGCGTTGTGCGCGGTCAGGCCAGTGTGGAAGCGCTTGTTCCAGGCCCCGTTCTCGAGGAACTGCGTGGAGCCGGCCGACTGGCTGACGTTCAGGCCGAGAGCGTTCGCAATCTGCCCGCCCGAGTAGCCAAGGAGCCGACCGCCGGCGGCGGCGCAGCCGAAGATGCCTGTCGTCGCCGTTGGGTGGAAGCCGCGCGCGTGGACCGCGCCGCCGTGGGCCTTGCCCACTTTGCCCGTTACGTCGTAGCCGGCGACAGCGGCGGTGAGGAAGTCCCGGCCCGATACGTCGCTTTCGTCGGCGAGCGCCAAGAGGGTGGCGAACAGGGGCGTTCCGATGTGGATGACCGCCTCGCGGTGGGTGTCGTCGAAGTCCATGCTGTGGGCGAAGGTCGCGTTGAGCAGGGCGGCGTAGTGGGCCGGGAGTTTCTCGGCCCTACCGACGACGGCGCTCCGCCCTTGGGCGCCCGCGGCGAGGTCCAGCACGCCGTCGATGATGGGCGCAGAGGACTCGCCGACGGCCAAGCCGCCGTAGGCAACGCCCAGGAAATCGAGGAGCATCTGCTTCGTGCGCTCCAGCACCTCGGGCGGTATGTCCTCGTACTTCAGGGACTGGGCGTAGTCGACGAGTGCAATCGTTACGCCGGTCGCGGAAGTTGTCATGACGCGGCCTCCTAGTTCGCTTGTGCGGGCTCAGGGAACACGCCGATGCTGGGGGCGTGCTCGCGCTTCCAGACCATTACGTCGCGCTCGAACTCGATGACGACGACGCCGTCCTGCTGGAGTCCTCGCGTCTTGATGTGGACGATGCCCCGCCGAGGGTCGGACTTGGACTCGCGGACGGCAATCACCTCGGTCTCGGACCAGAGGGTGTCGCCGGCAAAGACGGGGTGTGGAAGGCGCACCTTGTCCCAGCCGAGGTTGATGCCGTTGCGGCTGATGTCGGGCACGGTCAGGCCCGTGACGATGGCGAGGGTCACGAGGCTATTCATCAACGGACGCTCGAACTGGGTGTGCTTGGCGTACTCGGTGTTGAAGTGGATCTGGTTGTCGTTGTTGGTGAGCAGCGTCATCCAGGTGTTGTCGGCCTCGAGCAGCGTCCTGCCGACGGCCGAGCGGTAGATGTCGCCGACCTCGAGATCCTCCAGGTATCGGCCCTGCCAGCCAACCTTGAGCGTCATGAACTCCCCTCCCCAAATGATGCTCGGTACTCTATCGTTTGGACTCGGCTCTTGTCTAAGCCGCGGCCCAAGGCGCGCCGATGCCCCAAGGCGCGCAGTCCAAGGCCTAGGCAAGGCCGAACCGCTCGGCCAGCTCGATGGTGCGGCGGGCGCGGGCGACGACGGGCTCTTCGAGGAAAGCGCCCTTGTGGTTGATCACTCCCGTCCCTTGGGCGACGGCCTCCTCGAGCGCGGCGATGACCTCGCGCGAATAGGCGACCTCCTCGGCGCTCGGGCTGAAAGCGGCGTTGATGGGCTCGATCTGCGACGGGTGGATGGCCGCCTTGGACGTGTAGCCGAGCCGCCTGGCCTGCGCGGACTCCTCAACGAGCCCGTCGAGGTCGTCGAGGGCCGTCCAGATGACGTCGATGGCCTGGACGCCGGCCGCCGAGGCGGCAGTCGCTACGGCGGAGCGCTGGTAGATGAGGTCCTTCGCCTCGCCGGTGCGGACCAATGGGAGGCCCATCTCACGAGAGAAGTCCTCCCCTCCGAACTGGACGGCAACAACTCGGGGGTCGGCGGAGCAGATGGCGTAGGCGTTCACGACGCCCAAGGGGCTCTCGATCAGCAGCATTAATCGCGTCGCTCCGGCGGCCTGCCCTGCCCGCGCCTCAGCCTCGGCAAGCGCGGCGCTCACGGCGGCGACCTGGCCGGCATCCTCGACCTTGGGAACGACGACGCCTTCAACATACAGAGCTATGGCGGCTTCGATATCCGCGCCGAACAGCTCGACGTGCCTCGGATGGTTCACGCGGACGTAGCGCCTGGGAGAACCTGCGGGCGGCGTTGCGGACAGCGCTCCGGCCAGCACGCCGCGCGCCGCGGCCTTCTCGGCCGGGGGCACGGCGTCCTCATAGTCGTAGATGACAACGTCGGTGGGGAGCTCGATCGACTTGGCGATCATGCGCGGCTTGTGCGCCGGAACGTACAGCCAGGAGCGGGCCAGGGAGTCGATGGTCATGAGGTCCTTCTTTGCGCCTGCGCTAGAGCTCGCAGGCGGCAGGAGAGTGTGGCGTCAGCCTCCCGCGGCGCCGATCCCCTTCAATACGACCGAGGCATGCCGAGGACATTTTGGCCCAGGTAGGCGAGTACGAGGTTGTTGTTGACGGGGGCTGTCATGAAGAGGCGGGTCTCGCGGAACTTGCGCTCGATGTCGTACTCCGTGGCGAAGCCGTAGCCGCCGAAGGTGTTGAGGCAGGCGTTGCCCGCTTCCCACGCGGCCTCGGAGGCGAGAAGCTTCGCCATGTTCGCCTCGGCGCCGCAGCGCTTGCCCCGGTCAAATTTGGCGGCGGCGTCGAAACGCATCAGGTCGGCTGCCTCGGTGTTGGCGTAAGCGTGGGCGATGGGCAACTGCACGCCTTGGTTCGCCGCGATGGGCCGCCCGAAGACGATGCGCTCGCTGCCGTAGGCGGCGGCCCGCTCGATGAAGAAGCGGGCGTCGCCGATGGCCTCGGCGGCGATGAGGATCCGCTCCGCGTTCCAGGAGTCGATGATATAGCGGAAGCCCTTGCCCTCTTCGCCAATGAGGTTCTCGGCTGGCACTTCCAGGTCGTCGAAAAAGAGCTGATTGGTGTGGCGATTGAATGTCATGTCGATGGGGCGCACTTCGAGGCGGCCCCCGGCCTCGCGCATGTCCACGACGAATACGGACAGTCCCTCGGTCTTGTTCTCCAGCTCGTCGTAGGGCGTCGTTCGGGCCAGCAGGAGCATCAGGTCCGATTGGGCGACCCGCGAGATGAATATCTTTTGGCCGTTCACCAAGTACGTGTCGCCCTTGCGGACAGCGGTCGTTTCGATACGAGTGGTCTCGGAGCCGGCGTTGGGCTCGGTGACGGCGAAGGCCTGGAGCCGCAGCTCGCCAACGGCGATGCCGGGGAGATAGCGCTGCTTCTGCTCATCGCTGCCGTGACGCAGAATGACGCCCATGATGTACATCTGGGCGTGGCAAGCCGCGGAGTCGCCGCCGGACCGGTTGATCTCTTCGAGGATCACGCTGGCCTCGGTGACGGACATGCCGCCGCCGCCGTACTCCTCGGGGATGAGGGCGGAGAGCCAGCCGAGCTCGGTGAGCTCCCGGACAAACGCCTCGGGGTAGGCGCCCTGCTCGTCGAGGGCGCGCCAGTAGGCGCCGTCGTACTTCTTGCAGACGTCGCGGACGGCGAGGCGGATGTCGTTGAGGGCTTCGCTAGGCCTTTCGATGATCATGACGGGATTGGACAGGTCAGCGGCGGGACATGTCAAGCGGCTAAGCCACGCTGCCTTCCCCATAGAGCCGGGCCACGCGCTCATCGTCGTAGCCGAGGACGCCCCGCAGCACCTCCGCCGTGTGCTGACCGAGCGTCGGGGGCGGTGTGAAGCGCTCCGGACCGGCGGCGGACAGCTTGAAGGGGTTCCCCGTGGCCTCATAGACGCCGCCTTCCGGGTGCTCCACCTCCACAATCATGCCCCTTGCCCGGAGCTGGGCGTCGCGCACGGACTCGTCCAGCGTGTTGACAGGCGCGACGGGGATGCCCGCGGCCGTGAGGCTGCGCACCCACTCGTCCCGCGCGCCGACGCCGACGACCGCCTCGATGGCGGCATTGATACGCTCCCGGTTGGCGATGCGTCCCGCACGGCTGGCGAACGCGCCGTCAGTGAGCGATTCGGCGGCGGCGCGGGCAGCGCCCTCCAGCCCAACCTCCGGCGAATTGACCTTCTCGACGAGGGCATTCCAATGCGGGTCAACGGTCACGGCAATGAATATCCACCCATCCGTGGCGCGGTAGGCGTTGTAGGGTACGTGGAGCTGCATCTCGTTGCCGGTGCGGGGAGTGGGTATACCGGACATCAGATGCATGAGGGCGTGATAGTTGATGAGAGACATCTGCACGTCCAGCATGGATATGTCCACGTGCTGGCCCTCTCCGGTCCGCTCCCTGGAAGCCAGGGCCGCGAGGACGCCAAGGGCCCCGGCCATACCCGCGCAGAGGTCGCCATACAGCGGCCCTGCGCGTACGGGCGACCCTTCCGGATCGCCCGTCATGCCCATCACGCCCGCGTAGGCCTGCACCGTGGCGTCCAGGGCGGCCCTATCGCGGCCCGGGCCTGTCAGACCGAAGCCGGTTATGGAGCAGGCGATGACACGGGGGTTGACGGCTTTGAGGGAGGGATAGTCCACGCCGAGACGCCCGGTGACGCCGGGCCGGTAGTTGTCGATGACCACGTCGGCCCACCGCGCGAGGCCCTCGAACACCTCCTTGCCGCCTGGGCGGCGCAGATCCACCACCATGCCGCGCTTGTTGCGCTGCAGGTTCATGACGTGCGGAGTTAGGGAGCCCATCATCAGCGCCGGGTCGGCGCCGTCAAACCGGCGGGCGTTCTCCCCGCCCGGAGGCTCAATCTTGATGACGTCCGCCCCCAAGTCGGCGAGTATCGCCGCGGCAAATGGGCCTGAAACAAGTGTCGTCAGGTCGACGACGTGAAGACCTTCTAGTGCTTGCATCGTAGAGGGGCCGTCATAAGACGCCGACGCGGCGTCCTGCCCAGGAAACGCTGGGTATACTAGCGACGTGGACGCGCAATCGGCAACCACGGCGCTCGGGGAGCTGACTTCGGCGGCGCACGACGACCTGCCGCTCGACCGGGGCGCATTGCTCATCGCGGCGGCGTTCGACCGCGAGCTCGACGTGGACCGCGAAATCGCTAAACTCGACGCCTTGGCGCAAGGAGCGAGAGGACGCGTCTCCCCCAACCTCGACCCGCTTACGGCAATCAACGAGCTCAACGAGTACTTGTTCGATCACGTCGGATTTGCCGGCAACGAGGCGGACTACTACGACCCGCGGAACAGCCTGTTGCACGAGGTGCTGCGGCGTCGCCTGGGCATCCCAATCACACTGTCGCTCGTCTACGTCGAGGTGGGGCGTCGCCTGGGGCTGCCGCTGCACGGAGTCGGGATGCCGGGCCACTTCTTGGTGCGGCACGGGGGCGAGAGCTCGCTCTTCATAGACCCGTTCTACAGCGGCGTGCTGCTGTCGGAAGCCGAGTGCGCGGAGCGCCTGAGACGGATCAGCGATCCGGTCCGCTGGGACCGCTCGTTCTTGGCGCCCGTGACGAACCGCGCATTCTTGGCGCGGATGCTCAGGAACCTGAGCGCGATCTGGGTAAAGCGAAACGATGCGGAGAACGCCATCGTGTCCTTGGGGCTGCTCATGGCCGTGCAGCCGGAGGAGACGGGACACTGGCGCGACCGGGGAATGCTCTTCTACAAGCTGGGCGACCGGACGCTGGCCCTCGACGACCTCGAGCACTATCTGGACGCAGCGTTCAGCGCGCCGGACGCGTGGTACGTCCGCCGCGTCGTGGAGAAGATCCGGTCGGGCGAGCCGGACTAGGCGAGACGCCCGATTCCCGCGCCTCCCAGGGCCGACTCCCTTCCGCGCCGCGCCTACGCGCGGAACCCGCTTGCCTGCTGTTCTTACCTCTGTACGGCAGTCCTCTCCAAGATGCCGTCCCTAGCCTCCGGGGCCCGGGCCCGCCGCTGCTGCATGATTCCGTCATCGAGATTCGTATCTATAACGGCGTGGTCTGGGTCGCGTTCCATGGCCATCGGGTCTTCGCCTCGCTCGAGCGCCGCCATCTGGTCGAAAACCAGCTTCCTGAATAAGGCTATGCCACGGTCCGAATAGCTCAGGTGCTCGATAGTGCGGTCCGCGATTGGCCCCTGGGTCTCCCAGGCCATGTGATCTTGCGGGATGACGTGATGCATCGTGAACTTCGCCACCGGATGCAAGGCGTCGGCGGGATGCTTATACGGTTCCTTTATCTCGATCGGCGGGTCGAAAGCGTCCGACATATCGTCGCCTTCGTCCGCATGCCGACACACCACGTGAATGTGATAGGTGTGGGTGTCGTCGATCGGCACCCGGAACTGGGTGCTCGAACCCTGTCGCAGTATGTTGGGGAAAATGAGCGGGTGCTCGTCCATCAGCCCATTCTTGTACGTGCGCTTCTTCATGACGCCGTACTCAGTCAGGTAGAAATCGAACGTCTCGACGTCGTCGGTGAACCCGCGGGTCGTACTGACAGGCTTGCGTCCGCCGCGGCCTGCGAACTCCTGATGCAGCACTTGGAGGTGCGCCGGATCGACTGAGTTCTCCATCGCCTGGAACCAATTGCAGTCGAGCTGGGGGTGCAGCACGACCTTCCGGTGCACGTCCCCCCTGAACAGCGTGTCGAAGTGGGTCATCGGCGGCACGGGGTGCGGACCCATGTACGTCCAGATAAGGTTGAGATAGACCCGGGTGGGGTACGCCGTCGTTTTGACGTTTCTGATGATAGAGTCGTTCCGCTCAGGCGGAGTCTCGAGGACGTTCCCCTCGCAGTCGTACAACCAACCGTGGTACGCGCAGGAGATGCCGCGTTCTTCCACCCGTCCGTACACCAACGACGCGTTGCGGTGCGCGCACTTGTCCGCTATCAGACCCGTCCTGCCGGACTTATCTCGAAACAGGACTAGGTTTTCTCCCAGCACGCGAACGAACTTCGTCGGCTGCTCATCATTGAGGTCTCGGGCAAGCGCAATCGGATGCCAGTATCGCCGGAGCAGCGCCCCTGCCGGCGTCCCAGGCCCAACGTGAGTGAGTAGGTCGTTCTGTTCGGACGTCAACATCGTGGCCCCTCCTTGCCCAGCCGAAGGCTACTCGGCGGCACGGGTTCCAAGCAGACGGTCCATGCCGCCGGTCCGGGAACAGTGGCGCCCACGGCGCCCACTGTCAAGGTTGCTTGGGCGGACATTACGCCCGGCAACCAGGCTGCCCGACCGCCTAGAGAGCGTCGGCGCCTGCTTGAGCGACCTCTTCGTCCTTGTCCGGCGGCCCGCCGCCTGCGCCGACGGCGCCAACCAAGCGGCCGTCCTTGTGGAGAGGCACCGCGCCCTGCACCCACGTTATTCGCCCCCCATAGAGGTCGCGCACGTTGTCGAGCAGCGACTGCGGGAAGCGCGCCGCTGCGACGCCGCTGGGCGTGCCCTTGGTGACGGCGGTGGCCACGGCCTTTCCCCGCACCACATCGGGGGTGAAGGGATTCGTGCCGTCCATGCGAGCGGAGGCCACGAGGCTCGTCTGCAAGTCGACGACGGCGACCGCCATGTTAAAGCCGAGCTCCGCCGACTTGGCGATTGCCGCGGCGATGACCCTGTTCGCGTCTTCGAGAGTGATGTCGCTCAAAGGAAGCCTCCTATCCGGCGGCGTAGCGCCGTTCGAGCTCGGTAATCTCGCCAAGGCCCAGGGCGTTGGCTATGGACATGCGCAGCTCTCCGCCGGAGCCGTAGCGGTCCAGCGCCGAGATGCGGCCGCTTTCGCGCAGCTCGACCATCATCTCCTTCACGATTGGGTAGAGCGAGAAGACGGGGCCGCGGTGGATCTGGAGCTTGAAGCCGAGCTCCTCCACCTCAGCGGGAGCAATCTCACCGTTGTACATGCGCGAGAGGTCGCCGAGCCGCTCCGCGAACTCCTGGAGGTCGGCGGCGGTGCGAATGCCGTCGACGAATACGAGGTCGGCGCCCGCCTCGACGAACGCCCTGCAGCGATTGGCCACGTCGTCCCAGCCGTTGACGACGAGGGCGTCCGTGCGAGCGATGACGACGAAGTCGCCGTCGTCGCGCGCCTCGACGGCGGCGCGGACCTTGGAGGCAGCCTCGTCTAGCGGAATGACGTCCTTGCCGTCGAAGAAACCGCACTTCTTGGGAGCAACCTGGTCCTCGACGTGGACGCCGGCGACGCCTGCCCGCTCGTACTCGCGGATAGTGCGGCGGACGTTGATCGCGTTGCCGTAGCCGGTGTCGGCGTCGGCGATGACGGGAACGTCGACGGCGGCGGCGATGTAGGCGGCGTTCTGGACCATTTCAGTCTGGGTGAGCAGGCCTACGTCCGGCAGGCCCTTTGACATGGATGTGCCGAAGCCCGACATGTACACGGCGTCGAACCCGGCTTCCTGAGCAACCTTGGCAGTGAAGCCGTCGTAGGTGAAGGGCGCAAGCAGCATCCGGTCGGCCGTCAGCAGCTCGCGGAGTCGCGTCGTCGTTCTCATGGGCATTACTCCTTCACCAGCTGGGCCAGACCGGACTTCAATACGGGCAACCAGTCCTCCAGGGGAGTGGTGAGGGGCAGCGTTATTTCAATCACGTCCCGCTTCATCATTCCGCCGTCTCCCCTGCCCCATGCGCCCGGGTCTTCCTTGCCCAGCTCCACGTTGATGGCCTCCCGGTCGATGCCGAGCTCGTCGGTGACCTCGTAGACCTTTGCCATGTCTTCCATGGTGATTATCTCGTCCATACGACCTCTGCTTACGTCAAAGTCTGATTTGCGGCTCCTACCGGAGGTGAATGACCGTCCTGCGCCATACTCCGGCGCGCGCGGGCCGCGTGTCAATGCGCCTTCCGCGGTTCTTTCCCCGCCTGCCCGATTCTCACGGCGCGGGGGACCATATCCGCACCTTCCCGTATTCGCCGTCGAACCCGGGGCGCACGTCGACCTGGCCGAAGCGGGCGCGCAGCACTCCCTCGGCTATACGTTCGCCCGCGACGGACTCGATGGCGGCGGGCGTCGCCGCAATCAGCACGTCGAGTTCTGGACCGACGTTCCCGATAAGGCCTAGGTATGCGGCGCGCACGGCCTTCGCGGCGACGCGGCGGCCCAACGCCTCGGCGATGACCTCTTCCAAGGGGACTAGTCGCCTGAAGGGCGGACGCGCCCCATCCGGGTCGCGGAGCAGGCCGTCGTCTGCTCGCGGAAGCTCCACGGCGGGACGCCTGGACAGCGCCTCCATGCGATGGAGGACGCCGAGGGTCAGCTTGCGATTGCAGGCGGGGCACCGATCGCCGCGCTCCAGAGTCACGGCGGGATGCTGACAGACGGCGCACTTGCGGTGGCCGTCGTAATGATACTTGCCCTCTTGGGGGTAGAACTCGGTCGTCCACTCGACCCTGCCCCCGCGAAGAGCGTCGAGCAGACCGTCGTAGCTCGGCTCGCCGGGAAAAACTGTCAGCTCGCGGGCCATCCTCGGGGCGGAGTGAGCATCGGAGAAGGATACGATGGTCCGTCCGTCCAGCTCCGGCACACGCCAGTTCATAGACGGGTCGCTCGACAAGCCGGTCTCGATGGCGTGGACGTGCGGGGTCATGTCGCGGAAGCACTCTTGGAGCGAGTCGAAGCCGCCCCTGGACCCATAGACCGAGTACCAAGGCGTCCACGCGTGGGCGGCGATTACCTCGCAGCGAGGGCTGACGGAGAGCGCAGCCTCGACGACGTCGCGACCCGAGAGGCTGAGCATCGGCCGCCCATCGGAGGCAAGGGCGTCGTGCGGCGAGAAGGCTGCGCACAGGCGATCGACGGCCTCAAAGTCGGGTGCGAGCACGAGCAGGTGCAGCCGTCGGCCGCGGCCGTCCTGCGGGTAAACGCAGCTGACCTCCGTGCCCAGGACGAACCGGGGAGCCCCAGCCCCGCCATCGGTCGGCGGACGGACCGGCGACGGGTGGACGAATTCCGGCGCGAGGTCGAACAGGCCGTCCGCGGCGGGGCGGAGCTTATCCTTCAGCTCGGCGAGCCATTTCGGGTGGGTGAAGTCCCCGCACGCCAAGAGACGGACTCCTTTGACGCCCGCCCACCACGCCATCGTCTCCAGTGACAGGTTGGGGCTGGTCCCGCGGGCGTACCGGGAATGGAGGTGTAAATCGGCTGCATAGCTCATGGAGAGCGAGTCTACCGGCAACGGACCGCCGAGATCTGTTCAGCTCTCTGTTTGTTCTAAATTACGCGGGGTCCCCCCTGCGAGGTGGGGAGGACAGCCGCTAATTGGCGACAGGGGCAGAGCTTTGCCGGATAGGAGCGGACTCTGCGCGCCAGCCGGCTCGGCGAGCACGGGCATCAGGAAATTTCGATTTCAGCGAACATGCCCAAGCGGTAGTGCGTAGGGAGGTTACACAGCAGCACGTAGGAGCCAGGCTCGAGATTGAAGACCCCTTGCCCCGTTCCATTGGGCTCAATCAGGTGGCCTTCATGCGCCATGCCTTCGGCCTCCATGCCTTCAGCGCCTTCGTGCATTTCGCCCATTTCACCGCCCATGGCGTCGGCGTCGTCACCGTGCATATCAGGCATAATCCAGCCTGCCACGTGGCCCACCCTCTCCAAGTCCGCTTCGCCATCCGAAATGGGGAAACCATCCACTGCCACGTCTGTACGCAGCACCATCAGCTCGTGCTCTAGTACCCCAACATTGCGGACCGTGAACGTCACATGGCCAGCAGTCGCCTTGTACGAGGTCGCCGACACAGTGTACTCGTCCAGTTCAATCGCGACCGTGGAAGGCGGCGGCGCCTCCTCGCCGCACGCAACGACGCTCCCGGCGCACCCAACCAACGCTCCCAGTATCAGGAACAGCCTCGTCTTCATGACGCACCTCCTGGCTGTCCATCCACCTCGCGCCTATATATTACCAGAATTCGTTGGTCATTGCATGTATTTCGCGTGGCATTGGCCAATCTTACGGCGTTTTAGCCACCAGTCGCTGCGCTTTAGCCGCCTCATCGACGCATGCCAGCCGCGTTGACACTCCTCGCGCGCGATGGGTACGATTAAGTAGGCCGTGGCCTGCTAAACGGGCTCGTCAGGCCCGGCCAATCTCCACAGCCCGTTCCCCCAAAGGACGGGCTTGTTTTTGCTAGCCATCGGACAGCGGCCACGATAGGACAAACAGCATGCGTACGATCGGCGCCAAGGCGGTTTGCGAATCCCTCCTCAGGGAAGGCGTCGCGGTCATTTTTGGCCACCCCGGCGGGGCCATTCTGCCCTTCTATGACGCGCTCTGGCACTACCCACAGCTCCGGCACGTCTTGGTGCGGCACGAGCAGGCGGCGGCCCACGCAGCCGAGGCCTACGCGCGTTTGACGGGACGTGTCGGCGTCTGCGTCGCGACGTCCGGACCGGGCGCGACAAACCTAATGACAGGCTTGACCGCCGCGAAGATGGACTCGACGCCCATCGTCGCCATCACCGGACAGGTCGCGCGCCCCTTCATGGGCACCGAAGCCTTCCAGGAGTGCGACACGGTCGGCATGGCCACCCCGGCGGTGAAGAAGGCGTTCCTGGTGATGAGACCGGAGGACATCGGCCCAATCATCCAAGAGGCATTTCAAGTCGCTCAGGAGGGCCGACCGGGCCCCGTGCTGGTCGACCTGCCCAAGGACGTGCAAGCGGAGTCCTTCGATTTCGAATACCGCGCTAGCGGCTACGAGGCCAAGCCTCGCCGGCCCGCCAGCGAGGAGCTCCTTCGCGAAGCGGCCCGCCTCATCAATGAGTCCGAGCGTCCCCTGCTGATTGCGGGGCGCGGAGTCCATGCCTCATCCGCATGGGACGAGCTGCAGACGTTCGCAGAGAAGTTGAACGCGCCCGTGCTCAACACGCTCCACGGCACGTCCGCGTTCCCGCGCCACCACGAGCTAGGCTACGGGATGCTGGGCATGCACGGAATGTACTGGAGCAACATCGCAACGACCGAGGCGGACCTTATCTTCGGCATAGGCATGCGATTCGACGACCGGGTGATTGGCAGGCCGGGCACTTTCGGCCCGAACGCCGACATCATTCACCTCGACATCGAGCAGTCGCAGATCGACAAGAACGTGCGCGCCGCCGTCGGCCTAACCGGCGACGTGAAGCTGACGCTGAACGCGCTCCTCCCCTTGGTGCAGCGCGACGCCCGCACCATATGGTTCGACCGTCTGCGAGACCTCGAGCACGGCCATCCCAGCATCGACATCCCGGACGTCGACGTCGTCACGCCCCAGTACGTGCTGCGGGAGCTGAACAAGATCGTCGAGCACAGCGACAATCCGGTGGTCGTGACGGGCGTGGGCCAGCACCAGATGTGGGCCGCCCAGTTCATGTTCATGCCGACCGTCAACTCGTTCGTATCGTCGGGCGGGCTGGGAGTGATGGGATTCGAAACGCCCGCCGTCATCGGAGCACAGGTCGCGCGGCCGGGCTCCACGGTGTGGGGCATCTGCGGCGATGGCGGCTTCCAGATGACGCTCCAAGAGCTTGCGACCATCTCGCAGGAGCACCTGCCGGTGAAGCTCTGCATCATGAACAACGGCTATCTGGGCATGGTGCGCCAGTGGCAGGAGCTCTTCTACGACCATCACTACAAGTCGGTGGCGATGAGCAGCCCGGACTATGTGAAGCTCGCAGAGGCCTATGGGATCGCCGCCTGCAAGGTGACGGACAAGCACGACGTGGGTATGGCGCTTGCGACGGCCGCCCAGCACCCCGGCCCGTACCTGATTGACTTCCATGTCTCGCCCGAGGAGAACGTGTACCCGATGGTGCCCCCGGGCGCGTCGCTCGCCGAGACGGTCGAGGACCCGCGAGTCGTCCACTACCGCGAGCCCATCCACGTCATTGAGGGGCTGGTTTCCTACCCGTAGCCCATCGGCGGCCTTTGCTCAGTTCGACTCGGGGGCGTCTAGGCCGGGTAGTGCCGGAGCTCGATGGTTACCCCCTCGGGGCCTACGAGGTACGACGACTCTCCCCTGCCCTGCGCGCCCCAACGCGACTGCTTCGGCCCCGGAGATAGGCCGAAGGACTCAGCCTTGGCCAGAGTCTCGTCTAGCGAGCCGGGCTCAAGCACCAGGCAGTAGTGATCGAGCTGTTGGCCCCCCGGGTCCGCCGTCGGCGCGTCGGATGGGAAAATGTCGATAATCGTCTCTCCCGTCAGGCGGACCGATGGGAAGCGCACCTCCCCTTTCCGCCACTCCTCGACCCGGTCTCCGGCGAGTCCGAGCACGCCCTGATAGAAAGCGAGCGAGCGCTCGACGTCCGGCGACTTGAGAACGATGTGGTCCAGTCCCAAAACTCGCGTCATATTTCACCTCAGACGAAAACCTTACGGCATCGCGCTAGACTGGCGCGATGGGTTGCGTATCTATTGCGGCTTCCGCCAAAGTAGCGATGCACTTCGCATTTCGAGAGTCTCCGCCTCCCTCCGGACGGCATTGACACTGCGCCGAGGCGCTCTTAGAGTCCGGTTCGGCGGCCAGCCCGATTCTCGCCCCCGGGCCCCAGAGCATCGGGATATGGCGCTGGTATGTCTAGCCGGTGGGGACGAAGACGCGGGAGGCGGCAACATCGCGCGGACACAGACTACAGGCATACAGGCGATAGGCGCGACCTCGCGACCTATACGGATAGCTTGTTGAATCCTTTACTGAGGTTCTGCCATGAGCGGTAGAACGGAACTCCATCTTGTCTCGGATGGCGCCATCAGAATCGATGGCGGCGTTCTATTCGGACAGGAGCCCAAGAGCCGGTGGCAGGACTGGATGGCCGCCGATCGACGCAACCGCGTCAAGCTGGGGCTGAACTGCCTGCTCGTCCGCATCGGCGAGCAGAACTACCTGATCGACACCGGAGTCGGCGTGAAGCACTCGATCGACGAGAAAGAGGCCCACGGCCTTTCGACGAGCCAGCTCCTCTCCGAGCTGCGGAATCACGGCCTTTCGCCGCAAGACATCAACGGCGTCGTGCTGACGAGTCTGCACTTCGAGCACACCGGGGGGTGCACGCGGGTGAACCGGCGGGGCGAGCTCGTGCCCACGTTCCCCAAAGCGTCGTACTTCGTCCAGCGCGAGGCGCTGGAGGAGGCGGTCTCGCCCACCGAGCGGGGCGTCAACGGCTTCGTTTGCGACGACTTCCTGCCGCTGCGGAACAAGGACAAGCTAGAACTCGTCGATGGCGAGGCGACCATCGTGCCCGGTCTCCAGGTGCGTAGGGCGAGCGGGCCGTACCAAGGCCATCAGATCGTCATCGTCGCCCACGGCGGAGAGCGCGTTGCATTCCTCGGCGACCTCGTGCCGACGCCCTACCACCTTCAACTCGCGTGCATCGCAGCGAGCGACCGCCAACCCGAGGAAACGCTGCTCGTGAAGCGCCAGATCCTTCGCGAGGCCGTGCAAGGGGGATGGCTGCTCGTCTTCAGCCACGGCGTGAAAGAGAAGGCCGGCTACCTCCAGGACCGGGGGGGACGGCTCTACCTCCGGCCCGTCTCGCTCGATTAGTCGCCCGGCCCCAGCCGCAGGGGACGAGACTCGTGCCATACCTCCCTATCCACGACTACGGACTTATCGGCGATATGAACTCGTGCGCGCTGGTCAGCCGCGAGGGGTCTATCGACTGGGCGTGTTTCCCGCGTTTCGACTCGCCGAGCGTGTTCGCGGCCCTGCTCGACGACTCCAAAGGCGGCCGGTGCTCCATCGTGGTGGACGGCGCGCGCTCGGTCTCGCAGCGGTACGTGCCTGATACGACCATCCTCGAAACGACGTATGAAAGCGAGGCGGGCGTCGTGCAGGTGTCCGACTTCATGACCCACCCCTCGGCCCGCGACCCGGAAGCGCCCCACGAGATCATCCGCATCGTGATGTGCCTGTCGGGCTCGCCGGCGGTGCGTCTGTCGTTCCAGCCCCGGCTCGACTACGCGCGGGGCGAGACGAGGCTCACGCGCGTCCGCTCCGGCGTGATTGCCGAGCACGAGACCGGCCGCCTTGGGCTGAGCGCGAACCTCCCATTCGAAATCGTGGACGCGGAGGACGGAGGCCAGCGAGCGGTCGCCGAGTTCACGGTGAGCGAAGGCGACACCGTGCACATCGCTATCGTCCACAACCTGCGCCGGCTCCCCTCCATCGGCACGATGGACTGCCGAAACAAGATGATCCGCGCCGTCCGCCGGGACCGGGCGAGCGTCACCAAGCTGCATTACGACGGCTATCTTCGGGACGAGGTGGTCCGATCGTACCTAACGCTGCGGCTGCTCATCTACGACCCAACCGGCGCCGTCGTGGCCGCGCCAACGACCTCGCTGCCCGAAGCGCTGGGAGGCGAGAGGAATTGGGACTACCGCTTCTCGTGGCTGCGGGACAGCGCTTGGACGCTGGGCATCCTACAGCGCATCGGGGACTCGCACGACGGGCAGGCGTATCTGGAATGGACCGTCCACGAATGCCAGCTCGGGCTCGATTCGATGCAGATCCTCTACGGCATCGCTCCGGAAAGCGTGCTGACTGAGACGGTGCTGGACCATCTGGAGGGGTACCGAGGGTCGGCCCCGGTGCGGATCGGGAACGACGCCGCTTTCCATAGGCAGCTGGACGTGTTCGGAGAGGTGGCGCTGACCCTCTCGGTCTTCCACCGATACACAGGCAACCTGTCGGACAACGCGTGGGGACTCCTCGCCCGCATGGCCAACCTAGCCGCGGGCTCATGGCGCCTGCCGGACCGGGGCATTTGGGAGGTGCGCGGGCCGGAGCAGCATTTCGTGTACTCGAAGGTTATGTGCTGGGTCGCGCTGGACCGGGCCGTAAAGCTCGCCGAGGGCCACGGGTTCGACGGCGACATCGAGCACTGGAGCGCTGAACGAGACCTCCTTCGCGATGAGATATTCGCGCGTGGCTGGTCGGAGACCAAGCAGTGCTTCGTCCAGGCCTACGACTCGGAGGCGGTCGACGCCAGCGCGCTGCTGATCCCATTCCTCGGCTTTCTGTCCTACGACGACCCGCGCCTGCGCTCGACCGTCCGCCGCATCCAGGAGGAGCTGGCCGACGGGCCGTTCGTGCGGAGGTACCGGGTCGAAGAGACCGACGACGGCCTCGGGGGCGAGGAAGGCGCTTTCTACATCCTCACCTTCTGGCTGATCGGCGCCCTCCTCACGATAGGAGAGAAGGAGGAGGCGCTGGCGTACTTCGAGACGGTGTCGAAAACGGCCAACCACCTTGGCTTGTTCGCCGAGATGCACGATCCCAAGACGGGCGAGGCGCTCGGCAACTTCCCCCAGGCGTTCAGCCACATCGGGTTCATCCATACGGCGCGAAACGTCAACGCGCTGATGCGCCGGGTCGAATACGAGGAGGAGCTGCTGGCGTGAGCAGCGCCTCCCGCCGAGGTCTGCGCCGAACTTGTGGCTGTCGCTGACCCCGCCTAGAATCGACGCGCGCTCACTCGCGACGAGAGCGCTCTTTGAGGAGGCCCTATTGAAGGTCTACGTCACCGGTATAGGAACAGTCACGCCCTTAGGACTCGACACGAAATCGACCTGGAAGGCTCTGCTGAAGGGCAAGTCGGGCATCGACTCCATCGGAGCGTTTGACGCCGAGGGTTTCGAAACCACGATCGCAGGCGAGGCGCGCGGCTTCGACCCGACCCTATACGTGGACCGCAAGCAAGCGCGCCGCCTAGACCGGTTCGCCCAGTTCGCCGTGGCGGCGACGGCGCAGGCGCTCGATCAGGCGCAGCTCGACCTGCACGACGGGAGCGTCGATGCGACACGCGTCGGCTCCGTCATCGGCAGCGGCATCGGCGGAATCATCACCCTGTCCGAGCAATGGGAAGTGCTGAAGGAGAAGGGCCCCGACCGGGTGAACCCGTTCCTCGTGCCGATGATGCTCGCGGACATGGCGCCGGGCCAGGTGTCCATCATCTATGGCGCGAAAGGGCCGAACTACTGCACCGTCACGGCTTGTTCCAGCGGCGCGGACGGCATCGGCATCGCGTCGGAGATGATCCGGCGCGGCGAGATTGACATCGCCATCGCCGGCGGCACGGAGGCCCCCATCTGCCCCATCGCGGTTGCGGGGTTCAACGCGTGTATGGCCCTCTCCAAGCGCAACGACGCCCCCCAGGCGGCGAGCCGGCCCTTCGATGCTGGGCGCGACGGTTTCGTGATGGGGGAAGGTGCGGGCGTGCTGGTCATCGAGAGCGAGGAGAGCGTGGTCCGCCGGGGCGTCACGCCCATCGCTGAGCTGGCGGGCTATGGCGCGTCCTCGGACGCCTACCACGTCACGCAGCCGCCGCCCGGGGGCGAGGGAGCGGCGCGGGCGATGAAGAAGGCGCTGGCCGAGGCCGAGATGGCGCCGGTCGACGTCAGCTACGTGAACGCCCACGGCACGAGCACGCCGATGAACGACCGCCTCGAAACGGAGGCGATGAAGGCCGTTTTCGGCGATGAGGCGTACAAGATAAAGATCAGCTCGACGAAGTCGATGACCGGCCACCTACTGGGAGCGGCCGGGGGAGTCGAGGCGGCAATCGCGGCCCTAGCGGTCTCGGAGAGCGCGATTCCGCCGACCATCAATCTGGAGAACCCCGACCCGGACTGCGACCTCGACTACACCGCGCACCACGCTCAGAAGGGAGTGGTGAAGGCGGCGATGAGCAACAACCTCGGATTCGGCGGACACAACGCATCGCTCATCTTCAGGCGGGCGCAGTAGGGCGCTCCATGGCAGTCGGCCCCCTCTGAGTCTCCCCCGCAGACGGCGGAGAGGCGCAAGGGGCTGGGGGTAATGTCCGGCGGAACTCGCCGCTTCTCCTCTTGTTCATTCGGCGCCGCGCCTGACAGGATAGGCGCCGACGAATGACCACCGACACCCAGCCAACCCTCATCGGCCAGCGGCGCCCCTGGCGCGTCGCCGACCCCACCGACCCCTCGCCCCTCGGCCAGCTCCCCTACGTCGTCGGTCACCTTCTCTGGCGGCGCGGCGTTCGCGGCGCGGAGGAGGCGCGCGAGTTCCTCGACGTAGCCGACTCGCTCTTCGAGGACCCAGGGACGCTGCCGGACATCGAGAAGGCCGTCCGGCGCCTCGAATTGGCCCGCGACAACGGCGAGACAGTCGCGGTGTACGGCGACTTCGACGCCGATGGCGTGACGGGGACGGCGTTGCTCGTGAAGGCGCTCCGGCGGTATGGGCTAAACGTCCTCCACTACATCCCCCACCGGGTCAGCGAGGGCCACGGCCTCAACCACGGCGCGATCGACCGCCTGCGCGAAAGAGGCGCGAGCCTGATCGTGACGGTGGACTGCGGAGTCACCGACATCGAAGAGGTCGCGTACGCCTGCTCGTTGGGCATAGACGCCGTCATCACGGACCACCACCTGACGGCGGCCCGCCTGCCCGGTGCGTCGGCAATCATCAACCCCCACGCGCCGCACTCCGGCTACGCCTTCGACCACCTGACCGGCGTCGGCATGACGCTCAAACTCGCGCAGGCCCTCCTTCAGCCCCGTTTCGGCGACGCGTGGGGCAAGGACCTCATGGAGCTTGCGGCGATAGGCACGATCACGGACATGGCGCCGCTCTTCGGGGAGAACCGATACATCGTCCACCGGGGAATCCTCGACCTTCAGCGCACCGGCTCGGCGGGACTGCGCGCCCTGCTGGACGCGGCGCGGGTCGATCCCCAGCACGTCAGCGCGGAGACCATCGGCTTCGCCATAGGCCCGCGCATCAACGCCGCGGGCCGTCTCGACCATGCCGACTCGGCGCTGGAGCTGCTGCTGACGGACGACGAGGCCCGCGCCGCCGAGCTCGTGCGAGAGCTCGACTCCTACAACTCGCAGCGGCAGGCGCTTACGGAAGAGACCGTTGAGCGGGCTGTGGCGCTGGTGCCGGCGTCCGTCCCGCCGCTCATCCTGGTGGGCGAGGCCGACTTCAACCCAGGCGTCGTGGGGCTCGCGGCGGGCAAGCTCGCCGAGCAGTTCGGCGCGCCTGCGGCGGTGTACGGGATGGACGGCGACCGCGTGATGGCGAGCTGCAGGAGCGCGCCCGGATTCCATTGGGCCGACGCGCTCACCCGGTGCGACGACCTGCTCACCCGCTACGGCGGTCACGCCCAAGCGGCGGGCTTTGCCTGCGGCGCGGACGTGCTGCCTGAGCTCAACGAGCGGCTCACGAGCATCGCAGCCGAACAGCTTGGAGAGGCTCGACCCCTCAGTGAGGGCGTCGTGGACGCGGAGGCGCAGCCGGGCGAGCTGATGGGGCGCACGTTTCAGGCGCTGCGCCGGCTCGAACCGCACGGCGTGGGTAATCCGGCTCCCATCTTCATGGCCCGGGGCGTCGAGGTCGTGAGAGCGTCGACGATGGGGGCCGACGGCAAGCACTTCAGGCTGACCGCTCGCTCAGGGGAAGCGCTCTGGGATATCGTGGCGTTCAGGCAGAACTGGCTCGACGGGACCAAGCACGTCGACATCGTCTACACGATAGAAGTCGACCATTGGAACGGACAGCAGCGAGTGCGCCTCACCCTCCAAGACTACGCGCCGACGGCCCAGCCGCGCCTGGCGCTCTAACCCCTCTTACGAAGAGACAGCGTCCGCTTTGAAGAGCGGCAGGCGCTCGAACCGCTCGCCGAGAACGATATCGGCGGGCGCGCCCAGCCAGTCCTCCAGCACCGACCCGTAGACCTGGCGGAAGTCGGTCGTGAACCGGAGGTTGTCCTTCACCAGGTCCTGCAGGATTGGGCGCTCGCCGTAGAACCCGCCCGCAACCGGCGCGCCCGCAAGGAACATCGGCCCGGCGGTGCCGTGGTCGGTGCCTCCGCTGGCGTTGCCGGTGGCGCGCCTTCCGAACTCGGACCAGGTCATGATGAGGACGTCTTGGGCGTGTCCGTGGGCCTGGAGATCACGGTAGAAGAGCCGGATGGCGTCGGCCGTTGCGGCGAGCAGCGGGCCGTGCTCCGGCGCCTGGGAAGCATGAGTGTCGAACCCGCCAATCCGAACGTGCCCTACCCGCACGCCAAGGTCTGCGTCGATAGCCTCGGCGATGACGCGCAGCGCTTGCGAAAGCCGCGCCTCGCCGTAATCAACGGCGGGGACGTAGCGCTCGTGCGCCTGCCGCACGGCCTCCGAGCTGCGGACCGCGGACTGCAACGTGTTGTCGAGGAGCGCGCCGAAGCGCGTGGCGTCCGGGGAGGAGGCGTACAGCCGGAGCAGCGCGCCGGTGCGGGCCAGCTGGCTCTCGGCATTCTGCGGGTCGGCCTGCAGCTGGTAGGCGTCCACGCTCTCAACGAGCGGCACGTTCACCTCCCGCGTGAAGAGCGCGCGCGGCATGCGGGAGCCCACGACGAGGGAGTGCATCGGGTCCGCCTGCTCAGTCGCGATTCCTTCGAGGTAGCGTCCGAGCCAGCCCTCGAAGCCGCGCCCGCCGGAGTTGGCGGTCTGCCAGATGTCCATCGCGGCGAAGTGCGAGAAACTCGGGTCCGGATAGCCGACGCCCTCGACGATGGCGAGCGCTCCCTCGTCCCACAGCTCCTTGAACGAGCCGAGGCTTGGGTGAAAACCCGCCTCGCCGTCGATGGGAAGCACGTCTCCGGGTTGGATCGCCAGAGCGTCCCGCAGGTCGTAGTACGCGGGGTCATTGACCGGAACGATCGTGTTCAGTCCGTCGTTGCCGCCCGCCATCTGAACGACGACGAGGGTGCGATTGCCCATCGGCGCGGCGGAGGACGGCTGCTCATGTACTGATGCGGCGACTGCGCGGCTGAAGACGGCGGGCATCACCGCGGCCGCCGGCACGACGACGATGCTTCCCTTGAGGAATTGTCTGCGGCTGATCAGCATCCCGAGCTCCTCATGCCAGCTGGAAGTCCGGCGACGCGAGCATCAGGTAAACAACGCTCCGGAGCCTCTCGTCGAGCGGCCGGTCGTCCAGAGCCTCCAAGAAGGAGACGAGGAGGCGCTGCTCAGTCGGACGCAGCCGCCCACCGAGCAGCAGGTCGCCGAAGAACGTGACGACGGCCTCCGCGCCGTCGGCGCCGTCCTCGCTCACGAGCCGCGTGGGCTCGAACCGCAACCGGTTGCGGCGGCCGGTCGCGATGGCGTTGGAGAGATTCACGCGTTGGAGGAGGGTCGAGCTGTTTATCCACGCGGCGCCGCCCTCCCAGCCCGCCACGTTGGGCGGAACGAAAAGTATCTGGCCCATGTTCTCGATGATGCGGTCGAGCGGAGCGAAGTCAGTATCGATCTCGAGGGCCCGCACGGCGCCGGCCGCGACCTCGACTGGCGCCTTCACCAGTGCGGCGGCGGCGCGGTCGGAGTAGAACTCGTCCGACTCGAAGATTGCACGGACAACAGCGCGGATCTCGGTGTGGTTCGACCTGAAGATTGCGCTGAGGCGCGCGATGACCTCAGGCTCGGGGTCGTCGTACGCGAAGAACCGCCACAGCCGGGCGCCAATGTACTCGGCGGCCTCGGGCTTGGCCATGATGATGTCCACGATGTCGTCGCCGTCGAAATCGCCGGTTTGCCCGAGGAAGGTCTTATCGCCGAAGTCGTGCTGACGCTCGTTGAAGAAGAACTCGGTCTTGCGCTTCAGCTGCCAGCCGGTGAAGGCCCTCGCCGACTCGCGGACGTCGTCCTCGGAGTAGCGCCCGATGCCAAGGCTGAAGAGCTCCATGAGCTCGCGGGAGTAGTTCTCGTTGGGGGCCGCCTTCTTGTTGGAGCGGCTGTCGAGATAGATCATCATCGCCGGGTCGCGCGAGACGGCCTTCAGCATGTCGCTGTACCGGCCCATGCCCTGCGTACGGAAGAGCTGGTTCTGTTGCAGCGTCTGCGGCCCGTCGCCGGTCTTCTTGAAGGAGCTGGTCAGGATGCCGTGCCAAAAGAGCGCAATCTTCTCTTGCAGAGGACGCTCTGTGTACGCCATGCGCTGGAGCCACCAGCGCTGGAGGTGATTGAGCTTGCCCTCGAGATCGAGCTCCTGCTCTGCCAGACGCGCTTCGAGCGACGAGTCGTCGACGGACTCGAAGTCCACGAGATGGTCGATAGTGGCCTGCAGTCCCATGTCGCGGAAACGGGCCAGCTCCGCCCGTGACCCGCCGAACCCGGCGCGCCATAGCAAATGGCTAACGCGAGCGTCCTCGCTCGCCAGCTGGGGCGGGACCGGCGTCGCCGTGGGGGACGGTCTTGGGACCGGCGTAAATGTCGGCGTCGGCGCAGGAGTGGCGGTTGGCGTTGGCGCGACCGGCGTTGCCGTGGGCGCTAGCGTGGCGGTCGGAGTTGGCGCGACCGGCGTGACGGCCGCCCCGCGAAAGGGGGTCGGCGATGGAAAAGGAGCGTCTGTGGGCGTAGGCGGTGGGACGGTGGCGGTCGCGTCGAGCTGCGCGCACGCGGAGAGGAAGGCCGGCGCGGCGGTCGCGGTCAGTCCGAGGGCGGCGGCCTTCAGCATGAACTGCCGCCGGTGCATGCCCAGCATGAGCATCCGGTCCTGAGCTTGCGGTTGCTCGGCTAACTGGGGATCTTCACTCATGGGTCTTGGCTCGATCATCCGCGGGGGCGCATACCGTAGCGGCTGAAAGCGGAACGCGCCAGCGCATGCGCAGTCCAGACTAGCAAGATTGACGGCTCACCCGGCCTGGAGGATAGTGCGCGTACTGGCGCACGGAGGAATAACCGATGACAGACGCGTGGTACATATCGTCGGACTCACATATGAGCGAACCGTTGGACCTGTGGACAACGCGAATGGACGCGCAGTTCCGGGATCGCGCTCCGCACGTCGAGGACGAGTACAACGGCGTCCCGGGAGCGTGGTGGGTCTATGAGGGCTACCAGCCCCACGATCTCGCCGTCGGGGTGGCCGCAGGCCAGAGCCGTACCGAGGAGGAGAAGGTCGAGTTCATGAAGACGGGCGGGTACGCGGACGCCCGGCCGGGCGGGTGGGACCCGGTGGAGCGGCTGAAGGACATGGCCGTCGACGGCGTGGCCGCCGAAGTCCTCTATACGACCCTTGGCTTCCGGCTCTTCTGGCTGCAAGACCCGGCCCTGCAACGCGAGTGCTTCCGCGTCTACAACGACTGGCTGGCTGAATACTGCAGCTACGCGCCGGACCGGCTGAAGGGGCTGGCGCTGATTTCGCTGTACGACCCCAAGCTCGGCGCGGAGGAGCTCGATCGCTGCGCCAAGATGGGCCTCAGCGGCGCCATGATCTGGGCCTCCCCACCCGAGGACCAGCCGTACCACTTGGACATGTACGACGTCTTCTGGAACCGGGCGGAGGAACTGGGGATGCCCCTCAGCCTCCATCCCCCGACGGGCATGGAGCGGCCAAAGTACGAGTTCGGGCGGGAGAACCGCGTTCTTCGGCCAATCATCGCGGCGCACGAGGTGCAGAAATCGCTTGCGGTCATCATCGCCTCCGGGGTGCTGGAGCGGTTCCCCACCCTCAACGTAATCTCCGCGGAGTTCGGCGTCGGCTGGGTCCCCTTCTGGCTCGGCCGGGTGGACGGCACGGTGGGGCGTGGGTCGAGCAGGCGCGGCGGCTTCTCGACGCCTCTCAGCATGAAGCCGACCGAGTACTTCGCCCGCCAGGTGTACGTCACCTACATCGACGACGAGGTGGGAATCCAGTACCGGGGAGACATCGGCGTCGACCGCGTGATGTGGTCGTCGGACTATCCTCATGCTGCGTCGACGTGGCCCAAGTCCCGGGAGTTCATCGAGCGCGATTTCGCCGGTCCCGAGGCGCAAGAGGACATGCGGAAGATCGTGCACGACAATTGCGTCGCGCTCTACGGTTTCCCGAGCTACCTGCCCGCGTAGGCGCGCAGCCGGTCGCGGGAGCGCCATGCCCAGAGCGCGGCGGCCGCCATCACGATCAGGCCAACCCACTGCGTTTGCTGTAGGCCAAGGTGCGCCGGGTCGAGGCGCACGAACGCGATCAGGAAGCGCCCGAGCCCCCACGCTGCCAGCGCCGCCGGCATGAGCGCCCCTTCCGGCAGCAGGCCCCGCCACCGCGCCACGGCGGCCGCTATCGCTAGGTCCAAGAGTATCTCGTACAGCGCAACGGGATGGACGCCGGAGCCGTCCGCGAACGCTTCTGCGCCGTCGTTGGCGTAGACGACGGACCAAGGCAGCGATGAGCCGGACGCGGCGCGCTCGCCCGCCAGCAGATCGCCGCACCGCCCTATCGCAAGCCCAATCAGGGCAGGGACGACAGCGGCGTCGGCGACTCGGGCGGCGGACAGCCCGCTGCGGCTGGAGCACCAAAGGCCCGCGGCCAGCCCAACGAGCGCCCCGCCCCACAGCGAAAGCCCGCCGTTCCAGAAATAAAAGGCCTGGAATGGCGCCCTTTCGTAGAAGTCCCAGTAGTCGATAACGTGAAACAGGCGCGCGCCGACCAGCCCCCAGAACAGGGCTGCGAGCACAGCCCCGTACAACGTCCGCCTGCTCGCGCCCAGCGGGCCGGCCTGCCGCAGCAACATCCCGCCCCCGGCCAGCGCGCCGGCGATCGTGAACAGCCCCGCCCACGGCAGCAAGGGGGAGCCGAATGCGTTTGGGTCGAGCGAAATCGTCATGGGCGGCCTTGCGGCCTATCTCAACCTGACGTTTCCGGCACGCTAACCTCATGCCGAAGCCGCAGGCGTGCTCCCTAGAATAGTCGAACTATGACCACCTCTGTCAGAGAAGCAGTCCGGGAAGCCGATCAGCAGATCGAGGCGTTCCTCAGCCACCTTCGCGCGGAGCGCGGCCTTTCGGCCAATACGATTGCGGCCTATAGGGCCGACCTCACGCAGCTCCAGCGCCTGCTGGGACGCGGGCCTTCGGACATCCGCTGGACGGCGGTCGCCCAGCGCGACGTGGAGAACGCGCGGCTAACGCTGGCAAAGCGCGGCTACTCGGAGACCAGCCTCGCCCGCAAGACAGCGGCCTCGCGCTCGTTCTTCCGGTTCCTCCTGGAAGAGGGTGTCATCGACTCCAACCCGGCGGAGCACATGCGGTCGCGCCGGCCTGCCCGCTCGCTGCCCGACGTGCTGACGGAGCAAGAGGCGGCGCGCTTGCTCAAGGCGGCGAGCGCCCGGCCCGGCCCCGAGGGCGTGAGGGACCGGGTGATGCTCGAGCTGACCTACGCCGCCGGATTACGGGTGTCGGAGGTCGTAGGCCCACAGGGGCTCTCGGTTGCGGCGCTGAGTCTCGACTCGGGTTGGATACGGGTGCTCGGCAAAGGGTCCAAGGAGCGTCTCGCGCCGGTGTACCCCGGCATCGTTCACCAGCTGGCGTCCTACGTAAGGGACATCCGTCCCCAGCTGCTCGCACACTCGAAGCGCAGGGGTCCGGTGACGACGGCGCTCTTTCTGAACGCGCGGGGCGGCGCGATGACGCGCCAGGGGTACTGGCTGGTCTTGAAACGCGCCGGGGCCCGCGGCGAAATCCGGCGCAGGCTCTCCCCGCATACGTTGCGCCATAGCTTCGCCACGCACCTGCTGCGAGGGGGCGCTTCGCTGCGGCATGTCCAAGAGCTGTTGGGGCATGCTAGTATTTCAACTACGCAGGTCTACACGCACCTCACAGACCGGCAAGTCCGCGAGACGTTCGAGCGAGCACACCCCCGCGCTTAGCACAGATGAGAATCGCCGTTGGAAGCGACGAGGCGACCCACCTCACCGATCACGTAATCGACGAGCTCCGCAAGCGCGGTCACGACGTATGGCGGGCTGGCGCGCTCGCCGAGGGGCGCGACGCCCGATGGCCCGCGGTCGGTCGCGAGGTCGGCGACGCCGTGGCCCAACGACATTGCGACCAGGGAGTCCTCTTCTGCTACACCGGAACAGGGGTTAGCATAGCGGCCAACAAGGTCCCCGGCGTGCGAGCTGCTCTCTGCGGCGACGCACAGACGGCGCAGGGCGCGCGGCGGTGGAACGATGCAAACGTCTTGGTCATGAGCCTCCGCGCCACCTCGCCGGACGAAGCAACCGAGATCCTCGACGCTTGGTTCACCGCCTCGGCGGGCGACGACGAAGATGCCCGTATGATTGACATGCTGCGTGACATGGACCGCACCACGGATAGCAGGTAGGAGGAGCACGGAATGCCCGTCATCACGGTGACAGGACTCATCGGCAGCGGCGCAATAGAGGTCGGCGCGCAGGTCGCCCAGAAGCTTGGCATCGACTACATCGACCGGATGATAATGGCTGAGGCGGCGAAGAAGATCGGAACGACCGTCGCGGCAGTGGCGGAGCGCACTGAGCGCCCGCCCCGCCTGGGCGACCGAGTCGCAGGGTTTGTGAAGACCGTCCTGGAGCGCTCCGCCCTTGCTGGCGGCGGAGCCGACCCGTACTTCGGCGGCGGGCTCGACGCTCTCCTCGTCCGCGAGTACCGTGACTTCCCGAGCGAGGAGGCCGCGGGCGACGAATCGCTGTCCGACGAGAACCTGCTGAACGTCACGTCCGCGGTCATCAAGGAAATCGCATCCTCGGGGAACGTGGTGATCGCGGGGCGGGGCGCGAACATCATCCTGCGGGACGATTCCGACGCCCTGCACGTGGGACTGGTGTCCGTTCACGCGGAGCGTCTGAAACGCATCATGGAGCGGGAGAACCTGAACGCAGTGGAGGCCGAGCGGCACGTTCTGGAGAACGACCGCGCGCGAGTCGCCTACTACAAGCGCTTCTTCAAGGTCGACCCGGAGGACCCACAGTATTACCATCAGGTGCTGAACACCGATTTGCTGAACATTGACCGCACCGCCGATGTCATAGTGGAAACGGCGCGGCTGATTGGCCAGCGAGAGAGGACAAATGGCGAATAAGAAGGCTGGAAATAGGACCGCCGCCAGCCAGGCGAAGGCCAGGGAACGGGCGCGGCGCAAGGCCCGATCGACGGGACCGTCCATAGCGGAGTCCGCCTACGCGACGCCGGTCCAGCCGGAGGAAGCCCCTGAAGAGGCGACACAAGAGGCTCCCAAGGAGTCCCCCGTCAGCGTGGCGGAGACCCCCAGCGAGGCGGCGCCGGCCCACGCAGCCGCCACGGCCGAGCGCAGGCGGTCGCCGGCCGTCATCTCCCAGAGGCGGGCGCGTCAGGCGTCGGCGATGGTTCCTGTCGGCGGCCTGAGACGTGAGTTGGCGATGATTAGCTCCATCACGGCTATTGTCGGGGCTACCCTGGCCGTTCTGAAGCTCGCGACGGACCTAGGCGCATAGACCACCCCTTTCCTCACCTACAGACGAGACCCTCTTAGTCCTCACCCCGAGGCCGGGGAGGAGGTCCGCATTGGCGGCGCTCCTCAGGTGAGGAGGTTCCGCGATAGACTGGAACAGCCATGGCGACCCGCGTCCGCAAAGAGGCCAACTCGAAGGACTTTGCCGACCGCCTGAGGGCGCTGCCGGTCAAGCCCGGCGTGTACCTGATGAAGGAAGAGAGCGGGGCGGTCATCTACGTCGGCAAGGCCGCGAGCCTTCGGAACCGTGTCCGCTCCTACTTTCAAACGCCCTACGGCAAGGAGCCGAAGGTCCAGGCGATGGTCCAGCGCATCGCCGATTTCGAGTTCATCGTCACCGAGTCGGTCCAAGAGGCGCTGCTGCTGGAGAACTTGCTCATCAAGCAGCAAAAGCCTTTCTACAACGCGCGTCTCAAGGACGATAAGACTTACCCCTACATCAAGATTGACCTCTCGGAAGAGTTCCCCCAGGTCTACTTCACGCGGCGCGTGCTGCCCGACGGCGCGCGCTACTTCGGGCCCTTCGCAAGCGCCGGTTCGGTGCGGAAGACGATGGACCTGCTAAAGAAACTCTTCCCCTACCGCTCCTGCACCAAGACGATTACGGGCAGTGACGAGCGCCCCTGTCTGGAGTATTACATCCATCGATGCGTCGGGCCGTGCATCGGCGCCGTCGACCAGCGCGAATATCGCGAGGTCATCGGCGAGGTTCTCCAGTTCCTCGAAGGTGACTCCGAGGCGGTCGAGAAGGGCATCCGCTTGAAGATGGAGGACGCGTCGGAGCGATTGGAATTCGAGCGCGCCGCTGTGCTGCGCGACCAGATCCGCGCAATCGAGTCCGTTTCGCAGAACCAGAGAGTCGTCTCCGACCGCAAGGAAGACTCGGACGTTATCGCCCTCGCCTGCGACAAGGGCGAGGCTTGGGTGGAGCTGTTCAAGGTGCGGCGCGGCAAGCTCATCGACCGCGACCACTTCATGATGGAAGGCGGCGAAGCGGAGGAAGAGTCGTTGCTGTTGGAGCACTTCGTCCAGCAGTTCTACGAGGCGTCCACCGACGTCCCGGCTACGCTGCTCGTCCAGCACGACCTGGAGAGCGCCACGGCGATCGAGGAATGGCTCAGCGGCAAGCGCGGGCGTCGCGTGGCAATCGCGCGTCCGCAGCGCGGCCCGAAGCGCAGGCTGATGGAGATGGCCTCCGCTAACGCGCTGGAGGCGTTGACGCAGCGCCGCATCAAGTGGCTGAACGAGTCCGACAAGGTCCTGCAGGCCTTGGCGGAGCTTCAAGAGGCGCTGAATCTGCCGGAGCTGCCCGACCGCATCGAGTGCTATGACATCTCCAACATCCAAGGCTCGAACTCGGTGGGCAGCATGGTCGTGTTCGAGCATGGGCGGCCAAAGAACGCCCACTATCGCCGTTTCCAGATCAGGGGAGTGGACGGTGTGGACGACTACGCCTCGATGCAGGAGATGCTGAGGCGGCGCTTCCGCAGGCTCGGCGAGGCCCGGCGCGATGCCGCCTCGAACGAGGCAGCCCCACGCTCGGACGTCGGCGACCAGCAAGCCGGCTCCCGGCAGGGCGCCGAAGCGCCGACTCAACGCTACCGCGCCCGCCGCTTCGCCAAGACAGGCGCCCTGGCCGACGACGCAGCGGCCTTGGGAGAGCGGCGCAAGTCGCAAGACTCTTTCGGGTTCGTGCCAGCCCTTGTCATCATCGACGGCGGTAAGGGGCACCTCAATGCAGTTCAGCAGGTCTTCCTGGAGCTCGGGATCACCGACGTCCCACTCTGCTCGCTGGCGAAACGCGAGGAGGAGGTGTTTCTCCCGCACATGGCGGAGCCGGTCCTCCTGCCGCGGCAGTCGCAAGGCCTGTACCTCGTCCAGCGTGTGCGCGACGAGGCCCACCGCTTCGCCATCACCTACCACCGGCAGCGTCGCTCGAAAGCCGCGACGCGTTCTCAGCTCGATCAGGCCCCGGGCATCGGCCCGAAGAAGCGGCGAGAGCTCATCAAGCGGTTCGGGAGCGTCGCGGGCATCCGCGCCGCCTCGACGGCCGACGTTGCGAAGGCGCCGGGAATGAGTCCGGCGTCCGCCGCCCGGCTCAAGGAGTTCCTAGGAGGCGAGGCGTAGGCGCAACAAGGAGACCTGCGTTCTCGTAGATTTCTGATTGGGCGGGAGCAGTCGCCGCCACTGCGGATAACTTTCAGGCCAAGGCTTCACCACCTTTGGCCCCGTCGCGCCGCCCATTCTCGGGCGCAGTGTGAAGGGCTGCGCGCTGAACGCGCCCCTACGTCACAATGATCGCGGCCGGTTCGGGCGCGGCCGGGGCCGCGGCATTAGGCGAGGGCGAGCACTGTCAACACCACTAGGAGAATCCATGCGGTCCTCACCTCTCTATGGAGCCCTCGAGCATGAAACCGCGCCGGCTCATCGAGAGCAAATGCGCCAAGCTACATCTGCAGCTGGTCAGTAGGGCCAAGCTCCATCTCGGCGGCTGACGTGGAAGCCGCGTGGACATCGGTCTCCTCGTCCATGTCGACATCCTCGTCATCCGCAACGGTCAGACCGGCCTCCGCCGCCAATTCTTCCTGCAACGTCCGCAGCAATGTAATCGCCACCTCGACGTACTGGGGCGTCAAGGGAACGGAGAGGCGGCGGCCGGCGGCCACAAGCTGCAGGCCGTTGCTGTCCGGCTCGGCGGGAGGCGGGGCAGCGATAGGCTCTGGCTGAGCGATAGGAATTATCTGGTCTGGTACAGAATATTCTACTTTTTTCTCTGCCTTGACTGGCCTGCCGAGCACGCGGATGGCGTCCGTCAGATGCTTCTGGATAAGTGGGGCTCGCCGGACGATCTCATCTCGGGGCGCGCGCGATATCTCTTCGAGCCCGACGAGCAAGCTCATGTCGTCCGGCGATTCGCCTTCGAAGCGCGTGTAGAGCTGCCGGAGCAGCTCCACCCGCTGGAAAGCTTCCGCCCTAGCCTCCTGCCCCTCCTCCGCATTGGCCGGGTGGAGGACCCGCTGCGCCAGCTGCGAGATCCTGAGCTCGCCACGGCCTTCCACGAGTCCAAAGTCTCGTAGGGCAGCGACCTTCGCGAACAGGGTGCCGCTCCCCTCGGCCATCCCCAGCTCCCATGCAAGACCCTTCACGCTCACCGTCCCCTTGAACTTGGTGAGCACGCGCCCTGCAATCTCCACTGCGTCCCCAAACCTGATGTCGGGGTACGAGTACGGTCCCAGCTTCGCCATCTCTCCCTCCGTTCACCGAGCCCACCGCACCCTTCACAGGATGCGGCCCTACGGCCGTTCTCCCCTAGCCGCAGGGGGCAATCTAGCAGCAACGCAGAGAATAGTCAAGCAATTGCGTAGCATTTTGCTGCCATTCTACTGGGTGTGCATAGATATTTGCTACTACCGCTCCTAGGAACTGCTGCTACCACTCCTGTGTTCCGCTGGGAAAGCCTCTGGTTGGCTGTTGCTCTGCGGTCGTCTACGATTGGCGTGCGCCCAGGCGCTAGCCAACGACTTGTGGGGGACCCATGATTAAGCCCGGAGAGGCTGCCCCAGGCTTTATCCCGATGAACCGATTGGGATGAGAGCCCCGGACCGAGCTCCTTGCGCGGCCTTGCCTCGGTGTAGACCCTGTCGCGCCACACCCAGGAAAGCTCGCCTGTCAGGTCTATGATTCCCCGCCTGCTCCTCGCGGTCATGCTCGCAGGCTTGGCCGCTTGCGTCGCGTCAGGCCCCGAGAGGCCAACCCTGACGGTCGGGACCGCCGCCAGCCTGCGCCCGGTCGTCGACGAGATGGCCCAGACCTTCGAGTCCGACGTGACCATCGTGGCCGGGGCTTCCGGAACGCTTGCGGCGCAGGTGCGTCAGGGAGCGCCCATCGATGTATTCATCTCTGCGGACAGGCGTTTCACGACCAACCTCGCGAACGACGGTTTCCTGGACAGGAATAGCCTCGCGGAGCTTGCGAGAGGAGAGCTCGTCGCAGTGACAACGCTCGATGGCGCGTCCGCTGACCCTGTCGCGCTCGTTGCCGGGGACAGGGTCGCGCATATCGCGCTGGCGAATCCCGACCTTGCTCCCTACGGGGCAGCGGCGCGGCGATACTTGGAGAACGCGGGCGTCTGGGACCGCATCGCGGGTAAAGTCGTCTACGGGGAAAACGTCGCCCAAGCGCTCCAGTTCGTGATCAGCGGCAACACGGAGGTGGGTTTCGTGCCCCTATCGTTGACTCTCGCGTCGCAGTCGGAGATGTTGCGGCGCCTCGACGCATTGCCTGCCGAGGCCAGCTCCGCCCTCGTGGTGACGGCCGGCTCCATGACGACGACTGAGCAGGAGGAATTGGCCGAACGCTTCATCGCATTCCTGCAAGACGCGTCTTCAGGCCCGATTTGGAAGCGCTACGGCTACGCGCCCCTTGCCGGCGCAGAGGGACGAGATTAAGTGGATTGGGACGCGCTTCGGCTCAGCCTCCAGATCGGCGTCACGAGCACGCTGTTCGCGGTGCTGCTGGGCGTGCCGCTCGCCTGGTGGCTCTCCCGCAAGCGGAGTTGGCTGAGAGACGCGCTATCGACCGCCGTGCTGGTCCCCATGGTGTTGCCGCCAACGGTGCTGGGCTACTACCTGCTCCAGGCTGTCGGTAAGAACTCGGCGGTCGGCTCGGTTCTCGACTCGGCGTTCGGGTTCAGCTTCGTGTTCGGTTGGAGCGGCGCCGTGCTCGCCGCGTTTCTCGTCTCCACGCCCTTTCTCGTGCGCACGGCGCAGGCGGGATTCGAGACTGTGGACCCCAACCTAGAGGACGCCGCGCGGACTCTGGGACGAACGGAGCTGAGCGTATTCCTCACCGTGACGCTTCCCGTCGCGTGGCGGGCCGTGATGGCTGGCGTCGCCCTGGCGCTGGCGCGCGCAATCGGCGAGTTCGGCGCAACCCTGATGGTCGCCGGCAGCATTCCGGGGCGCACGCGGACGATGCCCATCGCCATCTACGAGGCGGTCCAGACAGGCCAGACCAGCGAGGCGCAGGCGCTCGCGGCCATGCTGACCCTTGCAGCTCTCGGACTGCTGGCGGCGGTCGGCCTCGGGGCCCGCGGCAGAGGCTTGCTATGGCGTTAGAAGCCGCCGCCAACACGCAAGCGGGGGCGTTCCGCGTGGCGATTGACCTGCGGGTGGAGCCTGGAACGACGACAGCGATTCTTGGGCCGTCAGGCTCTGGAAAGACCCTAACTTTACGCACTATCGCTGGACTGACAAGGCCGACAGACGGCAGGATATGGAGCGACGGCGAACCGCTCTTCGACAGCGGAGCCAATGTCAATCTGCCGCCACGCAAGCGCCGCGCAGGGTTCGTTTTCCAAGACTACGCGCTGTTCCCGCACCTCACGGTGGCTGGAAATCTGGTGTACGGGTTCCCGGGCCCCAAGCAGTCCGCTCAGTCGCGGGTGGCGGAGCTCGTTGAACTCCTCGGGCTGGGAGGGCTCGAATCGAGGCGGCCGTCACAGCTGTCCGGCGGTCAGCGGCAGCGGGTCGCGCTGGGGCGCGCGCTCGCCTCCGACCCCGCCTTCCTATTGCTCGACGAACCATTCTCGGCCCTCGACGCCCCGACGCGGACCGCGTTGACCGAGCAGCTACTGGAGCTGGAATCGCGTGTCGGAGCCCCCACGGTCCTGGTGACCCACGACCTCGCGGAGGCGCACGTGCTTGCACAACAGCTCGTGGTGCTGGACGACGGCGTGATCTTGCAGTCGGGACCGCGAGACGAGGTGTTCGGTCGGCCGTCGTCTCCCAGGGTCGGCGAGCTGGTGGGCGTACGGAACATCCTGCAGGGCACGGTCAGCGCCGTGCAGGACGGCGTCGCTACGGTCGACGCGGCGGGAATCGAAATGCAGACGCCCGCCCAAGGACTGTCGGCGGGTGAGCAGGTGACGGCCGGGGCGCGGGCAAGGGATCTGGTCGCCCTACCCGCCCCCGACGGCAACGCGAGCCTGGTCAGGGAGATCGATGCGGGGCTACGGCGGACGCTGGTGTTGGAGCTTCGGGGCGGAGCGCTCGCTTACGCGGAGTTGACGCCGGAGGTCGAGCGCCTGATTGGACGGAACACTCCCGAGTCCTGGCGCCTGTCGGTCGCCCCCGGCGCGGGCCTCGTCTGGCGGACGCTGCCGGTCTAAGCGTATGCGGCGCGCCTCTGGCATCCGGCGCGCCGCAACGCGCATCTCATTGATGACGCCTCTGGACTACGCTCAGCGCGATTGAGGGGCGGATGCGCGGGGCTGCTAGGCTGAGGAAGGAGATAGGCCAGATGCAAGAGGCGATGTCCGGGAACCGAATCCTCCGCTGGACGCTGTTCGGGCCGATTGCGGCGCTCTTCGGCGCGCTCGCAATCGCTGTCGTGGGCGCCATCATTACCGGCGCCGAGCTTGGCTTGGTGACCGAGAACGTCGAGTCCGCGTCTGCAAGCTCCGGAAACTTCCTCGGCCGGGTCGGCGACATCTTCCCGCTGGGGTTCGCCTTCAGCGCGGGCATGGTCTCATCGGTCAATCCCTGCGGCTTCGCGATGCTCCCCGCCTATCTAGGGCTGTACCTAGGCGATCAGCAGGCCCCAAACCAGAACCTGGCGGCAAGGCTCCAGCGCGCGTTGCTCGTCGGAACGACAGTGACGGCAGGGTTCGTTCTGATGTTCGCGGCCGTGGGCGTCCCGATTGGCCTCGGGGCGCGCGGCCTGGTGGACTTCTTCCCATGGGTCGGACTGACGATAGGCGTCCTCCTGATCGTCGTGGGAGCGTACCTCCTCTCCGGCGGCAAACTGTATAACAACCTCGCCATGCGCCTCTCCGCCCGGGTGGGGAACGCGAATAACAACAGCGTCCGCGGCTACTTCACGTTCGGCCTGGGCTACGGGACCGCCTCGCTCAGCTGCACGCTGCCCATCTTCCTGGCGGTGATCGGCGGCACGTTCACAGCCGACACCTTCCTCGACTCGATGCTGCAGTTCCTGCTGTACGGGCTGGGCATGGGATTCGTAATCCTCGCGCTCACGGTGGGAATGGCCGTCTTCAAGACCGCCATGGTCGGCGGTCTGCGCAAGGTCCTTCCCTACGTGGGAACAATAAGCGCGGTCATGCTCCTCATATCGGGCGCGTTCATAGTCTATTATTGGCTGACGCTTGGCGAGCTGCTGGAGCGTATCCAGAACGCCTTCTAACAACTTCCAGGACTCCGCTATATGACATCCGATGCGCGGCAACGCCGCAGAGAAGGGTCGCGGCGCGCCCGAGCGTCGCAAGAGCGCAGGGCCGACGGCCAGAGGCGCAAGCAGAAGAGGGGCGCGCTCTACGCCATCGTCGGCGTGGTGGTGATAGCGGCCGCGATCGCGCTATTCATCCTGCTGCGGGGCGGCGGAACGGAACTAGGGTTCAGTGTGCCGCTGCTGCCCGCCGCCCATGAGCCGCCGTACATCTATCACCAGGACGTCGAGGTCGACGGCGCTCTCGCGCGCATCCCGCCGACCTCCGGGCATCATTTCGATGTCCCGCACCAGGGCTGGGGATACTTGGGCGAGCCGTTGGTCCCCGAGCGCGTGGTCCACAACATGGAGCACGGCGGCGTGGTCATCTGGCACCAGCCGGGCAATCCTGAGCTTGCAGGCGCGGTGAACCAGCTCGTGCGCGCGACTGGCGCCCAGTGCGTCGTCGCGGGCTCTTACTCCGATATGTCCTACGAAGTCGCGGCGACAGTCTGGGGCCGAGTGCTGCCCTTGGAGAGCTTCGACTCGGACCAGATTCTCGAGTTCGTGGACACCTACCGCGGGAGTCAGGGGCCGGAAGCCGGCCTCTGCTATAGAGAACCCTACTAGCCCACGCCGACTCCGGAGCCGCCCCTGACCTTCCTCCTACTGCGAGAAGGAAGGATGCCCCCTAGCCTCCTAGCCATGGATGCGGCCTACGCCGCTTCCCTCCTCGCAAGGAGACTGCGGGGAGTCTCCCTGCGAGGAGGAGAAGCCATTACTCGTCCATCCTGAGCGCTTCCGCCGGATAGACGTTGGACGCCTGCCGCGCAGGCAGATACGTCGTGAGGAGAGAGGCGCCGTATGCGACCACCACCACGAGAATGATCGTGTCCCATGGGATGGTGTACTTCACCCCGTCGAAGGTCTCGCCAATCTCCTGGACGATGCTCGCCGACAGCCCGAATCCAAGACCGAGACCCAGCGCAATGCCCAACAGCGCGATGAACGAGGACTCGATCAGGAACGAAAGCTGCACCATGCCGCGACGGAAGCCGATGGCGCGCAGCACGCCGATCTGCACGCGGCGTTCCACGACGGCGCGCGCTGCAATCACACCAAGGGCGGCGATGCCAACCACGAGACCCAAGCCCATGAAGCCCTGGATGAGCCGGTTGAAGGCGAGGTTCAGGGCGGTGAACTCCCGCACGGTTGTCTCGAGCGGTTCTGCTTGCACCCCGTGTTCGAGGAACTCATCTTCGAGCGCGTCTGCGACCTCCTCCGCGCGCGCCGGATCGCGCAACACAATCTGGTAGGTCAGGAACGGCAGCTCCACCGGCGCGAGCTCCTGCAGAGTCCCGAGTCCGGTGATGACGGTCGGGGCGAAGAATGCCTGGTCCGCTACGACCCCTATCACGCGCAGCTCCACCACTTGCTCCCCTGCAGCGTCAGACACCTCCAGGTACACTTCCGGCAGCTCGCCGCCATCCCGCTGGAAGCCCTCGAGCTGGAACGCCAGGTCCGACCCTCCGGCGTCGAAGTCCGACGCTGCGGGGACCATCTCCGCATTGACAACGACAACATCCTGCTGCTCCACGAGCGCGCGCCAGATAGCGCGGTCGGAGGCGTAACGCTCGTCCTTCAGACTGAACCCATAGGTGACGATTTCCGCGTACCTTTCGTCGATGCCCGTAACGAACCAGTCTTCCGGCTCCTGCTCCGTGTCCAGCTGCCGGATGCGGATGGGCAGACCGCTCGTTCCGCCGATGGCTGCGAATTCGCTCGCGTCCAACGACGGCGACTCGTCGAGGCGAGCGCCGAAGTCGTCGATGGGATTGGTGAAGCTGACCCTCGCGGCAATGTCGATCCCCCCGGAGAACTTGCGAGTGTCGTCCAGCGAGGAAGCAAACGCCGCGTTGATGAATCCCACAACCGCCAGTGTGAAGATGACCAGCGAGAACATGGCCAGCGTCATCCCGGTGCGGAAGCGGCTTGCCATCGGATACGCCGTCGCGGTGCGAATGATGGGAGAAAGCGAACGCCCCTTGCCCGCCAGGGCCGTCACCGCGCCCACGAGAAGCGGCGAGTTGTACATCACCACCCAAACTGCGCCGACCACAACGGTCACTCCGGAGAGAATGAACAGCTCGATTCCCTCATCCAACCTCGGCAGACCGAGCGCCTCCGGGTCTATCGGAATCATCCAGAGTGCTACGAGCAGTACTCCGGCAACCGTGTAAGCGATGGGCTCCGGCAGGAGGCCGACGTGCCTGAGCACGAGAGGCGTCCCCACGAGGACGAGGGATACGCCGAGCAGGAATACTCCCATCTGCTCCTGCCCGATGCCTGCGTTCGTCACCACCACACCGAGGAGCGCCATCAGGTAACCCGCTAGGAAAAGGGCCCACGCCAATTTGACGACGGCGCACGGGGCGCTGACGAGCCACAGTCGCAATGCGCGGAGCGGACGCATGCTCCGCAGCGCCCGCGCGCCATCTGCGTAGCAGCGGATCACTGCCGCCCACGACTCGCGCAGGGCGTGGCCTTCACTCGGCGGCTCCGGTATGTCGCGCACCGCGCGGACGATGTTGAGCGCGCTCACCCTGCCCGCCGAGACGATGACCACCAGGTAGGTGACCACCATCCCCAGCGTGTACGCGAGAAGCAGGCTCTGCCACCGGAACGCGAACGTGATGTCGAAGTCCTCCAACACCTCGCCCAGCGCAGCCGCCATTATGCGCACCATCACGGCGCCGACGGCGATGCCTAGCAGGCTGCCTACCGCGGCCGCCGCAAGGGAGTAGACCGCGCCCTCGAAGGTGAAGAGGCGGACGATATGCCCGCGCTGCGCGCCCACCGCTCGCGCGATGCCTAGCTCCTTCTTCCGCTCAGCCGCCAACATCACGAAGATCAGCGCGATGAGCAGAATGCCCGCCATGATCGAGAAGGTGCCGAACAGCAGGAAGACGCTTGCGAACCCCGCGCCAACGGAGTCGGCCTGCTCGATAGCGTCCCTCTTCGGGGTTTCGAATCCCAACATGCGCTCCTCGCGCACGTCTTCGAAGGCCTCCAGCACGGCGTCGGTGTGCTCCGCTCCCCCAACGGGGCCTCCTTCGTTCGATATGTAGACGTAGTTAATCTTCCCCTGCTCGCCCAGCGTCTCCTGCAAGACGCTGAGGCGCATCACCGCCGAAGGAGAAAAAGACGGATTCGTCCCTCCCTTGGCGAACACTCCGGCCACGCGCGTCGTCACCGGCGTCTCGTCGAAGAAGAGCGCGACCTCGTCGCCCAGCCCGGCGCGCAAGTCGTCGGCAGCCGACTCGCTCAGGTAGACCTCGCCATCGCCGAGCGCGTCCAGCGGCAGCTCTCCTCCGTCCGTGTCGCGATAGCCGCCGAGCAAGCCCGTCCGAGCGGGGTCGAGACCCCGCAGCTGAAGCCTCGGCACGTTCCGCTGCGATTCTAGCGACACCGCCGGGACCCCAAGGGAGATGGCGGGCGCGACGACATCCACCGGCGCGTTAGCCAGCGCCTCGCGGATGGCGTCAGCCGTTGCCTGCGGGATGTATTCCGGCTCCCCGGAAGCTGTCCTCGTCTCCGAGGAGACATACTCGTCCAGCTCGCCGAGCTGTCCAACCGCCTGGACCCGAATCGAGTGGGCAAGCGTGTCGCCGGTAGCGAACGACGCGGAGAAGAGGAGCGTCGCCAGCATCAAGCCGACGACGATGAGAACTGTCTGCGCGCGCCGCCGCGGGATGTTTCGCACCGCCATCTTCAGCACGACGAGATTGCGCAGCGCGAAAAAGGCCGTTATCGCGCCGGTGACGAGGAACACAATGGTCAGCGCGGCAGTGAGCGTGCCTATGGGAATGCCGAAGAGCGTCTCCATCGCCCTACTCTCCCTTGCCGTCTGCCGAGACTAGCTCGTCGCTTTCGATGTGCCCGTCCCGCATTCGCACGATGCGTCCGGCGCGAGAGCCAACCGTGTTGTCGTGCGTAACGAGCACAAACGTCTGCTCCCGTTCTTGATTGAGCTGGCAGAGCAGGTCCATGATGTGAGCGCCGGTCTCGCTGTCCAGAGCGCCGGTCGGCTCGTCCGCCCAGACGATGGCCGGGTCATTCACGAGGGCGCGCGCGATGGTGACGCGCTGCTGCTGCCCCCCGGACATCTCTGCGGGGCGCTTGCCTGCCTGGTCCGCCAGCTCCACCATCTCGAGCACTTCCATAGCGCGGGCGCGGGCCTTCGACTGACCCTCGCCCGCGAGCAGCAGCGGCAGCTCGACGTTCTCCGCGCCCGTGAGCACAGGCAGAAGATTGTAGGACTGGAACACAAACCCCATGTTCAGCGCGCGGTACTGCGTGCGCTCCCTATCGGACATGTCGTGGATCGACGCGCCGTCGATGATCACTTGACCGCTGGTCACGTCGTCAATGCCCGAGAAGGTGTTCAGCAAGGTCGTCTTGCCCGACCCGGACGGGCCCATGATTGCGACCATCTGGCCCTTTTCGATTTCCAGGCCGATGCCCTGTAGGGCGTGAACCTCAATCTCTCCAGCGTGGTAGGTCTTGTACACATTCTCGGCTTCGATAATATTCGTCACTCAAACCGCCTCTATTTCTGATATGAACGAGTCTATCCGACGCCTGCCTGCCGTCCAATAGCCGAATGTCTCGGACGGGAGCGGGTTCCCGACAAGGGTCTGGGCGGGTGGGAGTCCGTGGGCTGTCCGCGAGTAGGCTGTTAACATTCCCTTAAGCGTCGAGCAACAGTATGGCCATACAATGGCGGCGTGGCCCCTACTAAACGCTGGTCAGGCCTGGGAGCACAGCACAATGACGAGCCGCTCCGTTCTGGTCGTTGAAGACGAAGAGAATCTCCTCGAAGCGCTGAAATACAACCTCGAGCACGAGGGCTATAGCGTCCTCACCGCGGAGGATGGCGTCACCGGCCTTGAGACGGCGAGGTCGGCCTCGCCGGACCTCGTCGTGCTGGACGTGATGCTCCCTCAGATGGACGGCCTGGAAGTCTGCCGTATCCTCCGGCGCGAGAAGGACATGCCGATCTTGATGCTGACCGCCAAGGGCGAAGAAATCGACGTAGTCGTCGGCCTGGAGCTCGGCGCCGACGACTACGTCACCAAACCGTTCAGTATGCGGGAGTTGATGGCGAGGGTGCGGGCAATGCTGCGCCGGCCCCGTCAGACGGCCCTCGGCCGGCTCAGCGAGCCGCTGCGCTCCGGCTCCCTCGAAGTCGACGTCGAGGCCCACCACGCATCCCTGAACGGACAGGAGATCAAGCTCAAGCCGCGCGAGTTCGAGCTGCTCGCTCTCTTCATGAAGAATCGCGGACGCGCCTTCACCCGAGACCAGATCCTCTCCCATCTGTGGGGGCACGACTACATCGGCGACGTCCGCACCGTCGACGTGCATGTCCGGTGGCTTCGCGAGAAGGTCGAAGCCGACCCCGCCACCCCCGCCAGAATCATAACGATACGGGGCGTCGGCTACCGCTTCGAGGGCTAAAGGAGCCGGCGCATGGGCGGACGTAGATGGCTCCTGACCCTCGCCGGCTCGCTCGCCGCCCTACTCGCAGCGGCTGTTCTGGCTTTCGCCGCATCGCAACCGCTGATTGGCGCGCTCGTGCTCATTGGAGCGTTAGCCGCGATGACGAGGGCTATTGCCGCACACCGCGTCGGCGGAGCGGCGCGGGCTGAGGCTGCGGCCGTCGGCGAGGCGATGGCGAGCGTGGCGTCCGGCGACTTCGCTGCCAGGCCCGGCCTTCTATCGTCCGAGCCGCTCAGCGCGCTCCAAGCCCCGTTCGACGCCATGGCCGGGTCCATCGCAGCCCTCTTCAGCCAGCTGTCGGACCAGCGAAGTCAGCTCGAGGCCGTGCTCGACACGATGGCCGACGGCGTGGTCGTGGTCGATGGCGAGAACAGACTCTCGTTGGCGAACCCAGCCGCTCAGGACCTCCTTGGGATCGGGAGCGTATCGGGCGAGCGGCTCAGCACAGCTTTCCGCGACCACGAGTTGCAGGGCCTGGTGACAGTCTGCCGCCGGCAGCACGCGCAGCAGCGCGCAGAGCTGCACCTCCCCAGCGTGCGGCGGACCGTCAGCGCAACGGCGACGCCGTTGATATCGTCGCCCGGAGCCCCCGAGGCGTCGGTCTTGCTCACCCTCCACGACCTCACGACCCTTCGTCAGCTGGAGACGACCCGCCGCGAGTTCGTCGCGAACGTCTCCCACGAGCTGCGCAGCCCGTTGGCCTCCGTGAAAGCGATGGTGGAGACGCTCGAAGGGGGCGCCATCAGTGACGAGGCCGTCGCCGCCGACTTCCTCCAACGCGCGCATCGCGAGGTCGACCGTATGAGCGCGATAGTAGACGACCTACTGGAGCTCTCCCGCATCGAGAGCGGCCAGTCCAAGCTGCGGAAAGAGATCGTCTCGCTAGCCGCCATCGCCATGGGAGTGCGCTCGACGTTGGAGCCGCGCTCCAGTTCGTCCGGAATCGAAGTCGAGGTCTCCGCTCATGCGGACTGGCCTGTCCTCGGCGACGAGGGAAAGCTGCGGCAGGTCGTCTCGAACCTCCTCGACAACGCGCTGAAGTTCACGCCTCAGGGAGGCCGCATCGAAATCTCCATCGGCGAGAACCCCACCGGCGACGCAGTCCGGGTGGAGGTCCGCGACAACGGCGACGGCATATCGCCCGAACACCTGCCACACCTCTTCGAGCGCTTCTACAAGGCGGACCGCTCCCGCCACGGCAAGGGGACCGGCCTCGGGCTGGCCATCGTCAAGCACATCGTCGAGTCTCACGGCGGCGAGATCGGGGTCGAGAGCGAGCTGGGAACCGGGAGCACGGTCTGGTTCACCATCCCCCGTCCGGCACGCCTCCTAACCCCTCGTTAACGCCCGCCTAACCCTAAACTCCCCGCGCGCGTCGGAGACTGCCTCCTGAGAACGAACTCAAGGAGGTCCTTTTGAAGGCGCCCGATATCACGAACCCCATCGGCCCGATGCGCCCCCCTCTGCTCAGTCGAGTAGGAACGATGCTGGCCAAGCGTTTGTTCGGACTAAGCGAGACCAGGGAATGCGAGGCCAGCGGCTCACAAGCCTGCTTGCTCGACGAGGAGGTCTCCATGCTGAGCTATGGCCTGCTGTTCGCCGAGAGTGCCTGGCTTTGCTCGACCTGCGGATGGATTGGGGCTGGCCAGCGCGTCGTCGGATGGCCCTCGGACTCGTGAACCCGTTTTCTCAGGAACACCGTTTTTCTCGGGAACACAAAGTTTAACCGTCCATTAATAAAGGCTCCGGTCGGGCGTTAACGTCGCGTCCGTAACGTTTGGAGTGAACCAACGGACGGGAGGAATGATGATCGCTAGTAGATATCTCCGGTTGAATGGCTTGGCCCTCTTTGCGGCGGTCCTCATCGCGGCCTTCGCGGCGTGCTCAGACCCCGCCCCGGACACAGGACTCGGTGGGACCATCCAGATCGATGGCTCTTCCACCGTCTTCCCCGTCACCCAAGCCGTCGCCGAAGAGTTCCGTAAGGAACAGCCCAACGTCCAAGTCAACGTCGCCGTCTCCGGCACCGGCGGTGGCTTCAAACGCTTCACCGTCGGCGAAACCGACGTCTCCAACGCCTCCAGACCCATCAGGGACTCCGAGGCCGAAGCCGCCGCCTCCAACGGCATCGAGTTCATCGAGATGCGCGTCGGCGCCGATGGCCTCTCCGTCATGGTCAACCCCGCCAACGACTTCGTCGATTGCCTCTCCATCGCCGAGCTCAACGAAATCTGGAAGCCCGGCTCAACCATCAACAACTGGCAACACGTTCGCTCAGGCTTCCCCGACCAGCGCCTGCGCCTCTACGGACCCGACACCGACTCCGGAACGTTCGACTACTTCACCGAAGAGGTCAACGGCGAGGCCCAGGTCTCCCGAGCCGACTACACCGCCTCCGCCGACGACAACGTCCTCGTCCGGGGCATCGCCGGCGACCGCGGCTCCCTCGGCTACTTCGGCTACGCCTACTACCAAGAGAACAAGGACAGCCTCAAGGTCATCGGCGTCGACAACGGCGACGGCTGCGTCGTGCCCGAACCCTCCACCATCGAGGACGGCTCCTACACCCCACTCTCACGTCCTCTCTTCATCTACGTCAACGTCAAGAGCATCGAGAAGCCCGAAGTCCTCGCATTCGTCGAGTACTACATGGACAACGGCTACCAGCTCACCGGCGAAGAGGGCTACGTCCCCGTCGACCAAAGCGTCTACTCCGCCAATAAGGCCGCAGCGGGTCTCTAGAAGAAGCGTTTCCTGGGGGGACTGTGGTCTTCCTCCCACCGGGCAAACCCGGTTTGGCCACAGCCCTCTGTCATCCCCTTGCAAACACTACAGAGCAGAGGCCTGGGAGGAGGATGAAGCCGACGGCCGGCGCAAGTGGCCGTCGGCTCCAATTACAGCGAAGACAGCACTAGACGAGCCGGGGATGAGTGATGGACACTACCGCACGAGATGGCTTCGCAGCACCAATCGGACAGCGCCGCAGAGCCGTGCAGCTGAACCGCAACCGCAAGCGCGGGGCGCTGCAGGGCCGCATCGTCCATTGGCTCTTCTTCGCCTGCGCCGTCATGTCCGTCATCACAACCGGCGGGATCGTGGCGAGCCTGCTGAGTCAGTCCCTCGGATTCTTCGGCGAGATTGCCCTCTGGGACTTCCTGTTCGGCACAACCTGGTCGCCCATCCTGAAAGACGCAGAGGGCAACCGGCACTATGGGGTCCTGCCGCTGGTTAGCGGCACGCTCCTCGTCGCGTCCATTGCGGCGGCCGTGGCCGTCCCCGCGGGGTTGGCCATCGCGATCTACCTCTCCGAGTACGCGCCCGACAAGATGCGGCGGACCATCAAGCCGATCTTGGAAGTGCTCGCGGGCATCCCCACCGTCGTCTACGGCTACTTCGCCCTAACGTTCGTCACTCCGCTCCTGCAGAACATACCCATACGCATCTTCCGGGAGGACTTGCTGGTCTTCAACGCGCTCAGCGCCGGGTTGGTGATGGGCCTGATGATTATCCCGATGGTCTCCTCGCTAAGCGAGGACGCCATGGTCGCGGTGCCGAGATCGCTCCGGAACGCCGCGTACGCCCTCGGCGGGACACGCTTGGAAGTATCGCTCCGCATCGTCGTGCCCGCCGCTCTCTCAGGCATCATCGCTTCTTTCATCCTCGCGTTCTCCCGGGCCATCGGCGAGACGATGCTCGTGACGCTCGCCGCCGGCGCTACTCCTCGCCTCACCTTCAACCCGATCGAAAGCATCCAGGCCATGACGGCGTTCATCGTGCAGCTCGCGCTCGGAGAAACCCCGCATGGCTCACTGGAGTACAACACCATCTTCGCGGTCGGCCTGCTCCTATTCGCCTTCACCCTCGGCATGAACGTGCTCGGCCACTTCCTGGTCCGCCGCTTCCGTGAGGAGTACTGATATGGCCAAGACAGAGATCACCGCTCTGCTGGACCCGCGCCTCGCGGTGCGCAAGCGCATCGGCGCGTTCGCCTACGTTATCTTCATCGCCGCCATCTTCCTGGGGTTGGCCGGGCTGACCGCCCTGCTGGTGCGCGTGCTGTGGGAGGGCGTCCCTTGGCTCAGCGTCCACTTCATCACGGACTACCCTTCCCGCTTCCCTGAACAGGCCGGCATGAAGTCGGCAATCTTCGGGACAATATGGATCATGGGGCTGACCGCTCTGTTCACCATCCCGGTGGGCGTCGGAGCGGCCGTCTACCTGGAGGAGTACGCGCCCAAGAACTGGCTAACTCGCATCATCGAGGTCAACATATCCAACCTGGCGGGAGTGCCGTCCATCGTCTACGGACTGCTCGGCCTCGCGGTCTTCGTGCAGATCCTATCGATGGGGCGAACGGTGGTTGCGGGCGCGCTCACGATGTCGCTGCTCGTGATGCCGATTGTCATCATCGCCTCCCGAGAGGCGATACGCTCCGTTCCCTCGACCTACCGTGAGGCGGCGTACGGCCTCGGCGCGACGAAGTTCCAGACCGTGAAGGACATCGTCCTGCCCCAAGCGACCCCAGGCATAATGACCGGCACCATCCTCGCCATGTCGCGGGCCATCGGAGAGGCCGCCCCGATGGTCGCCATCAGCGCGCTCGTCTTCCTCACGTTCATCCCAACCGACCCGCTCGACGAGTTCTCCGTGATGCCCATCCAGATATACAACTGGGTCAGCCAGCCCCAAGCGGGCTTCAGGGGCATCGCCGCCGCAGGCATCATCATCCTCCTCGGAGTCCTGCTCTCAATGAACGCCGTGGCGATCTACATCCGCAACCGCACGCAGAAGAGGTCTGAGGAATGACAACTACAACGGACGTCACCGCCACGAACACGACCCTCAGCGTCGCGAACCTCGATATGTACTACGGCTCGTTCCAGGCGCTGCGGGACATCAGCCTGGAAGTACAGCGAAACACGGTGACCGCTCTCATCGGCCCCTCCGGGTCCGGCAAGAGCACCCTGTTGCGCTGCTTCAACCGCATGAACGACCTCGTGCCCGGCGCTCGCATAGAAGGCCAGGTGCTCTTCAACGGAGAGGACATCTACCACCCTAGCGTCGACCCCACGGAGATTCGGCTCCGCGTCGGCATGGTGTTCCAGAAACCCAACCCCTTCCCGAAGTCCATCTATGACAACGTCGCCTTTGGACTCCGCATCAACGGTTTCAGGGGCAACATGGATGAAGCCGTGGAGAGGTCCCTCCGCAAGGCCGCCCTCTGGGACGAAGTGAAGGACCGCCTCAAGGCGAGCGGCTTGACCCTCTCCGGCGGGCAGCAGCAGCGCCTGTGCATCGCTCGCGCCGTCGCCGTCCAGCCCGACGTCATCCTCATGGACGAGCCGGCCTCATCCCTCGACCCCATCTCGACCCTCGCGATCGAGGACCTCATGCGCGAATTGAAGCGTGACTATACAATCATCGTCGTAACGCACAATATGCAGCAGGCGGCGCGCGCCTCCGACTGGACCGCGTTCATGACGATGGGCGAGGATCGGGCGGGATATCTCGTCGAAGTCGGCTCCACGCACGACATCTTTACCAACCCCAAGGACGAGCGGACCGAGGGCTACATCACCGGCAGGTTTGGCTAAGGGGGAGACCCATCATGTTTCACGCGCGATCATCCCGGTCCGAGTTTGACCACTCTCTCCAACAGCTCCAAGACAGCCTCCTCGGTCTTGGAAGCATGGTTGAGAAGGCGATTGCCAAGGCTGTCGAGGCGCTCAAGGACCGCGACTTGGACATGTCGCGGCAGGTCATCCGCGAGGACGACGCCATCGACAGCAAGCGGACCGAGCTGGAAGAGCGGGTCGTCGACCTGATCGCCAGCCAGCAGCCCGTCGCCTTTGACCTGCGCACGCTCATCACCACGCTTCACATTTCGATGGAGCTGGAGCGCATCGGCGACTACGCCGAGGGCATCGGCAAGATCAGCCTGATGATGGGCGATCAGCCGCCCGTCAAACCCCTCGTGGACATCCCCCGCATGGCGGAGAAGTCCTCGGCGATGCTCCGCGCCTCCCTCGACGCGCTGGTCAAGCGTGACACTGAGCTGGCCTACCAGGTCCTCGCGGACGACGACGAGGTCGACGCGCTCTATGACCAGGTCTACCACGAGCTGCTGTTGCTCATGCTGAAGGACCCCAAGGTCATCGAGCGAGCAACGTACCTCCTGTGGACGGCCCATGACTTGGAGCGCATCGGCGACCGGGCGACGAACATCGCCGAGCAGGTCGTCTACTTGGTTACGGGGAAGATGGTCCCGAGCCTGACCTCGAAGTACTAGGCCCCGTCAGTCCGCTACGATGGGCTGCGCGACTATCCACAGGCTCAACATCGTGTAGCCCGTCATCAGCGCCATCATCGGCAGCTGCGACCGTAGCGCAAGCGCCCGGCTCGCGAAGGTCCGTCCGGCAATGACATGAGCGGCGTACACCGCGGCGATGTGCCCGATGACGATGGCCGCCACGCCCGCGACCCACGCAAAGCGCGCGTTCACGACTCCGATGTCGATGGCGTAGCCGGCCGTGCCGAACAGGTTCCACCCCACGCCCAACGGGTCAGACGCAAGGGGAACGATGCGCTGTCCCTGGATGAGCAAGAAGCTCAGGAAGTGGGCGACGTGGTACGCCAGCGCGATGGGCGCGAGCGAGACGGCAAACCGGCCGATGAGGTCGCCTACGGACTCCTCGGACCGGCCGAGGCGCCGCATCAGCAGCGCAGTCAGAGCGAAGGCTCCGAACAGCAGCGCCGGCGCCAGCAGCAGACCGAAGGTCCTGATGCCGGTGAACGCGTGCACCCCGAGCCACGAGAAGGCCCCGAAAGAGTCCGCGAGGAACGACGCCCACAGCGGCGTCTCTGAAAAGCCGTCGAACGAGACCGTCGACAGCATCAGCGCCAGGAACGCCGCGCCCGAGAACGTCAGCCGATCGCCCGTCAGCAAGCCGCTCCCCCACGGCCGCAGGTTCCACTCCCGCTGCGCGGGCGGCGCCATCGAGTAAGCCTCGTAGTCGTCCACCACCTGCCCCTGCCCGCCGGGCGCGGGCGCCCGGACCTCCAATGGAGCGAACCGCGCAAAGAAGGCCATCGCGATGGAAAGCGCCTCTCCGTGCTTCAGCCACGTGTCCCTGCCGTAGACGTACATCCCCGCGAAGGTGACGCCCGTATAGGCCAGCGCGAGCGTTGCAACCCGCGACGGTCTCCCGGAGTCGGGCCACGCCACCTCGGCCCACGCGAAGACGAGGAACAATGCGACCGCAGGCCAAGCGCTTAGCTCCGACGGGTACTCGACCCCTCGGTTCAGGCGCCCGCCGGTAAGCCGCTGCCAAAGGGCCTCCGCCCAGCCGAAGAGCACCTTCCAAGGGTTGATCAGCGCCCACAGGTTCCCAACGAGTCCGCTGACGTAAGCGAGTCCCACCCAGAAGACGACCCAGGTCATAGTCGGCACGAGGTTGCGGTTCGGGTCCGAGCTCCCTGCGAACCCGGCAACCAGGTACGTAACGAATACGACGACAGACGCCAGTTTGACAGCGAAGAGAAAGCGGCCGTCCGCGAGCAGGCGGCCCGCCCGTCGGCGCAACAGATTGGCCCTTGGATAGTCCCCGCCTGTCCCGCCCCGCGCGAACAGAACGATTACGACGAACGACAGGGCGACCGCTATCCCCGCCCCGATGACGTAGAACGACAACGGGACGGGGAGATCATAGCGCTCGCCGAAACCGTGGGCGTACGCAGTGCCCGGCGCCGCCGCGAACAGCAGCAGCGGCCCGGCAATCGCGATTGCTCTCCTCCGGCTCATCGTCCCCCTACCGGGGGCGGACCTCCAGTGTTGCGATGGTGATGTCGCCGCCGTCGTCCGAGTGGTCTCCGCCGCTTGCTTGATGCCCGCTGCCGTCGCCGACGTCCGACAGGTGCAGGGCGATTACGAAGCTGCCGGTGGCGCCGGCCTCGAATGTGATCTCCCCGTTGCCGTTGGCGTCCACCCTGGCCCGTAGATCGTAGCCGTGGACGTGGAACACGCCGGCTATGTCGGCGGACACGTTCAGCGTCACGCCGTCGCCCTGCTTCACGACGAACGTATCGCTCTCGCCCTCTAGCTCTCCGCCCATGACCGACAACTCAAAGGACAAGGACTCCTTGCTCCCGCCGCCGCACGCCGCGAGCCCTAGCGCGACCACGAGGACCGCGAGGAGGGCGGGTAGTAGTCTGTTCAGCGTATGCTCCGGTTTCATGTTCTCCGACGCTTGGCCCGGCCCCTTTGCCGGACGGCCCCCCACGCCAGCCAGACGATGGGCAGGACCAGCCCCAGCCCGGCGATGAGCGCCGTCCAGGGAAAGCCCCTTCCCGAAATGACCGTCACCGGCAGCGTGAGCGTCTCGGGGCCGCGCTCGGAATCGATATTGATCACAATCTCCCACTGCCCCTCGGCTTCGGGGTCGAAGGTGGCCGAGTAGTCGTTGGCCGTGACGAGAAAGGCGCGGGTCGCGGTCTTGGGGCCGAGCCGCGCGCCTTCTCTCGCCGCCGACACCACGACGCGCGGGCTGTAGCCAAGCTCGGCTTCCGGGGCGCCCGGCTCGAACGTCACCGCGACTTCGAGGAAGCCGACCAAGGGCACGGCGGTGACCCACAGCTCATAGGGACCCTTGGCGCCCCGGAACAGGTCGACCTCGAGCTCGTGTTGTCCGTGGGCATGCGCCGGAGCAGCGCCCGCTACGAGTATGAGCGCCGTCAGCAACACGGCTCGAACGAGGGTTGACCCCCGGGCTTGCGGCCCGCTCTCCTTCACACCGTCACCTCAAATCGCTTCCGTCATTCCCGCGCAGGCTCCGTCATTCCCGCGCAGGCGGGAACCTCGCGTCCTCCATCAGGGCGGATTTCAGACCCGCCCCACCTCACTCCCACCTCTCCCCCGTCTGCGGGGGAGACTGAGAAGGGGCCGTCTCCGGGGGAAGACCCTAACCTCTCCCCCGTCTGCGGGGGAGACTGAGAGGGGGCCGTCTCCGGGGGAAGACCCTAACCTCTTCCCCGTCTGCGGGGGAGACTGAGAAGGGGCCGTCTCCGGGGGAAGACCCTAACCTCTCCCCCGTCTGCGGGGGAGACTGAGAGGGGGCCGTCTCCGGGGGAAGACCCTAACCTCTTCCCCGTCTGCGGGGGAGACTGAGAGGGGGCCGTCTCCGGGGGAAGACCCTAACCTCTCCCCCGTCTGCGGGGGAGACTGAGAGGGGGCCGTCTACGGGGGAAGACCCTAACCTCTCCCCCGTCCGCGGGGGAGACTGAGAGGGGCCCGTCCGGTGGAGGACTGAGGAGGGCTTCAGCCGAGAAGGAGCGCGGTTCGGGGTGGCGGAGTGTCGTCGATGGGCAAGAAGCCCACCAGCCGCGTCGGACGATGGCCGGCGACTCGCACCAGCACCGGCGCCGACGCTAGCAGCAGGAGTGCGGCGAAGGCCGCGGGCGCGGCCATGCCGGGCGCGAACGAGCTGTCGTTCGCCGGCGGAACCGCGAACACGTCGCCGCCTCCCTCGCCGTCCAGCTCGTAGGAGTGCAGGTGGAAGGGGCCATGCCCGCCCAGTTGGACGTGGGCATGGTTGGGGAGAAGCTCTACGAACACCAGGGAAAGCAGCGGCCCGTACACGGGCAGCAGCAGCGCGTAGACGAAGGCAACTGCCACGACGAGGCGGGCGCGGCCGCCGCGGAACGTATGTCTGATTATCGGGGCCATGAGTGGGGCTGGTGCTTCGGGTGGTCTCGAGTTCTCATTACCGGCGATGGACTCCGCGATGTCAAGCGTCCGGGCGTGTCGTCTATACTCTAGAGACCCCACGAGTCAGGCTGATTCTGCGAATCGGTTCGTGGCGAGCCCGCTCAATTCGGTTCGTGGCGAGCCTGTCGAACCACCCTAGAGGTCTGCGATGACGAGCTATTGGCTGTTCAAGTCCGAGCCTACCACCTACTCCTTTGACGACCTCGTTGCCGACGGCGTCTCCGAGTGGGACGGCGTGCGCAACTTCCAAGTCCGCAACTGGCTGCGAGACGCAATCAAGCCGGGCGACCGCGTCCTCTTCTGGCATTCGAGCGCGAAACCTATCGGCGTAGTAGGGACGGCTACCGTCGTCCGCGAGGGATACCCCGACCACACGGCGTGGGACCCGGACTCGGACCACCCCGACCCCAAGAGCACACCCGACAACCCCATCTGGTGGATGGTCGACATCCAAGCCGACCAGAAGTTCAACGACATCGTCACCGCCGACGAGCTCCGGGAAGAGCCGGCCTTGGCCGACATGGTGGTGCTCAAGCGCGGCAACCGCTTCTCGATCACGCCGGTTACGGAAGCGGAATTCGCGGTCGTGGTGCGCATCGGGCAGAGCAAGTAGTCCGGGCCCGTCCCCTACCCTGCGAACTGCGGCGCCACCTCTTGGGCGAAGCGCTCCATCATCCCCCGGTCGAACGGGCGCGGCGTCATCAAGATGAAATGGTCCACGCCGGCGTCGACCCACCTCCCCACCTGCTCGGCGACCTCCGTGGACGAGCCTAGGAACATGCTGTCGCGCACCTGGTCCTCGGGGCTCGCGTAATAGGAAGTGCGCTGGGTGGCTAGGCTCGCGCCCCGAGCTACGGTCGCCTCTACCGCCGACTTATCGTCGGTCAGCTTGATCTGAAGCTGGACCGAATGGCGCATGGATGAGAAGTCGCGGTTGGTCTCGTCGCACACGGCCTGCATACGGGCGAGGTTGACCTTCGCCTCCTCCAGCGGCGCGATCTGGTTGTAATCGTCGGCGTGCTTGGCGGCGATTCGGAGGGTCCTATCGCCGCGTCCGCCGACGATGATGGGCGGGTGCGGCTGCTGGACCGGCTTCGGCATCTGGGGCGCCTCGTCCAGGCTGTAGTACTTGCCCTGGAAGTTCGCTGGCTCGTCCTGCCAGATGGCCTTGATAACGGAGAGCGCCTCGTCCAACCGCTCGGCGCGTTCGGCGAAGGGCGGGAACGGCATGCCGTGGACGTCGAACTCATGCTTGACGTTGCCTGAGCCGATGCCCAGCTCGGCCCGCCCGCCGGACGCGTGGTCGATGGTGTTGACGATCTTGGCCGTCATCACGGGGTGGCGGAGGTTGTTATTGATGACCAGCATGCCCAAACGGAGGCGCTTCGTGTGGCCCGCCATCGCCGCCATGACCGTGAGCCCTTCGAGCCGCGCGGGCGTCGCGCCACGGCCCGGGGTAATCTGCATGAGATGGTCCGACGGATAGAAACCGTGGAAGCCAAGCTCATCGCACGTCTGACATATCTCTAGAAAGTCGTCCCAGCCGAGCCCCGAACTCCCCCCAACGCTGAATAGGACCTTGCCCACGGGTCGCCTCCTCATCGATCACGGAGCGCCTTCCTGAGTGTGCGGCGCCGCAGAGGATGATAGCGCGTCGCCCGTCCCAAGGCGATTACGAGGACGCAGTTAGGCCCCCACGGAACGCGATCAGCTACCAGAGAATCTAGGTCTCCTTCCGCGGCGCCTCCCACTTGTCAAGGCAAAGGCGGTTGCCGCGAAGCGTGCGCTTCAGCTTCCTTATCCGCGTGCGGGGATAGAGACCTCGAGCTCGGTGTGGCGGGCAAGCGCTTCGAAGTCAGCGTCGCTATGCAAGACCGGCATGGCGACGCGTATGGCTATGGAGGCAATGAGACAGTCCATCAACGTTCGGACTGTCTCCCCCTGCCGTCGGCAACGACGATAGAGTGCGGCGGCATCGTCAAAGTCCGTCGCCTGAGTCGGGATTACCGCCGCTCGAGCAAGAAGCCGCCGAAGGCTCAGCAAGTGCGACTCGTCCCGCGCCCCGGCGAGCACTTCCATCCGCACCGCATCGCAGATGGCGACCTCGTGCGCCAGCAGGTCGTCAACTGCCGCGCAAACCGTGGAGCCTGTGTTCCGGAGAAACTCTATCCACGCCGAGGTGTCAATCAAGACCATGACAAACGGCTGGAGCGCAGAGCGTCAAGGTCGCCCTCCCAACCGGTCCCGCGGAGGGCGCGGGCCTCGTCGAGGGACGCGGGTTCGGCCGCCAGCGCACGTAGGGCGAAGTTGACCGCCTCGCGCTTAGTGGCGAGCTGGTAGCGCCGCATAACCTCCGCGCACGCCCGATCGTCGATATCAATGTTGGTGCGCGCCATACACCTACCATACACCAAACCGGCAGGATGCTCAAGCTATGGGCGCTTCGCCTCCGCCCGATGGAGACCTTTGCGCAACCCTTGGAGAGGGATTCATTTTTCCTCCTCCCCCTCCAAGGGGGAGGACTAAGGAGGGGGCCGCCCTGAGCCTGTCGAGGGGTCCTCCGACACGGGCGGGGCAACGCCCCGTGCGAGGGTTGAAGCGCCCTACACGAACGCAGGGGCCACTTCGGACATGAACGTCTCCAACGGCTCGCGGTTGAAGGGACGCGGGGTGGTCAGGATGAAGTGGTTCACGCCGGCTTCCATCCAGCGGCCCACCTGCTCGGTGACCTCGTCCGGCGAGCCGATGAGACGCGAGTTCGCGACGTGCTCGCGGAGGTCGGCGTAGCCGGGGGCGACGTTGTGAGCGCCGTAGTTGAAGCTGGCCACGGCGCCGTCTATAACGGCTTCGGCCTCCGCCCTGCTCGATACGAACGTAAAGGGGACCTGGACGGAGAAGCGCATGTTCGTCAAATCGCGGCCAGTCTCGGCGGCGACGGCCCGGAAGCGCTCGATGTTGCGGGCGACTTGGCGGACGGGAGCTATCTGGTCCCAATCATCCGCGTGCTTGGCGGCGACGCGCATCGTCCGGCCGCTGATGCCGCCGACGATGATGGGCGGGTATGGCTGCTGGACGGGCTTCGGCATCTGCGGGGCTTCACGCAGGTTGTAGTGCTCGCCGTGAAAGGTGGCTGGCTCGTCGGTCCAGATGGCGCGGATGACGGAGAGCGCCTCGTCCATCATGGCGATGCGCTCGGCGGGCGGCGGGAACGGGAAGCCGTGCACGCGGTGCTCAGGCTCCGACCAGCCGGCGCCCAGTCCGAACTCGGCGCGTCCATTCGAGGCGTGGTCGATGGTGTTGAATATCTTGGCGGTCATCACCGGATGGCGAAAGAGATTGTTGGCGACGAGGACGCCGAGGCGGAGCGTCTTGGTGTAGCCGGAGATCGCGGCCATCGCCGTGAGGGAGTCGAGGCGGTCGGGCGAGGGCCCCTTCCCGCCTTGAACGGTCATGAGGTGGTCGGAGGGGTAGAAGGCGAAGTAACCCGTCTCCTCGCAAGCCGTGCAGACGTCGAGAAACCCTTGCCAGCCGAGTCCCGAGCTTCCGCCGATGGAGAAGAGTGGAGTGTTCATGGACAGGGATGATAGCCGCTGGCGCGGCGGTTGAGGGGCCATGCTCGTTGATGTAGGGTTCCGAGAGTTGCGCGGCGGCGCTTGCGGCCCGATTAGGCGGCGAGCGCGCCTTCGTGCGTCACGGAGGAGAGATGACGAGTAAGAGGCGGCTGGGGCTGGCGATGGTCGGTATCGGCGTCGGCGGGACGGAGATGCTTCCGGCGATGGAGGCGATGCCAGAGTTGAAGCTGGTCGCCGGGTGCGACGTCAACGAGGACACCCTCAACCAGTTCAGCGCCCGCTATAGCGCCAAGGGCTACGGCGACTACGACGAGATGCTCGCCGACCCGGAGGTCGAAGCTGTCTGGGTGTCGACGCCCAACCGGTTCCACGCGGAGCACTCGATTCGGGCGATGGAGGCGGGGAAGCACGTCGTCGTCGAGAAGCCCATGGCCCTGGACCTCGAAGACGCGGAGAAGATGGTGGAGACGGCGAACCGGACAGGCGTGAAGTTCCTGGCCGGGCATACGCGGTCCTTCACCCCGCCCGTCCGAACGATGTGGAAGATCGTCCAGTCGGGAGAGATTGGCCGGGCGCGGGCAATCAACGCCTTTGCCTACACGGACTGGATGCTCCGGCCTCGCACCTGGGAAGAGCTCGACATGGCCCAGGGCGGAGGGCTGCCGATGCGCCAGCTGCCCCACCAGATCGACAGCGTCAGGCTGCTGGGCGGCGGCATGGTGAAGAGCGTGCGCGGCGCCACGGGACAGTGGATGCCCGAGCGCTCCATTCCCGGCTACTACGCGGCGTTCTTGGAGTTCGAGGACGGCGCGACGTCCCTGGTCTGCCACAACGGCTACGGCTACGTGATGGGCGCGGAGTTCGTCACGTGGGGCCACGACCGCCAGCGCTACACCGCCGAGGAGCGCGTCGAAGTGCGGCGGCAGATGCGGGAGGGCGAGCGCGACGAGTCGGCCGACAAGCAAGCGCTCCGCATCGGCGGGATGCAGGAGCGCGAGGTCTTCAAGGCGGAGAACGAGGAATTGTGGGTTCCGGAAGACCTCGGATTGCTCATCGTAAGTTGCGAGCGCGGCGACATACGCCACGGCCCGACGGGCCTGATCCTGTACGACGACCGCGGCACGCACAAGATCGACCTCCAGATCGACCGCGACATGGGCCCTGGCTATCGAAGGGCGGAGCTCGAAGAGCTGTACGACGCGGTCGTCGACGACCGGCCCATCTTCCACACGGGCGAGTGGGGCCTGGCGACGCTGGAAGTCGTGTTGGGCATTGTCCAGTCGGGAGCGGAGGGCCGCGAGATTCAGATGCGGCGCCAGGTCCCGGTGCATGAGCGTTACGGAGAGGCGAGGAACTTCTCGCCAATCTCGGTCTAGCTGGAGAGAACTCCCTCTCCCCTGTCTGCGGGGGAGAGTTAGAGACCCCCTCCACCATCCTGGGGGAGGGCTGGGGAGGGGGCCCGTCTGCGGGGGAGACTGAGAGGGGGCCGTCTGCGGGGGAACACCCTAACCTCTCCCCCGTCTGCGGGGGAGACTGAGAGGGGGCCGTCTGCGAGGGGATACCCTAACCTCTCCCCCGTCTGCGGGGGAGACTGAGAGGGGGCCGTCTGCGGGGGAACACCCCAACCTCTCCCCCGTCTGCGGGGGAGACTGAGAGGGGGCCGTCTGCGGGGGAACACCCTAACCTCTCCCCGTCTGCGGGGGAGACTGAGAGGGGCCCATCTGCGGGGGAACACCCTAACCTCTCCCCCGTCTGCGGGGGACACTGAGAGGGGGACGTCTGCAGGGGAACACCCTAACCTCTCCCCCGTCTGCGAGGGAGACTGAGAGGGGGGGCCGTCCGCGAGCGAGGTAGGAAAGAGCACAGATAAGGGGAGCGAGTCATGACCACGACTGAAGCAAAGCCACTGAAACTCGGAGTGATCGGCATCGGAGTCGGCGCGGCGGAGATGCTGCCGCCGATGGAGCGAGCCTCCTACATCGACCTGTTCGCCGGCGCGGACGTCAACCCGGACGTTCGCGAGCGGTTCAAGGCGCGCTACGAGGAGGCCCGCGTCTACGAGAGCGCCGAAGACCTGGTGAACGACCCGGACGTCGAAGCCGTATGGATTTCGACGCCCAACCGGTTCCACGCCCCAATGACCGTTCTCGCCGCCAACCACGGCAAGCACGTCGTCGTCGAGAAGCCCATGGCCCTCGACATCCGCCAGGCCGAGGAGATGGTCGAGGCGTGCGAGAAGAACGGCGTGAAGCTGGTGGCGGGCCACACCCAGAGCTTCCAGCCCCACGTCCGCCTCATGCGCCAGATCGTCGCCTCCGGCGAGCTCGGCCAGCTCGGTGCCGTCAACGCCATCGCCTACACCGACTGGGTGATCCGCCCCCGAACGGCCGACGAGCTCGACCCGGAACAGGGCGGAGGGCTCGTCTACCGGCAGACGCCGCACCAAATCGACAGCATCCGCCTCATCGCCGGCGGGAAGGTGCGCAACGTGCGGGGGGCCTACGGGCAGTGGATGAAGTACCGCTCCATTCCCGGCTACTACGCCGTCTTCCTGGAGTTCGAGAACGGCGTCACCGGCGTCGCCATCCACAACGGTTATGGCTACTTCGTCGCTTCGGAGCTCGTGCCCTGGGGGGACGCAAACACGCGCTACACGCCCAGCGAGCGGAACAACATCCGCAAGTCTATGGCGGCGGGCACCCGCCCCGAGGACGCCGAGAAGCTGTCGCTCCGCATCGGCGGAGAGGCCGAGTCGGCAATCTTCCGCAGGGAGCGCGGGCCGGAGAAGTGGAAGCCCAACGACCTCGGCATCGTCATCGTTAGCTGCGAGTTCGGCGAGCTCCGGCAGGGCCCCGAGGGACTCTACAAGTACACCGACGACGGCCTCACCGAGCTCATCGTCGACTCGGACCCGCTGCACCGCGACCAAGAGCTGGAGGAGCTCTTCAACGCCGTCAGGCTCGACCGCCCCGTCTTCCACAGCGGCGCGTGGGGAATGGCGACCCTGGAGGTCGGCCTCGCCATCAAAGAGTCCACCAAGACCCACGAGCAGATCGAGCTGACTCACCAGATCGAGATGCCCGCGGCCTACGACACCGAGTACAAGGTCGAGGTCCTCGAAGAGCGGAAGATCGACCACTAAACGAGGAGCGCCATGGCCGAGAAACCTATCAAGCTCGGCGTCATCGGCATCGGGGTCGGCGCGGTCGAGATACTTCCGGCGATGGAAGCCTCGCCGCTCGTCGACCTCGTGGCGGGGGCCGACATCAACCCCGAGGTCCGGGCTCGCTTCAAGGAGCGCTACCCGGACACGCGGGTCTACGCGAGCGCCGAGGAGCTGTGCGCCGACCCCGGCGTCGAGGCCGTCTGGATATCGACGCCGAACGTCTACCACGCCCCGATGACCATCCTGGCCGCGAACCACGGCAAGCACGTCGTCGTCGAGAAGCCGATGGCCATCAACCTCCAAGAGGCGGAGGCGATGGTCGAAGCGGCGGATCGCAACGGCGTCAGGCTCGTAGCGGGCCACACGCAGAGCTTCCACCCGCGCTTCCGGCTCACCCGGCAGATCGTCCGGTCCGGCGAGCTGGGGGAGCTCGGGGCCATCAACATCTTCTCGTACACGGACTGGGTGATCCGTCCGCGAACGCCCGAGGAGCTTGACCCGCATCAGGGCGGCGGCCTCGTCTACCGGCAGACGCCGCACCAGATCGACACGATCCGCCTCATCGGCGGCGGCAGGTTGCGCAGCGTGCGGGGCAGCTACGGACAGTGGATGAAGGAACGCCCCATTCCCGGCTATTACGCGGCGTTCCTGGAGTTCGAGAGCGGCGTGCCGGCGGTCGCGATTCACAACGGCTACGGCCACTTCATGATTTCGGAGTTCACGCCATGGGACTCGCGGAACGGCCCCCAGTTCGACCACAGGGAGCGTGAGCAGATCCTGCGGAACATGCGCGCAGGCACGCGCCAAGAGGAAAAGGAGAAGCTGTCGCTCCGCATCGGCGGCGACAGGGAGCGTGAGATTTTCCGCCCCGGCGGGGTCAGTGGAACGGGCGGCGGCATGATCAGCGCCTACGACGTGGGTGTCTGGGTCGTGTCGTGCGAGAAGGGCGAGATACGCCAAGCCCCTTACGGCATCTATGTCTACACGGACGACGGGGTACGCGAGATAACCCTCGAAAGCAGCGGCGTCGGCCGCGACCAGGAGCTCGTCGAGCTCTACAACTCGACGGTCTTGGGCAAACCCCTCTTCCACAGCGGCGAGTGGGGCATGGCCACCCTCGAAGTCGGCCTCGCCATCTTGGAGTCCGGCAGGACGCACAAGCAGATCCAGCTGACGCGCCAGATCGAGATGCCCGACGAGTACGACGTCGAGTACAAGGTGACGCCCGCCAAGGACGAGCTGGTTAGCCTTTAAGGAGGGGGCCTGCGCCCGGCCCTGTCGGCCCCGTCGCTCTCGTAGCAAGCGCCGCCCGGCGAATCGTGGCGGGTTCTTTGGCAAACCTGTCGAACCACGGGCGAACGCCCTCAGGCGACCGCCCCACTGGTTCGTGGTGAGCCTGTCGAACCACGGGCGAACGCCCTCAGGCGAACGCCCCACTGGTTCGTGGTGGGCCTGTCGAACCACGGGCAAACGCCCTCAGGCGACCGCCCCCACTGGTTCGTGGTGAGCCTGTCGAACCACGGGCGAGCATGACGCTCCACAGCCGCAGGCGCCCCGCGCGCGGGGTATACTCCGGCCAAAGACAAGTCGAACGCGAATAGGAGGAGCAAACGATGACTATCTCGGTTTCACACGGCGGCGGGTCGACGGTGCTGACGGCGGACGCGCCCAGCGACGAGGCGCTCATCGGCACGGTCGACGGGGTCGTCCGGATCGTGCGTGGCGCGGCAGGCTGGACGGCGACAGAGCGCACGTTGCAGGGGCTGCACATCCACGCGCTGGTGCAGGACCCCCAGAGCGGCGTCTGGTTCTGCGGCGTCGAGCACGGCGGCGTCTACGCCAGCGAGGACGACGGCCGCACCTGGTCGAAGCGCAACGACGGCATCACGGAGCAGGACATCTACAGCCTCTCCGTCGCAGAGGTCGACGGCAAGACGCGCGTATTCGTGGGCACGGAGCCGGCCCATCTGTTCATCAGCGATGACCTGGGGCGGACGTGGACGGAGAAGCCCGCCCTCCACGCCCAGGAAACCGGCGAGTGGAGGTTCCCCGGCCCGCCCCATATCGCGCACCTGAAGCACATCAGCTTCCGCCCCGGCGACACGAGCACCGTGTACGCCAGCATCGAGCAGGGCGGCCTCTACCGCTCCACCGACGGCGGCGACACCTTCGACGAGATCCCCGGCATGTACAACGACGTCCACCGGCTCGTATCGAACCCGTCGGACGCCAACCGCATGTTCGTCACCGGCGGCATGGGCCTCTGGCTCTCCCGCGACTACGGCGCGACGTGGGAGAACGTGTTCAGCAGAGGAAGCGAGTTCGGCGGCTACCCCGACCAGCTCGTCTTCAAGCCGAGCGACCCCTCCTACATGCTCATCACTGCGGGACAGGAGAGCCCCGGCTCATGGCGCCGCGACCGCACGGCGCAGACTCGTATCTCCCGCAGCCGCGACGCAGGCGAGACCTGGGAGGTGCTGAGCGCCCCCGGCTTGGACGACAAGTTCGTCCCCAGTGTCGAGGCGATGACCCTGGAGGAGAGCGGCTCCGTCGTGCAGGTCTTCGCCGCCACCTCCCACGGCGAGGTCCTCTGGTCCGAGGACGGCGGCGATTCTTGGCGGAAAGCCGTCGCCGGCCTCGCCCCAGTCTCCAAAGGCGGCCACTACCACGCCTTCGCAAGCGACCCGCGCGCGTGAGTGGGACGTAACCCCGGCCAAGCAAGAGAGGCCCCGGCCATGCGCCGGGGCCTCTTCATTTGGATGCAGCATGCGGGTCCCGTACGTGTTGGATGCCCATCCAACTTTGCAGTGGGCGTTGCTTGTCGGGGCAAGGCCGGAGCCCGGTTATCCGCGCCCCTCAGTCCTCAGCCCTCATCGTCATCGTCGTCTTCGGAGCCGTCGTCCCACTCGCCGCACCAGTCGGTCGAGCGCACCCAGGGCCAGATCGCGACGCCTGCCTCGTTGACGTGTGGAGGGTTGGAGCGGCAGAGCCCCGCGTATTCGCTGAAGGCGGGGTCCATACGCCCATCGAGGTATATACAGGTGGCGCAGGTGTGGTCGTCGTCCATGTGGTAGTTGCTCCTTGTAGCAGGTGAGGTCCGTAATGGGGCAGCGTCAAACGTTCAAATGCGCCCCGCCCGTCACCGGGGCCTCTTGCTACTGCCCACTAAGGCTGATACGCCTTCGGCCCAAAGTTACGCATATGAGTCGATTTCGTCGACGCATGACTGTGTATGAGGATCGTAATTGCTTGAGGTATACCACTCGCCTTCGCGGACTGACACGTCCGAGAGCTTATCAATGTCGATGCGTCGCCAATTGTCTTCGGAACCAGTCGGAGCAAGCCCGCTCTTGCTATCGCCTCCGAACTGATAGAAGAACGCCCGGTAATGGCCATTCTTCGTTCCTATGACATGCGGGCACATCTCCCGGCGACGACCATCGTATGTCGCGCTGATCTGCCGCTTCCCAAGGATAGCGTCCCGAATGGTGATGTAATCGTTGTGCGCCATCGAGTTATATCCCCCTATCCCACCAGCTTGGGCTGCTTGGCCGGCTTACGCCCCAGATGCTGTCGCTTCAAGGATAGTGTTGCGGAAAGCGCGGAAAGCTACGAGACGTGTTGCGGTGCCTCGTTGGGAGTGGCCATGCTCATACGGCGAGTATACCGCCCCTAAACGTTCAAATGCGCCCCGCCCGTCACCGGCAGGATCGCGCCGGTGATGTGCTTCGCGGCGTCGGAGGCAAGAAAGGCGATGGCTTCCGCTACGTCCTCGGGCTCGCCGATCTTGCCCAGCGGCACGCGCCTCGCCATCGCCGCCTCGACCTCCGGCGTGATCTCCCCAACCATGGGGGTGGCCGTGGGGCCGGGAGCGACGCAGTTGACCCGAATGCCGTCGCGGGCGTGGTCAATCGCCATCGCCTCGGTCAGGTTGTGGACGCCGGCCTTGGCGGCCCCGTAGGCTGCCCGCCCCGCCGGGCCCCGGAAGCCGGATATTGCCGAAACGTTGATGACGACTCCTCCGCTGCCGCGCCGCTTCATGTCCAGCACCGCCGCCCGCGCTACGAGGAACGTGCCCGTGAGGTTGGTGTCGAGGGTGTCTCTCCAACGCTGAGGCGGGAGGTCCGCCACGGAGCCGGTGGCGCGGATGCCGGCGGCGTTCACCGCGATGTCCACGCCGCCGTAGAGCGCGGCCGCCTGCTCGAAGGCCTGGCCGACCTCCTCCGAGGACCGGATGTCCGTGCTCACGAACGTCCCCTCCCCGCCCGCCTCGCGTATCGCCGTGAGCGTCGCCTCGCCCGCCTCGACGTTGCGGGAGAGCCCCACGACGTTCGCGCCCTCGGCGGCGAGGAGGACTGCCGCAGCCTGACCGATGCCGGAGCCGAAGCCGGTCACGACCGCGGTCTTGCCGTCGAAGCGTCCCATCAGAGCGCCGGGAGCGGGTCGATCTTGCCCGCGGCGATCTCGGCGATGCGCGCCTCGTCAGGCGCCAGTCCGTACATTTCGGAGCGCATGCGGAGCCGTTCCGTGCATATCTCCATCAGCATCCGCAGGAGAGTCTCCAGCTCCTCGGGGTCGTCGAGCTCATTCTCGACGCTCTCGGCGCCGTGCTCGCCATGCCCGACCTCGTCGTCGTAGACAATCCGCGACGCCCCCTTGATTCGGAGCAGCAACGGGTCGTCCGTCTCGAGCGCCGCGCCTGCGTGGAATATCCCCGCGCCGCCGCCCTCGGCAAAGTTATAGGCGATGTGGGCCATCCGCTCGTCCTCGGCGATGAGACGGCTCCGCATCGCCTCGATGCGGGCGTCGCCGGGAAGGCGCAGGCCGTCCAGGTCCCTCATCAGCACCGGCTGCCCGGTGATGTCCTCTAGGATGTCGGCGAAGAGCCGAAAGTGCGTGAACTCTTGGCGCAGCGCCTCGAGCTGGTACTCCAGAGTGTCCCTGCCCTCCTTGGTCTCGGCGGCGGGAAGCCGGTCCCGCACGTTGTCGATGATCCACTGCATGCGGCTGTGGGGCCGGGCGAGCAGACCGGGGCCGCGCAGCTCGCGGTAGCACTGATGCCGGATCCAGTGGACGTGGTCCAGGGGCCGGTGGGGCGCGGTGAGGAAGTTGCGGGCGATCTCGGCCTCGCCGGCCCAGAAGCGCTGCCCCAGGGCGCGGATCCGGCTCTTCAGGTCGGCGGCGGTTGCGGTGGTCATGACGCTCTCCTGAGCGGGATTCTGAAGGGTCTAGCTCACAGCGTGGACGTTAAGAGGCGTGATGCGCCCGTCTGTGATCTCGGCGATGCGTGCCTCGTCCACGGGGAGACCGAACATCTCGTAGCGCATGCGGAGGCGCTGCTGGCAGATGACCACGACAATCTCCCTCGCCTCGGCCCACTCCTCCTCCGAGTCCAGGCTGTTGCCGAGCTCCGACGCCCCATGCTCGCCGTGCTCGGTCTCGTCCTCGAAGACGATGGCGCAGGCGGCGGCAATCCGGTCGGAGAGCGGATCGCCGCCGATCTTGCGCCCCTCATGGAAGAACGACGCGCCCCCGCCCTCGGTGAAGCCGATGGCGGCCTCGCCGACACGCCCCCTGTCCTCGCGGGCGGACTGGCGCACCTGTTGGAGCTTCGCGTCCTCCGGCAGCTGCCAGCCGCGCAGCTTCTCCAGGCGCACGGGCTCGCCGACGGCGTCCTCCAAGATATCGGCGAAGAGGCGGTAGTGGGTGAACTCCTCGCGCAGCACGCGGATGTCGCGCTCGAATTCGTTCCGCTGGGCCTTCGTTTGCGCCTCGGGCAAGGTCTGGGCAAGCCTTTCGATGAGGCCACGGATGATGCCGTCCGGGTGCCCGGCGAGGCCGGAACCGAACATCTCCTTGTAGACCTGCAAGCGCAGCCATCGCGCCTGCTCCTCGGTGGAGCGCGGCTCGCCCCAGAACTGACGGCATATCTCCGCTTCGCCCGCCCAGAAGCGCAGGGCTAGTTCGTTCATCTCGCCGGCCAGCTCACGTTTACGCTGTTCGTCCATGCGCCCCTCCTAGCGGGGCTAGCCTACGACGGGCGGGCGCAGCCGGGCAAGCGCGCCGGACATCCCCTGTCTTTCGGGATGACGCAACCCACCGCGCGCCGCCCGCAAACTACGCTCTGCCCTACCTCGCGCTGACGTATCCTCCCGCCCATGACCACTGAGGAGCTGATCATCGCCGCCGTACGCGTCGCGGGCGCGCTGCTGGTCCTGCGCTGGGCGTTCGCCGGCGCGCTGTTCGCCATCGCCATTGACCTGTCCGACCTCTTCATGATGAACCTGCTCGACCTGGGCGGCGTTCGCAACTACCAGGCGTTCGACAAGTGGCTGGACCTCGCGTACATGGCGACGTTCCTCTGGGTCGCGACGCGCTGGCAAGGGCCCCCGAGAACGATTGCGATAGCCCTGTTCGCCTACCGCATGGCGGGAGTGCTCGCGTTCGAGGTGGTAGGCAACCGCTGGGTCCTGCTCGCATTCCCCAACGTGTTCGAGTTCTGGTTCGTGTTCGTGGCGGGGGCGCGCCTATTCGCGCCGGCATACGAGCTCACGTGGCGGCGGTCGCTCGCGTGGCTCGTCCCGGTCGCCCTGCTGAAAGAGGCGCACGAGTACACCTTGCACGGCGCGCGGTGGCTGGACAACTACCGCGCCGTGGACGTGGTGGTGGACTTTTGGCGGTGGCTCAGGAAATTGCTGTGAAGGTGTCTCCGGACGGCGTTACCCGGACAGCCGTGCGCTGACCAGCCTGTTCAGACTGACCCCTTCCTCAGCAGCTCGCAGCACGAGCTCACGATGTGTCTCTGGCGGAACGCGCACCATGAATCGCCCGCTGTAGGTGCGGTCCGCCAGCGGCGCCGGAGGCGATTCCCCGCTACCCTGCATGTCTTCGAGGATGCTGCTGACCAGCTGGCGGATGCCGGCGAAAGCCTCCTCGGGAGCGGGGGCCAGCCAGCTGAGTGACGGGAACTCCGCGCACAGGCCAATGTGCGAGTCGTCCTCAGGCGACCAGGTCACGCGATAGGTATAGCGGTCAGCCATCGTGCCCCCTAGCCCAGCAAGGCCAGCACCGCGTCGTGGAGGAGGCCATTCGTGGAGATGGCGTTAGGGGCGTATATCGAGTGCTCGGCTCCGAGGCCTGAGAAGCGTCCGCCGGCCTCCTCGATGATGGGCAACAGCGGCGCATTGTCCCAGACGTGCATCAGCGGGTCGATCATGATGTCGACGCGGCCCGTGGCTACGAGGTAGTGGCCGTAACAGTCGGACCAGCCCCGCGCCCGGCCCACGGCGCCGAGGAGCCGCGCGAACCCCTCCTCCTTGCCAATGCCGGCGAAATCCTGAAGTCCGGTCGCGCAGAAAGTGGCGTCGCCCAGCTCGACCGCCGACGAGACTCGCGCAGGCCGGGGCTTCAGGGACTCGGAGGGCGCGCCGATGCCGTTCGCCCACCACGCGCCCTCCCCTTTCGCGGCGTAGACGATCTCGCCGAGGGCAGGGAAGCAGATGGCGCCGGCGACCGCCTCGCCGTCGTGTTCGAGCGCCGCCATGCAACCGAACAACGGGACGCCCCGTATGAACGACTCCGTGCCGTCGATGGGGTCGAGGAACCAGCGGTAGTCCGACGAGCCCTCCTTCTCCCCGTACTCCTCGCCGAGTACGCCGTCCCTAGGACATTGGGCGTCGAGGGCGCGTCGGATGAGCTCTTCGCCTTCCTTATCGGCTCGTGTGACGGGCGAGCGGTCGGGCTTGAAGTCCAGGCCCATCTCCTGGGCCTGGTAGTAGGTCATCGCGTGCGCGCCCGCCTCGCGCACGAGGCGCACGGCAAGTTCGAGGCGGTCGGCGAGCTCCGTCATGGCGCGGAGGATACAGGTTATGGCGGCTGCGTGGTCGGACGGGCTACCATTGCGCCAACCCCCGCTCCGGCCACATCCGGCTTCAGGCCAAGTCCGACTTCAGGAGGAAACGACGATGTCCATCCTCAACCCCGAGGCCCTGACCTACGGCCACTACGAATGCCGCTCGCTCGACGAGACGCTGCCCGTGTTCACGGACCTCCTCGCGTCCGAGGTCGTCGAGCGGAGCGATCATGCGGCGGTGGTGAAGCATCCCAACACGCCGTGGAGGCTCGTCGTGCACGAGGGCGGCCCCGACGCCCCAACCAAGCCCCACGCGAACCACTACGGCTATCGGGTCGCCGACCACACGGAGATTGACGCGGCGGCCGCCTACCTCCGCGAGCGGCAAGCCGAGTACGGGCTCACGCTCATCGACGGGCCGCGTGGGAGCCATTTCGCCTACTCGGTATACATCGACGAGCCGGGCGGCAATACGATTGAGATCGAGCACTACAACCAGCGGGCGGCGCTTCACGGGCGGCGGATCGCGGCGGGCCACTGGAGCGAGCCCCTGCCTCCCGAGCGCTTCCCCGGCCGGGGATACGTGCCCCAGGCCCTCTCCCACGGCACGATGCAGTGCGACGACAAGGAGACGAGCAGCCGCTTCTACACGGAGGTCCTGGGCCTGCAGATCGTGGGCGGCGGAAATGTTGCAACCTACATTGGCGTGGCGGACACGCCCTGGTACATCGTCGTGTTGCCCGCGGCGACCCGGACGCTCCTGCGCCCGGTGAACCGCTACACGCTCAAGCTCGCAAGGCGCGCCGACGTCCTCGCCGCCCACGACGCTCTGGGGCGCCTCGGCGATGGCGTAACGGAGCTTGGCGAGCTGCGCGACGACGGCGGCGAGACGTGGTTCCTGCTGTCCGACTTGGATCGCAACTGGTGGGAGATTACGTCGTCATCCGAGCCGAACCTGCTGGCGCTGGGCTGAGGGCCCGCGCCGGGCTCCCCAACCGCTTTTGCGTTCGGTTAACTCCCGTACGCTAGGCCGTCTAGTGCGCTTCCCCCTGCTCGTGAGGACTTCGCCGGGGCATGGACAATTGCCCTACCCGCGCAGACTCGGGATGAAATCGGCCATCTTGGACTCGGCGCCCGCCTTGGTGAGCGTCTCGACGAAGGTGTCGTGGACCCAGGGGGCCTCGTCCTCGTATTCGATCTGCGCGCCGCCCAGCTTCTCGCTGAGGTCCGATTCGCCGGGGTCGAATACGAACTCGTACTTCTGACTCCCCCAGCGAAAAGCGAGGTAGCGGGCGGGAGCGGCGCCTCCGTTGAAGTGCTGGTGGAACCAGTTGTTCGGAGGCACGATAAGACCGCCGCGCTTCCAATCGATCCGGATGACGTCGTCCGGCACGCTCCCCTCCGGCGGCCACAGCAGGCTGTAGCCGTCGCCGGAGACGATGACGACGTGGGCGCCGGGGCCGTGGCGGTGCGCCTTCTTGTAAGTGCCGACCGGAAACTGGGAAACGTGGGCGGCTTGGGTGTTCCCCGCCAGCTCGAACATTACGCTCGACCCGCCGGCGCCGCGCTCCTTCCAGCTGAACGTGGTGAAGGAGTCGATATCCGGAATGAAGTTCGTCTCCCACACGTTCACCCGGCCGGAGCCCCCCGTGTACATGAAACCCTCTCCCTGGAACTGCCGCGAGTCGCCCATGCGGTCCTCGAAGACGAAGGGATTGCTGAAGATGAACTCCTGGTTGTGGAAGAAGTTGAGGATCAGCGGCAACGTCGTGACGGCCAGGAACCGGGCGGACTCGGAGCCGGAGCCGTTCAGGTGCTGGTGCCAAACGTTGAGGGGAATCGAGAAGACGCTCCCCTCCTTCCACTCGAACGAGGTCCGGCTGTTGGGGTCGTCGCCCACGAGCGTCGCTCCCCTGCCCCGCAGCACGTAGATGTTCTCCTCGAACAGGTGCTTCTCCGGCGCCATCTTCCCGCCCGCTGGAATCTCGGCCACGTAGCAGTCGTTCGTCCCGGCGTTGCCGTCCAGGTTGATGTACGCCCCCAAGCAATCGAGCCGCGCCCAAGGCTCGACCTCGACCGCGCGCACGTCGTCCACCGCGAAGCCGGTGATGTTGGGAATGCCCTCGCTGTCGATGAACGTCTGATAGGCGCTGACCTTGGAGACGCGCTCCTGGTCCGGTCGGACCTCGGGCTTGGGCGTGAGCTGGGCCATGGCGGACCCTCCCTCTCGATGAAAACGCCTGCCGGGAGGACGGCAGGCGATGGCTGTGACCCTTTTACTACCGATGACCTAGAGCGTCAAGGAACGCCCCCGTCCCCGTCCCTCGCGGGTGCGATTAACCCCCGTCCCGCCGCCGCGCCTTGCCGCTGCTCGCGTCGGAGCATAAGATTGCTGGAATTCCCGGTCGCGCGGCGTTAGGCGAGCCGAGGTCCCACATACTCCCGGCTCTGTCAACGCGCGTCCGTATTTTGAAAGGCGGTCCCATGCACGACGATCCTTGGGAGCACGGACACTACGGAGCGGAAGACGAGGTCGTCTTCGGCTCCATCGCAGACGACGGTTTCCCCATCAACCCCGACTGGCTGCGGCTGACGAGCGTCGGCATCGACATCGGCTCGTCCACCTCTCACCTCATGTTCTCCAAGCTCGTCATGCGGCGCCGCAGCACCGAGATGTCGAGCGAGTTCGAGGTGGTGTTCCGCCAAGTGCTCCATCGCTCTCCCATCCTCCTCACCCCCTACTCCGATCCAGACACCATCGACACCAACGCCCTCGGCGAGTTCGTGAAGTCTAGCTACGCCGAGGCCGAGCTGGAGCCCGACGACATCGACACGGGCGCGGTCATCTGCACGGGCGAGGCCGTCCGCAAGCACAACTCCGAGGCGATCGTACGCATGCTCGCGGCGGACGGCGGACGCTTCGTCTGCGCGACTGCGGGCCCGAATCTCGAGGGCATCCTGGGGGCGCACGGCTCCGGCGCTGTTGTTCGCTCACTCAAGGTCAACGCCGGCATGAACGTGGACATGGGCGGCGGCACCACCAAGGTCGCCATCGTCCAGAACGGCAAGGTCATCGAGACCATGGCCATCAACGTCGGCGCGCGCCTCATTGCCTGGGACACCGACGGCATCGTCGAGCGCGTCGAGGAGGCGGGGCGGGTCATCGCACGCAGCGTCGGTGTGGATGTCGAGGTCGGTAAGCCTATGGAGGAGAAAGACAAGGAGACGGTCGCTGAAAAGCTCGCCGACCTCATCATGGAAGTCCTCGAACGCAGGGTCTACTCTCCCCTCGCCTCCGAGCTGCTCATCTCCGGCCCGCTGCAATTCAAAGAGCCAATCGACGAGATAGGCTTCTCCGGCGGCGTGGCGGAGTACGTGTACGACTACGACAAGCAGGACTACGGCGACCTAGGCCCGCTGCTCGGCGCGGCGATGCGCAGGCGCCTGCCATCCCTGGGCGTGCCGCTGGCCGGCAGCGCGGAGCGCATCCGCGCAACGGTGATCGGCGCGTCCCAGTACACCGTCCAGGTGTCATCCAGCACCGTGTTCGTGTCGAAGCCGGAGCTGCTGCCGCACCTCGACCTCCAAGTGGTGCCCGCCTATCTGCCGGAGGACCCGAACGACATCACCAAGGAGTCGGTGGAGCTCGCCATCTCCCAGGGATTCCAGCGGCTCGACATCGCGCACCACGATATCGGCAAACCGATAGCCCTCGCCCTTCTGGGCCCCGTGATTCCTACCTACGACTCGATCAAGGCGCTGAGCGACGCGGTGTACGACGCGCTCGCTCCCCTCACCGATCACACCTGGACGATTGTCCTGAGCGCGGATGTCGCGGGGCTGGTCGGCTCGATGCTGAAGAACGAGCGCAAGGTCGATCAGGACGTCATCGTCGTCGACGGCATCACCGTGGGCGAGTTCAACTTCATCGACCTCGGCGAACAGCTGGAGTCCGTGGAGGCGGTCCCCGTAGTCGTCAAGTCGCTGGTCTTCGAGGGCTGACCCCTTCCGTCTGTCCCGCCCGCGCCCGTCTGTCCCGCCCGCGCCCGTCTGTCCCGCCCGCGCCCGTCTGTCCCGCCCGCGCCCGTCTGTCCCGCCCGCGCCCGTCTGTCCCGCCCGCGCTCGTCTGTCCTTTCCCCCCGTCTGCGGGGAAGAGTGTCCGTCCTCTCCCCCGTCTCCGGGGGAGAGTTAGAGAGGGGGGAGTACGTAGCGGCGCGTGTCCGTTTCCGATACGCTCTCGCCGATACGCTGAGGAGGAGGCCCGGCATGGGAACAGTCCTTTACCTGGGAACGCGTAACGGAGTGTTGACGGTTGTCGAGGACGGCGGGGAATGGGCTGTCGCCCACCACGACCTCAAGGGCTGGGAAGTCACCGAGGTCGAGACCGTGCCCGGCAAGCCGGGCCACGTCCTGGCCGGCACGCGCGGCGACGGCGTGTGGCGCAGCGAGGACGGCGGCGGGCACTGGTCCAAGCCCTCCTACGGCAAGGTCGCGCCGGGCAAGGTCCGCTGCGTCACCGTGGACCCCCACGACCCGCAGACCGTCTACGCCGGCGGCGAGCCCATCAGCATGTGGAAGAGCGCCGACGGCGGCGCGACTTGGGCCGAGATCGAGTCCGTCCGCAACTTCCCAAGCGTCGCGGACGTCACCTATCCTGTCCCCATCGTCGAGCCCCACGTGCGCGACATCACCGTCGACCCGAATGATTCCGGCACGATCTACGCGGCCCTTCAGGTGGGCTACATGCTCAAGACGACCGACGCCGGCGCGACCTGGCGCCTGCTCGACAACGGGCTCGACGCGGACGTCCACGCCGTCATCGCCGACCCCCGCGACTCGAGCCATCTCTACATATCCAGCGGCGGCGAAGGCATGCGGTCCGGGAAGGCCCCCGGGCGCAGTCTGTACCGGAGCCTCGACGGCGGGGAGAGTTGGCTCCCGATCGCCTTGGAATTCAGCAACGAGTACTCGGTTCCCTTCGCATACGACCCGGCGGACCCCTCCGTCATGTACTCGGCCGTGGCCAACGGCAACCCCGGTCGGTGGCGCGCCCGCGAGTCCGGCGCCGAGGCCGCCCTCATCCGCTCGCGCGACGCCGGCGAGACCTGGCACGAGCTCAACGCGGGCGACGAGGTCGTACGCGGCTTTCCCGAGGCGATAGCCGTCGACCCCGAGGCCGCCGGCCGCGTCTTCCTAGCCACGCGCTCAGGTCGCCTCTTTGCAAGCGACGACGGCGGCGACACCTGGACCGACCTGGGAGTAACAACCCCGGATGTCGCGAACATGAAGGTCGCCCACCGCTAAGCCCCCGCCCACCCGCGTCCCCCACCCGTCATTCCCGCGCCAGTCCTCTCTCCCGTCTGCGGGGGAGAGTTAGAGAGGGGGCATTCCCGCGAAAGCGGGAATCCAGGTATCCAACCCCCTCCCGTCTGTTGGTCCCCTCTCCCGCAGACGGGAGAGGGCTAGGGAGAGGGGCGCGAGCACAGCGAAGCGCGGGGGAGGAGAAGCGTTCGCCCCCAACTACCCTCGTCATTCCCGCCCCAGTCCTCTCTCCCGTCTGCGGGGGAGAGTTAGAGAGGGGGCATTCCCGCGAAAGCGGGAATCCAGGTATCCAACCCCCTCCCGTCTGTTGGTCCCCTCTCCCGCAGACGAGACCTTTGCGTAACCGCTATTGAGCTCCGTTCGGTTGGAATGCGGCTCCTGGCGGAGGCTGAGGGGTCTGCTGAGGGTCTGCGGCGTCTCTCTCCTCCCCCGGTTCCCCCGGCCTCTCCGGGCTCTCCGGGACGCTTCACCGCCTCCGGGCGCACGCCGCCCCCGGCCGTCAGGCGACGCCGAGCAGCAGCCGGTCGGCCCTCCGCAAGTTGTACGCCATGCACTTGAAGAACAGCTCCGTCGCGTTCCGCTCCAAACCCACGTACCGCACGCGCCTATACCCGTAGGTCCGCTTCAGCGTCCCGAACACCTGCTCCACCGGCGCACGCAGCCGCGCTATCAGCGCGTTCCGGCGCTGTTCCACGGGCGGCAGCACCGGGTGATGCTTGTCCGCGCGCCGCATGATCCGGTCCTTGATCTTGATGGACTTGAGCCACGCGCTCCGCTGCTTCGACCCATACGCCTTATCCGCGTACACCGCCTCCTCATCCCCGCTCACCAAGGAGTCCGCCACCTCCGTGTCGTTCACGTTCGCCGGCGTGAACACCGCTTCCCGTATCAGTCCCGAACCAGCGTCCATCCCGATGTGCGCCTTGTAGCCGTAGTGCGACTTCCCCCTCTTGCGCGTGAACCGCGCGTCGGGGTCGGTCCCGCTCCTCCCTCCCGGTTGCTCGCGAGACGATGGCCGCCGCGCCTGCGCCTCTACGATCGTTGCGTCCAGCAGCGTCCCCTTCTTCACCACCAACCCCTTCTTGTCCAGTTGGCGCGTCAGCTCCTTGAACAGGCGGCGGCCGAGTCCCCGATCGGTCACTTCCTTCCGGAACCGGCTGATCGTCGAGTGGTCCGGGACCTCGTCCTCCATGCCGAGACCGACGAACCGCTTGAACGAGACCCGGTCCCATAGCGCTTCCTCCATCCCTTCGTCGGAAGCGTCGTACCACTGCTGGAGCAGCAGCACCTTGACCATCACCACTGGCGGGTAGCTCGGCCGGCCGGTGGGCGCCGCGTAGACCCCATCGACCACCTTGGCGAGCTGCCGCCAGTCAATCGCCGCGTCTATCCGCTCCAGCCTCTCATTCCGCCCCATCCGGTCGGGGAGAAGTACAGCAACGAACGACTGCTCACTCGTAGAACGGTGCATCACGAACCTCCCGAATGTCACCCTCCGCTGATTGTGGCCAATCAAGGAAGTTATGCAAAGGTCTCATCCTGGGGGAGGGCTAGGAAGAGGGGCGCGAGCACAGCGAAGCGCGGGGGAGGAGAAGCGTTCGCCCGCAGCTACCCTCGCATTCCCGCGCCAGTCCTCTCTCCCGTCTGCGGGGGAGAGTTAGAGAGGGGGCATTCCCGCGAAAGCGGGAACCCAGGAACCAACCCCCTCCCGTCTGCGGGAGGGGACGCGCGCAGCGCAGCGAAGCGCCGGGGAGGAGAAGCCTTCGCTCGCAGCTACTCCCGTCAACCTAACCCACCCGGCATTCTCGCGTCCTCCCCAACCCAGCTGCCGTTTGGCCGAAAAGGGGCGTGTTACGATGGACGGTACCCCCTCAAGGTTGTGGAATGCAGACGACGACTTCCCCTACCCGGCCGCGGCGGCCCTTCTATGGCTGGTGGATTGTCGTCTCCGCCATAGCGTTCCATGGGTTCACCGGCGCCGCGTTCGGCTTCACCTTCGGACAATACCTCCTACGGTTCGAGGAACAGTTCGGCTGGAGCAAGTTCGCCATATCGAGCGCGTTCGCCGCGTCGCAGCTTGTGGCGGGGGTCCTAGGCCCGGCCCACGGCTGGCTGCTGGACAGGTTCAGCCCCCGCTCCGTGGCGCGCGTGGGCGTCCTCATCATGGGCGGCGGCTTCATGCTGCTCCCTGTCGCTAACTCGTTCCCGCTGTTCCTAGCAATCATCCTGCTGATGTCCCTCGGCATGAACCTGGCAGGTTGGATGACGCTCACGACGGTGATTACGCGATGGTTCAGACGGAAGCGGGCCTTTGCCCTCGGCTTGAGCTCGACGGGCATCGGCGTCGCAGGCGTGCTGTCGCCCATCGTCGCTTGGTCCCTCACGACCCACGGCTGGCGGCCGACGGCGTTCGCCACTGGCGTCGCGCTCATCATCATCGGCATGCCGCTCGCTCAGCTGCTGCGAGGCTACCCGGAGCAGCACGGCCTCCTGCCGGACGGCGCGCGGGCCGGCAATCCGCAAACCGCAGGCGCAGCTCCCATGGCGCCAGGCGACCAGAACGATTTCACGGTGGGCGAAGCGATGCGCGACCGCTCGTTCTGGTACGTCGCTTTAGGACATGGCATCGCTGTGATTGCCGTGTTCACGGTGCTCGTCCACCTCGTGCCCCACCTGGTCGAAGGACTCGGCTGGAGCGAGACCTCCGCCCAAGCCATGCTCACCCTCGTCACCGTCACGAGCATCGTCGGGCAGGTCGGCGGCGGGTTCATAGGCGACCGCTACAACATGACGCGCATCGCCGCCTTCTGCATGTTGGGCCACGCACTCGGAATGGGTATACTGGCCCTCGCCCCTAACGGCTTCGTAATCGGCGTCGCGGCGCTGATTCACGGCTTGGCGTGGGGGACGCGCGGACCGCTGATGATAGCGATTCGCGCCGACTTCTACGGACGTCGGCACTTCGGCAAGATTGTGGGATACTCAAATATCGTGGTCATGCTCGGGCCCCTGGTCGGCCCCACCTTCGCAGGCGCAATGAGCGACCGCTTCGGCGACTATAGCGGAGCGTTCTTGGCGGTCGCGGTCGTGGTCGCCATGGGCTCCGTGTTCTTCTTCTTCGCCCGCAAACCCCCCGTGCCCGCGCGGCTCCGGCCAAGTACGGCAAGCGCATGACGCTGTCTCGCGTATGGGCAAGGGTGCGATGGGCGTCCCAGATCGAGGTTTGGACATCGGGAGTCGCCCTCGCAATGCTCGCCCTCCTCGTCGTCCAGCTGGCAATCATTCCCTTCGGCGGCGCGTCGATCACCTTATCTCCCCGAGGAACGATCGAGGCGCTCTATCAGGCGTCCCAGGACGGCGACTACGACAGGGCCCTTAACCTGCTCGACGCCGCCGGACGCGCCGAGGTCGCCGTCATCGGCGACTCCGCCTGGCGGGCAATCGTCGACGACCTATCGCGGCGCCAGACGATCACCGAGATGACCTACGGCAGCCAGCGCAACTACGGCAAGAACGTCGTCATCGGCATGCTCGTCACCTACGAAGACGATCAGCTACGCGCGGCAATCGCAGAGCTCGTTCGCGAGGGGACCACGTGGCGGGTCATGTGGCCCCTCGAGGACCGCAGGTTCACCGAGACAGTCCGAAAATACGAGCCCTGGTTCGGGTACTAGCTTCCACCACCCCCGCCAACCCGGTCATTCCCGCCCTCTCTCCGTCATTCCCGCGCCCCTCCGTCATTCCCCGCGAAAGCGGGAACCCACGATGCCCGCCACGCCCCGGCCCCTGTAGGGGCGTCCCTCGTGGGGCGCCCGTCCCCACCCAGCCGTGGACCGACAGGTCGAACGTCACGCCGTCGGGACCCGTGAACTTGACCTCCACGTTGCCCCCGCCCGTCTCGCCCGGCCTGCGACCTACGGGCAAGCATGCCATCGATTTGACAGAGTGTCTTGTATATGAGACATTCTGGGCGTGGAAATCGTCTACACCGAAGCCTTCGCGACTTGGCTTAGGAGGCTCCGGGACCAGCGGGCAAAAGCTTCCATCCTCTCTCGACTGGAGCGTATGGAAGAGGGAGGCTTCGGCGATTACAAATCGGTCGGCGGCGATGTTAGCGAACTACGAATCAAATGTCGGAAAAGGATATCGCGTCTACTTTAGGATTCGTCGAAGAACCCTGGTGATTCTCCTCTGTGGCGGGGACAAGTCGAATCAACGGCGAAGTATTAGCCGGGCCCAAGAAATGGCGAGGGAAGTCTAGGGAGGGGCATCATGAAGCTGAAAGAATTCGACGTAGTCGATTTTCTCGACAGCGATGAAGCCCTGATCGAGTACCTCAATGTGGCGTTGGAGGAGAACGACCCCAAGTATTTCGCCAAGGCCCTCGGTAACGTCGCGCGCGCCAAGGGGATGTCTTCCATCTCCGAAGCTACGGGCCTGGGGCGGCAGTCCCTGTACCGCGCCCTCTCCAGCGAAGGCAACCCGCGAATCGACACATTGTTTCGGGTGCTGAACACCATAAACGTTCGGCTTGCAGTCACCCACGAAACCCCTCTCCCGTCTGCGGGGGAGGGGCTGGGGAGGGGGGCGCGGAAGGACTAAGGAGGCAGCCCCCCGTTAGTCCTTCGTCCCCACCCAGCCGTGGACCGACAGGTCGAACGTCACGCCGTCGGGACCCGTGAACTTGACCTCAACGTTCCCCCCGCCCGTCTCGTCCGGCCTGCGACGGTTGTACTCCTCGCGGATCTTCGGCTCGGTGTGCTCGACGGCCCCCGCGCTCAGCACCTGCGACTGGGCCTCGTCCATGTCCTCGACGCCGAAGCCGATGTGGTGAACGCCGGTCAGCTTTGCGCCGCCCTCGGTGACCGCCGCCCACTCCTGCCGCCACTTCAGGATGGCCAGGTTCACGTGACCATCGCTTAGGTAATAACCCTCCGCCGTCGGCGAGTCGACCCTGCCGACCTGCTTCAGGCCCAGACCCTCCATATAGAACTTGGCCGTGGCCTCTGGGTCGTTCGTTCCGAGAGCGATATGACGAATGCGCGTCATCGTGCTTCCTCCACTGGACTGCGTAGGCGCCAGCATATACCAGCCGCCCCCCTTTCCGTCATTCCCGCGCCTCTCCGCCATTCCCGCGCCTCTCCGCCATTGCCGCGCTCTCTCCGCCATTCCCGCGCCTCTCCGCCATTCCCGCGTCCTCTCCGTCATTCCCGCGCAGGCGGGAATCCAGGTATCAGCCCCTCCTTCCCCAGCGCCGCCGCCAATAGGTTCATAGTGAGCCCCAATAGGTCCCAATAACCTCTCCCCCGTCTGCGGGGGAGAATTACAGAGGGGCCGTCTGCGGGACAGGATTCCCCAATAACCTCCTCCCCCGTCTGCGGGGGAGAGTTAGAGAGGGGGCCGTCTGCGGGACAGGATTCCCCAATAACCTCTTCCCCCGTCTGCGGGGGAGAATTACAGAGGGGGCCGTCTGCGGGGCAGGAATCCCCCAATAACCTCCTCCCCCGTCTGCGGGGGAGGATTGAGGAGGGGGCCGAGCAACGGCCCATTGGCGTATAGTCCAACCTAGACATCCCCAACCCGGAGGCGGCACATGGACCTGAGACTCAGCATCGCGCTCGCGAACAACCCCCGCACCTGGCCGATCATGACCGGCGAGGTCAAGCCCGACGGCGTCGAGTTCATCCCCACGTCCGTCCACGGCTCCGAAATCTTCTGGCGCCAGCTCAAGTTCGCCGAGTTCGATGTCTCGGAGATGTCCTTCTCCTCCCTGATGATGGCCATGGCCCACGGCGACACGACGTGGATAGGCCTGCCCATCTTCACCACGCGCAGCTTCTTCCACACCGGCATCCTCGTCAGGAAGGACGCAGGCATCGACAGCCCCGCCGACCTCAAGGGCAAGCGCGTGGGCGTCCCCGAGTACCAGCAGACCGCCGCTCTCTGGACGCGCGGCGTCCTCCAGCACGAGTTCGGCGTCGAACCCAAGGACATGGAGTTCTTCATGGAGCGCGTCCCCGAAGTGAGCCACGGCGGTTCGACCGGCTTCCAGGCTCCCCCCGGCGTGACCATCAACCAGATTCCCATCGAGAAGAACATCGGCTCCATGATGCTCTCCGGCGAGCTGCAGGCGACCCTCCTCTACCTGCGCGACCCCAACCTCGTCGATCGCAGCACCGCGGACCTCCATAACCACCCGGACATCAGGCCCCTCTTTCCCGACCCGGACGCTGAGGGCATCCGCTACTACGAGAAGACGGGCATCTACCCCATCAACCACGGCATGGTCATACGCCGCTCCCTCGCCGAAGAGCACCCATGGGCCGCGCTCAACATCCTCAAGGCCTACGCCGCCGCGAACGAGCTCACGAACCGACGCCGCATCGAGCACGTCGAGTACTACGTGAGGGCCGGCCTCGTCACCAAGGAGTCGGGCGCAGCGCTGCGCGAGTCCTTGATCAAGCACGGCATCCGGGCGAACCGGACGGTCCTCGAAACGGCCGCCCAATACTCCAACGAGCAGGGACTCACGCCCCGGCTCATGAAGCTGGAAGAGGTCTTCGCGAAGACCACGATGGACCAGTAACCCCCTCTCCCAGCGGGAGAGGGCCGGGGTGAGGGAGAAACGACGGCCCGCCGACGACCCCCGCAAACGATGGACCAGTAAACCCCTCTCCCAGCGGGAGAGGGCCGGGGCGGGGGAGAAAGGACTGCACCCCAACAACACTCGCAGAAGCACAGGCGCTAAGAAGGAGGCGAGACATGGGCGGAATCAGCGGAGTGAACCACGTGGCTGCTATCGCCAAGGACATGGACGAGACGGCCCGCTTCTACGGCGAGCTGCTCGACGTTCCCATCCGCAAGATTGTGAACGACGAGCCGGGCCACAAGCACTACTCGTTCAACCTCGGCGGCGAGGGCACGCTCGACTTCTTCGAGGCGCCCGCCGGGACCGCCGGAACGCCCCGCGACACCGTCGGCGCGCTGAACCATCTCGCGGTGACGGCCACCCCCGAATTCATCGACACCGTCGAGCAACGGCTGACCGAGCGCGGCATCGCATCCCATCCGACAGACCGCGCCGGACAGAAAACCCTCTACTTCAGCGACCCCAACGGCATCAACCTGCAGCTCTACCCATCGACCGGCGGCAGCCGCGCCTAACCTCCTTATCCCCTCCACCATCCTGGGGGAGGGTTAGGGAGGGGGCCGTCTGCGGGGGAGAGTTAGAGAGGGGAACCCCCAACCCGTCATCCCCGCCCCCACCGTCATTCCCGCGAAAGCGGGAATCCAGGAATCCCCTCCCGTCTCTTGGTTCCCTCTCCCGTCTGCGGGAGAGGGGCTAGGGAGAGGGGCGCAAGCGCAGCGACGCGCGGGGGAGGAGAACGCCCCGCCGGCCCAATCGGCGCCCCCTTCCGTCATTCCCGCGCAGGCAGGAACCTCGCCCCCCTCCCGCTGCGCCTCGCCCCTACAGCTCCGCGATGCAGTTGACGGACGCGAGCCCCTCGGCGGCGACGCTCCACGCATCCCCGTTCGAAGCCCGCGCGAGCACCTGCCCGCCGTGCGTGCCTGCGAAGACCGTGCCCTCCCCGTCCACGGCCAGAGCGTCGATGGCCTCCACGAGACCCTCGCTCATCAACGGCGCCCAATCGCCGCCGCCGTTGTCGCTCCGGTAGACCTTGGCGATGGCCCCCTCGGGCCGGGTGCGCCAGTTGCGGGGGCCTGCCCCGCGGTGGCCGACGCGAAGAGTCGCTCAGGCCTCGGTCGGATCGTTCGCGATGGCGATCGTGTACAGGTGGTCGAACCCCTCGCAGCGCGACTGCCACGACTGCGCCCCGTCGATCGTGCGGAAGAAGCCCACGCCGGTCACGGCGAAGACGTGGTCCTGCTCGCCGGGGGCTGCGGCCAGGCCGTGGATGTCCGGATGCATGTTCTCGCGGGCCTCTCGCCAAGTCTCCCCGCCGTCCTCGCTCACCATCACGCCCCCCACCTCGACGCCCACGTAGACGCGCTTCGCGTCCGTCGGCGATACGGTGATGGCCCGCAGGTTCGGCAGATGCGGCGAGACCGGGAACGTCCACGACCAATACGTCGGCAGGTCCTTGAATCCTGGCGCCTCAGTGAACTGCTCATCCGCGGGGCGGCGGCGATAGAGGACCGCGTTGTCCGCGCCGGCGAACACTGTGCCATCGATGGCGACCGCCAGCGAGCGCACGTCGACCCCGTCCAGCGTCGCCTTCCACGTCGCGCCGTCGTCGTTGCTTTCGTAGATGCCCTGCTCGGTGGCGGCGAGAATCCCGCTCCCGGCGCGGCCCACGGCCTCGACTCGGAACCCGTCGAGCGCCCGCCTGACAACCTCCCAGGAGTCCGCGGTCTTCTCCAGTGCCGCGAATCCATTGCTCGTTCCTACGGCAAGCATGAGTCCCCTCCCGTCCCCAAGGTGGGCCGACTATAGCACCCCTCCGCCATCCCCGCCCCCACCCGTTGTTCCCGCGAAAGCGGGAACCCAGGAACCCAACTCCCCTCCACCATCCTGGGGGAGGGTTAGGGAGGGGGCCGTCTGCGAGGGAGAGCGAAGGTCCTCTCCCTCGTCTGCGGGGGAGAGTTAGAGAGGGGGCCGCCCCTTTCCGTCATTCCCGCCCCTCCCGTCATCCCCGCCCCCTTCCCGTCATTCCCGCGAACGCGGGAACCCAGGAAACCCCCTCCCGTCTGCGGGAGGGGACGCGCAAGCGCAGCGAAGCGCGGGGGAGGAGAGCGCCCCACCGCCTAACCAACGCTTCCATCCGTCACTCCCGCCCCCAACCCGTCATCCCTTGTCAACGACTCCCCCGTCTGCGGGGGAGAGCTAGAGAGAGGGGCCCTCCGCGCCCTTGACGCGGCCAACCGGGACGCCAAGAATGCGCGGCGAGCGAGGTGAGCCATGTCAGAAGCGAACAAGACCGCCATCCGGCGGCTCTACAACCGGGTCTATAACGAGGGCGACATCGACCTCATCGACGAGATGTACTCCCCAGAGGTCGAGCTGCACGTCGCGGGCATCCCCGAGGACCCCTTCGGTCCCCAGCCCATCAAGGAGCTCGCGGCGATGACGCGCACCGCCTTTCCCGCCGTCCACGTCAGCATCGACGACCTCGTCGCGGCGGACGACAAAGTGGTGGCCAGCGTCTCGTTCAACGGAGGGTTCCAAGGGACGTTCAACGGCCACTCGCCGCGCGCGAACCTCTCGTGGTGGCGGCGCATCGACATCTACCGGCTCGCGAACGGCATCATCGTCGAGCAGTGGGGCGACCGCGACGACTACACCACGCTCCAGCGCCTGGGCGTAGCCGTCCCCCACTTCGAGGACACACGCCCGAACGCCCGCTCCGGCGGCCGCCTTTAGGCTCGAGAGACTAGCGAGAACGAGTGAGGTTGCGCAGCACCGCGTAAGCGTTAGACAGGTGCCCTCCCCATTCGTTCAGCCAGCGGGGCGGATTGTCTGCGTCGAAGCTAAGCCACGAGGTGTCTCTGCCACCCTGTCCTCCGTGCTGGTACACAACACCTGCGGGGTGGGTCATTAGTATGTGCTTCGGAATCACCCAGCACCGGGCGTCGAAGGGGCGTATGCCCAAGCAGATTACGATGTCGTACTCCTGGTCTCGTATCTGCTGGAACTTGAACCCTCCTGACTCCCATAGCGTGGAACCCTTGATTTCGGTAGTAGACCCCCGATTACGCGATCCGCATCCGAATTGGACGCGGCAGTGACATCAAACCCTTTGGCTGCGCACCATCCGGACACTAGCTGCTCTACAATCTTGCCCTTCCTTCGTGACTGTTGCTGTCTAATCCAACCGAACGGACTGGCACGCCAGTCGTCCACATTTGATACGTAGTCAGGTTCTAGAGACGCTGCAAGGCCAGCCAATATCTGGACTTCAGGGTCGGTGATTACCCGCTGTGTCATAGTATCCCTTCCAGTGACGCCTGCGAGGCTATGTGGTCAGGCGTGAAGCCGACGCACTCGGGATTGCTGGACGCCAAGCGTCGCGCCATGACTCGAACAGCATCGGGGCTGCTGTCTATAAGCCAATAGCGCCTGCCGTTGCGCGTCGCAGCCTCGCCAGCCGTGCCCGAGCCCGCAAAGAAGTCGAGCACGAGGTCGCCGGGGCAAGAGTGGACGCGCACGATACGTTCTAGGATGGCGAGCGGCTTTTGCGTGGGGTACCCCGTGCGCTCCCGCCCGTTCGTGGGAACGATGGTCTGCCACCACACGTCGGTCGGCGTCTTGCCCCGCGCCGCCTTCTCCGGCCCTACGAGTCCGGGCGCCATATAAGGGATGCGGTCTACTGCCTCGTAGTTGAAGGTGTAGCAGCTCGGGTCTTTCACATACCAGAGCAGCGAGTCGTGCTTGGCTGGCCAACGGTCTTTTGGACGTCCGCCGTAGTCATACGCCCAGATGATTTCGTTCATGAAGCACTCATGGCCGAATATCGAGTCCAGCATTACCTTGCAGTAATGGACCTCTCTGTAGTCAATGTGAAGGAAAAAAGCGCCGTCGGGCGACAAGACGCGGTAAGCCTGCTCCAACCGAGGCCCCATGAACTCCAGGAAGTCCTCAAAAGCGTCGGGGAATGAAAGCGCGCCAAGTTTGACCGTGCGGTACCTGCGGCCTTGGAAGCCTATGCGATCGCCGGACGCATCGTCGCGCTCCGTGCGGAGGCGCTCGCGGCGCTGCATCTTGCCGGTATTAAACGGCGGGTCTATGTAGATGAGCGCAGCAGCGCCGTCCTCGATAGCGGGCAGGACATCAAGGTTGTCCCCCAGCACGATACGGTTCGCCGCCGCGCTCACTCCCCCGCCACCCTACTCGACGATCCCGTACAGCCGCCCAGGATTGTCCGAGAGGATCTTGTCCACCACCCTCGGCTCCAGGAGTCCGCTGCCCTTCAGCGACTTCAGCGCCTCCAGCTCGCTCGACGTGTCCGAGTGGCCGTAGTCGGAGCCGATCATGAGGTGGTCCTCCGAGACGTGCTCGAGGATGTACGGGATGTCGTCGTTCGTCTGGCAGGCCACGTACATCCGGTTGTCGCCGAGCACGTCGTCGCCAAGGCTCCACCCTTCCCGCTCCACACGGCGGTAGAGGTCGTTGAGCACGTAGGGCGCCCAGTTCGCCGCGACCTCGATGAAACCGAACCGCAGGCCGGGGAAGCGCTGGGGGAGGCGCTTGAAGATGATGGAGTGAAACGCGCTGATCACCGGAAGCTTGTTGCGCGCGTAGGCGTCGCCGTCCGTCAGCTCGGCGAAGGCGGGGTTGCCGCAGCCGGCGTGGACGGTGATCGGCAGGTCGTTCTCGACGCAGGCCTCGTACAGCGGGTCGAAGTACTCGTTGGTCAGGCGCCGGTTGCTCTCGTAGCCGCGCATGAAGACGCCAACGGCGCCGTTGTCCTTGCCGTAGCTCAGCTGCTCGGGCACCGCCTCCATGGTGTCCAGGGGCGGCACCACGACCCAGCGGAGGCGCCCGCCGCTCTGCGCCCAGACGTCCGCCATCCAGCGGTTGTAGCTCTTCGCCAGCGCCACCTCAACGTCCGGCCGCTCCGTTATCCGCGTCAGGTAGATCGTCGGGTACAGCACCTGCACGTCCACGCCGAGCTCGTCCATATGCGCGAGCCGGGCATCGACGTCGGCGAGGGAGCGCGTCTGGAAGGAGGTCTCGGAAAAGCCGGAAAGCTTCTCCGACGGGGCCCCGGTCGCGTTGGTGCCGAAGGGGCGCTGGCGGGCCCGCCCGTCGATGACCCACATGGGGCGGTCCGGACGGTCCGGGTTCTCGACCGCCTGGGGCTTGAACTCGATGTCCTGGGGGTCCAGGTACTCCCAGGTCTGTTCGCTTTCGATCACATGGCAGTCAGCATCGATTACCGGCATCGCTATCGCCTCCTGAGCTGATGGCGCAAGGTTACACCTTTCCAACGCGCATAGCGCGACCCCTCCCCCGTCTGCTGGGGACAGCCAAAACCCTCTCGCCCGTCTGCTCTGGTCCCCTCGCCCGTCTGCGGGGGAGAGCTAAAGTCCTCTTGTATGTTGAGATGGCGGGGCAGGCCGTTGTCCTCTCGGTTGAAAGAGACCGTGGGAGAGCGAGGTCGCCCCGCCTCCCCCACCAGAGAGCCCGAACAGTTGCCGGGGCCAGAGTGAGCCCGCATCGCACAAGGACGGGCCAAGCAGGAGGAACGAAGTGTCTACTGTCCCTCAGAACGTGTTCGTCGGCATCGATGTCTCCAAGGACTGGCTGGACGTGGCCGTCCGGCCGACCGGCGCCGCGTGGCGCGCGGCCCAAGACGAGGACGGCGTCGAGCAGCTGGTCCGGCAGCTCGAAGCGTTGCGGCCCCAGCTCATCGTCATGGAAGCCTCCGGCGGGCACGAGCGGCTGCCGGCCGCAGTCCTCGCCGCCGCTGGCCTCCCCGTCGCCGTGGTGAACGCCCGCCACGTGCGCGACTTCGCACGGGCCCAGGGGAAGCTGGCCAAGACAGACCGGCTCGACGCGGCGGTGATCGCCCACTTCGGCGAGGTGAGCGAACTCCAACCTCAACCGCCGGTTCCCGCAGAGGCGCGGGAGCTCGCAGCCCTCGTGACCCGACGCCGCCAGCTCGTCCGCATGCGGACGGTCGAACTACAGCACCGAAAACAAGCGGCCCCTCTGGTGCGGCGCGGGATCGACCGGACGATTGCCTTCCTCAACCAGGAGCTGGAAGAGATCGATGAGGACCTGACCCGCCGGCTGCGGGAGTCCCCCCTCTGGCGGGAGCGCGACGACTTGCTGCGCAGTGTGCCAGGCGTGGGACCGGCGCTCTCCTTCGTCCTGCTCGCGGACCTGCCCGAACTGGGCGCCCTCAGCAACAAGCAGGTCGCCTCCCTGGTGGGCCTGGCTCCCTTCGCGCGAGACAGTGGGAAGTTCCGTGGAGCGCGCACCTGTTGGGGCGGTCGCGCGGAGGTGAGGGCAGCCCTCTACATGCCGACGGTCACGGCAATGCGGTGCAACCCCGTGATCAAGGAGTTCTATGGACGGCTGGTCAAGGCGGGCAAGCCTCCGAAGGTCGCGCTCACCGCGTGCATGCGCAAGCTGCTCACGGTCCTCAACGCCATGCTCCGGCACGGGACTCCGTGGGACCCCCAGATGGCTTGACTTCCAACACAGTTGCTCTCTCGTCTGCGGGAGAGGGCTAGGGAGGGGGGATCCCAACCCGTCATTCCCGCTCCCTCCCGTCACCCCCGCCCCAACCCGTCACCCCCGCCCCCACTCGTCATTCCCGCGAGCGCGGGAATCCAGGAAACCCCCTCCCGTCTGCGGGAGGGGACGCACGAGCGCAGCGAGCGCGGGGGAGGAGAAGCGTTCGCCCACAACTACCCCCGTCACCCGCTTCCCCAGCCCGTCATTCCCGCGAACGCGGGAATCCAGGAAACCCCCTCCCGCATGGCCCGGACTCGACCTCCTTATGCGGCGGCTCCACAACCTCATCGTCCGCGGCGGCGTAGCCCTCCTCGTCGTCGACCAGGTCGAAGACCTCGCCGCCCGCCATGCCGCCCGGCCCCTCACCGTCCTCGGCAAGCTCAACGGCCTCGCCGCGCGCACCGGCGCGGCGGTCATCGCCGTCGCCCACAACTCCGAGCCCACCCTCCCCAAAGCCGCCCGCTCCATGCGACGGCTCATCCCCGCCGCTTCCACGGTCTTCACCACCGCCCTCGCCGGACCCAACCGCCGACGCGTCCTCGTCCCCCTCCGGCCGCCCATGGACGACGCCCCTCCCCCCATCCCCTACTCCCTCGCATCCCCCAAGATCGCCTGGCGCAGACCCATCCCACCCTGGCGCCTCAACGCCCTCGTCCGCGCCGGGCGCAACGCCCGCACCGACAACCGGGGCAAGCGCAATGCCGCTCGCAACTTCATCCTTCATTCCCTCGCCGACGGCCCCAAACCCGCCGCCCGGATCAAGCAGGGTGCCGAGGACCTCGGCATCTCCAAACGCCAACTCGAACAGGCCCGCGCCTTCTATCAGGTGACTACCATCCGCACTCGGCTCGAGGACTTCCCCGGGAAACCCTGGTGCTGGACTTTCCCCTCCGCGCCCGCCCCGCGGGAGACGGCCGCCCTCGATTTGCACGGATGAATTACAAAATCATCATGGGTGGGGAAGTAGTCCTAGAACCCAGGAAGCAGGCCACGGTCACAAAAACACCCGTCGCCAGCCCCGTTTTTGCATGTTTTTCGGGGAAGTTCTCACTCGTAGCCGAATGTACAACCGGGGGACTTCGCACTCGTAACAAACGTGCAACTCCCCCACCCCTTTCGCCATCCTGGGGGGAAGGCCGGGATAGAAAGCGAGCGCCTCGCAGCGCGAGCGGGGGTGGCGTGACGGGAGAGGCGCTGATATGACAATGGAGCGCACAGCAGGGCTCTCGATGCCCTAGGAGGATTTCAATGGCAAAGCCACGCATCGCGGTGTTCTCGGGACCACGTTCCACAATTGCGAACACGCCTACGCTCGTGACGAGCAACAAGGGGCGCAACGCGGACGAGCCGCAGCTCGAAGGGCGGTTCGACCACCTCGCGCCGCAACGCCTGCACGAACCCGTGCGGGTGCGCATCGAGAAGTTCAGCGCGCACCCCTTGGAGTCCGACGCCGCCGAGGTCTACCACGACGACGGCAAGCCCTACTATGAGGTGGAGCTGCGCCCGGAGGACGGCGCGTATCTCCTGCCCTACGTGGCGCGCCGCGCCGACGGCTCGGCGGACGGCGCGCCGTTCGAGGACGCCGACCTGCGAGACCCCGGCATCGGCTACGGCGGACGGCAGTCGTTCTTCCCCGATGCGTCGCGGCTGTTCGAGGAGATCGACCGCGGGCTGAGTGGGCGCGGCCACGACGGCGCGGCGAGCGAGCTGGACCGGCTCGGAGACTACGACTTCGTGCGTGTACTGCCTCCGGCGGGCTACACGAAGCAGGGCGAAACGGCGGGCCGGGACTTCTTCCCCTACAGCCCGCGCCCCATCGGGAAGTTCCTGCCCAACGCGGCGATGGCCCGCGCCGTCAACGTCGTGCAGCAAGCGATCGACTCCGGGCGCTACGACGGCTTCATCTGGTTGGAGGGCAGCCCGCACGTGGAGGAGACGCTCTACTGGCTGAGTCTCGTGCTCGACACATCCCTGCCCTTCGTCGGCATCTCGTCGCAGCGCGCCCACGGGACGCTCGCCAATGACGGCGACCGGAACATCGTGGACGCGGCTCGCTACATCGCGTCCGGACTCGGCGAAGGGCTGGGCGCTGTGGGCATCGTGGACGAGCAGATATTCGCGGCGCGCACGTTCAAGAAGGGCGACGGGCGTCCGGGCGGCTATCGAGCGACGGGCGGGCACGGCGGCGTGCTCGGCAGCGCGGGCGAAGAGGTGCGCGTCTGGTTCCGTCCCGCGTACCGGACCACCGGCTCGTCCGAAGTAGCCCTCAAGAGCCTGCCCGCCGAGGTGGTTTTCCAAGAGTACGGCGACAGCCCTGAGACAGCGAGCATTCGCATCAAGGACGAGGACGGCTCGCTGCGCGGCGACGCCGTCGCGCCCGTGCACTTGGTGAAGTACGGCCACTACATGGCGGAGGAGGACACGGCGGACCCGGACGTAGAGGTCGACATCATGGCCCGCATCCGGCGCGGCATCGAGCAGCAAGCATCGGACGAGCCGGGTGCCCCGCGGCTCCACGGGTTCGTGCTCGAAGGCGCGGCGGGTACCGGCTCGGCGCTGCCGAGCCAGCTCGCGGCGCTCGCCATCGCGGTCTACAGCGGCATGCCCGTAGCGCGCGTGGGCCGTGGCGACCCCGAGGGCGCGATGCCCTCCAACCCGAACGATCTGACGATAGAGGGGAGCAATCTGGACGCAATCAAGGCGCGGGTGCTGCTGCGCGCGGCGATGTTGAAGCTGGGCCCCTTGCCCAAGGCGCGCGACCCGCGCAACCCAACGCCCCAGGAGCGCAAGGCGGCGAGCACGGCGATCGCGCGCTACCAAGAGATATTCGACACGCACTAGGGGCGAAGAAGAACGCTAGAAGTTGGACCAAGCCCGCAAACAGGGGAGGAGGGATGAGCGAGCGCTCGCGATGAGGGAGGCGTAGCCGCCATGCCCGCGCGGGCGCGGGCATGGCGGAGTTACTTGCGCTGGCTACGACGCGCCGAAGCGCGGGAAGCACTCCCGTGCGACGGTCTCGAAGACGTTCGCGCGGTCCTGATCGGTCAACCAGTCGATGTCTTCTATGACGGGCTTGAGGTCGTCGAGCCAGAGGCCGGTGTTGGGGTCCTTGGAGGAGCCGGTGCCGGGCCGCTCGGTGCCGAACATGCAGCGGTCGGTCCCCACGATCTTGAAGAGCAACTCGAGGCCCTCCTTGTTGTAGAGAACGGAGTCGAAGTACAGCTTGCGGAGGCTCTCGTCGAACGGCGTCACGTTCGGGCGGCGCCAGCGGAGCGCGCGCCAGCGTCCGATCTGGTAAGGGATCGAGCCGCCGCCGTGGCACATGATGATCTTCAGGCTGGGGAAGTCGTCGTAGACCGTGGAGTCGCACAGCGAGACTGTCTGGATGCTCTCCTCGGTGATGAAGTGGCCTGTGTAGGACTCGCGGACATTCTTGCAGGAGGCGGAGTGAACGAACGCGGGAACGTCGTACTTCACCATACGCTCGTAGAGGGGGTACCAGTACTGGTCGCCCATCGGCGGGGTGTCGTTGTCCATACCCTCGGAGGGGTCGGGGTTGATCATGATGCCGATGAAGCCGAGGTCGTTGACGCAGCGGTCGACCTCTTCGAAGACGACGGCGACCGGCTCGCCGTGCAGCTGGGGCAGGCCCGCGACGCCCTGGTAGCGGTCGGGGTACATCTCGACGGTCTTGGCGATGAGGTCGTTGTTCGCCCTGCAGAAGGCCTCAACCAGGCTGCCGGGCTTCTCGGAGTGCATGAGCTGGAACGGCCGGGGGGACAGGAACTGCATGTCGGTGCCAACGGCGTCGAGGACGGTCTCGATGTGGTTCTCCACAACGGCCCTCAGCTTCTCGTCCGGGATGCCGCCCCAATGGCTGTATGCGCCGCGGCTGGAGAGCAGTCCAGCCTTGTAGGCGTAGAGCTCAGGCGGGGCGTTCAGGTGTCCGTGGATGTCGATAATCATAAGCGTCTCCTCCGCTTCTCGGTGTGGTCGAGCCATGCGGATGCTAGCACGTTGGAGACTTGGTAGGATTCCTGCCATCCCGAAAGGACGAGGAGAGGCGCAGATGCTGCTTGAAGGCAAGGTTGCGGTGGTGACGGGGAGTGGACCAAATATCGGAGGCGAGATCGCCAGGACCCTCGCCGGCGAAGGCGCAAAGGTGGTATGCGTCGACTTCCTCGACGACCGAGCGGACGTGGCCGCGTCGTCGGTCCGTGAACTGGGCGGGGACGCAATAGGCGTCAGCGCGGACATCTCCTCGCCCGCGGGCGTTGAAGAGGTCTTCCGGGCGACGGATGACGCCTACGGGCGCGTCGACATCCTCGTGAACAACGCCGCCGTCAACAACGAGGCGGGGATCCTCGACATCGACTACGAGAAGTGGAAATGGGTGCAGTCCGTCATCATGGACGGAACGATGCTGTGCAGTCAGCAGGCCGCCCGCCGCATGGTGGCGCAGGGCGAGGGCGGGGCCATCGTCAACACTGCCTCGACCACCGGGCACCGGGGCAAGGCGGGATTCATCGCATACTCAGCGTCGAAAGGAGCTGTGCTGCAGATGACGCGGACGATGGCGGTCCAGCTCGCGTCCCACGGCATCCGCGTAAACTCGATCACGCCGACGCAGACGGGATCGAGTCGCGGCACGACGCCCGGCGGCAGCACTGCGCCGCGCGCTGCGAAGCCGAAGAACATTCCGCTTGGGAGGTGGGGCGAGCCGTCCGACCAAGCCCAGGCCGTGCTCTTCCTGGCGTCGCCGATGTCGGCCTACGTCACGGGTGAGAACATCAACGTCGACGGGGGGCTGCTGGCGCTCTTCCCATCGGAGCGCGGGCTGACGGAGACGTAGGCAGGGCTGCGGGCCTCCCGTAGCCGCCTCGCGTCATGTTTAGCCGCGCCGACTCCAGAGCTGATTCACTCTCGCCCTACCCTTGCTCGGCCCAGGGCCCTGCACCTGATCGGCCCAAGGCCCTACTCCTGCTCGGCCCAAGGCCCTACTCCTGATCGGCCCAAGGATTGTAGCTCCCGACGTGCCAGAGCTGGCCCTCGGGGTCCCGGACCGAGAAGAGGCTGCCGCCGTAGAACTGCTCCTCGAGTTCCATGATGATGTTCGCGCCGGCGGCTTTCACTCGTTCGTAGTGCGCCTCGATGTCGCTGACGACAATCAGGGCGCACTGGGTGAGGAGGGCGTCGGGGGCGGGGGCGACGACGATGTCGTCGGCGTCGTCCCCGTAGGAGCCGAGCATGACCATGCCGTTGCCAAGCTTCAGCTGGGCATGGGCGACGCCGCCTGCGCCATCCGGGACGACGAGGTGACGCTCGAACCCCAAGACGTCGCAGAGCCAATCGATAGCGGCGAAGGCGTCGCGGTACCGCATACCGGGGATGATGTTGGCTTTCAGGTCTGCCTGGTCCATCGAGGCCTCCTACGGAGCGCTGGGATTGAACGGTCGGCCCCGCTGCTTGGCTTCCCGCGGGGGACCACGAGAGTGAGGTCCGTAAGCCCCGTAAGTTTCCAACTCGGCGGATGCTGGGGCAAGACGCCAGTGCCACGCCTCCAGGCCGGTGCGGTTAGCCCCGCTCCCGGCTGCGGTGAGTCTCCGGCACGAACGCGCCGAGAATGAATGAGGAGAGCATCCCGGCGACGCCGACGATTCCTAAGGCTAGGGTGAAGCCGGAGAGCGCCGTGCATAGCGAGAAGAGCGCGGGGTTGGTCGCGAATCCCGCCTGCGTGACGGTGCGTCCGACGGCGAAGAATCGCCCTCTTGCGCCGGCCGGCGCAAGGTCGGAGCCGATGACCTGCCACGAGCCGGTGAGCAGGCTGTTCATCGTCTGCAGCACTACGAAGCCGGCCACGAAGTAGGCGAACCCCAGCCCAGCGAAAGACGTCACGCCTAAGAAGGCCATCGCGGAGCCCAGTATGGCGAGACCCGGGACGATGGTGACCTTCCGGCCGAAGCGGTCCATCAGGTACCCAGCGGACAACGTCAGGGGTATCCCCGCCCCCGCCATCAAGCTGCTGAGGATGCCGAGGGTCCTGGGGTCGGCGTCGTATGCGTAGGAGGCGTAGACGAATACGGTGCTACCCGCCACGACGCCGCCGCGCGCCGTCATGCCCAGCCACTGGGCAAGAAACATGACCGGAATCGGCCGAGCGAGCAGGGACTTCCACGAGAAGTCGCCGGAGGTTGGCGTCCCCTGTCCGCCGATGCGGCGCGGGCGGGTCTCCGGCATGGTCTCTTTGGCGAAGAATCCGGGCGTCATCGCCACGAGCGCGAACGCCCCCTGCATCACAAAGGCGACCTGCAGCCCGTAGGTCACGGCCACGAACCCGCCGACCAGCGGCCCGGCCAGCGTGCCGATGTGCTGCACGCCGAGGAGGCTCGTAATCATGCGGCCTCGGGAGGCGGACGCGTTGGTGTCGGCAATCATGGTGAGACGGCTGAGGGTCCACATCTGCGTGCCCCATCCGCCGATGAACCGATAGAGGAGCAGCTCTTCAAAGGAGCCGGCTGTGGCGGTGAGGAAGGCGGCGAGCGCGGTAATCGCCGGTCCCAGAATGAGGATGCGTCGTCGCCCAATCTTGTCGAGCAAGTAGCCAATGGGCACGCTGGCTATGAGCCCGCCAAGCATGTTGGCCACGAAAACGAGAGACGCCTGCCCCGGCCCGACTCCGAACGACTTGGCGAACTCGGGCACGACCGGGACGGTCGCTCCCATGCCGAACCCGAGGGCAATCGCGGGCAGGTGCAACTGGAGCATGAGCCGCAGGAACGATCGCCCCGGAGCGCTCTTGCCGGCGGCAGGTGCCGGAGGCTGGTTGGATGGGGGTTGCGTCACCCCCGGAGCTTACACGTCAATCGAGGCTTCCGCCCCCGCTTGCCTAGGTCAAGTGTCAGCGACTTGCGTCACCACTGCACGAACATGGGCATCACGACGTGGACGTAGTCCGAATCGTCGAGAGGACGGATGACTCCGGGGCTGGAGGACGTAGTCATCTCCAAGGCGACCTTCTCCTTGCCGAGGACACCCAGCACGTCGTTCAGGTAGCGGCTGTTGAAGGCGATTTTGGCCTCGGGTCCCTCGACGTCGGCCTCAATGTCGCCGGTGTTATCGCCTACCTCCTCGGCTCGCGAGGAGATAGTGAGCCTTCCCGTCCCGCCGATGTCCGGCGCGATCTGCAGGCGGATGATGCCGGAGCCGTCCTTGGCGAAGATGGCGGCGGTGCGGGTGGCGCGCTGGAGCTCGCCGAGGTCGACAATTGCCCTCGTAGTGCGCTCTTGGGGAATGAGCTGGCTGTAGTTCGGGAACGTCCCCTGGATGAGCTGGGAGACGACCTCGACGTTCTTGAGACGGAAGAGCGCCTGACTGCGCTGAGTCGTAATCACGATGTCCACGGGGTCGTCGCCATCGATCAGGCGCTCGACCTCGGTGAGGGTCCGCGCGGGGATGATAACGGAGAGCTTGTCGCCCACCGGCTCCAAGAGCTCAGCAGTGCGGACCGCGAGGCGAAAGCCGTCGGCGGCTGCGAGGGTGACCCTAGAGCCTTCCATCTCGACGTTGACGCCGGTGAGCACGGGGCGTGAGTCCTCGACTGCGGAGGCGAGCGCCACCTGGTGGATGGCTTCGCGCAGCGCCCTGCCGCTGATCTTCGTGGAGACGCCCTCGCCCACGGACGGGATGGGAGGGAACTCCTCGGCAGGGCCGCCGTTGATGGTGGACTGGAAGCGATCGCCCTTGACCTCGATGCCTCGGCCCGCTGGGTTGGTATTCACCTCAATGGTCTGGGGTCTGAGGGAGTTGACGAAGTCAGTGAGGAGGCGGGCGGGAATTGTGACCGAACCCTCGTCGACTATCTCGCCGCCGACCCACGTGCTGATGGCGATCTCGAGGTTGGTGGCGGACAGCTTCAGCCTGCCCTCGTCGGTGGCGAGAAGCACGTGCTGGGTAATCGGCAGTGTGGTGCGTGTCGCGACGGCTCGCTGGACGATGCCAAGCCCGTGGCTGAGATTCTCCTGAAGGCAATTCAGCTGCATATAGCGGACCTCAAGATGTTGTGGTTATTCGGACCTTGGGGCGCTCAGTATAGGCGCGGCAGGGAGAGGGGTCAACGCGCAGATGAGCAAGGCCACGGCCTGCTAAAAGTGGCTTACCTTACACAAAACGCCTGCGTCAAGGGCAAAAGACCCCTCCGCAAGCCTTCTGCTCTATTCGACTAGAGCTCCTCTCAACTCGAATGGCCGATGGTTGGGGAGCGGTCGATGAAACGCCCCAACGGGAGGGCGCGCCGCGGGGCATTAATCGGGAAACGCAATGGTCCGACAGGGCTCACGCGAAGGCGCACGGACTTGCTGAGAGGAGGCGGAGTTGGGGGACGCGGACTACTGGGTCGCCAGGTAGTCCACGATTGCGTCGAGGTCTGCGGCGGAGATGCTCGTGGCGAAGTCCTGAGGCATGAGGCCGTCCTCGTAGCCCTCGGTGATTACGGCGCTCGGGTTGAGGATGGACTCCCGGATGAAGTCCGCGCCCTTCGTGCCGATACCCGTCAGGTCAGGGCCGACGTCCTGCTTCATTGCAGGAACGGACGCGAGGGTGTGGCACGTGCCGCACCCATTCAGGATGAGCAGGCCTGCGCCGCCGGTCGCGCCCCCTCCGTCGGTGGGGACAGGCGTGAAAGTGGGCGTAGGCTCGACGGTGGCGCCGGGGGGAGGCTCGCAGTCGGCGCCCGATGCAGCCGCGATGCGCCCGTCCTTGGCGATGAAGCACTCCGATGCAGCAACTGGCTCGCTGCCGCCGCACCCCGCCGCTAGGAGCGCGAAGAGCATGGCGATCATGGCTAGGATAGCGAGCGCTGCCGGGCGGCGAAGCACCACGTGATACCTCTGATTCTCGTCTTGGGCCGAGGCGGTTGTGATTTCTATCACGTTGTAACACTGGCCTCGGCGTGCTGTCAAGGAACTCGTCCTCGCAAGGGAAGCGACGGCGGAGCCCCCACACCACAAACGGCCCGCTTCCACAGTCTCCCGCGGGCCGGAAAACGGTGAAGGCCCGGCGTCAACTCCCCCAACGCCAGGCCTTCGCACCGGGCCAACGGCTACGCCTGCCAACGCAGGGCTTGGTTAGCTCACCCTCTTGACCTCGAGGGTCTCCCCAGGGGCGAGCGCCACACGCCGGACGTTGATCCCCAACTTGAGGAGCCAGTAGCCAAGGGTGGCCTTGGACACCTCCAGCTCGGCGGCCGTAGCCGAGAGCCCGTTCTCGTTGATCTTCTCCGGCAGCAAACGTTCGAGCGGTTGGTGGAAGCGCTCTTCCACCTGCTGCATAAGACGGGTCTTTCGCGCCATGTCGACTCCCTTCATCAAGCTAGCGCCAAGCGGCTAGCGTTCTGGCCAATTTTATACCCATGGCTGACCATCTTGTCAATCCTCCGACTATCCAAGGATATAGACATTGTTTAGGAAATGTTCAGAACACGCCTAGCAAGCCCCTTCCCTGCTATGATTCGAAATGCCGTGCGCCAGTCCATTATGGGCTGGAAGGCAATTCCAATCTTTCGAACACGGGCCTCTGACCTTGCCAGACGAACTCATCGTCGTCCTGACCGCAATGACCCCCATTGGCGAGCTGCGCGCCGCGACGCCTCTTGCGATCGTGTCGTACGACATGTGGTGGCTGAAGGCGTTCGCGCTGTCCGTGGTCGGGAACATGCTGCCTGTTCCGTTCCTCTTGTATGGACTGCGCACGGTGGGGACCCGCATCGAGAGGCAGGAGAACGTGCTTGGCCGTCTGCTGCGCTGGCGGACGGAACGTATCGAGCGGATGTGGGGGGAGCGCATCCGGCGCTACGGGTTCTTCGGCATCGTTCTGATCGTCGCCATTCCCCTGCCCTTCACCGGCGCATGGACCGGGACGCTCGCTGTGTGGGCGCTGGGCGAGCCCGCGCGGCGTGGCCTGTCGGCGATAGCAGTCGGCGTGCTGATCGCCGGCTCAATCGTGACGGCCCTCACGGTCGCGGGCGTGGAGCTCATCAGGCTGACGTAGGAGCCTCCCTTCCTTAGCCGTCCCCCACGGACCATGCGTGATGCGAAACTGCCGATGCGGCGCCAGACTGACATTTGCCCCTTCCCCGAACACCCCTGTCCTCCCTACACTGGTTTACGCGCCGCCCCCTCCGCACCAAGGATGGGTTAGGGGTGGTTCCAAAGGGGAGCCGGCTACCAACGGCGCCGGGCCCATGCTCAGGAGTAAATGGCGCTTAATGGCGCTCTTTCTTGATGAGGCAACCCCCGCGCACTCGTAGGCTGGGAACGTTACGAGTGAGATGGATGAGACATCGTCGGACCAAAACAAGCCTATGCGGTCATGCGGTGTGCCGGACCGGAGCCGACTCCGACCTCACTGGGTGCCGCCCCCAGTCCTCCCATCGCGTCATTCGCATCAGCGCCGCGGACGGGAGAGTGAATGCAGACGCAGGCGAGGTTGCGACGCCCTTCCTGGCCGACGAGCACGCCGAGGGACGGAATAGACGCGCACACGCGAGGAGGACAGAACGCGGAGTAGAATCAGGGTACGCGATGTGCAGGAGGCGGCATTGAACCTCTGGGATAAAACGAAGCGCAATCACGGGCTGGAGCACGCAACGATCTCGCTGCTCCTGGCCCGGCTCCCCCACGACAAACCCATGGCGGGCTACTCTATACCCTCCGGGTTCTTGGTGATCGGAAATGTTGAAGCCGAGCAAGTGGAGGAGACGGCGCACGAAGCGCTCCGGCGCATGAAGAGCGGCGAGGGAGACTTGGCGGTCTCCCCCTTCTGCGGAACGAATATCGTGGTGGGGGCCGGACTCGCCACCATCGCGTCCCTCGCGGGCTACCGGATGGCGGGGCGCGGGGTGGCCGGAGTCAGCCGAGCGTTCTCCAACACCGTCCTCGCTATCGTCGCCTCGCGCCCGCTTGGCCGCATCGTGCAGCAGCGCTACACCACGTCGCCGGATGTCGAGGCAATGTCGATCGAAAGCATCACCCAGCACCAGCTCGGCAAGGTGCGGGCGCATTGGGTGGCGACGAGCTTCGCCTAGCGCTCCCCTTTCCCTAACGTCCGGTGAAGACGGGCTTCCGCTTCTCGACGAAGGCGACGTGCCCTTCGCGCCGGTCCTCGGTGAGGGCGAGCATCGCCGAGCAACGCTGCTCGTACTGGATCCCGCTGTCGACATCCACGTCCATCGCCACGTTGACTGCGTTCTTGATGCTGGCGAGGGAGAGCGGCGGCAGCTCGAGCAAGCGGTCAGCCCATGCGCGGGCTTCCGCCATCAGCTGGTCCGGCGGGGCTGTCTCGTTCACCAAGCCCCAGTTCAGGGCGGTGGGGGCGTCGATGAACTTGCCGAGGAGCATCATCTCCTTCGCCCTCGCCGGGCCGACGAGCCTGGGAAGCCGTTGGGTGCCGCCCGCCCCCGGGAGGATGCCGAGGGTGAGCTCCGGCAAGGCCATGCGCGCCTCAGTGCTCGCGATGCGGAGGTCGCAGGCCATGGTCAGCTCAAGGCCTCCGCCTGCGGCAACGCCGTTCACGGCGGCGATGCTCACCTGGTTCAGCCGCTCCAATCGCCGGAAGGTCGGGGAGATGACGGAGGAGGTCCGGGCGAACGAGAGGTCGTTGATGTTCTCGGTGCGCTCCTTGATATCGGCGCCGGCGCAGAAGGCGCGTCCGGCGCCGGTCACGATAAGGACGCGGATGTCGGGAGTGGTCTCCATTTCGGTAACGAATTGCTGGAGCTCGGCGGTGAGCTCACGGCTTATGGCATTGAGCCGGTGCTGCCGGTCGAGGGTGAGGATGCCAAGGGGGCCTTCAGTCTCGAATCGGATGGTGTTGTATGTCATGCGGTTTCCTTTTGTTTAAAGTCAGATTCTGTCTCCAAGGCGACGGTGTAAGCAGGCTAGCTTGACCGTCCGGAGAGGCAACACTATATTCGAAAGACGCCCCAGTAGCTCAGGTGGATAGAGCGGCTGCCTTCTAAGTAGCGGGTCACGGGTTCGAATCCTGTCTGGGGCGCCAGAGTTCAGCTAGTTGCGGGTAACCCCAGGCGCTCAGGTATGTCCACGAGAACCTCATGAGGTCGGGCTACGAACCGTTGGTTACCGCCGGACCCGGAGGAGGCGCTGCATCTAGTGGAGAGGCCCTGACGAGGATTTTTAGGCGTCGTCGAGGGCGTCGCGGAGGTAGCGGAGGGCGCGGGAGGCGAACTCGGTCATGTTGGCCTGACGATTGGCGAGACCGGTCTCGATGACCTCGGTGCGGGCGACTGGGCCCGCGACGCCGAGCGTCGTGCGGCCTGCAGGCGCGCCGAAGCGCCCGCCGGTCGGCCCTGCGATGCCAGACTCGGCGATGCACCAGGTGGCGCCCAGGCGCTCGCGCATCGTTTCGGCGAGCGTGGCGAGCATCTCCGGCGTGGTGCCGCGATAGTTGGCGTACGCTTCGGCCGGGACGCCGGCGAGCGCGGTGCGCGAACTGAGGGTGTACAGGACGCCGCCCCCGGCGTAGTACCGGGATGCGCCTGCGACGGCCAGGAGCGCCGCCGAGACGAGTCCGCCCGTCGTTGATTCGGCTACGGCGACAGTCTCGCTGCGGGCGATGAGGCGCTCGGCGATATCGTTCGCGAGTTGCTCCTGTTCGTCGGTCAGGAACACGGTGGCGTTACCGGGGTTGGCCGCGCCACTTGTGGGGGTCAACGCCCCTGGAGCGGAACCAGTAGTAGATGCCATCCCAGTACGGCTCAGGGTTGACGTCCAATACCTCGCCGCTCGGCGCGCGTGAGAGGACGAGCCTGCCCCAATGTTCGGGGTCGCGCTGGTCCGCGTCGACCTCCAGGCCGGCGACCTTCGTATCCAAGCCGGTCATGTCGTTCAGGAAGTCCGTGAGCAGGGCGGAATCAGCGTCCCAGATGCGCAGGACGGTGTTGCTGTCCTCGCCGAACTCACCGACGTACAGCAATGCGTCGTCGCCCTGGCCTCTGGTCCTCCATTCGATGCGTGCGGCCATGGTTGGTTCTCCGATTAGAGGAAGGTGTTGAGCACCTTGGGGAGCATAACGTTCTGAGCCAGGATGATCTTCCGCCTCACGAGTTTGAAATTCGTCTCAGGGTCCCGCCGCAGCAGGTCCTCCCGCCTGCCGACGAAGTGGTTCACCTCGTCCTGGAGGCGGTTCTGGTAGCAGAAGAACTTGCTGTTGACCCTCACCTCATCTCCATCGACGCTCACGAGCTCCACGTTGGAGACGAGGTGCTCGAACCGGGAGACGGGCTCCTCTGGCCAGTGGACGCCCGTTTTCAGTTGCCGGATACGTCCGGCAAGGATGTCCTTCCCCTCGTCGAACCAGTTGATCTCCGTGTCGGGGTCGGTGAACTCCAAGTCCCAGTCGCCGAACTTGATGTTGCGGCGCATGGGCATCCAGTAATGAAGGTCATCGGCGAGCAGGTCGAGCCACTCCTCGAGCCTGCGCTCGTCGAGCAGGCGCGCCTCCTTGTAGAGAAACTGTTCCAATTCATGCTTGAGGACGACTTCTTCCAGTGTCTGCTGGTCTGCGCCTGAGAGATCAACCATCGCTATCCCTCCTCGTATGCAACGAGCGTCGCTGAACTGTCCGCACGACGCCGCTCGCGGAACGTCTCCTCTCGTCCTACCCCGTCGCCTCGCGAACCTCGTTGAAGAAGACGTACTCCTCCTCGCCGACCAGAGCCGGGTTCTGATGCTCCGTGAACCGCACGAGCACATACGCGCCGTCGTACGGGTTCGCTGTGATCTCCCCGGCGGCCCCGTAGATGGTGGTGACCTTCGTCCCCTCCGGCAGGTTGCGGAACACGTCAGCCCCCGTCGGGCCCGATAGCACGTACTTCTTGGGTTCTGTCACGGCTCTCCTCTACCAGATGCGGTGGTCAGCGGCCTTGTTGACGGGGTAGAGGTCGTCCCAGCTGGCGGCTTCCATGAAGGCGAGCCACCGGCTGAAGCGTGCGCGCTGGGCCTCTTCAGTGTAGGAGCCGTTGAACACGACGCCCGGCATCCGGTCGTTGTACTTGCCGAGCCGGATCCCGTTGGCGAAGAAGTAGTCGAGCTTCCGCGCCCTCGCGCCCTGGCTGGCGGGGTACACGTAGTTCCAGTTCTCCATGTCGTCGGACTCGAAGAAGCCGACGGGGCCGTTGAAGCGCTCCGAGTAGTGGCGCACTGCGTCCCGGACGTGCTTCGGCGCGGTCTTGTCGACGCCGGAGAGCGTCCAGCGCTCGACGACGCCCACGGAGTGCGGCTGCCACCATCGCAGCCGCCAGCTGTCCACCATGACAGAGGGGAAGATAGCGAAGTGTCCTCCGCCCCAGCCGTGGGGCGCCATAACCTTGTCCACCAACAGCCCGGCCTTGCGGTCGCGGGCCTCGCTGAAGTACTCATCGACGCCGACCTCGTACCACTCTGGTTCATAGTCGGGTACGCCGGGCTGATGGTAGAGCGTGCACATGCCGCCGTGGCCGAGGTTGTGGTCGCCGATGGCGTACTTGCTCATGGGGAACGGGGTGGCCTTCCGCGCGCGGTCGCGTCCGCCCTTTGTCCCGCGGTCCTGGTGCAGGCCTGCGGCGGCGGCAGAACGGTGGGTCATCGCCGTGTGGGTGAGGTCGGTGACGGAGGTGAAGCCAGGGACCTTCCAGTTGGTGGGAAGCCGGTGCCGCTGGAATGGCGTGAACATGTCCAGCCCGCCGTCCACGCCGTCACTCGACTGGAGGCAGTGGCGGAGGCTCTCGGTGAAGGGGCCGAGGTACTCCTCGAACGAGGGCGCTTTCGGGTCCCAGGTCGCCCAGAGGGAGCCGTAGAAGTTCTTGAGCTGCGCCACTTCGGCCAGGCCCCAGTCTTGCTTCGGGAGCGTTCCGGCGTAGGCCTCGGGGGAGTGCTGGAATCCCGCTCCCACAAGGCAGCCCTTGGTGTCGTAGGTCCAGGCGTGGAAGGGGCAGGTGAAGATCAAGGCGTTGCCCTGGTCGTACCGGACGACCTTCATTCCCCGGTGCCTGCAGGAATTGAGGAAAGCGCGGATCTGGTTGTCCTTCCGGTCCCGCACCAGGATCACCTCTTCGGTGCCCATGCGGCTGATGACAAAGTCGCCCGGATTGGGGAGCTGGCTCTCGTGGCCGAGGAACAGCCAGCATCGCTGGAATATCTGCTCCATCTCCTGTTCGAAGATATCCGGGTTGACATAGAGCTCGCGGCTGACCGTGCCACGCTCAGGGTCAATGTAGTCTCGGATAGAGCGGTCTCCGCGTGCACGAATAATGGCTACCATGGCTACCCTCCTTGCGAATCCAAACGTGCGTCTCTGCGCTTTAGTGCGAATCCTATCATCTAGAGCCGCGCTGTCTATGGGGTGGTCGCTCCGGGGAATGTAATTCTTCCCTCCCACCCGCCTGGAACCCTCTGCGGGGGGCGCTCCGCTACCCTCGGCGCAGGAAGGGGCCGTAGATCACTTGCTCCCCTTCCGATATCACATGCTGGCATTGTCAACTATGATGGGCCTGCATCGGTCTGACAAGGCACGTCAGGCGGAGCATGCTCGTAACGTGCTTGGCGACGTCACCGAGAAGGAGGCCATCATGAGTGAGCTGGTGTTGGGAACGGACGAGGGCGTGTTCGCATTCCATCCGGACAGCGGCAAGTTCCACGCGGAGGACGGTCCGAACACGCGGGTGATGCTCGCCGCAGCTGGCGACACCGTGTACGCCGTGACGGACGATGCCGAAGTCTGGCGCCGGAGCGGGCACAACCACTGGGAACTCGTCAACTCCCGCGCGGTCGATGTCCAGCCCTGGACGCTGGGGGCCGACGCTCGCGTGCCGGGGCTGGTGTGGCTGGGCGTGTCTCCTGCGATGGTGTATCGGAGCGACGACGGAGGAGAGATTTGGACGGGGTGCGATTCATTCAACGAGATCCCCGGCCGCGAGACGTGGACGTTCCCGCCGCCTCCGCACATCCCACACGTGCGCTCAATCTTCCCCGACCCCGCGCAAGCGGGAGGCGTATACGTCGGCGTTGAGGAGGGCGGCGTGTTCCGTAGCGTCGACGACGGCGCGACGTGGGAAAGCCTGAACGAAGGGCTTTTCTTCGACGTCCACGAGGTCATGGCGAACCCCGATGCGCATCACCTCTACGCGACCACAGGGTCGGGGTTCCATCGCAGCGAGGACGGCGGCCAGAGCTGGCGGCTTGTGAAGGAAGGGCTAGACCGACCGTACACGATGCCCTTGGTTGCGGCACCGGAGGACCCGGGGTTGCTGTACACAGCCGCCGCGGCAACGCCGCCCCCAGGGTGGCGTACGAACGGCACGGCGAACGCCGCGATCTACCGAAGCGAAGACGGCGGCGTCCACTGGCTCCAACTCGCGGAGGGTCTGCCAGCCTCCTTCGAGGCGATGGTCCGGACGATGGTGGCCGGTCCCGGTGGCGCGCTGATAGCCGCCGCGGCCACCGACCTCTACCTGAGCGAGGACCGCGGGGAGCACTGGAGCCTCGTGAAGTCCAACGTGCCCGCCGTGCGATCGATGGTGCTGGTGTAACGTCGCGCGGCGTCCGGTTCGGGGCTGGTCAACCGCTGGGGGTAGGTCGCTGGGAGGAGTTCGGTCGGCCCGGCCCCCTACCCGCTTCTGGAATGTTACCGCTAGCTGGACGCCGCCTCAGTCCCGGTCTTGACCAACGTCTCCTTGGCCACGAAGGCGAGCAAGGCGCCGGCGATGAGGAGGATTGGGGCGTAGGCGATGAAAGGGGCCGCGGGGCCGACGGTGTTCAGGAGCACGCCGCCCATCAGCGGCGCGCTCACTCCTCCCACTTCAGCCGTGGTGCGACGAAAGGCTTGGAGGCGGCCCCGCACGTAGCCGGGGAGAACGTCGTAGGTGCTGGCGGCAAGTGAGCCGAGCGATAGTCCGTTCGCCAGCGCCATAACCCCGACCAGTAGGGATAGCTGCAGGAACGTGTCGGCGAAGGGCACGAGCAGGAAGGCAATGCCCGGCAGGAAGGTGCTGGGAACCGTGCCCCACTTCCGTCCCAGCTTGTCGAGGACAATGCCGGCGGGAAGGATCATCGCGAACACGACGCCGCCGGATATCGAGAAGAGCACGCCGATATCGGTCGACGACAGCCCCAGCTGCTCGTCGGCATAGAGGGGCATGACGCTCTGGAGAGTGATGCGGAAGGTGAAGCCCGCGAAGGTCGCGAATACGAAAACCCAATAGCTGGCGCGCATTCCGGGGTGAATCTCCTTGAACAGCCCGACCAAGTCGCGGACACGGCGGCCCACTCCGCCGCCCGCAGCCGGAGGAGGAGCGTCGGTCGGGGCTCGCCGCCGCGCGGTGTCATGGGCGAAGAGACCGAGGGCAACGGCGAAGGACGTGACGGCGGCGAAGCCGATAAAGGTCACACGGAAGCCAAGGCCGTCAGCCAGCAGCCCTCCCGCGAGCGGGCCGATGGCGAGGGCTCCTGAGTGCATGCCGTGGAAGCCGCTGAGCACCCTACCCCGCTGGTCATTTCGGACGAGGTCGATTCCAGCAATCTCTCTGCCCATCGCCCACAGGCTGTCTCCCATCCCGACCAGGAAGGTCGCCGCGAGGATTGGCAAGAACCAGGGCGTACCTGCGCCTACGAGGGCGCCGACCAGGACGAGGGCGGGACCGCCTACCAACAGCTTCCGCGAGCCGAAGCGATCGATGAGGACGCCAGCGCCCGGTATGCCGAAGAACCGGCCAAGGGCGTAGGCGGTGACGACCTGGGCGGCAGCGCCAGGGGAGACGCCAAAATGGTCGGCCAAGACCGGTGTGATGGGCAGGACCATCGCCCAGCCGGCTCCCGATATGAGCGTGCCGGTGTAGAGGTTCGCCAAGCCGCGGGCGGAAGGATTCCGCAGGAGGCCTACCCGCATCCTAACCCTCCCCTTTACAGGGGCGAGTCTCCCGCCTGCGCGGGAATGGCGAAACTGCGGACACTAGGACTCGGCCCCGATCATGCCAACGACCTCGCTTGCGGTCCGCACTCTCGCCATGAACGGGAACACGCGAGTCATGAGTTGGTTGTGATTGTCCTGATTCCCAGAGCGGCAGGCGTCGCTGACGATGACAAGGTTGAAGTCCATATCGCGGGCTGAGTAGGCGGTGGAAACGATGCCCACGTCGGTCGCGCCTCCGCAGAGGATGATGGTGTCGATGCCGCGGGTGCGGAGGCTCAGCTCGAGGTGCGTCTGGTGGAAGGCGCTCCAACGGTGCTTGGCGATGAAGTAGTCGTCGGGGCGAGGGTCGAGCTCAGGGATGACCTGGGAGCTCCAGTCGCCCGCATAAATCATGAGGTAGGGCTTGAAGGGCCTATCCTCGGGGTCGGGCCAGGGCGTCCCGCGGATGTCGGTGTCGTTGTAGAGGAGGGCCGAGTCCTGCCCGTCGTGGCGGTGGTCGGCGCGGGCGAAGAACACGGGTATGCCGGCAGAGCGGGCGGCGTCGAGGACAGTGCGGCAGTTGTCGACCATGGGCTTGGCGGCAGCCCAGTCCTCCTCCGAGCCCGCGTGGAAGTAGGCGTTGAGCATGTCGAAGAAGAGGAGCGCGGTCTTATTGGGGTCGATCGAGGCGTAACTCATGGCGGCCCTCCAGTGGTTGTAGGGCCACTATACGCCCGTGCGGACTCCCTTCTTCAGTCCTCCGCTCGAGGGACGTCCCGGCTAGTTCAAATTGGATCTTTGAACTAGCCGGGATTTTGTTCCAGTATCCGTACGGCTAGGCGGTTGGGGCCGCTTCCCAGGGAGGAGCCTCGGCCCACGGCTTCAGGAACGTCTCAATCTCCTTGAGGTGCTCCTCGCTCTGGCCCGCCTGGGCGGGCACGAACTTGGCCATACGGGCGGGGTTGTTCATCGACGGCCAATGCTCGAGCGGCAGGTTGATGCACTCGTTGACCTTGGGGTCGCGCACCGTGCCGAGGGGGTCGCCCCCGTCGGCCACGACGGTCATCTGCTCGGTGAGGAGCTTACGGAAGAGGATGATGCCGCGGTCGGACTCGCCGAGGTGCTCGCGGTGCCTCGGGGCGATGCCGCCCTGGGTGATCCACGCGACGAAGTCCTGGTGGTTGACCAGGTCCTCGATCAGGCGACCGTCAGGCTCGTACAGGGGAACGTTGAAGTAGGGGATGGTCTGCTGCGGCTCGACCTGCTGGGCCGGCGCGGCGCGGTAGAAGAACCAGGTGACGTGGAGCGTGTTCTCGTCGTCCACCGGCGTCCGGAACTGCATGGAGCAGCGCACCGAGCTGCCGACGAACAGTATCTGCGGGAACATAACGGGGTGGCCGACGGCCCAGTCGCCGTGAGTCTCGTCGATGCCCTCAGTGATACGGCGCTTGACGACGCCATAGTCGAAGACATCAAACCCGATCTTCTGGTGCCGCTTGGGAAGGATGCCAACCTCGTCGGCTTTGGCCAGTCCAAGTCGCACGGCCTTGTCGTGCTGCTGACGCACGCCCCAATAGCCGTGCAGCCATTCGAGGTGCACCGGGTCCAGGGAATTCTCCATGCACTGGAGCCAGTTGCAGGGGAGCGGCGCAAGGGCGACCTCGCTCCAGCCATCCTGCCACGTGAAGGGCTCCCAGTTCGGAAGAAGGGGCGCAGGCTGGGGGCCCATGTACGCGAAGATCATGCCGGCGAGCGCTTGCACGGGGTAGCCGGCAATCTTGACCTTCTCCTTGAAGCGCCCATCGGGGTGGACGGTCTCCTCGAAGGGCTGCTCGATGCACTGGCCCGTTTCGTCCATCATCCAGCCGTGGTACATGCAGCGGAGGCCATGCTCCTCCGGGATGCCGTAGGAGAGATCGACGCGGCGATGGGGGCAGAAGCGGTCGATGAGGCCGAGCGTGCCGGACTTGTCCTTGTAGAGGACGAGGTCCTCGCCGAGGAGCCGGACGGACTTGGTGGGCCTGTCGTCGAGCTCGCCGACGGCGGCGATGGGATGCCAGTAACGGCGCATCAGCTCGCCCATGGGCGTGCCCGGTCCAACCCTCGATAGCTTATCGTTCTCCTGGATGTTGAGCATGGTCGGTCTCCTATTCAACGTTCGCGGGCCGAATGGCGGGATTGTAGCACCGCAGGGCAAGCGCGGGCGCTTGCCCTCTCTCTAGCTCTCCCCGACAGAGGCGCGGGCGCTTGCCCTCTCTCTAGCTCTCCCCGACAGACGGAGGAGAGGACAGCCAAACGGGGGAGGAGATCAGTGGGCATCGGCTCGTTCTTCTGCAGGTCCGCACTCGTGGAGAGCGAGGGCATTTCGCTGGTTGAACGGTTGATGGAGCAGGCCACGGCCTTGTTGCGGGTCCAATCGTTCAACTTCCGGGGCGGCGGGGGACCCGACTTCCGAGCCAGAGGGGGATTCGAGTTCCGAGCCGGCGGGGGGCGGCACTTCCGGAGCGGGAGGGGAGGGGTTGTGTTCGGAGAGGGAGCATAGCCAGTAGCCGCTGCCGCGGGGGCCGCCGGGCGGGGCGATGCGGGTGTAGACGACGTTGGAGGCGGCGCGGGCGCGGGTGAGGTGGTGTTTGGAGATGCCGAGCCGGGCGGCTTCCCTTGCAATGTCGGCGGCGGGCCTTGGACCGCGAGCGAGGGCGTGGGCGAGGAAGCGGCGGGCATAGGCGCTCCAGTCCGTTCGCGGGGGACTGGCGGCGCGCGGGGCGCCAAGGGCGAGGAGGCGTTCCCGGGAAACGGGCTTACGCCAGGCGATGGGAGGGGGTCCGTCGAGGTTGAAGGGTATGGGCGGGAGTGCGGCGTGCATGGGCGGGCTGAGGGGCACGAGAAAGTGGCCGCGGCCGGGGCCGACGAGGGCAATGGTGTAGACGGCGCCGGCCATGCCCAAGCGGGGCTGCATGTAGCGTGCGGCGGCGTCGAGGGAGTGGGCCGGGCTGTGCATGAGGGCGAGGACGGCCGCGCCGGTGCGGGCGGCGAGGGAGTTCAGCATTCCGGCGAGGCGGGGAACCGTGGCGTTATGGATGAGGGCAAGGTGCTCCAACTGGTCGATGACGAGGAGAGCGGCGCTCCCGCGGGTGATGAAGTTTTCGAGGCGGTTGACGACGACCGGGAGGGAGGGGCCTCGGGGCGGCTCCTGGGGTTTCGGCAGGGGAGGCAGCTCGTAGGAGTCGATGGAGGGCGGAGGTTGATCGCGGCGTTCACGTTCGCGGGTGTCTTCGAGGAGCTCATCGAGGCAATCGACGCCGTCGTCCTCGGAGAAGTCGACGAGGTGGAGGCGGGAGAGGAGGTCGGCGTGGTAGATGAGGCTGAGGTCGGCGCCGAGGCCTCTGAGGCGGGGGAGGAGGGAGGCGCGAGGGTTCTCGAGGGGGGCAGCGATGACGACGGGGGCCCTTGCGAACGCGGCGCCGGGCTGGTCGGGGGCGTCGGCGCCGAGGGAGACGCGGGCTGCAACGTCGAGTGCGACAGCTGTCTTACCGGAAGCGGGGTAGCCTGCGACGATGGTGAGCTCGCCCATGGGGATGCGGTTGGGCCAGAGCCAGTCGGGGGGTTGGGGGATGAGGACCTCGTAGGGGCTGAGTCCGGCCAAGGCGGCGCCAGAGGCGGTGTAGAGGGCGGAGGAGAGGGGAAGGCCGCGCTTTGCGAGGGCTTGTTCTATGTCGCCGGGAGGACACCCAGAGGCGCAGATGAATTGGAAGCCGGAGCGCTCATCATAGCGAACGGCGAGGGTGGGGACGTAGGCGGTGGAGTGCACGGGGCAGTGGACGCGCTGGGTGGGCACAGCGGCGCAGCCGCAGTTGGGGTCGCCGCATCGGAGGGCGCGTCCGATGCGCTGGAGGTAGGCGTCTTCGCGTGGGGGAAGGGCCGGCAGGGTTGTCATACGCCCACGATACGGTTGTTGCGGGGATGACGGTAGGGGCAAGTGTCGCGGCGGGGGGGGGGTCAGCGGTTTGAATCGGCGAGTCCTACGAGCCATTGCGGGTCGCTGGGGTGAGTATCAACACCGTCGCCAAGCTGCTACGGGGACGCCGGCCAAGCCTGTGCGGCATTCCACGACGCGCACGTCCGGGGGATACGGTCGCGGCGTGTGGGGTGCGACGAGATATGGGCGTACTACTTTCAGAAGAAGAAGCGGGCCGAGGCCAAGGGCGCGCTCGTGGGCGGCGACGTGTGGACCTGGACGGCGTTCGATCCCGACTCCAAGATGATGATTGCCTGGTTGGTGAGTCCCAGCCGGTAGACCAAGTACGCCACGGCGTTCATGGCTGACTTGCAGAGCCGCCTTGCGGGCCGCATTCAACTCTCGACCGACGGACACCAGCCGTAACCTCCCGGCCGTCAATGACGTGTTCGGGAGCGACGTGGATTACGCCCGCGTCGTGAAGGAGTACGAGGGCGAGCACGTCGTCCGGTCCGTCAAGGAGCCCGTCCAAGGGAGGCCCGACCTCAGCAAGGTCAGCACGTCCCTCGTGGAGCGGAACAACTTGACGATCAGGATGTCCAACCGGCGGTTCACGCGGTTGACCAACGCCTACAGCAAGACGGTTGAGCACCACTGTCTTCAGCTCGCGCTCTATTTCACGTACTACAACTTTTGCCGTCCGCATGGGGGCCTTGGCGGGAGGACGCCCGCGATGGCCGTCGGACTGACGCCGAGGCCGTTCGGGATTCGGGGGATCGTCAAGATGGTGAACCGCCGGACGCGGGGCGCCCCAGCGGGGGCGCTACCGGAAGGGGGAAAGCTCCAACGGCGGTTGAAGCGGCGGATGCGCAGGGAGCGCCGGAACCGGGTCGCGAGGACGAAATGGCCTGTGTAAGAATAGGTCAACGCCCGCTGGGCAATTCCCCATTTCGAGCGAGGAGGGTTCGCATGACCGTGGAAGAAGAGGAGATAACTGAGGAAGCGAGAGAAGAGTATGCCGCTGGGATGAGGATCGCTTTTGGCGAGGCCGCTTGGATAGTTGCCAAGACCGGCAAGCCAATCATGACGGTACCCGCCGACAAAGTAGCTCTGAGGGAAATCACTCGCGAGGCAGAGGAAGCGGCGAACGATATTGGTTGCCGCATGTGGATTGACGTGTCGGACGACCCAGAAGCTGATGTCGCCTTCCCAGGATTACAGGTGTGCTTCTACAGAGAGGACGTTATCCTAGCGGCGTACCAGTACCTCACGCGGGTCAATGTAATCCCGGATGATGTAGAAGACTGCTTCTGGGGATTGCTCTACGGCTACAGAACGGACGCGATTCAAGACTACATCGATGACCGCCCCCAGCGAATCGCGCGGGCGCTAGAATCATAGCAACGGAACGCCCAACAGGGAATCACGCCTGATCACTCTCAGATTTCAAACTGAGACACGACCTGTCAGCGGTCGTTGCGGCGCTCGTTGCGCTCGGTGACTACGATGTTCCCTTGCGCGTCCGGCGCTTCATCGAACACGACGCGGCTCTTCTTCCCGCCGTATATACGCGGCTCGCCGGCGAGTTTGCGCCGCAGCAGGTCGATGGGCCCGTTCTCCGCGCACAGCGACTCCGGCAGGCCGAGCACGTCCACGAGCAGGCGGTGGTCGAGCTCGGCACGGGCCGGGTCCTCATCTATCTGATCGAAGGGCAGGAAGCGTCGCTCGCGCATCGCCTCGAACGCCGTCTTGGCGGCGGCGTGCTGTTCCGCCGTGAGCGCTGTCGTATCCAGTGTTGGGATGTTCGGGATGCCCGTCACCGTTGTCGTGCCCCTCCCCGACTGGGTCTTGTTGGACGACCACCAGTGCAATAGGAGGCCGAGGGTCGAGTTGCACCAGATAGCGAATGCGTACTCGTGCTCACGGTTCTCGAACACGACAGAAGGCCAGGCACGGCCTCCTATGCAGGGTCGCTCGGTCATGGCAACGATGAGTGACTGTGAGTTGAACTGGAGATCGCAGTTGTAGTGGGCGCGGGTAGCGGTCGCCCAGATACGCGCGGCCTTTTCGCGCAGCGCGGTCTTCGCATCCTCAATGCGCTTGGAAACCTCCGTATCAAGGCCATTCCCGGGTACAGGACCACTTGCGACAGCAGCCAACGCCTGTTCCCTGATGACAGCACGATAGCGAGGGGAGACACCTTTGAGAGCACCCTGGACATCCGCGGTCACAAACAACTGCCGCTCGCGTTTCGCGTCGTGGGCCCAAAGGATCGGATACGTTAGGGACCTGGCACGAGACACAGGCCCCAGTTTGAATGGCCCCCTGGGAAGCCCCTGGGTAGTGTCCTGATATATGTCTAAGTGATACGGGCCAGCCTCGGCGAAATCTCCAATCCGCGTGATAGGCAGGCCCATTCCGTCAATGCGCGGTTGGCCAAGCCAGGACAGCGTACCTCGTTCCAAATACCACGCAGCTTGTCCCAGCTCTCCATCCGCGATGCCTACCAGCGGCCAGGGACCCGATTCGGGGAGCGGCGCATCGATCATGACTCCGTACGCCCGCTGTCCGATAGTGACGTCCACGCTGCTATTCACGTTCTCGAGTCCGGCCAACTCCCCTGATTCCCTGATGCGGGTAATCTCCGCAGCGATCAGCCCCGCTTCCTGCGCCGACCGAACTTGCCGCCTGAGCACCACGAACGTTGCCCGTTTCTCCAGGGGAGGAACCCCGCGCTTGGCCACGAGTAGACATTCCGCCATACCAGTGTCTGCGGAGAAAGAGGCGTCATAGGAGCCCGGCGCTGCAATCGTTACTACTGTGATGCCGGAACACTGATCGGCAAGAAGCAGCCGCGCCTTTTCCCATTCGCGTCCGCTCACAGCACTTAGAGGAAGCACCAGAGCGATCGTTCCATCCGGACGCGCCTTTCGAACCGCCAAATCCAGAAAATCCGCAGCGAGGCCAGCGTTCCCGGTGGCAATCGGGCTGGCGCCACGCAGGGCAACCAGCGAATCCTGCATACGCCTTTGCAACGCCCGGCTCGCCCCGAAAGCCGCGAATGCCGCGTTCCCTGAACCAAGCTTCTCACCTTCAGTCCCCCCTGACCTTGTGAACGGCGGGTTCATAATCACGAGGTCGAACTTGCCGTGACCCACGCGGGATACGAGGTCGCGAACCTCCTCGGGCGCGCGCCCGCCCGAGGTTACGGCGGCAGCCTGCCCGAGCAGGCCGGGCTGCACGCTCTCCGCGAGGAGGTCGAGGGAGCCGACGGTGACCGCCTCTTTGGGCTTGCCATTTCCCTTCCCGTTGCCGTTGCCGTTCGGCCTGAGGTAGCGGTCGCCGTACGGCATTGTGAGGAGGCATTCGCCGTCGAAGGGGGTATCGGGGTGGCTGCCCGCGAGCATGGCGGCGGTGAGGTGGACGGCGATGTTCACCACGTCCAGCCCGACGAGGCCGTGCTTCATCATGGGGGCGTGGAGCTTACGGGGGTCGCCGCCGTGCAGCTCGTGCAGGAGGGAGAGGCGCTGGTAGGCGGCGGAGAGGAGCGTGCCGGTGCCACAGGCGAAGTCGCCTATCTGGAGGCTGGCGAGGGTCTCGCCGTCGCCCCAATCGGCACCTGCCGGGGCCTTGTCAGCAGGGAGGGCAAGCCCCGCGAGCAGGGCGGCGGCCTCCGGGCGGGTGTAGTAGGTGGCGAGGAACTTGCGGTCTGCGATGAGTTTCTGGAAGACGATGCCGGTGAGGTCGTGGGACTGCGTCACGCCGCCGAGCACAAGATTGCGCGCGGTTGGCCATAGCCAGCCGAGTACACCATTGGCCGTCTCGGCAGACATCTTTCGCAACATCTCCTTGGCCGTCCAGAAGATCGGCCAGTAGTTGACCTTCAGGATGCGCGTCCATTCGTCGCAGAGGTCGTCCGTTGCGAAGGCGTCAAACGAGCGGAAGAGTCCCACAGGACGCACTGAGCGCTCCTGTCCGTCCGGCGTATCCGCCACCTGGAACTCCGCCTCGGCGAGGGATTCGTGGAAGATGAGCGCGTTCGCGATCACCGTCATCGCCATGCGGCGGGTCTGGCCGTCCTTGTCGTCGTCCTGTCCCAGGACGTCCGCCAGCTCGCGCCCGAGGCTGCCGCCGTATGCGTGGCGACGGGTGAACTCGTCGGCGGCGCGCTCGACGCCGGTCTGGAACTCGTCGGCGAGGGCATTGACGCGGGGCGCGGGGGCGGCGGCGCGGTGGACGAGCATGGCGAGGTCGCGGACGCCTCCGCGTATCCAGCCATCCTCGGGCAGACGCTCGGGCGGGTCCCCTACCCGCCGGGTGTAGAGCGCGTACTCGAAGGCGTCCGTGCGGTCTACGGCGTTCCGCAATCGCTTGCCGTCCAGGTAGGACAGTCCGTCCGGGTAGACCAGAGCGACGGCTGTCTCGATGGTCTTGCCGCTATGCGACACCTGCCTGCCCAAGCGGGCGATCGCATCCTGCTCCGCGCTCGCGTGGTCCGCGCGCTCCGCCTCGATGACGACCGGCCAGCCGCTGGCGTCCTCCACGAGGATGTCGGGGCGTCCGCCTCCGTCCAGGATATTGCCGGTCTGCTCCGCGCGTGCGCTCCAACTGCGGCGCAGGCCGTCCAACACCTCGCCGAGGGCGACGTTCAACGTCTGTTCGTGGGTGGGGCCGGGCATAAGGAAGAGTCTACAAAGAGGCAGTAAGGCACGCCACATCCTTTTGTCTCATGTGTGGGTCTCTCAAGGAGCAGGACTGCCTGCCCGCGCGTGGCGGCGGATGCAGGTGGGCGAATCCCACCCCCTCGGCTGCCCGCGCCGTATAATCCGGCGCATCCGTATTGTCAGGAGGCGCGCTATGCCCCTCGACCCACAAGCAGAGCAATCACTGGCGCAGCGCGCAGGGGCGCCGCGGCAGCACGAGGTGAGCCCTGAGCAGGCGCGCGCGATGCAGATGGCGCAGCCCCGTCTCGCCGGTCCAGAGGTGTCAGCAGTGGAGGACCGCATGGCGCCGGGGCCGCACGGGGACGTTCCCGTGCGGGTGTACATTCCCGCCCCCCTCCTTAGTCCTCCCCCGCAGACGGGGGAGGCGGGAGGAAGTTCTCCCCCGCAGACGGGGGAGGCGGGAGGAAGTTCTCCCCCGCAGGCGGGGGAGGCGGGAGGAAGTTCTCCCCCGCAGACGGGGGAGGAGGGAGGCGCCCTGCCGGTGACGATGTGGTTCCACGGCGGCGGGTGGGTCGTTGGGAACGTCGAGACGAACGACGCGACGTGCCGCGCGCTTGCCAATGAGTCGGGAAGCATCGTCGTATCCGTGGACTACCGGCTCGCGCCGGAGCACCGGTTCCCCATCCCGTTCGACGATTGCTATGCGGCGACGTGCTGGGCGGCGGAGAGCGCGGCTTCGTTCGGCGGCGACCCATCGAGGCTCGCCGTGGCCGGGGGGAGCGCGGGGGGCAATCTGGCGGCGGCTGTAGCGTTGCGGGCGCGGGACGAGGGCGGCCCCAAGCTCGCGCAGCAGACGCTGGTCTACCCCGTGACGGACCGCGATTTCGAGCGGCCGTCGTACGTCGCAAACGGCGATGGGTACGGCCTGGACCTGGATACGATGGTCTACTTCTGGGACTGCTATCTTTCGAGCGAGGCCGACGCGTTGAATCCCTACGTGACGCCGATGCTCGCGGAGGACCTGTCCGGGCTACCCCCGGCGTACGTGCTGACGGCGGAGTACGACCCGCTGCGCGACGAAGGGGAGGAGTACGCGGAGCGACTGCGGGCGGCGGGCGTGCCGACGACCGCGACGCGGTACGACGGCATGATCCACGGGTTCTTCAACGCGGGCATACCATTCGACCGCACGTGGGACGCTATCGCCGAGACAGCGAGCGAGCTGCGGAAGGCGTTCGGCGCTGCGTAAGCCCTCCGGCACCAACTCCGGCCCCGCGGGGATACCTGGCTTCTGGCCGTCCCACCGCATCTTCTACGGGTGGGCCATCGTCGGAGCGGCGTTCATCGCGACATTCGCGGAGGTGCCGGGCTTCGGGCCAGTGCTGACGGTCTTCGTCAAGCCGATCCAGGACGAATTGGGCTGGTCGTACACGACAATCTCCACAGGGTTCCTCATCGGGAGCGCGTCGGGGGCCGTCGCATCGAGCGTTACGGGATGGCTGGTCGACAAGTACGGGCCGCGCGTGATTGTGGCGATGGGCGGCGTCGGGCTGGCGGGAGCGCTAGTGGGGCTGTCGACGATACAGGAGCCGTGGCACTTCTGGACGTTCTTCGGGCTGGCGCGGGGATCGGTGATAGCGGGCGTGGAGATCGGCTCGTCGGTGGCGATAGCCAAGTGGTTCGTGCGGCAGCGCGGACGGACGCTGGCGATCAAGTCGATGGGCCAGCGCTCGGGGCAGGTCGTGCTCCCTATCGTGAGCTTCCTCATTATGGACGCGTCCGACTGGCGGACGGCGTACGTGGCGCTGTCCGGTTTCGCCTGCCTGGCGATCATCACGCCTGCGCTGGTGCTGATGCGCGGCCAGCCGGAGAACTACGGGCTGCTGCCGGACGGCGCGACCGACCTGCGCAACGCCCCCACAGAGCACGGGACGCAGGTGGTCGAAGAGGAGTCATGGACGCTGCGGGAGGCGCGAGGGACGCGGGCGTTCTGGCTCATCACCGTGTTCCTGATATGCACGCCCTTCGTGCAGGGAGCGACGAACCTGCACATGGCGCCCATCTTCCACGACCGAGGTCTGAGCGACGGGCAAGCGGTGGCAATCGTTTCGACCTTCGGGATGTCGTCAGTGTCGTCGATCCTGCCCATGGGGTTCATCATGGAGCGCGTGCAAGTACGGCTGGGAGCGATGGTGCAGGCGCTGCTGGTGCTGACGTCGATGCTGCTCTTGTTGCTTCCGGCGGGCGGCTTCCCGCTCGCGGTCCTCTGGGCGGTAATCTTCGGCGTGGCGGCGGGGATGCGGAACGTCATCGAGATGCTGCTGCTGGCGAACTACTTCGGGCGGGGTTCCCTGGGAGCAATCAAGGGCTTTACCGCCCCATTCCGCATGATCAGTCCGTTCGGACCCGTCCTGGCGGGCTTCATCCGCGACGAGAACGGCAGCTATACAGGGGCGTTCGCGTTGTTCGCAGGCGTGGCGGTGCTGATGCTGGCGCTGATGGCGTTCGCAACGCAGCCGAGGAAAACAGCGGAGGCCGGGGCTGTAGCGGGACCGTAACCGTGTTAACGTAGGCGACGCCAGCAACCGAAGGGCAGCGAGCGCTCATCATGTCCCGACGGACACTGGACGCCGGCACCAGGAGGAGAAGGGCGATGGCGACGTTTGGCGTGATTGACGCCGATACGCATGTGGACGAGAACGAGGCCACGTGGAGGAGCCTGGAAGAAGCGGGCTCGAAGCACGTTCCGGTGTCTGTATCGCCCGACGCGCGGGCGACGGCCGCTACGGCTGACCGCCCTGAGTCGCCGGGCGTGCGGGTCGGGGGCGCTCTGGGCAACCGATGGTGGCTGATCGAGAACCGCCTTCAACCCAGGGTAATCCGCGACGAAGTGCATCACCCTCTGCGGGAGCGGCGTGAGCTGGAGGACGTGGCGGGCCGTCTGCAGGACATGGACAAGATGGGGGTCGAGATGCAGGTGATCTTCCCGACCTTCTTCATCCGCTACGGGCCTGGGAGTCCGGAGTCCGAGGCGGCGGTCGCCGGGGCGTACAACCGCTGGCTGGCGGAGCGGTGCGCGATGAGCAACGGCCGTCTGCGATGGGCGGCGGTGCTGCCGCTGCTCGACCCGGACAAGGCGGTCGCAGAGCTGCGCTGGGCGAAGGAGCGCGGGGCGTGCGCGATCTTCAAGCGAGGGTTCGACTTGGAGAAGCCCGTGAGCGATCCGCACTTCTTCCCGGTCTATGAGGAAGCCGATGCGTTGAACATGCCGCTGTGCATCCATACGGGCCATCCGCTTCCGGGGCGTGAGTGGGACAGGGGTTTCCCGGTGATGGCGGCATTCATGGCAGTTGTCTCGGGGGGACTCCCCGGCAAGTTCCCGAACCTCAAGTTCGGTTTCATCGAGGCCGGGGCCGCGTGGGTCCCGTACGCGCTCTCCAACCTGGGAATGGCGCGCCGGTCGCTGGCGCTGCATGAACGCCGTCCCACGTTCGAGATGCAGCAAGACCTCTTCCGCAACGACCGGCTGTTCGTGACCTTAGACCCGGTTGACCAAGTGGAGCACCTGCTCGACTTCGGCATGGAGGACAATCTGATGGTCGGCACGGACTATTGCCACTCCGACCCATCGGCGAACCTCGCCGCCCTGGACGAGGTCGCACAGTGGGCAAGCGAAGGACGAATAAGCGAGCAAGTCGCGCGAAAGATCCTGGAGACGAACGCGCGGCATTTCTACGGACTGTAAGCCGCGGCGAGCTTGGGGGGGAGAGCATGTTGGAAAAGGTTGTGCTCGGACGGACAGGCTTGGAAGTAACCAAACTGGGATTCGGCGCGTTGGAGATGCGCGACGTCGTCGAGAATGGCGGGAGGCTCCCGAGCGAGGAGCACGCAGGAGTGGTGCTCAACGCGGTGCTGGACTCAGGAATCAACTTCATCGATACGGCGCCGGGTTACGGACGAAGCGAGGAGTTCATCGGCCGTTTCATCTCGGAGCGGCGCGACGAGTACTACATAGCGACGAAGTGCGGCCGTCCTCAGACGGGCGCCCCGCAGGCCCAGTCCGAGTGGTCACGCGCCGATATCCTGCGCTCCATCGACGAGAGCCTCGGCCGGCTAAAGCTGGAGTACGTGGACATTCTTCAGCTCCACGGGCCGAGGGTTGCAGACGTGGAGGCGCACGACTGCGTCGCCACGCTCGAAGAGGTGCGCGCGTCGGGGAAGGCGCGGTCCATCGGCGTATCGGCAATCCTGCCCGACATCGAGACGTTCGTGAACTGGGGCGTGTTCGATACATTCCAGATTGTGTACTCGGCATTGGAGCCGGAGCACGAAGAGACCATCAGTTCCGCTGAGGCCATGGGAGCGGGGACAATCATCAGAGGCGGGTCCGTCAAGGGCGCCCCGCTGCGCGAGCAGGGACGCGGCGGGGAGTTTCCCATCGTACGCCGGCGCTGGTTGGAGTCGGGGCTCGCAGAAGTGCTCGAAGGGCTGGACCTCGTCTCTACGATGTTCCGCTACTCCTTGGCGCATCCGTCGGCGCATACGTTCATCAACGGCACCAAGGACCTAGACCACCTGAAGGCGAATATCGAAGCGGCGGAGATGGGCCCACTGGACGACGAGCTGCAATCGACCATCCGCGGATGCGTGATGGCGGCTGTTGCGAATGAGGGCTAGCAGTAGCGGCGGGCGCGGCCGCCTACCGGCCTCTTCCGCTGACTGAGATGGGGTTACGTCGATTAGCAGGTGACGTTGGCCCGCAGGCCCGCCACGAACCGATAGTGAGCGCCGAGCTTCGGGGTCCCGCGTTCGCCGGCATCGCGGACGGGGAGTCGAGGACGACTTCCTCCAAGGTCACTTGACTTGCGGCTGCCTTCACTTACTATCCGAACAACTGCGTCAAGGTGGGGCTTATGGATATCAATGGACTGCTTCCGAGCGATTTGAGCCTTGACAGCGCCATCGATCTCCTATCGCCCGTGGCGGTCTATGTGCTCGGCATGGCCGTGTACGCGCTCTTCGTGTTCAAGTTCTACCGGTTCGTCGCCGCCCGGGACATGTTTGCGCTGGACCTGTCCAGGTACGAAGAGTCGCGAGTCCGGTGGCTGCGGGCCGTGCTGCACATGGTCATGTACGTAGCAAAGTACATCATCCTGTTCCCGGTGTTCGCGTTCTTCTGGTTCGCGGCGCTCACGGCGATCCTGGCTTTCCTCTCGAAAGACCAGAGCTTCGCGGAAGTGCTGCTGATGGCTCTGGCGACGGTCGCCGCGATCCGTGTGACCGCGTACTATAGCGAAGAGCTATCCAGAGACCTGGCCAAGATCCTCCCCTTCGCCGTCCTGGGCCTCTTCCTCATCGACGCATCCTTCTTCACGGTCTCGGAGTCCCTGGGGATGCTCGAGGGCGCGCGAGACCACACAGAGGAAATCTTCTACTACCTGGTGTTCCTCATCGCATTGGAGTTCGCGTTGCGCCTCACCATGGCAGTCGCCAAGTTCTTCGTCGCCGTGAAGGCGCGACTTCTGGGAGAACGTAGGCCCACGGCGCCTTCGACAGGGGAGCCGCCAGCGGCGGGAGAGTCGCGCGCCAAGGTATAGCCCTCTTCAGCGGCGAAAGGCGGCGGGGCGCTGATTGGCGGGCGTCTCCTCCCCCGCGCGTCGCTGCGCTTGCGCGTCCCCTCCCGCAGACGGGAGGGGGTTCTGGATTCCCGCCTTCGCGGGAATGACGAGGCTCTACATCCGCCCCCACTTCCCTGAGCGGGCGCTATTTTCGAAGCAATGACGGTAAGGGGCGGGGCGTTGTTGGCGGGCGTCTCCTCCCCCACGCGTCGCTGCGCTTGCGCGTCCCCTCCCGCAGACGGGAGGGGGTTCTGGATTCCCGCTTTCGCGGGAATGACGAGGCTCTACTGGTTGAGGGTCGCTTGCGCCTCCGTCCATGGCTTCTCCCCTGCCCACGTGCTGAGCACGCGCTCAATGGTCGAGACGAGCTCGGGCGGCTCGCCCTGCTGTAGGGGCATGTAGCGCGTTATCCACGTCACGTCGGAGAGGGCCTGCCAGCGTTCCAGGGGCAGGTCTATGCGCTTATTCACGTCCGGGTCGCGCACGACGCCCATTGGCTCGCCGCCGTCCTCGACGATGCGGGCCTGCTCCTTCAGCACCTTGCGGTAGAGGATGATGCCGCGGTCAGACTCGCCGAGCTTCTCCTTTTCGCGCTCGGCGTTCGGCCCCTGGGTAATCCAGGCGACGAAGTCTTGGTGGTTCACCAGGTCAGGGATGAGCGTGCCGTCCGGCTCGTAGAGATTCACGTACCAGTAGGGCACTCTCTCCTGCTTGGGCGGCTCGGCGCCCTCGGCGGCGCGATAGAAGAACCAGGTGATGTGCATCGTGTGCGTGTCGTCCACCGGCACGCGGTACTGGAGCGTGCAGTTCACGACGCTGCCGACGAAGAGGACGTTCGGGAAGAGCACGGGATGACCGATCTTCCAGTCGTGGTCCTCCTCGGTCGTGCCCTCGACGACGCGGCGCTTGACGAGGCCGTAGTCGAAGACGTCGAATCCAATCTTCTGGTGTCTGCGCGGCACGGTGGGGAAGCTGTCCGCCTCGGCGATGCCAAGCTTGACCGCCTTGTCCTGCTGCTGCCGAACACCCCAGTAGCCATGCAGCCACTCCAGGTGCACCGGGTCCATGGAGTTCTCCATACACTGCAACCAGTTGCACGGCAGCTCCACGATGCCGATATCGCTCCAACCGCCCTCCCACTCGAACGTCTCCCAGTGCGGGAGCAGCGGCGCAGGCTGCGGGCCCAAGTACGCGAAAATCAGCCCGCCATAGGACTCGACCGGATAACCTGCTACCTTCACCTTCTCCTTGAAGCGTCCGTCGGGATGGACCGTTTCCTCGAAGGGCTGCTCGATGCACTGGCCGGTCTCGTCCATCATCCAGCCGTGATACATGCAGCGCAGGCCGTGCTCTTCCGGTATGCCGTAGGAGAGGTCGACCCTGCGATGCGGGCAGAATCGTTCGATGAGTCCGAGCGTGCCTGACCTGTCCTTGTAGAGCACGAGGTCCTCGCCGAGGACGCGCACCGCCTTGGTGGGGCGGTCGTCGAGCTCGGCGGCGGCGGCGATGGGATGCCAGTAGCGCCGGAACAACTCGCCCATCGGCGCACCGGGCATGACGCTCGTAAGGTCTCTGTTCTCCTGTGCAGTAAGCATGGGACGGGAACCTCCTAGACTTCGCAGGCGCTCGGGTACTCTGCGGCGATTGTAGCGCAGGTATGCGTGTTCTGCGCGCGGGGCCGCGTGTGTCGGCGCACCGTGGCATACTGCGGGGAAGGACGAGCCAGAGACTGGCCGAGGCCACGGGAGAAGATCAAGATGCCCCCAAGCAGCCCTCCGGTCTTTCTGCTTGGCATCATCGGGCTGTTCGTGGGTGGGGGAGTCGGCTGGGTCCTGAAAGCTGTCGGCGGACCCGACTGGACGGGATCCCTGGCGATCGCTTTCGGAGTGACCGGAGGGGTGTTCGGACTTGTCGCCATGGAGGGCGTCCTGTTCCTCGCGGCAGGGGCCCGCAGCCGGCATGGGGGTAGCATGGCTGATCGATGGCGCCACCGGGGGGGTAGAGGGCCTTCTCGATCAGTGGCCTTTCGGTCTCTACGGCGCCATGGCCGGATACGGCGTTCGCAGCTTCTTCAAGTGGTGGGCCGAGCGGGCGCACAAACGGGCGGAAGAGATTCATATGGGCCCCGAATCGAAAAGGGCTTCTTGGATGATCTATCTCTTCGTCTGTCTGCCCGCCTACGGGCTGGGCATCTACTGCTTCTACGTGCGCCTGGTCGCGTCGTAACGCAAGCCAACGCTGCTCCGCCTTGCCCCGCTGCGTACCCTGTTTGCCCCGTCACGCCCAGGCGGGTGGACCCTTGACCTTCTTCACGGCAACGCGTGATCAAGCGTCTCCTTCAAGCACCCTGGGTCACTCTTGAATCTCCGCGGTTTTGATGTTTCTTCCCATTGCTCATTGTCGTCACGCGGTGAAACAATTCCCGCCGTCCGAACCAAATATTGTCCGTTGAAGGAGGCCGCGCGATGGACGGTTTGAAGGGATACATGGTAAGGGTGGGTTCGCTGGAGTTGGGGACGGTCATCTTCTGGATGCTGTTCTGGCTCGCCAATGGACTAGCCAAGCTCCTTCCCGGAGTCCACGTCGGCGTGCAGTTCGCGGAGAAGGGAAACCCCTTCACCGGCACGCTGGACAAGATGGGCTGGGGCACGGGCCTCGGCGAGTTCGCCTACTATTTCACGGGCGTCGTTGAACTGCTCGTCGGGCTCATCTTCACGTGGGCTCTCATCCAGTTCATCATGCGCACCGGTCCGGCAGCGCGTCAGCCATGGATCCTGTTCGGGCTGTTCGTCAGCGTAATCATCTTCGCCGTATTCGCCTTCTCGAACGTCGTTACGGCATCCCGTCCGACACCGCTCATCTGGCACACCACCTACTTCGGCGTCGTTGGCGTGTCATGGCTGGTGATCGTCGGCCAGGGCATGTGGGCACGCGCAATGGGCGGAGGCGACAGTAACTAGCAGTCGTTCCAACCGAATGGGGAACTGGAACGAGGGCTGCTCCTCAGAGGGACAGCCCTCGTTGCGTATGGGGCAGGCTGCCTCGCCAACCCTCAGCTCTTCTCCTTCAGAGAGGACGAGCAAGGACGCTCACAAGGGGACGCCCCTACGGCCTGGCAACGCCCCGCCTACAGCACCCTCACCCTAACCCTCTCCCTCCGCTCAGCATGACACGCACCCGTACTCCCCTCGGTGCGGCCTGTCGGCCCCCTGGATTCCCGTTTTCACGGGAATGACGGGCGGCCACGCTGCGGGCGCAGTTGCTCTATAATCCGCCGGCCATGCATTGGTCCGACGTTGTCATCGAGAGTCTGCGCGAGCACGAAGTCTGGCACGCGACGTACGTGCCGGACGCCATCAACTGGCAGGTGCTCGCCAAGCTGGAAGCCGACCCTGCTTTCACCGTCGTGCCCGCGTCGCGTGAGGAGGAGGCGATCGGCATTGCTGGAGGCGTCTACGCAGGAGGCGGTCGCGCAGCGATGTTCATGCAAAGCAGCGGCTTCGGCAACACGATCAACGCGCTGGCCCAGCTGCTCACGGCCTACCGCATCCCCGTTCCTCTCTTCATTGGAATGCGGGGCGGACTGGGGGAATTCAACGAGGTGCAGGTGCCGTCGGCGCGCCCTATTCCCGCGATCCTGGACACGCTGCACATCCAGCACTACGCCCCACAGCGCGAGGACGAGGTGCAGAGATACGTGGACGGCGCGATAGAGTTGGCCTACGCGAGCCGCATGCCCGTGGCCGTGCTCTGGTACTCCCAATTGGTAGGAGCCAAGCGTGCTACGGCGTGACGGGATTGCAGCGCTGCAGCGACGTGTGACGACGGAGCCGATCATTGCGAACCTCGGTCCGGCAACGTTCGACCTGTACGCCTCGGGAGACCGCGACGCAAATCTCTACACCTGGGGCGCGATGGGGCTGGCGTCCTCCATCGGACTCGGAGTAGCGCTGGCCGCCCCGGACCGCAAGGTGTTCGTGACGGACGGCGACGGCTCGCTGCTGATGAACCTCGGTTCGCTGGCCACGATAGCGCGCCAGGCCCCGCCGAACCTAGTGCACATCGTGTGGGACAACCGCATGTGGTACGAGACAGGCGGCCAGCCAACGCATACGTCCACAGGGACCGACCTCGCGGGCGTCGCGCTCGCGGCGGGCATAAGCAACGTGGCGCGAGCGGGGACAATCGAGGCGTTCGAGGAAGCGCTCGACCGGGCGATACGCGAGCCGGGACCATGGTTCATCCACGTGGACGTGGAAGAGACGGGCGAGCCTCGGATGCGCCCGCAGGTGGTGGTGGAAGAGAACCTCGTGAAGTTCCGTCGCACCTTCGCCGGCTAGGGATTCACCCTACACACCGACAGACGACCGATGATCGAGAACGCCGGCCACGCCCGGGCGGAACGCGAAGAGCGCTCCGCCTTCCGGCCCGATCTCCTCGCCCGGCGTAGGCTGCCTGCTCGACGAAGTGACGTACGCGACGCCGAGGTCGACGCCCCCGAAGCCGATGCTGGTTATCTTCCGCGCCGGGAACTTCACGCGCGTTATCTCCGCCCCAGTGGGGTCGTACCGCACGACGGACCAACCGCCCGACAAGGCAACCCACAGGCAACCCTCTGAATCGAGCGTGATGCCGTCCGGAGAGCCGCCCTCCTCTCCCGAGAGGTCAATGAAAGCGCGCCGGTTGGAGATCGCCCCGGAGCTGAGGTCATAGTCGAATAGGGAAACGCGCCTTCCGCGAGTCTCGGCGACGTAGAGAAGTCGATCGTCCGATGAGAAGGCCATGCCGTTGGGCATCTCCAGATCGGTCGCAAGCAAGGTCTCGGAGCCATCCAGCCCAAGCGAGTGCAGCGAGCCGGTCCCGCCTTCAGGCGGGACAACGCCCGCCACCACGCGACCGAGCCGGTCGGCGACGACGTCGTTGAAGCGGGACTCCCCCTCGCCCTGCAGTCCGTCGATAAGGAGGTGGACGAGACCGTCGGCCTGCGCCGTCGCCACCTTCGTGTGGTCCATGAATAGCAGCAGCGAGCCGTCCGTTTGGAAGGTGAACGCGTAGAACGAATGGCCCTCGACCACTGTCTCGACCGCGCCGGTCGAGGGGTCCAGGCGGAGAACGCGCTGCGACCGGTTATCAGTCCAGTAGAGGCGGCGGTCGTCGGGGTTCCATAGCGGGTTCTCGCCGACGATGTCCGGGTTCTTGGCGACGATTTCTACGTTTGGGGGCGCCATTGCGTTACTCCCGGAGTTGCTGGCTCAACACCTTCTCCGGCGCCGGAGAAGGCTGCTGTCCTTGATGAGGAGGAGGGTTGTCACCGCGCCAGGAATAATAGAAGAGGGGCCCTCTTCATGCGAGGGCCCCTCTCGGGTGCGACCTGCCAGCGTTGCGGGCTAGGCGTCGAACGACTGGAAGAACTCGTACGGGTGGGGACGCAGGCGAATCTCGTCGACCTCGTCTCTCTTGAACGAGACGTAGGACTCAATCAAGTCAGGAGTGAATACCCCGCCTTTCAGGAGAAACTCGTTGTCGGCCTCGAGGGCATCGAGGGAGTCGGCGAGCGAGCCGGGAACCTGCTTCAGCTTGGCAAGCTCGTCTTCCGGCAGCTCGTAGAGGTTGGCGTCCAACGGGTCGCCGGGCGAGAGCTTCTTGTCGATGCCATCCATGCCTGCCATGAGCATAGCCGCGAAAGCGAGGTAGGGGTTGCAAGTGGGGTCAGGCGGGCGGAACTCGACTCGCTTCGCGCGCGCGTCGGGGAAGTACATGGGCACGCGGGCGGCAGCGCTCCGATTGCGGGCTGACATCGCGAGGATGGTCGGCGCCTCAAAGCCGGGGACAAGCCGCTTGTAGGAGTTGGAGGTCGGCGCCAGGATGGCCATGAGCGCCGATCCATGAGCCATGAGGCCGCCGATGTAGTTGAGGGCCATCTCGCTCAGCCCCGCGTATCCGTCGCCGGCGAAAAGCGGAACGCCATCCTTCCAGATGGACTGGTGGGTGTGCATGCCGGTGCCGTTGTCGCCAAAGAGCGGCTTGGGCATGAACGTGGCGACCTTGCCGTGGCGCGCCGCGACGTTCTTGACGATGTATTTGTAAGCCATGATGGAGTCGGCCGTCTTGACCAGCGAGTCGAAACGTATGTCGATCTCGCCTTGGCCAGCCGTCGCCACCTCGTGGTGGTGCTTCTCGATGACCATGCCGAGCTTGGTCATCTCCCTGACCATCTCGTTCCGCATGTCGGTGAAGGTGTCGACGGGGGGCACAGGGAAGTAACCTCCCTTATACCGGGGTTTCATGCCCAGGTTGGGGCCCTCTCCGCGAAGGTCTTCCTCTGCGCCGCTGCGCCAGATGCCCTCCTCGGAGTCCACCTCGTAGAACGCGCTGTTCGCGGTCTGGTCGAAGCGCACGGAGTCGAACACGAAGAACTCCGCCTCCGGGCCCCAGTAGGAGACGTCGCCGACGCCGGACTCCTTGAGGTAGGCTTCAGCCTTCAGCGCGACATTCCGCGGGTCGCGACTGTAGCTCTCACTGGTGATCGGGTCGCGGACGGTAGCGACCACAGTGACCGTCCCATCCATGAACGGGTCTACGGCCGCCGTCGCCGGGTCCGGGACCAGCAGCATGTCGGACTCGTTGATTACCTGGAAGCCGCGGATGCTCGAACCGTCGAAGCCGGTGCCGCGCGTGAACAGAGCATCGTCGACTTCATTGATTGGCACGGTTACGTGCTGCCACGTGCCGGGCACGTCGGTAAACTTGATGTCCAGCGCATCACATCCATTCTCGTTCATCAACTGTAGTACAGAGTCGCTCTCGGCCATGTGATTCCTCCTTTAGTGCCGTGACAGGAGCAAAGGTCCCCTGCTGCTCATTTGTCTCTCATTACTGCTCAGTAATCTCGATGGTGTGGATCTTGTCGCCTTCGGTCCCCGCGGACTGCGGGTCGCGGAGACTGATGCTCATGAGCACGTCCATCCCGCCGGTCACTCGTCCAAACACCGCATGCCGTCCATCCAGATGCGGGGTGGGGACATGGGTGATGAAGAACTGGGAGCCGTTCGTATTCGGCCCGGCGTTCGCCATGGAGAGAATCCCCGGCTTGTCGTGCTTCAGGCTGGGGTGGAACTCGTCCTCGAACCGGTAGCCTGGTCCACCCCTTCCCGTACCCGTCGGGTCTCCGGCTTGGGCCATGAAATTGGCGAGGACACGGTGAAAAGTCGTGTCATCGTAGAAGCCCTCGCGGGCGAGGAATACGAAGTTATTCACAGTGTTCGGGACCTTGTCGGCGAAGAGCTCTACAACGATGTCGCCCTTCTCCGTCTTGAACGTAGCGGTATAAGTCTTGCTTGGGTCGATAGTCAGCACAGGCGGCGCGTCGTACTGTTGCGGCATCTTTACTCCAGTGGCGTCAGGTTGCTGAGAGCCCTCTGCGCCGCCCCCACAAGCAGGCAAGACAGCGGCAAGCCCCACGAGGGCCGCGAGCACGAGCGTAGGAAAAGGCCGGAAGCTCATTGATGCGGCATCTTCATGTCGGTAGTAGGCGCTCCGGGAGTAAAGGGTAAGCGTTCGAGCGAGGGCGCGACAAGCGGGGAAGGTGGTTTCCCGGCAAATCGTAACGGAATCGTAACGAGTTGGGAGCGGCTGCGAGGGGAGCGACGCCTCAGGACCGAAGTCTAGAGGCTCCGCCCAATCGGTAAAACTCGGCCGCCGCGCCGCCCAACACCCGCGCCAGCTGGGGCTCAGTCATAGGTCCTGCCGCCTCTATCGCCGTGTCGAGCGTCTGCTGGTAGCTGGCCGCCGTTGTGTGCGCAGGCCAGTCGCTGCCGAACATGACACGCGAATAGCCGAACAGGCGCACGATGGGCTCAACAAAGAGCTTGAGGTGGGCTACGTTCCAGTCCGGTTGAGTATCGAGATTGACGAGACCGCTGATCTTGACCGAGACGTTGCGCATGGGAGCCAGGTTGAGGATGTAGACGCCCCACGGCTCACGCTCGCCCCTCGCGATGTAGGGCGAGCCGATGTGGGCTAGAGCTATCCTAAGGTCGGGAACCGCCTCGGCAAGCGCGCGCACCGATGGGATCTGTCTCGGCTCCACTATCACGTCGAGGCTGAGGCCGCGCTTGGCGACCTCGCGCAGACCGGCCAAGACAACGTCCTGCGTAAGCCAGTGGTTGCTCTCTTCGAGGTGTGCCGGCAGACAGACGCCACGCAGCTTGCGGTGGGCCCCCAACTCGTCCAGGAGCGCGCCGAGGGCGACTGACTCGACATCCACCCAGACGGCCGCTCCCGCTACGAATTCGGCATCGCCCGCGAGAGCCAACGCGGCCCGCGTCTCGTCCAGCGACGGCTCCGGCTGCACGAGGACGGAGCGCGCAACACCGCTCTCCGCTAGGAGCAGCGCAAGCTCCGCGGGCCGGGCGGTGGACGCATTTAGGCGATGGTGGGAGTCGACGATGGGCGGCAAGTTCATTGGTCGCTGGCGCCTGCGCGGCTGGGAGTGGACCGAGGGCAGGCCTTCGCATGATACCTGACAACGCCGGTCAGGACTCGGGCAACGCTATAGTACTGACAAAACCTGCGGTGTAGGGTTAGCGCAACCGGACCAGTTATCCTGCCGCAGTCAAGCTTTTTGGAGCGGGCCCAGTCCGCCTCGCCCTCAGTAACGAACGCCAGTCCGCATGCCGCGTTTAGTCATATGAGCGGTCTCCAGTCTCCCTAATCAATACGCCTACCAGACACTAACGGGGACCTTAAGCCTTCGCCGACAGGGCCCACGATCTGCGCGATATAGAGTCTCCTCGCAGGCGATTATCCCGCAGTCATGGGAGGCCTATAACTCCGCGCCTAGCGCGATTCAGGGACATCTGATTAACGCATTAGGGACGAGACGCGAGTCAAACGGCGAGCGCCTGCAAGCAGGGTTAGCATGGCAGGGTTGTCACCGGTTACAATATCACCTAAGCTAATGAGCGCAGGTTCTCAAGAGACTCTGATGTTCCATTCAAGGGGGAATAGATGCCGACATTCGACGTGCTCACATTGGGCGAGGCGCAGGCCAGCAGCGTCACCGGAAAGAGGGCTCAAATCCTGCGCGAGTATATGGGTTATATCGAGCGAGTGCCCGATGGGCAAGCCGGGAAGCTCCAGCCCGCCCAGGGGGAGACGACCAACGCTCTCCGGCGCAGACTCGGCGCAGCCGCGCTAGCGCTAGGCAAGACGCTGACCATCCGAAAGGCCGAAGGGACGATCTACTTCTGGGTCGAAACCGGGAACGGCAGGCGGCGCGGCCGCAGGCCCCGCATCGCAGCCGAGTAGCAACTCTACCGTCGCCCATACGGGGCGCCCCCTCAGCCCACCACCACTCGCCGGGCCGAGGGGGCGTCATTCAAGAATCCAGGCGCACACCCAAGCTCCTCCACCAGCATTGAGAGGTCGAACAGTAACAGGGCTCCCTTACTACATGGGCGCCCGTTTGCTATCGTTACAAGTGAGGGGCTCCACGGCCAAACCACCTGGGCGACGGCGCTTCCTCGGACGCGACTGCGGGAGGTAGGAGTTGCGCGTAGCGATAGCAGCCGATCACGCCGGGTATTTCCTCAAGGGCGACATCGCGGCGATAGCGCAAGCGTGGGGCAGCGAGGTGGTCGACCTCGGCCCCTACGAGATCGACCCCGATGACGACTACCCCGACTTCGCAGCCCTCGTAGCGCGGGCGGTCGCCAGCGGCGACGCCGACCGAGGCGTGATCGTATGCGGCAGCGGCGTAGGCGCCAGCGTCGCGGCGAACAAGGTCGTGGGCGTACGGGCCGCGATGTGCCACGACACCTACTCGGCGCATCAGGGTGTGGAGCACGACGACATGAACGTGCTCTGCCTTGGCGCCCGGATCATCGGCGTGGAACTGGCGCGCGAGCTTCTCGCCGCCTTCCTCAACGCTCGGTTCTCGGGCGACGAGCGTCATCTGCGCAGGCTCAACAAGGTTAAGGCCATCGAGGCCTCGCAGCTCGCGGTCCAAGGTTAGGCAAAGGAGGCGAACCATGGAGAACACCGTCCTACAGAACAAGGCCCTTGGGCAATCGACCTGGATCGATTACATCCGGCGCGCAATGCTGACCACCGGCGAGCTAGGCAAACTCGTCCGTGAAGGCGTGACGGGCCTCACATCCAATCCGACCATCTTCGAGAAGGCCGTCTCGGGCAGCGCCGACTACGATGACGCGCTCAGCGAGCTAACCCGCGCCGGCAAGTCTCCGGCCGAGGTGTTCGAGGCGCTCACCATTGAGGACATCCAGGGCGCGGCCGACATTCTTCGAGGCGTCTACGACGAGACCAACGGCGTCGACGGATACGCATCCCTCGAAGTCCGCCCTACCCTCGCCCACGACACGGAGGGCGCTGTGCGCGAGGCGCGGCGCCTGTGGGCGGCCCTCCGGCGTCCGAACGTGATGATCAAGGTCCCGGCGACCCCTGCGGGCATGCCGGCTATCCGAACGCTCGTAGGCGAGGGCGTGAATGTCAACGTCACCCTGATTTTCTCGCTGGAAGCGTACAAGCAGGTGATGGACGCCTACATCGCGGGGCTGGAAGCGCTCGTCGACAAGGGAATGAGCCCCTCGCGGGCGGCGTCCGTAGCGTCGTTCTTCGTGAGCCGGGTCGACACCGCCGTGGACGCCCTCCTCGGCGAGCGCCCGGACCTGCAGGGCAAGGCCGCGATAGCCAACGCTCAAGCGGCCTACGCGTTGTTCGAGGAGCGCTTCAGCCGTCCCGATTTCGCGACGCTGGCATCTCGATGCGCCCATGTGCAACGACCGTTGTGGGCGAGCACCAGCACTAAGAACCCAAGTTACCCCGACACGATGTACGTCGACGCCCTCGTGGGCGCGAACTCGGTGAACACGATGCCGCCTGACACGCTGCGGGCCGTTCTGGACCATGGCGTCTCCGCGACCACCATCGCGGGGACCGGCGAGCAAGCCAACCAGACGCTGCAGGCGTTGGCCGAAGCGGGCGTGGACATGGAGGCGGTGACCGCGAAGTTGCTCGCCGACGGCGTCGACGCCTTCGCCAAATCGTTCGGCGAAGCGCTCGCCAGCATCGAGGCAAAGTGCGGCGAGCTCGTGGAAGCAGGCGGCTAGGACGGACCAGCAACCAGGACCGCCGGGCTCGTCCGGCGCGGAGGCAGCGATGGACATCGGCATGGTCGGCATGGGGCGTATGGGCGGCAGCATGGCGCAACGCCTCCACGAAGGCAGCCACCGCGTGGTGGCCTACGACCGCGACCCCGACACCCGCGGCGCCGCGAGCGAGCGAGGCCTGGGCGTTGCTGAGTCCATCGAACAGCTTGTAGAGACGCTTCCTAAGCCGCGCGTCGTGTGGGTGATGGTGCCCTCAGGCAACCCCACGGAGGGCACGGTGTCAGCGCTCGCGGAGGTGCTGGAGACCGGGGACATCCTCATCGAGGGCGGCAACTCCAACTACAACGATTCAATGCGGCGTGGAGCGCTCTTGCAGCACCGAGGCGTCCACATGATCGACGCGGGAGTCAGCGGAGGCATCTGGGGACTCACCGAAGGCTACTGCCTGATGGTCGGAGGCGACGCGGATGCCGTCGCGATTGCCGAGCCCGCCTTCCGCACCCTGGCTCCCTCGGCGGACACGGGCTACGCCCATGTCGGCCCCCTTGGCTCCGGCCACTTCACCAAGATGGTCCACAACGGCATCGAGTACGGGCTGATGCAGGCCTACGCCGAGGGCTTCGAGCTGATGAAAGCGAAGGAGATGTTCGGCCTGAATCTCTCCCAGATCGCCGAGGTCTGGCGCCACGGGAGCGTCGTGCGCTCGTGGCTGCTCGATCTCACCGCCGACGCGCTCGCCGAGGACGGCGAGCTATCCGACATCGCGCCTTGGGTCGAGGATTCCGGGGAGGGACGGTGGACAGTTGAGGAGTCCGTCGACCTTGCCGTTCCCATGCCGGTCATCTCGATGGCCCTCCAAGCGCGCTTCCGCTCACGCGACGAGGCGCAGTTCGGGTTCAAACTCCTCGCCGCGATGCGCAACCGGTTCGGCGGCCACGCCGTGCGCCGCCAGCCGTAACCCGCATGACACAGGTCAGGACCTACGTCTCGCCCGCCCTGCTCGCAGAGGCCGCCGCCGTCCTGACCCTCGAGACCGCACTGAAGTCGACGCGCGAGCGCGGGCGGTTCGTCTTGGGGCTGTCCGGCGGGAGCACTCCAGCGATGCTCTACGGACTGCTCGCCAAGGAACCATACTTCAGCCGCATGCCCTGGGAGTCGACCTACGTGTTTTGGGGCGATGAGCGCTGGACAGCCCCGAACCATCCGGACAACAACCAGCGTATGGCCCACGAAACCCTTCTAGCTCATGTTCCCATCGACCCCGCCCACGTCATCCCTATTCCCACCACCGGCGCCACGCCGGAGGAGTCCGCCGCGATAACCGAGCGGCGTCTGCGCGACATCTTCGAAGCCGGCAGCCCCAGGCCGGACCTCTTCCTTCTGGGCATCGGCGACGACGGTCACACCGCAAGCCTCTTCCCTAGGGTCGATGCCCTAATGGAGCAAACGCGCCTGTTCACGGCAACGTGGGCGGCACACCTCAACGCGTGGCGCATTACCGCCACGCTACCGCTCATCAACGCGTCGCGTCGCGTCGTATTTCTCGCGCAGGGGCAATCCAAGGCGGGGCCCGTCGCCCACGCAGTCCATCCGCAAGCCGCAGCGCCCCCGCTCCCGGCGGCGCTTGTCCGCCCAGAGCAAGGAGAGCTCATCTGGCTTCTCGACCGCGACGCGGGGAGCAGTCTCAGCGAACCTCCTCCCTCAGTGCGATAGGATTGAGGAAAGGCGTGCAAGCCCCTCTTCACGGGTCATAGATATGTGCGGCATCTTTGGATACGTCGGCCCCCAAGACGCCACCGCGATTGTCCTCGACGGCCTTAGCCGCCTTGCCTATCGCGGGTACGACAGCGCAGGCGTAGCCGTCCTCGACGACGATGGGCGCATCGGCGTGCGGAAGGCCGCCGGCAAGCTCGACAACCTGCTCCGATTGGTCGAGAGCGATCCGCTGCGCGGGCGCCAGGGCGTGGGACATACTCGCTGGGCAACCCACGGCCCACCATCCGACGCCAACGCCCACCCCCATCTCGACGGCTCCGGAGAGATCGTCGTCGTTCATAACGGGATCGTGGAGAACTACGTCGAGCTAAGGGCGCGACTTGCGGCCAACGGCCACGAGTTCTCGTCCGCCACGGACACGGAGGTCATTCCGCACCTCGTCCAAGAGCTGCTCGCCGACGGCGCCTCTTTGGAAGAGGCGGTGAGGCTCGCCGCCGGACAGCTGCGCGGCGCCCACGCAATCGCCTGCATGCACGCGCGCACGCCTGACACTCTAGTCGCGGTTCGCGTCGGGAACGCGGGCGGCGTCTTGATCGGGGTTGGAGACCGGGAGACATTCGTCGCAAGCGACCTCCCAGCCCTCGCTCCCTTCACGTCCACTGCCTCTTTCCTCGGGCCGGGCGAGCTTGCCGTCGTGCAGCCCGGCGGGTGCGGTCTGATGACGCTCGACGGCAAGCCGGTCTCCAGCGCGCCTCACACCATCGCCATGAGCCCCGTCGCCACTGCCAAAGGGGGACACAAGCACTTCATGCTCAAGGAGATTCTGGAGCAGCCCGAGGCCGCGATGAGCGCACTGCGGGGGCGCCTCTCTTTCTCTCCCCAGCGCGTGGTCCTCGAAGAGCTGCCGTTCTCCGACGCCGAGGCCGCGGGCTTCACGAGGGCCGTCTTTCTCGGCATGGGCACGAGCGTCTACGCCAGTCAGGTCGGCGCGCGATATCTGGAGGCGCTGGCGCGCATCCCCGCCTCTGCCGAGAACGCGGCCGAATTCCGGCGCCCGGAGGCCATCGTCGATGAACACACGCTGGTGGTCGCCGTCACCCAGTCCGGCGAGACCGCCGACACGTTGGAGGCGATGCACGAGGCAAGGGCTCGGGGCGCGCGCACGTTGGCGGTCACGAACGTCGAAGGGAGCCAGGCGTGGCGCGGAGCAGAAGCCGCGATCCTCACCCGCGCCGGTCCCGAGATTGGCGTCGCCTCGACCAAGACAATGGTGAGCTCGATGGCGGCGATGTATCTGCTGGCCTGCGCCCTGGGGCGCCAGCGGACGGCGCTGGGGGAGGAGGAGGCCGCGCGGCGGGTGGAAGAGATATCCCGTCTCCCTGCCCTCCTTGGCGACGCCATCGAACTCGCCGGAAACGCTGTCCGCCAGATTGCCTCGCGCTACGTCCGGTCACGCCGGTTCCTGTTCATCGGACGAGGTCTACTGGAGCCCATCGCCCGCGAGGGGGCGCTGAAGCTGAAAGAGATCAGCTACATTCATGCGGAGGGGATGTCAGCGGCCGAGATCAAGCACGGACCCATCGCGCTCATCGACGCCGAGACGCCGGTGGTGGCCCTCGCGCCGGACAGCGCGCTCTACGAGAAGGTGCTGCTCAACATGTCCCAGGTCCGCGCACGGGGCGGGAGCATCATCGCCGTGGCCACCGCAGGCAACGAGAGCATCGCGCGCCACGCGGATGCTGTCATCTGGACACCGGAGTGTCCCAATCTGCTCCAGCCGATAGTCGCGACGGTGGCAGTCCAGCTCCTAGCCTACGAAATGGCCGACTTCCTCGGGAACGACGTGGACCAGCCGCGCAACCTGGCGAAGAGCGTTACGGTCGAGTAGGCCGCGCAGGCGGCGACCGCCTCACGGAATGCTAAGAAGAAGGAGACGTCTCTTCTGAGGGAGGGAAGTCCTCCTCGGAAGAGGCGACGCGGCGGCGCGCCCGGCGCTGAGACGACCGCGATTGCCCCCCCGAAGCCTCGTCGCCGGACTCGTCTCCGGAGCGGCCGCCCTCAGATGGCAGGAAGGCCGGACGCCGCCACCAGACAAAGGCCGCGACCGCAACCATCACGAGGACAACCGAGACCACGTGCGCGGTGGGAATCGGGCCAATCTTCCAGTTATCGAACCGCAGAAACTCCAGCGCGGAACGTTCGAGGGGGTACCAGATCAGGTAGAGCAGCAGAAGGTCGCCACGGCGAAGCCGGCGGGCGTAGCGGCGGCCCACCCACAGCAGGACAACCACTCCCAAGAAGCTCAGCAGCGACTCGTAGAGGAACAGCGGGTGAAAGTGCGTATAGCCGGCATACTGGGCGGGCCGGTAGATCGAGTCGATGGCTATGCCCCAGGGCAAGTCAGTCGGCGGCCCGAACAATTCTTGGTTGAAGAAGTTGCCCCACCGGCCGATGGCCTGTCCAAGTAGGAAGGCGGGCGCGCCGATATCGAGCCAGCGCAAGGCGCTCAGGCGCTGTGTGCGGCCGCGACGGGCGTTGCGGTTGATCCACCACACGTAGGCCACAACCGCGAAGGCGGAGCCTGCAATCGCTCCGAAGATGCCAATGCCGCCCGATCGCAGAGCAAATATCTGGCCGGGATCTTGGGAGTAGAACGACCACTGGTCTATCACGTGGTAGAGCCGGGCGCCTATCAGGGCGAAGAACGCGCCGAGCACGGCGAAGTTGACGACGTGAGTAGGGTCCTCCCCCAATCTACGCGCCTCCCGCTGCGCAAGGAGGACGCCGGCCGACAGCCCAGCCAGAATCATGATCGAGTAGAAGCGGACCTCGAAGCCGAAGAGGATGACGCCGCGAAAGGTGATGTCGAAGTCCATGACGATGGTCAACTCGCGGACGGCCCTGGCCTAGCCGCCAAGGGACGCCGCATTTCAGGTTGGGGCATTATAGGCGCTACAGGGCGCCAAACGAACGGAGAAGCGGCCCTGGTGCGGGCCGCTTCTCCGTGCATCGCGCTTCTCTGTGCCTCACAATTGCGTACAGGCTAGGCAGCTTTACCAAGCCTGTACATCCGGGTGCCGCACACAGGACACTTGCCCTCCGTGGCTGGCCGCCCGTTCTTCATATAGACAGTGGTAGCTTCGGCGATGTCACGCTCAGCACGGCATTTCATACAGTACCCCTTCACAATGGCCCTCCTCCGGAAGTTTGTCGAATCGTTGCGCCAAGAGGGCCATCCTAGTAATGGAACCGAGGCCGAGTCAATAGAAGATTCGCCAGCGCTTTCCGAAATAGCGCCAATGATTCAGGCGAAAGCTAGCAGAACTCAATCCATAAGCCGTCGAAATGCCGACGAATAGCAGTAAGATGCCCTGCAATGGCTCAGCGTGCCTTCCGGCCCTTTGACAGGCCACGGCCACGCTCCCTATAGTCCGTGGGAGCCTGGCGCATTTCGCCCCAACACTGAAAATCCGAGGTTCAAGAAATTGGGTGTTCTCTCATCCCAGCAGCTCCGCGCCATGATCGAAAGCCCCTCCCCGCTCGTCTCTGACTTCGTCAGCCTGAGCGAGCAGCTGCAGCCAAATGGCTTTGACATGACGCTCCGTTCCGTCGCCGAGCTCACCGGCCCCGGCAAGATTGGCGTCCGCAACGCCGAGCGCGTCCTGGCCCCATCGCGCGACTTGGAGTTCGACGACTCAGGCTGCGTCGAGCTGAAGCCTGGAGTGTACCTGGCCCGACTCAACGAGACGGTGGCCCTGCCCGGCAACGTAACCGCCCTCGCCAAGCCCCGTTCGAGCATGCTGCGTAACGGCGTGGCCGTGCACAACGCGGTGTGGGACGCCGGCTACGTGGGCCGCTCTCAGGTGCAAGTGGTCGTCTACAACGCCCACGGCTTTACCCTTTCCAGAGACGCGCGCATCGTCCAAATGGTGTTCATGACCCTCGACGCCGCGACGGACAACCCCTACGACGGCCTCTTTCAGGGAGAAGCCACGGCGCGCCGGACCGAGATACACCCGTGACCGCCTCCCGCTCGCCGGACGTTGTCATCGTGGGCGGCGGCGTGATCGGCTTCGGCATCGCGTACTTCCTCGCGGCGGACTTCGGCGTGAAGTGCCTCATCATCGAGCGAGACGCCGTTGCGAGCGGGGCGTCCGGCGGAGCTGCGGGCGAGCTGGGCGCCGTAGGCAGACACCGGTACTCGGCGAGCTTCACCCGCTTCCTGCTCGACGGCATCCGTATGCACGGGCTCATGGCCCCTACCCTCATCGACGAGTCCGGCGTCGATTACCTTTTCTCCGACATTCCCCTCCTGCGCCCCGCGTTCGACGAGGCCGAGGCGGAGGACTTGCAGGCGCAGATGGGCTGGCAGCACGACCTGGGCATCGAGGTCGAATGGCTGGACGAATCCACTGTCCACGGCATGGGAACGTGGCTGTCCGCGGACGCCGTCGGCGCGGCCTACAGCCTCGAGAAGCAGTTAGAGGCATACCCCTTTGCCATCGCGCTCGCCCAGGCCGCCGAGGGGCATGGCGTCGAAATCAGAACGGCGGAGGTCGCGGGAGTCCCCCGCGACGGCGACCGCGCGGTGGGAGTTACGCTAGCGAACGGCGAGCGAATCGACGCCGGGGCCGTGGTGGTGGCGAACGGCCCATGGTCGCAGCACACGGCCGAATGGCTGGGAATGGAGGTTCCCGTCGCTCCGTTGCGCGGACAAATCGTCCACGTCTCGCCGCCCGCCGACGTTGAGATGCCAGCGCACGCGATCTTCCACGAGACAGGTTACCTGCTGCCCAAGGCGGGAGGCGACCTGCTCGTGGGAACGACTCAAGAGCTGGCCGGATTCGACCCTCACCCGACCATGGAGGCGCAGAACCGCATTATGGAGGCCGTAATCCGCCTCGCGCCCCAGGTCATCGACGCGCCGATTCGGGACCTCACCGCCTGCCTGCGGCCATACAGCAAGGATGAGATGCCCCTCCTCGGCCCCGCGCCCGAATGCGAGTCGCTCTACCTCGCGACGGGCCACGGGTACAAGGGCGTCACCCTCGCACTGGTCACTGGCAAGAGCATGGCGCAGCTGATAGCCACAGGAGAGTCCGAGACCGATCTGAGCGAGTTCCGGCCCTCCCGGTTCGCAGCGGCCACGTAGCGGCGATGCCTGGATCCGATCTCACCAACTGCTCCGCCGCCGAGCTTGCCGCGCTCATCCGCACGAAGCAGGTCTCGCCCGTTGAAGTTACCGCGCACTTCCTCGAACGCATCGCGCGGTACGACAACGAACTGAACGCCTTCATCACGACCGTGCCGGAGATGGCGATGGCGCGGGCGCACCGCGCCGAGGCTGCGGTCATCGCAGGCGACCCCCTCGGGCCGCTCCACGGCGTGCCCATCGGGGTCAAGGACCTGGACGCAACCAAGGGCATCCGCACGACCTACGGCTCCGTCCTCAATGGGGACCACGTCCCTGAGCGGGACGACATCGCGATCGAGCGCATCAGGGCCAGCGGCGCAATCATCGTGGGCAAGACGAACACGCCGGACTTCGGATGGAAGGGGACGACCGAGAGCACCGTCGCTGGAGCGTGCGCGAATCCGTGGGACACGTCCCGGACGTCCGGGGGATCGAGCGGAGGCTCGGCGTCGGCCTTGGCGGCCCGACTCGCGCCCATCTGCAACGGTAGCGACGCGGGCGGCTCGATACGCATTCCGGCCAGCTTCTGCGGAGTCTACGGAATCAAGCCAACCGCCGGACGAGTGCCCCACGACTACTCCCGCCGCCCCGGCTGGGAACCGCTACTGCAGAACGGCCCGCTCGCCACGAGCGTCCGCGACGCGGCGATTCTGCTGAACGCGCTATCAGGGCCGGACGGCCGCGACGCACGGGCGATCCGGGAGTTCCCGCCTGACTTCACAGCGGCGGTGGAGAACCCATCCGTCGCCGACCTCCGAATCGCGTGGAGCCCGGCGATGGACGATCAGCCGGTCGACTGGGAAGTGCGCGCGGCGACGCAGGTCGGCGTCAGCGTATTCGAGGAGCTGGGGGCGACGGTCGAGGAGGCGGCGCCCGCCGTCGCGACCGACGACGCCATCTGGACGTTCGTCACGATCATGCTGACAGACCTCTCTCTCACGCTCGGGCCTGTGATCGAGGCCGGGCAAGGCGACTTCCTGCCGTCGCGACTGCTGAAATGGTTGACCGACGCGAGCTCCTGGCCGGCCAGGCGTTACTCCCGTGCGCTGCATGACCTGGCATGGCATCGACGCTGGTTCGACGTGCTATTCGATGAGTACGACCTCCTCGCGACGCCGACGATGGCCGTTCCCGCATTCCCGATTGAGAGGAACCCGGAGGTCATCGACGGACGGAAGGTCCACCCTTCGTGGGGTTTCACCCCATTCTGCCTGCACGCGAACCTCACGGGCCGACCCGCGGCAAGCATCCCATGCGGGTCCACGGAGTCGGGACTGCCTATCGGCCTCATGCTCGTAGGACGCCTCGGCGACGAGGAGACGGTCCTGCGCGCTTCCGCGGCGTTCGAGGCCGCTCGCCCGTGGGCCCATATCCGGCCGCCGGAGTTCGCCTGAACGTTCGTTGACCACCTTCGCCGCTAGGAGTACGCTCCCTGCAAAATGCGCCGTCGGAGGTAGGAGATGCACCTGGATCACACAATTGTACCGTCGCACGACAAAGTGGGCTCGGCTAAGTTCTTCGCTCGGATGATGGGGGTGGAGTACAAGACTGAGCAGGGGCACTTCGCGCCCGTGGAGATCGGCAGTCTCTCTTTCGATTTCGACGACCGCCGCGAGGTCGCCCACCACCACTACGCGTTCATGGTGAGCGATGAAGAGTTCGACGATATCTTCGGCCGGGTCAAGGGGGAGGGCCTTCGCTACGGCAGCGGCCCACGGCCCGAGAACCGCTACGACATGGAAATCAACACCCGCCGCGGAGGCCGGGGCGTGTACTTCGACGACCCCAACGGACACAGCATCGAGCTGATGACCAAGTAGCGCAGAGTAGCTTACCGAACGCAAAAGTCCCGAGGTCTCTCCTCGGGACTTTGCTTTGCCGCTCATATGGATGCGGGGTGGCGGCCTGATGCCGCCACCCCGCTTACTACCCCTCCATTCCCACCTCTCGCAACGTCAAGGGGTTCGCCGCGAGACGCCTTCACGGCAGCGAGTGGAGGGCGCTTCCTCTATTAACTACGAAGCTACTCGCCGGATGGTTCTACGTCAGGCAGCAGGCCTACGAGGACGATATCCGAACTGGGGGCGTCCGCCCCGCCGGCGGACTCGACGTTCACGCTCAACGACTGCATCCGTCCGGCGTTCCCCTGCAAGTCGATGCGGACGTAGCCGCCCTCGTCCACTTCGAAGACGGCGGCGCTGGAGGGTTGGCCCTCCCAGTCCCACCACCACGCTTGGTACGTCTGGCCAGCGTCGAGGGCCTGCAGATGTACAGTGACGAGAACGGCGCCGCCCTGAGCGTCGATGGCGATCATGCCCGCGGGGCCCTCTCCGCCGCCCGGCGCGGAGGTCGTAGGGGGGGCCAAAGGAATGGGCCTCAGCTGCGATACGACGACTCCCGGCCGGGCGATCGTGCTGCTGAGATCCTCCAGCTCGCTACGGTCCTCGTCTGCTCTGGGAGGCGCGGTAATCCTCCCCTCAAGGTCGGCGACTCGCTGCTGCTGTAGTGCAGAGAAGCTCGCGAGGCCAATGACCGCAACGAAGAGCGCGGCTGCAACGGCCCAGAACACGCGAGGGGGGGAGCCACGGGAACCACCGGACGCAGGAGCCGGCGCAGCCGGAGTGCTCCGTACCCGCGACATGAGCCGCTCGCGAATCGCGGCGCTGGGGACGGCGGCGGCGTGCGACCCTGCAAGCCGCGAAACGCCTTCGAGATATTCGTTGAGGATCCGGCGGTAGCGAGGCTCGCGCTCGAGGGCGGCTTCCACCATGAGCGCATCCTGTTCATCCAGGGCGTTCAGCGCGTAGCCGGGCAGCAGTTCCTCTATGGCGTCCATAACGTTGTCGGAGTCGTTTCCCATCAGGCCTTCATCCCCGCCTGTCCCGTCATCATCTCCCTCAGCTTGATAAGTCCCAGACGCAAGCGCGTCTTCACGGTGCCAACAGGCGCGCCGGTCCGCTCGGCAATCTCCTGGTGGGTGGCGCCCTCCAGATAGGCCATAACCACAGCAATCCGCTGGTCTTCCGGCAGTGTTTTGAGCGCCTCGCTCGCCGCGCCGAACAGCACCGCGTTTATCGCCTCGTCAGCCGTATCGCCAGAGGAAACCAGGCTCAAGTCCGGGTCCTCTGGCGCCCTGTCGGCGTCCATCCCAGCGACCCTCCGAAGCCTGCGGAGCTCGTCGATCACCCGGTTATGGGCGAGGTGCAGGAACCAGTGCCTGAAAACGCCCTTGTCGGCGTGGAAACGGTCTGCCCGCGACCACAACGAGATGAATATCTCCTGCGTCACGTCTTCGGCCGCAGCGTAGTCCTTCAGAATGCTGTAGCCCATACTGAATACCGACTGGCTATAGCGGTTGTACAGCTCTTCAAGGGCACCCGCGTCTCCCGCGGAAACCCGCGTAACGAGATCAGCGTCTGATTGGGAGGGTAGAGGTAGGACCACGCCTCTCACTGCCAGGCCGCCGCTGTGCGAGTTCATCACTCTTAAGTACGATGAAAGCGACGCCTTGGATTCGTGGGGAACCTTTTATCACCCGTCCCCTGGGCAGTCCACTCAAAGCGAGCGCAACCGTTGGGCCTCGCGCAGACGAAATCCACGCCCATGGAGTAGCATTCCGCCACCTGAACCGCGGTAGCAATTTCGGAGGTGGACTCCTCCACTTGAAGGACTCGCCTCACGCCAGCGAACAACGCCGCACGGAGGTCCAATGGGCAGCCACAAAATCGCAGTCATACGCGGAGACGGCATCGGTCCGGAGGTCATTGAAGAAGGGATCAAGGTCCTCGCCTCGGCGCAACGCAGGTTCGGAGTGGAACTGACGTACCAAGAGTTCCCTTGGGGATCAGACTACTACTTCGAGCACGGACGGATGATGGACGCGAACGGTCTTGACCAGCTCTCAGATTTCGACGCGGTCTTCTTCGGGGCCGTCGGCCACCCGGACATCCAAGACCACGTCACGCTCAACGGCCTGCTCCTGCCGATGCGGCGCGGGTTCGACCAGTACGTGTGCCAGCGGCCGAGCATCCTCTTCCCCGGCGTCGTCTCCCCCTTGCGAGGACGCGAAGCGGGGAACATCGACCTTGTCGTGATACGCGAGAACACGGAGGGAGAATACGCAAACGTCGGCGGCTTCCAGTACAAGGGATTTCCCGATGAGGTCGCGGTGCAGACCGCGGTCTTCACCCGGCGCGGCATCGAGCGTGTCGTGCGCTACACATTCGAGCTGGCGAGGTCGCGCAACAAGAAGCGGCGGGTGGCCTCGATCACCAAGTCGAACGCCCAAGGGTACGGCATGGTGCTCTGGGACGAGGTGTTCAGCCAAGTCGCGGCGGAGTACCCGGATATCCAGACCGAGTCCTTACTCGTCGACGCGGCGTGTATGAACTTCATACGCCGCCCCGACTCCTTCGACGTGGTGGTGGCGAGCAATCTCTTCGGAGACATCCTGACGGACATCGGGGCGATGATCACCGGCAGCATGGGCCTCGCGCCCAGCGGCAACATCAACCCGGAGCGCCGGTTCCCGTCGGTGTTCGAGCCGGTGCATGGGAGCGCGCCCGACATCGCCGGGAAGGGAATCGCGAACCCCATAGCCACGGTGTTCTCAGCCGCGATGATGCTGCGCCATCTCGGCGAGACCGAGGCGGCGGACGCCATCGACGCGGCGGCCGAACGCGTCCTCCGCGACGGCGAGACGCTCCCCGGCGACCTAGGCGGCAGCGCGTCGACCTCAGCGGTGGGCGACGCCATCGTCAGCGCGCTGGAGAGGGCCTAGCCTCCGCCCATCACTCCTTGTAGGACGGGTCCTTGCGGTCGAGCGTGCGCAGGAGCCAGGGCCACACTACGGCGCCGTCGTCGCCATCGAATAGACCGGCGGTTTTCTCTATGGCGGAGAGCAGCGCCTGGCGGATCGCCTGGCCAGTCGATTGGGCCAGCACCTGGATCTGGCAGGCGCGCTCGAGCTGCCACATGGTGTTCCACGCTTCAGCGACAGAGCCGCCGACGGTGAGCAAGCCATGGTTGCGCAAAATCATCGCGTCTCTGTCGCCGAGATCCGTCACGAGTCTCTCACGTTCGTCCATATCGACCGCCAGCCCCTCGAACTCGTGGTAGGCCACGCGGTCGTAGAAGCGGTACGTGTCCTGCTGGAGCGGCAGCAGCCCCTCTTCCAACGCCGATACCGCCATGCCATAGGGCGTATGGGTGTGCATGACGCAGGTCACGTCGTGCCTGGCCGAGTGGACCGCCGAGTGGATGACGTAGCCGGGGACGTTGATCCTGTGGCTTCCCTCTTCGAGGACGTTCCCGTCCAAGTCGATCTTGACCAGGTTCGAGGCCGTGACTTCGTCGTAGCCAAGACCGAACTCATTGATCAGGAACTGGTCGTCCGTGCCGGGGACGCGCGAGGTGATGTGGTTGTAGACGAGCGTCGTCATGCCGAAATGGTCCGTCAGCCGGTAGGCGGTCGCCAGGTCCACGCGCGCCCGCCGCTCCGCGTCTGAGTAGGCGTTGGTCTTCTTCGTCGTCATCGTCATTCTCCTCGCCGTCATCTCCTGACGGAGCCCCGCGCATAGCTCGCTGTTGCTCTTGAGCGCTGCGGGAGACTGCCCCGCCGGAATTATACCGGCTAGCGCCTCCACGCCGTGGCAGGCTTCTCAATCTCCCGCCCGTCGACCACGATGGCGTCCACCCGCTCGTTGAAAAAGCAGACCAGGCCGGCAATCTTGGTCGACTCCGGCGTGGTGTACTTGTAAGACCACGCCGCGTTCTCGACCAGCAAGCCGCCGACCTGCAGGGAATAGTAGTCCGCCTGGCCCTTGTAGGGGCACCGCGATACGGTCTCGCTCGGGCGCAACAGGTCCATGCGGATGTCCGCCTTCGGCAGGTAGTAACGCAGCGGGTGGCCGGGCTCGAAAAGAATGACCGGAGCGCTGCTGTCGGCAACCTTCTCGCCCCCGGCGACTACCTCGACGCGGCGGGCCGAACTCACGATGTCGATGCGTTTGAAGGGGTCTCGCGCGTGGACGAACACTTCCTCGTTCTCCTCGAACCAGGAGTCCATCGCATTCCACTTCAGTGAGACCATCCCCTTCAGGAAGGCAGCGTCGTCGGCCGTTTGCGTGTACTCCCACACCGCGTCCTCGGCCACCCTATCGCCGACCTTCACGTCGGAGAGCGCCCTCTCGCCGCGGGCGTCGGACTCGTTGCGGCCAGCCGCAACGACGAGGTCCTGCCGCAAGTCGTCCTTGGGGAAGTAGTAGACCGGCGGGCCCCCGCCTCTGAACAGGTTGGCGCGGGTCGAGTCCACGACCGCCTCCCCGGCGAAGAAGGCCCTCACGCGCTTCGGGCTCGTGATCCACCGCGGCTCCGGGGCCGCGATCAGCCTGTTTTGCTCGTCCAAGTAGTCCATCGCGCTCCTCCTCAGCCCGGCGCTTCCGCCGGCTTTGTCATGGCTTCTTCTCGCCGCAGCGTCTCCGGTATCAAGAAAATGACGATAAACCCTCCCACGACGGCCGCGGCCCCCAGGAACGAGAACGCTAAGCCTGCCCCGAACAGTCCCGTCAGCACACCGAAACTGGCCGGACTGAGTGTCGCGCCGCCCTGGGCGACGGTGCGGGACACGCCGAAGAACATGCCTCGCGCCTCGGTTGGCGCGACGTCGGTGCCGAGAGTTTGCATGTTGCCCGATATGATATTGACCGACATGTGTATCGCCACAAACGCGGCGATGAACCAGGCGAACGACGTATCGAGATACGCCGTAGCCGCGAGGAACAGCATGGACGTCGCGGACAGCAGCAAGCCCGGCACGATGGTGTACCTGCGTCCGAAGCGGTCCATGACGTACCCCGCCCCAAAGACGATCGGGATGCCGACCGCCGCCATTGACCCTCTGAGCAAGCCGAGCTCGTCGGGTTCGATGTTGTAGGTGAACGCCGCGTAGGTGACGATGACGCCGCCGCCAAAGACGCCGCCGCGCGTGACGTTCGCGAGGAATTGCACCGCGAACACTGCGGGGATAGGCGCAACGAGCAGCCTCCGCAACCCAATTGCCTCCCCCACCCTGGCCTGGGGTCTCGGACCGGATACTGGCGGGGCCGTCTCCCGCATAAGGAAGAAGCTGGGGATGACGGCGACGGCGACGATGACGGCGTGCATGACGAACGGCGCCCAGAGGCCCCACACGACCGCGGCTATTCCGCCGATGACCGGCCCAGACAGGTTGCCTATCTGCTGTACGCCGAACATGCTCGTGACCTGCTTGCCGCGCTGCCCGGACGCGCCGGTGTCCGCGATAACGGCGATCCGGCTCATCATCCACATCTGCTCGCCCCAACCGGCGATGAACCGGTAGACCAGGAGCTCTATGAAGGAGCCGTCGATTGCCACCTTCGCAACGAGCAGCGACGCGAAGGCGGCGACGAGCGGGCCCGCCAGAAGGACGCGCCGGCGCCCCAGCCGGTCGATGAGGTACCCGGTCGGGATCGGCGCGGCGAACGTGCCGAGCTGCTGGAAGACGAACACGAGCACTGCGGACTCGAGCGTGACGCCAAGCTCCTGCGTCAGCGCGGGGATGACGGGGATAGTGATGCCCAGCCCAAGCCCCATCGAAATCGCGGGCAGATACAGCGTGAGGACGAGGTTCCTGAACTCGCGCCTAGGGGGTTGCTCTGCCGGCTGGGGCGACGCCATAAACAGAAGGCACGCTACTCCCCGGAGCAACGAGGGTCAAACGCGCGTGCGCCGGAGAGTTAGCAAGGGTCTCGGCGGGGGCAGGGACAATGCTCCGCAGACGGTCCCCACCCTAACCCTCTCCCCGGATGACCGAGCGGATTGAGGCGCGCCCGCGGACCCTCTCTCTAACTCTCTCCCGCAGACGGGCGAGAGGACCAGAGGGGCGGGCGGGCGGGGCAAGATGCGAAATCTCCCGGGCGTTTCGCAAGCTGTTTAGGTGGCCGTGGCGCGGTGGAAGGGGGTAAGAATCAAGAAGTTATCCCGGCGCCTGTTCCACGGGGGTTGGGGGGTATGGAACGGGCGGAGAGCGCGCGTCAGCCCTTCGCCCGCCGAAGTACATGGTAGGGGTTGGTCGGGGATGGGAGAAGGGGCAAGTGTCGGGAGAGGGGACCAGAGCAGGCGGGCATGTTAAACCCCCCACCGCCTGCGGGAGGGGAGGGGCGAGGGGTGGCTTGCTATAATCCCCGCCCATGCCTGACTACCCCACGTCGAACGGAGGAACGAGGCAACAAAGTTGCCTACCCGCACTCCACGCTTCCCTATTCCAATCCTGAACGACGCAGAGGAGTACATGGGCGAACCCGATTGTTCGCCCTACCCGTTCGACATCGCAGCCGTCATGGCGAACTACCAGTCGCGCTGAGAGGAAACCCATGACCAAATGTGCAACCGCCCTAACTGTCTTGCTAGCCGTAACGGCGCTCGCCATAGTCGCATGCAACTCCGCGACTTCTAGTTCAGAGGAGGACGCGACGCCTACACCGACGCTGGCGCCTACTCCCTCTCCCACGCCTACGCTCTCACCGTACACCGGCTACCTGATCCACGAGGTGCCGCCTTGCACACCCGTCCCCGGCTCCGACGTGGACCCGTGCGAACCCGGAACCAGCCTGCTCGGTTCGGTCGCCACCCAGCCTGGCGGTTCTAGTACGGACGTTGGGGCGTCGATAGTTCTCACCCCTGGGGGGCTTGATGCCAGATATCAACTTGCGCTAGGCAATACCCTGATTGCGCATCTCGTCGTGAGAGCCACATATTTGCCGGGCTCCATCCGCTGCAAAGCAACCGATGGTCTCCGCCCGCCACCTCAATGGCGGACTGCATTGCCATTGAATGACATTGGCACGATCAAGTGTTACACCAATGTCCGTACGAATGAATACATCATGGGTTCCGGCCCATCTGTTCTGACGGTCGTCGCCTTCCGTGAAGTATACGGGCATAACTACCATGGCTCATTGGAACCCGACAAGGAGAATGAAACCGAGCAGGAATACATTGAGCGATTGCGGCTATTCCATGAGCAACGTCTCGGTGGAGGCGCCGACAATATCGAAGGGCGTGAGGCGATGCTCTTCCTGGGCCCGTCCAATGACATCGGAGTTGAGGCATGGCAGGTCATGCACCAGTGGCGTCTGGAGCAGCAGGACGACGATGCTGTAGTTGCTGTTCACCCCGGACGAGACGATTGGCGGAGGTTCAGCCCCGATGAGTACCAGCAATACCGCTCCCAGTTGGAGATGGAGCTACCGGCATTCAAGCAGTCTATGATTGATGCGCACCAAGCCCGCGTTGCCGCCAACGGTGGGCGCACGCGGCCCGACCCGACCTTTCCGATGCTGGTGTCCGATGCGAACCAACTGCGCCAGTACTACACCGAGGTTGGCGCGTACGACGACCCCGACGACCCGCCCGCTCAACCGCCGTCTGTGCCGGCGTGCGCGAGCGGGACGGCAGTGACGAGCCCCAGCACGAACCGGGGGTTGGTGTACGACTGCGAAGCGCTACTGGCGGGGAAGGACGAGCTGCGGGGGATGGCGGCGTTGAACTGGAGCGTGGACACGGTCATCACGAGCTGGGACGGGGTCACGACGAGCGGGACGCCGAGCCGGGTAACGGAGGTGGAGCTATCGGACGAGAGCCTGAGCGGGAGCATCCCGCCGGAACTGGGGACGCTGTTCGAGCTGACGACGCTGGACCTGAGCACGAACTCGCTGACGGGTGAGATACCGACGGAGCTAGGCTGGCTCTCCAACCTGGAGGAACTCCGACTGTCGGGGAACCAGTTGACGGGCTGCGTACCGGTGGTACTGAAGGACGTGGCGACGAACGACTTGAACTTGCTGAACCTGCTGTACTGCGCGCCCCCCGCGCCGGAGAGCCTCACTGTGACACCGGGGGAGACCAGCGTGGCCCTGAGCTGGGACACGGTATCCAACGCGAGCAAATACCGGGTGGAATACCGGACCTCCTCTGTCGGCGACTGGACGGTGGACGACGAGGCGATCACAGGGCCGAGCCACACGGTAGACGGTCTCGTCTGCGAGAGTTACTACCGGTTCTCGGTGAGCACCTACGGGAGCGGAACGGTGTACGCGGCGGCGTGGGGCGAGCCGTCCGAGGTCTTGGTTGCGGAGACTGGCGAATGCGTGCCCCCGTAGCATCCCCTGTGAGGCTCCCCAGGAAGTTCCAACCCAGGAAGCCGGCCACGGCCACGGGAAAACCCCTTGTCTACCCCCATTTGACACACACTCTCGGGAAGTTTCTTACTCGTAACCTGCACGAAAATCAGGGATCCTTTACTCGCAAGCAAATGAACAACCGGTCCACTCTTGAGATCCCTCCCCTGTCCAGGGGGAGGACTGAGGAAGGAGCAGGGCCAGGGGCTATTGAAATAGTGACAACTGACCGTTGCGCAGTCTTCGCTCCGCCCCCTACCCTGCTCTGAACACCCCGGCTCCCCTCGGCAGACCTGCCCCCGGACGACCGGCCCCATCCAAAGGGGGAATGTCTCACAATGTCTCAGAATGTCTCACTTGGGTAAGAAATCGTCCTCTCCCAACGCCAGACTGTGGCTCTCCCCTACGTCGCGCTTCTGAGCCCGCGCTCACCGAGGGCGCCCACGCCGCCCAAATCCGTTCGCCCTGGACCTACCGAAGCGTCCTGCGAACGGATTGAGGACGCAGTTATGCAAAGGTCTCTGGGAAGGGGGCGAGGGACAATGAGAGGCTTCAGTCCTCGAACGGGAGGCCCGTGTACTGCTCGGCCAGGCTGGCTGACGCGGCTCGCGACGAGGTTACGTAGGCGAGCTGGGCGAGCTGCAGCCGGCGCTGCGTGCCGTCCGGGTCGTTCGGGAATATGTGGAGCATCGACGTCATCCACCATGAGAAGTGCATGACCTTCCACACCCGCGCCAGGCACGTCCTCGTGTAGCCATCGAGGACCTCCGAGCCGCGACCCTCGAAGTGTTCGATCAGTCCGCGAGCAAGGACTCGGACGTCAGCGACGGCCAGGTTCAGGCCCTTAGCGCCGGTGGGCGGAACGATGTGCGCGGCGTCTCCTGCCAGGTAGAGACGGCCATGCTGCATCGGCTCCGCGACGTAGCTGCGCATGGGAGTGACGCCTTTCTCAATTACTGGCCCCTCTTTCAACGACCATCCTGGACTCTCGAAGCGGGCGTGCATCTCGTCCCAGATGCGCCGGTCCGGCCAGTTCTCGATAACGTCGCCGGGGTCGCACTGGACGTAGAGGCGGCTGAGCTCCGGCGAGCGGAGGCTGTGCAGCGCGAACCCGCGCGGGTTCGACGCATAGATCAGCTCCTCCGTGGAGGGAGCCACGGCGGCGAGGATGCCCACCCAGCCAAAGGGGTAGTCGTGGACGTACTCGCGCAGGACGCCCTTGGGCATCGCCTGCCGCGACACGCCGTGGAAGCCGTCGCAGCCAGCCACGAAATCGCATGTCACCTCACGCTCTTCGCCTTCGCAGCGGTAGCGCACCACAGGATTCGTGGTCTCGGCTCTCTCGACTAACAGCGCCTCGGCCTCGAACAACAGGGGATCGCCGACGGCGATTCGGGCTGCGATGAGGTCCTTTACCACCTCCTGCTGGCCGTACACCCAAATCGAGCGGCCAACCAGCTCGTCGAACGCGATGCGATGCCCAGCGCCGTCGAATCGGAGTTCGATGCCGCGATGCTCCAGCCCATCGCGGTCCAGGCGTCCGGCCAGGCCGAGCTCCCTGAACAGCTCGACGGTCCCCTGCTCCAGGACGCCCGCCCGCACCCGCGCCTCGACGTACTCGCGGCTGTGCGATTCGAGAACAATGGACTCGATACCGGCCCGCCACAGGAGATGCCCAAGCGTCAGGCCGGCCGGCCCCGCGCCGATGATGGCGACCTGGGTGCGCGTCTGCTCGGTCATGCGGGCACTATACGCCCGCTCGATGGCCGGGCGTCCTCTCACGCCCCCGGCTCACGTCCCGCCGACGGCGCCTATCTCGAAGAGGCGGGCGACCTCTGCGCCGTCCATGCCCAGTATGTCGGAGAGGACGTAGGTCGTGTCCTCTCCGAGGTCGTGAAGGCGCGGGTCGATGTTCTGGAGCGTTTCGCTGAGCTGAAAGGGGACACCCTCGACGACGCTTCCGTCGGGGAAACGCTGGTAGAAGCCGCGCACGGCCATCTGTGGGTCGCGGTCGATGATGTCGCCTGCGTGCTGGACGGGGCCCGCGGGCACGCCGACGGCTTGCAAGGCGTTGGCTGCCTCGTCCGGCGAGCGTTCCCGTGTCCACGCCTCGATGGCGGCGTCGATTTCGTCGTGGCGGACCGTCCTCCCGGCGGCGCTCTCCATGCCGCCGTCCGCGAGCCAGTCCTCTCTGCCGATCAGGCGGCAAAGCGCGGGCCATTCGCCGGCGTCGAACACCGTGAGAGCGCACCATTGGTCGTCTCCGGCGCAGCGATAGACCCCTTGGGGCGCATGGCGGGCCGACCGGCTCCCCATGCGGGCCGGCTCCGCGCCCGAGGCCGAGGTCTCCAAGAGGGCCGGGCCCAGAAAGTTGATGGACGATTCGAGCTGGCGCAGCTCGATGTGCTCGCCCTCGCCGGAGACGTTGCGCCGGTGGATAGCCGCCAGGAGGGCGATGAGGGCATGGGAAGCGTTGCAGGTCGTGTCCGCATAGGCGAACCCCACGTCCGTAATGTCGCGGTGGGGGTAGCCGATGAGGCCGTCGAGTCCGGCGCGGGCCTGGAAGTAGGAGCCGAGGCCCTTGTAGAGCCGGTGCGGGCCGGTCTTGCCGAGGGCGGGCATGCTCATGGTGATGATGCGGGGATTGATCTCCGCGAGGCGTTCGGGGGTGAAACCCCAGTTCGGCAGAACGTCCGGGCCAAAGTTGTCGACCACGATGTCGCTTGCCGCGATCAGCTTGGCGACGGCTTCGCGCGACTCCTCAAAGCTCATGTCGATAGCGAGCGAGCGCTTGCCGACGTTGAGGTTATTGAATCCGATTACCGAATCGGGGCTCATGTTGCCCCGGTTCAGGGCGGCGCCCTTCTTGAACCGCTCGATCTTGATGACCTCGGCGCCGTAAGCCGCGAGCCACTTGGTATGGAGCGGCCCAGCGATGACCCACGTGAAGTCGACGACCCGCAACCCTGCGAGGGGTGAGCGAGCCGCTTCGACATTCACCGGAACGGGACCCCTTTCCCTCGTCCGCTGACGGAGTTCATCGAAAATCTCCCGATTATGCTCGCCGAGCGCGGGCGCGGCCTTGCCCTCGGCAAGACCGCCGGCGAACCGGTAAGGCGGACCTGCGTCCGGCAGCATCGCGCCGTCGTTCTCGACCTTACGGAAGAATCCTTCTCCCGCTAACTGAGGATCGCTCGTGAGCTCCGCGACGTTGTTGAAGGCCATGAGCATGATGCCGCGGTCCTGGGCCTCGTGCATGAGCGTTCGGGAGTCCATCATGCGGAAGAAGCGGTCGAAAGCCTCCTCCAATGCGAGCAGGCCCTCCATCCGAGCCTCGTTCGATGCCCAGCGCTCATCCCGCAGCCCGGCGCCTTGGCCGTGGCTCTCCAGCCAGTCGAGCAGCAGCGGCCACTCGCGCTCCGAGCTCTGGCTCACGAGCTGAAAGCGCACCAAGCCACTCTTGCACGTCCATATGCGCTTGTAACGCTTGCCGCTCGATCCTTGGCCGTGGCCCGCGCGCTTGATGAGCGTCTGTTTACCGACGTACATGGGCATCGCGTCGTACTGCATGAGCGCGATGCCCTCTTGCAGCGAGACATCGACGGTCTGCCCGGCGCCGGTGGCGAACCGCTGCGCGAGCGCCATCAGGACTCCCGCCGTGGCGTGGGCCGACGTCTGGTGGTAGGCGAACCCCTCGCCCATGCTGTTGGGCGGGTCCTCCGGAAAGCCCATGCGATACATCAGCCCGCCCGTCGCTTGCGCCACCAAGTCCGAGGACTTCCAGCTTGCCCTCGGGCCCGCGCCTCCGAAGCCTGAAATCGACGCCTGGATGAGCGCTGGACTGAGAGCGCGAAGCGCCGCGGCTTCGAGGGGGAGCGCGTGCGAACGGTCCTCGACGAGCACGTCGGCCCACTCGACCAGCCGTTCGAGCCGCTCGCGGCCCTCGTCGGTGTCGAGGTCGAGACTCACGCCGCGCTTGCCGCGATGGAAATGCAGGAAGCTCAGGCCCGCCGAGCGCTCCGGGGAGCCTCCGGGGGGCTCGACCTTGACCACGTCGGCGCCGAGGCCGACGAGCAGTTTCGTACAGTACGCGCCAGCCTCGGTCGAGAAATCCAGGACGCGGATGCCGTCCAGCGGAGGCAAAGCGCCCTACCCTGCGCTGAGCATGAGAACCCAACCGGGTACGGCGTCGAATCCCAGCGCCACCAGGCAGTTCTCCAGGCCAGGAATCTGGCGGTCGCCGGCTCGGCCCATGACCTGCATCGCGCCTTCGCGGACGTGGCCCATGCCGTGGAGACGGCCCTCGCCCTGGCTGCCGCCGAACGTCGTGACCGGCAGCTCGCCGCCGAGCTTGATGCGGCCGTCGCGCGTGAACTCGTGGGCCTCGCCCTTCCCGCAGAATCCGAGTTTCTCCAGCCATATCCAGACCACCGGACTGAAGCCATCGTAGAGCTGCGCAGCCTGCACCGCGTCCCGTGCAACCCCTGATTCCTCGAAGATGGCGTCGCCGCGGTCCCGTGTATTGGCGAAGCCTGCGACGTACGCCGGTTTGTGAGGAAGCACGGCCGCGCGGTCGGCGGTTGTGAGTACGACGGCGCCCGCGCCAGTCACGGGGATGTCGTAGTCGTACAGGCACATCGGCTCATATATCCAGCGCGACTCCAAATACTCGGTGAGGGTGAGCGGCCTGCCCCTCCAGTAGGCGTGAGGATTGAGTTGGGCGTGCTCGCGAAGCGCGCCGACAACGTCAAACAGCTCCTCGCGAGTCGCGCCGTAGTCGTACATATAGCGCTGCAGCCAGAGCGATATGGCGCCGATGCCGACCCCGTAGGGAGCGCTGAACTGCTCGGGCCCGCCCGCCGCCTCGCGGTCCGAGGAGGCGTACCGCACGCCGGGACGGTCGTACATCGCCCGAAGGCAGAGCACGTAGTTGGCCGTCCCCGTGACCAGCGCCTGTATGCCGGCCACGATTCCGTCCGCTACGACGCCCCGATTGGCGTCGGACGCCCAGCGCATGTTGGTCAAGCCGAGCGAGCTCGCCATGTAGCGCTCGCTGATCTCGTCGACGCCGTCCCAATGCAGCGCCGAGGCGTTCGGAGCCTTCGGCGTGCCTGCGTAGCCGTCGATGTCTTGGGGCGTGAGCCCCGCATCGGCTATCGCGTTCACTGCCGCCTCGACGGCGACCGCGGCGAGGCTCTTCTCTGACTTCCGCACCATCGGCGTGTAGCCGACGCCGACGATGGCCGTGCGGTTCCGCAGCGCCTTATCCATCGGTCCGCTCCGTGGGCTTGAACTGCGGGACGACGAGCCCGCCGCTCCGGTCCTCGAAGGCGACGCTCACCGGCATGCCAATCCGCACGCCCCTAGGATCGCAATCGATGAGGTTGGTGGTCAGCCGGAGCCCCGGCTGTTCTTCGATCTCCACCTGCGCAATGAGGTATGGGGCGTCGAAGCCCTTCATGTAGCTCTCCCGCATGACGGCGAAGCTGTAGAGAGTTCCTCGCCCGCTTAGCTCGACCCATTCCAGGGGCGACCCGAGACAGCGCGGGCAGATGGGACGAGGGGGGAAGACGTAGCGATTGCAGTCCCGGCAGTGCGGCAGGCTCAAGACGCGCCGGGCGGCCGCGTCCCAATAGGGCTGGGTCTCGGCGTCCGGCACAGGCGCGGGCTTGGCGGCTGGGTCGTGGTCGGCCATGGCGCTCCTAGAGCCCGTAGAAGGCCTTGGGGTTGTCATACAGAATCTTGTCCACCGCCGTTTGGGAGATGTCCCCGTTGTCGGCGCGCTGCTGCAGGAGCTTCTGGAACTCGAGCTCCTTGGACTGGTCCTGGTGGGTGTAGTCCGAGCCCGCGAGCAGATTGTCCTCGCTGATGTACTTCATCGCGTAGGGGAGGTCCTCGTCGATCTGGACGGTGATGTAGATGCGGTTGGCCTTGAAGATATCATCCGGAAGCTCGAAGGCGGGGTCGCCGCCGATGTTCGAGTCCTGGCTGCGGCCCAACCGTCGCCGCAGGTCGTAGTCCACGAACGGGACCCACGAGACGCCGGACTCGATACAGCCAAACCGGAGCTTGGGGAAGCGTTCCGGCACCCGGTGAAGAATGAGCGAGTATATGCCGTGGATGGCGGGCATCCGGAGACGGATGAACGACCCGTAGGAGAGTTCCCGAGCCGGGGTGTAGTCAGGCGTGCCCGAGCCGAGGTGGAAGCAGACCGGCATATCGAGGCGCTCCGCCTCTTCATAGAGGGGGAAGAAGTAGGGATCAACACTCCACTTACCCGCTTCCAAGTCACCCTTCTTGAGCACTCCGCAAGCGCCGTGGTCCTTGGCGAACCGCAGCTCCTCCAACGCCGCGTCCACGTTGCGCGCCGGCGGCACGCACACCCAACGCAAGCGCCCGCGCGACTGCTCGCAGCGATCAGCCAGCCAGCGATTGTAGCTTCGGGTGATGACGAGCTCGGCCTCGGCGGAGTCGGCCGGCTCCACGAGGAAAAGCGACGGGTAGATGACCTGCGTCTCGGTGCCCAGCTCATCCATGTGCCTGAGCCGGGTCTCGACGTCGAGCAGCTCACGCGCTTCCAGGGGCGTCTCGCTCTTCCCGTCGTCGCGGATGCGCCGGTGCTTCCGCTTGCCGTCGACGAGCCAGTAGCGGACCGGCGGGCGGTTCGGGTCGGGGTTGGACGGGAACTGGGTCACCGGCTTGTAGGCCGCGTCCTCGGGCGCAACGAACTCCCACGTCGCGTCGGTTTCGTCCACGTGCGTATCGCTATCGATGACTCGCAATTGCTTTGCCATGGCCGCCTCCGGATGTGCGGGGAGTATAGCGACTCGCACAACCGGAGCGCTCCCCCAAAGGAGGGGCAAAGCGGAGCGGTCCGACCTAGCGGGCGAGGCCCGGCCTAATGAGCTCCGCCACGGGCAGCACTACCTGGCGAGTGACCTCTTTGTCCGTCAGCCCCAACGCCTCTCCAACGACAAAGAGCTGCTCCATCGAGTCCGCGCTCGCGCTTCCAAGGCCGGAGTCGCCCTCGAGGATAGGAGCAGCGCCGCCGAGCCTGCGCCGCAACAGCTCCTGGGCAAAGGACAGCTTGGCGGCGAAATCGGTCCTCAAGGTTTGCTCTTCCACGGGTCACCTCCTGTAGGCGCTGCACCGCCAAGTTACAGGAGGGATGTTGCGCGCCCGTTACGCTCAGGTTGCAGCCCTGTTACAAATCCTCCGGCCACCATCTCCTCACCGATTGCGGAAGGACTAAGGAAGAGGCCTGCCAAGAGGGCCTGTAAGCCGGATCCTGTATCCCGGCGGACCGGGACGGTGGTCATCTATCTGGTCCTCCCGTTGCCGGAAGGAATCGTGCGGCCTACCCGGGGACGCGGTCGGGCGCCGTCCTCCGAAGAACCGGAGGCATCCCTCTATTTGGCCTTGCTCCGGGAGGGGCTTGCCAGCATCCCGGCTCGCGCCGGGACCTGGTGCGCTCTTACCGCACCGTTTCACCCTTGCCTGTGGCCCGAGCGGGCTCGGGTCCATCGGCGGTGTCGTCTCTGTGGCGCTTTCCGTCGCCTCGCGGCGCCTGGGCGTTACCCAGCCCCCTGCCCGATGGAGTCCGGACTTTCCTCTCCGGTCCGAAACCGGAGCGACCACCCGGCCCTCTTGGCTCTTCCAGTATACCCCTGGCGTTGGTCCGCCGTCCTACGCCAACGACACCTCGGCGCGTCCGTCCTTTACCGTCACTCTCGCGACCACCGACCTGAGCAGCTCGCGGCGCTGGTCTTGCGCGAGACTCTCCCAATCGTCGATGAAACGGGCTGCGTTGGCTTCGAGTAGGGCTTGTGCCGAGGCCCTCTCAGAGGTCTGCTCGATCCGCTCGTTGAGCGCCTGTTTGGCCGCCCGCAGACGCTCCGCGCCCGCGCGGAGCTGGCCGAGCGTCAGTCCGCCGCTCGCCGCGCGCTGAACGCCCTCCATGAACCGCTTGTCCAATGCTCGCAGCCGCGCCGTGGACTGGGCCCTTTCGTGGGCCAGCCACGAACCGCTATCGGCCCCGTCCCCTCGCTCTCCGCTCAGCAGCTTCTCACGGACGGCGCGCGCCACCTGTTCCTCGATGTCGTCAGCCCGCGTCGTGCGGTAGTCGCACTCGTTGCGGTTAATGCGCGACTGGCATTGGTAGTAGCGGTATTCGGCCCGGGCGCGCTGACCGTCCTTCCGACGCCAGGTCTGTCGGCGAGTGACGCCCATCATGCGCTGGCCGCAGTAGGCGCAGAAGACCATGCCTGAGAGCAGGAAAGGCGATCCTCGCGGGTTGCGCCTGCCGGGGCTCCGCTCGTGCATACGCTCCTGCGCCTGCCGGAACTCGCCGGGCGTGACGATGGGCTGATAGCTGCCCGGTATGCGGAGGCCGAAGCGCCGGTACGTGCCAATGTAGGCCGTATTGCGGAGGATGTCGCGCACCGTCACCATGCTCCAACGCCGTCCCGTGCGCGTACGGAGGCCCCGGTCGTTCAGCATCGAGGCAACAGCCCGGACGCCGCCGTTGGACTCCAAGTACTGCTTGAAGATCAGGGCGACGACATCGGCCTCCTCTTTGACCACTCTGAACGTGCCGTCGGCGACGATGCGGTAGCCGTAGGGCGGCTTGCCGAGGCCGAGTCCTTGCGCCGCCTTCGCCATCATGCCTTGCCGGATGCGCTCGCGCCTTCCTGCGACGCTACCCGACCCCCGAAGGGCATTTTGCAGGGGGTCTGGGAAGTCGCGGTCGTCGCACACCACTTGGCAGGAGAGGGCGTCGAGCTCCAGCAATCGGGCTACTTGCTGCTCCAGCGAGCCGCCGAGACGCCTGGCGTCCGGCACGACCACGAGGTAGCCAAGGCCGCTGCCGCGGATGAACTCGAGCATCGACCGCCAACCAACGCCGCCCTCCTGGCCTTTCGGGTCGTCGTAGACGGCCACCCGGATGTGCCGGCCCTCCTCGCAGTAGGCGACGAACGCCTTGAAGAGCTCCGAGTAGGAGAGCGGGCCCTTCCCGGCGTTGGGGTCGTAGGTGAAGTAGCCTAGCGCTCGCATGGGCTACTCGGGCAGGAGTAGCCGCCCACAGTTGGGGCGCCTACTGCACTGAAGACCTGTGCGGACCTCCGCCTGTACTTGCGTCGGCATGACTCACTCCGGCAGTAGTATCCGTCCGCAGTTCGGGCATCGGCTTGGCTGGGACCTGGCGCGGACGTCCATCTGCATACGCATCGGCACTCCTACGCGGCAGGCGTCGCACGCGCCGTTGTGCATCCTTGCGACCGGGTGGTTGGGATGGCTCCTGCGCACCTGGTCGTACAGCGCCACCTCCGGCGGCGGTATCAGCGCGACGAGGTCCTCGCGGCGCAATTCCAACTCGAAGGCCTCTTCCTCCAGCCGCGCCTGCTCCTCAGTCATGGACTGCTGGTCGGCCTTCCAGGCCGCCGTCTGGGATTCGAGGCTGTCGGCGGTCTCGTCCCGCTTCCGCCGGGCTTCATCGACCTCGTCCAGAACGGCGAGAAGCGCATCCTCTTGCTCGCCGCGATGGCGCTTGAGCATGTTCACGTCGGCCTGGAGGTCCTGGAGCTCGCGGGGGCTGGTTACGGCGCCGCCGTAGAGCTTCGCCTCGGCAGCCTCGACACGCGCCGAGTAGCCGCCTATCGCATCGTCGAACTCCCCCTGCTTTGCAAGGGCCAAGTCCATCTCGCCTTGGTGGACGTGGAGCTGCCTGGCCAACGCTCGCAACGCCGCATCATCGCCGAGGAGCCTGGCAATCTCATCGAGCCGTGCGCGCCGCACGCCGAGCTCGTTGTCGACGGACTGCAGTTCTGCGAGTTCGCGCGTGGCAGGCATGGCCGCCGCCTAGGAAGAGTTGGGACGCCCGGATTCTAGGAAGCTAAACCTAACATGTCAACAAAAAGCGAGTCCCGCTCTGGGGCAACTAAGGGCAGGGCCGTAGGCTGGATGCACGAAGTTGTCGGTTTGGGCGAAAAAAGTTCCCAAACTCATTTTCGTTACGAGCGAAAAAGTTGCCAACCTCATTTTGGTTACGAGTAAGAAGTTCCCGGTTTGCATGTTGGTCAGGCGTGAAAGTCGCGGGGTGAACCAGGGATTTTGAGGGGTGTTTCCATGGCCGTGGCCTGCTTCCTGGGTCTCAGAACTTCCCGGTCCGAGGATTCTTTGTTTTTAGCGGTGGAGGGGAGACGTTCGCCGCCTCTCCGGTCCTCTTGGCGCGGGCGGCGCCGCGATGCCTCGGGTCCTCGCCGTGGGGCTCCACGATACGCGAGGGAGGAGGCTTGGGGTAAGCGGCAAGTCTCACGGTGGAGAGCCCCCTCTAGCGCCAGCGCCACTCGACGCCCAGCTCGGAGCCGAGGGCTTCGGCGATTGCGTGGGCGATCGGGGCCATGTCCAGCGGCGCCCTGAGCAGCTCCGACATGGACGTCACGGAGCGGTCTTCGATGCCGCAGGGGACAATGGACTCGTAGGCTGTGAGGTCGGTGTAGACGTTCAACGCGAAACCGTGCGTCGCGACCCCGCGCGAGACGCGCACGCCGATCGCCGCAATCTTGCCCACGGACGTCCAGACGCCAGTCAGGCCCTCCTCGCGATGGGCCTCAACGCCTGACCGGCGCAGTCCGGCGATGAGCGCCCGTTCCAGCGCGAGGAGGTACCGCTTCGGGCCGATGCCCAGCTCCGGCAGCGAGACGATAGGATAGCCGACGAGCTGCCCTGGGCCGTGGTAGGTCACCTGCCCGCCACGGTCGGTCTCGATGAGCGGAGCGTCGAGCTCCGAGAGGATGTGTTCGGGGAGCGAGCGGCGGCCCGCCGTGTAGACGGGGGCGTGCCCTAGGAAAAGGAGCATGTCGCCGATCTCTCCGTCAGCCCGCTGTTTGGCGAGGTCCCGCTGCAGCTCCATCGCCCAAGCGTAGTCGATGCCCTCGCCCAGCCAGTGGACCCAGCCCTCGCGGACCGCCCCGCTAGTGGTGAAAGAGCCGGACACCGGAGACCGCCATGGCGATGCCGTACTGCTCGCATGCCGCCGCCACGCCCGCATCGCGGACCGACCCGCCAGGTTGGACCACGTACCGCACTCCGCTCATGGCCGCGCGGTCGATGTTGTCGCGGAACGGGATGAAGGCGTCGGAACCCATCGCGACGCCGGTCAGGCCATCGAGCCATTCCCGTCTCTGGGCAGGCGTGAGCCTCTGCGGCGTCTCGGCGAACGAGGCTCGCCACATCTCGTCCTCAGCGGGCGAGAGATCGTCGCGGATGAAGCCGTCCACGGCATTGTCGCGCTCCGGCCGCCCCAGTCCCTCGCGGAACTTGAGCGCGAGCGTCGCGGGATGCTGGCGGAGGCGCCAGATGTCGGCCTTGTTGCACGCGAGCCGGGTGCAGTGGATACGCGACTGTTGCCCTGCCCCATTTCCGATCACCTGCCCGTCGAGCGCCAGGCACATAGAGTTCGACTGGGTGAACTTGAGCGTGACCAAGGCGACGGTCAAGTCGCGCTTGGCTGAGTCCGGGAGGTCGCTGTCGACGGTCGTCACGTTCGCGAGCTGCTCGGCCCACCCCGCGACGTCGTTCCGTCCCTGCTCCATATGCACTCCGAAAACGGTGCGCGCCTCCCGGGGCGGAGGCTCGTAGGATGCGTCGACCTCCAGCATGCAGTAGCGTCCGCCCTGCTTCTTCGACAGCAGCTCGACCGCCTCATCGGTGAAGCCTGGCGCGATGACGCCGTCCGACACCTCACGTCGGATGAGGCGCGCGGTCGACTCGTCGACCACGTCGGAAAGCGCAATCCAATCGCCGAACGAGGAGACGCGGTCGGCGCCCCGCGCCCGCGAATAGGCGGTCGCAAGCGGCGAGAGGTCCAGGTCGGCAACGAAGTAGGCTTGCGCGAGGGCGTCGCTCAGCGGCACGCCGACGGCGGCGCCGGCGGGGCTGACGTGCTTGAACGACGCCGCGGCGGGCTGGCCCGTCGCGCTCCTCAGCTCGCGGACGAGCTGCCAGGAGTTCAGCGCGTCGAGCAGATTGATGAACCCCGGCGACCCGTTGCGAACCTCGAACGGCAGCCCTCCCTCCTCGACGAACGCCTTCGCGGGAGTCTGATGTGGGTTCATTCCATACCGGAGCGACAGCTCGAACTCAGTCATAGTCCTCCAAGGACTCCCGGGGATGTCAATCGAGGGCCGTCCCCTCGTCGATTGCTTCCAGTCCTTCCTTGACCGTGCGGAGGAAGGCGCCCGCCTCGGCGCCGTCACAGACGCGGTGGTCGAAGGCGAGGCAGAGGTTCATCATCGAGCGGACGGCGATAGCGTCGTCGCCGACAACCACGGGGCGCTTCACTATCGCCTCCGTGGTGAGAATGGCGGCCTGCGGGTGGTTGATGATGGGGACGGAGACGACGGAGCCCAGCGCCCCCGTGTTGTTGAGCGTAAACGTGCCTTCCCGCACATCCTCGATCTTCAGCGAGCCCGCCCGCGCCGCGCCGATGAGCCGGCCGAGCTCCACGGCGAGCGCCGTGATTCCCAGGGCGTCGGCGTTCCGCACCACGGGAACGATAAGACCGGCGTCCGTCGAAGACGCGACGCCCAGGTGCACCCGGTGGTTCAGCGTGACGTGGTCGCCGTCCCAACGCGCATTCAAGCGAGGGTGCTGCCGCAGCGCGGCGGCGACGACCTTCGCTGCAAAGGGCAGATAGGTCAGCGGCGCACCGTGCGAGCGCTCGAACTCCGCGCGGAGAGCGGCCCGCGCGCGGACGAGGCCGGTGACGTCCACCTCCACCATCGACCACGCCGCCGGAATCTCCCGCGCCGACCTCGCCATATGCTCGGCGATGGTCTTGCGTATGGCCGTGAGGGGGAGCGTCGAGGTCGCCTCGGTCGGAGGCGCGACGTCCGCCCCTCCCGCCTCGCCGCGTGGGCCCTTCGCCGCTCGCAGCACGTCCTCCTTTGTGACGCGGCCCCCCGCGCCGCTCCCGACGAGCGCCGACGCGTCGATGCCGTACTGGGCGGCGAGCTTGGCCACGAGAGGCGATACGACGTGCCGGCGGTCGGGTCCCGTGGGCGGCGGGGCCGCGGGGTCCTTGCGTGCCAGAGCGGCGTCCTGAACGGCGTCGGGCCTGCCCTGCCCGCCTTCACCTGAGCCTGTGGGGCCGACACTGCGGTTCGAGTCCACGAACTCGAAATTCCTGCTGCTTCGCGCTTCGACCGGCGCGGGAGGCGCGGCGCGCGGGGGCTCGGCGGCCGGAGCCCTCGACGGTTGCGATGACGGCTCGGAGGGGGCCTCGCCGTCAACGTCCATCTCACAGATGGGCTGCCCCATCGGAACAGTATCGCCCTCGGCGACCAGCGCCCTCACGAAAACACCCGCATAGGGCGACGGCGCCTCCATGCTCACTTTGTCCGTTATGACCTCGACAAGGGGATCGTAGCGCTCGACGCGCTGGCCGGGCTCGACCAGCCACTTGCCGATCACTCCCTCCGTGACCGACTCTCCGACGTGCGGAAGCTCGACGACGGTGGTCATGGCTAGTAAGCGAGCAGCTCCCGCAGCTTGGCCGCAATCTTGTCGGCAGTCGGCATGTAGACGGCCTCCAGGGTTGGCGCAAAGGGCATCGCGGGAACCTCGGGGCCCGTGCATCGCATCACCGGCGCGTCGAGGCTGTCGAATGCGCTTTCGGCAATGAGCGCGCTCACCTCGGAGCCGACGCTCGCCGCGGCGTTGTCCTCGTGAACGACCAACGCGCGGTTCGTCTTCCGCACCGACGCCACTATCGCCTCCACGTCGAGGGGACGGACGGTCCGCAGGTCGACAACCTCTATGCTCGCCCCCTCGCCCTCGAGCTCCGCCGCCGCCTGTAGCGAATAGTGAAGCGTCAGCCCGTACGTGATGATGGTGGCGTCCGCGCCCTCGCGCTTCACGTCCGCCGAGCCGATGGGGACCACGTAGTCCTCTTCCGGGACCTCGCCGCGCACCGAGCGGTAGGTCCGTTTGTGTTCGAGCACGATGACGGGGTCGTCGTCGCGGATGGCCGCTTTCAGCAAGCCTTTGGCGTCGTACGGCGTGGCGGGCGTCACTACCTTCAGTCCAGGGGTGTGCGCAAAGTAGGACTCGACGCTCTGGGAATGGTACAGCCCGCCCCTGACATGCCCTCCGTAGGGCGAGCGCACGACCATCGGCGCGTGGAGCTTGCCTTTCGTGCCGTACCGCACGCGGGCGGCCTCCCCGATGATCTGGTTCACGGCGGGCCAAATGAAGTCGGCGAACTGCACCTCGGCGATGGGGCGCATCCCGTGCATGGCCGCGCCCAACGCGATGCCCGCAATCGAGGCCTCCGCGAGCGGCGTGTCGATGACTCGCTGCTCCCCGAACTCCTCGATGAGGCCCTTGGTCGCCAGGAAGACGCCGCCCCGCCGGCCCACGTCCTCGCCCATGACGAACACAGAGGAATCGCGGCGCATCTCCTCGAACATCGCCTCTCGGACCGCCTCGATGACGTTGAGCGTGGCCATTACTTGGCCTCCCCCGTCACGTCGTCGAACACGTCGGCAGCGTCCGGGTAGGGAGCGGCCTCGGCGGCGTCCGTAGCCGCGTTCACCTCGTCCCTAGCGGTCTTCCGCAGCTCCGCGTCCTTCTCGTCGGAGAGCAAGCCCGTCGAGGCGAGCAGCTCGCGCAGCTTTTCGAGGGGGTCGCGCAGCCGCGCCTCTTCGATCTCTGCGCGGTCCCTGTAGACCGAGTCGTCGTCGTCGCTGGTGTGCGGCAAGTAACGCTCCACGTCGAACTCGACGATGCTTGGCCCGCCCCCCGCGGCGGCGCGGCGCACGGCGTCGGCTACGGCGAGATAGGAGGCCGCGACGTCCGTGCCGTCGACCGTCACGCCCGGCATGGCGTATCCGGCGGCGCGCTCCGAGACCCGTTCCACGGCCATCTGACGCGACTGCGGGACCGAGATGGCGTACCTGTTGTTCTCAACGAGGAAGACCACGGGGAGCTTGTGGACGGAAGCGAAATTCATCGCCTCGTGCACCTCTCCCTGGCTCGTCGTGCCGTCGCCAAAGAAGCACGCGACGACGGTGTTCTCGCCGCGCATCTTTGCCGCGAGCGCCCACCCCACGGCCTGCGGGACGTGGGCGCCAATGACGTTGGAAGGGTTGACGAACCTCAGCTCCGGGGCCGCGCCATGCTGGGGGAACTGGCGCGCGCCGGACAACGGCTCGCCGTCCTTGGCGAGGAACCCCCGCAGCGACTGCTCGGGCGTGAGGCCAAGGGCGGTCGTTACCGCGAGGTCGCGATAGTAGGTGAAACAGAAGAAGTCCTCGGCGTGCTTGCGTAGCGCCCATACCGTGGCCAGCTGCCCCGCCTCGTGCCCCTGGCTCGACGCCACGATGGCCGCTTTGCCCTGGCGGTTCATCATCCACGCCCGCTCGTCCAGAGCGCGAACGAGGAGCATCGACGCGTAGATGTCGAGCAGGTCCTCTTGCGTGAGCGAGTCCGGAACGTCCAGGGGCGTTCCATGGTTAGCGGTGGTGGCCACGTCTCGATTATCGGGCAGCGCGCGCCCCCGCGCCAAGTCCGCGCCGCTCGCCAATCCTCCGGACCGCAGGGGTACAATGCCCTTTTGGAGGCGCAACCGCTTGGAGCAAGAGCGCGACGTACTGGTTCGTTTCCACGAAATCGGGCTGAAAGGCAAGAACCGCCCGATGTTCGTGGACCATCTCGTAACCAATCTCAAACGGGCCACGGCCGGGCTGGGCGTCGAGCGAGTCTGGGCGACGCGGATGATGGTGCGCATGCGCCTCGCTCCCGAAGCCGATTGGGACACGGTGCGGCGGCGCGCGCAGCAGGTGTTCGGCGCCGTGAAGCTCAGCCTCGCCCTACGGATCGAGCCCGAATACGGCGAGATATCGCGGCGCGTGGCCGAGCTGGCGGCCTCCCGCTCCTTCTCCACCTTCCGCATATCGGCCAACCGCACCGACAAGAGCTTCCCCCTCACCTCCCAGGAGCTCAACGTGCGGCTCGGAGACGAGGTACGCGCTGCCACCGGCGCCAAGGTCGATCTCTCGCATCCCGGCATCAACCTGCGCGTCGAGCTGCAGCGTGACGACGCGTTCGTCTATGCCGGCGACTACCCCGGCGCGGGAGGGCTCCCGGTCGGCACGGCAGGCAAGGTCGCCGTCCTGATGTCCGGCGGCATCGATTCCCCCGTGGCCGCGTGGCGCATGATGCGCCGGGGCTGCCGCGCCATCCTCGTCCACTTTCACTCGTTTCCCCTCGTCGAGGGCCGCTCACGCGACAAAGCCAAAGAGCTCGCCGAGCGCCTCAACGCCTACCAATACGACACCAAGCTCTACCTCGTGCCGTTCGCGGACGTGCAGCGAGCGGTCATCTTGCAGGTCCCCGGCCCGCTGCGCGTCGTCGCCTACCGCCGTTTCATGGTGCGCATCACGGACGCCATCGCCCGAGCGGAGGACGCCCGCGCGCTCGTAACCGGCGAAAGCGTCGGCCAGGTCGGCTCCCAAACCCTACGAAACATCGCCACCGTGGGCGAGGTTGCGTCGCTGCCCATCCTTCGGCCCCTCATCGGCATGGACAAGCAAGAGATCATTGACCAGGCCCGCGCCATCGACACATTCGAAACGTCGGTCCAGCCGGACGAGGACTGCTGCACCCTATTCGTCCCGCGCTCGCCTTCGACAGCCGTCAAGTCCGAGGAGATAGCGTCCCAGGAGGCGAATCTCGATGTCGAGGTCCTAGTCCGACAAGCCGCGGCGGGGGCCGAGCTCTTCGAGTGGCGCGCGCCGGCCGTTTAGCGAAGGGCCTCCATCACTCCGCGGCGTCCAGCCTGCTTAGCGGGCCGGGCCAGCTGAGGAGCCGGCGGTCCGCCGTCACGAGCCGGTGACCCGCCAAGGCGGTGGCGACGATGAGACGGTCGGCAGGGTCGGAGTGAAAGTCGGCCAGCTCATTGGCGCGGATTCCGATTTCGCCGTCAACGGGGATTTCGACGAGGCCGTCCCTGAACAGAGATTGACGCCATGAGCCGGTGTCAGTCAGCAGAGAAAGCCTGCCCTTCTTGTGCAGCATGGCGACTTCCCAGAACGTGATTGCGGATACGGCAGCCTCGTTTGCAGCCCAAGCATGGTCAATGGCCCGGCGAGTCCGGGGACCCAGCTTGGGGTCATCGAACGCTAGCCAGACCAACGCCTGGGTGTCGAGCAGCATCACGGGTTCAGCACGCGGTCAGGGTTGGTCTCGGCTTCCCATTCCACGTCGATGGGAGAGATGATGTCGCCAAGTATCTGAATCTGGTCCCGATAGCGCCCGAATGGGGCCTTAGGCTTCTCCCTATACGGCGCCAGCCGCGAGACCGGGCGCCCGTTCTTGGTGATGACGATCTCCTCGCCGCTCTCCGCGACCTCATCCATGAGCTTGAGGCACTTCGCCTTGAACTCCGACGCCTTGATGGTCCGCACGCCTGCCGCCTTTCCGCCTTCCCCTTCCATGGCGCCTCCTTACGCGGTCAGGGCTATCATACCATGGTCATGACCATAGTCACATAGGCCCTGCCCAGTCCTCGCCCCGGGGGGTGTAATGTGCTCGTAGAACTCGATGGGGAGTGAGCCGTGGGCCGTATGAGCGCCGTGTCCAACCCTGCCCGCACGTCGCTAGCGGCCCTGCTGCTGGGGGCACTGACGGTAGCCTTCGGCCTTCAGCTCCTGCGCGTGCTCATCGTCGAGATGGCGTTCTACCTGACCCAGATCCGCGACGTCAGCTCGACGATGGTGGGCGTCATGGGCCTGGGCATATTCCTTTGCGGATTCCTCGAGCCCGTCGTGCGCCGTCTCCTCGGAGAGCGGAACGCCTTGCGCTTTGTTCTCGGGGGTCTGGCGGTGGTCCGGCTGGCCGAGCAGGCCGTCTCGTCGCTCCCCGTGGACCTCGGCCTCTCCATCGCAGGGACGGTGCTGTTCCTATGGTCTCTTCCGCTCCTGTTCCGATTGGTCCGCAAGGAGGGACGGGCCGGCGGCGCTCATGCGGCGATTGCGTTCCTGTTGGGCCTGTCCCTCGACACCGCTCTCAAGGGCGTCTTCGGGACCATCGACCTTTCGTGGGCGCCAAGCGGCGGCGCACACGTTGTCGTATTGGCCCTTGCAATCGCTCAAGGGCTGCTCCTGTGGAGGCTCCCACCGGAGGGGAGCGAAGCGTCGGACAGCTGGGCAGACGAGCAAGGCGCTCCCGCCTCCGCTTGGCCCTACCTGGCCTTTGGCCCGGCCCTCGCGCTGGAGCTCCTGCTGTTTCAGAACGTCGCTCAGCAGACGGCGCTCACAGGCTGGCCGCAACCGGCGGCGCACGCGTGGATTCTCGGGGCAAACCTCGCAGGAGTAGCTGTCGCTGTTGAGCTGGCCCGACGAGGCAAGCCCCTGCCATGGCCCATCCTGGCGCTGCTCGGGGGGCTACTGGTGGCGACGGCCGCAGTTGAGCTATCGGGCGCCCTCGCGGCCCTCATCCTGCCGGCCGGACACGTTGCGATTGCGGTTGCTCTGGCGTCGGTCGTCAAAGGAGCGCCCGCGTCATCAGCCCGGCTCTCGGCCGGCGGCGTCTCGGTTTGGATGAGTGTCGGCATGACGCTGATGCTGGCGCTGTTGTTCGTCTACTACGCAAGCTACGACATCGAGCTCCCGGCCCCGCAGGAAGTCGTGCGTCCCGCGGCCGCCCTGTTGGTCGGTCTGGCCGCTCTTCGCGCCGGCTTCGCCTACGGCGACGGCGGAGCGTCGATAACGAGGTTGGCTGCGGCGCCCGCTCTGCTCCTGCTTCTGCTCCCCCTACTCCAGATGGCGGCCTGGAAGGACGTGACGCCGGTCACGGGCTCCGGTTTCCCCATTCGAGTGATGACCTACAACCTCCACCAAGGGTTCGATGTCCATGGACGCCACACCCTGGAGGAGATGGCCAAGGTCATAGAGGCCGAGGACCCAGACATCGTCGCGCTGCAAGAAGTGTCCAGGGGCTGGGTCGTGAACGGCTCCGTCGACATGCTGGCGTGGCTCTCCCAGCGCCTGGAAATGGACTACGTCTGGGGCCCGGCCGCGGACTCGGCGTGGGGCAACGCGCTTCTCAGCCGGCTCCCTATCGGCGCACATGAGAACCACGCCATGCCCAATAACGAAGCTCTCCTCATCGACAGGGCGTTCGTAATCGCCGAGGTGGACGTAGGCGGCGGAGAGACGCTCGACGTGGTCGCTACGCACTTCCACTCCGGCGACCCCGATTCGGCGCTCAGGATTCCGCAGTCGCGGGCCGTGTTGGCGAGTATCGACGTCAACCGGACCACGGTGTTGCTGGCCGACCTCAACGCGCTCCCCGGCGAACCGGAGATGCGGATGCTCGCCGACGCCGGCCTCGAGGACGCCTTCGTCGCCGCCGGAGCAACGGGCGACGGCTTCACCTATCCCTCGGACGATCTCTGGAAGCGCATCGATTACATATGGGCCACCCCTGACCTCGAAGCTCGCGACTTCTCCGTTCCCGCAAGCCTGGCCTCGGACCACCTGGCCGTAGCCGTTACGCTTGACCGCGACCGCCCCTCTCCCTAAGCCTCTCCCCGAAAGGGGACGACGGAAGCCGTCCTCTCGCTCCGTTTGACTGGCCCGCGCGCCGGTGGTAGAAGCGGACTCGCCCCCATCGGGCCGCCCCCACCGGGCTGAAGGGAGAGAACGCTCATGTCACGTGAGATCGACGAGGTCAAGCGAGAAGTAGCCATCGCCAATCGTGTGCTGGCCGAGATGGGCCTTGCCACCCATATCCTTGCGTCGCTCGGGCATGCGAGCCTGCGCGTGCCCAACCAGCCGGACCTCTTCGTGGTGAAGGGCCGCGGCTACGCCACCGACGCGCTCCACGTCGTCAGGCCCGAGGAGATGATCGTCGTCGACCTCGACGGCAACTTCGTCGACGGCCCCAAGGGCACGTCCCAGTGCTACGAGGTCAAGATGCACTCCTGCATCTTCCGCGAACGGCCCGACGTGATGTCCGTGGTGCACACCCACCCCCGCTACACCAACGTCCTCGGTCTGAACGACGTGAGGCTGAAGCCCATGTCGAACGAGGGCCATCAGCTCGTGCGCAACGATATCCCTGTGTACCCCCACTCCAAGCTCATCATCACCGAGGAAGACGGCATGGGGGTCGTCAACTCCATGGGCGCGAGCAACGTCGTGCTCCTGCGTGGACACGGCGCCGTGACCGCTGGCAGGAATCTTGAAGCGTCGGTGATGGCCATGTTGCACCTGGAGGAACAGTCCCGTCTGAACTGGGTCGCGCTCTCGGCCTTCGGCCCGGACTACAAGGGCATCCCCGCGGAGAACATGGACGAAGCCGCAGCCGGCTCCGCCGCCATGCGCCAAGCCCCCCACCTGGCCGTGCCCCTCGCCAACATGCCCCCCGTCCGCGTCGGCGGCGTGTGGAAGTACTACACAGACCTCGTGAGTAGGGATATGTGATAGGAATATAGAGAGCCCGACGCCCATCTAACCGTGCGGTGCTACAAGACTCGGCGGTAAGGATGTAAGATTTCATTGCATCCTTGCCGCGGAGGAGCATCCCATGCTCGCCAAGCTCACTTCCAAGAACCAGATCACCATCCCCAAAGCCGTCATCTCCGCGTTCGAAGGCGCAGAGTACTTCGATGTCACCGAGGAGAACGGCTGCATCGTGCTCGCCCCCGTTCGGGTGACTCCTGTCAGACCCTTCTCCCTTGCCAACGCCAAGGACCTGATAGAGAAGATGAAGCGGCTGCAGATACCCTTGGACACCGCCGAGCCGGAGGTCTGGGTGGAGCGTATGAATTCCGACAACGCCGAAGCCGTCTGGGACCAGATGGACCGGCTTGGCATCACCGAGCAGGACATCGCTGACGCCATCGAGTGGGCGCGGCGAGGCGAGTGGCCCCACTGAGATTCGTGCTCGATACGAACGTGGTCGTCCCCGCCCTCATCTTCCGCCATGGAAGGCTGGCTTGGCTTCGAGAGGCATGGCGAATGGAACGCGTCGTTCCATTAGTTAGTCCTCTCACCCTTACAGAGTTAGTCCCACGTGCTCTCTTACGCGAAGTTCGGCCTAAACCCAGACCAAAGCGATGGGCGGCTTTCCGCGTATCTTCCCTGGTGCGAGGTGATCGACGTGCCGAGCGATACGCCCCGCGCCCGATTGCCGTGACCCATCCGACCGCCCCTTCCTTCAACTGGCCGTAGCCGGCAATGCGGACGCGCTCGTTACTGCAGACCATGACCTTCTGGCCCTCGCTCCCGCCCTCGAAATCCCTATCCTCACGGCGCGCGAGGCGTGGGAGCGCTTGGCCAACGTCAGACCCCTCAACGCTCTATACTTGCCGTCCATGAACGACAAGATACTCGTCGCCATCGAGGACGGCGTCGGCACGATCGTCCTCAACCGCCCCGCCCAGCACAACGCCATCGACTTCGAGATGTGGGGGGCGCTGCGGGACGCCGCCTCGGGGCTGGCGGCGGACGACGGCGTGAGGATCGTCATCCTGCGAGGCGCCGGAGAGCGGGCGTTCTCGGCGGGGGCCGACATCAAGGACTTCCCCGCGCACCGCAGCACCAGCGCCCTCGCCAAGGAGTACGCCGCGGCCTTCGAGGGCGCTCTCGACGCCATCGAGCAGATGCCCAAGCCGACGATATCGATGATTCGCGGCATCTGCGTCGGCGGCGGGTGCGAGCTGTCGATGGCGACGGACCTCCGCATCGCGGCCGAGGGCAGCGTATTCGCCGTGCCGGTCGCCAAGATCGGCGTGTTAGTCGGCTACAACGAGATGCGACGGCTCGTCCAGCTCGTCGGTCCAGGCCACGCGGCCAACCTGCTGCTTACGGCCCGGCGCATCGACGACCAGGAAGCGTTGCGAATCGGACTCATCACGGAGGTCGCGCCTGCCGACGACCTCGTCGAGCACACCTACGGTCTGGCCCGTGAGATGGCCATCTACGCCCCGCTCACCCAGTCCGGGCACAAGCGCATCATCCAGGCCGTCCTCCGCAGCCCCGCCCTTGCGGACCTCACCGAAGAGGAGCGCCGGCTGCCCCTCTCCATCTTCGACACCGACGACGGAATGGAAGGCTACCGCGCCTTCGTCGAGAAGCGGCCGCCGCGCTTCACGGGCCGCTAGCGATGGCGTCCATGCCTTTGGACGGCATGACCGTCCTCGACTGCACCCAGGTCATGGCCGGCCCCTTCTGCACGCTGCTCTTGGCCGATATGGGGGCGGACGTCATCAAGATCGAAAAGCCCGGCGGCGACGACTCCCGGCGCATGGGCCCGCCCTTCATCAACGGCGAGTCCGCCGCCTTCCTCGGCATCAACCGCAACAAGCGCAGCGTCGCCCTCGACTTCAAGCGCGACCTCGACCGCCAAGTGTTCGCGGACATGGCGAGGCATGCCGACGTCGTCGCCGAGAACTTCAAGCCTGGGACGATGGACCGGCTCGGCCTCGGCCCCGCCGAGCTGCGGCGCGCCCATCCCGAGCTCATATACGTATCCGTGTCGGGGTTCGGCCAGACCGGCCCCTACGCCAGCCGCCCCGGCTACGACCTCGTCGCCCAAGGCATGTCCGGCATGATGAGCGTCACCGGCTACCCGGACTCGCCGCCGGTGAAGATCAGCGTGCCCCTGGCCGACCTGAGCGCAGGCATGTTCGCGGCTTACGGCGTGCTGTCCGCCTACATCCATCGCCTCAGGACCGGCGAGGGACAGGCCGTCGACACGTCGCTGCTGGAGTCGGCTATCGCCCTCACCGTCTGGGAGGCGGCTGAGCTCTGGGGGTCGGGCGCAACTCCGGGGCCCAAGGGCTCGGCCCACCGCCTCGTCGCGCCCTACCAGGCCGTCGAAAGCGCCGACGGCTATTTCAACCTGGGGGTGGCGAACCAGGCGAACTACGAGCGCCTCTGCGCGGCCCTGGACCGCCCCGACCTGCTCGCCGACGAACGCTTCACGAGCAACCCGGAGCGCGTTCGGCACTACGAGGAGCTGGCCGAGGCCATCCAGACCACGACGCGCGGGAAGACTTCCGCCGAGTGGCTCGCCATCCTGGAACACGCGGGCGTGCCCGCGGGCCCCATCTACGATATGGCCGAGGTCTTCCGCGACGAGCACGTGCTGGCCCGCGGCATGGTCCAGGAGCTGGAGCACCCCGTAGCGGGCCTCGTGCGCCACCTGGGTATCCCGGTCAAGCTCTCCGCAACCCCCGGCGAGGTCCGCCTCCCCGCCCCCACCCTCGGCCAGCACACCGAGAGCGTGCTGCGGGAGTATGGGGTTTCGGAGAAGGACGTCGCCGCCGTCCTCTCCCGCCCATGACTAAACACGGTTCGTGGTTCGACAGGCTCACCACGAACCCCATCATTCCCGCGGACACGGAAACCTAACAGTCCTCTCCCGTAGGGGCGTTCCCTCGTGGGCGCCCTTCCCTAGACAAGACCGCCGCCGCGCTCGCCACCCCTGCGGCCCCTTCCCTTGACTATCTTGCCTTACGATTATATCGTTACGGTAAGGAGAACAGCGGCATGATCGTCAAAATCACCTCGAAGCGCCAGGTCACCTTCCCCGTTCGGGTGCTGGACGCGCTGGAAGTGAAACCGGGCGACTACCTGGAGATACGTGAGTCCGGCGACGGGTTCACCATCCACCCCCGGCGGGTAGACCTCTCGCGTCTCGGACTTCTGCGGGACAAGATCGCTCCCAACCATGCGCCCTTCGACCTAGAGAAGTTCCGGAGCGAGCCCTATGACCTCTCGCTACGGGATTGATACGTCGGTTCTCATGCGCCTGATCACCGCCCAGCCCGCCGACTCCTTCGCCCATTGTGTGAGGGAGTTGCGAACCCTGGTCGAGAGTGAAGGCGCTGAGGTGTTCGCATCCAACCAGGTTGTCGGGGAAGCCTACGTCGCGGCTCAGCATCACTACGACATCTCCGGCGGCGACGTCCGGACTGCGCTCCTCGGCACGCTGCAGAGCGGCCTGGTGGCTCCGCTCAATGGCCGCTCCGTTCTGAATGCCCTGGAAGCTTCCGACGGTCCCGGCCTGTTCGACCGCCTCATCGCGGACGACTACGCGCGCGCAGACCTGGAAGTCCTGACGCTGGATCGAAAGATGGCTGCCCTGCCTCGCGTACGGACCCTTTGAGCATCTGCCCCCGCCTACCGCGGGAACCTCGCAGGCCTTCTGTCTCCCGCAAGAACCCCTCCCACAGACGGGAGGGGACGCGCGAACGCAGCGATGCGCGGGGGAGGAAGAGCGGCCCTTCCGCCACTTACCTCTTCCCCGCCCCTCACAGCTGATTGATCTGAATCAGGTTGCCGCACGTATCGTCGAAAATGGCGATGGTGGCTGGGCCTGCTTGCATCGGCTCCACCGTGAAGACGACCCCCAGCCCTTTCAGGCGCTCGTACTCCGCCTGCGTGTCGTCGACGGCGAATGCCGCGCACGGTATGCCCTGTTCGACGAGCGCCTGCTGGTACGCCTGCGCGGCGGGGTTGTCGTTCGGTTCCAGGACCAATTCCACGCCGTCCGGCGCCTCCGGCGAGACGACCGTCAGCCACCGAAACTCTCCCACCGGGATGTCGGTCTTCTTCACGAACCCCAGCACGTCGGTATAGAACGCCAGCGCCTTCGCTTGATCGTCCACGTGGATACTGGTCAGCTCGATCCTCATTGCTGCTCCGCCTCCTTGGATAGTGCCCTCGCCGTGACTCAAGGTTTCCCCAGTCTAGTCCACAACCCCAATGTCGTTCTTGTGACATTTGACCGTTGCGCAATCGAACCTCCTCTCCTTACCCTGTCTCTGATGACCCAACGGACCCAACCCCCTCGCCCCTCCGATGCCTCACGAGTCGCCTGTCGGAAAGTGTCGGATTCATGTCGTGAAATGTCGGATTCGTGTTGGAAAGTGTCGGATTCTTGTTGGGAAATGGGGCTGTCCTGTCTGGCTTGGAACGCACACTCAGGAGTGAAATAGCATGGAGGACCAGCAAAATCCGACACTTTCGAGAAAAGCGGCGCTCTCACCCAAACAGACCCTCGCCCTCCCTTACATCGCCGCCACCGCATCCCTCTCCGCCGGAGCCAGGGCCGCCCGGATTCACCGCTCCACCCTTCACCAGTGGATGACCGACCCCAACTTCCGCGCCGAGCTCGAACGCCTCCGCCACGGCGCCGAGTCCCTCGCCCGCGTCGAGCTCCAAGGACTCGTCCTCAAGAGCATCAGCACCCTCGCTGAGCTCCTCGAAGACTCCAACCCCCAGGTCAGGGCAGCCGCCGTGCGCTCCGCCCTCTCCAACGCCATCAAGGTCGGAGAGAACCGCGAGCTCCGACGCGAGCTCGATCTCATCGAGAACGCCCAGGCGATGGCGAGGCAGCAGCGATGAGAAGCGCCGTCCGCTCCCTCCACCGCTACTACGCCTGTCTCGTGGCCCAGGCCGCCCTCGAGCCTGTCGCAGACGACTTCGCCCAGCGCTGGGAGAACGCCATCGAGCGCGGCGAGGATCCGCCCGGCCTCATGGACCTCGCCCAGGCCGTCGTAGCCGCTGGCGTCCCCATCCTCAGCCCCCGCCCCGTCGCCTCCTACCTCCGGCAGTGCGCCGCGTCCCAACGCGTCCCCGATCCCGGCCGCATCGTCCAGGCCATCGTCCACGCCCTCGCCGAAACGGACCTTCTCAACAAGGACAAGACCTGCCGGTGCCCCGCCCGTCGGCCTCTCATCCCCTCCCCCACGCCTGACGCCGCCCTCTAAGCAAGCGGCGCGCGCGCTTGCTATCCTAGGCGGCGCTCACGAAAACACCACTGTCAGGGAGAGGTCGATGACCACTGCGCCTCGTGTCGTTGGTATGCCGGTGCCCCGCGTCGACGGACGCGACAAGGTCACCGGGTCGGCAAACTACGGAGCGGACTTCGATCTGCCCGGCACGCTCTGGGCCAAGACGGTCCGCAGCCCTTACCCCCACGCTCGCATTGCCGCCATCGACACGTCGGCGGCCAAGGCGCTGCCGGGCGTGCACGCTGTGCTTACGGGTGCCGACCTCCCCGCGAACATGCGTTGGGGCCGCCGCATCGTCGACGTGCCCGTCCTCGCGCAGGGCGAGGTGAAGTTCGTCGGCGAGCAGGTCGCGGCAGTTGTCGCCGACGACGAGGAGATCGCCCAGCGAGCGGTGGACCTCGTTGAGGTCGAATACGAAGAGCTGCCCGCCGTCACCCACCCCGAGGAGGCGATGAAGAACGAGCTCCTGGTGAACCCGGACATGCACGGGTTCAAGGGACTGCTCTACGAGGTCGCGGAGCCCACCAACGTCGTTGTGCACTGGGAGTGGGTGAACGGCGACGTCGAGGCCGGCATGAAGGAAGCGGACCTGGTCGTCGAGAACAGGTACACGACCCCGTCCCAGCACCAGACCTACATGGAAGCGCACAACGCGACGGTGCAGGCCCATGACGACGGCACAGCCGAGGTCTGGACGCCGGGCAAGGCGCCCTACGCCGTGCGAACCCAGATATCCGGCCCCCTCGGCGTCGAGCCCGAGAGCATCGTCTTTCACCCCGTGACGATAGGGGGCGACTTCGGCGGCAAGGGCTCGCCTATGAACGTGGCGTTGGGCTACCTGCTATCCAGGGCGACCGGCGGCAGGCCGGTGCGGATGGTGTTCGACTACAGCGAGGAGTTCCTCGCGGCCAACCCCCGCCACTACTCGATTCTTACCATGCGCACGGGAGTGAAGCGGGACGGGACTATCACGGCCCACGACGTGAGCATCGTGTTCGACAGCGGCGCCTACGCCGGTTTCAAGCCGGCGGGACACCTGGGCGGAGCGAAGGCAGCGGGCGGCCCCTACCGCACCAAGAACGCGCGCGTCGTCGAGGACATGGTCTACACCCACAACACGCCGTGCGGGCACATGAGGGGCCCCGGCGAGCCCCAGGCGGTCTTCGCCTTGGAGTCGCACGTCGACGAAGTCGCGAAAGCCATCGGCATGGATCCCGTCGACTTTCGGCTGATGAATCTCGTGAACGACGGCGAGCCGACCGCCCTTGGCGACGTGTTCGTGGAGAACCGCGCCTCCGCCACGCTCAGAGCGGCCATCGAGGCTTCCGGCTACTCTTCCGCCAAGGGCAAGGGTGTGGGCCGCGGCGTGTCGGTCGGCGAGCGTCCCCCCGGCGGTGGCAGGATCAACTCCCAGATTACTCTCGAGGCTGACGGTTCCGTCGTCATCACCACGCCCCTCTTCGAGCAGGGCGCGGGCGCCTACACCGTCCTTCAACAGGTCGTCGCCGAGGACATGGGCCTGCCGGCCGACGCGGTGCGAATCGAGATCGCGGACACGGGCCTGTTCGACATGGACCAGGGCGTGGGCGGCAGCCGCGTCACAAACCTCGGGACTGTAGCCACCCACGACGCCGTGGGGCAGGCGCAAGGCGAGCTGTTCAAGCTCGCCGCCGAGCTGCAGAACTGGCCCGAGGAGAAGCTCGCGGTACAAGGTCAGATGCTCGTCCGGACGGATACGGGCGAGTCTCAGCCGTGGAGCGGTCTCATCGCCCGCGTCGGCGCCCCAGTGGTGGGCCGAGCGGCAGCGGCGGGCGGCTACGAGAACCCCGTCACCGGCTACTGCGCCCAGATCGCGGAGGTGGTGGTGGACGACGAGACCGGCCAGATCACGCTGACCAAGCTCACGACCGCCCACGACACGGGGACCATCATCAACCCCATCGGCCACCAGGGGCAGATCAACGGCGGCGCGATCATGGGGGTCGGCTTCGGGCTGCAAGAAGAGCTGGTCCGCGATGGCGGATTCGTTTCGACCCTATCGTTCGCCGACTACAAGATTCCGAACATCGCGGACATACCCGAGCTAACGACGGTCATTCTGGACGAGCCCGCTAAGGGCGTCGGGCCGTACAACATCAAGGCCATCGGAGAGAGCCCGAACGCGCCGACCGCGGCGGCCATCGCCAACGCCATCGCCGACGCGACCGGAGCCCGCTTGCGGGACCTGCCCGCGACAGCCGAGAAACTCTACGAGGCGCTGCGAGTCTCGCGGTAAGGACTTGCTTCAATGGGAAGGGACTCGATGAAGCCCATCAACGAGATAGCTCGGACCCTTGGGCTCGCTCCGAAGCACCTCATGCCGTTCGGCGACAACAAGGCCAAGGTCTCGCTCGACGCGCTCTTGCCCGCGTCCGAGCAGAACGGCAAGCTCATCGTCGTCACCAGCGTCAACCCGACGCCCGCGGGCGAGGGCAAGACGACCACGACCATCGGCCTCACCCAGGGGCTTGCGAAGATCGGCAAGAACGCCGTCGCGACCATCCGCCAGCCTTCCCTCGGGCCTATCTTCGGCATCAAGGGCGGCGCCGCCGGGGGAGGCAAGTCCCGGGTCATCCCCGAGGACGAAATCAACATCCACTTCACCGGCGACATGCACGCCGTGAGCGCCGCCCACAACCTCCTCGCCGCCATCGCCGACAACGCCATTCAGCGCGGCCTCGTCCCCGGCTCCGCCCCACAGGACATCACCTGGCGCCGCGTCCTCGATGTCAGCGACCGCGCGCTGCGGAACATCCTCTCCGGCCTTGGCGGCTCCGCCAACGCCCCCCTCCACGAGACCGGGTTCGACATCGTCGCCGCCTCGGAGGTCATGGTGGTTCTTGCGCTCTCCTCCAGCCTGTCCGACCTCCGCGCGCGCCTCAGCCGCATGACCGTCGCCGACGCCAGAGGCGGGCGGCGGGTGACGGCGGACGACGTGGACGCCGTCGGTTCCCTCATGGCCCTGCTCCGCCACGCGCTGCTGCCGAACCTCGTCCAGACGACGGAGGGCCAGCCGGCCTTCGTGCACACGGGGCCATTCGGCAATATCGCTCACGGGTGCAGCTCAGTGATCGCCGACCGGCTGGCCCTCGGCTATGCCGACTACGTCATCACCGAAGCGGGGTTCGGCGCCGACCTGGGCTTCGAGAAGTTCATGCACATCAAGTGCCGGACGAGCGGTCTGCGGCCCAGCGCCGCCGTGCTCGTCGGAACGGTGCGCGCTCTCAGGTCCCACGGCGGCGCCCCGGCCTCCGCGCTCGACCGCCCGGACCCCTTCGCCGTCCGCATCGGCGCGGAGAACCTCGTCCACATGATCAAAGTCATCAAGTCCTTCGGACTCCCCGTCGTCGTCGCTATCAACAGCTTCCCGTCAGACACCCCGGAAGAGGTCGTGATCATGCAGGACGTGGCCATCGAAGCGGGCGCGGCGGCGGCGGTCACCTGCACGGGGTTCGCGGAGGGCGGAGAGGGCGCGGCCAATCTCGCGGAGGCCGTGGTTCGCGCCGCCGAGGGCTCCCCGCCCCGCATCTCCTACCTCTACCCCCTCGACGCCCCCATACGCGACAAGGTGCACGCCCTGGCCACGAAGGTCTACGGCGCGGCGGACGTCCGATGGAGCCCGGACGCGGGTCGGCGCGCCGACCGCTTCCAGGAGCACGGGCTGGGGAAGCTTCCGATCTGCATGGCCAAGACCCACGCCTCCCTCTCCCACGACCCCTCCCTCAAGAACAGGCCGAGCGGCTACACCTTCGAGATATCCGATATCCGGGCGTCCACAGGCGCGGGCTTCGTCTACCCCATCGCCGGGTCGATTATGACCATGCCCGGCCTCCCCAAGACTCCCCGCACGCTCGACGTGGACGACCAAGGCAACATTACCGGCTTCTAACCCCTGGCCCGCGCGTTGCCCTGTCCGCGATTCGGCTATAGAGTGCGCACATATCCGGCGAATGCTTTGGAGGTAAGACATGCTGAGCGCAGCGGCAAACGACCGCCTTACGAGAGTCGGGCCCGGCACGCCCATGGGCGAGCTCATGCGCCGCTACTGGCATCCCATTGCCGCCGTCGTACAGCTCGACGATAGGCCCGCGATGCCCGTCCGCCTCCTCGGCGAAGACCTTGTCCTCTACAAGGATAAGTCCGGGACCTTCGGCCTCATCGACCGCTTTTGCCCCCATCGCCGCGTCGACCTCTCCTACGGCATCCCCGAGGAGCACGGCCTCCGCTGCATGTACCACGGCTGGATGATGGACGAGACCGGCCAGTGCATCGAGCAGCCCTTTGAGGAGACCGTCCACCCCGACGGGCGCTTCAAGGAGAAGGTCAAGATCGCGGGCTACCCCGTCGAGGAGCTCGGCGGGCTGCTCTGGGGCTACATGGGCCCGCAACCCGCGCCGCTGCTCCCGCGATGGGACCTCTTCGTCTGGGACGGCGTCCTCAAGGACATCGGGACCTGCCTCCTCCCGTGCAACTGGCTCCAGTGCATGGAGAACTCCCTCGACCCCGTCCACTTGGAGTGGCTCCACGTCTACTGGAGCAACCACCAGCTCAGAGAGGCAGGGTTCAAGCACGAGCTGCCAACCACGGTGCACACCAAGATCAAGTTCGAGGCGTTCGAGCACGGCATCATCAAGCGTCGCACCTACACGAACACCACCGAGGACGACCCTGAATGGAAGGTCGGCCATCCCATCGTGTTCCCCAACTGGCTGCGGGTCGGGACGGGCTTCCAGATGCGCGTCCCGGTGGACGACACCCACACGATGCACATCCACTACAACATCTACGCTCCTCCCCCCGGCGTGACCGCGCCCAAGCAGGATGTCATCCCGCACTACGAGGTGCCATTGCAAACGGATGACGGGCGCTTCCCGATCGACTTCACCATCGGCCAGGACCAGATGGCCTGGGTGACGCAGGGACCCATCGCCAAGCGCCCGCTGGAGAAGCTTGGCGAGTCCGACCGCGGCATCATCCTCTACCGGAAGATGTTGATGGACGAGATGGACAAAGTGGCGGCAGGGGAAGAGCCGATCAACGTCTTCCGCGACCCCGCCAGGAACGACATCATTGAGCTGTTCCAGGAGCACACGCCGGGCATTCGGTTGACGCCGCCGCGCGAGCCCCTGCCCGGCATGATCGACCCCGTGACGGGACAGGTCTCCGTGGCGCCTACCGGCAGACACGCGCCCATGGGTCTGCAGGCGCGAGCGATCTACCGCAAAGCCGCCGAGGAGGCGGGCGTCGCGCTGACGTAAGCTGACCGAACGCAAAACCACCCTCTCCGCCCTCCCCGACAAAAGGGGGGCTAGGGGGCGGCTCTGGCGCGGGCGCGGTGCACCCGGTAGCGCTCGTCTGGGTTGAGGATGCGTTTGCGCATACGGATGCTCTTGGGAGTGACCTCGACGAGCTCGTCTTCGTTGACGAAACTCAGCGCCTCTTCTAGGCTGAACTTCACTGCGGGAGCGAGGCGCTCGACGATCTCCTGAGTTGAGGACCGCACGTTGGTCATCTTGCGCTCCTTGCAAACGTTCAGGTCCATGTCCCGCTCGCGGTTGTGGCGGCCCACGATCATGCCCTGATAAACGGGCGTCTGGGGCTCGACGAACGTCTCTCCCCGCTCCTGAGCGTTCTGGAGACCATACGTCACGGCTACGCCGGTCTCAGCGGACACGACCGCGCCCGCGCGAGCGGCCTTCACCACTCCGGCTACAGGCTCCATGCCGATGAACTCGGTGTTCATTTGGCCGTTCCCGCGGGTAGCGCGCAGGAAGAAACTCTGGAATCCGATCAGGCCCCGCGTAGGAAGCCTGAACTGGAGGCGGACGTTCCCCGAACCGTCGCTCTGCATGTCCACCATCTGGGCGAGCCGGGAGGACAGCTCCTCGGTGACGGGGCCGATGTAGTCGTCCCGTGTTTCCAGGAAGAGCAGCTCGTAGGGCTCATGCATCTTGCCATCGATGAGCTTGGTGACGGCCTCGGGCCGCGACACCTGGAACTCGACGCCTTCGCGCCGCATCTTCTCGATAAGAACCGAGAGGTGGAGCTCTCCACGGCCGCTCACGAGGAACTCGTCCGCGCTCCCGGTGCGCTTCACCCGGAGCGCCACGTTCGTTTGCAGCTCGCGCTGGAGCCGGTCCCACAGCATGCGCGAGGTGGCGTACTGCCCCTCACGGCCCGAGAACGGCGACGTGTTGACGCTGAAGGTCATACGCACCGTCGGCTCCTCGACCTTCATGCGCTCCAGCGGCTCCGGCGCGGCTGGGGACGCTACGGTGTCGCCTATGCGGACGTCGCGTAAGCCGGACAGCGCGACGATCTCGCCGGCGGAGGCCGACTCGATCTCGCGGCGCGCGAGGTCGCGGAATGTAAATAGGCGCTCCACCCGATAGGCGGGAGCGTTATCGCCATGGCCAATCAGCACGACCTGCTCGCCCTTGGCGACATGCCCCCGCGACACCCGGCCGACCGCAATCTGGCCGAGGTGATTATCGTAGTCCAGCGCGGCTACGAGGAGCTGTAGGGGAGCCTCGGGGTCGGCGAGCGGGGGCGGCACACGGTCGACGATGGCGTCGAACAGGGGGCGCATGTCGGTGGGCGAGTCTCCCTCGTCGGCGAGCGCGTACTGCTCACGAGCGGACGCGTAAAGCACCGGGAAGTCGAGTTGGTCGGGATCGGTCGCCAGCTCGAGGAACAGGTCCTGCACCGCCGATAAGGCAGCGGCCGGGTCCGCGGTAGGGCGGTCTACCTTATTGATGACGAGAACGGGGCGAAGCCCCTGCTGGAGCGCGATGCGAAGGACATACCGCGTCTGGGGCATCGGGCCCTCGACGGCGTCGACGACCAGCAAGCAGCCGTCGGCCATGTTCACGACGCGCTCGACCTCGCCACTGAAGTCGGCATGGCCGGGGGTGTCGATGATGTTGACCGTCACGTCGCCGTACTTGATTCCTGTGTTCTTGGCTAGGATGGTTATGCCCCGCTCCCGCTCCTGGGGGTCCGAGTCCATGATGAGGTCGGGCGCGTGCTGGTCGGGACGAAAGACGTGGCTATAGCGCAGCATCGCGTCGACGAGGCTGGTCTTGCCATGGTCGACGTGGGCGACAATGGCGATATTGCGTAGATGGGTCTGGGGCGCTTCAGTCATGTGCCGTCCGGTTCTTTACATACGGCGGCGTCCGCCGCGGCGGACGCCACTCTTCCCTGTCCAAGCGCAGTGAGCTTTCGTTACGAGAGCTTCGTCATTACCTATAGGATACTCCAGCTACGGACTGCTCGCGCGGCCTATGGTCATTTCCGCAAGAGGGCCTCTGCCGCAAGGGGACTTCGTGCCAATCGCTCCCTTCTGAGCCCCTCGGAGCAATGACGGGGAGGACAAGCTCTCAAACGATAGTGGGATGGCGCCCCCGGGGAGACTCGAACTCCCGCCCCCGGCTCCGGAGGCCGGTGCTCTATCCACTGAGCTACGGGGGCCTGAGGTTAGTATAGCCGAGCCAGGCGGACCCGCCAGCCGTCCCTACCGCTCACGCGCGTACTTAGGGAGCGATAACAGAAGCGCTAGCCAAGGGCAGGAAACTGGCCGCAAGCGCACGAAAAGCACTTGACACTCGAAAAGCCCAATCCCTATGATACCCCCAGTTTTGCTATGGACTCGATGGTGGTCGGCTCCTTCGTCACGGGAGCTACCCCAAGACGACCACGTCGGACGATTTTGGAAAGGGGGTTCAATGAACCGCTTCTTCACTGCTAAGAGTATGGCCCTAGTGCTCCTTGTGACTATTATTTCCCTCCTGGCGGCCGCTTGCACCGGCGACGTGGGCTCTAAGGGCGACACAGGGCCTGCAGGATCTGCCGGCGCTGACGGCGCTGCGGGCCCAGCCGGCCCGGCAGGACCTGCCGGCGGACGTGGTCCCGCTGGCCCCGCAGGGCCTGCCGGACCTGCCGGAGCTGACGGCGGGCAAGGCCCAGAGGGCGCGCAAGGCCCAGTTGGCGCGCGTGGCGCCAGCGGCCCGCGTGGTCCTTCGGGCAGCGCCGGCGCAGCCGGTGAAGCCGGCGCTGCCGGTTCTATCGGCCCCCGTGGTCCCGCAGGTTCCCCAGGTTCCCCAGGTTCCCCAGGTCTGCCCGGCTCCCCCGGCGTTCCAGGTGAGCCAGGCGCCGATGGCGAGTCGTCCCACAGCAACATCGCGGTGAGCCCAGCCCTTGTCGGCCCAGGCGTTCCCTTCACGGTGACGGTCACCCTGACCGGCTTTAGGGGTGGAAAGGCCTCTGACGGCTCCATGATGGAAGGCGACGACGGCTCCATGATGGAAGGCGACGACGGCTCCATGATGGAAGGCGACGACGGCTCCATGATGGAAGGCGACGACGGCTCCATGATGGAAGGCGACGACGGCTCCATGATGGAAGGCGACGACGGCTCCATGACGGATGGCGACGACGGCTCCATGACGGATGGCGACGACGGCTCCATGACGGATGGCGACGACGGCTCCATGACGGACGACGACGACGGCTCCATGATGGACGACGACGACGGCTCCATGACGGAAGGCGCCGGAGAGACTGTCGACATCACCTTGGTGTTCAGCGACGGCTCCCACATGTTCTTGGAGAGCGTTACCGTCAACGCGGGTGGTATGGAAGTTGCCGAGATCTCTCACACGGGCCTCGATTCTGGTCTGTACAGCATCCTGGCTACCGGCAGCTACGGCAGCAAGGACAGCGTCGCGCTCACGGTCAAGTAAGACATCTAGATAGGTCAGCTAGCGAGAAGCCCCGGGCATGCCCGGGGCTTCTTCGTTAAGCTCGCTAAGCTAAGCGTGGAGGGAGGCCTACCCTCCCCGCCTTCATACCCGTAAAGCGGGGCGGCCATCGGGGCTCACGGGCGCGCCCGCGGCAGCCACTTCAACATTCCCCTCCGGTTAGCGCGCTGTCCACAGCGACCCACGCGCCGGTTCCCACCGAGATAGCCGTCCTGCGGGGACCGGGGCATCCGCCCCACAACGCCTCTCGTCCGTCTAGTCCGCTTATCCTCAGCCTGGATGAAGGCCTGACAAACCTCGGCGCAGCCCCCGCTATGCATCCCTTGCTACCCCGGCCGTCCGCACGAGAGCATCGGGGATAGGAGGGAGGCGCAACAGGTATCGCGCTCTCGTTGCTATCACTCGTAGACCTACGTGTTCATCGAGCGCGCGGCTGTGCGAACTCGGACTATCGAGACAATCCCGTCAGGACTGGGATTCTGCGACGAGGCGCTGACATCAATCCGGCACGCAAGATTTGCTTGAAATCCCCTCCCTTGCAGGCAGAAGATCCCGGAATATGCCGACCTACGGGGAAAGGACGCCACCGACACCCTTACGAGGCAACGCGCGGAGGGGCTTAGCTGGAAGGGCCGTCGGTTGGGGCAGCAGACGCAATTCGCGTAACGCGCACCCGCTTCACGCGGCGCCCGATCGTGGAGACAACCCTGACTAGCAAGCCGGTCTCCTCAACGACATCCCCGGCCGCCGGTATGTTGCCGAGGCGACTGAACAGGAACCCGCCGACAGTGTCGAAGCCATCGGCGGCGACAGCGGCTCCGAAAGCCTCGTTGAAGTCGTCCACCGACATCCTTGCGTCAATCACGGCCTCGCCATTCGGGAGCCACTCTATGTCCGGCTGGTCCATATCGAACTCGTCCTGTATCTCTCCGACGATCTCTTCGAGCAGGTCCTCGACGGTGACGATGCCGGAGACGCCCCCGTATTCATCGACAACGACAGCCATATGGACGCGGCGCTCTTGGAACTCGCTCAGCATCTCGTCGACGCGCTTACTTTCGGGAACGAAGAACGCGGGCCTGACGAGGTCGCTGAGGACAGGCGTGGCTACTCCGTTCATGGTGGCGGCAAGGAGATCACGACTGTAGAGAATGCCGACGATGTTGTCGGGGTTGTCTTCGTAGACAGGCAGGCGGCTATGGCCGCTGTCCAGGATACGGACAGCCGCGCGGTCGACGGAGGTCCTCAGATCGACGCTTACAACGTCCACGCGCGGCACCATTATCTCCCGCACGGGGGTCTGGTCGAGATGGAGGATGGCACGGATCATCTCGCGCTCGTGGCGGTCGAGGGGTTCCTGAGCTATCTCCTCCTCGACGCCCAAGGATGCGTCGGCGGCGAGGGAATGCCCGTTGAGGCCGGGATCGGCTTCTTGGTCGGCGCCGGCGAAGCGAAGCCCTGAGCGGGAGAAGCGGCGCACAGGGAGGAGCGGCCACAGGATAGCCTGGACAGCAGTTCCAAGGGTCACGAGGCCCTGTACCGAGAGGCGCTGCACCACGTGCTCGGCCAGCGGCGCGAGAAGCAGCAGAACGATCCACAGCCCTGCAAGGACGCCGGCGACGGCGGCCCAGTGAAGGTCGAACGCTCTCGTGACCAGTCCAAGGGCCGAGGCTGAAGCGGTTGCCGCGCTGAGGAGAAGCAAGAGCCAGATGAGGCCCTCATACGCGTACCGCTCCGTGCGAAGACGCCTTACCGCAGCCTCCCGAACGCCGCGCGCCGAGAGAGAGTCCCGCACCGCGCTGCGCCGTAGCAGCGGCAGGGCTGCGGAGGCGGCGTGAAGGCCGAGAAAGCCCAGCACCGAGCCCGCCAGTAAGATTGCCAGCGCCGTACTACCGCTATCCAAGGGGAATCCCCCCCTCGCCTGCCGCGACCGCCTTGCGCGGCTTCACGCGCATCGGCCTCGCCGGCAGTCCAGCCACCCTTCCTCCGGGCGGCACGTCCCTGTTCACCACGGCGCCGGCCGCGGTCACGGCCCAATCGCCAACCCTCACCGGCGCAATCAGCAGGCTGTCGCTGCCGATAAAGGCCCCCTCGCCAATCTCCGTGACGTGCTTGGCGACGCCGTCGTAGTTGCACGTCACCACCCCGGCGCCGATGTTCGCTCCTGCGCCAACAACTGCGTCGCCTACATAGCTGAAGTGGCCGACGTGGGCGCCGGCGCCTATCCGGCTTGCCTTGATCTCCACATGGGACCCCACGTAGGCGTCATCGTCCAGGGCCGTTCCGGGCCTAACGTGGGAGAACGGGCCAATGTTGACTCGCTCCCCGAGCGACGCCCCGTCAACGACGGCCGCGTCCACTCGAGAGCCGGCGCCCACCACGGAGTCGCACACCTGAGCGTTCGGGCCGACGACCGCGCCCGAATCGATGCGCGACCTGCCTCGGACGGAGGTATTCGGATGGAGCGTAACGTCGGAAGCGAGCTCAACTGTCGCGTCGAGATAGGTCGTCGCTGGGTCCACCAAGGTGACGCCTTGCGCCATGGCGGCCTCGCGGAGTCGGTACTGGGCCGCGCGCTCGACGCGGGCCAGGTCCTCGCGGGTGTTCACACTTAGCGCCTCGTCGACGTCATGGGTCACGTGCGCCTCGACGCGTTTGCCGTCCGCCACCGCCATCGATACGAGGTCGGTCAGGCGTCGTTCGCCGGAACCGTGGACCTTCAGCCTTCCGATGGCGGACCGCAGCCAGTCCACGTCGAACGCGTAGACCCCCACGTTGACCTCGACAGCAGCCGAGCGGGGCGCGGGCCCCTCCCCCGCCTCGACTATCCCAATGGGTTTGCGGCGAGCGCCGCGTTCGAGACGGCCTACGTCTTGGAGCGAAGCGGTCGGGACAGAGCAGCTGAGCAGCGTTACGGTCGCCTTGCGCCTCTCGTGAAGCGCGGCTAGGTCCAGCACCGTCTCCGGGGTGATGAGCGGCGCATCGCCGTTCACGACAAGAACGTATTTGGTCAAGGGTGGGAGCATGATGAGCGCCGTCGCGAGGGCGTGGCCGGTGCCCAGGGGGACCGGTTGTTCGACGCATTTCACGTCGCCGTCGAGGAGAGAGGCCACGTCCCAGCTGCTGTCGGGAGAGGTTACGACGATGGTCGCAGAGGAGCCAATAGCCGACGCCGCCCGGACCGCGTAGGCCACGAGAGGCATGCCCGCCACCGGGTGAAGGACTTTGGGTCGGGAAGACTTCATGCGAGTCCCCCTACCCGCCGCCAGGACGATCGATGCCCAAGCGTCCATCTGTTACTCGGGGCTCTGCAGCCCGTCCGAGCTGGTGCGTCTCCTAAAACAAACGAGGCGGCCACGGCGAACTCCAAATGGAAATCGACCGACCACCTCGACGCGTTACATAGCCATTTGCACTGTTCCGGGATGGTACGGACGAGGGGAGGGGAGTGTCAAGCGTCCCCTGCCCTCTCCGGCGGCCGGGAGACAGGCCAAGGGCTCAGAGCCTCTATGCTAGAATCTATCGGCTGGGGAGAGATGGCTGAGCGGTTTAAGGCGGCGGTCTCGAAAACCGTTGTGGGGGCTTCCTCCACCGTGGGTTCGAATCCCACTCTCTCCGCCATCGTGGAGAGGTGCCGGAGCGGCCGAACGGGCACGACTGGAAATCGTGTAGGGGTTAACAGCCTCTCGCGGGTTCGAATCCCGCCCTCTCCGCCATCCCCGGGGAGCCAAAGAGTCTGAGTCAGCGGCGCCTTTGCTCTCCAGGCCAATCCGGGATTGAATTTCGGGCAGCCGAGCCAAGGAGCTCCGTCAGCGCGCCTAAGGGGGGCCGGAACAGAATCCCGCCCTCAGTGACAGTCTCCCCTACCCCCTGACCGCGCTATGTGTCAGAATGCCGCCCGCCGTCAAAGGAGATTGTCGTGCGCCTCATTTCAGTGAACGTCGCCAAACCGGAGGTCTTGGCCGGGACGGCCCGGGGCGACGTGCTGTCCGCTATCAACAAACGACCGGTGAGCAGGTCCGTGTCCGTGCGCCGGCTCAACGTAGACGGCGACGCTCAGGCCGACCCCGTAAACCACGGCGGCCCCGACGCGGCGGTGTACGTCTACGCATTGGAGGACTACGTTTACTGGCGAGAGCAGCTCAACCGCGAGCTCGCCTACGGATGGTTCGGCGAGAACTTTACCGTCGAAGGAGCCTCGTCCGATGTCATGTTCTTTGGGGACGTCTGGCAGGTCGGGAGCGCAATCTTGCAGGTGACGGAGCCACGGTCTCCCTGCTTCAAGCTGGAGCACAAGATGGCCATACGCTACTTCGCCGCGAAGTTCCGGCGGGCGGGGCGCGTCGGCTTCTATAACCGGGTCCTCCAAGAGGGCGCCGTTCGAGCAGGCGACGATGCGCGCGTCATTGAGCGCCACCCCGCCGGCCTGTCCATCAAGCTGATCAGCGACGTCCGTCACGCCGCCCAAGTCAGCCGCGAGGATGCGGAACGCCTGCTGGCTGTCGAGGACCTACCCGCGGCCCAGCGAGGATTCGCGGTGAAGCGCCTGGCGAAGATCCGACGGGCGGAAGCCAGAGCGCGGTGAACGACATCGAACGGGACCTCCCCTACTGGGCGGCATTCTCCCGCGTGCCGACCGTTGGCCGCGTCCGCATCGGACTGCTGGAAGAGCGGTTCGGCTCGCTGGAGGCGGCGTGGGAAGCAACGACGGGGGAGCTCGCCACGGCGGGCCTGACGTCGAGCGTGGTGCAAGCAATCGATCAGGTGCGGCGGGTCATCGATCCCCGGCAGGAGCTCGAATCGGCTTGGAGCGCAGGTGTGACCGTGCTCACCTGGCACAGCAACGAGTACCCGCGCCTGCTGCGGGAAATCGACGACCCGCCGCCTATCCTCTACGTGAAGGGGCTGCTCGAACCCGATGACGAAGAACGGGTGACCGTGGTGGGGACCCGCGGGCCGACCGCGTACGGCAAGGAAGCGGCCAGTCACCTGGCGGGAGACCTGGCCAAGTCCGGCATCACAGTTGTCAGCGGTCTTGCGCGGGGAATCGACGGCGCAGCCCACCGCGCCGCATTGGACGCCGGAGGCCGAACAATCGCCGTGATGGGCTCGGGGCTGGACATCATCTACCCGCCGGAACACTCTCGCCTTGTCGATCGAATCGTCGAAAGCGGGGCAATCGTGTCGGAGCACCCCTTAGGGTCTAAACCTGAGGCGCGCCACTTTCCGCGCCGTAACCGTCTGCTCAGCGGGTTGAGCCTGGGCACGCTTGTGATAGAAGCTGGCGAGGGCAGCGGCACGCTCTCGACCGTGCGGTTCGCCCTCGAGCAGAATCGGGAGGTGCTATGCGTGCCGGGGAGCATCTATTCTCCGGCCAGCCGCCTGACGAACCGGCTCATCCAGGAAGGAGCCAAACTCGTCGCCACCGTCGAGGACGTCCTGGATGAGCTGCGCCTTGGCGGAGCGCCCCGTCAGGAGCCGATGCCAGGCCTCTCTGTCGCGGATACCGAGGACGAGGCGCGGTTGATCGAGGCATTGGGCCACGAGCCCCTGCACGTCGACGAGCTCAGCCGGGAGACGGGTATGCCGGTGACGCGAGTCATCGGTACGCTCGCCATGATGGAGATGAAGGGCACCGCCCTACAGGTAGGAAGGATGAATTACATACGGACCAGGGAAGCGTCGGCCCAGCGTCGGTCTTGACAAAGAGCTTCCCGGTGGCCCTATTGTGAGATATGGCGAAAACAACGACGACGAAGCGAGCTAGCAGCCGGGCCAAGGCCACGGCTGCCAAGAGGACAACCAGCGGGGGAACGAACAGGCGGCGCCTGGTAGTGGTCGAGTCCCCGGCCAAGGCGAGAACCGTTAACCGGTTCCTGGGTCGGAACTACAACGTTATGGCGTCGATGGGGCACGTTCGCGACCTCCCCCAATTCCGGCTCGGGGTGAACACCGAGCGGGACTTCGAGCCGCACTACGAGGCGCCCAAGGACAAGCGCAAGCTCATCGGCGAGATTAAGGCCGCCGGTGAGAACGCGGAGATCATTTACCTGGCGACCGACCCCGACCGAGAGGGCGAGGCGATAGCGTGGCACGTCCTGGAAGCGGCAGGATGGAAAGGGAAGCCGGTGCGGCGCGTCGTTTTTCACTCCATCACCGAGGAAGCCGTCAGGGAAGCCTTCGAGCATGAGCGCGACATCGACATGGAGCTGGTCAACGCCCAGCAGGCGCGCAGAATCGAGGACCGGCTGGTCGGATTCAAGCTCAGCCCTCTGTTGAGGCCCCTCGTCGGCCAAGAACTCAATCGCCTCGCCAAGAGCAACGCCCCTGAGGCGCTGGCCCTCGACATGTCCACGCTCTCCGCCGGGCGCGTGCAGTCCGTTGCCCTAAGGCTGGTCGCGGAGCGGGACAACGAGATCGACGCCTTCGTCCCGGTCGAGTACTGGTCCATCGACGCGAGCCTGAGACCGGAGGGCGACCCCGCATTCTCGGCCCGCCTCCACAGCCGGTTAGGAGAGAAGAAACAAATCGAGCTGCCGAACGAGGCCGCCGCCCACACAGTGCTCCGCGACCTAGATGGGGCCCGCTACCAGGTGGCGTCCGTCACGCAGCGCGAGATAAAGGAGCGCCCCAGGCCCCCGTTCATCACGAGCACCTTGCAGCAGGAGGCCTCCGCCCGTCTTCGTTTCCAGGCGACGAAGACAATGTCCGTCGCCCAGCAGCTGTACGAGGGGATAGCGGTCGGGCCCGAGGGCTTGGTGGGCCTCATCACCTACATGCGGACGGACTCGCCTCAAGTGGCGCCCTCCGCCATCAGCGAGACTCGTCGGTACATCGAAGGGCGATGGGGGAAGGACTACCTTCCCAAGTCGTCAAGGCCCTACCGGACGCGCTCAAGGGTCGCGCAGGAGGCGCATGAGGCGATCCGGCCCACGTCCATCGCACGAACGCCGGAGTCCGTCCGCCCCTACCTGACATCAGACCAGGCCCGTCTCTATGAGCTGGTCTGGAACCGCATGGTCGCGAGCCAGATGGCCGACGCCGTGCTCGACCGGACAGAGGTCGCCATCAACGCGGACACGGCCGCGGCTGACCACCCCGGCTATCTATTTCGCGTCTCGGGAACCGTCATGCGGTTCCCCGGCTTCCAGGCCCTCTACAGAGAGGAGCGAGACGAGACGGCGGACGGGTCGGAAGAGGGCGATTCACGCCGTTCGCTGCCGCAGCTGAGGCAGAATCAAGCGCTCAGGTGCGAGGGGCTCACTCAGGAGCAGCACTTCACGCAGCCGCCCCGGCGGTTCACGGAGGCTAGCCTGGTGCGGACGCTCGAAGAGCAAGGCATTGGACGGCCCAGCACATACGCCGCCACGATCAACACCATCATCAGCAGGAAGTACATCACACGGGAGCGCCGAACGCTCAAGTCCACCCAGCTTGGCCAATTGGTCTGCAAGCAGCTGATTGAACACTTCCCGGACATCATGGACATCCGATTTACCGGCCGAATGGAAGACCAGCTGGACGACGTGGCTAACGGAAAGCAGGAGTGGGTGGCGTTGCTTCGCGCGTTCTACGGCCCGTTCAGCGAGGGTCTCGATAAGGCATGGGACGCGGTCAGAGAAGCGAGCGCCGGGGCGGTCAGCGAGCCCGGCTTAGAGATATGCGGCGCCTGCGGCAAGCCGATGGTCATCAAGGTCGGCAGGTTCGGGCCGTTCCTCGCCTGCACCGGCTACCCGGCGTGCAAGAACACGAAAGACATCGCAAGGAGCGGCGAAGACGCGCCCGGCGTGCAAGAAGAGGAACCAACCGGGGAGGTCTGCGAGACCTGCGGCAAGCCAATGATAGTCAAACGCGGACGCTTCGGACCGTTCCTGGCCTGCACCGACTACCCGACGTGCAAGACGAGGAAGAACATCCGCAAGGAGGCAGGCGTTCCTTGTCCAAAGTGCGGAGGAGCGCTGGTGGAACGGCGGAGCAGACGCGGAGTGTTCTATGGCTGCGGCAACTATCCGAAGTGCAAGTTCACGGTGAACTCGCTGCCCCTACCCCAGCCGTGTCCTGAGTGCGATGGGTTGATGGTGGCCGCGGCCAAAGGTCAATCGCGCTGCACGAACTGCGCCTGGCGTGGCCCGATACCGGAACCGGCGCCTGCGGGCGTCGCGTAGGCCTCGCCATGGAACGGATCGGCGCCTCCACGACGAGCAGCCTCTCGTCCTCCCTCATTGGGAGAGGATTGAGCGGGGAAGAAGAGCCGCTGTTCGCCGAGTACGAACGGCATCTGAGCGCGGCGCGCGCCCTGTCGAACGCGACTGTCCGCAATTACGTGTCCGACCTGCTCCCCTTCGCGGAGTACCTGGACTCCCAGGGAATCGGCCTCGGCTCCGACTCTCAAGCCCTCAAGAAATTCGTCCTCCGCAATGGCGCGACCGAGGGCCCGCGAGAATACCGAGGCCTTGTGCGTGACTACGTGGCGTGGCTGCTCGAACGCCGCACTGTCGCGAGCGGACGGACGGCGGGGCGACGCGGCCACAGCCGCGCGAGCGTCCACCGGATGCTCGCCTCGCTACGGTCGTTCATCCGCTACCTCGTGGACCGCGAGCTGCTGCCCGACGCTCCAATCTGGCGCCCCGGCTCAACGCTCATGGGCCGGCTCACCCCCAAGCCCACGCAGCGGCTGCCCGATCTCGTATCCGCCCAGGAAGCGGCCCGGCTTGTCGAGTCGCCTAACGAGCTCGGCGAGGACGAGGAATGCCTCCGGGACGCCGCCCTCCTCGAGGTCCTTTACGGCTGCGGCCTTCGGGTCAGCGAGGCGTCCAACCTCGACCGGGACAACGTATCGATGGGCGAGCGGACCGTCCGGGTGTGGGGCAAGGGCTCGAAGGAGCGGCAAACGCCGCTTGGGGCTAGGGCCCACGCCGCCCTCCGCGTTTACCTTAACTCGACGCCCGGACGCAGCGGGCCGCTCTTCCTGAACACACGCGGCACGCGGCTCAGCGCCCGCTCCATCCAGCGCATTGTCCATGCATACGCGCAGCGGGCCGGACTTCGGGAGGACGTGCATCCGCATACGCTGCGCCACAGCTACGCCACCCATCTCCTTGACGGCGGGGCCGACCTCCGCGTGGTGCAGGAGCTACTCGGTCACTCCACGCCCAGCGCGACGCAGGTGTACACTCACGTAAGCCAGAGCGAAGCGCGCCGCGTATACATGAGGGCCCATCCACTGGCCAACGGCCCCCTCCTCAGTCCTCCCCCGCAGACGGGGGAAGAGGAGATGCCGGAATCCAACACCGAGAGCTAAGTTCGCGTATGAGCATCCTCGTAGTCAACGGGCCCAACCTGAACCTGTTGGGCCAGCGAGAGCCCGCCATCTACGGCAGCGGCACTCTGAGGGACATCGAGAGCGCCGTGCGTTCCCGCGCCGCCGAGCTGGGCGCGTCAATCGACTTCTTCCAGTCCAACTCGGAGGGGGGACTGATCGATTACCTGCAAACGAACGCGCCGGCGGCCACGGGCGTCATACTGAACGGGGCGGGCTACACCCACACGAGCGTAGCCCTGCGGGACTGCATCGCCGCCCTGTCAGTGCCGGTCGTCGAGGTCCATCTCTCGAACATCCACGCCCGCGAGGAGTTCCGGCACACCTCGCTCACAGCCCCTGTCGCGCGGGGAATCATCAGCGGACTCGGCGCGCGCGGCTATCTGCTGGCCCTCGAATACTTGGTCGCCGAAGAGAAGGCATCATGACTACGATTGACCGGATCGCGCGCCTCCGCGCCAAGATGGCTGAGAACGGATTGGACGCCATGCTCATTCTCAACACGGAGCGCTCCCCCAGCAGAAACGTCGCCTACTATTCGGGCTTCCGAGGCACCCACGGCTATCTCTGGATCACCCCGGGCGACGCGCTCCTCGCCACCGACTCGCGCTATACGGAGCAAGCCGCGGAACAGGCGCCGGACTACCGCATCATCCGCATCGGTCCCGGCTCCTCATGGTGGAAGGACGCGGTGTCGAGCTCCGGCGCCAAGCGGATCGGCATCGAAGACGACTCCGTTACCGTCGCCCTCTCCAACTACCTCAGCGGGCAGGTCAAAGACCTCTCGGCAGAGCCCGAGCTCGTGCCCACGGGGCAGATGGCCGACCAGCTTCGCGCCGTGAAGGACCCCCAAGAGCTCGAGCTGCTCGTGAGGGCAATCGAACTGGCTGACGAGGCCATCGAGACCGTCGGAGCGCGTCTACGGCCGGGAATGACGGAGCGCGCCATCTCTTGGAACCTCGAGCGCACCATGCGCGAGCTCGGCGCGGACGGCATCTCTTTCGACACCATCGTGGCCTCCGGGCCCAATGGCGCGAAAGCCCACCACAAACCCACCGAACGCAAGCTGGAGGTCGGCGACGGCGTCGTCATCGACATGGGGGCGCTCTACGGGGGCTACTGCAGCGACATCACCAGAACGTTCGTCTTGGGAGAGGCCAGCGAGCAGTTCAGGAAGGTGTACGACATCGTCCTAGCGGCCCAGGAGACCGCGGAGGCCACCGCAACGGCGGGCATGTCGGGCGCGGAGGTCGACGGCCTTGCCCGCGCCGTCATCGAGGAAGCCGGGTACGGCGGCGACTTCGGCCACAGCCTTGGCCATGGCATCGGCATCGCGGTGCACGAGCTGCCCGGCGTCGGGCCAAGCTCGTCCGGCGTCATCGAGAACGGCATGGTGTTCAGCGTGGAGCCCGGCATCTACCTCACCGGGTGGGGAGGCGTCCGCATCGAGGACCTCGTCGTGATGGAGAATGGACGGCCCCGCGTGCTGACCAAGGCGCACAAGCGGGACCTGGTCGAGATATAGAACAAGCATGAGGAGCTGCTACATATGGTGATGGAATTCGGAGACCTCCGGCGCGGCACGACAATCGAGATGGACGGTGTGCCGTTCAAGGTCGAGGAGTACTACCAACAGAAGATGCAGCAGCGCGCGCCGGTCTACCACATCAAGATGCGCAACCTACTCACCGGCCAGCTACTGGACAAGACCTTCTCGGGCTACGGGATCAAGTTGACCAAGGCCCCCGTCGAAAACCGGGACTGCACGTTCCTCTTCGAGGCCGACGGCGTCTACACCTTCATGGACACGACGTCTTACGACCAATACGAAGTCGAAAAGGACGTTGTCGGAGACTCCACCGATTACCTCGTGGACCAGACGGACTGCGAGCTCGTCTTCTACCGGGACAAGCCCATCATGGTCGAAATGCCGACGACCGTCGACCTCCTCGTTACCGAGACGCCTCCCGGCTACAAAGGCGACACCGCTTCCGGTGGCGGCAAGCCGGCGACCCTGGAGACCGGCATCCGCGTAACCGTGCCCATGTTCGTGGGCACAGGCGACAAGGTCCGCGTGGACACGCGAACGGGCGACTACGTCACCCGCGTCAACAGCTAGGACCGGCTTAACGCGCCGCCCATCCTCCCGCCCATCACGCCGATAGAGCGGACATAGGCCCGGAGCAGAACGAGACTACCCCGCAAACCAATGGACGCCGCCACGAACCACTTCAGCGTCGATCTGTCCGACCTTCAGCGCACGGTCGTTGTCGGCACCACCGGTTCAGGCAAGAGCACCACGGCGGCGCGGCTAGCGACGGCCCTCGGAACTCCCTACGTGGAGCTGGACGCCATCAACTGGCAGCCCAACTGGATTGCGCTGAACGAGACCGACATCCCCCTGTTCCGGGCTCGGGTAGAGGAAGCGGTGAGCCGCGACACATGGGTCGTGGACGGCAACTACAGCATCGCCCGCGACCTCATCTGGCCCCAGGCCACTGCCGCCGTCTGGCTCGACTACTCATTCGGACTGGTATTCTGGCGTCTCATTCGCCGCACCGTGCGCAGGTCGCTGCGCCGCGAAACCCTATGGGCCGGCAACCGAGAAACTCTCGGCAGGTCGCTGTCCCGCGACTCGATTCTTCTCTGGGCATTCAAGACTCACTGGCGACGCCGGCGCTCCCTTCGCAGGCTCTTTGCCGGTCCGGAGCAGGCCCACCTTCGCCTGTTCCACATGCGGCGGCCATCCGACACCGAGCGATGGCTTCACCGGGTAGCAAGCCCCGCCGCCATGGAGATCTCGAGCGCTCCGAGATGACTGAGCGCAACCGCGTGCTCCTCTACTCTGTCTCCCAGCTTGCCGAGTACCTCAAGGCGGTCATCGAGCGCGATCCTCACCTGAGCGACATCTGGGTGACGGGCGAGGTCTCGAACGTCTTTGCGTCGAGCGCCGGCCATCGCTACTTCACGGTCAAGGACGCCGGCGGCCAGGTCAAGGCCGTTCTCTTCAGCGGCAACTTCGGCGCGGAGCACGTCGTCAACGGCGCTCAGGTCAACCTTCACGGCCGCGTCTCCTACTATGCTGTACGCGGCGATGTGCAGTTCTACGCGGACACCGTCGTCCCCGTCGGCTCGGGCCTCCTCGCCGCCGAGTTCGAGCGGCTCAAGGCGACGCTCGAGGCAGAGGGCCTCTTCGACCCCGCGCGCAAACGCCCGCTCCCGCCCTTCCCGCGCAGGATCGGCGTGGTCACCTCGGCGCAGGGCGCAGTCATCCACGACGTCACCAACATCCTGAGCGCTCGCTATCCCCTTGGGGAGCTCGTCCTTTGCGCGGCGACCGTCCAAGGCGACGAGGCCCCCTTCGAGATTGTTGACGCCATTCGCTCGCTGGACCGCGAACCGGGCGTCGACGTCATCATCGTGGCGCGGGGTGGCGGGTCGATGGAGGACTTGTGGGCCTTCAACACCGAGGAGGTGGCGCGGGCCATCTACGCCAGCCGTGTCCCCATCGTGAGCGGCGTCGGCCACGAGTCAGACGTCACTATTGCCGACTACGTCGCGGACTTACGTGCTCCGACGCCATCGGCTGCCGCTGTAGTGGTCGCTCCGGACGCGGCGGCTCTCGCCCAGGAGGTCGCCCGGCTTGTCGGGCGCTCCCACAACGCCGTCGCGCACTACCTCACACGGCAGGCGCGCCAAGTCGAGGCACTCGTGAGCCAGATGCGACGGCGGCTCCCGGACGTGCCGACCCAGCGCCAGCGGGTCGACGATATCCTAGAGCGAGCGCGAATAGGCCTCGACGCGATGATTCGGCTCCGCCGCGAGCAAGTCGCCAGTCTGGAGAAGACGCTGGCCGCCCTCAATCCCGCCTCTGTGCTCGAACGCGGTTTCGCAGTCGTCACGAAGGTAGACGGAAGGGCCGTTGTCGGGGTCGGAGACGTGAGCAGAGGTGATATCGTGCGGACTACCCTGAAGGACGGGCGTTTCGACGCGCAGGTGCAATGACACAAGACAGCCAAAACAGGCCCACGTTCGAAGAAGCCGTCTCCCAGCTCCGCGAGACCGTCCAAGCCCTGGAGGAGGGAAACGCGTCGCTGGAGGAGGCCACGCGTCTGTTCGATCGCGGCATGACCCTAGCCAGGACGTGCAACGAGCTCCTCTCGGCGGCCGAGCTGCAGGTGACACGCCTCCAGCGCGCCTTTGGCGAGCAGATGACGATGATCCAGTCCACCCAGCCGGGAGACGGCGGGAACGGACAGTGATGCTCCGCGGCGACTTCCACATGCACACCAGCTTCTCCCACGACTGCCTCACGCCTCCGGAGTCGTTGGTGAAACGGTGCGCCGAGGTCGGACTGACGTGCATCGCTGTGACGGACCACAACTCCATCGAGGGAGGGAGGGCCGTGAGGGAGCTGGCCTCGTTTCAGGTAATCGTCGGCACCGAGATAAAGTCGACCGCAGGGGAGATTACAGGCCTCTTTCTCGAGGAGGCTGTCCCCCCTGGCCTGGAGCCCATCGCAACCGCCAAGCGCATCAAGGACCAGGGCGCGCTGGTCTCGATACCTCACCCCTTCACCGGCATGGGACGCTCCGCCCTCGACCGCTCGACGGCCGCCGAGCTGCTGCCCTACGTGGACATCGTCGAAGGCTTCAACGCCCGTACGATGCGCGCAAGCGACAATGCGGCTGCGGTGCAGTTCGCCAAGGGCCACGGCCTGCCCATGACCGCCGTGAGCGACGCGCACACAACCCGCGAGCTGGGCCGCACCTACACCGAGTTCCCCGAGTTCGACGGTACGCCGGAAGGCTTCCGCCAAGCGCTGATCGAGGCGCGGCTCGTTGCCGTCCCGGCCGGAGCCTTCGTTCACGTCTACACGACTCTCAACAAGCTGGCCCGGCGCTTCCGCAAGCGGTAGGGCTGACTGATGGCGACCTCGTGACCCTCGATCTCGGATGGTTCTCAGCCGGACGCGGCCCCGGCTCGCGGGCGATGTTCGAGCACGCCCTCGCCGCAATCGACGACGGCTCTCTGAATGCGTCTGTCCAGTTCCTCTTCATGCATCGCGAGCGCGGAGAGGGCGATGCAAGCAATCGGTTCATGGAGCTTGCGGAGTCGCGCGGCATCCCAGTCGTGACTCGATCGTCGAAGCGGTTCCGGGACGAGCACGACGGCGACTTCGCAGGCCACCGCGACCAGTACGACGAGCTCGTCCTCGAAGCGCTCAGGCCATTTGACCCGGATGTGTGCGTCCTCGCGGGCTACCTGCTCATCCTGAGCCCGCGGCTCGTACGGCGCTACCCTTTCATCAACCTGCACCCCTCGCTTCCCGGCGGACCGATCGGCCTATGGCAGCAGGTGGTCTGGCGGCTGATCGCGGAGCGCGCCGAGGAGACCGGGGCGATGATCTTTCGGGTCACCGAGGAGCTGGACGGCGGCCCCCCGGTCTCGTTCGCGCGCGTCTTGCTTAGAGGCCCGCGATTCGACCCGCTCTGGGCCGCGGTCCAAGGCCGCGAAATCCCTCTCCTTCGAGAGCAAGAAGGCGAATCGCTGCCCCTCTTCCAAGCAATTCGTCAAGCCGAAATCGCACTGGAAGCGCCGCTGCTTACGGAGACCCTCTGCCGGCTGGCCGACGGCAGGCTCGCCCTGTTCGGCGGGTCCACTCCCGCTCCCGCAATCGACCTGACTCCGACCGGCAAGGAGATGGACCGGAACCCTGGCGCGACAGCATGAGTCGGGAACTCTGTCTCGCCGTCCAGTGGAGCGGGGATGTGTCCCATTTAACTCAGGCCATGAGGCAACGTAGCCCGGGGAAGAACCATTCGCTTCAGTCACAGGAGCGCTGAGTGGCTGGATCCTCGGACCGGCAAGCAGAGATGGCAGGGGGCGAGCAAGGCGTCGCAAGGGTCAAGCCGCTGGGTTCGCTCGCGTTCACTGAATTCCGGTTGGTTCTCATCAGCTTCGTGGTCGGTTTCATCGCCTTCCAGATGCGGCAGGTCACAAACCTGTATGTCATCTGGGACATCACCGGCTCCCCTCTCAGCCTTGGACTCCTCGGCTTCTTTCAATTCGGGCCGATGCTTCTCCTCGTATTCATCGGAGGCTCGATTGCCGACATCGTGGACCGCCGGACTCTGCTCATCCTTACGCAGTCGGGCAACTTCTTGCTGGCCGGCGTGCTTGCGGCGCTCATGCTGACGGACAGCATCCAGGTGTGGCACATCTATGGAACCACCTTGGTCACGTCTGCGGTGAACACGTTCGAAGGCCCTGCGCGAATGGCGATGCTCCCTCGCCTCGTCCCCCGCACCCACCTCATGAACGCAATCACGTTGAACCAAGCCGCTCGCCACTCCGCCATGCTCATCGGGCCGGCGATAGGAGGTCTATTGATTGGTCTGATCGGCGCGGGCTGGACCTACGCGACGGTCTGCTTCGTCTTCATCCCCACGGTCGGCGCGCTGTTCCTGGTCAAGGCGATGCCGCCGAGCGACTCGGGCGGCCGGAGGCGTATGGACGTGAAGTCGATGCTCGAGGGCTTCCGGTTCGTCTTCGGGACCCGAGTGATACTTGCAATGACCCTGCTGGATATCGTCGCAATGCTCTTCACGAACCACCGGGGGCTTGTGCCGGTGTTCAAGGACATCTTGGAAACCGGGACCTTCGGCTATGGCCTGCTCTTCTCCGCGCCCGCTGCGGGGTTCCTATTGGGCTCCGCCGCGCTCCTGATTGCAGGCGATTTCAAGCACAAGGGATTCGTCGTGGCGGGCTCGTACGCCGCCTATCTCGCGTCGATGGCGGTGTTCGCTCTGTCGCGCAACTATCTCCTTTCGCTAGCGGCGCTGACGGTCGTGGGCGCAACGGACGGGGTTGGCGCGGTCATACGCTCCACGATCCTCCAGATGGCGGTGCCCGACGACATTCGCGGCCGCGCGACTGCGGTGCTCCAGCTCTCGAACCGCGGCGGTCCGTCGTTGGGTCAAGTGATCCTTGGGGCGATGGCGGCTGCGGTCCTGGCGCCCAACGCGCTCCTGGTGGGAGTCGCCATCGGCGCCGCAACGTTAGTCTTGACGATGCTCACGGTGCGCGGCATGGTCCGATACCAAGGTTGAGCGCGCCGAGACTTGACGTGGGGAGCAGGCCAGTAGGCGCTGCGCGGGGTATTGGCCCATCCGCGCTATGCTATGATTGACCCCTCGTCAGCTCGCATGACGATGGTTTGGCGGTCGCATCCGCCAGCCGGGCCAGGCGTGGGGATATAGCTCAACTGGGAGAGCGCTGCGTTCGCAATGCAGAGGTTGGGGGTTCGAGTCCCCCTATCTCCACCATTCCCAAGGTTGCGGGGAGGCGATTCTGGCGACACCAGCTTCTCAGAACCCCCGCTACGAGGCGCACGAAAACCCGCCCCTCCTTGCCTCCTTGGGCTTCGGTTTGCAATTCAGCCTGATCGCTTCCGCGACCTTGCTGGTGACGCCGGTCATCGTGGCCAAGGCATCAGGGAGGGACGAGTCTTACCTGACGTGGATGGTCTTCGCCTCTCTGGTGGTCGTTGGCGTGGCGACGTTGCTGCAGGTGCGGCGGCTCGGGTCAGTCGGCGCCGGAGCCGTCCTTCCTCTGTTCACGGCGGCCTTTTCCATCCCATTCTGCATCAACGCAGTGGTGGACGGCGGGCCGGCGACGCTGACGACGTTGGTCATCGCCTCGGCGGTGTTCCAAGTCATCATCTCCAAGTGGCTCTTCATCCTGCGGCGAATCGTTACGCCAACCGTCAGCGGCACCGTGATGATGATCCTCTCCATCACCTTGGCTTCCGTCGTTTTCGGTCTGCTCGACGAATCGTCGGCGGAAGAGCCCGTCGCAGCGCCTTTGACCGCGCTTGCGACTCTCATCGTCGTCGCCGCGCTCGCCCTCCGCGGCTCGGCGGTATGGCGTCTATGGGCCCCGATGGTCGGCATAGCCGTCGGCTGCGTCGTTGCGGCGGCGTTCGGCATCTTCGACATCAGCAGGGTGACGGAGGCCGGCTGGGTGGGGCTTCCCAGCGAGTGGCCAGGTCTGGGAGTCGAATTCGGCGTCGCGTTCTGGACACTGCTCCCGGCGTTTCTTTTCCTCGGCATCATCATCTCCATCCAGGTGAACGGAGAAGCCATCGCCCTGCAGCGGGTCTCCCGGCGCGAGCCCCAAGCTATCGACTTCCGGGAGGTGCAGGGAGCGCTGGCCGGCGCGGGCGCGGGCAATCTGCTTGCTGGGGTCGTGGGCGCGGTGCCCAACGCCATCAATCCGGGCATCGTCTCCTTCACCCAGGTCACCGGCGTTGCATCCCGGAGAGTCGGGTACTGCATCGGCGGCATCTTCATCGCGCTGGCGTTTCTGCCCAAGGCGTCCGGGCTGCTGAGCAGCCTACCGGGCCCGGTCATGACCGGATATCTCATCTTGGTTACGGGGACTCTGTTCGTTGAAGGCGCGCGAACGGTCATTCAGACCGAGCAGAGCAGACAGAAGCTTCTGATCGCGGGAGTCGCCTTCTGGATAGGCGCTGCTTTCCAGTTCGACCTGTTCACCCTCCCCGACCTGGGCTCCGTTTGGGGAACGCTGCTGGAAAGCGCCGTCACAACCGGAGGGTTGGCCGCGGTTGCAATGATCTTGTTCTTGGAGCTTACCAGCCAGCGGCGCATGCGCTTCGAGTCGCAACTCCACGTCGACGCCCTTCCCGACCTCTTTGAGTTCATCGCGAAGTTCGCCGATGACAGACACTGGGATACGGAGATGAAGGAACGGCTCAGCGCAGTTGCGGAGGAGACTCTTCTCACGCTGGCCCCGCTGGACCTGGAAAGCGACGATGACGACCACGATGGACGGCGATTGGTCGTTGTGGCGTCGAGCGAGGGCCCGGTGGCTGACATCGAGTTCATCGGCGGCGGAGACGACGAGAACCTCGAGGACCGGATCCGGCAACTCCAGCAGCACGACGAGGAAACCCCCATGGAGAACGAAATCTCGCTGCGGCTGCTCCGGCGCTACGCCTCGTCCGTGCGGCACCAGCAGTTCCACGACACCGATATCATTACGGTCCGCGTCGGCCCTCCCGGCACGAGATGGCCGATAGCACTAGGAGAAGCGTCAAGGCCGAACAAGCCACCTCGGCGATTTCGTCCTCGCTCTGGAGGGACTCGGGAGGAAGGCGGATGGAGCTCAGCAGCGAAGAGCAGCAGCGGTTGGAGCTACTCGAAGAGGGTTTGTGGCGCACCGACGTGCGCTTTGATCTCGAACGGATGGATGAGATTCTTGCGCCTGATTTTCTTGAGTTCGGCAGATCGGGCCGCGTCTACGAGCGGGAGGACACCCTAGAAATCCCTAGGCAACCTATCAACGCCAAGCTGCCCCTGATGAATTTCAGCGCTCGCCTGCTGGACTCGAACGTCGCGCAGACGACCTACGTAAGCGCCGTGACCTACAACGGCGTAGAGGAACTCGCAAACCGGAGTTCGATCTGGTCAAGAACAGAGCGCGGCTGGCAGCTCAGATTCCACCAAGGAACAGCTATCCCAAGTTGATAGGGAGCCAACCCACTACGGCGAAGCGTCCCTACATCTTGAGGCCCATCGTGGGCTTGTCGAAGGTGAACTCGTCGGCCTTCTTGAGCCAGGGGCGGCTCCATATCTCGTCCGTGTAGTCCGAGTCCATCCGTTCAATGGCTTCCGGCAGGGGCTGCCCGTAGACCTTTGCGAGCGTCTCGCCCAACACTTTCCGCCGCGTCTCGGACGGCAACTCGCTCATGATGAGCTCAATGGTGTCGTCAGTGTAGGGCCAGATGCCGCCGGCGTGCGGGTAGTCGTTGGCGTAGACGAAGTTGTCGGCCCCCCATCGCTGCAGCAGATAGCCCCCGACGCCGTCCTGCATGAACGTCGAGTACACCTGGCGACTGAAGTACTCGCTGGGCAGCAAATCGAGGCCTACATTCCTGCCCCTGCCAAGCTTTCGGTCGAGGTCTTCGAGGTAGAAGGGAATCCACCCGACCTCGAACTCGGCGAGGACAATCTTGAGCCGTGGGTGACGCTGTAACGCGCCGGAGAGAATCATCTCGGCCATGGCCTTCATGGCGACGGCCTTGTGGCCGTAGGCCTGCCGCGTGATGACGGCAAACCGGTCCTCACCGGATCGCGTGACGTAAGCGCCGAACCCCGTGTTGATGTGCCAGCCTATGGGCATGTCCATCTCTTCTGCCGCCGACCAGAACCGCTCGTAGTGGTCGCCGGTGAAAGGCAACTCGTCAGGAGGGGCTATCCAGGTCGCGACTCCCTTGAGTCCGCCGTCCTTGGCGCGCTGCATCTCCTTGATGGCGTAGTCGATGTCCCAGAGTCCGATGAAGGCTTGCCCCCAAAGCCGATCCGGCGCTTCCTTGCAGAAGTCCATCATCCAGTCGTTGTAGACCTGCTCTCCCGCCTGCGCGAGCGGCAGGTCCACCGGCTCGAAGAAGAACTGATCGAAGAGGCCCTTGGCGAGCGTGGGATAGAGCACCTCGGCGCTGATCCCGTCGGCGGCCATATCCTTCAGCCGCTCCTTGGGATCCCAGCCGCCCGCCCGTGAATGGTTGCCCCGGCCGTACTCTATACGGGGAAAGCGGAGCGCGCGATCGCGGTATCTGAGCGGCATCTCCTTTTCCCACAGGTCCGGCGGCTCGGACACGTGCGAGTCTCCCGACATGCGGATCTCTTGGTCGCTCGCGGCAGGCATTGTCATAGCGTCCTCCTCGCCGGTGTGCGCTCGCGGTAATGCTACTCGCGCTTCAGGGCGGAGAGCATAGTCCGTCCTAGAATGTTCTCCTTGTCTTGTTCGGTGATTCCGTCGAGGCTCGTGACGGCTTCCACGTGGTTGGGTAGTTTCATGAACTCCCCGTGGGGGTAATCGGAGCCGTAGAAGAAGTTCTCGCTGCCCATCATCTGCACGAGCGCCGGGATGTGCTCGGAGGACTCGATCGCGGTGAAGCAGTGCTGCCTGATCAGCTCGCTGGGGAGGTTGGGCGTACGCGAGCAGTTCCGCTGGATATGAAAGGAGCGGTCGCAGCCCATCATTGCGTAGGGCAGCCACCCCGCGCCGGCCTCGAAGAAGCAGAAGCGCAGGTTCAGGAACATGTCGAATACGCCGCCAAGCGACAGCGCGGCGACCGTCATGCTGTATTCCAGCCCAAAGCCGACGTAAACGCCGACGTGGAGCCGCCGCATCCGGTCCGCGCCGATGATGGGGTACCGCGGCGCGTGGTCCACCAGCGACCCAGCGCAGCTCTGCGGGATGTGGTGGACGAAGATGGGAACGTCGAGCTCGTTGATCGTGTCCCAGAAGGGGTAGAGCTCCATGCAGTCGAAGTTCTGGCCCATCCAGTTTGAGGGAATCTGGATCGCTCCAATGCCCAGCGCCCTGACGACGCGCACGGCCTCCCTGCGCGACTCTTCCAGATCGTCGAACGGCAGGATTGCGGATGCGATGAATCGGTCGGGGTACTGCCGCTGTATGGCGCCGACCGCGTTGTTGTAGGCCTTGATCATCGCGATGCGGACCGGCAAAGGCCGGTCGTCGCCCTCCGGAGCGCCGCCGTAGAGATGGCCAAATGGCCCGTGGGGAATCAGCACCTGCGTATCGACGCCGAGCTCTTCGTCGAGAACCCTCACGCGCTCTTCCGGGTCGCGAAGCGGGACTCGCTTGGCTTCGGCTCCGGAACCGAACCCGCGCGACGAGGGAGGCTCGGCCCAGAGCCGAGCTTCCCTGGCGTACATGTCGCGGGCCTGTGAGGTCAGCCCATCGGGGAGAAGATCGCGCAGCGAGTCGAGGTCTACCCTGGGGACGATGTGGCTGTCGCAATCAACGATCCTGGTCGCAGTCCTCGTAGCCATGGCAGTCCCCCCTTTGCGGCGCTCGTTCGCGTACTGTTCAGCAGTCTCCTAGTGGTGAACGCTCATGCGCAAGCCTCGCCAGCGCGCGATGAACACCAGCACGGTCGTGAAAAACGCGATGATGAGGCTGACGATACTCGCCTCTTCCAGATAATCCCCTGTCGCATAGTCCAGAGCGACGAGCGACAGCGTCATCGTCTCCCGCCCCGCAAGCAGCACGACGCTGGACGTGGCCCCGGCGGCTGATACGAAGTTGATCATCGCGAGCATTATCAGCGTCGGCATCAACACCGGAATCATGACACGCGTGAACGTTCGCGTCCAGCTTGCGCCGGAAACGCGGGCGGCCTCCTCTATCTCAGAGCCCACCTGCAGAAGCACGCCCTTACTGATATTCACGCCCACCGTATTGCCTTGAAGGAGGACGACGATGATGAGCGCGAATATCGTCCCGAACAAAAAGCTGAGGCCGGGCGTGCCCAGGAAGATGAGCAGCAGACCAAGGCCCGCCAGGATGCCCGGAATCGCGGCTGACGTCCAAATCATCAAGTCGAGGTAGATGCGTCCCGCCCACCTGGTTCGGACAAGTATGTAAGCGAGCAACAAGAAGAGGATCGGGCTCCCAAACGCGGCGGCGATAGAGATGGTCAGCGTCGTCTTGAGGCCGACCCAGAAGAAGTTGTCGGCCAGCACGAAGTCCCAATGCTTCATGCTGAACAGAGGGTCGATATTGAAATAACCAATGCGGTTCATGAAGCTGCCCACCGCCAGCGTCGCGGCAGGGAGAATCGTCAGGGCAATGAGGAGCGCCGCCATGAGTCCGAAGACGATCCACTTCATCTTTCCCAGGTCGAGGAGTCCGGGCTTGAACTGTCCGGTAATCGTCGTATAGCGGCGGCGCTGGCTCACCCACCGCTGCACCGGGATGACCAGCGCCACGACTAGGAGCGTGAGGCTCGCCAGCACTGTCGCCTGCCCATAAAGCGGCGGGTTGTTCGCGTTGACGAGCTCGTAGATCAAGGTGGAGTAGACGAAGAAGCCGATGGGCGTCCCCAACAGGTACTCGATCTCGAACCCAGAAAGGATGCGCAGCAGCTGCAATGAAAAGACGAGAACCATCGGAGAGACCATGAGAGGCAGTGTGATTCGCACCATCGTCCGGAGGTTGCCGGCCCCCCCTACCCTCGCCTGCTCCTCCAGGCGTGCGTCCATATTGCGGAACGCCGGAGTCAGCAACATGACCTTGGTCGATATGCCGTTAGCCATGAGGTGGGCCCATATGATTCCGGGTACGCTGAAGATGTTGAAGGGACCCTCCTCGACGAATGGGAGGTACTCCAGCACCTTGTTCAAGAGGCCGATGGAAGGGTCCATCAGCATGATCCAGGAGAGGGTCGTCGCAAGCCCCGGCATCATGAACGACACCCAGAATACGACCTCCAGGGTGTTGCTCCATGGTACGTTCGTACGAGCGAGAGTCCACGAGATGACCGTAGCGACGGGAAAGCTGACGGCCACGACCAAGAACCAGACCATCAACGTATTGCCCAACGCCCGGAAGACGCGCGGCTCCTCCCAGGCCACCATCCAGTTGTCGAGGCCCCACACGCGGCTCCCGAACCAGATGTACTCGGACGTGTTGAAGCTGAGGCCCAGGATCAGCAGTATCGGATAGATCAGGAAGAATCCGAGCGTCACGAGGAGAACGGCCATGAAGTACGTGCTGCGCCTAGGCCGCCCGATCCCGACAGATGTTATCGCCCTTCCGACTCCTACGCTGGCCATCTGCTGATGGGCCATCCGGCCGAAAGGCCGGATGGCCCAATCTCCTTTGTCGGGTCTATCGGATGCCTACGAGTTCCTCGTAGACCCCTGCAGCGAACTCGTATATCTCCAAGGATTCTATGTGCTCGGTCGGGTCGCATTCGATGCAGAGATCGTAGATGACTCCCGGCTCTCGCCGCTGGTCAGGGTCTGTCTTCCCGGGAGGCACGTCATTTCTCAGACTCGGCCTCGGGTACCTGCCTTCCCGTACGTTCGCAAGCTCATTGTTCGCGGTCTGGCCCTCCGCGCTCAGGAACCAGTTGAGTGCAAGTTGCGTCGCATTCGGGTGGGGTGGGTTGATGGGCGAGCTGATCTGCGCCGCGGACGATCCGCCACTCAAGAACGGCGTTTGGTCGGGCCCTGCTTCCATCTCGAACTCCGCCGTCGGCAAGCCGTCATTGCCGAGTTCATCCAGGCACTGCGCCACGTTGGACCCCAGGAATCCCCACGCGTACTTGCCTTGGGCGACGAAATCGCATGCCCGCCGGTTGTCCGTTTCCCAATCGGGTTCGAGCACCGTCATGAACTCCCTGAGGAAATCACGTCCAAGGGACGGGTGCTTGGCGATCGTGTAGTAGGCCCCGCCTCCGGCGGTGGAGTACGGAGGAGGCGTCATCATCAATACGTTCCCCTTGAACTTCTCGACGAACCAGGGCGCAGTGAAGTCCCGGTCGACCGTGATACGCTCAATGTCCTCTTCGCTCACGAAGTCCGTGTTGTAGCCGGCTGTGATGATGCTGTCGCGGTTCACCGTGGCGGCGTACCCAATGACGTACGTCCTGTCCACGTCCGCCCAGAGGTATTGGTTGTTGTACCAGAGAGACTTGTCCGTAACTTCCGGGTGGATCATCAGAGGCTCTAACGGCCGCAGTCCGTTGGCGTCGATCACCTGGTTCTGTTTGAGGATGTCCATCATGAACAGGTCAACCTCGTAGCGATTTGCGGACTGCTCGGCCAGCAGACGTTGGACAACGTCGTTGCTCGAACCGGTGGTGATCAGCACTTCAACGCCGTACTTGTCCTGGAAGACGTCCCACACCGGTCTGCTGTCGCGCGCGCCGGACCCTCCGGCGGCAATGACCAGCGTCCCTTCAGCCTTCGCCGCCTCGACCAATGCGTCCCATTCCGCCTGGAACTGCTCGTCCGCCGTTGGAGTCGAGGTCGCAGTCGCCTGTGGGACCGGCGTGGCCGTCGGCCGGGGCGTCGGCGTGGGGTCTGACCCACATGCAGCCACCAGCGATATCGCTGCAAGAGCAAGCACTATCGTAGCCATCCGCTGAGTCAAGTTCATGTCGTTTCTCCTCCCAAAGTCCGCCACGAATAACCAGCCAAATCCTAGCCCGCCCTAGGCCTGAATGCAACGCGCCCTTATGCCCTTATATGGAAGGCGCGGGTGGTCTCGACACGGCAAGAAGGCCTGCTCACGGGTCCGGCGCCTACCCGAAACGCCGATTGACAGCGTAGAGGCTCCGTCGTACCGTCCGAGGCGTAGCAGCGGGGCGTAGAGCCCCTGAATCGCCCCTCTGGGCTCGGGAGGCACACGGTGCTGACCAAGGCGGAGAACAACAGGCTCACGCGCGTAGGACCAGGTACGCCAATGGGCGAGCTCTTTCGGCGTTATTGGCTGCCCGTCGCGGGAAGCGCTGAGCTGCTGGACAACCCCACCAAGGCTGTCCGGCTTCTCGGAGAAGACCTCGTGCTGTACAAGGACCTCTCCGGACGCCTCGGCCTGGTCGAGGCCGCCTGCGCGCACCGCCGCATCCACCTGCTCTACGGCATTCCTGAGGAACGCGGCCTCCGCTGCCCATACCACGGCTGGCTCTACGACGAGACCGGCCAATGCCTCGAAATGCCCGCCGAACCCAAGGACAGCACCTTTCCTAGCCGCGTCCGGCTCGACGCCTACCCCGTGCAGGAGCGCCAGGGACTCGTGTTCGCTTACCTGGGCCCCGAACCTGCGCCGCTTCTGCCTAGCTGGGCGCCATGGAGTCGGGAGAACGTCCTATGGGATGTCGGCCTGGCGGTCGTGCCCTGTAACTGGCTGCAGATCATGGAGAACTCCATGGACCCGGTCCATACGGAGTGGCTCCACCGTTACTTCTCCCGGTACGTTCTCCGCCGCCTGGAGGAGACGGGAAAGCGCCAGAGGGAGGAGCACTGGCGACCGCCGCCTCCCGTCATCCCGCACGAGAAGATCGGCTTCGACATCTACGCGCACGGCATCGTTAAGCGCCGGGTGCTCCAAGGCGGGTCTGAGGATGACGTCTCCTGGCGAATCGGCCATCCCGTCGTCTTCCCCAACATGCTCTCCGCCGGCCAGATCCGGGTGCCGATGGACGACACCCAAACGTTGTACGTCTGGTACCAGAGCCACCCCATGCGCGAGGACGACGTACCTCAGCTCGCCTCAAGCGATGTGCCTGTCTACCGCGTGCCCCTGCCCGGCGTCGACGACAATGGACTCCCGATGTGGGAGCTCATAGACAACAACAGCGGCCAGGACAACATGGCCTGGATGACGCAGGGACCCATCTCCGAGCGCTGGCGCGAAAAGCTCGGAGACTCCGACAAGGGAATCATCATGTACCGGCGGCTCCTGGCGGAGCAGATTCGCGTCGTGGAAGACGGCGGCGACCCGATGAACGTCTTCCGGGACCCCGCCGCCAACGTCGACCTCTACGTCCCGAACGAGTCGGAGGAAGGCGACCAGCACTGGGGCTACCGGCGCGAGCGGACGTTTGAGGGAGGGCTGTCTACCGGCTCCACCGGCAAGTACAGTGTCATCGGGCGAAAGCAGGCTGCCCAACACGGCGCCCGCGTTCCCGAATCACCGCGAACCTGAGAAATCCCGCCTCTCCGAAGCGGTTCTTCTAAGTCAGCGGAGAGCGCGAATGTCAGCGGAAGGAGCACCCATGGTGACAGAATCGACTCGTCCCGAAGTGATTGACTTTTGGCGGAACCACGCCTACGACGGCTGGCTGGCCAAGCAGGACGTGCCGGTCCATACCGGATACTACATAGAGGACGCCCGGACCCTAGAGCGAGGGTGGTGGTCGCTGCGAGGATGCCCTGCCGCGGTCATCAGTCTCGAAGGCCACCGGGGCATCGAACACGTCCATGTGCTGGAGATCCCTCCGGGCGAGACGATTCCTCCGTTCCGCATGGCCCTTGAAGAGGTCATCTACGTATTCGAGGGAAATGGGATCGCGAACGTGTGGGCCGAGGGCCAGCCGAAGATCACTTTCGAGTGGCAGAAGCACAGTCTGTTCCGCATACCTGTCAACTATTCGTATGAGCTGAGCAACGCAAGAGGGGACCAATCGGCGCTGACGCTCCACGTGAACCTGCTGCCGATGGCGATGGGCACGAACCCCAGCGAGGACTACTTCTTCAACAATCCCTACATCGACCTCAGCCAGCTGTACGGAGATGAGGGGAAGTTCTACTCGGCGGCGGCGCAGCCCGTCCGACTGTCTGGACAAGCGAGCTTCTCGTCGGGGGCCAGATCGATGGGTTACGCGCCACGCGCCGATGGGGGCGAATTGGCGACGGAACGGGCTTCCTCCACGCGAAGCAGCATGCGCTGGTATGGCAACTTCTTCCCCGACCTGTCGGTTTGGGACAAGCTCGAGGTCGGCGGGGGAGCTGGCCGTCTGTCCTATAGGGGCGGCATCTTCTTTCCTGGCTCAGCGTTCAGCACGAGCCTCATGGTGCTTCCCTCCCGAAGGTATCGAGCGGCCCACCGCCATGCGGCGGGCGTCACCATCGTCGGCATACAGGAGGCCGACGGTTTCGTCCTCATGTGGCCCGAGGGCGGCGACTACCTGGTCGCGCCGTGGAAAGAGGGCGCAGTGTTCGTACCGCCTTACCACTGGTACCACATGCACATGAACTCGGGGCCGGTCGAGAACAGGCAGCTACGCATCCGGGCGCCGCGGCCGGGAGCGAACCCCTCTGCCGACGCCAATCGCATGATCCCGTTCGTGGAGCAAGACCCCTGGATACGGCGGAAATTCGAGGAAGATCTGGCTAAGCGGGGCCTCACCTCCCTGATGCCCGATGAAGCCTACACAAACCCCAACTTCGAGTGGGATGAAGAGTGGCTGAAAGAGGACTGAGCCCTCTCTCCCGCCAAGAAGGAGGACCGACATGCTGAGCGTTGAGCAGACCGAGATGCTGACCAGGGTTGGCCCTGGGACGCCGATGGGCGAGCTGCTGCGGAGATACTGGACTCCCATCCTGCTCCACGAGGAGCTGCCGGAGCCCGACTGCCCGCCGGTGCGCGTCCGCATCTTCTGCGAGGACCTCGTCGCGTTCCGGGACACCCACGGCAGGCTCGGCCTCGTCGAGGAGCAGTGCCCCCACCGGCAGACCAGCCTGTTCTTCGGCCGTAACGAAGAGGATGGGCTCCGCTGTCCCTACCATGGATGGAAGTACGACGTGGCCGGGAACTGCGTCGATATGCCCACCGAGTCGCCGGAGAGCAATTTCAAGGACAAGGTCAAGCTGCTCTCGTATGAAATCAGGGACGGGGGCGGACTCATCTGGGCGTACCTAGGCCCCAAGGAGTTCATGCCGGCCGAGTTGCCGCAATTCCGGTTTATGGACGTGCCGGAGGACCACCGCCTCCACACCAAGTACCTCAGAGAGTGCAACTTCGCCCAGGCCATCGACGGAGGCATCGACTCGATCCATACCAACTTCCTCCACGCCGGCCTCGACCGTTACCGCAAGACCGACACCTACAAGGAGCGCATCAAGAGCAGCGCCGACCTCGATCTCCTCTACCGGACGGCTGACAACGCGCCGAAATTCATGACCAAGCGCACGGACTACGGGCTGCTGGTGGGCGCGCGCAGGAACCTCGAGGCGGAGAACAAGTACTACTGGCGCTTCAACCACTTCCTCATGCCGTTCTACTCCATGACGCCCCGCGGTGGGGGCGGACACGCCTTCGTGCCCATCGACGACTACAACTGCTGGTCATTCAACCTCACCTCCAAAGTGGACCGGCCGTACACGGAAGACGAGCGTGCCCATCAGCTCGCCGGGGTCGCCAAGGACAATGACCTGGCAGGGGGCGTCAACATGCATGGGGGCCTTATCCCCGGCACGTACCGGACTATCCGGAACCGCGACAACAACTTCCTCATCGACCGGAAGATGCAGAAGGAACTGAACTTCACGGGGCTCGCGGGCACGGGAATCCAGGACTCGATGGCCCAGGTGTCGATGGGGCCGATTGCCAACAGGACTAAGGAGCATCTTGGCGTGACGGACATCGCTATCATCCAGTCCCGGCGCTTGCTGCTCCGTCAAGCGATCGACCTGATGGAGGGCGTCGAGCCCCCGGAGCCCCACGCGGCGGAGGCGTACTCCGTCGTCGGCGTGCAATTCGTCGAGGAGAAGGACGTGACCTTCGACGAATGCATCGAACGCCAGCGGCCTAACCTCTACACTCCCGCTGTTCCCGCCAAGGCGGGAACCTCGCAGCCCGCGAGCGCCTGACGGTCCTGAACGGCTAGCTGCACAAGGTTCCGCCGAGGAAAGGACGAGGGAGGGACGATGCCAGAAAAGACCCAAGCCGCCACGCTGATTGGGCCCAAGCAGTTCGAGCTTCGCGAGTACGACGTTCCCGATCTCATGTCGGACACGGGGTTGCTCAAAGTTGAAGCGGTCGGCATCTGCGGCAGTGACGTCCGATCATACCGGCAAGAAGTCCCCATACCGAGGATCATGGGGCACGAGAACGTCGGCGTCATCGCCGCCGTGGGAAGAGACGCCTCCGAGCGCTGGGGTGTGAAGGAAGGCGACTTGGCCATCCCGGAAGAGTACGTCCCCTGCTTCCACTGTAAGTACTGCTACACCGGGCGGTTTCGGTTCTGCAATCAGACAGACCGCGGGTACGGCACGCTGCTCCGCCACGGCTCTACGACGGTGAACGTCTGGCCGTCCATATGGGGAGGCTTCAGTCAGTACATGTACCTCCCACGGAACACCGTGATGCACCGTATCGACAAACCGGTCCCGCCGCACGTGCTGGCGCTGTATCTGCCTCTCGCCAACGGGATCGAGTGGGCCTGCCGCTACGGCGGCGCGCAGCGGGGCAAGAACGTCCTAGTGCAGGGGCCGGGGCAGATGGGCCTCGCCTGCGCCTTTGCAGCGAGTAAGGCAGGCTCCGACTGCGTCATCGTGACGGGCCTGAGTCAGGACTCTGTACGCCTCGACATGGCCAAGCGCCTAGGGGCCGACCACACCATCAACATCGAGACCGAGGACTTCAGAGAACGCGTGCACGAGATAACGCACGGCGACGGCGTGGACGTAGTTGTTAATGTCACCGGCGGCGGCAGAGGCGCGGTGGCCGACGCCCTCGCGGTAGCCAGCAAGGAATGCACCCTGGTGCTGGCCGCCGCGGGAGACGAGCCCATCTCGATGAACGCGGTCGGCGAGAGGCGGCGTAAAGACATCACCATTAAGACTGCCCACGGGCACTCCTACGCGTCCGTGTCCGAGTCCATCGACTACCTGACCTCCGGCACCTATCCCGAGTTGCTCGAAATATCGACCCACCAGTTTCCGCTGCCCGAAGTCAGACGCGCCCTGGACACCGCCGCGGGTGAAGGCGAGCCGGGCGCGGTCCACGTAACCTTGATGCCGTAGCCCGTTCCTCCTCCTCGCAGACGAGGAGGACTGAGTAGGGGATCCCCGAATCTAGGGAAAGCGGTCCCCTCAGCAAGGAGGTCTCACGATGGCGGAAATCGTTCTAGGACTAGGGGCCTCTCACGGGCCGACCATTCAGTCGCAGCCTGAGGACTGGCTGCGGCTCGGGCAGAAAGACATGGAGGACCCGCGTTACGACTTCGACGCGGTGCTGGCGGCGGCCTCGCCCGAAATTGCGGACGAGCTCGCCCCCGAGAAGCTGCAAGAGCGCTACGAAGCCATCCAGCGCGCCATCAAGTCACTGTCGGACGTGCTCCAGGAAGCCGCGCCCGACGCCATTGTGTGCATCAGCAACCCTCATGGCGTGGCTCCGCAGGACCGGATGGAGCCCGTGTTCGGCATGTACATGAGCCATACGGAGTCGAAAATCGAGCGCTCCGGACATCAGACCAGCGCGCGGCGCCGGGCCGTTGAGTCCCAGCCCGCATTCGTGGGACGGCAGGTGGAGCCGTACGCAACTTGCCCGGAGCTCGCGGACCAGCTGATGCACTGCCTCATCGCCGACGGCGTTGACGTGGCGAGCTGCTTCCAGTCCGACCCGACGGCCGGAATCGAAGGCCCCTTCACCTTCGCCTACGACCTGTTCCTTCCGGACCGCAGCACTCCCGTGGTGCCGTTCCTGCTGAGTCGGTACTTGCCCCACCAGGCCACATCGGCGCGGTGCTACGCAGTGGGCCAGTCCATACGCCGGGCCATCGAATCATGGGACGGCGACATGCGGGTCGCCATCATGGCGTCCGGCGGGCTCAGCCATCAGATCATTGATGAAGAGCTCGACCGGCTGGTTATCGACGCGCTCTTGCACAAGGACGTCGAGACGCTGAGCTATCTGCCAAGGGAGCAGCTCAACCGCGCCCCCGGCACGCCGGAGATACTCAATTGGGTAGTGCTCGCAGGCGCCGTGGACTCCCTGGACATGACGCTCATCGATTACCTCCCGTGCTACCGGTCCCTGGCGGGCACCGGGCATGGCGTCACCCTCGCCTACTGGCAATAGCCTGGGCGTGGCGCGGTCCACGAGCGGAAGCCGGGCAGCGACTGAGCAAGGCTGGACTGTCAGCCCTGTCTGCGCGCCGACTATCGACGTTCTCGGCAGTTGGTGCGCCTCCTTCCTCCCCGCGCGGCTTGCCAAGGGAAGGAAAACGCACTAGCCTCGCCTGTAGGGGAAGAAGCTCAGGCCTCCCGCCCGATGCTCTCTCTAGCCATGGTCTCCAGGCGTCCTGGAGGAGGATTTCGATGAGCTACAACGGACACGTAGTTATAGACACGGACTGCCACCTCCGCGAGTACTGGGAGTTGGATAAGACCTACAAGGACACCATGGATCCCGAATACCGGGAGAAGTACGCCCGGTTTAGCGAGGCCGTCCGCTCCAAGCAGAACAAACCCGGGGACGTGGGATTCACCCCGCTCTTCTGGCCGCGGCTCCCCGAGCGTCCGCTCGGACTCGACGAGGCCTTCGAGCTGGCCAACCCCGAGCTCCCCCAAGACCGCCCCCCACGGCCTGCGCCAACCGTAACCGGCAGGGGATACGACATCGACCCAACCTGCAACTGGGACCCGTCGATCCGCCTGCGCGACATGGAAGTCGCGGGCGTCGATGCGAGCTTCATCTTCCCCAGCCAAGCTGACGGCTTCTGCATGCTGGGCGACGTCGGTTTCGAGAGCGCGCTGCACCGCTCTTACCACCGGTTCATGAGCAACTATTGCGCCGACGGCGACGGGAGGCTGTGGTGGATGGGCGTGCTCACCATGCGCGACCTGAACGAGAGCATCGCCCAGCTCCGGTACTGGGCGAAGGAGGACCCCCACTTCGCCGGCGTGCACCTGCCGCGAGCGTGCCCCGACGGCCGGATGCTCGACAACCCGGACCTCTACCCGCTGTATGCGGCGTGCCAGGAGCTCGACCTGCCCCTCTGGGTGCATGGCGGAGCCAACCGCCCCCCGCTGACCCCCTGGGTGCACGCCCCGAACGGCCTCTACCACGCCATCGGAGGACAGTACGCTCTGACAGCCCTGGTAGGCGGAGGCGTCTTCGACCTCTTCCCCAAGCTCCGCATCGGCCTGTTCGAGAGCTTTGGCGGATGGATGCCCTACCTCATCGAGAAGCTGGACGACGGCTACACGCCGGGTTCCGCCATCACGCCGAAGATGAAGCGCACGGCCTCCGAGATTGTCGCGAGCGGCCAGCTCTTCGTCTCCGTCGAAGCCGACGAAGAGCACATCGCCTATGCCGTGGAAACCCTGGGGGAGCATCTATGGATGTTCTCCACCGACTACCCCCACGGCGGCAGTCCCTGGCCGGAAGGGGTGCCGCTCATTGCCGGCCAAGAGATGCCCGAGAGCGCCAAGGTGAAGCTGCTCGGCCAGAACGCGCTCCGGTTCATGCCCCAATTGGCGGGCGTGGCCCCATCGTTGGCCGGGGTTGGCGCGTAGGAGCAAACGAAGACCGGGATTTCCGGTATACGCCTCAAGGCAAACCTCAACGGAGGAAGGCCCATGGTTGACCCCACCGCGGAAGTGAAGATATCGGCCGACGCGCACGTCGCGGAGCCGCTGGACCTGTGGCGGCAACGGATGCCCGCCAAGTACCGCGACCGCGCGTTTCATTGGCCGGGTCAGCGTATCGGCAAGGGGCAATACCGGCGCGAGGGCGGCTGGAACCCAGTGGCCCGCTTGAAGGACATGGCGGCCGACGGCGTCGTAGCCGACGTGCTCTACCCCACCCGAGGGAAGAGCGTGTTCCGGCTCGACTACGAGCCGGAGATATCCGAAGCCGCCTCGCGCGTCTACAACGACTGGATGATCGAGTTCTGCCAGGAGGCGCCTGACCGCCTTTGGGGTCAGGCGCTCCTCCCCCTGTGGAACATCGAGAACGCCATCATCGAGATGGAACGGTGCCGCAAGGCGGGACTCGTCGGCGTCACCACGTGGCTCGTGGCGCCGGAAGAACTGCGTTTCTCGTCGGACCACTATGCGCGGTTTTGGGCCGCCGCCGAGGACATGGAAACGCCCGTTAGCATGCACATCAACAACGGGTTCGGTCCCTACGCTGAGGCTGCGGAGTCGGTCCGTACCCGCAATGCCGGCGACCCGCTGTCCGAGCTGAGCTTCACCGCCACCGGCCATAAGAAGATCGCCGCCGACACCCTGACCGACATCATCTGCTCCGGCGTGCTCGAACGGCATCCGCGGCTGAAGATCATCGTCGCCGAGACCGAGGTTGGCTGGATACCCTTCTGGCTCGAAGAGCTGGACAAGCGCCTGCGCCGAAAGGGAACGCTGCCGCTGGCGCCCAGCGAGTACTTCTATCGCCAGTGCTACGCCACCTTTAGCGACGATCCGGTCGGGGGAGCGCTTCTCTCGCGTTGGGGCATAGACAGTTTCCTGTGGGCGAACGACTACCCCCACCCTGGGACAGGCGACACCTGGCTGTATTCAGGAGCAATCATCGAGCGCGACCTCGGCCATCTGCCGACCGACACACGCGCGAAGGTCGTGCGCGAGAGCGTTGCCGGCCTATACGGCAAGCCCATCCCGGAGCCCATGCCTGCGCCGACCGAGTACGACGAGTCAATGAACGAGTGGTGCGCGGAGCGGGATGGCTTCTACGTCGGGATATCATGAGAGCCTCGCCCCTCCGTCATTCCCGCGAAGGCGGAATCCAGGGTGCACGGGAGTGCAGATACGGCCGGTAGCAAGAAGAAGGCCAACCCAGCAGTGACGCAAGGGTCTCGTCCGTGGGGAAGGATTGAGGAGAGGCAGTCATGAGCACGTTGGTAAGCGACCGTCAGCCTCGGATCTCGGCGGACTCCCACATGTCGGAGCCGCCGGACCTGTGGGAGACGCGGCTTCCTGAGAAATTCCGCGACTACGCCATCCACATCCGGCACGAGTACGGCGTCGGCTTCTACGCGCGGGCCGGCGGATACGAGCCCGGTCCGCGCCTCGAAGACATGGCCCGCGATGGCGTCGTCGCCGAGGTCCTATACCCGACGTTCGGTAAGGACATGTACGACAAAGACAGGCCTCCTGAGGCGGCGGAAGCCTGCGCCCGCGTGTACAACGACTGGATGATCGAGTTCTGCCAGGAGTCTCCCGGACGGCTTTGGGGCCAGCCCGAGATCCCTCTCTGGAACATCGACAACGCCATTCGGGAGCTCGAACGCTGCCGGAAGGCGGGCTTGGTCGGCGCGACAATCTGGATGGTCCCTCCTCCTGATATCCCGTTCAGCTCCGACCACTACGAGCGGTTCTGGGCAGCGGCGCAGGACATGGAGGCCCCCGTCAGCATGCACATCAACACCGGGTTCGGCTCCTACGGCGCCGAAGTCCGGGAAGCCGGACGTGGAATGGACCGCCTCGCTTCCCTCAAGCGCAGCGCCAGCGGCCACAAGCAGGTCACCGCCGAGACGCTGACCGACATCATCTGCTCGGGCGTGCCGGAGCGTTACCCCCGTCTGAAGATCATCGTGGCCGAGGTGGAAGTCGGGTGGATTCCCTTCTGGCTGACCGAGATGGACAAACGCTCTAGGCGTCAGTCCCTGCCGCTCAAGCCGAGCGAGTACTTCTACCGCCAGTGCTACTCCACCTTCACGGAAGATGAGGTGGGGGGCCGCTTGTTGGAGTGGTACGGAGAGAACAGCTTCATGTGGTCCACCGACTACCCACACGTGGGAACGGGCAACATCTGGCTGTTCTCGGACGAAGTGATTGAACGGACGCTGGGCCATCTAAAGCCGGCCGCGCAAGCCAAGGTGCTGGCCGGAAACGTAGCCCAGCTCTACGGCAAGCCGGTCCCCGGCCCCATGCCCGAGCCGCCCTTCGACGCCGCTCTCGAAGAGTGGCGCAAGACCCGGACGCTGGCTGGCGGCTAGAGCCTATTGTTTTCTCCCGCAGATGGGGGAGAGTTGAGGAGGGCGCCTAAGCCTTTCGAAGGAAGTCCCACGGGCGAATCGGGGCCAAGTTCCGTAAAGGTCTGCTCGCTAAAGAGTAGCTTGCCCTGCGCGGAGGAATAGGCGTATTCTGCCCGCTACTCACCGGGGCGCGGCAGCGTCGGCAGAGGAGCGCAAGAGGCGCACATGCCACGATAAAACTCGTCCGAGCGCGCATACGTATAAACAACTACCGGCGGGCGCGCTGCAAACCGGCAGCGGGAGGGGAAGAATGCGGAAGGTCAAAGCCATAGCGGGACTTATAGCTGTGTTCGCCCTTCTGGGGCTTGTCTCAGCCTGCGGGGGAAGCGAGCCGACGCCGACGCCTACTCAGGCGGCGCCTACGGCTACGCCCACCCCGGCGCCCCCAACGGCCACGCCCACACCGCTCCCGCCGGGCGTCACGCCTCAGCCCACGCAGACGCCCCGCCCAACGCCGACGCCTCAGCCCACGCCCGACACCTTCCCCAGCGAGTGGGCCGAGTTGATAGCCGCCGCACAGGAAGAGGGCGAGATTGTCATCGCTCTGAGCGGCTCCGACTCACGGACAGGCCGCTTCGCCTTTGAGACCTTCGGCGACACGTTCGGCATCAACGTCATCACGAGCAGCGGGAGCGGCGCGGACAATGTCAACCGCATCCTCGCCGAGCGCTCCCGCGGCAAGTACACCGTCGATATCTCGACCGTGAGCGGGGGGTCGCAGGAGCGCCTGGTCGAGGCCGGCGGCCTTGTCCCCATCGAGCCGCTCCTGATCCACCCCAAAGTGCTCGACCGCTCCACCGGCTGGCACTTCCCCGAAGTGCTCTGGTCCGACTCCCAGAGAAAGCACGTCATGTCCGACGCGCTCAGCGTTGGGGCAATCGGCTCGATCTGGTACAACACCGACAACGTATCCCAAGAGGAGCTCGACAGCATCAGCACCTACCAGGACCTGCTCCGTCCCGAGTTCAAGGGCCGCATGGCCATGCGCGCCATGAACAACCCCGGGGGCAAGTCCGTCATCGCGCGGCTCTGGCTTGCTCCCGGATTGGGGCCTGATTTCCTCGACGCCATGCACCGCGAGACCGACATGGACTTGGTCGGCGCCGAAGACGACAAGGAGCTGGCGGAAGGTGTCGCACAAGGCAAGTGGGATTTCGGAATCTTCGGCGGCGGACGCGACTTCAGGGCCTTGCAGAACCTCCAGCTTCCCGTCCGAGAGCTCACCTTGACAAAGACCATCGGCGCGCTCTCGACTGAGATATCCGGAGGGGTGGGCGTCTTGGACCAGGCCCCGCACCCGAACGCCGCCAAGCTGTTCGCCAACTGGTGGTACTCGAAGGAGGGTCAGACCGCTGACGTCGAAAGCACTTCCTCTTTCGGGCCCCTGGGCTCGGTCTCACTCCGCTCCGACGTGACCTTTGGCACTTTCCCCGAGCACCTCAAGGAAACGCTCCTGAACGTGCCGCAGTGGAGGGAAGAGGGCACGATTGACCAGTATTTGGTCGTCTACGAGCTCAACGACGAGTGGTTCGAGGTGCGTGGGAACACGGAAGTGTTCTTCAACGACCTCTACAAGGAGCTAGGCTACGACGCCTGGGTGAACTACAACCTCTAGGAATTGGCGCGCTACACCGGTCCCGAGGACTGCCCATAATCCTCGGGACCGGCGCCAACCGAACATTGGGGACTTGATTGGCCACTACCCCGCTTCAGTTCCGCCTGCCCAACAGGCTGGTCTACCGAATGCAGTCGAACACCGGCACGGTGATTATGGCCGTCACCATCCTCGTGCTCGGCTTCTACCTCCTCTTCCCCGTCATTCTCCTCCTCGTTCTCAGCTTCAACGTCGCCGACGACTTCCTTGTCCCGCCCGTCGTGTGGGGCTTCAACAACTGGACTCAATTCTCCCAAGATCCCAGGATCCTCGAAGCGCTGAGAAACACCTTCGTCCTATGGTTCCTCAACTTCATCGTCAGTTTCCCCATCGCCATCGCCATCTCCCTCATCCTCGCCCGCACCCACATACCGTGGACCCACGGCCTCGAATACCTCTTCTGGATCTCCTTCGTCTTCCCCAGTCTGGCCAACACCGTCGGCTGGATCATGCTGCTCGACCCAGACATCGGCATGGTCAACACCGCGCTCGAGCTGCTTCCTTTCGTCGAGGAGGGCCCCTTCAATATCTTCAGCTTCTGGGGCATCGTCTGGACCAAGCTCCAGTCCGACAGCGTCTCCTACTTCGTCATCCTGCTGACTCCCGCCTTTCGCAACATGGACCAAGCGCTGGAGGAGGCAGCCCGCGTATCGGGCGCGTCCAAGATGGGCGCCATCTTCAAGGTCACCCTGCCTGTGATGATCTCGCCGGTCATCCTCGTCACTGCCCTCCAGCTCCTTCGCATCTTCAGCGGCTTCGAGACCGAGTGGATTCTCGGTGCAAGCTGGGGCTTCTTCGTCTACTCCACGCTGATCTTCAATCAGACGTCCCAGTTCATCCCGCAATACGGCAACGCCATCGTGCTGGCCAGTATGACGATGGTCATCATCGCCATCATCTTCCCCTTGCAACGTTGGGTCGTTAGCCGGCGCCATTACACGACCATCTCCAGCGGCTTCAAGCCGGGACTCATCGACATCGGGCGTTGGAAATGGGCGGTCCTCGCCGGCATCATCCTCCTCGTCGCTATGTTTACCGCCCTCCCCTTCCTCGTAATCATCGTCGGCAGCTTCATGTCTAGAGTGGGCTTCTTCCAGGCCGTCCCCCTGTGGACCACCCAGCACTGGGTCGAAGTGTTCACCGACTCCCTTTTCCTGAAGGGACTGCGGACGACGACGATCCTTGCGTTCAGCGCCGGCATAGGCAGCCCCATCCTCTTCTCGCTCATCGCATACATGCTCGTGCGCACCAGATGGTGGGGAAGACGCATCCTCGACGGCACCATCTGGGTCTCCGCGGTCTTCCCCGGGATCATTTCGAGCCTGGGCCTCCTCCTCATGTTCCTCTCCGTCCCCGGCCTCGAGTTCCTCTACGGCTCGATTTGGGCGCTGATTCTGGTCGTGCTGGTCGCGGGCAACACCACGGGCACCAACATCTTCAAGGGCGTCATGGTGCAGCTCGGGAACGACGTGGAGGAGGCTGGACGCGTAGCGGGCGCTGGCTGGTTCAGGACCTATTTCACTATCGTCATCCCCTTGCTCATGCCCACAATGGTCCTCATCGGAATGCTCAACTTCATCAGCGCTGCCTCCACGACGTCGAGCATCATCCTCTTGGCTTCTCGGGACACCCTAACCCTGTCGATTATCGGGCTGGAGTGGGCCTCTCCCGAGCTCGGCAGGACCGAGAACGCCGGAATCATCAGCTTGGTGATCATGGTGTATACGCTCGTCCTCGCGCTCATAGGCCGCTACTACGCGCTGAAGGTGGGTCTGCGCCAGGACATGAGCGTTGCGCGGAAGTTCGGCGTGAACGAGGGCTCTTCTTCATCAAAAGCGTCGGTTCCGACAACTTGAGCGGCGGCCCGACCGTTGAGCGTAACTGTTCAGACTTCGTGAGACCTTGTTGACCAGCGGAGTCGCCGAGAGGCCAACTTTACCTCTGAGTCAGGTCGTGCCTCCTTGCTCCGCAGGGCATCCAACTCATCAACTCTGAACAGCTACCGCAGCAACTGTTCAGAACTGGAGGGGTTGGGGGGCTGTGGGCGTATGACACTTGCCCCTTCCCCCAACGCTCCCTCCCCCCTACCATGATTCGCATGGCCCTGCCGAAAGCTCATCTCCTCCCCCACCCACACGAGACGCCTGAAGCTGGCGCAGGACCGGAAAAGGCCGCCGAAAACGTCAACCCGTGGATTCTGAACACTAAAGCCCCTCCACCCGTCTATCACCCCGTGGATCAAGAATCCAACACCTCCCGCGGATGGATTCTTGAATGGATTCTTGGCAAAGCTGTCCCCACAAGAGTGAGGGGCAGGGGGGTAGAACGGGAAGAAGGGGCTCACCAACTCTGAACAGTTACCGTTGAGCCGTTAGCCTTGTCAAAAGAACCGCCCTTTACTAGACTCGCCGAACGCCGTTTGCGCGTCGAGGGCGCACCCCCCGGAGCGCCCTCGGCCCGTCGAATTGCCGGCTTTGGAGGTCGTTGGATGCTCTCTATCAAGCGGTTGTGGCCGGTGCTGCTCCCTATCGCATTGTTGTCGCTGCTGGCGGCGTGCCAAGGCGACCCCACTCCTACTCCGGTCCCCACTCCTACCTCGCCCCCCGCGCCAACGGCCACCCCAACCCCGGTCCCGCCCCCGACGCCTACCCCGACGCCGGTTCCTACCCCCACGCCGAGGCCGACTGCCACGCCTACCCCGACGCCGGCTCCGACCCCTACGCCTACGCCCGACCCCGCTGTGGGCGCAATCGTGATCGAATCGATTGTGTTCGAGGATGCGGACATCGTCCTCACAATCGGCCCGGAGGCGATCGGCGACTATGAGGCCGGAGAGGTCCTCCGCTCCACCGAAGGCAACGGATGGGCGGTCCTGCTCGACCCCGGCGACAAGGTCCTCGTTCGAGAGATCAAGCAGAGCGCGGACGCCGCCGAGCGCCACCAATTCTCCCTCCCCGACCTCTCCGTCGGCTTCCCCCTCCACGAGTTCGACGCCGGCGGCCCAGTCATGAACTGGAAGTTCACCTTCTTCGACGAAGGCATCTACGTCATCAGAGATGCCCACGACCACGGAAAGGCCCTGTTCGGCGTCGGCGACGTCGACCTGGGCGGCTACACGCCCGTCACCTACATCCTCGACGAGATTAAGGTGCGTGACGACGTCTGGGAGCTCCGCATGGGGGCAGACGCCCTCTGGGGCTACGAGGCTGAGCAGCGCGTCCGCACCGACGAGGTCGGCGACATCACGATCACCCTAAACGCGGGCGACAAGATCGTCTTCCCTGACGGGCTCACCGCCAGCAGCAACAACACCGCAACCTACTTCTTCACCATCGACGAACTCGGCCTCAACGCTGAGGCGGCGCCGGGCGCGGACACCAACGCCGGCATCGAGCTCGAGTTCCCGGAAGCCGGCACATATAGGCTCTACGACTCCTCCGATCCCAGCCACAGCAAGGGCAACTTCTTCATCGTCGTCAAGCCGGCTCCGAGCGGCGCGCCTTTGCCCGTCACCTACATCCTCGACGAGATCAAAGTGCGTGACGACGTCTGGGAGCTCCGCACGGGGGCCGACCCTGTCTGGGGCTACGAGGCTGAGCAGCGCGTCCGCACCGACGAGGTCGGCGACATTCGAATCTTCCTGAACGCGGGCGACAAGATCGTCTTCCCCGACGGGCTCACCGCCAGCAGCAACAACACCGCAACCTACTTCTTCACCATCGACGAACTCGGCCTCAACGCTGAGGCCGCGCCGGGCGCGGACACCAACGCCGGCATCGAGCTCGAGTTCCCGGAGCCCGGCACATACAGACTCTACGACTCCTCCGACCCCGACCACACGAAAGGGCACTTCTTCATCTACGTGAAGGACGCGACCGCCTTGCCGACCACCTACATCCTGGACGAGATCAAGGTGCGCGACGATGTCTGGGAGCTCCGCACGGGGGCCGACCCCGTCTGGGGCTACGAGGCTGAGCAGCGCGTCCGCACAGACGAGGTCGGCGATATCCGGGTCGTCATCAACGCGGGCGACAAGATCGTCTTCCCTGACGGGCTCACCGGCAGCAGCGGCAACTCCGCCACCTACAACTTCACCATCGATGAGATCGGTCTCGACGCCCCAGTCGGGCCGGGCGAGGACACCAACGCCGGAATCGAACTTGAGTTCCCGGAGCCCGGCGTCTTCCGCCTGTACGACTCCACCGACCCGGAGCACACAAAGGGCAACTTCTTCATCATCGTTCAGTAGACCGGACTTGGCGGCAGCCTAACGGGAGCCTCCCGTGCGCCCCGAACGAGTAAACGGCCCTTCCCCTAAAGTTGGGAAGGGCCGTTTAGCTTCCTATTTCTCGACCGTCCCGCTATGCGCGGAAAGCGATGCGGGGCTTACTGGCGTGTCGTCCAGTTCCCGGCGTGGATGCTCTCGATGATCGAGTTCATCACGTCGAACATGAACTTGGCTGCGTCGGGGCGTCCGTCCTCCCGGCCGATGGTGGCCGCCGAGTAGCCGACTCCGCTCACCATGACCTGGATCTTGCCGTCGGCCTCTGGTGGAGCCTGCCCGCCAATCACGGGCACGCGAAGGCTCGAACAGACGTCCGCATATATCTCCGCCGTCACGTTGGTCAGGTCGATGAGCGCGGCGCCGGCGTCCTGAATTCGGTGTGCCCACTTAGTGATGTATTCGTGCACCTCCGCTCCGCCCTGAATTCCGCGAGCCGCTCCTTGCGTCGGAAACCCGATCTGCGGGTATGCGTGCAAGCCCGCCTCCCGGACGGCTTGGACCTCGTCGATGAGCTCCTCCTCGCGCGTTCGGATGTCTATCTTGACCATGTCCACGCCCGCTTCCTCTTTGAAGCGCTTGGCCGCGGCGGCCACGGCTTCCACTCCGGCCGCTGAGGGCACCGTGGGCATGTCCACACTCACGATGGCCCGCTCCCGCCCCCGCACGACTGACCGCGCAAACGGAATCATGTCGTCCACGGTGCACTCGTCGACGTGGTCGTGTCCGAGCATGTTCCGGCCCAGGCTATCGCCGACCGAGAGCAGGTCCACCCCTGCCCGCTCGCAGATCTTGGTCATCTGGAATTCGTAGACGACAGCCGCTGCAATCTTGCGGCCGTTGCGCTTCATCTCGTGCAGGTCTTCAACCGTAAGCACCGCCATATGTTTAACTCCCTTCTATCAGCTGCTCGTACGAGCGTTGAGCACCTCTTCCTGAATCGACTAAAGACCGCGGGGCTGAGAAGGCATGAACCGCAAGGTGAAGAGCACCACCAGCAGCGCCGCGGCGCCCATCGCCGCTATGTACCAGAACATGGACTCGAAGCCCCAGGCTTGCACCACGGCCCCGACCATGAACGGGGCGGCGCCCCTAAAGACGAAGTTGCTCCCATCGAGCACGCCTAACATCGTCCCTTCGATGTCCCGTCCGTGGGCGATGTCGAGGGCCCACGTCTGCACTAGCGGGTTCACCACGAAGTTGAAGGCGCCCATCGTCGCAATCAGCACCGTCAGGAGAATGCCGGATCCCGCCAGGGCAATGAGCACGGCTATCACCACCTTCGCGGCCAGCACCATGACGACAACCGGCTGACGCCCTATGCGGTCGGACAGGAAGCCGAAGGCCGGGTTGGTGCCGATGCCGACGAGGGTCAGCAGCGAGAGGTGGAGCCCTACCTGAAAGGTGTTCATGCCCACGCTCTCCTTCAGGTAGAGCGGGATCCAAAACAGTATGCCGCCCTGTCCGAGGCCAGCGATTCCCTTAATCAGCACCAGCAAGGTTAAAGTCCTGCCGCTCTCATTGAAGAGCCCCTTGACCTCGGCGAACTGACCTCCGAAGGAGCGCGCAGGACCCTTCGAACGCGCGCCGAGCTCTTGGAACACCTGGGAGCGCCGCAACGCCATCCACAGGAACACCACGAGCGCCAGCGCCAGCGGAAAGGCCAAGACGAATAACTGCTGCCATATGAAGAACCCTAGCAGCCAGCCGGCGGCCAGCGGCCCTATCGTGTCCCCCACGCCTCCCGCCGAGCGGTCGACCGAAATCATGAACCCGCGGCGGCGCGGATATATCTGCGAGAGAAGGCCGCGCGCGGTGGGGTGCCAGATAGCTCCGGCTATCGAGGTTGCCGCCATCGCGGCGAGGATCACCACGAAGGTGGGGGCCTGCGCTATGAGGAAGTAGCCCAGACCCATCGCCCCCAGGCTCAGATAGAGGATAACGAGCCGCCGGTGGCGGAGGCGGTCTACCAGGACCCCGCCCACCGTGGAGGACAACCCACTGCTGACGTTGCGCACTGCGCCTATCACGCCTGCCAGGATCGGGGATAGCCCCATCGCTACGTATATCTCAGGAAGCACCACCAGGAACGCGTGGCCGTAGAGGTGCTGGAGCGTGTGGCTCCCTATAACGGCGCCCGTGGCGACATGGTCGCGTGTGCCGGGCTCGGTCGAGACTACCCTTGTCGCCGCCATTCTCACCTCCACGGCCGGCTCGGCCGTCGCATCCTCTCAATGAGAGGCTGTTCCAAACAGAAGACCGCTGGTCCTCGCCCCATCCGGAGCGGCGCGCTCACGGCAGCGGCAGACCGACCCAGCCGCCAAGCGCAAGGGACAGGGAGGACGCCTCCAGGAACTCCATGTTCTTGACGCCGTCATAGAAGGTCTCGTTCCCCGCTACATCCTCCCCGCGCAAGAGTCGCACGAAGTCCTCTTCCGCGTGCCAGGTCTCTTCGTGCTCCGGCGGCGTCGGGAGAGGGGTCAACTCCTTATCGCCCTTCCGAGCGCCCAACAGGTCTCCTCTCCGCGGATAGACCAGCGTTCCCTCTTCCCCGTACACCTCGATCCGCTCCTCTCCGAAGAGCGTAACGCCACTCTGGATACAGGCGATAGTCACGTCCTCCGCCATCTCGGCAACTACCGTCAGAGAGTCCGGCATCTCAATGCCGATGGGCTCGCCGTCCGGCCCGTCGGCCCGCCGCGCCGTGAACGTGCGCCCCCACGCCAGGACTCGCTCGGGATCCCCGAATAAGAGGCGGAGGACTTCCCAGTCGAGTCCGAGGTGCAGCGGATTGATCGCGCCGAACGAGCGGTGGTCTTGACGGCGCTGCAAAGGGGCTGAGCTGTCGGCATAGTCGGAGACCATGTAGTAGGAGAAGACCTGGCGGACCCTGCCAACGTAACCGGCGTCGAGAAGATGCTTCATGTACAAACGCGACCTCTCGTAGGAGGTCGCGGGCACCAAACGGGCCTTGAGACCCGTCTCTTCGGCCTTACGCAACATCTCCCGAGCTGCGAGGAGACTCGTGGCCATGCGCGTCTGGCACAGAACGTGCTTGCCCGCGTCGAGCGCACCGATGACGATCTCGTGGTGGAGGCGGGGCAACGTTCCAACTACGACCGCATCGACGTCTTCCCTCGCCACCAGCTCCCGCCAGCTTCCCACTGCGACAGGGATGCCGAGCTCCGCAGCGGCTCGCTCGGAACTCTCGAGGCTGCTGTTAGCAACAGCCGCGATTTCCACGCCTTCGATCAAGCGCAGGTTGGGGAGTATGCGGCGTCGGGTGAACCCCCCAGCCCCGACGATGCCGATACGGACCGTTTGAGACATGCTCCTCCCAAGTGGGCGGGCCCCTCCTGGTTCCCTCCCCGCGGACGGGAGTGGGCGACTAGGAGGGCTATTTTCGAAGCAAGCGGCCCCAGCCAGCTCGGCAGCGGGCCGCCTCGATTCCTTGCTACTCGTGCCCCAGCCTGGACCTGCCGGCGAAGTGGAACGGCTTCTCGGCCACCATGGCCGAACGCTCCTCCTGTCCCATGTTGAACAGCCGCAGCCCCTCTTCCTTGCTCAGGCCTGCGATGTTGTCGGAAGTGATACGGATGAGGCCGTTATCCTCGGGGGCGCGGATGATCCCGATTGGGTCCTGCCCCTCCTTCACCCTGACCATCTGCTCCCGCCAGACCCGACGGTTCATGATGAGTCCTTCATCGGTAACGCCGAGGTGCCACTGCTCCCAGTCCGGGAGGTAGTGCCGCTCGGCGGGTCCCTGGGTCTGCTGGGCCACCTCGTCTTCCCAGATGTTGCCCTGGCGCCACGGGTGCCCGTAGTTCCAGTAGGAGCCCACCTGCTGCGCCCAATCGTCCGGCAGCCCCCGAGCCCTGCCGATGTTCGGCAACGGGCTGTTCATCGCGTCGATGGCGGCCTGGCCTTCCTTGGAGATCTTCCCATCCTCGAAGGGGAAGAAGTCGACCGTGAACCAGCGGGTGTTGTAGTCGTCAACCGGCATCGCCCACTTCATGCTGCCCGCGTTGTCCTGGTTGCAGCGCTGGGCGGGCCAGACGGTATGCGTCTCGTGATACATGTAATGGCCCTGACGCCCGGACATCTCCTTCAGCACCTTCATGCGCGTTCCCCACGGCGTACGCTCGTACTTCATGGGCGTCGCAAGCTGGCCGTCGGCTCCCCAGTACATCGACCCGACCTTCGGGGGGTCTCTGAACCAGCCGTGGGCGATCTCTCCGTGCCATGGGTCCATGTTGTTGTCGTGAAGCGCCTGGAAGACGTTGCACCGCTCGACGTAGCCCCCGTTTCCGGTGACGCGGACCCCATCGTCGCTGAAGAGCTGGTGATACCGGGGGAAGAGCGGCTGCAGGTCAGGCGGCCCCATGTAGGCGAAGATCAGGCCCGCCACTTCAAAGCACGGGTAGGACAGGTGCTGCACCTTCTCGGCGAACCGGCTGTCGGGGGGCTCGCCGGGCATCTCGACCACCACGCCATCGCCGTTGTAGAGCCAGCCGTGGTAGAGGCAGCGGATGCAATCGCCCTCCACGCGACCGTAGCTGAGAGAGGTGCCGCGATGGCTGCAGTGCTCGCCGATAAGGTGCGGCTTGCCTTTGGAGTCGCGGAACAGGATGAGGTGCTCTCCGAGCACGGTTACGCGCACGGGGTTGTTCACGCCGCGGTTGCTGCCTCCACCCACGTTTGGGGAGATTTCGACCGGCAGCCAGTAGCGCCGGAAAACGTCGCCGGAGGGCGTTCCCGGTCCCACCTCAATCATCTCGAGCTCTTCGTCGTTCCTCAAGATGCCACCTCCTATTCGGGCTGAAGACCGGAGACATCCAACCTAGGGGCCTGCATACCACTTTCCCTCGGTTGGGTCAATCGCGGCGGCTCTCCTCACCCGCGCTTCGCCGCGCGGTTCCCGCCTGCGCGGGGAGTGACGGACGAAGGAGGGAGACACGCATCGGCGCTGCCGGGGGAATGCTAGAAGACAGGGAACGCCGAGTTTCAGCTGAGAATAGATGAGCATCGTCCAATTGACAGTCTTCCTGAGCTGGATATGCTCAGCCCGCTTTGACCAGCCGTCCAGTAGGTCTGTTAGTGATCGTTACGAAGGGCATCCGTTCGGGACTTTCAACCGGCTCAACATCACAGCTTCAATACCTAATCAGATTGCGGCTGGCTTCCCCAAGAGCCCTGTGATGAATCTCAGCCAAAGGAGATCGACACGTGAATCACTCACGGAGAGAACAAGCATTAGAGAGGGTGGAACGCGTTATGGAAACCCCATTAACAATACTGGCTATTCTGACTATACCTCTGCTTATAAGCCCCCTATGGCACGAGGACATAGGCGCTCCAGGCCAGCTGGATTTGGCTATCTGGCTAATCTTTACAGGGGACTTCTGCGTACGACTCGGCCTTTCCACACAAAGACGAGCATATCTCCGCGCTCATTGGACCGACGCGCTGCTCGTAATCGCAGCTCCTCTAAGGCCATTTAGAGCACTGAGAATAGTAGTGTACGCTGTCCGCGTGAAGGCCGGAATACGGCGCGCTCTGTCGATCGAACGATTGATAGTATATACAATCCTCATTGTGGTCATATGCGCCTGCATCGAACGAACTGTAGAACCGGAGACTTTCCCAACTTTCCCTGACGCTCTTTGGTGGGGTCTCGTAACCGTATCCACGGTCGGATATGGAGATGTAGCGCCATCCACCGGCGCCGGACGCTTGGCGTCGACGCCTTTGCTGGTAGGAGGAATTGCAGTGTTTGGGACGCTTACGGCGCAATTAGCCGCTACTTTCTCCAGAGAGGAGAGGGCGGAGTCCTAACCGCTCGCACTCCCCCTCCCGTGGCAGGTGCGGAAGTTGTGAGGCGGACGTTCGCCCTCGCCCTAGCGTCCTCCCGCTGAGGACAGAGCCGGAGGCGATGGCGGGCGTCACCCCCAGACTTGGCGGGCGGTCTCGGCAACGAGGCGGAGCTTTGCGTTCTGTTGGGCGATAGTGAGGTTGTTGCCCACGATGGACGTGCCGAACCCGCACTGGGGGCTGAGGGCCAGCTGCTCGCGGGGGAAGCAGCGGGCGGCTTCGGCGATCCTGGCCGCAAGCTCCGAGGTCGTCTCGGGGCGGGGGGACTTGGTGGTTACGAGGCCAAGCACGACGGTCTTGTCGTCGGGGACGGCGCGCAGGGGCTCGAACGAGCCTGAGCGCTCGTCGTCGTACTCCAGCATGAGCCGTTGCGCGTTGACGCGGCGGAGGACCGGCTCCAAAAGCCTGTCGTAGCCGCCTTCCGCAAGCCAACGGCTGCCCTGGTTGCCTCGACAGAGATGGAAGGCGAACGTCGCCTCGGGGAAGCCGTCCATCACTGCGTTGTCCAACTCGACGCCCTGGGCGATCCAGTCCTCCGCGGTCCAGCCCCGAGCCTGGTAGAAGGCCGCCCAAGCCGGGTCCAGCACAAGGGGGTAGTGGGGAGCGTCGAGCTGAATGTAGGTCGCGCCGAGCCTTATCAGCTCCTCTATCTCCTCGCGGACGATCCGGGCGACGTCGGCCAGAAACGCGTCCAGGGTGGGGTAGGCCTCGGCGGACTTCGACGGCGACCAGAAGTTAGCGAACAGGCTGGGACTCGGCAGCGTCACCTTCGTCTCGCGCGCCGTCCGGCCGCGCAGGTAGGTGAACTCCTCCGCCGACAGGTGACGCTTGCGCCGGAGAGGAGCGACGACGCCGAGGGTTGAGGGACGCTCCTTGCGCAAGTCCCCTACCCGCTCGTCGCCCCGCCAATCGCCCCAGAGGAAGGCGTCGATATCGAACTCGCCAAAGCCTTCGACCGCCTCGGGCATCTGGCTCTGAAACGAGAGCCTGCGCATCTCGCCGTCGGTGAGTATCTCGAGTCCTGCTTCCTCCTGCGCGAGGACGGCGCCGTCGACGGCGCCGTCCTCGATGCGCTTGAACTCCGAGGGCGCGATCCGTCCGGCGGCAATGTCCTGGCGCGCCGCGAGCAACTCCGGCGGCCTGATCAGGCTACCGACAACGTCAGCATGGGGCAGGTCGGACATGGCGGAGAGTCTCGCACATCTGGGGCGGCTGAGGGAACGCCCCCTCCTCAGTCCTCCCCCGCAAACGGTGGAGGAGGTGTGCTGGATTTCCCCCTGCACGCGTACTATGAGCAAGCTGGAAGAATGACGAGAGAGGGGCGCGGGTCTATACTCGGCGCTACTCGGACTCAGGAGGCGAACGATGAGCGCAAACATCGAACTGGTCATTGACGCCGATGGTCACATTCAGGAGGACGACGACGGCATCAGGCAGTTCCTGCCGAGCGACTTCCACAAGGACCGCATGCGGAGCACGTTTCCGCCGTTCGACCACTTCCATCGCTTTCACCTGATCGAGCCGGACCCAGAGCGCGCCAAGCGAGGGGTGGTCGGGCCCGCCGAATGGGTGGACTTCCTGGACGACGTGGGCATCGACACCACGGTGCTCTATCCGACGCGCGGGCTCGCCTACGGCAAAATCACCAGCATCGACTGGGCAATCGCCGCCACGCGCGCGTACAACGATTGGCTCCACGCGACCTATTGCAGCCAAGACCCTCGTTTCAAGGGCATGGCCCTGATTCCGATGCAGGACCCCGCTGCCGCCGTGGATGAGCTCCGCCGAGCCGTAACCGAGCTGGGAATGGTGGGCGCGATGCTGCCGTCGCGGGGACTGAGCACTCATCTCGGGGCCAAGTGCTACTGGCCGGTGTACGAGGAGGCTAGCCGGTTGGGCTGCGCAGTGGCGGTCCACGGGGGATGTCACGACGGGATGGGTTTCGACGACCTGAACCGCTACGCGCCTATCCATGCGATGGGGCATCCCATGGGCGTGATGATTGGCATGGCCAGCATCGTCTTCAACGGCGTGCTCGACCGGTTCCCCGAACTGAGGATAAGCTTTCTCGAAGGCGGGGTGGGATGGTTTCTGATGGCGATGGAGCGGTTCGACCGCTCCCATGTTACCCATATCGAGCACGATCCAGAGGGCGCGTACGGCCCGCACGGGGACGAGGCGCCCAGCGAGTACATCCTGCGGCACATCCGCGACGGTCGGCTGTTCATCGGGTGCGAGGGAGAGGAGCCTGCGCTCGGCTTCGCGGCGACGCGATACAGCTCGGAGGCGTTCCTGTATTCGAGCGACTTCCCGCACGAGGTCACGACGGAGATGTGCAAGCGGGAAATCCAAGAGGTGCGGGAGAGCGAGGAGCTAACGGACGTCGCCAAGGAGGCGATACTGAGCCGGAACGCGCAGCGGTACTACCGGCTGTAGGGCGCCCCTCTCCAGCTCTCCACCACAGACGAGGGAGAGGGTGAGGGGAGTAGCGGCAACGACGAAGGGAGCGAGGTGACGCTGATGGAGACGTGCAAGGCCGCCGTGGTGACCGGGTTCGGCGAAGCGACCGAGGTGCGGGATATCCCGATGCCCGACTTGGAGCCGGGAGGTCTGCTGGTCCAAGTCGAGGCCGCAACGCTGTGCGGGACCGACGTGCATATGTGGCACGGAGGCCCTGCGCGCATGCTCCCGTACATACCGGGGCATGAGACGTCGGGCCGCATCGTCGCCATGAACGGGGCGCGGTGGGACGTTCAGGGCAGAGCTCTCCAGGAAGGCGACCGGATCCTCTCCGCTTACCGGTTCTGCGGGCACTGCTTCTACTGCTCCGTGGCGAACCAGCCGACGCTGTGCTCGGACAGCATCCGGTTCGGACGCGCGCGGGCCGACGAGCCTCCCTACCTGCTGGGCGGCTGCGCGGAGTACCACTACATTCCTCCGGGCACGGCAATCATCCCAGTCCCCGACGAGGTCACGGCGCCCCAAGCCGCGTCCGCCGCGTGCGCCCTGCGGACCGTGATGCACGGGTTCGAGCGGCTCGGCGCGCTGCGGAGCCACGATACGGTCGTCGTCCAGGGGTCGGGACCCGTCGGCCTCTACGCGTCGGCAGTGGCGCGCGACCGAGGCGCAGGCCGTGTGCTGGTGATCGGCGCGCCGAGGGTGAGGTTGGAAGTCGCTGAGGCGTGGGGAGCGGACGAAACGCTGGACATCTCAGAGGCCCCGGAAGCGGAGGACCGCCACGCATGGGTGCTCGACCGGACATCCGGGCGAGGGGCGGACGTCGCCATCCAATGCGTCGCCGCATCCGTCATTCCGGAAGGGCTGGGCTTCCTGCGGCCGGGAGGACGGTACCTGTCAATCGGAGGCGGGGGCGGGCCTATCTCGTTGCCGGGATTCGGTCAGCAGGTCACGATTGTGAGCGTGCGGTCGGGGGAGGGGCGTCACTACCACCAGGCGCTGGAGTTCCTGCGGACTCGGCAGGCTTCGACGCCGTTCGAGCGGCTGCTCTCGGAGACCTACGCGCTCGACGGGACGGCCGAGGCGCTGCACGCGATGGCCGACTTCCGCGAGGTCAAGGCGGTCATTCTGCCTCACGGGGCATAGGGAAGCGGCCACAGACGGGTTCCTAGCATACGATCGGAGGAGGACGCCATGACAACCCAACTGCAAGTCGTCGACGGAGACGGACACTTGGTGACGGACATCGCGGCGGTGGCCAACCGCATGCCGCAGGAGTTCCTGAACCGGGCCGGAGGCAGCAGCCTCGGAAATATCTTCCCGCCCATCGACCACCTGCACGCTGCTCAGCCGGTCGCAACGCCTCCCGGCTCGTTCCCCAAAATCGGGGTCGAGGAGTGGCTGATGTTCATGGACGAGGTCGGCATCGACTGCGCGGCGCTGTTCCCGACCGGCGGACTGTCCTATGGCCGGATCGTCAACAGGGACTGGGCCATCGCCGTGTGCCGGGCGTACAACGATTGGCTGTACGACACATACGTCAAGAGCAGCCCCCGGTTCGTCGGTCTTGCCCTCATACCCATGCAGGAGCCCGAGGAGGCGGCTTTGGAGCTCCGCCGGGCGGTGGAGGAGCTTGGGATGGCGGGCGCTATGCTCCCGACCAGGGGCCTTCCGAACCACCTGGGCGCCAAGGAGTATTGGCCCGTTTACGAGGAGGCTGACCAGCTCGGCTGCTGCCTCGCGGTCCACGGCGGCTCGCACAGCGGCATGGGTTTCGACCACCTGAACGTCTACGCGCCTGTCCACGCGATGGGCCATCCGGTCGGGCTGATGACCGCCTTCGCAGGCGTCGTCTTCAACGGTGTCCTGGACCGCTACCCCAATGCGCGTTGGGGCTTCCTCGAGGGCGGCGTCGCCTGGTTCATGCTCTGCATGGAGCGGTTCGACCGCTCCTACGAGACCCACATCGACCTCGACCCTCGCGGGGAGCTGTTGCAGCTGCAGGACGGCGAACGGGTAAGCGACTACATCCTGCGCCACATCCACGACGGTCGGCTGTTCGTCGGATGCGAAGGCACGGAGCCGCTGATCTCCGAGGCGCTGCGTCTGACCAGCGGGAAGTGTTTTGTCTTTTCATCAGACTTTCCGCACGAGGTCAACGCCGACATCTGCAAGCATGAGCTCGGGGAGATCTTCGGGAACACGAGGATCACCGGCGAGGAGCGAGCAGGCGTGTTATCGGAAAACGCCCGCGCGCTCTACGGACGTCCCGTCGCAGCAGGGCTCGAAGCCCGCTAGCCGCGTCGCGGCCCCCTCCCTGCCTCCCGCCAGACAGGGGATAGGGCCAGACGGGCTCCCTAGTCGCGCTCGTCCTGCAGGAACCACTCGGTCGGCAGCTCTCGGCCGATGCCTGCCGCCTTCGCCAGCTCGTAGGCCCGGAATGCGACGGCTGCGAACTGCAGTCCGGAGCCCGGCACGTTGTAGTAGCAAGTCAGCTGCTCGTCGCTCGAACGTCCGGCGACCTTTCCGGACACCAAGTCGGCCAGCGTCGGCGCGTCGCTGCGGTCGACTCCACGGTACGAGCTATCGAAGTGGCCCTCAGGCAGTCCGGCGTAGTCCTCATCTCCTCCGACGAAGAACCCCTCGGCGCCGCCGTCGTTGTGCCGCACGACGACGTCGAATTTCTCGACCGATGCGGGCGGCAACTCTTTCGGCAAGACAGGCGTCACGTGCATCCCCGGCGCGAGGTACTGCGGATAGATGACGGGCTGCGCCGAGTCGGTGCACCCCGCTACGATATCCACTCCCTCGGTGACCTGATCGGGGCTGTCCACCGCAACGACGTTGATGTCCAGCTTGTCGCTCATCTCAGCCGCGTAGGCCTCGCGGTGCGCGCGCGTGGGGCTGTACACCCGGCAGTAGTCGATCTTGCGCACCTTCGCGAACGCTTCCAGATAGGTTCTCGCCATCCCGCCTGAGCCGAACATGCCGACAGACCGCGCGTTTTCTCGGGCCATGTAATTCGCCGCGACGCCGGCCGTCGCGCCGACGCGCATGTGCTGAATATGGCCGTCGTTCAGGATGGCCAACAGCTCCGCGTTCCAGACGCTGAACAGCAGGATGAGGCCGCAGTACTTGCCCGGCGTGACGCAGTACTTGTCGAGCGTCTGGCCGTCGGCCTCCCACGGGTAGTGCATGATGTCGGACTTGAATCGGAGCGCGAACACGCCCAGGCGGCGGCTCGCGCCCTGCAGCGAACCGAAGACGTAGAACTTCTCGTCGCCGACGGGGACCCAGACGTCCCAGCGGCCCCCGGGGGGCGCAACGACGGCCTCCTTGTTCGCGAGGTCCTTATAGGCCGTGTCCAGGTAGTCGAGGCAGTCGTCCATCGAAAGGACACGTCGCGCGTCGTCCGTGTTGATAAGCAGCGTCACCAGTCACCTCCTGCAAGGTCGCTGTCTCCGAGGTCCCCTCTTCGCGGGAATCTCTCATATTGGCCTGCCCACACCACAACCAACGAAAATAGGCGGGCGCGGCCCCCTCTCTAACTCTCCCCCGTAGACGGGGGAGAGGACTTGCCTACACGTTGAAGAAACGCTTCGCGTTTCCGCCCAGCACAGCGGCCTTGTCGTCGTCGGTCAGGCCGGGGTAGTGCGCAAGCTCGTCGATCTCCTCCTCGGCCTTGAGCGCATCCACCTCGTGGGGATAGTCGGAGGCGTACGCGAACGGAGTCGGGCCGACACGCTCGACCAAGTGGCCAAGCGTTCCTTCGCTACCCTCGCATCCGATCAGCACGCGCCCGCTCTTGACCCACTCCTCGGCGTCGAGGCTGGAATCACGCGGCCGGTACTCGTCCTCGCGCGCGATGCGGTCCAGGACGAACGCCAGCCAGCCGGCGCCGCCTTCCATGAACCCGACCTTGAGGTCCGGGAAGCGGTCGATGGCGCCCTGACGGAAGAACGATACGAAATTGATGATCAGCGGCAACGGGTGATGAAGAATGTGCGAGGCTCCGTTGTCGATGAATCCCTCCATGCCCAGGTTGAGGTTCGAGCCGCCGTGGAGCGCGAGCACGCAGCCGAGGCGCTGGGCCTCCTCGTACACAGGCCAGTACATATCGTGGCCGAGGTTCACCGGCAGCCCTCGCGTCGGCAACATCGCGCCCGGCAGTCCCAGGTCCTCCACGGCGCGGCGGAGCTCCTTCACCGCTTCGGGCACGTTCTGCATCGGGATGAGCGCCATCGGATGCAACCGGTCGCTGACGAGCCGGTACTTTGCGTGAACGTAGTCGTTGAACCCTTGGCATACCGCAACCGCGTAGTCCGGGTTCTGGATAATGCCCACGGCGAGCCCGGCGGTTGTGAACATCACCGCCTTCTCGATGTCGGCTCGCTCCAAGAACGCCACCCAGTCTTCTCCGGAGCCCATGCGATGCTCACTCGCGTTCACCCGCTCGCGTCCCGCCGCTCCCGACCGCCGGGTCTGCGGCATGTGCATCCCGTCCAGACCGGGGAACAGCCGGTCGATGTTGCGGCCTCCCCGGATGGATGACTTGAAAGGCTCCGGCATGAAGTCGAGCATCTCCGGGCCAGCCTCGATGATGTGGCCGTCGCAGTCGACGACCGGAAAACCGTGCTTCGCCATCATGTCCCTCCTCCGGCCAGCAACGCCTGGCCCGCACCTGGAAAATACGGCTGCTTCTTGCCGGCACTATACGCCGTTCTCGCTCATTGCGCCCAGGGAGAGGTCCGGCGATGCAGGGCGGGGTTATCCGACGTGCCGCTCCCGCGGGTCAATGGCGTCGCGTAGTGAGTCACCCAGCAGGTTGAGGGCCAACACCAACAAGACTATGGCTAGGCCCGGGAAGACGGATAGCCACCAACCGTCCCTGATGTACCCCCGACCCTCGGACACCATGAGCCCCCACGAAGGCGTGGGCGGGGGTATGCCGGCGCCCAAGAAGCTAAGACCGGCCTCGAGAATGATTACCCAGCTCAGCTGGAGGGTCGCCAACACCACTAGGGGGTTGACGACGTTCGGGAAGATGTGTCTCACGATAATACGCGTGCTGGAGCCTCCCGCGACCTTTGCGAGCGCTACGAACTCTCGCTCCTTCAAACTGAGGACTTCTCCCCGTATGAGGCGGGCAAACCGCGCCCACATGGCTAGAGCCAGCACAACGATGACGACTGTTAGTCCCGGACCAAACAGCACGGCGAAGAGAAGAGCGATCAAGATGATCGGCAGCGACAGGACGGCATCAGTAGCCCGCATAATCAGGACATCGACCCACCCGCCGAAGTATCCCGAGATCAGCCCCAAGACAGTGCCAACGATGCCGCCCAGCGCCACGGTCACAGAGGCGGCAATCAACGACACTCTCGCCCCGGTGATGATTCTGCTGAGCACGTCTCGTCCCAGCAAATCGGTGCCCAAAAGGTAAGTGCTCTTGCCGCCGTCTTGCCAAGCGGGAGGCAGCAGCCGGTCCGGCAGCACGCCAATGGTGGCGGAGTGGGGAGCAATGGCCTCGGCGAAGACAGCCATCAACAGGAACGAGCCCAGTATCACCAAGGGCACGACAGGAGCCCTGCGGAGGAATTGACGAAGCCGCGGAAACGCGACGTCTCGGAGACCACCCACAATCGCATTGGCCTGCGGCGTCTTCATGAGTACCGTATCCTCGGATCGAGATAGGCATAGAGGATGTCCACCAGCAAGTTGCTGACCAAGACAATGAAGGACACCAGGAACACCACGCCTTGAATGACCGGGTAGTCCCTCCAGAGCACCGCCTCGAACGCGAGGCGTCCGATGCCCGGCCAGGCGAACACCGTCTCCACCACCACGCTGCCTGACAGCAGGATGCCGAAATAGAATCCGATGAAGGTCACCACGGGCAATAGCGCGTTCTTGAGCCCGTGCTTCCACACAACTACCTTCTCGGGCAGCCCCTTCACCCGAGCCAACTTCACGTATTCGCTATCCAACACTTCCAGCATGGAGCTCCGCAGCAACCGCACAACGCCAGGGATCATGAAGCCGAAGAAGGCCGTGGTGACCGCCGGCAGGATGATGTACTCAGGCCCCTCCTTGCGCCCAGTGGGCAGAATCCCCAAGTAGACTCCAAAGAGCAGAATAAGAACAATGGCAGCCCAAAACGCAGGAATAGACTGCCCCAACAACGAAAACAATCGAGCAGACTTATCTATGTAAGTCCCCTTCTTCACTGCAGCCATGACGCCGAGGGGCACGCCGACTGCCAAGGCGATGAGCATGGCCAGACCCACAAGCTGCGCCGTATTGGGGAACCGCTCACCGATAAGCTCGGTGACGGGCCTGCGGGTCCGGATGGACGTGCCAAGGTCCCCGGTGACCAGATCCCCAAGGAAGCGCCCGTATTGAACAATCTGCGGCTTGTCCACACCCAGCTGGGCTCTTGTTTCGGCTCGCAGCTCAGGCGAAGCATCGATCGGCAGCAGGATGTCCACCGGATCGCCGGTAAGCCGGACCAACAGGAAGACCGCGATGCTGACCACAAACAATGTGGCTATTGTTTGGACCACTCTGCCCGCGATGAACCACGCCATAATTAACTACTGAGTCCCTGTCCGAAAACCGCCAGGCAACGAGCGGTAGGAAGCTATGTTGACGAGCATCCTAAGCCACGGGCAGGCATCGGGGCTCCTCCAAGAGCCTGCCATACCCGGGGATGGAGTCGTCGACCCCCGCCTTCGCCAGGGCTTGCCATAGCGTCGCGGAGTGAGAGGTGATCACCGGCTTCCGGAGCGTGTCCTCCAGCGCCTGCGCCGCCGCCATAGCGTCAAAATTCATACAGCTTATGAAGAGCGCATCGGCCTCGTCGTCCCACGCTTCCAGTGAGAAATCGTAGATTTCCTGTGGGGAAACCGCAGCATACTCCTCCGCTGAAGTCAGATTCATGCCTTGCATCTTGATCGGATAGATGCCGGCTTCCTCCAGGTACGCCCGCTCGGAGTCGTGATGGCTATCCACGTACGGGCTGGTCACCACAACGCTTCGCACGCCCAGATGTCGCAGCGCCTCCACCACCGCCAGCATGGTTGAGGCTATGGGGACTCCCCACTTTGATTCCATCTCCTGGCAGAACTCTTGGTCGCCCTTCATGCCTCGCAGCGCGCCGCTCACCGTGCAGCAATAGGCTATGGAGTCGACGTTAGCCGTGGCGAGCTCCTCTATCGCCCGATCCGAGTGTTTCTCCATTTCCAGAAGGCCCGCCATTCCACCGCCCCTATGGAGAAGGCGGGAAGTGAAGAACCCCACGTCCGACGGGGCCACGCTCCTGTAGCGTCCCTCGCTGACGGTAGCGCCGCTGACCACAACGAGCCCTACCCTCGCCCGCCATCTCAGGGGGGCCATAAACCTCTGAGCCTCAGTCATGGAATCTCCTCCTTGGGTCGCCACGGCAGGCGCGGCCAAAAATCCAGTTCACCAGGCGTCGGTGGTCAGCCGGCCTAGTCAAGGCCATAGAGTCGCTTGGCGTTTTCTCCCAGGATCTTGCGCTTGGCCTGCTCGGTAAGATCATCCCGCTCCAGCATGGCGTCTATGCTTTCAGGGTATTCGGCGTCCCAATGGGGAAAGTCGGAGGCATACATGATCGAATCCTCCCCGACCACCGATATGACGTACGGAAGAATGCGCTCCCCCGATTCGGTGTGGAAGTACCAGGGAAGGTCGCGGATGTACTCGCTGGGGGGTCTCTTGAGCAGCGGGGCCTCAACAGAGCCCCGCATCTCGTACTCCTCGTCCATCCGTTCCATCCAGTAAGGAAGCCAGCCACACCCGGCTTCCATCCATCCCACCCGCAGCTCAGGAAACCGCTCCGGGATGCCTTGGAACATCATGCTGGTCATCTGCTTGAAGAGCCCCACGGGGAAACAGTAGGTGTGCACTTCTATGAACCGCTCGAAGTTATCGGCGCCGAAATGGTGGATGCCCTGAGTCCCTGAATGCACCGCGATGACCGTGTTCAGCCGCTGGGCCTCTTCATACAACGGGAAGAACTGCTTGTTGCCCAGTGGGGGGTGAAGTCCCCAGGCGGGAATCATCGCCCCCTTCATGCCTAGCTCCGTCACGGCCCGGCGCAACTCCTTAACCGCCTCGTCCATGTCCTGAAGGGGGAGAATAGCTACTCCCTTCAGCCGAGGACTGGCGCTTAGGAATTCCTCATACAGAAACTGGTTGTACGCCTTCGCCACTGCAATGGCTACATCGGGTTCCCATATCAGGCTGATGTTGAAGGCCATGGCGCTGCCGAACAACACCGCCTGCTCCATGCCTCCCTCGTCCATGGCCTTCAGCCAGGTCTCCGGATCACGCGCTTCCTGGCCCATGCGGCCGCTCAGGTTTCTGTCCCAGTAGTTGCCTCCCGCGAGAAAGCTCGCGCCCCTGCTGCGGTACGGCTCATCCATGTACTTCCGCACTTGCGCTTCAGTCTCCGTGATGTGCCCATCACAGTCGATTACCGGGTAAGGACGGTTCATCTAGGTCACCTGGTCTGTCTGTTAGCTCGCCGGCTCCGCCGTCTCCAAGCTGGGCTGGAGCAGTCGGAACGTAGGATTGTCAATGGCCACGGACCCAAGATCATTACCGTACGCCCAGACGGTATCCGCGACGTACGCGATGGGGGCAGCGCGGTAGTCGGCATGGAGGACGCGGTACGCCTCCTTCGTCAACTCCTCCATCTCCGCCTGAGTTGGGGCGGCATTGGCCGCGAGGGCCAATTCGTCGATGTTGTCGGCAAGCTGGAGATCTTGTAGACCTTCCCCCACCAAGGCACCAAGTCCTGAGCGCCGTTCAGCCGGGACGTCACTCCGATGGCCCACCCTTGGCCGAATATGTCCGGAGACTGACTCTCGCCAACGTACTTGGGCCGCAGCACGCCGATGTCGATGGGCTCAACCGTGGCGTTGACGCCAATCGCACTCCAGTAGCTGGCGACGGCCTGGGCCAGATTGGTCGAGCTCTCACCCTGACTTGAGAAAATAGTGATGGGGAAGCCCTCGTCCCCGGTCTCCGCCAGCAGCTGCTTCGCTCTCTCTGGGTCGAAGGGATAAGGCTCTAGGTCATCGGGGAATCCCAGCCGCTGAGGAGTAGTTGGGAAAAGCGCAGCCGGCACGCCATTGCCTTGGTACAGGCTGTCAATGATCTCCTGACGGTTGATAGCGAGGTTCAGGGCTTGTCTTACCTTCAGTTTGCCCGCCGGCCCGGCAGTGTCTTGGTACGTAGCGAAGAAGAGAACGGCGACCGTCGTCGGTTCGGGATTCTCGAGTATCGTGAACCCGGCGCTCCGCATGCTCTCGATCTTGTCGACGGATATCTTCGCGATGTCCGCTTCGCCCGCCTCCAGCATGGCAATCCGACTCGACTCCTCTGGGACCAAGAAGACGTGGAGCTGATCGAACTGCGGAGGGTTCCGGAAACCCTCATGGGCTTCGAATTCAATGAGGTTGCCCGTCTCGTGCCTAACGAACTTCCATGGCCCCGAGCCGATGGGCTTGAGGGCGAACTCATCCCACCCAACGCTCTTGATGTAGGCCTCAGGAAGGATGATTCCTTCAATACCGGGCTGCTGGGACACGTCGAAGGGGAACGTTGGGGCCGGCGTGTTCGTGATCACCCGCACCGTGTGGGAATCGATCACCTCAACGTCCTTGATGGCCTTCTTGAACTGTTCGACTCGCGAGGTCCTGGCCTCCTCTCGCCTGAAGGCCTCCATGAGCGTGAACCGAACATCGCTGGCGGTTACCTGGGACCCGTCGTGGAACGTCGCGTCTTCTTCCAGCTCAAACGTCCAGGACAGACCGTCCTCGGACTGCGCCCAACTCGTCGCAAAGCCGGCCTTCAGCCCCTCGCCCGGAACGAAGTAAGTAAGCCAGTCCCAGAGCGGCCCCGCGAAACCCGCGTTGGTGGTCGGCTGCGGCAGCGTGGGGTCCAGCGTCTCAGACCCGAACTCCTCCGAGGCGTACCGCAGAATGGTGGGTTCCGGCACAGGCGTATTCGTGGGAGTGGCCGTGGGCGCCGCCGGAGGCACAGGAGTAGCCGTGGGGCTCTCCGCCGCCGGGGGCGAAGTTGGCGTCGGGGTGGGATCGTCGCTACTACAACCCGCCAATCCCACTACCATTAATGCGACGAGAAGAACCGTCACTTTGAGTATGACATCCGGACCGATTCGGAACTTATTCATAACCTCACCCTTTATCTGCCTAGTTGTCATACCTTGACGGTAGTCCCATAGAACACAGCGCAGTTATCCCACAGTATCTTCCGTTTGTCTTCGTCCGTGATGGGCAAGTTCAGAAAGACTTCGGAGCTGTCGGGGAACTTGGCGTCGATGTGCGGAAAGTCGGTAGAGAAAATGATGTTCTCATTGCCGATGTAGTCGATGGCGTATCTCACCGTGTGCTCGTCGGAGTCCACCGACACGTAGCCTTGCCGCTTGAAGTACTCGCTGGGGAGCATCTTCAGATCGGGAGACCAGACATCTCCGAACATCTCCCAGTGCTCGTCCAGGCGCCAGAGCAGCCACGGGAGCCAGCTGCAGTTGCCTTCCAAGAAGGCTGCCCGCAGCCGAGGGTGGCGTTCCAAGACGCCGCCGGCGCAAACGGCGCCCAAGGCAAGCATCTGCTCCACCGAGTGGGAGAAGGCGTGGCGCAACATGAAGTCCGGCTCGAACTGGTCGCCCACTTGCGAGACCGCCGAGGTGGCGGACTCGTGGAACCCCACGGGGACATCCAGCTCTTCCAGGGTTGACCACAGCGGGTCGTAGTAGGGGTCGTGCCAGTTACGTCCGCTGACCACGTTAGCCCGAACGAACACGCCGCGGAAGCCCAACTCCTGCACCACCCGGTGAGTCTCCGAGACGGCGTCGTCCACGTTGAACGGGGATATCATGCCGACACCGACGAGCCGGTCAGGGTCTAGCTGGCAGAACTCGTAGAGCCAGTCGTTGTACGCCCGCGCTAGAGCAGCGGCGAAGGGCGCGTCGAGATCGGACCGGGCAAGGGTGTGCAGCCCCCTAGTGGGATACAGCACCGCCACATCGATGCCCTCGGCGTCCATGGCTTCGATCTGGACCTCAGGGGTCCAGCCCCGATCGTGGTGCGACCGGTAGCGGACGTAGTCCGCGGCGAACTTGCGCCCCGGGCCTCGCCCTGCTCCCTCCCTCGCATCGGCCGGATTGAGCGGCGGACGACCCCATGGCTCACCTTCAGGACCAATCATCCTTAGGTCGCGGACGTTTTCCACGAGACCCACCGGCGCCCTGTGGCGGAAGGGAGCATCAGTGTACCGCTGCCATAGGTCGGGAGGCTCCATAATGTGCATATCGCTGTCCAGGATGCGAAACCCGTTTTTAGCCATGCCGACGCCCTCCGTATGTCGCAGTCATTCGCCGAACCGCTGCCGCAGTATAGCACGCATTAGCGCTATCGTCGGCGATTCCCTCCATGCGGGCTCCCCCCTCAAACCGAGTCGTCAGAGTATAGAAAGCAGGCGGCCTTGCGCCCCGGAGCTACCTCCTTCAGACGAGGCTCTGCCTGAGAGCACTTTGGCATCACATTCGGGCAACGTGGGTGAAACCGGCAGCCGCTTGGAGGATTGAGCGGATTGGGGACTTCTCCGCTCAGGACAATCTCCTCCCTCTTCTCCCCTCTCTTCGGCGGCACCGCCGCGGAGAGGAGAGCTCGGGTATACGGATGCAACGGCTCCGTAAACAAGTCCTTGGCGTCTGCGCGCTCCATGACCTTCCCGGCATACATCACCACGACGTCGTGGCTCAGATGGCGGACCGTCGTAAGGTCGTGGCTAATCATCAAGTAGCTGATTCCAAATTGTTCCTGCAGGTCCTTGAGCAGATTCACAATCTGGTTTCGGATGGAGACATCCAGTGCGGCGACCGGCTCATCCAGCACGATATGCTTCGGGCTCGTCCCGATAGCCCTAGCGAGCGCAACGCGCTGACGCTGACCTCCGCTGAGCTCGTGGGGATGTCGTTCCCCAAAGCGAGCGCTGAGGCCTACCTGCTGAAGCACCTCCGCGACCCGGTCTTTGATCTCCGACTTGGACATCAGACCCTGGATCTCCAATGGTTCGCTGACGATGCTGTGAACCAACATCCTAGGGCTCAGGGAACTGAAAGGGTCCTGGAATACAGCCTGCACGTTGCGCCGGTATTCTCGGAACTCTCCTCCTCGCAGATAGGCCAGGTCCTTGTCCTCGTAGGAAATCACCCCAGCCGTGGGGCGCTCCAGCCGTAGGACCAACTTCGCCAGAGTCGTCTTGCCGGAGCCGGATTCTCCGACGACGCTCAGCGTCTGGTGCTCGCTGACCGTGAAGTCGACCCCGTCAACCGCCTTAATCCAGGCTGCAGGTCCTCCAAAGAGGGGCGCCTTGGTGACTTTGAAATGCTTCATCACCCCTTCGCCCTGCAGGAGTATTCGAGTCATGCAGACACTCCTATCACTGCACTCGCGCCTCACCCAGGCGGAGGGAGCGGCGCCTTCTAGCGACCGATTGTCCGTGCGCCATGCCCGCTAGCGCTCTCAGGATTCTTCCTCGCGCGCGCCCCCAGGACCAGCCTCTGCCGCCGCCGCAGCGGAGGGCGCCGGATGCGCCACGTGAAGCCAGCACGCAGTCGTATGTTCCGGCGAGTCGACAGCCACTATCGGCGGGTACTGTTCATGGCAGATGCCCATCACCTTGGGGCACCGCTGAGCAAAGGCGCAGCCCGGCGGGAGGTTGTGCATGTCGGGAGGATCGCCCTGTATCTGGGGCAGCCGGTCTCCCATTGCCTGCGTACTGGGCAGGGAACTGACGAGCGCCTCGGAGTACGGGTGCGCTGGGTTGTCGAACAACTGTTCCACCGGCGCTTCCTCCACGACCCGTCCCGCGTACATCACGGCGACTCGGTCGCACATCCTGCCAATGGTCCCCATGTCGTGGGACACAAAGATGATGGCGAGCTTGGATTGCCGCTGCGTTTCCTTGAGCAGGTTGAGGTACTGCACTTGGATTGTCACGTCGAGCGACGTCGTTGGCTCGTCGGCGATCAGCAGCCGCGGCTCCGAGCCCATGGCAATGGCTCCCGCGACTCGCTGCCTCATCCCGCCGCTGAACTGGTGCGGATAGTCCCTGACTCGGTTCTCTGGAGTGGGGATCCGGACCATCCTCAGCAGCTCCACGACGCGCTGCTTTATCCCACTCTCAGGAGCCAGTCGATGCACCTGAAGGGGCTCGGCAACCTGCGTGCCAATCGAAAATACAGGGTTCAAGGACGACAGCGGGTCCTGGAGGATCATGGAGATGTGCCTGCCCCGATACTGCCGCATCTCTTCTTCGGAGAGCAACAGAAGGTCACGGCCCTGGTATAGGACCTCTCCGCCAACGACGCGCCCGGTCGGCCGAGGCGGCAGCCGCAAGAGGGAGAGGCAAGTCATGCTCTTGCCCGATCCCGACTCTCCGACCAGTCCCAGGGTCTCATTCTCCCGGAGCGTAAAGGACACACCGTCCACTGCCTTGATGACGCCCCACTGCGTATAGATATAGGTACGGAGGTCCCGCACCTCGAGCAGAGGGGTGTCCTTAGTCACAGTGCCAACGCGTTCAGGTTCCGCCATCTCGTTCGCCCGATCCTCGCTCTTACAGGAAATGCCTCCGGGGTCCAGCTCTTCGAATCCGCCGCACAGCCGCGACAAGAACAGCCCCTACCAGGCCGCTTCCTCTCGGCTGCTACGTCTGAAGCATGTCGAGCGGGTTCTTTTGGCACATGACTTCGATGTCCGACGGGGAGAATCCATCGTCCAGCAGATGCTCTACGTAAATGCCCACTCCCTCCTCTTGGAAGGGATTCTGGGGTTGTCCAAGGTCGGTCGACATGATGGTGCGAGACGCGCCAAGCAGCCGAATGCGATTGAACATGGCGTCCCAAGAGACTCGCTCCATGACACAGTACAGGGCGCAACGCTCAAAGAACACGTTGTATTGAAGAAGCTCCTTCTCGTCCTCTGGACTGAGATTGAGCATGGGCGCTTCCGGATGTGTGATGACGATACGATCAACCTTCGCCTCCGTCGCCGCTTTGGCCACGGCCATCATCTCCGGAACGCTCACGTGGCCGGTCGCCAGCACCATGTCGAACTGAGCGATGACTTCCAAGCAATGGCGGGTTTCCTCCGTCACCTTGCCGTCGGAATCAATGACGGAGATACCCGGGTCGGGGATCCCCTTCTCGTTCATGGCGCGCATTATGTTCAAGCGCGGGTCCAAGGGATCGGTGATGTGGCTGCGCTCATTCGCGGCATCCACGGTAGGAAGCCAAACAACCCGGGCCCCGAGCCGCCCGGCCACCTCCACGGCTACCGGGTTCATCCCTCCTACCGAGTTGTTGAGGGCTATGCCTCCGTACGCCCTGAGCTCGGGGAAGCGATGCCGTAGATGGGTGGCGCGATCGGCGGTGGGCGCGTAGTGCGACTTCAGCACGAAGCCAGCAATGCCGGCGCTTAGAGCGCGCTCGGCCAGCAACACGTCGTCGGTCTTGCGATCAGCGACGTCCGGCGACGAGTGGATGTGCATGTCGTAAGCGCCCTGCAGCAGCTCGGCGACAGCCGCCTTCTCAGCCATTCTCTCTCCCTACTCCGCCGCCTTTTGCCGGAGGGGACCTACCCGACGGACCATCCCCCCGTCTACTCGCCAAAGGAGTCACGAAATCTCCGCGTCTCCGTGGGTGCTAATGTAACGGGCAGCCTTCTCCGCGTCCACGGAGGCGCGGAGACTGACTCCCGCAGCCTCTTCCTGGAGCTGGAACGTGACCGTGTACCCCGACCCGTTCTCGAATCCGCGGTTGATGGCTTGAATGGCGATCTGCTCGACCAAGCTCGACAGGGGCAGCGGCACGTTGAGATGCCGACCGAGCTCCGTCGCCAGACCCAAGTCCTTCCGCAGCAAGGCAAGGGTGAACAACGCGGGCTCGTAGCGTCCCGGAAAGACCTGCAGGGGCATTTGCTCGTGCATGATATGCATCCGCCCCACCAGGCCGCGGCGCACTGCTTCCCACACCACCTCCGGCCGGACCCCCGCCTTCGCACCCAAGGTCATGCCCTCTGCGACGGCCTGCGAGACCCCGCACCCAATCATCTGGTGCATGAGCTTGCATACGGCCCCGGACCCCAGCTCCCCCGCATAGATGATCTGGTCGCCGTAGGCTGCAAGGACGGGCGTAATCCGTTCGTAGACGGCCCGCTCGCCGCCCACCATGATTTCGTGTACGCCAGGTTCAAACCCCGGCTGCCCGGCGCCCACGGGAGCGTCCATAATCCATGCTTTCTTCTGCCGAAAGTGGGGCTCCAGCTTCTTGAAAAGCAGGGGGCTGCTGGTGGAGATGTCCACGTAAACGCCATCTTCCCGAATGCCATCGAGAATCCCATCCGGCCCAATGGCCACCGCTTCTACGTCCCGTGGCATGGGCACCGCGGTAAAGGTCACGTCGGCTAGCTTGGCCACCTCCGCAGCCGATGACGCTAACCGGGCGCCACGCTCTAGGAACGGCCGAGTTGCAGCCTCGTTGAGGTCGAACACCACCATGGGAAACCCGGCGTTCTGAATCCGCGTCGCCACCGGGCCACCCATCCTGCCCAGGCCGATAAAGCCTACCGTTTGCATGGCGCCTCCACTGATCAGCGTATTAGAGAATCGCGAAAAGCACTCGCGGGGCCGTCGCCGCTAGCCGTGACGTTTCAGGTCGTCAGCGAACTCGCGGACCCCCGTCACCAGATTGTACCGGGGCTCATATCCCAACTCGTCGCGCACTCGCGTCAGGTCTAGTATCTGCTCATGGCGCCAGAACGGGCCCACGACCGGTTCCTCGAGCACCTCCACCGCCGAACCCGGGGCCACCTCCCGGATAGCGTTAGCCACGTCGTCCGGGCTGCTCAAAGCGCCGGAGCCAAGGTGATAGAGCCTGTGATTCAGCGGCATCTCGCACGCCAAGGCCACTCCGTGGCCCACGTCTTTGGCGTAGATGTAGTCGTTGTAGCTGAGCACCCCGGGGTCGATCTTCACCTGACTACCCGCCAGCGCGTCGGAGAGCACCTGATGCATGGCCGGCCCTGCTAGGTCGCCGGCGGCATAGTGGCCGTAGCCATATATCTGAGCGAAGCGGACCGTGGCGAACTCGATCTTGTACCAGTTTGCGAAGGCGCTGATCAACTCCTCGCTTGCGAGCTTGCTGGAAAGGTAGAAGTGTCCACCCTTCACCGGGAAGTTCTCGGTAATGGGGCTTTGGGGATCTGAGTCAAAATCGTATACGCCGAAGGTCCCGGCGAAGATCAGCCGACGTGCGCCGGTGAGCCGGATGGCCTCGATAACGGCTAGTGCGCCGTTCACGTTCGTTCGCACACCGTCGTAGGGGCGGGCCACGAGCGGCCGTCCGATGAGGAACGCGGAGTGAAACACGGTTTCGATCTTGTGGTCCTGCATCGTCTCGACGAGGGCCGAGAGGTCCTGCATGTTGCCGCGTACGACAGGGACGTCGCCCGCTACGTTCCGTATGTACTGCTCATTGGGGATCAGGTCGTACAGCACCACCTGGTGCCCGCGTTCCTGCATCTCCCTAGCAAAGTTGCAACCCACCAGCCCCGCGCCTATCGCGAGTACGTTCATGCTCTCGCCTCCATCTGGTTAGGCCGAATGCCACGAGCGCATCCGGAACGTCATAGCGACTAGGCGTACAGCTGCGATCGACCAAGTCCCTTAGCCGTATTGCGGAGGTAGGGCGCCTTGGTTCCGGAGCACCGGCAACAGGTCGATAAAGACCCACCGCTCCCTGAGTTTGCCGCCCTCGACCCGGAAAATCTCTACGCCATGCACCGCGTTGCTTTCGTCGCCTGCGCCGCCTTCCGGGCCGCGTGGGCGGCTCGTGATCCGCGCCATCACGAGGTCCCCTTCGGCGATCATGTCCTCGATAACGATTTCGCTGTTCCTGGCGTCATGCAACCACACAGCCAAGTCCTTGATTCCCTGGATGCCGACGACGGGAAAGGGCGAGACTGTGTTGTATACGTCCTTGAAGTCCGGGTGGAGCAGCTCATCAGCCACGTCCAGCTTGAGGTCGTTCTCCAGTTCCCCATAGAAGCGCCGTATGAGTTCTTTGTGTTGCTCTGACATAGGTGGCCCCTGAGTTCTTTCTCCAGGCTCCTGTCTCAAGCCCGATAGATAGTTTGATAAAGGATCGCGGCAGGACTGCTCAGACCCGGACCGGCCCGCACTCATGCGGGCCGGTCCAGTCCAAGCGTTACTTCTCTGCCGGCTCCGCCCTCCACAAACTGGTCTGAATCGCCGACGACAGAGACGGCTGTGGGTCTACCGACCCCAGATTGTTGCCATAAGCCCACAAGCTTCCCGGCGTGTGTGCGATAGGCACGTTCCGGTAATCGTCATACAGGATACGGAAGGCCCTCTGCACGTGCCCCACCAAGTCGTCTAGGTTCGTGGCCGCCTCCGCCGCAATAGTTGCCTCATGCGCAGTTGTGCCGGCCAATTTCATATTGCCGCCCTTGATGTTCCACCAGATGTTCAGGTCGTTCAGGCCGTTGAGGCCCGTAGGCAGGCCAATTACGCCAGCGTTCCCAATGATGGACTCATCCTGAGGCAACTCTCCAAAGTACTTGGGACGCATGACGCCCAGGTCCGTGGGGATGATTTCCACGTTCACGCCGATCTGCTGCCAGTAGCTTACAGCAGCCTCGGATACCTGCTGGTACGAAGGGAACGGACCAGCGCCGTAGGAGAATATCGCCATGTCGAACCCATTCGGGTACCCGGCCTCGGCGAGGAGCTCCTTGGCTCGGTCGGGGTCGAACGGATACGGCTTGAGTTCCTGGTAGCCAATGGAGTGGGAACCCATGGTGATAGCTGCCGGCTCTCCCCGCCCAGTAAAGAGGGTATCCACCATCTCCTGCCGGTTGATGGCCAGGTTCAAAGCTTGACGGACCTCTTTGCTCGCCGTGGGGACGGGCTCGTCGTAGTAGGGACTCCACCCCTCTTCATATGTCCCCCACAGATTGATTCGGACCGTGGCCCTGATCGGGTACTCAGCAACGGTAAATCCCGCACGCTCCAAGTCCGAAGCCTCGTCCAGCGCAATGTCGGCGATGTCGACCTCTCCGGCCTCCAGCATGGCTCTTCGGGTTGACCCCTCGGGAACCAGCAGTACTTCCAGTCTGTCGAATTGAGGTCTGCCGTTCCAGTAATCGTCGTTGGCCTCGAATTCGATGATGTTTCCCGTCTCGAAGCGAACGAATGTCCACGGGCCCGTACCGATCGGACTGTCCTCGTAGCCGTCCCAGCCCACTTCCTGGATGTAGTGGGAAGGCAACACCACACCCTCGATCCCTGCAAACGTGCTCAAGTCGAAGGGCAAGGTGACCCAGGGACCGTTCGTGTGGATGCGCGCAGTGTAGTCATCCACGACCTCGACCTCTTTGAGGTTCTTTCGGAACCGATTGATGTTCGCGCTGGTGGAGCCCTCTCGTGTGAAGCCATCCATCAGGCTGAAGCGGACATCCTCGGCGGTCATCTCTTCGCCGTCGTGGAACTCCACACCCTCACGAAGCTTGAAGGTCCAAGACAAGCCGTCGTCGGCCTGCTCCCAGCTCAACGCCAGGCCGGGCTCGAGCTCGCCATTCGACGAAAAGACGGTTAGCCAGTCGATGAGGGGCCCCGTAGTGATGGCGCCGGTGAACCCCTGTGAGGGGTCCATACGCTCAACGCCGAAACTCGGCGCCGCGTAACGCAACACCGATTCCTCATCGCTTCCGCAGCCGGACACGCCGATTGCGAGGAGAGCCATCGGGACCAAGATTCCGTACAGAGACCACTTTGACTTTCTCATGCTATCTCCAATGGACGCATTCCAGACCCTGCGCTGCTCGACTCGGCCCTTTCCTTGCCATGGGCGAGAGCAGCCGGCCCGCCCTAGGCAGTGCGCCCGTTACTCCAAGTGATAGAGGTCGATGCAGTTGTCCCACAGAATCTTCCGCTTGGCCTCGTCGCTTATGTCGAGCTCCAAGAATCGCTCGACCGAGTTCGGGAACTTGGAGTCGCTATGGGGGAAGTCCGTGGAGAACAGGATGTTGGCGCTCCCTATGTCGTCCACTACGTACTTCACAGGCTCCTCGTCGGCCTCCGCCGAAGCGTAGCCTTGACGCTTGAAGTACTCGCTGGGCGCCATCTTCAGGTCTGGCGCATCAATCTCGCCCCGCCATTCCCAATGCTCATCCAATCGATAGAGGAGGAAGGGAAGCCAACTGCAATTCCCTTCGAGGAAGGCCACTCTCAGGTTCGGGTGCCGCTCGAATATGCCGCCGCCGCAGAAGCTTGCCGTAGCTAGCATCTGCTCTCCCGAATGACAGAAGGTGTGGCGCAACATGAAATTCGACCCAAAGATGGAGCCTGATTCCGGAAGGCTGGTGCCGATGCCCTCGTGGAAGCCCAAGGGGACATTCAATTCTTCCAGGGTCGACCAGAGGGGCTCGTAATAGAGGTCGTGCCAGTTGAGGCCGTTCACGATGTTTGGACGCAGGAAGACTCCTCGAAAGCCCAACTCCAACACCGCACGGCGGGCCTCGGCAACGGCGTCATTGACATCGAACGCTGAAATCATCCCCGAGCCTAGCAATCGGCTGGGGTCTAGCTGACAGAAGTCGTAGAGCCAGTCGTTATAGGCTCGGGCCACGGCCGCCGCCAAGCCGGGGTCCATGTCCGGCTCGTCCACTGCGTGAAGGCCTCTAGTTGGATAGATGACGGCGACGTCAACGCCCTCGGCGTCCATTGCGTCGATCTGCGCTTCCGCTGACCACCCTCGAGCCGCAAAAGGACCATAGCGTTCGTTGTCCTTCCTCTCGGCCAGCGTGGTCCCGGTGCGAGGAGCTGCGACGAAGTCAGGCGCGATGCCCCACGCCCGGCCATCGGGATGGACCATCGAGAGGTCCGTAGTATGGCGGTTGAGACCTCTCGGGGCCTGGTCCAAGTACCGGGAATCCATGTACTTCTGCCACAGGTCCACCGGCTCCATGATGTGCAGGTCGCTGTCAAAGACTTTAAAGCCGTTCTTCGCCATCGGAACCTCCCTTTTTTCTGCCCGGTGTTAATTCGCGCTCACCGCATGCGTCTTGAACAGCTGTTTCAGGCTATCCCTGTTAGGCATCAGGATGGATGGAAATGTATCGCGCAGCCTTTTCGAGGTCGATGTCGGGGGCTCTGACTTCGACTCCCGCCACTTCCTCTTGAATAGCAAATATCACACCACTGTCCCGCTGTCCCCAGCCTCGGTTCATCGCCTGGATGCAGATCTGCTCCACCAAGTTGGACACTGGCATGGGAACATTGAAATCTCGACCAATCTCAGTAGCCAGGCCGATATCTTTCCGGGAGAGGGCCATTGTGTAGGTGGTCGGCTCGTAGACGCCCCTGAAGGACGTCCGGGGCATGCTGTTGTGGAGGACCATCATTTTGCCGAACAGTCCTCGCCGGATGCCTTCCCATACCACCTCGGCGTCGACTCCCGCCTTGACGCCCAACGTCATCCCCTCAGCAATGATCTGCACCAAGTCGCGCATGAGCATGTTGTGGACCAGCTTGCAGATGGTTCCAGCGCCGATTTCCCCGGCGTACCTAATCTGGTCCCCATAGGCCTCGAGAACCGGGGTTGCGCGGTCCAGCGCCTCGCGTGAGCCTCCCACCGTGAACTCCTGCTTCCCTTGCAACAGTTCCAGGCGTCCTCCGCTGATGGGGGCGTCCAGCACTTCGGCGTCTAACGCTTTGAACCGGGCGTGGATGTGCTGAATCAGAGATGCGCGGCTCGTAGTGTGGTCAACGTACAGGGAGCCCGGGCGTATCCCGTGGATGATGCCCTCCGGGCCCAGAGCTACCTCCTCCACCTCGGCTGGTCCCGGGAGTGAAGTGAGAATGATGTCGCTTGCCCGAGCGACCTCCGCCGGCGAGGCGGCGGAGGTCGCCCCAGCCTTTACTATCGAATCGACTGCCTCCGCTCGCTGGTCGTATACAGTCAACGGATATTCCGCCAGCAGGATGCGTTCGGCCATGGCGGAGCCTACGTTTCCGAGTCCTATCAACCCAATTGTTTCCATCTCACATCCCGGGCGTGGGTTCTCCGCTTGCATCCGGGTTGCCGGCGGCCATGCGCTCGGTGCGCCCTTTGAGCGGCGAATCCAGGCAAGAGCAAACCCAACTCGCGAATCGAGGGAGCCGGTTAAATGGCGCAGTCCGCTCGACTATATGGCTCCTCCCTGCGATTTTCCCACCAATGTTGGACAGGCCTGCCGAGTATCACACTCATTCGAGAAGTACGCGACGAATTCGTACCAGACAGCGTGCGCGGTGTCAATTGAATGCTGCTTCCGCCTCGCCAGGCCGACGGCCACGAGTATAGCACGCCCTCACCCGAGATCCCTGGGGAGGCCGCGCGGTGTCGTGGCAGACGCGGCGCGGTCTTCGTTCAACATCAGCCAGAACTGTTGGACCTTCCAGTTGGTTCGCGGCCGGCGGAGTCGGTGGTAGCGGTGGGCGATTCCTAGCCTGCGGCCGCCACTGGCCCTCGGCCATATACTCCGCCAGTAGGACAGCGTCCGCTACGGCTCCAGGGTCGTTGAGGCAGACCATTTCACAATCCAGCCCATCAGGACGGGAATGGTGGGCCGGGCAGGACTTGAACCCGCGACCAGGCGATTATGAGTCGCCCGCTCTAACCAACTGAGCTACCGGCCCCCGGGACATTATGCGCCAGCGCCGGCGCGAGCGCGCTACTCCGACTCCGGGCCAAGCTGACGCAGCTCGCCGATAATCCGGTCGACCGTGACGCCGGCGTTCTCCAGTAGCTGGCTGGCCATATCCTCCGGCCGTTCAGCGAGCGCTTGCAACAGATGCCCCGTGCCAACGACGCGCTGGCCGGAGGTGCGAGCGACGCGCGCGGCCTGCTCGATGACTTGCTGGCAGCGGCGGGTCATGCCCGATCCGCCCGTGAGAAGCGTCCCCCGTCTGCTGATGGAGTTTTCGATCTCCCGCTTCATCGACGCCGGGTCCCCACGGAGATTGATGATTACACGTGCAGAGTGCGATCGGGGGTCGCGCAGCAGGCCAAGGAGAAGGTGCTCGGTGCCCATGTGGGAATGCTCGAAGCGTTGGGCCTCTTCCTGCATAAATGAAAGCGCCCGCCAAGCGTTCGGGGTGAACCGACCAGGCAGGCCGCGGACTCCGGTCCCGCTGACGCGGGCGGGTTGCGTCCTTATCGCCGGCTCATTCACCCAGCCCGGGAAGAGCCGCCGCAGGTCGAGGGCGCCGATGAAAAGTGCGCCCAGGGAGGCCGCCAGCACCATGCGGGCCGGCGGACCCATCAAGAATTCAGGAAGGCCCAGGAAGGGCGGGGACCCGAACCGCTGCATCGGCGTGACCAATAGGACCAGCATCGGAGCGGCGACGAACAGGTACAGCAGCCAGGCAAATCGCCGGGTGAAGTACTTGGCTTGCCGAACGCCGATGAGCATCGCGCCGCCAGTCCCCGCGCCGAGGCCTACGGTAATGAGGGTTGCGATGTAGGCGTTGCGAGGGCTGAGTCCACTAGGGAGCGGTCCATGGCCCAACGACGAGCCTGTTTGGTCGGCGAACCAGGCGGCCAGCAGAGCTAGCCCCCAGATGAGGGCGGACATCAGCACCACGTAGAGCGCCTGCCAAGAGGTGGAGCGTTCAGACATATTGTGTAGTCCAGGCGGCGACAGGGCGCCGGGGCAGATTCCCAACGATTCTACTATCGTAACCTACCGCCCGTAACCCAACGTAGGGAACGTAACTGTTCAGAGTTGATGAGCCCTTCTTCCCGTTCTACCCCCCTGCCCCTCACTCTTGTGGGGTGGCTTTGCCAAGAATCCATTCAAGAATCCATCCGCGGGAGGTGTTGGATTCTTGATCCACGGGGTGATAGACGGGTGGAGGGGCTTTAGTGTTCAGAATCCATGGGTTGACGTTTTCGGCGGCCTTTTCCGGTCCTGCGCCAGCTTCAGGCGTCTCGTGTGCGTGGGGGAGGAGATGAGCTTTCGGCAGGGCCATGCGAATCATGGTAAGGGGGAGGGGGCGTTGGGGGAAGGGGCAAGTGTCATACGCCCACAGCCCCCCCAACCCCTCCAGTTCTGAACAGTTGCCAGGGAACAGGTTATGCCCCCCCTTTTCGGGGGTTGTAGGGCGCCCTGCCCTGGCAGCCGCGCCGCTACGGCGATAACATGACGGACTGGCGGACGCCGCCTATCACCGTTGCAGGAGCCCAACGCCCAGATGACTGAGAAACAGGCCAGCCGGATAGAGAAAGACACCATGGGGGAGATGGAAGTGCCCGCGGACGCGTACTGGGGAGCATCCACCCAGCGGGCCGTTCTCAACTTCCCCATAAGCGACATGCGCTACCCCGCCGACTTCATTCACATGCTCGGACGGATCAAGCGCGCCGCGGCCCATACGAACGCAAGCCTCGGCCTGCTGGACAAGGAGGTCGCCGACGCCATCAGCGCAGCGGCCGGGGAGGTAGTCGATAGCGCATGGGACGAGCATTTCGTCGTCGACCTCTTCCAGACCGGGTCGGGCACCTCGACGAACACCAACGCCAACGAGGTCATCGCCAAACGAGCGCGCGAGCTCGCGCCCGGCGTCAATGTCCATCCCAACGACCACGTCAACATGGCGCAGTCGTCCAACGACGTCATCCCCACCGCCAGCCACTTGACCGCCGCGCGGGCCCTGCGGGATGAGCTGGTTCCCGCGCTGGAGATGGCGCGAGAAGCTCTCGCCGCCAAGTCCGAGGAGTTCTGGGACATCATCAAGACGGGCCGCACACACCTCCAAGACGCAACCCCGATCCGGCTCGGGCAGGAGTTCGCCGGATACGCGAGCCAGATGGAGCTCGCGATAGGCCGGCTGCAGCCGCACGCGGACGCGCTCTGCGAGGTCGCGCTCGGCGGAACGGCCGTCGGCACCGGGATCAACGCCCACGAGGAGTTTGCGGCTCGGACCTGCGCCTTCCTGTCCGACGAGTTGGGCCTGCCGGTCAGGGAGACGGAGCACCACTTCCAAGCGCAAGGCACACAGGACACGATGCTCGCGGCCAGCGGCGCCGTCCGAGGGGCCGCGGTCTCCCTGCAGAAGATCGCGAACGACCTGCGCTGGCTGTCGTCCGGCCCGCGCGCCGGGCTTGCGGAGCTCGATCTGCCGACGGTCCAGCCAGGCTCGTCCATCATGCCGGGCAAGGTCAACCCGGTGATTCCGGAGTCGGTCGTACAGGTGGTCTGCCAGGTCATCGGCAATGACGCCGCCGTCGCCGCCGCGGCCCAGGGCGGCTACCTGGAGCTCAATACTTACTGGCCCATCGCCGCCCACAACCTGCATCAGGCCGTCACGTTGCTCGCGTCGGCCACGGAGAACTTCGTGGTCCAGTGCCTGCGCGGCATCGAAGCGACGAGCAAGGGGCCGGACATGGTCGAGCAGGGGCTGATGATGGCGACAGGGCTCACTCCGGTCATCGGCTACGACAAAGCGACTGCCATTGCAAAGGCGGCCGCGGCCCAGGGCGTCACTATCCGCGAGCTCGCGAAGGCCGAGGCCGGACTGACCGACGAACAGCTGCAAGACCTCCTCGATCCCGCGCGCATGACCGCGCCGGGCATCGTCGAGGGCGCATCGGGAGGCGGAGGGTAGGTCTCGCATTCCAGAGCGCATCCCCCTCCCGTCATTCCCGCGAACGCGGGAATCCAGAGTGCGCGAGGCGGAAGGACTGTACACTGAGAGGAGTTGCGACCGGAGGGTAGAGTCATGGATTTCGGCATCCAGATACGCGAGTTCAAATCCCAGAAGATCGCGGCGATACGCGCCAAGACGACCATCGACAAGGTCACTCCAAAGGTCGCTCAGCTCCTGCAGGAGACCGCCGACTACCTCGATTCTGTCGGCGTGACCCCTAAAGGGCCCGGCATCGGCGTGTACTACGAGGTGGGCAGCTTGCTCGTCGATGTCCAAGTGGGCTATCCGGTGGACGTGGAGGTCGAGGGCAACGAGCGGGTGCGGGCGGACGAACTGCCCGGCGGCCGGTGCGCGGTCGCGGTCTACAAAGGCCCACACAAGGACATCGCCGACGCCCACCGCGCCGTCCACAGCTGGATGCACACGAATGGCGTTCAATCGACCGGGGAGCCGGCCCGCGAGGTCTACATCACCGATCTCCGGGACCTAGCCGACGGCGAGGACTGCGAGGCCGAGTCTGTCTGGCCGGTCGTCCATGAGACCCGCGCGGAGAAGCGCCGGCAGCAACGACAGAAGGCTTAGAAAGGGCGCTCGGAACAGCAATGGACAACGCAACCCAGAAACACATCGACGACCACCTCGAGGAGACCATCGGCGAGTTGAAGCGGCTCGCCGCGCAGCCGAGCGTTAGCGCGCAGCGGTTGGGCGTCCGCGAGTGCGGCGAGATGGTCGTCGGCATGCTCCGCGACGCCGGGTTCGAGGCCGACCTCGTGCCGACCGCCGACCCCGACTATCCCGGCGTCATCGCCGAGGCGAAGGGCGCGTCGGATAAGACGCTCCTCTTCTACAACCACTACGACGTGCAGCCCCCCGACCCGCTGGACGAGTGGGAGACGCCGCCCTTCGAGCCGACGGAGCGGGACGGCTACATCTACGGGCGCGGCATCTCGGACGATAAGGGGCCCATCGTCGCCAGGCTGGCCGCGGTCCGGGCGCTGCGCGACGCCAAAGGAGAGCTGCCCGTCACCATCCGCTGGTGTTTGGAAGGCGCCGAGGAGATCGGCAGCCTCGGCTTCCAGGACTTCGTCGAGGCGAACGCGGAGCGCATCGCGTCGGACGTCTGCATCTGGGAGGGCGGCGGCGTGAACTGGGACGGCCGTCCCATGGTGATGCTCGGGGTGAAGGGACTGCTGTACGTCGAGCTGGAATGCCGCTCAGCGAGCACCGACTCCCACTCGTCCTACGCCCCCGTTGTTCCGAACCCCGCTTGGCGGCTGGTCTGGGCGCTCAACACCCTCAAGGACTCCGGCGAGCGCATCGCGCTGCGAGGGTTCTACGACCGCGTGCGGCCCGCGCTCCAGCAGGAGGTCGCGGCAATCGAAGGGCTGCCGGACACGTCGCGCGAGTTCCTGCACAACCTGGGCGTCGAGATGGCCGTCGGGGAGGCGTCGGGGTACGAGTTCCGGCGGCGGCTCATCATGGACCCGACCGCGAACATCGCGGGTTTCGGCGCGGGATACACCGGCGAGGGCGCGAAGACGATCCTTCCAGCCGTGGCCCGCGCGAAGCTCGACTTCCGGCTCGTCCCCAACCAGGACCCGGACGAGGTCCTCGCGAGCCTGCGGCAGCACCTCGACGAGCACGGCTTCAGCGATATCGACGTGAAGGTCCACAGCTCCGAGCACCCGGCGCGGACGCCGATAGACGACCCGTTCGTCAAGCAGGTCGTCGATTCGGCGCGGCGCGTATACGACAGCGAGCCGTACGTCGTGCCGAGCATGACCGGCACCGGACCGCAGCACCCCATCCAACACATCCTAGGAGTCCCCGTCGCCTCCTGCGGCATCGACTATCCCGGCAACCGCATCCACGCGCCCAACGAGAACATCCGCCGCGACTACTTCCGGCTGGGCATCCTCCATACCGCCGAGCTTATCGAGGAGCTTGGAGGCTGAGCGCGCCGGCGGCCCTGCGAGGAGTTGGCCCGCCGGCCATGATGGGCGCCGCGTAATGAAATCACTCGTCCTCGCCCCCTTCTCATCGGACGGCATCGCGCGCCTCCAAGCGCTCGGCACCGTGGTTCATGAGCCGTGGACCGAGACACAGACGCTCTGGGACCCGGAAGAGCTCGGGGCGCGCCTAGCGGGGGAAGGCTTCGACGCGCTCGTAGTCGAGGCCGACTTCGTCTTCGAGGAGCTCTTCGCCGCCGCGCCGGGGCTCAGAATCGTCGCGGTGTGCCGCGGCGCGCTCAACCAAGTGGACATGGACGCCGCTACGGAACAGGGCGTGGCGGTCGTCCACACGCCAGGGAGGAACGCGAGGGCGGTCGCCGAGCTGGTTATCGGGCAGATGTTCGCCCTGGCCCGGCAGACGGCGGAGGCGGAGCGATACGTCCGCGAGGGCCGATGGTCCGACCCGACGGATGCTTACACCCGGTTCCAAGGCCGCGAGCTGGCCGGCGCGACCCTCGGGGTCGTCGGCCTCGGCGCTATCGGCGGAGCCGTCGCCCGCCTCGCGGTGGGAATCGGCATGCGGACGCTGGCCCATGACCTTTACGTGGCGCAGATGAACGAGGTGGAGCTCGTGGAGCTCGACGACCTTCTGAGAGCCGCGGACTTCGTCTCCCTGCACGTGCCGGACACCGACTCGACCGCCGGAATGCTCAACGCCGACCGCATCGCGGCGATGAAGCGTGGCGCGTTCCTGGTGAACGTGACCTCGCCCTACGTCGTCGATCAGCGAGCGCTCGCCGAGGCGCTAGCGGCGGGTCGTCTGGCTGGGGCGGCGCTTGACGTGCACGAGGCGCACCCTATACCGCCTGATTCGCCGTTCCTCGGTCTGCCCAACGTGCTGCTCACCCCTCACATTGGAGGAGCGACGCGCGAGACAATCGAACGTCACTCAGCGATGGCCGCGGAAGACCTAGAGCGGTTCGCCGCTGGGGTGAGACCCGTGCGCTTGGCCAACCCCGACGTGTGGAGTGGACGGCGCTAATCCAAGCGGTAGAGCCTGGCGCAGTTGTCCCAGAGCACTTTGCGGCGGGCCTCGTCCGGAAGGTCGAGCTCGAAGAACTCCTGCATCGCATGGGGGAAGGGGCTGTCGGGATGCGGGTAGTCGGTCGAGATGACCATGAAATCGTCACCGTAACGCGCCATCACGTCCCTGGCCATCGCCTCGTCGGCCTCCATGGAGATCACGCACTGCCGCAGGAAGTACTCGCTCGGCTTCAGCGGCAGGAGGTTTTCGCGGTACTTCTCCTGCTGATCGTCGAGGCGGTAGAGAAGCCAGGGCAGCCACGAGCAGTTCGCTTCTAGGAAGGCGACGCGCATGGCCGGATGGCGCTCCAAGACTCCGGTGACCGTCAGGCCGGCGAGCGCCGACATCATCTGGGTGGGGAAGCTGAGAGCGTGGGTCATCGTGCGGGCCGCGGGGTGACGCAGGTACTTGCGGCTGATGTCCTCCCGTCCCGGCGCGGTCGAGGTCCCATGCAGGCAGACCGCCGTCCCCAGACGCTCGATCTCGCTCCATAGGGGCTCGACCTCCGGGTCATAGAAGAGCCGTCCGTTCACGGGCTCGGGATGGACTGTCACGCCGACAAATCCCAGCTCCTCGACGGCCCGCCGCGCCTCCTCGATTGCGAGGTCGATGGCCTGCAACGGGAGTAACGCGATGCCCTTCAGGCGCCCAGGGTCGGTCTTGCAGTAGTCGTGCATCCAGTCGTTGTAGGCGCGGCAGAGGGCGGCCGCGTACTCAGGGTCCAAGTCGTCGAGGCCAAGGATCCAGGTCCCGCCGTTCGTACGAAAGAGCGCCGCGACGTCGACCCCTTCGATGTCCATCGCTTCCAGGGTGGTTTGCGCGTCGAAGCCGTGGGAGAACGCTTTGACCTGGAACGGCGTCTTCTCCTTCTTCTCCTTCAAAGCCGCGTTGGCGTGAGCGAAGTCCGGCCACTCGTTCCAGATGGGGAAGACTTGGTTCTGGATTACCCAAGTGTCGACGCCGGTCACGTCGCTGCGCCGCATCACCGGCATACGAGACCTGAACGGACTGTCTAGGAAGTCCTCGAAAAGGGAGGCCGGCTCGATGACGTGGATATCGCTGTCGAGGATGCGGAAGCCGTTCTTCATGGGGATATCTTACTCTCCCCGTCAGGCGCGGCGGGAAGGTGTAAGCTCCCCAAGTGCTCGGCATTGTCTTCACGCTCGTCTCCTCCGCGCTGTTCGGGGTAACAACCGTCCTTCTACGGCGTGGGACCGTCTCGGGCTCCGCGGGCCAGGGGCTCGTGATTACGGTGATTGGCGGAGTCCCGCTATTCCTCATCGCAGCGCTCGTGAGCGGTCAGTTCCTCTCCGCCGGCGAGATCACCGGCCAGGGATACGCGGCCCTGGCGGTCGCCGGCGTCATTCACTTCCTGATCGGGCGGTATTGCACGTTCCGGGCCTACGCAGCGATCGGGGCCAACCGAAGCTCTCCGGTGCTCCAAGGGACGGCGCTCCTCTCCGTGCTCTTCGCGCTCACGTTCCTGAACGAGACGATGACTCCCCTGAAGGCAATTGGGATTGGGCTCGTCTTTATCGGGCCCGCTCTGGCCGCGAGCAGCGCGCAGCCCCAGCGCGCGCCCGCGGGAGCGTCCGAGGACGCTGACGCCCCCGCCCGGCTCCTGGAAGGCTACGGCTTCGCCGCCCTTGGCATGCTCATGTTCGGCGCGAGCCCCATCTTGATTCGCTTCGCACTGGAAGACAGCGGAGGGTTGGGCGTCCTCGGAGGACTGGTCTCCTATGCGGCGGCGGCGGCGATTCTTGCGCCTATCGCGCTGTTCAGTGGGCAGGCCTCCAGCGCACTGAACCTCGACCGCCACACGCAAGCCTGGTTCCTCAGCGGCGGACTCACCATCTTTCTCGGACACATGTTCAGATTCCTCGCCCTGAGCCTCGCGCCTGTCACCATTGTCATACCGCTGCTCAGGTCGCAGACCATCTTCGCCCTGGCGCTTGGGTACGTGGTGAACCGGCGCTACGAAAGCTTCCATCCGCGCACCCTCGCCGGAGTCGGGGCGGCCGTCGCCGGCTCGGTGGCGCTGGTGGCGTGATGGGCTGCGTGACGCTCGTCCTGGACCTCGGCAGCAGCCGGATGCGCTGCGTGAGCGTTGCGGACTCGCGTCCGGCGCAGGCGGTCGAAGTGGCGTCGGCCCCCTACCCCACCGTCGGTTCTCGGGTCGGAGGACTGGAGCGGAGCTTCAACCCGCGCCTCCTGCGAAAACGGCTGTTCGACGTGCTTGCGAAGGGCGCCCGCAAGGTGGGGCCGAGAAACGTCGAGACGGTCGCGGTCGTCGGGCAGCGATGCGCGGTCTGTTTCTTCGACGCGGAGCTTCGGACGGTATACGCCGGGCCGCAGACCGATGCGCGCGCGGTCTTCGAGGGCGGAGCTATAGACGAAGAGCACGGCCCGCTCGTACACGCGACGGTCGGCCATCTGCCGTCACTGATGCTCGTTCCCGCCAAGCTCCACTGGTGGCGGACGCAGCGTCCGCGCGCGGCTGGCCGCATCGCCAAAGCGTCGGGGTTGGACGCGTGGGCTGCGCTTCAGTTCACCGGCTCGCTGGCCGAGACCCCCCACGGGCTGGCCGAGCTTGGCTTGCTCGACGTATCCACGCGTGCGCCAGCGACAGGCTTGCTCAACACGCTGGGCCTGTCCAGAGACATCCTGCCCTGCATGCTGCCGCTGGGCGCTGCGGCGGGCCGTCTGACGCGCGACGCCGCCGATGCGACGGGCCTGCCCTCGACGGTCGAGGTGCGTCTGGCGGGGCCGGACGCGCAAGCCGCGGCGGTCGGGAGCGGGGCCGCGACGTACGGCTCGGCATCGGTCCCGGCGGGATGGAGCGCGCCCGTGCAGGTGACGACGACGGCCCCGACCTTCGACCCAAGGCGGCGCACGTGGACAACGCTCCACTCCGTGGACGGGCGGTGGGTCGTCGAGGCGAACCCCGGCAACACCGGGGGCGCCGTCGATATCATCCGCCGTCTGCTCGGACCGCGCGTGACGCCCGCGCGGTTCGACGCGCTCGCGGCCAACGCGCCGGACACCACGCGCGTCGTCGCGGCATTCCTCGGCCCACAAGCGCTCGACCTATCGAACCTCGGGATGACGATGGGGGGCCTGCTTTCGCCGGTCCCCATCACTCAAGAAGGCCTCGATCCCGGCACGGTCGCCCGCGCGGCCCTGGAGAATGTGGCGTTCGCTGTCCGCGAGAGCTTGAGCTTGGCCCGCGAGGTGGCGGGGCAGGCTCACCACCAACAGATTGGAGAGGGGGGCGAGGTTCCCGCCTTCGCGGGAATGACGGGGAGCTCGGGGAAAAGGGATGGTGCGGGGGTGGCGGAGCAGGAATGCGTCGCCGCATTGTCGGGAGGGATGGCGGAGAGCGGCGTCTTTCCCGGCCTCTTGGCGGACGTGCTCGGCGAGCCGGTGCGGCTCCATCGAAAGGCGACGGCCACCGGCGCGGCAATGATTGCGACGACTCCGCCCTTGGAGCTGGCGGCGCGATCGGCGGCGCTCGCGGCGGAGGGTAAGCTCGTCGAGCCCGGGGAAGGCTCGCTGGAAGCCAACGAGCGCTACGAGCGGTGGCTGCGTCTGGGCGCCAAGCTCGATGCGCTGGCGGGAGAGCTGTAGATGGACCCGCAGCTCGCCGCCTTCCCGCGCCGCCGCGTCATCTGGGCGCAGTACTTCATGTCCTTCTCGTGGAGCCTCGGCCTCTGGGCGGCCGTGCCTGTCATTCCCATCCTGTCGCTGCAGCTCAACGAGAACATCGCGATGGCAGGGCTGGTCGTCTCGATAGGCGGCGCCGGGCGGTTCTTCGTGAGTTACATCACTGGGCCCCTGCTGGACCAGTACGGGCGCCGGGGCATCGGGGGCGTCGGCGTGTTCATCCGCATGGTGTTCTCGTTCCTCGAAGGCCTGTCGCCGACCTATTTCTCGCTCCTGGCCTTCCGGTTCGGCTCAGGCATCGGCACGTCGGTTTGGGGAACGGCGCAGCAGACGATTACGGCGGACATCTCTACCCCCGAGGACCGCGGGCGCATCAGCGGGCGCAAGCAGGGCTTCGCGCAGCTCGGCGGCATCATCGGGCCGGTGGTGGGCGGCGCGGCATGGGCGATAACGGGAGATATCCGCGTACCGTTCTTCATCAACGGCTTCAGCAAGATGGCCTGCCTCCTCGTGATGATCTTCATCATGGTCGAAACGCGACAGCTTTCGGCGCGCGCCACGCCCGCCTCCCCGGCCCCCGCCAGAGAAACCGCGCGTCTCGCCAGGCCCAGCCTCATCGTCCGCTTGGGCGGCGTGCCGTCGGCCATAGCCGCCCTGGCCGCGACGGGATTTCTGTACGTGTTGATCGGGACGTTCGCCGTGAACCTGATGCGCTCGACGGTGCAGGACCTCGTGCTGCCGGTCTACGTGGAGGAAGCGCTCGGGCTGGCGGAGTCACAGCTGGGCATCGTGATCGCGGCGATGGGCTTCGGCGGGCTGCTGACCTCTTTCGGCGGCGGATGGGCTGCTGACCGGTGGGGGGTGCAGGCCGTACTCGTGCCCGGCGCGCTCGCGGCGGCGGCCGGCTTGGCATTGACGGCGCAGGGCCCCGGCCTGGCCGGCATGGTGCTTCTGGCCGCGGCCCTCGGCGGGGCCTCGAGCCTCGTCATGGTCGGCACGCACGCCTTCTCCATCGACGTCTCGCCACGCGGGGCGCGAGGGAGGTTCTTTGGTCAGACACAGGCCGCGGGGCACCTGGCGACGTTCGTCGGCCCCTTCGCCGTCGGCGCTATCGCGGACCTTTTCGGGCTGGCGACGGCGTTCTACGTCATCGGCGCGGTATTCCTGTTCATGGCGCCGGTCGGCATCGCCATGGGAATCGTCGGCCCGCGCGTGCGGGCGCGGCAGGCGGAGGAGGCAGGGCGGCCGCCGTCCTAGATTCCTCTGAGAGGAGAAGGACCAGAGGGAAAGGAAAGCGCTGATCGTGGGCGGCGTGGTTCGACAGGCTCTCCAGGATCATTCGATGGACCCCCCGCTAGCCATCAGACAGGCTCAGCGGATCACCTCTCGCTCCCCTGCTATCCTTAGGCGGATGACCAACGCCGACGACACACGCTATGAGCAACAGCGGCGCGACGTGCTCGACGCGGCGCGGGCCATGCACCGCAACGGGCTCGTCGTGGCGTCGTCGGGGAACGTCAGCGCGCGTCTGCCCGGCGATGCCGAGCTGCTCGCCATCACGACCGCCGGCAAGGACTACGAGTCTATGGGGCTTGAGCAGGTCGTCGTCGTCGATTTCGACGGCGAGCCGGTGGAAGGCGACGGGCTGCCGTCCACGGAAATGCTGCTGCACGTGGCCATCTACCGGGCGCGGCCCGACGTTCGCGCGGTGATGCACACCCATTCGGTCTACGCGAGCGCCCTGGCCGTGGCGGGCCAACCGCTTCCGCCGCTGATCGACGAGATGGTGGTGCTCCTGGGCGACAGCATTCAGGTGTCGGAGTACACCTTCCCCGGTACGGAGGAGATTGGCGACGCCGTTGTGGCGGCCCTGGGCGAGCGCAACGCGGCGCTCATCCGCAACCACGGACTGGTTGGCGTCGGGGGCAGCGTGGGGCAGGCGTTGAACGTGTGTCTGCTCGCCGAGCGTATTGCCCATATCTATACAGCGGCGAAGGCGCTCGGCAGCGCCTCGCCGCTCCCGGAGGATGCGGTGGCGACGGAGATGGAGCTGTTCAGAATGCGCAGAGAGGTGGAGCGCTCCTCCATGGAAGACGGGACAGGAGGTAGGTAAGTGAGAGTGCCCTCCTTCCTGCTGCGGCGGCTGTACGTGAAGGGGAGTCTGCGGGCGACGACGGACGGGTTCGCGTTCGAGCTGCGGAACCAGCTCGGATCGGGGTATGCCAAGCGCCTCCTCCCACTCACGCTCGACGGCGACGAGCTCGACATGTCGGCGACGACGTTCGAGATCGAGGGGAAGCAGACCACATTCGACGCCGTGTCCGGCGACACGCCCTTCACCCTCGCGATGAACAAGACGACGATAGTGGCCTACTCCGGGGGCATAATCGCGCCGGGGCCGCACAAGGTGGGGATGCGGTTCGAGGTGGCCGGCCTCGGCGAGCTGGGCTTCGACTTCACCGACAACGCCGCTACCGGCTGACGCGATGACCGCGCCCCAGACCGGTGGGGGACGCCCTTTGACCGTGGCCGTCACCGGCGCCGCCGGGTACATCGGCACGCGCCTCGTAGAACGCCTCCTGCAGAAGGAGGGCGTGCGCCGGATTGTAGGCGTGGATATCCGGCCCTCGGTCATCGAGGACTACCGCTACACCCACGTCCAACAGGACATCCGCGCTCCTCTCGGCCCCGTATTCGAGAACGCCGGCGTCGACGTTGCCGCGCATCTCGCGTTCGTCCTTCGCCAGACGCGCAAGCGCGAGGAGGGCCGGGGCGTCAACGTCGGCGGCGCAGCCAGCCTGCTCAAGGCGTGCGAGTTGGCGGACGTTCGGCGCGTCGTGCTCATGTCGAGCGCTACTATCTACGGCCCCCGGCCCGGTAATCCCGACCCGCTCACCGAGGAGGCGACGCTCAATCCGCCAAAGGGGTTCGCCTACGCGGAAGACAAGGCGGCGTGCGAGGCCCGCTTCCTGCGGTTCCAGCGGCAGGGGAACGACCGCGAGGTCTCGGTCCTGCGTGGGTGCGTAGTGATGGGGCCTAACGCGAGCAATTTCATCACCAAGGCGCTGAACAAGCCGCTGCTGATTGGCGTGCGGGGCGCGGACCCTCCGATGCAGTTCGTCCACGAGGACGACCTCGTCGAGCTGCTCGCGCGGTTCGTGACGGAGTCCCACCCCGGCGTCTACAACGTAGCCGCTCCGGGAGGAGTGCGGTGGTCGGAGGTCGTGGCGATGGCGGGCAAGCGGATGCTCTCCCTACCCGCTCCCCTCGCCTATGGGCTGACCAACCTGGCGTGGGCGGCCCGAGCGCAGAGCGACGCGCCCGCAGTCGGCCTCGATTTCATACGATGGCCATGGACCGTCAGCACGGCCAAGCTGGAAGCCGAGCTAGGCCACCGATTCGCGCACTCGTCCCGCTCGGCGCTGGAGTCGTACCTGCGGCTCTAGAGCTCGCTGCGCTCTCCCGGCAGCGCGCGCCAGACGCGCTCGGCGAGCAGCGGCATATCGACGGCCCCGGACCCGGCTCCCGCCCGCATGAGGGCGTCGACGACGGCGTTGGTCACGGCCACGGGCGCGGCCACCGTCGGCAGTTCGCCGATGCCCTTGATGCCCAGCGGGTTGGTCGGCGACGGCGTCTGCTGGTTCTCCAGCTGGAACGCCGGCAACGACTCCGCGATGGGGATGCCGTACGACATGAAGCTGCCGGTCTGCGGATGGCCCGCCGCCGTGTAGAGCATCCCCTCGCTCAGCGCCTGCCCGATGCCCTGCGCGATGCCGCCTTGGATCTGCCCGCGCACGATCACCGGGTTGATCATTGGCCCGCAGTCATGCACCGCTGCGTAGTCTGTGAGGCGCACGTCGCCGGTGCCCTCGTCCAATTCAACGACCGCCACGTGCGCGGCGAACCCGAAGGGGTTGGCGGGGAGTTCCCACTCCAGTTCCACGGTGATGCCGTCCGCAGGGATGGCTCCGCCTGCGGCGTCCAGCCGTTGTTTCATTTCCAAGAGCGCCATATAGGCCGCGTTCCCGCCCACCGCGAGGCCCCGGCTCGACGTGGTGCCGCCGCCCGACGCGAGTTCGTCCGTGTCGCCGTGGTGCAGCTCCACCGCCTCCGGAGGGACGCCAAGCGTGTCCGCCGCTATCTGCGAGAACGACGTGGCCGTGCCCTGTCCGTGCGGGGATACGTCCGTGACGATGACGACGCGTCCGTCCGGCGTCATCTCGACGCGGGCAAGGCTCTTCCGCACATTCGCCTTCCCGCCCGACGCCTTGGTGACCGTGGCGACGCCGACGCCGGTGCGGAAGGGGCCCCTCTCGGACGCCTGCCTCTCGCGGAGCGCGCCGTACCCGGCCAAGCCGAGCGCCCGGTCAAACGCGGCGTGGAAGTCGCCAGAGTCGTACAAGAGGCCGGTGGCGGTCTCGTAGGGGAAGGCGTCGGCTGGAATGAAGTTGCGCCGCCGTATCTCGGCGGGGTCCATGCCGAGCTGCCGTGCAGCGTCGTCCATGATGCGCTCGATGGGCACGGCGGCCTCCGGTCCGCCCGCGCCGCGGTAAGGACCCGTGGGCGGACGATTGGTCGTCACGCCGAGGCACTCAACGTCCATCGCGGGGATAGCGTACGGCCCGGCGACGCGCTGCACGGCGTTGCCGAGCGGTCCGCCGCTGGACGTGAGGAAGTACGCGCCCATGTCCGCAAGCATGCGGATGCGGACGCCGAGCACCGCGCCGTCTCTCCGCACTGCGGCCTGCACGTCCGCCGTGAACCCGCGACCGTGCGACGCGAGGGTGCTCTCCGAGCGCTGCTCCGTCCACTTGACCGGCGCGCCGAGCTGCACCGCCGCGTACGCCGTCGCCACCTCCTCCGGCCACACCTCGATCTTCCGCCCGAAGCCCCCGCCGACGTCCGGCGCGATGACGCGCACGTCCAAATCGCCGGGGAGCAGCATCGCGAGGAACGTCTTCACCCGGTGCGGCACCTGCGTGGACGTCCACACCGTGAGCCGTCCGCTCTCCGCGTCCGGAGCGGCCACGATGCCCCGGCACTCCATCGGCATCGCGACGAGGCGCGGTATCTCATAGGTCGCCTCGACGATCTCGTCCGCCCTCTCGAACGCCTCGGCGACGTCGCCCGCGCCTGCCGCTGTGCGCATCACGACGTTCGTTCCGATGTCCGGGTGCAGCGGGCTGGCGTCCGCCGCCGAAATGCGCGGGTCGAGCAGGGGCGGAAGCGGCTCGTAGTCGACGACGATGCGGTCCCGCGCGTCGAAGGCTGCCGCCTTGCTCGACGCCACGACGATGGCGACGGGCTGGCCGACATAGCAAACGCGGTCGCGCGCCAGCACGGGGTGCTCGGGCGTCGGCGTCTCGCCCATGCCCTCGCGGCGTATCGCGCCGATGTCGGGCACGACGCCGACCAGGTCCGCGCCGGTGTAGACGGCGGCGACGCCCGGACTCGCAAGCGCCCCAGCGGTGTCCACGGAGCGGATGCGGGCGTGCGGTTCCGTACTGCGGAGCACGGCGGCGTGGAGCATCCCCTCCAGCTGGATGTCGTCCACGAACTGTCCGCCCCCGCGCAGTAGCCGGTCGTCCTCCATGCGGGCCATGCCTTGGCCGCGATAGGTGGTCATAGCTACTCCACCGGCAGTACCGGAACGTGAAGCTGTACGTACGTGCCGGGAATCTGCTGCCAGCAGATGAACCGCAGGTCCTCGTCGTGTGGGTTGAGCGTCTCGTGTCTGCTCCCTGCGGGGATACACGTGAAGTCGCCCGCCTGCACGTTGACCCGCTGCTCGCCGATGACCTCGACCCCCTGCCCTGCGATGTAGTAGCGGACGGCGTCGCCGGACGTTTGTGGGGCGCCCTGGTCGGTCTTACCCGGCACGTTCTCCATGAACAGCTGGAAGGAGTAGATGTCGAACCCAAGCTCCGGGGAGATGATGTGGTGCCTGCCGGGGCCCCATTCCATGATCGGAGCGTCGGCGGCTTTGACGTAGAGGAGCTTCTGCTCCCGCCTGCGCTGCATCTCGAGCGCGACTCGTCCGAACACCATCTGCTCTTCGAGGTAACGCAAGTAGAGCGGCCATGGCTCGAGCTTGGAGAGCTCGGCGTCGGAGAGGTCGCTGACCTCCGGCGCCTTGTTCGGCGCCGTGAGGTGGACGAACGGCGTCGCGACCTGCCGGTAGGTGCCGGGGAACTGCTGCGCGGCCAGAAAGACGAGCGGCTCCGGGTGAGGGTTCTCGGTCCCGTGCCAGATGTTGGCCGGCACGTGGCAGAAGTCGCCTACCCCAACGTCGAAGCGGACGTCCTCGATGAGCTCCTGGCCGGACCCCTTGACGTAGTACTTCAGCGCGTCGCCGTGTGTGTGATAGCGCTCGGAGCCGCCGGCGCGTCCCGAGGTGAAGACGTGGAGGTTGTGGACGTTGAAGCCGAGCTCCGGCCCGACGATCATGCGCTGGTTGGGCCCGGCCCCCTGCACGTCGGCCTCTGCGGCCGGAACGTGGACGCGGCCCGCCTTGCGCCGCTTGTCCAGCGCGAGAGCCGCACGCCCGAAGTTGACCTGCTTCTCCATGTAGAGCGCGTAGAGCTCTTCGGGAGAGAGCTCCCCAAGCTCCTCAGGCAGTACGCCGTCGGTCGTCATCCTATCCTCCGCCTCTCGTCCAGTGGTCTTGCGTGAGGCTAGGCGCGTCAACGAGGGGTGTCAACACGCCTGGGAACGGAGAGGAAGCGCTGCTTGGCGCGTGAACGCCGTCGCCGTCATCACGTTCAAGGTGTCCGCCTCGCGCGTCGTCCCGTTCGGAGCCGCCGGCGTCCAGGAGTGAGCGCCGCCTTGACACCCTTTCGCCCCTGTCACTAGCATCCGCCACGCTATGGCGGACGATGCGCAAACCGAAGCCCTCCGTGAGCAGGTCGCCCTCGCGAACCGCCTGCTGCACCACTATGGCCTCGGCTCCTACCAGGGACACGTGAGCGCGCGCGTGCCCGACTCCGACCTCATCCTCATCCGCGCGACGCCCGCCGTCAGCCTCGAGCGCGTCGAAGCGGACGACCTCATGCTCATCGACCTCGACGGCAACGTCGTGCAGGCGGGGGACCGCTACCCGGGACGTGTCGGCTCGTGGGCGCTGCACACGGAGATCTACAAGGCGCGGCCCGAGGTGAACGCCGTCACGCACACGCACCAGAAGTGGTGCACCGTGTTCGGCCTCGCGGGGCGCGACGTCCTCCCCGTCATCCACCCGCCGACGGCATCCGTCGCGGCGGAGCGATGGCCGGTCTACACCGGCCCGCCGGACGCCATCGACTCGCCGGAGAAGGGCGCGGCGGTCGCCTCGCTCCTCGGCGGGAACGTCGCCTGCCACCTGCGTGGCCACGGCATGGTGTTCGTCGGCACGACGGTCTCGAAGTCGATGCTCGCCGCCGCCGACGCCGAGGAGCAGGCCGAGCTGACGTGGCGCGCGATGCTCATCGGCACGCCGGAGGCCATCGAGGAGCGCTACCTCGCCGACGACGCCGCGAAGCGCTGGGAGCCGCCCCGCCCCGACGTGCGCGACGGCGTCGCCCGCGGCGAGTGGGGCAACCAGGAGTGGCTGGACGAGCACCGCGACGCATCCTACGTCCGTCACGCGGGGCTATGACCAACCCCTCCGTAATTGCTTCGAGAATCCTCTCTCCCGTCTGCAGGGGAGAGTTGGAATGGGGGCCGCTCCTTTCCGCCATTCCTGCGCAGCCCAACCCCCTCCACCATCCTGGGGGAGGGGCCGGGGAGGGGGCCCGCCTGCGGGGGAGAGTTAGAGAGGGGGCCGCCCCCACTCCGCAAAGTTCCCGATTTATCGGGAAGGTTACGAGTGCGACCTCCTCGATTCTCGGGGAGTTTACGAGTGAAAAAGTATCCGAAAATCGAGGACATTTGGCGGTTGATAGAGGTCGTTTTCGTGGCCATGGCCTGCTTCCTGGGTCTCAGAACTACTATCTGACCGAAATGTTCTTGTATTTCATGCGCCCCCGCCCCCCTCTTGGTCTCCCCACCGGCCCCTTCCCAGGATGGTGGAGGGGTTTGGGGCTCTACGGTCCTAGGCATGACGACATTCCGACACTTCATCGTAGGAGGCGCAAGGGGATTGGGCAATGGGCAAGTGGCGCAGTGTGGTCAGAGTGAGCTCGTGGGAGCACGCTGCAGGCCGACCAACGTCCCTCCGACTCGTCATTCCCGCGAACGCGGGAAACCAGGAACCCCCTCCACTATCCTGGGGGAGGGCTGGAGCAGACCCCCTCCTCAATCCTCCCCCGCAGACGGGAGAGGAGGTCAGGCAGACGGGGGAGGGTCAGAGCCCTCCATTCTTCCCCCTCCACCATCCTGGTGTATAGACCGGAAATTGGGGTGGAGGTAAGGACGCACGACAATGAACGCGCGGGAGCGAACGATGGACAACAACGCGCTGGCAGCACTCCGCGAGACGGTCGCCGTCTCCCACCGCCTCCTCTACCTGACCGGGCTCGGCACGACGCGCGGCCACACCAGCGCGCGCATCCCCGGCGCCGACACCTTCATCATCAAGCCGTGGCCCCACATCCAGATGCACCGCGTCCGCGCCGAGGACCTCATCGTCATGGACTTCGAGGGCGCCATCGTCGGGGCCGGCGATCGCCAGATCACCAAGGTCAGCGAGTGGCCCATCCACGCCGAAATCTACCGAACCCACCCGGACGTCGGCTCCATCATCCACACGCACCAGAAGTGGGCGACGATGATGGGCCTCGCGGGCGCGACCATCCTCCCGCTCCTCGACCCCGAGCTGGCCACCGCTGTCGCCCACGAGCCCGTCATGTTCGACGAGGACAAAGCGCTGATTCGCAGCGTCGAGCAGGGCAAGGCGGTCTCCGCGCGGATGCAGGGCGCGAACGCCTGTCACCTGCAGAACCACGGCATGGTCTTCACCGGCCCGAACGTCGAGACCGCCACCATAGACGCCATCGCGACCGAGCACCTGGCCGAGATGACGTGGCATGCGCAGCTCATCGGCGCGCCGGAGGCGATGCCGTCCCTCGTCCTGCAGCCGTCCCTCGACCGCCGCTCCCGCGGCGAAGTCTCCGAAGCGTGGGAGCACTACTGGAAATGGGTCGACGCCAACCCCGAGTCGCTCCGCCCCCGCTCAGCGGATATCTAGGGGGCCACACTATTCCTGCTATTTCCGCGGAGGCGAGGGAATCTGGTGTATCCGTCGGGCCATGGCCAGAGAACAACAGAGCCTCCGACGGGGTTAGTCGGCGCTTCTCGGAAACTCACGACGCAGCGTTGCGAGGACATCACCAAAAGTCTCCTTGATGTTGCCCTTAGAGAACCGAATCTGTTGTACCCCGTGGATGTTGGAAAACTCTTGAGTTCCGTGTTCAAGCAAGACTATTCCCCGAGCGAACCCCAACCTTCCTTGGAAAAGACCCAATTCGTAAACTACGTTCTGTCGAGCAAGAAGTTCGTCCTCTATTGTTTCATCTTCTCCTGTCATTACCTGAATTGCGAAATCGCTGTCTTCCAACATCTCCTCAAGTATGTCTCGTATCTGATGTCCAGCACGAGCTCCTATTTCATATGCTACAACATTGTAGTCGTGCTTGTCTTGGAGGTGGTCCTTGAGGTCTCTCCAGAGAGGATTATGTCCGTGACCAATGAAGACGTTTGGCTGCGTGATACGTGCGTCGTCAGAGGGAATCACAGGTTGAGACTCGGCGTAGGCTTCGAACACATTGAAGACAGCCTCGATATCCGAGCGGGCAGGGGCAGAGACAGCAATTATTGTATCTACATGTATTGTATCTACATGACTCTGACGATCAAAAACAGTAAGAGTGATTGCGTGCGAAAAGTTGATGGTTTCGAAGAAATATGCTGCTCCAGATGATTGGCGATAGTCCGCTAGGAATTCTTCTTCTGAGTTATACGTCCACTCCGCTCCGTCAATTTCAACAGAAAAGTTTTGCGAGTGTGTCTTTCTGTTGCCTGGGCCAGCCATTGTATCGGGGCCAGCCTTGGTATTCAGCACATGTGACGCTGCAGTTATAACCTCTGCAGGGAATCGGAGAAATCTAAAGGTCTTCTTTTTCTTCAGCCGCATGCTTTGTTGCCCCTATGCATGATAGTGGTGCGAATATCCGCGCTAACTTGCCATTGGCGGCGTTCTCCCCCCTACTTCCCTAGCACGGCCTCGCGGAGGGCGGCGTTGGCGCGGGTCTGCCAGCCGGGGCCGTCGGCGCGGAGACGGGCCACGACGTCGGCGTCGAGGCGGATCGTCACGCGCGTCTTGGGGCGCTCCTTGCGGAGGGGCGGCGCTACCTTCAGCCTGCCCTCGTGGTAGGCCTTCACGATCTCTGGGACGACCTCTATGGCGGGGCGCATGCGGGCAAAGTCCTCGTCCGTCAACTCCGGGTTGTCGGGGTCGAGGGCGATGCCTCTCCGAATCTCTTCTTCCTCTTCCGGTGTGGGCCAGATGGCGCCGGGCTTAAGTGGTGGCATGGCGTCTCACCTCCCCGCGGGTAGCCTTGCGCAGGCTGATGATGCGGATGTCGTCTCCTCTGATCGTGGCCACAAGGACGTGCAGCTGGTCGCCGATGAAGCCAGTGGCACGGTAGCGCTCCTCTGCATCGTGGGGGTCCGGCTCCACCGTCGCTGTGTCCCACTCGAATGCTTCCACCTGCGTGAAGTCTATCCCGTGCTTCTCCAGGTTGATCTGTCGCTTGGTTTCGTCCCACTCAAAGGTCATGTCTAGTGTATGTACACCTGCGGGAGATGGTCAACGCGTGGCTCGTGGCCACCAGCCCACTCTACCGCCCGGTGGGGACCTTCCTGCAAGCCCGTCGTGTCGCAATCCGAGAAGAGCGTCGGCCAGCTGATCGCCTTGTGCTACGATTGCAGCGAGGTTGGCAGGTGCGACGGGACAAGTCCCGTTACCCGATTGGGTCGTCCTAAGGGCAAACAACCGTTAGAACGTTGTCCATCCATCCAGCGCAGGCTAACGGCACCTGATGAGCATGTTCTGCGACGCGCAGAGGGCAGTGGCGTGACAAGTTGAAAGGCTGTCCCGGAGGGGCGCGCTCGCAACAGTGCGCCCCTCTCGTCGTTCCTCACCTCATCCTGTGCATCCCTGTGAGCTATCGGGGTCAGCCCCCGTTCCGCGACGCCTTCCGCACGTCCTTGCGCACCTTGCCGTCGGCGGTGAAGAGCTGCGGCCACTTCGAACGGAGCTCGGAGGCGTGCTCCTGCGTCGCGCGCGCCACGGGCGGGAACGTCGCGAGGCGTTCATAAGGACGGCACGCGTCGATGATCATGCGGTTGTTGTAGTAGCGCGGCCCCTCGTCGCCGGCGTACGCCATCGGGTCGAGCGACGTGCTCCACATCCGCTTCACGATGTCGATGTCGTCCGTCACCTCGGTGCGAGTGCAGAGCGCCCACAGCACCTCGTTCGTGTCCGTCGGGTCGATGTCGTCGTCGACGACGATGACAAACCGGTTGGCGTAAGCGCCCGCGTGGACGGAGGTCGTCGCGTGGCCCACCTGCTTCGCGTGGCCGGGGTACATCTGCTTGATGGAGATGACGTTCAGGAGACGCCCGCCCCCGGCCTCGTGCGACCACGCGCCGACGATGCCCGGCACGCCCGCGCGCTCCAGCTCGTTCCAGAGCATCGCCGCGCGCAGCGGGCTCCTGAAGTACGTGTTGTCGTTCGGCGGCTTGCCCGGCAGACAGCCCATCACGATGGGGTCGTTCCGCCAGTTGATGGACTTCACGTTGATGATGGGCATGTCGCGCTCGCCGCTGGCGTAGTAGCCCGTCCACTCGCCGAACGGCCCCTCCTGGTGGAACTGGTCCGGCGGGATCTCGCCCTCGATGACGATCTCCGACGTCGCGGGAACGGGCAGGCCGGTGAGCGGCGCGGCGATCACGTCCAGCGGCTCGTTGCGGATGCCGCCCGCGACCGCGAACTCGTCCTCGCCGTAGTCGACCTCCAGCCCGCCGAGCAGCAACAGCAGCGGGTCCTGCCCGAACGACACCGCCACCGGGCACGACTCGCCCTTCGCCCAGTACTTCTCGCGGATCATGCGTCCGTGCTTGCCGGGCGAGATCATGATGCCGAGCGTGTTCTTGTCGTGCACCTGCACGCGGTACGTGCCCGCGTTCACCCAGCCCGTGTCCGGGTCGCGCATGATGACGATGTTGCCAGTGCCGAGGAAGTTGCCGCCGTCCTCGGAGTGCCAGAACGGCGCGGGGAACTGCGTCACGTCCACCTCACCGTCCGCCTGACGGTTGTCGAGCACCGGCCCGTCCTCCACCTGCCTCGGCGCGATGGGCGTGAACTCCTTGAGCCGGTCCCGCCACATCTTGACGAACTCCTGGCGCGTCAGCTCGGTCGGGAGGTCGAGGCTCAAGCAGATGCGCGGGAGCGACGTGAGGACGTTCGAGATGAGCCGGTAGCCCTCCGGGTGGCCCTTGATCTTCTCGAACAGCAGGGCGGGGTTCTCCATGTCCCACTGGTAGAGGTCGGTGAGCCCGCCGATCTCCAGGTTCGGGTCGGCGCCCTCGATGCGGGTCAGCTCGCCCATCTCCTCGATGCGCCCGATCCACTCACGCAGGTCCTGCACTGGCATGTCGGCCTCCTTTGGCGAGTCGAGCGGGATTGTAACGGACGGAGGCCGCAGGCGCAGAGAAGCTACGCCGATGGGCAGGGCTTCCCCCACGAGATAACGATCGACGAATGCGCGGAGGAGATCGACGAGACCGTCTAGCCGGAAGACATCGAGGAGGAGCACAGGATGCTATCCTCCGCGAGAACGTCCGCACGTGTACGGCAAGCCCTAGGAGCAGGCTGGGATGACCACGGAACACTCACTTATCGGTTTCCTCGAAGCCGTCGTGATAGACGTTGCGGACATGAATCGCGCTGCGGCGTTCTGGTCGCGGCTGCTGGGGCGCCCGTTCGGCGCGCCCACCCTGTCAGGCTTCCGCCGGGCGCGACTGTCCAGCGGTCTCTATTTTCTGCTGCAGCAGAGCGGCGAGCCCAAGACGGGCAAGAACCGCGTCCACTTCGACTTCGAAACGGACGAGATGGACGCCGCAGTAGCCCTCGTCGTGGAGCTTGGCGGCCAGGCGCTCCGAACGGTCGACGACGGCATGGCCGATTTCACCGTGTGCGCGGACCCGGACGGAAACGAGTTCTGCATCGGCCCGCCGGAGTCGCGTCCGCCGAGGGAGACGGATTAGGGAGGCTGCCTCCCGCCTTGCTAGACCCACACACAGCCAGTGCACCACCGGAGAATGTCATGCCCACTGCCCGCGGACCCTTGGAGGTAAGCATCGAGGCCGAGTCGCCGTTCCTGGAGCAGGACGGGCTGAAGCTGAACCGCAACGTCGTCCGCAAGGAGTTCTCCGGCGGCATGGTCGGCGCCTCGGAGGCGCAGATGATCGCAGCCTTCACCGGCACTCCCGGTTCGGCGGGCTACGTAGCCATCGAGCACTTCACAGGCTCAGTGGATGGGAAGTCGGGCTCGTTCGTGCTCCAGCACAGCGGAGTGATGAACAAGGGCGACGCCCAGCTTACGGTAACGATCGTGCCTGACTCGGGCGCCGGAGAGTTGACCGGCATCTCGGGGACGCTAGAGATTGACAACGACGAGGGCCAGCACTCCTACGTCCTCGACTACGCGCTCGCATGAGCGCCCTTGCCCCCTTCGCGTGAGTTCCCATCAACCCCCTAGCTCCGCCGCGATATTCCGGCTGAACTCGGCGCGGGTCTCGTCCGCTTTGCGCTTAACTACCGTGTTCCCCAGCGTCGCAAGTCTACCGAACAGGTTGAAGTCCAACTCGTAGCTGACCTCGGTCCGGTCCGCCGACGGCTCACTGAGCTCGAGCGCGAGCCTACTGATGCGGAGCCTGTTGCCCATCCGGTCCTTCCCTCCGCCCGAGACGACGATGCGCCGCCCCTGCTCGACCTCGTCGACCGCCATGTCGATGTCCATGGCGACTTGGAAAGGGCCAACCTTCTGGACCAACCGCGCCCTGTACGTGGAGTCGCCAGTCGTTTCAATGCTCTCGCAGCCGGGCAGACAGCGGGCCACGCGCGGCAGGTCCCAGAAGAAGGCCCACGTCTCATCGGCCGAGGCGCTCACGGCAAAGCGGTCGGTCAACTCCACGAGCCGCGCTCCCTCGCCGCCGCCTCGATCGACCGCAATATGCCCGCATAACCGGTGCAGCGGCAGATGTTGCCGCCCATGTACCGGATAATCTCCTCCCGGCTCGGGCTTGGGTTCTCGTCGAGAAGCGCCTTCGCGAGCAGGATCATCCCCGGCGTGCAGTAGCCGCACTGGAGCCCGAAGTTGTCGACGAAGGCTTGCTGTATCGGGTGCAGGCCATCGGCCGGCGTCAGGCCTTCGATCGTGACGACCTCATGCCCCTCGGCCTGGCCCGCCAAGAGGCTGCACGAGCTGGCGGCGCGACCGTCGAGGAGAACGGTGCAAGCCCCGCAGACGCCGCTGTGGCAGTATTCCTTCGTCCCCTTCAGGCCGATACGGTCGCGGAGCAGGTCGAGCAGTGTCGTGGACGGGGGAACGTCCATACTGCGAGCCACGCCGTTCACCGTGAAATCCAGGCGCACGCCTACTCCCTCCCCGCCGCGTCCAGCGCTTCGAGCACCTTATGCGGGAGCAGCGGAATGTCGTGGAAGAGAACGCCCGTCGCATCGTACACCGCGTTCACGACCGCGCCGGGCAGGATAACGGCGCCGATTTCGCCCATGCCCTTAGCGCCGAATGGCCCTCCCTCGAAGGGGTGGTCGACCAGCTCGGGAGCGTAGCTGGGCATCGTTTCCATAGTGGGGAGCGGATAGTCCATGAGCGCAGAGTTGATGAGCTGGCCGCCGTCGTCCCACACCATCTGCTCGAAGAGCGTGGGCCCGAGCTCCTGGCCGACTCCGCCCTCGAGCTGCGTCTCGATGGAGTGCGGGTTCACGGCGGTCCCGGTGGTTGCGGCTGCGGCGGCCTTGACCAAACGCACTTGTCCCGTCTCCGTATCGACCTCCACCTCCGCCGCACACGATGCGAACGTCCAGAATGTCGAGGCTATCGGATAGTCCTTGCCGTCCGGCGCGCGATACGTGCCGCCAACGACGCACTCCCCGGTCGCGGCCAATGGCTCCCCAACGTGGCGAACGAGCTCCGACAGGCTGACTCCTGCGCCGTCCCCGCCCGGCCCAACGACGCCCCCGCCGCTGACCGTCAGCTCGGAAGCCTCGCGTTCGAGCAGATGCGACGCGGCCTCGACGATCTGCTGCTTCACCTTTCCCGCCGCTTCGACGACGGCGACGCCCATGTGATACGTCGACCGGCTCGCCGTCGTCGAGCTGTCGACAGGGACGCGGCCGGTGTCGCTGTGGACGATTCGTATCGAGTCGAGACCGACTCCCAGCGCATCGCCCGCTATCTGCGCCATTGTGGTGTCGGACCCCTGGCCGATGTTTACCGTCCCGATGCGCGTCTCGAAGACGCCGTCCTCGCCAAGGACGATCTCGGCGCTGTTCTCGGACATCTGCCGCGGGGGAGTGAGCGTGTACTTGATGGTGCAGGAGACCCCGCGCCCGCGCAGCGTCTTGCCGTCCGGCGAGGGAGCGAGCGTTTCGCCCCAGCCAATCGCAGCTGCTGCTCTATCGAGGCACTCGTGGGCGTGGGCCGAGCGCAAGTAGTCGCCCGTGATGTGGATATCGCCGTCGCGGACCAGATTCTTCCGCCGTATTTCGAGGCGGTCGATCCCAAGGTCCCGCGCGATGCGGTCGAGCTGGGCCTCGTAGGACATCGTGTGCTGCGTCGTCGGCAGGCCGCGGTACGGCGCCGACGGAGGCTTGTTCGTGTAGACGGCGTAGCAATCGACGCGCGCGTTGGGGATCTTGTAGGGGCCTATCGCGACTTTCAGCGTGTTGTTCGCGCTGCGGGCGCCGCTGATGGCGTACGCTCCAACATCCACGTAGAAGGCGTTATGCCGCGCGACGATCGTACCGTCGCGCTTTACGCCGGTCCTGAGCCGGTTCGCGTAAGCGGGGCGGAGGTACGTCAGAAACGTCTCCTCTTGGGTGAAGACGTAGCGAACCGGCCTGCCGGCAAGCTTCGCCGCCGCCGTGATCACGCACTCGATGCGGTCCCTGCTCTTGCTGCCGAAACCGCCCCCGACGTAAGGCACGATGACCCGCGCAGGCATCTTGAAGATGCGTTCGAGCTCGCGGCTGAGGGGAAAGGGCGACTGGCAGTTCGTCCAGACTGTGATCCGACCGTCGTCAACCTGGGAGATCACCGCGTGCAGGTCGAGCGCGCAGTGCTGGACGGGCGGCGCTGAGAACTCGTCCTCGTAGATGAGGTCGGCTTCCGCGAACCCCTGCTCCACGTCGCCCCGCGCCAGCGTCGCCCGGTGGCAGATATTCGTGCCTTCCACCGGACGCAACTCCGGCGCGATGGGAAAGAACTCTTCGTGGACGCGAGGCGCTCCTTCCGCCAGCGCGGCCCTCACGTCCATCGCGGCGGGAAGCTCGTCGTACTCGACGTCTACCTGCTCGGCGGCCGCCTCCGCCGTGGCGATGTCCTCTGCGACCACGACGGCCACGATGTCTCCGTGGTGTCTGACCTTGTCCATCGCTACGAGAGGAGCGTCCCGGTAGACGAAGCCATACAGCTCCTCGATGTCCGGGTCGGCCCAAATATCGTCGCGGGTGAGGACGCAGATGACGCCCGGCAGCGCGCGGGCGGCGGACGCGTCGATGGAAGCGATGCGTGCATGAGGCAATGGACTACGGACGACCTTCGCATGCGCCATACCCGGCACGATGAGATCGCCCATGTACTCGACCCGTCCCGCCGCTTTCTCGGCAGCTTCGAGGGTCGGCATCGAGGTCCCGACGAGGCGCGTTACTCTTGGGCCCGTTGTAGCGCACATGTCAGCGCTCGCTCCACCAGCACTTTCGTGATCCTACGCTTGTACCAGACTGGCCCCCGCAGGTCTTCGATGGGATCGGTCTCCTCGGCGGCGGCGGCGGCGGCCTCCGCCACCCGCGCCGGGGACGGGACATCCCCAACGAGCCCGGCGACGGCTTGGGCGACGACAGGCGTGGGCCCCGTAGCCCCCATGACGACGCGAGCCGCGCTGCACACTCCGGAAGAGGCATCCACCGTCACCAGTGCGGACGCATTCGCAACCGGCTTGTTCTCAGGGGAACCAACGGTGAACTTGAGATGGCTCCCGCCGGAGCCGTGCGCCGGACGGGGCGCATCGACCCCCGACACCAGCTCCGATGGACGCAGCACCGTCTCGTACGGTCCGAGGTAGAACTCCTCGATCGGCGCCGCGCGGCTGCCCTCGGGCCCGGCGATTCGCACCGTAGCCCCGAGCGCCGTCAAAGCGGTGGGCGTGTCGGTCTGCGGCTCGCCGTAAGCGACCGCTCCGCCAACGGTCGCGACGTTCCTGACGCGCACGTTGGCGACCTGCGATGCGGCCTCCGCCAGAAGCCCGTAGTCGCGCCGGATGGCGGGGTCCAACTCCAACGTGCGGATTCGCGTGAGCGCCCCAATGTGCAGGCTGCCGTTCCGCTCGATTCCGTTCAGCTCCTCGATGCCCCCCAAATCAACGACGTACTCTGGTCGGACGACGCCGAGCTCCAGCATCACGACTGCGGCGCTGCCCCCGCCGAGGACGAGGGAGTTGTCCGCGTGTTCGGCCAGGAACCTCGTCGCTTCAGCGACGGTGGACGGACGGACGTATTCGAAGGGCTGCATAGCGCTAGGTCGACTTCCGGATGACGTCTTCGGCAAAGCTGAGGAGATACTCCTTGCGCGCTTCGAGCGTCTTCGGCAAGTTGTAGAAGGTCATGCCCACGTAGCTGACGCCTTGCTCCTCGAGCCGGCCGAACTGCTCCAGGCAATCCTCGCCATTCCCGGCCACCGCCCAGTCATCGACCTTTGAATCGCTGTCTATATTGATCCTCACCATCGTGTCCTCCTGCATGTTCCAGGTGCTGTACATGCGGTAGGAGGACTCGGCGGCGGCCTGCGCCTCGGCGATAGCGCTCGGACGGTCCTTGGCGAAAGCCACCCCCCGGGAGACAGTTACGCGTCCGGCCGGCTGACCGCTCGCCTCGCGCTCCCCTCGATAAACGCCGATGAGCGCGGGAAGGTCGTCAAAACCAACTTGGGGAGCGATGTAGCAGGCGTCGGCGATGCGAGCAGAGCGACGGACAGCGCCGTCGCTCTGGCAAGCTATCCAGATGGGGGGATGCGGATGCTGTACCGGCAGGAACCCCATACGGGCCTCGTGGACGCTCCAGTAGCGGCCCTCGTGATTGACCTCTTCGCCGGACCACAGCTTCTTCATCAGCTCGATAGACTCGGTGAGACGAGGCGCCCGATCCCTCCTGCTCGCGCCGACGGCCTCGAGCTCGGTCTCTCTGTACCCAATGCCGACGCCTAGAGTGAACCTCCCGTGGCATATGTGATCGAGCGTGGCCGCATCCTCGGCAATCTGCACTGGATTGTGGAGAGGCAACAGGATGATGCCGGTGAGCAGGCGCATGTCCCCCGTCTCTGGCGCGAGGCGCGCGAGCACTTGGAACGGCTGAGGCCAGATCGTGGGGTGCGAAACCCAGTGCTGCGGCATCGTCACCGCCGAGAACCCAGCGTCTCGAGCAACGTGACAAATCTCCACAAGTTCGTCGATCTGCTCGTACAGCGGACGTGTGCGGTCGGTCAGGAACGACCGCAGGTAGAGGCCAAATTCCATACTGCTCCAGGACGCGGCGAACGTGGCGCTGAGCCTATCGGCGTCCGCTCCCCGGCGTCAATCGCTCCCAGCTAACGCTCCTCAATGAGGAACGCGCGCACGGTTGCTGCATAAGCCTCCGGCTGTTCGAGATGAACCCAGTGGCCTCCGCCGGGAATCTCGACGAGGCGGCAGTCCGGGATTGCCACCTCCATACGAACCGCCACGTCGTGCCTCAGCAGCGTGCTCTCCGCCCCGCGAACGATGAGCGTTGGGACGCCGACGCGCGGCAGCTGGTCCCACATGTCGGGCCTGTCATACTGCATCACCACGTCGCGGTTGCGCTTCCAGGTGTAGCCGCCGTCGACCGTCGGCTTCGCCAGCGCGGCGACATCCCGTCGCAGCTCCTCCTCGCTCGCATTCTGCTGGCGGGAGCGCAAACGCTCGACGACCGCGTCGAAATCAGCGTAGTCGTCGGACTCACCCTTGTACCGCGAGATCATGGCGACGGAGCCGGGATTGTAGGAGTCCGGGTCCATGTCCGTGATGACGAGCTTCCAAGCAATACCCGGATGCTCGGCGATGCACATCCATGCGTTTTTGCTGCCCGCCGAGTGGCCGATCAGCGTGACCTCCGCGAGCCCCAGGTGCTCGACAACCTCTTTCGTCTCGGCGACGTAGTCGGCGAGACGGTACGTTTCCGCGCGGGGGCTGTCGCCGTGCCCCCGGTGGTCGAGCGCGACGATGTGGAAGTCGTCGCGCATCGATTCCGCGAAGGTCGCCCAGAGCGCCGCGGAGTCCTGAAGCCCATGCAACAGCAGCAACGGCGGCGCGTCCGGGTTCCCCCAGTCGAGATAGTGCAGGTCGAGGCCGTGGGCCTTTACGGTATGGGAGGTTGGGGGCGTGGCAGTGGTCATGTCGAACGCTCTCGCTGGGGTATTGGGCGCGCGTGAGGGTAGGCAGGCGCAAGCTAGGCGTCAACCGTCGGAGGCGCGCGTCCCCCTGCCCTTGCTTTGATGAATAAGTCCCTGTTGATGCAAAAGTCCTCGCGCTGATGCAAAAGTCCCCGGAACAGCTAGGGGTGCGAAGTCGGTAGATGGCCTCTTTGACTGCCTGATTACCCCTAAGCTCCTTCAGTAGTTGGGCGGCAAACGCCGTGTCGCCGCCGCCAGCGTGGAAGAAGGACTCAGTCCGCCTCCCGCACCCGCAGTAGCAGAACCGGTTGTATCGAAGCCCCAGTACTTCAATTCCATAATGGTGCTCATGCCTCGTCTCCCTTCCCAGCCATGGGGAAAATCCTAGCAGGGCGACGCATGTACTTAACGACTCTGCCGTAGAAATCGCCTTCTAGCTCAGCGGGACTCGTGTGTTCAATGTCTTGAAGGTCGCCAATCTTGCTGGTCCACCGGCCCGTTGGTAGCTGGCGAGCCATATGCTGAACAGTGGAGGACAATTCATAGATCGCAACCTTCTCATAGCCCTCCTCCAGCACGCCGTCATCGCACAGCTCATATCCAAGGGTGCGAAAGGCGATTACGAATGCAGAGACGCGGGCATACATAGGCGCTTCCAGCGGCCAGCAATAATCTGGATGAGGCCACCATCAATCCGAAGCAGTTCCGGCAGCCCAAGCAATGCAGTTATATCGTTCCTCTGGCGGACTCCCCCTACCTTCCCGGCTTCGTCCGAGTGACCGCCGAGAACTTCACCATCCGCGAGGTCTCGGCGGACAAGGCGTATTCGGGCAAGCGGAACTTCCAAGCGGTCGCCGACGCCGGCGGAACCCCCTACATCCCCTTCAAGACCGGCGCCGTCGCCGAGCCGTGGAAGGGCAAGCCCGACCCCCTGTGGACGCAGATGTACCACCTGTTCACGCTGAACGAGGCCGAGTTCAACCGTCACTACCACAAGCGGTCGAACGTCGAGACGGTCTTCCGCATGATCAAGGCCAAGTTCGAGGAGAGGGTGCGGGCCAAGACCGACACCGCCCAAGTCAACGAGGTCCTGACGAAGACGCTGTGCCACAACCTCTGCGTCCTCATCAGGGCCATGCACGAGCTGGGAATCACGCCGGTGTTCGACCAGGCATAGGATTGGTGGGAGTGCCTGCTCAGCTGGGGCCGCTTAGGTAGGGAACCGAGAAGAGACCTCCGGTTATCATCCCGGAGGTCTCTTTCACGAGACAGCGACTCCATGCCGTTGCAGCCTGGACGCCTATGTAGCATACCGAATCATGCCCAAAGACACGCTAACCTTTGACCTCGGAGGGGCTGTCGACATCAGGCATCTAGAGGACGCCATAAGCAGGTTCCACCGCCTCGTGAAGGCGCTCACGCCTCGGAATGCCGGTGTGACTTGGATTGTCGACGACCTGCATACAGGCAGTGCTGTTGCCACCCTCCGCGGAGAGGCGGCGGACCGCTCCGTGGTTGAGCGGGTCGTTGAGGACTACGAGGACATCGGGGGAACTCTGGAGAGGGGTGCCTCCTTGGAGAAGTACGGCAGACGGGTATCGGCCGCAGTGGAGGCGGTGAGAGAGATAACCGTCCACGCGGAGTATGTCCGGCTGGCTACCTTGGAGGGCGACTATGTCCTGCGGGGCGTTCGGCACGAACATGAGTTCATCGGAGCCGCCACGACGTCGATAGGTGCCATAACCGGGCACGTGGAGACACTGAGCAGCCGGGGGAATCTCCGGTTCAACCTGTACGACCTAGTGTTCGACAGGCCGGTAGCGTGCTACCTCATGGAGGGCCAAGAAGAGCGCATGAGAGAAGCCTGGGGGAGACTGGCTCGTGTCAGCGGCCAGATCAGCCGGGAACCTGGCAGCGGACGGCCCACCTCCATCCGCCGCATCTCCAGTATCGAAGTGCTACCAGAGGTCGAACCCGGTTCCTTCCGTCAGGCCCGGGGAGCACTGCCGTGGGAGCCGGGCGACGAGAGGAGCGAGCAGGCGATCCGGAGAATCAGGGATGCCTGATGCCCCACCGGCAACCTACTGGGACGCCTGCGCCTTCCTGTCCTACATCAACGAAGAGCCGGACCGCATCGACACCGTGAGCGAGCTGTTGGAATGCGCCGCACGTGGGGAGATCAGGATCTACACGTCCGTTCTCTCGCGCGTAGAGGTGGCCTTCTCCGCTGCCGAGCGGCAGGCCCGCATCTTGAACCCGGACACTGAGCGCATGATCAATGCGCTCTGGAACGATGGAACAGTGGTCATGGTGGAACTCCATGAGGCGATCACGGATATGGCCCAGTCGTTGATCCGTCAGGCCATAGCGAATGGAGTGCATCTGAAGCCCTATGATGCTGCCCACTTGGCTACGGCGAAGTGTGGCTGTCCGATAGCGGTTTCGCCATAGATGAGTTCCACACGTTCGACGGTTTCTTGGTGGATCACATGGCTGCCACAACAGGCCTTACCATCTCCAAGCCCTACATCAGAAACTCCTGGCGATTGCTCTAGGCGCAGGGCAGGGGCTTTTGCATCAGAAACGCCTCTTGATGCAAAGACCCCATCCCCTAGGGGTTATGCATCAAAGCCCCCCTGCCCTTGCCCCCGCTTGCCGACGCGGATAGCATCGCTCGCGCCTGGCGTGCGCGATGAGACCCTTCCAACTCCACGAACCCACCACCATTGAAGAAGCTGTCCGGCTGCTCACGGAGCTCGGCGGCGCCGCAAAGCTCTATGCGGGCGGCACCGAGCTACTGCTGGCCATGAAAACAGGCCTTCTCCAATACGACGCGCTCGTCAACGTGAAGAGCATTCCGGGGCTGGACCGGATAGCGGCTGAGGGCGACGAGATCGTCATCGGCGCGGCGGCGACGCACAGCGACATCGAGCATGACGCGCTCGTTCAGGACCGGCTGCCCTTGCTGGCCGAGGTCGAGCACAGCGTCGCGAACGTGCGCGTGCGGAACGTGGGAACCTTGGCGGGCAACCTCTGTTTCGCCGAGCCGCACTCGGACCCCGCCACCCTGCTGCTGGTCTTGGAAGCATCCGCCACGGTGGCCGGTCCGTCGGGCGTGCGCCATGCGGCCGTGGCCGATTTGCAGACAGGCCCCTACGAGACCTCCCTGGCCGAGGACGAGTTGCTCGTCGGCGTCCGCATCCCGCTGCCGCCGAGCGGCATGCGCGCGGCCTATATGAAGTTCGGCTATCACCACAGGCCAACTTTGGGCGTCGCGGCGGCGCTCTCCGTTCGAGACGGCGTCCTCGCCGACGTGCGGATTGCCCTCGGCTGCGTCTCCCCGGTCGCTTCGCGGCAGCCTGCTGTCGAGGACGTGCTCAGGGGCGCCAGCGTCGGCGCGATGACCGAAGGGTCGGCGGTGCTCAGGGAAGCGGGCCGTCTCGCGGCGGAAGGCGCGGAAGCGGTCACCGATCTGCACGGGTCGGCGGAGTACAAGGAGCACCTGACCAGCGTATTCGTGGAGCGCGCGGTCCTCGCGGCGCTGTCGAAGAACGGAGGTGCGTAGGTGAGCGAGCAGGCGCCTGGCGTCAACGTCGCATTCCAGCTGAACGGGAGGCCGGTCGAGGCGGTCGTCGAGCCGCAGACCGCGCTCATCGACATGCTCCGCGACAAGTTCGAGTTGCGCGGCGCGAAGCGTTCCTGCGACCTGCAGGTGTGCGGCGCCTGCACCGTCCTACTCGACGGCAAGGCCGTGAGCTCCTGCACCGTGCCCGCCTTCGAGGCGCGGAACAAGACAGTCCTGACTATCGAAGGACTCGCCGCGGACGAGAACGCCCTCCCGCTCACCGAGGCGTTCGTCGATAACGCCGCGTTCCAGTGCGGGTACTGCACCCCGGGAATGCTGCTCACCGCGAAGTCGCTCTTGGACGCGCGCCCCGAGGTTGCCGAGGACGAGATCAAGGACTACATGCGCGGCAACCTCTGCCGCTGCACTGGATACAAGAAAATCGTCGAAGCGGTGCTGCAAGCAGCGGAAGGTGGACGATGACCAGCTCGCCAAACACAGGACAGTCCGCGCGCGGCTTCCGGACCGTCGGCCAAGCGGTCCGCCGCGTGGACTCGGACGACAAGCTCTCCGGGCGCGCGCAGTTCACCGGGGACATCCAGATCTCGGGTATGGCCTACGCCAAACTCGTTACGAGCCCGCTGCCGCACGCGCGGATACTGAGCATAGACGCGAGCAAGGCCCGCGCGCTGCCTGGCGTCTACGCCGTGCTCACCAGCGCCGAACTGGTCGACATGGAGACGCACTTCGGCTCCGATAAGAAGGACCGGCCTGTCGTCGCGATCGACAAAGTGAGATTCCAGGGAGAGCCGGTTGCCGCTATCGCTGCCGTCGACCTGGCCACGGCCGAGGCGGCGGTCGAGCTGGTGGACGTGGAGTACGAGGAGCTCCCCACGGTGATGGACCTGGGCGCCGCGCTCGACCCCTCCAGCGCAGCCATCCACGACTCCAACCTCTGCCACGAGTATGGCTACGAGTGGGGCGACGTCGACGCGGCGTTCCGCAGCTGCGACCAAGTCTTCGAGGACACTTTCACCTTCCCGATGGTCTACCACTATGCGATGGAGCCTCATGCCTGCATCGCCAGTTACGAGCCGGACCGTATCCGGCTCTGGACGTCGGCCCAGCACCCTTTCCTCGTTAGGGCCGAGATCGCGCGGCTGTTCCGGCGTCAGCTCGACCAAGTGCAGGTCGTCTCTCCGTTCGTTGGCGGCGGCTACGGCAGCAAGTCGTACACGAAGATAGAGCCGGTCGTCACAGCGTTGAGCAGAGAGGCGGGAAGACCGGTGAGGCTGGCCCTGACCGTCGAGGAGGCGATGCGCACCGTTCGCCGTCACGCCGCCAAGGCGACAATCCGGACAGGCGTCATGCAGGACGGATTGATCATCGCGCGAGAGTGCGTCGCCTACGTGGATACGGGCGGCTATACGGACAACGGCGTTCGAGTTACGGAGCGGATAGCAGACCGGATGCCTGGCCCCTACAAGCTGGCGCACATCCGGACGAAGTCCTACGGTGTCTTCACGAATAGCACGCCCGCGGGCTCCTACAGGTCCATCGGCGGGCCGCAGGCCGTTTGGGCGGGTGAGTCCCAGATCGACATCATCGCCGCCGCCCTCGGCATGGACCCGGTCGAGCTGCGCGTCAAGAACCTTGTCCCGCAGGGCGAAGAGGTCCGACGCGGCAAGCGGCCCATCGAGGGGCGGCTTGAACCCTCCCTCCGCCTGGTCGCGGAAGAGTTTGGCTGGTCGTCGTACACGCCTGCTCCCACGCCGCCCGGTGTGAAACGCGGCATCGGATTCGCGTGCAGCGTCACCAACTCGGGGGCCAGCCCCACCTCGACGGCCTTGGCCCGCCTGCATGCCGACGGAAGCGCGACCATCTACATCGGCAGCGCCGAGATGGGACAGGGGTCTCGCTCGGCGATGGCGCAGATTGCCGCCGAGGAGCTGCGCATCCCCTACGAGAAGGTCCGGGTCATCGGGTCGGACACGGACGCGGTCCCGTTCGACCGGTCGACCGGCTCCAGCAGGTCGACGACGCTCATGGGCCTTGCAGTCCACGACGCCGCAATCGATATACGCGAGCAGGTGATCAGGCTGGCTGCCGAGTATTTCGAGACCTTCCCCGAGCAGTTGGAGGCGGAAGACGAAAAGGTGACCTTCAAGGGCGAAACGGTTACGTTCGCGGCGCTGATCCGAGACATGTTCGGCGGCTCCGGCGGCGAGCTGATCGGCAGGGGATACGTCACGCCCAAGCACCCGAGCGGCAGGCTCCGCATGGACCCGGTCTTCTGGGAGGTCAGCATCGGCGCGGCCGAAATAGAAGTCGACACTGCCACCGGCGAGCTTCGCCTGCTCCGCTACTACTCGGCTTCCGACCCAGGCAAGGCCATCAACCCGAAACAGGTCGAGGGGCAGGACGAAGGGGCCGCGATGCAGGCCATCGGCCACACGCTATTCGAGGAGATGCTCTACGAGGACGGCCAGCTCCTCAACCCCAACCTCATCGACTATCGAGTGCCCATATTCACCGATCTGCCGGAGGTCTTTGAGACCGTGCTCATCGAGAACGGCGACGGTCCCGGCCCCTACGGAGCGAAGGGCGTCGGAGAGGGAGGCATCGTCGCCGTGGCCCCCGCCGTCGCGAACGCCCTCTTCAACGCAACCGGCGTTCGCGTCAAAGACCTCCCTCTCACTCCCGAGCGCGTCTGGCGAGCCCTGCGCGGCCACTAGTTTTGCCTGGGCAAGTCCTCTCCCCTGTCTGGGAGACCTTGCGTACTTCCCTGCCCAGTCGTACGCGCGGGTGAAACGACTTCGATTTTCGGGAAGATTACGGGTAGGAAGTCCCCGGTTTTCGATGAGGTTACGAGTAAGAAAGTACCCGAAAGTCGACGACAAAGAGGGGTTGACAGAGGGCGTTTTCATGGCCGTGGCCTGCTTCTTGCGGTTTAGAACTACCTTCTGGCCGATGAACTCTTCTAATTCCCTACCCAATAGCCCTCCCCCACAGACGAGACTAGGGGCCAGTACGGGCATCGGGGCGTAGAAGGCGCCGCGTGGTTGGCCATGGGAGACAGGGTAGGGAGCGAGGGTCGTTTGCGCAACGAGTAGGTGTCGCAATGGCGACGCCGGCGCTTGAGCGCCCAGGCGGAGACCAGCCATTGCGCGCCGTGGATTCCCGCGAAGGGGAGAAGGACTGAAGAGGAGGAGGCGCTGGTCCGGTCAACCTTGACATAGGCCGTGGCGCGCTCTAGCCTATTGTTGACCTATTCAATCGACAATTACTGAAAGGCTGTCGCCAGGGCCCTTCCCTTCACGTTACATGACCAATCGCACCGTCGAAGAAATCGCTGAGGAGTCGTACAAGTACGGGTGGACGACCGATGTTGAGGAGGAGTCCGCCCCGCCCGGCCTCAGCGAGGACATCGTCCGCTGGATATCGGCCAAGAAGGGCGAGCCTGAATGGCTGCTCGATTGGCGGCTCAGGGCATACCGCCACTTCGTGAAGCTCCTCGATGAGGAGCAGAGCCCCACGTGGGCGAATATCGCCCATCCGCCCATCGACTACCAGGCCATCTACTACTACGCCGCCCCAAAGCCCAAGCTCGAGCTGGAGAGTCTCGACCAAGTCGACGAGGAGATTCTCCGCACCTACGAGAAGCTCGGGATTCCGCTGGAAGAGCAGAAGCGGCTGGCCGGCGTCGCCGTCGACGCCATCTTCGACAGCGTAAGCGTGGCCACCACCGCCAAGGATACGCTGGCCAAGTACGGCGTCATCTTCTCTTCCGTCTCGGAGGCGGTGAAAGATCACCCGGAGCTGGTTCGAAAATATCTCGGCTCCGTGGTGCCCTACTCCGACAACTTCTACGCGGCGCTCAACTCGGCGGTTTTCTCGGACGGCTCGTTCGTCTACATCCCGCCGGGCGTCCGCTGCCCCCTTGAGCTATCGACCTACTTCCGCATCAACGCCGAGGGATCCGGACAGTTCGAGCGCACGCTGATCATCGCCGACAAGGGCTCCTACGTGAGCTACCTGGAAGGATGCTCGGCTCCGATGCGCGACACGAACCAGCTGCATGCGGCGGTCGTCGAGCTCGTCGCGCTGGACGACGCCGAGATCAGGTACTCGACCATTCAGAACTGGTACCCCGGCGACGAGAACGGCAAGGGCGGCATCTACAACTTCGTCACCAAGCGCGGCAAGTGCGCGGGCGCGAGGTCGAAGATCTCTTGGACGCAGGTCGAGACCGGCTCCGCCATAACGTGGAAGTACCCCAGCGTGCTGCTGCAGGGCGACGGCTCCACCGGCGAGTTCTATTCGGTGGCCCTCGCGAAGGCCCGCCAGCAGGCGGACACCGGCACGAAGATGACCCACATCGGCAAGAATACGTCGAGCCGGATCATCTCCAAGGGCATCTCCGCCGGCCACGGGAACAACACCTACCGCGGCCTCGTCAAGGTGCTGCCCAACGCGCGCGACGCGGTCAATTTCACCCAATGCGATTCGCTGCTCATCGGCGATCAGTGCGGCGCGCACACAGTCCCGTACATCGAGGTCGAGAACAAGTCGGCGAGCGTCGAGCATGAGGCGTCGACCACGAAGGTGAGCGAGGACCAGGTCTTCTACTGCCAGCAACGCGGACTGAGCCGCGAGGACGCGCAGTCGGTCATCGTCAACGGGTTCGTGCGCGAGGTCGTGCGCCGCCTGCCGCTGGAGTTCGCCGTGGAGGCGAACCGCCTGCTGGACATGAATCTCGAGGGGACGGTCGGCTGATGCTGGAGATTCGGGGACTGCGCGCCGAGGTCGGTGGAGTTGAGATCCTGAAGGGAATCGACCTCTCCGTCGGCGACGGCGAAACGCATGCAATCATGGGACCGAACGGCTCCGGAAAGAGCACGTTGGCCTACGTCCTGGCTGGCAGGCCGGGCTACGAAGCCACGGCGGGCGCCGTCACGTTCGACGACGCCGACCTCCTCGCGTTGGCGGCGGAGGAGCGCGCGCGCATGGGGCTGTTCCTATCGTTCCAGCACCCCATCGAGATCCCCGGAGTGCGGATGGACCACTTCCTACGCGCCGGCTACAACGAGCTCATGAAGAGCAAGGGCGGAGAGGAGCTCGACCCGCTCAAGTTCGATCGCCTCATCCGCGCCAAGGTGAAGGTTGTCGATATAGATCCGGCCCTCACCAAGCGGTCCGTGAACGAGGGCTTCTCGGGCGGCGAGAAGAAGCGGAACGAGGTGCTCCAGATGGCCGTGCTCGAACCCCGGCTGCGCATCCTCGACGAAATCGACTCTGGGCTCGACGTGGACGCCCTCCGCGAGGTGTCGGCAGGCATCACGGAGCTAAGCGGGCCCGCCGCATCGACAGTCATCATCACCCACTACGAGCGGGTGCTCTCCTATCTGAAGCCGGACTACGTCCACATCCTCATCGACGGGCGGATTGTGCGCTCGGGCGATAAGTCGCTCGCCGCCGAGATCGAGTCCCGTGGCTACGACTGGCTCGATTCCGCCGTCGGCGCGTAGCCGTGCGATGACCCAGCTCTCCGAGTCCACGGCGCGCTACCTGGAGCAGTCCCGGGCGTTCGAGCGCAACGGCGCGTCGATTGACCCGGCATGGCTACGAGACGCCAGGAGGGCCGCCCTCGCCGATTTCCAACGTCTCGGCTTCCCGACGGCGCGCCGCGGCAACGAGGCGTGGAAGTACACCAACCCTCGACCCATCGCCGAGGCCCCCTTCACCCTCGCCCAAGGCTCCCCCGGCGCGACGGTTAATCTCGCCCCTTACGAGCTCCCCTGCCCTCGCGTGCATCAAGTCGTGTTCGTGGACGGCAGGTACGAGCCCGGCCTCTCCACGGAGCCGCCGAGCGAGGCCGCCCTTCCCAGCGACGTTATCGGCCATCCCGGCGACGGGCCGATTGTCGGCCGGCTGGCCGACGCCATTGAATACCGCGTGCCGGTCGTCCGTGAGCATCTCGGACGGCTGGCCTCCACCGCGGAGAGCGGGTTCACGGCCCTCAACACCGCGTTCCTTCACGATGGAGCGTTCGTCCAGATTCCCGACGGCGTATCGGCGCGCGAGCCGATCTATCTGCTGTTCATCTCCACGGGCTCTCAGAACGTGGCGACGCACCCCCGTGTGCTTGTCGCCGCCGGGCGCGACAGTAGTGCGACGGTTCTGGAGAGCTTCGAGGGTCTCGACGGAGGCTCGTACCTGACGAATGCGGTCACCGAGGTCGTCGCGGGGCCCGGCTCGGACCTTCGCCTCTACAAGCTGCAGCGTGAGAGCGAGTCCGGCTACCACGTCTCGACGACCCAAATCGAACAGTCGAGGGATAGCCGCGTCGCGTCCGTCACCGTCGACCTCGGGGGCAGGCTCGTCCGGCGCGACCTCAATGCAGTCCTCGCCGAGTCCGGCGCAAGCGTGGGCTTGTTCGGCTTGTACTACGGCGACGGCAGCCGTCATGTGGACAACCACACGTTCGTCGACCATACCGTTCCCGGCGCCTCCTCCAACGAGGTCTACAAGGGCATCTTGGGCGACGCGTCGCACGGCGTGTTCGTTGGGCGCGTCCTCGTTCGGCCCGACGCCCAGCACACCGAGGCGCATCAGGTAAACAAGAACCTCCTGTTGTCGGACGGAGCCGAAATCGACACCCAGCCCAAGCTGGAGATATTCGCCGACGATGTTGTCTGCACCCACGGCGCGGCCGTCGGCCAGCTCGACGGAGAGGCGCTCTTCTACCTCAAGAGCCGGGGCATCGGGGAAGACGCGGCGCGCCGGCTCTTGGTGCAAGGGTTCGTGGCCGAAGTGGCGGAAGCAATCGAGGACGACGCCGTCCGCCAGTACATCGACTCCGCAGTCGCCGAGCGCCTACGAGAGGGCGTGTGATGTACGACGTCCGGCGTATCCGCGAAGACTTCCCCATTCTGGAGCGAAAGGTCAACGGCGTTCCCCTCGTCTACCTCGACAACGCCGCTACGTCTCAGAAGCCGGCGTCAGTCATCAAGGCGCTCGTCGACTACTACGAAAGCTATAACGCGAACGTCCACCGGGGAGCGCACACGCTCGCGATGGAAGCGACAGTCGCCTACGAGGAGGCCCGCGAGAAGGTCGCCCGCTTCATCAACGCTCCCTCGCCCGAGAACGTCATCTTCGTGCGGAACACAACCGAGGCAATCAATCTCGTTGCCCACACGTGGGCCATGGACAACATCGGCAAGGGCGACCGAATCGTGGCGACGGAGATGGAGCACCACTCCAACTTAGTGCCTTGGCAGCATGTCGCACGGGTCAAGGGCGGAGAGCTCAAGCTCATGGCCGTCGGCGCCGACTACACGCTCGACCTCTCCGATCTGGACGAACTGCTCGCGCCGAACGCCAAGCTTGTCACGCTCACCCACGTATCGAACGTGCTGGGAACGATTACCCCCGTGAAGCAGGTCTCCGCCGCCGCGCACGAAGCGGGAGCGCGTGTGCTGGTCGACGGCGCGCAGAGCATCCCCCACATGCGGGTTGACGTACAGGACATCGGGTGCGACTTTTTCGCGTTCTCCGGCCACAAGATGCTCGGTCCCACGGGCATCGGCGCGCTCTACATCTCCCCTGGCGTCATCGACGAGGTCCAGCCATTCCTGCGGGGCGGCGAGATGGTCCTCCAGGTGACCTACGACGACGCCACCTGGGCCCCAACCCCGATGAAGTACGAGGCCGGCACGCCCAACATCGCCGACGCGATTGCCCTGGGCGCGGCGGTCGACTATCTCACCGGCCTCGGCATGGACAACGTGCGCGAGCACGAGACCGCCATCACCCGCTACGCGCTGGAGCGCTTCAGGGAGCTGGAGGACATCGAGACCTACGGCCCGACGGACCTTTCCGTGCGGGGAGGCGTCGTCTCCTTCTACATGAGCGAGGTTCACCCGCACGACATCAGCCAGGTGCTCGACAGCTACGGAGTCGCGATCAGGGCGGGCCACCACTGCGCGATGCCCCTCGTCCGCAGCAGGCTCCACGTTCCGGCGACGGCGCGGGCCAGCTTCTACCTCTACAATACCGAGGAGGAGGTCGACGTTCTCATCGCCGGCCTCAAGCAGACAATGGAGTACTTCAGCGATGCAGATGCCCGAAGGGCTCGGTGACCTCTACCAAGAGGTCATCCTGGACCACTACAAGCGTCCGCGCCATCAGGGCGTGCTAGAGCACCCCGACCTGAGGTCCGAAGGCTTCAATCCCTTCTGCGGCGACCAGGTCATCCTCACCCTTGGTCTAAGCGGCGACGGCCGCATCGACGAGGCGGCGTTCGAGGGCCAAGGCTGCTCTATCAGCCAAGCGTCGGCCTCGATGCTGACCGACCACCTTGCGGGCATGACGCTGGACGAGGCAGAGGCGCTCGTCCGCACGTTCAAGGGCGTCATGCAGGGCGCGGAGCTGAACGAGGAGCAGGAGGAGGACCTCGGCGAAATCGTCGCGCTGCAGGGCGTGCGCGAGTTCCCCATCCGCATCAAGTGCGCCCTCCTCGGCTGGACCACCCTCCAAGACGCAATAGCCGAGTACCGAAAGGAACACGCGACTTAGGTCGTCTGCCAGCGGCTGTTCCGATTCCAGCTGCTACTCGTCCGCCACGACCACCGCAGTTCCATAGGCCAGGAGCTCCGACGCGCCTGACATCACCATCGACGTGACGAAGCGAATGCCGACGACGGCGTTTGCTCCTCGCGCCTCAGCCTCGGCGACCATCCGCTGCGTCGCTTGGGCGCGGGACTCCGTCAGCAGCTTCGTGTATTCGGATATTTCACCCCCGACGAGGTTGCGGAGCCCAGCCATGATGTCGCGCCCCACGTGCCTTGCGCGGATGGTGTTTCCTTGCACCAAACCCTTCACCTCGGTCACCCGCTTGCCGTCCAGCTGGTCCGTCGTCGCAAGAATCATCTTTCGTTCTCCTCGAATCGCTCACGTTTCCGCTCGGCGATTCTATCCCGCACGACGACGCCCATAAGCAGCAATAGGCCCGCCAGTATGGCAAGCACGGCGACCCGGATGAGCACCGGCGCGCCCTCGTACCCAAGGAACTCACCGAGTCCTTTGACCAAGTCATTCAGCACATACCCAATCAGAATGGCGGCGCCCCCGGCTAGGAGGACCCACGCGACCTTCTCCATGCCGACCTCCTCTCAAACCAGCTCCACATCAGTGGCGCCATCCCCTCCGCGCTCTCTAGGCGCGAAAGCATAGTTGCCCACCGCGCCGTTGCCGGCCAAGTGACGCCAAACTGCCTGGCGCAGCGCGCCCGTACCCTTACCGTGGACGATTCTCACGTTCGACAACCCCTGGGCTATCGCCGCGTCCAGGCGCTTATCGAGCTCCTCCAGCGCCTCGTGGACGCGCGCGCCTCGAAGGTCGATCTCGTCGCTCACCCTGGGCGCCGATTGCGGATAGGCCAGGCTGACGCTCGAACGGCCCTCCCGCTCCGCGACGGGCTCCCCGTACCTGCGCAGCCGTGACGCGTCCAGTTTGAGACGCGCCGAGCCGACCTGCACCTCGATGCGCTCCGAAGCGTCCGCCTCCGTGAGAACGACGCCCGTGAAACCGAACGAGCCAATCTCGACCGTCTCGCCCACCCGGAGCTTGGCCTTCCGACGCGACGGCGCCGGGCTCCTGCCCCAGACCTTCGACCTTACGGACCGCCGCACGTCCGCGACGTCCTCCGACGCCTGCTCGATTACGCGCGGGGGCGGGGGCTCGCCTCTGAAGGCCTGCCATTCCGCCGCTGACGCGGCCTGCCTCAGCTTCCCTTGAACGCGCTTGGCCTCCGCCAACAGCTCCGCCCGCGCCTCTTCGACGACCGCCGCCTGCGCCGCCTCCAGCTCCTCGATCCTTTGCTCGAGCTCGGCCGACAACCGCGCGGCCTTGGCGCGTTCAGTCTCTGCCTCATCGAGCTTCTCGCGAGCGCTATATCGCTCCTGCTGAATGATTGCGAGGAGACTCTCCACCTCGCGGTGGCTCGGGTCGAGATAACGGTGCGCCGTCTCGATGACGCCTGCGTCCAGCCCGATGCGCGCGGCGATGTCCATCGCATAGCTACGGCCCGGCAGGCCCATCGTCAGCTTGTAGGTGGGCCTCAGCGTCAAGGGATGGAGCTCGACGCTTGCGTTTTCGACCCGTTCCTGCTCGTCCGCGAACCCCGCCAGCGAACGATGGTGCGTCGTCACGACCGTCGGCGCCCCTCGCTCGACGAGACGCGCGACGACCGCCTTAGCCAGCGCCGAGCCTTCCACAGGGTCGGTCGACGCGCCAAGCTCGTCTAACAAGACCAGCGAGTTCGGCGTTGCGTGGGTCAGAACGCCGGCAATTGCCGTCACGTGCGAGCCGAACGATGAGACCGCGCGCTCTATGCTCTGCTGGTCGCCGATGTCGGCGTACACGCCATCGAAGAGCGGAAGCTTGGTGGCGGGGTCGCACGGCGGCATCATGCCGCTCTGCCGCATCAGCGCCATCAGGCCGAGCGTCTTCAGCGCCACAGTCTTCCCGCCGGTGTTGGGCCCGGTCACGACCAGCACGCTCACCGGCGGCCGCAGTGCGAGCGTCACCGGCACTGCGGCGGCCCCTAGCAGAGGGTGGCGGCCCTCGACGAGGTCAACATGGTCGGCGTGCTCCGACAGCGTCACACCATTGTAGGTCTTGGCGTACCGCGCCTTCGCGAGCGCCGTGTCCAGCCTCGCCGTAATCTCCAAGGCCCGCAACGCCTCAAGGGCGCGGCGCGTCACGCTCGCCGACAGTTGCCGGAGGATGCGGACCTCTTCTTCCTGCTCCGCCGCTGCCGCTTCCCGCCAGCGGTTCGTCCTGGACACGTTGGCCAGAGGCTCGATGAAGAGGGTTGCGCCGGAGTCCGAGACTCCGTGGACGATACCGGGAATCTTGCCCTTGAAGTCGGCCTTGATCGGCAGCACGAGGCGGTCTCCGCGCACGGTGAAGAGCCGGTCTTGGAGCGCTTCCGCGGCGGCGTCCGAGTCCATGACGGCCTGGATGCTGCTGGACGCCGACTGGTAGGCGTCGCGGCTCTCGCGCCGGAGCTGGCGCAGCATGGGGGTGGCGTCGTCCTTCAGCTCGCCGAAGGGCGTGAGCTTCCCCCGGATCTCGCGTTCGAGGGGACGCGGGTCAGCGATGTTCCGCGTGAGGTTGCGCAGCAGCGGAGTCTTACCCCGCTCCGACCTTCCCAGCGCCTTCGCTTTCCTCACCAGATCAAGGGCGTCAGCGATGGCGATCAGCTCGTCCCCCGCGAGCACGCCGTGCAATGCAGCACGTTCGAGAAGAGGTCTTGGGTCGCGAGAGAGTGTCAGGTCGGCGCCACCGTCGACCAGCCGTGCGGCCTCCGCCGTCTCCTGCTGAAGCTCGGCGACCGCTACAGCGTCGTACGACGGCCTCATGCCGAGCGCTCGCTCCCGCGACATGGGAGACCGGGTATGCTCCGCGAGCGCCTCGCGGACTTTCGGGAACTCCAAGAGCTCGATGGAGCGCTCGCGTAGCTCGGCCCCGCTAGGGGGAACGGGTATGGGGTCTGGAACGTCCGGCATCCAGGCGATTCTACAGGGGCCTAGTCAACCTGTGGTGCGCCTTCCCGCAGCATGCTAGACTGAGCCATTGCGCCGTGACCGTCAAGGCCGTGACGCAAAAGCGGATCTTGGGGTTGCTGTGCGGGTCATTGGTCTTACGGGAGGAATCGGCACAGGCAAGACTGAAGCAGCCAACGTCCTGGCGGGACTAGGCGCAGCTATCATCGATGCCGACGCCGAGGGACACCGGGCTTACACCAAGGGCTCCATCGGCTGGAGGCGGATCGTCGAAATCTTCAGCAGCGAAATACTGGACGACGACGGTGGAGTCGACCGAGCGCGTCTCGGCGCCCTCGTTTTCGCAAACCCCCAGGCCCTTGCCTGGCTGAACGCCGCCATCCATCCCCTCATCCGTCAAAGGGTTAGCCAGGCTATCGGAGAGCACCGCGATTCTGGTCATAGTGTCGTTGTTCTCGACGCGGCTCTCCTCTACCAGGCAGGCTGGAATGACCTAACGGACGAAGTGTGGGCGGTGTCCGCATCGCCCGTCGCCGTCGTCGAACGGCTAAGAGGTCGGGGCTTGTCGCCGGACGGCATACAGCGCAGGCTCGAGGCCCAGGGGCGGACCGACCTCCTCCTCGCAAGGGCGGACGCGCTAATCGACAACTCAGGCTCGCTCGACGACCTCGACATACGCATACGGCAGTTGTGGGAAGAGAGAATCCTATCTAAGGGTAGTGCAATCCATGGCAGAGCAAACTAGCCAGCTTTATCAGCGACACAGCATCGAGGAGTACTTCATCGAGGAGGAGCCGTTCTACCTGGCTGTCGACGACGAAGTAGACATCTTCGAGGCGGCGTACGCCCAGCGCGTTCCCATCCTCCTCAAGGGCCCCACTGGCTCAGGCAAGACCCGGTTCGTCGAATACATGTCCTGGCGCCTCAACGAGGCCCGGAAACGCGACGGCCGCGCCCATCAGGTCTCCCCGCTAGTCACAGTCGCCTGCCACGAAGACCTCACTGCCAGCGACCTCGTCGGGCGCTACCTCCTAGAGCCGGACGGCACCCGCTGGATCGACGGGCCCCTCACGCGAGCGGTCAAGCACGGCGGCATCTGCTATCTGGACGAGGTCGTCGAAGCGCGGAAGGACACCACCGTCCTCATCCACCCGCTATCCGACCACCGGCGACTGCTGCACATCGAGAAAATCGGCGAGGTCTTGGGGGCTCATCCGAACTTCCTCCTCGTCATCTCCTACAACCCGGGCTACCAGAGCGCCCTGAAGGACCTGAAGCACTCGACCCGCCAGCGGTTCGTGGCGATCGAGTTCGACTTCCCGCCAAGGGACTTGGAAGGCCCCATCATCGAGCACGAAAGCGGCGTGGACCGGGTGACGGCCCAGCAGCTCGCGCTCCTTGGGGAAAAGATCCGCAATCTCGTCGGTCAGGGTCTCCAGGAAGGCGTCAGCACGCGGCTGCTCATCTATGCCGGCAAACTTATGGAGCAAGGCATATCGCCCCGGCGAGCCTGCGAAGTCGCTGTGGTGTGGGGCCTTACCGACGACCATGACATCCAGGCAAGCGTAATGGAGATCGTCACCTCGATCTTCCCCTAGGGGCGGCCCGTTGCAGACCACCACTATCCCAGCGGAGGCGTCCGCGTTGATTGAGGCTATCCGGCAAGCCTTGGCAGACCGAGAGCCCTCGTTCGACGCCGTCGACGGAGCCCGCCCGGCGGCCGTCCTCGTTCCCCTCCAGTATCACGACGGCGATTGGCAGGTCATCCTGAACGTCCGCTCGCAGCACGTCGGGCTCCACCAAGGCGAGATTGCCTTCCCAGGCGGAAAGCTGGAAACGGCCGATAGAGACATGCTCTCCTGCGCCCTCCGCGAGACCTGGGAGGAGATGGGGATAATCCCCGGCGACGTGGATGTGCTCGGCCCCTTGGACGCCATCATGACGCGCACGAACTACGTCGTCTGGCCGACCGTCGGCGTTATCCCTCACCCCTACGTGTACACGGTGGACGAAGGAGAAGTCGCAGAGGTTATCGAGATACCCCTAACCCATCTCTTGAGCGACGCGGCGATCCGGCGTGAGGCCCGGTTGAGCCCTGGCGGCGAGCTTGTCGAGCGAGTCGCATACGCTCACGACGAGCACTTAGTGTTCGGAGCGACCGCATGGATACTCGCACAATTGGTGGAGATTGCGCGGGGACTAACGCGCCCCAACGGCCTGCGCGGCGACAAGGAGCGGGTGTGACCAACGAGCACGATAACGTCATAGAAGAGCTGAAAAAGCATCCCTCGGCGCTCATATCCGCCTATGAGGCTGCGGTCGAGTCCGTGGCCGCCGTCGTCGGTCCCGCGCCCGCCCTACGCTGGGCGCAGGAGGGCGTCCGCATCGCTCAGCAAGGCCCCCGCGCTTGGGAGGCTGCAGCCGAGTACTTCAAAGCGTCGCCTGCCGTCGTGCAGGTCATCGGCTTCCCACAACTGGAACGCTGGGTTGAGAGCGGCATCGAGCTTACTGCCGACGCGCCGGTCATAGCGGCGTCTTTCTTCCGCGCGAGCCCGCGGGTCCTACCGACGCTTGCCCCAAGGCACATCGCCGGGTGGGCTGCCCTGGGTCGCGGGTTGTCGAAGGGAACGTGGAAGTCGTCCAGCCTCGCTGCTCGGTTCTTCGACGTCAGCGACGACCTCGTCCAGCAGGTCAGCTTCCATGAGATGCAGCTGTTCGTCTCGCTCGTGCAGACCCTGGCGAACCGCTCCTACGACCTCGCGGCTGAGGCCCTCGTCCTCGGACAGCGGGTGCTCCCTGCCGTCAACGAGCGCGAGGAGCTCATATCGCTAGCGACGGTGCTCGCGGAGACGAGCTGGCGCGAGGTGCGCGGCTCGTTCGAAGCCGCCACGCGCGTCGGCGCGAGCTTGGATCGTCGCCTCCGGCCCCGCTACTTCGCCCTAGCGGAGAGGCTCGCCCGCCAGGGACTCGGCAACGTGTCGAGTTTCATGGTGGAGAGCGCCCAGTCCCTGGCAAGACTCCCCCAGGACCAGCAGATGATCGTCCTAGAGCGCGCGGAAGACCTTGCCGACACGTCCGCCGAGGCAGTCAGCGCCTTCCTCCGCACTGCTCCCCAGGTCCTTGACCGCATCAGCCCTGCCCAGCTCGACACCTGGTTCGGCCGCGGCGTCGAGTACCTGCGCGACAACGCCGATGGCGGAGTCGCCTACTTCAAGCTGGAGTCCGCCCGCGCGGAAACCCTCATCGACCAGCTCTCTTCCAGCATTGAGCTGGAGAAGGTCCACGGCCTGCTCCGCATGTACGCCAATGCCCTGGCCGGGACCGCCGTCGAGCTGCAACCTGCGGACGACATCGCCCACCGGAACATCGGCTGGGTCTCCGTCGAGCTCGCCACCACGGACGGCAAGAGCGTCTTCCTCCCGGCGATGGTGGACCTACGCGACACCAAGAAGGGAAACTTCGCCTGGCTGAAGGTCGTCACAACCCACCAGGTGGGGCACTTGGAGTTCGAGAGCTTCAAGTTCGACTTTCACGTGCCCTCCAACGCCTTCAGCGACTACCGCGAGGGACTAGCCGAGGCCCTCGGCGCCGAGCCTGGATCGACGGAGATAGCCTCTTTCTTCGACCTGTTTCCTGTACGCGCGATGGCGGCCGACGTCTTTTCCATCGTCGAAGACGCCCGCGTCGACCATCAGCTGACGACCCAGTACCGCGGCCTAGCTCAGGACTATGCCCAGGTGCAGAACGAGGCCCTCGCGAACCGTGGGCCGATCGAGATGATGCCGGCCCAGCAGTCGCTGGTCGAGATGCTCATCCGTCTCAGCCTGCATCAGACGTCTAACGCCCGCGTGCCCACGAAATACGTCCGGCACGCCGAGCAGCTCGCGGGACTCCTCAAGACCGTCCAGAACCGCGACGCCAGCGTCGAAGACTCCTCGGAGGCGGCGCTGCGAATGTATTACGCCCTCTCCCAAGTGCCCAACGAACTCATCCCTCTGGACGATTGGGAAGAGGTCGACCTCACCCGCGCCCGGTTCGAAGAGCCTGAGCTCCAGGAAATCATAGACCGCCTGCGCGCCGAGGCCGAAGAGATGCAGGAAGAGGCCGCTGGCGACGACTACGAGTCTCCCGAGGACGTCGAGTACCGGGGAGACTTCAAGCCGGAGATGGTCCAGCTCCTCGCACAGATGCGCGGTCAAGCGGAACCCGGCGACGACGAGGGCGCCGAGGGCGCTCAGGGCATCTCGCAGGCCGAGCTCGAACAAGCCCTGCGCGACTCAACAGAGGTCGACCTAGGCGACGACGCCGAAGTAACGACGGTCGCCGCCAACATGATGAAGGAGATGGGCGCGGACGCCCCCCAGAACCCCGCGGGTTCCGGCTACAACCAGATCCCCCACGTAGATGAGGAGGGCGGCCCGCTCGAACCCCGCGAACCCCGCTCCTACGCCTACGACGAATGGGACTTCCGGGCCAATGACTACCGCCCCCGCTGGTGCATCGTGCAGGAACGCATCGCCGTGGCGGGCGAGCCCGGCTTCTACGCCGACACCCTCCACTCCTACGCCGGACTCGTGGACCAGATCAAGCGCCAGTTCGAATCGGTCCGACCGGAGATGTACCGCAAGGTCAAACGCCTTCCGGAGGGCGAGGACATCGACCTCGACGCCGGCATCGAAGCGCTGATCGACCTCCGCAACCGCATGACGCCGGACGAGCGCATCTACTGGCGCCGCAACAAAGACGAGCGTGATGTCGGCGTCGTCTTCCTCCTCGACATGAGCGCATCGACCGCCGAGGCCGTCGAGGAAAGCTCCAGGGACGCCGACTGGAACGCGCCGGGTGATCCCGTCGCCTACACCGCCTGGCTGCGCGCCCGCCGCGGCGAGACAGCCCGGCGCCCCTACAAGCGCATCATCGACGTGGAGAAGGAGTCGATGGTCCTCCTCATGAACGCTCTGGAGACTATCGGCGACCGCTACGGCGTGTACGGCTTCTCAGGCTTTGGCCGCGAGAACGTCGAGTTCTACGTCATCAAGGAGGTGGAGGAGCACCTCACCGACCGCGTGAAGCGCCGCCTCGACAAAGTCGCCCCCCTCCACGCCACCCGCATGGGCCCCGCAATCCGCCACGCGACGACTAAGCTCGCCAATATCGACGCCAAGACGAAATTCATGTTCGTCATCAGCGACGGCCGCCCCCAAGACCGCGGCTACTCTCGCGAGGGCGTCGAGAAGGAATACGCGGTCCAGGACACCCGCATGGCGCTGATGGAGGCCCGTCAGTACGACATCACCCCCTTCTGCCTCACCGTCGACCGCAACGGCCATGACTACCTCCGCACCATGACCGGCGATCTGAACTACGAAGTCCTCCCCGACATCATGGAGCTCCCCCGCCGCCTCCCCCAGCTTTACAAGAAGATCACCTTGTAAGCGAAGCCGGAAGGGCCACGCTATCCTCACGCACTACGCACCGCTATCCGGTAACATCCGCCACCATGGACTTCGAACTCGCATGGACGCCTGAGCAGGAGACCTTCCGCAAGGAGGTCAAGTCCTGGCTCGAAGCCAACGTCCCTCGGATACCCGACCACGCCGACCCCGCCAAGCTGACCGGCTCCGAGTACGAGCAGCAGCGCGACTTCGGACGCAGGCTCGGCGCGAAGGGTTGGCTCTACCCCGCCATGCCCGCCGAGTACGGCGGGGGCGGCCTCTCCATGGAGCTGGCGATGACTCTGGAGGAGGAGCTCGACGCCTACAACTTGCCCTTGCCCCCCTACTACGACACCGGCGGCAAGCTCGGCTCCGTGGCCATCCTCGTTTGGGGCGACGACGACCAGAAAGCCCACTTCCTCCCCAGGATTCTGCGCGGCGAGGTCCGCACCTGGCAGCTGCTCACCGAGCCCGAGTCCGGCTCCGACCTCGCCAGTGTCAAGACCACGGCTGTCCGCGACGGCGACGAGTACGTCGTCAACGGCACGAAGATATTCGTGGGAAGCAACCATGGCGCCGAGTACTCGTGGACAATCGTAGTCACGAATCCCGACGGCAACCGCCACAACAATCTTGGCTGGCTCATGATTCCCATGGACTCGCCCGGAATCACCATCGAGCCGATGGACCTGCTCTTCGTGGGCGGCGAGCGCGGCGCCGCTAGCGGCGTGAAGAACACCATCTTCTTCGACAACGTTCGCGTGCCCGCCTTCAACCTCATCGGCGGCGAGAACAACGGCTGGAAGGTCGCCGGAACGCACCTCGAGATCGAGCACGGGTTACTGCGCAGCGCTGTGCGCGAGGACCCGCTTACCGAGCGCGTATTCGAGTATGCGCGCACGACTAGGCGCGGGGGCCTGCGCCTCGCGGACGACCCCGACGTGCAGGACCGTCTCGTCGACTTCTACATCGACTCGGAGGTCACGCGGCTGTTGCATTTCAGGAACTACGCCTGGCGCGGCCAGGGCAAGCAGCTCACCTACGAGGGCCCTCAAGCCTACCTCTACCAAAAGCGCAGCCAGCTCACGAAGGCCCGCGCCGTGCTCGACATCATGGGGCCGCAGGCGCTGGTCGCCGAGCCCGACGAATGGGCGGTGGCGGACGGACACATCGAAGCCCACCAGCGCGCATCAATCGTGGACCAGCACCCCGGCGGCACCGCCGAGATCCAGCGCGTCATCATCGCGCGCCGCCTGGGCATCGGCCGCGACGCCCGCGAAGAACCGGGAAAGCTCCGCTAACGGCGATGGACCTCCTCCTGAACGAGCAGCAGCGCATGCTGCAAGCCACCGTCCAAGACCTCCTGCGTCGCGACCTCCCCAAGAACGTGCTCGCAACGTTCGATGCGGGCGCGGACAACGTCGGCTCCCGCTGGAGCGCCATCGCATCCACCGGCCTCCTCGGGAGCCTCATCCCCGAAGAGTACGGAGGAGTCGGCGGGACGTTCTCCGACGTCGGCGTCGTATTCGAAGAGCTGGGCAAGGGCCCCGTGCCTGGTCCCGCTTTCTCGTCCGGTGTGCTCGCCGCCCTCGCGCTCTTGGAAGGGGGCAGCGACGAGCAGAAGGCGGCCCACTTGCCGGCAATCGCCGAAGGCCGGGAGGCGTTCGCTGCTGCAATCACCGGACCCGGCTGCGGCTGGGATCCCGCCATCGTCGATTTCGACGTCGTCGACGGCAAGCTGAGCGGCGTGAGTCTGAACGTGTTGGACGCCGATGCAGCAACCCACTTCCTAGTCGCGGCCAGAACGAGCGACGACGCGGGCGTCGGCCTCGTGATCATCCCAGCCGGCGCGCCCGGCGTCTCCGCGAGGCCCGTTTCCGGCATGGCTACCGGCCTCGGCGAGCTACGGCTCGACAACGTCCGGGTCGACGACGACGCCATGCTCGACGGCGGTTCCGACGGCGGGCGCGCGTTCGCCCGGGCCGCGCTTCAGGCAACCGCCGTGCTCAGCGCCTACCAGGTGGGCGGGCTTAGCCGCGTCTTCGAGATGTGCCTCGCCTACAGCCAAACGCGCCGCCAGTTCCAGCAACCCATTGGCCGCTTCCAGCGCGTGCAGGACCACATCATCGACATCGTCAACCATCTCGACGCCGCCCGGTGGGCCACTAACGAAGCCCTCTGGAAGCTCGATACCGGCCGTCCTCCCGGGGCGAGTGTCCACATGGCCGCCGCTCTGGCGAGCGAGGGCTACTACCTCGCCTGCAACGCCGCCCACGACGTCCACGCGGGCGTCGGAATCGTGCGCGAGTACGGCCTCACGCTCCACACCAAGATGTCGCGCACGCTCTACGGCCATCTCGGCAGCCCCCGATTCCACCGGCGTCAGATCGCCAGGGCCCTCGACCTCTAGCCGCGGGACGCCTGACTTGCTCTCTCCCTATCGCGTCATCGACCTCGCCGACGACCGGGGCATATTCTGCGGGAGAGTGCTCGCCGACCTCGGCGCGGAGGTCATCAAGATTGAGCCTCCCGCCGGAGACCCTGCCAGGCGCGTCGGCCCCTTCTACAAGGACGAGCCGGGCATCGAGAACAGCCTCTATTGGCAGCTTTACGCGGCGAATAAGAAGAGCGCCGCACTGGATATTGAGGTGGCGGCGGGAAGGGCCGCGCTGCTCCGGCTCGTGGCGACCGCCGACTTCCTCGTCGAATCGTTCAGGCCGGGCTACCTCGACGCAATCGGCCTCGGCTTCGACGACCTCCGCCGCCTCAACCCACGGCTGGTCTACGTCTCCATTACCCCCTTTGGTCAGGACGGACCCTACCGGGATTTCCTCGCCACCGATCTGACCGGCGCGGCCCTGAGCGGGTTCGCCTACCTCACCGGCGACGCGGACCGGCCTCCCCTGCGCGTCAGCGTGCCCCAGTTCTGGACGCTTGGCGGCGCGGCCGGCGCGGCGGGCGCCATGGTCGCGCATGCGGACCGCCTCCGCACGGGCCGTGGCCAGCGCGTCGACGTCTCATGCCAGCAAGCCCTGACTCGCACGCTCTCCCACGCCCCCCAGTTCTGGGACATGAACCAGATCGTCCTCCAGCGTTCGGGGCCCTTCCGTCCGATCGGCAACGGCCGCGCGCTCAGGGTGAACTTCGAGTGCGCCGACGGATACGTGAACTACATCCAGCCCGGCGGCGCGACCGGCGGACGCGCGATGGCGTCCCTCAGCGCCTGGATGGATGAGCAAGGCGAAGGCCATCCCCTCCTGCGCGACACAGACTTCGGCGCCTATGGCTTCGGCCAGCTCCCGGACGAAGTCCTCGACGCCATGAGCGTCACCCTCGAAGCCTTCTTCAAGCCCCGGACCAAGCGCTACCTATCCGAGCAAGCCATCGCCCGCCGCGTGCTCCTCTTCCCGGTGAACGACCCCGCGGACATCTGCTCGTACCCCCAGCTCGCGGCGCGCGGCTTCTTCCGGGAGACGGAAGCGCCGGACGGCGGCGCGCTGACGAACCTTGGCCCGTGGATCAAGTCTAGCGAGCGCCCCATCGAGCTTCGCCGCGCGCCCCGGCTTGGCGAGCATACCGACGAGGCCCTCGCCGCCGCCGGCCTGCCGCCGGATGAGATCCGCGCCCTGCGAGCGTCAGGAGTAGCCGCATGAGCGGACCCTTCGAAGGTCTACGGGTCCTGGACTTCTGCTGGGTCGTCATTGGGCCGATGACCACGCGCTATTTCAGCGACTTCGGCGCGACGGTGCTGCGGGTCGAGTCCTCGCTGCGCCCGGACGTCATCCGCCACGGCCTGCCCTTCGCCGAAGGCAAGCCCGGCCTGAATCGCAGCGGCTACTGGGCCAACTACAACAGCGGCAAGCTTGGCCTCGGCTTGAACATGGCCGACGAGCGGGCTAGGAAGCTGGCGTTCCGCCTCGCTACGGAGTGGGCGGACGTCGTCGCCGAGAACTTCACGCCGGGCACGATGGAGAAGTGGGGCCTCGGCTACGAGGAGATCAGAAAGTGGAATCCCGGCGTCGTGATGTTCAGCGCGTCCATGCTCGGGCGCGGCGGTCCCCACGATGCTCAACCTGGCTTCGGGCCGGTGCTCACCGCGCTCTCCGGCCACACCAACTTCACCGGCTGGCCCGACCGAGTGCCCGTCAGCCCCTACGGCGCCTACACCGACTTCCTCATCCCGCACATCGCCTTCTCCGCCGTCGCCGCCGCGCTGGACCACAAGCGGCGCACGGGGCGCGGCCAGCACCTCGACCTCTCCCAGCTGGAGGCGGCCCTCTACTTCGCCGGCTCTCCCATCCTCGACTACACCGCCAACCAGCGAGTCCAGCAACGCGACGGCAACCGTGACCCTGCGATGGCGCCCCACGCCATCTACCGGTGCGCGGGCGACGACCGCTGGTGCGCCATCGCCTGCGAGAACGATGAGCAGTGGAAAGCCCTCGCCGGCCTCATCGGCCGTCCCGCCCTCGGCGCCGACCCCCGGTTCGCTCGCTTCGAAAGCCGCAAGGAGCGCGAAGCCGAGCTCGACGATGCGATCGAGTCCTGGACGTCCGCCTTCTCCCCCGACGAAGTCATGCGCCGCTGCCAGGCCGCGGGATTCCCTGCCGGCGCCGTCCGCGACTCCCGCGACCTCTTCACCGACCCTCAGCACGAAAGCCGGGGCCACTTCGTCTTCATGGACCACCCCGAGATGGGCCGCTACGCCTCGGACGCCAACTGCTTCGCCCTTTCGGAAGCGCGCCCTGAATACCGCCCCTCCCCCCTCCTCGGCGAGCACACCGAGCAGATCATGCGCGAAATCCTTGGCATGTCCCCCGAGGAGTACCGCGCCCTGGCGGAAGATGGCGTGTTCGATTAGCCGGCGCCCGCCGTAGCCCCCGCATTCCGGCGTGCCCCGTTCGATGATAGGCTCTGGCGTGCGTCCGGCACGGGCGCCGTGGAGGACTCCGCTCGTGGCCGCCAAGACGCTCGAAGGTAAGATCGCTCTCGTTACCGGCGCGGCAAGCCCCATCGGAATGGGGCGCGAGATGGCCTTGGCCATGGTCGAGGCCGGAGCCAAGGTCGCGATGATGGACGTCGACGACGGCGCCCTCGGACGTAGTGTGAACGACGCCCGCGAGGTCGGCGGCGACGATGCGGCCATCGCCGTCGTCGGCAGCATCAGCAGCTGGGACGACGCCCAGCGGGCCGTGCGCGAGACCATCGGCGGCCTCGGCGGCCTGCACATCCTCGTGAACAACGCAGGAGTCCGGAGCTACGGTGGCGGGCCCACCGGCGACGGCCCGTTCTGGAGCCTGGCGCCCGAGGAGTGGGTCCGGGTCTTCGACATTAACGCAAATGGCTCGTTCAAGATGACCCTTGCCGCCGTTGGCCGCTTCAGGGAACAGGGCTGGGGACGCATCATCAGCGTGACCACCAGCTTGGACACCATGATTCGAGGCGGCAATCTGCCCTATGGCCCGTCGAAAGCCGCCCACGAAGCGATGATTGCCTCAATGGCCCAAGAGCTCACGGGAAGCGGCGTCACCGCCAACGTCCTTGTGCCCGGCGGCGCGACGAACACCAACTTCCTCCCCGGAACCCTCGCCTTCGACCGCAACGCCCTCGTCCAACCCGACGTGATGCGCGCGCCCGCCGTCTGGCTCGCCTCGGACGAGGCCGGTGATATCAACGGCAGGCGCATCGTCGCCGCGCTTTGGGACGAGAGCCTGCCCGTGGCCGAGCGTCTGGAGAAGGCCGGCGCGCCGGCCGGCTGGCCTCAGCTTGGACGCCCAACGATTCCCACTCGATAGCAGCCCCACGCGACAACACGCGATAAGGAGTTACGCCATGCAGCGCCGCGACAGCCTCCAAGAAGCAGCCCTCGCCCATCTCTGGATGCCCACTCAGGACTGGAGCGAGCTCGCCGAGGACGGCGTGACCGTCATGGCCGAGGGCGACGGCGTCCGCATCAAGGACTCCGACGGCAACTGGGGCTACGACGGCGTCGCCGGCCTCATGCTCGTGAACGTTGGCCACGGACGAAAGGAGATCGTCGACGCCATCGCAGCGCAGCTCGGCGCGCTCCACTACGCCAACACGTTCAAGTACGGCGCCGAGCCGGTCATCCGGTTCGCCGAGAAGGTCGCGTCGCTCACGCCGGGCGACCTCAACCGCACCTACTTCACGAGCGGCGGCTCCGAGGCCGTTGAGACGGCATTGAAGATTGCCTACCGCTACCACTACAACCGCGGCGAGCCCGGCAGGCGCAAGTTCATCGGTCGCGACGGCTCCTACCACGGCACCACCCGGGGGGCGCTGAGCGTCTCGAGCTCCGCCTACCTGGACCGCCCCGGCTACGCTGAGATCCTGCCCGATAACTTCCGCGTCGCCCCCCAGCCCGCCTTCTACCGCCGCGAGGACCAGTCCCTATCCCTGTCCGAGTTCACGGTCCAATGCGCCCAGGCCGTCGAGGACATCATCATAGAGGAGGGCCCCGACACAATCGCCGCCGTCATCGCCGAGCCCGTCTCCTTCTCCGCCGGAGTGGCCATCCCCGGCGATGAGTACTGGCCGATGCTCCGCGACATCTGCGACCGCCACGGCGTCCTCCTCATCGCCGACGAGGTCATCACCGGATGGGGTCGCACCGGCAAGTGGTTCGCCATGGAGCACTGGGGCGTCGTGCCGGACATGATGACTATGGCCAAGGGCATCACCAGCGGTTACTTCCCCGTCGGCGCCTGCGTCGTTCGCGACGCCGTCTTCGAGGAATTCAAAGGCGGCCCCGAGAAGACCTACCGCCACGGCATCACCTACGGAGGCCATCCCGCAGGCGGCGCCGCCGGACTCGCAAACGTCGGCATCATGGAGCGCGAAGACCTCATCGGGAACTCCGAGCGCATGGGGAGGCGCCTTCTCCAAGAACTCGAAGGACTGTACGGACACCCAACAGTCGGCGACGTGCGCGGCCTCGGCCTCATGTGCGCCGTCGAGCTCGTCTCCGACAAGGACACCAAAGAGCTGCTGAACGACGTCCCCGGCGCGACCAAGCTCCTCAATCAGAAACTGAACGACAGCGGCCTCTACACCCGCGCGACCCGCCAGGTCTTCTTCGCCCCGCCCCTCACCGTTACCGAGTCGGACATCGACGACATGGTCGGCATCTTCGACCGCGCCCTCACGGAAACCGAAAGAGAGATCGGCCTCGCATGACGCTCTCCCACGACAAGTCTTGCGTTTTCCGGCCTCAGGCCATTTGGCTACCGGCCTGCTAGCTCCGCTATTGCCGTGATGGCGCGCTCCACGTCGCGCTCGTTATTGAACGCCGCTGTGCACAGCCGCACGCCAGCGGGATACGGCACCTGCCGCGCGACCATCCGGCGCCGCTGCCAAAGCGCCTCGACGAACTCCGACGCCTCCCACCCCTCTACGCTGATCGCGGTGATGGCGCACGCCGTCTCACCCTCAGCCGGCCCATTGATGCGGACCCCCGCAACCTCGGACAACCCCGCCCGGAGCATCGCGGCTAATCCCTTCGTGTACTCCTCAACCCATTCCGCGCCCAGCTCGCGATTGATGCGGACTGCTTCAGCGTACCCGGCTCGCGCCGCCACGCCTTGCGACGCCAGCGCATACGCAGCGAGACCTTGGCGCGCACCGAGGCCGGGTCGAGTGAACAGCGGCGTAAGCAGCTCTCTTCGGTCCGGCCGTACGTAGAGAGCTCCGCTCCCCGTCGGGCCCAGCAGCCACTTCTGTCCCGACGACGCGTAGAAATCGATGTCCATTGCGGCCAGGTCCAGCGTAATCTGGCCCGCTGTCTGCGCCCCGTCCAGCAACACCAGGGCCCCGGCCTCATGGGCCGCCGCCACAATCTCCTCGGCCGGCACGCGAAGCCCCGTCGTGAACATGATGTGACTGAGCGCCAGGACTTTGACTGGAGAAGCTAGGGCAGCCCGCACCGCCTCCATGCACTGCTCCACGGACGCATCCGGCGCAATCACGACGCGTTTGACGGTGACTCCGCGCTCCTCGAGCACCCCGGCCGGAGCCTTGATTCCAGGGTGCTCCAAGTCGGTAGTCAGCAATACGTCGCCTGGCCGCCAGGCGAGCCCGTGCAGAACGATGTTGACGCCTGCCGTCGTTCCCTGTGTGAGCAACACGTCATCCGGGTCCACGTTGAACAGTAGTGCGGCTTCCCTTCTCGCCTCCTCCTCTATCTCTCTGCCGAACGCGAGCGAGGCTGGCCCCGCCGGCCCAGCCTCGCTCTCCCGCGCCGCGGCTTCCCGCATCCGATCAACCACGCGGGCTGGGCTGGGGCCGGCCCAGCCCGCGTTGAGGTAAGTCATCGTTTCCATGCAGGCTATGGACTCTCGCAGTGAGGCAGCGTTCATATGGGCAACCCCTCGGTTCCGACAATCACCTTTATACATGACTGGCAGTGTGCGGTCGCGCCGCGGGCTGGCGCTCGTATCCCAAGTCTACGGTTCCGATACCCCTCGCGCGCGCAAGTCGCGCCCCGATAGAATCCCCCTAACCTGCGGACGGAGACGGCTATGGCTAACTACATTCTCCTCATGACCCTCACACGGGAGGGCCAAGAGGCCGTCCTGCGCAACGCCGACTTCGTCGTCGAGGCCGCGTCCGAGACCCACGTGCAGGACGTGCAAGGCCTCGGCCTCTACGGCGTCCTCGGGCCCTACGACTTCGTCAGCATCATCGAGGCGCCCGACAACGACGCGGCGGCGCGCTACTCCATACGCCTCGGCGTTCGGGCAGGCGCCCACATCACCACCCTCCCCGCGGTCCCCATATCCCTCCTCCACGAGCAAGGCGAGACCGACGACTCATTCTTATCCACCGGCGTGGAGCTCACCCCCGGCGACCTCCCAGGCGTCAACTGACGTCTCCCCCCCCAACCCTCTCCCGCCTGCTGGGGAAGTTAGAAGCCGCGGCGGCTCGCCGAGGGAGCGAACGCCCGTGCTACAATCCCGCCAACCTGTCCATAGGAAGGCGCACGCCATGACCACCAACCTAGAAATCATCGTCGACGGCGACGGGCACATCATGGAGGACATGAAGGCAATGGCCAACTTCCTCCCGCCCAAGTTCCGCGACAATCCCGCCCGCAATCTGAACTCGAGCCTCTTCCCGCCCCTCGACCATCTCCACGCCGGCCACTTCGTCGAGACCCCCGGACGACGCGACCGCAAGGGGGCATTCGTCGGACCGGACGGCTGGGAGGTCTTCCTCTCCGAGGTCGGCATCGACGCGACCGTCCTCTACCCCACCACGGCGCTCTCCTACGGCAAGATCGTCAGCCGCGACTGGGCCATCGCCACCGCCCAAGCCTACAATGACTGGCTGTACGAGACCTACGTCAAGCGCGACTCCCGCTTCAAGGGCGTCGGCCTCATCCCCATGCAGGAGCCGGCTGAAGCCGTCAAGGAGCTCCGCCGCTGCGTCGAGGAGCTCGGCTTCGTCGGCGCGATGCTCCCCTCCTTCGGCTTGCCGGACCATCTTGGCTCGAAAATCTACTGGCCCGTCTACGAGGAGGCCGACCGCCTCGGCTGCGCCATCGCCGTCCACGGCGGCGCGCACAGCGGCATCGGCCTCGACCACATGAACGTCTACGCCCCGGTCCACGCCCTCGGACACCCCGCCGGCCAGGCCATCGCCCTCGCCGGCATGGTCTTCAACGGCGTCTTCGAGCGCTTCCCCAACGTCCACTTCGGCTTCCTCGAAGGCGGCATCGGCTGGTTCGTCATGTGCCTTGAACGCTTTGACCGCTCCCACTCCACCCACATGGAATACCAGCTGCGCGACGACGACATGATGGGTCCGAAGATCGGCGACAGCGTCCACGAGTACATCCGGCGCCAGATCGACCACGACCGCCTCTTCATAGGCTGCGAAGGCGAAGAGCCCGCCATCGCCTTCGCCGTCAGCCAGGTCGGCAACAAGCCTTTCTTTTTCTCCACCGACTTCCCCCACGAGGTCACGACTGCCTCCTGCAAGGAAGAGCTGCAAGAACTCTTGGAGAACCCCGACCTCACCGACGAGGACAAAGAAGCCATCCTCCACAAGAACGCCCGCCGCTTCTACCGCCTGTAGGGACCCGGGGCGCCGAGCCAACACGGCGACGACCACTCCAACAACGAGCGAGGCCAAGAGACCATGATCCCCACCCACCAGAACGAACGCCTAACCCAAGTCGGCCCAGGCACGCCCATGGAGACAGACCCGCACTCATGACTATGTTTAAGACAAACCCCGTAGCGCTGAAAAGCCTGCTGGACGACGTAGAGACCGGCAAGATTCGTCTTCCTGAGTTCCAACGTGGGTGGGTGTGGGACGACTACCGCATCCGCGCCCTCTTGGCCAGCATCTCCCGCGGCTTCCCTATCGGTGCGGTAATGACGCTTAATGCGGGAGGAGACATCAATTTCAAGACACGGATGGTTGAAGGAGTAGATGGCCAAGCTACAAGCCATTTAGACTATTACCTGTTGGATGGTCAGCAAAGGCTCACGTCGCTCTATCAAGCGTTAAAGTACCCGGGGCCAGTGAACACACACGACAGCCGTAGCGGACGCATCAAACGCTGGTACTACATAGACATGCTCAAGGCGCTGGACGATATATCTGAGAGAGAGGAGGCCATTGTAAGCGTCCCTGAAAACAAGCTCGTTACGCGGGACTTTGGGCGTTTAACCATATTGGATCTCTCCATTCCTGAGCTAGAGTACGCCAATCATATGATGCCAACGGAACGACTACTGGAGCCAATGGACTGGATGTTCGCCTACCAGGACTATTGGGCAAATCGCAGCGGAGAACATCCCGCTGGCAATCTAGCTGAGTTCCGCAACCGTTTCAATCAGTCCCTCCTCACCACCTTTGCTGGATATCAACTTCCCATTATCGAGCTCGACAAAGAAACTCCAAAAGAAGCGGTCTGCACCGTCTTTGAGAAAGTAAACACTGGAGGCGTTACACTATCTGTGTTTGAACTTGTAACAGCGTCCTTCGCTGCCGACGACTTCGCTCTCCGTGATGATTGGGACACACGACGGAAGCGCATGCGGCAGGAGTCTAGCGTTCTTCGTGGCATCCAAGGCGAGCAGTTCCTACAAGCTGTCACGCTCGTGGCAACTCAGGAGCGGCACAGACAGAGGATCCGAGAAGGCGCGTCCGCTAACCAGGCTCCTCGTATCGGCTGCCAGAAGCGAGATGTCCTCAATCTCAATCTCAACGAGTATCTCGCGTGGGCGAGTAAGGTTGAGGAAGGGTTTAAGAAGGCCGCTAAGTTCCTGCACAGACAGTTCGTGTTCAAACAATCTAACGTGCCATACAACACCCAACTCGTACCGCTGGCCACGCTGCATGTAGAGCTTGGACACGAGCTAGAGCCTGCGAATGCTAACGCACTACTCGAACAGTGGTATTGGGCTGGCATCTTTAGCGAGGCATATGGCGGCGCGGTCGAAACCCAATACGCATTGGACTTAGACCAAGTCGCCCAATACGTTCGCACGGGAGCGCCGCCGCGCCTGATAACCGAGGCTCACTTCAACCCTGAGCGCCTTATCTCCTTGCGGACGCGCAACAGTGCGGCTTACAAAGGTCTGTACGCGCTCTTGATGAAGAATGGAGCAGCTGATTGGTTGAGTGATAAGCCTCTTACTTTGCAAGCCCACCACGACGAGACGATAGACATCCATCACATTTTCCCGGTGGCATGGTGTGAGAAGACAGCCAACCCGCCTGTATCTCCCGAGTTATACAACTCAATTATCAACAAGACGCCTATAGCCGCTCGCACGAATCGGATCATAGGGGGGCGAGCGCCCTCGGCATACCTACCCATGCTGAGAAAGCTAAATGCTGGGCTAGACCCAGCTTTGCAAGCCCATTGGTTGAGCCCCGAACTCCTGGAAGGGAACGCTTTTGATCAGTGCTTCATGGAGCGTGGAGTAGCGATGCTCAACTTAATCGGCAATGCTATGGGAACAACAATCTCCGGCAGGAGCGACGTATTCCAAAATGCCTTGATTCGCGCCGGATTACACCCTGCTGCTCAGCAAGATACTCCGGATCTGTCCGAACCCCAGCAGTTCGATGACCCCGACAACGACGATGATCTACTAGACGAACCTGTCGACGACACGGACGACACCCCCTAAGAGCACCACTACATCACGAGAGGCAAGTCCAACATGATCCCCACCCACCAGAACGAACGCCTAACCCAGGTCGGACCCGGTACGCCCATGGGCGAGCTCATGCGCCGCTACTGGCATCCCGTCGCCGCGACAGGCGAGCTTGTCGATAAGCCCACGAAGCCCGTCCGACTCCTCGGCGAAGACCTCGTCCTCTACAAGGACAAGTCCGGGACCTACGGCCTCATCGACAGGTTCTGCCCCCACCGCCGCGTCGACCTCTCCTACGGCATCCCCGAGGAGAACGGCCTCCGCTGCATGTACCACGGCTGGATGATGGACGAGACCGGCCAGTGCATCGAGCAGCCCTTCGAGGAGACCGTCCACCCCGACGGGCGTTTCAAGGAGAAAGTCAAGATCGCGGGCTACCCCGTGCAGGAGCTCGGCGGGCTGCTCTTCGCCTACATGGGGCCGCTGCCCGCTCCCCTCATCCCGCGGTGGGAGCAGCTCACGTGGGACAACGCCGTCCGCGACATCGCGATAAGCGTGCTCCCCTGCAACTGGCTGCAGTGCCAGGAGAACTCCGTCGACCCCGTCCACACCGAGTGGCTGCACTTCTACTTCGGCAACTACGTCCGCAACGGCGTCGCCGCCCCGCCGGAGAGCCAGCCCAAGACCATGAAGATCGCCTTCGACGCCTTTGAATACGGCATCATCAAGCGCCGCCTCCAGCTCGGCTTCCCCGAGGACGGCGAGGACTGGGCCAAGGGCCACCCCATCATGTTCCCCAACATCCTCTTCGTCGGCGACCAGGTGCGGACCACCACCCAGTGGCGCGTGCCCATCGACGACGAGACCACCTACCACGTCTCCTACTACGTCTACCGCCCCGCGCCGGGCGGCGACGCCCCCCGGCAGGACGTCGCCGCCTACCGCTACACGCCCCTCTACGATCCGGACGGCCGCTTCTTCACCGGCGTCACCTTCAACCAGGACTACATGTGCTGGATCACTCAGGGCGCCATCGCTCGCCGCGACAAGGAGATGCTCGGCGAGTCCGACGTGGGCATCATCCTCTTCCGCAAGATGCTCCAGCAGCAGCTCAAGGTCGTGGAGGACGGCGGCGACCCCATCAACACTTTCCGCGACGCCGCCACGGCCGCCTGCATCGAGCTGCCCATGGAGAGCGTCAAACACGGCATGAAGCCGGATGGCCGCTACCGCGCCGGCGAGGGCGGCGAAAGCCCCATCATCCCCATGATCGAGGACGTCCTCCGCACCTGGGTGGAGGGCGCCGCCGAAACCCCCAAGGACCTCAGCCTCTTCTAGGCGACAGCGCTATTCCTCCTCCTCTCCCCAGACAGGAGAGGAGGAGGAAGGGGTTCGTAGACATGGGCGCGCGCCAACCCATTCGCCCTGAGCCTGTCGAAGGGTCCCTCGAATGGACTGGCGTACTCCCGTACTACGAGGGCAGCACTGCCATAATCTGGCACTGCATGAGCATCCCGCCGCCGAGGTCGGCGTTCTCCGCGTGGCGCGCCGGACGGTCCTCGGGGTCCGGGAACATGGCGAGCCAGTGAGGGTCGACGTGCTCCCGCAACGAGCGGTCCTGGAGCCGCAGCTGCATGTAGATGATGTCGTTAGGAGAGCCGCCTGCGGCCTCCATGACTAGCTCGATGTTGCGGAACATGGCCGCCGCCTGGCCCGGTGCGTCCTCCGGCATCGAGTCGTTCTCCGAGTCGCGTCCGCTGATGCCGGACGAGTACAGAATGTTGTCGATCTTGACGGCCAGCGAGATCGGCGCTCTGTGTCCCATACCTGGTAGGTCTATCACTTGACGACGTCCCATCTTCTCTCCTCCTTGGTCGGTCTGCATTTTCGTTGGCCGGGAGCCCTCAGTCCTCGGCTATGGCGAGCGCCCCGTCCTTGACGACTATCTGGTTTCCGCTGAGCTCCATCGGGGCCTCCGCCGCGAGCAGGTACTTGGTCCCGACGACCTCGGCGACCCCGGCCATCCGCGCGCGAGCCTCGGCTGGCGCTTCCTCGGTCGCGATGCCCCGGCGCGGCTTGCCGTCCGGCCCAAGCACATTGCCGCCGCCAGGCCCCATGCTGACGATGCAGACGTTGTGCTCGTACTCCTCGATAGCGACCTTGTTCGTGAAGGCCCGGATCGCCAGCTTGGACACGGAGTAGATGCACGACCCCATGGAGTCCGTGCGCTCCTCCGGCGTGAGCGTCCCCTGCCCGACGTTGATGATGTGGCCGGAGCCCTGCTCTTCCATGTACGGGATCACGTGCTTCGTGCAGAGGAACGTTCCGCCCAGGTTCGTCCGCATGACGTTGTCGAAGAACGAGAGGTCCATGTCGCGGACGCGGTCCCAATGGGGAAGGCCCCACTGGAAATGCGGGACGATCCCCGCATTGTTGATGAGCACGTCGATCCGCCCGTAGGCGTCGTTGACCTGCTTCATCAGGTCCGCGACCTGGTCCTCCTCGCGAAGGTCCGTTGGGACCGGGAGCACCTCGGCCTCGAGGTCCTTGACCTCCTTGACCACCGTGTCCATGGGCGCAATGTCCGCTATGGCGATCCTTGCGCCCTCCGCGGCGAACAGCCGCGCGTTGTACCGGCCAATCCCCTTGGCCCCTCCAGTGATAACCACCACCTTGCCTCGAAGCGACATACAGGACCTCCGATTGGATAGCGCTTGTGGGAACTCAGCGCGATGATAACCGACAGCGGCGCTCTTGGCCCCTCACAGCCGCAGAACGGCCGTGGGCACGCACGGCACGCCGCCGGGCCAAGCGCCCCCTTTCCGCCCCGCGCCCCGCCCCAGGGCTTGCATTTTCAACGCAGCCGTTGACAATGCGCCACGGCGGTTCCCGCCCTAGGAGGTTCTTATGTCGCGTGAGATCGACGAAGTCAAGTACGAGGTCGCCATGGCGACGCGCATCCTCTCCCACATGGGCCTGGCCACCGGCGTCACCGCCGCCCTCGGCCATGTCAGCATGCGCGTCCCGAACCAGCCCGACAAGTTCGTGGTGAAGGGCCGCGGCTACGCCATCGACGCCCTCGAGGAGATGCAGTACTACGACATGATCGTCTGCGACCTCGACGGCTATAAGATCGACGGCCCCGCCCGCTCCACCCAGTGCTCCGAGGTCAAGATTCACTCCTCCATATTGAAGATGCGCCCGGACGTCAACTCCGTCGTCCACGTCCATCCCCGCAACGTGGTGCTGATGACCGTCCTGGGCGAGCCGATCAAGCCGATGGCCCAGGAAGGCGCGGGCATGGTCCAAGGGCAGCCCCACCCGCTCTACCCCCACACCAAGACGGTCTGGAGCGACGAGGAGGGTATGGAGCTCGCCAACACCCTCGGCGGCCACAAGTTCGTCCTCATGCAGGGCCACGGCGCCTCCATGACCGGCAGGTCGCCCGAGGACGCCGTCGTCGGTATGCTCCAGCTCGAAGAGCAGGCCCGGATGAACTATTGGGGCCTCGTCGCAAAGGGCTCCGACCATCCCTTCATCCCCGACGCTCTCGTAAACGAGATGAGCGACCGTCCCCCGCAGAACGAGTACCCCCACTTTAAGGAGCTGATGCGCCGCATCGGCGGCAACCCGCCCCGCGACGGCGTCTGGAACTCTTACAAGAAGAAGGTCTCCGGAGACATGGTCGCCCCCTAGCGCGGACGGCTTCGCAAGCATCGACGGACGGTGGAACGCTACGCCGAGATCTTTCGGGCCAGAACCCATACGTTGCGCACCTCGCGCGGTTCCGGCTCATACATCTCAACCTGCCCCTCGATATCGGTCTCGAGCACCTCGAACCCAACGCCCTCCACCAGTCCCCGGAATGTCGCGGGGTCGAAACTGCTGAAGAACATCGGCACGCCAAGCCACTCGCTCCACTGGTCCTCGTAGTCGCGAGCCTCGATGCTAATGAGGAACAACCCGCCGGGGCGCAGCCATTCGTGGACCCGGCCCAGAATGCGCTCGTGTTCCGACCTCGGAATCCCATCCAGCATGTAGAAGGAGACGACGGCGTCGAACGAGCCGGCGTCGAACTCGACGGAACCGGCGTCTGCTCTGAGAAATCTGCCCTTGGGCACGTTCCGACGCGCCAGCTCCACCTGTCTGCCGGAGATATCCACGCCGGTGACTCGGTAGGCCTTCGCAATCTCGATGTCCGCCGGCGCGCCGGAGCCGCACCCCAAGTCCAAGACCGACGCCCCCGGACTCAGCATGTCCAGGACCTTGCCGAGCCAGCGCATCCGTGGCCACTTCCGCTCGCCTTCCAGGCGTTCATAGTCGAGGGCGACCCGGTCGTACCCCTGCTCGGCGGCCTTCTTCGGGTCAGGGCTCACGCGTTCACCCCCGAGCGGATGCGGCGCACTCGGCGCTAACACGACATCCCGCCCGCTCGCCGCACGACTGCATTGCCGCCTCCGGCCCTCCACTGACATTCGGATTCTCACACATCGCGCGCCTGCCTGGCGCCCTGCGGGCAAACTCACGCTCAGCGACCAAAGCCCCTGAAGACTATTCGCGACAAACGAGGCGGCGTGGGCCCGGTCCCGCCCCGGCTAGCCGGTAAGCGCCCCGCATGGCAAGCGTTGCGTGACTGTGCTATTATCCACGTCACATGGATTACTCCCGCCGCCAAGACTGCGCTTGTTGTTGTTGGCCTTAGGGCTCAGCTAACCTGACGCGTCGTCCAACGCTGCGCCCTTCTCGAGACTCAGTCCTGAGAAGGGCGCAGCGTCTTAGTAAAGGTTTTCTACACGAGGAGAGGTGATGACCACCACCGCGCCAGTCCCCATTGTCAGGGGCATCAAGACCGTCGAAGAAAAAAAGAAGTACGACTACTCGAAGGGTGTCATCCCCTACATCCCGGAAGAGGTCGACGACTTCGAGACCGAGGCCACCCGCTACCTCAACGGCGAGTGGCCGTCCGAGGAGCAGTTCATCATGTACCGCCTCGTCCGGGGCGTGTACGGCCAGCGCCAGGCCGACGTGCAGATGATGCGCATCAAGATTCCCGGCGGCGCAATGACGGCCGATCAGATGGACGCTTTCGGCGAGCTCGTCTCCAAGTACGCCCCCCTCAAGAAGGGACACATCACGACCCGCGAGAACATCCAGGTCCACTTCATAAAGCTGGCCGACACCCCCCACGTCATGCGCATCCTCGGCGATGTCGGACTCGTCACCCGCGAGGCCTGCGGCAACACCGTGCGGAACGTCGCCGGCGACCCCCTCTCCGGCGTGAAGGCGGAGGAGCCCTTCTTCGTCGCGCCCTACCTCACCGCCTACGCCCGCTACTTCGTCCGCCACGAGTACACCCAGACTCTTCCCCGCAAGTGGAAGACTGCCTTCTCCAGCGGCGGAGACGACGAGGCCGTCGCGGACATCCACGACCTCGCCTTCATTCCCAAGGTCCAGGATGGCGTCAAGGGCTTCGAGATGCGTGTGGGCGGCGGCACGTCCATCATGCCCCGCATCGCCTGGGTCCTCTCCGATTTCGCGCCCGTCACGGAATACCTCAAGGTTGCCGAGGCCGCCATCCGCGTCTTCCACCGCACGAGCGAGCTTCGCAAGAACAAGATGCGCGCCCGCATCAAGTTCTACGTCGACCGCATCGGCATCGAGGCCTTCAGGGCCGAGGTCGAGAAGGAGATGGAGGGGGACTGGGCGCAGGCCGACTTTGACCCCACTCCATGGATGGAGCTCCCGCCCGAGATGATCGACGAGCCTCCCCCCCTTGTCCCCGTAACCGAGGACCACGCCGAGCCCGACTTCCTCAAGTGGAAGGCGAGCAACGCCATCGCCCAGCAGCAGGACGGCTACTACGCCGTCTACGTCGCCCTGCCATTGGGCGACATCCACGAGCGTCAGTTCCCCGCCTTGGCCGACATTGCCCGGAAGTACGCCGGCGGACGCATACGCGCCACCACCGAGCAGAACCTCCTCTACCGCTGGGTGCCGGAGGGCCATCTCCATGCGTTCTGGTCCGACCTCAAGGCCATCGGGCTGGCCGAGGACGGTGCGAACAAGATCACGGACGTCGTCGCCTGCCCCGGCACCGACAGCTGCAAGATGGGCATCACCTCCTCCATGGGCGTGGGCGAGGCCCTGCGCGGCGCCATACGCGCGAACGACCTCGACGACCCCCTGGTGAACAGCCTGCACGTCAAGGTCAGCGGCTGCCCGAACGGCTGCTCGCGCCACCACATCGCCAACATCGGCTTCCACGGCGCGGCGGCCAAGGGCGAGGGCGGCCAGCAGGCGCCGGCCTACGAGGTCTTCCTCGCCGGCAACTACGGCAATCAAGACCCCGTGCGCTTCGGCCATCGCGTCAAGACCAAGGTGCCCGCCAAGCGCGTCCCAGCCTTCATGAACGACATCCTCGCCCACTACCGGAGCGAGCGAAACGACGGCGAGCCCTTCAACGACTTCGTCGACCGCGTTGGCACAACGCCCTTCGAGCAGCTTGCCAACCAATACCGCGAGGTCGGCGCCCTCAACAAGGAGAACCTCGACACCTACGTGGACTGGGGCAAGACCATCCTCTACAAGCTGGAGCGCGGCGAAGGCGAGTGCGCGGTCTAACCCCCCTCCCCGACGGGACATAACCGCGTCACCCCAGCGAAGCCGACAGCCGGAGCGCGCAAAGAGCTCCGGCAGAGAGGATTCCTCCCCACCCGCCGGCGGAGGAGCACTTCCTCCGCCCAGGGAAGAGCTACTTCCCCGCCAGGGAGGACTTACTTTCCTCCTCCCCCTCGAGGGGGAGGACTGAGGAGAGGGACCATCGCAATCTCACGAACCAAAGCGCTCGACTACGCGGAGCGCCTTATCAACCGGCCGCGCGGCGATACGCCCGTCGCCATCCGGCGCAACAAGAACGGCTACTCGCTGCTCCACAACGGCCGCGCGCTCACCAAGACCCACGCGTCGGGTGTCGGCGAGATGCAAGCGCAGGCGATGGCCCTTGCCCTTGGCATTGAGCTCCCCGCCAAGGTCGGAGAAGAAACGACCGCGAGGGTTGGCTCAGGGGTCCTCTACCGGGCAATCGGTGCCTCCTCCCTAGACCTCCGCCGCCCCGAGGCGCAAGTAGTCCTCGAACAGCTCCTCGCAACCGCCGCCCTCCAACGCGGCGTCTTCAAGACATTGGAGGTTGGGTAGAGCTTAGGCTGTGGGGACGCGTGAGCGGAAGCTGTCGAACTCTTTCGGCAGCAACCCTAGGAGGTCTTCGGCCCTCATACCGTAAACGTCATAGGTCATCGAGAGGTGGTACAGCACAGCCAGCAAGCGAGGCAAGCTACCTGGCGGAGCCGCCGCATTGCTCATGCCCCGCGTTCCCTTGCGCAGTCCGCCGGTTTTCGGATCCGCATATAGCAAGTGCGCGAGTCGAACGATTCCTTGGGATCGAAACACCTCAGGAGCTTGCACTAGCCGCAGCGTGAATTGGCTCAGGGTGCTAACGGGGTCATTGAGTAGCAGCCAAGCATCTTCTCCATGCCGTGTCCAAACATCGTAGGCAATCAGCAATCGATGGTGAGAGCGGTCGCGAGAGTCTCGATTCACCGGATCGATTAGGTAAGCTGCCTCAGGGTACTCATTAATTCTGCGGGCCGTATGAATGTCACGCTTAGTGACTTCCTCCAAGTAGAATATGCTCAACCATGACCAGAGGTACGGATTGTAAACGACCCCAGCGGCAGCTAGTGGACCGAGTTGCTGCGCGAGATACTGACCCGCCTCCCGCCGATCAGCGAAGGAGCGCGGCTCGACATACGCTTCTGCCTCTAGAGGTTCTGAGTACCTACGGTCGGACAATAACCCTGTGGGCAGCGGCATCCACCCAAACTCGCGTATCGACTTCAGGTATGTCTGGGCCTGTCGCATGCCATCTTCGGTCAATTCGCACACAGCCGTTAGTTCGCTCATAACCGCCTCAACGCTGTCTCAACGCAGCCGTGTAGAAATCGCTAGCATGGAAATGATGTCTCGCGAATGCTGCAACCGCAGCGTCAATCCACTCCATCCGCGCTTCTCGCTCGTCGCCCTCCCGATTGGGAACGATCGGCTCACCGTAGAAACCACTCACGAACACCATCAATTCGCTCCAATCCCCGCTGTCATCCTCCGGGCTATAGTCATCCACGAGGAGCGCTCTCGTGAGCATCGCGCGTAACACTTCTGGCATCACCAAGCCTCGAAAAGCGCCGTCCCTGAGTACGGCCTCGCCAATGCCGTGGATGTTCTCGTTCACCAACAAGGTCGGGGCTCCGGTCCCAGCGAACTGCAAACGCCAGACCTCCTTCCCCAAATCCTCCCCCTTCAACCACACAAGTGAGCCGTGGTGCTCCTCTCGGTGTGGCCTGACACGGTTCGCCATCGCCAGCAGCACCCCCGACTTGTCAGGCGCGACTACCTTCACCCGGAATGAAGGATTCACCGGCATATCCGTCAAGTGGCGGTCCAGTGGCGGGGCCAAGGCTCTCACTTTTCCCCACGGGAACCTGACGGCTGCCCTCCCGCTGTACGCTTCGATGATCACATTCGCCTCGGGCGGGAGATCCAGGCCGTACAGGTCCAGTTCCGCAGTGAACGCCGGGGCGTTATCATTCCTTTCTTCGATCTTGACGGCAACGCGCTGCTGATCAATCCGTTTGCGCTCGGTGAAGTTAAACCTGCGTATCATCCCTCACCTCTAGCTCGCTCACGTCCACTAACAAGTCGCGGTGCTGGTCGAATCCACGCACAGTAACCGAGAAAGATGCAGGGTCATCAACCTCGAAGAGCAACTCGTTTCCTTTTTCTCCATTGATGACACTGCAACCATTGACTGTCACATCGATGGCATTTGGGCCGTGCAGCTGGAAATCGTGTGGGTTGTAGCTGCCCAACGCGTTGCCGCGTGGGACCTCATAGGCAGCGCGAAGGCGCACTCGGCTGGGAGGTTCCTCCACGCCTAGCGCAAACCGCACGCCGAACCCATCGCTTACCTGATGCAGATTGAAGTGGGAGTGAGGCGGTGGCAGATCAGGCTTGACTGGAATCGGCTTTTCAGGCGGCGTTCCATATGGACTCCTACGCGGCCGAGAACCGCCGCCGGAAGGAAAAATGTCGGCGAACGCATCCCTTTGCAGGCCCACCGGCGCGGCTTCCCAGATGCTGAGTAGAGCAACAGGAGCCTCACGGACAAGCTTGATGCGCGAACCGGGACTTACCCACCGCTTGCCCACTCTCTCGTCCTGCGGACGCCAGGAAGTATGCGCTGGAGGCTCCGAATCGCGCAGCATCGCCGCCAGCGGCTCGTGCTCGTCGACGACCAAGAGCGTCCGCGCGGGGCGGTTCCCCAAGAAGTCCATATCAGGTATGGAAAGAGTACCACGGACATAGTAGTCGTGCCCGTGCGGGAGCGAATCGTCCTTCTGCACGTACAAACAAAAGCTCGTCCGTTGCTTGCGGTTAGCGTTCTTCCTCTCGACCGTCATACCAGCACGGAACGCCAACAACTCGCCGGCATCGTACCGACTTCGCAACCCAGCGAGTTGATCGCGGTGCTGATATCCCGGCACATTCCGAGGAGGTGCACTAAGTTCTATGTGTTTATAGTCAGGATTAAGCGCCGCCTCGCGACACATCTCAAAGAGCCGCCGGTAGCTCTCCTGGCTCCGTTCGCCACTGTCCTCTAAGCGCAAGTGAGTCAAAACGTCATCGATGGTGTCCGCATTGACCTCGATCGGCTCCGTATCTTCTCCATCATCCACAATAACTTCGAGCCGACCCGCAATGATGGGATAGTAGTAATTGTGAGTAGCCGCAGCCAGTAAGCGCTCTTTACTAATCTGCTGATCCTCTTCTTCGACACGAGGAAAAGGAATCACTACAGACAAGCCGCTACTACTGCGCATACGCAAGCCAAAATCGGCAATGCACCGCTCAATGAATGGCCGATGCGCCGGTTCGGACATTCGTAGAGGAACAGGTAGACCATCCTCCGTCTCGGCAAAGAAACCGTATGGAGCGTACCGATGGCCGTCGATGGTATGCTTCGTGAGCACAGACTGACCCATCAGAAGCATCTCACCATCTGATCGCCGACGCGTAACAACGATATAGGCGCTCGCGTGCGAGGCATCGGGAAACACCCACTTCCCCAATCCCCACGAGCCGCCATCCTTATCTCCCTTGCCGGAGCGCCCGATGTTGCGGAAGAACCAGTAGAAGTGATTGCTTTTCGCGCTCTGTGTCGCAGAGTCGTCGTACTGGCGCCAATCGCCTTCCAACCCAATCGTTCCAGCGTCTTCGATAACCAGGAATTGCATCCCGTGGTCGGAGAGTCCGCGTATCTTGGCCCGCCTGGCAAAATCGCTGTCCAGCCCCACGGCAAGATGCTCGTTGAGCCCGTCAACATATGCTTCCGCCCTCTCTCCGTTCAGCGGATGTCTGATCCCCGACAGCGAGAATCGAACACGAACCGGCGGCGTCCCGTCCCCGGCAAACTCTTCTGCCCGTGCAATTGCGGCGTCCAACGAGTTCTGGACTGTTTCGCGAACGAGCCGTTCGTTGAGGCGCTCCCCCGCGAAAAGTTCCCGCTCCATCGGATTCTGGTTAATCTCCGCAGGAGGCATCTCGCGGAAGCGCCAGCACACATCGACCATCGAGTACCTTCTCCTTTTCGAACAGTGACAGATCGGGCGATTCTAGTAACCTGGATCCGCCGATACAACCCACCCCCGCTAGCCGGAGTATCATCCTCACACCGAACATGTCGGAGGCCGCACCCATGTCCAACCTCGAACTCTCCTTCGCCATCACCGCCTACGACCGCGTCATGCCCATGATCTCCGGCGAGGTGAAGCCGGACGGCATCGAGCTCGACTACAAGGGCATGCCGGGAGCCGTGCCCCGCGTGTTCTATGAGCAGATCAAGTTCCAGCGCTACGACGTCTCCGAGATGTCCATGTCGTCCTACCTGCGGATGCGGCCTCTCGGCTTTCCCTACCGGATGCTCCCCGTCTTCCACAACCGGACCTTCTCCTACACCAACGTCTACATCCGGAAGGCTTCCGGGATCCGCCAGGACCACCCGGAGGACCTCAAGGGCAAGCGGTTCGGCATCGGCGACTACCAGCAGTCCGTCGGCCTGTGGACTCGCGGCATCCTCAAGCTGGAGTGGGGAGTCGAGCCCGAAGACATGACTTGGTTCATGGAGCGCAGCGAGCACTTCAGCCACACCGGCGCCTCTAAGGACGCGGGCCTCGGCCTCCCCGAGGGGTTGGACCTCCGTCACGCGACAACCGACTTCAGCTCGATGTACATGGACGGCGCGCTCGACGCCTCCATCGGCATCGGCTCGGTGCGCGGTTCCGGCATCGACCGTCAGCAGAGCCGCGACCTCCGCAACAGCCCGGACTTTCCTACTCTCTTCTCCGACCCCAAGGCCGAATCGGTCCGCTTCTTCGAGAAGCACGGCGTCTTCCCGCCCCACCACGTCACCGTCGTCCGCGAGAGCATCCTCGAAGAACGCCCTTGGGTCGCCGTAAGCCTCATGGAGGCGTTCGAGACCTCCAAGCGCATCGCCATGGAGCGCCTCCGCTCTCTGCCGCCGACGCTCTATGTGTTCGGCGCGCAGTTCCAGAAGGAGGTTGACGACGTGTTCGGCCCTGACCCCTTCGCCTACGGCATCGAGGCCAACGCCAAGGCGTTCGACATGGCGCAGCAGTTCTCGGTCGAGCAGGGCCTGAGTCCCGCCAAGCAGCCCTGGGACGAGATCTTTCCCGAAGAGGTCTTCTACCGCGAGGAGCGCTCCTCCCAACCCGCTCACTAAGGAATGGCGGACTAGGACGCCTACGTCAGCCTCACATAGGTCCGGTTCGGGGTGAGCAACATCAGCAGCGCCGCCCCCGCCCACATGCCCACGAGGACCCATAGCGGGAACACGTAGCTGCCCGTCGCCTCGAACACCGCCCCAACCATGATGGGCGCTCCCAGGGAGCCGCCGGCTTGCGCCGCCATCACGTAGCCCCGAATCGTGGAGTAAGATCGGCGGCCGAACAGCTCGCCGAGGATCGACCACATCAACGGGTACAGGCTACTCGACCCCGAGAGCAGTAAGACCGCGACCCACAACGCCGATCCGGAGCCCCCGACGTTCAGGAGCAAGACGCCGGTCCCCACGAACAAGCACGCCCCGGCCCCGACACGGAAACGGCCCAGCCGGTCCCCGAGCGCCCCGACCACCGCGATGGTCACGACGCTGCCCAGCACCAAGACCGTGAGCATCAGCGCCCCTTCCACCTCGGTCAGCCCTTTCCAGACCATCACCGGCACGAAGTGGATTCCCAGTGCCGTCATCGCCCCGCCGAACAGGGTGGTCGTCGCCACCATCATCCAGAAGCTCGGCGTCCGCAGGGCGGCGCCGACCGACGGCCCGGCCAGCGCGCCGGGCGGGACCGCCGCCCACCTGGCCGGCGCCTCGCCGTCCGGGTGCAGCCCCATCTCCTCCGGCGTGTCCCGCGTCGCGAGGGCGGTCGGAAGTCCCAGCGCGAGGACGATCACGCCCGCCAGGACCGACGCCTGCCTCCATCCCCACGCGTCGATGGCGAACGCCAGCGCCCCGATGATCGCAAGCGACCCCAGCCCCGAGCCTCCTTGCATGAGCGCGAACGCCGTGGACTTGTAACGATTGAACCAGTTGTTAATGAGCCCTGACGAGGCATTGAACGCGATGTTCAGCATGACGAGGCTGATGGGGCCAAGAAAGATGATGAAGGCGACCATCACGTTCGGCGAACCGGCGAACAGACCATAGCCCGCCGCGCCGATCAGCACGCTCCATATAAGCACCCGCCGCGGGCCCCACCGGTCCATGAGCATTCCGCTGACGGGCGCCGACAGTCCGCCGATCACTCCGCCTATCGCGAACATCAGCGACGACAGACTGCGGTTCAACCCCAGCGACTCTTCGAGGGGGATGACGAACAGCGTGTTGCCGAAGACGTACACGCCGTTTCCGGCCGACCGGGGCCCCAACATGAGGGCGACGATGCGCCAACCGTGGAAACCGGAACGGGCGCGCCGGATCGTGGAACTAAAGATGGCCACCTACACCCTACCTCTCCCCTCCCCATTTGTATGAGCCGATTCTACCCCTCCGGCCTGTTCCCCCTCCCGTCTGCGGAGGAGAGCCAGAGAGGGGCCCCCACCCGTCATTCCCGCGCAGGCCGGGAATCCAGGAACCCCTCCCGCCTTTGGTCCCCTCTCCCGTCTGCGGGAGAGGGCTAGGGAGAGGCGCGCGAGCGCAGCAAGCGCGGGGGAGGAAGCGCCCGCCAATAGCGCCCCTCTCCCGTAGGACCACGAATCGCCTTGGAATACCGGGGAGCACAGGGGAAAACCCACTGCCGGGGGTGTGGGGGTGTCCCCCACACCTTACAGGGCGGGTGGGTGGGAGAGGTACGCAGCGGTCCCGTCTGCGCGGGAAGCCTAGGCCGACGACCAGAGGAAACATTGAGGCGGGAACCGAACAAGGGTAACGTAACCCGGTGCGCAACGCTCTGGCCCGACGCTTCGAGTTCCTCTCCGTCCTCCGCACGAGGTATTACCGCCGCTACTGGCTGGGCCTCGTAGCGAGCGTTACCTCGCATCAGGCGCTGCTTACCGCCCAGGGATGGCTCATCTACGACATGACCGGCGAGGAGGTCGCCCTGGGCCTCGTGGCGGCCGCCCAGGCCATCCCCGCAATCATCTTCAACCTCGTCGCGGGTGCCCTCGCGGACCGGCTCGACCCGCGGCGCCTCATCCTCCTGGGCGAGGGCGTCTCGGCCATCATCATCGCGGCGCTGGCCACCCTCGTGCTGATCGAGCGCGTCGAGGTCTGGCACATCGTCTTCTCGTCGTTCCTGATCGGCATCTCCACGTCGCTGGATCAGCCCGCCCGCCGCGTGGTCTGGCCCGTCCTCATCGAGCGGAGCCAGTTCATGTTCGCGACAGCTCTGAACCAGAGCGTGTGGAACGGAACGCGGGTCTTCGCGCCCATGATCGCGGCGGGGCCGATCGCCATCGTCGGCGGACTCACGGGCGACTTCCGTCTCGGCGCCGCTGTGGCCTTCTACCTGATCGCGGCGGGGTTCGCCGCCATGGCCATCGCCATCGTGACCATCAAGCTGCCGGAAGGAATGCGGCGCGCGACCGGCAAGACCATGCTGCACGACATCGCGGACGGCCTGAAGTTCGTCGGGAGACATCGCATTTTTCTCCTGCTGCTCATGATGAGCTTCTCCATCGGCTACTTTGGGCTCTCCTACCAATGGCTGCTGCCCGCCTACGCGGTGGACGTGCTGGGGCTGGGGCCCGAGGGCCTCGGGCTGCTCCAGACCGCAAGCGGAGTCGGAGGCCTCATCGGCATCTTCCTCTCCGCCTCGTACGGACAGCACCAGAGCAGGGCGCTCATGCTCGGCGGCGGCGCGGGGTTGCTCGGCTTGTCCGTGGTGCTGTTCGGCGTCAACGGGGTTATGCAGTGGTACTGGCTCGCCCTCGCCATGGCCGCGGCGAGCGGCGGGCTCTACTCGGTGTTCCAGACAGCCTCCAACACGCTGCTCAACCTGCTGGTCCCGACGGAGTTCCGCGGACGGGTGATGGGCCTCCGGGGAGTCATGTGGAGCCTCGCCCCCCTCGGCGCGCTGCAAGCGGGCTTCGTCGCCTCGTTCACCAGCACGCCCTTCGCCATAGCCCTGGGCGGCGCCGCCGTCATCGCCGTCACCGTCCTCGCATTCGTGTTCAGCGGCCAGATCAGAGCGATCCACCGCCTCGTCGAAGAAGCCAACGCCCGCGAGGCCGCGGCGACTGCGTGAGTCCGGGACGAGGCTGGCCGCAGGTCGTCCCTGACAATGTCTGATTGACACGTACGCAGGCCAAACCTACATTGGACGCGGAGTCACATTACTAGGACGTCGGCGCACCACGAGAGGTTGTGACGATGGGAGTGACGCAAGTAACCGCTACTGTCCGGAACCCCGCCGACCCGGAAAAGACCTGGGAGGGCCTGTTTCTGGTCGACACAGGGGCAATCGACTGCTTGGCGCCCCGGCCCTACCTGGAGGCCATCGGCCTTGCGCCCAAGGGAGAACGCGTGTACGGCCTTGCCGACGGCAGCGAGGTCCGGATGGATGTCGCCGTCACTCAGGTAGAGTTCATGGGGGAGATTGCGGGCGCAACGGTGGTGTTCGGAGAGGCGGACGCCGAGCCGCTCCTTGGCGTAACTGCTCTTGAATCCGTGGGCATCGAGGTCGACCCGCACAACCAGACGCTCAAGCGACTCCCCGCCGTCTGGCTCCGCGGGGGATTTGGGCCGAGGGGGTAGCGAAAGGTCGCTCGGCGCGCTGCAAGCGGGCTTCATCACCTCGTTCACCAGCGCGCCCCTCGCCATAGCCCTAGAAGACGCCGCCGTCATCGCCGTCACCGTCCTCGCATTCGTGTTCAGCGGCCAAATCAGAGCGATACACCGGCTCGTCGAAAGAAGCCAACGTCCGCGAGGCGGCAGCGATTGCGTAGCCCCCTGCCCCCTCTCTTTGCCGCCCCCTCCCTAGCCCCCGCAGACGCGCGTGACGCAAACTGCTGAGCGGGGAAGACTGACATTTGCCCCTTCCCCGAACATCCCTGCTCTCCCTACACTGGTTACGCGACACTGGTTTAGGCCCTGTCCCCCTCCATGCCTGGAGGGGCTAGGGGTGGTTTCGTCAGGAGTAAGTGGCGCTAAATGGCGCTCTTTTTCGATGAAGCAGCCCCCGCACACTCGTAGGTCGGGGGAATTTACGAGTGAGATGGATGAGACATCTTCGGACAATACAAGCCCTCGCGGTCGTACGATGCCCCTAACCGGAGCCGATTTCGCCCTCGCCGAGCATCATTCGTCGCAGACCGGGGATCGGCGCTTGACGGCTGTGGCCTGATAGCCACTCTGGATTCCCACCTGCGCGGAAGTGACGGGAGGTGGGCGGGAATGGCGGGCGCGCCCCGCGCTTGCGGACTTCCGAGGCGCGGGCGATACTCAACCGCGTCCAATATCCCCGTCTAGAGGTGAGTCCATGGCAAGGAGAGTGCTGCACATCCCGGGCAACTGGCACGGCGGACAGCCCATCCCCCCGGCGTCCAAGACCGGCCCCCTCGTTACGTCCGGAGGCGTGAGCGGCCTGAACCCGGAGACCAACGAGATGCCCTCCGACCTGACCGAGCAGGCCAAGTGGGCCTTCGAGCACGTCCGTCGCATCATGGCGGAGGCCGGCGGCACGACCGACGACATCGCGCATATGACCGTATACGTGAAAAGCCGCGACATGCGCCCCCTGGTCAACGAGCAGTGGGTCGCCATGTTCCCGGACGAGGAGAGCCGCCCCACGCGCCACACCATCCAGTACGACGCGCTCGCGGGCGGGATGGAGATGCAGATCCAGTTCACCGCTTACGTGGAAGGCTAGGGCGGGAGGCAGTCATGGCAGTCGACGAATGGGTCGAGCGGCTAGGCAAACTCGACTCCTGCGCCGTTTCCGACGCGCAGGACAAGCTGGGCATCAAGGGCACGGTCATCGGCATCCTCCCTCTCTACGAGACGGGGCGGATCGCCGGTAGGGCGGTGACCTTCAAGCTCAAGACTAAGGGAAACGAGACCACGGTCCGCCACTTGGGCACGGCCGCCGTCGAGGCCTCCGACCCGGGAGATATCATCGTCTGCGACCACCGGGGCAGGACCGACGTCGCGGGATGGGGCGGCATCCTCTCGACCGCCGCCAAGACCAGGGGCGTCGCCGGCGTCATCATCGACGGCGCGTCGCGGGACGTGGACGAGGCCAAGGGCCTCGGGCTGCCGCTCTTTGCAAGGGCCGCCGTCCCCCTGACGGCGAGGGGCCGCATCGTCGAGGAGTCGACGAACGAGCCGATCGAGATCGGCGGCGTCTCCCTCGCGCCGGGCGACTACATCATCGCCGACAACAGCGGCGTGGTCGTGGTCCCGCAGGACCGCGTGGCCGAAGTCGTCCCGGAGGCGGAGAACATCGTCGCCCGTGAGCAGGCGATGGCGGCGGACGTCATGGCCGGCAAGTCGGTCGTCGAAGTGATGGGTATCAACTACGAGCAGATGCTCGCGCGCTAGGAGAAGCAATGACGCAGACAATCACACGCCCGGACGCCGCGCTGATCGAGGCGGTGAATGGCATCGGAACAGCGACCTTGCACGAGGCCGGCGGCCAGATCGGCGCGCTCCCCTCGTACATCAAGCCCGTCTCGTCCAGTTGGTACGCCTGCGGGCCCGCCCTCACCGTCCTCTCCCCGCCGAAGGATAACCTCTGGCTCCACCGCGGCATCTACCACGCCCAGCCCGGCGACGTGATGGTGGTCGACACCGGCCGCTTCCACGAGGCCGGCTACTTCGGCGAGATCATGACTCACGCCTCCAAGCAGGTCGGCATGGCCGGCCTCGTCATCGACGGCTGCGTCCGCGACGGCCAGCTCCTCGAAGACCTGCACGCCAGCGGCGAGGGAATCCCCGTCTTCTCCGCCGGACTTTGCATGCGCGGCACCACCAAGAACTTCGACGCCTACGGCGCCGTCAACATCCCCATTCGCATCGGCGAGATATGGGTCTTCCCCGGCGATCTCGTCGTCGGCGACCGTGACGGCGTCGTGGTCGTGCCCCAAGCGCGCATCGCCGAGGTCACCGAGAAGGCCATCGCCCGCGAGGAGAAAGAGGCTGGCACTATCGCCTCCCTCAAGGCCGGCCAGCGCAGCGTCGACCTCTACGGATGGGGCCTGTAGGCGCGCCTCTGCCAAAGCGCATCCCGCGCCCAGGCTGTCCATGGGAACTAACCTAGACGTGCAAGCGAACGAGTCGTTGCCCCAGGAGGATGCTCGATGAAGACGGCCGGTTTCCACCACATCCAGATCGCCGTGACTGACATGGAGCGGTCTTTCGCCTTCTACACGCAACTTCTGGGCATGGAGAAGGCGTTCGGGGACGGCAACCTCGTGTTCCTGCGCACACCGGGCTGCAGCGACCTGCTCACGCTGCACCCCGTCGCCGGGCCGATCGACCCCTCGAAGGACGGAATGCAGCACTTCGGCTTCTCCGTCGCCCCTGAAGACCACGAGGCCGCGGTGGAAGAAGCACGCGCGTTCGGCGCCGAAGTGCTGGCGGTCGGACGCCACGGCGGTCCCAACGGCACGCCGTACGCGTACATCAAGGACCCGGACGGCTACATCATCGAGTTGTAAGCCAACGAGAGAGACCGCCCGAATCGGGCGGTCTCTCCCCATGTCATGCCACGAGCCTTAGGGCCGCGAGATTCTAGGCCGAGACCCTGGGGCTACGGGTTCACCCTGTTCCGGATGGGCTTGCCGTCCAGCGCCTCGCGCACCGTGCGAGCGGCCTTGGCGCGCATCTCCATCTCCGACTCCTCGCTGTAGAACGCCGAGTGGGGCGTATACACCAAGCGGTCGCGCACCCACTCCTCCCCTGCCCGCCAGGCGCGAATCAGGCCCGGCTCCGGCGACGGAGGCTCGACGGGCAGCACGTCCAGACCGGCGGCGGCCACCGTACCCTCCCGCATCGCGGCTTCCAGCGCGTCCACTTCGATCACCGCGCCGCGCGACGTGTTCAGCACGATTGCTCCCGGTTTCATTGCCGCGAAGAGCCCTGCGTTCGCCATCCCCCGCGTCTCATCCGTCAGCGGCGTATGGAACGTGACGACGTCCGAGCCCCCGAGCAGCTCCGGCAGCTCCAGGCGTCGTAGGCCGAGCGCCTTGTCAGTCCCGTCGGGAACGTACGGGTCGTGGAAAGCGACGTCCAGCCCGAGAGCGGCCGCCCTGCGAGCGACCGCCGTCCCTATCCGGCCGAGCCCGATGATTCCCATCCTCTTGCCGGCCAGCCGGTAGAGCGGCGCCGCTCCGGACCATCCCCACCGCTCGTTCCCCGCGCGCATGTTGTCGTTGTAGCGGATGATGCCGCGCGAGATCGCCAGCAGCAGGCCGATGGTGTGGTCGGCGACCTCGTCGGTGCAGTAGTCGGGCACGTTGCAGACCGCGATGCCGCGAGCCTTCGCAGCGTCCAAGTCTATGGTGTCGAACCCGACGCCGATACGGATGATGAGGCGGCAGGCTTCGAGCTGTTCGATGACGCGGGCGCGAAAGGGGACGCGCCACGTCATGATGGCCTCGGCGTCCCGCAGCTCCCGGCCAAGCGCCTCGTCCTCCGTCGCGCTCCACGAGCGGAGCTCTACGTCGCCGCCGAGCTCCCGCCGCTCGATCGCATACTCGGGGTCCATGTGGTTGGGCGAGATATGGACGACGTGCTTAGGCATACGGGGAACCCTCCGGCCGAGCAGGATGCGGGGCCACTATAGCGCAGCGCGCCGGTCGGACTCACGGCGCCCGCAAGCGCACCGACGCGTCACCGAGGAACAGGTGCTCTCCCCTCCGCACGCGCATGAATAGCTCGTGGGTGAGGTCGAGGTCAACGCGGTTGTAGTCGATCAGCCGCTGCGGCGCTTCTCGCCAGACGCGAGCGTTCTCTCGATGGTCCCACATCACTTTCTCCTCGCCGAAGGTGTACAGGCAGAGGCGGTCCAGACTGATGCGGCGCCCGGCGACCACGACGATCTCGGCCATCAGATCGTAGTGCCGCCGCACGGAGAACGGCTCGCCCAGCACGTCGCGCATCCACCGATCGAGCATGGGGATATCGAAGTGCGCCCCGTTGAAGGTGACGACCGGACCGTCGAAGCCCGCGAGGAGCGCGTGGAGCTGCGCCAGGCTCGCGGGGTGGGACGTGTACATGCCATAGGACACGTCGCAGCGCGTGCCGGTGAGCAGCAGCTGGAAGCCGTCCGGAAAGTTGTTCATCGAACCGCCCGCGGTCTCGACGTCGAGCACGATGAAATCGCCTGCGTCCATGGAAGGAGCATAGCGCCGTCAGCCCGCCCCTAGCCAAGAGGCCCGCAGCGGTCTATAGTCCCCCTAACCGAATAAAGACCCTTGGCGCGCGCCAAACAGGCATCCGTGAAGCCGGTCAAAGTCCGGCGCTGGCACGCAACGGTAGGCTCTCGCAAATGGGGGCGAGCCCGGTCCGGAGCGCTGAGAGTCCCAGCCCGCGAACGCACGGGACGGGGAGCGAGCGCAACCCCTGTCCCAACGGACGGGGGTCTTTTGTTGGAGGAAACAATGCGGCAAGCACAGATGCGTTGGCGCGGGGGCGACCCCCGCAACACACGAGAGGGAGTCCTGGGCCGGTCCTTGGTCCCGGATGTCGTCCTGCGAGAGGCGGCGATTCCAGGCGCCTTTGTGGCCCTCATCCTGGCGTCGAACTACGCCCTGTCGGCCCTGCCGAACGTCAAACTCTTCGACCTGCTCGTCTTCGTGGCGGGCTACACGCTCGGCCTGCGACGAGGGATCACGGTCGCCGTCGCCGCGTGGCTAGTCTACGGGCAGATCAACCCGTGGGGCGTGGCGCACGCGCAGCTGCTGATGACCTTGATGGCGTCCGAGGCGCTGTATGCCGTGGCGGGGGCCGCCGTGCGGCGATTCGTTAGCCCGGAGCGTATGTCCCTCCGGCCCGGCGTGGTCTCGCTCGCGTTCCTTCTCCCTGCACTCCTCGTTACGCCGGCATACGACCTCGTGACGAACGTCTACACGGGCTATTACTGGGCGACGGTCGCGGGGAGCGGCGAATACGCGCGCTGGCTGGGCCTCGCGCTGTTCAACCCCGGCGCGCTCTTCTTCATGGCCGTCCACCTCAGCGCCAACCTCGTGCTCTTCCCCGTTTTCGGCCCTCTGTTCGTAAAGGGGGCCGAGCGAGCAAAGGAACATATTGGATGGCGCTAAGGAGCATCACGCGCCTCGCGCTTTGCTTGCTCTTGCTGATTGCGGCGGCGGTCGCCGTCGCCGCCTGCAGCGACGACGCCTCGACGCCCGGGCCCATCGCCGCCAGCGTGCTGATCGAGGCGGACGCTTCTTCGCCACAGTGGTTTCGGGATGTGACCGTCGCGAAGGGCATCGACGGCTACGAGTTGCTCGAGGAGGTGGCGGAGGGCGATATCGTGGCCGAATGGTTCCCGGAGTTCCGGGCCCACTTCGTGAAGGAAATCATGGGCGTCGCGCCGGAGGGAAGCGAGTTCTGGGGCGTATTCGTCTGGAACGAGAATGCGAACGACAAGGCGGGCGGCTGGGAGCCGTTGCCAATCGGGGCGGACCTCTTCTCGGTGAAGGACGGGCATATCATGGGCTGGGCGCTGGTGGATTATGACCCCGACCAGCCGCTGCTCCCCGTCAGCTTGCCCTCTCTCGTCCCCTGAGCCCTCTCCCGCCGCCTGAGGAAAGAGGTCAGCAGGGGGGCATGCCTCCCTCGAACCGGGCGCGCGGGCCCTGCGTCCTAAGCCGGGGGGGCTCTTCGCCCTCCCCATTCGTTGAAAGAGAGGTCCCCGCGGCGAAGAGGCGGGCCTCGGCCTCTTCCGCCGCCTCGTTCCCGGCATCCCCAGGCTCCACAGCAGCGGGCCCCGCCGCCTCGCGAGCTGCGTTCTCCCGCTGCTCACGCCGCTCCCGGATGCGGAGACCGTAGTGGACCGCCAAGGCATGGATGACGCCCATCGTGGGGACTGCGAGCAGCGCCCCCGCGATGCCTGCGAGGCGCGCTCCAAGCACCACGGCAATGATGACGAGCATGGCGGGCATCCGCACGGCGCGGCCTAGGATTCTGGGCGTCAGCAGGTTCAGCATCACCTGCTGCACAAACAGCAGCACGGCCAGCACGATGATGAACGTGATGAAGTCGCCCGCAACCAAGGCGACGATTAGGGGCAGCGCGAGAGCAAGCCAGTCTCCTACGAACGGCACCGCCAGCAGGATGCTGGACACCAACGCCACCGGCAGGGCCGCCGGCAACCCCGTCCCGATCATGACTCCCGCGGTGCCGACGCCGTAGATCATCGACACCAGCAGCATCCCCCGCACGTAGCCGTAGAAGGTGTCGTCGATAGTCCGAAGGACGAAGCGCGCCTCCCGCTCAGCCCTGGGCGGCAGGACCTTCAGCGCCTCATGCAAACGACGACCCCCGTCGAGCACGATGTAGAACGAGATCACCACCACGAGCGAGACCCCAAAGATCAAGCTCACGACGCTCTGAAGAATCAGGACTGCGTTATCCGCCACAACTTGAGCAGTGCTGGTGGCAAGGTCGCTCAGGAAGTCGAGCTGCACCCGGTTCTGGAGGTCAATCTCGATGCCGGCGCGGGCTAGAGACCCCTCAACCCATTGAATGACCTCTGGCGCCCGGTCGACGTACTCGGGAACCAGCTCTGTCAGATCGGTGATCTGAGTCACGAGCGAGGGGATCACCAGGAATCCGAAGACGGCCACGAGGATGAGAAAGACGGCGTAAACCAAGAGAATCGCCACCGGACGCGTCATGTGCGGCACGCGCATAACGCCGTTCACCACGTGAATCACCAGCGAACCAACCAGATACGCCAAAAAGAAGATAAGGAGTAGGTCCCCCAGGAATCCCCAGACGCGCCCCAGCGCGCTGAAAAGGAAAACGGTGGCGCTCAGCGCCACAACCACGACGGCCGTCCTGAACCAAAAACCTCGTTCAACCACGTCAGCTACCCTAGGTTCATCTTGGTGGTCCTGCATAGCGTCGCCCGCCGCCTCCCAATCCTACAGCCTGCAGCCGGTCGAGGCTCGCATCTGGCGAGCAGGTTCGTGTGAGCCGTCACCCTCTAAGTTGACCGGCAAGCACGTTCGGGGCGGTCGTCGGTAAGTCGCAAACATGCCCGTGGCACACGTAGGCCGTCGGAACGGCGGAATCCGTTCGGCCCTCGATCAGCGGAGTCGAGAACGAGTAAGGATCGTGCGGGGCCACGCCCAAGAACGCCGCCGTGGGCATGAACCGTTCGCGCAGCGGGGCGAGGAGCGCTCGGGTCGTATCGGAAGACGGATCTCCCACGATGACCACCTCCGTCGGAGGAGCTAGGTGAAGGTCGATTGCTCGAAGCCAGTTTCCGAACCCCATTGGATGCCTCGATGCAAGCGGCGCGACGCCCCTGAGCAGTCGGGCCGCTTTTGCGGAGTATTCCTCGTCTCCCATGAGTGCGGCCAGTCGCAGAAGCGCCTCCCCAGCAGCGGAACCTCCGCTCGGGACCGCATTATCGAACGTGTCGCGGGGCCGGACGATCAGCTCCTCGTGGTCGGTTCCCACGTCGTAGAACGCCTCGGCTGTGGCGTCCCAGAACAGCCCGATCATCTCATCGGCCAGCTGCTTGGCTTCGACGAGCCATCGGCGCGAGAAGGTCGCGGCATGCAGAGAGAGCAGCCCGTTGATGAGCAGCGCATAGTCTTCCAGATAGCCGGCGAGATGGGCCCGGCCGTCCTTCCAGGTCCGCAACAGACGGCCGTCCGGACGCAGCTCGCGGAGCAGGAAATCGGCGTTGCGTTCAGCCGCCTCCCGGTAGTCGGGCCGGTCCAGTACGAAAGCGGCCTCCGACAGCGCCCGCAAGGCGAGGCCGTTCCAGCCCGTCAGCACCTTATCGTCGGTTGCGGGGGGGATACGCTTGACCCTTTCCTCCAGAAGCGTCTTACGCATCGGCCCTAGGCGCTCGGTGAGCTCGTCGACGCTGACGCCCAGATCAGCCGCAGCGGCGGCGGCGCTGTCCGGGACATTGAGTATGTTGCGGCCCTCGAAGTTGCCGTGCGGGGTCACGCCATAGTAGCGGATGAACAGGCCCGCATCGTCGCCCAGGAGACGCTCGACCTCGCTCTGCGCCCATACGTAGTATTTCCCCTCGACGCCTTCGCTGTCGGCGTCCTGCGACGAAAAGAAACCGCCGCCGTCGTGCCGGAGATCGCGCAGCAGATAGTCCAGCGTCTCTTCCACCACCACCCGGTAGCGTTGATCGCCCGTGGCCTGAAGCCCCTGAAGGTAGAGCGAGGCGAGAAGCGCGTTGTCGTACAGCATCTTCTCGAAGTGCGGCACGAGCCAGAAACCGTCCGTTGAGTAGCGGGCGAACCCGCCACCCAGGTGATCGTAGATGCCCCCGTTCGCCATCCGCTGCAGCGACACCTCCACCATCTCACGCGCGTGCTCCTCGCCAGTCCTCGCGTAATACCGGAGAAGGAACTCTTGGGGCATCGACTGGGGAAACTTGGGAGCGCCGCCGAAGCCTCCATGCTCTGGGTCGAACATCGACGCCAGACCCCGGTAGGCTAGGTCCAGCGTCGACTCCCGCACCGCCTCATCGGGCGAGTCCATCTGCGACGACGCTCTGATCGCCTCGGTCAGGATGCGCGCGTTCTCCAGGACAGCATCCCGGCGAGTGTGATAGGCGTCCGCCACCGCGTCGATCACCTTGGACCACGAGGGCATGCCGGCGCGGTCGGTCGGCGGAAAGTACGTTCCCCCGTAGAACGGCCTGCCGTCCGGCATGAGGAACACGTTGAGCGGCCAGCCGCCATGCCCGTGCATGCGCTGGACCGCCTCCATGTAGATGCCGTCGACGTCGGGCCGCTCCTCCCGGTCGACCTTGATGGGGACGAGGAGGTCGTTCATCCTCCGCGCGACCGCCTCATCCTCGAAGGACTCGCGCTCCATCACGTGGCACCAGTGACACGCCGCGTAGCCGATGGAAACGAGGACGGGCTTGTCCTCCGCCTTGGCCTTCGCGAACGCTTCCTCTCCCCACGGCCGCCAGTCCACCGGATTGTGAGCGTGCTGCAGCAGGTAGGGGGAGGTCTCGTTGATGAGCAGATTGGGCATGGACGCCTAGCCTAACACTCCCCTACGCCAAAGCCAGAAGCGCCATCGCCACCGACGCCGCCAGCGGCACGGTGATGTTGTCGTCGACCGGCAGGGGCGCGAGCTCCGCGGCGGCGGCGACGACCGCGCCGGGGACGATCCACCACGCCAGCGGAACGTCGGGATGGAGCGACGCCAGCACGCCGGCGCCGATGGCCGCGCTCGTGAAAGCGACCGCCCCCGCCAGCGACTTGCCGAATACGCGCGTCCTGTGGTCTCGAACGCCGATGAGGGCCGCGAAGGGGTCGCCCACCGACAGGAACAGCAGGGCGAGCACCGCGACTTCCTTGTCGAATACGAACACGATGAACGTCGCGGACAGCATCATGTAGGTCGCGCCGGTCACCTGGCGGCGCTCCGAGTCCTTGAAGAACGGCAGACGGCGGACCGCCAGCTCGTTCATCGAGGGCGCCAGACCCCGCGCGAGCTCGAACAACACCACGATTACGCTCGCCGCGATCAAGCCCCACTCGACCAGGTCCCTCGGCAGAAAGAGGATGCCGACGGGTATCGACGAACCGGCCAGCAGGTGGAAGACGCGCCGCGGCCAGATCGTCGGCGCGACCGGCGGCTCGTACAGGAACTCCTCGAGGGGTGGTGGGAGCTTCACGGCATTGCCTAGCCTCTCCCGCCTCCGGAGAGCGCCCGCAGCTTGGGAGCCAGGCGGGCTAACGTGTCCACCACGTAGTCCACCTCCACCTCGGTGTTCTCCGGGCCGACCGTGAGCCGGAGGCTCGTTCTGGCCGCCTCCGCCGTGCGTCCCAGCGCCAGCAGAACGTGCGACGGCTCCAGCGAGCCCGCCGTGCACGCGCTGCCGCTCGACGCCGCGATGCCCGCGAGGTCGAGCCCCATCAGCAGCGGCTCCGCCTCCACGCCGGGAAACGAGACGTTCACGTTGCCCGGCAGCCTCGTGTCGAGGTCCCCGTTCACTTCGACACGCTCCACCCGCTCGAGGATCCCGCTGACCAATCGGTCGCGCAGGCCAGCGCAGACCGCCGCGTTCTGGGCCCGGCGGCTCTCCGCGTTCTCCAGCGCGACGCTCATGCCGACGATGCCGGCGGTGTTCTCCGTGCCCGCGCGCCGGTCCCGCTCCTGCCCGCCGCCAACCTGCATGGGCGTGAATGGCGTGCCGCGCCGGACGTACAGCAGCCCGACTCCCTTGGGACCGTTGAACTTGTGCGCCGAGAGCGAGAGCAGATCGACGCCTAGCGCGTTCACGTCCAACGACATCGCTCCCGCAGCCTGCACTGCGTCCGTGTGTACGACAATCGACCGCCGCTCCGCCGATGCGTGCTCCTTCACGAGGCGCGCAATCTCGGCGACGGGTTGGACCGTCCCGATCTCGTTGTTCGCCAGCATCACGCTCACGACGGTCGTCTCGCGCCGCACCGCGTCGAGCACGTCCCCCGCGCGCACGATGCCGTCCTTGCCCGGCGCGATGTAGGACGCTTGCCAGCCGAGCGTTTCGAGCAACTCGGTCGCGTGCAGCACCGCGTGGTGCTCGATCTTCGTGGTCACGACGTGGCGGCCTTGGTCCTTCAGCGCAAGGGCCGGGCCCATGATGCCGGCGTTGTCAGACTCGGTCCCGCCGCTCGTGAAGACGACCTCCCCTGCCCGCGCGCCCAATACTTTGGCGCACCGCTCCCGCGCCTCGTCGATGGCGCGCCGCGCCTCCTGGCCCAGCGCGTAGATGCTCGAGGGGTTGCCGTATCCTTCCGTCAGGTACGGACGCATCGCCTCGACAACCTCCGGCGCGATTGCCGTGGTCGCGGCGTGGTCCATGTAGATGGTGCGGTCGGGCTTGCTCGCCATGGCGCTCGCTCTATTATCTTCCTCTCCCGTCTGCGAGGGATGCTCCCTTTCTTCCTCTCCCGTCTGCGGAGGAGGACCGAGGAGGGGGAGATGCCTCAGGGAAAGCCTACCGCCCAAGCGCCGCGTAGGCGATAAGCTTGTACGCCAGCTTCGCGGCTGTATACGCGCACGCCTCGGGCCCCTCGCCGGGCGATAGCTCGACGACGTCGAAGCCCGCGATTCGGCGGCGCTCCCCCACCGCACGGAGTATCCGCAGCGCCTCCCACCAGCCCATGCCCCCCGGCTCGGGAGTGCCGACCGCCGCCATGAACGACGGGTCGAAGGCGTCGAGGTCGAACGACACGTAAACGTCCTCGGTCAGCGTGTCGATGATCGCATCCGCGTCCGTGATCGGCTCCGCTCCCCGCGGGAAGAGAGGAACGCCCCGCTCCGACGCGAACGCCGCCTCGTCCCCTGTCATGCTCCGAACCCCGACGATGGTCGCCTGCGCGTGATTGAGCACCCTTCGGGTGGCGCACGCATGACTGTGCGCGGCGCCCTGATACTCGTCGCGAAGGTCGGCTTGGGCGTCGAAGACAAGGACGCTCAGGCCGGGCCGCCGCTCCGCCAGCGCCGCCACCGCCCCCGACGAGATGGAGTGCTCGCCGCCGAGCATCCCCACGAGCTTGCCGGCGTCCGCGTACGCGCCGACGGCGCCCGCGACTCGGCGGACCATCGCGTCGGGACCCGCGAGGGCGGGCTCGACGGGCGGGGCGGTGTAGATGCCGGCGTCGCAGGGGTCGTAGCCGAGCTCCGGGTCGTAGTCCTCCATCTCAGCCGACGCGCGGATGATGGCGGCCGGACCGGCCTGCGTCCCCTTCCGGTAGCTCGTCGTGGCCTCGTAGGGCACGGGCAGAACAACCCACCGCGAACGCTCCAAGGAGTGCTCGCCCGAATCGAGAGCGAGGAACGTAGAAGGTGTGGTGGGCCACGCGCCGCTCATGCTGTCCCTCTAGTCACGCCGCTCGTCCCAGTCCCCTGCCGTCTGTCCCCCTCTCCCATCTGGGGGAGGGGGTTAGGGAGAGGGAATTACGCGCTAGACGCGCTGACGAACGGCTTCCCGTTCGGATTCGACGACCTGCTTCGCCGTGGCGGGTTGCAGATGCTCGAGTCCGCGATCGAGCACCCAGCTCCGCGCATCCTCGATCGCAAACGCCTCCGTTACCTCGCGCAGCGCCGTGTCGGCGTCGAACTCCTTGCACGAGAAGACGTCGATGTTGATGTAGCCGCGGTCCGGGAAGGTGTGAACGCTGATGTGGCTCTCCGCGATGATGACGAACCCTGAGACGCCCCAGTCCTCGGGAGTGGGGCCCCGGTAGGTGTACACCGCGGGCGGCGTGATCTTGGTCATGGAGATGCGGTCCGGGAACTCGTCGAGGAAGCGCCGCACGACCTCCGGGTCGGAGATCAGGGTCGATTCGCAGTTGTGACCGTCGATTACCAGGTGCATCGAGACCGCCTACACACAGAAGCGCCCCGGCTCACCGGGACGCGGTAAATAAGGATAGCACCCCCCGCCCACGCTCACAACCGCGCCCCCTTCCGCCATTGCCCCGAGGTCCTCCCCCCTCCCGTCTGCGGGGGAGGACTCCTGAATCCCGTCCACCATCCTGGGGGAGGGTTAGTGAGAGGGCCGCCCCGCCCGTCGTTCCCGCGCCCCCGTTCATCGGGAAGGTTACGAGTGGGAAGTACCTGATTTTCGGGGAGTTTACGAGTAAAAAAGTATCCGAAAGTCGATGACATTTCGGGGTTGACAGAGGTCGTTTTCATGGCCGTGGCCTGCTTCCTGGGTCTCAGAACTACTTCATGACCGAAATGTTTTGTTTCATGCGCCCCGCGCCCCTCTTATTCTCCCCCACAGACGGGGGAGAGGACGTGAGGTCCCACAGACGGGTCGGAGAAGAGGAGGTCCGGCGCTCGTGGTTGGGCTACTGTGGTACAAGGTGTGTCGATATTCCGACACTTCATTGTAGGGATTAAGAGGAACGGGGCAAGGGGCAAGTGTCTCAGTGCAGCGGCGGGAGGGGTTTCCTGGTCAGCCCATGGCGCCACGCCGCCCGCCAACCAACGGCCAACTCCCTCCCGTCTGCGGGGGAGGACTTCTTACCCCCTCCACCGTCTTGGGGGCTTGGGGGAGGGTTAGGGAGGGGGCTGCAGCATCCGCTCCGACCGGCCTTCACTGTGCCGGTGGCGGGCGGCGCGGCGGAACGTCGGCGTTTCCGCGAGGCCAGGCGCGGCAGGTCGGGGCCATCTACGTTGAGTCGGTCTTCTTCTCGATGCGAATCGCCCACTCAATGTTTGCTGGGGCATCCGGGGCGTCGACCTCTATCCGCACCCGTCCCTGCACCGCATCGCAATCGGACCGGCATACCTCGAACAGGGCGACTGCCGCGTCGAGGAGGGACTTCCTGCCTACCGAGTAGAGCTCTCTGGGCTTGTTGTCCCCCTGCAGCAGGTTCAGGAGAAAGGTGGCGTCTGTGTCGTTGTTCAACGTCAGGTACAGATAGTAGCCGCCGTCTTCAACGCAGAGGTCCACGTAGTCGTCATGGACGTCACCCTTCTTCTCGAACGTCACGCTGTCGGACTCACACACAACGGGCGTGGGGGTGATTGCCGGCGCTGAGTCGCCGCATCCAACCGCTGCCAACACCAAGATGAGCAAACCCAGGCTTATGGCTCGCATCGCTCCTCGCTATACCTCGTGCCGGGAAACGTCGTGAAAGGCATGGTAGCAGGCGGGGCGAGGCGGGCGTCAGGGGTTGGTGTCGGGGCTCCCGTCCACCATCCTGGGGGAGGGTTAGAGGGGCCCCCCTCATTTCCGCGCAGGCGGGAACCTTGCGGAGGTGCGAGCTACATCCTCATCTGCGCATGCGCCCACGCCGGCGAGCGGCGCGAGACAAGGTTGACGCGCTGCTAGGGCTGCGACTTGAGCTGAAAAGCTCGTTCAATAGCTCAGGCTGGCTAGATTTGCGAATGAGTTCCTGAAGGTCCTCGCGTTGCCCGTCGGTCAAATCCGAGTAGGATCGATCAGAAGCAATCACGCTGCCGAAGCCATCCGATAGAAGCTGGGCAACCATCTCAACACCATAATTATCGTTCGATACTGACGCCTTTGCAAGATTGTTGAGCTCTTCAATCTGCTCATATTCAGCTTGTCCATGATCTCTATGGTGAGACAGAAGCATCGAATGCCAGTCGTTCGCACGAGGGAACACAGTCGCGTAGAGGCCGACTGAGCCGACTATGACTGTGGCCGCAAACCTCAACCTAGACCGGAATTGAACGAGATGTGCCTCAACGTCTATGTACGATGTTTCACCCTTATGCCAAATCTCTCCAAGTTTCTCCAAATTACCATTCAGCATACTTGTTATCGAGGGCTGTTTCGCCTTGAGTTTATACCATTCGATTCTGGCATGTCGATTGTTGGAGTTTCTAAGTCTCATCTCTACTTCCTGACCTAGAAATCTGATGTACTTTCTCCATTGCTCGTTGACGAAAAGCGCTATACGATATGCTGTAAGGATTGGGGTCCGATTATCGGATATGTCGAGTTCCGGAACATCAATAGGCCTAAATTTCTGGTCGTGCTCCTTGCAAGCGAAGTAGCCTGTCGAGGCTTCTAAAATTCCAACTTTGCTCGGCCTAAATGCTTTTGGCGAGCTCAAATCTACGGGGCCATCTTGATTAAATACATCTCTCCACGAATTAATATTCCATCTAAATTCCAGAAGGTAGTTATCCGCGTTTCTCAGTCGTGTCAACACGGACTTCCTGGGAATTGAATGGCACTTGACTGCGGGTTTACCGCAACGTTCGTCGGTCTCGTCGAGTACAAACATACATGTGTTGTCATAAGCCGCCACGTTCCGCTCAATTTGGCGCACGCGCTCGTTGGCTTCTTGCTTGCTCTGGTTAGGTAGCTGCATAGCTCAGTCCCTTGTATCTAGTGGTTTGGGCGTTAATCATACCTTGTAAACTGTCCTGCCTGCCCTGAGCCACAACATGTTGTCCTTATTCCAGATGCGCCTCGCGTTTATCCGACAAGCTGAGGCTAGAGCAGGGCGGCTCGACCACGCAATGGGGAGTTGTCAGTTTGTTTGTGGGGAGAGCGCCAACGAGGGGCGCCCCTATATGCCGCCGAAATCCCCGCCTGTGCGGGAACGACCATGACAGGGCGCGTTCTCCGCAGACGGCCCCCTCTCTCTGTCCCGCCTGCGCCATAACGGCTGAGTTCCCCCCACTGCGGCAACTTGCCGACCCACCGGGAACAGGCCTTGCCATGCCTAGCGCTCGTGTTGCAACCGTCTGGAGGCGCTCAAGGGTGATTGGGAAGGACTGTATTCCATCCGCATCAATCGGCAATGGCGTATCTGCTTCAGCTGGCCTAGCGGCCACGCCGGTCCGACCGACATCGAGATTGTGGACTACCACTAGAGAGGAGGAGACGGGCATGTTCAGGCGCGCTGTTCACCCCGGAGAGGTGCTGAAGGATGAGCTCGACGAGCTGGGCGTCAGTCCGACGGCGTTCGCGCGCGCAATCGCTGTCCCGCCCAACCGCATCAGTCAGATCATCGCGGGCAAGTGCTCAGTAACCGGCGACACGGCCCTCCGCCTGGGACACTGGTTCGACGTTGACCCCCAGTTCTGGCTGAACCTCCAAACGCAGTTCGACCTCGCCGTCGCCGAGCAGCACGCCGGAGCAGCCGTGCGGAGATTGCCGGTCGCGCCGCGAAGCGCATAGCGCCCGCCTGCGCCGCGAACGACTGGGAAGTGCGTGGGGATGACGGGCGCGTTCTCCGCAGACGAGCCCCCCTCTCTAACTCTCCCCCGCAGACGGCCCTCTCCCTAACCCTCCCCCGCAGACGGTGGAGGGGACTGCGACACTTGCCCCTTCCGCCATCGACAACCACCCCCTACCCTGTCCCTGACAGTCCCGGCTCCCGCGGCGGGCCCGTCTCCGGGACGATTGGCCCGGCCCAGAGGCGGAATGAGCCCGAATGAGCCTAAATGAGCCTCCTAGAGAAGAAATCCACGCCTTGCTCACACACCAATGCCTCACAATGTCTCACTTCCAGCGGTTGCCCACTCCTAAAATGTTCCATCCAGGCGTGGGCTCGGTGGACTTTCGGCCCCCTCACCCGGCTGCTCCGATCCCCTCGCCCGTCTGCGGGAGAGGGCTGGGGAGAGGGCCGGTGCTATACTCGCGCTCGCTATGAAGGCTGAAATCATCGCCGTCGGCACCGAGCTCCTCATGGGCGAGACCCAGGACACCAACTCCTCCTGGATCGGCCAGCGCCTTCCCGAGTTCGGCCTCGAGCTCCAGTTCGTCACCATCGTCGGCGACGACCTCACCCGGCTCACCGACACCCTCGACCGCGCCTGGCGGCGCTCCGACGTCGTGATCGCAATGGGGGGCCTGGGCCCGACCCTCGACGACCTGACGCGAGACGGCATCGCCAACATGCTCGGCGAGGAGATCACCACCGACCCCGAGCTCAAGCGGTGGCTGGAGGAGAACTTCGCCCGCCGCGGCGCCCAGCCGATGCCCCGGCAGAACCTCCGTCAGGCCGGAATCATCCCGTCGGCAAAGGCGATACGGAACGCCATGGGCACCGCGCCCAGCTGGTGGATCGACAGCGGGGACAAGATCCTGCTCACCCTGCCCGGCCCGCCCCGCGAGCTCACCAACATGTGGTCCACGGAGATCGCCCCCCGTCTGAAGGAGCGCCTGCCCGGACAGAAGATCATGTCCCGCACCTTCAAGACCATCGGCCTGAGCGAGGCCGCCGTCGACGAGGCCGTGCGCGACGTCTACGACCTCGACGGCATGGACTTTGGGGTGTACGCGAAGCCGGACGGCATCTACCTCCGCGCTATCGCAAAGGCCGACACCGAGACCGAGGCGCTCAATACGCTGCTCCGCGCCGAGGCGATGGTGCGGGACGCCCTCGGCGACTACATCTGGGGCTCCGACGAAGAGCACCCGCCCGAACGGGTCGGCGACCTGCTCCGGGAGAAGAAGCTCACCCTCGCCGTCCTCGAATCGTGCACCGGAGGCATGGTCGGCGCCGCCCTCACCGAGATTCCCGGCTCCTCCGACTATTTCGTGGGTGGGGGCATCACCTACACGAACGAGAGCAAGGTGGCCGCCGGCGTGCCCGTCGAGGTCCTGCGCGAGCACGGAGCGGTCAGCGACCAGGCGGCGCGGGCCATGGCCGAGGCCGCGCGCCTCGCCTACGGCGCCGACTGCGCCATCAGCGTCACCGGCGTCGCGGGGCCGGGCGACCAGGACGGCGTCAAGGCGGGCACCGTCTTCATCGGCGTCGCGACTCCGGACTCCGTGACGGTCGCCCGCCACGAGTTCCCGTCGCGCCGTCCCCTCGTGCGCAACCGCGCCGTCACCGCGGCCCTCCTCCAGCTCATCCAGGCCCTCCAGGCTTAGCAGCGAATGGCGTAAGGTGTCGCCGTGCAATCTCGACCCGCCTCCGCCCTCACGATCACAGCCGGTCGGCTACTCGACGGGTCGGGTGCCGCCGCGTCCGAAGCCATGGCTGTGCGGATCGAGGGGTCAAGGATCACCGCCGTGGGTCCGGCCGCTGACCTCGCGCCGCCCGGCGGGTCCGCCGGGGCGCAGCTCGACTTCCCCACGGGGACGCTGCTGCCCGGCCTCATCGATTGCCACACGCACACGAACATGCCAGGGAACGGACGACGCGGCGAGGACGTCCACAGGGAAGACGACGATTACATCCGGCTGCTGCGCTCTGCGCACAATGTCGAGCACGCGCTCGAAACCGGGGTGACCACTGTTTGCGACTGCGGCGGCTGGAATGAAACGACCTTCCGTCTAAAGGAGGGCATTCGCCAGGGCGTCGTGCGCGGTCCTCGCGTGCTCGCTTCCGGCCGGCCGATCACCACTACCGGCGGGCACTGCTGGTTCATGGGCTCGGAGGCGGACGGCCTGGAAGGCGTGCGAAAGGCGGCGCGCCAGCTCATCAAGGAGGGCGCGGACTTCCTAAAGGTGATGGCGACAGGCGGAAGCACGCTTGGGACGGACCCCTTTCGCCCGGCGTTTTCCAGGGAAGAGCTGGAAACCATCGCGGAAGAGGGACACCGACGAGGGCGGCTCGCCGCAGCCCACTGCCGGTCGAACGAGGCCATGCGCATGGTCATCGACGCCCGGTTCGACGTCATCATGCACGGTTGGTTCGCAAACCAATCGGGCAGTCGAGAGTTCGATGACCGCCTAGCTGACCTCATCGCGGAGCGGGAGGTGCGGGTAAACCCGACCCTGCACATCACGCGGAGTCGGCTGCCGCTCCTTCAAGACCGAGTCGACCAAGGCGTCGCGACCGACGAAGAGACGACGCTCCTTACACGTATGCGGACCGGCCATGCCACGACCCTGCAGCACACCGGTTGGCTGATCGAACACGGCGTCCAGCTCATGGCTGGGTCCGACTGCGGCTGGGGGGTGTACCCATTCGGCCGGTTCGATCTTGAGCTGGCGGCGATGGTCGAGGCGGGGCTCTCTCCTCTCGCGGCGATCCAAGCGGCCACGAGCGGCAACGCGAAGGGTCTGCACATCGACGACGAGGTCGGTACGGTGGCCTCGGGGAAAGAGGCGGACCTGCTTGTCGTTCACGGCCGACCTGACCAGGACATCACGGATGTCGGCAGGGTGCTGGCGGTGATCAAAGGCGGCCGAGTAATGGTCAACAACGTCGTGCCCTAGCAACAGGGCGGGGATTCCTCGTTCGATAGCAACAGCTTCCAGACGATGGTGCCCCCGACAGGACTCGAACCTGCAACGCCCGGGTTAAAAGCCCGGCGCTCTGCCATTGAGCTACAGGGGCACGAGACTAGCTTAGCGGATGGCGACCGGCAGGAAAGGGCCGGCGGAGAGCGCGCTGAAGCGATTGAACGGCCAATAGGCCAGCCATACCTCGCCGACGATATTCTCCTTCGGCACGCTCCCCCAGTGACGGGAGTCGTCGCTCTTTGAGCGGTTATCGCCCAGCACGTAATACTCGCCGTCCGGGATCGTCCGCTCGGCAATGGTTTCCCCGGACTTCTCCTCGAGGTAGGGTTCCTCGATTACGACTCCGTTGCGATAGACGTTGCCTCGCTGGATGCGAATGTTGTCGCCCGGCAGGCCGATAATGCGCTTCACGAAATTCTGGCGCTCGTCCCGCGGCCAGCGGAAGACGACCACGTCGCCGTATCCCGGCTCCCCAACCGGATGCCACGACTCCTTATCGCCCGCGTCCAATCCCGGAATCCACCGGGCGGCTCGCTGCGCATCCACCTCCGTGTAGGCCAGCTTGCTGACCAACACCCGGTCGAAGTTCTCCAGCAGCGGAAGCATGCTCGGACCCTCGACCCGGTAGTTCTGGACCGCCGATTGGAGGAGGAGGACGAGAAAGACCGCCAGGGCGATCGTCTCGATTGTTTCGCGGAGGACGGATTGCATCAGGAGAAGGCGGCCCCGGAGCAGCCGCGTCCCTTCATTATACTCGCGGGCGATAGAATGCCCCCTCGGAGCGGCGCTGAAGCCTCTTGCGGAACCAACCCGAACAACCCATTTCGAACGCCGAAGAACAGCAATGGGTCGCCCGCGCGCAAGCCGGCGACCTAGTGGCGTTCAACGCTATCGTCGAGCGCCACCAGGCCCTCGCCTATAACGTCGCCCTCCGCATGCTGCGAGACCCTGGAACAGCTGAGGACGCCGCCCAAGAGGCGTTCTTCTCCGCGTACCGGAACATCGGTCGCTACCGGGGCGGCAGCCTGCGAGCGTGGCTGCTGGCTATCGTGGCGAACCGCGCCCGCGACGTCCTGCGCTCTCCCGCCCACCGGCGCGCCTCGTCGCTGGAGCAGTACACGGAAGGCGGCGACCCAGGAGGCCCCTGGCCCGACCCCGGCCCCCAACCCGACGAGTCCGCAGAGCGCGCCGAGACCGTGGGGCTCGTTCGCGACGCCGTCGCCCGCCTCCCAGACGACCAGCGCCTCGTCGTAACGCTCGTGGACCTGCAAGGCCTGGACTATGAGGAAGCATCCCGGGCGACGGGCGCGAACATCGGCACGGTAAAGTCGCGGCTGTTCCGTGCGCGCCAGCGCCTAAGCGAGCTGCTGCGGGACCACGTGGAACTTTCCAGCGAGCGCGCCCGTCAGAACGGAGAGGCGGAATGATAGGCGGACTGTTCAGCAAGAAGCGGCGCAGACGCGAGGAGCTGCTCATGCGGCGCCTCGACGGCTCGCTCGACGCGGCAGGCGAACGAGAGCTTTCGGACGCGGCTCGGACAGACCCGGCCCTAACCCAAGAGATTGCCGAGCTCGAAGGCGTGACGGCGCTCCTGAGGGCGCAGCCGGATGTCCCGGCGCCACGGTCCTTCGCACTGCCCTACGCTCCAAGGCCGATTGCGGTGAACGAGGGGCGCGGGCTGCTGCGGTGGACGCAGACCGCAACGGCGGCCACCGCTGTCTTACTCGTCGCCCTCATCGGCGCAGACATCGGAGGAATCGGCCGCGACGCCGGGGGCTTCTCCGCCGACCCGGCCGACTCGATGGAGAAAGTGGACCTGGCGTCGGACAGTATGGCCATGCTGAGCGAGTCCCCCATGTCGGAGGCCGCGCCGATCGGAGCAGCCGACCAGATTCCCGAGAGCATGCGCCAGGCGATCGAGCAACCCGCGCCCGCGCCGGATCCGGCTTCCGAGGCGGCTACGGCCCCGCCCGCCCCCGAGGCCGACGACGAAGCCGCGCTCGGCGGCGATGGCGAAGCCCCAGGTCCATCGGCCCTTCGCTGGGCGCAGCTGGCCTTGGGACTTGCCACGGCCTTCCTCGCCCTCGGAGTCGTCACGCTCAGGCGTCGCGCCTCGCGCACCGGGCTCTAGCAGCGATGGGAACCTTTTCGCGTATCGTTCCGTCTACTTGATGACGGGGCGCCCTTTCCCCTTCCCGCCCGTGGGTAATACTAACGAGGGGGGAAAGAACCAAGACCGGGACTCAGGAGGCATGGAGTGACTATTTTGAACGTGGTCCAGTGGCGGTCGAGGGGATTGCTGCTCCTAGCGAGCGCGCTGGCTGCGGTCGCGCTGCTCGCGGCGTGCTCAGACTCGGAAGAAAACGGCGATAGCGACGGCCCGGCGCCGACCTCAGCAGTCAGCGGAGACATATCGGTCTACAACACGACGCAGGTCGGCATCCACGCATCCGGCCACGGAGTCGCCTCCGGCACGCCGGACATCGCGGTCCTTTCGCTCGGCGTCGAGGCGCTGCGCGACAGTGTCGGCGAAGCGCGAGCCGACGCCTCACGCGCCCTCACGTCCATCGTGGCCGAACTCCGCGCTGCAGGCGTGGCGGAGGATGACATACGGACGTCGTACTTCTCCATCAACCCGCGTTACCAGTACTTGCGCGAGGGCGAGCAGCAACTGCTCGGCTTCCAGGTGACCAATACGCTGAGCGTCACGGTCCGCGACCTCAACGCCACCGGCGACATCGTGGACCGCGCGGCTGCGGCAGGCGGCGACCTCACGCGCGTCAACAGCGTCACCTTCCGCATAGAAGACACGACCGCACTGGAGCGCGAAGCCCGTATCAGCGCGATACAGGACGCCGTGGAGAAGGCGGACCTCTACGCCACGCAACTGGAGGTCGTTCGGGGCGACCTCATCTCCGTATCGGAGAGCAACGCCGACCCCTTCCCTTTCGCCGAGGCGCGATTTGCGATGGCAGCGTCGGACTCGGCAGGCCCGCCGACGCAGTTCTTCGCCGGCGAACTGGAGGTTAGCGTGCGCGTACAGGCTGTGTTCGCCATCGAGTAACGGCTTCGGCCGCTCGGGAACGATGGAGGGAGCGCAGGAGACAGTCGCGGCGCTCCCTCCGCGCGTCGGCCTCCTTCGTTCGACCGCAGTCGCTCCCCTGCTACGTCTCCAATGGCGTATCGTCGCGGTTGGCCCACTCTCCCATCGAGCCGTCGTACATGCACGCTCGCGGGTGGCCGATCAACGCTAGGGCGAACGCTGCGTGCGCCGCACGCACTCCGCCCTGTCAGTAGATGTGTACGGTCTTCTCAGGCGTTATCCCAAGGCCGCGCGCCAGCGCCTCCAGCTCCTCCGGCGGCTTGAACGTATCGTCGTCGGCCATGAGATGCGTCCATTCCAGGTGAACCGCGCCCGGCACGTGTCCAAAGCGGGCATTGCCCCGCGCGTTCTCTCCACTGTACTCGGCGTCTGACCGAACGTCCCATATAACGACGTCGTCTCGTCCGATCGCTTCCTTCAGCTTCTCCACCGTGGACTCGATCTCGCGGTCCGGCCCCTGGGGGGTGAACGCGCCGCCAACGGGCGCCGTCGAGGGGCCCGAGACGACCGCCCTCCCCTCCGTCAACCACTTGGTCCATCCGCCGTTGAGCACCTTCACGTTCGTGTGCCCGTAGTAGTTGAGCACCCACCACAAGCGCCCCGCGTCGCGACTGTGGAAGCGGTCGTAGCCGACCACAAGCGTATCGTCGCCGATGCCGACGGACTCGAACCAGGCTTTGGCCTCGTCCGGGGGCGCGACCAGCCGGGTGTTCTCCGACCCTTTAATCTGCCAGGTGGGTGAGCGCGCGGCGCCGGGGATATGCCCTGCCTCGAAGTCGCCGCCTTCCTGGGCCATCTCAATCACTCGGATGTTGGGATCGTCGAGGTGGTCGGCGAGCCAATCGGTCTCGACGAGCAGGTCTGCGCGAGCATAGTCGGCCATGTCGTCCTCCGAAGCGTTATGGGTCGGCGGGAGTGTCCGCAAGGGCGTTCCTTCTGTCAACCGCAAGCGACGGCGGACTGGCTAGGAGCGTCCGATCCGCTCGGCCGATGAAAAGGCGCGCGCGCCCCTACGCCGAGGCGGGCGCGCGCCGCTTGACCAACGTCTCGCGGGCAACGAAAAGCAATAGCGCCGCAGCGATGAGCAGCACCGGCGCGTACACCAAAAACACCACGCCCGCCCCATACTGAATCGAGAGGAAACCGCCGAGCAGCGGGCCCGTTATCGCGCCGGTCTCAGCGAACGTCCTCCGCGCCGCCTGCAGCCGCGCCCGCGCGGAGTCCGGCACGACGTCGTAGGTGGACGTTGCGACCGACCCCAGCGACAGCCCGTTCGAGAAGCCCATCAGCACGCCTATCGCCGCCAGCGCTCCAAAGTCGCCCGTGAAGGGGATGATCAGGAACGCAATGCCGGGAATGGCCGTGCTTGGCACGGTCGCCCACTTCCGGCCTATCTTGTCCACGATGAACCCCGCCGGAACGATCATCAGCAACGACCCGAGCATCACCACGAAGAAGATCCGCCCGATGTCCGTCGGCGACAAGCCGATCTCCTCAGCGTATACCGGCAGAATGCCCTGGTACGCCATCCGGTACAGCATCATGCTCGCTGTGGCGAATACGAGCACTAGGTACGTCCCTCGCCACCGGGGCTCAATCTGAAGGAAGAAGCCCTTGAGCCGGCTGAACCAGGCGCCCTGAGGAAGGACGGCGCCCTCGGCAGGTTGCGGACGCGGAAGCGGACGACCGCTCGGAATCAGCAGTCCCAGCAGGAACACCACCACGGCCAGTCCGGTGTACAGGTAGAACACCGTACGGAACCCCACGTCGTCTCCCAGCTCGCCGCCCACCAGCGCGCCGAGACCCATGCCGACGGAGTGGAATCCCATGAACCCGCTCATCAGCCTGCCCCGCTGATCAGCGCGCACGAGGTCTACTCCCGCCACCTCGCGTCCCAGCATCCACCCGCTGTCGGCCGCGCCCGCGATGAAGAGCCCGACGAGCAGCGGCCACAGCCACGGCGTCACCGCGCCCACGAAGACCGACAGCCCGATGATCACCGGCCCCAAGGTGACCGCAAGGCGTGTGCCGAAGCGGTCGATCAGCACACCGCCCAACGGCTGTCCGATGAGACGCCCCGCGGCGAACGCCGTCACCGTTTGGGCCGCGATTCCACCCTCGACGCCGAACTCGCGGGAGATGAGCGGAATGATGGGGAACAGCATCCCGTGCCCGAAGCCAAGCAAGATGGTCGTCGAGTACAGCGTGACCAGTCCGCGAGCCGTTGGCCCAAGCCTCATCGCTGCTCCGGAGCTAGAGATGCGCCAACTATAGCACCGCGCCGCATCCGAGCCGCCGCAGCCTCGCCCTGGCTAGCACACGCGTGTTTGGAGGTATGACGAAGGGGGCCAGAATTCCCAGCAGAATTGCCCGCGGCTTGAAATATGGCGGATAAGGGCGCAGATTGGCGCCGCTCAGACGAAATGCGGGGTTCCAGTGGGGCGACGCCGAAACGGGCCCAGCGCCGCCTTGGCAAACGGCATCCCCTAGATGGTGAAGGGGGGCAGACGGTCCTTGGCGACGCTCCGTTCGCTACTGCCCTAGCCTGTCTGATTGGGTGGAAGCATGGCCACGGCCTTGCCCACGCCCATCGCGGCGCAGGCTTCGCTGCTATACCGATTTGTGACGTTATCGCCGCAGACGCTGACGGAATCGCGAGGTTGACACCATCGGAAACCCTGCCTAGGGTAGCCCAAGACCGCCGCCGATTGGCTGGCTGCAAGCCACTCCGAGGTAAAACGGACCGCTTCAACCCCGCAGCCGAACAAAGGCCGACAACTGGCGAGTTACCCCTCCTTTTCGGTACCCCCGAACCAGATACTCCATCCGCCCCCGCCCCCTGACACCCCAAACGGAAGGCGCGGCGCGGGGGATTTGGCGCGCCTCGCGACGGGCGGCAGAACAATCTTACGACTACAGCTTCCATGCGGAGGGAGACCTCCGCTTAGGACATGGATGAGGTGTACAGATGGCAGAATCGACAGGCATCAAGATTAGCAGGGCCAGGTGGCTGCACATCGCAGCACTCATCGGGCTGGCTGTCGCATCGCTCTTCCTGCTCGGCGCGTGCGGGGACGACCCGACCCCCACGCCGCGGCCTACGGCAACGCCGACACCAGCACCGACAGCCACGCCGCCCCCGGCGACAGCGATGCCCACAGCGATGGCAACGTCCGCCTCGTGCGCTGACCCCGATCGGCCAGTCCCGCCGGCCGCGATGCCGGGCACGATGATGACAGCGGACCCTAACGCCAAGTCCGGTGGTACGTTGAAGGCGACGCTGTTCGCTGACAACACAACGCTGGACCCGCTCTTCACCACTAGTACGACGGACATCTTCATCACGCAGAACACGTACGACAACCTCGTGCTGATTCAACCCGACCTGTCGTTGAAGCCAATGCTGGCTACCTCGTGGGCCGCCAACGCTGACCTGTCGTCATGGACCTTCAAGCTGCGCGAGGGCGTGAAGTTCCACCACGGCAAGGACTTCAACGTGGAAGACGTCCTGTACTCCTTCAACCGGATGCTCGACCCCGTGGCGGACTCGCCGATCCGGCCCACGTTGGAGATCATCGACGAGATGACGGTCATCGACGACTACACCATCTGCTTCGACCTCGTCTCGCCGAGCGCCTTCTTCCCCGACACGTTGTCGGAGTACCAGGTCAGGATGCACCCGTCCGATATTGACCCTGCGCGGCTGGTCCTCGAAGCGTTCGGCACCGGGCCGTTCAAGCTCAAGGAGCACCTCCCCGGCGAGCGGACCATCCTGGTGAAGAACGAAGACTACTGGGAGGAGGGGCGGCCGTACCTGGACGAGGTCCAGCTGCTCCTGATCCCTGAGCCCGAGACCCGTGCGGAGGCGCTGAAGAGCGGCGACGTCGACATGATCTTCCTGATGCAGCACCAGAGCGCCCCCGGCGTCAATGCGAACGAAGGCACCACGGCGCTGGAGACCGCGACCGCCGGGTACCTGAACCTAGCGATGGACATGCGAGTCGCTCCGTTCGACAACAAGCTCGTCCGCAAGGCGATGCAGGCCGCGACCGACCGCGAGGCGATCCGCCAAGCGGCGTTGCTGGGGAACGGCAGCATCGCGTATGACCACCCCATTCCCCCGAACGACCCGCACTTCAATCCGGAGTGCGCGCCGCCGGACTACGACCCCGAGCTCGCCAGGTCGCTCCTGGCGGAGGCCGGCCACCCCGACGGTATCGACGTGACGCTCTACACCAGCACGGCGGGCACCGGCATGGTGGAGATGGCCGTCGCGTTCAAGGAGCGGGCCGCGCCCGCAGGAATCAACGTGGACATCCAACAGCGGCCCGAGGACGCCTACTGGGCGGACGTGTGGCTGCAGGAGGCGTTCACGACAGTGTTCTGGAACGGCAGGCCCCCGGACCTAGCCCTCAGCGTCGTCTATCTATCCGATGCTTCCTGGAACGAGTCCCGCTACATGAACCCTGAGTTTGACGCCCTCGTCGCGAAGGCGCGAGGACAGGTGGAGCTGGCCGACCGTCAAGAGACGTACGCGCAGATTCAGTGCATCCTGATCGATGATGTCCCGCGGATCGTCGCGGTCTTCCAGCCCACGATTAACGGTGTGCGAGACGACGTGCGGAACGGCGAGCCCCACCCGCGGAACTGGCAGCCCCTCAGCGAAATCTGGCTGGACCGCTAGGAGCCTAAGAACCTGTCGAACGGTACGCGAAAGAGACGGCCATTGGAGGGAGTAGCCGGCAGGGCGAGGCCCCCCGAGCCCTCAGCTCTCCCTCCAGGGGCCATCGCAGACCAATATTCGGCATACGGGTGATTGATGGGACGTTTCATAGCTAGGCGCATCGGCCTCATCGGCGTGACCCTGCTCGTCGTCTCGTTCGCCATCTTCGTAATCACCGAAATCCTCCCGGGCGACACGGCGACGGCGTTCTTCGGACAGGGCGCCACGGAACAGAACCTGAAGCACTTCCGCGAGGAGCTTGGCCTCGACCGGGCCTGGTACGTGCGGTACGTGGACTGGATCGACGGCATCCCGCTCGGCGACCTGGGAGACTCGTTCGTGCAGAAGCGGCCGGTCACCGAGGTCATCCAGCCCCGGCTGATCAACTCGCTCTACCTCGCGGCGTTCGCCTTCGTATTTGCCATCCCAAGCGCCGTCGCTATCGGTGTCTGGTCCGGCATTCGCCATCACTCATGGGGCGACCACGCCATGGGAGTCACGAGCCTAGTGGTGATCTCCATGCCTGAGTTCGTGACCGGCATCGTACTGATTGTCGTGTTCTCGTCGTTCTTGGGGGTCCTGCCGTCGTCGAGCGTCATCTTGCCCGGCACTAGTCCCCTATCCCGGCCCGAGATCCTCATACTGCCGACCCTCGCCCTCACCGGGGTGCTGTTCGCCTACATCATGCGCATGACCCGCGCCAACGTCATCGAGGTGATGGGAACAAACTACGTGCGCACCGCGGTCCTGAAAGGCCTCCCCATGCGCCGGGTGATATGGCGCCATATGCTGCCCAACGCCATGCTCCCGACGATCAGCGTGATCGCGGTGAACATCGGCTTCATGCTGGGCGGGCTGATCATCGTCGAGAACGTATTCGCGTACCCCGGGCTCGGCAATCTGTTGCTGGTGGCCATCGACACGCGCGACATGCCGCTCTTGCAGAGTCTCTCCCTGCTCCTGGCGGCGACCTACGCATTGAGCAACCTCGTCGCGGACTTAATCTATGGGGCCCTCGATCCCCGGATAAGGCTTTCCTAATGGCTTTGCCCGCATCTGCTCCCCGCCTGCAGGACAACCCGCTAAGCGTTGTGGGCGCGGCCTTGGCCAACGCTCTCAGCGCAACCCGAGTAGCGCTCGGGATGTCGCTCCGCACCATGGCGGGCAGGATTGGACTCCCGCTCGTCGTGCTCCATGCGATTCTCGTGGTGTTCGGCACCTGGCTTGCCCCGTACTCGCCGACAGAGTTCCAATCGTACCCCGCCGAGGGCCTGGAGGCCGTCGAGCAAAGCGAGAGCGACCCCAACTACGTAGCCTTCAAGACGACCGGCCGCCTGCCGGAGGACCCCAATAAGCTCGCGCTCATCCAGTTCTACGAGTCCCAGACCTCGGCGGCAGACGGCGCCGGCGGGTTCGACCTCGAGCTCGCTCGAGCCAATCTGGCCGAGGTCGAGCAAGGGTGGACGGACGACCAGAAGGCCTCCGTGGACAAGAAACGGGAGCGCCTGCACCAGCTCGAGGGTCCGTCGGCGAGCTTCTGGTTCGGCACCGACCAGTTCGGACGGGACGTCCTCAGCCGGGTCATGTCGGGCGCCACGTCGCTGGTCACCGTCTCGGTCGCGGGCGCAGTGCTGGGCATCTTCCTCGGCACCGTCGTCGGGATGACGAGCGGGTTCCTGGGAGGCCGGCGAGACGAAATCATCATGCGAATCATGGACGGACTGATGTCCTTCCCATCCCTCCTGATCGCCCTGCTGGTGCTCAACAGCCTCGGCCCGAACCCCATCAACATCGCGGCAACCATCGGAGTTGTGTTCATGGCGCCGTCCTCCCGCGTCATGCGCAGCGTCACACTATCGGTCAAGTCCCTCGAGTTCGTGGAAAGCGCCCGGCTACGGGGCGAGCCAACCGCCTACATCACGTTCCGGGAAATCTTGCCCAACGCCGTGCCAGTCCTGGCAGTGGAGGCCTCGGTCCGGTTCAGCTACGCGATCCTGCTGGTCGCTTCCCTGGGATTCCTCGGCCTCGGCGTCCAACCTCCTTCATCGGACTGGGGCCTAATGATCAGCGAGAGCCGACGGTTCATCGTCGCGGCCCCATGGGTAGCCATAGCGCCTGCCGTGGCCGTTGGCACGCTCGTCGTCGGGGTCAATCTTCTTGCAGACGGCATCAGGCAGGCGCGCGAGCTGCCCCTAAAGGAAGCATGACGTGAGCAACGAAACAAACGGGAACACGCCACTCAACGGGCACGCGTCGCTCAACGGGAACGGATCCCTCGATGGCAGCGCGCCGCTCATTGAAATCGAGCACCTGTCGGTGACGTTCCACACGCCAACGGCCACTGTGCACGCCGTCCGCGATGCCTCCCTCGAACTCAAGCGCGGCGAGATTGTAGGTCTCGTGGGCGAGTCCGGCTGCGGGAAGTCGACGACGGCGTTCGCAGTCATGGGATACCTGCCGGGCACTGCCGAGGTCGAAGGATCGATTCGCCTCAACGGCCAGGACATGACGGAGCTCGGGTCTGCCGAGTTGCGGAAGCTGCGCGGGAACCGTATCGCAATGGTCTATCAGGACCCGGCCCTCGCGCTGAACCCGACCATGAAGATCGGCCCTCAGATTCATGAAGTGCTCCGCGAACACACGGACCTCGATGCTTCGCACGCTGTCGATCGAGCGGCCGAGCTGATAGTGAGCGTCGGTCTGCCAGACCCCGAGCGAATCTCCCAGAGTTACCCGCACCAGCTCAGCGGAGGCCAGCAGCAACGCATCGTCATAGCCATGGCCCTGGCATGCGACCCCGACGTTCTGCTGATGGACGAACCGACCACCGGGTTGGACGTCACGACCGAGGCAACGATCCTCGACCTTGTCGCCGACCTCAAGGGCCGGGTAAACGCCGGGATCCTGTACGTTAGCCACAACCTGGGCGTCATCGCCCGTGTGGCCGACCGCGTGGTGGTCATGTACGCCGGGAACACAGTCGAGCAAGCGCCGGTCCGCGACCTGTTCAAGAACCCTCGACATCCCTACACCGTTGGTTTGCTGAGTTGCGTCCCCAAGGCGATTGCCGACGAAGGAGCCGTGACGAGGCTGCAGAGTATCCGGGGCTCCGTCTACCCCTCAACCGAGCCGGACTCAGGCGGGTGTCTGTTCGTCGATCGGTGTCCGCTGGCCCAAGACCGTTGCCGCCAAGAGGAGCCTAAGCCCATCGCCATCAGCAAGGGCCATAAGGCATGGTGCTTCTTCCCCAACGACGTGAGCACGGATATCTGGGGCGAGCCGGTCGAGCAGGAAGCAACGCCGCAGACGACGAGTGAGCCGGCCTTGACCGTCAAGGGACTTCACCGGGTCTACGGTCGATGGCAACGGAAATACTTCTTCTTCGGCCCACGAGTGAAGCCTCCGGTCCGCGCAGTGGAGAGCATCGACTTCAGCGTCGGCGTCGGGCGCACCATCGGTATCGTTGGCGAGAGCGGCTCGGGCAAGACCACCGTGGCCCGCAGCATCGTCGGCCTCGTGCCGCGAGACAGCGGAGACGTAGAGCTGAGAGGGGAAGACCTGCCGGCGAGCGCTGAAGACCGCAACTCCGAACAGAAGGCGTCGCTGAGGATGGTCTTCCAGAACCCGACCTCTTCCTTGAACCCGAAGCTCCCCGTGCGGCACTCCATCCTCCGGCCTCTTCAGAAGTTCACCGACTTGGATGCGAAGGAACGAGAAGAGCGGGCCTGCGAGCTGCTGGAGGCCGTCGGCCTCGACGCTTCCTTCATGGACCGCCAGCCGCTTCAGCTGAGCGGGGGGCAGCAGCAGCGGGTAGCGCTCGCAGCCGCATTCGCCGGCGACCCGGACCTCATCGTCGCCGACGAGCCCGTCTCCGCGCTCGACGTCTCCGTCCAAGCGCAAGTGCTCAACCTGCTGGAGGACCACCAGCGCGAGAAGGGGACCTCGTACGTCTTCATCTCCCACGACCTAGCTGTCGTTCGCTACGTATCCGACGAGATCGTCGTGCTCTACGCAGGCCACGTTGCCGAGTCGGGCCCTACCGAAGACGTCCTCACCGCGCCGTCGCACCCGTACACGGAAGCCTTGCTGTCGGCGGCGCCCATACCCGACCCGGACGCCATCCGCACGCCTATCCGACTGAACGGAGTTGTGCCGACGCAGCATGAGCAGTTTGTCGGCTGCTTCTTCGCCGCCCGCTGCCCGCGCAAGCTCGGGTCCATCTGCGACGAGTCCCCGCCACCGGCACAGACCAGCCCCGAATCCCCAACGCACGAGATCCACTGCCACATCCCTCTCGAAGAGCTGGCTCGCCTCCAAAGCAACCCGACCCCCCCAACTCGCCTAACGCTTCCCGTCTCCCGCATCACGAATTGAGAAACCATCAATCGGGAAGTAGTTCTGAGGCCCCGAAAGCAGCCCACGGCCAGACAAACGGCCGCTGCTATCCCCTCGGCGTTATCGATGTCCGGATACTTTCCCATTCGTAACAGACGAAAATCAGGGACTTCTTCATCCTGCGGCTCGGACTAGGCCGGAGGTTGCGCACGGGTCTCCACCTAGGGATATACTCGCCCGCGCATAGACCCTACCGTTCAGGGAGACGCGATGCTTTCCACAAGCGACAATGAACTGCTGACCAAGGTCGGACGAGGCACGCCCATGGGCGAATTGCTGCGCCGCTACTGGATACCCGCCGTCTTCTCCAACGAGGTCAAGGCCGACGGCGTTCCTCACCGCACGCGGCTACTCGGCGAGAACCTCCTCGTCCTGCGGTTCACCAGCGGCAAGGTGGCGGCGATGTCGCCCGTCTGCCCCCACAGAGGCGCCTCGCTCTTCTTCGGACGCAACGAAGAGGAAGGGCTGCGCTGCGGGTACCACGGCTGGAAGTTCGACGAGACGGGCAAGTGCGTCGACATGCCCAGCGAGCCGCCCGAAAGCAACTTCAAGGATAAGGTCTCCCACACCGCCTTCCGCGCCGCCGAGCGCAACGGCCTCATCTGGGTCTACCTCGGCGCGGACCAAGACTCTCCGCCTCCCCTGCCGGACCTCGAGTGGAACCTGGCGCCTGAATCCCATTGCTACATGACAAAGCGCATCGCCCAGAACAACTTCTTCCAGACGATCGAGGGCGAGATTGACTCCAGCCACAGCGGTTTTCTCCACTCCAGCTATAAGGACCCCTTCCGGCTCACCTCGAAGCAGGAGCAGGGCATGGTCTACAAGATGCGGGACAGGCACCCGCGCTTCGAGGTGTTGGACACCGACTACGGTGTGCTCATAGGTGCCCGGCGCAACGCCGAGGTCGATTCCTACTACTGGCGGATCACGCAGTTCATGCTGCCGTTCCACACCATGATTCCCCCCTACGGCGAGGACCCTCTCTTCAGCGGCCACGCCTACGTTCCGATGGACGACCACCACGTCATCGCGCTCTGCTTCACCTACAACCCCGTGCGGCCCCTCAGCGAGCAGGAGTTCGACTTCCTGATGCATGCGCGGCACGACGGCCAGGAGGGGTTGCACCCAACCGTGGACGGCTTCCTGCCCCCCATCCCGAACCGGCCCGAGGCCGCGTGGTGGCCAAAGCACCATATCGACAACGACTTCAACGTCGATTGGGAGCGCCAGAAGAACATGCAGTTCTCCGGACTCCCCGGCACCTGGCCGCAGGACTCCGGCATGCAGGAGACGATGGGCCGCGTCGCCGACCGCACGATCGAACACCTCGGCGTGAGCGATACGGGAATCATCCGAACGCGGCGAGCGCTACTCAGGGCTGCAAAGCTCATGGCCGACCAGGGCATCGAGCCCGCGTCGGTGTCGGACCCTACGGTCTACAGCCTCAGGTCCGCCGCAGTCGTGCTGCCGCGAGAGGACGATTGGGTCGCAAGCTCGGCCAAGTACCGCGAGGCCAAGCCCGACGTGAACTTCGCCGCGGTATAGGCCCCATAAAGCCACTGCTTCGAATTCCCTCACCTACCTGCGAGGGAGGGTTAGGCAGGGAACTCGCGCCCCGCTTGCCTACTTTCGTCACTTGCGGTATTCGGGATATTTAATGTCGAGCCCGCGTAGGACTAGATGCTATCTGCCTCTAACCTCAGTAAGACCTACTCGAACAGGACTCTGTTCAGTGGCCTCAACCTATATATGGCCGCCGGAGACCGTATTGCGCTGATAGGCTCAAATGGTTCCGGGAAGACCACTCTTATGGACATTCTGGCAGGCGATACGCCGCCGGACTCAGGGAGCATATCCAAGCGGAGCGACGTCTCCATAGGCTATCTCAAGCAGGAACCATCATCGTTTACCGACAAACCCCTCCTCCAGGAGGTGCTGGGCGCTAGCTCCGACGTGATTGCCCTCATGGACAGCATTACCGCCACCCGGGAGGCCCTGTCGTCGGAGCCTGACCCAGTAAAACAGGCCAGCCTGATGCAACACCTCGGCCAGCTTGATATGGAGCTGGAGGCCGCGGGTGGAGGCGATAGGGAACACGAGGCCGAGGCTATCCTCTCAGGCCTTGGCTTCAAGCAAGGCGACTTTCTCCGGCCAATGAGTGACTTCAGCGGCGGCTGGGCCATGCGGGCAGGCCTTGCCAGGCTGTTGTTCAAGAGGCCTGCTCTTCTGTTCTTGGACGAGCCAACCAATCACCTCGACCTTGATGCAAACCTGTGGTTCGAGAAGTATTTGGCCTCCTTTCGAGGTGGAGTGCTCGTCACATCGCACGACCGCGCTTTCCTAAACCAGGTTGCAACCAAAGTTCTTGCCATTGAGGACGACGAAGTGGTCCTCATGAAGGGTGATTACAACGGATACCTTGTTGCACGTGAGGAGGCCCTGAAGATCAAGCAGGCAGCCGCTGTCAGGCAGGAGCGCGAGATACGGAGGCAGATGCGCTTCGTAGAGCGTTTTCGGTCCAAGGCAACGAAGGCCAGTCAGGTGCAGAGCCGCCTGAAGCAGCTTGAGAAAGCGCAGACTATTGAGGCGCCAAGGACGACCAGGAAAGTCCACTATTCGTTTCCAGAGCCGCCCCGCAGCGGCCTGGAGGTCATATCGCTGACCAACGTAAGCAAGTCCTACGGCGATAATGCGGTCTACCGTGGCGCCAACCTGACGCTTTCGCGCGGTGACCGCGTTGCCCTAGTCGGACCAAATGGCGCCGGCAAGACCACTATGTTGAAGATACTCGCAGGCGTCCTTTCGCTTGATGAGGGGGAGAGAAAGACCGGCCACAACGTGGTGACAGCCTACTACGCACAGCATGTGCTTGAACTTCTCGACCCAACCAATACGATCCTCGAGGAGCTACGCTATGCCGCGCCAGGGGTGTCGGAGCAGAACCTTCGCACCACGCTGGGCGGCTTCCTGTTCAGCGGCGACGACGTCCGCAAGCCGATATCCATACTGTCAGGCGGAGAAAAAGCGCGGGTGGCCCTGGCCAAGCTGCTCCTCCAACCCAGCAATCTCCTCCTCATGGATGAACCGACCAACCACCTCGACATCGCCTCCAGGGAGATACTCGGGGACGCCCTTGGGGACTACCACGGCACGATTTGTCTGATAACCCACGACCGGACTCTCATACGACAGGTCGCCAACAAGATAATTGAGATTGACGCCGGGCAGCCTACGGTTTTTCCCGGCGACTACGACGCCTATCTGTACCGGAAGCAGACCGGGCCTAGTAATGGAAGCGTCGACGCGGCAGCCAATGGAGCGACCGGCGCATCTTCAGAATCGGGCCCCGCCAGGAGACGGTCCGGGCGGCCGCTTAGCGCCGAGGAGGGCCAGCGTCGATCGCTTGGCAGAGAAGCCCACAGATTGGCGACGCGGATAGAGGAGATAAACGTTTCGTTGTCTGAGCGCGAGGTCCGCATAACGGCATTGGAGACCATGTTCTCCCAGCCTGACCAGTTTGACGGTCGGGCTCAGCTCGCGTCGGCGGGAGAGCAATACCAAGTGCTCAAAGAGGAGGCCAGGGCGCTCTGGGGGGAATGGGAGAGACTATCGTTGGAGGCGGAAAACATCGACAGCCAGTTGGAGGGACTGAAGGCCTAGCAAGCCAGCGGTTTCGAGTGGATTCGCGTCCCTGTCCCCCCGTACCAGGAAGAACCACATGGGGATTCCTGCCTCCTAATCCGTGCGCTATCTAGCGCCGTCGCCAGCGGCTCCATCTTCCTCCGGCCCTCGGACGGGTTGAGGCCAAGTGGCTATTGATAACAGAACGTATGTTCGCTATCATCGGCGGTCTCGCGGGCTTCCAGCCCGAATCCGTCAGTAAGGAGGCGCGCCTCTTGCGGGTTGCCTGTGTGCTCATCACCCATCTGCGGGCCAAGGTTGAGCTGCTGCGGCAGCCGGACCTGCGGGACAGGCCCGCCGTTATCGTCGAGCGCTCGACGGGACGGCCTCTGGTCGTCGACGTCTTCCCCGCGGCTCCCCATACCCATGCGGGCATGGCCCTGGAGGAGGCCCTGTCCCGGCACACGGACATGGCCATCGTCGAAGCGGACGAGCCTTCCTATCAGCGGGTGTTCCGCCAAGCGCTCACGGCCCTACAGGGAGTCAGCGACCGCGTGGAGGGGGCAGAGCTGGGGACAGCCTACGCACGCCTGGACGGCCTCGAAACCCTCTACGGCGGCGAGGACCGGATCGCCGCCGCCCTGCTGGACTCGGTCCCCGAACACCTGGCCCCGCGGGTCGGCGTGGCGGACGCCAAGTTCCCCGCCTTCGTCGCCGCTCGAACAAGCAGGCCCCTCCAAGTTGCTTGGGTCCCATCAGACGCCGCCGCCTTCCTTGCGTCCCACAGCATCGACCTCCTGCCCGTCTCCTCGGACGTGACGGCCGCCATGCGCCGCTTCGGCCTGCGCATCATGGGCGACGTGTCCTCGATGAAGCGGGACCTCCTCCTCGATCAGTTCGGACGAGCGGGCGGAAGCGCATGGGACTTCTCCCGCGGCGACGACGACCGCCCCCTGGTCCCCCTCGCCCATGAGGAGGCCGTCATCGAGCGCGTCTCCCTTCCCTTCTCGTCCAGCTCCATGGAGTTCCTGATGACAGCCGTGGACACTCTCTTGAAACGGGCCTACTCCCAGCCCCTGATGCGGGGCCGGTATGCGGGCAGGACTGCCTTGGAGTGCGTCCTCGAGCGAGCCTCTCCCTGGCGGAAGACGTTCCACTTCAAGCAGGGTATCGGAGACTGGGAGCGGGCCTCCACCGTCATCAGGGGACAGCTGCAGGCTGACCACCCCCAGGCCCCTGTCGAGGAGGCGTCCCTGACCCTCACCGGCCTGACGGGCGAGTCGGGGGCGCAGATGGGGCTTCTTCCCGACCTTCGGAAGGACCGGGAGCGCCGCCTGGCCGAGACGGAGCGGCAGCTGCAGGCCCGTGTGGGCGGCGGCCATGTCCTCCACAGGGTGGCGTCCGTGGCTCCCTGGCATCCGGCGCCGGAGATGCGCGCCCTACAAGTGCCGGTCGACCCCACGGGCGCGGACGCCATCAGGCCGCTTGCCGCCCCCACGCTAGTGACGGTCCGAGAGGGGCTGGAGCGCGAGCCGGTCGCGGCGCTCCTGGGAAAGCGGTGGCGCCGGGTCGCACGCATCGAAGACCGGTGGTGTTTCGATCTCTGGTGGCTCCCCAAGCGGCTTACCCGCGCCTACTACCGGGTGACCTGGGAGGATGAGGGACAGGCCACCCTGTTCCGGGACCAGCAGGGGCTCTGCTGGTATCAGCAGGACTCCTAGGACCAGGCGCCGCCATGGCCGGGTATGTCGAATTGCACGCCAAAAGCTTCTACTCCTTCGGGGAGGGGGCGTCCCATGCTCACGAGCTGCTGGCCCAAGCGAAGGAGCACGGCCTCCCGGCCCTGGCCCTGACCGACGCCAACCTGTGCGGGGCCTTGGAGTTCGCCCGCTTGGCCGGCAGCCTCGGCATACAGCCCATCACCGGAGGGGAGCTGACTCTGACCGACGATTCCCGCCTGGTCCTGCTGGCCAAGACTCGGGAGGGCTACGCCAACATCTCCCGGCTGTTCACGCTGGCCAACGCCGTTGACCGCAGGGCGCCGAGGCTCGACCCTGCCCATCTCCCCGCGCACGCCGAAGGGACCGTCCTCCTCACGGGAGGCCGCGACGGCCCCCTCTCGAAGCTCCTCCTTGACGGACGCCGCCGGGAGGCCAGGGAACTGCTGCGGGACTACAGGGAGTGGTATGAGCCCGGTTCGATGTACGCGGAGTTGCAGCAGAACTTTCTCCAAGGCGACACTGAGCGCAACCGGGAGCTGGCGGGGATCGCGCGAGAGGTAGGCGTCCCGGTCGTCGCGACCAACGACGTCCACTACCACTCTCCGGAGCGTTACCGGCTGCAGCACGCGCTGGCGGCCGCGCGGCGCAATACGACCATCGACCAAGCCCTCCCCTTCATCAGGCCGAACTGCCACCTCTCACTGAAACCGGCAGCGGAGATGGAGCGGCTGTTCCGGCGCTGCCCCGAGGCCGTCGCCAACACCCTGCGGATCGCGGAGCAGTGCGCCTTCGACCTCGGCGCGGATCTGGGCTACACCCTTCCCGAGCCCAGCGTGCCGGCGGCCCACACCCCGGAGAGTTACCTGCGGCGGCTCTGCGCCGAGGCCGCCCTCCGGCGCTACGGACCGGCCTCCCCGCGGGTGGAGGAGCGCTTGGAGGAGGAGTTCCGGCTCATACGCAGGCACGGGCTGGCCGGCTTCCTCCTCCTCTACCGAGAGATCGTCCTTATCGCCCAGGAGATCATGGAGGAGAAGGGCATGACCCGCCCGGAGACCCCCTTGGAGGAGCGGCCGCCGGGGAGGGGTCGGGGCTCGTCGGTGGCGTTGCTGGTCGGCTACCTCATCGGCATCAGCCACATCGACCCGCTGCGGTGGAATCTCACCCTGGAACGGTTCATCCCCCAGGACATGACCATGCTCCCCGACATCGACCTGGATTTTCCCCGCGCCCTCCGGGACGAGCTCATCGGGCGGGTGCACCGGCGCTTCGGGCCGGAGTTCGCTGTCCTCGCCGGGGCGGTCTCCACGTATTCGGTGAAGGGCGTCGTCCAGGACATAGGCAAGGCCCTCGGACTGCCGAAGGACGACCTGCGGCTGCTCTCGAAGCAGCTCTACTCTCAGGACAGCGCAAAACTGCGGGAGGAGATGCTGGCCCTTCCCGCCTTCCGGGACCGGGTGGACGCGCCGGGCTGGAGGGACCTCGTCGAGCTGGCTCCCCAGCTGACGGGAGCGCCCAGGGGCCTGGGCCAGCACGTCGGCGGCATGGTCCTCAGCGACGCCCCCATCTCCGGCATGGTCCCCATCCGCGCCGGGGCCATCGACGGACGATTCATCATGGACTGGAACAAGGACAGCGTCGCCGACGCCAACTTCGCCAAGATTGACCTCCTCTCTCTCCCCGTGCTCGACCAGATCGAGGAGGCCCTCGACCTCATCGAGGAGCGGGAGGGGAGGAGGCCCGACCTGAGCAGGATAGACCCCGAGGACCCCGAGGTGTACGAGATAATCAACACGGGCAGGTCGAAGGGGGTCTTCCTTCTCCAATCGCCAGCCCAGCTAAAGATGGGGCAGCGCCTCCGCTCCCGCAACCTCCTGGACCTGGCCTACCAGGTCGCTCTCATCCGGCCCGGTGTCGGCGTCCAGGGAAGCGCCGTGTCCCAGTTCGTGGAGCGGTACCGTCACGGCGTCCCCTTCGACTACGACCACCCGTCGGAGAAGCGCGCCCTCGAGCGAGGCTACGGGATCATCGTGTGGCAGGAGCAGGTGATCCAGCTCATCATGGACGTGGCAGGGATGACCGCCGCCCAGGCTGACGAGCTGCGGCGGGCCTTCGCCCGGCCCAACGGCGAGCATCTCGTCGCCATGCACCGGCGGAGGTTCCTCGAAGGCGCACGGACCAAGGGAGTCCCGGAGGAGGCCGCGCGGAAGATATTCGCCAAGATCAACGGCCACTACATGTTCCCGGAGTCCCACTCCCACGCCTTCGCCGTCACCGCCTATCAGGCCGCCTGGCTGAAGCGCCATCATCCCGTGGAGTTCTTCGTGTCCCTGATGAACAACCAGCCGATGGGCTTCTACCCCGTGGAGACCCTCAAGGAGGACGCCCGGCGCTTTGGCGTTCCTTTCCTGAACCCGTGCGTGAACCGCAGCGGGGCGCGCTGCGTCCCCGACAACAATTTTGTGCTGCTGGGTCTGCAGCTCATCAAGGACGTGGGCGGTGAGTCGGCCAGGCTCGTCGTGGAGGAGCGGGAGCGGCATGGCCCCTACGACGGCGCGGGAGACCTGGCGCGGCGGACAGGCCTGAGGCCTCAGGCGATGCTGTCTCTGGTGGAGGCGGGAGCCTTCGACGCCGTCACGTCCAACCGCAGAGAGGCCCTATGGGACGCAGGGCTCGCCGTCCGTCCCTCACGGAACGGCCAGCGGGCTTTCCCCCTGTCCACGGGAGAAAGCGCTCCCGAGATGTCCGACTTCACCGAGTATGAGCGGATGGAGGGGGAGTTCCGGACGATGGGCGTCTACCCCAGAGGGCACGTCATGGAGTTCGTGCGGCCCACGCTGGGCCCTGGCGTGCTGCCTGCCGCCGCAGTGGAGGAGGCCGGCGAGGGCGAGGAGGTGCAGGTGGCGGGCTGGCCCATCGCCCGGCAGCACCCGCGCGGCGAGGGCGGCACGGTGTTCGTGACCATCGAGGACGAGACGGGCGACGTGCAGCTCATCCTCTGGCCCCACGTCTTCGCACGATGCCGCAGGGAGCTGGGAGGCCAGGTCATCCTGGCGCGCGGCGCCGTGTCCCGGTGGGACGGGACGACCAACGTGATCGTCTCCGGCGTGGAGCGTCTGGGCGTCCGGGTCCCGATGCCCGCCGCCCACGACTGGCGCTGAGCTCTGGCCAGCGGGTAGGCCGAGGCTTGTGGAAGCTGCCGCGACGCGCTGGCATGTTATGTTTGCAAATGTCTACAGCGGCAGATGACAGATGCCAGGAAGCAGGCTATAGCCTGCTTGGGAGTGGGGAGTGGGTGGATCCCGGTGGGTTCCTCGGCCTCCTAGACCGGCGCCACTCCTTCGTCCAAGGGCGTGTCCGGCGGCTTTGCCGGCTGCACTATGTAGCCCTCGCGGATGACGCCTGTCGCCGCGTCGAGCTCGGGAGCGCGGCCTGCGATGCTCGTCTCGCCCAGGTGGAACTTATAGGCGGTCCACGCCGCAATCGCCGCGTCCAGATGGTCGTGTGTCGGCAGGGGCGCCGCGGGAAGCTGAACGCCCAGGCCCGTCAGAAGATCCACGCGAGCGCGGCGTCCTTCTAACGTGTCCTTCTTGGGCAGCGGCTCCGGCGCAATCAGCTTCCACGCGCCGCCGGGATAGACCTCGATGAGCGTGGTGTCGGCTGGCGGAATGCCCTCTAGACCCAGCAGCCTGAACCGGCTGCCGCTCGTCACGAGCCGGTGGAAGAGCTTGACCGAGCCGGCGATGAACCCCTCGAAGGGCTTGCCGCCCTTCGGCACGCCGTGCGGCGAGTGGCCCGGCGCGTTGACGAGCCGCTCCGACTCCCGCATCGTCGCCCCCGGCTCGCCCGCGAGGCCCTGAGGGCCATCGACAGCGAGAATAAACGAACGGCCCAGGGCCCGGTCGGGAATGATGCCCGCGCCGTCCTCCCGGTACTCCCACTGGCCGAACGTGCAGGCGAGCCCTGCGTCGAGAACGGCGTAGTCGCAAGGCCGCGGCGCGGCCACGGTCGGATCGGGCAGGTCGAGGCCGATGAAGACGCGACCGCCGCCAACTCCGCGCTCGCCGCCTCCGCGCCGCATCGAGCGCCGGCTGCGCCACTTCGCCACGTAGCGCGCGGTTACCGCAACGGCGATGAGCGACGCGCCGGCGGCGCCGTATAACCGGGAGTTATCACGGAAAGCCATCGTCCTTGAGTCTAGCAAACGAGAGTCCCCAGCCGTGAAAGGGGCCAATCACACCGGAGCGCCCCGTCGCCTATCGAGCCAGGACTGCAAGATGATTGCCGCCGCCGCGGCGTCCGACGCGCCCTTGGGGAGCCGGCGTCCCGCCTTGGCGCGCTGGTGGAAACGGCCGCGGGAGCGAGTCATGTCGCGCTCCGCCTGTGCGGTCGATAGACGCTCGTCTACCGTTTCGACCTCGATGTCCACCGCCGCGCGCAGCATCTCGACGAACCTGCCGACGATCTCGGCCTGGGGCCCAACGCGCCCCGACATCGAGTACGGCATACCCACAACGATGACAGACGCCTCCCGAGCCTGCGCCTCGTGCACGACCTCAGCGACCGCCGGGCCGTCCGCTGCGCTCTCGATAACGCCCACCGGCACCGCTAGGCCTGTCTCCGTGTCGCCCGACGCGACGCCGGTGCGGCGCTCGCCAACATCGAGGCCGATGACGCGCACTAGACCGCTTGCCGCTTCACCGCGTCGACGGCTCCGGCGAGGGCCTCGTCGAGCTTCGAGGCGTCTCTGCCCCCGGCCTGGGCCAGCCTAGCCTGGCCGCCTCCGCCGCCGCCCATCTGTTTAGCGGCCTCCCGAACGATGTCGCTCGCATTCAGGCCCCGGTCCACGAGGTCCTGCGTGACCATTGCGATGAGCGCCGGCCGGCCGTTGAACACCCCGCCTAGGACCACTACAGCCGAGCCGAGCTTGTCACGGAGCCAGTCTCCCGTCTCCCGGAGCACGTCCGCGTTGGGGGCGCCGCTCCGAGCGGCGAGGACCTTTACGCCGGCGACCTCCTCCGTCCGCGTGAGCAGCTCCTCCGCCTCTTGCTGCGAGGCCTCGCGGCGTCCGCCCTGCGAGCTGCGCTTCGCCTCCTCCACCTGCGCGAGCAGCGCGTCAACCCGTTGCGGCAGCTCGGCGGGCGCAGCCCGGAGCTTGGCCGCGGCTTCCTCCAACGCGCTCAGACGCTGGCCGACCCACGCGTCGCCGCCTCGTCCCGTGACGGCTTCTATTCGGCGGACGCCCGCGCCCACGCTGCTCTCGCCCACGATGCGAAAGATGCCGATCTGGCCGGTGCGCTCCAGGTGCGTTCCACCGCAGACCTCGAAGCTAACGGGGTTGGTCTCGCCGATCTGCACCGTGCGGACGCGGTCGGCGTAGCGTTCGCCGAAGAACGCGAGAGCTCCCGTCGCCGTCGCCTCGCGGTAGGTCGTCTCGTCCTTCACCAGCGGCAGGTCGCTCCGCACCGCCTCGTTGATACGACTCTCGATCTCGCCGAGCTCGTCCCGCTCGACGCCTGACACGTGCGTGAAATCGAACCGCAAGCGCTCGGGGGCAACGAGCGAGCCCGCCTGCCGTACGTGCGAGCCGAGCGTACCCCGTAGAACGGCGTGCAGCAGATGCGTCGCCGTGTGGTTGCGTGCAATGTCCAACCTGCGCTCTCGGTCCACGGCGGCGTGTACGGCGTCGCCCACCGAGATATCGCCGGTGCCGACCTTGGCCGTTTGAACGATGAGGTCGGCCATCGGCTTCTGCGTATCGCTGACCTCCGCCGAGCCGTCCGCTCCGGTGATGACGCCCGTATCTCCAACCTGTCCTCCGCCCTCGGGATAGAAGGGCGTCTCGCGCAGAACGATTTCAACCACATCCCCTGCTGAGGCCTTCTCCACGGACTCGCCATCCTTCAGAACGCCCGCGACTACGGTGTCTGTCTCCACACGGTCGTACCCCAGAAACGCCGTTTCGCGCACGTCGAGCGCCTCGTAGGCGCGGAGCGTTTCCCGGCCGCCGCCGAACTGCGCCGAGGCGCGTCCCCGCTGCCGCTGCGCCTCCATCTCGCGCTCGAACCCTTCCACGTCGACGTCGAGCCCGTTCTCGCGGGCTATCTCTTGGGTAAGGTCGAGGGGAAACCCGTAGGTGTCGTACAGGAGGAAGGCGTCCTTCCCCGCGATGGGCTTGCCGAGGGCTATCTTCTCATCCAGCACCGGCATGCCGAGGGCGATAGCCTCCTCGAAGCGCTCCTCCTCCGAGTCCAGCGTTTTCAGAATGAAACGCTCATGCTCCTTCAGCTCCGGGTAGAGCGGGCTGAAGCGGTCGATAACCGGCGCGCCGACACTCGGCAGGAACGCATCCTCGATGCCGAGCCTCCGCGCGAAGCGGATGCCGCGCCGAATGACGCGCCGCAGGACGTAGCCGCGTCCCTCGTTCGCAGGCACTACCCCGTCGGCGATGAGAAACGACGCGCTGCGGGCGTGCTCGGTGACGACCCGTATTGCCGAATCCATCTCCGGGTCCTCGCCATACGGTTTGCCCGACAGCTCCTCAACGCGCTTGCGTATCGGCGTGAGCAGGTCCGTCTCATAGCCCGATGGGACGCCCTGCATGATGGCCGTGACCCGCTCCAGCCCCATGCCGGTGTCGATGCCCGGCGCGGGCAGGTCCGTCCGCGTGCCGTCTCGCGCCTGATAGAACTGCGGGAAAACGAGGTTCCAATACTCCACGTAGCGGTCCGTCTCGTCGCCGGGCTTGGCGACGGGGCCCCGCTCCTCGCCAAAGTCGTAGTACAGCTCGCTGGATGGACCGCAGGCGCCCTCGTCGCCGGCCGGGCCCCAGAAGTTGTCCTCGTCGCCCAACGTGACGATACGCTCCTCCGGCACGCCTATCTCATCGCGCCAAATCACCCGCGCTTCGTCGTCCGTGTGGTGGACGGTCGCCCAGATGCGCGCAGGGTCGAGTTGGAGGACATCGACGGAGAACTCCCAAGCCCAGGCAATCGCCTCCCGCTTGAAGTAGTCCCCGATGCTGAAATTGCCCAGCATCTCGAACATCGTGTTGTGCGTGAAGTCTCCCACCACGTCGATGTCGGTGGTGCGGAAGCACTTCTGGCAGGACGCCATACGCCGGCTTGGCGGGATTTCGTCGCCGGCGTAGTAGGGCTTGAACGGAGCCATGCCCGCCGACGTGAGGAGTAGTGTGGGGTCGCCCGCTGGTATCAGCGACGCGCTGGGCATGATGAGGTGCCCCCGCTCCTCGAAAAAGCGCAGGTACGCTGCGCGTATCTCGTCGCCGGTGGTCGGGGGCGGGTGCGGCAAAGCAGTCCTCGTGGGGCGGTGTAGAAATGGCCGCGAGCGCGTCACGGCCTAGTGGAAGTCTACGGACGGCCTCTCTGGCGTGTCAATCGCCGCTATGGCCTGCTCCTGGCCTTTCTAGCAGGCCACGGCCATGAAAACGGCGTTTGACGCGCTCCTAGCCCTATGGTACCGTCCCTTAACCCTCAAGGCGTGCTCCAAGGAGCACGCCCTCGTAGGTCATATGGCGCGATTGACCTTTCTGGAGGGCTTCTCTCCCAGTCTTGGGGCTAGCTGCCCGTCTTGGGGCTAATGAATGTGTGCGGGCGCCCGCGTCGGGGCACGCTGAAAGATGGGGCTCGATGCAAGGCACGTCGGCGGCCAAGCATGATCGTGATGCTCTTTGGGCGCTGGCGGACGACCTGCTCAAAGAGCAGCGCCTTATTCTGGTGTCGAACCGCGGACCGATGGAGTACCACGTCGGCCCGAACGGCGAGTTGCAGCCCCGGCGCGGCAGCGGCGGCGTCGTCACCGCACTCAGCGGGCTCACCCATCACGTCGACTTCACCTGGATTGCTTCCGCCATGGGTGAAGGCGACCGCCGTGCAGCCGAGGCCAGCGGCGGCAAGGCCGTCCCCTCCCCCCTGCCCGGCCAAAAGGTGGCCGTCCGCTTCGTGACCACCGCGCGCCGCGCCTACCACAAGTACTACAACATCATCTGCAACCCGCTCCTCTGGTTCCTCCAGCACTATATGTGGAGCTCCCCCTACACCCCGCGCGTCGACGCCGTCGTTTATGACGCTTGGGACGCCGGCTATGTCTACGTCAATCAGCAGTTCGCCAACGCCATCGTGGAGGAGGCCGGGCAGTCCTCCCTCCAGCCTCTGGTGATGGTGCACGACTACCAGCTCTACCTCGTCCCCAAGATGGTCAGGGACCAGCTTCCCCACGCCCGCATTCACCAGTTCGTCCACATCCCTTGGCCCGCCTCCAGCTACTGGGAGCTCCTCCCGGCCATGATTCGCATCGCCATCTGCGAAAGCCTCTGCTGCGCCGACATCGTCGGCTTCCAGACCAAGCGGGACGTGCGAGCGTTCCTCGATAGCTGCGACTCCTTCTTGGACAACGTGACCGTCGACTACCGAGAGCACACCGTGACCTACAACGGCCGCACCACCTACGTACGCTCCTACCCCATCTCGATCGACGTCGACGAGGTCCGCCAGATCGCGACCTCTCCCCGGGCGGCCGAGTACGAGGAGCGCCTAACGCCACAGCTCGGCAAGCAAACGATCATTCGCGTCGATCGGGCCGAGCCCAGCAAGAACATCGTCCGCGGGTTCAGCGCCTACGAGACCCTGTTGGACCGGCATCCCGAGCTGCGCGGCGAGGTCCGCTTCCTCGCATTCCTCGTGCCGTCCCGCACCCACATCAGGCAGTACCAGCGCTACATCGAGGAGATAGATACCGCCGTCAAGCACGTGAACGAGCGCTTCGGAACGGACAACTGGACGCCTATCCAAGTCTTCTATGAGAACAACTACATTCAGGCCATTGCCGGCATGCGGCTGTACGACGTGCTCTTGGTCAACTCGGTCATCGACGGCATGAACCTCGTCGCCAAAGAGGGCCCTGTCGTGAACCGGAAGAACGGCGTGCTGGTGCTATCGGAGGCCGCGGGCGCCTACGAGCAGCTCCGCATCGGCGCGCTTCCCGTCGCCCCCGCCGACACCGAAGGCGCCGCCCGCGCCCTCTACGAAGCACTAACGATGTCCCCCGAAGAGCGCAAGCGCCGCGCCCAACTTCTGAACGACTCCATCGAGCGTGAGAACATCACCGTATGGATCCATCGCCAGCTGTCGGACATCGCGTCGCTGGCAGACTAGCTTCCCGTGACTGGGCCCCTTGTCTCCACGATACGCGTCGAACAAGTCCCCTTGGCCGCGCGAGGCGACCCTGCCGAATGGCATCCCTCTCTGGGGCATGACGAGACAGCCGAGACTCGACAACGCCTAACCGCGCTCGCCGAGGTCCAGTTCGTAGAACAGCGCGTCGTGCATCGGGTTGATCGTATAGGGCGCGATGCATCCGAAGCCCTGGGACTCGTACAGCCGCTTGGCGGCGGCGAGACGGTCCAGCGTGTCGAGCACGCATGGCGCGGTACCCGAGACGCTTCGCCACAGCGACTGACTCCTCGCACAACCTCTTTCCGACACCCCCGTTCCGGTAGGCCGGCCTCACGTACATGCGCTTCAGCTCGCACACGCCCGCGCCCAGATCGCGCACCGCCGCAATCCCGACGACCTCTCCCGTCAAAGCAACCACGAGCAATGCGGCTCCCCGGCGGGGCTCACCGTACCGGCGCTGCGCCTCGGCTATCTCGATATCGACGTCTTGGAAATCAACCTCGAAGCCGAGGGACACGATGTACTCGCGGACGACCTCGGTGAAAGCACGGTAGTCGTCCACGCTCCCGGCAAGCCTGATGCCGACTCCGCCCATGGGCTCGTGCGATTCGCTCACGGCACGACCGTGAATCCCAAAGGCAGCTCGGCGCGCCCGGTCAGCGCGAACGCCACGTCCACGCCAACGTTGAGACGGACCGCATAGTCCGCCAGGGTGTAGAGCGTATCGCGCAGACACTCTCGCGGCGGCTCGACCTCGATTCCCAGCGCCTTGGCCAGGTCCAGTGTGTGGATGGTCAGCTCGGTCACGCGAGTCGGAAGGTACCGCGACAGCGGTCGAACGCCGCCCGGCGTACGCATGGGATGGTCGTCCGGCAGACGCTCCTCCAGCGCTAGGACTCGCTCAGCCAGCGCATCCAACGCGTCGACCGGGTCCGCTGCCGAGCGCCAGGCCCGCCTGCCGGCCCCGCTCCGCAATCTCTTCGGCGCTGCCGAACCCCCTCCTCGCAGCGCCCTCCGTCGCGTGCTCCTCCACCAAGGCTATCGCCCGGCTCGTGTGACCAACGAGGTCGCGGACGCTCCAGACGCCGAGAGCCGCCCTATCCCAGGCGTCGGCGGGGACCCGGGCCGTCGCTTCCAAGAAGAACCTGACCGCCTCGCCAAACGTCTCTTTCGACACTGGTTACCTCATCACCCTTCGTTCTCCCGCCTCCTTCTCGGTCCTCCCCACGCAGACGGGAGAGGAGGGGAAGATGGGCGCATCCCCTACAACGCTCCGGCCAGCCAGCGGAGGAACACGTGCACGCTGCTGGGACCGTCCACGGCGTAGTCCGCTGACGCCGTCAGCCCGGCGGGAGCGTCCGCGGCGAGCACGGCCACACTCGCGCCCCGGACCTCGCCTGTACGGCGCATCTCCGAGATGGCCGTGAAGGCGTCCACGTCGGTGATGTCGTCGCCGATTGCCATGACGGAGGCGAGGCCCTTCCGTCGTGTGAAGGAGCGGAGGGCTTGGCCCTTGGAGAGCGCTACGGGAGGTCGGACCTCGACAACCATCTTGCCATCGCGGACTAGCATGTCGTTGGCGGCGCGCGCGGCGAAGTCGAGAATCGTGCGGCGGGCGGCGGACGGGTCGGGCGAGTTGCGGTAGTGGAGGGAGAGCGTCGGGCCCTTGTCCTCGATCAACAGGCCTTCCATCGCGACCTCGCGGCGAGCGCGGCGGGCGATCTCGTGGATGCGAGGCAGGTAGGGGACGGCGGCAGGCTCGATCCAATGGGAGTTGCCTTCCAGCCATTCGGCCCCATGGTTTCCCGAATAGACCACCTCGTTCAGGGCGATCATGCTCCGCGCCTGCTCGACGTCGCGGCCGGTGACGGCGATGACCGCTATCACTCCGGCGAGCCGCGCGAGCGCCTGCCTCGCATTTCCGTGCACGACCGCCCCAAAGGGGTCGGAGTGGATCGGCGCCAGGGTGCCGTCGATGTCCGTGAACAGGCCGGCGGGCCCTTGTCGCATGAGATCGAGGATTTCGTTCCGATGGTCGAGAAGACTCGGCGGGTCGCTCACGAGGCCGCCTGCCGCGCGGCTATCTCCGGGGGCAGTCCGTCCTCATAGACCAGCTTGCGGACCGGGTAGTTGATCTCGATGCCTTCTTCGAGGAAGCGCGCGTGCAACCGCTTGATAAGGTCATTCATCACGATGAAGGAGCCGACGCGGTCGCTCGCCTGCAGGAAGATCCAGAACTCGATGTTCGAGTCCCCGAAGCGGTCGAACCCGAACCAAGGGTCCTCGGTCTTCACAGCCTCCTCGTTCGCGTCTCTGGTCTCGCGGGCGACTTCCAGAGCGACCTCGTTCACCCGGCCAAGGTCGCTGGCGTAGCTCACTCCGCAGGTCACGAGGATGTTCATCTTGGGGTCCGGCCCGCTGTAGTTGGTCAGGATGGTGTCCGACATCACCGAGTTGGGAATGATAACGTAGTTATTCAGCCAGGTGCGTATCTTCGTGCTCCGCCACCCGATGTTGACTACATACCCCGCCGGCCCGCCCTGAAGCTCGATGTAGTCGCCCACTGAAATCATGCCTTCCGAGAGGACGTAGGCCCCCGCGAAGGTGTTGGAGAGCGTCGGTTGGAGCGCGAGGGCCACGGCTAGCCCGGAGATGCCCAGGCCGCCCAGCAGGGGGCTGATGCTGACCCCCAGCGTGTCGAGCACGATCAGCAGCGCAACTCCCGCGATGATTACGGACACGAACCGCCGGAGGATACGTATGATCAAGTCGTCGAACGTCGAGCTGGTCGTTGGAGCGACGAAATGGGTGTACCAACTGAGGACCGCCGAAAGCACGCTCGATGCCGCCCAGGCGACGATGATGACGAAGCCGACCTTGGCCGCCTGCCCTATCGGGTTCCCCCAAGCCTCCGCGTCAGGCAGGGCCGAGAGACCAAGGTACAGGCCCAGGAAGACCAGGAGCACCGCGCCCAAAGTGGACTGCGACCCAACGACCGCGGCGGCCAGCAGATGGCCCTCGTGCGCGATCAAGCGCTTCCGGACGAGCTTTATTGCGAGGAGATAGATGAGCGCCAACGCGACGAAGCTGCCGAAGAGCCCCGCCGCGATCAGGCGTTGGCCGTTCAGGCTATCGGTGAGAGAGTCGAAAGGCATGTGCGCCGCCTACCTGCTGGTCATTGCTGATTACTGTAGCGAGATATACTCGCAATGGGGAGCGGATAGGCATGCATGGAGCCGCCATTCCTCCTCTCCCGCGGATGGAAGAAGGGCCGTGGGCGGGGCCCGTCATTCACTGCTCGGCTCTTCGTGGAGCGGACAACGCCTGCCTGGACCGTGATTCGGGCACTCCGAGGATTGACGCGCTTCATAGACAGACGATAGAAGACCCAGGGTAAGCGGTCCGCCCCGGGCCCGTTTGGGCAAGATGAGCTCGGCGTCCTTGCCAACCGGACAGGCAATAGCCCGCTGGCCGTTCGTCCCCCCTGGTGACCAGGGTCAGACAGTTCCTGGCGGCGCCGCAGCTGAGCTTCGGCCTCTTCCTCGGCGCGCTCTTCCTGATAGTCGTAGCGGCGGAGCAGATAGGCCTCCATGGCTCCCTGGGAGCGCTTCTGCTGGGAGCGGCCCTTTCGCAACTGCCCCACAGACTCAGGTCTGAAGTGCTGCCGGGGCTGCGAAGCGCGGCGCTCGGGTTCTTCGTCCCGCTGTTCTTCGCGCCGGCGGGGCTGCACCTGAATGCTTCCTTCACCCACTTACCCCTCTCAACCATCGGCGTAGTCATCGGACTGGCCATCGGGGCCAAACTCGCTGGTTCAATGCTTGCCCCGCGCCTAGCAGGACTGGAGTGGCCCGTTTCCATCGGTTGGGGCTTGATGGCCAAGGGCGCGGTGGAGGTGGCCCCTGCTGCTGGTGCTCCTGGAGCTCCACGCAATCACGGAAGAGCTGTTCTCGTTGCTCACGATCGTCATGCTGGCCTACATCTTCATAGTGCCGAAGCTCATGGAACGATCGCTGCGGAAGACAGGCGGGGAGGAACCGGCGGAACTGGTCGGCATGATGGCGCCGCCGCCTACGCCCTGGACGACAAGGTGGTGGCCGACGCCTTCATTCCCTCGCCTGTGACGCCGGACGCGTCCATCTCCTTGGAGTCGTTCTTCAGGTTCTGGATGGTCCCGGAGCAGACGGACTACGTCGTGCGCCAGCTGGACGGCAAGCCCGCGGGGGTCCTCTCGCTGAAGAAGGTCAAAGAGATCGCAACTGACGAGTGGGGCGCTACGTCTCTGGACTCAGTGCTGATGACCCGCTTCCCCGTGGTGAACCCGGACGAGCCCATAGACGACGCGTTGGAAAAAATGGTGGAGCACGGGATAACCACCATTCCTGTGGTGGACGAGCACCACCGCGGACCTGCTGGGCGAGCTCACTGCCGCGAACGTCTACTCGCTCCTGCTGGGGGACGCAGAGGGCTGTGGGGAGGTTGCGCGAAATCTCCTTGCGGCAGGCCGTGGCCTGTAGTAGCGTTATCAACCGGCCCGAAAGACCCGACCCTTCACGGAGGACTCGAAGCTCGAATGTCAGTCGCAAGCACCGCACCGGCCAACGCCCGCACCGTCTACATAGCCCTCATCGTCCTCGGGCTGGTCGCCATGGCCGTCGCAGGCTCCGTCATAGGCTTCATCTCTTACGAGTACGTCACTCGCGAAGAGCTCCGCAACCCCCCTCCCCAAGAGAAGGGCGGACACGCCGCCCTCCCGGTAGACCTCGTCTACATCTAGCCCTCGCACCTCCCTCCTCAGTCCTACGCACTGCACGGAACGCACAGTGTGCTGCGTGTCGGCCGACAGTCCGCGTCGGCTGGCGATCATGGTGGAGGGGCCGTGACAACTGCCCATTGCCCGGTCCGCCTTCCTCCCCTACCCTGTCGCTCCGAGGATTCGTCTCCCGCCTGCGGGGGAGGACCAGAGAGGGGGCGCCTCGCCCGCGCACTCGGAAAATGAGACCAAATGAGACGCTTTTCTCAGCCCTCTACGCCTGAGGACAGCCACCTAGGCGTGCGCGGCGACTCACTTTCAGCCCCATTCGCCGCTTGCCGCATGACAGAGGAGCTCGCCACGGTTACTCAGAAGTCCCAACGGCGACGGAGGCCCGCATGAACGTTCTCGTTATGGGCGCGGGGGGCGTCGGAGGGTACTTCGGTTCGCTCCTCGCCAGGGCCGGCCACCGGCTGACCGTCATCGCGCGCGGGCCGCACCTCGAAGCGATGCGCGCCAACGGGCTGCGCGTCGAGAGCGCAATCGAGCCCAGTTTCTCCGTGCCCGTTCACGCCCACGCCGGTCCGGAGCCCGGACTGAAGGCCGACCTCATCCTCTTCACCGTCAAGTCCTACGACATGGACGACGCCATCAAGCGCATCCGCCCGGCCGTCGGCCCCGACTCGACCATCCTCACGCTGCTGAACGGCGTGAGCTCGGGCGACCTGCTCGCCGCCGAGTTCGGTCGCGAGCGGGTGCTTGATGGCGTCGCCTACATCGAGAGCTACGTGAAGGCGCCGGGAATCATCGCCCAGGATGGCGGCCCGCGCAGGGTGACCTTCGGCAGGCGCGGGGGGAACGGTGAGCGCGAGCGGGGCCTCCTCGCCGAGTTCGAGGACGCCGGTTGGAACGTGGAGCTCGCCGGCGACATCCTCACCCCCATGTGGCAGAAGCTGACCTTCATCGGGCCGTTCGCCGCCGTGAACACGGTGACAGGCCTCAAGGCCGAGCAGATCTGCGCCCGCGACGCCTGCACGCGCCTCGTCCACTCGATGATGACGGAGTACGCAGCCATAGCCCGTGCGGAGGGCGCCGACCTCCCCGCCGATGCCGCAGACGCCGCCCTCGACCGCTTCCGCGGCTTCACCGGCCTCAGCTCCATGCTCCGCGACCGCATCGCCGGAAAGCGTCTGGAAGCCGACGCGCTGGTCGGCGACGTGGTTCTCCGGGGCATCGCCCACGGCATCGTGACTCCCACGACCGAGGCGCTGAACTGCCTTCTCGCGCCGATGGCCGACGGCGGCGCGGGCCGGCTGGGATAGCCGCTCCCATACGGCAAAGCCTATAATCCGGCCCCTATGAGAGACCTCTGCGTAACCTCGAATTGGTTCGTGGTGAGCCTATCGAACCATGGACCGGCCTGGAATACCAAGGATCGCAGAGGGTCTCTGCCCCCCTGCCAGGGGCGTGGGGGTGTCCCCCACAGCATAACGGGCGGGTGGGTGGGAAGAGTTACGCCCACCCGAAAAAGAGTTACGCAAAGGCCCCTATGAGCGAGACCCCTTTCAGCTTGGACGGCAGGGTCGCCGTCGTGACCGGCGGGAGCCAGGGCATCGGCAAAGCCGTTAGCATCGCGCTCGCCAAGGTCGGGGCGACGGTCGCCATCCCCAATCTCCCATCGAAACGGGCCGACGTCGACGAGCTCGTCAGCGAAATCGAGGCCGCAGGCGGCGCGGCCCGCGGGTACGACCTGGACGTGGCGCAGGTCGGCGAGATTGGGCGGGTGTTCGACGCCGTCGCCGCGGACCTGGGGAGCCTCGATATCCTGGTCAACAACGCTGGCATCCGCGCGGCGGTGAGCGTGTTGGACGTGACCGAGGAGCTTTGGGACGCCGTCAACGCAGTCAACCTGAAGGGGACGTTCTTCGCGGCTCAGGCAGCGGCGCGCCACATGCTCCCCAACGGGTACGGCAGGATTATCAACGTAGCGTCGCAGCTGGCCGTCACGGCGACCGTCAACAGATCGGTCTACATCGCCACCAAGGGCGGCGTCGCCGCTCTCACCAGAGCCATGGCCCTCGAATGGGCGGCCCAAGGCGTGACCGTCAATGCCATCGGCCCCGGACCGACCGAAACGCCGATGACCCAAGGCGGCGACCGGAGCGGGGCCGCCCTCTCCGCCTTCCTGCGGCGGTCGCCCATCGGCAGACGGCTGGAGCCTGACGAAGTGGCGGGCGCCGTCGTGTTCCTCGCCAGCGCCGAGGCGGGCGCCGTCAACGGCCACCTCCTCCTTGTCGACGCGGGGTGGAGCGTCGGCTAGCCGCCCGACAGGGCGCCGCGGAATATCGCCGTATCCGGATTGAACGCCGCCCAAGCGAACCAGAAACTGTTGGTCTGCGGCAGCGAACGCAGCCTCCGGCCCTCCAACGGCCCCTGCAGCGCCACTCCGGTCAGGTCCCAAGCCGAGCCCGTTTGAGCGTCCACGAACAGCCCGCCGTCCTCGGCGAAGGTGAGCGTCTCGCCGTCGATGCGAGGGTCGAACGCCACCGCGGCCCCAACGTCGCGCCCCAGCGCCACGTTGGCGTGACTCAGCGCCGAGGCTGTGCCCCGCCGCCAGAACACGACCACCGGCGCTCCGCCCAGCTCCCGTTGCACGACAGGCTCCAAGTCGAGGCCGGCGAAGGGCACGGCCAGCGCCTCGCCCCCGGCCCGCAGGCCGAGCACGCGCGCATGGGCCGGCAGCCGCGGATCGGGCTCGCCTTCCAGCAAGCTAGGCGTGCTGAAGTCGACGTCGAAGTACGGATTGAAGTCGTAGCCGCTGCCGAAGCCCGAGTTGACGGACACCACCGAACCCTCTGGGTAGGCGCGCTTGAAATCGGCCCAGGAGATGAGAAGGCTGGGCATCGGCGTCAGCCTGAGCCCCGCCAGCTCCCCCGCGACCGCCTCCCCCGTAGCCTGCTGCCACCAACTCTCCGTCGCCTCGTCGTACATGACCAAGTTGCTGAAGCGCAGCGCCCCGGTCGTCAGGAATACGGGCGCCGACACGCCGGCGCGCCGCTCGAAGACCACCGCCGCGTTCGACAGTGGGGAGTAGGTCGCGAGCACCGGCTCGCCGCCCAGCTCGTCGTTCACGATCTGATGCGCGAGGAGAACGCGGAGCGGGTAGGCCCGGGCCTCGCCCCCTGCCTCGACGGCCAGCACAGGCTCGATGTCGCCCATCCAAACGTCCGCCTCCTCGACTGAATCGTAGACGGGCGACCCCGCGGTCGGGCCCCCGATGGTGAGGGCGGGAATCGCGCCGCGCGGAGCTCCGGTCACCAGGAACTCCGCCGGGTCGATGGTCATGCGACTGAAGTCGGTCTCCCATGTCTCGACGGGGATGGAAGCATCGGTCACGGCCCGCGAGACCTCCGCGTCCGTGAGGTCGCACACGACCGAGCGCCCGTCGCGTCGCAGCATGGGGAGTCGCCACCAGGCGATGCCCTCCGCCCGCTCGTGGGCAGCCGTCGGGACCCACGCGAGCCTTGGCGCGGGATCGCTCTCCCCGACGAGCGCCCTGCCGCTCGTCAGCTGGCAGGTGACGCCCGTCGCCTCCGTCCCCGGACAGATCCCCGTCGACGTCGCGATAGGCTGGCCCAAGAACCAGCCGTCGAAGCTCGCCGAGCGGAAGGTCAGCGGCCCTCCAAGCTGCGAGCCGTCGCGCGACTCGACCCTCACCTCGAAGGGCGCGTACTCGAACCCGTCGGGGGCGAGCGGACTTTGGCCGCGTTCCCCTGTGGCAATCGTGACTTCGATGGCCCTTCCGTCGGCGGAGACGGCCTCGACTATCGAGCCAACAAGCAGCGGGCGGGCGAAGGTGCTCGGCGTCATGGCCTCGTAGGCGAACGAGGCCTTCGCCTCTCCGGCCTCGGCTCCGCAGCCGGGCGCAACGGTCAGCGGATCGAGCCACCATGCGTCGCTCACGACCGCCCACCGGTCCCGCCGAAGCACCGGCGGCCCGACGTCGCGCCCGAACGCGCTCGCCTGCCGCGTGATCCAGGCCTCGCCTCCCTCCACCTCCACGTCTATGACCTCCCACCCGAGCCGGGGCAGGCGCGCGAGCTGCGCAAAGAGCGAGTTCTCGCGCGCCAGCGCCGCTTCCACATCCAAGGCGGCGCGGCGCACAGCCTCCCCGCCGTGGGCCTCGAGCGATTCCGTTCCGCACGTCTCGCCGCTACCGGGAATCAGCGATTTCTCCAGACCCAGCCAGTCCTCATCCGAGAGGTCGGCATAGGCGATGCGGGCGAACTCTCGCAGGTCCTCCACCGAAGTGAATATCTGAAAGAGCGGGGCTGGTGTATCGGAAAGGGGCTCCATCATCCTCGCGCGGCCTGGGTCGCCAAGGTCCGCGGCTACCACCGCCATGCCCACAAGCAGCGCGACAGCCAGCAGCAGAGGAATGGCTAGGCGTATGCTGGGCATCATTGTTATTGCTGCGGCAGGGCCGGACCGCTAGCCAAGCGCACTTCGCAGCTCGGACGTCAGGGCCGGGATGACCTCCTCCCAATCGCCCACGATCCCGATGTCGCACTGGCCCCGGAAGAAGGAAGCTCGCCGGCTGTTGTTGACGACCAGCACCGTGCCGCTCCGTTGGATGCCGACCGTATGGTTGAAGTCGCCTCGCACGCCAACGCCGATGTAAAGCCTCGGCGCTATCGAGCGGCCAGTCAGTCCGACCTGGCGCTGCCTCGGCATCCAGCCGGCCTCCACCACGTCGCGGGTGCATACGTACGCTGCGCCGAGTAGGTCCCGTAGCTCGTCGAGCTTCGGCATATGCTCCGGCCCGCCAACGCCTTTGCCGATGCAAATCACGACTGCCGCCTTGTCGAGAGTCGCCGCATCGTCCTCCGGCGCGGCGCGAAACTCGATGGACGTCGGCTCATCGCCCCGCGGGACGGACGTGGGGACCTCGACGACCTCCGCAGAGCGGGCTGGGTTCGGCCGGAGCGAGTCGAAGACGCCGGGCCGCACCGTCGCCATGTTCGGCAGCGTGCGGGAGTATATCGGCGCGACGATGTTGCCGCCGAACGCCGGCTTGAGCTGCGTCAGCTTTCCCTCTCCGTCCACCTCCAGCCCTATGCAATCCCCTGTGAGGCCAAGGCCCAGCCGGGCCGCCGTCCTCGCCGCCATATCGCGGCCGTTCGGTGTAGACGGCAGGAGAACGGCATAGGGTGAACGGGCCTCCATCGCCTGCGCGAGAGTCGATGCGTAGGCTTCCGTCGAGTACGTCCCTAGCGCGGCGTCCAATGCCAGGTCCACCCGGTCGGCGCCCGCTTGCCCAAGGGCGCCGGCATGCGTCGCAACCTCCGGCCCACCCACGACGAACGCGACGACGGGACCCGATATCACATCAGCGACCGACTGCGCTGCGGCGATCAGCTCAAAGGTTATAGCGCGAAATCCCGCCGCGTCCGCCTCGGCGACCACCCACGTCTCGGGCCCGTCAGCCCGGAGGGCGTCCGGCGCTGAATTGCCTTCCTGGCTGGCTGCGCCGTCAGGTTGGAGCGCTCCTCGCTCCCCCAGCAGGCCGGCGGCTTGCTTAACCGCCTGCTCGACGGACTCCTCCTCGATCAGCACGCCCTCACGCGGCGATTCGAGCTGCCTGATCTCCGCGACCCACGTCGGCGAGCCGGCGGCGCCGAGCTGCAAGAGGTTCTCGGTAAGATCGGCGGCAGTTAGCTCGGGGATGTCGCGCTCTTCCGCAGCCCTGATGTCGTCCCGCGCTGCGGCTGTATCGGGAGCGACCCCCTCGGCCACACTGACGAGCAGCGGCAGCCGTCCTTCCACCACCTCAACGCCGTTCTCCAGCGCACGCTCAGCAAGCACCCGGCCGTCGACTGTCACATCGAGCTTGGAGACAGACGTGATCTGCGGTAGGGCGAGCATCTCGGCGACTTCCGGCCCAACCTGCCCCGTCTCCGCGTCCACGCTGTTGTTGCCGAACAGTACGAGGTCGTACGCGTCGCGCCCCAGCGCCAGCGACAACGCGCGCGCCGTGGCGAGGGTGTCCGCGCCCGCGAAGGCCATGTCATTCAGATGGAAGGCTTGATCGGCGCCCATGGCGAGACATCGCGCGAGTCCGCGCCGCGCGTCTGGCGGGCCCATGGTGAAAGCGGTCACGCTGCCTCCATGCTCGCGCTTCAGCTCGACAGCGCGGTTGACCGCGAGCACGTCGAACGCGTTCAGCTCGTTCGGCACGCCCTCGCGAACGATGCGCTTGGTCTCGGGATCGAAGCGCACCCGCGAAATCGCAGGCACCCACTTAACGCAGACAGCAATATTCATGGCGTTCCTCTCGGATTAGGGGCCGCACCCTAGAGGATGGCTGCGCCGCCGTCGATGACGAAGGTCTGGCCCGTAATGTACGCTCCGGCGTCTGAGGCGAGATAGACCGCCATCAGGCCCACGTCGCGCAGCGGGCCGCTTCTGCCCAACGGGACGCGCGGCCTAATCTCCGCCTCGCGCTGGACGAGCTGCTCCGCGCTTTCCTGCTCCGGGTCCGGAAAGAGTCCCGGCGCGATCGCGTTGACCCGAATGCCGTGGGCGGCCCACTCCAACGCGAGCGACTCGGTCAGCTTGGTCAGTCCCGCCTTGCCTGCGGAGTATGCAGACCCGTACGGCAGCGCCCGAAACCCCCGGATGCCGCTGACGTTCAGGACCACACCCTCCCCTCGCTGGATGAGGCTCGGACCAAAGATGCGGCAGCCCTCGAACACGGACGTCAGGTTGATGTCGACGATCCGATGCCAGTCCGCACTGCTCATGCCCGGCGCGTCAGGGCTCTCCGGAAGCGTCGTCACCGGCTGGCGCAGCGAATCGCCTACGCTATTGACCACGATTGAGATATCCGGGAAGTCGGCCAGCACCCGTGAGGCGAGTGCGTCCATCGACGCGCTCTCCGTGGCATCTGCGGTGTAGGCGTTCGCCTTCACGCCGAGAGCGGCAGCGCGCTCGGCCACATCGAACACCTTAGCGGGCGTCAGCGCGGCGACCGCGACGTCCGCCCCTGCTTCAGCTAGGGTGAGCGCGATGCCGCGCCCGATTCCCCGTCCCCCGCCGATGACGACAGCCTGCTTCCCCCGCACGCTGAAATCTTGGAGCGTCAACGCGAATCCCTCCTCGCCGGACCAGCGCAGGAAACTCTACACCGAGGCCGGTCCGTGCATCGGTCCCGGCGCCTCTATGGGCTACGAGCCTTCCCCAGCTCGCGCAGCGTGTCCGAATCTAGTCGCTCCCATATCAAGGCGCAGGATGCCGTAGCAAGGAAGACGGCTGCGGGAACGAAGCCAATCACTGCGAAACCCCAGGCTACGACTGGCGTAAAGTGGAATACTTGGAATACCAGCGGCAGCGACGTCGCCGCCAGCGCGAGGAAGAGCTTCCGACGACGGGGCTTTGCTACCGCGAGCAGGCCGAACGCGGAGGATGCTACGGCAAACCCGCCCATCGTCAGGAAGAAGCTCGGCGGATCTTTGAGTCGGTGCTCCCCTTCGAATCCTGCAAGCAGCGGCAACGCCACGCCGTAGAATAGGATCAGGCCTATCGCGCCGCCGACGAATACGTTCCCTCGTAGCCCAAACCGCACGACGAGAGCTCCGGCCAAGGCCAGGACCGCCGCGATGTCGAGGAATATCATCTAGCCTCCCAACGACGCCCCGCGTCTTCCTCCGCTACGGGAAGGCTTCGACACAGCAGAGCAGCCTCTAAGTCCAACCCCGGTTCCAGGGCTCACCGCGCTCGAGCTTGCGCTTGTAGTAACGCCAATCGTCGGAGTGCTCGACCTGGGGCCGGTTGATGGCGCGCTGCCGCTCCCGCATCTTCTGCGCGTTGCCCGCCATCTCCTCCCGGAACGCCCCGTCTACCCCCTCATGGCCGAGCAGTCGCGCCGCCTGGATCAGCTTCGCCGTCCGCTCCATGTAGACCGCGTTGAAGCAAGCCTCATCGATGCTCTTCCCCACCGTGACGATGCCGTGCCCGTTGATGGTCATTCCGGGCGCGTCTCCGATGGTCCGGGCTATGGCGTCCCCGTCGCCGTCGTCGGAAACGTAGACCGGCGTCGGATAGACGGGTAAGCCGTCCGGGCCGAACTTGGCCGACGCTAGGTGCACAGCGCTTACCGGCACCCCGGCCAACCCCAGAACGATGCACATCGGCGCATGGGCGTGCACGATTCCGTTGATCTCGGGTTTCGCCCGGAATAGCCGCGTGTAGATCGCCGCCTCGCCCGGCACCGTGCCCTCGCCGGAGATCTTGTTGCCGTCCATGTCGAAGTGCATCATCCAGTGCTCGCCGCCGACTTGGGGCGCGCGCAGCATCTTGACCGCGATGCCTTCCCCCTCCGGGAGCCGCACTCCTACGTGGCCAATGATGTCGCCGAACTCCCATTCCAGGATCGTCGACGCCGTTACGAGGTCATCCTGTAGCTCGTCGAAATCGCTCACAACAAACCTCCGGGCGAGATGAGGCCAGTCTACTCCAAGCTCCGCTGACGGTACTGCACCGCTTCAGCGAGATGCGTCATGCCGATCTCTGGCTCCCCCGCCAGGTCGGCTACGGTCCGGGCCAGCTTGAGCGTGCGATGGAAAGCGCGCGCCGAAAGGTGCAGGCGGTCCATCGCCGCCTTCGCAAGCCCGTGGGCTGCCTCGTCCAGACGGCAATACGTCCACACGTCCGCAGGGCCCATGTCGGCGTTGGTCTGCGCGCAGGAGTCCTCGAAACGGACGCGCTGAATCTGACGCGCGCGGCACACCCGCTCGCGGATGCTTGCCGACGGCTCGCCAGTCGCTTCGCCTGTCAGCTTGTCGTACTCGACCCGGGGCACGTCGATGAAGATGTCCATACGGTCGAGCAGTGGCCCCGATATGCGCTTCTGGTAGCGGCTGACGTTTGACGGCGAACAGGTGCACGGCTTCCGAGGGTCGCCCAAGTTGCCGCAGAAGCACGGATTCATGGCGGCGACCAGCATGAAACTTGCCGGGTAAGTAACCGAGCCGTGCGCTCGGCTTATCGTGACAACCTTGTCCTCCACGGGCTGACGCAGCACCTCCAGCACGCTGTGGCCAAACTCTGGCAGCTCGTCCAGGAAGAGCACCCCACGATGACTCAACGAGACCTCGCCCGGCCTGGGAGCCTTGCCCCCGCCCACCAGCCCAGCGTTCGAGATCGTGTGGTGGGGCGACCGGAATGGCCGCGTCGTCACCAGCGGCATGTCCGTTGGCAGCATCCCCGCCACGCTGTACACCTTCGTCGTCTCGAGCGCCTCCGACGGCGTCAGCGGCGGCAGAATCGACGCCATCGCCCGCGCGAGCAGCGTCTTCCCGCTCCCCGGCGGACCCGTCATCAGCAGGTTGTGCCCGCCCGCCGCAGCGACCTCGAGCGCCCGCTTAGCCTGCTCCTGACCTCGTATGTCGACCATGTCCACCGCGTAGTCCGCTTGGGCGAAACGCCCCATCCCCAGAGAGGCGGGATGCGCGTCCATCGGCGCATCGCCTCGGATGTGATCGACGAGCTCCCGCAGGGAGCCGGCGGCGAGCACCTCGATACCCTCAACCAAGGCCGCCTCGTCCGCGTTTGTCGAGGGCACTACCGCCGTGTTCAGACCGCGCGCTCGCGCGAGACCGACCATTGGGAGCATCCCGTCCGTATGCCGGAGATGCCCTTCGAGCGATAGCTCCCCTATCAGCACCGTGTCCGAGAGGCAGGCCGCGATCTGCCCGCTGCTGCTCAGAATCCCTACTGCGATGGGCAAATCGTAGGAAGGACCCTCCTTGCGCAGGTCCGCCGGCGCGAGACTCACCGTGATCCGGCGCATCGGAAACTCGTAGCCCGAGTTCCGGATCGCCGCCCGCACCCGCTCCTTCGACTCTTGGACCGCCGCGTCCGGCAGGCCCACCACAATGAACGCCGGCAAACCGGGGGCCACGTCCACCTCCACCTCAACTATCTGCCCGTCGAGACCGGCGAGCGCACAAGTCCTAGCCTTCGTCAGCATCGATTCACCCCTTTGGCGCGACCCCCGTTGACCGGCCCGAAAGGGCCGGATTGCTCATCCCACTCTTCAGCAGCCGAGACCAAGGGCGAACGGCGCCGCCCAGCCTCGCGCGCTCCGATATCGAGGAGCTTAGGGAGACCTTGGTCAATCGCGATAGGCCCAAATGTCGCACACTCGGTCCGGGCCCTGATCGACGCGCAAACCGGCCCGTCACCGCGCCTCCGATTTCAACCCCTACGAGGAGCTCCCCGCTCCGCCTTTCTCCTCCGTCCGGAGCTCGGGTTGTCCCCGCTGCGACCGCATGGCGAACGGCTCCGCGACACGGAGAGAGCGCCATTGACGCTCCTTCAACACCTGCTAGACTACCCAGCATCCCCAGCCGATTCGCCAACGAAAACCAGCAGCAGCGGACTGAGCGGTGATAAGGAGTCGAGCGATGGCACGAGATTACCGGGTGATTTCCGCAGACACTCACTTGGATCTGAACCCGGAAGCGTGGACGCACCGAGTCCCAGCCAAGTGGCGGGACCGCGCTCCCATCCGAGTGGTTATGCCAGACGGCTCGGACGCCGTGAGCTGCGATGGCGGCAAACCCGACACCATAGGACTCACGCGCAACGTTGGCGTGCCATTCGAGGAGATGCCGTTCCAAATATCAAAGTTCTCCGAACCGGTCGGCAACGGCACGCCGGAACAGCGGGTGGAAGAACAGGACCGCGACGGTGTAGACGCGGAGGTCATGTTCACCTGGGCTGACGGTCTTTTTCGGAACGCGAAGGACGATGAGTTGTACCTCGCTCTAGTGCACTCTTACAACGAATATCTCGCCGAAGAGTATGTGTCTTTCGCGCCCGATAGGCTGTTCCCCAACGGGATCATCCCGACCACCGGCATCGAAGACTCCGTGCAGGAGCTCGAGCATTGCGCCGAGCTTGGTTACAAGGGTGTCACTCTCAATACCTTCCCCAGCGGCCGAGGCTTTCCTACACCGGAGGACGACCGATTCTGGTCGGCATCTCTCGACCTCGGCATAGCTATTTGCTCGCATGGCGGCGGACGGTTCGGCGGGTTCGGCGGCGGGGCGTTGGGGTCTAACAAGAATGACCCGCTCTTCAATTACCCCCACTTCATTCACTCGCCGCAGAACCACAAGACAGACGCACTAAGCCTGCTTTTCTCCAACCAGGGCGGGAGTCAAAACGGTATGGGCGTCATGCAACTGGCGTACGCCGGAATATGGGACCGCTTTCCGAGCCTCAAGATCTACTTCGCCGAGACTATGACTGGCTGGCTTCCCTTCACCCTGTTCATGCTTGACGACAACTACCGGCGGTACCAGCCGATGATGCGCCATTTTTGGGGAATGCCGGACCTAGAGCGCAAGCCCAGTGAATACATGAGGGAGCACTCGCTGTGGGGAACTCTCTACGAGCCGGTGGGTGTCGCGGCTTCGGTGCGAGAGGCCATCGGTAGCGAGAACATCTTGTTCTCGACCGACTTCCCCCATGCAGCCGGAGACTGGCCAAACTCGCAGCGAGTCATTGAGGAGATGTTCCAGGGCGTTCCCGAGGACGAGAAGCACGCGATGCTAGCGGGCAACGCCATACGGTTCTGGCGCTTGAACTCGTAGCCGCATCAAATCTCGGCCTCGAGGCGAATTGTTCCGTCATGGGCTGCCCGGCGAACATGGCGCCTGCGACCTGCGGACCGATCGACGTGCGACAGGGCCACGGGAAAGGCGGCGGCGCACCGCACCCGCCGACGCGTCCGCGGCTAGCGGCCTGGCAGAGCCGCCGCTTCAGGCGAGAAGAAGCTCATGTAGTCCACTTGGTAGGGCGTCAAGCCCTGCTGATACGCGAACAACGTCAACGCTTCTAGGGAGTGGCGGTTTTCCTCTACGTTGTACGGCCAGTAGTCCTCTCCCATCAGCGCCCGCTGCTCCTCGACCGCCGCGGCCACCCACGAGATGACAAGGTACTGCGGGTCTGGACCCGTGATGCGGTAGAAGGCCTCATCCCGGGCCTTACGGAACGCCTTCAGCAGCGCGACAGGCGACTCCGGGTGCGCATCGACGAACTCTTGAGTGAGGGTCACCGCGTGGCTGATGGGGAAGATTCCGGTATCCCTGTAGTACTTCTGCTCTTCCGCCTTGTAGTCGGGGAAAAGGCGATGCACACGTGAGTCACGCCGCGTTATCGCTGCTGGGACATTCGGGTCGATGACGGCGTCGAGCCTGCCGTCCAATAGCATCGAATCCAGATCACTCTCCAGCTTCTGGATTACGATTCCCGGCGCGGTGGGACTCTCATCAGGGCGCGCGGAGAACCACTGCAGCTTGGTAAGGTCCGCGCCATAGTAGTTCTGGAGCGCGCCTCGAGCCCAGACCCCTGCCGTATTGCCCCAGCCCAGGATGCCTACCCGCCTACCCTCCAGGTCCTTCGGCTTCTTGATGCCGGCGTTCGCATTAACGTAAATGTACGACAGCCGGAACTTCCGGTTGGGGAAAGCAGGGATACACACGTCAGGCGCCCCTTGGACCTTCCGCTGTACGAGTGCGCCGAAACCCTCGTCCCGCGCGTCGGCGGCAAAGCGTCCCGCCTCGGGCGTGTCCATCACCTCCAGCTCGAAGCCTTCAATCTCGATCGTGCCGTCGCTGACAGGCAGATTCGTGTCCACGGTTGGCTCACGAAATCGGAATCGTATCTTTGGCTTAGACACGGCTCTCCTCCATTAGTGGACTTTCCGACTGACACCGACGGACGGAGACACCTTAACCGCGCCGCCACGCTGTAGCAACCACTGGTTAGGATTTCGCTGAGGCTCCACGCGTTCCTAGCGCACCATGTTGATTCGGAAAACGTGAGGCGTTGGTCTGCTAGCCGTCTGAAACGAAGACCTTAGTTTTTTCCTCGGGTATACAAACGGAGATCGACCCTTCGTACGACAGCTCAATCGGAGTATTTGCGTTGAGCGTCTGGCCTGCTAGCCTGATTTGGTAGGTGCGGTGGTCGCCAAGAAATATGCTGGAGATGATTTCGCCTGTAAACGTGTTTCTACCGTCCAGGCTTGCGGTGGCATCCTCGTGCACCACTATATCTTCCGGTCTGACGCCAAGTCGTACTTGAACGTTTGGCTGAAGACTGCTGCCGTGCGAACAAAAAACAGTTCCAAACGAGGTTCGTATGGCGCCATCCGCCTCGACGGTCCCACTTAGCCAATTCATGGAACCGAGAAAGTTGGCTACATCTTTATTGGCGGGAGATTGGTACAACTCTTGGGCGCTGCCGATCTGCAATACCCGACCCCGATGCATGACGGCGATGCGGTCTGCCAAGTCCATCGCCTCCTCCTGGTCATGGGTGACGTAGAGCACCGTTACCCCAGCTCCCTTTATCAGCGACCGCATCTCACCGCGAACTTCCTCTCGAAGGCGCGCATCGAGGTTGCTGAGTGGTTCGTCCATGAGAAGTCGCTCGGACTTGGTTGCCATTGCACGGGCCAACGCAACGCGTTGTTGTTGCCCTCCACTCAGTTGCGTCGCGCTACGAGAGCCCAGCTCTTGCAGCCCGACCAGAGCCAACGCTTCGTTAACCCTGTCGCTGACGAGATGCTTTGGAATCTTCGATTTCCCATGTGTCAGCGGTAGTGCAACGTTCTGGTGCACAGTGAGATGAGGCCAGATTGCGTACGATTGAAAGACCATCCCTAGGTGTCGATTCTCCGAAGGCACATGCAGGTTCTCCTCTCCAGAGAACACACATGTGGAATCGAAGTAAATGCTACCTCTCTCTGGACGTTCCAGGCCGGCGACGGAGCGGAGCAGAGTGGTCTTACCCGAACCGCTCGGCCCAAGGAGCACGAAGAACTCGCCATCCTCGATCTCCAGGCTGACGTCGAGGAGCGCAGGCACGCCCTCGCCGCCGGATTGATACGTCTTATAAAGGCCTTGAATGGTGATTCCCATTTGTACAGACACCATCCTTTCAATGGGATCAGTCCGACCACGGAAGAGTCCGCCGCCCGAAGAGGAAATAAGCGAGCACCAGAGGTGAGAACACCAAGAACGTCAAGAGTCCAACGGCTGCAGCCTGATTGAGATTGCCCGTATCCCACACACTCCAGATGTAAACAGGCATAGTGAGATTGGTGCGTGACACTAACAACGCAGCCATGGTCAGCTCTCTGTAAGCCAGCAACGCTATCCAGAGCCAGGCATAGAGCATCGTTGGAGCCATCAACGGTCGTAGTATCTTCCATAGCACCAACGCGGGCCCTAGGCCTGAAACATAGCCCGCTTCGTCCAACTCACGGTGTATCTGTGTGAACGCTGAATTGTACATGCGCGTTGCGAATGGCAGTGTCGTAACAACGTACACGACCAATACGATGACCACTGTTCCGTAGAATGGCACGAAAGCAGGCACTACGAACAGGCCTATCAGAAGTACTCCAACAGCGAATATCAGGTTTGGTATAACGTGAGGCAGGAATGAGACCAGGTCGAATGCCCATGCGCCCTTGACGCGGGACCTTGTTACGATCCATGAAGTCGCGATTCCTGCCAGTGAGGCCAGTGTGGGTGTTGCTACGATGAGGATCGCGCTGTTCTTGATGGCGTTCCAGAAACCCTTCCATGGAATGTTGGTGTAGTTCTCCGTAGTAATCGCTTCAAACGCAGCAGCCGATGGGACCATCAAGAATGGCAACACCGACGCCCAGAGCAGCGTGACCAACGGGAGGACGAGTGACAGCGTCACCAAGAGGGCGATATATCCCCAAGCGGCGAATCGCCAGCGTCCCAGCTGTATCCGAGTAGGCCTGTAGTTTCTGCCGGAGATGACTTGATACTTGTGGCCTTGCCGTATCACTCGCAGATACCACCACGTCAGAGCAAGCGCAAACAACATCATGCTGAATGCGATAGACCCAACCACACCATAGTCGGGAAGGGCATCGAGCGGTTGAGTCTTCACGTACATGAAGGTGCTCAGCGTGAAGGTCTTGTTCCCCAACCCGAGGAATGCTGGGATGTCAAAGGCGGCGAAACCGATGGCGAAGACGTAGATCGCTGCAGCTGCGATGCTCGGCGTGAGCAGTGGTAGCGAAATCTTTCGAATCCGTGCCATCGTCCCCAGGCCGTGGACCTGCGCACCCTCTTCGAGTGCCGGGTCCATGTTACGGAACGCCGGCGCCATCATGATGAACGCGAGAGGGACGAGACCGATGCCCTGGATGATTCCCATCACCGGCACCGCGCCCACATTGATCGGGGCCGTCTCGATGGGCAAGATATCAACCAGCCATTTGTTGAGAATGCCGATGCGGGGATGGAGCATGAACAGCCAACCCATCGCAACATAGAATCCTGGCACGAGCAGCGTAATCGCCAGTAGCGAGAATACCAGGCTTCTGCCTGGAAGGTCGGTGCGCTCAACGATCCAAGCGATCGGCATACCGAAGCAAAGAGCGGTCAGGACGGTAACGGATGCAAACACTGCAGTGTTTGCCATCGCGCTGCGAAACAGCGAATCCCCATATAGTGTTCGGAAGTTTTCGAGAGTGAGGCTCCCGAGCTTCCCGTAGGCGATTTCGTCTTGGAAAGCGACGGCGACAATCACTGCGAGCAGAGCAACTATGACGGACAGCGCCAGCAGGCTGATCCCCACAAGCGGCCACTGCCCGCCAGTCCGCCGATAGAAATCAAGAAGGCCGCGCGGGAGCGCCCGGATCGGGAATGAGGCCGCTACTGCCATCGCACGTAATCCGTCCTCGGGTCGTGCGCGGATGAGATCACTGGAACTCTATCAGCGCAGTCTCCGTGAAATCGATTTGGAGCGGAAGCGCAGGCAACACCGTGAGCTGGTGCAACGAGTACTCATGCTCGTATGGATTCTTGGCGGCTACTCCATCCAGCGGTACGACCACATGGTACCCATGATTCCGCGCCGCTGCGGTGCATGTGTACAGCACGCAAAGATGTGTCGAGGCTCCAACGGCGATGACGTGCTCTATCCCCCGCTCGTCAAGGAGCTTGGCCAACTCCCCGTTTCGAAGCTTATCGTAGCCCAGAGGGTAGAGCACTGGCTCCGCTTCTCGTCTTCTCAAAGGAGTGGCGACCGCCCCCATGGGCGTGCCTTCATCCTGCACCATGATGGTGTAGGCGACGTAGACACCCTTGTCGCGGGCCCGGTCCAGCAGAACAGACACTGGCTCCAGAAGGCTATTCGCTGCCTCTTCCGCGGCGAGGGCGCGCATCCCGATGTCCAATACCAGTACCGCGGTGCTTTCGCCTGGCAGCGTCACCGGAATAGGAGACGGTCTATTCTGTTGGGCTGGCGCGGCCATGCCTTGCTCATCCGCCATCCTTCATACCTCCAGGAAGGCCACATCGAGTAGCGTTCCGCAGCCAGGGCAATGGCGCTCTTCGAAAGCGAGCTTGCCCACCATTGCTTCTCGGTGCGGGCCAGCGATAGTAGGAGACGTCACGACGACCCTACAACCTGCCTTCCAGTCCTCATCGGCAAGGCTCAACGCTTGAGAGCACTTGGCGCAACGAATCCACGACTGGCCGTCTTCCTCAAGGACTACCAGGTTTTCTCGAAGAGGACGTGTCATTGGGATGCCATCAATCTCTTGGCGCGGAGGTCCCGACGAAGCTCCTCGGTCGCGACCCTGTCCACGGTGTTCGGGTCATCCTTGTCCAGAACCGCTCCATAGACTTCTCGCGCGGTTCCCGGAGAGACAAAACGATCGGCTAGGTCCTTCTCGATTAGCTCCGGGTCGCGATCGAGCGGGTCCCCGAACCCTCCTCCCTGCCTTAGCATGTAATACAGGACGTCATCCTCCTTCAGGTCGAAGGTGCAGTACCCCAATAGCTCGGCTTCGCCGTTGAGATCCTCGATATTCTGTGGAAGCTCGTTCTTACTTAGGTGGTCGCGCACCTCCGTGTCATGCAGGTGGACGAGAACGCTGGGCGAGGCAGGGTACCCGCCGAATATCCCACGCCCGCCGTTGCGGAGCCCTGCAACCCCGAATGCCACACCGTGCAGCTTCTTCTCTGGGGCGTTATAGATGGTGAAGGCCATCTCCGCTCCTGCCCCACCCCTGAACTTGCCTGGGCCTTGGGCATCTTGGGCGTGCCGCCTGAACAAGAAGAGCAATGGCGCGTTCGCTTCCATCCATTCGATATTCGGCGCGATCAGGTACGTGAGGGCTGACGAATCCACGCCATCGGCTCCATCGATAGCGCCGCTGCCGCTTAGGGCGGGCTGGGCCAGGCTCGACGCGTAGTAGACGCCATGCTGATTGACGCCGGCCGTGCGGCCTAGGCGTCCGCCGAGGCTCGGAGCAATGACCTCATGCCGCCACTCCTCGCTTCCCGATAGCATTTGAATGAGGGCGGAATGCACGAGAAACTTGGCCATGGCGCCCCCGGAGGTCGTGTTGAGGGACACCGGCGCAGGGTAGGTCACGTTCAGGAGCGTGCCTTCTGGGACCACCATATTGATCGGCTTAAAGAGCCCGTGGTTCTTAGGAAGGTCGTACGCAATGGTCGAAACGATGCCGTCGAAGCAGCAACCAAAGGTGGCATGATAGGGAAGATTGATTCCCGTCGACGCCTGTTCACCCGTGCCCGTGAAATCAAAGAGTAGTTCCTCGCCACGCTTCTCTAGCGTCACCATCATTCGCCAATGGTTCTCGCCGGACTCTACATCGCCAACTTCGCTCCACTTGCCGTCAGGGATGCTAGATAGCCTGCGCCGAAGCACTTGCTCGGAACCCTTAATCATCTCGGAGGACACAGCCTGCATGAGTTCCGTTCCGAAACGTTCGTAAAGTTCCTGGATCCGACGCTTCGCAACATTGTTCCCCGCGATTTGACAGTTGATATCCAACGCGACCATCTGAGGTTGCCTGGTCATGTTGATAATTGAGTCAAAGACATCTTCGCGAATCTTGCCTCGGTCGATCAGCTTGATGCCCGGTATGCGAAGGCCCTCTTGGGTGATCTCCGTTGCCGCCGGTGTTTCTCCCCCGGGAGTCATTGCGCCAATGTCCATAACATGGACGAAAGACGCGCTCCATCCGACAAGATCTCCCTCATAATGTATCGGTGAGACAATATAGACATCCGACTGATGGATCGCAGAAACATACGGGTCGTTTAGCAAGAAGATGTCATCAGGATTGATATCATCGCCGAAACGCTCAATAATCTTCTTCACGGTAAAGCCCGCGCAGGCTACGTGCCAAGGCATAGATTCGCCAGTAGCGAGGATCTCTCCATTGGCGCGATAGAGCGAAGCCATATAGTCGTGCATTTGCGTGGTATTGACGGTTCCGCCTACTAACTCCAGCGTAGAGCCCATCTCTTTGGCGATCTGGTGGAGACGGTGAGACAAGATCTCTACGGTCACTGGATCAACTGCCGGAGCTTGAGTCATGTTTGCCCCCTACTTAGATCGAGCCCTTATTGCCATGCGTAGATTGGCGTACTCGTCCAGAATGGCTCGATCGCCCGGATTGACAACGACCGTTGTGATTGGAGTCTCAATGATTGCAGGGCCTTCGATCCTTGTATCCGGACTGAGTTCCCCGTAGTCATAGATATCGGTCGGAATGAACCCTCTCTCTTCTTCGAAATACGCGGAGCGTTGTCCTTTCCTAGCTGTATCGAGCGTCGCCCCTCGCGCGGTTGAGACCTTCTGGGCAGATATGCTCTCGATGCGCGGCTTAGGGAGGAGCCCAATCCCTCGCACGCGTAGCGCGGCGATTTCTTGTCCAGCCGCACGGTATGCCGAGCCTTTGCCGTACATCGCCTCGTACGTCTCGTCAAACCGCTCGTACAGTAGCTTCAGGTCCTCTGCCGTTAGCAGATCCGATCCGGGGGGAAGTGGGATGGTCAGCTCATGCACCTGATAGCGGTATTTCATCGCGACACTACGAACTATTTGAGTGTCCTTTAGATCAAAGCCGGCAGCCGCCAATTCGGATTGGACCTTCTTCATGAGAGGAGCGAACGTTTCGTTGATGCGGTCGGTCGCTACGGGCACTTCCATCCTGTCAGTTGCGCCCTCTTCATACACGACGTTGGACGCCACCAGGCCCACCGCGCCGTGGACCGACGCGGTCGCTGGGACCACAACCTCTCGAATGCCAAGCTCCGCAGCGTACCGGCTAGCATGTACGGGTCCAGCTCCGCCAAATGCGAACAGCACGTCGTTTCTGGGGTCGTGGCCTCGTCGAATGGTGGCGTTGCGGATCAAGTCGCTCATCTGCGAGTTGACGATGCGGCTAATGGCGCTCGCCGCTTCGGTCACGCTCATCCCAAGTGGCTTGGCGATCTTCTCGGAGAGCGCCCTTTCGGCCGCCGCCCTGTCGAGCTTCATCTGCCCGCCCAGGAAGTAACCGTCGTTCAAGTAGCCCAGCACCAAGTCAGCATCCGTAACCGTAGGCTCGGTTCCGCCTTGCTGATAACACACAGGTCCAGGGCTGGCGCCGGCGCCGCGTGGGCCGACTTTCAATAGTCCCGTGTCGGAATCTATCCAGGCGATGCTCCCGCCCCCGGAGCCGATCGACTCTACCCAGATTTTAGGCGACAAGAGTCGATACCGCATGAACACCGGCGCGTAGTCGCGTTCCATCGCCCCGTCTCGCACTATGCCGACCTTGAAGGTAGTCCCTCCCATGTCTGCGGCCACGATATTGGGGCAGTCGAGGCGTTCGCCGATGAACTGGCAGGCGGAAACTCCGGCGGCAGGGCCGGCCTCTATGCTGCCGACAGCCCGCTTACCCGCGTCTTCAACGCCTAGGACGCCGCCATACGCCTGCATGATCAACAGCCCATGCTCGAGTCCCTTCTCTCGAAGTAGATGCCGGAGGTTCGCTAGATACTTGGTGATTGTCGGGCCGATGTAGGCGTTCACCACGGTCGTAGCCGTTCGCTCGTACTCACCGGCGAAGGGAGCGGTCTCGCTCGAAAGGCTGACGGACACGCTGGGATATTCACGCCGGACCATGTCCGCTATCTCTCTCTCGTGAGCGCCGTTTGAGATTGACCAAAGAAGGCTGACGGCAATCGACTCCACTCCCTCGTTGACCAATCCCTTGACCGCTTGTCGCGCTTCCTCCATTTTGAGTTTGACTAAGACGGCTCCGCTGTAATCAACCCGCTCCGTTACTTCCCTAATGAGGCTTCTCGGCACAAAGGGATCGGGCTTTCTCAGAGCTGCCTCGTGGGCCGCCTCCTCCTCAGGAAGGCCCAGCGTGATGCCGCCTCGCATCATCAAGAAGGCGTCCCCAAAGCCCTTCGTGGCGATTATGCCCGTCTTCGCTCCGCTACGGGTGATCAGAGCATTGTCCGCCACCGTGGACGCATGATAGAAGAGCCGCGTGGCGCCCAAAAGCTCCTCTTCGCCTTTCATCCCCAGAGCAAGCGCCACGCTACGGACCGCTTCCAACACTCCGACGGCAAAATCAGATGGGGTGGACGAAACCTTCCCCAGCGTCAGGGTCCCTTCATCATCTACGGCAACACAGTCAGTAAAGGTGCCGCCAATGTCGACGCCGATGATGTAGCTATCGCTCATGCGCCCCCTCGCTGGGCGCTTGATGCCCATCTGTCATGAATCGCGTTCGCATCCGACGCGCGTTGGCTAGGCACAGTCTCCCTCCCGCATCACTGGCCACGAAGTAGTGGCACTATCTGACCGAAGGCGAACGACGTGTAGTTCTCAAAGTATTTCTCGACGTTCTCGTGAGTCCCGTAGTACACAGTCGCGCCCTCAGCCTCCAGCCGTGCTATCTCGTTGGCGGTGAAAGTGTTAGGGCGGAACCGGGACGGCGTCCCGGAATGCCTTTCGATGATGTCTTGCCCCTCATCCGTGGTCAGGAAAACCGCCACGAGCTTCGCCAGGTTGGGGTGTTCGCTGTTCTTGGGTATCGTTGCATCGACCGCGGTGCCGCTAACGAATTCCCCGAGGGTCGTGTAAGCAACGTTCGCTCCCTTCTCAGCCAGGCGGTCCCAACTGATCTGGCCACAGCTGAACGCCATAAATGCAAACTCGCCGGTCGCAACACGCTCTTCCTGTCCACAGCCGATGAGTCCTGCAATCGCGCCGTTGGAGGTCATCGTTCGAATGGTGTCGAGGGCTTGTTCGTTCCCAAGCACAATCGAGGCTTCGATCCATCCAACCGCATACGGAGTCGTTGCAATCATTCCTGAGTATTTGGGGTTGGCGAAATCATCGAACACTACGGGTAGTTCGTCTTCGCTGATCAGGTCCTTGTTGTAGCCCATACCATGGATAGTTCCACCGACGACGACACAGCAACCCTCGGGGCCTATTTCGACGTCCGTAAGGTAGGGTGCGTAAGCTTTCCAGTCGACAAGTTCAGCTGCTCCAGCCTGGTGGAGACCGAGTCCTTGCCGCGCGGACGCCCCCGTAAACAGATCGGTTGATGCGGGCCGGCCAGCCTCGTACTCCGATATCAGGGTGGGGAGCAACTGCGATCCGGAGGGCCCGGGCGAAGTGTTTATCGCGATGTTGATGCCATACTTGGCGTTCACAGCGTCCTGAACTTCTGAGATAAATGCGGCTGAATGCCAATCACCGCTCCCAAGAACATTAAGCTCTCCTTCTTCAACGGCGGCAGCAATCAACTCGTCGAGCGGCGATGGCGTAGGAGTGGGGACTGGAGTGGCGGTAGCCACCGGAACGGGGGTGGCCGTTGGTGGCGGGGTCGGAGTTGGGTCACTTCCACAACCAAGCAGCAAACTTAGCATCAGACAACCCATCGAGATGAGTAGCCAATTCCGACCGTAACGAACCTTCAACGAAGACATAGCTTCTAACCCCCCTGGCGCCGTGATGCACGTTGACCCGAGTTCACAGAGGTTTCTCGTTCCAGCAGCCGCACTGCGAACTCGCCTTACCCTCGCGGAGTCTATGTTCGTCGATTCACAGGTGTCAAATTATTAGCCATTCAGATGAATGTGCCTCCTGACACACCCGCTACTCCGAGATTCCACCGCGTTGCCCTAACATTGCTCCCTAATCCGTCACCGGACGCTTCATACCCGAACTTCCCAGGGATCCGCCGACCGCTGCCGCACTCCGAGGGACTATCTTTCGAGGAAGCAGCGGGCGGCTGACGCTGGAGCCTACCAGGGCATGCGTCAGGAATCGTCTTGTGGAATCGATCACGTCGACACGCCGGCAGCCTTCGCACGCCCATCTCATAGAGAGCGCGAACGGCCGCAGCGCTCGGGGCCCTGCGCCTGATCGAGGACGCCTGCAACACCGTCACCTGAACGCCGGGGCGACCTCAGTTCCGAGTAGGCGGACCGACCGTTCGATTAGCTTTGGAGGGATATGCTCGCCCGAGTTGAACTCGCCTACGATCTCTTCGAGTCCAAGCGCATTCTTCAGCAGCTTGATCTGCTGCCTGGAGCCGTCGCCAATCGCAAACCTACGGCGGGCCCTCTTCGAGACATCGCCCGACCTGCCTTAGCCCCCACATCCTCCTTCTCGGCGGCGTCGAGGAGCCCGTATACTTGCGGCAACAGTTCGGTGGAGGAGCCAATGGTCAGCATCGATGCGGGCGAGCGCACCTACGAGCTGGTCCCGGATTGGGGAGAGCTCAAACCGAACTGGATCTGGGGTCTGGTGGGCGACGTTGCCGTCGATTCGCAGGACCGCGTCCACGTCTTCACCCGCGGCGTCAATCCGCCCTACCGGATCTACGACAGCTCCGGCAAGCTGCTGCACTCGTGGGGCTACGGCATCTTCGAGGACGCTCACGGCATCTGCATAGGTCCCGACGACATGGTCTATCTCACCGACCGCGGCTCCCAGCTCGTTCTCAAGTTCACCGGGGACGGGCGGCATGTCTTCACCCTGGGCGATCGCGGGAAGCCTTCGGACACGGGTTATACCGAGCAGAGCCCGACTGTGAAGTACGCAGGGCCCCCCTTTCACCATCCAACCAACGTAGGCCTGTCTCCCAATGGGGAGTTCTACGTTTCCGACGGCTACCGCAACTCCCGCGTCCACAAATACAGTGCGGATGGCGAGCTGCTCCTTTCGTGGGGCGAGCCGGGTGATGGTCCGGGCCAATTCAGTCTGGTTCACGCTGTCTGGGAGCACAAGGACAAGGTCTACGTCTGCGACCGGGCCAACAACCGCATCCAGATCTTCACCCCCAATGGTGAGCACCTCGACACCTGGTCGGGCTTCCTACAGCCTTGCAAGGTCTACATCGACAACGAAGACGTCATGTACGTGGCCGAGTTGGGCGCCCGAGTGAGCATCCTCGATCTCCAGGGGAACGTCCTCTGGCGATGGGGAGGACAGGCTAGCCACGACCCCGGGAAATTCACGGCGCCGCACGGCATCCACGTCGACTCCCAGGGTTCGATGTATGTCTCCGAAGTCTTGCAGGGCGCGCGGCTCCAAAAGTTCGTCCGCACACGCTAGCCGACCGACGCCGCACGAGCCCGAAGCGACGCTCACCCCGTGGTCTGGGCTTGCGCTCGTACGCGGGGTGGGCTGACTGTCCGCGAATGAGGGGGCTAGACGCCCACGGCTCGCTTCGCCTCCACCTCGGGGCGGTACTTCTCGCAGAGCGCCAGCCAGCGCTCGGCCTGCTTGCGCGCCTTGGCCTCGTTCTTCGGGCCTTCCTCGGGGTCCTCGCAGACCCACGAGAAAGGCGGCCGCGGCGCGCCCATGTTGATGTACCCGGCGTACTCGTAGGACTCGTGGCCCGCGCGCCCACCGTCGCCATCGCCGCCGCCCCGGCCCGCGCTCATGTCGGCGAGGATCGCCGCGGCCTTCTGGTTGTCGCCGTCGGCCACGGCGTTGTAGGCCGCGAGAACGGGCCACGGCCCCGACCAGATCGCGTGCGACCAGCAGCCTGAGGCGCCCATCATGTAGTAGGGGTAGAGCTGCGTCTGGTTGCAGAAGTGAGCGATCTTGCCGTGGATGATGTCGTGCAGCCGCTGGAACTCCGTCGGGTTGCGGTGGCTGTCCTTCATCGCCACGATATTCGGGAGCTTGACGAGTTCCTCGAACGCCGCCACGGGGATGTGGACGCGGTGGTTCGTGGGGTTGTGATAGATCATGATGGACAGGTCCGGGAACAGCTCCGAGATCCGCTGGTAGAAGGCCACCACGTCGCGGACCGGCAGCTTGTAGTAGTACGGCACGCCCAACAAGACGCCCTGGCCGCCCGCATCGCGCACGAAGTTCATCTTCTGGACGACGAGGCGCGGGTTCGCCGCCGTAACGCCGAGCATCAGCGGGACGCGGTCGTCCACGGCCTCGATGCTGGCGGTGACCAGCGTGCGCCACTCGTCCTCGAGCAGGTTCCACACCTGGCCGAACGTCCCCGTGGTGGCGAACATGTGCACGCCGTCCTTGATGGCCCGGTCGAGGCCCTCCTGGAGGTTGGCGACGTCGACGGTCGCGGTCGACGTCATGTCGCCGGCGTCGGCGGTGGCGAATGCCGGCATCATGCCGCATATCCCGTGCAGATCAGATGCTACGTATGACATCGGTAAACTCCTCGCCGCCCGAATACGTCACCCGGACTATAGGACTACGTCGTATGCGGGGCAACGCGCTCTAGACCGACGCCGTGTCCCCGGCCTAGAGCTCCTCGTAGTAGAAGTTGCCCGTGAGCCGCTGGAGGGGCCAATCGGTCCAGCCGGCGATGAACGCGTCTTCCCAGTTCGGGTTCTCGTGGTGGTGGGCCATCCACGCGGGAAGCTCGATGAAGTCGCCCTTGGACCACTCGAACCGCTCGCCTTCGACGACGAGCACTCCGCTGCCCTCGAAGCAGTAGTAGATCACCGAGCTGTTGTGCCGGTGGTCGCGGCCCTTGAAGTTGGGGGTCAACATCGTCATCTCCCAGGCCGCGGTGGGGAGAGTCGGACCGCCGGTCAGCGGGTTCCTGAACGTCAGGGTGTAGCAGTCGAAGGGGTCCGGCTCACCCTCCTTCTGCTTCATCCTTCCCAGCGCCGCCGAGGTCTGGTCCCAGGCGTACCGGAACCCGGGCGGATGCAGGTTGGACTCGTCGTTCTTGACCTGAGGCCCCGCCGGATGGACGATCTCGCGGTAGGGCCGCGCCGCGCCGCGGGGACCGGGGATGCCGAGATTGCTCCCCCAGATCAGATCCGACTCGCTGACCCGGTCGATCTCCAAGTCCTCCTTCACCTCCGGCCACTCCTCGGTGAACGTCGCTCCGACCCCCGCGCCGTGCAGGCCGTCGAGCCACAGCACGTAGGTGTCCGAGTTGTTGATGTGGCCGTGGAAGTTGAGGTGGGGCGTGATGACGAGGTCGCCGTCGTTCAGCGGGAACGGCTCACCGTTCACCAGCGTATAGGCGTCCGGCGCGCCCTTGATGACGAACCGCGTGGCTTGGGCGCTGTGGCGGTGGGAGATCGCCTGCTCGCCGGGCCCGACGTATTGGATGCCCAAGCGCAGCGGGAAGTTCGCGTTCGGCGAGTTCCTGGGGTTGTGGAAATGGGTGTCGCGCCGAAGGACGCCGTCCTTATCATCGAAACTCTCAGCCAGGCGGACCAGCTCTCCCGACGCCACAACGGCAGGCTCGATATCCTCCCACTTCCATTGGTGCGGCATCAGCACCTTCGCCCGGCTGCCTTCCTGTTGCCGGTCCATCACGAGGGTGAGGTCCTTCTCCTCGAGGTACGTCTTGAGCGCGTCGATGTCCGCAATATTGGTCGCCATTGCTGCCTCCGCTCTTCCCTGACTCCCTTAGGAGGACTTGGTGTGCCGGTCAGTCAAGACCCGGTGGCGACGCGGCGGTCATCAGTTCGAAGCTGTGTCCGTCGGGGTCGGTGAAAAAGGTCCGGCGGCCACCGTTCAGCTCGTTCGTCTGCATGTTCAAGTCACGGCTGCTCGTGCCGTACTTCAGGCCTTCAGCGACGATGCGCTCGAGGATCGCGTCGAACTCCTCGGCCCCGACGCAGAACGCGAAGTGCTGGCTTCTGTGTTCGCTGTCCGACCCCTTGTCGTCGAACCGCATCACCAGCGTGTCGTTCACCCGAACGTGTCCTTGAGAGCCGCGGACGCCCAGAAACTCCCAGCCCATCACGCGCGCCATGAGCTTGCTCGCCTCTTCCTTGTCCTTGACCGGGACGACCGTGTGGTCCAGATCCATGGCTGCCTCCTCACATGCGCCATTGTGGCGCTGGCAGCATGCTCCCATCATTCTTGCGAGTCAAACCGTCGGTTGGGCAACCGGAAGCCCTGATCGAGCCGATGAGCCGGAGCAACACGCCCCGGCTGTATACTGCCGCCGACGCCAACCCCGCCCGTAATTGCGAAGCCGGCGGCACGGCTCACGATGGGCGCCTAGGGAGATCAAAATGGCCAACCCCAAGCTTCGCCTAGGCCTCCGAGAACCCGAGATCGACACCAACCGGCCGTTCGTCGATGGCACGGTGAAGGTTGAGGGCTTCGATCTCGAGATTTCCGACTATCGCGGCTGGGAGCACATCGACGCGTGGGACGCCAGCCTCGGCGGGCTCATGCAGACCAAGGGGAAGGGCGATCACCCGTTCGTGTCGATTCCCGCATTCCCCAACCGCAAGTTTCGTTTGTCCTATATCTTCGTGAACGGCAGGGCGGGGATCGAGTCTCCGAAGGACCTGGAGGGCAAGCGTGTCTACGTCAGCGGCACCGCCGGCATCTGGGCACGGGGCGCTCTGCTGAACCACTACGGGGTCGATTTCACCAAGGTCCATTGGGTGATGGGAGGCGCTTCGGCGAAGAGCTGGGGTCCCGGCATCGAGGTCGAGAGCCTGGCAGGAATCACAGGACCCCTCGACGTGAAGCTCGACGCCATGCTGGTTGAGGGGGATCTCGACGCGGTCATCGAACCGAACGTTTTGCCATCGATCAGCCGGAGGGACCCGCGAGTCCGCCGGCTCTTCCCTAACTATAGGACGGAGGAGCAGGACTACTGGAAGCGGACGGGCATCTTCCCGATCAGCCACGTTGCCTCTCTGACTCAGGAGTTCGTCTACCACCATCCAGAGGCGCCGATAGCCCTGTTGAAAGCCTATCGTCACGCCCGCGACGTCGCCTTCGACCGGCTCTACGGGACGGATCCGGAAATCCTGGCGATTTCGTGGGTTGCCTCTTTCATCGACGACCAGCGCGCGCTCATGGGAGACGATTACTGGGCCTACAACATCCAAAACAACGTGCGCACTCTGGAAGCGATGATGCTGTTCGCCCATCAGATGGGCGTCACTCCCACCCAGCTCGACTACATGAGCTTTTTCGACCAGCAGGCCGCCGCGCTCCCGGGTTCTTAGTCGGGCTGGCCGCATTACGAATTCTGTCCACTTTCCGCCATGAGACGCCGCGTTCTGTCCACTTTCCGCCATGAGACGCCGCGTTGACATCGAAGTTGTCTGGCCATAGCATCGTATACGACCGACCGACTGAAGGAGGCGACCATGCTTGCCATTCGCTCGGAAGACAAGGGTCAGCATGATAGAAAGGGTTGGCCGGGCCACGTCATTTGGGGAACGATGCGTCTGGCCATAGGCGCATCCCTCCTCTCCTTCTTCGTCTTGACGGCCGCTGCGTGCGGTAGCGACGACCCTACGGCCACGCCTGTCCCGGAACAGCCGCCGGAGGAGCAGCCAACGGCGGAACCGACCTTCGAGCAGGAGTGGGCGCAGCTGGTCGCCGCTGCCCAAGAAGAGGGCGAGCTGCTGATGTCGGTCGGTCCCTTGGGTGAGTACCGCGATTTGCTGGACCTTTTCCAGGCCACATTCGACGTCGAGTACAAGGCCCAGACGGGAAGGGGCGCCTACCTGGCAGACCGGGTCCTGGCGGAGCGGCAAGCCGGAAAGAAGCTGGTCGACATCGGCCTGATCAGCGTCGCTTCAACCTCCCGGAGACTCGTGCCCGCGGGGTCGACCGTCTCCATCCCATCCTTGCTGATTGACCCAGCGGTGGCGGACGAGTCAATCTGGCACGACGGTCAGTTCTGGTTCGCTGACTGGTTCGTCGAAGGAGCCGGAGACCACTCGTTCATCTATGCGGCGCGCGTGAACGACGGATACCGGTTCTGGTACAACACCGACAAGGTCAGCGAAGAGGAAGCAGGCGCCGTAAACGACCTGTGGGAGTTCGTTCAGGACCCGAAGTGGAGAGGGCTGCTCGGCGACCGGTCCTGGCACGACCCAGGTCGGCTCGGCGGGATGATTCGGGCCTATTTCATGCCGGAGCTAGGGCCGGAGTGGATCACGGCCTACTTCAATAAGGGGCTGGCGACATTCACGGACGACGACAGGCTCGTGGACGACTGGTTGGCGCAAGGGGTCTACCCGGTCCAGGTCACCACGAGCGGAGGGTCTCCATCAGGCGACTTGCTGGAGCTGAAGGAGGCGGGTCTCCCCATCAACTCGCGAGACTTGCAGTCGGAAACGGGCTGGATGGAAGCCCGCGGGTCGGGTTGCTGCATAGTGGCCTTTGAAGGTGGTCCCAACCCGAACGCACAGAAGGTGTTCGTGAACTGGTGGCTCTCTCAAGACGTGCAGACGCGCATCAATGCGATTGAGCCCGGTATCACGCGGACGTCGCTCAGGAACGACGTCCCGATCGGCAACGTCGACCCGTCCTATGCGCGTACGCCCGGAAAGAAATACGTGTTCCGAGACGGCGACCCCAAGTACAGCGGCGAGGAACAGGAGGCCGCACGACAATTCATCGTCAACACATTCCTCGAGGAGACGGGCTGGGCAGGAGAGGTGCGTAACTAACTGGTACGTAGGAAGCCAGCCGATCCTGGGCACGTAAAGGAGCACGATGGAGATCAAGTTCGGACTCATCAGCGCCGACTCGCATGCGGCCTTCGACCGTGAGGACTTCACGTCAAGGATGTCGGTCGGCAAGTGGGGAGACCGCATCCCGCACGTCGCGGAGTACGAGCACGATGGGGAACGCGTTGACGGCTGGGCCATCTACGACGACCCTCCGCGCGGCCAGGTCTGCAACTGCCCCGCTGTGATGGGCGACCCGTTCCCGCACTGGCCCAATCGGTGGGAGGAAGTGCCCAAGATGGCCTACGACCCCCACGAGCGGCTCAAGGCCCTTGATATCGACGGGGTTGACGCAGAGGTGCTCTTTCCCAACCCGCCGGGAGGCAGCTACTACCAACATAAGGACGTAGATTATGAGCTGGACGCCGTACGGGCTTACAATGACATCCTCTCCGACTGGGTACGCGTAAGCGACCGGTACCTGCCCCTCGCGGCGCTCCCGTTCTTGAGCAGCCCGCAGACCATGGCGGGCGAGATCCAACGGGCGGTGGAGGACGGCCACCGCGGGATCAACTTCCCCGGACGGACGCCGGGGTCGCTTCCCCACATCGCCGACCCCTATTGGGACCCGGTCTGGGATGTGTGCCAGGAGCTGGGCATGCCAGTCCACTTCCACGGCTCGGCGGGAATCAACGCGGGGAGGAGTTCCAAGGAGTGGAGCGGCTACTCGCCGCGTCAGGCCCACTCGGCGTCCACCAGCACGTCGGCGGTCACGCCTGCGCAGATCATGCCGCAGCTCATCTTTTCGGGGGTGACAGAGCGCTTCCCCCGCCTCAAGATTGCGTTTGCGGAGGCCGGAATCGGCGGGCTCAACTACGTAATAGCGGCATGCGACCACGAATGGGAGCGCCGCCATCTATGGACCGAGGGCATGAGCACCCGTCCCAGCGACATCGTGCACCGGCAGGTCTACGTGAACTTCTGGTTCGAGTCGGAGGGCATCAAGCTCCGCGATGAGATTGGCGTCGCCAACCTCATGTGGGAAGCGGACTACCCGCATGTGGCCTCGTACTACCCCAACTCCTGGGATGCGGTCGAGAAGGTGCTTGAGGGGGTGCCTGAAGACGACCGGCGGAAGCTGCTCTACGAGAACGCCCTTCGTGTGTACCAGATCAAGGAAACGGTCCCCGCATAGGGGACCATTGCTGGGAGGTTTCCTTGGCGCCGAGATACCCGCTGATCAGCACGGACGACCACGTCCAAGAGCCACCGAACCTCTGGTCCGCCCGGCTCTCCAAGAACCGGTGGGGTGACCGCGTTCCACACCTGGCGCGGACTCCCGAAGGCGCGGAACAGTGGATGGTCGACGGGCAGGTACTCCTTGGCGGGCATGCTGCCCGGGCGGGCGCCTTGATGCCCGACCGCAACACCGAGCCGGCCCGATGGGAAGAGGTCCCGCCAGCGGCGTATGAGCCGTCCGAGCGGCTCAAAGTCATGGACGCTGCGGGCGTCGACTATTCGGTGCTCTTCCCGACCGTGGCAGGGATGGCCGGAGAGGCGTTCGGGAGGCTGCGGGACTCCGAGCTCGAGTTCGCCTGTGTGCAGGCCTACAACGACTGGCTGATCGAGGAGTGGGCGGGCGCAAGCGACCGTTTCATCCCGCAGTGCATCGTCCCCATCTGGCCGCCCGAGGCAACGGTGGCGGAGATCCGCCGGGCCGTCGAGATGGGGCACCGCGGCGTCGTCTTCCCCGCGGTGCCGATGGACCTGCGCGACGTCCCCCACGTGGCCGGCCCCGAGTACGACGCGGTATGGGCCGCCTGCGAGGAGCTGGACGTGCCCCTGTGCCTCCATTCTGGATCGGCGCCCGGGTTGCAATACCCCGGGTCCTCGGCGATGGCGCCCGTCCTGGCCGAAGCTCTCGACGCGGTGACGAAGCCCGTCTCCAGCGTGTTCGTCCTTTCCTTGCTTCTGTTCTCGCGGATGCTACTCCGGCACCCGAAGCTGCGCGTGATCTTGGCGGAGAGTGCGCTGAGCTGGGGCATGCTCTACCTGGAGTGGGCCGACCATCAGTTCGAGCACGATGGCCTTGAACGTGAGGGATACGAGCTGACCCCCTCTCAGATGTTTCATCGCCAGTGCTACTTCACCTCGTGGTTCGACGCCGTGGCCGGGTTCGCCCCATATATCGGAATGGACCGCGTTCTGTGGTCCACCAATCTCCCGCTGACGACGTCCACGTGGCCAGGGACGCAGGAGACCATCGAGCGCTGCTTCCGCGGCGTCTCCGAGGAGGACACGAAGCAGATTCTGTGGAACAGTGCGGCGAGCCTTTATAGGCTCTAAGGAGGCCCCCACCCAGGCCGACGCTCGTCGTGGCGGAAGTGATCGGTTGCTGGTGGGGCGGCTGAGGAGGTCGTTGGCTGCGATGGTCTGAAGCTCAGGCGGGATTCGGTCAGCCGGTCAGCCGGTCAGCCGGCTTGGACGGCGCAGTCTAGGAGATCAGCGATGGTGGACAGAGCTGTGGGGCGCGTCGGCCTGGCTCGTAGCCGCCCGCGATTCCGGCCCGGCACGGGCCACTTCGTCATGGCGGTCGTGCTGCTGCTGCTGGGCTTCTACCTGATCTGGCCGATTCTCATCCTGCTGATCAATAGCTTCAACGCGGTCGATGACATGTTCGTCGAGCCGCGTCGCTGGGGTCTGGACCACTGGCGATCAGCGTACGAAGAGCCCAGCAGGTTGCTACGGCCCATACTGAACTCGCTGCTAATCTGGGGTCTGACGGTCCTGATTAGTTTTCCCATTGGGATAGCCATCTCGTGGGTGCTTGCGCGGACGCGGATCCCCTTCAGCCACACGCTGGAATTCATGTTCTGGATCGCCTACATGGTGCCGGGACTTCCCGTAACCATCGCGTGGATGACGCTGTTGGACCCGTCCACCGGTTTCATCAACCAGGCGCTCGTCAAGCTCCCGTTCATCGAGCAGGGACCGTTCAACATCTTCAGCGTTGCCGGCATCGTATGGGTCGGCCTGATGGGCAACGGCATCGCCGTCAAGGTCATGCTGCTTACGCCGGCCTTCCGGAACATGGACGCCGCTATGGAGGAGGCCGCGCGCATTGGCGGCGCCAACAACATTCGCACCATGCTTCGCGTCACGCTGCCCTTGATGATCTCCCCCATCACGCTCATCTTCGCTTTGCAACTGCTCCGCGTCTTCCAGTCCTTCGAGACCGAGTGGCTCCTCGGGCTGCCCATCGGGTTCTTCGTCTACTCCACCAAGATCTTTGCGCTCGTGCGCACCGAGATTCCCAACTATGGCGAGGCGACCGCGCTGGCGAGCCTGACGTTAATCGTCATTGCTTTCATCATCCCGCTCCAGCGCTGGATCCTCCAGCGGCGCCGGTATACGACCATCACGGGGAGCTTCAGGGCCGGCCTCATCGACCTGGGCCCCTGGAACCAGGTCTTGTTCGTCCTCATCGGCGCGCTGCTGCTGCTGCTCACGATCATGCCCGTCGTGGTGCTGTTCGTCGCGGGCCTCATGAATAGGATCGGATACTTCCAGCTGGGCTTCACCCTAGACCACTGGACGTTGGTGCTGGGCGACAAGGCGTTCCTTTCAGCGCTAAGGACCACCCTCATGCTCGGCTTCATGGCCGCCGTCGGGAGTCCGCTCCTCTTCTCGCTTCTCGCCTACATCATGGTGCGGACGCGCCTGCCGGGACGTACGGTGTTGGATATGATCATCTGGGGTTCCGGAGCGATCCCGGGCATACTCTCCGGGCTGGGGCTGCTGTTGGTGGTCCTTGGCACCCCCGGGCTGAACCTGCTCTACGGCACCATCTGGATCCTGTTCCTCGTCGTGATCATTTCGGGGAATACCACGGGCGTTAACATCATGAAGGGCATCTTTGTCCAGGTTGGGCAGGATATGGAGGACGCCGCGCGGGTTGCCGGGGCTGGGTGGGTCCGGACGTACTTCAAGATCTGGATCCCGCTGCTCATGCCCATGCTCATTCTCTTGGCGGTGATGAACTTCACCGCAGCCGCTACGGCGACCAGCTCGGTCATTCTGCTCGCCTCCCGCGATACCTGGACGCTCTCCATCCTTGCGCTGATTCAGGCGGGACAAGGCGGCGAAGGGCGCGAGGTTGCGAGCATCATCAGCATCTTCATCGTCATAATCTCAGTGGCCGGGGCGCTCGCGGTGAGGACGATAGGCCTGCGCCTCGGCGTGCGGCACAGCATGCGTGCGGCCGGCGAGGCGCGCGCGACCCCGGCGCCCGCCATCGTTCCCGTTGGACGGTCGATGTGACATCACAGAGGAGTAACCAAATGAAGAGCTTGACTCGACTCGGAACGATAGTCTTGACCATATCGTTGCTTGCCGCCTGGGGCGTGATTGGCGCTTGCTCGTCGGAGCCGACTGCGACTCCGACGCCGACTGCGACTCCGACGCCGACCGTTCCGCCGACAGCGACGCCGTACCCGCTGGGGGAGCTCAGGATCGACCCGCCCGTTCTCCTATGGCCTGACGGGCGAGCGCGCGACAGCGGCATCTGGGTCTATGCATCGGGTCTCCAGCCGGGCCAGTGGTTCGAGCTGTCCTTCGATGTCCGCGGCAAGAAGGCCACTCCCACGCTCGCCGGCCTCGCTCTGCCCCAGGCCGACGAGACGGGATCGTTCGCCGGCGCTCTGGTGGTGGATGGCCGGGAGGGACGGGATTTCTTGAGCACCGAGATGACAGCAACCTCCGGGCCGATTACCGTTGAACTCTCGGACCTGGAGACGGGGCAAGTCTTGGCGAGCGCTGACTGGGTCCTTTGCGGCCTCGATCGGGATGCGGCGCACTGCGAGGGTGCAGGAGAGCTACTACCGCTGCCAGAATCGGAATGACCAGCGCAGCGGGTCAGGTCCCCAGACTGCCCAGCCCATAACACGTCGATTGGGCATGTTCCTGCGCATATGGCTCCCAGGCATCGCACTGATTACTGGGTGGAACGTAGCCTGGGCGCTCGCCTGGCAGAACCTTCTCTTCGACGCGTTCGCCAGAGGTTCCAGCGCCGGCGTCACCGTGTTCGCGAACACGGACGGCCGCGCCCTGGAGGTCTGGATCACGGCCGGCGTCGGGTTCGTACTCGGCGCCGCCGGGCTCGCGCTCGTGGCAAGCAGCAGTCAGGTCTTTCCGGCCCGTGAGCCGCTGCTTGCCAGCCGCCTGTGGCGCATCGGCGGCATAGCGCTCACCCTTGCCGGTCTCTCCTTGCTCATCCTGTTTCCATCGACTGTCAGCGTCGTCATCGATGAGCCTGCGGAGCGCGTTGCCGTGGAGACGCGCTGGCTGTATTGGAAGACGGCCGAAGGGCTCGCTGTGGACGACGTCGAAAGGGTCTCGTTCAGAGACTACCGGCTCGCTGTGGGTCCCAGGCCTGAAGACTGCAAGATCCAGACGGGCCTCAGCGTCGTCGACCACAACAGGAACGCGCTCGCGGTACCCGCCGGCTTCGATCATGAGGCGGTGGCGAATGGCATCGCCGATACGCTGGGCATCCGGCTTGAGGTCATCGGCGTGCGGGAATGCTGATGCGAGAGCCGGATGCCCAGGATCACTACGATGAGGAAGCCGCGCCTTTGCCATGAGAATCGCTCGCTTCACAACCAGGGCGGTCCGCGTACCGCGAGACCCGGCTTCCGGGCCGGCAGGTGGCAGCTCCGGCTTCGTCACCCTCACCGTCACCGACGACGACGGCATCGGCTACGCCGGTTTCGTCCCGGCCATGATCACGCCTGGCCTCAAGGCCGTGCTGGACGGGCTGTGCGAGCAGCGGTGAGCCATGATCCGCTGGAGACGAAGGCCGTGGCGGGCGATCTGTCTCCGGCCCAGCGTAAGGATGTCCTGCAGACGATCGTGGACGAGGTCGTGATCGACCGCGACAACAACGTGAACATCACGCTGGCCATCCCTGTGGAGGACGAACCCGTGCTACTGCATCCCACGCATACCCGCAGACGGGAGAGGGGGTTTAGGGTGGGCCGATAGGCACGCTCCTTGGGGCAAGGGGCGGCGATTCCTGGTTTCCCGTGTTCGCGGGAATGGCGGAAAGGAGGGGAGTGAAGGAGGAGGGGATGGTTGCCTTCCTGCCGACAGTCGTCCCCTCTGCCCCGTACAATGCGCCTGTTTGCGTGGAGGTGAACGTGGGCAAGCTGGACGGCAAGACAGTCATCGTGACGGGGGCGAGCCGGGGGATCGGCGCGGAGATTGCGCGGGTGCTGGCCGCCGAGGGCGGGCGGGTGGTCTGCGCGGCCCGCACACTCAGTGAGGGCGATCATCCGTTGGAAGGCTCGCTGGAAACGACGGTTGCGGGCATACGCGCCGACGGTCACGAGGCGACGGCCGTCGCTGTGAATATCTCGGAGCCTGCGGACTGCGAGCGTCTGGTCGAGGCCGCCCGCGCCGCCTACGGTCCTATCGACGTTCTCGTCAACAACGCGGCGCTCACTTACTTCGTGCCGATCAAGGACTACGCCGTGAACCGCTGGATGCGGTCGTGGGCGGTGAACCTGCACGCGCCGTTCATCCTCAGTCAGCTGGCGCTTGGGGACATGCTCCCGCGTAAGAGCGGTCGCATCGTCAATATTTCTTCGGTCGCGGCCATCGGCCCCGGCCGCGGTCCCTACGAGGGGGTTCATGCCGAGGAGCACCGGCTCAAGGGCAGCAGCTGCTACGGCGCGGAGAAAGCGGCGCTGGAGCGCTTCTCCCAGGGCCTGGCCGCCGAGGTGTACGCGGACGGGGTGGGCGTGGCCGCGGTGGCGCCGTCGCTCATCGTTCCGACTCCGGGCACCGTCTTCCATAAACTCGTTACGGGCTTCGACGACCCGCGCGGCGAGCATCCGAACGTGCTGGCGCGGGCGGTGCTGCTCCTTGCGACGGAGCCGTTGGAGCGAATGAGCGGCCGCGTCTGCTACAGCCAGCAGCTGCTGAAGGAGTTCGGTTGGATTGACGAGGGACGGGGGCCCGGCATCGAGGCCGGCTGGCCGGTCAGCGGGTATTCGAGGATGTAGGGCTGTCTTGGCAACCGGCTACCGCTGGGCGGGGCGCTCTCCTCCCCCGCGCGTCGCTGCGCTTGCGCGCAGACGGGAGTGGGTTGGGCTGCGAGGTTCCCGCCTGCGCGGGAATGACGGATAAGGGAGCAACTCCCGGCGGGTGGGGAGGACTTGGAGGTTGGGGTGAGAACGACCACACGTTTGCGGGAGCTGCTCGCAGCGCCGGGAATCATTCCCGCGCCGGGGGCCTACGACTGCCTCAGCGCCGCCATCATCGAGCGGTCGGGGTTCCCGGCCGTCTACATGACTGGCGCCGGCACGTCCATCTCCAGGGTGGGCTATCCGGACATCGGGCTTGCGACCATGAGCGAGATGGCCGCGAACGCGGCGGCGATCGCCAATACGGTGAGCGCGCCGGTGATTGCGGACGCTGACACGGGCTACGGCGACGTGCTGCAAGTGCGGAGGACGGTCCGCGAGTACGAGCGCGCCGGGGTCGCGGCTATCCACATCGAGGACCAGGAGTCGCCCAAGCGGTGCGGCCATCTGGACGATAAGCGCGTGGTCCCGGTGGAAGAGATGGTCCGCAAGCTCCACGCGGCGCTGGACGCCCGCCAAGACGATGACTTCGCCATCATCGCGCGCTGCGATGCGCTGGCCGTGACTGGCTGGGACGACGCTCTCCGCCGCTGTGAAGCGTACGTGGAGGCGGGAGCGGACGTCCTGTTCCTCGAAGCGATCCAGACGCGGGAGCAGGCGGCGTACGTAACCAGCCAGTTCGACGCGCCGGTGCTCTACAACTTCGTGGAGACAGGCAAGTCCCCCCTGCTGCCGACGTCCGAGCTGGAGGAGCTGGGCTTCAAGCTCGTGATATTCCCGATCAGCGCAATGCTCGCGGCGATGAAGACGATGAGCGATCTGATGCGCGAGCTGCGAGACACGGGAACGACGGCCCACGCCGTCGCCGACCGGATGGTCACCATCCGCGAGTGCTTCGACACGATGGGGCTGTCGGACATGCTGGCCCTTGACGCGAGCTACGCGGGGCCGCAAGGGCGCCGCAACGCTGAGGGAGGAGAGAGATGACAACGCCCTTCCGAGCGGACCACGTCGGCAGTTTCCTCCGCCCGCCGGAGGTGAAGGAGGCGAGGCAGGCCTTTGAGGACGGGCGCATCTCCCAGGAAGCGCTGCGGGAGGTGGAGGACGAACACATCCTGCGGGTGATCGAGCTGCAGCGGCAATCGGGCATCGGCGTCTATACCGACGGAGAGCTGCGGCGCAGCGGCTGGGCGGGCGACTTCGGCGAGGCCGTCGAGGGCTTTATCGTCGGCGAGCCGCCCGTCCGCATGCCCTTCCAGGGCGGCAAGGGCGACTGGGAGGGGCCGGGCATCACGCCGGAGAATCCCATGGGCATGCCTGGCACGGCGGGCGGCCGCATCATCGGCGAGCGGCTGCGGCAGCTGCGGCGCCTCACCGGCCATGAGTCGGCGTTCATCAAGGAGCACGCGCCGGGGCCGTACAAGGTGACGATGCCCGCCGCCAGCTACGTCGTAGCCCGCGGGTACAAGCCCGGCGTTACGGACCAGGTGTACGAGTCCCGCGCAGAGGCGCTGGCCGACGCCGCGGCCATCATCCGCGGCGAGGTCGCATCCCTCATCGAGGAGGGTTGCCCCTACGTGCAGCTCGATAATCCGCACTACCCGGACTACATCCCGGAGGAGCGCCGCGCCCAGTGGACCTCCCTGGGCGTCGACCAAGACAGGGCGCTCCAGGAGGATATCGACGCCGACAACTCGTGCCTGCGGGGCTTCGACCGTAGCGGCGCCATTCTGGCGATGCACGTTTGCCGGGGCAACGGCGCCTACGGCGCGTGGCACACATCCGGCGGCTACGACCGCATCGCTGAGCAGCTGTTTAGCCAGTTGGAAGTCGACGCCTTCCTCTTGGAGTACGACAGCGAGCGCGCCGGGACATTCGCGGCCCTGCGGTTCATGCCCAAGGGCAAGACGGTCGTGCTGGGCCTCGTCACGACCAAGGCGGGCGAATTGGAATCCCAGGACGCGCTGCTCCGGCGGATCGATGAGGCGTCGCAGTACGTCGATATGGACTCTCTCGCGCTGAGTCCCCAGTGCGGATTCTCGTCAACGCTCCAGGGCAACCCCCTGACCTGGGACGATCAGCCGCGCAAGCTGGAGCTCGTAGTGGAGACCGCCCGCCGGGCATGGGGGTAGGGGGGGTCGACGCGACAGGGCTAGCGCTCATCTAGGGAAAGACCATTCTCGTTCCCGTAGTTGCGAAGGCAACGGCGCACCGCTGCTTGTGTACGGGGGTCCTTGGTTATGCAGATGAAAGCCAGATTTCCATCGTGGACGGCGCAGAAATGGCCATCATCTTCCTGTTCCATGAAGCTGCGCTGAATGTACTCGAAGATATATTGCCAAGTGCGACGCCACTTGAACTGGAACAGCACGAGCACACCCGCCGTTCCCATCCGATTCTTCAGCTGCGCTAGGTCAATTGCCGTGGTGTGCTTGTTAGATGACGCCTTGCCAGACGGCGGGGTCAGGCCCACATCCGGGTCCACAAGGATGATGGCGTTCTCTAGCCATTCCGGGGGGATGCCAGTGAAGTACGCTTCGCGGCTCTTGCCTGCAAAGTGAGGAAAGACGTCTGCGTAGGGCAGGTACTCCACGTCCGTTTGCGTATCGGCGAAGTAGTCCCGCAGGCTTACCACCTCCCTCTCTTCGTTTGGCAAATGGGCGTGACATTGAAGAAAGTGATATAGAGAGGGTGTGCCATTCCCCATTCCATAGTTGACTGCTCCTCCCTGGCCCGAGTCGTCGTTGGGAGTGAGCATCACGACGTTGGTGAAACGAGGCCTTTCTAGTACTTGGGTTGCAAGCTCAATCATCAGGTCGAACTTGAAGTAGTCGCGTTGGTCGCCGAAGTACTGATTCTTCATTGTTGGATGTCTGCGTACGGTGGGGTAGCCTACTTGGGTGCGAGGGTCAGGGCGTAGGCCGCGCCGGTTTCCACCCACTCCCGTAGCGCATCGTCGTCGCCCGTCGCCTCGGGGGCGACGATCACCCAGCCGCGCATCGGCCTGCCGGTGAAGTCCATCTCGCGGACGTGGGGGTTGGTCAGCGCCGCCTCGTACTCGTTCTTGGGAACGCGGACCATGAGGTCGCTCCCGAGCACGCCGCAGGCCAGGTTCCCCTGCAGCATGAAGGCGAGCCCGCCAAACATCTTCTTCTGCGACAGACCCGGCTTATCGCACAGCACGCCGAGGACTCGCTCGGCTAGGTTCTCATCGTATGCCATATGCGGCTTTCCTCACTTCTCCCGCGCCCGGTCCTGTTCGATGAGGACGCGGCGCAGCAGCTTGCCGGAGGCGTTCTTGGGGATGGCGTCGGTGAACTCGATCTCGCGCACTTGCTTGAACGTCGCCACGCGCTCCGCGACGAACGCCATCAGCTCCCCGCCGGACGCCGCCGCGTCCGGTTTACGAACGACGAACGCTTTGGGGACTTCGCCTGCTTCGGGGTCGGGCTTGGGGATGACGGCGGCGTCCGCGACGGCAGGGTGCTCCAGCAGCACGCCTTCCAACTCAGCCGGAGCGACCTGGAAGCCCTTGTACTTGATCAACTCCTTCTTGCGGTCGACGATGCGAACGTAGCCGTCCTCGTCCATTCTTGCGATGTCGCCGGTGTGGAGCCAGCCGTCCGGCGTGATGGCTTCGGCGGTGGCTTCCGGCTGCTCGAAGTAGCCCTTCATCACCTGTGGGCCGCGAATGAGCAGCTCGCCTAGCTCACCCGGCGGCACGTCGCGCGTCGCCGTTTCCACGTCGACGATACGCTCTTCGGTGTCGGGCAGGGCGGGGCCTATCGTGCCGGGCTTTCCGCGCTTGTCCGAGTAGTCGGAGTTCGTGACGGGGGAAGTTTCGGTGAGCCCGTAGCCCTGGATGACGGGGCATCCCAGCCGTTCGGCGAGCCGCGTCTGCATCTCAGCCGAGAGGGGCGCGGCGCCGCTGAGCACGAACCGCAGCGACCCGATGTCGTACCGGTCCAACAGCGGGGTTAGCGATAGTTCTAAGCAGACCGGCGGCGCGGTGTAGAGCGCCGTCACGCGGTGTTGTGCTGTAAGCGACAGCAGCTCGCCCATGTCGAACCGTCCCATCATCACCTGGACCGCTCCGGCGGCGATGGCATTCAGCTGAAGCACTGTCATGCCGTAGATATGGAACAAGGGAAGGTGGACGAGGACTACGTCGCCGCGGCCGATGACGCTCTTCTCGCCGGGGCGCTCCAGGTACTGGCGGACGTTGGCGTGCAGGTTCGCGTGGGTGAGCATGACGCCCTTCTGCAAGCCTGTGGTGCCGGAGGAGAAGGGCAGGGCGGCGATGTCCTCGTAGGGGTCGAGATCGGGGACCGCCGGGGAACCGCTCTGGGCGTCGATCAGGGCCCAGAACGAGTGTGCGACATTTGGGCCTTTCGCGATGACCACGGTCTCCCTAAGCTGCCTGACGTCGGAGCGCGCGAGGTCGGCGACGTCGACCAGCGAGTGGTGAACGATCAGGACCTCAGCGCCCGACACATTGAGCTGGTAAGCGACCTCGCGCTCGCGATACCCGGAGTTGATGGTCGTGACCGTCGCCCCCGCCTTGAGGATGCCGAAGAAGGCGATCTCGAACTCGGCGCAGTTGGGCGCCAGGAGGGCCACCCGCTTTCCCCGGCCGACTCCCATCGCCAGCAGGGCTGACGCCAGCTTGCCGGACGCCGCGTCGAGCTCGGCGAACGTGAAGCGGCGGTCGCCGTCGATGATGGCCGTTTCCGACGGCCACAGCGCCGCGGCCCGCTCGAGCAGACACTGGACGGGCGCGGGGTTGTAGGGGGCGATAGACGCTCTCGCCATTCCGCCGCTCCGCCTCCGCTTGGTCAAGAGTGGGGTGAAACTATCCGACCCTTTCGGAGCGGTCAACAGGGGTCGCGCCTAAGAGGTGAACCGAATGCTGATGAACCTCTCGGCGGTTCAGTGCTGAGGATTCAGCGGCTAGCATCGCTGCGTCGAATTGTGCTATTGTTCGGCGATTTTCGTGGCTACTAGGTAGAATAATGCCAACTTTCGCTTACTGGTAGTGTCAAGAAACCGCCAGGCGGACCATCCGCTCGCATGCAAGGATGAAGGGTGAGAGATGAGGTTTAGTGTGAAGTCTGCGTTAGCCGGAGTCTGCATCACGCTGATGGTGGGGGTGTTGATAGCGTGCGACCCCGAACCCACGCCGACGGCAGCTCCGGCGCCAACAGCCGCGCCGACCGCTACGTCGGTCCCTGCGGCGACTCCCACGCCTGAACCCACGGCTACCCCGGCGCCGACGCCCACTCCAACTCCGGCGCCCACTGCAACCCCGATTCCGACGCCCACTCCAACTCCGGCGCCCACTGCAACCCCGATTCCGACGCCCACTCCAACTCCGGCGCCTACGGCAACCCCGACGCCGACGCCTGCTCCGACTCCCACTCCAACTCTGGCACCCACGGCCACCCCCGAGCCGGACACCTCTCTGGCCTTTGACCCTCTGGTGGTCCGGGGCACTCTCTCCAACGGTCTGAGCTACTACATAAGGCACAACGAGGAGCCGCGAGAAAGGGCGCAAATCGCCTTGGTGGTCAAGGCCGGCTCTGTCCATGAAGAGGGGTCTCAACGGGGGCTGGCGCACTTCGTGGAGCACATGGCGTTCAATGGCACGGAGCGCTTCGCCAAGCAGGAGATAGTGGAGTATCTGGAATCCATCGGAAACGTCTTTGGCCCTGACGTGAACGCCCGAACCGGCTTCGACGACACGACGTACTGGCTGGAGATTCCGACCGACGACCCCGAAATAACCGAGACCGCATTCCGGATTCTGAGCGACTGGGCCTACGGAATATCCTTCGATCCGGATGAGGTGGACCTCGAGCGCGGCGTGGTGCTGGAGGAGTGGCGCCTCTATCAGGGGTTCGGGTCCCGGCTTCAGGACAATCTGCTCCAACTGCTATTCGGGTCCTCCCTCTACGCCCACCGCAGTCCCATTGGCCTCCCGGAGGTTGTTGAGAACGCGACGGCGGAGCTCCTGAGGGGGTACTACGAGCGCTGGTACCGCCCTGACCTGATGGCCGTTGTAGCCGTTGGCGACTTCGACGTTGATTCGATGGAAGCCAAGGTGAAGCAGCACTTTGCGCCGCCGCCAGAGGGCGAGGCCAACCAGGAGCTCGCCGCTGTCGGTTCCTCCACCGATAGGCCGGCCGTCGAGATTCCCGGCCATGAGGCGCCGCGGATTGAAGTGTTCACGGACGCCGAGTCGCCGGGCTCCCAGTTTGTGCTGGTTCGAAAGCTGGCCCCGGACAAGGGTCAGGACCAGGCGGCGTTCCGTCGGTTTGTGGTCGAAGGGCTGGCCTTCATGATGCTGAATGGTCGGCTCTTCGAGCGAGGCCAGGTCGCAGACCCGCCCTATCTTGCCGCTCAAGCCCTTCGTTCGCCTTATGTGGAACCGCTGGACATCATGCAGTTCGCCGCGTGGACGCAGTCGGGCGGGATCGAGCGCGCGTTGTCCGTTGTGCTCGAGGAGCTGCAGCGCGCCAGGCGGCACGGATTCACCGAGGGTGAACTGAACCGGGAGAAGAGCAACCTGCTGCGGGCGGTGGAGAGCTTGTACAAGCAGCGAGAACAGGCGCCGTCACAAGACTTCGTCGACGAGTACGTGGACCACTTCCTGACCGGGACGCCCGCTCCGGGAATCGAGGCGGAGTGGGAGCTGTACCAGGAGCTGCTGCCGCAGATCACCCTGGCGGAGTTCGGCGCCGTGGCGGAGTCCTGGACCACGTCCGAGGACACTGCGCTGCTGATTGTGCGGCCCGCGGAGACCGAGGGGGCCTCGGATGCCGAATTGGCCGCTGCGACCCTTGCGCAGCTCGAAACTGCGAGCTCCTTGGAGGTAGAGCCTTACGCGGACGTCCTTGGGGACGTTCCGCTGCTGGAGACGATTCCAACTCCGGGCAGCATCACGAATGAAGAGGTCATGGAGTCCATAGACGCCCAAAGGTGGACGCTGTCCAACGGCATTACCGTGATAGCCAAGCAGACCGACTTCCGCAATGACGAAGTGGTCTTCAGGGCTTTCAGTCCCGGCGGGCACTCGTTGGCGGCAGACGAGGACCACGTGTCCGCCCTCCACGCCGCGCAGCTGATTGCCGGAAGCGGCGTCGGTCCGCACGACAACGTGGCATTGGAGAAGCTGCTGGCCGGCAAGAGGGTCTCCGTGTCCCCGTTTATCGGAGAGCTCTTTGAAGGGTTTACGGGGAGCGCCTCGCCGGAGGACATGGAGACCCTGTTCCAGCTGATCACGCTCTACGCGACCGAGCCCCGGCTTGACCCGGCCTTCTTCGAAAGGTATGAGGCTAGCCAGCGCAGCATCGCCGAGATTAACGCCGCCCAGCCGGACGCGGTCCTCTTCGACACTGCAAGAACGGTGCTTGCCCAGGAGCACTTCCGGCGTCGACCTCTCACGGTCGAACTGCTGGACGAGCTGAGTCTGGAGCGGGCGGAATCGGTTTACGCCGACCGATTCGCGGACCTCAGCGACGCGACGTTCGTCTTCGTGGGAGCGTTTGACTGGGAAAACCTGAGGACGCTCGCCTCCACATATCTTGCCAGCCTGCCCAGCACCGCACGAGCGGAACAGTGGGTGGATCACGGCATCGACCCGCCGATGGGCGTGGAGGACCACGTAGTACGGAGCGGCATTGAGCCGCGCAGCAACACGGTCGTGGTGTTTGCCGGCGACATGGAGTGGAGCCGCGGGGAGGCGCTCGCCCTCAACGTAGCGGGGGAAGTGCTGGGCATCCGCCTGCGCGAGCGCGTGCGCGAGCAGCTGGGCGGAACGTACTTCATCGGGGTGAACGCGGGCAGCTTCACCCTGCCGGACCCCGAGCACCAGACCTCCATCATTTTCGGCAGCGACCCCTCAAGGGTAGAGGAGTTGTTCGCGGAGGTGATGGCTGAGGTGGACTGGCTGCGCGAAGGGGGCGAGCAGAGCTACCTGGATACGGTCAAGGAGCAGCTGCGCACGTCACGGCAGGAGCAATTGAGGGAGAACAGGTTCTGGCTCGGCCAGATCCGAGTTGCCGTGCAGCGGGGCGAGTCCTTCACGGAGATAGGCGGCTTCGATGAGAGTTTGGAGGCCTTGACTCTGGAGGATGTCGCCGCCGCCGCCAAACGCTACTTCACACCCGAAAGCTACGTGCGGGTTGTGCTGTTCCCGGTGGAGGAAGGGTAGTCCTCGGACACGGATTGTCCGTCAGCGCGCTGGGCTGTGGCGGGCGCTGCGCGCTTGGCTCTATCCGGCGCAGTGAACTCGCCAAGCTGGCGTACGCTTGCGCCCACGTGTCCTGTTCCGCCTCCCCTGCATAAGCGAGTCTCTCCGATAGTGGGGCTTCCGGTTGCCCAACCGGCGGTTTGACTCGAAGGGGTGTTGGGGGCATGCTGCCAGCGTCACAGTTGCACATGTGAGGAGGCAGCCATGGATCTGGACCACACGGTCGTCCCGGTCAAGGACAAGGAAGAGGCGAGCAAGCTCATGGCGCGCGTGATGGGCTGGGAGTTTCTGGGCGTCCGCGGCTCTCAAGGACACGTTCGGGTGAACGACACGCTGGTGATGCGGTTCGACGACAAGGGGTCGGACAGCGAACACAGGAGCCAGCACTTCGCGTTTTGCGTCGGGGCCGAGGAGCTCGACGCGATCCTCGAGCGCATCGTCGCTGAAGGCCTGAAGTACGGCACGAGCAGCCGTGACTTGAACATGCAGACGAACGAGCTGAACGGTGGCCGCCGGACCTTTTTCACCGACCCCGACGGACACAGCTTCGAGCTGATGACCGCCGCGTCGCCACCGGGTCTTGACTGACCGGCACACCAAGTCCTCCTAAGGGAGTTCGGGAAGAGCGGAGGCAGCAATGGCGACCAATATTGCGGACATCGACGCGCTCAAGACGTACCTCGAGGAGAAGGACCTCACCCTCGTGATGGACCGGCAACAGGAAGGCAGCCGGGCGAAGGTGCTGATGCCGCACCAATGGAAGTGGGAGGATATCGAGCCTGCCGTTGTGGCGTCGGGAGAGCTGGTCCGCCTGGCTGAGAGTTTCGATGATAAGGACGGCGTCCTTCGGCGCGACACCCATTTCCACAACCCCAGGAACTCGCCGAACGCGAACTTCCCGCTGCGCTTGGGCATCCAATACGTCGGGCCCGGCGAGCAGGCGATCTCCCACCGCCACAGCGCCCAAGCCACGCGGTTCGTCATCAAGGGCGCGCCGGACGCCTATACGCTGGTGAACGGTGAGCCGTTCCCGCTGAACGACGGCGACCTCGTCATCACGCCCCACCTCAACTTCCACGGCCACATCAACAACTCGGACACCTACGTGCTGTGGCTCGACGGCCTGCACGGCGCGGGGGTCGGAGCGACGTTCACCGAGGAGTGGCCGGAGGTGAAGGAGGACTTGGAGATCGACCGGGTCAGCGAGTCGGATCTGATCTGGGGGAGCAATCTCGGCATCCCCGGTCCCCGCGGCGCGGCGCGGCCCTACCGCGAGATCGTCCATCCGGCGGGGCCTCAGGTCAAGAACGACGAGTCCAACCTGCATCCGCCCGGGTTCCGGTACGCCTGGGACCAGACCTCGGCGGCGCTGGGAAGGATGAAGCAGAAGGAGGGTGAACCGGACCCCTTCGACTGCTACACCCTGACGTTCAGGAACCCGCTGACCGGCGGTCCGACTCTCCCCACCGCGGCCTGGGAGATGACGATGTTGACCCCCAACTTCAAGGGCCGCGATCACCGGCACAACAGCTCGGTGATCTACTACTGCTTCGAGGGCAGCGGAGTGCTCGTCGTCGAAGGCGAGCGGTTCGAGTGGTCCAAGGGCGACTTCATCGAGCTTCCCGCGTGGATGGCCCACCACCACGAGAACCCGAACTGGGAAGACGCGTTCATCGCCGGCTGGACCGATTGGCCCCTCCAGCGGCTCACGGGCAACTTCTACTACGAGGAGCTCTAGGCCGGGGACACGGCGTCGGTCTAGAGCGCGTTGCCCCGCATACGACGTAGTCCTATAGTCCGGGTGACGTATTCGGGCGGCGAGGAGTTTACCGATGTCATACGTAGCATCTGATCTGCACGGGATATGCGGCATGATGCCGGCATTCGCCACCGCCGACGCCGGCGACATGACGTCGACCGCGACCGTCGACGTCGCCAACCTCCAGGAGGGCCTCGACCGGGCCATCAAGGACGGCGTGCACATGTTCGCCACCACGGGGACGTTCGGCCAGGTGTGGAACCTGCTCGAGGACGAGTGGCGCACGCTGGTCACCGCCAGCATCGAGGCCGTGGACGACCGCGTCCCGCTGATGCTCGGCGTTACGGCGGCGAACCCGCGCCTCGTCGTCCAGAAGATGAACTTCGTGCGCGATGCGGGCGGCCAGGGCGTCTTGTTGGGCGTGCCGTACTACTACAAGCTGCCGGTCCGCGACGTGGTGGCCTTCTACCAGCGGATCTCGGCGCTATTCCCGGACCTGTCCATCATGATCTATCACAACCCCACGAACCACCGCGTCCACATCCCCGTGGCGGCGTTCGAGGAGCTCGTCAAGCTCCCGAATATCGTGGCGATGAAGGACAGCCACCGCAACCCGACGGAGTTCCAGCGGCTGCACGACATCATCCACGGCAAGATCGCTCACTTCTGCAACCAGACGCAGCTCTACCCCTACTACATGATGGGCGCCTCAGGCTGCTGGTCGCACGCGATCTGGTCGGGGCCGTGGCCCGTTCTCGCGGCCTACAACGCCGTGGCCGACGGCGACAACCAGAAGGCCGCGGCGATCCTCGCCGACATGAGCGCGGGCCGGGGCGGCGGCGATGGCGACGGTGGGCGCGCGGGCCACGAGTCCTACGAGTACGCCGGGTACATCAACATGGGCGCGCCGCGGCCGCCTTTCTCGTGGGTCTGCGAGGACCCCGAGGAAGGCCCGAAGAACGAGGCCAAGGCGCGCAAGCAGGCCGAGCGCTGGCTGGCGCTCTGCGAGAAGTACCGCCCCGAGGTGGAGGCGAAGCGAGCCGTGGGCGTCTAGCGCGCCACCCCCCCATTCGCGGACAGTCAGCCACCCCGCGGTACGAGCGCAAGCCCAGACCACGGGGTGAGCGTCGCTTCGGGCTCATGCGGCGTCGGTCGGCTAGCGTGTGCGGACGAACACACTAGAAAGAAACTCACTGCTCAGGCGGCTATCAGGTCGACCTCGTAGCCCAGGGTGTGCAGTCGCCGCACCAGTCGGGCTGCGGACCGCTCTTTATCGAGCGTGTCGAAGTGATTGGGGCCAAGATCGTGGTAGTCGGCGTCGTCGCGCAGCATGTGACACGCCAATGTGAGCATCGATGCAGCCACGGTCACGATGGCTTTCTTGGGCCCTCGGCGGCTCTTGATACGGAAGAATTGGGCTTGCAGGTAGCTGTTCTTGACCGTCTACCGTGATCGTCTGCCACGTGGCAGACAAGCATCCTCCTCGGATCCAACGGCGTTCGCGCGATTCTAACCGGCGGAGGCCCAAGGGTCTCATTCCACCGCTAGCCGAGAAACCGCGCGGCTTGCGCATTCAGGTAAACACGGGCGGGGGGAGCGTGCCCACGGTTTCCTGCCGGTCGTGCTGCTGGGAGAGCCACCGTGCAAGCTCGGTCTAACGTCCGGTTAGCCGCGCGTTCGCCCCGCGTGCCTCGTTGGCCCTGCGGAACCCCCCTCGTGGGCAGGTCGCGCTTGAGCCGCGCGAGGGCTCTTCGCGGAAGTCGGCCTCCGCCTCCGCGAGACGCCGATCGACCTACTCAGCTCGGCCCCGCGCTTCCCCACCTCCTCCTTCTCGGCGGCGTCGAGGAGCCCGTATACTTTCGGCAAAAGTTCGGTGGAGGAGCCAATGGTCAGCATCGATGCGGGCGAGCGCACCTACGAGCTGGTCCCGGATTGGGGAGAGTTCAAGCCGAACTGGATCTGCGGGCGCTCAGGGCGAGCGGGGAGAAGCGGGCGCTCAGGGCGAAGTGGGGCCTCATGGGCCAGTGGCTCCAACCAGACCACTCGAGCAGATGGACTGGGACATATGCGAGAATTCTCGTGCCAAGCTCGAGTGCGGATTTGTGGAAGTTCCCGCGGACTACCGGGACCCGGAGGCCGGCAGCATCAAAATCGCGGTCAACGTGCATCGCGCCACGTCTCCGGGCGAGCGGATAGGCTATCTGTTCGTTAATCCCGGCGGTCCGGGTCAGAGCGGTGTCGACACGGTCGCCAGTATTCCATTGAGCCAGCTCCTCGGACAGGTCCTCGGTATTCCACTCAGCCAGTTCAGCGATGACATCGTCAAGCGCTTCGACATCATCGGGTTCGACCCGCGCGGAGTCGGGCGGTCCGAGCCCGAATTCGCGTGTGGGGAGCCCGGTAAGCAGTTGGCGCTGCGCGCCTCGGTCAGTGACGACGACATCGTAGACACGCCCGAGGAGATAGCCGCCGGAGAAGCGGCCGCGAACCTGTGCATCGAGTCGATGGGGCTGGTCGGGGGGCTGCTGGACACTGCCTCGGTCGCTGCGGACATGGACAAGATACGCATGGCGCTGGGCACGCCGCAAATCTCTTACTGGGGAGGATCCTATGGCTCGGCGCTGGGCGTCTGGTACGCCACGCTCTACCCCGAGTTCGTCAGGGCGATGGTCATTGACGGCGCCAGCAACCCGGTTGATGCCGCCACCCCGCAGGAACGCCTGGACAAGAATATCGAGTCGCAAGCGGCGATTGAAGAGCAGTTGGAGAGAGCTTTGCTAGCGTGCGATGATCCGCAATGCCCGATATACAACGACGGGGACCCGATTGGCTACTACATGCAGGCTGCCGATAAACTGGAGCTTGTCAACGACGCGGCGGGAGGTTTTCCCCCAGCCGGCATTCTTGGAGTGATTTCGAACCTGTACCTGGAAGCGTCATGGCCCAGACTGTGGCAGGGTCTGTTCGAGCTCAACGAGAACGACGACCCGACCATTCTACTCGATTCCGCCCGAATCCAGTTCGTCGGTGGCGACCCCACTGTCCCGAGCTTCGCCGAACATGTCAATTGCCTGGACACCTGGCTTCTGCCCCCGGTGCAGGACCGCGACGCTCGACTGGAGGAAAGCGCAGCCCAAGCCGCTGCCATCGAGGGGATGTTCCCCTTGCTGGATGCAGCAGCAGGAGGAGCGTACATGGAATCGTGCCCCTTCTACGACCAGTTCGCCCCCGATCCCCTTGAGGTTACGTTCGATGGCGGAGGCGTACCGATACTGGTGATCGGCAACCGCAAAGACCCGATTACTCCGTTCATCAAGTCCGAAGAGCTCGCAACCGAGGTCCTCAGCAACGCCTACCTGGTGGAGACGTCTCACGTCACACACGTTGTATGCCCTAGAAACCAGTGCGTCAACGGCCACGTTCACAGAGCGCTGATAGACCTGGAGTATCCCAGCACGCGGCGGGTCTTCTGCGAAGAGGAGGACCCATATGGTCTCTCTGAAGCCCTCTAAGATCAGACTATCGACCCGTCTACTGTCCACGAGGAGAGGGCCAGGGACAACCCCCTTGACACCGCTAACGAATCTATGTCATACTATTGACGCATAGCCAACATACCCCCACCCCATACACACGAGCGGAAAAGAGCCGCCGGAGCCCAGCCAAGCCCGGCGGCTCTTTGCGTTCCGCGCCCATTCCCCCACGAAAGGAGCTCCCCCATCGATCTCTCCTCCTACCGCGACGACCCCCTCGGCTTCGTCAAAGACGTCCTCTCCGGGTCCGGGACGCCCTACGCCAAGCAGGAAGAGCTCCTCCGCGCCCTCGTCAGCGACAAACGCCGCGTCTCCGTCGTCGGCTGCAACTCCTCCGGCAAGGACTGGGCCGCCGCTCGCGCCATCCTCTGGTGGATCGAAACGAGGCCCAAGGCCAAGGTCATCGTCACCGGCCCCACCCTCCGACAGGTCAAGGAGATCGTCTGGGAGGAGTTGCGCGCCGCCCACGCCCCCGCCAAACACCGGCTCTCCGGCAAGGTCCGCGTCGGCGAGTACCGCGCGGGCCCCGACCGCGTCGGCCTCTGCCTCACCTCCAACAACCAGCACAACCTCCAGGGCTTCCACTCCCCGGAGCTCCTCGTCATCGTCACCGAGGCCCAGGGCGTCAAGCAGCCCTACTTCGAGGCCCTCAAGCGCCTCAACCCCAAGAAGATGCTCCTCCTCGGCAACCCCCTCTCCCTCACGGGCGAGTTCTACGACTCCCACCACGGCAAGAGCCCGCTGTACGAGCGCGTCTCCATCTCCGCCTACGACTCCCCCAACGTCCGCGAGGGCCGTCTCGACGCGCTGCCCGGCCTCGTGACGCCCGAGGACGTCGAGGAGCGGCGGCGGGAGTGGGGCGAGGACTCGCCGCTCTACATCGCGTCGGTCCTCGGCCAGTTCCCCGAGGCCCTCGAAGACTCCCTCACCTCCCGCGTCCACGTGGACGCCGCCATCGAACGCTGGCGCCGCGAGTCCCCAGACCTCTCCGTGCAGGCGGGAATCCAGAGTGGCCGACAGGCCACGCACCCCCTCCCGCCCGCGGGGATGGACAACACAACCTCTCCCCCGTCTGCGGGGGAGACTGAGAGGGGGCCGTCTGCGGGGGAGGGGTTGGGGGAGGGGGGCTCGTCTGCGGGAGACCATGAAACCCCTCTCCCGTCTGCGGGGGAGGCCGGGAGGGGGGACCTCATCTCGCCCAGCGACGGCCCCCACCTCGACCAGCCCTGGCGCATGGGCGTGGACGTGGCGCGGTTCGGCAACGACAAGTCCGTCATCTGCCTCCGCCGCGGCGACCGCGTCGAGCGCCTCATCACCTTCGAGCGCAAGGACACCATGCGCCTCGCCGACGAGGTCCGCGAGCTTGCCGAGATACTGCGTATCCCCGCCGTCTTCGTCGACGAGACCGGCGTCGGCGGTGGCGTGGTGGACCGGCTAACGCAGCTGCGGGTCCCGGTGATCGGCGTCGAGGCGGGCGGCAAGGCCTACCGTCCCGCCCAGTTCGCCGACCTCCGCGCCGAGGTGTTCTGGGAGGTGGCGCGCCGCCTCCGCGAGGGTCAGATGTCCCTCCCGCCCGACGACGAGCTGGCGGGGCAGCTCCTGGCGCAGCGGTACGACGTCTCCACCGCGGGGCGCATCCGCCTGGAGAGCAAGGCCAAGCTGCGCCGGCACGGTGTCCCCTCCCCCGACAAGGCCGACGCCCTCGCCCTCGCCTTCATGGAGCCCCCCAACATGAACATCTGGCTATGACGGAGCCGTCGTTCCCGCGAAAGTGGGAAACCAGGAATCACTCCCCTCTGCCGGAGATACAGGGCGGGGAGAGGATGGCTAAGAAACCCCTCCCCGCCTGCGAGAGAGACTCTTCCTTGCCAAGCCACGCCGAGCCAGAAACCCCTTCCGCCTGCTCCCGTCTGCGCGGGAGATCGAGGGGGGCCGCGCAGCGGAGATGGAGAGGGGGCCGGCGCGGACATGCGCAAACCCCGGGTGGCGCGCGGCGCGCTTTCGCGCTAACGTTCCCGCCATGCGAGACAAGGTCTACCCGAGCTTCGACGCCGCCGTCGCCGACGTGCCCGACGGCGCGTCCATCATGCTCTCCGGCTTCGCGGGGCCGGGCACTGCGCGCAACCTCATCGCCGCCCTCCTGCGTCAGGGCGCGAAGGACCTTACTATCATCGCCAACACGCCCGGACGCTGGCAGGACGACCGCATAGACGGTGGCGCCCTCGTCAGGAATGGCCGCGTCGCTATGGTGCGGGCCGCCTTCACCGCGTCCCCTCACCCATCCGTGGCATCGCCCTTCACGGACCTCTACGAGGCGGGCAAGATCGAGGCGGAGCTCATGCCCCAGGGAACGCTCGCCGAGCGCATCCGCGCGGCGGGCGCGGGCATCGCCGCCTTCTATACTCCCACCGGCGCCGGCACCGAAATCGCGGAGGGCAAGGAGACGCGCGTCTTCAACGGTCGGGAGCATGTCCTCGAAACAGCGCTGCCCGCGGACTATGCCCTGCTGCGCGCCCACCGCGCCGATCGGCTCGGCAACCTCCAATTCCACCGCACCCAGCGCAACTTCGGCTCCGTGATGGCCCGCGCCGCCAGGACCGCAATCGTCGAGGTCGACGAACCCATCGTCGAGCCGGGCTCCATCGACCCGGACTACGTACACGTACCTGGTGTCTTCGTGGACCGCATCGTCGTCGTCCCGCCGGACGCCATCCAGGAAACGCCGCACAATCGATGACGAGAGAAGGGCGATGAATACAGAGGCGTGATGACGGAACGACAACGGCTCGATAGGCAGACGATGGCTAACCGGATCGCCATGGAGTTCCAGGACGGTTGGGTGGTCAACCTCGGCATCGGCATCCCGACGCTCTGCTCGAACTACGTCCACGCCGACAGGCAGATCATGTACCAGTCCGAGAACGGGCTGGTGAACTACGGGCCTCTCGCCGCTCCGGGCGAGGAGGACCCAAACCTCGTCAACGCCGGCGGGCAGCACGTCATCGAGATGCCCGGCATGGCCGTCCTCGAGCACGCTGACTCCTTCGCCCTGATTCGCGGCGGCTACGTCGACGTCACGGTCTTGGGCGCGTACGAGGCGGCCGCGAACGGCGACTTCGCGAACTGGAAAATCGCAGGCGCGCGCGGCGGAAGCATCGGCGGCGCCATGGACCTCGCCGTCGGCGCCAAGAACGTCTTCCTCATCCTCGAACACACCACACGCGACGGACGGCCAAGGCTGGTAGAGCGCTGCTCCTTGCCCGTCACGGCCGTCGGCGTCGTCAGCCTCGTCGCGACGGACCTAGGCCTCTTTGAGGTCACGAAGCAGGGCTTCCTGATGAAGGAAATTGCCCCCGGCTACACTCCGGAGGAGGTGCAAGCCGTCAGCAGCGCCAAGCTCGCCATATCCCCCAACCTCCGCGAATTCGCGACCGTAAGCTGACTACCCCAGCACGCGCTCCATGAAGGACGCCGCTATCTCCAGCGCGCCATGGTCTATTCCGTGCCCGAGGCCCGGCAGAACATGGGCCTCCACGTCGAAGTCCAGCGACGCAAAGACGCGGCCCGCCTCGGCCGTTTCTACCGGGTCGACCACCATGTCCTCGTCGCCGTGGACGAGCATGACGGGCGGCTTGCTCCTCGCCTCGGCCTCCAACGTATCGGCGGTGATGAGGCCGCCGCTCATGCCGACCACGCCCGCCAGCTGCCGCTCGCGCCTCGGACCGGTGTGCAGCGCGACCATGCAGCCCTGCGAGAAACCGGCCAGCACGCACCGGTCCGGGCCCAGCTTGTACTGGTCGAGCAGCCCATCGATATACGCGTTCACGGCGCTCTCGGCCACGCCCACGCGCTCGCCCCGGCTCTCGCGAGGCTCGCGCGGGAACCACTGGAAGCCGAACCCCGCATCGGCATAGGGCTCCGGCGCGTCGGGAGCGTGGAAGGCCGTCTTGGGGAAACGCGGAGCGAGGACATCGGCGAGGCCAATCAGGTCCTCGCCGTTCGCGCCGATGCCGTGCAGCAGGACGACCAGCGAATCGGGAGCGGCACCGGAGCTCGGCGCGCGGAAGGGGCCGGAGAGAGGGGACATAGCTACCTCGGCGAGTTGGTCCTTCTACCATAACGCGGGCCGGCATAACGCGGCTGAAACGCAGCGCCATTACATGCGATAATGCAGCCATGACAACGCGACCACCGGGCCCGGCGCCACAACGCATCTCTCAGACCGCGGAGAACTACCTCCTCTCGCTCGCCATCCTGAAGGAGGACGGCCTTAGCCCGCACATCAGCGAGCTCGCCGCCTACCTGCGGCGTATCCCGGAGGGTGAGGAGGTCGGCACCACCCTCGCCTCCGTCTCCGGCATGGTCCAGCGTATGGCCAAGGAGGGCCTGCTCGAGGTCACCAAGGAGAAGCGCATCGCGCTCACCAAGGCCGGCCAGACCCGCGCCCGCGACGTCGTCCGCCGCCATCGCCTCGCCGAGCGCCTGCTCGTCGACGTCCTCGACGTTCCGCTCCAGCGGGCAGAGGCCGAGGCCCATAGCTTGGAGCACGGCATTTCGCCCGCCCTCTTGGAGCGCATCGAGGAGAAGCTCGGATACCCCGATTCATGCCCCTACGGACGCCCCATTTACCGCGCCAACGACACCGAGCTGCGGACGGACCCCGACGTGCTGCGCTTGAGTGATGCGAAGAGCGGCTCGGCCTACGTCGTCATGCGCATCCCCGACGAGGAGTTCCCGTTGCTCTCCTACCTGGTCGAGAGCGAGATCCTCCCCGGCCAGCGCATCGTCGTCGAGGACATGGCCGGCTACCGAGGCGTCGTCGACATCAGCCACAACGGCGCGAAGGTCTCCCTCGGCATGGACGTGGCAGCCCGTATTCGGGTAAAGCCGGCCTAGCGCGGCTGCGTCACCACGTCGATCAACGCCGGCTTGCCTGAGCGCACTACCTCAATCGCCTCGTCGAGGGCCGCCCCCAGGTGGTCGGGGTCCGTTACGGGGCCGAAGCCCGCGACGCTGAACGCTCTGGCGAGGGTCGCGAAGTCCGGTTCCGGGTCGTTGATCTGGATGCCGATGCCCTTGTTCTCCACGGGCCTGTCCCGCCAGCGGGCCATCCTCTCCTGGTGCTCCTCGTCGTTGTAGTAGGAGCGATTGTTGAACACGACGACCAGCAGGGGGATCTCGCAATGCGTCGCCGTCCAGAGCGCGTTCGACGTCATCAGGAAGTCCCCGTCGCCCAGCACGCTGATGCAGAGCCGGCCCGTCCCCTTGTAGGCGAGCGCCGCCCCGACGGACGACGGCAGCCCGTAGCCGACGCCTCCCGCGCGCCCGCCGCCGAGCTCATGGGCGTGCTCCGTGAGCTCCAGCACCTCGCGCGGCCGGCGTCCGTGCGTGTGGACCATTGCCCACTCCTTGCCTTTCACGCGCTCCGCGATCTCGCCGTACAGGCGGGCCGTTGATATTGGCGCCTTGTCCCAGTTGTCGCGTATCCACTTATCGGAAGCGGCACGCGCCTCGTCGTGCATCGCGGAGACCCGGGCGCGGCGCTCCTCGATTGCGGACGCATGACCGCCAGCCAGCCGTTCGCGAATCACCGCCGTCAACAGCGGGATGGCCTGCGACGTGTCAGCCGCGATGGGGACCGCGACAGGGAGCAGCCATTGGTTGTCCGTCACCCAGTTCTGACGCTCCTGGTCGAGCAGCGTGACGTGAATGACCTTCGCCCCTCGAGGAGTGGCGAGCGTCAGTGCGCCTCGCTCCCGGACGGACGGCCCGAGCGGCACGCCCAAGCTCGGAACGTCAAGGGCGAGCACCACGTCCGCCTCACCCAACGCCCGCTCGCGGGCCGTCGTCAGATCCAGCGAGTGGGTGCTCGGGAAGCCGAACCGCCCCTCAGCGTCGACGACGGCGCACCCCAGGGTCTCGGCGAGCTCGACGGCGGCGGGCAGGGCCGACGGATTGCGGCCGATCTCCCCCGTGATGATGACGGGCCACGCCGCGCCGGCCAGGATGTCGGCGGCTTCCGCGAGGGCCGCGGGGTTGGGCGCGGGAGGCGCAGCGGGCTTGAACAGCGACACGTCCGGCACCGGCAGCGCCTCGTCCATCCGAAGCTCTTGCACGTCCGAGTCCAGACAGACGTAGACGGGCCCCTTCGGGTCGGTCATCGCCGTCCGCATCGCCCGCAGCAGCGACTCCGGAGTCGCCTCGATGCTGTTCGGCTGGTCGTCGTACTTCACGTAGTCCCGGACCACGTTGCCTTGGACGAGAGCGGTGTGGACCCAGTCCGTCGAGCGCCGGTGGTTCGCGTCCTGGGGCCCGCCGCCGCCCAGATTGAGGATGGCGGAGCGGTCGCACCAAGCGTTGAAGATAGCCATCGACGCATGCTGAAGCCCCACCACGTTGTGCAGCCCGGTCGCGATGGGCTCGCCGGTCACCCGGAAGTAGCCATTGGCGACGGCGACGGCGATTTCCTCGTGGGTGCAGAGCACCATCTCCGGCCCGCCGCTCCCGAAGTTCACCAGCGAGTCGTGCAGCCCCCGGTAGCTGGCGCCGGGGTTGAGCGCGATGTACTTCACGCCCAGCTCGCGCAGCACCTCGACCATGTAGTCGGAGCCGTAGACCGCCTTGCTCGCCTTGCCCCCGCTGAGGGCGGTGTTCTTCTCAGTGGTAGTCATGCCGATGCCTCCTCATTCGGACGCGGAGGATTGTAGTCGAACCTCCCTCTCCCCTGTCTCCGGTCTCTCGCTCGCCTGCGCCCCAGGGCGGTATTCCGGTTAACTGTCGGATATCGACGGTCCCGCATGGGTATTCACTCGTGAGACTGCCTCTCCCTACCCTACAGCGGGGCTCCATCGTCCTACGGCCATCCGACAAAAACCGACTGCAATCCGACAAAATCCGACACCTTTCCGACACTTTCCGACAGAGATCCCTCTCCCGCCCGCCCCCCTCTTGGTCTCCCCCGCAGACGGGGGAGAGGACGTGAGGTCCTCGCAGACGGGGCGGAAGGACCAAGTCCGGCGCCGGTGATTGGGGCTCTACGGTCCTAGGCATGACGACATTCCGACACTTCATCGTAGAGAGCGCAAGGGGACTGGGCAATGGGCAAATGTCGCAGTGCGGCGGCGATGCGTGTTGGGGATGGGTCGGCGTTTGCGGGAGGGGGGACGCGAGGGAGCCTACGCGCTGGCGTGCGGGTCCACTGGCTGATGTATCATGCCGCAGCCCATGACAACCCACTTGGACCTAGACGACCCTCGCTACCGGCAAGCCGCCGCCGAACTGCTTCATCGGCACAATCTCTACGAGGCGGAGGCAAATATCACCAGCGCTATCCGCGATTTCCTTCTCACTACCGGACTCGCGCAGCCTCACCAATTCGAGGAAGAACATCCCCCGGCCCCCGGCTCGGCCCAGGCTGTTGACCTCGTCGTCCTCGGCGCTTTCGTTGAGGTCAAGCGCCGGATAGGCACCACCTCGGGTTTCGATCCGAATCCCGTCTACGTGGACCAGCTCGACGGCTACCTGGAACAGTCCCACGCCCAAGGCGACCCTGGACGCATGGGCATCCTGACCGACGGCAAACACTGGCTGCTGCGCTGGGCGGCGGCAGGCCCCGTCCGAACGGTCTATCCCTATGCACTCACCCTGGAGAGTCCCGACGAATGGTTCCGCCTCTACGAATGGCTGCGCGACAAGGCGCTGGTCTCGTTCGAGGACGAAATCCCCACTCGCGAAAAAATCGAAGTCCACTTTGGCAGTGAAAGCTCTGTTTGGGAGCGTGAGATTGGGGTGCTCCGCTCCCTCAGAAGCGAAGCTCTCCAATCCCCCGCCGACGCCCCAACGATTACCGTCAAACAGACCCTCTGGCAAACCCTCCTCAAGACCGCCCTCGGCGAGCTCACCCGCTCCGAAGAAGAGCTGGACGACCTCTTCATCCGTCACACTCACCTCAGCATCGTCATTGGCCTCATCGTTCAGGCCTCCTTCGGCATAGACATCCGCCAACTCGCCGAAACCGACCCCGCCGACCTGCTGCGAGGACAGCAATTCCGCGACCACGTCGGACTCCAAGGCATCGTCGAATCCGACTTCTTCGCGTGGCCTGCCGAAGTGGGCGGCGAGACCGTCATCCGGGACATCGCCCTCCGCGTCGCCCGGTTCGACTGGCTCCAGGCCCCACCGGACATCGCCTCCATCCTCTACGAGACAGTCATCCCAGCCGATGAGCGTAAGCAGCTTGGCGAGTACTACACCCCGCACTGGCTCGCGCGCTCCATCGTCCGCGAGCTTGTGGACGACCCCCTCGAACAGCACGTCCTCGACCCGTCGTGCGGCTCCGGCACCTTCATCACTGAAGCGATGGCCGCTTTCATCACCGCCGCGCGGCGCTACAGCCCCAGCAGGCGCTCGGCGTTGGCGTGGTAGACGGCTTCGCGCTCGGCGTCCGTGCAGTTGAGGCGCTCGACCATGCCGATGTGGCGGCCGTCGCCGAAGGGATGGTCCGTCCCCAGAAGCATCCGCTCGGCACCGACGACGCGGTAGCAGTGCGCCAGCGCCTCGTCGTCATGGGCGACGGTGTCCACGTACAGCCGGTGGAAGTAGTCGCTCACGGGGCGCACGGAGCCCTTCACGCTCGCGCGGATGCGCCCGCCCAGGTAAGGGAGCACTCCGCCGACGTGGGGTACGATGAGCTGAAAGCCCGGCTCGTCGTCGAAGATGCCGCTCTGAATGAGGCGGACGGTCGCGAGGGTCGTGTCGTAGATGAAGCCCATGCCCGGCATGAGCGCGCCGTCGAGGGCGGTCGTGTTCAGGGGAGAGGTCGGGTGCATGTTCAACGGCGCGCCGAGGGCCGCGATGCGCTCGTAGACGGGCATGAACTCAGGCGCGTCGAGGGGCTTTCCGAAGGTGTTGGAGAAGACTTGGAAGCCCTTGAAGCCGAGGTCGTTCACACAGCGCTCAGCCTCGGCGATCGTGCGGTCCGCATCGCCGAACCCCAGGCTTCCGAAGGCGGCGAACTTGCCGGGGTACTGCTCGACGACGCGGACCAAGAAGTCGTTGATGCGGGTCGCCCAATCGTCGGCCTCCGCGCCGCCGAGGAGCTCGGGGCCGGGGATGCCGTGGCTGAGGACGGAGAAATCAACGCCCATGCCCTCCATCGCCGTGAGTTTCGCCTCGACCTCGCGGTGGCCGGGCGGCGACGCGATGCTGAAGGCGGGCGAGCAGGCGGTGATGAGCTGGCCATCCTGCACGAGGACCTTCGGGAAGTCGTTGCGCGTCGTTAGGTAGTCCGCGAAGTCCTGGAAGTACGTGTGGGTGTGGATGTCGATCCGCATGGCTTCCCTCTCTGCCCTTCGGGCATCTCCCCCGCAGACGGGGGAGAGTGCACTAGTTCCCTCTCTGCCCTTCGGGCATCTCCCCCGCAGACGGGGGAGAGTGCAATTAGTTCCCTCTCTGCCCTTCGGGCATCTCCCCCGCAGACGGGGGAGAGTGCATTAGTTCCCCTCTCTGCCCTTCGGGCATCTCCCCCGCAGACGGGGGAGAGTGCATTAGTTTCCCTCTCTGCCCTTCGGGCACTCTCCCCCGCAGACGGGGGAGAGTGCATTAGTTCCCCCTCTGCCCTTCGGGCATCTCCCCCGCAGACGGGGGAGAGTGCATTAGTTCCCTCTCTGCCCTTCGGGCATCTCCTCCGCAGACGGGGGAGAGTGCATTAGTTCCCTCTCTGCCCTTCGGGCATCTCCCCCGCAGACGGGGGAGAAATGGATACCAGCATCCCGCGGGAACGGGGGCTATTGCCGGGGGACGAACTTCATGGAGAGCGAGTTCACGCAGTGGCGGGTGTTGGTGGGGGTGAAGCCTTCGCCCATGAAGACGTGGCCGAGGTGCCCCCCGCAGGCCGCGCACTCGATCTCGATGCGGAAGCCGTCCCGGTCCGGCAAACGCCTCACGGCGCCCTCAACCTCCTGATCGAACGCGGGCCAGCCGCAGCGGGCGTCGAACTTGTCGTCGGAGCGGTACAGCTCGGCGTTGCAGCGGCGGCAGAGGTAGACGCCCTTCTCGTAGAAGTCGTCGTACTCTCCGGTGAAGGGGGGCTCCGTGCCCTTCCGCTCGATGACGTAGCGCTCGGACGGGGTGAGCGGGTTGTAGGTTGGGTTTGTCATGGAACGTCCTCTCCTCGTTACAGGCTACGCGAGTCGCAGGCTACGCGAGCTGGGGCCAGACTTCCTGCTCGAAGCGCTCCCACTGGGACGGCTGGTCCCACGATGCGAAGCGCACGATAACCGTGTCGGCCCCGGCGTCGGCGAACTCTCGGATGCGGGCGGCGACGTCCCCCGGCGAGCCCCAGGGGCCCCACGAGCTTCCCCAGTGCGCCACTTTGTAGTAGCTCATCAGGAAGTCCTGGGCCTCCGCCTCGGACGCTTGCTTATCCGCGCCGAGGTTCACCGTAAGATAGTACGCTCGCTGGAACGACGCCATGTCGCGGCCCTCGACCGCCGCGGCCTCATCCACCTTGGCGGCCGTCTGCGCGAACTGCTCCGGCGAGTCCGTGATGCCGATGATGCCGTCGCCGTGGCGCGCGGCGCGGCGCACCTGCGCCTCCGAGCCCGTGCGGTAGTGAGTCGCCAGCAGTAGCGGCACACCGCCAGGCTGGACGGGTTTGGGGTCGAGCGTGACACCGGACAGGTCAAAATGCTTGCCTTGGAAGGAGACGTCGTTCTCTGCCCAGAGGCGCTTCATGATGCGCACCGACTCGGTGAAGCGTCCCGCCCGGCGCTCCGGGTCGACTCCGGCGGCGGTCCAGTCCTGACGCTGATCGTCGTTGAACGCGCCGCCCACGCCGGCGCCTACCACGGTCCTGCCGTTCGAGAGGATGTCGGCAGTGGCGAGGCTGTGCGCAAGGGGAACGGGATGACGTATGGCGGGGAGCAGCACCGCCGTGCCGATGCGAACGCGCGACGTGCGCGCGGCGATAGCGGCCATGGCCGCGACCGGCTCCAGCCTCGGCTTCGAGACCAGGCTATCGCCGACCCAGACAGAATCGAGGCCCGCAGCCTCGGCTCGCTCCGCGAGCGCCAGCATCCCATCGGCGGAGGGCGCGACGCCCTCGCGCTGCGCTTTCATCACCATGCCCCGGGTGCCGAGCAGCAGTCCTATGTTCGGAGTCGTCATGCTTAGTCGTCTTCCCCCTTATCGCCGTAGAAGAGCGCGTCGAGCGGGACTTGGCCGTTGGGGGACGGACCCTCCATGCCATCGTACAGCCAGGCTGCCCAGTCCATGAGCAGGTCTTCGAAGGGGGGCCACTCCTCCAACACATCGGTCAGGTCCTGCGGGGTGTCGATGTCGAACATGGCAGTGGCGAATTTCTTGGTGAGAATTCTTGTTCCCGCCTGTTTGGCGGCCTCGCGATGCCGAGCGTAGCTCTTCTCGCCCAGGGATAGGGTGATGGGGGCGGCGGCGGGCACGAGCAGCGCGTTCGTTCCCCCGGTTTCGGAGGGGACGCCGACCGGGCGGTGGAGCCTGCCCTTCCCGAACACGATCCTAGCAATAGTGATGCCCTCAATGAACGGCACGTCGCCTGGCAGGTAGAGCGCCGCCTCCATGCCGTCGTCGAAGGCTTCCCGCATCGCGATGGTGAGCGCCTCGTTGAGTCCCTGCGCCTTCTCGGGCGCCCAGTCGACGCCGACCTCCTGCGCTATACGCCGGACCGGCTCATCGCCGCCAAGCACAAGGCACGGCAGATTGAGGCGCGCCGCCTCGACCGCCTTGAGCACGGACTTCAGCATATAGAGCACGAGGGCGTCGCAGGCCCAGAAGGGCAGTTCGTCGCGAAGGCGCATCTTTGTGTACGGCAACGGCTTCATCGGCACGATAACGCGCACCTTACGGGGATTGACCCAGTCGCTGTACGCCTTCCCATAGCTCCGAATATCGTAACTCACGCCCTCTCCTTGCACCGAGCGCGGGCCAGCTCCAGCACATGCTCGGCCAGCGCCTTCTTGTCGGCGTCGGACGTCATCACCGTCGGCGCGATGCGCGCCTCGACGCCCAGCGCCTCCACCGCAGGCGCTTCAGCGGCGTCGCTCGTGTCCAGAACGAGGATGTCTATGAGTCCCGCGTACCGCCGGGCCACGCCGGCGTTGCTCACTTCCTCGCCCAGCTCCGCCATCATCTTCGCGGCGGGGCCCTTGAGCGCGACGCCGCCCACGATGGGGCTGACGGCGATACGAGGTCCGACGAACCCTTCGATGGCCTCGCGGACGCCGGGCACGGCCAGGACAGGGCCGATGCTCACGACGGGGTTCGACGGGCAGAAGACGATGGCGTCCGCCTCCGCCAGCGCTCGACGGAAGCCGGGCGACGGCCGCGACGACCCGGCTCCATCAAACCGCACCCCCTCGATGCGCGGCTCGCAGCGGTGCTTCACGAAATACTCCTGGAACGCCATCTCGCCGCGCTCGGTCAGCGCGACCGTTCGGACCGGACCGTCCGACATTGGAACGACCGCGTGCCGGACGCCCAGGGCCTGTGTAATAGCGTGTGTCGCCTCACTCAGGCTCCGTCCTGCGGCGAGCAGCTCCGTCCGGCGCAAGTGCAGGGCGAGGTCCAAGTCGCCCAGCCTGAACCACGTCTCGCCTCCCAGTCTGCCGAGCGCCTCCAGCACGCGGAACGAGTCGCCGACGACTCCCCAGCCGGTCTCGTGGTTCGTCAGGCCGGCGAGCGCGTAGGCGACGGTGTCGACGTCCGGCGAGACGTGCAGGCCGTGGAAGATTTCGTCGTCGCCGGTGTTGACGACGACGGTCAGCTCGTCGGGCGCGAGCACCTTAGAGAGGCCGAGGGCAAGTTTCGCGCCGCCGACACCGCCGGCGATGGCAAGGACTCTAGGCATGACGGCGCCATTGTAGCGGCGCGCAGAGGGACATGGTTCCGACCAGCTCGACAGATAGCATGCTTACATGCCATCATGTATGCATGAAACGCACACAAGTCCAACTAGACGAGACCAGCTACGAACTGTTGCGGCGAAAGGCGCATGAGCGCCGCATCTCGGTGGCAGCGGTCGTGCGCGAGGCCGTCGGGCAATACCTAGCCGAAGCGCCGCCGCGCAAGCGCACACTGGCGGACTTCAAGATTATCGGCATTGCCAACGACGAGGACCCCGAGGAGTACCGGCCGATCTCGGAGCGACACGACGAGTTCTTGGGCGACGCTCTGTATGAGGAAATCCAGGAGAAGGCGCGCGAGTTTCGCAAGCTCCATGGGTGGGAGGACCAGTGATCCTCATTGATACTTCAGCGGTCTTCGCCTTCGCCAAAGTAAACGACCCAGACCACGCTCGCGCCGTTTCTCTATTGCAGGCCGCGGCCGCCAAGGGCGAGGCCATGCTCATCCACTCGTACCTCATCTCTGAGACGACCAGCGTCCTGCAACGCCGGTTAGGAAATGTGGCAGCCCTTGCCTTCCTCCAGGACCTCGACCACTACACCATTCACTGGGTAGAGCCCACCGACCACGAGGAGGCAGTGGAGCTGTTCGAGGCGCGCAACAGGCGCGGCCTCAGCTTGGTCGACTGCGCGAGCTTCGTAGTCATGCGCCGTTACGGGGTGACCCACGGATTGTTCTTCGACGCCGACTTCGAGCGTGAAGGGTTCCAGCTTTACGCCGGGTGAGCAGCCGCCAGGACCTCCGGCAACGTCGGCCCTTCGAGGGTGGGGGCCCGCTGGCCCTCGTAGTGGAACGCTTCCAGCTTGATCAACTCCTTGTAGGAGCCGAACCGCTCGGGATGGCGTGCGGCCACGTCCAGCGGTTCGGGCTCGTCAGGCTCCGTCTCGTAGACGCGGCGAGTCTCGTAGAGCGTTGTCCGTTCGACGGGCACGCGGCCGATGTCCCGCACCCACCGCCGCAGCTCGGAGGGCGGCACGAGCTGGCCATAGGACGCGCCCGCGGCGGTGGAGATGCTCTCGTTGATGAGCGTGCCCCCGAGGTCGTTGCATCCGGCCGTTAGGAGGGCCTGCGCCAGCTTGGGGCCTTCCTTCACCCATGAGCATTGGATGTTGTCAATCCAGCCATTGAGCATCAGCCGCGCGATGGCGTGCATGCGAATGACCTCCGCGCCGGTAGCCCCGGGACGCATCTCGTCCGACATCCGTTCAGCGAACATCGGGGCCTCTTCGTGCACGAAGCTGAGGGGGACGAACTCGGTGAACCCGCCTGTCGCTTTCTGAATGTCGCGGAGATAGGCGAGGTGCGCCGCGCGGTGCTCGTTGGTCTCGACGTGGCCGAACATGATCGTGGAGGTCGTGGGGACGCCGAGGCGGTGAGCGCTCGTGATGACCTCGGTCCATTGCTCGACGTTGATCCGGCCCGGCGCGATCTTGTCGCGCACCGGCTGATCGAGAATCTCGGCGGACGTGCCCGGCAGCGAGCCAACGCCGGCGTCCCTCAGCCCTCGCACGTACTCCTCGATCGAGCAGCGCGAGCGGACGGCCCCGTAGAGGACCTCCTCCGGGGAGAAGCCGTGGATGTGCAGCTCCGGGAGCTCCGCCTTCAACTCTCGAGTGAGGTCGATATAGAGCGAGCCTTCCATCTTGGGGGGCAGTCCCGCCTGCACGCAGAGCTCCGTCGCCCCAAGCTCCACGGCCTCGCGGGCGCGCCGGACAATCTCGTTCAGGGGAAGAAAGTAGCCCTCCTCCCCGCGGAAGTCGCGACTGAAGGCGCAGAAGCCGCAACGTTTGATGCAGACGTTGGTGAAATTGACGTTCCTGTTCACCACGTAGGTGACGCGGTCGCCGTTCGCCCTGCGCCGCAGCTCGTCGGCCGCGGCCATCAGCGCTAGGAGCGCCGGGCCGTCGGCCTCGAAGAGGCGCGCGCCTTCCGCCACGCTCACCTCGCCGCCTCCGAGCGACTTGTCGAGGGTCCGCGCAATGTCGAGGGGCACGCCGCCGAGGAGCGATTCCAGCCCCGACCGCAGATGCGCCAGCTCTTCGCGTCCGTCGTTCAACATTCCCATGCTTCAAGCTCCTGTTTCACGTAGCCGTCGCTGTCGATTATCCCGGCCAGCCGGACGGCGACGGCAGGCGGAACCCATCCTCCGGCGAGCGCATACTCAGGATAGAGGGCGGTGCGCTCGCGGAGCTCGTAGCCGGCCTCCTCCGTGAGAGCGCGCAGGCGGTCGACCTGAGGCCACGCCGCCTCCGGGTTGATGAAGTCCTTGGTCAAGGGCGATACGCCTCCCCAATCGTTGATGCCGCAGAGGAGATAGGACTGATATTCGACGGCGTTCAGGTTCGGAGGGGCTTGGATGTTCATGTCCGGGCCGAGGACCAGCCGCGCGACGGCGAGCGTTCGCAGCATGTCCAGCGTCGACGGCTCCGGCGAGCGCCTCATGCGGGTCGTCGCTTTCGCGCGGAAGTTCTGGACGATGACCTCTTGGATGTTCCCCAGCCGGCCCTGGGCGTCCCGGATGAGCAGCAGCGAGTCCACCCGCTCCTCAGGCGTCTCGCCGATTCCGATGAGGATGCCCGTCGTCATCGCGACTCCGAGCTCGGCAGCGGTTTCGAGCGTAGCGATGCGCTGCTCGGGACGTTTCGTCGTTGTGCCGTAGTGCGGGCCGCCCTGCTCGTGCAGCCTCGGGCTCGCGCTCTCCAGCATGATGCCCATGCTCGCGTTCCACCGGGCGATCTCGGCCATCTCCTCACGATCGAGCGTTCCGCAGTTCACATGGGGCAGAAGCACCGTCTCCTCGAGCACGAGCTTGGACATGGCTGCGACGAACTCGGGCGTGGAGCGGAAGCCCATCCCGCGAAGCGTATCGAGCATCTCCGGATGGCGGATTTCCGGGTGGTCGCCGAGGCTCAGCAAAGCCTCCTTGCACCCCATCCTCGCTCCTTGGCTCGCGACGGAAAGCACCTCGTCGGGCGTCATCGTGTGCGCGCCGCGCTGGCGCGGGCCCTTCACGAACGTGCAGTAGCCGCAACGGTCGCGGCAGAGGTTGGTGAGCGGAAGGAAGACCTTGCGCGAGTAGGTCACGCGGCGGTGGGGCCGGGCGCGGGCGTTCATCCGCCCCGCCCCCGCCATGACTTCGGTCAGACCGGGACCGGACGCTCGCATCAGCGCGCAGCCGTCGGCGGCCGAAAGCTCCGCCCCTGCGAGGGCTCGCTCGATGACCGGCTCCACGGACGTTGCCTGCACGGACGTTGAAAGAGAGATTGCCATCGCGCCTCTGAGCATGAAGTATCCAACCCGCTGCGCGGGCCGAGGCGCGATGGGCCTCCGAGGGGAGACGATGGTACCATCCCCAGGCTGGCTGTAAACACTTGGCGACGACGAAACTCACAACATGGACTCTTGCGCTCCGCTCCATCGCAGCGGCGGCGCTGGCCGTCGGGGTGCTCTTCTCCATCGCCGCGGTCGACCGGTGGACCGGAGATTGGGCAGCCATGCTGTGGGTGTGCGGAACGCTCTTCTTCCCCTGGGTTGCAGGCATCGCGACCGGCGGGAGGGTGAGCATAACCACGGGCAAGCTGCTCGGCGGCGCGATCGGCATCCTCACCGTCGCCACGCCGCTGGTCGTGTTCGTGGCTACGCCGCTCGCCGGTCCGCCCGCCGCCGACGCTCGCATCATCGCCACGGTCTTCACGGCCGTCGGCGCGATCAACGGGGCGATGGCTTTCCCCGTCGGTATCCGCGTCCGGAGCGCGAAGGAGAGCAGATGACGCTAAGCGGCAAGACGGCCCTCGTCACCGGCGCGGGGAGCGGCATCGGCAAGGCAATCGCGGAGCGGTTCGCCGAGGACGGCGCCTACGTCATCGTGAACGACGTCAGCGAGTCGGCCCGCGCCGTCGCCGACTCGATAGGCGGCGCGTTCCTTCAGGCCGACCTCGCGGACATGGACCAGACCCGCGAGCTGGCGGAGGTCGCGCTCGCCATGCGGGGCGGCGTCGACGTGCTCGTGAACAACGCAGGCGTCCAGCACGTAGCGCCGGTCGACGAGTTCCCGGAGGAGGAGTGGACCAGGCTGGTGCAGATCATGCTCACCGCGCCCTTCCAGCTCACGAAGCACTTGGTCCGCGGCATGAAGGAGCGCGGCTGGGGGCGCATCGTCAACATCTCGTCGATGCACGGCCTCGTGGCGAGCCCCAACAAGTCGGCCTACATATCGGCGAAGCACGGGCTGATTGGATTCACCAAGTCGGTGGCGTTGGAGACGGGCCCCTACGGCGTGACGGTCAACGCCATCTGCCCGTCGTTCGTCCGCACGCCCCTCGTCGAGAACCAACTGCCGGACCTTGCCAAGATCGCGGGAGTCGGGGTCGGCGAGGTCATCGAGAAGGTGGTGCTGGAACAGGCGGCGGTGAAACGGCTCATCGAGCCGAGCGAAGTGGCGGAGCTGGCCCTCTTCCTCGCCTCGGACGCCGCGGGCGCCATCACCGGCTCGTCCTACACCATCGACCTCGGCTGGACCGCCCGCTAGGCCCCGAGGGGGCAAGGGCGAATGTCGCTGGTGGGCTTGCAGCTTCGCCGGTAACGGAGGGCCTATGCCCGCCCTTACCCGTCTGCGCTGCGGTAGTAAAATGGGCCGATGCCCACGAGCGCCACTCTCGACGCTGCCGCGCCCGCCCGCCGTTTGGCGCGCCTAGCGGCGCTCGCCCTTCTGCTGCCTGCCCTGGCCTTCGCGTCCTGCTCGCAGGAGGCGCCTCCCACGCCTGACATCGAGGCTACGGTCAGCTCGGCTATGGAAGCCACGGCGACAGCGGAGGCGGAGTCTCGCGCCACTATCGACGCGTCCGTCGCTGCAACGATTGCGGCCCAAGCGCCCACACCGACGCCAGTCCCCACTCCAACGCCGGTGACCCCGACTCCTACGGCGACTCCGGCACCCACTCCGATTCCACCAACGCCTACGCCTACTCATACTCCGACCCCTACGGCGACCTCGACCCCCACGCCCACAGCCACTCCAACACCGACGCCCACTCCGACGCCGGTAACCCCGACTCCTACTTTCACGCCAACGCCCACTCATACGCCGACGCCCACCCCAACGCTCACGCCTACGCCGACACTCACCTTGACGCCCACTCCAACGACCATGCCCACGCCCGACCTGGCGTCGATTGTCGAAAGCGTGCGGTCGAGCGTCGTCAAGGTGTCGACCTCCTCCGGAACTGGCTCGGGCGTCATCGTGGAAGTGGAGAGCGACGGAAGCGCCGTCATCGTCACCAACCACCACGTCATCGATGGCGGCGAGGCCGTCGATGTCTTGGTCAGGGACACCGACCGGTACAACGCGACAGTGCTAGGTTTCGACGCGAGCAAGGACCTCGCGGTCCTGAGAATCTGTTGCTCAGCCGGTTTTCACGCGTCCCCGTTGAGCTGGCGGACTGAGCTGGCGGACGGCAGCACGGTGTTCACAATGGGGTATCCGCTGGGCGTAGGCCGCGCGACGGTCACCCGCGGCATTGTGTCCGGCTCATGGTTCGACCAGGATGCCGGGCGATGGATGGTCCAGACGGACGCGGCGATCAACCCCGGCAACAGCGGCGGCCCGCTATTCACGCTAGACGGAATCGTCGTCGGCATAAACACATCCGTCATTCGAGACGCAGGGGCGGGATTCGCAATTGAGGGATTCGGGTTCGCCGTCTGGGCGAGGACGGTTCGGGCATCGCTCCCCGCCATGATGGCCGGCTCGAAGTTGGGCGTAACGCCAGAGCCAACGCCTCGACCCTCCCCAACCCCCGGTCCAGGGGGTGGGGCAAGCTTCGGTCCGGTGGACGGCGTCATAGAGCACGAGGACGACGGTTTCATTGACTCCTACGCGGCACGCGTCTCCGTTGCCGATTTCAGCACAGCCGCCACCTTCACCAACCCCTATGCACGGTCGGTGGGCGGCTGGGACTACGGATTCATGTTCCGTCACCCCGCATTCAACACGTTCCACATCATTGTTGTGACGGACGAACGTCGCTGGTCCCACTACATGCGGAACGGCTCTGTTGAAGGCCAGCGGCTGATTGACAGCGGCAGCGTGTCCGCCTTGCGGACGAACGCAGGCGCATCGAACGAGTTTCGCGTCATCGCCATCGACGACTCCGGCTGGTTCCTCGTTAACGGGGAGCTGGTTACTCGCCTAGACCTGAGCGATGGTCCAACTGCAGGGGATGTGAGAGCCATCACCGGCTACTTCAATGACAACTTCGTTCCCGGTTACTCGACCCGCTTCCAGGGATTCGCCGTGAGGGAGCCTTGGCTCGTCGGCGATGAGTCAGGAGAGCTGCACCACGACGCCGACGGGTTCATCAAGCAGTTCAACATAGGCGCGGACGTCTCGGACTTCATTGCCGTGGCGACGTTCAACAGCCCGTACTCCTCCCGGACCGGGGCGTGGGACTACGGGATCGGGTTCAGAGACGACCCCGGCGCCCAGAACAACTTTCATGCAGTGACCATTCAGAGCAACGGACTGTGGGAGTACTACGTTAGAGAAGGCAGCGGCACGTCAACGCACCGAGAATCGGGCAGAGTATCGGTCGATACCGCAGCCGGTGGAACGAACCGGCTCTGGCTACTGGCCATCGGAAACACGGCATTGCTCTACGTCAACGGCGCATTCGTCGAAGCACTCGACATAAGCCGCGGCTCCGGCAGGGGCGACGTGTGGGCTGGCACAGGCTTCTACACCGGCAATGAGATACCCGGACATAGCACGGGATACGACTTTCAGGTCTGGTCGTTGGACTGACTCACGAGGTCTCGTCGCTGAGCGTGTCGGGCCTGCGTCGCCACGGGAAGCCTCTCAGCCGTCGCCATCACGACACTTGCCCGTTGCGCGGTGAACGCGCCACCCACTACCCTGTCCTTGAGGGCCCAACTCCAGCGACAGACCCACTCCAAGAAGGCCGGGCTCCATCCAGAGGAGGAATGAGCCCGAATGAGCCTAAATGAGCCTCGCAGGAAAGAAATCGCTTCCTCCCTGCTAGGACCGCCGCCATCCTCTTTCAGCGCTCTCGCAGCGCCGACAACCGGTAGGCCAGCCCGCTTCCAGTCGGCGCAGCGATTGCTCATAATTGTGTTGTAGTTTTCTCGCCTCCTCGCCCCCGGAAGTCATCACCTTGAAAGAACTCAGCCCCAGGAGAACCGATATGTGGGGCTTAACCCCTGTCGCAGGCTGGACCTCGAGGATGAAGGAAACGCTGCACCATATCGGCGCGCATGAGAAGAGCAACCCGCGCGTGGCGGACGAGCGCCTGCCCCGCGAGATCCGCGCCGAAGGCGAGCGGCGACACCAGCAGCTGCAGGCCAAACTCGAAAACGGCAACTCCCGCAGCCCCTCCAAGCTGCGCTGGCTCCGAAGGCGGCGTCAGGAGCCGCAGGCCGCGCACGACAATGGCAGCTCCCCCAGTCCCTCCAAGCTGCGCTGGCTCCGAAGGCGGCGTCAGGAGTCGCAGGGCGCGCACGATAACGGCAGCCCCGACAGCCCCTCCAAGCTGCGCTGGCCCCGGCGGCGGGGCTCTAGCTGAGCGCGGCGATGTGCGTTTGACGGCTTTTCTCGCCAGGCGTAGCCTCACTCCTAGCATCGGAGGGGAGGGCGCGAGGTTCCCGCCTGCGCGGGAATGACGGGCATTCCTCCTCCTAGATAAGTCGACACAATCGGGGGAGGAGACGCACGATGACCACCACTCAACCAGCGCCCACGGAGCTTCTGGACCTCTCAGGCGAAGTGCTCATCTCGGCCGACTCACACGTGATGGAGGAGCCCGATTTCTGGCACGGCCAATTGCCTGATTCGCTGAAGGGCGACGTCCCGGCCTTTGCCCCACGCCCCAAGACCGGCGCAGCCATGAACGACCAGCGCCCCGGCGGGTACGACCCGAACGAGCGCATCACCGAGATGGAAACGGACGGCGTCGCGGCCGAGGTGCTGTACCCGACGCTCGGCCTGCGGCTGTTCAGCCTCGAAAGCCCGGAGGCCCAGGAGGCGTGCTTCCGCCTCTACAACGACTGGCTCATGGAGTATTGCTCGGTCGCGCCGAAGCGCCTCGTCGGCATCCCTTGCATCGCCACTTACGACATCGATAAGGCGGTCGCGGAGCTGCACCGCACTCACGAGGGCGGGCTATACGGCGGGCTGGTCTGGCAAGTCCCGCACCCCGACCTGCCCTTCACCAGCGACCACTACGACAAGCTATGGGCCACGTGTCAGGAGCTTGGCGTGCCGGTCCACCTGCACATCCTCACCGGCTTCGACTACAGCGCAGGCGTCAACTTCGGCGCGCGGCAGAGCGACCCATTGCTCGCACACCGGGGGTCGGTCAACCTGAAGCTCCAGAGTGTGACGAACTCCCTGTTCGACCTCATCTACACCGGCGTCTTCGAGCGCTTCCCCAAGCTCAACACCGTCATCGTCGAGAGCGAGATCGGCTGGATCCCGTTCGTGCTCCAGCAGTGGGACTACTACTACCGCCGGTTCCTCGGTCAGCGTCCCACGCCCATGACGATGGCCCCAAGCGAGTACTTCTACCGCAACTGCTACGCCACGTTCTTCAACGACGCCGTCGGCGGGCAGCTGCTCTCGTGGTGGGGCCGGGACAACTGCATGTGGTCGACGGACTACCCGCACCCGAACTCGCCCTGGCCGAACTCGCGGCGCGTCCTCGCGGAGAACCTGGGCCACCTGCCGCAGGAGACCATCCACAAGCTGGTGAACACGAACGTCCGCAAGATATACCCCATCGGGGAGTAGCTTACCCCCCCTCTCCAACTCTCCCCCGCAGAAGGTGGAGAGGACGGCGTTGGCCCCTAGCACTCCGCGGGCGGCCAGGCCGCGCGGTTCTCCTTGCGGACGACGAACCGCAACCCGGACCACGTCTCGTCGATCGCGCACACTTTGTTATCGACCATTCCCGTCGGCAGGCCGACCTCGCGGAGCACGTCCTCGGTGATATCCGTCGGGACGCCCGACGAACGCTTGGGCCACGCAATCCAGTAGCCGCCGTCGGGCGCGATGCTCCGGGCCTGACGGACGAAGCTCGCCTCTAGTCCGGTGCGGTCCGTGTGGAACGCGACGAGCACGTCGAGGGGGCCGTTGCCGAGGCCGACCCGCGCAACGCCCGCGGGCAGCTCGCCGAGCGTCGCGTCGAAGCCGGGCGGCGCATCCTCGATTGCAAGGGTTGCGCCAGGCCTGATGCCCAGCTTGCGGTGAAGCGGCGTTCCGGAATAGCCGGCCACGTCTGCTACACCTCCGCGGAGATGCCCCTCCGGACCGAGTCGTCCTCGTCGAAACCGTCCGTCGAGGTGATCTTCGTCTGGTAGGAGCGCACGCGGTAGGCCTCGCCCTTGTGAACGATGACGGGGATGGTCCCCTCCATCAGGTCGACGGCCGCCTGCATCAGGATGCGGCGCGCGCCCTCGATGGCGCCGTCGCTAGGGCCGAGCATCTCATTGGAGCGGTCCACGATCGTGCCCATGCTCTCCTGGCACGCGATGGCCATCTCGAAGGACGTCTCGAAGCGCGACGCGAAGTCGTTCGGCCTCTCCTTGCCGTCGGGGACGTAGCCGTTCTCCTTGTTCCGCTGCCGGCGGTAGGAGGCCTCTTCCAACTTGGGATGCACGCGCTTGCCCTGCCGTATCTCGGTGAGGAGGCTCCTGCTGAGGGGCTTGCGCGGATCGTACGTGACGGGGAACGCCATCGTGCTCTCGTCGTCGATAGGGACCCACGCCACGCCCTCGTAGACCCCCTTCTTGCCGGCCGTGGTTGTCGTGTAGAAGGGCATGAGCCAGTGGGTGACCTGCAGGTCCGCTTTGCCTGTCGTGGGCTCCGCCGCCGTGCCGACCAGCAGCCCGTATTCCGTGTCTTTCGCCTGCACGGTATGCGCGGCGTCCTCGCCCATCGGGTCTCCCGGCCCGATGGCGCCGGCCTCCATCAGCGCGGCCACGCGCGAGGCGTCGAGTCCGCCCTCGACCGCCTGCATGTAGTTGCATTCTACGAGGAAGCGCGACAGGTAGCGGTGCTTGGGCTCGACGTGCGTCCACTCGAACTCCGGCAGCTCCGGCGTATCGTCCTGGGGGCCGTAGTAGGCCCAGATGAGTCCGCCGAACTCCCTAATCCCGAAGGCGGGCGCCTTCACCTCCCGCCACAGCGGGCTGTCGGCCGGTTCGAGTGGCAGGTCGAGGATGGCGCCGTCAACGTCGAACTTCCAGTAGCAGCGTCCGCAGCGGATGCCGCCCTCCTCGACGATGCCGAACGACAGGTCGGCGCCCCGGTGCGGGCATCGAGCGTCCAGCAGGCCCAGCCGCCCTTCGGTGTCGCGGAATGCGACGAAGAACTCGCCGAGGGATTTGACGCGGACGGGGGGAGAGTCCGGCTCCGGCAGCTCGTCGGCAAGCAGGATGGGGACCCAGAACCGCCGGATGAGGTCGCCCATCGGGGTGTCCGGCCCAACGCGGGTTAGCAGCTCGTTGTCTTCCTTGGAAAGCGCCATCGCGGCTGATTTTAGCAGGCGACGCCGAGCTTGGCCTGCGGAACGGGCCGCCCCGTCCGTTGGGCGTCTCCACGCGGCCTGAGCCCATGTGCTAGAGTCGCCGACATGCACCGCTCTGAGAGTCCGCTGCCTTGATAGACCTGATCGGCATCTCCAAGCGTTATCAAATCGGCTCCGTCGAGGTGCGGGCGCTGGACGGCGTGGACCTTCACGTCGGGAACGGCGAGTTCGTCGTGGTGCTCGGCCCTTCAGGGAGCGGCAAGACGACCCTGTTGAATATCATCGGCGCCCTGGACACGCCTACCTCCGGAAGCGTCTCCGTGGCCGGACGCGACATCACCGCCGCCTCCCGTTCGGAGCTCTTCGCTCTCAGACGTCAGACCGTCAGCTTCATCTTCCAGAGCTTCAACCTGTTCCCGGGACTCACGGCCCTGGAAAACGTCGAGTTCGGCATGGATGTAGCCGGGAAGCGCGGAAGCGCCACCCCCGAGTCGGTGCTCGAAGCCGTCGGGCTCGGCCACCGCACCAGTCACTTCCCCCACGAGCTGTCCGGCGGCGAGCAGCAGCGTGTGGCGATCGCCAGGGCGCTAGCCACCGGCAACCCCATCCTCTTGGCCGACGAGCCCACAGGGGAGCTCGACTTCAAGACTGGGGCGCAGATCCTCGAGCTGCTCATCGTGCAGGCGTCCGACAACCGCGCCGTGCTGGTGGTGACCCACAACCGGGAGATATCGCGCATCGCCGACCGGGTTGTCGAGATGAGCAGCGGCCACGTCATAAGCGATGGCCCGCCGCCCGGCGGCAAGACCCCCCTTTCGGAGCTGCGCTGGTAGGAGACTGGGGCTGCGCTGAGGATTGCGCGACGCCAAAGCCCTTTTCGGCGGTCCGGAGCAATCACAAAACGAAGCCCCGCCGGCCCCTAACCAGGGGCCTACGGACTTCGTTATACGAGCGCTGTCGCCGATGGCTATCGCCAGCAAGCCCGCCTAGGCAGTGGCGTGCTCATGCACGTGGCCCGGCTCGCCGCCATGGTGTTCGTGCTCATCGCACTCGTAGATGTCGTGCGGAAGGCCAATTACCCGGCCGCGCTCTCGTGAGCGCTCGTCACTCTTCACTTTCGAGCATCCACCTCCTTTTCACCACAGCGCCGGCCCCAAATATGACGGTCGCGACCAAGGCCATGGCCGGGCCGGAGGGCAGGTCGGCGTGGAAGGAGAGATAGAGGCCGATCACCGCTGAGACCGCGCCGATCAGCGCGCCGATGACCATGACTCCCACGAACCCCTTGGCAAGCAGATACCCTGTCGCCGCGGGCGTGATGAGCATTGCCATCACGAGGACAATCCCGGCGGCCTGGATGCCTATGACGATGACAAGGGCGAGCAAAGCCAGGAGCACGTACTCGACGAGGTCCGTCCTGATTCCGACGACCGTCGCGCCCACGGGGTCGAAAGTGGTGTAGACCAATTGGCGATGGAACGCATAGAGCCCAACCATCACCAGCGCCGTCAGCCCGAGCGAGACGAGAACGTCGGCCTGCGACACCCCGAGCACCTGCCCGAGCAGCAGGTCTTCGATGTTCACGTTGACGTTGGTCGCCCTCGAAAGCATCACGAGGCCCAAGGCGAACATGCCCGCGAAGATGATGCCTATCGACGTGTCCTCGCTGACGCCGGCGCTCCGGCTGACGTACCCCATCAACAGCGCGATCGCAATCCCAGCCGGGACCGCGGCGAAGAACGGGCTGACCCCCAGCATGAAGGCGACCACCATACCCGGCAGGACCGAGTGGGCGAGAGCGTCGCCCATGAAGGCGCGCCCCCGCGTGATGACATAGGCGCCTAGAAGGGGACACATCACGCCGACGAGCACGGAGACGACGAGGGCCCGCGTCATAAAGCCGTATTCGAACGGCCCGACGAGGTAGTCAATCATGACAGGCCTCCCGAATGTCTATGCTGGCCTCCCATGTGCCCCGCGTGGCTATAGTGATCATGGGCGAACTCGACTCCGTGCGAGCCGTATAGCTCCTCGAGCACGGCGGGAGTGAACGCCTCGTCGGGCGGGCCGCATGCGCACACGTGGTGGTTGATGCACAGGACCTGGTCGAAACGCTGGGCCAGATTCGTGAGGTCGTGGGTGGCCAGAAGAACCGTCTTGCTCTCGTCGCGTAATGACTGGAGGACTTCGATGATGCCCTCCTGGGCCCCCACGTCAACGCCGCTGAACGCTTCGTCCAGCAGGATGATGCTCGCTTCCTGAGCCAGCGCCCGCGCGATGAAGACCCGCTGGCGCTGGCCCCCGGACAGTTCCGTTATCTGGGACGAGCGCCGCTCCCACAGCCCAACCCGCTCCAAGCATGACCGGACAACCTCCCGGTCTCGCCTGCCGGCGCGCCGAAACCATCCGATGTGGCAGTGCCGCCCCAGCATCACTACGTCCAGAACAGTGGCCGGGAAACGCCAATTGATGCTGTCGCGTTGGGGGACATACGCCAGGGCTCCGGTGCGGGAGTCCGCGCCGTGCAGGTCCACCCGTCCCTCTGCGAGAGGAAGTATCCCCGCGACGGCGTCGAACAGCGTGCTCTTGCCCGCACCGTTCGGGCCGACGACGCCCACGAGCTCGCCCTGTACGAACTCGAAGGACACGTCGGTGAGCGCGTGGTGCCCGTTGCGCTCGACGCATACTCCCTCGACGGTTATCGCCGGCTCAGAAGTCATCGTTGTCTCCTTATCTGAGGGCCTCGGCTATACGGCTGACGTTCGTCCGCACCATCTCGATGTACGTCTCCGCGCCGCTGCCCTCGCCGCCGAGAGCGCCCGAGTAGAGCCGGACCAGCTTCGCGCCGGACTCCTCGGCTATGGCGCCAGCCAGGCGCTCGCTTACCGTCGTCTCGCCAAACACCGCCCGGACGCCTTCCTCCTCGACCTCGTCCACCAAGTCAGCCAAGTCCTCCGCCGACGGCTCCCGCTCGGTGCTGACCCCCAGAATCACGCCAATGACCTCGAACCCGTACAGATTGGCGAAGTATCCCAGGCTGTCGTGGGACGTGAGGAGCAGCCTGTGCTCCTCGGGCACGACTTCGACCTGCTCCACGGTCCAGGCGTGCAGCTCGTCGAGCCGCGTGTTGTAGGCGGAGGCGTTGCCGCTGTAGAGGGCGGCACGGTCCGGGTCCAGCGCCGACAGGCGCGCCGCGATGTCGTCGACGGCGATCTTCACGCGGAGCGGGTCGAACCAGAAGTGGGGGTCCTCGATGCCGTGGCCGTGGCCCTCGTGCTCTTCCTCGCCTTCCTCGGCGAGTCCTTCGAGGGCTTCCAGCGCTTCCTCTACGGTAAGTTCGCCGGACTCGTAGCGCTCGATGATCTCGCCCGCCACGTCAGCGGGCTCCTCGCCATGGTCTTCCTCTTCCATTGCCTCGTCTTCGTGGTGTTCTTCTTCCTCGTCTTCTTCCCCTTCTTCGCCCTCGTGGCCTTCCTCCGCCGCTTCCGCCTCTTCGAAGGCGATCAGCAGCTCTTTGACCTCCTCCAAGCCGACCTCCGGCGCAATCTCGCCTTCCTCCACCTCGTGGACGGCGTGGCTGATGCCCTCGAGGAGCTCGACCTCCTCGGCATGGCCCTCGGCGAACTCTATGGGGTCGATAGCCTCGCCCAGCTCGACGATGCTCGATGGGTCTCGCGCGGCGTTCTGCACCAGTTCTGTGAGCCAGGACCCCTCCAGACCAAGGCCGACGCTCAGGACGAGTTGGGCGTCGGCAATCTTGGCGACGTCCTGGGCGCCTGGTTGGAATCCGTGGGGGTCGCTGCCCGCGGGCACGATGCTGAAAACCTCAACGTGGTCCCCGCCGATGTGCTCCACCCAGTCCGCAACGATGCTGGTCGTTGCGACTACCTGAACGGGGGTCGCAGTGGGCGCCGAGGTCGGGGCGCTGTCATCCGAGCACGCGCCGAAGACAAAGAGAAGCGCGAGCGCGAAGAGCGCGGCTCCCACAAGCTTTGGCGCCCGATTAGTGATACTCGGTATCACTTTTGAGCAATGGATTCCTGTTGCGCCGGGCTGAATCATAAGGGATATGGGCTCCTTTGTTTTCGATACTAAGTCTCAATAGCGGCCCGAGGACTTGGAGCGCCGAACATGGAGACTCCTAGCCGCTCCCGTCCTTGAGACACACATCGCAGGTGACGTAGAGCTCGATGCGGTGGCCGACGATATTGCCAGGGATGTCGTCGCCCAAGGACCTCATCAAGCGCTCAACCGTGGCGGCGCGGAACTCGCCGACGTTCCCGCACCTGACGCAGACCGTATGGTGGTGGTGCTCGATACGGGACAGGCTGTACCTGGGCGCGCCGTCTATGAGGTTCAGCCTGCATATGACGCCAGCCTCCATGAGGAGCTTGATCGTCCGGAAGATGGTCGCTCTGCCCACCCCCGGCAGCTCACTGACGACCTCCTCGGCTGAAAAGCCTTCCTGCTTCTCGTCCAGGACCCGGATGATCGCGCGCCTCTGCGCAGTCGACCGGTAGCCCCGGTCTTCGAGGATAGCCATGATCTCCGGACGTGAAGTGAGCGGCGTCGTCATGATACTTAGTCTCAGTTTTACTCAACCGCTCAAGCGCAGCACCATCCTAGAGAGGGCGATTTTGGCTTGTCAATCCTCATTTCAGCACGTCAGCTCTTAACGCGCTACGCGCTGAGCGCCGGCGAGGACCATCGCGGAGCGCCGGTTCTCGGCAGTCAAGGGACGCTCAGCCCCCTCCCCAAGCACTCCCAGCCGACGTTCCGCCTGCGCCTAGGCCTTGCCGGTCGCGCCTCCCTAGTTCTTCGGGCCGATGAGATCGTTCCCCGAGAGGTGCTCGACCGTCTCGCCGGTCGACGCGAAGGTGCGCGTCACCCCGACGGACGCGTACACCCACATGATCTTCATCGGCGCGTCGCCGGTGTTGCGGAAGCAGTGGACGACCCCGCCCGGGATGAGCGTTGTGTCGAACAGCTGCACGGGCCGCACGACGCCGTCGATCTCGCACTCCCCGGAGCCCTCGAGGACCGTCACCATCTCCTCGACGTTATGGGAGTGGAGCGGCACCTCGAGGCCGGGCGGGAACTGGCTGATCCCCGCCGTGAACGCGTCCGTCCCGTCCTTGCCGCCGACCAGCGGGTAGCTGACCGCTCCGTTCCCTCGCGAGATGGGGGTCTGCTCTCCGAACCGCATATACTTCAAGTCTGCCATGGATTGTCGCTCCTGTCGGGGGCTGTCCTACCCGCCGCCGCCGGCCAAGACCGTGCGGAAGGTAAGGGACAACCGGCGCTCGCGCTGGCGTCCGTCGCGCTCCTTCCGGCGTTTGGCGATTCCGTGCCGCCACTTCTTGCGGGCGTCGCCCGTCATGATGAGCGCCGAGCCGCACTCCAGCATCATATGGGATTTGGCCTGAAATCCATCGTCTGGCCGGGAGAAGTCCATCTCCCAGTCATCGCTCAGCGACACCGTCGCAACCGCGGGCCCAAAGCCCGGGTGGTCCGTATGCATCGCGATCCCCTGGCCGGATTCATACTCGTTGACGATGACCTGCTCGGGGACGCGATCGAACAACCCCGTCTCGTCATAGAGCCGCTGGGCCAGCGCCTGCAACCAATCGGGCAGCGGGCCGACACGCATATCCGAGGTAATCGCCCGCGCCCGGTAATCGTAGCGCCAGCCGTACTGCTTCACCCTGCGGCCCACGTTGCGGCTCGGGCCGGAGAGCCCACCATCCCCGTCCTCTCTCACCCAGGGCTTTTCGCTCTCGTCGATGGCGAGCCAGGGCTCCTTGCTCCGGTAGACGTGCCGAACGACCGCATCTTGCTCCTCCGGGCTCAGGAAGTCGGGCAGGTAACGCATACCGGCTTCAACGCACTCCTGCGGCAGGCCGTCGTTCGAGTATCGCCCAAGACCAAGTCCGAGCGGAAAGACGGCCTGCTGCTTCTCGGCCACGACTCCCCCTTCCTACCTATCCCCCAGCTCCGTGACCACGTCTACGAGTGCGAGGCGGCCGTTCTCCACCACTTCCCGCTTGGCCCGCTCCAGCGCCCCGCGCAGCTGCGACGGGTCCTCGATGGGGCCCTCCGCCCACGCGCCGAAGGAGCGCGCCATGCCCGCGAAATCAACGTGCGGGTCGTCGATGTCGATGCCGATGCTCTTGTTCTCGTCGGGGCGTCCGCGCACCTCCGCCATCAGGCCCTGGTGGCCTAGGTCGTTGCCGTAGGTGCGGTTGTTGTACATCACGACCAGCATCGGGATGCGGTGGTGGACCGCCGTCCAGACCGCCCCCGGCGTGAACAGGAAATCGCCGTCCGACTGGATGTTGATGGTCAGGCGACCCTTTCCCTTGTTCGCCAGAGCGACGCCGAGCGCGTGACCGAACCCCTGACCCAGACCTCCCCCGCCGCGCGACTCGATCACCTGATACGGCGCCTTGTAGTCCCACAGCCGGTCGGTCCAGCCTCGCAGGTTGCCGTTGCCCAGCACCCAGTCCGCGTCCTTGACGACCTCCCACATCTCCGACGCGAGGAACGGCAGCGCGATGGGCGACTCGCCGGAGCGGTCCGCGACGACCCGCTGCGCCTCCGCCTCCGCCGAGTCGTGCAGCGCGGCGATGCGCGCATGCCGCTCACGGAGCTCTCTCGACCGGTCGGGGCCGTCGTCGAGCCGCCGCTGGATGAGGTCGGCGAGCGCGGGGACTGCGACGCCGATGTCCGCCTGCACCGAGAGCGTCGTCGGGTAGAGCCCGCCGTAGTCGTGCGTCCAGCTGTGCAGCGTGAGCTGACGCAGCGATACGTCGATGAGCTTCGCATCCGGGCTGAGCAGGTGCTCGAGCTGGCGGGCGCGGTAGTCCTGACCCGTCAACGATTGCTGGAGGTCGTACACGTCCAGCGCGAGCACCACGTCCGCCTCCTCCAACAGCTGCCGCTTTGACCGCGTGACGCTTAGCGGGTGGCGCGTCGGGAAGTTGTAGAGATCGCCTCCCGAGACGACGGGCGCCGACAGCATCTCCGCTAGCCGCACCAGCCCGCTGGCCGCGTCCTCGGACCTGCCGATGAAGTCGGCCAGAATCAGGGGCCGCTCCGCCGAGACCAGCAGGCCCGCGGCCTGCTCCAACGCCTCGGGGTCGGCCTGGATGCGCGTCGGCGCCGGGAACGCCGAGAGGTCGGGCAGCTCGACCGGCGCCTCCAGCTTCTGCTCCTGCGTCGCGACGTCGAAGCAGACGTAGACAGGGCCTTGCGGGGCGCTGGTCGTGACATGGTAGGCGCGGATCAGCGATTCGATCGCCGCGCCCAAGCTGGCGGGCTGGTCGTCCCACTTCACGTAGTCGCGCACGGCGTTGCCTTGGACGTTCGCGGTGTGTATCCAGTCGATCCAAGGCCGCCTGCCGTCCGCGGCCATGGGGCCGGTGGCCCCCAGGACGATGACGCTGGACCGGTTCGCCCAAGCGTTGTAGACCGCCATGCTCGCGTGGAGCAGGCCCACCACGTTGTGAACGTAGGCGGCCATCGGCTTGCCGGCGGCCTTCCCGTAACCGTGAGCGATGGCGACCGCGATCTCCTCGTGCGTGCAGAGCAGCAGCTCGGGGCGCTCGTTGCCGAGGTAGTTCACCAACGAGTCGTGCACGCCCCGGAAGGTAGCCCCCGGGTTGAGCGCCACGTACTCGATGCCCAAGTCCCGCAGAACGTCGACGATAACGTCGGAGCCCCACTCCGCCTTGCTCACTCTTGCGCCGTTGGTGGTCATGCGCGCCTCCTAGGGTTGCGGTGGGGGAAGTATACTCGCATCAGATTCGGATGTCTGTCCTCTAACCCAAAGGAGCCGCGTTCCAATATGCCAAGCTATGAACACAAGGAAATAAGCAATCGCGTCGCGCAGTTGGACACTCCGCCTGAAGATGAAATCGAATACTCGAAATGGGTTACAGCCAGCGAGCATCTAAAGTTGCTACAAGAAAACAGCAACGAATCAAAAGAGGTAATTATTTGCGCCTCTGGCAATGACATACATATCGACAGCGTTATGATTAGCGAAGACATGATATCTTCACTAGATCAGGATGACCTCTTAGACATCCTTAGCCGTCCATCTGATGCCCGTGTAGCCTATGTTGGGGAAAAGAGTGAAATAGAAATCTGGGACGCAGAAGACAAGCAAGGCATGCAAGCTCCTATATTCTGGCGCGATGGCCTTGAAGAAAGAGAGGGCATTTACTTTGAGTTGTTACAGGAGTATGCTCATTTGACACGAGTTTACTGGCAATCGGAGCGCCATGCGTATTGTCGAATCAATGAAGTTGGCGAACTAGAGGAGAAGGTATCTATCACCTCACGCGAAGAAGGAACCGGAGTATCACTGGTATCATTCGCCTCTGATGACTTAGCACAGTACCTTGCCGCTTCCAATGCAGTGCTTGTTCGCATGTTTGAGTTCTACTTCTCAAAGAGCGCAAACCTCTGGAACGGCAGCTCTAATGACGAGCCTGAAAGCGTATTCGAGTACGACAATCTATGCTATCGACAGAAGGTCGACCCAGGCTACGTATCCTGGGCCCGGGGCGTTCAAGTCATCCGCCTGTCGCCTCTCACGGATGATAACAATCCTCCAGTTGAGTTCAAAGTATGGGATTTCCGCCATGACTTTTCAGCATCGCCGGATAACCCACAACCGCGACAATTCACAATCGTATCAACTGACCCGTCCACTACAACCAACTACTTCGTCGCGCATCAGAACAATCTCCCCTATGATACTTCTCCAGCGTTCTTCCACGCAGAGGTTCTGTCGAAGTATAAGAGCAACCGAGAAAAGTATACAGTTACGGCAAGCCGTGTCTCCTGTCGCGGAGGGTGGAGCTTGCGTTATGATCTAAATGATGCGGGCCAAGTGCATACTGCCATATATCACCTCCGCGATATTCCACATCAAGAGCAAGTATACTGGAAGAGCTGCAATGAATTGCCTAAAGCAGGTTTCTCAGAAGGTGCCCTCGCGGAGCTCTTTGAAGGAAGGCCATTTTACTATGATGATCCTCTCCTAAACATAAAACAGACTCTGTGCCGATGGGGCGAAGCCGACTACAATTGGTGGAATCTTGGTGAATACACATGGCTAGAGTCGGTAAATACACCCTTGACGGATAGCCGCGACGAGTGGGCGCGAGCCTTCGCAGATCTCTCAAGACTAGTTGTGGAGGGTTTCCAAGCTGGGCCTATCCGTGCAAAGCTTAGCGCGGCTGGTATTGAATTCAACGATGAGCGCAGTTTAGCTCTCATCGAAAAACTCCTTACCGATGAACAGCGGCTTCACGGTCTGAGGGACGTTGAAAAGATTCGCTCAAAAAATGCAGCGCATCGCCGCGGCAGTGAAGCTGCTCAGTTAGCGAAAGATTCTCTTGCACAGTACGGAACTTATCCTGCCCATTTTGAAAGCGTTTGCAGAATCGTCCTCGATGAACTCGACACGATAGAGAAAGCATTATTGTGATCCTCAACTCCTAAAAATATGCTCTCTGTGGTACTGTAGGAACCTTCTGTCAGGCTCAAACTTCTCCGGACGACTGATTGGCTGACCATCGTAACTGCCGACCACCGCTGCGAAAAACTCATCGCGCCTTTCGGCTTGACTCTGGGAAACGCGCACGATCATATCGTCGTCCACTGCGATTAGCCCTGCGTCGAACGCCTTGTCATGCAGCGCGGACAGCAGCAAGCCATTCCGCGGGTTCACCCTGTTCTGCTCGTCAACGCTCCATGGGACGATGTGGCTTGCCACGAGCAACGCGGGGACTGACAACCCCGTGATGCAGCACTGCTCGTTGTAAGCGCTCATCAGCGCGGCGCGGAAGAATTCCTGCCCTATGCGCGCCGTTGTTTCGACTACGCGCTCTTGGCCCAAATGATCGCGGGCTTCTTCCTCTGGAGCACTCTTGGAGTGCGCCGGTCCCGATGCAGCAGCCATACGCGCCTGCTCGCACTCGACAGCGAATCCTGTCCAGTCGTTCTGCATTTCATCCCACATTGCGCGATCACCGGCGGATGCGTTGTTCAAGCTTCTGCGGCCGGCAGACATCGCAGGATCGAGGCTCGCGATATTCCAGAGTTTCATTTTCAGGGCCGATGGCGTACGGCCTATTGCATGAGCGAACTGCGCAATTTCAGGGTCGGCTTCCCTGAACCTGCCGCACGGCAGGCGATGGTACAAAGCAAAGGCCACCAGTAACTCCGCTCGCGTCCAGTTGCCCCGTCGGGTGGTCATGTGCGCCTCCGTTGGTAACTGCTGACCTTGCGTAACCGCGCCCGCCTGGTCACTGCGACATTTGCCCCTTGCCCCCTAACCCCTGCCCTCTCTACGATGGCCCATGCGAAGGGGCCCCAACCTTCGCGGGTGACTCCCCCGTCTCACGAGTGAAATGAGCCTAAATGAGACCAAATAAGACCCTTTCACGGCGTACCCGTCTCCGCCCATTCGTAACGCTTTTCCAGTTTACGAGTGGCGCGGCTCTCCCATCGCCGCTCGTTCGCGTTCATACGGCTCTCATTCGCTCTCGAAACGGGAGTGGTGGTTGCGCTAAGAGGCTCCCGGGGAGAGGAGGGCCGAGGCTAAATCGCCGCCCGACCCTCGAAGCGCTCGCGCCAGCGCGGGATGACGTCGCGGTTGAATACGTGCTCCGGCATCTGGCCGCGCAGCGCGCGCAGCACGTCCTCCGTCGCCCACTGGATGCCGGGGCCGATGCCCGCGCCGTGGTTGTGCGCCGCGACGTGCGGCGACAGCAGCACGCGGTCGTCCATCTCCCGCAGCGGGCTGTCCAGCGGCAGCGGCTCGACCTCGAACACGTCGAGCCCCGCGCCTGCGATGGTCTCGTCCTGGAGCGCCTTCACCAGCGCCTGCTCGTCGACGGCCGGCCCGCGCGACGTGTTGAGAAAGATGGCGGTCGGCTTCATCAGGCCGAACTCCCGCTCGCCGATCATGTGGTGGGTCTCCGCGGTCAGGATGACGTGGAGCGTGACGACGTCCGACTCTTTCAGCAGCGTATCCAGGTCGACGCGCTCGACGTTGGCGTGGATGAAGCGGTCGATGGGCTGGTACGGGTCGTACGCAATCATGCGGACCCGCCAGGGCGCCAGCATCTGCGCGACACGTCCGCCGATGCGTCCGAGGCCGATGATGCCGACGGTGAGGCCGGGATAGCCGTCCTCGCGCCGGCCGATGTGCGTCGCGGTCAGGTCGGGCGTCCGCCAGGCCACGCCCTGCTTGAGGGCGGCGTCGCGCTGGCGCGACTTCTTGAGGAGAGTCAGCATCTGCTGCATCGTCGTCTCGACGACGCCGCCCCAGTTCGCCTCGGTGGGAGCGTGGGTTACGATGATGCCGAGCTCCGTCGCCACGTCGGTGTCGATCTCGTCGACGCCCACGGTGTACTTGGAGACGATACGCAGGTGCTCCGAGGCAGTCATCACGCTGCGGTCGATGCGCCCGCCCTTGATCGAAGTGCCGATCAGCGCGTCGGACTCACGGGCCATCTGCTCGAGCTCAGCAGTGTTGTTGCCCCTGGGGTCGGACCACGACGCCTTCCCTAGGACGACCTCGCAGCCAATCTCCTCGAAACGTTTGTAGCTCTCCTCGTCTCCCGGCGCAAAGACAACGACTCTCGGTCCAGCCATGGCGTCCTCCTCTCAATCGGGCGCCATGATGCGCCACAGCAGGGCGGCGCGCAACCTGGCGGAAGGCCGTGGCCCGGTCCGTAGGAGGCCTGTCGGACCACGCTCCCTCAGGAGGCGGGCTGGGGCTCCAACGCCAGCAGCACCTCGACACGCACCTCGTCGCCGACGCTTACGACGCTCCGCGCCGTCGGGACCGGCTCATTGATCTGGTCCCACGTGAACGACGAGCGGCCCAGCACGTAGACGACGTCGCCGTCGTCCCGGGCCTGCACCGCGAACGTCAGCGGGACTTCCAGGCCATTGATGCTGAGCGTGCCGGTCGCCTCCGTCTCCACATCGTCGCCGCTCGCGAATCTGTCCGGCAGCGGCGTGAGGTCGCCGAATGCGACGCTCGCGGACGGCTGGTCCGGGAACATGCGCCGCGCAACGTAGCGGTCTCTGGAGCTGTTGTCGCTCGTCATGTTCTGTAGGTTGATCGAGATGAGCGACGCGCCTCCGTCGAGCCGCACCTCGCCGCTCAGGCCGGTCGCCCGCATCACTGCCTCGTAGTCCGGCAACGTGACGTTCACCAGTTCCTCATCGACGGAGAACGTCGCCTCGGAGCCCTCCCCCACCACGAACGCCACGCCGTCGACTTCGCCTGTCGAGCGCTCGGCCGGCCCGCTGTCGGCGGCCGTGGTTGCCGTAGCGGTTGGCGACGGGCTATCAACAGCGGGCGCTTCGGGCGTGGGAGTTGGCGACGCGTCGTCCACGGCGGGCGCATCAGGCGTAGGAGTCAGGGTGGGCGTAGGCGTGCCGACGACAGGAGTCCTGGGTGGCTCCGGCGTAGGCGTGGGCGCGCCCGGCGCGAGAGTCGGCGTAGGGTCGCCGCCGCCACAGGCGGAGAGCGCGAGCAACGCTGCCAGCGCCGGAACGGCTACGAGAATCCGCAGGCGGGCGCGTCGCAGACTCGGTTTCATCTGGCTGTCTCCTTATTCCATGCTACCGGAGTCGAAGCGGCGCCGGCGCGGGGCGGCAGCTCCAGCCTTCCGCTCCGCTGGTCGCCGGAGCCCGCGAGCCCAATGCCGACAATCACGGCTATAGCGAGGACCGCGAGCACGACCGGCCGACGCGTCGCCAGCGGCGCGCGGGAGAGCGGCGGAGTAAGCAAGCCGACGCCGCCGAACGCTATCGCAGCGAGCGGGACGCTGAACGAGACCATGCGCTCCAGCATAGTTTCGAGGGAGAACGCGACGCCCACCCATGCGAGGAATCCCACAGCCATCGCCGCCGCGAACCGGCGCGCCGCGTGCTCCCTGCGGCCCATCCTCCGCCAGACGAGACCGCTGACCACGGACAGCGCGAACACTCCCCATACGACGCTGGCCGTGTTCAGCAGCGCATCGTGCGGCGACCGCAAGGGCAAGGATACGAGCGCGGCCGCGACCGCCGAGGCAGCCCCCGCAACGAGCGCGGCGCTCAGCGGCTTATGTACGGCTGGACCCATGGCTTAGATATAGCGTAGGACAGTCAACGAATCATGAAGAAGCCTTCAAGCGCGCCAGAGGCATCCGTACGAGGGTGGCGAAGCCTGCTCCCCTGATACGCGCCGGCCCGCGCCAGGCTACCGGCCCGCGAAAGGCACGGCAAACGGCGACTTCCTTGGTCGGAACCGCCCGTAACGCACGCGCCGCGCGCATAACGCAGGTGGTCCGGTCCGGCCATGGCCGACCTCGCCCTTGCACGTAGGTCTATGCTGGCCGCCACGCGGTCTGAACGGGATGCCGGGGTAACGACTGTGCACCAGCAAGAGACAACACAAGAGAGCCCCCAGCGCGGGCTGCGCCGGAAGGTCTACTACGGCTGGACCATCGTCACAATCCTGTTCCTCGTCGAGTTCATCTCCTACACGACCACCGGCAGCACCATAACCCTCTTCTTTCCAAAGATGTCCGAGGACCTCGGCTGGTCGCTCACGCGCCTCAACGGGGCCGTGACCGCAGCCGGACTCGCTGGGATGGCGGCCGCGCCGATCACCGGACCGCTCCTCGACCGCTACGGCCCTAGGCCGGTGTTGGCGGTCGGCGCAGTCGTCGCAGGCGCAGGGCTACTGCTCATGACTCAGGTTCGCGAGGTCTGGCAGTACTGGGCGCTCTTCGCGCTCATTGGCGCGCTCGGGATGGGAGAGCTCGGACGTCTCTCGACATCCGTCGTCGTCTCTAAGTGGTTCATACGCCGCCGGGGCCGGGCGCTGGCGTTCGCCGCGTCGGGGAACCCGCTCGGCGGGATGCTGCTGTCGCCGGTCGTCGGAACGCTCATCCTGGCGTTCGGATGGCAGAGCACTTGGGCGATCTTGGCCGGGGCCGTACTGTTGATCAACCTCCCGCTGGTCCTCATCTTCATGCGGAGGCAGCCCGAGGACATGGGCCTGCTCCCCGACGGCGACCCCCCGCAGTCGGACGTGCGCAACGCGCCGTCCGCCGGCGAGCCGCAAGCCGGCCCGCGGTTCGACGGTCTGGAAACGACGTGGACGCTGAAGGAAGCGACACGGACCCGCACTCTCTGGATGATGGTGATCGGCTCGAATCTGGTGGGGTTCGCGACGGCCGGCGTCTCCTTCAACCAGGTCCCGTTCTTCGTGAACGAGGGCATGTCCATCCAAGGCGCCGCCCTCGTCCTGAGCGCGAGCGCGATGGGCACGGCTTCCGCCCGATGGGTATGGGGGTTCATCGTCGAGCGCTACTCCGTGCGCTCCTGCCTTACCGTGATGGCGGGCATACGAGCGCTCGGGACGCTGTCGCTGGTCGTCGTCCCCTACCCGTTCAACATACCGACGTTCGTCTTGGGTTGGGGAACCTTCGGCGGGGCGTTCGGACTGCTGCAGCCGATCGCATGGTCGAATTACTACGGCCGGCGTTTCCAGGGAAGCATCCAGGGTTCGATGCGCCCGTTCATGACCATCTCCCGGCTCATCGCGCCGCCGGCGATAGCCGCCCTATTCGACCTCACCGGCTCCTACGACGTCGCCTTCGTGGTCGCGTTCGGCATCGCCGCCTGCTCCACGCTGCTCTTCTGGGCGGCTAAGCCACCGACCCTTCCTGCGTGAGGCGAGCTCAGCGGAGCATGGGAACGGGTCGCTGAGAGCTCAGGAGGGGGAGCGGTTCCTAGCGCCCGCCATGCATCCTCGACGAAATCTCGAAGGGACCAGCCGGTCGGGCTCTTTTGGGCTCAATGGGAATAGCGCTCCGAAGTCCAAACTTGGAAGCCTGGAGCCACCGAACGGATTTGAACCGTTGACCTGCTGTTTACGAAACAGCTGCTCTGCCACTGAGCTACGGTGGCCCAAGAGAAGCGACGCCGCTGTGAAGACCGCATCCTAGCCGACTGCCAGAGCGTCCGACCCGCGCCTGTAGCTCTGCAGCGACTGGGCCGTGTCCCGGTTCACGAGCTCGCGGCCGTACATGGGGTGGACCATGCTCCGCACCTCGTGCTCGAGCTCGTACAGCTTCTCGCCCGTCTTAGGGTCGACGATGTCCACGAAACGGTACTGGGAATCGTTGCTCTCCTCACTGACGAGCCCCATGTCCTGCAGCACTTTGTGCGGGCCGGAGAAGTCGGCTAGATAGACCGCGATGTGATGGTTGTCGTAGGCCCTGCCCTCGTCGGGATCCTCCCTGAAAAGCATGGCCTGATGCCTTCCCGCGAGCACACGCGCTGTGGGCGATCCCCGGCGCTCCACCACGTTCGCGTGCGCCCCGATGGTCTGGGAATAGAAGCGCGCGATGCCGGCCGCGCTGCCGGGAGGCGTGTTGAAAATCAGGTATTCGAGCCCTAGCCGCACGCCGCCCAGCCGCACGCCTGCCGGGTGACACCTGAACAGGTTGCCCCACGGCCCGGTGACATCGAGGTTCGCGCCTACCCTCTCGAAGGAGAACCGGGTCCCCGCCAGCCCTTCCGCCACGCTCTCCAAGCGCGCCTCCAGCTGGTCTACGTCCGGCACAACCAGCCCGATTCGGCCTCGCAGCTCCTGGGGAGTCTCTCGCGTCGGCAGGTGGAACTGCTGCCGTCCGAGGTTCACCCACATATTCTGGAGCCCCACGGTCATGTACGGGTCCCGCGTGAACCCCATGCCGACGATATAGAACAGTGTCGACACCTGCTGGTCGGTGATGGTCAGGTTTACGTGGTCGAGTGAAACCAGGTTCCCGACATCCTGCGTAGTCCGGTCAAAGCTCGCCATGGCCGCGCCTCCTTAGACGGGGATGGGTGATGATTCATAGCAGACGAGGGCGATTATAGACCCTCGCGGGAGGCATGCGCCTCCGGTCCCTGCCCCGTCGTCAGGTATTCCGTCAGGTGTAAGGATTGTCCCTGGTCCATACGGCCAAGGAGAGGAGCCAAGTTGACCGGCTTTCCTATCGCCGCTGATAATTCCTATCGGCTTCGGAGCGCGAAGTCAGTGTAGCCCGGCGGGCGGTGAGTATTGTTCGGCAGCGTCGCCACCAGCACCCACTCAATCAACGACTACGTCTCCCTCGTCGGCGAGAAGGCTATCGACGAACTTCGCGCTGCAGCCGCGCCGCTGGCTGGGTTGCGCGTCCTGTACCTCTCCTCCCCCGCGGCGAGCATGGCCGTCCGCAGCGTCCTCCAGAGCTCTGTTCCTCTGCTCGCTGACTTGGGTCTCGACATCCACTGGCAGCAGGTGCGCGTCGCCGCCGAGCACCTCGAAATGGACGGAGCCCTGCGGCGGTCGCTCTCGGGTTATCTCGCCGGATGGAACGAGCGATACGAGAACGACTGGCGCCAGTTCAATCAGGCAAACGCCCAGATGTTCGACGAGGACTTCGATATCGTCGCCGTGCACCACACGGCCTCCGTCGGCCTCTACGCCGCCTTGACCCAACAGAACGGCAAGCCGCCGTCGGGCGTCTGGCTCTGGGACTCCCACCGGGACTACCGCTCGGCGTCTCCTCAAGCCTGGTCGTTGATACGGCAGCACGCGGATAGCTTCGCTGCCTCCGTCTACGACTACAGACCGTTCATCCGCCCCGATGCACCCACGAAACGCACGTTCGTCGTGCCTCCCGGCGTCGACCCGTTGAGCCCCCGCTCCCTGCCCGTTTCCGAAGAGGTGCGCGAGACCATCCTGACGCAGCGGGGGTTAGACGTGGACCGTCCCGTGCTGGCCCAGATCGTGCTCAGCCTCCGCGAGGACGACCCCCAGCGCGTCCTGGACGCCTATGCCCTCATCAAGCGCAACCGACCGGACATTCAGCTCGTCATCGCAAACCTCGAATCGGAGGGCGTCGCGTCGATCGAACAGCTGAACGCCCAGCGTGAGCGCGGGCAGCAGCTCGGCGACGTGCTCATCCTCACCGAGATGGACCGCGTCGGAAACGTAGAGCTCTCCGCCCTGCGCGACGAGGCCACGGTCCTCATCCACGAAGGCTACCCGCGGGGCATCTCCATGGAGCTGATCGAGGAGATGTGGCAGTCCCGGCCAATCGTGAGCGCCCATAGCTCTCCCGCGGAGGCCCTGCTGGCCGCCGATAGGACCGGCCTGATCGCGGACTCCCCCGAGGAGCAGGCGGCGTCGGTCGAGCGATTGCTCGCCGAGCCCCGCTTGGCGAACCGGATAGGCCGGGCGGCCCACCGGTACGTCGCGCGACGTTACCTCATCACCCACTACCTCGCCAGCTATCTCAAGGTGTTTCAGCAAATGCTCGGACGCCGCCGGAGGGCATCGAGCAGGTAATGCCAACGCCCGTCCCCATAACGCCCAAGGCGCTCTCCGAGCACAGACCGCACATCAGCGAGTCGCGCATGGAGGAGATCCGTCGCCTCGCCGAGCCTCTCCAAGGAGCCAAGGTCCTTCACCTCAACGCGACCGCCTTCGGGGGCGGCGTTGCCGAGATCCTCAACAGCTTCATCCCGCTCCTTCGCGACCTGGGAATCGACGCCGACTGGCACGTCATGGAGGCGTCTCCCGAGTTCTTCAACGTCACCAAGAGCATGCACAACGCCATGCAGGGCATGTACATCCCCTGGAACAAGACCATGGCGGACCTGTGGCGCGAGACGAACCAAGCGAACGCCCTCGCCATGAGCGGCCGCTACGACTTCGTTTACATCCACGACCCCCAGCCGGCCGGCATGCTCCAATACCTCAAGGAGCACGACCCCAACATGCTCGGGGCGAAGTGGATATGGCGGTGCCACCTCGACACCACCGATGCGCTGCCCGAAGTCTGGGACTTCCTCCGCGGCTACCTATCCATCTACGACGCCGTCGTCTTCACCATGGCCGAATACGTCAAGGAGCCCTTGCACGGTCCCAAGCTCGAAGTCATCTGGCCCGCCATCGATCCCACCAGCACGAAGAACTCCGACATCTCGCCGGCCGTCGTCCGGGACATACTCGCCCGCTACGAGATTGACCCCGACCGCCCCCTGATCGCGCAGATTTCACGCTTCGACCCATGGAAGGACCCCTTGGGCGTCGTGGACGTCTACCGTCTCCTCAAAGAGAAACGCCCCGACCTCCAGCTCTTGATGATCGCCGCCATGGCGAACGACGACCCCGAGGCCTGGTCCTTCTACGAGCGCATCGTCAGAAAAGCCGGCGAAGACTACGACATCCACGTGCTCACCAACCTCAACGGCGTCGGCAATATCGAGGTCAACGCCTTTCAGCGCGCCGCCCACGTCGTCATGCAGAAGTCCATACGCGAAGGCTTCGGCCTCGTAATCTCCGAGGCCCTCTGGAAATCCAAAGCGTTCGTCGGCAGCGAGGCCGGCGGCATACCCCTCCAGCTGGACTACGGCCGGGCCGGCCGGGTCGCCACCACCACCCAGGACTTCGCCGACGCCATCGGAGAACTTCTGGACAACCCGGACGCCCGCGCCAGCCTCGGCGAGGTCGCCAAAGAGCACGTCCGCGAACACTTCCTCACCACCCGCCTCTTGCAGGACCACCTGCGCCTCATGAACGCCCTCGCTTCGAAAGATAACAGCAGCTCATCAAATGCGGCCAACGGGGCGGAGCAGCCCCGCCCGGAGTAGCTCACGTGCCTGACAACGTCGTCCTCGGCATCGACCTTGGCGGAACGAAGATACTCGCGCTCGCCGCGACGCCGGATGGCGTCACCCTCGCATCCGAGGTCGCCGAGACGCCCGCTCGCGAGACGCCGGAGCGCATCATCTCCGCGATGGCGGACACCGCCCGCGCCGCAATGACGAACGCCGGGCTCGGCCCGGAAGCCATCGCCGCCGTCGGCGTCGCCGCCGCGGGAGCCATCGACTCCAAGGAAGGGGTCGTCATTCACTCCCCGCACATCGGCGGGATGTCCAACACGCCGGTGGCCGCGATGCTCGCTCAACGGCTCGGCATGCGCGTAACTATCGGCAACGACGCAAACCTCGCGGCGCTCGGCGAGCAACGGTATGGGGCGGGCGCGGGCGCGAGCGACCTGGTGTTCATCACCATCAGCACCGGCATCGGGGCAGGCGTGATCCTCGGCGGGCGTCTCTACACGGGCGCGGCGGGCTTCGCGGGGGAGGTCGGCCACATGACCGTAGACGCCCGCGGCCCCTACGGCGCGAGCAGGACTCCCGGCGCGTGGGAATCCCTCTGCTCCGGAACGGCGCTCGCCCGCATCGCGCGGGAGCGCCTCACGGCGGGCGAACGCTCTTCCATGAGCAGCGCGATGCACGATACGAACCAGGGAGAGCTAACGGCGCGCGACGTGTTCGCCGCCTGCCGCTCCGGGGACGTGCTCGCACGGTCGATCGTCGAGAACGCAATCGTCTACCTCGGCGCTGGCCTGACGAGCATCGTGAACCTGCTGAATCCGGAGAAAATCATCATCGGCGGCGGCCTCTCCAACGAATGGGACGCCTACATCGCCCCTGCCGTGACGCTAATGCGCGAGCAGTCGTTCGCGGGGGTCGGCAGGCTCACCCCAGTCGTGCCGCCCGCTCTCGGCGTGGACGCCGGCGCTCTAGGCGCAGTAGCCCTAGCCTGCGACACCCTCCCCTAGCCCGCCCCGCCACAACGCTCAGATTCCGACGCTCCTTGTACTTGGAGGTCTTCTTTCGGCAGGCGCCCTTGACTTGACATCTAACGATTTTATCGGTAGATTGCCCGCTTATGAACAGCCAACACAGCCCCGCAAAGCAGATCATCGACCGCTTCGGAGGACAGTCCGCGCTCGCCACCCTGCTGGGCAGACGCCAGAGCACCGTGCAGCACTGGGCCAGGACGGGGAGGGTCCCCGCCCAATGGCACGGGACGCTCATGGACCTCGCCCGCAGGCGCGGCATCGGCCTCGAACCGAGGGACTTCGTGGCATCGAGCGCGAACGGGGTGGAGCCCGCGGACGGCAAGCTCGGCGTCCTCTTGGTGGGGCTCGGGGCCGTGTCCTCGACGGTCGTTGCGGGCGTCGAGCACATACGGCGCGGCTCCGGGGAGCCCGTGGGCTCGCTCACGCAGATGTCCACCATCAGGCTCGGCAGGCGCACCGACAGCCGTGCTCCGTTGGTCAAGGAGTTCGTTCCGCTCGCGGAGCTCGACCAGCTCCTCTTCGGCGCGTGGGACCCGATACCGGACAATGCGTACGAGGCCGCGCTCAAGGCAGGCGTCCTCAACAGGTACGACGAGATCGAACCCATCGCGGACTACCTCAAGTCCATCGAGCCGATGCCTGCGGTCTTCGACCACGACTACGCCAAGCGCATCAACGGAGCGAACGTCAAGCCGATGGACAGCAAACTCGCCGCGGTCGAGACGATCCGCGAGGACATACGCCGGTTCAAGAAGGAAAACGGCTGCGACCGGCTCGTGATGATCTGGTGCGCCTCTACCGAGAAATTCATTACGGAGAGCGAGATACACCAGGACATCGAGAGCTTCGTCTCGGCCCTCCACACGAGCGACCCGAACATCGCGCCGTCCATGATCTACGCCTACGCCGCGCTCCTGGAGGGCGTGCCGTACATCAACGGGGCCCCCAACCTCTCGACCGACATCCCTGCGCTAGAACGGCTCGCGCGGGAGCAGAGCGTGCCCATTGCGGGGAAGGACTTCAAGACCGGCCAGACGCTGGTCAAGACCGTCATCGGCCCGATGCTGAAGGCGCGGATGCTGGGCCTGAACGGCTGGTTCTCCACCAACATCCTCGGCAACCGCGACGGCGAAGTGCTAGACGAACCGGAGAACTTCAGGACGAAGGAAGAGTCCAAGCTCGGCGTGCTGGAGCACATCCTCCAACCGGAAATGTACCCCAGCCTTTACGGCGACGCCTACCACAAGGTGCGCATCAACTACTATCCGCCGCGCGGCGACGCCAAGGAGGGCTGGGACAACGTCGACCTGTTCGGGTGGCTGCGGCATCCCATGCAGCTGAAGATCGACTTCCTCTGCTCCGATTCGATCCTCGCCGCGCCCATCGTGCTCGACCTAATCCTCTTCACGGACCTGGCGCAGCGGGCCGGCATGGGGGGCGTGCAGGAGTGGCTCTCGTTCTATTTCAAGAGCCCCCAGCACGCCCCGGAGGTCTACCCTGAGCACGACCTCTTCATACAGCAGACCAAGCTGAAGAACACTCTCCGCTGGCTGATGGGCGAGGAGCAAATCACGCATCTCGGCATGGAGTACTACCACTAGCACCAAGGCGCTGGTAGCACCAAGGCGTTGGGTCGAGACTGCGGAACAAACACTCGAGCTCGCACACGGCACGATGGAGAGAGCCATGACCCATAGGCCCCCGCCGGGGATCACTCCCAAGCTGGTAATCTTCGATTGCGACGGCGTGTTGGTCGATAGCGAACCATTGACCACTTCGGCAATGCAGCACGTTCTCGGACGCTATGGCCTGTGGCTGGAGCCGGATGAGTTACGGACGCGCCTTCATGGGGTTTCACCGAATCTCTTGCAGGACGTGGCGCTTGCGCTTTGGGACCTATCGTTGCCGGATGACATCGTGGGGCAAGTCGAAGAAGCGGAACGAATCGCGGTGGAAGACGGGCTCCTGGCGGTTTCAGGAGTACCCGACGCAGTGCGTTCGGTCGTCGCGTCGGGGACAGCGGTCTGCGTTGGTTCGAATGGCTCGTCCAACCAGATAGAACAGCGACTGAAGCTCACCGGCCTCCACCATTGGTTCGAGGGACGGCTGTTCAGCGCCGCGATGGTGGCCCAGGGCAAACCCCATCCCGACGTGTTCCTCCATGCCGCCAGGACGATGGGATTCTCTCCGTCGGACTGCGTGGTCATCGAGGACAGCGATTCAGGAGTCCAGGCCGGCCTATCGGCCGGGATGAGGGTTCTGGCATACGTAGCAAGCCCCACTTGCAACGTCGCCGACTCTCGGGAAGTTGAGCGGTTCACCGAGATGGCCTCGCTGCCTGGGCTGCTTGGAATCGACGCGCGAGAGCGGTCGACATGAGGTTCCTGAACGGCGTCCGGCTGCGCGGGCGGTTCGGCATCCTGAGCGAACCTAACGTCAAGCCATTGGCCGCCGCCACGTTCTTCACTGCCGCAGGAAACAGCGTCTACGTCGTCGTGCTGAGTTGGCTGGCGTATGACATCACGGACTCCCCGCTCGCCGTCGGGTTCGTTGTGGGGCTGCGCTTCCTCCCCATCATGGTCATGGGCGTGATATCCGGCGCGGTCAGCGACCGGATGTACCGGCCAACCGTGCTCCGCCTCTATGCGCTCTGGTACACGGGACTGTCGTTCGGATTCACCTGCCTGCTGTACATAGGGCAGGTGGGTCTACTCCACATCATCGCTTACATGTTCCTGTTGGGGCTGGCGTTCTCGTTCGGACCGAACGCACGGCGAGCGATATACGGCGACTCCGTGAGCAGGGACCGCATCGTGGACGCCCTCGCGCTGGACGGCGCAGCCTTCAGCCTGGGGCGCCTGCTGATGCCTGCTGTCGTGGTGTTCGTGCTTGCGGCTTATGGGGCGGCCACGGCCTTCGCGATCCAGTGCGTGCTGTACTCGGCCATGACCGCTTTGGCCTTCGCCGTGAAGCTGCCGCGCAGGCAACAGGAGGCGGCGTCGCGTCGCTCATCCTTCCTCAAGAGCGTGGCGGAGGGGGTCGCGTACGCAAGGAGTCAGACCGGCATCAGACGGGTGCTCATCATCTCGTCGCTGCTGGCGCTGTTCGGCGACAACTTCCTGCTGGCGTTGGCGCCCATCGTCAGCCGCGACGTCTTCGACTCCGGAGCGGCGGGAGTCGGCGTGCTGGTCGCGGGAGGCGCGTTCGGAGGGATCATCGGGCCGGCGATGCTGATCGCGATAAGGAGGCCGGTGGGCGCGCTGGGAGCTCTCGTCGGCAGCATAGCGGTCCAGGCGCTCGGCATGGTGCTGTTCGCGTTCGCGCCCTCACTGGCGTTGGGACTGGTCGCGTTCACCATCATGTCGGCGATGTCCCCGGCGCAGAAAGCGCTGCTGGATGGCTACGTCCAACTCGCCGTGCCCTCCGAGTACCGGGGCAGGATCGGCAGCCTGAACCAGATGACGAGGGGGGTGGCTGCGCTCGCCGCGTTTCTCGCGGGCGTGATGGTGCAGTTCCTGGGGATCTGGCTTGCGATAGTCGGCGCCGGCGTCCTCATCGCAGGCATCGCAGTCTGGGCGCTGGCCGGGCTCGGGCGCCACAGGATCGAAGGGTGGTAGCGCGAGCGACTGGCTGGTTCTATGAAGACTGCATCGGCACAACCAGACCTCCAGGCTTTGTTCGTCGACATCGTCATTGCGAATGAGACCATTCGCGCCCTGACCGACCGGCTAGCGGAGATGGGTCTGCCGGACTGCTATGTCGCCGCTGGATGCCTCTGCCAGACCGTCTGGAATCACATCTGTGGATTTCCGTCAACCCACGGCGTCGTCGACTACGACGTCTTCTACTGCGACCTCAGCGACCTCAGTTGGGAAGGAGAGGACCGGGTTATCCGGCGTTGCGCGGCGGCCTTCGCGGACCTGAACGCCGAGGTGCAGGTGCGTAACCAGGCCCGCGTACACCTCTGGTATCCCCAGAAGTTCGGCGTCCCCCAGAGCCCGTTGTGCAGCGCGCGTGAGGGCATCGACGGCTTCCTGACGCGATGCTCCGCCCATGGACTGCGTAAGACTCCCAGCGGCAGCTACGAGGTGTATGCGCCATTCGGGTTCGACGATGTATTTGCGATGGTCGTCCGCCCCAACTACGTGCACGATCTGCCATTGCAGTACAAAGAGAAGGCCGACCGCTGGCGGCGGACTTGGCCTCGTGTCACGGTCATGCCCTGGGAGAAGGATGTCGGTCTGCTTGAGTACCGAGGAAACGCTTGATGCCACCTCTTTACACCGCCGCACTCTTCGACCTGGACAACACGCTCTGGGACGGGGACGCCGCCATACGCACGACTGGACGGCTGCTGCACGAGACCTTTCCCACCGTGCGCGTGGCGGCATCGGCCTCGCACCCGTCTGCGGGGGAGACCAAGAGAGGGCGGTCTGCTATACTCTCGCTCGGCCTGCGCCCCGACGGGGTTTGCGGGCCGGAAGTTTGTTTGCCCGAAATTCAAACGGAGCATGTGCTGATGCCCGCTTACGGCATCGTTGGCGCCCAATGGGGCGATGAGGGCAAGGGGAAAGTCGTCGACTTCCTCGCTGAGGAAGCCGATGTCGTCGTCCGCTACTCGGGCGGGAGCAACGCCGGCCACACGGTCATCAACGAGAAGGGCGGTTTCGCCCTCCACCTCGTGCCGTCCGGCATCTTCCGCCCCCACGTCGACGCCGTCATCGGCCCCGGCGTCGTTCTCGACCCTGACGTACTTCTCGGCGAGCTTGAAAGCCTCCACGAGAGGGGAGTCGACACGAGCCGCCTATTCATCAGCGACCACACCCACATCGTCATGCCCTACCACGTCCAGCTCGATCAGCTGGAGGAAGAGGCGCGCGGGAGCCAGGCCATCGGCACCACCGGACGCGGCATCGGCCCCGCTTATGTCGACAAAGTCGCCCGCGCCGGCATCCGCCTTGGCGATCTGCTGGACTCTAACTACCTCGCCCACCGTCTCGAGGGCATCGTCGCCCAGAAGAACCGTCTCCTCACCCGCGTCTTCAACGCCGAGCCCATCGATTTCGATGCGCTGCATGAGAAGGCGCGCGCGTGGGGCGAGGCGCTCCGGCCCTACGCCGCCTCTGTCGAGGAGCGCATCCTCGACAGACTTGCAAGGGGCGCACGCGTCGTGCTCGAGGGCGCCCAGGGCGCGATGCTCGACCTCGATCACGGCACGTACCCGTACGTCACGTCCTCGTCCGTTTCCATCGGCGGCGCGTGCACCGGCCTCGGCATCTCCCCCCGCGAGATCGTCGGCATTATCGGCGTGTTCAAGGCCTATTCCACCCGTGTCGGCGCCGGCCCCATGACCACTGAACTGGACGACGAGGTAGCGTGGGACATACGCGAGCGCGCATGGGAGTACGGGACCACCACCGGCCGCCCCCGGCGCGTCGGATGGTTCGACGGGCTCGCCGCCCGATACGCCGCAACTATCAACGGATTCACCTCCGCCGTCCTCACCCGTCTCGACGTTCTGGACGGCATCGACCCTGTCAAGATATGCGTCGCTTACGAGGCGGGGGGAAGGCGCATCCACCGTTTCCCCAGTCAGCCGGGACTCCTCGAACGCGCCAAGCCGGTCTGGGAAGAAATGCCGGGCTGGAGCGCCCCGACCGCGGGCATAACCGACGTCTCCCAGCTGCCCTTTGAAGCCGCCGCCTACGTGCGCCGCATCGAAGAAGTGATAGGCTGCCCCATAGACCTCATATCCACCGGTCCCCGCCGGGACGAAAGTATCGTGGTCCGGCCTATCATCCTAAGGTAGAGCCCGGTCCGGCCTTCCCCGCGCAAAGCGGGACGGCCAGACTCCAACAAACCAGCGACACAGGAGAAGCACGCATGAAGCTTGGCTTTTTCAACGATTGGACCCTCGGAGTGGTGAAGAACGACACCCACATCGTGGACGTGTCGGAGGTGCTTGAAGGAGTGCATGCCCACGGAGCGCAGGAGCTCATCAATCTCGTCATCTCCCACTTCGAGCAGGTCCGCGACCCGTTCGAGAAGCTCGTGAGCGTTTCGGAAGGCGTGCCTCTTACGGACGTCCGCATCCGCCCCCCGATTCCCCGGCCAAGCCAGATCTTCTGCATGGCGGTGAACTACCTAGAGTTCGGCCAGCGTCCCATGCCCGAGATCGACGCCTTCCAGAAGTCGTCCGACTGCGTCATCGGCGACGGCGACGTGGTCCGCCTCGACCCCGACTGCCACGCCACCATCTTCCACCACGAGGCCGAGCTCGCCGTCGTTATGGGCGCCGAGGCGAAGAACGTTTCCCAGGACGAGGCGATGGACAAAGTGTTCGGCTATACCGGCTTCATCGACGTCTCCGCCCGGGGTTTCGAGCCGGGCGGGCGCACCAGCTTCTTCCAGGGAAAGTCCTGGCCCACCTTCGGACCGATGGGCCCATTCATCGTCACCAAGGACGAGATTCCCGATCCCCATAACGTGAGCCTGCGCATCACCAACAACGGCGAGGACCGGCAGGCGTTCAACACGGACGACATGGCGCACAAGATTCCGGAGTGCATCGAGTTCATCTCCCGCATCGCCCACCTGCGAGCCGGAGACGTCATCAGCACCGGCACGAACCACCAAGGCCTCGGCTCCCTCCAGGACGGCGATAAGGTCGAGTTCACCGTCGGCGGCATCGGTACGCTGCGCGTCACCATCGAGGACCCCGCCAAGCGCGAGTGGCGCAGGGGCGTCGACGAGGAGTTGGCTGCCCGCATGCGCGACGCCGGCGGGTCGTCGATGGGCATGGGGCCGCGCAGCTAGCCCGGCCACCGCTTGCGGCGTGAGGTAACGCCAATGACCAGCGCCCTCCCCATACGAGTCGCCGTACATGGCGCGGCGGGACGCGTCGGGCGCGAGGTGCTCCGCGCGGTGAACGGAGCGCCCGACATGACGCTGACCGCCGCGATAGACCGCGTGCCTTCTTCAGGCCTCGCTCCCCTACCCGTCTCACTGCCGTATCACACGGACGTCCGCCAGGCCCTCGAAGCAAACCCCACGGACGTCATCGTCGACTTCAGCTTGGCGGCCGCGACTCTCGCGATGGCGCCGCAAGCGCTCGCTCTTGGCGTGCGCCCCGTCATCGGGACCACCGGCTTCACCGAGGAGCAGACGGACTATCTGCGCCGACTCTGCGGCGAGCACGGCCTCGGCGGGTTCCTCGCCCCCAACTTCACCATCGGCGCCGTTCTGCTGACCAAGCTCGCCGCCATCGCGGCGCCCTATTTTGACTACGTCGACCTCGTCGAAGAGCACCACGAAATGAAGGTCGACTCGCCCTCCGGCACGGCCATGGGCATCGCAAAGGCCATCCGCGACGCCCACCCCGCCCCCTTCGCCCACAACGACCCCGAGCGCGAGCCCCTCGCCGGCGCCCGCGGCGGCGACTACCAAGGCATCAGCATTCACGCCGCCCGGATGCCCGGGCGCATGGCCCACCATCAGGTGACGTTCGGCGGCCCCGGCCAAACGCTCTCCCTCCGCCACGACACCAACGACCGCGAGTGCTACATGCCCGGCGTCCTCCTAGCCGTCCGCAAAGTGCGCGAGCTGCCCGGCCTCACCGTGGGCTTGGACAAGCTCATGGGCCTGTAGGGGACCCGCGTCAGGTACAATAGGGGGAGGGCAGTGTCTACCGAATTGGCGAGAGGAGCGGTCTGTGAGTGATCCGAGAGTAACGATAGTCGGGGCGACAGGGGCCGTCGGCAAAGTGGCCTTGGCCGTTCTGGAGGAGCGCGCTTTCCCCATGAGCAGCCTCCGCCTCACCGCGTCGCAGCGCTCCGTTGGCAAGCGGCTTACTTTCGCCGGAGAAGAGATTGCTGTAGAGACTACCGCGCCCGAGGTGTTCGCCGAGTCCGACATCGCGTTCATATCCGCGAATGACGACATCAGCCGCGAGATGGCCGTGGCCGCCAGGGAGCGCGGTTGCGTCGTGATCGACGACAGCGGCGTCTGGCGGATGGACCCGGACGTTCCTCTCGTGGTCCCCGAAATCAACCCCGACGACGTGAACGACCACCAGGGCATCTTGGCGATTCCCAACTGCTCGACCACCCCGCTCGCCATGGTTCTCGACGCACTGCGCCAGGCCAGCCCCATACGGCGCGTCATCGCCGCCACCTACCAGTCCGTCACGGGCACCGGCGCCGCGGCTATGGCCGAGCTTGACCAGCAGTCCCGCGACCTCCTCGCGGGAGGCAAGGCGCACGCCGAGCAGTACCCCCACCAAATCGCCTTCAACCTCCTCCCCCATGTCGGCTCCTTCAGCGACAACGGCTACACGTCCGAAGAGGTGAAGATGCTGAACGAGACGCGGAAGATATTGCACGAGCCAGACCTGCTGGTCTCCGCCACCTGCGTCCGCGTGCCTGTGCGGATCTGCCACAGCGAGGCCGTCAACATCGAGTTGGAGCATCCTGTCAGCCCCGGCGAAGCGCGAGAGCTGCTGTCCTCCTACCCGGGCATCACTGTCGTAGACGACCCTTCGGCCAACGCTTACCCCATGCCCATCGACGGCGAAGGCAGAGACGAAGTGTTCGTCGGCCGCATCCGCGAGGACGCCGCGCTACCAAACGGCCTTGCGCTCTGGCTCGTCTCCGACAATCTGCGCAAGGGCGCCGCGACCAATGCCGTCCAGATTGCCGAAGAGATAGTCCGCCGGGGCGCGTGGCTCCGTCAGCCCGCGCAGCCCCGATAGCCCTTCCCATTCGGAGACCAGGAGTGAAGAACGACTCCCGCGACATCACCGGAATGATGGGACGTGCGGCCTCCATCGTGTTCGGCGCACTCATCATCGAACGCGGCGTTACCGCCTACTTCGGCCCTATCTGGGGCGCCCTCGCCGCACTCTCCTGCGCCCTCGCCGTCTTCGCAGGCGTCTATCTTTGGTCCCGGAGGAACCCGGGGTAGGGCAACTGCTCGAATCTCGTGCGCGCGAACGGCGCGTTTTCGTGCGCGCGAACGGCGCGTCGTTGGACTCGCCATCTCGCAGGCGGTGAGAGAGCCTCGTGAGCCGTCGACGTTCCGAGCACCGAACGGGTTGGAGGAAAGGTGCGTCTAGCGCGGCTTAGCTTGCTATTCTTGACGGCCGCCGTGTTGCTGTCAGCGTGCGAGGGCGAGCAGGCTCCCACGGCTGCGCCGACAGCGGGACCCACGCCGACTTCACGCCCAACCGCAGCGCCTTCTCCCATGCCGACGCCCACGGTCTCGCCGATAGCCACGCCAGCGCCTACGCCAATCTCCACGCCCCCGCCAACACCGCGCCCAACTGCGACCCTCACGCTCCCCGACGTTGACGCCGAGAAGGTCTTTCACGAGTTCTTCGACATCGCGAGCGGCAGCGAGACCGGCTCGGAAGTCACCGGCAGAATCAACCTCGAGCGCAACCGCCACGCCGCCGACTCGCCCACACCGGGCAGCTACACGTTCGCCATCATCGAAGACGATAGCGGCGGCATGTTCGAGCTCCGCAGCGAGCGGGACGACGGCGGCAGGCTATTCGGCGTGTTCAGCGTTGCCGGCGGGAAGACCGCCCGGACCGGCAGCTACTCGTTGCGGGTCGAATTGAGCCAAGGCTCAACAGTCATGGCGCGCTTCACTGCGCCCATAACCGTGGGCCCTCGCACCCAGTGGGATATCTACTACGACAAGGCTGTTGACTTCGTCACACGCCACGGCCGCCTGACGGGCAGGCGAAACTACTCGGATGCCGAAGCGGCGGCACTGATCGCCGAATTGGAGGCGAACGACGGCGCGTTCAGCGATATGAGTTTCTACAACGCCTCAACCCACGCGGAGCGGCGGGCCATCGGCCCGCGGACGCTCGGGAAGGACCTCCTGGAGGCCGCCTATCGCATCGGCGGGTTGGGGAAGGCCTACTCGGAGAGCCGCAGGTATGGACCATCCGGACAGGGCGCGGAGAGAGACCAACTTCGCAACGCCATCTACCTAGCGCTGATCGCCTACGCCGACCACTTCCCGCTGGACGATTTCGCGAACTCCGACGCGATCATTTACGGCGACCGCACGCACCAGTGGCTGTTCACCGATCCTATCAGCGGGGCCGCCGTGCTCATCTACCGCGACCTCATCGCAGACCTGCACGACGGCGTCCAACGGGCGAGCCACGCCAAGGAGCGGCTGTTCCGCCTGCTCCAACACGTCAACTTCGACCTCCCCGAAGGGTGGCGCATGCCGTCGGACGTCCGCTACTACCTCCCCCAGCAGCTGGCGGAATCGAGCGGCGCGTGGGCGGACGGCAACCGGCATCATCGCATGCGCAGCTGGGCGACGATGCCGGTTATCTGGCACGACTACAACCGACCGCTGACGGAGCTGCCTTGGTGGTACGGCGATTACGAGCCATTCGCGTCGGAGAACACCAGCATCCTGCCGGAGTGGGAGCCCAGCGGCAGTTTCGCCGACCTCCGAGCGTGGCTGGAGACCAACGCGCGGTACGCCGCGCGGTACGGTCAGTCCGGCATACTGCCCGACGGCGGCATCTCCCACCATGTCGGCAGACGTCAGGACCTCGCATTCGGGGCCTACGGTTTCCCGTGGATGACGGGCACGCCATTCGAGGCGGCGGGCCTCCTGGCGGATACGCGATGGCATGTGAGCGACAGGGCGTATGACGAGGCCGCAGACTTCCTCCTGTTCGCATACCCCAGGCTCATCTACCAGGACGGCATAGACTTCCAGACCATCGGACGGGGGCATTATCAGGAGAGCGCTGCGGTGTTCGGCTCCGATAGGCTCGCCGCAGGCATCGACGCGATATTGGACGCGGAGAGCGCCGCGATTCGCATAGCGCGCAAGCCCGAACTGACCGCTCTCCGCGCCGCAATGCTCAACGGGGCGCACGAGCAGAGCGGCAACACCGCCTTCTGGGTGAACGACTACATAGTCCATCGTCGCGGGGGCGCAAACGAGGCTTCCTACTTCACGTCAGTCAAAATGCAGTCAGCCCGCACCCGCGGGGCAGAAAGCTTCAGCGACAACCGTGGGTTCCACAATGGCAGCGGCGTTCTGCTGGTGAAGGCGGACGGCGACGAGTACAACGACAGCCGGTTCCGCTGGGACTGGCACGCGCTCCCCGGTCTGACTGAGGAGCTGCGCACCGACCCGATTCCGAAGCAGTCGGACGCCAACCTGTTCAACCCGGACCACTTCGCCGGCGTGGCTTCGAACGGTCGTTACGGCCTCGCCGCTTTCAGATACGCCAGTGACAATCCCTACGCCTCGGCGGCGGCCAACAAGGGCTACTTCTTCACCGAGGACTATGTCCTGGCGCTGGGCAACGACGTCAGGAGGGTTCGCAACACCGACCGCAGCAACGCCGAGTCCATCATCACCACGCTCGATCAAGCCGCATGGGATACGACCATCACCTACCGGCTGAGCGGCGCAAGCAGGGATTCCGTCGTTCGGCAGGGCGCCGATATCGATACGTCGTTCGCGATCACCGGCGCCAGCTGGTTCCACCAAGACCGGGTGGGCTACGTCATACTCCCAGCCGGGAGCGTTACCGTCCTGCTAAGAGGCGGCGAAAGCGTGGTCGACAGCGATCCCCGTGACACCGGCCCCGACGTTTTCCATCTGGCAATCGACCATGGCAGGAATCCCGACGGGGCAGGGACTGATGGCGAGTACTCCTATCTGTTGGTCCCCAACGTGAGCGCCGCCGACATGCCCGCCGTCATGAGCCGCATCGAGGAGCGGTTCGAGATGGTCAACACCGCTGCCGTGCAGGGTCATCGCTACGCCGACGGCGATTCGGCGCTCGTTCAGCTCTCCTTCTACGAAGCGGGCACGGTCGCCTTCGACGACGGCCTGACGGTGACCGTCGACAAGCCGGCGCTGGTGCAACTACAGAAGTACCGTGACGGCTGGAACGTCACGGTACAGAACCCCACACACCACGCCGACGAAGCCGCCGTAGCCGCGTCGAGCGAGTTCCAGCACATCCTCCTGCCCGGCCCGAACCGGATAAGGGTTGACGTGAGCCTCTCGCTCCGGGCGGGGACGTACACGTACGATACGCAAGGCCCTGACGCGCGGTTCGTGGCCGGACAAACTGTGGGGGTCGTCAACAACGGCGACGGGAGCAGCACCCTCACGTTTGACCTGCCCGACAGTTTGGACGCTCCCCACTACGATTACAGAGTGGAGCTTCATGCGGGTATGCCGGCAGTTGTGGACGTGCCCTCCGCCTGACCAAGCGACCCCGACCCTCCCCCCATCCGCTACAATGGCCCGTACCCCTCCCAGGAGGCCTGGGCATGAGCGACATAGGGCGGCTTATCACGGCAATGGTCACGCCGTTCGATTCGGCGATGGAAGTCGACTACGGCCAGGCCAGGCGCCTCGCCAAAGCCCTCCTCGCGTCGGGCAGCGACGGCCTGGTCGTGACCGGCACGACCGGCGAGAACCCCGCCCTCGCCCACGAGGAGAACCTGCGTCTGTGGACCGAGGTCAAGAAGGCCGTCGGTGATTCCGCGAGCGTCGTCGCCGGGTCCGGCACCAACGGGACCGGCGAGACAATCAAGCTGGCCGCGATGGCCGAGCAGGCCGGCGCGGACGCCCAGCTGCTCGTCGTGCCCTACTACAACAAGCCCACGCAAGAGGGCCTCTACCGCCACTTCCAGGCCATCGCTGAAAGCACCTCCCTGCCTTGCATCCTCTATAACGTGCCTAGCCGGACCATCGTCAATATGACCGCCGAAACGACCCTGCGGCTCGCCCATGACGTGGACAACATCGTCGGCGTGAAGGAGGCCTCCGGCGATATCGAGCAGATAGCCGCCATCCTCCGCGACGCCCCGGAAGGCTTCCGCGTGTGGAGCGGAAACGACAGCGACACGTTCGACGTGGTGCGCCTCGGCGGATGGGGCGTGGTCAGCGTCGCGTCTCACCTCATCGGCAAGCAGATCAAACGGCTGATCGAGCTGACCGCGGCGGGCGACATCGAGGCAGCCCGGGCGGAGCACGAGCGTCAGCTCCCCCTTTCGACGGGCCTTTTCAAGATCTCGAACCCGATGCCCGTCAAGTACTGCCTGAACAAGGCCGGATTCGACGTAGGCAGCCTCCGCCTGCCACTCGTGGACGCCGACTCGGACACCGCCGCCTTCCTCGACGACCTCTTGTCGCGCTACGAGATCGACCTGCCAACGACCGTCGCCGCCTAGGCCTCCCCCGCAGTCCTCCCCCGCGGACGGGGGAGGAGAAAACGATGGACAGTCGACGCGCTCTGGCGCCCCCAGCGATAGCCTTCCCCCGTTCTGTTCCAGTCTTGGGTTGTCCGGCCTAGTCCGGCTACGCAGCCCCATGGCCTGCTTCCCTTGTCCGCTGCAGTAAGTCGCCGTCCGCTGTAGTATGGTCCCGATAGTGATAGCTATAGTGATAGGAACCCTCGAAGGAGCCTCAGCCATGCAACGGCCAGCGCGTCTATCCGCCACCTTCGTCCGCAACGTCCAGGAGCCGGGACGCTACGGCGACGGCCGCGGCGGTTGGGGCCTCTCCCTGTTCGTCAGACCGACGGCGAACGGCAGGATATCCAAGACGTGGGCACAGCGGCTGAGGCTCAACGGACGGCCCTGCAACGTCGGCTTGGGCAACTACCCCATCATCACCCTCGATGAGGCGCGCCAGGCCGCCGTCGACAACCTGCGGGCCGTCCGCGCCGGCGTCGACGTGCTCGCCGACCGCAAGCGCATGGCGGCGGTCCCGACCTTCGCCGAGGCTGCGGAGCAGGTCATCGAGCTCCACGCCCCGACGTGGAAGGACGGGAGCAGGACGGCGGCGATATGGCGCTCCAGGCTCGCCGAGCACGCCCACCCCATCATCGGGAATGCGAGGGTGGACAGGGTCACGAGCGCCGACGTGCTCGACGTGCTCATGCCGGTGTGGGCCACGCGGCGGGAGACGGCGCGGAAGCTCCGGCAGTACATCGGTGCGGTCATGGCGTGGGCCGTGGTGCAAGGCTACCGGGACAACAACCCGGCGGCGGGCGAAGCCATCTCCGCGGCGCTCCCCAAGGGCGGCGCTCCCCGCGTCCATCAGCGCTCCCTCCCCTACGCCGACGTGCGCCGCGCGCTTGACGCGGTGCGGCGATCGGAGGCCTACGAGGCGACGAAGCTCGCCATCGAGTTCCTGACCTTGACCGCCTGCCGCTCCGGCGAGGTCCGGGGGGCCCGTTGGGACGAGGTCGACCGGGACGCCACGACCTGGACGATCCCGGCTGCGAGGATGAAGATCGGGCGCGAGCACCGCGTGCCGCTGAGCCGGCCGGCCCTGGCCGTCCTGGACCGGGCGCGCGAGTATGCGGACCCGAACGGCCTCGTGTTCCCGTCCGTGACGGGGAAGGCGCTCTCGGACTCGACGCTGTCGAAGCTGTTCCGGGACCTCGGCATCGCGGGAACGCCCCACGGCATGCGCTCGACCTTCCGCACGTGGGCGGCGGAATGCTCCGACGCCCCGCGCGAGATATGCGAGCTGGCCCTGGCGCACGTCGAGGGCAGCGCGGCGGAGCTCGCATACCGGCGGACGGACTACTTCGAGAAGCGGCGCGCGCTCATGGCGGCATGGGCCTGCGCCATCGGGCGGCGTCTGTAGGAATCGCCGATTCACCCTATTTGGCGGCAGAGGACGCCACCCTACAATGGTCATGTCTAGTCCCGATACGGCGCTCGATCACGTCCAGTCGAACGCCCACTTGGAAGGAGGGGGACAGGAGATGAAAGAACCTTGATTAGGGAAGACATCGGATTAAGGGAGAATTGTCATGGACCGGCTTCTACGGATCGCGGCGGTGCTCGACATCATCGGCGTGTCTCGCTCGGCGCTCTACGAGTGGATGGATGCAGGCGGATTCCCGCGGCCCATCAGGGTCGGTCCGAACACCGTCCGCTGGCGCAGCGATGATATCGAGGCATGGCTGGCGGAGCGCCGGGAGCAGGGTCGCGATGATCCGCCGCGCAGATAGCTGCTCCGCATCGCCGCTCCACCGAGCGCTTCCCGCGGCTGCACGCCTCGCATTGATGCCATGGCTCCTCCTGCCTCCGCGTCGCCCTTCGCCGTACCACAGTCTATGCGGGGCCAACCCGGCACTCTTTGAGAGCCTTCGACGCAGTTTGCTGGCCGCAGTGTTGCTTGCAATCTTGGGCGAGAGGATGGAGCTACTCGCCTATGGCGCTGGCCTCCCCGGACGAGCTCTGACTCCACGCTCACCGTAACGAAGCATCGCTGCGTGCTCCCGAGGCGCCGCTCCGCTCCCCCTTGCCTGCTCTCCTATAGTTAAAGGGTATGTATGCTCTTAGTTATTCCTCTGTCTATTAAATTCCTTGCCGTAGGCGTCACATATCTTGTCTAATATTCCAAACTGAGGTGCTTACTCTATTCCATAGGGGGCGACATGGCGATCTGGGGCAAGGAGCAGCGGGGGAGAAAGCGGACGCTGACGCCGGTGCAAGGGGCGGCCTGCGTCTACCACTTCGGCCGTGCTCTCCATCTCAGGCCGGCGGGGATCTCCCGCACGCTGGGGTGTCAGCTCGACTCCGTACGCAACTGGCGGGCCGGAAGGGTGCGGATGAGCGCGGCCTACCTCACGAGGATGGTCTATGTCCTCGCGATGGTCGCGAACGAGCCGCGCTACTGGCGAGACGAACGGCTCATTGGCATCCACTGGGGGACCATCGAGCGTCACAAGTACGGCCTGCCGTCGCGCTCGCACCCGCTCTTCCCCGCGCTCGGCTATGGCCGCCATGCCCTCCCGACCATCCGGCAGACCCGGGTGCTGGTCCGGTACACGCTGAGCATCTGCGATATCTCGGTCTCCGACCTCGCCCAGTGCCTCGGCACGGAGACTCGCACCGTCACTAACTGGCGCTCCGGCAAGCGGGCCATCCAGCCCGCCTACCTGGGCAAGCTCCTCTGGCTCTGGCTCTGCCGCACACGACGCCCGGACTACTGGGACTCCACGCGCCTCCGCGACGAGTTCGGCTTCCCCTCCATCGAGTCGCACGGGGCTGGGCTGGGGAACCCTCCACGCGCCAGGCGTACTCGAGAAACCGCCCAGGCCGCTGAGATCCGGAAGCTTGACGGCGCGTTCTACTACACCATCGAAGAGGCCCGAGCGGCGTGGGAGCAGGCGAGTGCTACTCCGCCTAGGCGACAGTAGCGATGGCGATTTTAGCAGCAGGTTAGGGCCGCCCGCTGGGGATCTTCGTTGTATCGCTGATCGGGCTGTTGGCGTCCGCCCTCTACGACTACTCGGCCCGATCGCGCGGATGATGCGATAGGGCGTGTGGGGCAGGCTGACCATGCAAGCTGCGCTATCGGAGCGTCTTCACGGCGCCCGTTTCTGCTGATGATGGCCGCTATCGCCGCGCCCCTCCTGCTCGGAGTGTGAGGGGTTATTGAGGAAGAGGTCGTCAGGCGCGGGAGACCGGACCGGTAACTTCTTCCGCCGCAGGGTCTCCCGAGCGAGACGCGCAGTAGCGCGCTCCCTCCAACGATGCCCTTGAGCTCAATAGCGCATCCTCTAGGCCGGGGCGTCCGACCAGCACACCCGCGGTGAACGGCTCGGCCGTCAACCCGAGACTTCGCGTATCTTCCCGGTTCCGGCCGCGCTCAGCGCAACCTGAACGCGTCGCCGCTGCCGCGGGCTGACCTGCCGGTCCTCCTGCGGCGTCCCGCTTACGCCGTTGGCTGGTGGCTGGGCATCTCGGCGCAGAGGGCGGTCTTGCCCGATTTCCTCAACGGACGCGACAGCCGGGGGGCCCTCTTGGTGCAGAGTGCGGCCTTGCCCGATTTCCTCAACGGACGCAGCAGCTAGGTGCAGCGCAGGGGGTTGCTGGGCACCTCAGCGCAGAGTGCGGGCTTGCCAGTTTCCCTCAACGGACGCGACAGCCAGGTGCGGCGCAAGGGGGTTGCTCGGCATCTCAGCGCAGAAATCGGTCTTGCCCGATTTCCTCAACGGACGCAGCAGCTAGGTGTGTCAATGGTGTCGTTGTCTAGCAACTATGTCAGGGTAGATGGCCCAGCGAAAATGTCAGTCTGCTTGGCTGGCGGCCAATTGAGGTCGTCGTCTGTCCTTTCGTTTGACGGGGCGGTTGGTGGGTTGGGTCAGAGCCCGGGCGTACTTGCGCACTGTATTGCGAGCGATTCCCAGTTGGCGGGCGATCTCGCGTAGGGAGAAGCCTTGAATCTTGGCCTGCTGCACTGCCTTCCAGAGAGCGAGTTGTCGCGGCGTAAGCTCTCGGCGAGGTGAAGGGTCAGGTTGGCCATCATCGTCGAGGATGTCTTCGGCTGCGGAATCGAAGTCCAAGCCAGTCAGTCGCCGCAGTTGGTGTTGGCTGAGGCCATGTTTGCCGAGGCGCTTCACGATGCGGCGCATCTCGGGGGTGGATGCCAAGGCTCCGTTGGCGGCCCGCAGCACGCCGGGCCACGGTGGCGCCTGCCGGTGGGGAATGATCTCGCCCTGGTAGCGCACCTGGAGGCAGCCGTCGGTGTGCTCCAAGACCTCCACCTGCACACCTGCGTAGCTGCGGCGCTCAGTGCCGGGCAGCAGTTGGAGGGTGTGCCACTGGTGCTTGACCGTGTTATCGCGATCCACCCTTCGAAGGTGCTTGAAGCACAGTACCTCGTTCAAATGCCGACGCTCGTCCCACACACGGTAGGCTGGTTCGGCCAGTTCGGCTGGGACCGCGAACTGAGCGTTGTAGCGCGGCATGAAGTCCCGAAGGACGGTGTTGGCCTCGTCGATGCTCCCGGCGCCTGCCAATCGCAGTTCGGTCACCAGCCGGTCCTGGAAGGTTCCCGCCATCCGTTCCACTCGGCCCTTGGCTTGCGGCGAGCGGGCGAATATCTGCCGGATGCCCAGCTCCACCATGGCCCTGCTGAAGTGGGTGGCCTTCACCGGCGGCTGGATGTGCCGAGGCCTCCCCGAGAACTTGAACGCCCCGTGGCGGTCGGAGTAGAGCGCCAGCGGGACACCCCAGCGCTCGATGAGGCCCCGAATCAGGATGAAGTATCCGCGGGTGTCCTCTTCGGTGTGAAACACGGCGTTCGTCACGATGCCAGTGGCGTCGTCCACAGCCAGCAGCAGGACGAACCGTGGTCCTCGCTCCTCCAGCCAAGGATGATGACTGCCGTCGATCTGCACCAGCATTCCCGCCGGGGGCATCCGCTGTCGGCGCACCCGGTGTTGGGGAGGACGCCGTCTCCGCGGGCTTGGGATGCCCGCCCTAGCAAGGATGCGGTGGACCGTCTGACGGCTGAGGTCGATGTCCTCACGCTCCCGCAGCAGCTCCGAGAGGTGCGTGTGATTGGCGCCGACGTAATCGGTGCTGGCCAATGTCACCACGGCATCGGCCTCAGCGTCAGAGACAGTATTGTGGGGTTTGCGGCTGCGGTTCCCATGGGCCAGTGCGGCGGCGCCCTCCCTGCGATAGGCCGCCAGGATTCGCCAGGCGTGGCGTTCACTCACTCCCATGACCTCAGCGGCCAAGGCTATCGGAAGCCGGTGTTCCAAGACGGTGTTAAGTACGTGGAGTCTGGTCTGCTCGAGCTGGTTCAATGTCACGTCCTTCATAAGACTGACATTTTCGCTAGACCGTTAGCTACTGACAGAATCGTAGAGCATCGACATCACTAACATCCGGTAGGCTTGGTACGCCCAAATCCGGTGCCCCTCACGCTGGCGCCTGGCTGGACAATACGTGAACGACCGTCCCTACGCCGCAGGGGCCCAGGTGATCGAGGTGGAGCCGGCCATGGGCACTCATGTCTAAGGCGGTCTGAATGCATAGTCGTACAGGGCGGGGCGCTTCATTCAGGGAGGTGACTGGTGGCTAGCTTTCTTTCGAACCTGTTTGGCAGAGCGAAGGATACGGTGTCGGCGGAGTCTACTGGCTTGCAGCAGTTGGCTCCCGAGTCGCGCAAGAAGTCCGGGCGTCGGGAGCCACCAGTACAACTCGACTGGTCGCGCGCCGAGTACATCCCAATGCCACCTTCTCCGCCGACTTGGGAGGTGGATGGTCGTGACGAGTTCCATCGCGAGTACAACGACCCAACGATTGGGCCAGTGTTTCGGGCAGGATTCAAGAATCAGCACACCGAGGTCGTGAAGCTGGCAGGTGGTCTTTCTGCAGAGCAATGACAGGGTCAGGTCGGAAATGCAATCGCGAAGGCGTACCGGAAGCTAATTGTCCAGCGGACGAATGCTGGTCAGCTCGCAGCAGCGGCGAAGCAGTGCATTGAGATGTTCGAGATGGTTCCCGAAGATGTTCAGGATGTCGACCGGCGACGGTTCAACCGTATCCTCAAGGAGATGGACAAGGCGGGGACGAAACATAGCTACGCGCCGGTGGATGCTGCCAGCCCGTCCTCGCAGCCGTTGTTCAGTGTCTTGGACGGTGCCGGATGGACCATCACCGGAGAGCGGATGCTGCAGGACGATGAGCAACCAAACGCAGCCTTCAACATCGCTTCCCTCGACGAATCGGGAACGTGGCTGCTCGACCGCTCTGGGTCTAGTGCTGGCCGGCCAGAGGTGAAAAGCGTGCTTCGACGGCTGGACCGACGGGGCTGCTTCGTTAGTGAAAGACCCCTGAGCTATGACGCCTATCGAATCGGTACCGGGTCCGTCGGGTCCAGAATTGCAGTCATGGACTCCAGTGGAAGGCTGCATATCTACGACGAATCGTTGAACGTCGTCACCGAGACGAATCTCCGGGAGGACCCACGCGTAGTGGAGCACTTCCGAACCGTCGACACGAACTACTGGGGTGAGTTCAAGTCCCAGGTCCGAGCCGTGAGCGTTGCGGCGGAGGGTGACCGGTACTTGTTCACCCTTGCGGATGAGGCATGGTGCTGCACGATGTCTGGCCACACTTTATGGGGCGTGGCGATGCCCCTCAAGGAAGGCTGGAAGAGCATCGTAGGTAGGACCAAGCGCTTCGGTGTGGGACGCGAGGTCGAAGAGGCTCTGCGCCTGTTGGACCTCTGCCTTCCAGTGAGTCCCACCGAAATCAAGCGAAAGTACCGATCGCTGGCCATGGCCCACCATCCCGACCGCAACCCCAGCAATCCCGGAGCCACAAGAGAGATGCAGGCGTTGAACCGAGCCTTTGAAGTGCTCACTGGCGTCGATCCGAACACTCTCGGGTTCGAGGAGTCTGATATCACCTATTTCGCTCGCACTGCCCCTGATCAGGTGGTCGAACTGGAGGGATTCCGGCTCGAGATCACCATGACGGGGGGTATACCCCAGGACTGGGTCTACGCCGCGAGCTTCGCCGCTGCTGACGGCTGCGCTTACGTGGCGACATACTCCGGCAAGGTCATCTTGCTCTCTCGGGAAGGGCAGCCGCTCGTCGTCTACGACATCGGAACCAGTCCGACCGAGATAGTCGATGTCGGTCGATACGCCTACTTTCTGACACCCACTAGGCTCTATGTCGTCGAGGACAGGACGAAGATGGCGGCCTTCCTCGACGTCTACCAGCAAGGAAGGCTCCTCGCGGCGCAATCAGGCTTCGGGCTGCTCGTGAGCAAGAGACTCCAGTGGTTCACGGTTTCAGGGAAGAAAGTGGGCGAGGTATTGGCCCGTGACCCCATCAGGGCCGTTCACAAGATCCAGGGCGGCGCGATAGTACAGACCCGGCGGCATCAGGTGGAGGTACGAGGCCCCGGGTTGTGACAGCCAACACGCGCCAAGTCAGAGTCTGAGTGACAAAAGGCAGTGATGAGCCGGTTGAGATTGCTGTCATCGATGAGGATGGCCACCTAGGTCCTCCATGGCTGGCATGATGCCCGTCGGAGTGCGTGAAGCACTTATCTGTCCCCTGGACGGCCGTAGCCTCTGGGGTGACGCCTTATGGGAGTGGCAAGCTTATACCTGTTCTACATCCCCCTCCTATGTTGGTCGCGATGTCGTCGCTGATAGCCTTGGTCTAGAAGAACCGATTCCCTAACAATAGCCCACTCACCCAACTGGACAAAACCATGAACCTTAGTGCTGCGCAACGACATAGTGCTGTGAGTGTGCGTCGACATGACCGCCCATATCGCTGTGCCATCGTCATGCGGTAGCAGGACTTTGGCGAGCCTCAGAGGACCAGCCACATATCAAACACCGGTTCTGTCTATCGTAAATGTGGATAATCAGGGTCATTAGGCCAGTGCTATTCACGGACATCCGGCCACCCTGAACGCCGGTGGTTAGGGCTTGTATCAGTGAGTCGTTGACGAGTCAACCACCTCCTTTGCCCCCAGCAAGGCCCGATGCGGAGAGAGCCTTTGCCGGTAGCTGGGGCCTTCGATGACGATCTGGTAGCTGGCGTTGGCGAGTCGGTCGAGGGCGCTGTTGCCGAGGATGGGATCGTCGAAGAGGCTGAGCCATTCCTCCACGGCCCGGTTGGAGGTGATGACGAAGCTGGAGACGCGGTGTCTGCTGATGATTAGCTCGTAGAGGTCGGCGGACTGTTGGGCGGTGAGCCGGTGGAGGCCGAGGTCGTCGAGGATGAGCAGGTCTGGGGAGAGGAACGAGCGGAATGTGCGTCCCACGGAGTTGTCGACCCTGGCTTGAGTCATGGTCTTGAAGAAGTCGTCAGCATGGATGAAGCGGACGGTGTGTCCGGCGCGGACGGCGGCGTAGCCCAGGGCCTGTGCGAGGAAGCTCTTGCCAACTCCGGCGGGGCCGACGAGCAGGATGTGCTCGTTGCGGGCTAGGAACTGCAGGGAGAAGGCGGCATCAAGGAGCCGGCGGTCCAGGGTGATCGACGCAGTCCAGTCGAAGTCCTCGAGGCGGGAGACCCGCTCGAAGCCAGCGCTGTGCAGTCGGAGCTCGATGCGCCGGTGGTCCCGTCGGCTGATCTCGTCGGCGAGGATGATCTCCAAGAATGAGGCGTAGTCCAACTGGTCCCTTCTGGCCAAGGCGATGCGCTCGGGCAGCGTGGCCGCCATGGGCCCCAGCTGGAGCCGTTTGAGCAGAGGCGTGAGTTCAGTGACACGGGTCATGGCTGATCTCCTGGTGATGACTGGTGGCTGAGGGCAAAGACTGAGCCGGGCCGGGTGAAGCGACCCGCAGGCAATGGCGGGGGATGCTCCTGCACCTCGCTCTGCTCCAAGGCTTCCACCAGGATGCGCTCCACGCGACGCACGTCGATGAGGTCTACGGTCAGGGCCTTGCGGCATGCGGCGTCGAGGCGTTCCGGGGTGTAACGCTGGCCGAGGCGTATGAGCTTGTGGCCTTGCCGCACCTTGGCCCAAGGCAGAGGGCCGTCGAAGAGACGCTCGACGAAGTCAGCCACCGCGGGACCCTGCTCTGCTGCGCTGCGCTTGATGCTCTCAGGCGCCCGCAGGGTGTAGGCGGTCAGCTCCGCCGGATAGTCCTCTGAGTCGGTGGAGCGGCCACCGCGAGGCTGACGGGGGTGGAGCTTGATCAGCCTGCCCCGGTGGTAGATGCGCACCAGTTTGCTGCCCAGCCCGATCTCCACCTGCTGGCCCGGCGGACAAAGGGCAGCCGGGACTGAGTAAAGGGCATATTGGCAAGCCACGTGGTGATCGGAATGCACCTTGGCCGTGCGCCAGTGAGTGACCTCGTAGGGCTCGCCATCCCAGGGAGCGAGGGCGTGCCGCTCCTCATCCTGGAAGACGACCAGGGGCTGCTGCCGGGTGGCGCCATGCACGCGATGTCCAGCAACATCACGACACCAACGTGCCGCTTCCTCCCTCAGGTGGGAGAAGCTGCTGAAGCTGCCGCCCTTGAAGAAGCGCTCCCGCACGTATTGGACGCTTCGCTCCACCTTGGGCTTGTCCTTGGGGTGACGCACGCGGGCCGGATCGGCGATGAAGCCGCGGTGCTGTGAATACTCCAAGAAACCCCGGGTGAGCCGGGGATGCAGAGCGTCAGCGCCCGCGACCGCGGCGGGGAAGTTGTCGATGACGAGATAGTTGGGAATACCGCCGAAGAAAGCCCAGGCCGCCTCCAGTCCGTCGACGACGTCTTCCAGCTTCTGGTTGAAGGTGGGCCACACGAAACAGTGCCGGGAATAGGCCAGCACCACGATCAGCGCCCACACCGTGCGGTGGCGGCCGGTCTCTGGGTCCGGCGCCAATCCCAAGCGTCCAAAGTCCAGTTCCGCCACCTCACCCGGTGCACTCTCTGCCATCCGAACGGTCCTGGGATTGCGCCGACGCCAGTTGCGATGCGCCACGAAGCGATGGAGCGAAGCATAGGACACCCGACAATCCCGCTCCGCCAGCAACTCCAGGATGCGCGTCACCTGCAGCCGGTCGACGGTGAGCCACTGATAGATCTGGTCTGCCCAGGGAACCAGCTTGTCCTCGGCTGGCGTGGCCACCGCCCGCGGACCGGAACGACCGATCGCCGCCAGCCGATTCAGTTGCAGGTCGGTGGGCGCCGGTCCCTCGTGAGACACACCCAGCCCCTCCGCCGCGGCGATGTATCGTCCAACGGTCTCCCGAGACAGCCCGGTCCCCAATGCTATGTGCCGCTGGCTGCTCCCCGCCTGCCAGCGGCGGATGACTTCAGATATCTCCACTCTCAGCACCTCTTTATAGGCCATCTGCTGCACCTCGTCATGAAGTGCGGCTATGGTCTCCGATTCGGCGCGCAGGGTGACCGGATGATCCTGAATAGCTGGCCTAATGACCTTGAATTTCTCTCAACTTCCTGGCCTCAAGATCATGACTATTCACAGTAAAGTTGGTGGACCTAATCGCCGACCTGATACACACCCCCTCCGGCTATTACTACCGGGAGCGGGAGACGGTGCGCATCCTGGACCCATGCTACGGGGCCGGGGACGCGCTCCAGAGGCTGGTGGAGAACCTCGACCGGCCCAACTCGATTCCCATCGAGACCTACGGGAGGTGGGCCGTTCGGCCTCCGCTCCGGTGAGTGGATCGACGACACGTCGATGGCCCTCTGCCTGGCCACCAGCTTTATCGACAGCAAGGGCTTCGACGCGACTGACCAGATGCAGCGCTACGTGCACTGGTGGCGTGAGGGTTACATGTCCTCGACGGGAAGGTGCTTCGATATCGGGGGCACGGTTCGAAGGGCGCTCAGTCAGTTCCAGAGCTCGGGGGAGCCCCATGCGGGATCAACTCGTCCGGACACCGCTGGCAACGGCTCTCTCATGCGCCTTGCACCCATGCCGATATTCTACGCTGGGGACGCCGCCGAGGCCATCGACTACAGCGAGCTGAGCTCCATGACCACGCACCAGGCGGCGGAGGCCGTCGACGCCTGCCGCTACTACGGAGGACTGCTCGCCGGTGCGCTGAATGGCGTCGAGAGGGACGTGTTGCTCGCCCCAGGCTACTGCCCCGTCGATGGACTCTGAGAGCGCAGCCCCCTCGCCGAACGCATCGCCGAGGTCGCAGCCGGCTCCTTCGCACGCCGCGAGCCGCCAGATATCAAGGGGTCGCGATACGTCGTGGAGTCGCTGGAGGCTGCGCTCTCGGCGTTCAACAGTCACATGACTTCCGCGAGGGGTGCCCCCCTCGCCGTCAACCTCGGCGACGACCCGGACACCACCGGCGCGCACTACGGCGTGGAGGCCATCCCGGCCGCCTGGCGAGCCCAGCTCGCCATGGCCGACGAGATCACCGCGATGGCCGACGCCCTGTACGAAGCCTCCGCAGTTCGAACCCAAGAACACTCAGACTCCGGCGGGACTGGCGGCACATCGTGCACGGGGGTGACGCCGTCCAAGTGTCCTCACTGCTCTGGGCTGGTGGCCATCTCCACAAGCCGCGCGACGGCATTGGCGAGTTGCATCTGGCGCGACGTCCGGCAGCGGACCCTGAGCAACTCCGGGCTGGCAACCACCAAGGTCAGGCACTGCGCCCTGCTCGTGGCGACATTCAGCCGGTTGAGGCTGTACAGAAACTCCATCCCGCGCGGCGCTTCCTCGGGGGAGCTCGTCGCCATCGAGTAGATCGAGATGGGCGCCTCCTGGCCCTGGAACTTGTCAACCGTGCCGATGCGGAAGCCCGGGAGCAAGTCGCCTAGGGCTTTCACCTGAGCGTTATAGGGCGTGATGACGAGCACGCCATCCCTTTTCAACGGGTGTGGGTCGGCCTCCGCATCAGTGTAGGTCGGATCCGCATCCAGCAGGCTTCGGACAAGCCGAGCCACCTCTGCGGCTTCCTCCGGCGACTCGTTCGATTGCCCATGGTGGACGACGGGCAGAAACCGGATACCCGTTCCAGACATAAGCGACACACCGGTGAGTGAGAGTTGTTCGCGGCCGGGATGAGAGTGCAGGCGTCCTTCGTAGAACACCTCGGACGTGTAGGCGCCGATCTCCGGATGAAGTCTCCAACTGCCATCCAGAAAGAGGCCGAGTTGGTCTGGCACTACGCGTTCACCATCCAGCACGTGTGCCAAGGCTGACCGTTCGGCTCCGGGGGGATGGACGCCTTGGAGCGGTTGGTCGAGCTGCTGCGGGTCCCCGAGAAGCACCAGGTTAGTTGCACACGGGGACGCGGCGATGGCATCCGCAAGCGACATCTGCCCGGCCTCGTCGATGAAGAGCACGTCGACGCTCTCAGCCATGTCCTCGCGCGCCCAGAGCCACCCTGTTCCTCCAACGACGTTCAGGGAGCCTTCGGCAAGGGCGTCCCGTGCCGCATCATTCGTCTTGAGGTGCACAGCACCGCTGAACGTCGGGACATCGCCGGACCGCTGACCGATATCTACCGCAGCCCCACGCTCACCCGCTGCTCTCGCAACCTTTGCCAACAACTCTCCAATCACCTGGTGACTGTTGGCCGTGACGCCTACACGCTCTCCCTTCGCCACCAGGTCGACGATCATCTCTGCCCCAACTGTGCTCTTGCCCGAGCCCGGCGGCCCCTGGACGGCGAGATAGCTCTCGTCGAGTGACGCAACGAGTCGGCGCGCCGCAGCGGCTGCTTCCTCGCCCGCGACCCGGAGCGGCTGTCCTGCTTTCTGCCCGGCTCTCGGGTACTCGCGCATGAGCAAATCCCGTGCCGCTCGGTACCGGCCCGGCCGCTCGATGCCGTGTTCGAGGATGTGCTCGGTAAGGCGCAGCAGGCTTCCCGGCTTCGGCTGCGGGTTGATGAAGTCGTGCGGGATCAGCGACGTGGGCTCTGGAGCGGGCTGACTGCTACCGCGCTTGATGTCGATGACGCCGGCGTCATCATCAAGGTGCACGACGGTCCCCACGGCCCCTCCGGTCGCAGGGTCGTGCGGAGATGTGCCCACCTTGATGCCATGATCCTGCGGCGGGAAGTGGAACCGGTAGATGGTCGAGCGTGCGCGGGGGGCCGGATCAGGCCAGCAGTTCTCAAAGGTGAGCCCTCCGAGGGCGTCGGACTCCTCGCGGCGCTCCTCGTCGGTCAGCTCGTTCTTGAGGTAGAAGTATCGCCACCATGTGGACTTCGCTTCCCGCCGGTGCCAGTTGAGCAGTTGCGCCAAGAGCCAGCGCCCGTGGTCCTCCTGCGTCTGGTCCGCGGTGTCCGGCAGCCCGGCGCACAATGCCGCTACCAGCTCGTTCACCGCCTTCTGCGCCTCGCTGTCCTCCCTTTCTTCCGGCTCGGGCACGGTGGGCCGGGGAAGGTCGACACCAAGCTCATCCGCCAATGCTGTTCGTTGCTCTTCAAGCCAGTCGCGCAGGCGCAAGGTCGAGACGCAGTCGTCCCGGTTGTAGCCCTCTATCTCGGCCAGCAACTCGTCCCGTTCAGTCCCCTGGCCAAGCTCCAGCCAAGTCTCGAACTCGACGATGCTCGTGCCGGCGTCGCGGAGGCCGATTTCGCGCCTGAAGCCGTAGAGCGGTTCGAGCCGCTTGATGGAGTAGCTCTCGACCGACGCACGGATGCCTTGGCGAACCGCGCGGTACAGGTCGACGAACACCTCTCCGCGCAGCAGGCGGTCGACCTCCTCCTCGCGCGTGCCGTAGCGGCCTGCAAGGCGCTTGACCGCGGTCGGTTCGTACGGCGCGTAGTGGTAGACGTGGAGGTTCGGGTCAGACGCAAGGCGGTCCATGACGAGGTCGATGAATGCTTCGAAGGCCCTGCGCTCCCCGTTCGTCGTTACGGTGCCGCCTTCGATCGACCAGAACGCGTGAAACGCCGGCTGACCAGCGGCGTCCGTGCGGCCCGGTTCGATGACGCCGAAGAGGTACTCGATCCCATCGACCTCGTCCGAGCTGAAGAAGGGGTCGCCCTCCATGTCGAAGAACAGGTCGCCTCGCGAGGGCCCAGGCAGCATCAGCAGCCCCTGGTTCGGGACGAAGGCTCCGTCGCGGTCGCGCGGGGGCGGGATGCGCTCCGAGATCACCGCGCCGATGCGTTCGCCCCGCACCTGGATTTCGGCCTGGGCACGGATCCGCCCCAGAGCCTCCCGCCCGGCGCCGTCGATCCGTTCCGGCAACGGCTTGGCCGGTTTGGCCAGCCCGGTCCGCGTCGTGATCCCCACTCCGTGCAGCGCGCGGCGCTGCCGGGACGACAGGCCCGCGACGAAGGAGAGGTCGTCGTTCGCACGCCACTCGGTGCGGCACTGAAGGCTCCACCGGCAGATGTCGCAGTGCTCGACGGGCTCGGGGACCGTCTCCACCGGATAGGCGGGGGAACTGTGCAGCGCCGCCTCGAATTCGCGCGCCACCATCCGGTAGTAGGCTGCGTAGTCGGCGACGCGGAACGAGACCTTCTCGGCCCGCACGCCGCCGAGCGCGAGGTGCATCTTCTCGGGCGGGCGGCCTTGGAGCGCGCCCACCATGTCCGAGTACATGCAGATCTGCAGGACAGCCGATGCCTTTGCGTACCGGGCGAGCTTCGTGTCCCAGACCTCGTAGCTCCACAGGCCAAGGCCGCTGGGCTGCTCGACCCGCACCAGGAAGTCGGCGTACCCCAGACGCCGACCGTCGAACAACACGGCCTGATAGATGACGTCCGCTCCATCGCGCATGGCCGAGAGCGTTGCTTCGCGTCCTCGGGCCACCCGCTCGCGGAACGGCGCCTCCTCGTCTGGATCGATCTCCACGACGGAGAGCGCCTCGGACTGCAGCGACGTCAGAAAGCGCGCCTCGTGCTGCTGGCCCCGCTGCGCGATCCGGTCCAGCACCGGGTCGGGGCGCGTCGGCCTGTCAAGGTGGCCCCATACGGCCGCCCGTTCGAGGTTCGCCAGGTGCCCGCATTCGAGGAACCCAACGAGGTCGGTCGCGGAGTAGACAAGCTGGTCGTCGAACTTCAGCATCCATCCATCCTACCCGATGCCGGTCACTGGAGCGGAGCGCCCATCATCAACATTTCCCCGCCTCGTTCGCAACGACTCGGCGCGGCTCTCGAAAATAGTGCTGTCTGTGTAGATAGTACACATGGCACTGGGAGCCTACCTGCGTTCCGTTCGAGAGAGGACCCGCGAGCAGGACCGGGCCTTTTCCTTGCGCAAGGTGGCGCAGCGGGTCGGTATCGAGCCGGCCCTATTTGAGCAAGATAGAGCGCGGCGAAATCCCTCCTCTGTCGGAGGCCACGATACGCGACCTTGCAGAGGAGTTGCACGAAGAGCCCGACCTGCTGCTCGCCATGGTAGGAGAGGTCTCACGCGACCTGCAGGACATCATCCTGCGTCTTCGAATGATCTGGTGGCGTTGGGGGGGTGGTCTGAGCAGCCACCGAACCGAAACTGAGCAGTCCCACCAGATCCGCCACCACAATCACTGCCATCAACGCGAGGTGCTTTCTGAACAAAGCCTCTATCTCCCTTGGTTTCGTTTGAGAGCCCTGTCTGCTTCAACAGCCTCAGTGGACGGGCAAACTCCACCTTGGCTGTTGGAAGCAGAACCAGGTCTTACTCATAGCTCCGCACGAGCCTCGGATTAGCCGAACAAGTAGAGCTCGATGACCTTGATTGCGTGCGCCTTAGTGACTGAACCATCGCCAAAGAGGTAGTCCTCGACGGCCGTGATTGCCTCGTCCTTGTCAATCCTATTGTTGTTGTCGTCGTACCGTTCCAGCAGGGACTGATCCTCGTTCACATCGATGACATCGATGGCGACAGTCACGTCGGCGCGGCCGCCATTCCCGTCCCTCGCCGCAACGATCACGGTGCAGCTGGACTTGGTCTCGTAGTCCAAGGCCGTCTTGGTCTTCAACTGGCCGGTGACGGTGAGTTGGAGTCCGTCGTCGTCACCCTGCAGGACCTGACGCCGCTGGAGGAGCTGGAGCGTCAGCGCGCCGAGTTCCTGGGAGTGGTGAGCCACGAGCTGCGCGCCCCGCTCGCCTCCATCAAGGGATCGGCAACGACCCTGAAGGAGTCGGCCAGCTCGCTGGACCCGGCGGAGATGGACCTGTTCTTCGACATCATCGAACAGCAGGCCAACCAGATGAGCGACCTGATCACCGACCTGCTCGACATGGCCCGCATCGAGAGCGGCACGCTTGCGGTGTCGCCGGGGCCCTCGGAGGCCGCCGCCTTGGTGGACCGGGCCAGGAACTCGTTCCTGAGCGGCGGGGGCAGGGACAACATGAAGATCGACATTGAGCCGGACCTGCCCCCGGTCATGGCGGACCGGCGGCGCATCGTCCAGGTCATCGGCAACCTCCTGTCCAACGCGGCAAGGCACTCGCCGGAGTCGTCCGCCATCCGGTTGGCCGCCGCGCAGGAGGGCGTGCAGGTCGCCTTCTCCGTCGCCGACGACGGCAGGGGCCTGTCCGCCGACCTCATGCCCCAGCTGTTCAGGAAGTTCTCCCGGATCGATGGGGATGAGCGGGAGAGGGGCATTGCGGGTTCGGGCCTGGGTCTCGCCATCTGCAAGGGGATAGTGGAGGCCCACGGGGGCCGCATCTGGGCCGAGAGCGAAGGCTCCGGCCTGGGGGCCCGGTTCATCTTCACGCTGCCGGCGGTCGCCGAGGCCGCACAACTATCCCCGCCCGGTCCCGCTCGGACCTCCGCCGGCTCGCGCGGCGCGGGGCGCGGCCGGACGCGAGTCCTGGCAGTCGACGACGACCCGCAGACGCTCAGGTTCATCCGCGACGCGCTCTCGAATGCCGGGTACGTCGTGACTGTGACAGGCGACCCGGAGCAGGTGGGCCGCCTCGTGGAGGAGGGGAGACCCCACCTCGTCCTGCTCGACCTGATGCTGCCGGGGGCGGACGGAATCGAACTCATGGAGAGCGTCCCAGAGCTTGCCGGCGTGCCGGTCATCTTCGTATCCGCCTATGGTCGGGACCAAGTCATCGCGCGGGCGCTGGAAGCGGGCGCCGACGACTACGTCGTCAAGCCCTTCTCGCCGACGGAGCTGGTGGCGAGGGTCCAGACGGTCCTGCGGCGCAGGGCCGTATCCGAGCCGTCGGAACCCTACAGGATGGGTGATCTGACCATCGACTACGCCGAACGCAGGGTCTCCCTGGCGGGCCGCGCGGTCCGGTTGACCAGTATCGAGTACGGGCTGCTCTACGAGCTTTCGGTCAACGCCGGGCAGGTGCTGACCCACGATCAGCTGCTGCAACGAGTGTGGGGCCCGGCACACTCCGGGCAACCGGACGCGGTGCGCACCTTCGTCAAGAACCTTCGCCGCAAGCTGGGAGACGACGCCGACAACGCCAGGTACATCCACACCGAGACTCGCGTCGGGTATCGAATGCCCAAAGGGGAGGAGCCGGAGACTCCCCAGACGGAAAGTATGTAGGTTCGCTCTCAGCTAGGACATGTCCGGTCGGAGCCCGATTGTCGGCCACGAGGAGGAGAGGTTGAAGGACTCAGTCCGAAGCCCGCGCTGCGGGATACCCCACTGGCGGATGTTGCCGACTGCCATACTCGTCGCTTTGACCATTCTATTGAGCCCGTCAGGGGCGCAAAGCGCAGGGTGGGGACAGCGCTGACTTCAGCTTCGATTTCGAGAGCGACGCCGAGGGTTGGATGGTCGGGTTCGCAGACCTGCCCGTCGGCCACGACCAGTCGATCTTCGAGCTCGACCACGCGCATCGCCCGCTTCCCGACGGTCTTGAAGGCAGTGGCGTCTATGTTCAGGGAAACAATCGCAGCGACGACCTCTTCATGTTCCTGAAGAGGCAGGTAGGCGGGCTGAGGCCGGACACGGCGTACGCGGTCTCCGTGTCCTTAGACCTGGCCACCAACGTCCCGGTCGCATTGTTCGGTATCGGAGGCTCACCCGGCGAAAGCGTCTTCGTGAAAGCGGGAGCGTCCACCGTCGAGCCGGTGACCGAGGAGGACCGCAACCGGTATCTCAGGATGAACATCGACAAAGGCAACCAGGCCAACGGCGGGGAGGACATGGTGGTCCTGGGCAACGTTGCCCACAGCGAGGTGGTGGACAGGGAGTACCGGATCAAGACACTCGACAACACGGACGTGCCCCTGAGCGTGAACACGGACGGCGAGGGCCGGGCCTGGCTGATCGTTGGCGCCGATTCAGGGTTCGAGGGTCTGAGCGCCTTCTATTACGCCCGCATCTCCTACACGCTGAGCATTGTGGAGCCTCCAAGTACCGGCGGCTACGAGCCGCCGGTCTGGGCGATTGCTCTGATGGCGGGAATCGGCGCAGCCCTGGTGGGTCTGGGGCTGGTTGTGCTGCGTCTACGACTTCAACGGTAGGCCACTGTGTGCGGCCAGAGGTGGGGGCTCTGTGAGCCTACCGAGGCCCTCGGCTCAAGAATTGTAGTCCGACAGGGAGAGCTAACTCAAAGCTGCCTCTCTCCCTTGGCCATCAGGTAGATTGCCTTGCCCACAAGCGTAGAATATCTGGAAGAACAGGCCCACGAGATAATGGGCAGGGCAGCTACAAGTACCTGATAGACTGATTCTGGGTAACCTCCCCGAACGGGATTTCCAGAGAGGATCACCCGAAACCCGATAGGCGACGTCCACCACGGTGGAACAAGGCCAGGGAAGCCGTTCACGAGAGGGTGGACGCCGAGAGAGTGCAACTCTCCAGATCGACGTAGCCGCATTACACAGGACCGCAAGGAGGGCGCGCCATACTTAAGCCCCTCACGGACAGGTCACGGGCCCGGCTGGATGCCCTCCTCCAGACGTTCGAGGAGAGGGCAGGCTCGCAGGTCGGATACCCCTGCAACCAGGACTTCGACTACTCGGAACTGCTGCCGTTCCTGCAGTACGCCGCCAACAACGTCGGGGACCCCTTCCGGGGCAGCAACTTCGGCGTCAACACCCACGAGTTCGAGCAGGAGGTCGTAGCCAGCTTCGCCGGCCTCATGGGACTGCCCCAGGACCAAGCCTGGGGCTACGTCACGTCGGGCGGCACCGAGGGGAACATGTACGGCCTCTACATGGCCCGGGAGCTGTTCCCCGACGGCAGGGTCTACTTCTCCGAGGACACCCACTACAGCATCCCCAAGATTCTCCGGGTTCTGAACATGCGGAGCATGATGATCCGCAGCCAGGAAAACGGCGAGATAGACTACGAGGACCTCCGGGAGACCCTCCGGATCCACGGGGACACCCCTGTCATTTTCATGGCCAACATCGGCACCACCATGAAGGGGGCGGTGGACGACCTGGACAGGGTGGGCTCGATCCTTCGGGACCTGGGCATCACCCGCTCCTACGTCCATTCGGACGCCGCACTGAGCGGCATGATCCTGCCTTTCGTGCCGGATCCCCAGCCCTTCGGATTCGACGCCGGCGCCGACAGCCTGGCCATCAGCGGCCACAAGCTCATCGGCTCGCCCCTGCCCTGCGGGGTCGTCCTGACCAAGCGGGACTATGTGGCCCGCATCGCCCGCTCCATTGAGGTCGTCGGCGTCATGGACACCACCATCCCGGGGTCACGGAACGCCTGGACTCCCCTCGTCCTCTGGTACGCGCTGGAGCGGTACGGACGCGACGGCTTCACCGAGCTGGTGGGGGGGATGCTGGAAACGGCCCAATATGCCGTTGACCGTTTCAACGACCAGGGCATCCCGGCATGGCGCAACCGGAACTCCGTCACGGTGCTGTTCCCCCGGCCGCCCGAGCCGGTCATGCGGAACTGGCAGCTGGCGCCGTCCCAGGGCTTGGCCCACCTCATAGCCATGCCCCACGTGACCCGCGACATGGTTGACGGGTTGGTCGAAGACTGCAGGACGTAGAGGAGAGAACGGATGGAGAGGATAGTCATCATCGTCAGGGACCGGGTCGGCCTCATCGCCGACGTGGCGCGGGCCTTGGCCGACGCGGGAGTCAACATCGAGTCCCTGGATACCACGCGGACCGGTGCGCAGGGCATCATCACCCTTACGACCGATGACACGGATCGGGCGCTGCATGCCCTGAAGGACGCCGGGTTCCGGGCCGCCACCGACGACTCGCTGATATTCCGGCTACCGGACGAGCCGGGCTCGCTGGCCAGGGTGGCGGAGCGGTTCAAGGAAGCGGGCATGAACATCCAGAGCCTGCACATCCTGGATCGCCAAGACGGCCAGGCCATCGTGGCCCTCACAACCCTGGACCGGGCCCAGGCCGAGGCGCTGCTGGACCCGGACTCCATCGTGTGACCAGATGGGTCGAACCGCGCGCCACCGCTGACCTGAGTGCGAATGGGCTGCTGACCCCCGAAGGCCTAAGCAGGATTCCCCAACCAGCGTCTTTCATGCCCAGGTGGCAGCAGCGATGAAACGCTGCGGTACTCTTTGGGCGGTGGACTTGGCGGAGACGGAAGACGGTGGCCTCAACAACTACGGAGGTTGAGGCAGTCAGCATGGCTTGGCCGAGAGGTTCGAGTCCTCGTGAGTGGGCCAGAGTGTACTGTACTGCGAACTTTTCGCTGGGAGGTTCTTATATAAGGAGCAGGTCGGGAGCCCCGGCTTCGCCCACGAGCCTCCAGTCCCCCAGGGTTGGAGGCCCAACCATTTCATCGGAGTTGGCCACGCCACACTCCACCAGCGGGCGCGAGGGTACTACAGCCCCCACTATTGCTGCTGCGCCCCCGCGAAAGACAAGGCGGTAACGGTGGTTTCGTTGGGCGCTCCCCACAAGGCGAGAGTCCGACAGACCCGACATTGCCAGTGTAGTCCTTGAAGGTCATGGCCCCGTCTCAGGTCCCGTCGTCTCCCCCTTCGCCATGTGGTAACCGGCACGCGACTCGGTGACGATGTAGGCGGGATTCTCGGTGTTGTCGCCACGCTTCCGGCGCAGCCCCCTCATCATGTCTCGCACCGGACCCGAGCCGCCCGATCCATCTTGTCTCCCGACCCCTCGAATCAGCCGCTCGCCGGTCATTGCGCCTCCGATTCCGGCTGGGGGTCATTGCCCACGATGATGTCGTCCACGAGGCCGTTCCGCACGGCCCAGATAACGAGCTCATGTTTCCTCCTGATGCTCAGCTTCTCCTGTATGCGGTAGATGGTATTGCGGACGGTCACCCTGCTGTTGCCCCTCACCTTGGCGATCTCGGCGTAGGACCTGCCGCTGGCGAACAGCGCCAGGGTCTCCCGTTCCAGCGCCGTCAGCTTGTCCGAGGCCTGGCCAGCGGCAAGCTCACGGTCGCCGCGGACCATCGAGAAGACCTCCCTCAGCACCTCGGCGGGTACCTGCACCCCACCTTCAGCCACGTCCACAAGGGCTCTCACCAACTGCTCCGGCGGTGAGTACTTCCGGAGGTAGCCCGTCGCGCCGGCGGCGACCGCCTCTATCACCGCATCCTCCTCTGTCGAGGCCGTTAGCATCAGCACCCGCGTGTTGGGCAGGAGCTCCATGATCTCCCGGCAGGCATCGATGCCGTCCTTGTTCGGCATGATCACATCCATCACGATGACCTGCGGGTCGACCGCCTCAACTATCCTCACCGCCTCCTCTCCGTCCTCGGCCTGCCCCACCACCTCGAAGCGGCCCGATGCTTCCAACGTATCCCGCAAGCCGCTCCGCACAATCGGATGATCGTCCACCACCATCACCCGTATCCGACCTTCCGTTGCCATCTCAGCCTCCTCCTTGGTCCGCTTCATAGGGGACCACGCAAGCAATGGTCGTTCCGCCTCCCGCCTCGCCGCTTTCCACGGTGAGCGCTCCTCCCAGCTGCTCGGCGTCCGCCCGCATGCCGTCGAAGCCGCGGCCGCGCTCGGCGTAGTCGTCGGGGAGGCCCACGCCGTCGTCCGACACGGACAGCCGGATGCGGTCGTCCTCGAAGCTGAGCCCGACATCGACCCTGCCGGGCCGGGCGTGCAGGAAGGCGTTGGTCAGCGCGTTGTGCGCTATGGAGAAGAGGCGGGCCCGGACCTCCGTGGCGAGCGGGGGCTCGGTCCCCGACTGCGACATCCTGGCGGGGACGGCGGCGATCTTCTCAAAGGTCGCGCAGTGCGACCACAACACCCGTCCCAGCTCCCTGCCCTCGAAGATGCGGCCCTCATCTATGGGGCGACTCACCTCCCACATGGCCGACATCGACAGCGCCGAGGCCGCGTCCAGAGCGCCCGCCAGCTCCTCGTCTGACTTGCCAACCAGCTCCCTGGCCCGGTGAATCCCAAGGGAGACCATATAGGCGGTCTGCGCGGTCGTGTCGTGGATCGCCTGGGAGAACTCGATGCGCTCCTGTTGCACCTTCCGCTCCCTGTCCACCGCGGTCCGCCTCCTCATGCGCTCGAACCGGGTGATGAGACTGACGCACAGCACCATGGCATACATCGCCGCCAACCTGCCCAGCAGCGCCTTCTCGTCGCCCGCATCGATGTCGAGACCGGCGCCCGCCGTCAGGGATACGAAGGTATAGGCGACGGCGGCCAACGTCGTCCAGGCCAGACTGAGCCAGAGGGACGTGAAGACCACGGCAAACAGCGCGAGGGCCGGATAGTAGGCCACGAAGACGTAGCTGTCGAACCCGGGCCCGACGGAGATGCTGGACGTGGCCAGGGCTATGTCCATGGCGCTGAGGAGGAGCATCCAGAGCCACGTGACCGGCCTGTTCGTCCGGAGCCGGAAGTGGACCAGGCCATTGAGCGCCACCAGCGGGACCAGCAGGAGCACGAACCCCCAGCCGTCGGGGTACCAGAAGTCCGGCCGGTAGGCTATCTCGAAGGCCGAGACCAATGCGATCAACCAGCGCGCCCAGACCGAAACCCTCGCCGCATACGGCACGACGTCGGGGTCGGCGCAGTTGGCCGGCGAAAATCGCTTCGCTATGGCTCCCATGTCAGCCTTGGGCAAGTCGAGGCTCCCAGTCCGCAGTGACAGGCTTGGATCCGCTTTCACCATGCCGCATTGAATACATCCGCCTATAGCCGCGCGGTGTTCCGGCATTTACTAGTGACAATATACGTCAATTGCTCAATTGCTAGTAGAGCGCTTTGTACCAATGGGACTAGGCAAAGTGCTCTATCAAGAATGGGTAAAAGACAAAGGCCATTTTTACCATGTTCACCTTTCGCAACTCCATAGGCAAATGCAACACTTATCAGCAGCCTGGCCAATAGGGGAGGCCGTGTTCGCTTGGCATCCAACAGACGCCTGGATGTTCCCGAGAACGCGGGCGGGCCAGCCGCTTGCGGCAACGCTGAGAGGCTGGGCCCGCACTATGGCCTGAGGCCCTTGGCGACGCCCGCCGGGGCGGGCGCCCCGCCATCCCGCGAAGAGATGAGTCCAGGAGCACGCGAGACCGATAACGGCGCCGGTGGGGAAGCCGGCGGCCGCGGCGTTACGCACGCCGGGGCCGCCGAAACCACCGAAACCATGCACGAAGGAGAATGCAGACCATGACGCAGCACTCGACGCAAACGACCAGTGCCCTATCGAGCACATCCCGGCGGGGCCAGCTTCCGAAAAGGTCCTGGCCGGTGCGGCTGGTCCTGGTCGCCGCCCTGCTGCTGGCCGTCCCATTCCTCTTCGATTCCGGTTCCACGGTCCATGCCGCCGACAACGAGATCACCGGCGTCACCGTGACCAGCCTCAACCCGGGAGAGATCGCCATCACTTGGGACGCTCCCAGCCGCGCTCCCAGCGACTACCGCGTCACCTGGAAGAAGTCCGACGGCAAGTGGCCCTCCTACAAGAATGAGAATACCGTCGAAGGCGGCAACGCCTTCCCGACGGTTACTTCCCACACGGTGTCGGACCTCGAAGAGGGGACCGAATACAGCGTGCGGGTGCGCGCCCGCTACCACGACGGCAACGGCAACGTCGAGGAGAGCGGTCCCTGGTCGGACCCGCCCGTGGAGATCACCGTCGCACAGAGGCAGTTGCCGGCCAAGCCCACGGGCATCACCTACGGGGCCTCCCACAAAAACGCCCTGATGTTCTGGACCGACCCCGATGACGACAGCATCACGGGCTACCAGGTCCTGCGCGGCCCCGACTCCGCCAACCTGACCGTGCTGACCGAGGACACCGGCAGCACGGACGCCAGCTACAGCGACGATACCGTTGAGGCCGAGACGACCTACGCCTACGCCATCCGCGCGCGCAACGCCGGGGGGCTCGGCCCCCAGTCGGACACGGTTTCCGTGACGACGCAGGCGGCTCCCGAGGAGCTCTTGACAGAGCTGGCGCTCGCCGGCGTGGAGTTCATCATCGCGGGACAGACCCTCGACACGACCGGCACGTGCAGCGAGACGGACATCACCCAGATCGCCGCCGGCTGCACAGAAGACATCACCAATCCGATGCCGCAGTTCGGCGTGGTCGGCACCCTGGACAGCGATGACCGGGTGGAAGTGAGAATCGGCCGGGACCTCGCTGGCCTCACCAGCGTAGCCTACGAATCCGACCTGCAGGGCCTCAACAAGAGGATCACCCCGACCTTCCAACCCGGCAGAAACCTGCTGCGCGTATGGGGAGACGAAGACGGCGACTCGGGTGGCACGGAGCAGCATTTCTTCCGGATCAACGTGGTGCCCTACTGGGAACTGAACGGCGACCAGCTGTCAAAGGACGACGATTGCCAGTCAACAACCGCGCGAACTGCGGCCCAGATCACGGACAGTGACTGTATCCTCACCACCCTCGACCCAGCCGTCTTTCGTTTCTACAACGTAATTAGCGATCACTTCAATGCGTACGTGGACCTGAACACGGTCAGACAGGTCGACGCGCCCGACGACACCGCCCTGGGCAAGCCGTTCACGGTGGACCTCGACGACGGAGAGAACGTCGTCAGAGTCCGGCTGGCCGCCAAGGGCGGCCAACCCCACGGGGAGGTCTACGACAACAACGCGTTTTACTACAAGGTCACGGGGACGGACGTCCTGGTCAGCAACATCGGACAAACCGACCGCGACACCGGCAATTTCATCAACCAAACAACCTGGCGTGCGCAGCAATTCACAACAGGAACCAATCCTGACGGCTACAAAATCTCAGAGGTCGTGGTCAATTTCGAAAGCGGCGTAACGGGAACTTTCAATTTTTCAATCCACCAGACCGACGAAAGCGGAACGGTCGACGTACCGGGCGCCAAGGTTGTTGATTTAACGGGAAGTCCCACAACAACGGGCGAACACGGCTTCACTCCGTCGAACACCACGACACTGGCCCCCTCAACCAAGTATTTTGTCGTATTCAGCAAAGGCACCACGGGCGCCACGGCGCTTGAGACCACAAACTCCGATAATGTCGACGCAGTCAGCGCGCGCAACTGGGACATGGCCGATAAAACATTGAGTTCAAGCGACTCCGGCAGTACCTGGACCGAACATGACTATGCCATAGAGATCGCCATCAAGGGCGCGCTGTTTACGTTGTCGACGGACGCGACGCTGAGCAACCTGGAGCTGCGCGACTCCACGACGGCAACTGCCTCAGTCGTCTCGTTGAATCCGGCCTTCGACTCCGAGGTAACGGAGTACACCGCGGCGGTCGCCAATGACAAGTCCAGCGCCGATTTGGAAGTCACCACCACCGACGACAACGCCACTGTCGAGTTTCTGGACGAGAACGACGCAACGATTCCGACCGCCGGCACTTCCCCCGGAAATATCCACTTCATCGAGCCCAACCTCGACGAAGGCGAGAACGTCTTCAAGATCAAGGTGACCGCAGAGGACACGACAACCACGAAGACCTACCAAGTCACCGTCACCCGCGTGGACTTCCTGGTCAGCAACATTGGGCAGGAGAGCCTGACCATGAGAATTCATCCAGACAATGAAGTAGCAACGCAGTTCACCACCGGTGACAACACTACCGGATACACACTCAAAAAGGTGAGGCTGCCCATATCCGTGCCCACCGGCCTCACCCCGCAGCTGTCGATCTACTCGGACGTTGCGGGTAGTCTCGGCGTCAGCGTCAAGACGCTGACCAACCCAGCCGACATACTTGTAGACGACGACCAAATTGCTAACATGCTGCTGACGGCCGATGCTGATTTCGACGCGGACAACTTCAAGCTGAGCGCGAACACCTCCTACTGGGTCGTGGTCCGAAACTCACACGCTTCGAAATTCCTCGTCTTCCAATCGACTCTGTCAGCCTCGGAGGATGCCGGTTCCGCGCCGGGCTGGAGCATCCGCAACGTCAGCAAGGCAGCCAGCATCGGTTCGACATTAATAGACATTACCAGCGGCCAATTGATGGAGATCGCCATTGTGGCCGAGCCGGTGTCGTCCGACGCGACGCTGAGCAGCCTGGTGCTGACGGACTCCACGTTCTCACCTCCATCAACCGTCGCGTTGAATCCGGCCTTCGACTCCCTGGTGACGGAGTACACCGCAAAGTTAACCAACGAGCAGTCCAACCCGGGTTTGCTGGTCACCACAACCAACAACAACGCCACCGTGGAGTTCCTGGACGAGAAAGACGCAACGATTGCGACCACCGACATACAAACCCCAAACATCCATTTTTTAGATTCCAACGTCGACGTCGGGGACAACATCTTCAAGATCAAGGTGACCGCCGAGGACACCACCACCATCAAGACCTACCAGGTCACCATCACCCGCGCCGCGGCCGCCCCGGACGCGCCGGCGCCGCTGACCGCCAGTCCGGGCAACGCCGAGGCGACCCTGACCTGGACGGCGCCAGCCTCCGACGGGGGCGCGGCCATCACCAAGTACCAGTACCGGGTCAGCGCCGACGGCGGCAGCACCTGGAGCCCGGATTGGACGGACGTGCCCGATGCCGACAGCGACAGCGACCAGGCCGACGAGCGGACGGTGACGGTGACGGGCCTGGCGAACGGGACCCTGCACACCTTCCAGGTGCGGGCGGTGAACAGCGAGGGGGGCGGCATCGAGGCTCAGGACACCGCGACGCCGGTGGCCTTCCTGGTCAGCAACGCCAACAGCGCAGCCTCTGGCACGGATAGTTATAGTTCCGATGACCTTACACCTCGATTGGCGGTCCAGTTTACCACCGGAAGCCACGCCGACGGATACAAGATAGACACGGTGCGGCTATGGGTACAGGCAGTCACCGGCACCACCCCCAGGGTGTCGATCTACTCTGACAGCCCCGGTGGGCCCGGCAGCAGGTTGAAGATCCTGGACAATCCGGGCACGATACCGACCTCGTTTGCCTGGATTGACTTCGATGCCGACGACCTAGATCTGGAGTCCAATACACCCTACTGGATAGTGTTGGACCGTGCCTCCGGGAGCGATGAATTCGAATTTCGGACCACTGAGTCTACGGCGGAAGACCCCGGCACCGCGGCAGGCTGGAGTATCGGCGACAGCCTCGAATCACATAACACAGGATTGAATACTTGGAATGCTTTAGGTGGGTCTCGAAAAATCCCCCAGATGACCATCAAGGGCGAGCTGGTGATGGAGCCGGACCTGGTAGTGGACACTCCGACGGTCAGCGACAACAGCCCGGGTACCGGCGCGTCGTTCACCCTGAACGCAACCGTGCGCAACCAGGGCATAACGGCCGCCCCTGCAACGACGCTGCGCTACTACCGCTCCAGCGACGTCACCATCACCACCTCCGACACCACGGAGGGCACCGATAACATAGCCGGTCTTGCGCCAGCCGCCACGAGCGCCCAGTCCACCAGCATCACCGCGCCCAGCACGTCGGGCACGTATTACTACGGCGCCTGTGTTGACGCGGTTTCGGGAGAGTCCGACGCCGCCAACAACTGCTCCCCTTCCGTAACGGTAACCGTTCGGGACGTCACGCCGCCGACGTTGGAAAAGGCCGTGGCCAGCGACAACTCCCTGAAACTCACCTACAACGAGCCTCTGGACTCCGGGTCAACGCCGGCCGCGGGCCGGTTCACCGTAAGAGTGAACGGTAATACGCGCGCCGTAACCAACGTGTCAATCGCAGGCTCGGTCGTCGCACTCACCCTGTCGTCGTCGGTCGCCAGCGGAGACACGATAACCGTCAGCTACTCCGTGCCCGGGACCAACCCAATCCAAGACGTGGCCGGCAATGACGCCAGCGGGCTTACTAGCCGAGCGGTTACCGTTGACGATCTAGGGTTACTTCTCCTGAGCCAGCCGGGGATATCGGCGCCGAGATGCGAACACAGTGGGATCTCACTGTACTGGCACACAAACAACGAAGGGGATGCTCCGGCTCCGGACGGTTGGATCGTCGAACGCCGTCACGACGTTGGGGGCAGTTGGTCAACCCGGTCTTGGCAGTTCATTGGATCCGATGCCGATGCGTTGCAGACCACTGGCTCGGACTACTGGGATTGGCTGGACCACACGTCAAGCCGAAACGTGAGCTACACCTATCGGGTGCGGGCCATCAATTCCGATGGAAGCTATATGTCGGGACGAGAGTGGTCCAGGCGAGCCCCGGTCCGTTGCGAATAGCCGCTTTATGACCACCGAAGTTTCGTCACCTGGAAGGGCGCGGCAAGGTTCCCACCGAAGGCGCGCAGGCCTGACCGTGGAGGCGGCCTGGAACGGGGGCGCACGCAGACCTCCTGCACTTCCGACATCGACGACCCTGACGGGCTCACCAGCCCTGATTACACCTACCAGTGGCAGAGGCGGGACAGCGGCGTCTACACCGACATCAGCGGCGCCGACTCGATGGTCTACACCCTGACGGCGGACGACCAGGGGAAGCGGGTGAGGGTCCAGGTAACCTTCACCGACGATGACGAAAACGTCCACACCCTGGAGAGCTTCCCAAGCGGAGTGGTCCAGGCGCAGACGAGCATCCCGTCAGACAAGGTCAAGGTGTCGCTGGACGCAACGGCCTACGTGGTCGAGGAGGGCAGGACCCTCCGGGTCACGGTCACGCTGGCAGAGGCGCCCGAGGAAGATCCGGTCTACATTCCGTTCACAGTCACCCCCGGAAACGGGGCCAGCCGGTCCGACTTCGCGGCCTGGTCCTCTTACACCAGGCAGCTGCGGTTCGACGTGGGCGACACCACCGATCGCATCAACGTCCACGCCAACGACGACACGTTGAACGACGACGGCGAGACGCTGACCCTGTGCCTGGGCGACCTGCCAGAGCCCTACGCCACGCTTGCCGGCCTCGACTGCGCGACGATCAACATCATGGATAACGACGACCCCAACAGCGTGCGGGTCACCTTCCGCAGCGACACCTACTGGGCCAGCGAGGACGGCAACCCCGCCTGGCCCCGTATCAGCGTCCATCCGATCCCGGACCGGAAGATCACCATCCCCATCACCTACACCCGCCACGGCGGGCTGAGCGAAGACGACTATGAGATCGTCACCACCAGCGTCACCTTCGGGCCGGGCCTGTACGGCATGCACGGCGACGGGCACTTCACCGATGGCCGCACCTACGCCAGCTTCCCCATCGAGATCTGGGCCATCGACGACGACGAGGACGACGACGGGGAATACATGGACCTGGCCTTCGGCGCCCTGCCGCCCTTCGTCAGTGCGGGCGGGACGGGGAAATTCTCGTACCGGCCCACCACGGCGCGGGTCTGGTTCAACGACAACGAGTTCACCGAGGTCTCGGTGACCGATCCGCCCAATCCTCTGGGGTTCTCCAAGCGGATGAGGGTCAGCTTCGCGGACGAGGAACTGGACGCCAAGGAGGGCCAGTACTCGAACGGAACCACTGCCACCGTGCGCGTCCGGCTGGACCGCCGCCGCGACATGGAGAGCACGGTGATAATCCCCATATTCCGAAACCTGCATGGCGGCGCCACGGATGGCGTCGACTTCGCCGCCGTCCCGGACCACCTCATCTTCCTGCCCGGTCAGACGGAGCAGTCGTTCCGCGTGAGGGCGATCAACGACGACATCGACGATGACGGCGAGTACGTGACGTTCGGCTTCGGAACGCTGCCCGACGACCTGGTCTACGTCAGAGGCCAGGAGACCGTCCGCGTCAACCTCGTGGACGACGACGATCCCCCGGTGGACGTCTTCTTCGAACAGGCCAACTACGAGGTGACCAACGTCATCCGAGACGGCGACACCGAGTACGCCAGGCTGAACGTCAAGGTCAAGCTGTCGGCCGCGCCGGAACGGTTCATCGACGTGGGAATCATCGCCGAATCCATCCAGGGCGGCGGCGGCATCCACTTCGAGTACTCCGCATACATCCCTCGCGGGCCGCACGACGGGGCGCACTTCTACGCCGACGACACCGAGTTCACCCTGCAGATCTACATCAGCGCCCGGGGCGGGTTCGACGCCAACCAGACCTACCGGCTCAAGTTCAAGGGCATGTCCTACAAGATGTTCGTCGGCAGTCCCGCAACGGCCACCATCACGATAAATGCAAGTCCCTGAGCCGAATCAGTATAGCCATGCCGCTGCGGAAGGCAGGAGTCCCCGCAGCGGCATGGCTGCACCATCCACCCAACCTCCTGAGGCAGGCCGCGGCGCCCTGAGCGCCCGGCCGCGGCCCTCGCCGATGCACGCGAAGGCATTGCGGGCTGCGGGACCCAGGCGGCGGGGAGGACTTTGAATTCACATGGAGAACATGAGCTTTGAATAGGCTGCTGCCACTACTTGCAATCATGGCCCTGGTTCTGGCCTCGGTGTCCGTGGTCCATGCGCAGACAACCACCCCGACCGTCTCCACGGTCGCCGTCACCTCGGACGCCGGCACGGACGACACCTACGCCCTGGGCGACACCATTGAGGTCGGCCTGACCTTCGACGAGGCGGTCACGGTCACCGGAGACCCCTATCTCCTCATCGACGTGGGCGGGACGAACCGGCGTGCCGGCTACCACAGCGGGACCGGGACGACCCAGCTCCTGTTCCAATACACCGTGCTGGCCGGCGACGATGACGACGACGGCATCGCGGTGGTGACGAACAGCCTGACGCTGAACGGCGGGACCATCGTCGCCACCGACGACGCAACCGCCGCCACCCTGGACCACGCCGCCCTGACGACCACCGACCACAAGGTGGACATTATCGTCACGCTGCTGAGCAACTTCGGCCAGCCGGCAACATCCAGGAACTGGACGATTTCGGCGACCAGTCACGAGCTTTTCACTTTCGAAACGGGAGCGAACACCGGGGGGTATCAACTCGAGTCCGTGGCGCTGGAGGTCAAGTCGCCCTCCGACACCCTGCAGGTCGAAGTGCAGCTTCATCGGTTGGGCAGCATAGATTTAAGTGCAGACCGCGATGACGATGACCCCCCGCTGGCCACGTTGACGGGGTCAGTGACGGCCGCAGGCCGGCAGGTCTTCACATTGAACACGGGCCCGGACGGTAGCCTTCATCCTGGCGACCCTTACCACCTGCTGATCGTTGGTTCCGGCACGGGCACCGTTGAGCTCGGACTGGTCCGAGGCAACGCGGGCGATAGCGGCGGCGCTGATGGATGGACGATCGGAAGCGGCGGATTCTTCATTGAGGGCGTTGACGACCCCTTGGACTTCGATTTCATCAAAGTGGACATCAGCGGCCACACGGGAGCAATTCCCTATCTGATCGAAGCTGCAATCACGAGCACCCCTCTCAACGGCGAAACGTATCACGCCGGGGAGCATATCGAAATCAGGGTGTTGACTTCCGTACCGGTGGCGCCCAGTGACGGCACTGGCCGACTTCCGCTGTGGTTCGGAGACGGCGAGGAGCACTACCGTGGCGCCAGACTGGTCGGGAGCAGTTTCCCATCCGGCGATCACGATGCCGATATCCTTGAATGGGGTTCGTACGCTGTCTACAAGGTGCGTCTGGGAGATGTGGACACCGATGGCGTCATGCTCGACGACGAACTGATATGGCGCGACGGCAGACCGGTCTGGACGAACGCACTGGATCCCGCTGTTCCGGTCTCCAGCAGCATGGACTTCGCCACCGTGGACACAAGTCTGGGGCATCCCGTGGACGGGTCCCAGACATGGGACTGCCAGCAGCTGCTCTGTGCAGCATCGGAATTTGGGCAGGGCCTCTTAGGTTCATTCGGCGTATTTACTGATCTGGGATCGATTTCCAATAGGTATTTCCGTTACCAGGACGAGGAATACATTTTCGGCGCGATGTTATATTACCCGCCCTTCCAAGGCGAGACCTCCCACATAAGCCTGGTGTTGGTTCCTGCCCTGTCAGGTTCGGAAGGAGTTCTTGAAAAGGGAGCAGTTGTCTTTGCCGGAACGGTGCTGCCTCTCCGGGACGCTGAGCGTTTTAATCCGGAAGTTGACTCATCTATCCGATATAAATGGCCATATTCACGCACGAGTCTTGTCTGGGCTGACGAAGAGGTGTCTTGGAAAGAAGGCGACATGCCATTGATAAAGCTGATCGAGAACGTCGACGTCAGCTTCGCCTCCGACACCTACACGGTTGCCGAAGACGGCACGGTCGAAGTCGAGCTCACGCTGAGCGCAGACCTCGGGCGCGACGTGAAGGCGCCGATAACCGTGGTCAACCAGGACGGCGCGACCGACGACGACTACGTCGTCCCCACTGAAGTGACCTTCCTCGCCGGTGAGACAACCAAGAGCTTCGTGATCACCCCCGTGGACGACAGCGTGGACGACGACGACGAGACCCTGAAGGTGCTCTTCGGCACCCTGCCCGAGAACCTGAGCCCCGGCACGACCACGGAGACCGTGGTCACCATCCTCGACAACGACGACCCGCAGGTCGAGGTCAACTTCCGCCGGGCCATCCACGACGTCGCCGAGGGCGCCGACCGGACGGTGACGGTGAATCTCACTGCCGACCCGGAGCGCACCGTGGTGATTCCCCTGACGGCGACGGACCGGGACGGAGCGACCAGCGCAGACTACGCCGCCATCCCCGCCAGCGTCACGTTCGAGCCCGGCGATACATCGAAGACCTTCACCTTCACCGCCACCGACGACGCCATCGACGACGACGGAGAGCGGGTCGTGCTGGGGTTCGGGACCCTGCCCGACGGGGTGACGCCGGGGACAGTCCCCACCAGCACCGTGTCGATCATCGACGACGACGCGCCCGCGTCGGTGGCCGTGAGCTGGTCGCAGACCACCTACAGCGTTGCCGAGGGAGGCTCCGTGACCGTCACGGCGGAACTGGACGACGACCCGGAGAAGACCGTGGTCGTGCCCATCGCCAGGACGGACCAGGGAGGCGCCGGCAGCGGGGACTACTCCGGCGTTCCCGCCACCATCACCTTCGAGAGTGGCGACACCTCGAAGACCTTCACGTTCACGGCCACCGACGACGCCCTGGACGACGACGGCGAGAGCGTCCAGCTGGCGTTCGGTCCCACCCTGCCCAGCGGCGTAACCCAGGGGACGCCGGCCGGCACAGTGGTGAGAATCACGGACGACGACGACCCGCAGGTGAACGTCAGCTACGGCCTCGCCGAATATACCGCCGACGAGGGAGGCTCCGTAACCGTAACCGTCGAGCTCGACGCCGACCCGGAGCGCACGGTGGTCATACCCGTCACGCACACAGCTCGGGCCGGGGCGACCGGCGCCGACTATTTCGGCGTTCCCGCCGACGTCACCTTCGAGGCAGGGGACACTGAGAAGACGTTCACCTTCAGCGCCACTGACGACACGGTGGACGACGACGACGAGGAGGTGCTGCTGGGATTCGGCACGCTGCCCACGGGCGTCTCGGCCGGGACGGTCAAGGAGACGTTGGTCAGGATCACCGACGACGACCTGCCCGCATCCCTGACGGTCAACTTCGGGGCGGACCGGTACACCGTGGCCGAGGGCAGCACGGTGGAGGTCACCGTCACCCTGGACGAAGACCCGGAGACGACGGTGGTCATCCCCCTGGCGAGGGAGAACCTGGGGGGAACCAGCGATTCCGACTATTCGGGGGTTCCGGAGAGCGTCACCTTTGGCAGCGGCGACACCTCCAGGACCTTCACCGTCGCCGCTGTTGACGACAAGCTCAGGGACAGCGGAGAGGAGCTGAAGCTCACCTTCGGCACCCTGCCCCCAGGCGTGTCCGAGGGATCCCTCAAGGAGGCCCGGGTCACCATCACCGATTCCCAGGTCCAGGGGGAGCTCACCGTCGGTTTCGGGTTGGGCGCTATTACGGTGGCCGAGGGCGGCACCGCCCAAGTGACCGTGTCGCTCAGTGAGGCTCCAGGGAGCGATGTGACGATCCCCCTGACGGCGACCGGGCAGGATGGTGCAACGTCCTCGGACTATTCGGGGGTGCCGGAGAGCGTCACCTTCGAGAGCTCGGACACCGAGCAGACCTTCACGTTCACCGCCGTTGACGACACCGTCGACGACGACGGAGAGAGCGTCCTGCTCGCCTTCGGCACACTGCCCTCAGGAGTCTTGGCCGGGACGGTCAAGGAGACGTTGGTCAGCATCACTGACGGCGACCTGCCCGCATCCCTGACGGTCAACTTCGGGGAGGACCGGTACACCGTGGCCGAGGGCGGCACAGTGGAGGTCACCGTCACCCTGGACGATGACCCGGAGAGGACGGTGGTCATTCCTGTCACCGCCGCCGGCCAGGACGGCGCAACGTCCTCCGACTATTCCGGGGTTCCTGCGAACGTCACCTTCCACAGCGGCGACACCGAGAAGAGCTTCACCTTTACGGCGACCCATGACGCGGTGGACGACGACGACGAGAGCGTCAAGCTGACCTTCGGCACGCTGCCCACGGGAGTCTCGGCCGGGACGGTCAAGGAGACGTTGGTCAGCATCACCGACGACGATGACCCGCAGGTGGAGGTCAACTTCCGCCGGGCCATCCACGACGTCGCCGAGGGCGCCGACCGGACGGTGACGGTGAAGCTGACCGCCGACCCGGAGCGCACGGTGGTGGTCCCGCTGACGGCGACGGGCCAGGACGGGGCCTCCAGCGCCGACTATTCGGTTCCCAACAGCGTCACCTTCGAAAGCGGGGAGACCACCAAGGACGTGACCTTCACCGCGACCCAGGACGCCATCGACGACGACGGCGAGAAGGTCCTGCTCGAGTTTGGGACCCTGCCCGACGGGGTGACGCCGGGGACCGTCCCCACCAGCACCGTGTCGATCATCGACGACGACGCGCCCGCGTCGGTGGCCGTGAGCTGGGCGCAGGACACCTACAGCGTCGCTGAGGGCGGCGCCGTGACCGTCACGGCGGAACTGGACGACGACCCGGAGAAGACCGTGGTCGTGCCCATCGCCAGGACAAACCAGGGAGGCGCCGGCAGCGGGGACTACTCCGGCGTTCCCTCCACCATCACCTTCGAATCCGGCGACACATCGAAGAGCTTCACTTTCACCGCCGACGACGACGCCCAAGACGACGACGGCGAGAGCGTCCAACTCGCGTTCGGCCCCACCCTGCCCAGCGGCGTAACCCAGGGGACGCCGAGCACGACCACGGTGTCCATCACCGACGACGACCTCGCCGGCGACCGCCTGACGTCGCTGGTGGTCGCTCCCAGGGACATCGACGGATTCGATCCGGAGGTCACCGGCTACATGGTGGGCGTGGCCTCGACGGTCACCCAGGCGACCATCACCGCCACTCCCGGACAGACGGACTCCACCGTTGCGATCGATGGGACCGCGGTCACCGCCGGCAGCGCCCATGCCGTGGACCTGTCCGCAGGGCTCAACACCTTCGAGGTCGTCGTGACCTCTGCAGACAACGATCAGGCCACCTACACGGTGTACATCGGACGGGGCACGACCGACCAGGGTGGGTGGAAGGCCGGTGACGACCTGGACACGCTGCGGGCAGCCGGCAATACCGAACCGAGCGGCATCTGGGCCAATGGGACGACTGTCTGGATTGCCGATGTTTCAAGTGCCAAGCTGTACGCCTATTCACAGGCCGGCGGCGCACGGGACGTCGACAAGGACATTGCCCTCGGCGGCGTCATCATGGCCCCCATGGGAATCTGGTCCGACGGCGCCACCATCTGGGTCATCGGCCCGGTCGAGATGACGGCGTTCGCCTACACGCTGGGCAGCGGCGCCCGGGATTCGGACAGCGATATCAGCCTCGGCAGCGACCTCATGTTGCCCGTGGACATGTGGTCCGATGGCGTCACCATGTGGGTCCTCGACTCGCACGACGACAAGCTGTACGCCTACACCCTTTCCGGTGGGGCGCGCGACACGAGCAAGGACATCGACCTGGCCGGTGAAAACGCTGCGCCCCTCGGCGTCTGGTCCAACGGGACTACCGTTTGGGTCACCGATATCGACGACCGTAAGCTCTACGCTTACAACTTCTCAGGCGAACGGGTTACGGGGCACGACATCGATCTGCATTCCCGCAACGCGAACGCCGGCGCCATCTGGGGAAACGGCGACACCCTCTGGGTGGCCAACGACGTCAATGATGTCAGCTCGCCGTTCAACCGGGTATTCACCTACAACAACGTCCCCGTGACGGTGACCTTCGGGCAGTCGAGCTACACCGTGGCGGAGAGCGACGACACCTCGACTACCGAAGTCGCGGAGAACGCGGTCGAGGTAAAGGTGACCCTGAGCGCCGACCCGAAACGCCAGGTCGTGGTGCCCATCACCGCCACCAGACAGGGCACCGTCACGGGCGCCGACTACTCCGGCGTGCCGGCCAACCTGACCTTCGAGAGCGGGGAGACGGAGAAGAGCTTCACCTTTACGGCAATCCACGACACGCTGGACGATGACGACGAGTCCGTGCGGTTCACGTTCGGGATGTTGCCCCCAGGGGTGACCGGGGGGACAAACAGCGAGGCGGTGGTCACCATCACCGATGACGACATCGGGGTGAGCTTCGAACGGATGGGCTACGAGACAATCGAAGGCGGTTCGGTCGACGTCAAGGTCACACTGAGCTCGCCCGCCACCAGGGAAGTCACCATACTGTTGGACGCGGACAAGCAGGGAGGAGCGTCGGACGACGACTACTCCGGGGTCGAGGACAGCATCACGTTCCGGTTCAGCGACACGGAGACCAGCATCCGATTCACCGCCGTTGATGACGAGCTTGACGACGACGGAGAGCAGGTGAGGCTGAGGTTCGGGGCGCTGCCGACCGGACTCGTTCCGGGGCCCCACGTCGAGGCCACGATCACCATCACGGACAACGACATGCCCACCGACCGCCTGATGTCACTGGTGGTCGCTCCCAAGGACATCGACGGATTCGATCCGGAGGTCACCGACTACATGGTGGGCGTGGCCTCGACGGTCACCCAGGCCACCATTACGGCCACCCCTCACCGGCCGGACGACACCGTCACTATTGACGGAACCACGGTCACCGGCGGCAGCGCGCACACGGTGGACCTCTCCGTGGGGCTCAACGCGTTTGCGGTCGTGGTCGACTCCGCCATTACCCAGGTGCAGAGCACCTACACGGTGTACATCGGCCGGGGCACGGCAGTCCAGGGCGGGTGGAAGGCCGGTGACGACATGGACACGCTGCGCTCGCCCGGCAACACCAGCCCCACGGGCGCCTGGTCCAACGGCGCCACCATGTGGATAGCCGACTCGAATGACGGCAAGCTCTACGCCTACACCCTGGCCGACGGCTCCCGCGACTCGGACAAGGACATCACCCTGGACAGCAACAACAGCAGCCCCGTGGGCGTCTGGTCCAACGACACGACCATCTGGGTGGCGGAGCTGATGCCGACGGAGAGGAAGGTCTACGCCTACACCCTGGCCGACGGCTCCCGCGACTCGGACAAGGACATCACCCTTCGTGGCGGCAACACCACGTCCTGGGGCCTCTGGTCGGACGGCACGACCATGTGGGTCGTCGACTGGAACGACGACGAGGTCTACGCCTACACCCTGGCCGACGACGCACGGGACTCGGACAAGGACATCACCCTTCACGGAGACAACACGTCGCCCCGGGGGACCTGGTCGGACGGCACGACCATCTGGGTCGTCGACAGCACTGGCGTCAAGCTCTACGCCTACGCCCTCTCGGACGGCGTCCGAGTAGAGGGCTACGACATCGGCCTGCACTCGTCCAACGCGGGCGCCGGCGGCATCTGGGCAAACGACGACACCGCGTGGGTGGTGAACAGCGCCACCGAAGACGGGTCGCCCTTCGACCGGGTGTTCACCTACAACAACATTCCCGTAGAGGTGAGCTTCCAGATTGCGACGTACACGGTGGCGGAGGGCGCCAACGTCACCATCACGGTGACCCTGGACGTGGACCCGGAGCGCCGGGTCACCATCCCCATCACGGCCGCGAACGAGGGCGGCGCCACAGCGGCCGACTACTCGGTCCCCGCCAGCGTCACATTCGAAAGCGGGCAGACCACCAGGGACGTCACCTTCACTGCCGAGATGGACGACGTGGACGATGACGGGGAGAGCGTCCTCCTCGGTTTCGGGACCACCCTGCCGGCAGGCGTGACCACCGGGAGTCCCTCCGCCGCGACGGTCTCCATAACCGACGACGACACCGCGGGGGTCACCATCGAGCCCACTACGATCAGTGTCCAGTCCGGTCAGAGCAACGAGTACACCGTGGTCCTGGGCTCCGAGCCCACCGGCGACGTGACGGTCACCATCGCAGGCCACTCAGGCACCGACCTGGGCCTCGACAAGACCGTCCTCACCTTCACCGCCGACGACTGGGACACTGCTCAGACGGTCACCGTCACCGCTGTTCCCGAAGCGACCGCCGCCTCGGTCACTCTTAGCCACTCCGTGAGCGGCGGCGACTACGAATCCGTCCCCGCAGCCTCGGTGACCGTGACCATTGTGGTCCCGGGGGACGAACTCACCATTCAGGTCGGAGTCACTACCTCGGAGCAGGTCATCGCCGTCCCGGAGGGAGGCTCCAACACTTACAGCCTCCTCCTCGGCTCCCGGCCGGCCTCAAACGTCACCATCTCTGTCAGCCTCCCCTCAGGCAACGACCTCTCCATCGACCTGCCCACGCTCACCTTCACCACCACCAACTGGGCCACCCCACAGACGGTGACGCTCTCCGCCTCCGAGGATGAGGACGCCGTCACCGACGATGCCGTCCTCATCACCCACACCATGATCTCCGGGGGCAGCGCCGTCATTCCCAGCCTCAGGGCCACTATCATAGAGAAGCACACCGCGGACCTGGTGATCACCCCGACCCCCCTGGCGGTGACCGAGGGTGACGTGGACGGGGCCACGTACACGGTCGCTCTCGCCTCCGAGCCCACCGGCGACGTGACGGTCACCATTTCGGGCCACTCAGGCACCGACTTGGCCCTCGACAAGAACGTCCTCACCTTCACCGCCGACGACTGGGACTCTCCTCAGTCGGTCAAGGCTACCGCTTCCCACGACGACGACGCTGTGGACGACCCCGAGACCCTCACCCACACGGCCTCCGGCGCCGACTATGACTCCCTGTCCAAGGACCTGCCGGTGACCATCACCGACGACGCTCCCGCCACGGTGACGGTGAGCTTCGGCGCGGCAACCTATACGGTGGCGGAGGGCGCCAGCGTCACGGTCACGGTGGATCTGGACCTGGACCCGGAGCGCACCGTCACCATCCCGATCACCGCCACCAACGAGGGCGGCGCCACCAACGCCGACTACTCCAGCGTGCCGCAGACCGTGACGTTCAACAGCGGGGACACCTCCAAGACCATCACCTTCACGGCGACCCAGGACACCGACGACGACGACGGGGAGCGGGTCAAGCTCGCCTTCGGCGCCCTGCCCAGCGGGGTCACGGCCGGGACCATCAGCGAGACCGTGGTCTCCATCATCGACGACGACGTCCCCGACGACGTGAAGGTCAGCTTCGCGGCGTCGACCTACACGGTGGCCGAGGGGGCCAGCGTGACGGTCACCGTCGCGATGGAGGACCCGGAGCAGACCGTCACCATCCCGATCATCACCACCAACGAGGACGGCGCCACCAACGCCGACTACTCCAGCGTGCCCAACTCGGTCACCTTTGAGTCCGGGGACACCTCGAAGACCTTCACCTTTACGGCGACGCAGGACACCATCGACGACGACGGGGAGCGGGTGAAGTTCACCTTCGGCGCTCTGCCCAGCGGGGTCACGGCCGGGACCATCAGCGAGACCGTGGTCTCCATCATCGACGACGACGTCCCCGACGACGTGAAGGTCAGCTTCGGGTCGTCGACCTACACGGTGGCGGAGGGGGCCAGCGTGACGGTCACCGTCGCGATGGAGGACCCGGAGCAGACCGTCATCATCCCGATCACGGTCACCAACGAGGGCGGCGCCACCAACGCCGACTACTCCAGCGTGCCAGCGAACGTGACGTTCAACAGCGGGGACACCTCCAAGACCATCACCTTCACGGCGACCCAGGATACCATCGACGACGACGGGGAGCGGGTCAAGCTCGCCTTCGGGACCCTGCCCACCGGGGTCACGGCCGGGACCACCAGCGAGACCGTGGTCTCCATCACCGACGACGACGTCCCCGACGACGTGAAGGTCAGCTTCGGGTCGTCGACCTACACGGTGGCGGAGGGGGCCAGCGTGACGGTCACCGTCGCGATGGAGGACCCGGAGCAGACCGTCACCATCCCGATCACGGTCACCAACGAGGGCGGCGCCACCAACGCCGACTACTCCAGCGTTCCCAACTCGGTCACCTTCGAGTCCGGAGACACCTCGAAGACCTTCACCTTCACGGCGACGCAGGACACCATCGACGACGACGGGGAGCGGGTGAAGTTCACCTTCGGCGCCCTGCCCACCGGCGTCACGGCCGGGGCCACCAGCGAGACCGTGGTCTCCATCACCGACGACGACGTCCCCGACGACGTGAAGGTCAGCTTCGCGGCGTCGACCTATACGGTGGCGGAGGGCGCCAGCGTCACCGTCACGGTAGATCTGGACCTGGACCCGGAGCGCACCGTCACCATCCCGATCACGGTCACCAACGAGGGCGGCGCCACCAACGCCGACTACTCCAGCGTGCCAGCGAACGTGACGTTCAACAGCGGGGACACCTCCAAGACCATCACCTTCACGGCGACCCAGGACACCATCGACGACGACGGGGAGCGGGTGAAGTTCACCTTCGGCGCCCTGCCCAGCGGCGTCACGGCCGGGACCATCAGCGAGACCGTGGTCTCCATCACCGACGACGACGTCCCCGACGACGTGAAGGTCAGCTTCGGGTCGTCGACCTACACGGTGGCGGAGGGGGCCAGCGTGACGGTCACCGTCGCGATGGAGGACCCGGAGCAGACCGTCACCATCCCGATCATCACCACCAACGAGGACGGCGCCACCAACGCCGACTACTCCAGCGTGCCCAACTCGGTCACCTTCGAGTCCGGGGACACCTCGAAGACTTTCACCTTCACGGCCACCGACGACACCATCGACGACGACGGGGAGCGGGTGAAGTTCACCTTCGGCGCCCTGCCCACCGGCGTCACGGCCGGGACCACCAGCGAGACCGTGGTCTCCATCACCGACGACGACGTCCCCGACGACGTGAAGGTCAGCTTCGGGTCGTCGACCTACGCGGTGGCGGAGGGCGCCAGCGTCACCGTCACGGTAGATCTGGACCTGGACCCGGAGCGCACCGTCACCATCCCGATCACGGTCACCAACGAGGGCGGCGCCACCAACGCCGACTACTCCAGCGTGCCAGCGAACGTGACGTTCAACAGCGGGGACACCTCCAAGACCATCACCTTCACGGCGACCCAGGACACCATCGACGACGACGGGGAGCGGGTCGAGCTCGCCTTCGGGACCCTGCCCACCGGGGTCACGGCCGGGGCCACCAGCGAGACCGTGGTCTCCATCACCGACGACGACGTCCCCGACGACGTGAAGGTCAGCTTCGGGTCGTCGACCTATACGGTGGCGGAGGGCGCCAGCGTCACCGTCACGGTAGATCTGGACCTGGACCCGGAGCGCACCGTCACCATCCCGATCACGGTCACCAACGAGGGCGGCGCCACCAACGCCGACTACTCCAGCGTGCCGGCGAACGTGACGTTCAACAGCGGGGACACCTCCAAGACGTTCACCTTCACGGCGACGCAGGACACCATCGACGACGACGGGGAGCGGGTCAAGCTCACCTTCGGCGCCCTGCCCACCGGCGTCACGGCCGGGACCATCAGCGAGACCGTGGTCTCCATCACCGACGACGACGTCCCCGACGACGTGAAGGTCAGCTTCGCGGCGTCGACCTATACGGTGGCGGAGGGCGCCAGCGTCACGGTCACCGTCGAGATGGTGGACCCGGAGCGCACCGTCACCATCCCGATCACGGTCACCAACGAGGGCGGCGCCACCAACGCCGACTACTCCAGCGTGCCGGCGAACGTGACGTTCAACAGCGGGGACACCTCCAAGACCATCACCTTCACGGCGACCCAGGATACCATCGACGACGACGGGGAGCGGGTCAAGCTCGCCTTCGGGACCCTGCCCACCGGGGTCACGGCCGGGACCACCAGCGAGACCGTGGTCTCCATCACCGACGACGACGTCCCCGCCACGGTGACGGTGAGGTTTGAGCAGTCCACCTACGCCGCTACCGAGGGTGGCGACGACGCAGTCGTTACCGTCATTTTGGGTTCCCCGGCGAAGAGCCAAGTGGAGATCCCATTGACTGCCAACGGTCATGGCGGGGCGACGGAGAACGACTGGTCGGGTGTGCCCGAGACCGTAACTTTCGATAAAGGGGATAACTCCAAGTCGTTCACCGTCACGGCGGTCGATGACAACGTGGAAGACAATGGCGAGATGGTGGAGCTGGGATTCGGGACTTTGCCGGCGGGATTTGCACCGGCTTCTCCCAGCACAGCCAGGATCACTCTGATGAACGACAACGGTATCGAAACGACGGGCCAGAATCGGGTCTGCACCAAGGGAGAAATCACGGTCAGGGGACAAACGGACCGGTGGGTCTGGAGGATTACCGACTCCGACTATCGGGACGAGTACACAATAGATTTGATGGGATTGCATTCTAACAATGGCACTTTGCGTGACCCGCATATTGTCTATATCACCAAGATATACACCCACGATGGGTTCTACCCTCCAGCGGGGTCTGTCTATGGGACCTTCCCATCCTACGGGAGTAACGACGATGGTGTCGGGTGGGACAGCTCCAGCCAGTTCAGGTTTCGCAATAGAACAGGCTCCTATTCCTATTTCCCAGGTAAGGAGCCAGAGTTGGATACGGGCTACTATACGGCGCTTGTTGGCGCGAACCCGTTCGGGGATGGAGCCAATGGTCTGGGTAGCTACACCCTCTGTATAGAGGGGCCGGGCAGCATTTCGGCGGTTGACCAGCCTGAACGAAGGATTGTGGTCAGCGCGGCCCACGTAGACGTGTCCGATGATGAGCCGGCACAGTTCAGCATCAAGTTGGGCGCCCGTCCCACCGGACCCGTCGAGGTCTTCATGACGAAGCTCGAACCTGCAAGCGACTCGCAGTACGTCGTGGAACCTCTGATGCACAGCTTCACCGTGGATAACTGGGACATCCCACAGGTGGCAACGGTCCGGCGCAAAGCGGACTACGTGACTCCAAAGGACGATGGTTTCCCCATACATTATTGGGGTAAGGGCGGCGGTTACCACAAGGCGTTCGAGTTCATTGAAGTGTACGACCGGGTTCCCCGGTGGATGACGCTGCGTTCAACTTATGACCCGGAACCGGACCTGACCGACCAGGTTGCAGAAGCCCAGAAGCAGAACAGCCCGGCGACGGGCGGTCCCGGCATCCAGGGCGTCGCACGAGCCGGCGAGACGCTCACCGCCACCACGTCCGGTATCCGGGACGACGACGGCCTGGACAACGCGGTCTTCGCCTACCAGTGGGTCCGCTCGGAGCTGGGCGCCGAATCCGGGACGGCCATCGCGGGCGCCACCGGCTCGAGCTACGGGGTGACGGCAGAGGATGAGGGCAGGGCCATCACGGTGCGCGTCACCTTCACCGACGACGCCGGCAACGAGGAGTCGGTGATCAGCTATGCCGTGGTGGCGTCCGCGGCGCTGCCGCAAACCCGCGCCCCGGACCCTCCCGGCGCGCCGGACGTGTCGCCCCACGACGGCACGTCTCTGGCCGTGTCCTGGACCGCGCCTGCCTCCGACGGCGGGTCGGCCGTCACCGGGTACAAGGTGCAGTGGAAGGAAGCGGCGGACAGCTGGGACACGCCCGCGGACGTGTCGGAGGCGGCGGCGACCGGCACCAGCCACAGGATCACTGGGCTGACAGACGGCACGGAATACTCGGTGCGCGTCCTGGCCATCAACGATATCGGCGAAGGTCTTCCGTCTGATGACGGCAGTGGAACGCCCCGTGAGACCGTGCCGCCGGAGCTGTCCGGGGCGTCGGTGGACGGGGCTACGTTGACCCTCACCTTCAACGAGGCCCTCGACGAGGACTCCAAGCCGGCAACCACGGCCTTCACGGTGACGGTGGGCGGCAATGTACGCGCGGTCGACTACGTGGATGTGATCGGCGGCGCAGTCACTCTGACACTGGCCTCGGCGGTGACGTCGCAGGACACGGTGACGGTGAGCTACACGGTTCCCGCAAGTGCATCGGCGGAGCGCCTTCGGGACGCGGTGGGCAACGCGGCTGCGTCCTTCACCGGCCGGAGTGTGACCAACGACACCGGGCCTGCGGCGCCGCTGACCGGCAGCGTCCACGACGCGCCGGAGTCTCACAACGGCACGGACGCATTCACCTTCGAGCTGCGTTTCAGCGAGACGCCCAGACGAGGCTTCAGCTACGAGACTCTTCGGGACCACGCCTTCACAGTGACCGGGGGCGAGGTCGTCAGGGCAAAGCGGCTTGAGAGGGGCAAGAACATCAGGTGGGAGATCACCGTCAGGCCGAACTCCAACGGCGCGGTAACCATCGTGCTCCCCGCCACAACGGACTGCGCCGCCGACGGCGCCATCTGCACGGGGGACGGCAGGATGCTGTCCGAGGGTGTTGAACTCGTCGTCAGCGGTCCCGGCGGATAGCCGCAGAGAAACGAGCACGCATACATGGATGAACGGGTGAGACCGGCGCACCGACCGGGAACCGGATCGCCCGCGATTGAGCCCCACGGCACAGGGATGCTCGCGCTCGCATGGCGAGAGTCGTCGGCTGTGCTCGGGGAGGGCTTGCGCAATGCCGCCACAGTGCAATCGCTACAGCAGCATAACCTACGCCCTCCCCGAGGACTTCCCGGAGCGGCTGAAACGGTTCCAGGAGGAGTCGGGCCTGTCGTGGTCGGAGATCGCTCGCCGCCTGGGCGCCTATCGCAAAAGGGCCGCATACAAAGACGCGCAAACGGCCTGAAACGCAAAAAAGGCCGCATACATGGCTGGGCAGGGGGAAGCCGTCGCTGTTGCGACGACCTCCCCCCGTTGCTGCGGTCAAGCGTCCCGCGCCGACCGGCTCCCTTAGAACAGCCGCAGCGTCTCCGGCTGCTGTTGCTCCGCCTCTCCCTCGGTGGTCCCGGCCTGCGCCGCCCCCTGCTCACGCCGGTTCCGGCGCCTGGCCGGAGGAGCGGGTCTCTCGTGCGCCGGATGCTTGGGCGCCTCCTCCCACTTGGCCCGCGCCCGTTCGATCACCGCCGAGACCTCTTGCGTCAGCCCGGGGAGGTCAGCGTCATCGAAGGTCTCGATGTGGGGGTCAGACGAGGGCTGTTGCACCCCGATGGTCGCTCTGCCTCCCTTGATGGACACGACGACCTTCAGGTCCTCGGAGGAGCCGGTCTCGTCGCCACCGGCCTGCCCCTCGGCGTCATCGGCATCCTGCGGGTCCTGATCGGTCTCCCCGTTGGCGTCCTGCTCATCGGCAACCGCGGTCTCCGTGTCGTCCGCCGCTCCGCCGAAGAGACTCTCGTCAACGCTCGGAGCGTCCGAGCGGGTTGTTTCCGTTCCGGTTTCGTCAGGCATGGTTGCTCTCCTTTCCTTGATGCTTCTCTGACCTTTGCTCAGGCTGCGAGCCGCGACTGTCTCCTGATCTCGCCGAGGGTCTGCGGCGCCCAGTACAGGTCGCGCTCCACGGCGGGTACGCCGCCGAACACGGTTACCTCAGCCAGCTCGGTGAGGGTGAAGTAGCCCAGCTCGGTCTCGAACCCCTCGACGAGGCCGAAGCACAGCCCGGTCTCGGCCTCCCACTCGGTGATGTACCAGCGCCAGCCGTTGTAGGGGCTGAACAGCTTCACCCTGGCGACGACGGCGTCGGGGTCGTCCGCGCCGTCATTGGCGTACAGGGGCGGGGTGGTGTCGGCGAGCTCTTTGGTCATCAGCTGGTGCCCACGGAGCCCGCTGTGGTTGTCCTGCCAGATGGTCGTGGTGGTTCCGTTCTTGTCGGACATCGTTTCTCTCCTTATTCCTTCTCTGAGTGTGTTCACGTGCGCTGATCGCCGGGGCGTCACCGCCCCTCGGCGCGTCAGTTCGCCCGGTCTCCCGGGTCGTAGTCGGCCCCCACCAGTCGCTCCACCGCCTCCGGGGTGACGTAGCGCGGTGTGACCGTCCCCTGCTCCATGTCCAGGTAGAGGCCCATGAAGGGGCAGGAGCCCGCCACCATGCGGCGGACCACCTGTAGCACCAGCGACGCCATCATCTGGTTGATGGTCGGGTCCTGGTCGGTGAGGTCGAGGGCTGCCGCGCAGTCCACGTCCGGCGGCCTGGTCGAGACCGCCGTCAGCAGGTCGGGGCGCTGGAGGGTGGGTGCGGGGGCCAGGTGGCAGGTCTCGCCGGTGAAGGGCGGTTCTTCCAGATCCACCTCCTCGGCGACGTTCCCCACGAGCACCTGTCCCCAGTTGGTGTCGTTGCCCGCGTCGATGAGCCACCGGCGCGGGTCGCCCGGCAGGGACTCCGCCATCGCCCTGCGAGCTGCGGCGTTGTCGGCGCAGCCGATGATGAGACTGTCGCCGTAGTTGGGCAGGCCGGGGTAGCGGTGTCCGTGAGGGCTGGCGTCCTCATCCCGGAAGGGATAGACCGAGTAGCCCACGGGACGCCGGTAGGCCCGTGCCAGCCGGTCGGCGAGGGCCTGGCTCTTGAATCTCCCGACGTCCTCGGGGTAGAAATTCTGGCGCAGCAGGTTGTGGGGCTCCACCCGGTCGTGGTCGACCAGGACGATGGTGGCCTGCCGCCCCTGGAAGAGGCGACAGAGGCCCTCGGCCACGAAGCCCCCGGTCCCGCCGCAGCCGACCACGGTGATCCAGGGGTTGTCGAGCAGGAATGCGTTGTCCAGGTAGTAGGGCATCTTCAGTTCACCTCCTTGTTGTTGGATTGATGTCTAGCGTTGGCTGCGGGCCGCCGAACACCTGCGGCCACTCCACCGGGGCGAAGTGGCCGTAGACCCCGACCCGGAGGCGCAGCTCCGGTAGAGGATCATCGAGGCGTCCGACGACGCCGTAGATGCGGAAGCCCTGCTCGTCCCGGTCGTCGGTGGCCGAGAAGAAGGCAGAAAGGCTTCCGTGGGAGTGGAACTCGGCGACCACCCCCGCGGGGGGCTGATAGGCGAGTCTCGTGGCGGTCCCGGCCTGCGGGGGGACGACCAGCCGGTAGCCGTCCCCGTCCCACCGCACCGCGAAGAGCCGCTCGGTGTCCGGGGCGTCCTGGAACCAGCGCAGCCCCACCTCAAACAGGCCCGCCGGGATGGGGCCGTGGGTGAGTTGTAGCTTCTCAGCCACGGGAGCGAGCCCCCGCACCGCGCTAGGTGTCACGAGGACTCTCGCCGTCAGGTGCGCGCCCTGGGACTGGACGTAGACGCCCCCGGCTCCCAGCACGTAGTCGTAGCCGATGCCGTGGACTCCGGCGAGTCCGCCGGGGTGATTCACCAGGTAGCCCACCGGCCGCGGCGTCCCGTTAGCGGTAGCCACGTCTCCCTTCGGAGACCGCCATCGCCTGGCCCACCGTGCACTGGGGAACCAGGTCCTCCATCGGATAGTCGGTCGTTCCATCTAGCTCCTCCCATAGCGCGATCAGGTTTTCGGGGTGCTTCTTCGAGCGGTCGCGGGTGTCTCCGGTAAGGGAGAAGAAGGACTGGAAGAAGCCCTCCGGTATCAGCCCCACCTCCTCGGGGAACCTGTGGCTTCCGGGGCAGACCCGCCCGTCCCTGAAGACGTTGAAGGCGGGGGCCCGGAAGAGGTGCTGCTCAGGGTCGGTCGGGCGTTGCGCTGCGGCGTAGACCCAGGGCGCGCGGCCCGGCGAGCAGACGAAGACCAGCCCCGGCATGGGAAGCCGGAGCCGGGCGGGGGGCTTGAACGCCTCCCGTTGCAGGGCCACGGACCAGACCTGCGGCGGCCGCCACAGGGCAACCACCTGTCCGGTCTCGCCCTGGCCCCACCAGAGGGCCTCCTGGGGCAGCAGCCCCGAGGAGAACCCCAGATGCTGGATGAACACGCCCGCGATGGCGTCCGCCGAGACGGTCCGTACCCAGACCGAGTCGTTCTCGAAGCCCCGCAGCAGGATGGTCTCCTTGTACACCTCCAGTTGCACCTGGAGCTCGTCCCTTGCCGCGTCCGCCGGTCCCGGCAGGGACCATTGGGTCGTATCGACTGCATCAGTCATGGTCGTTGTCCTCCTTTGTTTGATCGGGGAGCCGCCCTAGGACGAAGTCCAGCATCTCGGCGAAGCGGCCGGGGAGGTCTTCCTCCAGCCAGTCGATCAACCGGCTGACCGAGTCCATGAGGGCGCTGGCCTTGCGCCACTCCTCCGTCCCCTCCTTGATGATGTCGTCGTCCCAGGGGTCGGCGAAGCCGTCGTAATTGCCGTCTTCGTAGGTGTGATCGAGGAAGAAGTTGCCGGTCTCGGCAAGGACCCAGGAGCAGGCTTGCGCCGCCCCCTCGAACTTCGTCTCTTTGAGCGCCTCGGCGAGGTCGTCCAGGGAGATGCCCCCCTGGGGAATCCTCTCCAATGTCTCTTGCGGGATGCGCTCGGCGGCTGACTCCAGCCAGGCCACCCGTATCCCGTCGGGGCCGTCGTAGTAGGCGTCGGCGGGCTTGACCAGCAGGGCCATGGCCGAGAGCCCCTCGCGGTAGCCGTCCCACATCTCGTGGAGGCCGTCGTAGCCGAAGCCCATCAGGTCGAAGGGGATGCCCTGCCTCAGCCAGGACCACGGAGGCTGTTCCCCCTCCTCCTCCGTCCAGAACTCGATGAAAGGCGCGTAGAGGGGGAAGTGGCGCTCCCCGAAGAGATTGGCGAAGCGTTCCACCCTCCCGCGTACGTCGGGGGCCGAAAGCGCCGCCTCCGCCTCCTGGGGGAAGAGGCGGCGCACCAGCCCCGCGAACCAGGCGTAGTCGTCCGCGTACCCGACCAGCGTGACCAGCTCCCGCAGCGACGGCGGACGCCGCAGGAGCAGGTTCGCCAGGCCGCTCAGTTGCGGCGGGGCCGCAGCTGCCATCGCAGCGCCTCCAACAGGCGACCCGTGGCCGCCGCGTAGTCTTGCGCCTGGACACAGGCCGACTCCACCTCGTGCTGCCGTGCGGCTGCGGCGTCCAGGTCGAAGGAGCCGTCGGGCCGCGTGAGCTCCGCCGTGAGCTCAAGGATGCTGAGGGCCGCCGGCGGGGTCGCCGCCAGCAGGCCCGCGAAGGTCCGGTTGTCCATCGGACTCCCTCCTTTAGCTCCGGGCTTTGGGGAAGGCGCCCTTGGTGCCCACCCGCCGCTGGAACTCGTAGATGGTGTCGTCGCCGCGCTTGGTCTCCTTCACCGAGGCGTTGGCGATCTCCCCGTAGAAGTCGCTCAGGGTTGCCTTGACCTGGTCGACGCTCATCTGGGGGTCGGGGTCGGGGAACTCTCTGTCGTCGTAAACAAACACGCGTGCCATCGTTCTTCTCCTTTGTGATTGCTCTGTCTTGTTGCGTATCCACCTGCGGGGAGGCCGCCGCTCCACTGGCGACGACCTCTCCCGTGTCCTTGCGGTCTAGCGTCCCGCGCCGACCGGCTCTTCCTCCCGCTCCTGTTCCACCGCCCACTCAAACAGGGACAGTGACGGGGCCTGGGTCTTGCGGCGCTTCGGCTTGACCGGCTCCTCGGCCATGAACTCCGCCCAGGAGAACAGCGACTGCTGCGGCTCCGGAGCCTCCTCGTGGTGACCGTTGCCGTTCCCGTTGGCGTGGCGGTCGTTGCCCACGACCAGCTCGACCGTCGGCCCGATGGCCTCGTGGTGGCCGTTCCCGTTGCCGTTGACCGCGATGGCCTCCGGCTCCACCTCGACGACCTTCCAGTCGTCGTCCACCAGGTACTCCTCGGCGCTGGCCTCGGCGTCCCTGGCCTGGGCGAACACCTCCTCCACCGTCTCCGCCTCGTCTTCCTCCTCATCGCCGCTGACGATCCTGCGGGCCAACGCCATCATCAGATCGTCCCCGTCGTCGCCGTAGGCGGCCAGGCCGTCCTCCGGCAGTTCGCCCTCGACGGCGAGGGAGCTCTGCAGCTTCTTCGCCACCAGCTTGAGCGCGTCGGCCTGGAGCGTGTTCCGGTAGGCCATGAAGACCACCTTCACCGGGCGGGTCTGCCCGATGCGCCACGACCGCCGTGACGCCTGCCGCATGACGTAGACGCTGTAATCCGTCTCGAACCAGACCAAGGTCGGGAAGTCGATGAGGTCGAGGCCGGTCTGCACCAGCCTGGGGTGGCAGATCATCACGTCGATGCCCTGCTTGACCCTGTCCGCCACCCACGCCTCTCTCTTCTCCGGGGCCACCGCCTCGGCCTTCATCACCGCCACCCGGAACCCGTGCCGGGTGAGGATGTCCTCCATCCGCCCGGTGATGTCCCGCGTCCCCGTGTGCGTGGCGTAGACCAGCACCCTGCGCCCCTCCATCCGTTCCGCCGCCACCAGGTCCACCAGGGCCCTCTCCTTGGGGTAGAGCTTTTCTTCCGACAGGGGCGGGACCTGGACGATCACGTCCCCGCTCCGGGGGTCGAAGACCGTCTCCCCCTTGGTGCAGCCCTCGGGGTAGGCGAGGAGCGTCTGCAGGTAGGTCGCCAGCAGCCGCTTGGAGCCGCTCTTGAGCGCGTCCGCCAGCTCCTTGCGGAGCTCCTCGTACACGGTGGTGTAGGCGCTGCGCTGGGAGTAGCCCGTCGCGTCCTCCTCCGAGTCCATCGAGGACAGGAGGATCTGCTCGTCGTAGGCGGGCAGGCCCGCGGCCACGTCGGACAATCTGAGGAAGACGGTGTTGCCGATGATGTGGAAGAGGGCCGAGGGCACGAGGCCGGGCCGCTCCCTGACCACCTTGCGGAACTGGCGGCGGCGGCTGTTGCGCCCGTCCTCCACCGTGTCGTCGTCGGCCTTGCCGACGGTGACCTCCTCGAAGCCGTAGCGCTGTATCCAGCGGTGCTCGTCGGAGCGCTCGAACTCCGCCCTGAGGTCCGGGCTGAACCGGTAGAGCAGGTGGAAGAGCGTCGAGCTGTAGCCGCCCATCAGCGTCCCGGACAGGCTGAGCGACTTGCCGCAGGCGTCGGCGAGGACGCCGGCGGCGATGCCCTGGGCCGAGCCGCGCCCCTTGTACTCGTGGACCTCGTCACCGACCAGCAGGTCGAAGAAGCCCTTCATCCGGTGCTTGACGTAGTCGGCCAACGGGTAGCGGGCCGGCCCGGACTTGTCGGCCTGCCAGAGGGGAGAGCCGCAGTCGGCGCAGGTGTGCTTGCGGCGGGAGAGGTCGGCGTCCGTCAGGGGCACGCCGTCCTTGTCCACGACCTGCGCCGTGCAGCCGGGGCAGCAGGGGACCCGGAAGGGCTCCCCCGTCTCCTCGTCCCGAAGGAGCCTGCCCCTGGACGTTGCCCACCGCTGGTTCACGGCGGGCATCCAGCGGTAGGACAGCTTGGCCTTCTCCCGGCTCATCACCGCGAAGAGGGGGCCGGAGCCGGTGGAGATGCGCAGCCGCTCCAGGTCGGTGATGGACCTGACGATGACGGCGCGGGCGCCGGGCGCCGTCTCCTCCACCTCCCGCTTCCACTTGCCGGTCAGGTGGGGCGGGCAGAGGACCAGGACCCGCCGGAAGCCCGCCATGTGCGCGGCGGCTGCGGCGATGAAGGTCTTGCCCGTGCCCATCTCGCCGACGACGGTGGTGCCCCGGTGGGCTTCAAGGGAGAGGGCAGCGCCCTTGATGGCGTCGGCCTGCGCCCCCAGGGGCTTGCGCAGCAGGCGGGGCAGCTTGTGCCCGTTCTCCGAGGGCCGGTAGAGGGGCGGGTAGGACTCCACCACCCGCCGGGCGATGGCGTCCTTGAACGTGTCGATGAACGCTCCGAGGTTCATGTCTTTCTCCTTCCTTGTTGGTGCCGAAGGAGGACGCCGGAGCCCAGGGACACACCACGCCCCCGGTGGGGACGTTCTGTGTTCCATATTCTCCAGAACGTCCCCAGTCGGATGAGTGGACGTGCGAGGCCCACGCCATAGCGGAGCCTCGTGATTTCGGCGGCTCGGTGCGAGCCGTCTATGCCGCCTTCGGGAGGGGCTGCCGCCGCTCCGCGTCGACGTAGCAGCGGCCCTTCAGGTGGTAGGACTTGACCGGTGTCGAGACGGCCCGTCCGCCGATGATGTCCACCGAGGCGGTCTGCATGGCGGGTTCGCCGGGGGCGATGGGCTGCCCGCACCGGGCGCAGGCGTCGAGGACCATGGTCGTCTGCATCGTGCTTCCTCTCTTTCCTCTATTGGCGTGTTGCGTCCAGACGAAGCGAGACCCCGCCGGTTCCCGGTAGGGGGATGGCGGGGCCTCGTGGGTGCGGCCCGGTTGGGTGAGCCGTCTCAGGCGGCGATGTCGGTGATCTCGCCGCCGTGCAGGTCCAGAGCGACGACGGTGGTCTTGAGCTTCTCCCGGTGGACCTCCTTCTCGGGGGAGTCCTCCACCATGACCATCTCCTTCGAGGTGCGGCCCTTGACCAGGATGCGCCGCCCGTCGGCCTCCAGGCAGAGGTTGTCGAGGAAGCCCGCCGCCACCAGCATCGCCATGTGCCCCCTTCTGAGGGGCATCAGGGGGCGGCTGCGGTTGTCCCTGGCGGGCCAGAGGCTGTCGGTGATCTCGGTGCTGGCCCACAGCCCCGACCGCCTGGCCTCGGCAGCGGCCGCCACGGGGTCGACGGTGCGGGTGGTGAACAGGATGTCCCCGGCGGGCGTGGTCTCCGGGCTGTAGTCCGTGTAGGGGCGGGAGCGCAGCGGCTCCGGCTCCCCCGCCGCCCACTCCATCACCATGCCCTCCGCGTGGGCGTCGGGAACGGGGTCGGTCTTGCGGTAGCCCATGAGGACCACCTGGTCGAAGACCTGGCGTTCCGGGTCGGGGAAGGCCCAGCAGCGCATCCGCCCGTAGTGGGTGGAGAGGTAGCGGGCCGAGACCGCCAACCGCTGCCGGGGAACGATGAAGACCAGCAGGCCGCCGTCGGCCAGGTAGCGGGTCGTGTGGGTGAGGAAGGCGTGCTCCGTCCGCTTGTCTTCCGCGTCATAGTCATACGGCGGGTTCAAGAGGAGCAGTCCGAAGGCCCCGTTCGCTATGGATGTGGCGAACAGGTCCGAGGCCAGGGCGCGGCCGAGCCGCTCCTCCGCCTCCTGCGCCCGGTCCCGGTGCAGCTCTACGCCGTAGGTCTCGATGGGGATGGCGTTGGGCCTGTCCAGCCGCTCGGCCAGCTGCGCCAGCGCCTCCCCGGCCCCGCAACAGGGGTCGAGGATGCGCAGCGTGTCCCGGCCCCGGTGGTAGGCGCCGGAGGGAGTGTGAATCAGCTCGGCGATCAGGTCGACGACCCTGGGCGGCGTGGGGTAGAACCCGCCCTTTGCCTGTGCAGCGAGTCTCATGTTCGATTCTCCTTTCGTGTCTGGTATCTGTGCGCCGCGTCAGGCGGCGATTGCCAAGCGCTCTTGGCGGGTGTCCAAACCCACCACCTCGCCGATGCCCACGTTGCGCTGGTAGCACAGGACCTGGTGGGTGTTCATGCTCTCGGCGCAGGCGGTGCAGAAGGCGGTGATGAGCTCGGCGTGGTTGGCGACGGTCATCCGACGCACCAGCGCCGAGCCGCCCTGGGGCAGCTTGTAGCGGTAGACCTGGACCGAGGGGTTCCGCTTCTCCGCTTCCGTGGCGGGCCGGTAGAAGTGGGGCTGTCCCGACTGGCACAGGTGTTTTGACCCATCGTGCTTGCAGTAGCGGCAGGTCGTCCCGTCAGGAGAGAAGCGCTGCCAGGCCCCGTGGTTGCGCTCACTCCGCCGCTTGCTCTTGCGGGTTGCCCGCTTCAGCATCCTATCCATTGGTCTCTCCTTCCTCCCTGGGCAGGGTGAGCCAGCCCGACTCCACCGCGCCGGAGAGGTCCTCTCGGAGCTTGCCTGCCTTGGGGGAGCACCGGTAGGCGGAGACGCCGACGGACTGGAGGGGGACTATCTCCCCCTCGTCCAGTCCCCGCCGCCAGAGCCAGTCCGCCCAGGAGCCGTGCAGGGGCAGCGGGCTGCGCTTGTCGAGGAAGCGGTGGTGGAGCGCCGGGGCTTCCTCTTCCGTCTGCGCCAGCAGCAGGAACGAGTCCCGCTCGAAGCCGTACTCGGCCGTCTTGGTGTACACGAGCGCGTGCCAGCCGCCGGAGACCGGCAGGCGGGCGATCTTGGTCGTCCAGGTGCCGATGGTCTCGTGGGGAACGACGCACCGCTTGTAGCCGCCGCTGAGCGCCATCCCGTCCGCGCCGCGGATGATGTGGGCGACGTCCGGCGGCTGCTTCAGCAGGGCGGCCCAGATCGCCTTGAGCGCCGTCTGGGAGCCGACCATCGAGACGAACCAGAGGCCGTCGGTCTGCTCGTCGCGGGCGAAGGCGTCGGCGGTTGCCGAGAAGCCGCCCGCCGTGATGGTGTGGAGGTCCTCCGGGTCTATCGTGTGGGTTGCGAGCATGGGATGTCTCCTTTCGGTGGGTGTCGCGGATGCGCGGGGAGCGACCCCCGCGTGAGGGCCGGACGGCCTGGGCCGCCCAGTCGTTTCGGAGCGTCAGGACATGAGGCCCCGTTCCTTGAGGCTGACGAACCGCTCGCCGCCGATGACCACGTGGTCCAGCAGCTCGATGTCCAGCAGCTTGCCCGCCTGGACCATCTCGCGGGTGAGGGCCGCGTCCTCGGGGCTGGGCGTGGGGTCCTGGCTGGGGTGGTTGTGGCTGACGATGATGGCGGGGACGGCCTCGATGACCGCCGGGCGGAAGACCTCGGCGTTCCGGACGATGGCCGAACTCACGTTGCCCTGGTAGATGACCCGCTGGCCCACGACGTGGTTCTTGGTGTCGAGCAGCAGCACCCGCAGCTGCTCCTGGGCCAGGGGAGCCATCTCCGGCCCCAGCAGCCTGCGCACGTCTTCGGGGCAGGAGATGACGGGCAGGTCCTCCGGGCCTTCCGGCCTGGTCTCCACGTCGTAGCGGACCGCCAGCTCCCCCAGCAGGCTCAGGTTGATGCGGAGCGCGTTCAGCAGAACGGCGTCCTTGGTGTGGGTCTTCCTGGTCATGTCGGCCTCCTTCGATTTCGGGTAGAACGGAAGCGGGGCCGCCCCTGTAGAGGGAAGCGGCCCCGTGTGCGCCTTCGGGAAGGCGTCGCTCTGCGGTTGTGGATTGCCCGGCTAGAAGGGAGAGGCGCCGACCGGCTGCTCGACGTCCGCGGCGTCGCCGTTGTCCCTCGCGCCGTTGCCGCCCCTGGAATCGAGGAAGACGACCTCCTGGGCGTGGATCTCGGTGCGGTAGCGCCGCTGCCCGTCGTCGCCCTCCCAGGTGTTCTGGACCAGGCGTCCCGCGACGTAGATGCGGTCGCCCTTGCCGATGTACTCGTTCACCGCCTCGGCGGTCTTGCTCCAGACGACGACGTTGTGCCAGTCGGCCTCGACCTCCCCGTCCTGGCGGCGGCGCTCGGTGGCCAGCCGCAGCTGGGTGACGGCCGTGCCGTTCGGCGTGTAGCGCATCTCGGGGTCGGTTCCCACTCTGCCCAGCAGTTCCACTTTGTTGATGGTGCGTGCCATTTCGGTTCCTCCTGCATGGTGTGACGCGGGCCTTGCCGCGCCCGGTTGAATGAATGCGGGGCCGTCCCTGTAGAGGGAAGCGGCCCCGTGGATGCGCCTCCGAGAAGGCGTCGCTGTGCGGTTGCAAGTAGGCGGACTAGTCGAAGGGGGAGGCTTCGTCCGCCTGCCCGTCGTCGCCGGAGTCCCTGCCGCCGTTCCGGGAGTCGAGGAAGACGACCTCGGAGGCGTGGACCTCGGTGCGGTAGCGCCGCTGCCCGTCGTCGCCCTCCCAGGTGTTCTGGACCAACCGCCCGGCGACGTAGATGCGGTCGCCCTTGCCGACGTACTGGTTGACCGCCTCGGCGGTCTTGCTCCAGACGACGACGCTGTGCCAGTCGGCCTCGACCTCCCCGTCCTGGCGGCGGCGCTCGGTGGCCAGCCGCAGCTTGGTGATGGCGGTGCCGTTCGAGGTGTGCTGGATCTCGGGGTCCGTCCCCACTCTGCCCAAGAGCTCTACCTTGTTGATGGTGCGTGCCATGTCGTTCCTCCTGCATGTCGTGGCGCAGCGATGCCGCGCCCGGTTGAATGAATGCGGGGCCGCCCCCTGTAGCAGGAGGACAGCCCCGTCCAGCGCTCCGGCTTGGGAGCGTCTAGCTGACCCGCAGGTACTCCGATTCGCTCTCGGTGACGATCTCGGCCCGGACGTCCGGGGCCAGCAGGTTGTTGAGCCGCTTGTAGTCCACCGAGTAGCGGCGGGACGTCACCATGCCCACGGAGCGGGTCTTCTCCCGCCCTTCGAGCTTGGCCTTCTTCACCCCCTGCTGCCCCAGCCAGGCCCCGAGCTTCTCCACCACCCACTTCTTCTCGTCCTCGAACTCCCGGATGGTGTCCTGGATCTCCTCGTACTCGTGGAGCGCGTTCCGCGCCTCCTCGTCGCTCACCGGCGCCGCAGGCTCTGCGTCCTCGGCGGGTTCCGGTTCCCCTTCGGCCTCCGCCGCCGTCCCCGGCAGGCAGATCGCCAGGAAGGGGCAGGACTTGCACTGCCAGTCCGCGGCGGAGAAGTCCCGCTCCGGCAGGGCGTCGGGGTCCGGCCCGCTCTGGACCAGGTGAGCGCCCAGCTCCCCCAGCCACTCGGAGGCCCGCTCCAGTGCCTGTCCCACCCGCTCGGCGGGCACCACCTCGTAGTCCCACTGGCGGCTGCCGGTGTCCATCGTGGCGATCACGGCGTCCCGCAGCTCCCCGAAGGTCCCCAGGGTGTAGAAGGCTGCCTGGGCCACCGACGCCGGGTGGCTGCGCTCCGCGCCCAGGGTGCGCCAGCGCTTGAACGCCTCCGGCCCCCTGGTCTTGACCTCGACGACCGCCTCTCCGCCGAACAGGGGCAGCACCCCCGTGGCGTCGGGATGGCCGGTCACCACCATGTTGGGGCCGACCCGCACCGACACCGCCTGCGGGTCCTGGGGGTCGGCGGGAGTCACCTCCCAACCGGCCCGCTCCATCGCCCGCAGCACCACCGGCTCCAGGGCGTTGCCCGCCTCCAGCACCGTCAGCGTTTCCTCGGTCTTGGGATTGGTGACCTCGTAGCCCGTCGCCTCGTACCAGAGGGAGCGGCGGCAGTTGCCCGCCGCCGATGCCCGTATCTCAAGCTGCCCGTCCCCGTCGAAGCGGGCGTTGGGGCGGGAGTAGACGTCCGCCTTGTTGTGGTCAATCGTCGTCGTCATGTCGTGTCCTTTCTCTGTCGGTTTCCAGTAGATGGGAAGCGGGGCCGCCCCCGTGTGGAGACCGCCCCGTCGCTGCGCCCTGCGTCCGTTGTCCGGGCCCTTCAGGCGGCCCTGGCTGCTCCGGCTTCCTTCACCTCCTCCTTTGTCTTCAGGTGCTGCTTCAGCACGTGGGCGATGCCGTCGCCGATGCCGAGCACCGCCATGCTCCCGCCGTCGGGCAGGCGGTTGAAGAAGGGCTGCATCTCCTGGATGCCCCGGCACTGGTCAACGATCTCTTCGACCGGCGTGCCCCGGCGCAGGTGCAGCGAGATCAGGCGGCAGGCCAGCTCGGTGACCCCGTGCTGGAACGAGCCGCCCTTGCCCAGCCAGCCGAAGACCTCGAAGGGCTCGCCGTCCTCGTCCGTCGAGACGGTGACGTAGAGGTTGCCCATCTCGGTGCTGAGCTTCGTCGTCGTGCTGGGCAGGCTGCGGGGCCTAGCCCGTGTCGTCGTGGTCATGGCCTGCCCCCTTCCGCCCGGCAGAGCGGGAGCGTCCGGCTGCACGCGACGGCCTCCAGCTTCCCGTAGGCCCGCGCCATCTCGGCGTCGCCCACGAAGGACTCGGCCTCGATGCGGGTGTCGAACCGCTCGAAGGGGTCCGTCCCGTAGCCGCCCCAGTAGGCGATGACGTGGTAGTGCGGCCCAGGAGCGGCGGCCCGCAGGTGGGGCAGCGCCGGGGCGTAGCGGTCGAAGTAGCCCGCGACCTTGAGGGCCATATCCCTCGCCCGGTCGTCGCCGAGACCCAGCAGCGTCCTCACGATGACTTCCTCGCAGTCCTCTTCCGCGAAGGTCGGGGTCAGCATGGCGTCCCGGACGCAGCCGGGCAGCGCGTTCCACCGCTCCCGGCTGAGCTTCAGCCCGCCGTGGCTGGGCGTCGTGACTCGCCAGACGCCCTCGGCCAGCTCTTCGATGTCCTGTGTCCAACCCCAGGGTGTGTGCATCGTCCTCTGCGTCGTCGTTGTCATGGCTCGTTGCCTCCTTGTCCTGTAGATGGAGAGCGGGGCCGCCCCCGAAGAGACGACCCCGCTGGATTCCCGTGTCCCGAATGTCCGGGCGGACTAGGCCGCCTTCGCCTGCTGCGTCTCCTGGAGCTTCTTGGCGGCGGCCTCCACCAGCGGGGCCAGGTCCGCGGCGTCCAAGGCGTCCAGCTCCTTGCCCGTCTTGTTCTTGACGGCGGTCCGCACCCCGTCCTCGTCGAAGCCCTGCTGGGTGGCGATCTCGATGAGCCGCTTGCGCAGCGCCGGCACGTTGCCGGTGCCGGACGCGTCCGCCGGTGCGGACGCCGCCTGTGCCTGGGCGGGAGCGCGCTGGGGGCGGGTGTTGCCGCCGCCGTTCCTAGCCGTCTGCCTGGTGGCGGTCCGCTGGGGCTTGGCTTCCTCCGCCGGCTGGTCGCCGTAGAACCCGTTCCCGAACTGGACGCCGAAGCTCCTGAGCGCCCGCTTCATGCCGTCCGTCACCGCGCCCTTGACGGCGGTCTCGTGACCGTCGGCGTTGTCCTCGGCCACGGCGTTGAAGCCGATGTCCGTGCGGGGCGGCGCGCCGGGGACGGTGACCCGCACCGGGGCGCTGTAGAAGGAGGTGGTCTTCACCTCTCCCGTCTTGGTGTCGACGTGCTCGAACTGGCGCAGCGTCACGTCGCCGACCAGCTCGTATCCCCACCCGCCAAAGCCGAAGATGCGGTTGGCCTGGTCGATGACGGCGTGGCCTTCCAGGTAGTCGTAGGTGCGCCCGGCGCGGCCCTTGCGCTGTGAGACCAGCGCGGGCTCCAGGGGCTGTCCCAGGGCGTCCGTGACGGCGGGCGAGAGCCCGTCCCAGAGCAGATCGTGCGTCGCGTCGAGCGCGGCGTCGTGTTCCTTGCCGTTGATGTGGACGAGGCCGTTGCCGGTCCCGTTGTTGTGTCCGTTGTTGCTTCCGTTCCTGTTCACCATGTCTGTTCTCCTTCTGTGTGGTGTATTCCTGTAGCGAATCTCCGGTGCGGACTCCCCACGTATCAAGTACGGGGCAGGCTCTGCGGGAATCCGTGGGCGGGCTGAGCCCGTCGTGCATTGGGCATAGCTCCTCCTGGGTGGTGAGAGTGGGAACCGGTGAGGCGGGAGTAAGTCCCGCAAGTAAGGCCGGAGCGGGCAAGCTCCGGTAGAGGGGAAGTGGCGCCGGGAACCTGTGAAGAGGTCGCTAGCGGGCGGAGCGGGCCGCCCGTTCAAGCAGGCGCAGGAAGAGGGCGCGCCCCTGGGGATGCGCCGCAAGCTCGCCCACGTCGCCGACGCCCTGGGGAAGGGTGACGGCGGCGGCCCGGCGTCCAAGCAAGCCCGCAAGCCGCTCGGTGGCCTCAAGGCCCGCAGCGTCGTTGTCGAAGGCGAGGACGACGCGGGGGCAGCCCCGCAGGCCCTCAGCCACCTTGTCGACGCCCTGGGTGCCCAGCGCTGCGACTGCGGGGAGGCCCCAACCGGCAAGGGCAAGCCAGTCGAAGACCCCCTCCGCCACGACCGTCCAGGGAGGCGCAACCCCAAGACGCCCAAGTCCAAGCACCGGCTTGGGGCCGGGCAACGCCTGGAACCGCGGCGTCCGGTCGGGGTCGACAGCCCGTCCGACAAGCCAGCGGACAAGGCCGCCGGAGGCGTCGGGGACGACCACCATGCCGGCGAACCGCTCCGCGCCCCGCTCCATGAACAACCCGCAGCCCCTGAGCCGGTCGGCGGCGAAGCCCACCGACTCAAGGGACTGCCGCAGCCCGCTGCCCGGCGCATAGCCGAGGCCAAGACGGGCTGCGGCGTCAAGACCGACGCCCCGCGAGGCCAGGTACTCCCTGGCAACGGGGCTGCGCCGGAGCTGCCCGGCGTAGAACCGCGCCGCCGCCGTCAGCAGCGACGGGTCCCTGGGAGGCAAGGGAGCCGCCCCGGGACGCCCGGCCGGAACCGGGGCAATGACGGCGGGGGACGCGCCCCCGCCCAGCCGCTCGATCGCCTCCGGCAGGCTCAGGTTCTCTGCCCGCCGGATGAAGTCCAGCACGTCTCCCCCGGCGCCGCACCCGAAGCAGTAGAACCGTTCCGAGTCGCCGTACACCGTGAAGCTGCCCTCGACCTCGTCGTGAAAGGGGCAGACGCCCTGGCGGACCCTCCCCCTTCCCCTGAGCCTGACCCCCAACGCCTCCACCGTATCGCCCAGGAGGTGACGGGCCTTCAGCGCGGCGATGTCCACGTTGACCGTGACCATCACGCGCCTCCGCACAGGGGCCGGAGGCCCCGGAGGCTGCGCCCCGAGACGACCTTGCCCGGCGCCCAGCGCATCCCCAGGACCGCCGCGACCTCCAGCGAGCCGTCGCCCGTGGGAATCAGCGCCGCTGCCCGTCCGGCGCCCTGGCTGTAGACCAGGACGTTCCCGCCGCCGGAGCGCCGCTTCACCAGGTCCGTCCACTCGGCGTAGGCCCACCGCGCCTGGTGCGGCTCAGCCTTCGCCGTGTCCGCGCCGGCGAGGACCGCCAGCGCCCCGTCAATGTCCCCCGCCTGCCGGAGCCGCCGCGCCTCGTGGACGCTCTGGGCCACGCTCTGTGCGGGCGCCGCCGTCTCCGGCTCAACCCTGAACATCGCCTCTATCAGCCGGTCGACCAGCTCTTCCAGACTGCGCCTGGGCCTTGTCCCAGTCCCACCAATCGTCGTTGCTTGCGTCGTCATCGCGTCCTCCTTCGTGTTGTGTTGCTCGTGCCGTCCGTTGCCGTTGTGCCTGTTGCGCCCGTCCCGTCCGCGGCCTGCCACTGGGCCTGATGAACCGCCTGAGCACCAGCGCGCCGAGGCCGAGACCGACCGCGTTCAGGAAGACCAGCTCGCCGTCCGTCGTCAGAAGCGGACCCAGCAGCAGCGCCGCGACCACGACCGCTATCGTCAGCCGCTTGTGCCGCCGCATGAGTCCGCCCGCCTTGACCGCGAGTCCCGTGACCCTTGGAACCAGTTCCTTGACGTGCATTCACGCCTCCTTTCCGTTGTTGACCCACGCCGGCATCCGTGGCGCAGGGCATTGGTGATGGGTTGACGAGTGACGCACTCCGTCCACGGTCGGATGCCTGACGCGGGAGACGGAGCGGGGTTGAAGAAGACGCAGCTCGGCCAGGGTCAAATCAGGGACTCGACTCGGGGGAACTGCTACGTGGGGATGAAGAAGACGCAGCCCGGCCCAGGTGATCCGTTGCGCATCGACCTGGGAGACTGCGGAGAGAGGAAGGACGGCCAGTCTACGGAGAGTTCATCGCAGGCCGGCGCGTGGGGAGAAACTACGGCCAGTTCCACGGGAACCATGCCGCAGACGTGAGGAACCGGCCAGTGTGCAGGGCGCACGCCGACCAGGGTGTCCGAGGGGCCGAAGCGAGAGACGCTCCAACCGCTGCGAAGGTGTCCTCCGGGGCGAACCGTCGGGAGAGCGAGGCTCAATCCGTGCGGTCCGATCCCCTGGGTGGCTGTTCGGAGAGCGAGGCTCGATCCTATGCAGCCGGTCCCGGATTCGGGGGACGGGAATCCTCCAGGTTTCTAGGCACGAAACACTGGAAAAGCCAGAAACTGCCCCAATTATCCCCCCAACACCCAACCGGATGGAAGGGTTTCGACGGGGTCTTGGGCCATCTCGACGGAAATCACTCGCCCTGATGTAGCCCTGACATCGCACCGATGTAGCAACCCCGCAAAACCGCCCCCGGCGCAGCCGCCAGCGCCTACTTCCACCACAGTCCCAGGGTGCAGAGCCGCCGCACCCACCGCCACCGCCTGCGCCTTGCCAACGCCCGCCGGGTGTCATGGAGCGCCGTCCAGCGCCAGCTGGTCTGCCCCTTGCGCCCGAAGCCCCGCAGCGGCTGGGTCTCCGGGGGCAGCGTCAGCCCGTGCTCCTCCAGCATCGCCAGCTCCAGCGTCAACTGCCGCTCCTCGTCGCCCAGCCACGACAGGCTCCTCCCCTGGTTCGGGTGGCCGGCCCGCAGCGCCCGCCACTCCTCCACCAGCGGCCACGCCGCGCCGTAGACCTCGACGTCGTCCTCGGCAGGCTCCACGGTCACGATCTCCGGGTCCCGTCGCCGCAACCTCGCCCGCCGCGACGGACGCAGCCCGGCCACCGGCGGGGCGGCCTTGGTCTCCGACCAGCCCGCCCCCTCCCCATCCTCCCCATCCTCCCCGTCCTTCCCGTCCTGGGCATGGGCGTCGTCTTCAGTCCGACCGTTCGCCCCAGCCTGTGTCCGGCCATCCTTGGCGTTCCCAGCCACCGCAGCCCGCACCTCTTCGAGGCCGCTCCGCACCTCCTGTGTCAACGCCTCCATGCCGGCCTCCACAGTGGCCATGCGCTCCCCCAGCTGCGACGCTGTGACATCATCCGCACCTGTCCCTAGCAGCCGCTCCAACGCATCCTTCACGCGGCCCGTGACCTGCTCCGACTCCTCGGCCCGCACCAGGGTCTTGTAGTTGACCCCCAGCAACTCGGCGGCCTCCATCCGGCCCTCCTGCCGCACCAGCTCCCGCAGCATGGCGTTCAGCCGCGCCCGCCGCAGAAGCTCCACGTCCACGTTGCCGCCGGCCCTGGTCCCGTCCGCTTGGGTCTCCTCCGCTTGCGCCTCATCCATCTGCGGCCTGTTCACGTGCGTCTCGTTCATGGTCATACCTCCTTCGCTTCAGCTGTCCTGTAGGGATGTCCTGTAGGGGCTTCCACCACTGACCCTGACCCCTGCTCGCGTAATCGCTTGCTCCGATGTGGCAGGCGCCCACTTCCACCGGGGGAACTCCACCGGAACCAGCCCATTCACCGAAGTGCTCGCAGCCACGGCCCCATTTCCCCCGTTTCCTGCCCACTTCACGTTCAGAACCGCCCCTGGCTTCCCATATGGGAACTGACGCCAATCCCTGTACACGGGTATTACATCAAAACCGGCCCTTTTTAATGCAGGCCCCGTGGGGGGGCCCCGCGCGCTTGCCCCCCTCACGGGCCATGATGTTTCGCCCCTCGTCTCCTCAGACTCGACGGCAGGCAATCGACCAACCCGAGACGAGGAGGCCACAACGTGGGAGTCCCATCGACGATTCGGAAGACCTCTGGTAGGGCCAGGAGGCTGATTCTCCTGGCCGCAGCGCTGCTCCTGGCGGCGCTTGCAGCGATCCCATCCAGCGGCATAGCCCTGGCCCAAGAGCCGTTCGGCGGCGGCATTGTCCTGGTCAACGCCGGCCGGGAGTTCGTGGAACGCAAGGGCGGCGGCGAGTTCGTCGCCCGCCCCGTTTTCGACCGGCAGATCGAGGCCCTCCACTACGCCGTCCGCGACGCCGACACCGGCGACTGGATATCCGCCGTGTACCGGGTGCAGGGCGGGGAGAAGAAGCGCAGCGACGGCTGGGAGTACAGCTTCGAGTACCCGGCCCTGGACGAGCAACCCAGCCTCGACCCCGACAAGGCTTACCTGCTGGTGATGCTGGCGGGTACGCAGGATGGGCTGCGAGGCGACTTCTACGCGGTCGTCCCCTTCCACGAGCCGGGCCGCATTTGGGACAGGATTCTCTCCGCCCTCAGCCCGGCGCGCTGGGCGAAAGCCTTCGCCGGGTGGGTCATCGAGGGCGTCCACGGGACCCTCTGCGGCGTGGTCGAGCGAGCGTCCGGCGACGACGCCGACAACTGCAGGGGAGGGTAGCCGGTCATGGCCGACATCATCACCGGCACCCCTCCCGATCTCACCTACGGACACTGGCTCGTGCAGCAGGCGTGGATGGTCGTCTGGGCCATCACCTCCGGCGCCCTCGTCGTCATCCTCGGCTGGATGGGCCTCACCTTCATCGTGTCCGAGCACCTGGGCAGGCCCCAAGCCGGATGGCGGGAGATGGTCCCCCGCCTCGTGCTGGGCCTGGTGGCCGCCGCCTCTTCGCTATGGTGGTGCGCCCTGGTCCTGGACGTGGCCGACGCCGTGTCCGGCTTCATCGCCACTGCCCTGGACGTGACCGCAGGCGACATGCTGCGCTCGACGCTGAGCACCCTCATGACGTCGGTGCAGGCCGGCAGCGTGGGCATGGCCCTGCTGCTGGCGGCCCTCTACCTGGTCTACGGCTTCTTCGTCCTCTACGTCATCGTGCAGATGGTGCTGCGCCTGGCCCTCATCGACATCCTGCTGGCCCTGGCCCCGATTGCCTTGGGGCTGTGGATCCTGCCCCACACGGCGGGCTGGGGGCGCCACTGGCTGCGTCTCTTCATGACGACGGTGTTCCAGCAGGCCATCCAGCTCATCGCCCTGGCCCTGGGCTTCGGCTTCCTCAACGAGTTCGCCGCCATCGGGGCCTTCGAGCCGGTGCAGGACCTGATCTGGAAGCTCCTGATGTCCCTGGCCTTCATCTACATGGCGACCCGGGTGCCGTCGATGCTGGGCAACACCGGGACCTTCGACGCATGGCTTAGCACCATGTATTTCGGCATGAACCTGCCCGGTTCGATGGTGCGGTCAGCCCGGACCCTCGGGCTGCTGGCGGGCGGGGCCGCCGGAGGACCGGGCGGCATGGCCGTCGGAGCGATGGCGGCCAACGTGGGCCTGTCGGCTGCGGCCGGCGGCCTCAGCTCCGCCGCTTCCCTGGCGACCCCCTCCGGGGGCGGAGACGGCGGCGGGGAAGCGCCCCGGAGCAGCGACGAGTAACGACACCACAGCAGGCGCGGGCCGCGCCCGCGCCCATCGAGAACGCGAAGGAGGTGAGCGCGATGTGCCAGTAAGCGGGCGGGAGAGCGGGACCGACAGAGACGAGCAAGAGACTCCGGTAACGGAGACAGAGAGGAGAAAAGACCTATGGAAGACCTGACTCAGACCATATCGAACCTGGTGGGCATCCTGCTGGGCATCGTGGGCGTCGTCGGCGTGGGCTTCTTCATCTACGGGGCCTACCTGTACCTCACGGCCAGCGGAGCGCCGCACCAGATGGAGCGCGGCAAGAGCGCCATGATGACCGCCCTGGCGGGCATCGTCCTGGCAATGGTGGCCTACGGCGTCGTCGAGCTGGTGATGGACGCGGTGGTGGGTTCCCCGGTGGACCCCGACGTGCCCGATCCGAGCAGCAGCGACGACGGCGGCTAGGCAAGGAAGGAGAAGAGCCATGAGAGAACACGAGGTTCCAACCCACGTGCAGGCCGAGGACAAGGTCCTGCTGGGGTTCACCTTCCCGCAGATCGTGGCGATGACGGCGGTGTGCGCCCTGTCCTACGGCGCATACCGCTACGCCCCCGTCGGGCCGTCCGAGGTGAGGATGGCCATCGCCGTCCTCCTGGGCCTGGCGGGGCTCGCCGCAGTCGTCGGGAAGATCGGCGGCCGGCGGCTGCCCCTAGTGGCCGCCGACCTGCTGAAGTTCCGGCTGGGGGCCAGGCTCTACGCCGGGCCTGCGTCCCAGCTGGCGCGGAGCGAGCCGCCCCCGCCGGCGCAGCCGGTGAAGACCGGCCCCGGCCCGCTGTCGCTGATGGCGAAGAAGGCGCGGCGCGCCCTCGGCGGCCTCCACCGGAAGCGCGGGAGCCGGAAGCGGCAGGGAAGCGGGCGGGCGCCCTTCCGTCCCCACCACTGGTTCGGCAAGCCAAGGCGGGCGGAGACGGACCAGGACAACGGGAACGGCAACGGGGCCGGAGGCCGCAAGACCCGGCGGGGCAGGACCCCCCCAAAGAGCTTTCTGGCTGTCGCGGCCGCCGTCGTCCTGGCGGCGGCGGTCGTGACCGTTCCCCAGGCCGTCCTTGCCGACGGCCACGAGGACGGCCTGGGGTGGAGTTCCGACGAGATCGAGTTCCGGCCCCCGCCTCTGGTCGAGGGGCGGCGGCTCTTCGTCGAGGGACTCACCGTCTCCGGCGACCGGGCCGCCGTCAGGCTGCGGGCCGCCACCGCCCTGGACATCCGGGTGCGGGCCTTCGGCGGGCCGCGGGGCGCATCGCTGCGGTTCTGGGGATCGGCCAGCCTGGCCGAGGGGGAGCGCATCGACTACTCCCTGCCCCTGCACGGACCCGCGCCGTCCCTCACCTTCTCGTGGGTGGACACCATGGGGCAGGCGGGGGCCGTCACCGTCGAGGGCGAGCAGATACCGTTCCCGCTTCCGGCCATCGACGGGGAGCTCTGCGACCTGCGGGTCGTCTCCCTGGGCTGGACGCAGGGGGCCGTCGAGGGAGTCGTCGAGTCGGAGTGCGTGGCCGGGATCGAGCACCCGGTCGAGCTTCAGACGGTGGCGGGACACGAGAGCGTCACCGTGACGGCGCTCATGGACGCCAAGGTGACCGGCGTCTCCGGGACCGTAACAGTCGCGGGCGGCGGCGGCCGGGCGAGCGCCGCGTTCACCGCCAACGGCGAGACCCGCTTCCGGCTGCCCGCCGGGACGGGCGAAGCCGTCCACCCCGTCACCATCGAGGCAACCCTTGAGGCCGGCCTCCGGATCCCGGTTCCCCCGCTGACGCAGCTCACCCACCACCCGGAATGGACGGAGTACATCACCAAGACCGTGCACCTCCATCGCCCGGGGGCCAGCGACTCCGACAGTGACACGGCGACGGCCACCTGCGATGACGGCTCCACGTCGACCGCCACCGCCACGGCCTACGCCTACGTCCCCAGTGCCACCATCGCCAAGGAGGTGACGGTGGACGTCCTGCACAAGGAGCACGTCAAGGCCGAGATGATCGAGCGAGCGCCCATCGCAGCGACCAGAAACGAGAGCCTGTCCCTGGCGTCTAACGTGGGGTCGGACGACCCCTTCGAGGTCCTGGTCATACCGGAGCCGGAGCCCGTCGATCCGCCCGCCGAGCAGACGCCCTCAGACGGCGGCTTGCGGGGCTGGTTCGAGGCGCTGGGATGGGAGTGGCCGTGGTGAGGCGCGCGCTTGCGGCAGTCCTTCTCACCGGGGCTGCGCTGGTCACCACCGGCGCGGCCCCGGTCGAGGAGCAAACCATGATCGAGCAGTTCGACCGCGTGCTCACCGCGATGGCCTTCACCGCCGCCGGTCTCGCCGTCTTCGCCATCGCCTGGGCGGGCTTCCTCCTGATGGCCGACGGCGCGGACGAGCGGGGCGGCGGACGCGCCAAGACCGCCGTCGTCATGGCGGTGGTCGGCCTGGTCCTGGTCCTGTCGGCCAAGGGCGTCGCCGCCCTGCTGCGCAGCGGCATCGTCTCGCTCCCAACCCCTTAGACCTGAGAAGGAGGCCCCATTGAAGAAGCTGCTTGAACGAATCACGAGACGCGGAGGGGAGAGGCCGCCGGAGGCGGCCGCCGCTCCGCAGGAGACGCCGGAAGCGGGACTGCCGGCCGGCGCCCAACCCACGGAGACCCAAGAATCCGCCCCCAAGCCGCCGTCCCCGCTGACCTACTGCTTCATGCTCTCCCACCTGGAGGACGACGGGCCGGTGCGCCTGGACGGGGTGAAGCTCGGCGTCTGCGAGGTGATGGGGCTGGAGCTGGACGAGCCGAAGCTGGGGGCCTTCGCCGGGGCGCTCAACGCCCTGGACTTCCCCATCCAGCTGCTGGTGCGCCAGCACCCGCCGCGCCTGGGCCCCCTGCGGGACAAGCTCAGTGAGGCCCAGCCCGCGGACCTGCCCCCGCAGACGCGGGCGGCGGCCGAGTCCCTAGGGAGGCTGCTCACCGACCTGGAGGCCCGCGACGGCATCCTCGACCGGCGCTTCTACGCCGTGTGCGAATTCTCGCGCATCGACGAGCTGCGCGGCCTGCTGGCGCGGTCCGGGCTCTCCGTCCACCCCATGCAGGGCCGCCGCCTGCGGATGTTCCTCCTGTCCGCCGCTCTGGGCGGCACCCCCGCCGAGTTCGACGAGGACGAGGCGGTCGAGGTCGAGATCAACCGCCGCGACATGCGCATCGGCGGAACCCTGGTGCGCTCCCTGCACCTGGGCAAGTGGCCCCGATCACTGGCCCCCGGCTTCTTGCAGAGCCTCATGGCCGCCGGAACGCCGATGGACCTGTCCGTCCACCTGGGGCCGATTCCCGCCGAGCAGGCGGCCCGCACCCTGGAGTGGCAGAAGGTCAGGTTCGAGTCGGCCCAGTCCCTGTCCTTCAAGCGGGGCCGCACCATGTCCCCGGAGGCGGAGATCGCCCTGGAGGACGTGACCCGGCTCCGCGACGAGGTGCAGCGCGGGCGCGAGCGGCTCTTCCACTCGTCCCTGTCCGTCACCCTCCACGCGAAGGACGAGGCGTCCCTCAAGGAGATGACCCAGCGGGCCAAGGCCCACTTCGCCGCGACCCTCGGCAAGCTGGACAACCTGGCCTTCCGGCAGCGCGAGGGGCTGCTCTCGACCCTGCCCCTGGCCCTGAACGCCGTGGCGGAGTGGCGCAGCCTGGACACGTCCAGCATCGCCCGGCTCTTCCCCTTCTCGCCGCCCGACCTGGACACCCGCAGAGGCACCCTCTACGGCATCGACATGCGGGCCTGCTCCCCGGTGGTCTACGACCCCTGGGACGGCACGCACCTGAACGCCAACACCGCCGTCCTCGCCCGCTCCGGCAGCGGCAAGAGTTTCGCCACCAAGCTGGGGATGCTCAGGGGTTTGACCAGGGGCGTCACCGCCTACGTCATCGACCCCGAGGGCGAGTACGCGGACATGGCCCGCGCCGCGGGCGGACGGGTGCTCTCCCCCGGCGTGCCCGGCCAAGGAATGAACCCCTTCGTCATCGACAAGGGCGACTCGGAGGAGCTGCTCCAGCGCATCGGCAGCCTGCGTCGCCTCATCGAGGTGATGGTCGGCGAGAGTCTCGGCGCGGAGCGCCGCGCCTCCCTCGACCACGCCCTGGCGGGCTACTACGCCCAGCCCAGGGAGCGCACCGGCTTCAAGGACTTCTACCAGTACCTGCAGGGAGACGAGGCGGGCGGTCAGGACATGGCCCGGCTGCTCCGGCCCTTCGCCACCGGCAGCCTGCGCAACCTCCTCTCCGACGAAGGCGACGACCTGCTGTCCAACGAGGCCCTGATCACCGTCTTCGACCTGCGGCTGCTGGAACCGGAGCTTCGGCCCGCCGCCGCGATGGTCTGCACCGAGACGGTGTGGGCCGCCGCCGCCCAGGACCCCAAGCCCCGCCTGCTGGTGGTCGACGAGGTGTGGTCGATCATGCAGCACCCCGAGGGCGCGGCCTTCATGGTGTCGATGGCGAAGCGGGCACGCAAGCACCGGCTGGGGTTGCAGTTCATCACCCAGGACGTCCAGGACCTCCTCAGCGAGGACACCTCCCGCGCCATCACCGGGCACAGCGGACGCGCTCTGCTTCAGAACGCCGCCTTCAAGCTGCTCCTGCAGCAGGACGCGGCGGCTATCAGCACCGTGGGCGACGCCTTCGACCTGCCCCAAGACCTTCAACGCTGGCTCCTGTCGTGCCCCAGGGGAGACGGGTTGCTGCTGGCGAAGGGACACCGCTTCCCCGTCCGCATCGAGGCCACGCCGGAGGAGACGGTAGTCATCGAATGGCGGCCCGGAGCGCACCGCCAGACCGGCCCAACGACCACGCAGTAACGCCGATAGAGGAAGGGAGCACCCCGTGAAGCTGAACCCGATCAGGTGGCTAACCGACAACGACCCGAAGCGGCCCCCGGCGCTGCTGGCGGTGACGCCGCCCAGGACCGGGGAACGCACCCTGCTGGGAGTCGAGAACATGCTCGGCTCCATCGCCGTCCCCGAACCCTTCTCCCTGGAGATGGCCGGGGACGCCGACGGCGTGACCCTCCTGGCCCGCTGCCTGGACGACCAGGTGGTGCGCGGCCAGATCGCCGCCCGCTACCCCCAGGCCCAGATACAGGAGATCCCCGCCGAGGACGACCCCCTGCGCCTGGGAGAGGACGAGCAGGCGTGGAGCATGACGCTCAGGGCCGACGGCCCCGAGTACGTGCCTCTCCGCGTCTTCCGCGACGACGACCTCCTCGACCCCGGCTCCGACCCCCTCATCGCCCTCATGGGCGCGCTGTCCAACCTGAACGAGGGGGAGCGCGTCGTGGCGCAGCTCAAGCTGCGCTCCCTGGGACCCGAGTGGTCGCAGGCCCATCTGGAGAAGGCCCACAAGCGGCCCGTGGACGACCGCCGGGACCCCGCCTACACCTACCAGACCAAGCCCCTCCAGATGGACGGCATAACCATGGCCGTCCTGGGCGTCGCGGCATTGGCCGCCGTGAAAGGCTACGTGTGGGTGCAGGCCGGGGAAACCTGGAAGGCCGTGCTGATGGGCGCGTGCGTCGCCGCCGCCCTGGCCGCCGGGGGCTGGATCTGGCACCGCTTCCAGAAGGCCCGCAAGCGGGTCTACGACCCTCTCCTCATCCGGGAGAAGGTCTCCCGCATCGCCTTTGATGCCGAGCTCCAGGTGACGGCGTTCCTGCCAAGGAACACGCGGCCCCAGCGGGCCAACGAGCTACTGGAGCCGGTGGCGGCGGCCTACCGACACTACGACAACCCCGCGGGAGCGCGCTTCGACGTCAGCCGGGTGCGGCCCGCCGTCCCCGACCCGGCGATTCTGCACCCGACCGGCCCCGGTCTCTTCGGCAAACGCAGCGTCGTGGGCGTGCGCGAGGCGGCCTGCCTCTGGCACCCGCCGGGCGCAAGGGACGAAACGCCCCTGGTGGCCCGCTCCGGGGCCAAGGTGCTATTGCCCACGGCCCGCAGCGTCCGCGGCGGCGCCCACGTCGGCGACACCGCCACCGGAACGCCCCGGAAGATCCACTTCCCCGACGACCTCCTCCGGCGCCACCACCTCTACGTCGCCCGCACCCGCATGGGCAAGTCCACCCTGATGCACCACATCGTCGCCCACAAGATGCGGGAGAAGGCCGAGGGCAGGGACGGGGACGCCATCGTCGTCGTCGATCCCCACGCCGACCTGGTGGGCGGGCTGCTGGAGCACGTCCCCGACTCCCTCATCGACCGCGTGCGGCTCATCGACCTGGCCGACGAGCGGGGCGCCCCCGGCATCAACCTGCTGGACACCCGCATCTTCTCCGACCGGGACCGCACCGCCGACTCGGTGGTGCGCGTGGCCAAGGGCCTCTGGGACCAGTGGGGGCCCAGGATGCAGTCCATCCTTGAACAGACCGTCAAGAGCCTCCACGAGGCCAACGAGCAGATGGACGAGGGCGAGCAGTACACCATCCTCGACGGGCTGCGCCTCCTCGCCGACGAGGAGTTCCGCGGCAAGGTGCTGGAGAAGGTAAACGACCCCTACCTGATGGAGTGGTGGGGCAGGGACTTCGGGAAGTGGCGCCACGAGACCCGCGCCGACGCCCTCGCCCCGGTCCAGACCCGCCTCTCCTACTACGCCTCCTCCAAGCGGGCCAGGGCCGTCCTCGGCCAGTCCCGCTCCACCATCGACCTGCGCCAGACGCTCCACGACGGCGGCGTCCTGCTGGTCTCCACCGCCCAGGGCGTCGTGGGCCGCGACGTGGCCGCCCTGGTGGGCGCGTCCCTCCTCAACCTGGTCGACGCCGTGATACGGGAGCAGGGGAGCCTGCCCTTCGAGCGGCGGCGGGGCGTGCTGGTGGTCGTGGACGAGATGCAGTCGATGCCCGGCGTGGACTACGAGTCGATGCTCAGCGAGCTGGGCAAGTTCGGCGCGTCCTTCGTGCTGGCCACCCAGAGCCTCGCCAAGCTGGACGACCTCTCCCGCACCATGCGGGACACCCTGCTCGCCAACGTCGGCTGCCTGGCCGTCTTCCAGGTGTCCGGATCCGACGCCCGCCAGCTGGTCTGGGAGCTGGGCAAGGAGCGGGTGACCGAGGACGACATCACGTCCCTGCCGGTGCACCAATGCTACGTCCGCGCAACCGTGGGAACGGAGCGGATGGAAGCCTTCTCGATGAAGGTCAGGAAGCCGGAGCCGGGAGACGCCGCCGCCGCCGACCGCATCCGCGCAGAGGCGGAGCGCTATCTCACCCCGGCCAGCGATATGGCCGAGCGGGAGGCGGGGCTCCAGGACCTGGTGGAGAAGTACCGCCAGGAGCTGGAGCGGCTCAGGACCGGGGAGGCCCCCCCGGCGAAGAAGAGCGGCGCGGCCCAGGAGCGGCGCAGGCAGCGCACCAAGCGCGACCAGAACCCCGGCGACGCGCCGCAGGCGACGGGCGGGGAGCTGAGGGAATGAGGCGGATCACCGGAGCAAAGGCCGAGCTGCTCAGACGCCTCGCCGCCATGCCCTTCCTCGACCGGCTGGAGATGGCCGCCCTCTCCGGCTGGTCCCAGAGCGCGGTCTACGAGGCCGTCAGAAAGCTGGAGGACGCCGGGCTGATCGCCTCCGTCCCCCACGGGACCGAGCTGGTCCCCCCGACGCGCAGGTTCCACCTCACCGCCGCCGGCCTGCGCCGGCTGGCCCAGGATGAGAACGCGGCCCTGGACGACCTGCTCCGCGACCGTCCCGTCTCGGCCCGCTGGCGGCGCGTCCTCCTGGAGCGCCTCGACGCCCTGGCCGTCATCTACCGCCTGGCCGCAGACGTCTCCAACCTCGCCTACCCCGTCCGCTTCCGCTGGTACCGCGCCATGCCGCTGGACGCCGCCCTGACCCTGCCCGGCGGCAGGACCGTCGGCATCGTCCGGCAGGGCCTCACCGCCGACAGGACGGGCTTCTCCAAGCGGCTCTGGCGGCTCACCCAGGGGCCGCGCCCCGGCGCCGTGCTCCTGCTGATGCCCGACGAGGCGCGGCTGCGCCACGCCCGAAGGCTGCTCGCCCAGAGCCCCGTCGCGGCGCTCTACGCGCTGGAGAGCGAGGCGGTGGCTGCTACGCTCGACGACCCCGTGTGGCGGCTGCGCTCCGTCAACGCCGCCGTCAGCCTGCGGGCGGCCATCGACCGGCTTCCTCCCGGCGGCTCCATTCCCGCCGAGCAACCCCTGGCGCGGAACTCCATGCCCGAAGACATCGACGAGAACGGGACTGGACGAGGCGTCCCCGAGCACATGCTTCCGGCCCTGCTCAAACCCGCCGAGAAGCGGGTCCTCGACCTGCTCTCCGACTGGCCCTGGCTGACCCTCGACGACTTGGCCGGGCTGCTCGGCGTCACCTACCAGCGGGCCTCCAAGCTCACGTCGGCCCTCGAAGGCTTCGGTCTGATCATCCGTATCCCCGCCGCGCCCCGGCGCATGGCCCTGACCAACCAGGGGCTGGCCGTGCTGGCCCGGAGGGACCGCTCCTCCGTAGGCGGGGCCAGGAAGCGGTGGAGCCCCGCGCCCACGGACGCCGGAGACTGGCGCAACGTCTCCGGCCGGCGCAGCCGTCAGCTGCTGCGCGACATGCAGCACACCGCAGCCGTTCACGGCTTCATTGCGTCCCTGGCGGCCCAGGCCCGCGACCTGGGCTGGGAGATCGTCCAGCTCGATCCGCCCATCCGCGCCTCCCGCTACTTCCGCCACCTGGGCGCGATGCGCTCCATCCACCCCGACGCCTTCGGCGTACTGCGGCAGGGCGACGCCGCCTGGCCCTTCTTCCTGGAGTGGGAGCGCCGGGCCGTCCGCCCCGTGACGATGGCCGCCCGGCTCGCCCCCTACCTGCGCTACTACTCCTCTCACCGGCCCATCGACGACCACGGCGAGAGGCCCGCCGTCCTGGTGGTCTTCCACGAAGACATCGCCGTCACCCACTTCCTGCGCGTGGCGGCCGAGGAGATGGTCCGCACGAGGACCTCCCTTCCCCTGCTGGTCTCCCACCGGGGACTCCTGGAGCGGGAGGGGCCGCTGGGACGGGCATGGCTCGCCCCCGCCGAGGGCTTCGAGCCGGACTTCCCGCTGCCCCAGCTCGCCACAATCCAATCCAAGACGGGAGACCGCATACCATGAGGCTGTACTACATCGACGAGTCCGAGGGTCCCCGCTACTACGTCCGCACCGCCCTGGGCGTGGACGCGGAGCGGTGGAACGCCCTCCACCAACGCGTCCTCGACTGGCGGACCGAGCTGCGTGACCGCTACGCCGTCCCGACCGACCGGGAGCTGCACGCCTGCGACCTGCTGGCCGGACGGGGCAAGCTGGCCCGCCAGGACAGCGCCGACCACAGGCTTACTCCGGAGCAGGGTGTCGAAATCTTCACCGGCGGGCTCCGCGTCATCGAGGACGCCGCCCGCACCATCAGCGGCGTCGAGGTCGTCAACGTCTGCCTGCGCAAGCCCGACGTCAGAGGCTACGAGCGGGTCAGCCTCGACCGGCTGCTCAACCGCATCAACTCCTCCGTCGCCACGGCGAACCGCCATGCCTTCCTCATCTTCGACGAGGGCCGCGAGGAGATGGTGACCCGCCTCTACAGCAGGCTCAGGAGCCGCAACCCCGTCCCCAGCAGGTACGAGGTATGGGAGGACGGCGAACGGGCCAGGGACATCCCCATAGAAAACGTCATCGGCGGCCCAGCCTTCCGCAGCTCTCACGCCGACTGCCTGCTCCAAATGGCCGACCTCATCGCCCACGCCCTCCTTAAGCAGGAGGAGGAGCCGTCGCCCAGGGTCGAACGCCAGGGCATCGACCGGGCATTTGGCATCCTCGACCGCGCCCTCAACCGCAGGGCGTCCAGGCGGGACCCCCAGGGCGTCGTGAGGCGGTGACGAGGGGCGTCTAGCGCTTCCCCGCTGCCACGTTAAGATTGCGGCGAGTCCCTCGAAAATCGCAAAATGGGCAGTGGAGGAACTCTCTGCAGCCCGTTGACCAGTCACCCACTTTCCCACAGACCATAGAGGTGTAAGGACGCATGAAGTACGAGGTCTTGAAATGGGAACGCCGAGACGAACACGAGTGGAGGGCAGGAGTGCAGGTTGGCTATGAAATCATTTTGCAGGTCCACCAACGTGTACAGTAGACAGAACTGTCTTTGAACTTTGGGCGGGCTCTGAGTCCTAGCACTGCCATGCGTACGAAGAGCCCAATTCTCTCAGAGGGACCTTTAGGAGTCGTTCACCTCCTTCGGCTTATCAGGCTCTAGCTTCATCCATCCCCGTCACGTCCGGGGCTGTGCACAGCCTCTCCCCTTCCTATTTTGCCCCTTACGTACATATTGCTATCTTGGCTGGTCGTTGCTATATTCGAATCCGCCGCTTCATGCGATAAGGAGAAGTCCCGTGGTCAAAAGAGCAAGATTCGACGGCGACGCCTTCTATGCCGCCCTTGACGGCGAGAGGCAGGCACGCCGATGCACATGGAAACGGGTCGCCGACGAAAGCGGCGTTAGCGCATCTACCCTAACTAGAATCTCCCAGGGCAAGCGCCCGGATGTTGACAGTCTTGCTGCCCTGTCTGCCTGGTCGGGGCTCGATGTCGACAGGTTTGTTAGGGGTGGGCATTCCAAGGCTGAGCCAGAGCCGCTGGCCGTGATTTCCTCATGCCTCCGGTCCGATCCTCGTTTGAACGAAGATGCTGCCGCCGCACTGGATCAGATGGTCAAGGCCGCCTACAAGAGTATGAGCAGCCCAGAAAGGACCAAATGAACTTGAGGCATCAAGTGAAGGGCCAGAGAACGATGCCGAGGAGTCGGGAACGGCAATTCCAGTCGTCATGGCAACCATTTAGGGCCAGCGGCTGGTTTCGCCCCTTATTCCCCCCTGTTGATACTGCCCGCTACGTACTTGACACCGGAATCATATGAACGTGCACGCCGGAACCGGTATGGCCGAAGATGAAACAATGAAGGCATACGAAGACTGTCAGATTTGCCAGGCAGACACTTCAGCGCTGAGGTCCATCGACCTCCCGGTGCCCGATCCCTCTTGGCCCGCAATCAGCATTGCCGATCTCTTTTCGGGTTGTGGCGGTCTATCACTGGGTATTCAGCGAGCAGCGCATGACTCCGAATACTCAATTGACGTTAGGTTGGCCCTGGATTCTGATCAAGTAGCAGTGGATGTTTACGGCGAGCTCTTTCCGACTGCGTGGACGATCTGCAAGCCCATTGAAGAGGTTCTGGATGGGGAAGTGGATGCCGATCCTACTAGGTCTGAAGCCGAGCTTGCCTTTAACCTAGGACACCTGGATTTCCTGCTGGGAGGACCTCCGTGTCAGGGGCATTCGAATTTGAACAACCACTCCAGGCGTGACGACCCCAGAAACGGTCTCTACCTTCGAATGGCAAGGGCAGCTCAAGTTCTACGCCCATCCGCAATCATCATAGAAAATGTCCCGACCGTCACCTACGATGTCCGTAAAGCTGTCCAACGTACAATTGACTGCCTTGAATCTCTCAAGTACACCGTGGGAGCCGGCGTAGTGGACTTATCGAATTTGGGGGTGCCTCAAAGGCGACGACGGCACATAATACTCGCCCTGCAAGATTGCGAGGCTGATGCGCAGGAACTGGTCGACAATCTAGAGTCCCCGGTCTGCGGACATGTCCCCAGAACCGTCCGATGGGCCATAGGAGATTTGGAGGATGGAACAAAGACCAACATCTTCGACTCAGCTTCGACGCCGTATTCGATAAACCAGTCACGCATCGACTGGCTGTTCGACAACGACGAGACAGACCTTCCGAACGAGTTGAGGCCTCAATGCCACAGGTCCGACCACAGCTACACCGCCATGTACGGTCGAATGCTCTGGGAACTACCGGCACAGACTGTGACCACGGGCTTCAATTGCATGGGCCAAGGCAGATACGTGCATCCGTCCCGCAGGCGAGTGATCACACCGCACGAGGCCGCCAGATTGCAGACACTGCCGGATTTCGTGAATTTCAAGGCGGTTCCGGCACGCAAGCATCTTGCCAAGCTGATCGGGAATTCCGTTCCTCCCTTGCTTTCATACGCCATTGGCAAGTCGGTTATTCCGCTATTGAAGAGCAGGCCACAGCGTTCTGAAGTGCAAGGGAAGCCAGACCGGAGCCCAATTGCACAGGCTGTCTGAAATGGAAACCATAAACTTCACAGTGGACTCGGAACTGCTTCGCGAACTCGGCGAGCGATTGGTCGGACGCCAGTACATCGCTCTTGCCGAGTTGGTAAAAAACAGCTTCGACGCGGATGCAACTAGAGTCGGGATTCGAATAAAAGACGATTCAATAGAGGTATCGGACAACGGCCACGGCATGACTTCAGACGACTTTGTGAATCGTTGGATGCGTGTCGGCTCCCCACACAAGGTCCACGAGATGACCTCACCAGCATTAAAGCGCAGGTTGACCGGTTCGAAAGGAGTAGGACGTTTAGCCGTGCAGTTCCTGGCCAGCGAGCTGGAGCTTACCACCGTACCAAATGCAGATCGAGTCTCGAAAGAGTCATCAAGCCAAGAGCTGTTCGCGATGGTGGATTGGGATACTGCAGTACAAGCCGGCGAATTGACCCAGGCTACCGCTGCGTATGAGTTGCGGCAACCCGACGATGCTTCCTTCCCGCTCAACAGGCCTCACGGCACCACCGTCACCCTAAAGAAGCTCAAACATGAATGGGATCCCGAGGAGTTTCAGAGTCTCGCAAGAGAGATCTGGTTTCTCCAGCCTCCGTTCCGGTCTTTGACCGGAACGTCCGACCTCAAGGACGGGGGTTTTGAGGTTGCCCTAAGCTCACCGGATCCGTCCGCCGTTGCCCTGTTCAACACTCAGATGGCCCGGATACTGGATCTGTACACATCTCGGATTGTGGGAAGACTCCTGCCGAAGGACGACTCCGATAGTCGCCCATTGAAGCGCGAACTGTCACTCTCGTTGGAGCTTGAAGGCGAGATCACTCCACCTTACAAACTTTCGGTTCCTGTTCGTGGGCAAGCCCCGTGCCTGATTGATAGTCTTGAATTCGAGATTCGCATCTTCACCCTGCAATACCGGCAGCCTTACGGCATAGCGGTGCAGCAAGCACGGGAATACATGACGCAGTGGGGTGGCGTCCACATCTATGATGCCGGCTTCCGCATTCCTTACGCCGGGCCCGACGCGGACTGGTTGAGACTAGAGTTCGATCACGCTCATCGCTTGACCCAGTCTAAGCTTCTTCCATCCGACTTGAACGTGCATTTGGGACTGAATCATCTTCCTACCAATTCACGAGTTCTCGGCGTCGTCAACATAGACACAAGTCGTGAAGCGAGGGTGGAGGCAGTAAGTGACGCGACCCAAGGACAGCACCTTCAGATACAGGTGTCCCGGGATCGACTCGTTGGCAATGGGGCATTTCATCAACTCCAAGATGCCGTGCGATTCGGACTGGACTACTATGCGACTCGCCTAGCCGCTCGGAGGCTATCCGAGAAAGCATCCCAACGAAGAGTGGGCGCGTCCAATTTACTCGTAAAGAATGTTTGGGACGTGTTGGAGAAGCACGAAAGCGAGATTCCTCCGAAGGTAGCGACCGAACTTAGGACAGAGCTGGACAAGACAGTTGAATCTCTCCGCGAACAAGCAGATTGGACGAAGAGTCAGTCCGGCCTGCTTGGGGCAATGGCAACGGTCGGGTCAACGGCCATCGCTTTCGATCATCAACTGAATCAGCAACTGAGCCTCTTGGAATACCACGCTGAGACTTTGGGCAATCTTGCAGAGACGAATCCTGGAATCGGCGAAACGATCGCTCCCATAGCCGCGAACATTAGGAATTGGATCCAGGACGTGCGCGATACACGCGCTATCTTTTCTCCCATTACGGATGAACGTAATCGCAATACGGTTGCGCGATTCAAAGCAAAGTCGCTAATCCAGATCATGACAGACAACATGAAATCCATACTGCGGGGAGTCAGGGTCGAGGTCGCAGGAGTAGACGAGGACATCCTGCTGCCGAACGCAAGCTATCCGATCTGGATGGCCATTTTCCACAATGTGTTGATGAACGCCTCCAATGCGATGCTTGACAGCGAAACCAAGCATATTGCGGTCTCATCAGCCATATCCGGCAACCATCGCGCGATTCGGGTTCAAGACACTGGAGTAGGCATTGACCTGAACATGGCTGAGAGTCTATTTGAACCCCTTAAGCGAGGCTTGGAGATTTCGGCAGAGCGGCGCGCACTCGGATATGGAGGGACTGGATTGGGCTTGGCTATCGTTAGGCTGTTAGCCACCGATCTCGGAGCCACCGCACGATTTGCAGAGCCGGAGGCTTCATTCAGCACATGTTTCGAGTTGACCTGGCGGGAGGAGTCATGAGCACGATCCAAGTGTTGGTGTACGACGATAACCCAGAGATTGCGGCCCGCTTGGCCACTAAGATCCGGTCCGTCTGCGACGAGGCGAATGTAACGGCGGTTACGCGACAGGCTTTCCAAGAATTGATCGCGCTGATGAATCGCAAAAGAGCCGCTTGGAGAGCCGACGAGAAAGACATGGCCTTGATTGAATCGACCGATGTCGACGAGGCAGACGTGATAATCGTCGACTATGACCTTCTACGCTACTCCGAAGCAGGAGATACCACAGGAAGCAGGCTGGCGTATCTCCTCCGCTGTTTCACCAAGTGCGGGTTGATTATTGTCCTCAACGAGTACGGGACCAATTCCTTCGACCTGAGCCTTCGTAGGCCTTCGCAGGATTTTGCCGATTTGCACCTGGGCGACGTCCAAATCGGCAACCCGGGGCTTTGGACGAGTTCGTTTGAGGGTTACAGGCCTTGGCATTGGCCCTCTCTGCCCAACGCCAGGGTGAATTTCGAAAAGTGCGTCGAGGATGTTCGGCAAAACCTGGATGCACGTGTCCTCGACTTCCTTGGACTCAAGCGCTTTATTGACTGGTTGCCGAAGAGGGCACACGACTTTTTCCTCGGCAGCGGCGACATAGAAGCCGTTCAATTCGGCACCTTCGTGAAGCAAGCCCGCGGCGGCCTGGAGTCGAGAGATGAGCTACCACCCGAATACATGGCACGGGTGGCTGCGGCCCGATTGCTCGCCCTGTTGAACGGGATCATTCTTCCGGAACAGAGCATTTTGGTTGATGCACCGCATCTCGTGTCTAGGTTTCCCAGCCTCGTGCGAGACGATTACCAGGACATACATGGCTGGAATCGTTTGTGTGATCCCGTCAGCGTGGAGATCGACGGCCTATTGGCGGATGTCTTGAAGGAGCACAAATTCGAAAAGGAGCACTGGGTCTGGAGGCCTGTGTGGTATTGGCCAGACATCAACAGGGACGAACGCATCCCCGAAGTGAAGGATCCATGGTCGGTCAAGGACGTTGAATGGGTATTCTGCGAGAACATCTCGCGATTCGTGCCCACGGCTCTTGCCGACGACTTCAGAGCAGACGTATCTCCACCATTCAACAAGCGTTACGTCTTCAGAATCCAATCTCCAGAGGCACTCGCATTCGTGAGCCAAGCAGGGTCCGGCGGGCCTCAGGATCCGTTGAAGGTCGACTACGTTCCTCAAGCCGCGTTGAGCGTGTAGGGAGTAACATGCCGGTCGGTCCAGCAGACAAGAAAGTTCGGCTCGCCGTCTCCGACATCCTATCGAATTTCCTCAGCAAATATGAGTGGGAGGACGGTCCACTTGCCACTCTTCGAGACAAGGTGTACGGAGTGTACAGGCCTAACCACATCGACGCTTACGGACTCCGTGGTCTTGCACATGGCAGTTCTGAGCTCGGCCTGAGGAACCAGCATCGATTTCTGTTCCTTGAACCCGTAGTCGACAAGACGATCCTGCCTCTGTTGACCCTTGAAACATCGGACCAGTGGGTCCATTTCAGAGTCTACGTCCTACTCACAATGCTTGATCAGGGCGCGACGCTTCAGGCGTTCGCGATCAGGTTTGAGACTGACGAGGGTGGCCCGAACGCCGCGGGTATGCCCGGGTCGCATGACTTCTGTCACGCCCAATTCTGTAGAAACATCAACTGCACCACTCCCTCGACAATAAGCTGGTTGCCGGAATCCCAGCCCTCGTTCCCGCTTGACGCGGCAGATCAAGTAGGGCTCGTTCTTTGCATGCTGACATCTCTCTACGGCGGCCGCCACGTGTTTGAACGGCTCAATGCAACCGGTGATAGTGCCCTCCGCCAACACATGAAGAAGGTTCGGGCATTGGCTTGAGTCCGTATGAATGAGCACACGCCGACCATGCAAGATACCTTGACCCCTGAGGCGCGTTCCCACCTGATGGCTCGGATACGAGGCCGAGACACCGGGCCGGAGCTGCACGTTCGGCGAGCGCTCTGGACCGACGGCTTAGGTATCGCATACACGTTAGAGACCTGCCCGGCACCCCCGACTTGGAGCACGCCGTCGCCTTCAAGTCCATGCTCCCACGCGAGGGCGTCAAGGTGGTCTCCATCACCGAGCAGGCCGACGACACTCCCACCGGCAAGCTGCTTGAGGGCATCATCGAGAGTGTTCACGAGTTCTAAGCGAGAACTTGGCCCAGGAGGTCACTAGGGGTATGCGGGAGTCGGCTTCCCGTGGCATCTGGGTTTCCAGCTACGCCCCATTCGGGTACAACCGGGTCGGGTTCCAGGACGGGGCCAAGAAACGCCCCACCCTGGAACCCGACCCGGTTGCGTCCCGCATCGTCAAGCGCATCTTTGACATGAGTGAGGATGGCAACGGGATGGTCAAAATCACCAAGACCCTCAACGACGAGGGCATCCTTGATCAGCCCTTCTCCGCGGCGGCTTCCTCCTCCTACTCCTTGGGGACCACCCCCGAGCCCGCTGTTGGGGTCTCTTCCTCGGAAGGGCCGTCGACCGGCTCCAGATCCTTGAGCCCTATGCTGTAACGCTTGCCGTCCACTTCGACGGTGCCGACGGTAAACTGCAACAGCGTTCCCACCTTCCCGTTGATCTCCGCCCGCAACCCACCCTCGGCGATGCGGACCTTTCCACCCTCCGACAGCCCCCTGGCAGTGGCCCGCCGGTCCGGTCCAGGCTCCCCGCTGAACTCCATCCACACTTCGATCCCATCGACCACTCCTTCCAGCGTTTCGACGGCCCGTTCAATCGCCCGGACACGCCGAATAGCGCCTGGCTCCAGCAGCTTGGCGACCTCTCCGTCTCTCACCGCCACGTCCATGAGCGCCGGGGGCTCGCCCTCGGTCAGCCACGCCCAGCAACGACCCCGCCACTCTACCCCCACGCTGGTGTCCTCCTCGAATCGCGTCTGCGGCACGAGGGGCGGTCGGCCACGACATCAATATCCAGTACCATAGCCTCCCCATACTCAGCCATCGTCTCCTCCTGTGAAGAGCTTTCTCGCGGCGAATCAACTCGGCCTTCGGCCGCCCGCCTTCGCCGCCAGTAATCCTTCAGGTAGCAGCCCGGCCTACACCAGCCCGCCTCACCGGCGCCGCGCCGGTACTGGCGGTAGTAGACCCTCCCGCAACTCCCTGCAAACCTTCTTCCTGTACCTGGTCACTCGGAACCTTCCGTGCCGTAGAGCATCAAGTCGAAGCCGCCGGGAACGCCGCTTGCCAGTTCAAGGATGGCCCAGAGATATGCCCCCGAATGCGGTCCTCTCCTGCGCCATTTCAAGAGGCCGCGCTGCGTGACGCCGAGAAGCTCGGCAAACTCGCCCCACGACAGCCCCGTCATCTCTTTCAGCCGCCCCAGCCGCTCCCCGAAGTCCTCCGGAAAGGGCGGGGTGCGGTAGTTCAGGGTTCGATTCCGTTCCTTGATAACCACAGTCCTTACCTCCTCGCTTTGCAGATCACGATGACGTCGGTTCCGCCCCGCCGTGGCTGATGACGGCCAGACGCGTCATCGCCGGAGAGCCTCCAGGTCAACGCCTTTGGGGAGATCCCGGTTGGGACACATCAGAATCCCGTCCCGCAGTCCCATCGCCTCGGCCACGGTCAGCAGCAGGAAGAGATGGGCGGGGCTGGGAGCCACGCCCATCTCCCGCCACTGCCACAGCCGATAGGGGCGGACGCCCATGAGACGGGCAAGCGTCTTCCAGCTCAGCCCGCTCGCCTCTTTGAACAGCGTCAGCCGTTCAGGGAAGTCCCTGGGGAAGTCGAACTCGACGGGACGGTAGACCCGCTGCTGCACTCCCACGGCCTTAGCCCTCCTTGCCCTTCAGGCCGAACCCGACGGCCAGGGGAGGCTGGTAGACCCCAACGGGCGGGATGACGTGCACACCCAGGAGCTTGTAGAGGCCGCCGGGGATGCGGGCCGCCAGCAGGACGAGAGCGCACAGCCCGTCCCCGCTGGGCTTCGTGCCCTTCCGCCATCGCTGAAGCTGGCGCGGGTCCACGCCCAAACACGCGGCGAGAGCCTCCCAGGAGAGACCGGTGACCTCCTTGAACGCGTCGAGACGCTCGGCGAAGTCCTCGGGTATAAGGCCGTCGTCGAGGATCAGATGGGACGGGAGGAGACCGCTTCTCACGACACGGCCTCCAGGATGAAGAGGTCCTCAAAGCGGGTGACACCCAGGGCCTCCATGAGGCGCTTGCGCATCTCCGCCGAGGGACAGCGCGTCCCGCTCATCATCTGGGACAGGTAGCCCGACGAAGTGCCCACTCGTGTGGCCAGCTCGTTCTGGGTCATGTTAAGCCGGTTGAGCAGCTCCCACACGGCGTGGGTGTTGAGCTTGACCCGGGATGAGGGCTGTCTGCGCTTCACGCCGCGCCCTCCTTTTGGGTCGTCTCCCGGACAGCCGGCGGCAGACTGTTGACAGCGGAAACGTCCCGTTCCCCGGCAGCGCCGTTGGCGTACAGCTCGGGGTTGGCCAGGTAGTGGCGCGCGATGATGCGGGCCAGCATCCGCAGGCCCTCAATGCGCTGCCGTTCCTGTTTCGGGCTAAGCCTTCGCTTCTGCTTCCTATTCACGCTAACCGTCTCCCTTGGAGTGCGGCGCGCCACGAATGGGTGGCCTGCGGGCGCGTCGGTGATGTATACTCACCCAAGTATCCGAATATCCGTGCTGTCCGCAGTAGTGTATCAATATATTAGGCACCAAAACAATGGGCTGAAGGCTGTATTAGAGGATAACAGGGTTGTATTGACAAATTGCTCGCTCGAATGTAACAATAGTACAGCAACTACATAGCTCCAATGTAGCAGGAGGAACGTACGCTGTACTGTCCGCACCCACGGCGGCAGGGGGAGAGGACTATGACCGAGATTGACCACTACCGGGGGGGCGACGACCCGCAGGACCTGGAAGGCAACGAGGAGATCGGGCCGCTGCTCAAACGGCTGCGCGGAAGCCTCAGCCTCCGGGACGTGAACCAGCGCACCGGCATCTCCAGCTCGTATCTCTCCCAGATAGAGCGGGGCGAGCGAATGCCGGGCCGCAACATGGTCGGCAAGCTCGCCGCCGTCTACAACGTGAACCCCGAGGAGCTGATGAAGCGGGCCGGGCACTCGGGCCAGCCCGACCCCAACAGCAACGAGGTGCTGGAAGTGGAGCGAGCCTACCGCTACGTCCTGGCCGACCCCCAGTTCCGGGTGGGCACCAGGCCCGACGGCCCCCTCTCCACCAACGCCAAGCGGTTCATCGTTGAGATGTATGAGCGATTCACGGGCAAGAGGTTGCTGGAATGACGGAAATGACCAGGACCCGGGAAGACTTCTGCCGCAGGCTGCTGGACGACGACTCTCCCCAGTACACCCTGGACCCGGAGCGGCTGGCCGCCCGCTTCGTGCGCTACTTCCGCGTGTCGGGCCGCCCCACGATGCCGGAGTTGACCGGCCTGCTGGAAGAGGCCGGCTTCGGGACGGTCGAGGGCAGGCACCTGGACAGTATGAAGGGCCTCCACGTCAGCGCGCCGGGGGGCGGCTACAACATCTACTACCGCCAGGACCTGTGGGACGGGGCGGCTGAGCACACCATGCTCCACGAAGCCTACGAGATCATCCACGAGACCCTCTGCGACATGGAGTCCGGCTCCCCGCCGCAGCGCAAGGTGTGCCGGGAGGCCGACCGGTTCGCTGCTGCGGCGCTAATGCAGCCGCAGGCATTCTCCCAGGTGGCCGAACGGTCGGGGCTAGACGTGCTCGCCTTGCAGCGGACGTACCGTTGCTCCTACGCCTCGGTGACCCTCCGGCTGGCCGAGGTCATGGAGAACCGCCCCCTGATGACGGTCCTGTACGAGCGGGATGAGAGGGGAGACCCCGCAGAGTGGGCCGAGCCGCCCGCGCTTTCGGCGACGGTGGTGCGGCGCACGCGGGGATTCGGGAGTCCTGCCGCCTTTCCAATCTGCGGCGAGCGGGGCGGCGTTCCACAGCGGGGCAGGCCACTCTCCCCCGGCTCCCTGGCGGAGCGGGCTGTCCGCTCAGGCTTCACGCAGTTCGCCCACGAGGCCGGCTACGCCGCCATCGCCCGACCCGTTCTCTGGAAGGGGCGGCTGGCGAAGGTCGTGGTCGTCGCCGTGCCGGACGGGGATCAGTGTGAATAGTCATGATCTTGAGGCCAGGAAGTTGAGAGAAATTCAAGGTCATTAGGCCAGCTATTCAGGATCATCCGGTCACCCTGCGCGCCGAATCGGAGACCATAGCCGCACTTCATGACGAGGTGCAGCAGATGGCCTATAAAGAGGTGCTGAGAGTGGAGATATCTGAAGTCATCCGCCGCTGGCAGGCGGGGAGCAGCCAGCGGCACATAGCATTGGGGACCGGGCTGTCTCGGGAGACCGTTGGACGATACATCGCCGCGGCGGAGGGGCTGGGTGTGTCTCACGAGGGACCGGCGCCCACCGACCTGCAACTGAATCGGCTGGCGGCGATCGGTCGTTCCGGTCCGCGGGCGGTGGCCACGCCAGCCGAGGACAAGCTGGTTCCCTGGGCAGACCAGATCTATCAGTGGCTCACCGTCGACCGGCTGCAGGTGACGCGCATCCTGGAGTTGCTGGCGGAGCGGGATTGTCGGGTGTCCTATGCTTCGCTCCATCGCTTCGTGGCGCATCGCAACTGGCGTCGGCGCAATCCCAGGACCGTTCGGATGGCAGAGAGTGCACCGGGTGAGGTGGCGGAACTGGACTTTGGACGCTTGGGATTGGCGCCGGACCCAGAGACCGGCCGCCACCGCACGGTGTGGGCGCTGATCGTGGTGCTGGCCTATTCCCGGCACTGTTTCGTGTGGCCCACCTTCAACCAGAAGCTGGAAGACGTCGTCGACGGACTGGAGGCGGCCTGGGCTTTCTTCGGCGGTATTCCCAACTATCTCGTCATCGACAACTTCCCCGCCGCGGTCGCGGGCGCTGACGCTCTGCATCCCCGGCTCACCCGGGGTTTCTTGGAGTATTCACAGCACCGCGGCTTCATCGCCGATCCGGCCCGCGTGCGTCACCCCAAGGACAAGCCCAAGGTGGAGCGAAGCGTCCAATACGTGCGGGAGCGCTTCTTCAAGGGCGGCAGCTTCAGCAGCTTCTCCCACCTGAGGGAGGAAGCGGCACGTTGGTGTCGTGATGTTGCTGGACATCGCGTGCATGGCGCCACCCGGCAGCAGCCCCTGGTCGTCTTCCAGGATGAGGAGCGGCACGCCCTCGCTCCCTGGGATGGCGAGCCCTACGAGGTCACTCACTGGCGCACGGCCAAGGTGCATTCCGATCACCACGTGGCTTGCCAATATGCCCTTTACTCAGTCCCGGCTGCCCTTTGTCCGCCGGGCCAGCAGGTGGAGATCGGGCTGGGCAGCAAACTGGTGCGCATCTACCACCGGGGCAGGCTGATCAAGCTCCACCCCCGTCAGCCTCGCGGTGGCCGCTCCACCGACTCAGAGGACTATCCGGCGGAGCTGACCGCCTACACCCTGCGGGCGCCTGAGAGCATCAAGCGCAGCGCAGCAGAGCAGGGTCCCGCGGTGGCTGACTTCGTCGAGCGTCTCTTCGACGGCCCTCTGCCTTGGGCCAAGGTGCGGCAAGGCCACAAGCTCATACGCCTCGGCCAGCGTTACACCCCGGAACGCCTCGACGCCGCATGCCGCAAGGCCCTGACCGTAGACCTCATCGACGTGCGTCGCGTGGAGCGCATCCTGGTGGAAGCCTTGGAGCAGAGCGAGGTGCAGGAGCATCCCCCGCCATTGCCTGCGGGTCGCTTCACCCGGCCCGGCTCAGTCTTTGCCCTCAGCCACCAGTCATCACCAGGAGATCAGCCATGACCCGTGTCACTGAACTCACGCCTCTGCTCAAACGGCTCCAGCTGGGGCCCATGGCGGCCACGCTGCCCGAGCGCATCGCCTTGGCCAGAAGGGACCAGTTGGACTACGCCTCATTCTTGGAGATCATCCTCGCCGACGAGATCAGCCGACGGGACCACCGGCGCATCGAGCTCCGACTGCACAGCGCTGGCTTCGAGCGGGTCTCCCGCCTCGAGGACTTCGACTGGACTGCGTCGATCACCCTGGACCGCCGGCTCCTTGATGCCGCCTTCTCCCTGCAGTTCCTAGCCCGCAACGAGCACATCCTGCTCGTCGGCCCCGCCGGAGTTGGCAAGAGCTTCCTCGCACAGGCCCTGGGCTACGCCGCCGTCCGCGCCGGACACACCGTCCGCTTCATCCATGCTGACGACTTCTTCAAGACCATGACTCAAGCCAGGGTCGACAACTCCGTGGGACGCACATTCCGCTCGTTCCTCTCCCCAGACCTGCTCATCCTCGACGACCTCGGCCTCCACCGGCTCACCGCCCAACAGTCCGCCGACCTCTACGAGCTAATCATCAGCAGACACCGCGTCTCCAGCTTCGTCATCACCTCCAACCGGGCCGTGGAGGAATGGCTCAGCCTCTTCGACGATCCCATCCTCGGCAACAGCGCCCTCGACCGACTCGCCAACGCCAGCTACCAGATCGTCATCGAAGGCCCCAGCTACCGGCAAAGGCTCTCTCCGCATCGGGCCTTGCTGGGGGCAAAGGAGGTGGTTGACTCGTCAACGACTCACTGATACAAGCCCTAACCACCGGCGTTCAGGGTGGCCGGATGTCCGTGAATAGCACTGGCCTAATGACCCTGATTATCCACAGATCAGGCCATCCTCAGCCCCCAGCTAGTCGCCTCCGACCTCCCGGCGCGCAGGCGGCGCCCGGTGGCGGCGGGTCCGTGGTAGTTGAAGGAGAATCAAGATGACTCAGCATAGTGGAATCCCCGCCTCTGACGCCGGTGATGTTCGTTGGCAAGACTATGAGCAACTGGTCAAGGACATATATCAGGCCCTTGGTCAGGCCAGTGGTGTAACCGTCGAGTGCTGGGGGAATTCTTGCAGGGTGGAAGGCCCCCCTGGCACCTTCCGCCAGATCGACGTACTGACGAAGCACGGAGACGGGTTACATCAATACAGGACCGCGATCTCGTGCAAGTACTGGAATAGGAAGGTGGGCCTCCCCATAGTAACGGAGTTGGCTCAAATCGTTCAGGACGCAAGGCTGAGCAAGGGCGTAATCGTCTCCAAGATGGGCTTCACGGGTCCCGCCAAAGACTACGCCAAGACGAAGAACATCGGACTCGTTGAGTTGAGGAGGCCACTGGACAGGGACTGGGATGGTTACATCCGAGAGGTTCATGTAACTCTGATGGTGGATCAAACCGAGATACATGACGTCCGTTTCCACCTGACCGCGCCAAAGCCAGGTCCCGGCGAGCAGGCCTATCAGGGTGGTCCCATACATTGGTCCCTCCTTCTGAGTCAAATCTTTATTGGCGTGCCTGGGCAGGAAGCCGAGACATTAGAGAAGTTGGCCAATGAAGAACGGGGCAAGCGCCCCGACGAAGAAGAGTATGTATTGCGGTTTCCAGAGGGCAGCATAGTAACGGTACCTGACTTCCCCGACTATCCAGCCCACGGGTATTCGATAACGGGTGTCGATTTCAAAGTAAGGTACAACCCTCCAATAACGGAGGAATTCGTGGTTCACGCGGACGACCACGTGTACATGATTATGGAGAGTATTTTCGATGGGAGGCGCTTCACCATTTCCAAGGATGGGGAGATTATGGAAAACACAGACTCACTGGTCGATGGTGAGCCAGCCTCGGAATCGACTTAGTCCATTGACGGACAGGTTAGGCATGAACCATGATTAGAGTAAGACAGCGTACGACCAATACGGACAAAAAGAGAGAAGATGACCGCCAAGTCCAGAAGGACCGACACTATCACCTTCTCCCTGCCGCCGGAGATGGCCGAACAGGTTCGGCAGGTGGTCAGGGATGAAGACCGCACCGTCAGCGAGCTGCTGCGAGAGGCCATCCGCCTGTACATGGAGGAACGAGAGTGGCGCAGACGGGAGCGGCTGGAAAGGTTGAAGGCCGGCGAGGCCCAACCGGAAGAGACAAGGAGGACAGACCTATGAACGAACGATTCGATATGACGCCAGTGGCTCTCTACGCCCGGGTCTCCAGCGACCGCCAGGACGTCGACCTGTCCGTGTCCGCCCAGCTGCGGGCGCTCCGGGACTACGCCGAGAAGCACGACTACCTGGTCGCCCGCGAGTACGTGGACGAGGCCGAGAGCGGACGCATCGCCGACCGGCCCCAGTTCCAAAAGATGCTGGACGAGGCCAGTAAGCCCGAGGCCCCCTTCAAGGAGATCCTCGTCTGGAAGTTCTCCCGCTTCACCCGCAAGCGGGAGCACGCCGTCGCCTTCAAGGCCATGCTGAGGCGGCGGGGCGTCCGGGTCGTTTCCATCACCGAGCAGGCTGACGACACCCCCACCGGCAAGCTCCTTGAGGCCATCATCGAGAGCGTGGACGAGTTCTACAGCGAGAATCTCGCCCAGGAGGTCACACGGGGGATGCGGGAAGCCGCTTCTCGCGGCTTCTGGGTCACCACCTACGCCCCCTACGGCTACCGGAAGGTCCACGTCCAGGACGGTGCGAAGAAGCGCCCCAAGCTGGAGCTTGACCCGCCCGCCGACGCCGTGGCCCGCCGCATCTTCGACATGGTGCTCCAAGGCAGCAGCACCCTCGACGTGACCAAGGCCCTCAACGCAGAGGGCGTGGCCAGCCCCAGGGGAAAGCAGTGGCTCAAGACCTCCGTCCACAACGTGCTGCTCAACGAAGCCTACACGGGCACGTTGGTCTGGGGGGCCACCGCCAAGGACGGAGCGCCCCCGATCAGGGTCGAGGACGCACACCCCGCCATCGTCTCCAAGCGGGAGTTCAAAAGGGTCACCAAGCTCCTGGGATCCCGCGCTCCGAAGAAAGTCCACCCTCGGCGCTCCGCCAGCCCCTACCTGCTCAGCGGCCTGCTCCGGTGCGAGACCTGCGGCAAGGCCATGACCGCGGCCGAGGCCAAGGGCGGCAAGTACACCTACTACGTCTGCCACTCCCTGCTGAAGCGCGGCAGCGGCGCCTGCGAAACCCCCAGGCTCAACGCCAAGTCCTTCGAGAAGCTCATCGTCGATGAGCTTCGGGCCAACGTCCTCACCGAGTCCAACATCCGCGACCTGGTGAAGCTGCTGGACGAGGAGATGGACGGGGTGGCCCACGAGCAGCGGGAGAGGCTGGAGACTATCGACGGGGAGCTTGATGACGTCAAGAAGCAACTGGGCCGCGTCTGGAACTTCATTGCGAGGAGCGACAGCGTCGACGTGGCCCAGGCTTCGGACCTCATCGTGGGACTCCGGGAGCGCAAGGAGAAACTGGAGGTCGCCGCGGAGGAGGCCAGAGGGCTGTTCTCGGAGCGGCGACAGTTCCTGGACGGTGCTGACACAATCGCCACCTTCGCCGCCGAGATGAGCAACTTCCTGATGACCAGCGAGCTAACCGAGACCAGGGCCTTCGTCCACTCCTTCGTCAAGGAGATCGAGGTCAAGCCCGGCAAGGCCGCAATTGTCTACTCCATACCCACGCCGGAGGACTCGCCCATAGGGGGAGCGGACGCCGCAGAGGTCGCCCTAACCGGGCGAGTTCGCAGTACAGTACAGTCTGGTGGGCCTGAGTGGACAATAGATGGTACCATCTTCGAGATCTCGCTGAGCTTGTCAAGCTAGCCGCCTTAGTAGCAACTCAGTGTAAAGCTTCAGATTCGCGAGTGTATTCTCTCGAACTGGCTGAACTTCTCCCTCAACCTATGACTCCGCATCTTGATATTGGAATGCCGTGTCGGACATGACCAGTTTAGTTGGGCTAGTAGTCCCATAACGGTTGTCCGCGTTTGCGACACGCTCCCTCACCTTCCCAACTGCGTCGGCAGGCGTCCGTTCGGTGTAGTACACCTCCACCACTGTCGGATTCGGCACTCGCAGTAGATTTATGGGTTGGAGCCGTTCATCACGTTGCCCGGTTCCGATCGTCTCGTGCAGTTCTACTATCAGCCGCCATTCCTGTTCATACTCCCAGTGGGAGCTCTTGTAGGACATCAGCGGGTTCATGTTCTCCTCGTTCAGCACCGGGTAGTCCATGAGCGGTATCGGCTTGTTGCCGTAGCGAACTTGTTGGAGACATCCTTCTCTGGTGCTGAGAGTCCTCACCCGGTCTGCGTCGTACCCGATGACAAACCCCGACCCGTCAACCGTGTAGTGAGACCACATCAGGGGGTTTCGTGGGTCTGTGGCGAACGAGACGATGCCAAATCGTTGAGACAGCTGTTCCGATAGCAACTCTCGGAGGTAGAGGCTTCCGAATCTGTCTCTGGCTTCTACCACGCGATCCTCGCTTACTGGGCTGGAGGGGTTGATGCTGGTAAGCACTTCAGACAATCTCCTGTTCCCTTCCCGCTCATCCCGTTCAACGAAGACCTTGTACACTGAAGACTCGAAAGGATCATTCAGGGCCGAAGGCTGGGTTGCCCTCAGCGTCCCGTCACCGATCTCCGGTAGGCAGGTCAGGGCACGCTCCGCGGAGACGTATTTGTAAAGCAAGTCCATCTTCCGATTCCGAGCCCTTCACCTATTTGCTTCGCCGCCATACGGTGGGGTCGCAGAATACGAGTCGCCATAGCGCAGAGTCGGAGCCGTACCCGAAGCCTCCGTCAGCCTCCTCGAGTGTCCAGCGGCACTCGAAGGTTCCTGCCGACCCATTCACGACAGCCTCACCCCTCGACAGCCAGATGGCCGGCGCGGTGTTTGCCAACTCGGTCACCCGAAATTCCGATAGGACGAAGCTATCGAATACCTCACGCAGTTGTCCTGCCATCTGTCCGATCGTTTTGTTCCTTGTGTCGAACCGCCTACTCGGTAGATGCGCAAGGACACCGAAGTTGCGCTCACGCCAGCCGGTCAGGAACCGAACGGTTAGTGTATGTATCTCGTGGTCTTTGAAGTCGACATCAGGGACTGAAAAACGACTCGGCTTCCAGGTCTCCAACTCCTTCTGGATTTTCCTGTTTGAGGCCATCCGTCGAAGTACCTGCCGGAACGAGGTCTTGGCAGGCTCCGGCTGGCCAATCTTCTTGGTAGCCGTCGCCCAGTCGACCACTGCGAACAACATGTTCCAGGCTTTGGTCGCAACGACCACATTGTCGAAGTGTGTAATCGCGCCGTGGACTATCCCATGGCGGTGCAACTCGTAGACCTTCTCGTCGACTCGCTTCTTGATAGTCTTCTTATATGCATTCAGCGCGTTTGTAAGCCCCAAGTGGTGACCAACCACGCTGTCCCAAGCTGTCATGTCGTCGGGGTCCCGAGAGGCAAGGCCACGCCTCTTGTCCGGTTCGAAGTCGTTGACAAATCCGTCCATCACTGCAATGAGGTGGAGGGCTGCGCTGTCGAACTGGTCCGCGAAGTAGTGCTCGCGAGCTCGCTCAACCTGATGGAAGCGCTCTCGGAGCCCCTCGACACCGTAAAGCCATCGAGTCCACAAGGCTGATTTGTCTGCCTCTCGATAAATCCCAATGAGTCCCTGTTCAGCCTCTTCAGGAGTGGTGGTCCCGTCGAGGATCGCCTCAACGGTCGAGATGGGAAGCAGCTCGTGGAATATCCAGTTCCGGGAACCAAGCCGGTCGTAGAAGCGGTCGACAACAGCCACGAGGTGATCTAGTTGACGTTGAATTTCAAGAAAGCCGGACCGTTGATTTCGCGCTATGAATCGAGTCAGTAGCTTGCCGCCCTCAATCTGACGGGCAAGCTCCTGGTAGGACGGCAGGTCGCGCGCCGAACCGTACGGCGCAGCATGTTGGGCAGACTTAGTCGGACTCACTGTGCAGGCCTCTTCTCATAAGCTTGATGGACTCTTGCACGTCTTTCGATACTTCATCAAGTTCCCGAGACACCGATGGGTCTTGGCCAAGCTCTCTTTGCAACGCCACCACGATAGGTTGCAGGTGGTCAATCGCGCCTGCGCGTTCGATTAGGGCCAATGCCTCCGCCGGTTCAATGGTTGCAACGTACTGGAGGAGGACATGCACACTCCAGGAGGGGAGCATGGTAAGACCTTCCTCTGCCATATCGAAGAGCAAGTTCTCGGCATCAGTCTTCCCGATAGTATCGCCCACGGCCGGCGCCAACAGCCCCTTCATGACGATTGCTATTCCCCTCAATCTGCGGTCATTATCATTAGTAGCGTTTTCAAGGAGTCTCAAGGCGGCCTCGGCCTCGCAGATAGCCGCCTCGACCTTCCCATGGGTGAGCAATGTGAAGGCTCGAAAGACTATGCCAACAGGATGCGCCGAGACGTGGTTAACGCCTAGATGTGTCTTGACTATGGCGTCCGCCATGTCAACGTCTACGCGTTGGTCGCTGGCGAAATAGTTGGCAGCAACTGTTCCAATAGCTTCGTCGTTTCGATCCAGTTTGTTCAGCAGGCCAATCTTGCTCAACACCGCTGCGCCCTTGGCTACGGCCAAGTCCTCGCCTCCGACGTCGTCCGCCATACGGATAGCCTGTTCAAGATAGCCGAGCGCCTCCTCCAAACGCTGCTCGGTTTCCATGGTTCTTGCCTTCGCCAGCAGCGCGTATGCCATCGGTTCAACAAGCTTGGGCGTTTGGGCAGAACCAAATGCACCTATGACCGCATCCTGAGTCAATACATCGACGAGCAGGTCGCTAAACCCCGGTAACGCGAGCAGGTGCAGGAACGCTGTGGACTGGATGTCCAGTTGCTGCGGATCGTTCCGGTCAAGGCTCTCGGCCATTCCAATGCCGATATACGCCAGTTCGTTGGGAGAGTAATACAGCGCCATGAAGCGCACCAAGGCGTCCACCACATGGCTTTCAGCTCCGGGACGCCGCAGCAAATAGTAGATGTTGTACATCCTTTCGGCGACGTAGTACGTTCGTCGCCGATTTGCTCCATCCTCAAGCAAAACAGCGCCGCGGTCCACCAACCGTCCAAGCTGGGCGCTGCACTTATTGACGTTCACACGAGCTTGGGAGGCGACCTCTTTGGCCGTCGCCGGTTTCCACAATCTAGCCAGGGCCAGGTATACCCGTCGCTCTTGCGGTGGAAGAGATTCGATATGGCTCCGAAAATACTCGGTATGTTCGTCAACCAGATTAAAGAGGTTGGACATTAGATCATTGAAAGAGTACGTCTTGTCGAATCCGGCCACCACCGCGATGAGGCGTGGGTTCCCTCCGGTAAGGATTTGGAGCGGCCTTATCGGTTGGCTTCCCTGGGGTTGTCCCGACAGCGCCGACCAGAGCGTGTCGCACTCCTCGGTGTCCAATGCCTGCAGCGTCATCACCCTGAAGAGGTCATAGAGCGCGTGGTCAGGATGGTCAATCTCGTCAAAACGGCTGGTGGCGCTCCCGAGCAGGACTATCCGAGGCTCGGTCTGGAGTGTGTGGCGCAGGCGCCATCCGGCATCTGGATCCGCAATGTCAGCGAAGAGCGTGTTCAGGTTCTCCACTGTCAGCAGCAGCCGCTTCTCGTATCGGTCTGCGAAGTCCAGAATTGTCCCCAAGCAACGCCCCGCCAGGTCGCGGTCGTCGGGCGTGGCCCTCAGGTCGTCGTAGGACAGCCGTAGGCTGGCTCTCTCAGCTTCCGGGGCTTGCTCTGCCAGATGATTCAGGCACTCGAGCCAGAACTCCCCCAACGTCGCGACCTCGTAGCTCTCCTCGGCAAACACGATCGGGTAGAACCCCGACAGTCGGGCGTCTCGGCGCACCTCTGCGACCACCCGCAACAGCAGGTGGGTCTTCCCACTGCCCCGGGGACCGACTACGAGGGAGTGCGCATTGGCATTGCCCTCGCTGGCGTGAATAGATTCCAGGAGGGCCGCGAACTCAGCCTTTCTGATGCAGAACGACGCCACGACCTCATCATCGCTGAGGAAACCGGGATTGTACTTCTTCGTGCCGACGACCATGCTGAGCCTCCCACTCCGAACTACCGATTGGTTATTGAGGTGAAACTCTGGCCGTGCCTGGCGCGCCACCAGTCCTCAAGTAGACCGGACACGAAAACGTATCCGTCTTCGCTTTCTTCGAGATACCCGTCGTGCTGTAGGACGTACAACACGGTAGCCACACTATCCTCTTCATCCGTGTCGGCAGCCTCGCCACGGTAGAGTTCGAGCACCCGGTGGGTCAGCAACCCACCGTTCACCACGGCCTCAGACAAAAGACTTAAGGCCTCGGTATACCCTTCGTCTCCAAGCACCATGCGCAGCCGCTCCTCGTAGTGGACTAGGCCGGCCTGACCCCTCACGCTGAGAAGGTCCCGCCGGTACACGAGTTCCACGTCGTCTAACGTGGCCTCGTTCCGCTGGTCTCTGATGAGGTGCTCATAGAGGAGGTAGAAGAACAGCTGCACATGATGCGGCACGCAGCAGCGTAGTAGGCTGCTCATTTCCCGCCGTATCTCATCGGGAAGACTTGTCCCGTATCCCCGTGCCAACGCCGCCAGACACTCTACCGCCACGTCGTGAGACCAGGGCCTCAGGTCAAAGGTCGTATACACATTCGCATGGGCGCTGAGTCTCGCTTGACTGAGAACCGGTTCCAGCCCAACGCTGCCCGATATGATCAAACAGATTCTGCCCTGGTGGGTCTGGCAACACTTCCTCAACCAGCCCATGAACGCGTCTGTAGCCGCCAGGCGTTCAGGGGTGACACTGTACTCGTGTCCCTTAAGCAGGCGGTTGACCAGTATGGGCAACTCGTCGATGGCCAGGACGATCGGTCGATCATTAGCCGCCAAGGCCTCGAATATCTGATCGCCGATCCGTTGCCAACTGCCGGCGTCCAAACCTGCTCGCAACCTCACTCGAAGCTCGGAGACGCCCAATTCCTCAACATTGTCGCGGACGTCCCGGACACTGTTTCTCAGCCAAGACGCCATCCGCCTGCGGAAGCCCTGAAGTGGCCTCGCCTGAGTAGCCAATTCGGCGACCGCATCCGCAGGGTCCATCGCCCCCTCCCAGTCCACGAACACCGTGGCAAACTTCCCATCCTCATCCAGTCGGCGCAGGAGCTCCCGCACCAGACTCGTCTTACCCATCCGGCGCTGCGCGGTGAGCAGGGTATGCGTACCGTCCTCCACCCGCTCCCGCAGTAACCGCAGTTCCGCCTCGCGGTCGAAGAACCGGTCTCCGTCGACCCAGTTGCTGCTCATCCGTAGTGTTGTCATCTCTCTTCCTGTTCCAGCGGCTCCCTGTGTTGACTGAAATATAGCATACCAACAAACGTGTTGGCAACAAAAGCGTTGGCGAATGCTTTCATTTGATGTTTAGGAGGACGGGCAAGAACTATAGGTGGAATGCTGCGTCACCAGACCGGGTAGAACCCTTTAGGGGCGCTCAGGTGTGAGGATTCCTACAAGACCCACCAACGTATACGGTAGACAGAACCATCTTTGAGTTGTGGCTCGGGGGCCTGTGATCCCTTACACCGCTGTTCCGCATCGGAAGTGTGAACCCACGCTAGCGGACTCCGGTGCACTGAAACTAGTACCGGGTCGTTCAAGGCCAACTTCTCAATCGCCTTCCCTGGAATAATGCTATCGCTTGGCATAGGCACGGTGTATCTGAGGAGGGCGTCGTCCGGCATGATGACGATCTCCTTGACGAACGACTGGATGAAGGCCTTGCGCTCGGTCAGTTCGCTGTCCTTTAGGAAGTCTCTCATTTCCTTGGCGTAGGCCTCGATGGTGTTCACGTCGTCCAGGACAGACCTGCGCTGTGTCAAAATCTCCCTGGCCGCCGCCGCCTCGTCTTCAAGGAGCTCTTGCCGGTCCCGGAGTTCCCTGATGTGGTTTCCGGCGTCGGCCATATCGACATTGTCGGTCTCCCCGATGAAGTGCCAGATGCGGCTAAGGTGCCGCTTCACATCCTCAAGTTCCGCGTCTATGGCCTCCAGCCTCTTGTGCTGCTCGGCGGCCACTCTATCCATCTTCTCGTCCACGGTCTTCACCAGGTCTCGGATGTTTCCCTCGGTGAGAATGTTGGAGCGAATCTTTTCGACGACCAAGTTCTCGAATCGTCGAGCGTTGAGCCTCGGGGTGTCGCAGGATCCGCTGCCCTGCTTCATGAGGGTCTGACAGACGTAATATGGAAACTTGCCGCTCTTGGCGTACTGGCCGGTCAGTGCACGCCTGCAGGCCTTGCACTTGACCAGCCCGCTGAGGAGGAAGGGACTTGCAACCCTGCGGGGGTTGACGACCTTGGGGGCGCGTGAGCGCAGCAGCTTGGCCACACGGTTGAACTGGGCTTTGGAAACAATCGTGGGAAACGCATCGTCCACCCGCACCGGGTCGGCCCCGTCCTTGGCGTTCAAGCCCCAGACCAATGTTCCGGTGTACGTCTCGTTGATGAGGATTGCGTGGAGGGTCGTCTTGCCCCAGGGGTTTCCCCTAGGACTGGCGATGCCCTCGTCGTTGAGCGTTCGGGCGATGTCGAGCGTCGACTTTCCGGCCTCCGACATGTCAAAGATGCGCCTGACGACCTGGGACGAATCGGGGTCCGGCTCCAGTTTGGGTCTCTTCTTGGGTCCATCCTGAACCATCACCCGGTTGTAGCCGAAGGGAGCCCCGCTGGACATCCAAAAGCCCCTCGATGCAGCTTCCCGCATACCCCTGGTGACTTCCTGGGCCAGATTTTCGCTGTAGAACTCGTCCACGCCTTCGATGATGGCCTCAAGGAGCCTGCCGGTGGCGGTATCCTCGGCTTGCTCCGTGATGGATACCACGCGGATGCCCTTGCGCCTCAGCATGGACTTGAAGGCGACGGCGTGCTCACGTTTTCGGGTGAACCTGGAGAACTTCCAGACCAGAATCTCCCGGAAGGGGGCGTTGATCTTGGCGGCCTCGTCAATCATCCTGCGGAACTGTGGCCTGTCGGCGATCCGTCCGCTCTCCGCCTCGTCTACGTACTCGCGGACAATCATGTAGTCGTTCTTTCGGGCGTGGTCCCTGAGTGCCCGCAGCTGTGCAGCCACTGAGAGGTCCACATCCTGCCGGTCGCTGGACACCCTGGCGTAGAGGGCCACCGGCGTGTAGTCGTGTAGTTGGCTCATCCGTTCCTCCTCTATTCCCGCGGGATCTGGCGTGAGCGCCGTCTCTGCATCCGTTCTTGTATCCGCCATTCTCTCTCTTCGAGGTAGAGACGGAACGCCTCGCGCATTAGCTGGCTCACGGAGCGATCCTCTTCCTCGACCACCTGCCTGAGCTGTTGTTCCATCTCCGGCGGCATGGAGAAGGTGATGGTCTTCCTATTCCTTGGCATGTGAATTGCCCTTCGGGGTACTAGGGGGTCTTACCCTTATCATGAAAGAATCGGCGAGCTGTTGTCAAGATCATGCCTGCACCAATCGGTGCGGAGGGATATCCCAACCGCACAAGTGGCGACGAAGATTGGGATTTATCAGGGAGACCTCTTCTCGATCACCACGTCCCAAGTGCTGACGGTGGTTGAAACGGAGGTCTAGCATCGAGCTATCCGCTCTCTGGAGTCGATGATGATTGACGATAGACACCCGCAAATCTATACTTTCATTGTAAGTTGTAGGCTTTCTTTGTAAGGAGTTAGCAGGACATGACGTCTGAAGAAGGCTGGGTCGGTATCACAGAGGTGGCTGCCCACCTGAGCGTAGGAAAGGACTCCATATACCGCTGGGTTGACTCAAAAGACTTCCCAGCGCACAAAGTGGGGCGGCTCCTACGCTTTCAGCTTTCGGAAGTAGACGAGTGGGTGAGGGCCGGGGGTGGCAATAGGCAGAAGGCTCATCAAGGTCGCAGGACAACACTGGCTCAAAGTCCGGATAACGGGTAAACGTTCATGCCGCGCATCTTTGACAACCTTGCGTCTGACACCAGTCTCCTGCCCGCGTTGCGGGAGACCTTGGACCTGTCGTCACGGGCGGACTTCTGCGTCGGCTACTTCAACCTGCGGGGCTGGGGCGGACTCGCACCACACGTGGACAGTTGGCAGCCGGGTGACGGACCTTGCCGCGTACTCATCGGGATGCAGCGCCTTCCTCACGATGACCTCAGGGATGCCTTGAGTCTCGTCGATAGGCCCTCTAGCATCGATAACCAGACGGCGCACCGCCTGAGAGTCCAGTTGGCCGAACAGCTTCGGCAGCAGCTCACTGTCGGCGCTCCCACCAACGCCGACGAGAGAACCTTGCGGCAGTTGGCCGCGCAGCTTCGCGCCAAGAAGGTCGTCGTCAAGCTCTTCCTCCGTCACCCGCTGCACGCGAAGCTCTACCTTCTGTTTCGCAACGATCCCATCAACCCCATCGTCGGTTACCTGGGAAGCAGCAATCTGACCTTTGCGGGCCTCGCGGGACAGGGAGAGTTGAACGTGGACGTGCTCGACCAAGACGCCACGGTGAAGCTCCAGCAGTGGTTCGAGGACAGGTGGAACGACCGGTATTGCGTGGATATCACGGACGAACTGCTCCAGATCATCGAAGAGAGCTGGGCGCGGGAGGCGCTGATACCTCCCTATCACGTCTACCTGAAGATGGCCTACCACCTCTCCCACGAAGCTCGCGCCGGCCTTGCCGAGTTCAGGATTCCCAAGGTGTTCGGTGACCGACTGTTCGACTTCCAGGCCGCTGCGGTCAAGATTGCGGCCCATCACCTGAACAAGCGAAACGGCGTTCTCATCGGGGACGTGGTGGGGCTTGGCAAGACACTCATGGCCACCGCCGTCGCTCGCATTTTCGAGGACGACTACGGGTTGGAGACGCTCATTATCTGCCCGAAGAACCTCGTCCCGATGTGGGACGACTATGTGTACCAGTACCAGCTGCGGGCTAGAGTGCTGTCCCTGAGCAGGGTGCTCGGCGAGTTGCCCACGCTGCGTCGTTACCGGCTTGTCGTCATCGACGAGAGCCATAACCTCCGCAACCGGGAGGGACGCCGCTACCGGGCCATCCAAGAGTACGTCCGAGCCAACGAGAGCAAGTGCATCCTGCTATCGGCCACGCCCTACAACAAGACGTACTTGGACCTGTCCAGCCAACTGCGCATCTTCGTGGAGGATGACCAAGATCTGGGCATCCGCCCGGAGCGTCTGCTTCGGGACCTGGGCGAGGTGGAGTTCGTCCGACGCCATCAAGCCGGTCTCAGGACATTGGGAGCCTTCGACTTCAGCGAGCACGCCGACGATTGGCGAGACCTGATGCGCCTCTATCTCGTGCGCCGCACCCGCAGCTTCATCCAGGACAACTACGCCGAGACGGACCAAGAGACTGGCCGGAAGTTCCTCACCTACGAGGACGGGACACGCTCTTTCTTCCCGACACGCGTGCCAAAGACAGTCAAGTTCGCCATCGACGACTCCAACCCCAACGACCAGTACGCCAAGCTGTACTCACCGAAGGTGGTCGACATAGTGAAGGACCTCCACCTGCCAAGGTACGGCCTCGGCAACTACCTGCTGGATAACCCGGAGACGCCACCCACTAAGGTAGAGGAGGGACAGACCGACGACCTGTCCCGGGCAGGCAAGCGGCTCATCGGGTTCTGCCGCACTAACCTGTTCAAGCGGCTGGAGAGCAGCGGCGCGGCCTTCCTGCAATCGGTAGAGCGGCACGTGCTCCGCAACTACGTCTTCCTCCACGCCATCAGCAATGGCCTGCCCTTGCCCCTTGGCACGCAGGACGCCGAGATGCTGGACTCCCGCTTCACGGACGAGGACACGGACCAAGCGAAGGGCGCTCTCTTCGACCCTGACGACGATGACCAGGAGGAAGCGGTCGAAAAGACCGGCGGCGCGTGGACTGCCTCCGACTTCGAGGCGCGGGCAGCCCAGATTTACGCCGAATACGAGGGCCGCTACAGTCGCCGGTTCAAGTGGCTCCGCGCCGACCTCTTCGAGAGTTCCCTTGAGAGCGAGCTTCTCTCAGACTCCAAAGCCCTCCTGGACATACTCCAGGCCTACGGGGACTGGGACCCCGCAAAAGACGCCAAGCTCGACGCGCTCAACTCACTGCTTACGGAGACCTTCCCAGACCAGAAGGTGCTGGTGTTCTCTCAATTCGCCGACACGGTTGACTACCTGGAGGCGCTGCTCAAGAAGAGGGGGGTCGCGGACATGGCCGGGGTCACCGGCAGCTCCGCCGACCCCACGGATTCGGCATGGCGATTCAGCCCGGACAGCAACCAGCGGCCGGGCCAAGGCAAACCGGAGCGAGAGCTTCGCGTCCTTGTCGCCACTGATGTGCTCAGCGAGGGCCAGAACCTCCAGGACTCCCACGTAGTCGTGAACTACGACCTGCCCTGGGCCATCATTCGCCTCATCCAACGTGCGGGCCGCGTGGACCGCATCGGGCAGCAGGCGGAAGAGATTCTCTGCCACTCCTTCCTTCCCGCCGAAGGAGTTGAGCGCATCATCGACCTGCGTGGGCGGGTCCGTGAGAGGCTCAGGGAAAACGCCGAGGTGGTCGGTGCTGACGAGGCGTTCTTCGAGGACGAAGACGACGATCAGGCCATCGTCAACCTGTACCACGAGCGAGCTGGCATCCTGGACGGCGACCCGGAGGGTGACGTAGACCTGGCGTCCCACGCCTACCAGATATGGAAGAACGCCATCGGCGAGGATCCTTCGCTGGAGAGGGCAGTGGCCGACCTGCCGGACGTCGTCTTCTCGTCGCGGGAGCACACTCCAATTGCCCAACGACCCGAAGGCGTGCTCGTGTTCATGCGAACCGCCGATGGCAACGACGCCTTGGCCTACGTGGACCGAGAGGGGCACAGCATCACCGAGTCGCAGCTTGAAATCCTCTCCGCCGCCGAGTGCAAGCCCGACACCCCGGCTCAGCCTCACCACGAGAGCCACCACGAGCTCGTTGCCGAGGGCGTCAGGCACGTCGTCAGAGAAGAGAAGCGTGTCGGCGGCCAGCTTGGACGGCCCTCCGGCGCCCGCTTCCGCACCTACACTCGCCTCAAGGCCTACGCCGACGCCATCAAGGGTCAGCTATTCGACGTGGATGCCCTCCACAAGGCCAACGACGACATCTACCGCTATCCTCTGCGCCCGTCGGCGGTGGACACCCTGAACCGGCAGCTCCGCAGCGGCGTCTCGGACGATCAGTTGGCTGAAATCGTCATGTCGCTGCGTGAGGAGGACAGGCTCTGCCTGACGGGGGACGCAGCCGTCGAGGTCCAGGAGCCTCAGATCATCTGCTCCCTGGGATTGTTCGACACGGACGAGGATTCCGTGCGACGCGCAACGTGCGACTCGAATGGGCACACGCTCGCCATTGCTACAGTCGCCACGGGAAACGAAACCTCTTGGAGCAGAAGCGAGATATATGATGACGACGGTCGGTGACACCTTGTTCGTGGACACCAATGTGCTCCTGACAGCCACCGACGAGTCACGCCCACTCCACCGAGAGGCGACGCGCCTCCTCACCGGAAATGTTGTCCAGGGCCTCAGCCTTGCGGTAAGTGGCCAAGTGCTGCGTGAGTACCTCGTGGTGGCGACGCGACCAGTTGACGTAAACGGGCTGGGCCTGGGCATCGAGGACGCGGCGTCGAATGTGAACCAGTTTCTTCGAAGTCTCAACATGTACAGCGAAACCGAGGAGGTCGCCGGCAGACTGCGCCAACTGGCTCTAACCCACGACCTGCACGGCAAACGCCTGCATGATGCAAACATAGTAGCCACTATGGAAGCGCACGGAATCAGTGCGTTAGTCACTCAGAATCCGGATGACTTCACACCGTTCCAGGATGTCGCGATCTTGTCAATCACAGATGCCGTCACTGTGCGATAACTGAGGATCACCGATGACAGTTAGTATCGAAGAGCTGCGCCCCTACCTACAGGCCTTCGACTTCCCGCGTCTTTTCGTGGAGGGTCTGGGTTGGGACCACTATCAATCCGGCCCATTAGTCATTGAAGTAGATGGGGTCACCTGCACGCTCCGGGCTGTCGCGGAGAAGGCCGGTTTCGCTGCATATGTGTGTGATCCGGGAGAAGACGGGAACATACCTCCGTATCCCGTTCAGCGCAAGCTGGAGGTCAGGGTTGGGAGGACAGCCTTCGAGCATGTAATCATCTTCACCGACGCCCAAAGGACCAGGCAGATCTGGCAGTGGGCCAAGCGCGAGCCGGGCAGGTCTCCGAAACCCAGCCGTTGGGAAGTCCGGGAGGGCCACGGAGGCGACCCGCTTCTCCAGCGCCTGCAATCTGTGGCCTTCTCCCTGGATGACGAGGCTCGAGGCATTGGCATCTCGGATGTCACCGCCCGCGTTAAGAAGGCCTTCGACGTCGAGAAAGTCACCAAGCGCTTCTACGAACGCTTCAGGACGGAACTGACCGCCTTCGGGAGCTTCATCGAGGGCATCACCGCTCAGGGTGACCGCGACTGGTACGCCTCCCTCATGCTCAACCGCATGATGTTCGTCTACTTCGTTCAGAAGCAGGGCTTCCTCGACGAGGATATCGACTACCTCCGCAACCGCCTGAAGATGGTGCAGGAGCAGAGCGGCGGCGAGCGCTTCCAACAGTTCTACCGCCTCTTCCTCTTGCGGCTGTTCCACGAGGGTCTCGGCCAGCCCGAAGCGCAGCGTGCGCCCGATCTCGCCGCCCTCCTTGGCAGGGTTCCCTTCCTCAACGGTGGCCTCTTCGACGTACACGACCTGGAGCGTGACAACCCTGGTATCTCCATCCCCGACGCCGCCTTCGAGCGGGTCTTCGACTTCTTCGACGGCTACCGCTGGCACCTCGACGAGCGGGCCCACCGGGAGGACAACGAGATAAACCCCGACGTGCTCGGCTACATCTTCGAGAAGTACGTCAACCAGAAGCAGATGGGGGCCTACTACACGAAGGAGGACATCACCGGCTACATCTCCCGCAACACGGTCATTCCCTTCCTGTTCGACGCCGCTAGGAAGGAGTGCCCGGTGGCCTTCGGGCCGGACGGCGGCGTCTGGCGCTTGCTGCGGGACGACCCAGACCGCTACGTCTACCCCGCCGTCGGACACGGAATCGCGTGGAACGCCCGGCAGCCCGAAGACCCCAGGCGCCTTGAAGCGCCCTTCGGCCTGCCTGAAGCCATCGCCGTAGGCATCAACGACATGTCCAAGCGCGGTGGCTGGAACGCTCCTGCGCCGGAGGACTACGCATTGCCCACCGAGACTTGGCGCGAGGTCGTCGCCCGCCGCACCCGCTACGAAGAGGTCAGGGCAAAGCTCGCCTACGGCGAAGTGCAGGAGATCAACGACCTCATCACGCTGAACCTCGACGTCGAGCGGTTCGCCAGGGACGTCATCGCCCAGAGCGAGGGACCAGAGCTCCTGCGCGCCTTCTGGCACGCGCTCTACGGCAACCAGGAACGCAGCGACACTGGAATCTCAGTGTTGGACCCCACCTGCGGTTCCGGCGCGTTCCTCTTCGCCGCCCTCAACATTTTGGAACCTCTCTACACCGCCTGCCTGGAGGGGATGCGCGGCTTCCTGGACGACGCCGAGAGGTCCGAGCGTAAGCGCAGCCCTGAGCACCTGGGGGACTTTCGCCGCATCCTTGAGCAAGTGGACAAGCACCCCAACGAGCGTTACTTCATCCTCAAATCCATAGTCCTAAACAACCTCTATGGCGTGGACATCATGGAAGAGGCCGTGGAGATATGCAAGCTGCGCCTCTTCCTGAAACTGGTCGCCCAGCTGGAAAGCTACGACCAGATTGAGCCGCTACCGGACATCGACTTCAACGTTCGTGCTGGCAACACGCTGGTGGGCTTCACGTCACTGGAGGCAGTACGGGAAGCTATGCGATCGGAGAGGAGAAAGGGGGCTAAGCAGGCGCGAATGCTCTCACCGGAGCAGGAGGCGCAACTCAAAGACATTGAAGAACGGGCAGAGGAGGCCAAACGCATCTTCGACCAGTTCCGCATTCAGCAGACCATGCTCGGTGGGGAGGTGACCTCCACCGACAAGCAGGTCCTGCGCGACCGTCTTAGTAGCCTTGACGACGAGCTCGATCGTCTCATGGCCGCAGAATACGGCGTCGACATCAAGAAGGCCGCAGCATACGACGCTTGGCGCGCTAGTCACCACCCCTTCCACTGGTTCGTTGAATTCTACGGGATCATGACCAAGGGCGGCTTCGACGTGGTGATAGGTAACCCACCGTATGTGGCCACCAAAAAGGTTCCGTATAGCTTCACGGCTAGCGAGGGTGATGAGTATTCCGACATATATGCACACATTTTGTTGCAATCTATGGTACTTACGACTCGAATGGGACGGTGCAGCATGATTGTTCCGTTGTCTGTTACATTCAGTCGTGACTTTATGTCGCTTCGAAGTCGACTCTGCGACTGGGGGGCCAGTTGGTTCTCGTCTTATGACAACATACCTGCCGCGTTGTTCTCGGGTGTTAGCCAACGTTGCACAATCTGGGTCGGGAATCATCTAGCAGCCGGGACATCTGTCGCTCCGATGTACCGATGGCGATCGGCACATCGGCCACATCTTATGGTGAACCTGTCTTACGCGTCGACTGAAGGTTTCGATGTAGCAGGATTTGGGCTGCCCAAGGTCGCAGATCTTACTCAAGCGACAGTCTTGGCAAACCTCTCGGCACCGAATCTGAGTAAGCACCGCTCAGTCGTACGGCGCAGTATCGGAGATCAGGCGCAACTAAGGTTCTCTCAAGCGGCTCGCAATTTTGTCTCTGTCTTTAGAGAGGAGCCACCGTGTCTTGATGCGGCTTCACTAAGGCAGGTAGGTGCTTCGAAAATTGGATCGCTGAAACTATCCAGTGATGACGACACGTATGCTGCATTAGCTTCGCTATCTGGTGAGCTCTACTTCTGGTACTGGCTAGTTCGCGGAGACGGCTTTCATGTCACTAGCTGGTTGGTTCGTGACTATTTGACAATGTTGGCCTTCCTCCCTCCCGAACATTATCGCTTTCTTACAGGGCTTGGCCGCATCCTCGATGTCGAGAGAAACAGATGGCTGGTGTTCAAGAAGAATGCAGGGCGATATGTTGGCAACTTTAACTATCGAGGTGCCAGCTACATCACAAGACGTGCTGATCTTCTGATACTCAATGGGCTGTCGAGGACTCGCGATGAGTCCTTAGGGCTCCTCGACTACGTTCAGCAGGTGCTCGCAATCAATGAATACGCGGGAGAAAAGGGAATACCCGCTAGCGTAAAGGCCATGTTCCCTATCCCTCAAACGGACCCTAGAGAAAGTCGGCAGACGTTCACGGAGATAGACGCCCTATTGGCCGACAGATTCTCCTTCACAGATGAGGAACTGGACTCCATCATCAACCACGGCATCAAGCACCGCATGGGGCGGGAGAGTTAAATGGGAATGTATAACGACAGCAATCACGCCAATGGCTTACGACCTGAGATCTGTCAGATATTTCAGAGGGCTGGCCTCGCATCTCATCACTCAGAGGTTCTTCGGATCGGCGCCGTTGCTGTGAGCGATGGAGAATCCGCTCTCCGGGATTTGATGCTTATTGATGAGACGATCCCGGGTCTAGGCCAACACAACATCAATGAGATAACGGGAAGTGGAACCGTTACCGCCGTGGCCAGAATAGAAGATAGACCCATCTTCAGGCCTATCCAGTACGTGGGTAGTTACCTTCAACATCTCTCCCTCGAATGGCTGACCCGAAGTATCGTGACCATGTCCTGCCTCCACGTGGAGAACAGCCTGAAGCGGCAACTCAAGGTTGACGGGCGTCTTTCCATCGGCATGATAATGAAACGCGGTAAGGCCCAATCTCTTGACGCTAATTTGGTAGAAACTCTATGGGAGTTGAATGAAGCGGTGTACAACCAAGCGAAGCATTCCATCGAACGTACCTACGCCGACGGGCACATGTTTTCAATAGCGGACTCCCTCGCCGTCTATCTGATGTGCCGAACTCTTGGCTCTAGTATTCTGAAGGACTCTGGAATCACTACCAAATATGACGAGCCTGTGTTTGATGAGGAGATACGGGTGGCGTCAAGGGAATTCGCTACGTGAAGGAGGCTCGAATCATGCAAAAGGCGTTGCACATACGAACAACGGTACAGCCTGGGGGCAAGGTCGAGATCGTCAGCCAGGAATTGCCGGTGGGAGAGGATGTGGATGTGGTAGTGAGTCCTGCCCCTCAATCCGAGCGGCGCTCTGCCGTTGACATCTTGAACGAAGCGCCGGGTGGCCTGGCTTTCAAGACGGCGGCGGACGTAGCGGCCTACTTGAAGGAAGAGAAGGAATCATGGGGCCGTTGATACTGCCCGCTGGCGGATCAGTCTACGTAGACGCCAATGCGATCATCTACAGCGTAGAGCGCGTTGAGCCGTATCGCAGTCTGCTGGCCCCAATGTGGGAAGAGGCCAGGGCGGGCCGGTTCACCCTGGCAAGCAGCGAGCTCGTTGCATTGGAAACCCTAATCAGACCGCTACGAGACAGCAACGTTCGCCTTGAGATGCTGTTTCGGTCCATCCTTGCCGCTGCGGAAATGGACCTCATCCCCGCGACCCTGGCAACTTGGGAAGACGCCGCCCGTATCCGCGCCGAGACGGGCTTGGCGACACCCGATGCACTCCACGCCGCGACAGCTCTGCGCGCTGGCTGCGTTGCCTTCATCACCAACGACACCGACTTTCGCCGTGTCGACGGCTTGCCCGTCGTCGTTCTGGACGATCTGGTCGAGACGGAAGCGGAGGCATAACCTTTGCCAGAAGACAATTTCAATAGGTACTGCGAGGCGTTACTCGCACAGTACACCCGCAGGAACACTCGGACCGTCACTCAGCGTCTGGAAAGTCTGTGCGGGTTCCTCAGGCAGAAAGGCAATGTGGTACAGACCAGGTTCGGCGGTTCGGTGCGGAAGGGCACCTACGTAACCGGCCTCAGCGATGTCGACGCCCTTCTCTTAGTGAACCAGTCTTCGCTTGTGAAACAAACCCCGGCAAGCGCCATAGAGTACGTGCGCAACACCATCCAGGATCGGCTTCGCCAGAATACCGTAACCGCGGGCAACCTAGCGGTGACGGTCAGCTACTCCGACGGGACCGAGATACAGATACTGCCCGCCATACGAACGAACAGCGGCGGTGTTCGGATTGCCGACCCGGGGAGCAATCAGTGGAGTAACGTGGCGCGACCAGATGACTTTGCCGAGAAGCTCGCCAAAGTCAATACGGCCAGGGACGGTAGAGTCGTGCCCGCAATCAAACTCGCCAAGGCCATGGCGGACTGCTTCATCACCCGTCCCAGCAGGCAGACTAGCGGATACCACATGGAGTCTCTGGCGATCGATGCGTTCAAGGGCTATCAAGGCCCCCTCTACCCGAAGGCCATGCTCGTTCACTTATTGGGACACTCCATAGAGGCAGCAAAGCAGCCCATCACCGATTCCACGGGGCAGTCGAGATACGTAGACGAATACCTTGGACCAGCAAACTCCAAACTCCGTGAGCGTGCCTCAACGTACTTTGGACAGATGCGGGGCAAGGTCAACAGTTGCAGAACCAGGGCAGAGTTCAACAAGCTCTTCTGCGAAGGGAACTGAGACACAGCAATGGAGCACACGGCAAGGTTGACCCCGGTGAAAGAAGCCCGGGGCGTCGGCGTAAACGGCCGGGCCGCGGTCGCGCTGCCACCGGAGACAGCCCACTTGGGCAACCTTCGGCTGCTCGACGAGCCGCTAACGGCCCTGTTCTGCTCTAATCGCTGTCCTGGCGACCTCATCTTGAAGACCTACGACATTGCCAGGGCCATGCGCAATGCTGGTGTCCCGGTCATCGGCGGCTTCCAAACGCCGATGGAGAAGGAGTGTCTGCGCCTCCTGCTGCGGGGCGAGCAACCTGTGGTCGTCTGCCCGGCCCGCGGCATCGACAACATGCGCATCCCACGCAACTGGCGCCCCGCCCTGGACGAGGGCCGGCTGCTGGTCCTGTCACCCTTCCCGGCCACAGCCCGACGCCCAACGGCGGAGTTCGCAGCCCAGCGCAACGAGTTGGTGGCGTCGCTGGCAAGCCGGATTTTCATAGCCCACGCCGCCCCTTGCAGCAAGACTGAGGCGTTTGCTCGCAAGCTCGCTGTGTCCGGAATGCCTCTGATCACGCTGGACAGCTCGGCGAACACAAACCTGGTGAAGACGGGAGCTCGTGTGGTTTCGCAAGAGGGATTTGCAGACAGTGGGTCCCATGCGCCATTCAGCATAGTCCGACAGCTTAGCAACAAGTCTGGTTCTGGGGACCTCTCTGGCGGCCGTACGATGAAGGATGTGTCACTTCATGTCTCTACCTGACCAGAAGTACATGAATCATGTCCGAGACGCGCTGTGGTCGCGCGCAGAACGTGCTTCTGTCATGATCGGTAGCGGTTTCAGCAAGAATGCTGAGCCAGCTCGACCCGATGCGGGGGAACTCCCACTATGGCATGAACTGGCGAGGGCGATGTTTGACAAGCTCTACCCACCAAGTGTAGTCGGTAGTCAACATAGCGCACCTACCAGCGCCTCGGACCCTAGTATCGCTTTGGGATTAGCCCAAGAGTACAAGGACACCTTTGGGCGGAGCAGCTTGCATCTGTTCTTGCAGCAACAGGTGCGACATGAAGACTTCAATCCTGGAGGGTTCCATAGGCGATTGCTTAAGCTTCCATGGCGGGACGTATTCACAACGAACTGGGACACTCTGATGGAGCGCACCCGCCAATCTGTACCTGAGCGTCCCTACAGTGTTGTGCACAATAAGGATGAGATCCCCCTCTCGCCCCAGCCTAGAATTGTCAAGCTGCACGGTTCTCTCGACGGCCACTATCCCCTGGTGGTTGCTGAAGAAGACTATCGCGCGTACCGGGATCATCATGCCCCCTTCGTCAACACGGTACAGCAGGCGATGATGGAAACCGTCTTCTGTTTGATCGGATTCTCTGGGAGTGACCCGAACTTCGTGAAGTGGTCCACATGGGTGCACGACAATCTTGGTGAGTCAGCTCCGAGAATATACCTAGCTGGATGGCTGGAACTCTCTGACGATCAACGAGCCTGCCTCGAGGCTCGTAATGTGTTTGCCATTGACCTTGCACGGCATCCGAAGGCCGCTCACTGGCCCGAGCTTCTGCATCATAGGTATGCGACGGACTGGATTCTACGCTCCTTGGAGGGCGGCCGTCCTTATGACGTCGCGTATTGGCCAACTCCAGCTGACCAGAGCCTCCCCGAACTCCCGGTTCATTTCAAACCGGTAGAAGTGGTCACCTGGGACAACCCAATTGCAGAACCATGGTCTCCGCCCACTTCTGGTGACTCACGGAGCGTCGAGGACTCTACTCGAGAGCTATTGACTATCTGGACAAAGAACCGAAACCTCTATCCGGGTTGGCTAGTAGCACCGCTCGAAGCGAGAGGTCCACTGATTAGTAGGACTCGCGCATGGCAGCCCCGAATTCTCCAAGTCCTGAACAGTCTGTCAATGGTCGAGCGACTTGGCGCTATCCGCGAATTAGTATGGCGCCATGAGATCACCGTAGAGCCAATATCCTCCGAGCTAGAATCGGCCGCGCAGGATGCTGTGTCTGCGATTGGCAATACTCAGCCGGACAATGGCACAGCTGAATCGCATAAGGTGTCGTCGCAGATCAGAGAGGCTTGGCGGGAAATCGCGCTGACGCTTGTAACAGTCGCCCGACACCGGTTTGACGAAAGCATGTTCATTCAGCGGATCGAGGATGTGGAGCAGTTTCGCGATGACAACCCTGATGTGGGCCACCGCGTTCAGCATGAGCGTTGTTTGTGGGCAGCATGGTACTTGGATTTCGAGGCACTAGATGGCCTGCTCTCAAACTGGAGTACAGAGAACTGCGATCCTATCTGGATGCTCCGAAAGGCGGCTTTGCTCAGCGAAGCCGGTCGTGATGAAGAGGCCGTAATGTTGACCGAGCAGGCGATTGCACACATCCGCCGGTTCCCAGTTGATGACCGCAGTGTCGCAGGACCGTCACGAGAGGGGTGGGCGTTGTGGTCCACTATTGACTTTGAGAGCCAATCGGAAGTATCCAAGAGATGGAACGAACTGGCGTCACGCAAATGTGATGCTTCTGCTGAGATGGCTGGGATTTCCAGAGCACTGGCAAGCAAAGGCGATTCGAGTACTCCACCACCTTTCGACCTTGGCACTGTTCGGGGTGGGTGGAGCATGCGCTTCGAAACCGGCGATAGACTTGCACCCGCCTTCAGAGCAATCCGGCTTTCCGAAGTCGCCGGCCTCCCAGCCGCTACTCCCCAGGCGTTCCCGCCTCGTGCCACCGGCGCTGACATCCTGCAACTGGCCGCAGAACACCTTGTGAACTCCAACGCGGAACTCGCAATACGTCTTGTTCTGAGGTCCTGTACATATGACAAAGACAAATCACTCATGCGAGTCCTGTCCCGTAACCACCTAGCTCTATTGCCGGACGATGCCGTTCAAAGGCTGGTGAAGGACTGCATAAGAGTGATCGACTACAGTCTACCCAGAGGATGGGTAGAGCGTATTCGGGTTGCAATGGAGGTAATGTCCCGTCTCGTCTCAAGGCTAGAGTCTGACTCCGCACTTGAAAAGTTCGACTACGCATTAGAGGCATATCGCAATGGACAGCATCGGGTTATGTCTCATGCATGGATCGGCCCTCCACTACACGACCTACTCAAGAGGACTTGGAAATGTCTCCCCCAGAACCAACGAACGAATAGAGCGCTCGATCTATTGGGAGCGCCGATCGTCGGCTTGGACGGCTTCACAGTGCAGGTCGCGGAACACTATCCAGATCCTGGTGAAATTGTGAGCGGAGACTCTGGAATACGGCTTCCAGACCGTAGTGATGACAACGAGGCGCAGTGGCAGGATGTCGTCGATTTATTGATACGCGCCCTACGTGCCGGTGGAGAAGCCCGCAAACGAGCGGCTAACAGGCTTGCTCCCATGGCGATCGAGGGACTTCTGACCGTGGCTGAAGTGTCCGAAGTGTCCGACGCACTCTGGGCAGCTGAGTACGTTCCTGCCGACGGTCTACCCACGGCCACGTCCCTCTATGATTGGGCGTTTCTAGTATTACCCGAACCTGAACCTCGACTTGCAGACCGGCGATTCCGTGGCAGGTGGCTTACCTGTGATGCAGTCAAGTCTAGGCATGATGTATCTGATTCTGGTGGGACCGTCAGTGTGAGTCTTGGCTCTTCTCCAAACAACCCGACTCACCTAGAGGACGCACTCTGGCATTTGGGAGGTGCCATCGCTGAATTGCGAGCCCGCGGAAGTTCGTTCGATCTTACCGACGCAGAACGCGAGCATGTTATCGACTTGGTTTCGCAGTGGGCGAAGGCCAGTGTCAATACTCACACCGATATTGCAATGCAGTTCGAACTGCGAAGATATTCACTCTGGGCGCTTGAGGCGCTAGGGCCGATTCTATCTCGGATCGAGATTCCAGCACCTGTCGGCGAAACACTATTCCGAAAGCTCAAGACGCTCACCGAATCCGGCACTCCAGCTTTCGGGCCTATTGGCAGTCTGGTTCGAGTCATACCTCATCGCGCAAGTGAAATGGCTTCCTGGTTAAGAACGGGGCTGGCGTCAGGCAGTCATGACATGGCTTCCGGAGCGCTATCAGGCTTGGCTGCTTGGATGCATCTGTCAATCAACTCAGATTCGTTGGTACAAAGTCCACCCGAGGACATACTCCGCGAACTAGGACTGATCATTGCCGCACGAAGAAAAGAGTCGCTCTCGGAGGCCCTGCTGGTCGCAAAGCAAGTGTTCGATGAAGGAAGCGACGAAATGCAGGACATCATCCTTAATTTCACTCTGGAGGGCCTCGACTACCTGGCGGAAGAACTCCGATATGACGGGGAGCATGGTGACAATGATGTCCCAAACTTGCGCTGGCGATGCGCACAGCTGGCATCATCAATGTCACAAGCTGGCTTTGGTTGCAGTCCTGCTGTCACGCATTGGTTGCAAATCGCATCAGCAGACCCATTTCCTGAGGTCCGAAATGCCCCGATGGACAATCTGGGTGGGTCCTTCGTCGATACATCACCTGAACATCGGGAAGTGTAGGTTCAGCCAGACTCTCCAACTTTCAGCTAGGTGAATAACAGCCGAAGACGGCTGCGGAGGTCGACCACCTTGTTGGTTATACCGGACACAAACGTCTTGTTCTCAGATCTATTTCTTGAGAAACCGCTGATAAAGACTATACTCGCTGCTGAGAGCCAGACTGATATACGGCTGGTGGTTCCGGAGGTCGTTGTGGACGAGCTGCGGAACCATGTCGAAGAACGATTAGATGCAACAGTCAAAGCTGCAGATGGAGTGCGTCGCAAATATGCAGGACTCAGAGGGGTGGAACCGTACTCAGTCGATTTCATGATAGATGCAGACCAGAGGCAAGGTGTCTTGGATCGATTTGAACAGAGAATACAGCAACTAGACAATGAGGGACGCATTCTCAAGTATCCGTCAACGTCCCCTAAAGAACTCGCCCAGCGGTCCATAAGAGTTCAATTGCCTTTTCGAGATAATGACCGCGGGGTACGGGATACACTCATATGGTTAACGGCAAAGGAGTGTGCAATCAAGGATGTCGGTTCCGGCGCGAGGGTCACCTTGGTGTCGAGTGATGGAGCATTCTGGGACAAAGAGAAGAAGAAGATGCAGGAAGGCTTGATGGCTGAGCTTGTGGATGCTGGCCTCCCTCCTGATTCAATTGTTGTTCGGCCTGCTCTCCAAGACGTAGTTGACACATTCGTCTCCGGAAAGCTACCACCTATCGAATGGCTCAGTGTTGCTATTCAGGGTGGTCAAATAGACGACTTCACTACTTCCAGTGATTCAGTCTTACTGAAAGCGACCGATTGGATCCATGAGAATCCCGAGATTCTTGAAGTTGGCGGTACCTACCTCTTCGTAGAGTTTGATATTGTCGAAGAAGTGGTCCTTCACAGCATTGAGCAAGCTATTGACATAGGCGGCGGCGAGGCCCTTGTTGAGTCCAATTGGACATGCGATGTTGCGGCGGAGGGATACGACAACCCTCACTTTGGCGACAATCTGCGTATTGCGCTAGAGTTCAAACTGAGCTCCATTGTCAGGATTGACGGAAATTGCCCGTCTGTCCAATCTCACGAGGTGACTGACGTGGAGGTGGTTCATGTCAGCGAAACCCGGCCAGAAGGAGACCTCGATGATTTGGGAAACTGATCCCGGGAGTTCTCTGGAGGCGGTCTAAGCTATCTCCCTTCCGCAAATTCAAAGCGACTGTCCACGAGTACCGTTGTTTTCCATTGCTATTGTGTCTGACGGATGAAGGTTCTTGGTTCCGCCAACCGTGGCGGATTGAAGCCCACTGCGAATAGCAAGTGCGACCGGGCTGCGGAGAGCAATCTTTTCGGCTAGCCTTCCCCCCAGCGGGCTGTCGTCCGGCATCGGGAATGTGTAGCGCAAGAGGGCCTGGCCCGGCATGATGACGACCTCCTTGACGAACGACTCGATGAACGCCCTGCGTTCCGTAAGTTCGCTACTATCCAGGAAGTCGTCCATCCGTCTGGCGTATTCCGCAGTTTCGCCGGCATCGCCCAAAGCTGACCTGTACCGGGCCAGCACCTCTCTCGCGTTCGCCGCCGCGTCCTCGAGACGCTCCTTGCGGTCCTGGTACTCCGCCATGCGGGCCGAGGTCTGGGCCGCATCGACGTCGTCTCTGGTGGCTATGTAGCGCCAGATGCGGTCCAGCTGCTTGTTGACATCCTGAATCTCCGACTCGATGGTCTGAACCCTCTTGCGGTGCTCGGCGACCATGCCGTCGATCTCCTCGTCCACCGCCTTCACGAGGTCGGGTATGCTGCCCTCGGTGAAGATGTTGGCACGAATCCTTTCGACGACCAGTTCCTCAAAGCGCCGGGCGTTGAGCCTCGGGGCGTCGCAGGACCCCTTCCCCTGCTTCATGAGGGTCTGGCAGACGTAATAGGTGAACTGCGCGTACTTGGAGCCCTGTCCGGTTAGCGCCCGCCTGCAGGTCTTGCACTTGACCAGCCCGCTGAGGAGGAAGGGGCTTGCTGTGGATAATCAGGGTCATTAGGCCAGTGCTATTCACGGACATCCGGCCACCCTGAACGCCGGTGGTTAGGGCTTGTATCAGTGAGTCGTTGACGAGTCAACCACCTCCTTTGCCCCCAGCAAGGCCCGATGCGGAGAGAGCCTTTGCCGGTAGCTGGGGCCTTCGATGACGATCTGGTAGCTGGCGTTGGCGAGTCGGTCGAGGGCGCTGTTGCCGAGGATGGGATCGTCGAAGAGGCTGAGCCATTCCTCCACGGCCCGGTTGGAGGTGATGACGAAGCTGGAGACGCGGTGTCTGCTGATGATTAGCTCGTAGAGGTCGGCGGACTGTTGGGCGGTGAGCCGGTGGAGGCCGAGGTCGTCGAGGATGAGCAGGTCTGGGGAGAGGAACGAGCGGAATGTGCGTCCCACGGAGTTGTCGACCCTGGCTTGAGTCATGGTCTTGAAGAAGTCGTCAGCATGGATGAAGCGGACGGTGTGTCCGGCGCGGACGGCGGCGTAGCCCAGGGCCTGTGCGAGGAAGCTCTTGCCAACTCCGGCGGGGCCGACGAGCAGGATGTGCTCGTTGCGGGCTAGGAACTGCAGGGAGAAGGCGGCATCAAGGAGCCGGCGGTCCAGGGTGATCGACGCAGTCCAGTCGAAGTCCTCGAGGCGGGAGACCCGCTCGAAGCCAGCGCTGTGCAGTCGGAGCTCGATGCGCCGGTGGTCCCGTCGGCTGATCTCGTCGGCGAGGATGATCTCCAAGAATGAGGCGTAGTCCAACTGGTCCCTTCTGGCCAAGGCGATGCGCTCGGGCAGCGTGGCCGCCATGGGCCCCAGCTGGAGCCGTTTGAGCAGAGGCGTGAGTTCAGTGACACGGGTCATGGCTGATCTCCTGGTGATGACTGGTGGCTGAGGGCAAAGACTGAGCCGGGCCGGGTGAAGCGACCCGCAGGCAATGGCGGGGGATGCTCCTGCACCTCGCTCTGCTCCAAGGCTTCCACCAGGATGCGCTCCACGCGACGCACGTCGATGAGGTCTACGGTCAGGGCCTTGCGGCATGCGGCGTCGAGGCGTTCCGGGGTGTAACGCTGGCCGAGGCGTATGAGCTTGTGGCCTTGCCGCACCTTGGCCCAAGGCAGAGGGCCGTCGAAGAGACGCTCGACGAAGTCAGCCACCGCGGGACCCTGCTCTGCTGCGCTGCGCTTGATGCTCTCAGGCGCCCGCAGGGTGTAGGCGGTCAGCTCCGCCGGATAGTCCTCTGAGTCGGTGGAGCGGCCACCGCGAGGCTGACGGGGGTGGAGCTTGATCAGCCTGCCCCGGTGGTAGATGCGCACCAGTTTGCTGCCCAGCCCGATCTCCACCTGCTGGCCCGGCGGACAAAGGGCAGCCGGGACTGAGTAAAGGGCATATTGGCAAGCCACGTGGTGATCGGAATGCACCTTGGCCGTGCGCCAGTGAGTGACCTCGTAGGGCTCGCCATCCCAGGGAGCGAGGGCGTGCCGCTCCTCATCCTGGAAGACGACCAGGGGCTGCTGCCGGGTGGCGCCATGCACGCGATGTCCAGCAACATCACGACACCAACGTGCCGCTTCCTCCCTCAGGTGGGAGAAGCTGCTGAAGCTGCCGCCCTTGAAGAAGCGCTCCCGCACGTATTGGACGCTTCGCTCCACCTTGGGCTTGTCCTTGGGGTGACGCACGCGGGCCGGATCGGCGATGAAGCCGCGGTGCTGTGAATACTCCAAGAAACCCCGGGTGAGCCGGGGATGCAGAGCGTCAGCGCCCGCGACCGCGGCGGGGAAGTTGTCGATGACGAGATAGTTGGGAATACCGCCGAAGAAAGCCCAGGCCGCCTCCAGTCCGTCGACGACGTCTTCCAGCTTCTGGTTGAAGGTGGGCCACACGAAACAGTGCCGGGAATAGGCCAGCACCACGATCAGCGCCCACACCGTGCGGTGGCGGCCGGTCTCTGGGTCCGGCGCCAATCCCAAGCGTCCAAAGTCCAGTTCCGCCACCTCACCCGGTGCACTCTCTGCCATCCGAACGGTCCTGGGATTGCGCCGACGCCAGTTGCGATGCGCCACGAAGCGATGGAGCGAAGCATAGGACACCCGACAATCCCGCTCCGCCAGCAACTCCAGGATGCGCGTCACCTGCAGCCGGTCGACGGTGAGCCACTGATAGATCTGGTCTGCCCAGGGAACCAGCTTGTCCTCGGCTGGCGTGGCCACCGCCCGCGGACCGGAACGACCGATCGCCGCCAGCCGATTCAGTTGCAGGTCGGTGGGCGCCGGTCCCTCGTGAGACACACCCAGCCCCTCCGCCGCGGCGATGTATCGTCCAACGGTCTCCCGAGACAGCCCGGTCCCCAATGCTATGTGCCGCTGGCTGCTCCCCGCCTGCCAGCGGCGGATGACTTCAGATATCTCCACTCTCAGCACCTCTTTATAGGCCATCTGCTGCACCTCGTCATGAAGTGCGGCTATGGTCTCCGATTCGGCGCGCAGGGTGACCGGATGATCCTGAATAGCTGGCCTAATGACCTTGAATTTCTCTCAACTTCCTGGCCTCAAGATCATGACTATTCACACTTGCCACCCTGCGGGGGTTGACGATCTTGGGCGCTCGGGACCGGAGCAGCTCGCTGACTCGATTGAACTGGGCCGTGGAGATGATGGCGGGGAAGGCGTTCTCCACCCGCACGGGGTCGGCCCCGTCCTTGGCGTTCACGCCCCAGGTCAGTGTGCCAGTGTACGTCTCGTTGATGAGGATTGCGTGGACGCTGGTCTTGCCCCAGGGCTTTCCCCTAGGGCTGGTCATGCCTTCGCTGTTGAGGATGCGGGCGATGTCCAGCGTCGACTTGCCGGCCTCCGACATGTCAAACATGCGCCTGACAACGCGAGAGGAGTCGGGGTCGGGCTCCAGCTTGGGTCTCTTCTTGGGTCCGTCCTGGACCATTACCCGGTTGTAGCCCAGGGGAGCCTCGCTGGACATCCAGAAGCCCCTGGACGCGGCCTCCCGCATCCCCCTGGTGACGTCCTGGGCAAGATTCTCCGAATAGAACTCGTCGATGGTCTCGATGATGCCTTCCAGGAGTCTGCCGGCTGCGGTGTCGTCGGCCTGCTCGGTGATGGAGACGACCCTGATTCCCCTGCGGCGGAGCATGGACTTGTAGGCGACGGCGTGCTCCCGCTTGCGTGTGAACCTGGAGAATTTCCAGACAAGGATCTCCCTGAACGGAGCCTGGGGTTTCTTGGCCTCGTCGAGCATCTCCTGGAACTGGGGCCGGTCTGCGACGCGGCCGCTTTCCGCCTCGTCCACGAACTCGCGCACGACGACGTAGCCGTTCTTGTCGGCGTGTTCCCGGAGCGCCCGCAGCTGGGCGGCGACGGACAGGTCCACGTCCTGCCGGTCGCTGGAGACCCTGGCGTACAGGGCCACGGGCGTGGCGATGGGTTGTTCGTTCACCAGTTCCTCCTTCCACTCTCGGAGGTTTGCTTCAGCGGTTCGATTATTGCCCGATCCGGCCGTTGTCGTCGGGCATGACTGAGGGCTTGACCGGCGCGCCGTGGCGATTCGCGTAGGAGCGCACGGCAACCCTCGCCCAGGCGCGGAGCCCTTCGAGGTACATCCTTCGCTGCTGAACGCTGTAGGAGACCGTGGGCCGGTCGGAGGAGTTGTCCGGCTCCTCCGGGCCTTCGTGTCGGTTCTGTTCGTTGGTATCTGTCATGTTGCGTGGTCGCAGCGGCGGGTCGTCGGTCCGCTGGCCTCTCGTTGCATTTCTGCGGATTCGCCGCCCGGCGCGGACGGAAGGGCGAGCGCCGGGGGGCGTCTATGCCGGCTCAGACCCCGCCGTTGCGGCTGCGCGGGCGGGGCGGGCCGGTCAGTTTCTGAAGAAGGTCATCTGGAACGGCTCGCCTATGAAGATCTCCAGGCCGCCGGGTATCGTTGCGGCGAACGCGTAGAGGGCGTGCAGCGCTCCTCCGGACGGCTCGGCGCCCTTGCGCCACCTGTACATCTGCCTGTAGTCGACGCCGATCTTGCCGGCGAGGCCGCTCCAGGTGAAGCCGGTGGCCTCCTTGAACCGTACGAGGCGGTGGGGGAAGTCCTTCGGCAGCAGGTGGCCGTAGGAGCGGCGCTGCGGGGCGTCCGGGTTCAGGTCCAGCCTCCCGTCGAGACGGGACGGATCGTTAGTCTTGTAGGTCATCGCAATCCTCCTGTGTAAAGAGCTCGTGGAAGTTGTCCACGCCTAGGGCTCTTTGCATCCGACGTCGGATGCGACCCGAGGGTGCTCGCCCCTCGTTGACCAGCATGGAGAGGTATCCGGGGCTTATCCCGATCTCCCTGGCGAGCCAGTTCTGGGAGCGGTTCAGAAGATTGAGCCGCCGCCAGAGGGCCGCTGCATCCAGCCGGACGACGGTCCGTCCTGCACGCCTCGGGCGTCCCTTCATTTGGTTGGCGTCTCGCGAACGCATGGTTTTTCGTTCTCCTATATTCAGTTGATACGGGAGCGGCGTTGAAGCTCACGCTCCCGCCGGTTTGTCCGGGTTCACAGGGGGCGGCAGGGTCTTTGTCGACTCCCACTCGGCGGGCGTGCGCCATGCGCCGCCCAGCGGCCCCAGGGCGTCTATGGCCTCCCTGTGGGAGACCCACAGGGGCACCGTGACCTGTTCCGCCCGCATCTCCTCCCGCGCCACGCGCAGGAAGTGGGTCTGGGCGATCTCGTCGTCGAAGACGACCAGGACGGCGGGCCTGACCCCGTGGTCGTCCATGGGCCTGTGAGATGAGTAGTAGCGCAGATAGGGCGCGAGGCGGTCCGACATGGTCGAGGGCCGCACGGCGCGGCGCTCCCACTCCAGGAAGAAGGCCCAATCGGTCCCGCCCTTGCGCAGGACGCCGAAGGCGTCGGGGTTGACGGCGCGCATGCGGTCGTCGTGCCGGAAGTGTCGGGAGGCCCTGCGCGGCGGGTCGAGCTGGACGACCTCCCACCCGAGCAGGGGGGCCTGCACGGCGAGGGCGGCCAGGAATCCGTGGACGGCGGCGGTGTGCTCGATGTTCCTGAGCAGCTGGCGGGTCCTTCTGCCGGTGACGTTGCGCCACTCGAAGGAGCCTTTGGGGTCCTGCGGGGCGATGCTCCACCGCTTCTTGGCCACGCCCACCGAGGTGCGGTCCCTGCGCGCCAGCAGGGAGAGGCCCCGGTCGGTGAGGGCCAGTCTCCGGCCCGCATCCTGGAGGCGGGCGGCGAGGCCGAACCCCTCCAGTGGGTTGACCAGTTGGGAGGCCCTCTGGGGCGCCACGCCCATGAGCCCGGCGAGCTCCTGGAGGGATATCCAGGGCCAGTCGGAGATGAGGTCGAGGGCGCGCTTCTCGGCGGGCCGGACAAAGAGGGGCAGCATGGGGTCGGAGATGTCCGACGCGGCGGCCCTGGCGGGAAGGTCGTCGGGGACCGAGGCGAGCCGTGAGTCGTCCTCTGCCGGAAGCTCTCCTCCGGGGTCGGTCCTGTCGAGGAGGTAGCGCAGGTCGACGGCGGCACTCACCTTGAGCGGTCTCCAAATCCGGTCGTCCGAACCCGCCGGGACCGCCTCGCGCTCCAGGGCGAAGAGAGCGGGTACGTCGGTGGTCGAGAGCAGCCTCCGGGCGTGCCGGAGCCGCACGTCGTCGGCCATGAGGACGAGGACCGCGCCGGGCATCGGCCCTTCGCGCAGCCGCCAGAGCCGCTTGGCGAATCCCGAGCGGTCCGCGGTGATGCCCTGCCTGACGATCCCGACGGTCTTGCCGTCCGGCAGCGTCACGGCGGCGTCCAGGGGCGACGCCCGGTACCAGCGGAAGCGTATGGGGTAGGCGACGTTGGAGAGGAGGACGGCCATGCGGTAGATGACGGCGAGGGCGTCCAGACGCTCCATCAGGCTGCGCCGCCACTGCGCCGAGACGGGACGGGAGCGCACCAGGATGTCCGGGGGCGTGTCCTCCTCGTCGGCGAGCCGGCGCAGCCCCGCGGCGGTGAGGTGGAACCTCCGCGCCGGGGGAAACGGGGCGGCGGAATGGAGCACGGAGGCGCAGAGGCCGCCGGACTCCAGCTTCTCGACAGCCTCGTAGACCGCGCCCCTGGACCAGCCCGACAGGGCGACCATCTCCAGCCGGTCGAGAAAGGGCATCCACGCCAGGGTGCGGAGCAGGTCGGGTTCACATCCTTCGGGTCTCATGCCTCGGCCTCCTCTTGGATGTCCTTCCCAGCGGCTTCGCCGGTCTCATCTTCCCCGGCCTCCGCAGGGGCCGTCTTGGGCTTTCCGGTCTGCTTCCCGCCTTCCGGGTCCTGTTCCGCCTCCCCTTCCTGCGCGGCGTTTTCGAGGTCCTCGATGCCCTTGCGGTAGTCGCCCACCTTCCTGTGGCCGTCGGCGTCGGCGTAGTCGGCCTGCCGGGCCGAGACGGTGTATGCGGACGTCGCCTCGCGAACGCGGCCGGCGACGTCGGGGTCTCCCTCCTCGGGCTTTCTGACCATCATCGAGAAGGCGGGCATCCGCTCGGTCCCGACGGTGGCGCGGACGTAGCAGTGGTGGACGGGGAGCGACACGATGTCGTCCTCGGTCACCCGGTCTTTGCCCAGCTCCCAGACCAGGGTCCGGGCGTCGTTGCCGGCCACCTGGAAGACGGCGAGGCAGCCCACGTTGGCGAGCAGGGTGTCGCGCATGGTGCGGGAGAGGTCGTCGAGCTTGGCGAGGCTCTGGGTGGCCAGGATGAAGCTGGCCCCGAACTTGCCGAGCTCCGAGAGCATCGACTCGTAGTCCACGCCGGGCATCGACTGCATCTCGTCCACGACGACCAGGGCGCCCCGGCGCCTGCTCAGCGACACGCTTCCCTGCTCCCGGATGACGGCGTCGACGAGGTTGAGGATCGACGCGCCGACCAGGGCGGCCACGTCCCTGCCCACCGTTCCCTGGGAGGTGGAGACCAGCAGGACGCCGCCGTCGTGGATGACCCTCCGCATGTCGATGGTGGAGCGGCGCTGGCCGAGGATGGCCCTGGCCCGCTTGGAGGATGCGTAGTAGGAGAGGCGGGTCTGGACGGGGGCGAGGGCCTCGGCCTTGTACTGGCGGTGCCAGCTGCCGAAGTCCCTGGCCCACCACTCCAGCAGGTAGGGGTCGGAGACCTTCTTGAGCACGTCCTTGCGGAACGGGTCGTTGGAGAGCAGCTTGAGGCCGTCGAGGATGGTGTACTGCTGCTCCGCCTCCACCTGCTCGTTCGCTTCATGCAGCGTCTTGACGGTCTGTTCGAGGATGGACTGCATCCTCGGCCCCCACTGCTCCCACAGGCCCTTGGCGACCCTGACCACCGAGTCGGCGGTGCGGTCGCGGTCGGAGAAGATGCGGGTGTCCAGCAGGTTGATGCCCGGGGCGCGGGTCTCGTCGGAAAGGTCGATGAGGCGCACCCGGTCGACGAGCGACTCGGGGACGTGTTGGAGGATCCCGGCCGCCAGGTCGGTGTGGGGGTCTATGACCACGATGGCGTCGTTGTCCCTGCCGGCCGCCTTCTCCCTGAGCTTGTGCGTGACGAGGTGGTGCATGAGGGTGGACTTGCCCATGCGGGTGCGGGCGACGTAGAGGTGGTGACGCCTGAGCAGGTCGTCCGGGAAGCGGATCTCCCGTTTGGCGCCGGCGGTGGTGTCGCCCACCAGCGCGCCGCCCCTGGTGCCCTTGGCCGAGGGGCTGAGCGCCCTCGCGCCGGACCGCTCCACCAGGGGCGTCTCGTCTCCGGCGCCGGGCGGGTGCCACAGGGCGGCGATCTCGCGCACCCCCAGGACGCTGCGTTTGCCGAACAGGCCGGGGCCCGGCGGGTGGAGCGTCTGCGCATCGGGCACGGCGGGGCGCACGCGGCTCACCTTGAAACGGGCGCCCGCGGGGTTGTCGTAGTGACGGTAGGCGGCAGTCACCGGACCGAGAAGCTCCCTGGCCCTTGGCTGCCCGGTGTCGGCGGGCAGGACGGCGACGATCTGGAGCTCGGCGTCGAAGGCGATGCGGGAGACCTTCTCCTGTATCAGGATGGGGTCCTCAACGCGGCTTCGGGCCTTCTTCCACCGCCACCAGGCCCAGCTGCCCACGGCCAGCCCGAGAGCCGTAACCGTGCCCAGGGCTGCGGCCTTCCATATCTCACCGTCCTGCACCCACAGGTAGCCCTTCAGCGCGGCGAGAGCGCCCAGGCCGAGGACGGCCATGGTCACGCCGTCCATCTGTAGGGGCTTGGTCTGGTAGGTGTAGGCGGGTTCCCTCGGCTCCATGCCGGGCCGCTTGTGGGCCTTCTCCATGTGGGGCTGCGACCAGTCGGGTCCCAGGGAGCGCAGCATCAGCCGCGCCACCACGCGCTCACCCTCGTACAGGGCCGAAAGAGCGCCCATGAGGGCTATCAGGGGGTCGGAGCCGGGGTCGAGGAGGTCGTCGTCCCTGAATGTGCGCAGGGGGACGTACTCGGGGCCGTCGGCCCGCAGTGTGACGGCCCACGCCTGCTCGCCTTCTTCGAGGCGCAGGGGGTCGTCCTCTTCGTCAACCTTCTGTATCCGAGCCTGTGGGTAGTGGGCGGAGAGCTGGGCTCGCACCACCCGGTCGTCGAGGCAGCGGGCCATGAGGGTCACGCCGTCCATGTCCCCGGTCAGCTCCAGGGAGAAGGGTTCGGGGACGGCGATGGACTGGAGGAGGTTCTCGACGCCGAGCAGGGTGCGCTCCCCCGTCCTGGGCGGCGTCACCGCCAGCAGCACGGGACTTTTCTTGTCCCGGTCGTCCCCGAACAGCAGGTTCTTCGTGTTCAGCTTCATAGGTGTCATTCCTTTCTCTAATGGCGTCCGGGCCGCCACTCGATGACCGCCGTCTCCTCCGGCGTGGCCTCGATGCGGACGGGGAATCGCTGGCCTCTTGCCAGCAGCAGCCCGTCTCCCCTGGGGCAGGACAGCAGCCATCGCTGGAGGTCCTCGGGCAGGTCGAAGGCGTCGCCGACGGTGCCGATGGCGGCGGCGTCCTGCTGGAGGAGCAGCTTGAAGGCGGCGTTCTGGAGGAGCGCCCTACCGGAGTGGCCGGTGATGGTTCTCGACGTGTCCTCGGAGAGGAGGTCCTGGACGTCCTGCGTGATGAACTGCAACCCCAGGCGGTGCTTGCGGGCGCGCTTGGCCATGCTGACCATGAAGGCCGCGCCCTCGGGGTGCTGCATGATCGACCACACCTCGTCCACGACCAGCAGGCGGGGCTTGGGGTCCTGGGCGGCGGCGGCCCACACCGTCTCGGTGCAGACCATCGCGGCGGCGGGCCGGAGCTCCGGCTCCAAGAGCCGCAGGTCGAAGACGGTGACCAGGGCCTCGCTGCCCAGCAGGTCGTCGCCCTCGTCGGAGAGCAGGTGGCGGAGGCTGCCGGTGGCGAAGGGCCTGAGCAGCCTTGCGAGAGCGGGGTCTCCCGCCTCGTCTTCTTGCAGATACTTGTAGAAGTCGCGGAAGCCGGTGCGCTCCCTGGGCTTTGCGTAGTAGCCGGCCAGGGCGTGGTCGAGGGAGGCCCTGCGCTCCGCGCCGAGACTCTCGCCCACCATCACCTCGATGAGCCGTCTGAGGCTGCCGATGCGTTGCAGCATCTCCTCGGAGTCGCCCCGCTCGATGACGAAGGGGTTCATGCCCTCGCCCGGCACGCCGGGAGAAAGAACGCGGCCTCCGGCGGCGCGGGCCATGTCCGCGTACTCGCCCTCCGGGTCGATGACGTAGGCGGTGATGCCCCTGGTCAATCCCCTGAGCACTCCCAGCTTGGTGGCGAAGCTCTTGCCGCTTCCCGACCTTGCCAGGACGGCCGTGTTGGCGTTCAGGTGCGTCCCGTCCCAGGGGTCGTAGACCACCGGCGAGCAGGCCCGCATGTCGATGCCGTAGAGGGTCCCGCTGCGGGTGTCCAGGTCGGGCGGCGAGAAGGGGAAGAGCCTTGCGATGCTGGAAGTGTCCAGGCTGCGCCACTCGGCCACGGCGTTCAGGGCCAGGGGCAGGGTCGATAGCAGCCCCTCGCGCTGGCGGAAGGCCAGGTTGTCCAGCTTGCCGAGCGTCGCGCCGAAGTGGGCCTTTGCCCGCTGGGTCATCTCCCTGAGCGACGCCTCGTCTTTGGCATGGAGCGTGACCGACAGGGAGGAGTGAAACAGCCGCTCCCTGCCCCGCTGCACCTCGTCGCGCAGCCGGGTGATGTCCTCCAGGGCGATCTCCGCCTCGGGCGACATGGTGCGGCCCCGCTTGAATGACAGGGACTGGGCCGACTCGAAGCGGACCTTCTGCCACTCAAGGGTGCGGGCCGCCTGCTCCGCCGGTATCGGGCCGACGTGGACGGACAGGTCCATCGGCGCTCCCGCCGACATCAGCCCCTGGAGGAAGCCGGGGGCCAGGGAGCGGGGCCACTTGCCCAGGTGGAGGGAGCGGACCAGGCGGTCTCCGACGCGCACGTCCCGGCGGCCTATCTCCACCTCGACGGGCTTCTCCTCGTCGAACTCGGAGGGGGAGCCGCCGAGAGTTGCGGCCACCAGGAACATGCGGAGCTGCCTGCCCTTCAGCAGGTGGACGGAAAGCCCCGCTCTTGCAAGCAGGCCGCGAAGGTCGTCGATGCGCCCGAACTCGCACACGGCGTAGAAGCGCCGGTCGAGGATGCCGTCGCGGGCCTCAAGGTCGGTGAGCAGACGCCCAAGGGACTCGGATGCGGCCCTGGTCTGCGGAGGAAGGTCCTCCGGCTGCGCCTGTTCCAGCTTGTCCCTCATTGGTCCGAGGCGCGGCGGGTGCTGTCTGACGAGCAGCTGCGCCGGGAAGTCCAGGGCGTTGAGCGCCCCGGCGAAAGCTCCCAGCTTCGGCTCGTCTATCTCCAGGCCCATCACCTCGCAGACGCCGAGCTTCACCCCGTCCAGTCGCACCGGGCCGTCGTCGTCCAGGTGCGACAGCATGAAGAACAGGGGCAGGTCCGGCGGCGGCTTGGGGGCCGGGGTTTCCGTCGTTGCGCCGGGTTCCGGCTCCGTGGGGAGTCCGCCCTCCGGCATTGCCGGCGGAGCGACGGCCCCGTCCGGGGCGCTCCCCGCTCTCAGCCTCGTGATTCGTTCAATCAGCTTCTTCAATTCCGTAGCTTCCTTTGCTCTATGGGGTTGGGAAGGGGACGAGGCCGCTCCTGAGCAGCGCGGCCACGCCCTTGGCCGAAAGCACCAGGACCAGGCCGACCACCGCCAGGGCGACGGCGGCCTTGGCCCGGCCCCCGCCGCGCTCCTCGCCTCCCTCGGCCATCAGGGCGAATCCGGCCCAGACGATGGCGAAGACGGCGAGTCCGGCGGCGGCGTAGGACATGGCGGTGAGCACGCGGTCGAACTGCTCCAGCATGGCCTCCTTCGTGTCCGGGGCCGCGCCGGTCGTCGCCAGCGCGACCCCGGCCAGAAGCGTCGCCGTCAGCGCCCGCCTCACCAGGGCCACTCCCATCCCAGCAGGTCGAACCAGCCCTGCAGCCCGTCCGCGGGCTCCTGCTCGGCGGGCGGGTCTTCCGGCTCGGGCTCCGGCAGCGCCAGGGCCTCGTAGGGGTCGTCGGACCCCACGGCGGACTCCAACGTCATGCCCTCTTCGCGGCTGCCCGAGATGGGCGAGCGCTCGATCACCTCGGCCTTCACGTGCTCCTTGTGCAGGACGTCCACCGTCACCTGCCTGGCGATGGTGGCGCTGGGGACGTAGGCGTAGGCCGTTGCGGTGGCGGACTCCGTGGTGCCGTCCTCGTTGGTCACGGTCACCGTCTGGCTGTCGTAGTCGCTGTCCCCCGGGCGATGGAGGTGAACCGTCCTGGTGACCTGCTCCACTCGCTCCGGGTGGTGGGTGAGCTGCGTCAGCGGGGGGATGGCGATGCTGAGCGCGGCCTCAATGTCAGCCTCGATGGTGACGGTGTGGACGGCCGCGCCCGCTCCGACCGGGAGCCGGAAGCGGGTCTCGCCGTCGGGAACGAAAGCGATGCTCGCATGGGACGCGCCGGTCGCAGCGGCGACGGTTCCCGTGACCGCCGTGACCTGGGCGTCCATGAGCGCCGTCTGGCTGATGCTCTGGTGTCCGGCCACCGTCTGGAGGTCGACCGCCTCCTCGACGGCGTCGGCGCACTCCGACTCGACGACGCCCGTGACCGCCCCCGGCGTCCAGCCCAGGGAAGTGATTCTCAGTTTGCAGAGCTCCCCGTCGATTTCGGGAAGCGGGTACGGGATGTTCTCGTGCTCAAAGGTGAAGGCCCCGGCCTGGCCGAGGGTGTCCTCCCACGAGACGGTGAAGGACGGCGCCGGGCCGTGGAGGGGGAGGGAGTAGTCGATGCTCTCCCCCTCGGCCAGGGACGCCGACCCCCAGAAGCGCAGCCAGCTCCCCTCCGGGCCGCCGTATGCCCTCACGCGCAGGTCGATGTTGGTGGCTGCTCTCAGGGTTACGGCGGCCCGGTCGCCGGAGACGGTGAGCGCCTCGACGAATATCCGGCGTCCCTCCACCGGCTCGGTGACCTCGAAGTCGATCTCGTCCCGCCAGGGCTCGTGGTCGTCGGCCAGCGCCGCCTGGGGCACCGTCGCGGCCGCCATCAGGACGGCCAGGGCCACCACCGGAACCCAACCCACGCGGGGCTTCCTTCGTCTGCTCTGAAGGGTCTCGGCCCTGTGGTCGTGACGCTGGCCGCTCCCTCCGTCCTTCCCCCTGCGCTTGCCGAACCAGCGCATGCGCCCGTTGCGGCGCTCCTTGTTCTTGCGGGTCTTCCTGCTCTTGCGCAGCCTTCCCAGGCCGCGTCCGGCGCGTTTCGCCATCAGACTCAGCGGGCCGGGGCCGCTCCTGACCGGCTGCGCCGGCGCGGGCGGCTCGCTCCTCACCAGCTGGGACACCGGCCCGGCGTAGAGCCGCGCCCCCAGCCGGTACTTCAGCAGGTCGGCGGCCACCAGAGGCAGCCGCCGACCGCCTATCTTCCCCACGACCATGGCGATGCCGACCAACCCAAGGACGACGGCCAGGGCCATGCGCACCTCGGAGGGGCCGACGGGGGCGTAGCGGTATGCGCCGTAGGAGATGGCGCACACCGCCGTCACCGCCACGATCTGCGGAAAGGTGAACCCCAGCAGCACCCTGTCCTCGGCCTGGACGTGAGTGGGGACCTCGTGTTCTCTCATGTTCTGTTCCTCCTTCCTCACGTCCGCCTAGCTCGTTGGGGTTGCCGCGTCCGGCGCTTGCGGTTCGGGCAGCACGTCGTCGATCTCGATTCCCGGGTCCACGACGGCGTTCATCACCAGCTCCACGACGCCGTAGGCGACCAGGGCCAGCACGATGCCCGCCAGGGCGGTCATCATTGCGCTCTTGCCTCGCTCCATCTGGTGGGGCGCTCCCGATGCCGTCAGGTACAGGTACGCGCCGTAGATGAAGAAGCCGACGCCCACCGCGCCCACGACGCCCAGCAGGATGCCCACCAGGTTCGATATGGTCTGTGTCAGCTGTTCCATTCGTTTCACTCCTCTTTGCTTGTCGAGCGTTCCGCTCGTCTCTACCGGTCGGTGTTCGTAAGCTCCGTTACCTGCACATCGCGGCTCCTCCGTCGTGGTATTGGTCGGCGCGGGTCTCGTCCGCGCCTGTGTGATTTCGTTGTCTCGGTCGGGCTACTCCCCGCTGCTCCGGGGCTCGCCGCCGCCGTCTCCGCCTGCCGATGGGGTCGCCATCGAGGCCGCTGAGCTGAGGCCGCTGCCCGCCGCCGACACCCCCGCGCTGGCAGCAATCGCTCCCACCGCCATGCCTCCCGGCCCACCTGCGGCCCCGCTCATCAGCCCGATGGTCTTCGCAGAGCGCACCATCGACGAGGGCAGGTTCATGCCGAAGTAGAGCATCGAGAGCCAGGAGTCGAAGGTCCCGGCGTTGCCCAACATGGAAGGCACCCGGGTCGCCATGTAGACGAATGCCAGGGACATGAGCAGCTTCCAGATCAGGTCCTGCACCGGCTCGAAGGCGGCGACCGACGCGAACTCGTTGAGGAAGCCGATTCCCAGGGCCAGGGCGATGAGCTGCACCGCCTGCTGGAACACGGTGGTCATGAAGAGCTTGAGCCAGTGCCGGCCCCATCCCGCCGTGTGCGGCAATATCCACAGCCCGAGCGCGATGGGGGCAAGTGCCAGAAGGATGTCGATCAACGCTAGGCGCAGCACCATCTGGACGATGACGTAGAGCACGAAGAATCCGTAGACCAGGTAGAGCAGGGCCAGGAGCTGCGCCATGCCCACGCTCCCGGCTTGCACGGCTCTGAGGAACGTGTCGAGGGGAGCCCTGAGCAGGTCTCCGGGGGTGACGTTGAGGGAGACGGCTATGAAGCCCGACACGGCGTCGGCCACGTCGAGGACCAGGGCGCACCACCAGAGGGACGATGCGGCGGCGACCAGGCCGAGCACGAGGCGGGGGACCATCTCCCGCCACCCCGCCTGCTGGCGTCCCAGGTGCTCGGAGACGATGAGGCTGAGGCCCATCCAGCCGAGGATGACGACCAGGGCGCCGGAGGTGATGGCCCAGACGACCATCCACGCCTGGCGCACCAGCTCGTGGGCGTAGGTCAGGTCGGGAGGGGTGCCGGTGAGGATGTCGCTCATGGGCTAGCCGCCCCCGCAGTTGTCGGCGTCCTCGCCCGACGCCCGCTCAACGACGCCGCAGAGCGTCCCGTGGACTCCCTCGATCATCCAGCCGGCGAAGGCCCTCGCCCAGCGTCCGGGGTTGAGGGCGGACAGAATCTTGTCCCAGATGCGGCCGGGTTCGTGGATGGGGACGACGGCGTAGAAGTCGCCTCTCTTGCCGTCCTCGGCGACGGCCAGCATCACCAGCAGGTAGGCCCGGTCGCGGTCGAGGTCGGGGTGGTCGTCGGCGTCGGGGTACTCCCACGAGTACTCCCAGCCGTCGCTTCGCTTCTTCTCCCCGCCGCTGACCCGGTACATGGCGCTTATCCAATCGCCGGTGTCGGCGTCCCTCACCGCGTAGAAGAGGGTTGCGATCTCCCTGTCGAAGATGGGCCGGGCGACGAACTCGCCGCCCTTCTTGCGCTCCACGAAGTCCCGGTCGGCGTTGACGAGGGTCAACTCGTCGGGCGGCGTCTGGGCCAGGGCGATGTTGCTCGCGGGGATCGCCAGGAGCGCCGCCAGGAGCAGCGCAGCTGACAGGGGAATAAACCGCCTGAAAGACCGGAGTTTCGATTTCAGCGCCAACTCGTTCACCTCTCTGCGTCTTGCTGCGATGCGTTCGATTGCATCGCTCGGCAGAGAGTGTGAACGAGTGAATTACGGGTGGAAACTACCTGAAAGTCTTATCAGATGATGTGCCTTTCAGGGCGCTAGGATTTCGGCCTCGGACATGCAGTAATGGGGGTGTACAGGAAAGTGACTTTTGTCGGGAAGTCGTCAGTCGGGTCGTGGGCAAGCTGAAACAGGGGTAAATCACCCCCCTACAGGAGGTAAACAGTGAACACTTTGTTGAAAGGGCGGGTTCCGGTTCCCGGCGCAGAAATTCGCTGGATGTGGGGGTGTAAACACGGCAGTAATGCGGCGGGTCGGTTGGAAAACCGGGCGTAATCTGCGGTGGATGTGGGGGTGCATGACGCTGGTCGGAGACGTTGGTCGAAACCGGTCCAAAGCTGAGGGCAATTCTTGAGAAGGAGAAAATTGCCATGAAAACTACCGAACACGGCATCGAAAGCAGCAAGGACGTGGAGAACGTCTACCACATGCGGCTCATGGCGCTGCTGCAAGAGCTGGTGCGGGACAAGGGGTACAAGGGCGCCGCGCGGGTGCTGGAGATCGACCCGCAGACGGTGACGGACAGCGCCACGACCGGGCAGCTGACCCGGCGGGTGCGCCAGGCGTTGGAGCGGGCGTTGCAGGAGGGCGTCGGCTCTGCGGCGGAGCGGCAGCGCAGGCGCAACGAGGAGCTCGAAGGGCGATTGCAGGCGGTTGAGGAGGGGCACGAGGAGCTGGGCAAGGAGGTGCGCAGGCGTCTCTCCGGCATCGAGGGCGAGGTGGCGGCCCTGCGGCGGGACGGCGGCCAGGGGACCGGGGCCGGTCAGGCCGGCGCCGGTCCATCCCAGGATGGTTCAGGTGATGCGGAACCAAGTGCGACGCGGGCGGACAGGAAGCCTCCCACGAAGCCGTCGATGCGGCGGGAGTACCCCGACCTGGCGACCCGGGAGCCGGCCGACGACGACGAGGAGATATTCGGCGATGCGTGGCCGCTCATCGTCGAGTGGCGGGAGCTGAAGGACACGCACCCCAACGAGGGCGGGGGCTTCGACTGGCTGACGGCCCAGGAGCGTCTGCTGGTCGTGGAGCTGGCCCTGCTCGAAGAGCACGGGATGACGCTTCCGCCGGAGAAGCAGCCGCTGCGGGGCCTCGACCGGAGCGGGCAGGTCAGCTGGCGCAGGACGGCGCTCTTCGACACGCGGAGAGCGCTGAGAAAGTGGGAGCTTCTGCGCAAGGTCGGGCGCTTCGCTTCGTTCGGCCAGTGGTGGAAGTGACCGGGGCGAATGTGTGGCGGGTTGCCGGACGCTCGATGTGAACTTTTGTGGAACTAAATATGACCTAAACATGACCTAAATCGAACGATCTGGGCGGCAACGCCCCAAAGGCCTTCACATCGGGTTTCGGTTGCGGTAATAATGAACGCACTGTTTGGCTTTCTCCAAGGTTTCCGACCATAGAAACCTGGGTGCGTGATCCCTGTTGCACGGGTTGACCTTAGAGTTGCCCACGAGGGAATGCTGGCCACTGCGGAGTTTGACGTTGGTCCTTCGCAACCAGCACGGGCCGAATCGACGGAGTTTGACACTGGTCCTTCGTCCTCGGTCCACGTCCATCGGGTGAAGTTTGACGTTGGTCCTTCACCCGCAGGACACCTGTCTGGCGGTTGGAGCTGATCGCTTCATCCGTCGGGCGTTCGTTCGGTGGCTGGGGTTGATCGCTTCATCCGTCGGACACCGGGAACGGAGCGCTCCCTGTGCTTCTTCCCAAGCAAGCTGGTCGGAGTGCGTCTTTCGCTCCGGCCGGTTCCTCATGTCTGCGGCACGGCTGACTGACAGTCAGGGCCGCAGCTTCGACACGCGCCGGTCTGCAATTGAGAAGCAGGCTGGCCGCTTCACGTCTCGCAGCTTCCCCCCTGACGCTATCCACCCTGGTCGAGCTGCGTCTTCTTTCACCCCTCTCCGTCTTCCGCGTTCGCCATGCGACCGTGGGCGGGGTGCGTCTTCGGAACGGAGTCACGGGTTCAACGGCAACGGCATAGCAATCAGCAAAGGAGGTACACAGGCATGGACGAAACACGGACACAGGAACGGTACACGGGACCGAGCGCGCTCAGGATCGCCAACCTGCTGCCGCACCGGGTCAGCTTCGAGCGGGGCTGGTTCTGGACGACGACGGCGGTCTGTCACGGCGGGAAGTCGGACGGGCTGGCGTTCCGGCAGCGGCCGGACGGCAACGGCATTGAAACCCGCTGTCACACCGGGGGCTGCTCGGCCGGCGTGGTCATCACCGAGCTGGAGGCGCTCATCGGGCTGCCCATCTGGACGGCCTACGAACCGGTGGTCGACGCGGCGGTCAAGGCCCCTGAGAAGCGGCCTTGGTGGAAGCAGAGGCGGGTCGTGGCGCCTGCGGTGATCGCGTTGGTCATTGCGGCGCCGCTGCTGACTCTTGACCTCGAGCTCTTCTTCCTGAACCTCGTCGGGCTGGGCATCGGGGCGCTGCTGCTCAGGCGGTTCATGCCCCGGCGTCCGGTAGGGAGGGTCCGTCGTCGCTGACGATGGGGCCTCCGGCTCCCTCACAACCCATCCCAACACGCAAAGGGTCGTCTCCATCCGGGGGCGGCCCTTCTTCTTTGCCCGCAAGCGGGCGCAATCGGCAAGGCAACAAAGCAAAGGCACTTAGGAGGTGCACGATGACGACGGCAACACTGGTAGCAGGCAATCGGACGATGGACTCGGCGGACGGGCCCCGGCGCAGCCTGGAGGAACTGGTCGACCAGCTCTTCGCTGCGATGGGGTTCAGGGATGAGGAGCCGGGAACGGCAACACAGACGGCATCGGCGGAGACGACGGAGGCGGGCGCGGTGCGCTCGATCCACGAGGCCCGGCGGCTCAGGCAGGCGGGGGACGTCGACGGTGCGCTGGCGGTCCTCGCCGGCGTGGACGCGGCGCAAGCGGAGACGAAGGAGGTCCGGTGGGCCTTCTCCGAGTGGACGCAGCTGGTGAAGCGGCGGTTCGGCGGCCGCGGCGCCCTGGTCTACAGCCAGGGCACGGGCCGGGCCGCCGCGCTGGTTCCCACCGGCGACGGGGGGACGCTGGAGGTCGCGGCGGTGCTGGGGATGCGCTGGCGGCCGGGCAAGGTCGTCTCGGGGCGCAGCCTCCGGGGCCTGCGTCCCCTGACCGGAGGTGCGTGATGGTCACGGCCAGCGTGGACATCCCCGCGCTGAAGGCCCGGCATCCCCTGGGCGACGCGGTGGAAGCCGCAGGCGTGCGGCTCAGGGGACGGGGCAGGGTCCGCCAGGGCGTCTGCCCCTTCCACGACGAGGCTGAGGGCAGCTTCACGGTGTACGGCGACTCGGAGCGCTTCTACTGCTTCGGCTGCGGACTCGGCGGCGACGTGCTGGACTTCATCCAGCAGTCCGAGGGGCTGTCGCTGCCGGAGGCCATCGCGCGGCTGGACGGCAGCCCAGGGCTTGCGCCCCGGTCTGCTGTTCGTCCAGCCGGAACGCGGCGTAAGTCCGCCGCGCTGCCTCCACGGGACCCCGCCCTCCTGACGGCGGCGGGGCGCTTCTACGCCGGTACTCTCCGGCGTTCCTCAGAAGCGCGGGCGTACCTGGCCTCGCGGGGCGTCGGCCCGGACGCCGCAGCCCGCCTCGGCCTCGGCTACTCGCCGGGCAACGGGCTGCGGCAGGCCCTGGAGTCCCTCGGCTTCTCCGAGAAGCGCATCAGGGGCTCCGGGTTGTTCATGGAGCGGGGAGCGGAGCGGTTCGCCGGCATGGTCGTCGTCCCCGACCCCGTATCGAGTACGGGGCAGGCAGGCGGCCTCGTCCGCTGGCTCGCCGGGCGGGCGGTCGATCCCGACCGGACTCCCCGCTTCCAGGCCCTCCCCGGCCCCAAGCCGGTGCTGGGTCTCGGCCGTCTCGGCCCTGCTCCGTCCTGGGCGGTCGTGGCCGAGGGGTTGTTCGACTGGCTCGCCCTTACCGGATGGGGCCTCCCATCCTGCGCCGCTCTCGGCACCCAGGGCATGGAGCGGGTCGCCTCGGCCCTCCGGGGCTGCCCCCGCGTCTTCCTCGCCTTCGACGGCGACGACGCGGGACTTGAGGCGACGGAGCGGCTTCGGACCCTGCTCGGACGCAGGGCCGCCGCCGTCACCCTTCCCCCCGGCGTCGGCGACGTGGCCGAGCTTGCGGCCCTCCCCCACGGACGGGCTGCCTTCCTCCGCCTGCTGGCTCAGGCGGCTCGCTCCGCCCGCTAGCGGCTCCCCACCGCTCCCCAGCGGGCTACCCCGCTCGCTTCATTCCCACTCCCACTCTCACCGCCCAGGAGGTGCTATGCCCATTTCACGACGGGCTTCGCCCGCGCACGGCTTCCCATAGAGGGAACCCGCCCATCGGCCATTCGCTACAGGAACACACCACACAGATAAGAAGGAGATCGAGATGTTCAACAAGAACGGAAGCAACAACGGACACGGGAGCGCGAACGGCGTCCACAAGGACACCGCGGTCGTCGCCCGGAACGGCAACGGCCACAAGCCCGACGCCGCCATCGTCAGTGAGCACGAGCTGCTCTGGGACGGGCTCTCGCCCGCCGTCACCCAGGCGCTCGGCCAGCCCATCGACCCCGCGCTGGTCTCCCAGCGCAAGGGGCGCGGCGGCAAGTCCTTCGACTACCTCGAAGGCCACGCCGTCATCGACCAGGCCAACCTCATATTCGGATACGGAGGGTGGGGCTACGAGCTGGCCGGAGACGTGACCCTGCGCCGGATCGAGACAGTCAATCCCCAGACCGGCGAGGTGAAGGTGGAACAGGGCTACAGCGCCCCGGTGCGGGTCTCCGTGGCGGGCGCTCTGCCCCGCACCGACCTCGGCGTCCACCCGGTGGCCGAGGACAATTTCGACGGCCACGACACGGCGATGAAAGCCGCCGTGACCGACGGCATGAAGCGGGCGTTCCGCAGCTTCGGCGTCCAGTTCGGCAACGGCTTCTACGGGGACCAGCCGCAGGTCGGCAACTCGCCGCAACCGCAGCGGGTCCCCGCCCCGTCCAACGGCAGGTCCGGGCAGGCCCAGGCCAACGGCAAGGGCCGCAATGAGTCCCAGATCGAAAAGCTGCGGAAGCGGCTCATCGAGATCGCCGCCGAGCAGGGTCTCGACGAGGACCAGGTGCGGAGCGCCGTCGTCGACCGGACGGGCAAGAGCATCGACGACCTGGACGGCACCGAGCTCGGGCCGCTGGTGGAAGCCGCCGCCAACAAGCTCCGGCAGATGCAGCAGGCCCAGGCCGCCTAGTCTGCCGGTCAATCCGGTTCGGAATCGAGAGCGGGGCTGTCTCCTTCGGGGGGCTGTCCCGCTCTCTCATTACAGGACAAGGAGGCAACGAGCCATGACAACGACTGAGACCTTGGTAAGCACACCCTGGGGCTGGACACACGACATCGAGGAGTTGGCCGAGGGCGTCTGGCGAGTCTGGACGCCCAGCCACGGCGGGCTGAAGCTCAGCCGCGAGCGGTGGGCCGCAATCCCCGCCTGCGTGCGGGCCGCCATGTTCACGCCCACCTTCGCCGAGGAGGACTGCGAGGAGCCCATCGTCAGGACGCTGCTCGGCCTGGGCGACGACAACGAGAGGGAGATGGCGCTGAAGGTGGCGGGCTACTTCGACCGCTACGCCCCGGCGCTCCCGCACCTCCGTGACTGCCCGCCGGGCATCCACTACCACGCCGTCGCCTACCGGGGCGGCTTCGGGACGGACCCGTTCGGGCGGTTCGACACCCGCATCGAGGCCGAGTCCTTCGTGGGCGACGCCGAGATGGTGCGGGCCTACGGGAAGCTGAAGGCCGTCGAGTGCAGCCGGACGCTCCCGCTCTGCCGTGCGGAAGGGGGCAGGCCATGACCGCGACGACACGGCCCAGGCCCCGCAGCCTTCCCAGCACGACGACGAAGCTGCAAACGGAGATGGGCAGTCTTTTCGTCACCGTCTCCGTGGACGATGACGGCGAACCCTTCGAGGTCTTCGGCTACCTGGGAAAGGGCGGCTCCTTCCAGCATGGCGTTACGGAGCTGGCCTGCCGGTTGATCTCCCTGCATCTGCGGAGGGGGACGCCCCTCGAAGAGGTGATTGACCAGTGCCGGGGGATTCAGGAGATGCAGCCCTTCTTCAACATGATGCCGGACGGCAAGAGCGTCGCGGTGCTCGGACTCGGCGACGGCATCGCCCACATCCTCAAGGCCCACCTGAAGGCCAGAGAGGAGAGAGAGGCGGAGACGGCGCAAGAGGCGGCGATTGAGATGAAAGCGGCCGCATGAACGGCCAGGACAACGGTATCGAGGCGGGGCTGTCTCCTTCGGGGGCTGCCCCGCTTCTCACTTACAGGAAGGAGGCGACGACGATGGTAACGACGATTGACGAGCGGGCGGAGGTCTTCTCCCGCCCTTCGGCGCGGTTCGACGACGACGGCAACATGGAGGTGCGGGCATCGTCAGCCCTGGGCTGTCGCCGCGCCCTCTGGTACGCCGCAACGGGCTGTGAGCCCACGAATCCCCCCAGCGAGGAGTCGCTGACGGCGATGGAGGCGGGCAACGCCCTGGAGCCGGTGGTGGTGCGGGCGATGGAGCGGGCTGGCTGGAAGGTGGACGCGCCCGACCCGCAGGACCCGAAGCAGGTGGCGGTGAGGGTAGGCCCCAACATGATCGTGACCGGCCACCCCGACGGCACGGTGCGGATGCCGGTGGAACCGGGCGAAGCGCCCCCTCAACTCTTCCTCTTCGAGGGAGAGCCCGATGCCCCAGTCTTCGGCGACCCGATGGTCGTCGAGATCAAGACGCGGGGACCGGAGGCGTTCAAGCGCTGGCGGACGCTGGGAGCTGAGCGCAGCCACCCGGCGTCGGTGGCCCAGGCCGCCCTCTACTCGCTCGGCGAGTTCGGCGACCTGCGGGACGCCGTGATCGCCACGATGGACACGGGGGCTCGCACCTGGGACTGGGAGCGGATTCCCGCCGCACGGCTGGAGAGGGCCTTGCAGGACGCCAGCGAGTGGCTCGGTGAGCTTGCCGCTCACCACGTCCGTAGCGGGCTTGACCCCGACGCGCTGCCGGAGCGGGACTTCTCCGCGACCAGCTGGCAGTGCCGAAGCTGCCCGTTCCTGGCGGTCTGCCTGCCGGGAACGGCGGAAGCGAGCGAAGAGACGGAGAACGAGACAGAGACAGAGGAGGTGAGCGACGAAGAGGCACGGGACGCGGTGGCGGCCTACGCAGAGGCTCAGGAGTCCATCAAGGAGCCGGAGAAGGCCAAGCGGGCCGCGCTGGACACCCTGAAGGCGTGGATGCGCCGCCAGGGTGACTCGAAGGCGACGGTGGGGGGCCGGACGGTCACCCTCGTCAGCTCCACCAGGTACTCGGTGAACCACCGCAGGCTCAACGAGGCCCTCGACCCGGAGGTCCGGGCCGAGATCGTCACCGAGAGCGAGTCGGAGTACGTGCGGGTGAACACCTAGACGCTCCCCCTGGCGGGAGCGCAGGACGGGGCCGTCTTCCCTCTAATGGGGAGTCGGCCCCGCTCTCATTCAAACGGGCGCGGCAAGACCGCGCCACTTCACACACAAGGAGAATCACATGTCACGCACCATCAACAAAGTCGAGCTTCTGGGCAGGGTTGGGACCGACCCCGAGATGCAGTACACCCCCGGCGGCACCGCCGTCACCAAGCTGCGGCTGGCGACGGACCGCTACCGCAAGGACGCCGAGAACGAGACGGATTGGCACAACATCGTGGTCTGGGGCGCCACTGCGGAGGCCGTGAACCAGTACGTCGGGACGGGCCAGCGCGTCTACGTCGCGGGCCGCCTCGTCCAGAACTCCTGGGAAGGCGACGACGGCCAGCGCCGCCACCGCACCGAGATTCACGCCTCCGAGGTCGTGTTCCTCGACTCCAAGGGCGGGAACGGCAACGGCGACGCCTCGGACATCGAGCAGCCGGTCGGCGCCTCTCCCTTCTAGTCCCACAACCGCATAGCGACGCCTTCTCGAAGGCGCGCCACGGGGCCGCTTCCATCTACAGGGGGCGGCCCCGCTCTTGTTCTAACCGATACGCAAGGAGGCCGACATGACCAGGAAGAAGACCTACACCAAGGACGCCGTTCTGCTGAACGCGCTCCGCATCAACCTGAGCCTGCTGGGGGAGCTGGCGGTCCGCTACGACGTGGAGACCAGGCCGGAAGGCCCGGAGGACCCGCCCTCCATCAACTGCCCCGAAGACGTGCGCAGGCTGCTGGGGCCGGAGATGTCCGGCCTGGCCCAGGAGCAGCTTCGGGTGCTGCTGCTGAACACCAAGAACCAGGTGGTGGGCCAGCGGGTCGTCTACCAGGGCAACGTGTCCTCGGCCATCGTGAGGAACGCCGAGGTCTTCCGCCCGGCGGTCATCGAGGCCGTCCCCAGCATCATCGTCAGCCACAACCACCCCAGCCAGGATCCGACGCCCAGCCCCGAGGACGCGGCCCTCACCCGCGAGTTGGTCCAGGCGGGCAAGCTGCTGGACATCGAGCTGCTGGACCACATCGTCATCGGCGGCGAGCGGTTCGTCAGCCTCAAGGAACGGGGCCTCATGTCCTGACGGTCCACGCCGTCAGGCTCTCACGCGGGGGACATGCTCCCCAGCGCTTCGCTCTCAATCCACCCGCAAGGAGGTCGCAATGCTCGCGACTCACACCATAGACCCCGAAGACCTGTTCACGATAAGCGCAGGCGGCTTCAACGCCACCGCCGACGCCTTCGCCCGCGACGACCGGACGGACGGCCTCTGGTTCGTCTCGATGGTCGGCTCCCAGACGGCGCTCAAGGCGATCTGGGCGTCGCTCCTCAAGCAGCCCCCGGACGTTGCCCACATCATCCGGGGCGCCGACGGCATGGCGCTCCAAGGCGGCTACCAGCGGTGCATCATCCCGTACGAGACCATTGGCACCTGGACGACCAAGATAGCCCGCCTGCCGGCGACCGGCGGCTGGCACGCGCTCGTCTACACGAAAACGGCGGAATACGGCTACGAGAAGGACTCCTTCCTCCTGCTGGCGCAGTCGGAGGAGGAGGCCCCGGCGCTGCACCACCGGTTCCTCGACAAGCGCAGCCCGCTGCCCCTCCACGGCTCCTGGGCCGGTTGGCTCTGGGAGCGGGGCATCGAAGAGGAGGAGATAGTCCCGCTCCAGTCGGTGGGCGTCTCGGCCTACCGGTGCTCCCCCAAGGCCAAGAAGCTGCGGGACGACCTGTCCGACGCCGTGGCGTCGGGCAGGCTCACGCTGCCCAGGGAGGCGTCCGATGGATAGGACGCTGAAGCGGGCCAAGCGCAACAACAAGCGGCGCGGACAGCGCAATCACGGGGCATGGCAGCGGTTCTCCCCGGACGGGAAGACCCCGTATCCAGTACGGGGCAGGCTCTGCCGCTACTGCGAGCACGACGGCTCGCAGCACCTGTGCCGGTCGGGGCAGCCCCATTTCTTCCGGCCCGCCACGGAGGCGGAGCGGCGCGACCCCTCGGTCCAGCTCTACCGCCACACACTGCCGGACGGCGGCTCGATGCTGGTGCGGCGGATGACCGTCGCTGCCCACGCCGAGCTCATCACCGCCTTCTGCGTCGCCTGCGCCGAGAGCATCGGCACCCACCAGGTCCTGTGCTACCAGCGCAACGTGGGCGTCGGAGAGGTGGTCGGCATCGACACTCGCCACAAGGACCTGGCAATCGCCGCCTGACGCGGCGGGAGAGGAGACGGACCATGACGGAGCAGACGTTGTTCTTCACCTGCCCACACTGCAAGGAGCGGTTCGCGCAGGTCGAGGAGCCGGACAGGGACATTCACACCGGGGAGGTCTACCACTGCGGCAGCTGCGGCATCCAGGTCATCTTCCAGGCAGTGACTGTTGAGGACTACGTGCCGCCGCCGGGGGCGAGGAGGGACTGCTACTTCTGTCAGCCCGAACCCTGCCGGTACGGACCTTCCACGACGACATACGACACCAAGAAAGGAGAGACGACATGAGACTCGCTGCACAAGCCAAAGGGGGCTACTACCCGACTCCCGACCGGGTGGTGGACCTGATCGCCGAGCTGATTCACACCCCCTCCGGCTCCTACCACCGGGGGCGGGAGACCCTCCGCATCCTCGACCCCTGCTGCGGGGCCGGGGACGCGCTCCAGAGGCTGGCCGAGAACCTCGACCGGCCCAACTCGATTTCCATCGAGACCTACGGCGTGGAGCTGCACCGGGACCGGGCGGAGGAGGCCGAGAAGCGGCTCCACCGCACCCTGGCCGCCGACCTCTTCGCAACGTCGATTGCGAACGGCGCCTTCGGCCTGCTGCTGCTCAACCCGCCCTATGACTATGACTCGGAGGACAAGCGGACGGAGCACGCCTTCCTGACCCAGACGACGCGCTACCTGGCCGAGAGCGGCCTGCTGGTCTTCATCGTTCCCAGGCAGCGCCTCGCGGTCTCGGCCCGCTACCTCTCCACCCACTACGGGCGGATGCGGTGCTGGGCGTTCCCCGACCCTGAGCGGGAGGTCTTCGACCAGGTGGCGCTCATGGGCTACCGGAAGGCCGACCCCGTTCCCGACGCCACAGCCGAGAGCATGGTGCTGGAGTGGGCGGTGGGGGAGCCGGAGCCGCTGCGCTCCCAGCGCAACTCCTACTCCTACACGGAGTACAGCCCCGCCACCACGCCGAGCGGCGACATCCTGTTCACCACCCGCACCGTCGATCCCGTCGCCGCTGCGGCTGAGGCGCGGCGGTCGGGGCTGTGGACCAGCACGGAGATCACCGACACCCTCTGGCCCGCGAACGACAACCGGACCCGCCCGCTGATGCCCCTCAGACGGGGGCACATGGCGATGCTGGTGGCGGCGGGCTTCCTGAACAACCTGGTCCTTGAAGCCGACGACAGGCGCATCCTGGTCAAGGGCCGCACCTCGAAGGACATGGTGTTGGTCGAGGACGCCCCGGAGAAGGAGGTCCACCGGGAGAAGCTGACGACGACCGTGGTGGCCCTCGATCTCGACGACGGGCAGATCGAGGACATCGCCGCCTAGCCCGGCTCACTCTTCGCTCCATCGGAACGACCAGAGAAGACCCTCATGAAAAGGAAGGAGAGACAAGGAAGATGCAGACGACCATGACCCTCGAACCCTGCTGCCGGTGCGGGCAGCCCATCGCCCCCGGCGAGCCCGCCATGCAGACCGCCTCGGTGGACATCGACATGAACGGCAGGGCCTTCGCCTCCCCGGTGAAGGCGTACCACCTGACGGGGCGCTGCTACGACGAGTACAGGGCCGCCGAAGCCGCCCGCAGGGAGACCCTGAAAGCGGCATAGACGGCTCACAGCGAGCCGCACATAAACGAGGCCCAGAGCCTCGCACGTTCAAGCAACCGCCTGGGGACGTTTCCAGGGACCCGTCGCACGTAAACGTCCCCCACCTGGGGGCGTGGTGCGTCTCGGGTCCCGGCGTCGTCCTCCGGCCCACCACGGAAAAGGAGGACGACTCACATGAACCTCGGAGGTTTCATAGACACGTTCAAGGACGCCATCGCCAGGAGGGTGGTGGAGTCCTACCCGCCGCTCTACCGGCCCTCGGAGAACGGCGGCACGCTCCCCAGGCTGCTGCGCAAGCCCCTGGGAGCGCAGGCCGACGCCATCAGGGGCGCGGCCCTCTCCCTCAAGGCCCACCGGGGCACGACGGTAGTGGGCGAGATGGGCACCGGCAAGACCTTCATCGGCGCGGCGGCCGCATACATGGCGGGCTTCCAGCGGGTGCTCATCATCTGCCCGCCCCACCTGGTGCCCAAGTGGAAGCGGGAGGTGGAGATGACGGTGCCCGGCGTCCGCGCCGCCATCGTCGAGTCCATCACCGACCTGGAGCGGCTGCGCCTCTCCGTCGGCTCCGGCCCCCTCTTCGCGGTGATGAGCCGTGAGAAGGCCAAGCTGTCCTACCGCTGGATGCCCGCCGTCATCGAGCGGTGGGCGGTATCCAAGGGAAGGCTCCTGCGGGAGGAGGAGACGGGGGAGCCCTTCCGGGTCCCCTGCTGCCCCGACTGCACGGCGCAGATCGTCGACAAGGACGGCGTGCCGCTGACGTTCGCGGACCTGAACCGCCGCAAGCACACCTGCGCTGCCTGCGACGCCCCGCTGTGGCAGGCCGACAGGTCCGGCCCGGCCCGCTACCCGCTGGCCGACTACATCAAGCACCGGATGAAGGGCTTCTTCGACCTGCTGATCGGAGATGAGGTCCACGAGTTCAAGGGGCGCGGCTCTGCCCAGGGCATCGCCGCGGGCATCCTCGCAGACGTGTGCGGCAAGTCCCTCAGCCTGACCGGGACGCTCCTGGGAGGGTACTCCTCGACCATCTTCCATCTCCTCTACAGGTTTTCGCCGGAGATCAGGACGGAGTTCGGGCGCTCCGACGAGCACCGCTGGATACAGCGGTACGGCTTCGAGGAGGTCACCGTCGGCAAGCCCGACGACGACGCGGTGGAGGACGGGCGCAACAGCAGGCGCCGCAGCTTCCGCAAGGTGACCAGGGAGCGGCCGGGCCTCGTGCCCTCGGCGTTGTTTCACATCATCGGCAACACCGTCTTCCTCAGACTGGCGGACGTTGCCTCCGGCCTGCCGGACTACGAGGAGAAGATCCTCGTGTCCTCGATGGACTCGGAGGAGGACGCCACCGGCTACTCCCAGCGCAGCGCCTACAACCACGTGTTCGAGGAGCTGAAGAAGGAGCTGGCGAAGGCGCTGAAATCCGGCTCGAAGCGGCTGCTGGCGACCTACCTCCAGACGCTCCTGGCCTACCCCGACGGCTGCACCAGGGGGGAGACGGTCTTCGACCCCAGGACGGGCGACGTCATCGTGCAGGTGCCGCCCCTGTCCGAGGAGAAGCTCTACCCGAAGGAGAAGGCGCTCATCGACCTGGTGGCCGCCGAGCGGATGGAGGGAAGACGGGTGCTGGTCTACGTCACCCACACGGGGACGCGGGACATCACCGGGCGGATGGACGACATCCTGACCCGGCACGGCTTCAAGGTGGCGGTGATGAAGGCCGACGCCGTGGCCCCGAACCGCAGGGAGAAGTGGGTGGCGGACAAGGTGAAAGAGGGCATCGACGTCCTCATCTGCCACCCGCGGCTGGTGCAGACCGGCCTGGACCTGATCGACTTCCCGACGATTTGCTGGGACGAAACGGATTACTCGGTGTACGTCGTCCGGCAGGCGTCGCGGCGGTCGTGGCGCATCGGGCAGACCCGCCCGGTGAAGGTGGTGTTCATGAGCTACCGGAACACCCTCCAGGCCGACGCGCTGAAGCTGGTGGCGAAGAAGATGCAGAGCTCCCTGGCCGTCGAGGGGGAGCTGCCGGAGGACGGGCTTGCGGCATACGGCGACGACGGCGACGACATGATGATGGCCCTGGCCCGCAGGATCGTCAGCGGCGACGAGGAGGACGAGGCCGAGACTATGGAGGAAGTCTTCGCCCAGGCCAGGAACGCCGAGAGCGAGGCCGAGGAGCTGCTGGTGGACGACGGCTGGAAGGTCGTCGAGGTCGAGCCGGAAACGGTCTCGGTCAACGGGAACGGGAATGGCAACGGCCACCACGACACCTTCGACATCGGGCCGACGGTCGAGCTTGTCCCGGCCAACGGCCGCCTCGCCAACGGGAACGGGCACACGCCTGCCCCGGTCAACGGGAACGGGACCAACGGCCACCACGAGGACGAGTCCCCGGAGGCGCAGCAGTCGCTGTTCTCCTGGGCGGAGTTCATGGCCGAGGAGCCGGTGAAGCCGAAGCGCAACCGCAAGCCGCAGCCCGCGACCCTCTCGATGTTCGAGTGGGCGATGACGCTGGAAGAGCAGCGCGAGGAAGAGCCGGTCGGCGCCGGACGCTAGACCGCAGAGGCACGGGAGAGGCCACCGCTCCATTGGCGGCGGCCTCTCCCGCAAACGGCAACGCAGGAAGACAAGCAACTCTCACAAAGGAGATTAGTCATGGCAAGAGTGTTCGTATACGACGACCGCGAGTTCCCGGACCCCGACCCCGAGATGACCGTCGACCAGGTGAAGGCAACGCTCTCCGACTTCTACGGGGAGATCGCCAACGCCTCGGTGAAGGAGACGGCCAGGGGCGACGACACCATCTACGAGTTCCAGCGGCGGGTGGGCACCAAGGGCGCCTTCACCCCCGCCCGGAGCTAGAGGAGGGCATCCGATGGACAACCGGACCTTCGCGGGCCTGCTGGCGGCGACCCCGCCGGCGGCCCTCAGCATCATCGAGCTCACGGCGGAGCTCACACGGCCCGACGGCTCCTTCGACCTGGACGCCGCGGCCGCCCGGCAGAAGGACGTGGAGATGGCCTGCACCCAGGCCCAGGACTACGCCGCCGCCACGGGGCGGCTGCTGGAGGCGATGCGGTGCAAGCTGCTCCGCCGACGCTGAGCGGCCTTGCAACACTGCTCCTGCGGCGTCCGCCGTCGCTGCGGGAGCTGGTGACGCTTGTCGGCTACGCCGACGACTACGCATGGTTCGTGGGGCTGGTGCGCCGCCTCTTTCCCAACGAGGCGGAGACGGCGCTCTCGGCCCCCGACGTACGCAGTAGGGTGGAGCGATTCGCCAACCTCTTCGGGGCGCGACACTTCCCCCTCTACGCCCCGATGATCGAATTCTGGACGGACTCCGATGACGAACCGCCCTGGTCCTGGCTGCGGAGGGGAATTCCCTTCGAGCTGATGGGCTTCGGCTACGACGGCCTCCACGAGATGTGGAACGGCTACCGCGAGGGGCTCTCGGCGATGGCACTGCTGGTCAAGCCCCCCGACGCCTACTACGACGGCCCAGACGGGGTGCGGGTGGCATGGCTTGAGTCCGCCGCCGAACGCATCCCCCAGGAGACCCTGCAAAGAGTCCCCGAGGGCGGCATATCCCTGGAAGACCTCACGGAGGCGCTGAAAGACACGAGGTTCGAGGGTGCGGCCCTGGCCGCCTCCTGGGTCCTCGCCGAGACCGGCAACTGGTTTCTCGACCATAACTATGAGGACGGCTCCTACGACGGCTTCTGCGACCCCTGGGATGACGACATCATCGCCGAGGGCACGGAGGAGTGGCGCAAGGCCAATGCCCTCATGGACTCGGTGTGCAAGCTGGGCGACTGGCTGGAGGAGGACCTCCCCGCCCGCTTCGCCGAGATGCTGGACTTCACCCTCGCGCGGATACCGGAACAAGAAAAGGGAAAGGAGGACAACGACGATGAGCAATGAACCCGACACGACCCAATGGTCCCTGCCGGGACCGGCTGACGCGCCCAGGGACGACCTCAAGCTCCAGCTGGAGGTGTACGGGGAGACCATCCTGCTGCGGGGCTTCGAGGGCGGCTCCGCATGGGTGCGGACCGTCTCGGCGGACGAGATCGCCAACGTGTTCACCCAGCACCTGGGCTTCTCCTCGGGGCTGCTGCCCCAGGCCGCCGTCTGGTGGAACCAGGGCGAGACCGGGCAGGTGGTGGCCCTCTGGCGGCCGCCGCAGGTCTGGCCCGTCGCCCTGCAACGGGAGGCGTTCAAGCCCCCCGCACGGCTCCGGCTTCCCATGCCGGGGCTGGTCTTCGTCTGCTCGCCGGGGCGCGCGCCCTGGGTCTACGCCGCAACGGAGCGGCCCACCGACCCCGAGCAGCATCTCTTCCGGGCCCCCGCCTTCAACGTCTTCAGGGACGGGCGGGTCTGCCCCGGAAGCCACCGGTTCCCCGAGGAGGTGGACCTGATACCGGAAGGCTTCTTCCAGTCCTTCTTCTCCCTTACCGGAGACACGCACAACCGCTCGAAGAAGCACCCCGAAAACCTGCAAGCGCTATGGGAGGAGATTGATGGACAGACCGAATACCCGATGGAGGACCTTGTTCCCCAGTGTACGGTGGCCCAGGCTATCGCGGTCTCCGAGGGAAGACGGGGCTACCGCTACGGCTAGCGCAAAGCAGGGGCCGGTGGGCTACCTGGTCAACCATCCCGGCGGGCTGGCCGGAGCCCACGGCATCGGCTACGACTACGTTCTGGGCTCTGGCGGCGTCTACGTCCAGTCCGAGAGCGCCCACCTGACGGCGCGGGTAACCGTCGCATCCTGCGAGGTGCGGGGCCTCGCTCCCGTGACCGAGAAGGTGAAGCTCGCCCACGGCCCCATCCCGTCGCAACTCTTCGAGCTGGGGCTTCGCTGGTTCCAGGACGACCCGGACACCGAGCGGCTGTTTGCCGTGCGCTGGGACGGGGACGCCTACCGGCTGGTGGTCCCACCGCAGGCCGGGACGGCAACGAGACTCGCCTACGTGCCACCTGCCGGCGTGGTGGCCGAGTTCCACTCCCACGGAGGCTCCCGCTCCTTCTTCTCGGCCACCGACGACCGGGACGAGCAGGGCTTCCGCATCTACGGGGTGGTGGGAAGGCTCGACGCCCCCAGGCCGGAGCTGAGCCTGCGGGTCGGGGTCTACGGCCACTTCGCCCCGCTGAAGTGGTCGCAGGCGTTCTGCGGCCCAAACCCCGGCCTGCGGCTCATGGGAGAACCCGACACACCAGACGAATTACAAGGAGGTGAATGAAAAATGCCCTACTACCTGGACAACGCGTTCCTGCTGGACGACCCCTGGATCACCGTGGTCGGCTGCGGCGGGACGGGCGGCTTCGTGGCCGAGGGCCTCTGCCGCCTCTTCCAGGGGCGCAAGGCCACCATCGTCCTGGTCGACCACGACCGGGTGGAGCCCCACAACCTGCTGCGCCAGAACTTCTACGCAGAGGACGTGGGCAAGTTCAAGAGCCAGGCCTTGGCCGACCGGCTGGCGAAAGCGTACCGGCGTCCCGTGGGCTACTCCGTCTACCCATTCAGGGATGAGGACGCCAGCCCTCACGGACACTGCTACCCCGGCCTGCCCAACTACGGCGACAGCCTCATCATCGGCTGCGCCGACAACGCCGCCGCACGGCGGGCGATGGCCGAGTGCCTGCCGGGCGACCCGCGCCGGTGGCTCATCGACGCGGGCAACGACACCAACTGGGGACAGGTGCTGGTGGGAAACGTCGCCGAGCCGGTGACCCTGGAGGAACCGCCCTTCACCGGCCAGACCTGCCACCTGGCGCCCGCGCCCACGCTCCAGCGCCCCGACCTGCTGACGGCGGTGTCGACCAGGCCGCCGGACGTGGACTGCGCCGCCGCCCTCGACCTCACCGACCAGGACCCGACCATCAACCAGATGATGGCGTCGCTGGTCTTACAGGTGGTCCGCCGCATGGTGGCGGGCTCCTGCCCCTTCCTGGGCCTCTACCTGGACATGGAGCAGGGGACCGTAACCCCGCGCTACGTCACCCCGGAGGCGGTGGTGCGGGTGGTGGGACCCGGCTCCGAGTGGGAAGCATCGGCCTAGGGAACAACGCCAACGGACACGCTTTTGGAAGTAAAGAAAGAAGGAGAAACCATGACTGACAAGAACGGGATCACCACGACCACGACCATGTGGCAGGACAACCACAGCGGCCTCCGCAGGCACAAGCTGATGACGAAGGAGCTCGGGGACACCATCCCGCCCCTGTACGCCAATGACGGCGCGGACGACCCGGACGCCGTGGTCGCCAGGGTGAAGCTGTTCAGCCCCTACAGCAATTGGACCTGGTACATCACCGAGTGGGACGCCGAGACCGGAACGTGCTTCGGCCTCGTCGAAGGGTTTGAAACAGAGCTGGGGTACTTCGACCTGACGGAACTCTCGGAGGTGACCGTGTTCGGCAGCGTCCCCGCCGTGGAGCGGGACCTGTACTGGGAGCCTCAGACCCTCGGCGAGATCAGGAGGCAGGCGTCGGGGATTGCGGCCTAGCAGTCAGCTGTCATCGACGCAATCGGAGAAGAATCAGGGAAAGGAGACACCATGCCTGACGAAGTTGGAACGGAAGCAACTCGCTCGGACGGACCGAGCGCAGACGAGAGTCTCTTCGGCGATGCGGCGGACGACGCGGCTGCCGCCGTTGACCAGGAGGAAGACTCCAAGGGTGAGACGACACAGGACGGCCAGGGCTCCGATGACGCCGGGGAGCAGGCGGCCGGAGAGGAGACCGAAGCCTCGGAGGACCTGAAGGTGGTCGTGTCCATCAAGGGCGGCAGGGCCACCATCGGCGTGCAGCAGCCCTCGTCGGACCCGCACATCGAGACGTTCGACGACCTGGACGTATCCGGGCTGTCGCAGGAGGTCTCGGCGGTGGTCGAAAGGGCGAGGGCCAGGTGGGAAGACGCGCCCAAGCATCCGGCGCACGCGAGACCCGCTCCACCGGCCAGGCGCCGGAACCGGCGCGGGCAGGAGGCAGCGCAGGAGGCGTCAACCGAAACGTCGGAGGAGACGCAGGCACAACAGCAGACGCTGAGGCTGTTCTAGGGCAGAAGCCCGCCGTCCCGCTGCCTGGCGCTTGACTGCAACACACAGGGGGAGGCCGCCGTCGATATGGCGGCGGTCTCCCCCTGCACGGCCATGTGTGCAGCCTTTTTGCGTTTAAGGCCGATTGCGGGCCGATGTATGGGGTCTTTTTGCATTTCAGGACCGGTCAGCCATTGAGGAAGGAGTAGAGCAGGAATGAAAGCCAGAGGAGACGAGTCAATGACGGCGACGGTGGAGACCAACAGGAGGTGCGAAGTCATCGAGATGCACCTGTTCGGCGAGAACGCGAGCCGCGAGAGGGCTCTCCCGGGGGCCGCCAGCGCAGCCGATGGCCGGAGAAGCGCGAGCGATTACCTGGAGGACCCGTTGGCGGCCATTCGGTTGGCGCCGTCTGCGAGGGGTGCAAGACCCTGGTGATGCCCGTTTGCCGGACACATCATCCAGGGCATGGAGGCCGATGGCCGGGTGGACGAGGCGGAGGAGTATCGGCGGCCCGCCTCAGTCTCTGAACAGGTGACCGAGGCCGAGGTCGTCCGCCAGGTCGAGCAAGGCCTTCATGTGATGCTGGTTGGGCCGAGACTTGCCTTCTTTCCAGAGCCACACCGTGTGAGGATAGGTTCCGAGGCGTCGGGCAATCTCTGCCCACGACAGGCCGGACTCCTCCTGGAATCGCTTCAACCGCTGCGGGAAGTCGGCGGGGATGTCGTGGGTTTCTCTTTGGTGGAGTATGCGCTGTCGAGGCATCGCACAAAGCCCTCTCGGAGCACAGCCGGTGACTCTCTGCAATCCGGGTGCAAGCGTCCCCTCTCCTGTTCGCCTCGGCCCTAGAGCGTTACGGTCGCCGGTGGGACGCTTGCCTCACCGATTCATCCATGTATCCTGCTTTTCTTGTTGCCTGGAAGGCCAAGCGCTCTCCACCCACCCGGCCTATCCGTCCGGCCCTGAGACGGTGAGCTCCAGCCGGTTGGACAGCATCCTGCCGTCCCCGGTGCAGACGGCGCCCTGGGCGTTGCAGTCCGTGGTGACGGGCAGGACGATGGTTACCGCGCCGTTGGAGTCCGGCCTGACGGTGATCTCCCACCTGACGTTCTTGCCCCTCTCAAGCCGCTTTGCCCTGACGACCTCGCCCCCGGTCACCGTGAAGGCGTGGTCCCGAAGGGTCTCGTAGCTGAAGCCTCGTCTGGGCGTCTCGCTGAAACGCAGCTCGAAGGTGAATGCGTCTGTGCCGTTGTGAGACTCCGGCGCGTCGTGGACGCTGGCGGTCAGCGGCGCCGCAGGCCCGGTGTCGTTGGTCACACTCCGGCCGGTGAAGGACACCGCCGCGTTGCCCACCGCGTCCCGAAGGCGCTCCGCCGATGCACTTGCGGGAACCGTGTAGCTCACCTTCACCGTGTCCTGCGACGTCACCGCCGAGGCCAGCGTCAGAGTGACTGCGCCGCCGATCACATCCACGTAGTCGACCGCGCGTACATTGCCGCCCACCGTCACCGTGAAGGCCGTGGTTGCCGGCTTGGAGTCCTCGTCGAGGGCCTCGTTGAAGGTGAGGGTCAACGTAGCCCCGTCCACCGACGCCCCGGACAGCTCCGGCGGCACGGTCTCACGGGGCGTTCCACTGCCGTCATCAGACGGAAGACCTTCGCCGATATCGTTGATGGCCAGGACGCGCACCGAGTATTCCGTGCCGCCGGTCAGCCCGGTGATCGTGTGGCTGGTCCCGGTCGCCGCCGCCTCCGACACGTCCGCGGGCGTGTCCCAGCTATCCGCCGCTTCCTTCCACTGCACCTTGTACCCGGTGACGGCCGACCCGCCGTCGGAGGCGGGCGCGGTCCAGGACACCGACAGGGACGTGCTGTCGTGGGGCGAGACGTCCGGCGCGCCGGGAGGGTCCGGGGCGCGGGTTTGCGGCAACTCCGTCGCCGCCACCACCGCATTGCTGGTCACCGACTCCCGGTTCCCGGCGTCGTCCTTGAAAGTGACCCGCACGGTGATGGCCTTGCCCTCGTCCTCGGCCGTCACCCCGTAGCTCGAAGCGGTGGCGCCCGCGATGTCCGTCCCGGTCTTGGCGCCCAGGTCCGAGCGGACCCACTGGAAGGCGAAGACCGCGTTGTCCAGGCCGTCGTCGTCCCGGATCCCGGATGTGGTGGCGGTGAGCGTCTCGCCGGCTCGTGCGACGCCCCGAATTCCGGGACCTCCTCGTGCCGGACTGTTCGCCTGCTGACCCGACGAATCGGGCTCGACCATGCCGGAGGCCACGTTCGAGGGTTCGCTGTCCCCCACGGAGTTGGTCGCGATGACGCGAACGTCGTACTCCACGCCGGGCGGCAACCCCTCGATTATGTAGCCGTAGAAAAACCTGGGGCCCGACGGGGTGTAGACGGCCTCGGTTACGTCAGCCGGCGTTTCCCAGCTTCCGGTACTTTTCTTCCACTGGATCTTGTAGCTGTCCACATACAGGTTGTGGTCGTCGTCATTCCGCATCTGGGGCCGCGTCCACCCGGCCCTGAGCTCGTCGCGGTTCCTGGTCTCGACGCGCAGATAGAGGGGAGGGCCCGTGACCTTGGGCGTCCGGTCGGCCAGCGGCGTCTCCGCGATGCTCAGGTAGATCGTGGTGCCGGCGCCCTGCTCCCCCGGGGGATACAGCTCGTGGAACTCGCGGCCGTACCACTTGAAGAGGATCCTCCAGTTGTCGAGATCGGCCCAGTACGTCTTCGCCTCGCTGAACGGCAGCTCGACGCCGTTGACGTACAGCGTCCAGTCGAGATAGTGCTCCGTTTGGAAGAGGGGACCCAGCACATTGAGCTCGAACCAGGCCCGCTCCGGCATGCGGACTGTCAGCTCAAATGTTTCTTGTGGGTCCTCCCCTCCGTACCCTCCGGACATCTTCGGGCGGTCGAGCCGGTAGTATTGCCCGTCGTAGTCGAAATCGTCGTCGTCCAGGGTGACGGTTCGCAACTCTCTCGTGAACCTGGGGTCCTTCTCCATGACCAGGACGCCGCACCAGAAGACGTGGCAGCCGTCGGTGACGGTCACGCCAACGTCCTTTGCGGTGACGGCGGCGTAGTCTCCGCCGCTCACGGTGTGGGTGATCGTCGCCGTTTCCGTGTCGGTGTCGTGGTCCAAAACGGACGTCACGGTCACGGTCTTGCCGTTCTTCCAGTCGGTGGGCGTGAAGGTCAGCGAGGCAGGGCTCGCCGTCACGTCCGTGTTGTCCGTCGGGTCGTTGATGACCACGGTCACGTCGTCCGAGGGCTGCGTGTCCAGGGCCACCGTGTAGGTGTCAGTCTCTCCGTCGGCGATGACCAGGGAGACCGTGCTGAGCGTCACCGCCGGGGTGTCGTTCTCCTCGATGGTGACCTTGACGTCGAAGCTGTCGCCGCTGCCGTAGCCCCCGCCGCTCACGGCGTTCCCGATGGTGATTTCCGCGTCGGGTATGCCGTCGTCATCGTCGGCTGCGGTCACCCTGACGTCCTGCGGCACGTTCCAGTCGTCGACGGTGAAGGTGAGGGCGTTCTTGTCTATGCTCAGGTCGTTGCCGGTGGGCAGGGTGATGGCGACGGTCACGTTGCCGGTGGGCACAGCGCTCAGGAACACCGAGTAGGTCCTGCTCTGGTCCTCGGGCACCGTCAGGGACTGGGGGGAGCCGGTCACGCCGACCTGGACGTTCAACGCCCCGGACCCCTTCACGATGCTTACCGCAACGTCGTCGGCCGCAAGCGGGCCGTACTCGCCGCCGGACAGGTTGTGGGAAAGCGTGACGGTATCCGTCTCAGCCGTCTCGACGGCCGTGACTGTGATCGTCTTCGGCGTGTCCCAGTCGTTCTCATCGAAGGTCAGCTCCTCCGTGACCGTCAGTTCCGTGCCCTCGTGGCCCGTGATGGTGACCGTCACCGGAACGGTGGGTTCGGTGTCCAGGACCACGGTGTACTCGTTGCTCCCGCCCGGCACGACGGTGAACCCCGTGGGGTCTATGGTCACGCCCGGGGTCTCGTCGTCGACGACGGTGACGATCACGTCGGACGCCGTCTCCGAGGCGTAGTCCGCCCCGCTCAGCGTGTGGGTGACGGTGGCGCTCTCGTTCACCCCGTCGGCGTCCTGGGCCGCCGAGACCGTCACCGTCTGCGGCGTGTCCCAGTCGTTCTCGTCGAAGGTCAGCGACGCCGGCCCTGCGGTCACGTCCGTGTTGTCGGTCGGGTCCTTGACCGTCACTGTCACGCTGCCGGTCGGCTCGCTCTTCAGCACGACCGTGTACTCGGCGGTCATGCCCTCGTCCACCGGCAGCGAGGTGGGCGTCACCATCACGCCGCGGGCGTCGTCGTCCAGTATCGTGACGGTGGCGCTGGGGTTGGCGGCCGATTCGCTGACCCGGTCGGGCAGGGTGGCGAAGGCCAGCACGACGCTCTCGCCATCGTCGTCGATGTCGTCCTGGGTCGCGCTGAATGTGATCCCCTTGGAGGTGTCCCCGCTTTCGAAGGTGACGCTGTTGGGCGCCGAGTAGTCGCCGCCGGAGGCGCCGCCCTGGTTGGCTGCCGATATGGTTATGACCACGGTGCGCTCCGGGTCGGCGCTGAGGGTCACGTTCACCGTTACTGCACTGCCCTCGGCCACACTATGGGATGCCTGGGCGAAGCTGACCGCCACCTCCGGGTCGTCGTCGTCGTCGATGGTGACCGTCGCGGTTGCGGGGGTTTCCGTGGTCACCCGGAGTGGGAGCAAACTGCCGATGCCAAGCAGGATGGTCTCGCCGTCGTCGTCTATGTCGTCCTGGGTGGCGGACAGGGTAAATGTCTTGGACGTATCGCCCGAATCGAAGGTCACGCTTTCCGGCACGCCGGAGTACTCGGCGATGTCGGCCCCCGTTGTTGGCGCGTGGGTCAGCGGGATGACCACCGTTCGTTCGGGGTCGGCGTCCAGCTCCACCGTGATGGTGACCGTGCCTCCTTCCGCGACCGTGTACCTTGCCCGGCTGTAGCTGACCTTCACCTCAGGGTCGTCGTCGTCGGTGATCCTGACCGTGGCGGTGGCGGGCGTCTCCGAGACCACCCCCACGGGCAGGCCTGCGCCGAAACCGAACGTCACGCTCTCGTCATCGTCGTCCACCGTGTCGTCGGCCAGGGTGATGGTGAAGTTCTCGGAGGTGTCCCCCGATATGAAGGTCACGTTCGCGGGCGCTCCCGAGTAGTCGGCGCCGTCGGCCCCGTCCTGGGGCGTGTGCGTGATGGGGACCACCACGGTGCGCTCCGGGTCCGCGTCGAGCTCGACCGTCACAGTCACCGTCGCGCCCTCGGCCCCGGTGTATTCGGCCTGAGCAAAGCTGACCTTCACCTGCGGCACGTCGTCGTCGGTTATGGACACCTTTGTCGTGGCCGGGCTTTCGGTGGTGACCCTCGCCGGCAGGGCGGTTCCGAAGGCCAGCTCGACGCTCTCGTCGTCATCGTCCAGGGCGTCCATGGTCGCGGTGAAGACGACCGCCTTGGCGGTCTCGCCGGCGGCGAAGGTCACGCTGTCGGGGACCGAGTAGTCGGCGCTGGTCGCCCCGCCCTCGTTGGTAGCCGTGATGGGTATGGTGACGGAGCGCTCCGGGTCGGCGTCCAGTTCCACGACCACGGACACCGTGGCGCCCTCCGGGGCGGTGTAGCTGGACCGGGCGAAGCTGACTTTCACCTCAGGGTCGTCGTCGTCGGTGATGGTCACGGCGCTGGTTGCCGGGCTCCCGGCGGACACCCCTGCCGGCAGGCCGACCCCGAATCCCAGCAGCACCTCTTCGTCGTCGTCGTCCACCGTGTCGTCAGTGGCGCTGAAGGTGAACGTCTTCTCAGTGTCCCCTGCCTCGAAGGTGACGTCGGCGGGAACGCCGAAATAGTCTGCGCCGGTCGCCCCGGCCCGAGCTGTGTGCGTGACGGGTATGACCACCGTGCGCTCCGGGTCGGCGTCGAGCTCGACGGTTACGGTTACGGAGCCTCCCTCGTCGGCGGTATATTCGGCGAGGCCGTAGCTGACGTTCACCTGCGGGTCGTCGTCGTCCGTGATTCTCACCACTGTGCCGGCCGGCGTCCCCTGGGTTACGCCGCTGGGCAGGGTGGGACCGAACGCCAGCTGGACGCTCTCGCCGTCGTCGTCCAGGGCGTCGTCGGTGGCGGTGAAGGTGAAGCTATTCTGGGTGTCGCCACTCTCGAAGGTGATGGTGGCGGGAACGCCGGAGTAGTCCCCGCTGCCGGCGCCTCCCTGATCCGTCCTGGCGATGGGAACGACCACGGTCTTCTCCGGGTCGTCGTCCAGTTCCGCCGTGACGGTCACGGCGCCGCCCTCGGCGACGGTGTAGGCGGTCTGCGCCCAACTCACGGCAACCGACGCGGGCGCGTCGTCGTCGATGATCGAGACGGTGCTGGTGGGGACTGTCCCCGGCGTCACCCCGTCGGGCAGGGTCCCGAACCCCAGCACGACGCGCTCTCCGTCGTCGTCGATGGTGTCGTCGGTGGCGGTGAAGGTGAAGGTCTTCGAGGTATCGCCGGGGTCGAACGTGACGCTGGCGGGGATGGCGGCGTAGTCTGCGCTGGTCGCCCCGTCCCGGTCCGTCGCCGTCAGCGGGACCACCACCGTGCGCTCTGGGTCGGCGGTGAGGTTCACCGTCACCGTCTGGCTTGCGCCCTCGGCGACGTCGTGGATGGCCCGGCGGAAGTTGACCTCCACCTGCGGGTCGTCGTTGTCGACGATGGTGACCACGGTCTCCGTGGTCGTGCCGGGGCTCAGGTTGTCGGGCAGGTCACCGAAGAGCACCTTCAGGCTCTCGTCGTCGTCGTCCACGCTGTCGTCCACGGGGGTGATCACGAAGCTCTTGGTTGTCTCACCGGCGAGGAAGGTCACTTCAGTGGGGACGACGTAGTCGTCGTCGGTCGCGCCGTCCTGGTTGACCACGGTTATCGGCGCCTTCACGTCGCGCCCGAGGTCTGCGCTCAGCGTGAGCTCGACTTCGACCGTGCCGTCTTCGGCAACCGTGTAGGTGTCGGAGGCGAAGCTGACGTCGACGTTCTCGACCAGCTCTATCAATGGCATGTCGCCTTCTTTCCAAGACACCTCTTCGTCAGCCCAGACAAGACTCGTGCGTGAATATGGCCATTTATATTTGATAGATGAGTCAACTTCCGGATTAAAACGCTCAGCGTCCCGGAGAGGCAGCACCGTTCCGGCAAAGACAACTGCTCCCTTTTCAAGAACTCCTTCCGAACCTGACAGGGCAGGAACCAACACCAGGCTTATGTGGGAGGTCTCGCCTTGGAAGGGCGGGTAATATAACATCGCGCCGAAAATGTATTCCTCGTCCTGGTAACGGAAATACCTATTGGAAATCGATCCCAGATCAGTAAATACGCCGAATGAACCTAAGAGGCCCTGCCCAAATTCCGATGCTGCACAGAGCAGCTGCTGGCAGTCCCATGTCTGGGACCCGTCCACGGGATGCCCCAGACTTGTGTCCACGGTGGCGAAGTCCATGCTGCTGGAGACCGGAACAGCGGGATCCAGTGCGTTCGTCCAGACCGGTCTGCCGTCGCGCCATATCAGTTCGTCGTCGAGCATGACGCCATCGGTGTCCACATCTCCCAGACGCACCTTGTAGACAGCGTACGAACCCCATTCAAGGATATCGGCATCGTAATCGCCGGATGGGAAACTGCTCCCGACCAGTCTGGCGCCACGGTAGTGCTCCTCGCCGTCTCCGAACCACAGCGGAAGTCGGCCAGTGCCGTCACTGGGCGCCACCGGTACGGAAGTCAACACCCTGATTTCGATGTGCTCCCCGGCGTGATACGTTTCGCCGTTGAGAGGGGTGCTCGTGATTGCAGCTTCGATCAGATAGGGAATTGCTCCCGTGTGGCCGCTGATGTCCACTTTGATGAAATCGAAGTCCAAGGGGTCGTCAACGCCCTCAATGAAGAATCCGCCGCTTCCGATCGTCCATCCATCAGCGCCGCCGCTATCGCCCGCGTTGCCTCGGACCAGTCCGAGCTCAACGGTGCCCGTGCCGGAACCAACGATCAGCAGGTGGTAAGGGTCGCCAGGATGAAGGCTACCGTCCGGGCCCGTGTTCAATGTGAAGACCTGCCGGCCTGCGGCCGTCACTGACCCCGTCAACGTGGCCAGCGGGGGGTCATCGTCATCGCGGTCTGCACTTAAATCTATGCTGCCTAACCGATGAAGCTGCACTTCGACCTGCAGGGTGTCGGAGGGCGACTTGACCTCCAGCGCTACGGAATCGAGTTGATACCCCCCGGTGTTCGCTCCCGTTTCGAAAGTGAAAAGCTCGTGACTGGTCGCCGAAATCGTCCAGGTACTGGATGTTGCCGGCTGGCCGAAGTTGCTCAGCAGCGTGACGATAATGTCCACCTTGTGGTCGGTGGTCGTCAGGGCGGCGTGATCCAGGGTGGCGGCGGTTGCGTCGTCGGTGGCGGCGATGGTCCCGCCGTTCAGCGTCAGGCTGTTCGTCACCACGGCGATGCCGTCGTCGTCATCGTCGCCGGCCAGCACGGTGTAGCGGAAGAGGAGCTGCGCGGCGCCGGTCCCGCTGTGGTAGCCGGCCCGCCGGTTCGTCCCGCCCACGTCGATGAGGAGATAGGGGTCGCCGGTGACCGTGACCGCCTCGTCGAAGGTTAGGCCGACCTCGATGGTGCCGCCCAGGGCGTAGGTGTCGTCCGTGCCCGGGTCCGAGGTGACGGTGACGATGTCGACGGCCGGTGTGGTGGTCTGCGCATGGGCCACGGACACCGAGGCCAGAACCAGGGCCAGTATTGCCAGAAGCAGGAGTAGCCTAGGCAACGTGGGCGACCGGCGCGAAAATCGGGGGGGGGGGGGGGGTAGAACTTATGAGCGTCATTGTCCAAGCCGGAACGATAGCGGCCGCTGGCGTCGTGGGCGTGTTTTTGACGTCAGGCAAACCGGGCACGTGTCCGGTTTGCCTGACGCAGGATGCCGGCGGCTCGTCACCGCCGGACTTCACTTGATAGCTCATGTGATACCTCATGGATCAGGATTTATCGTGATGGTGGCCGTTGCCGGACTGCCGACGAACATCTTGTAGGACATGCCCTTGAAACTGAGCCGGTAGGTCTGGTTGGCGTCGAACCCGCCCCGGGCGCTGATGTAGACCTGCAGGGTGAACTCGGTGTCGTCGGCGTAGAAGTGCGCCCCGTCGTGCGGTCCCCGGGGTATGTATGCGGAGTACTCGAAGTGGATGCCGCCGCCGCCCTGGATGGACTCGGCGATGATTCCCACGTCGATGAACCGTTCCGGCGCAGCGGACAGCTTGACCTTGACGTTCAGCCTGGCGTACTCGGTGTCGCCGTCTCGGATGACGTTGGTCACCTCGTAGTTGGCCTGTTCGAAGAAGACGTCCACCGGGGGATCGTCGTCGTCCACGAGGTTGACGCGGGTGGTCTCCTGGCCTCTGACGTAGACCAGGTCGTCGGGCAGCGTTCCGAAGCTGAACGTCAGGTACTCGCCGTCATCGTCGATGTCGTCGTTGATCGGCCTTACCGGGAAGGAGTGCTCCGTCTGACCGGGCAGGAAGGTCAGGTAGTCCGGGACGGCGGCGAAGTCGACGCCATCCGTGGCGCCGCCATGCAGGTTTCGGACGATGGGGATTATCACCGTGCTTTCCATGTCGCGGCGGCGGTCCAGCCGGACCCGCACCGTGGCAACGCATCCGTTCGAGTACTGGCCCTCCTTGGCCTCCAACTCGGCGTCCGCGAAGCTGACCCTCATCCGCTTGGAGAAACCCAGAGGATTGGGGGGATCGGTCACCGGGACGTGGGTGAACTCGTTGTCGTTGAACCAGACCCGCGCCGTGGTGGGCCGGTACGAGAATTTCCCCGTGGCGCCCGCACTGACGAAGGGCGGCAGGGCGCCGAAGGCCAGGTCCATGTATTCCCCGTCGTCGTCCTCCATGTCGTCGATGGCCCAGATCTCGATGGGGAAGCTGGCGTAGGTGCGGCCATCGGTGAAGTGCCCGTCGCCGTGCATGCCGTACAGGCCCGGCCCGAAGGTGACGCTGGTGGTGACGATCTCATAGTCGTCTTCGCTCAGCCCGCCGTGGCGGGTGTAGGTGATGGGGATGGTGATCTTCCGGTCCGGGACCGGATGGACGCTGATACGGGGCCAGGCGGGGTTGCCGTCCTCGCTGGCCCAGTAGGTGTCGCTGCGGAAGGTGACCCGCACGCTGTTGGGGTCGTCGTTATCCATGATGTTGATCGTCGCGCAGTCCAGGCCGGCCAGCGTGGCGTAGGGCTCGGGCAGGTCGTCCAGGCATAGGGTGATGGTCTCGCCGTCGTCGTTCAACGTGTCGTCGTTGGCGTGGACGTTGATGCGATCGGTGGTGTCGCCCACGTCGAACCGCAGTTGCCTGGTGTAAGAGGACCAGGCCGCGAAATCGGAGCGGCTGGCCCCGTCGGCGGGCGTGACCGTGAAGGGGATGATCACGCGCTCGTCCTCGGGCGCCTCGGCGAGCGTGACGGTGACCCGGATGGTGTCGCCCTCCTCGACCACGTAGGCCGTGGCGTCCAGCGACACCTTGACCTTGTCTGACGGAATGCTCGTCTGCGCCTGGACCACTCCGCTTGGGAAGCTCTCCAGGGTGTGGACGTTTTCGTCATCGTCGGTGAAGGTCACCTGGACCCGGACCCGCTTCCCCTGGTCGTCCGCCGTCAGGGTGTAGACCATCGAGTCGGCGCCGCTGATGTCCGTGTAGACGCCGATTTCCCGTCTCTGCCACTGGTAGGTGTACCCGGGATTGGTGAGCCCGTCCTGGTCGTCGATGCCGGAGGTATCGGCGGTCAGCGTGTGCCCGACCTCGTACGTGCCCAAGAGCGTGGGCCTGCCCGTGGGCTGATTGTTGGGCTTGTTCCGGATGGTCCCCGAGGACGGGAACTGGTCGCTCTCGAGGTTTTCGGTCTTCCCGGCGTCGTCGAAGAACGCGACCCGAACCAGCAGCTTCTTGCCTATGTCGTCCCTGGTGAGCAGGTAGCTCGGCGAGTTGCTGCCGGTAATGATGACCTCGTTCGCGCCGTCGACTCTCACCCACTGGTAGGTGTAACGCGGATCGGACAGGCCGTCGGCGTCCCGGATGCCGGTGGTGGAGACGGTCAGCGTCTCGGCTCGCTGCGGAGTGCCGGAGATCACCGGCTTGCCGGTGGCCGGGGCGTTGGGCGTGTTGTTGGTCACCGGCTCGTCGGTGAAGGACGGGGCCTCAAGGGCGGCATCGTCCTTGATGGGATTGGCTCCCGGCGCCGTGTAGCTCACGGTGACGGTGTCGCCGGCCGTCACGGGGGAGCCGAGCCGCAGCGTGACCGCGCTGCCGCTGATCGATACCGGGTTGCTGGACGACAGGCTGACCGCCGCGCCCCGCACCTTGACCTCGAAGGCGCTCCTGGCGGGCCGGGAGCTCGTGTCCAGCGTGTTGCTGAACTCCAGGGTCAGCTCGGCGGCGTTGATCTCTGCCGCCTGCAGCACCGGACCGGTGTACTCGTCATCGTTGATGGTCAGCGTCGCCCTCGCGGACTGGAACGCCGCGTCGTCATCGAACCCCACCTCGAAGGTGACGCTTTCGGGGCCTTCTTCCAGCATGTCGTCGATGATGGTGATGGTGGCGGTCCCGCCCAGGTCGATCTCGTCTGGACTGATGGTCCAGTCGTCGGTCTCGGTGGCGCCGCGGTTCGTGGGTATGTCCGGCGTGATCTTGAGCTTCACGCCCGGCGGCAGCGTCACCGGGTTGCCGTCCGATGCCAGGTCCGAGTTGGTCACCGTGAGGGTGACGTCCTCCCCGGCGTCCTCGTCGATGCGCAGGTTTTGGCCCGCGGTCAGGCCGGTGCTGGACAGCTCCGCGCTGAGAGTCAGCGTCTCGTTGTCCCGGATTGTGACCGGGTAGCGGGTCGTGCCCGTCGTGGGGCCTTTGTGCGTAACCCAGGGCGGCGATCCACCGGTCCCTTGAAGGTCTATCTCAGTGCTCTCGTCTGCGCCCATCGGGCGCTCGTAGAGCGCGTCGTCCACGGTTTCCAGCGTGACTGGTACGGTTGCGACGTATAGGTTCGAAACCAGGGTCCAAGACGCTGCGGCTACCTCCACTTGTTGGGTGGCTGCTATGTAGTCGTCAGGAGCTTTGGCTGTCCCTTCAAAGGTTGTGGTAGATGCGAAGGTGACGTCCCTGTTCGGCGCTGCGATCTCTTCCAGGACGTTGAATACGACGTTGTACGTGAGATCCTCTCCCTCGGTCACTTGGTAGCTGTTCTGGTCGAGTTTGACCTCGATGAGGGTGCCGGTGGGGTTAACCACCTCCACGGTGGCGGTGGCTGCGCTGGCGTCGTATTCAGCCGGCGCTTCCACCGTGGCCACAAAGCTGCCGGTGGGTCTGCTGGCTCGGATCCAGAAAATGGGCATCGCGAACTCCACGGTGTCGTCGTTCGCTGCGAAGGTGAGGGTCTCGGTCCGGCCGCTGGTAGAGACGACGGAGTCGCCGGTGGCGTTCTCGACCATCAGGGTCACGTCGGCGGCCAGCGCGGTGGAACCCGCTCGCGTCAGGGTGAAGGTCACCTCGTGCAGCTCGCGGACGATGCTGTCGTGATCGGCCGCCAGGGTGATGACCGGCTTTGCGGGCTTGCCCTTGATGGTCATCTGGGGGATGTGTCTGAAGGTTGCTATATCGGCCCATGTTCCCGACTCAAATTCATAGAGGTCGTCGCCGATGCTCCAGCCTGTGGCGGTACCGGGGTCCTCTGCCGTGGATTCGGTGGTACGGTAGAACACTTGGCCCGTTGTGGATGCCTTTTCAAGGACGATCCAATAACTGGTGTTGGGCTTGAGTGGGTACTGTCCCGCGTCGAAATCTGCCAAGGCGTATGACGTCGGTAACGTGCCGGGGTTGGTGAGAATCTTCAGGCTGGAGCCGGGCACGCCCGAACTGTCAGAATATATGGAGAATAGAGGTGTAGATGCATCGGTTGTTGCTATTGTCAGTTCTATTGAGTCGATCTTGTATCCGAGTGTATGGCTTCCGGTAGTGAATTGGATGGCTCTTATACTTGACGCTTGGCCGTCGCCATGTGTACCTATGCTACCCTGTTGCAGGATGCTGTTGGCGTTGCTGACCAGGAAGGCCACCGGCGTCGCGGTGTCCTCGGCCTCGATGCCGGACCCCTCGCTGTTGACCGCGCGCACCTGGAAGGTGTGCAGGGTCCCGTTCGCCAGGCCCGTCACCGTCACCGTCCGCTCGTCGGCCTGGTCGCTGTCGCTGTCGGCATCGGGCACGTCCGTCCAGTCCGGGCTCCAGGTGCTGCCGCCGTCGGCGCTGACCCGGTACTGGTACTTGGTGATGGCCGCGCCCCCGTCGGAGGCCGGCTCCGTCCACGTCAGGGTCGCCTCGGCGTTGCCCGGACTGGCGGTCAGCGACGCCGGCGCGTCCGGGGCGGCCGCGGCGCGGGTGATGGTGACCTGGTAGGTCTTGATGGTGGTGGTGTCCTCGGCGGTCACCTTGATCTTGAAGATGTTGTCCCCGACGTCAAAGTTGGGGTTGATGTAACGGACGTCTCCGGCCATGCCGGCGGTCGGAATCGTTGCGTCGTTCTCGTCCAGGAACTCGACCCCGGCTTTCACGTCGTTGAGCTGAGCGTCCAACGCCCCGCGGGTATGCTCGTTGGCCACCGTCGCGGTGTACTCCGTCACCTCGGAGTCGAAGGCCGGAACCAACGTGACCTCTGTGCTTGTAGAATCGAATAGGACCAGATCGCTCAGCGTCGCGTCGGACGACACCGCTGGCACCAGTTCGCCCTTGATGCCGATCTGCATCACCCGGGGGCCACTTACGTCCGAAAGTGTCTCCCCGATGCCGCCGAGCTTGCTGACGTTGCCGATGCTCCAGCCCGGCGCAAAACCGGCATCCTCCGAGTCTTCGTCAGTCAATGAGATGCGCAATCTTTCCGACGCGTGAGGGTTCTCAACCACTATCCAGTAAGGGGTGCTTGCATTCAGCTTGTAGTCGTCCGCGTCGAACTCGGCCTCGGGCGCTGTTGAGGTGGATACGGTTATGGCCGGGTTGGTCAGCGTCTTGATGCTGGCGCCGGGGCTGCCCGACACGTCCGAGTAGATCGCAACCACGGGGGTGAGGCTGGCGGCGGTTACAGATATGGGCAGCCTGAGCTTGCTGACTGTGTATCCGTTGGGGTTGCTGCCGGTGGTGAACTGCGTTGCGGCTTGTGTTTCAGCGTTAAGTCTTGCGACTACTCCGATCTGCCCCAGGTTGCTGACCAGGAAGTCCGTTTCCGCCACTTTGTAGTAGAACGAGTCGGAGTCGTAGACTTCGGCGAGCGGCTGGCTGCCCTTGGCGGCAAGCCTGATCCTGATGAGGTTGTCTCCCGCGTCGAGGTTCACGGTGAAGGAACTGCCCAGATCGGTGGTGCTGGGCTCGTTGATGACGTTGGTTTCGTTCACTTCCACGTACACATTGAACTGCTCTTTGGTCACGTTGAAGAACTGGAGTTCGGCGGTATCGCCGAGCTTTTTGACGATACAGTCGGCATCGGTGATCTCGCCCACAGCCGGTGCGTTGGCGGTTGTGTCCCGGCAATCGCTGTCCTTCGACAGCCGTTCTCCGTTCCACTCCCAGTACGGCACCACATTGACCCGGAAGAAGTGCGTTTCCTCGCCGCCCGAGACCTCGTCCTCGTCTCCCCACACACGCATCAAGTTTCTGCCTACTTGGAAAGTTACAGGTGGGCGGCCAAGCCCGCCTGGTAGGTCGTCCTGATCAACGCTTGTGGAGGCAGCGTTCACCTCTGTGAGATCCCTGCCTATTTTGATGTCAATGCGGTCGTCTGTGTCCAGCGAGCCACCTGTTGTAACGTGGAGCACGGTGGAGTCGAAGTCCAACGTACAGTCGTCTGTGATGGCTGTAATGTCGGACTCGCTGCAGGTACCGGTCGTATCCAGCTCCTCGCCTTCCAGAAAGAAGCTCGCGCCGGCGAGCGCCAGCTCTGTCAAGAGCTCCTCGGGAGCCGCCTGCGTCGTCACGGAAACCGTATCCGACGGCGGGCTGAGGCCCTCGGCGTTGCGCGCGCGGATGGCGTAGGCGTAGGTCGTCTCGGCCTCAACGGTGTCGTCGCTGTAGCTGGCGTCCGTGCTGCCGGTGTCCTCGGTCAGCACGGCCAGGTTGGCGGCGTCCGGGCCGCGCAGGACCTGGTAGCCCGTGATGCTGTCGTCATCGGGGTCGGTCCAGAACATCAGGACGTTGTTGTAGGAGCCGCCGTAGCTGATGCCCGTGGGCTTGGCCGGCGGGCTGGTCGACCGGCCCTCGTTGGAATCGCCCTCTCCCTTCTTGGGCGGCGGCTGGGCCGACACCGTCAGCTCCGCGGGCGGATCCGACCAGGGACCGCTCTCCGTGAGGTTGCCGGCTCCGTCGTAGTAGCGGGCGCGCACCCGCACCTTGTATGCGGCGCCCTCTTCGAGATCCGACACCGTGTGGGACGTCACCGTCGGGAAGGCGTTGCCCCCGTCGACCGTGTTATCATTCTTGTAGGAAGGCCACTTGCCGTCGGACTTCTTCCAGGTGACCCGGTAGTCGCTGGGGGCGCGGCTGGGAGCGTCCCAGGTGATGGCGAGCTCTCCCGGGTTGAGGCTGGTCACGGTGACGCCGGTGATCTCGTTGTCGGCCGCATGGACCGTGGAACCGGAATCGAAGAGGAATGGGACGGCCAGCAGCAGGGCGGCGACCAGGACCTCTTCAGGATACGGCTGCGCAGGGAGCTGTTCGTCAGAGGGCCGGTCGCTCGCGTTGAGTGCTGTGTCATGGTCTGCATTCTCCTTCGTGCATGGTTTCGGTGGTTTCGGCGGCCCCGGCGTGCGTAACGCCGCGGGCTATCCGCTCGGCGTCCACACCGGCGCTGTTATCGGTCTCGCGTGTTCCTGGACTCAAGTCTTCGCGGGATGGCGGGGCGCCCGCCCCGATGGGCGTCGCCGAGGGCCTCAGGCCATAGTGCGGGCCCGGCCTCTCAGCGTTGCCGCAAGAGGCGGGCCCGCCCGCGTTCTCGGGAACATCTATGCGTCTCTCGGATGCCAAGCGAATTCGGCCTCCCCTATTGGCCAGGCTGCCAAAAAGTGTGGCACTTGCCTCCGGTGTTACACAAGGTGAACCTTGGTAAGACAGCCCTTCCCTTTTGCCCATTTTTGATAGAGCACTTTGGCTAGTCATATTGGTACAAAGTGCCCTACTAGTAGTTGGACAATTGATGTAGATTGTCAGTGGCAAACGCAACTATCCATGCGCGGCTATAGGCGGATGTATTCGATGCGGAATGGCGAAAGCGAGTCCAAGCCTGTCACTGCGGACCGGGAGCCTCGACTTGCCCAAGGCTGACATGAGAGCCATAGCGAAGCGGTTTTCGCCGGCCAACTGCGCCGACCCGGACGTCGTGCCCTATGCGGCGCGGGTTTCGGTCTGGGCGCGCTGGTTCATCGCACTGGTCTCGGCCTTCGAGACAGCCTACCGGCCGGGCTTCTGGTACCCCGACGACTGGGGGTACGTGCTGCTGATGGTCCCGCTGGTGGCGATCAATGGCCTGGTCCACTTCCGGCTCCGAACGAACAGGCCGGTCACGTGGCGCTGGATGCTGCTGCTCAGCGCCATGGACATCGCCCTGGCCACGTCCAGCATCTCCGTCGGGCCCGGGTTCGACAGCTACGTCTTCGCGGCCTACTATCCGGCCCTCGCACTGTTTGCCGTGGTCTTCACGTCCCTCTGGCTCAGCCTGGCCTGGACGACGATGACCGCCGTCGCCTATACCCTCGTCTCCCTGACGGTGGGCGTCGGCATCGAGGTCGATGCGGGCGACGAGAAGGTGCTGTTCGGCAGGTTGGCGGCGATGTATGCCATGGTGCTGTGCGTCAGTCTCATCACCCGGTTCGAACGCACGAGAAGGCAGGAGGCGGTGGACAGGGAGCGGAAGGTGCAGCAGGAGCGCATCGAGTTCTCCCAGGCGGTCCACGACACGACCGCGCAGACCGCCTACATGGTCTCCCTGGGGATCCATCGGGCCAGAGAACTGGTTGGCAAGTCAGACGAGGAGCTGGCGGCCGCTCTGGACGCGGCCTCGGCGCTGTCGATGTCGGCCATGTGGGAGATGAGTCGCCCCATAGATGAGGGCCGCATCTTCGAGGGCAGGGAGCTGGGACGGGTGTTGTGGTCGCACTGCGCTACATTTGAGAGGATCACGGGCGTCCCCGCCAGGATGTCGCAGTCGGGGACCGAGCCCCCGCTCGCCACGGAGGTCCGGGCCCGCCTCTTCTCCATAGCGCACAACGCGCTGACCAACGCATTCCTGCACGCCCGGCCCGGCAGGGTCGAGGCCAGGCTCGACTTCGAGGCCGACCACATCCGGCTGTCCGTGTCGGACGACGGGGTGGGCCTCCCCGGCGATTACGCCGAGCGGGGTCGCGGCTTCGACGGCATGCGGGCGGACGCCGAGCGCCTGGGGGGAGCGCTCATCGTGGAGAGCGGCGAGGGGGGAGCCGGAACGACCATTGCTTGCGTGGTCCCCTATGAGGCGGACCAGGGAGGAGGCTGAGATGGCAACGGAAGGTCGGATACGGGTGATGGTGGTGGACGATCATCCGATTGTGCGGAGCGGCTTGCGGGATACGTTGGAAGCATCGGGCCGCTTCGAGGTAGTGGGGCAGGCCGAGGACGGTGAGGAGGCGGTGCGGACCGTTGAGGAGATCGACCCGCAGGTCATCGTCATGGATGTGATCATGCCGAACAAGGACGGCATCGACGCCTGCCGGGAGATCATGGAGCTTCTGCCCGATACGAGGGTCATGATGCTGACGGCCTCGACGGAGGAGGATGCGGTGATAGAGGCGGTCGCCGCCGGCGCGACGGGCTACCTCCGGAAGTACTCACGGCCGGAGGATTTGGTGAGAGCCCTTGTGGACGTGGCTGAAGGTGGGGTGCAGGTACCCGCCGAGGTGCTGAGGGAGGTCTTCTCGATGATCCGCGGCGAACGCAAGCTCGTCTCTCGTCAGCCCTTGGACAAGCTGACGGCGCTGGAACGGGAGACCCTGACGCTGTTCGCCAGCGGCAAGTCGTACACCGAGATCTCCAAGGTGAGGGGCAACAGCAGGGTGACCGTCCGCAATACCATCTACCGCATACAGGAGAAACTGGGCATCCGCAGGAAGCAGGAGCTCGTGATCTGGGCCGTGCGGAACGGCCTGCTGGACGACATCGTCGTGGGCAATGGCCCCCCGCCGGAACCGGAGGCGCAATGACCGGCGAGCGGCTGATTCGAGGGGTCGGGAGACAAGATGGATCGGGCGGCTCGGGTCCGGTGCGAGACATGATGAGGGGGCTGCGCCGGAAGCGTGGCGACAATGGGAGCATCCCAAGGCACTTCTTTACGGAGCCCCGCGACGGCCGCTTGAAAGGGCTCGAACCTATCATCCGGGCCGTCCCAGGCCTCCAAGCCAAAGCTCGAAGATGGTACTTGTTTCAGTGCACGGTGGTGGACTTGCGGAGACTCGAACCTCACCCGTGGCGAGTTAGGCGCCGTGGCCTGTCGAAGAGCCTAGATTTACTGCCCACGAGTACCGGATTTTTCCGTCGCGATTGCCTCCTACCCATGGGCGCGGTCAGGATGGGAGTTAAGCATGGCGTGGCGGTCGGCCTAGGGCGGTAGCCCTGAGCGTCAGCCCTTGGGATCGTGGTCGGGGGGCAGCGTCTCGGCGAGGGCGGCTCCCACATCGCCCGGGACCTCGTGGAACACCTCGACCGTGCTTCGGACGCTCTCGGGGAGCATCGGCGGCATGACCAACTCCGGCACGCTGCCAATCACGAAGAACCCCGCCAGCGCCAAGCATCTCCTCACCACCACACCACTACTTGAATGATCCGCACGGCGTCGGACCTGCTGCGATGCACCAATAGTTGTTCGCCGCAGAACCTGATGGGCCGGAAGCTGACCGACATGAACCGAGCGCTGCTCGCGCTAGTGGGAAACGTGATTGACCGCCAAGGACTGACGCGCAGCGACATCGCTGACTCGCGTTCAGGTACCACCGACGACGAATAGACCGACTACACCGGGCAATGCGAACACGCGCTAGACCCCGCCATTCTGGACTGCAACGCCGGAACAAAGCCTTGCGCCTATGACGCGATTCCTCCTAATATATGATAATAGAAGTGATACTATACCTCACAACAAGCATTATTTGCTCGTAATTATGGTGAATCATGGCGCCCCCAGCGGGATTCGAACCCGCGATCTTCACCTTGAAAGGGTGACGTCCTAGGCCGCTAGACTATAGGGGCGCGCGTCGCGAGCGGGCGCCGGCGCGCTGCGGGTAGCCCGTTACGGGCAGCCCGCTACGGATAGATGGCGAGCTGTTCCAGACCTGTGGCCTCCGGAAGCCCGAACATCAGGTTCATGTTCTGCACCGCCTGGCCCGCCGCGCCCTTGACCAGGTTGTCCAGCGCAGAGAATACGACGAGCCTGCCCGTCCTCGAATCGACCGTGGGGTAGACCAGGCAATCGTTGTTGCCCCACGTCTGCTTGGTCTGAGGCGCTTTGTCGACCACCTTCACGAACGGCTCGTCCCGATAGTAGGCCGCGTACAGCTCGGCCACTCCCGCAGCGGCCTGCTCCGGCGAGCTGAACGCGCCGTCGACGAAGTCGGCGTAGACCGTGTCAAGGATGCCGCGCGTCATCGGGATGAGATGCGGTTGAAAGAGCGCCTTCGGCTGAAAGCCGGGCCTGAGACGCTTCAGCTCCTGCGTGATCTCCGGGAGGTGCCGGTGACCGCCGACGGCGTAGGCGAATACGTTCTCATTGACCTCGGAGAAGTGCGTGGTCAAGCTGAGGCCGCGTCCTGCGCCGGAGACGCCCGACTTGCAGTCGATGATGAGCTGGTCCGTGACGAGACCCTGCTCGACGACCGGAGCCAGCGCCAGCAGCGCCGCGGTCGGATAGCAGCCGGGGTTGGCCACGAGCCGCGCTCCGGCGACGCCCTCGCGGTCGAGCTCCGTCAGTCCATAGACGGAAGTCTCGAGCAGATCAGGCGCGGGGTGCTCAGCGCCGTACCACTCCGCGTACTCTGACGGGTCATGCAGGCGGAAGTCGGCCGAGATGTCCACAACTTTCACGCCGTCCCGCGCGAAGGGGACGCACGCCTCGGCGGACGCCACCTGCGGCAGCGCGGAGAAGACGACGTCGACGCTCCGGGTGATATCCGGCTCGATGGTCATGTTCATGCGCCAGAGGTGCGGGAGAGCGTCGCCCAACTCCTCGCCCGCCTGACTGCGGCCAGTGACGCCGACGACCTCCGCCTCGGGATGGCGGTGCAGGATGCGCGCAAGCTCAATGCCCGCGTACCCTGTGACGTTGATGATGCCTACCTTCATCGTCCGAAAACCCTCTCAACACTAACCCTCTCTTGGAGAGGGAACTGCAACGCTCAAACGTCGAGCGGCACGAGCTTCTGATGGAAAGGCTGGACAATCGCTTCGGCCTGCAGGCGCATCTGCTCCGGCATCTCGTCCGCCCCGCACGCGGGGTTGAACACGAACTTCGTCGCCCCCGCGTCTATGTATTCGCGCAGCCGCGCCATGATCTCGTCCTGCGTGCCGAGGAGGTTGATCTGCTCGGGCGTCACGTCCGCGCGGCGCTGCAGCAGGAAACGCTCCTTCACGTGGTCGGGGACCCTCCCCTGCTCGACCATGTAACTACTTATCTGGAGGCCGAAGTGGTCGTCCGGTATCTCCCGGCCCGCCTCGGCTGCGTACGCATTGATTCTCGCGATGCCCGCCGACACCTCGTCAGGCGTGAGCTGCGTCGGCAGCCAGCCGTCGCCGACCCGTCCGGTGCGGCGCAGTCCGGCCTCGGAGCGGCTGCCTATCCATATCGGCACGTTGGCCTGCATGGGACGTACGCCTATCGACGCGTCCGTCAGCTTGAGGAACTCGCTCTCGTAGGTCACGCGCTCCTCGGTCCAGAGCCTGCGCATCACCATGATTGCCTCGTCGAGCCGCTTGCCCCGGTCTCTCTTGCGGACGCCCATCGCCTCGTACTCGGCGGGCGACTCTTGCCCGACGCCCACGCCGAGCACCAGCCTGCCGTTCGACAGCAGGTCGATGGTCGCGACCTCGCGGGCGGTAGCCACCGGGCTCCGCACCGACATGAGCAGCACGCCCGTGCCGAACTTCAGCTTCTCGGTCCGCCCCGTGACAATGGCCATACCGGCCAGCGGGTCCATGCGCCACGCGGGACCGACGATGCGGTCGGAGAACCAGACGGAGTCCCAGCCCTGCTCCTCGGCGGCGTCGACGTACGCCAGGAAGGACTCGCGCCCCTCCCGCGCCATCACCGACGCGCCTGCCAGGCCAATCTTTACCGACATACGGACCTCGTTCTCCCTACCGTCTTCCGCGCAGGCGGGGAGCTAGCAGCCAACATTCCGATTCTAGCATGCCCCTCCTCAGCCTTCCCCAAGGGGGATGGACTTGCCGCCCGCAGACAAAGACCCTTGCGCGAATTCCCAGCCCCGTCCGCACCACCGCGGCAGAAGTTCCCCACTTGTATTTCTTGTCGCCAGAGTTACGAGTAAGGAGTTCCCCACCCGCACTTTCCCCTACGAGTGAGAACTTCCCCGAAATACATGAGTTGGGGAACTTCTTTTCATGGCCGTGGCCTGCTTCACGGTCTTGGAACTACTTCCCCACCCACGATGTTTTTTGTAATTCATACCGCTGGCTCCGGGTCGGCGCACCGTGGCGGGTTTTCCGGTCCTAGGCGTAAAGGCCCTTCATCTTAGGAGGCGCAGGGGGACTGGGCAATGGGCAAATGTCGCAGTGCGCCGGCGACGCGTGCTGCGCAAGGGACCTCCGTCCATGGGCAAGGCACGAATTGGGGACAGCCCCCTCCTCAATCCTCCCCCGTAGACGAGACCTTTGCATAACTTCCTTGATTGGCCACAATCAGCGGAGGGTGACATTCGGGAGGTTCGTGATGCACCGTTCTACGAGTGAGCAGTCGTTCGTTGCTGTACTTCTCCCCGACCGGATGGGGCGGAATGAGAGGCTGGAGCGGATAGACGCGGCGATTGACTGGCGGCAGCTCGCCAAGGTGGTCGATGGGGTCTACGCGGCGCCCACCGGCCGGCCGAGCTACCCGCCAGTGGTGATGGTCAAGGTGCTGCTGCTCCAGCAGTGGTACGACGCTTCCGACGAAGGGATGGAGGAAGCGCTATGGGACCGGGTCTCGTTCAAGCGGTTCGTCGGTCTCGGCATGGAGGACGAGGTCCCGGACCACTCGACGATCAGCCGGTTCCGGAAGGAAGTGACCGATCGGGGACTCGGCCGCCGCCTGTTCAAGGAGCTGACGCGCCAACTGGACAAGAAGGGGTTGGTGGTGAAGAAGGGGACGCTGCTGGACGCAACGATCGTAGAGGCCCAGGCGCGGCGGCCATCGTCTCGCGAGCAACCGGGAGGGAGGAGCGGGACCGACCCCGACGCGCGGTTCACGCGCAAGAGGGGGAAGTCGCACTACGGCTACAAGGCGCACATCGGGATGGACGCCGGTTCGGGACTGATACGGGAAGCGGTGTTCACGCCGGCGAACGTGAACGACACGGAGGTGGCGGACTCCTTGGTGAGCGGGGATGAGGAGGCGGTGTACGCGGATAAGGCGTATGGGTCGAAGCAGCGGAGCGCGTGGCTCAAGTCCATCAAGATCAAGGACCGGATCATGCGGCGCGCGGACAAGCATCACCCGGTGCTGCCGCCCGTGGAACAGCGCCGGAACGCGCTGATAGCGCGGCTGCGTGCGCCGGTGGAGCAGGTGTTCGGGACGCTGAAGCGGACCTACGGGTATAGGCGCGTGCGGTACGTGGGTTTGGAGCGGAACGCGACGGAGCTGTTCTTCAAGTGCATGGCGTACAACTTGCGGAGGGCCGACCGGCTGCTGCTCGGCGTCGCCTGACGGCCGGGGGCGGCGTGCGCCCGGAGGCGGTGAAGCGTCCCGGAGAGCCCGGAGAGGCCGGGGGAACCGGGGGAGGAGAGAGACGCCGCAGACCCTCAGCAGACCCCTCAGCCTCCGCCAGGAGCCGCATTCCAACCGAACGGAGCTCAATAGCGGTTACGCAAAGGTCTCTAGACGGGGGAGGAGGAAAGTCTTTCCCCGCAGACGGGGGAGGAAGCCCGCTCCTAAGTTGAGCGAAAATCAAGCGCCCCGGCCCGTTGAAGAGCCGAGGCGCCCGTCCCATTCCCCGAGTCCACGTCGCCGAAGCGCGCTTCCACGGGGCGCACCCTGCTGCACCGCCCGCAAGGACCCACCACTCAGGTCCCACGGGACACCGCGGGGCGACCGGTATCGACCAGCCGGTCCCTAGCGGTAAGCAGCGGGTGACGCAGCAGTGCGAGGTAATGATGTTAACACTACTGGATCACCCCCTTTCTGCGGCCTATCGCCGCGACACCATCTTAGAGGGCGCGGAGGCGCCTGCCAAGGCCCGCCGAGCCCGATTCCGCCGATTTCGACGCCCCTCTCCCCGGTCAGGCAGCTCCACGCAGATGGCCCCTTCCCTCGTCCTCATGGGTAGGACACGATATCTTTCGACCCTGACAAGAGGCGCTTGCCCACAGTTCGGAGGAACATCATGCCCCGCGCACGCTTACGAGACCTTGGCCTCGCCATCGGCCGCATGCCCACCGGGAGGTACAACGCCATCACCGACGTGGCCGGCGTCCTGGTGGGCCACACCACGCTCATCCACGATGAACCGCGAATCGCCCGTACCGGGGTCACAGTAATTGTTCCGCGTGAGGGCGCGATATGGAACGATAACGCCTACTGCGGCTGCTTCTCCTTCAACGGAAACGGCGAGATGACCGGCATCCCCTGGATCGAAGAATCGGGATTGTTGGGGTCGATCATCGGCATTACCAACACTCACCAGGTGGGCCTCGTCCGGGATGCCTTGGTGGGATATGCGATCGGCAACGGCTACGCCGAACGCTGGCTGCTGCCGGTCGTCGCCGAGACCTACGATGGTTTTCTCAACGACATCGACGCCTTCCACATCAGTAAGGAGCACGTGTTCCAGGCCATCGCGTCAGCCTCCAGCGGCGTTCCCGCTGAAGGGAACGTCGGCGGAGGCACAGGTATGACCTGCCACGATTTCAAAGGGGGTATCGGCACGTCCTCCCGGCTGGTGGAGACGAAGAGCGGTCAGTTCACCGTCGGCGCACTGGTACAGGCCAACTACGGCGCCCGCTCCGACCTACGCGTCGATGGCGTACCCGTAGGACTGGAGATCGGTCCGGAGGTAACTCCATATCCAGGGAACACCGGCGGCGGCTCCATCATCATAGTTGTAGCTACGGATGCGCCTCTGCTCCCCATCCAGTGCCGGCGGCTGGCCAGGCGGGCCACCGTCGGTCTGGCCAGGGCCGGAGGATCGGGGCACAACGGCAGCGGCGACATCTTCCTGGCCTTCTCCACCGGGAATCACGTCACCAGCAGCGACGGACCCCTTGACGTCAGGATGCTTCCCCTGGACCACATCAATCCCCTCTTCGACGCCACGGCTGAGGCCGTGGAAGAGTCCATCATCAACGCCCTGACCTCGGCCGAGACCATGACCGGCCGCAACGGCCATACGGCCCATGCCCTCCCGCTCGACGAGCTCGAACGAGTGATAGGTAAGCACCGCACGTGAGGGCCTGCGGGAGCCCGGGGGAGCGCGTTGACTCTATCGGGCCCATTGCCGCGGAGCGCGTCATTGACCTCCTCCGTAACCCATAACCATAATGGCCGCGTTGTTGGAGCAGGGGGTATTCGGTCATGATTGAATGGCTCGGTATCAGTCACCTCTTCGAGCTTTCCGGGACGGAAGCGGTCTGGGGATTCTTCACGCCGCTGATAATCTTCGCCGCGTTCGCCGTGGCGCAGATCATCCTGCCGGCAAGACGGGTCCCCGGCTACGTCATCAACGAGGAGACCGGTCAGCCCCGCAACTACCGGCTGAACGGCATCCTGGTGTTTGCGATCGCTCTGGTCGTGTGGGCTACCGAGATCACCGGGATGCCGCGCGACTGGTTCTACCGGTCCACTGTCTATGCTGTGGCCGGCGGAACGGTCACCACCCTTATCTTTGCGCTCCTGGCGGTGTTCAGCCAGCCGCAGGGCGAGCTGAAGAACCCGATCGCGGCGCTGTGGACCGGGCGGGTCCGGGAGCTGTCGTTCTTCAACAACCGCTTCGACGTCAAGATGTGGTTCTACGTCGTCGGCGGGACGATGCTGTCGCTCAACGCCCTGTCCGGGGCCGCGTACCACCACGAGCGCTTCGGCGACGACGCCAATCCAGGCATCTTCCTGTACGCGGCGTTCTTCACGTTCTACATACTGGACTACTTCATCTTCGAGCGCGTCCAGCTCTACACCTATGACCTGATCCACGAGAGGCTCGGTTTCATGCTGTTCTGGGGCGGCCTCGTGGTCTACGGATGGCTGTTCATCCTGCCGTTGTGGGGCATGGCCGCTTACCCGGACCCCGGATTCTCGACGGGGTGGACGTACGTCTGGCTCATCGGAACGGCTGCGCTGTTCCTGTTTGGGTGGAGTATCTCGCGCGGCGCCAACATGCAGAAGTACACATTCAAGCGATGGCCCGAGCGCAAGTTTCTCGGGCTGATAGAGCCCAAGTACATCGGGGTCGGCGAGCGCAAGATCCTGTACAGCGGTTTCTGGGGCGTGGCCCGCCACTTCAACTACATGGGCGAGGGATTCCTCTCTCTGTCAATCGCCCTCGTATTCGGCCACTTCACCAATCCCTGGGCCTGGGTCTACTTCGTCTTCATCGTCACGCTGTTCACCTCCCGTCAACGTGATGACGACAAGCACTGCGCTGAGAAGTACGGCGCTGAGAAGTGGGCAGAGTACAAGACAAGGGTCAAGTACCGGATCTTTCCGGGCGTTTATTGAGAGGCTCGCCTCGGAGGCGGCCCCCTCCCTAGCCCTCCCCCGCAGACGGGGGAGAGAACGCCAGGCCCCTGGATTCCCGCTTGGGGGAATGACTGGAAGGCGTTATGCAAAGCTCTCGGGAGAGGTAGGCCCCTTGGGGGAGCGAAATCAGGGCTGCGGCAGCGGCTCGACGTGCTCCTCCAGCCAGGCCTTCAACTCCGCAAAGCGGAACGAATTGGTCTCGAACAGGCCTATGAAGAAGCGGTAGGCCTTCTCGCCGTCGCAGTCGATGAAGCTTCCGTTCAGCCTGAGGAAGGAGTCGGCGGCGGCGAGCGCGATGCGCTTGTTGCCGTCGATGAAGGGGTGGTTCATTGCGAGGCTCTCCAGCATCGCCGCCGCCTCTTCGATGATGTCATCGTAGTAGCCAAGTTGCGGACGCATCATTGCGGACACCAGAGCGCCTTCATCGCGCAGCCCCATCGCGCCGCCGGTCTCGCGGACCAAGATGTCGTGAATCGCGACTACCTCTTCGATTGACGGGAATTCGCGGCTCACTGCGCCAGCAGCTCGTAGAGGCGGCGGTTGCGCTCGAGGCTGGCGCGGAAGTGGGCCATCACCTCCGGGCGCACCTTCGTCTGGGCTTTGCTTTCAAGGTAGCCCCGCATCGCGTCTTCCAGCACCGCCTGGAAGTGACGGCCCTCGTCTTGGGCGGCCTGACGCATCCCCGCAAGCAACTCGGGAGTGGCCTGGCTGGAAAATTTCTCCCTTGTCGTGGCCATAAGGCGCGCCTCCAACCCCACCTTTGTCAATACCCTATTTCAAAGGGGCCGAGCCATGATGTCAAGAGCTGTCAAGAAATACACAGACGCCCGCGTCGTCGCACTACGCCTCCCCTTCCGGCAGCCAGCCCCAGGGGAACGGGCCGTAGTCGACGTTGTGCTGCTCGCCGCCTTTGAACGTCAGCACGGGACGGAGGGCCTGCTCGCCGATGAGCGTCGCGTTCTCGGAGTCGGCAAAGGTCCACCGCCCTTGGACGGCCTCCATAATCGCCACGTCGGCGGTCATGCCCTCGGCGAGGGAGCCGAGCTCCGCCTCCTGTCCGATGATGCGGGCGGGAGCGAGGGTGCTCATGCGGACGACGTCCGGGAGCGAGAACCCTAGCGCAAGGAACTTGCCCATCGTGTGGGTCATCGACTTCACGATGTCGCGTCCGGGCTTGGTGATGTCCGTGCTGATGCTAGCGGGCGTGATGTCCTGGTCGAGCAGCCGTTTGGCTACTTCAAAGCTCAGGTTCCACCGGCCGTGCGCGGGGTCGAACAGCACGCCCCGTTCCTTGGCGTCCACGAGCTCCGGCAGCACGCGGTTGGCGTCGTCGATGGCCTTGCCGGGCTTGCCGGTGTAGAGGTGGGTAAGCAGGTCGCCCGGACGCAGCAGCGGGAGCAGCTGCCGCGTAATCGTGGGGTCGGAGCCGAATTGAGGGTCGCCAATGTGGACCATCAGCCGCACGCCGCCCTCGTGAGCGGCCGTCAGCGCGGACTCGATGTAAGCGATGCCCATGGCGTCAACGGCGGGACCACACGCGCGGACCTTCACGCCAATGATCTCGCCGGGGTGCGCGTGAATCATCGCGATGGTGTCGTCAAGGAGGATGTCGTCCGCGTCGCGCGCCTCGGGCATGAAGGCGAGGCCGGCCTTGGCGATGTGGATGTTGGTGAGCACGCGCGTGGCGGCCCGCTGAATGACGAGGTTGTGGAAGCCGGCGTAGTTCGAGCTCCCGGCGCTGCCGGCGTCGACGATGGTCGTGACGCCGGAGCGGACTCCGGCCAGATCGGGATCGAGACCGTTGCTCGAGCCGTGCTCGAAGATGTGGGCGTGAACGTCGATCAGGCCAGGGACGACGAGCTTGCCGCGCGCGTCCACCCACCGCGCCGCCTCCGACGCGTCGATGTCCGCGGCCACTTTTGCGATGCGGCCGCCTTGAATGGCGACGTCGATGGTCTTATCGGTATCGGAGGCGGGGTCGATGACCCGTCCGCCCTTGATTAGCACGTCGTAGGCCATGGCTTCCTCCTGGCGCCTCAGCTGAGGCTCGCGGCTCGGGTAGGCGGCGACGGTACCCCCACCGGTCCCGTCTGACAACCTCGCAAGCGCTCCCCCGGCCGGACCTTGCGCAACGCTACGTTCGGAAGCAGGGGAGCCGGAGCGTTGTGGCGGGCGGCGTGATCCGACAGGCTCACCACAACCAGGTGGGAGGCGAGCGATTAGGGAAAGCGGTCCACGAACCGCCTTACGGCTATGCAAAGTCTCGTCTATGGGGAGGCGGGGAGAGAGGGGCGAACGTCGATTGACAAGCGCCCGTGGCGGTGGTTTAGTGCAGCGAGCGTGGACCAGAGGCGCGGGCCAATCTGTATTACCTCTATACACCTGGCCGCACACCCTGGCGGCGATAACGCGTGTGAACGGGAGGAGACATCATGGCCAACCTCATCACAGCCCGCGGAGAACGCTCCCTTCGATCGCTCATCGACGCCGAAAACGGCACGGTGAGCCGGGAGCTGTACGTCAACGAGGACATCTTCGAGCAAGAACAGGAGCAGATATTCGGGCGTTGCTGGCTGTTCCTCGGACACGAAAGCCAGGTGCCGAATCCGGGCGACTTCATCGTGACGCGCATGGGCACGGAAGAGGTGCTCGTAGTGCGCGACCGCAAGGATAACCAGGTCCGCGCCTTCCTGAACTCCTGCGCCCACCGCGGCATGAAGGTCTGCCGGTACGATCAGGGCAACGCGCTGTTGTTCACCTGTCCCTTCCACGCCTGGACCTACGATTGCGCCGGCAGCTTGGTGGGAGCGGCCTACCAATTCCACTCCAACTCCTTCGCCGGCGAGCTCGATAAGGAAAATTGGGGCCTCACTCCCGTAGCCCAGTTCAAGAACTACTACGGCTCCCTTTGGGCGACCTGGGACCCGAAAGCGCCCTCCTTCGAGGACTACGTGGGGCCCTTCGCGGACAGCATCCGGTACGACTGCGAAGCCAGCGACGGCACTGAGGCGGGAATCGAGGTCTTCACGCCTTTCCAGAAGTGGCGCCTCCCGACGAACTGGAAGGTCCCCGCCTTCTCCTCGTCGACCGACCTGACCCATGCCGCGATGACCCATCGATCGGTGAACGCGGCCGCCATCGGCCCCGACCGCGGGACCATGTCCGCGGGTGATCGCGGCAAGCGTCGAGCGCCCTTCCCCGCCGACCGATACGCCGTGGGAGACCACAACCTCGGCCACGGCGGCAACTGGACCGCGTACCAGCAGCCCGGCGTACCCGCATATATGGACACCTGGTTCGAGCCGGGGGTCGACGAGTACTTCCGCGCAGCCCACGAGCGCAAGGCGGTGAAGTACGCCGGCCGGATACTGCCTCCCCAGGGCCACGAGGGAGGCCACTTCTGCGTGTTCCCCAACTTCATCATGGACAGCTGGCGCTGGCGCTGGTGGCACCCCCATTCCGTGGGCGTCGTCGAGCGGTGGAGCCTTTTCGGCGTGGACAGGGAAGCCCCTAAGCACGTCAAGGACGCCGTCCGTCACTACGTGATGCGGTACAACGGCCCGACCGGGGCTACCGAGTCGGACGATATGGAGAACTGGAACTACGTCTTCACCGCGAGCCAAGGGGCGAGGGCGCGGAAGCGCAACTACTACTTCGCAAACGGTCTGAAGCGCGGCGCGGAGAGCGGCGACTTCCCCGGGCTCGTGTTCAACGGCTCTCACACCGAGGAGGCGCACCGCGCCCGCTTCAGCAGGTGGCTTGCGTTCATGGAGGCCGGGAGTTGGGACGAGCTCTACCCGATCAACAAGGGCGCGTCCCACCGGATCTGGTAGGGAGGAACGCCGTGGCTTCGTCCGAGGAGTACAACCTGGCGGGACCGGAAGGCTCCGTGGTCTTCCGAACGCTGACCGAAGGGCTGAAGGTGGCGCTCGTCGACGGCGCCGTCGCAGAGATCGTCGGGAACCCCGGCGATGGGGCCTATCTCATCGTGCGTATCGTGGAGGCCGAGGCGCATCCTTCCAGAGTGGACGGGGTAGAGTACGTCTTCTTCAACGACGTGAAGGCGGTCGTTTGAGGCGCGAGGGATAACGGAAATGATGGAGCAGACAAAGATACCCGCGATAACGCCGGACCAGGTCGTGCTGCTCAAGGAGGTGGAGCAGTTCCTGTACAAGGAGGCCCTGCTCCTGGACGAGCGCCGCTTGACCGAGTGGCTCGACCTGCTGGCGGAGGACCTGCACTACTGGATGCCCATCCGCCGGAACATCAAGTTCGGCGACTGGGACCTGGAGTTCAGCGACCCGGAATCGGAAATCTCCTATTTCGACGAGGGGAAGGACATCCTTACGGGTCGGGTGCGGCAGATCAACACGGGAGTCCACTGGGCGGAAGAGCCGGTCTCCCGCTTCGAGCACCTCATCTCCAACGTGCTGCTTCTCGAAGCCAACGGCGACGAGGTCAAGGTCAGCAGCAAGTTCTTCTGCTATCAGAACCGGCTCCAAGACGAGGTGAACCTGTTCGTGGGCAGACGCTACGACACGCTGCGTCGGGACGCAGACACCGGGTTCAAGGTCGTCAAGCGCACGATCATCCTCGATCAGAACGTCCTGCTTCCGAAGGTGGTCAACACCTTCTTCTAACGCCTGAGCGACGAAAGTGGGCGGATGCGATTCGAGTGGAGAAACAGGAACCACGAGGACGACGCCCTCCTGGTCGTCGAGGAGGGCAGCGGCGCAGTGGTCGACGCCTGGGAGGCCGACGCCGCGTCGATCGCCGATTTCTTGAATGAGATGGCCCTGATCAATAGCCGTGAGCGGCGCGGGGGCCGTGAGCGGCGCGGGGGCGTGGACGCCAACAAGCGGGACCCCCAGGACTGGGGCGGTCTCGTGGTCGCCAGGCTGGACAACGGCGCAGTCGTCGGCGTCGACCCAGAGCTGTACTGGGACCGCATGTCGTACGTGTTCCGGTCGCGAGGAGACGACCCTCACCCGTGGCGCAGGGGCGGGTAGCAAAAGCCGTACCGAGTCCCGTGACGCCCTAGCGCCCCGTCACCGCTAGACGGCAACACTGCTCGTCCTGCTCAGGCGTGCCGCCTGCGACGCCAATCGCGCCGATGACGTACGGCCTGCCGATAGGTATGCCGCCAGCCTCGGTGACGAGCCGGGCGCGGTCGAGTGACTCGGGGGCCCGTTCGACCGCGCGCTCGGTGATCTGCGAGGTCGACAGGGCGAAGCCCACGGCGCTGTACGCCCGGTTGGCGGCGGTCTGCCGCTTGTGGGGCTCGTCTGACTCGGCCTGGGCTGTCGCCACCGCCTCGCCGCGCTCGTCCACCACTACGACGCTCACATCGATGCCCAGCTCGCCCGCACGGACCAGGGCCGCCCTGACCAGCTGTTCCGCCCATTCGGGCGAGACGGCGGGCGCCTCCTTCTTCGCTTCGAGGAAGAAGGTCCGGTTTCGCTCGATCGACGCCTTCCACGCCTCCGGCACCTCGTGTTCGAGGTAGATGGCGTCCACGGGACAAACGAGCACGCACTGCTCGCAGGCGATGCAGAGCGCCGGATCGATGTAGTACTGGTCGTCGTCGTCGGTGGTCTCGATGCAGTCGACGGGGCATACCTCGACGCACGTCCCGTCCTTCACGCCGATACACGGATCGGTGATGACGTAGCTGGAGAAGACGGAGTCTGAGGTCATTGGGGAAGTCCCTCTCCCGCTACGAGTCAGGACGGCCGGTGGGCAACGGGAGGTCCGTCAGCACAGCGTCGCCGACGTACTGGCGGCGCTGGGACTCGAGGCCCGCGGCTTGGGCCGCGGCCGCTGAGTCCACCGACAGGACCGTGGCGCGATATCCGAGCTCCCGGATATACGAGGCGAGGCTGAAGTTGACGGACACCGACTCATGCAGGACGTACTGGCCGGCCATGCCCTTGGCCTTGGCGGGGTGGTGCTCGGCGTATACAGCGCATACGACAGCGAAGGGATAGTCCATGGCCAACTCAGCCAGGTCCGGCGGCGCATCGGGACCCGAGCCTTCGCCGGCGCGCAAGAACGCGGCGTCCGTCCTGGCCACGCCCATGGAGCTCGCGCCCAGAAACCGCGTCAGCTGGTCGAGGTCCCGCAACAGCCGACCCGGCTCGCGCAGCTCGCTGCGCGCGGGGAAGACCCGCCCCTCCGGCGCGTGACGTATGGCGTCGGTCAGGACGTTCGCCGGGTCGGCGAGCGGCCGGTTGACGAAACCGTCCCAGTAGGGGTCACGCGAGCGACCCAACCGCCAGCCGAGGAGTCGCATCCGCTACCCCTTGCTCTTGAGCTTCTCTTTCAGAATGTCGAAGCGCCGAGTGTTCTCCTTGAGCGGGTAGTAGTAGCCTCGCTTCGGCTCCACGGGCATGACCGTTCCGTCGGGGAGCTTCAGGTTCCCCGAGTCGTGGCTCATCCACTGCACCCGTTTGCGCCCCAGCTTGCCCCAGAACCGGTCATCGATCCACTTCAACGGACGGGTGACGAGCCCCCGAATCGGTATCGGCGTCCACTTGATCGCCCTCACGGCAACGGTCCGCCACCAGACATCGGGTTTGGTGTACGGGCAGACCGCTACGCACGTCATACAAATGTCCCAATAGTCCATGACGTGGGGCCGCAGCCGGTAGCAAGTCTCCCAGTTGATCTTGTACTTCTCGATCCCGTTGACGACCTGCTTGCCCTCGGTGGTGATGCTGTTGGTGGGGCAGGTGTTGGCACACTTGCGGCACACCTTGCAGAAGTCCTCTACGCCGATGTCGATGGGCTCGTCGGGCACAAGGGGCAGGTCGGTCAGGATCGGGTCGCCCAGATGCACGCGCGCGCCGAACCTTTCGGTGATGAGCATCCCATGCCTGCCGATCTCTCCGAGCCCTGCTGCGAGCGCGACCGGCATGGGAGTCGCCACCCGTTGCGCCACGCCATAGCCCAGCTCTCGGATATAGCCTGCGAGGTTTGCGTAGGTGGAGCGCAGCGCCTCGGCACCCAAGTGGTACGCCGCATCGCCGATCCGGTGCCGGTGAGCACGGCCCATCTCGTAGTCCCACGCGTAGACGCAGGCGATGGCGTAGGGGAAGCGCCGCGCGCTCTCCTCGGCGCTCACCATCGTGCCGCCGGGGCCGCCGACGCCCGTGCCGTCGTCGGGGTACCGTCCCTCCCTGTACAGGAACGACGGATGCACGCGCATGATGCCCACGTCCGACGCGCCCAGGTGCTTGGCGACGCGCTTGATGTGTTCGGTCATCACCCTGGGGTCGGCGACCTCGGTGCGCACCGGGTTGATCCGCCCGCGAGGGGCCCCCGCAATGTGCGACTCGATTGCGTTGCGCCGGTCCGCCGACGAGTTCGCGGTCGCGATGCGTCCTAGCGGGTCGCGTGAGGTCCGGTTGAAGTACCAGTTGTGGAGCGGCTTGCCGAGCTCGGCCCGCTTGTTCTTTTCGTGGGGGGTCTGCGAGGCGTCCACCGACCGCCAGTCGCCCACGACCCGGACGCTGCGGCCCAAGTACGGAATCGGCTCCCGCACGGAGTGCTCGTCCCGCGGTTCGTCTTTCGTGACCATGAGCGACCCCCCAGCCACATCCGGCGTATGCCGGTACTATATCCCAACCTGCATCATCCGGCCCGCATCTTAGCCGACGCCCCTATTGGACATCTCGGCTACAGACTGAAGCCAGGCGTATCCGCCGTCACAACCGCGGAGGCGATGTGCCATAATCGGGGAGAGGCGCGGACGACGTCTTATCGCTGGGTAAGCGTTTATCGTCGAGAGAAAGGGCAGAGGCCATGGTGGAAGCGACGGGCGTTCGAAGAAGGCGGTACCTCTACGAGGAATGGATCGAGTCCACGGGGCTACCCATCTACCGGGGCCACTACGTTCCGGATATCCGTACGGCGGAAGTGGGGTGGTGGGACGAGCGCCAGTGCAACACCGCGTTCCTTCAGCTGAAGGGGATGGAGGGCGTCAGCGAAGGCCGCATCACGGAGATCGCGCCAGGCAAGTCGGTCCCTCCGGTGAAGTTCGGCTTCGGCGAGACGATCTACGTCGTTGAAGGCCAAGGCTTCGCCACCGTCTGGGCCGGCGACGGGCCAAAGAGGACGTTCGAGTGGCAGAAGCACAGCGTCTTCCACGTTCCGCGCCACAGCCACTACGAACTGAGCAATGCGCGGGGCGACCAGCCCGCCCGTCTGCTCCACTACAACTACCTTCCCATGGCCCTGACCGTCGTTCCCGATCTCGACTTCTACTTCAAGAACCTCCACGAAGACCCTGAGCTGCTCTACGGGAATGACGACGACGTGTACTCCCAAGCGAAGGCTATCCTAGGCGCGGGCGCCAAAGACTCGAACGCCGAGGCTTGGGGGGCGGTCAGGGACGAGAACGAAGCGCCCGCGGCCCACGGCGGCGTCGTGTGGATGGGCAACTTCTTCCCGGACATGGCCTCGTGGGACCGGCTATCGCCCTGGGAGAGTCGCGGCGCGGGCGGGACCAACGTGCAGATGCGCTTCCCCCGGTCCGGCATGAGCGCGAGCATGTCCGTATTCGACGAGGGCCTCTACAAGAAGGCGCACCTCCACGGTCCGGGGCGGGTCATCGTGATCCCGGCCGGCGTAGGGTACTCGCTCCTCTGGGCGCCGGGCGAGGAGATCGCCGTTTGCCCCTGGCAAGAGGGCGCCGTGTTCACTCCACCCGGCGGCTGGTACCACCAACACTTCAACACGGGCGTGGGGCTGGCGCGGTACCTGAAGTTCGGGCACCTGCCCCAGCTCTCCGGCGCGGGCGAGTACCGCCATCAGATCGAGTATCCCGATGAGGACCCTTGGGTACGGGAGAAGTTCGTCCAAGAGCTCGCCAAGCGCGGCAAAGAAAGCTTGATGCCCAGCCAGGTCTACGAGGACAGGGACTTCGTGTGGGGCTACGGCGACGACGACTAGGGCCGCCGAACGATGCACCCCCAGCCCTCCCATCGCAGGGCGACGAGCAGCCGCTCAGCGAACTAGGACTGAGCCCACTCGGCCACGGCTGTTCTGCCGCCCCTCACCTGCTTGACAAGCATCCCTTTGCGGGGGCCGCAGGCGCGGCAGTAGAGGCCGGCGAGGACGCGCGCCCGTACGAAGCGGGTCTTGCAGCCGGGGCATTCGAGGCCGGTGTAACGGCGACTGGCCAGGCGGTCAGGAGCATGCTCCGGGGCGCGCTCGGAAGTGGCGCGGGGGTTGGCTCCCAGGCGAACCGCCCATTCCCTCCACCGCGCTCCATGGGGACTGCGGCGCGCGGGACCGACGGCGATGTGCGCCAGCTCGTGGCGGAGCGTCTCGTGCGCCTGGTCGTGGTTGAGCCATGCAGAGAGCCGTATCAGACGCCGGTCGAAGTACGCCCGTCCGAGCAAACTGCGCATCCGCGTCGACCACTCGAGGCGGGGCGCAGGAGCTATTCGGTGCTCCGCCGACAGCTCGATGAGGAGCCTCTCAATGGACTCGCGGGTCGCCGCATCGACTGCGGGAAGGCTCCCGTTCAGAGGCTTCCGAGGGGCCTCTGGCCCGGCCGGCGTGACAGGTTGCGCCTCCGGCTTAGGAATGGAGAGCACGTCCGGCCACAGGAGACCTTGCGTACCCTCATTCCGCTTGGGCGCCTGTCGGGGAGCGCAGCCCTTGGGAACTTTCATAGCGGCTTGTGGCGCAGGCTGACCGTCGGCGTACGGGTGTCGCCCTCTCGCAGATAGAGCGATTGCGAGGGACACCGGCCCGCCAGCGGGCATTCGTGGCATAGGGGACGCTGCGCCTTGCACACCTGCCGGCCGTGGGTGATGAGATAGACGTGCAGATTGAGCACCCGCTCGGCGGCTATGGAACCTTCCAGCACGTCGTGCGCCTCGTCCGCAGTGACCTTGGGGCCGATCAGCGCGAGCCGCTTGGAGACGCGGTGGATGTGCGTATCGACGGCCATCGCAGGCTGGTCCATCGCGAACGAGAGCACCACTCCGGCGGTCTTAGGGCCGACTCCCGGCATTGCGCGCAGCCACGCCTTGGCCTCCCCCAGCGGAAGGCCGGACAGGAACGAGATGTCGAACCCGCCGGTGCGGTCGAGGATCGACTGAAGCGTGGTCTGGATGCGCGGCGCCTTCTGCCGCGCCAGCCCGCCGCTGCGGATTGTCTCGACGAGGTCGTCGACCGGCGCGGCGAGGACAGCCTGCCAGCTGTCGTATCGGTCGGAGAGCGCAGCGAACGCTCGCTCAGCATTCAGGTCCGACGTGTGCTGCGAGAGAATCGTCCAGATGAGCTCGGACGTGCCGTCGAGCCTCTGCCGCCGGTCCGGCTTGCCGTAGTAGTCCTCCAGCAGGTCGTAGACCTCGTCTGCCGTATAGGGCTTCACCCCCCGCACGCTGCGAGGCCGCAACACCTTGGACCGGCGCGCCCTAGTCCTAGGCTCAGGCATCGATGCCCGCCAGATGCTCGACGTCGTTATGCACACGCAGGCGCACCGACCCTTCCTCGATCTCGAAGAGGTTTATCGCCGCGTAGGCGGTCTTGAGGAAGTCCTCGCGGTGCGACGCGTCAGGGAGCCCGAGAGCGATGGAGGCCGCCATGCGGATGGGCGAATCGTGGCTTGCAGCCAGCACCGTCCCGTTGGGATGGTCAGCCGCCGCCTTGGCGATGAACCGCGAGATGCGCTCTCGGAGATGCGCGAGGTTCTCTCCGTTCTCGAACGTCACCGTCTCAGGCCTGTTCCGCCACCGTTCCAGCAGCTCAGGTTCCTCGCGCATGACGTCGGCCACCAGGGCGCCCGCGTAACGTCCGTAGTCCAGGTCTCTGAGCAGGGAGCGTTGACGGACGGGCGCGCCGATCACGCGGGCGACGGCCCTCGCCGTCTGTTCGGCGCGCCAGGCGGGGCTCGTGTAGACGACGGTTATGGGCTCAATGGCCAGGCGCTTGGCGAGGGCGTCCGCTTGGGCGCGGCCAATCTCGTCAAGGCCGCCTCCGCCTTGGACGCGGCCCTGCACGTTCCAAGCGGTGCGTCCATGGCGCACCATGATGAGACGGAGCATCCCTAGAGGTACTCGCGGACGGCTGTCCCGCGGCGCTCTTCGAACTCGCGCTTCAACCGGTCAAACAGGGCCTTGTATTCGTCGGACGCGATGTCGCCGGTGGTCATGATGACGGCGTCCTCGCGGCTGTCGGCGTAATAGCCCCGGCGCAGGCCCGTCTGCTCGAACCCATATTTGGCATAGAGCGCCTTGGCGGCCTCGTTGGAGACGCGGGCTTCGAGGGTCACGACCTGCGCGCCCCGCGCCATGCTGAGCTCGATCGCTCCGATCAGCAGCAGCTCGCCCAGGCCGAGACGGCGGCGCTCCTCCCGGACGGCGATGGCGACGATATGAGCGTCGCCGGCCATGAACCAGATACCGACGAAGCCTACCAAGAGTTGCCTCGTGACGGGCGGCGTCGGCTTGTTGCGGCGGAAGAGACGGCTCAGCCCTCCAGACTTTCGTTCGACGGCGATGTACTCGCCCTCGCGAACGCATACGAGGTACTCCGCCATCCGGTTTTTGATCTCGCGGCGATAGGAGGTTGGAGGCCAGAGCGTGGGAAACGCCTCGCGCTCCATGGCGGCGACCTGGTCGAGGTCGTCCCAGTCCATGGCTCGGAGGGAGTAGGGAAGTACGGATTGTCCGCGCATAATGGTCCGGCTAATTAACGATGAGCGATTCTAACACCGGAGACTCACCCATCAATCCTCCCCGCTGACGAGGAGATGAGGAAATACGTCCCCCCTCCCCCCTTCCCCTCTCAGCAGCCCTCATGGGTGAGACGCAACGGCAGCGGAAAACTGCGGTACTCGCGGGTGGCGGACTTGCCATGCCGCCGGTGGGCTCTTCTGGCGCGCCAAGCTCCGCCGGGGCGTCTCAGCCGACCCGATTCGCCCTCTGCGTGAGCTCCTCATCGATCTCAGCCATCAGCAAGACTAGGTCCAATATCTCATGGCTGGTTACCGTGCCGAGGAACTCGTCTGAGTCCCGGTCGTACACCGGGATAATTGTCAGTGAGTGGCTGGCCATCCGCTCCAGCACATCGTCAATGGGTTCATCAGGCCAAGCATGCGGCGTGTTCAGGCGTAGCACGTCGCCAAGCGGGGTCGTTTCCCACGAGCCCTTGGAGACGAACCTAAGCCGGGTCATCGACAGGATTCCCGTCACCTCGCCATCATCCATAACGACGTAGTCGTGCTCACCCGGCACGGTCCATTCGTCTACAAAGCTCTTCACCGATATCGACGACGTTGGATAGGTCCGTGTCCTGTCCACCACAGCGCCCAGGAGGACTCCCTCCAAGGCGTAGCGGGCGAAGGACGGCGGCATGGCCTCCGGCAGCGTCACGGGCGCCCTCATCTTGGCCCCCTTGACTGCAAAGCTGATGGCGTGGGGCATCAGCAGGATGTAGCCGAACATAATCAGGACCAGGAGGGAGAAGACGTTCTGCTCAATCACACCGTTGTTCAGCATTACGACTAGTAGGGCAATCTCCGCCACGCCCTTGGCCATCAGTCCCGTTGCTAGAGCGAAGGGCGCGTCCAGCCGTGTCACGTAGGTGCCTATGAACGAACCGGCGAACTTACCGAGTAGAGGGACCAGAACCAACGCCGCTATCGTCGCCCCGGGTAGCTCGGTAAACGACAGATCGATATGCAGGCCCGCGGAGGCAAAAAAGAGGGGGACGAACAGGCCTTCAGACGCGCTGCGCATACCGGGCATAATCTCTCCGCGCACCCTTTGGGACAGTCCTGACAGGGCAGCGCCAAAGAGCAGCGCTCCGATGGAGCCGTGCAGTCCGATCTTCTCTGCGCCCACGACCATGAGAAGAAGGCCGCCGAAGAGCAGCCCGAAGGAGAGTTGGGGCACGTTCAAGAAACGCTGCAGGTATGTGATGGCGGGCGAGATCACCCTGGCCGACAGCACCCATGCCACCACCACGAACCCCGCCATCTGACCCAGCAGAAGTAGCACTCCTGCCGCGTCCAGCCCGTGACTGCGTTCTCCGACGGTGAAACCAACCACCAGCAGGGCCATCACCTCGGCGATGATCACTGTGGTGAATATCTGGAGGCCGATGGGCTCCTGGAGGTGTCCGCCGTCCGCCAGCACCTTGACCACGATGCCCAGGCTGGAAAGCGACAGGATACCGGCTAGGGCCAGTGCGTCGGCGAGGTGGAGGCCGAGGGCGAAATCGAAGGGGAAGAGGTCGGACGTCACCACCAAAGCTGCGAATAGGGCTATGAGCACCGACATCAGCGCGGCCACAAAGTACCGCCCGCGGATTGTCGCCAGGAAGCCCCGAAGGTCTACCTCGTCCAAACCGATGAGAAAGAAGAAGACGAAGATGCCGATTCCCAAGAACAGATGGGTCTCAGGAGACGGCACCACTATGCCGGTGACGGGCCCCAGCACGATTCCTGTCACCGTGAAGGCGACGATGGAGCTCAGGCCAAAGCGTCCCAGGATGCCTTGGGCGAGCTTGGCCACCACTACAAGCAGCCCTATAGGGAGCAGTATGTCCAGTAGTTCCATGTCACACAGAGGAGGTGGTATGGCCCCAGACTGGCTTGGCGCGTTCGCCTACATTAGCACGTTGGGGCCCCCAACTCCCGTCTGGGGCCCCACAATCCCTTGACCATCTGCGAGGGAGGGGCTCTCCGTCCACCTCCTCATCCCATATGCCCGCCGCTACGACTGGCGCTGAGCGCCAATCCCTGGTTGCTCTCTTCGCAGATGGGAGAGGGAATTGCGGGGCCTCCTGCGCAGAGGGGGAAAGGTGTGGGAGGGGGTTCCTGGGTTCCCGCTTTGCAGGAGTGACGTGTGGGGAGGGCGAGAATGACGGGTGCGGCGGATCGCGGGCAAGATATAGTCTACGCCTGTTCACTAACCGGCGGTCTATAGACTATAATCTTAAGGTCGTGCACCACTTGTAAACGGTTTTGCGCGACCTTCTTCAATGAGAGTTCTCTGGCGAATAACCAAGCTTGCCTCCCTCGAACGGTGGCGGATGACCGTCGCTTGGCTATCGCTCATCATCGCAACGCTTCTCTTCCTTGCGGTGCCGCGGCTCATCGGCACGTCCATCGACGCCGCTCTCGGCGAGGGAGCGCGAGAACGCGCCACGACAAGCGATCTCGTTCTTCTCGGACTGCTCGTCATCGGCGTCATCGCGGTGCGCGGCATCTTCAACTACGCCAACCTCTACCTAGCGGAGGCTGTTTCGCAGCTCGTTTCCTACCGCATCCGGAACCTGCTGTACGACAAGCTCCAGCACTTGAGCTTCGCCTTCCACGACCACGAGCACACGGGCAACCTCATGTCCAAGTCCACTATCGACGTTGAGATGACGCGGATGTTCGTGAGCATGGGGCTCGTACGCTCCGGCCAGATCACGATGCTCACCATCGGCGCGACCGTGATGATGCTGGTGACCGACGTATGGCTTGCCTTGATCAGCTTGACCTTCGTGCCCGTAATCGGCATCCGGGCGGTCTGGGCGAGCAACCGAATGCGCAAGATGTGGCTCACGGCGCAGATCGAGATGGGCAAGCTCACCACCGTTCTCCAAGAGAATCTCTCGGGTCAGCGGGTGGTGAAAGCGTTCGGCGCCGAGGAACACGAAGAGCGTAAGTTCGACTACCAGAATGAGGTCGTGTACGAGGCCACGTTCCGCGCCCGGCGCGCTCAATCGGCCAACACGGCCATCATGCAGGTCATATTCTGGGCCTCCTTCGGGGTGATCCTCTGGTTCGGCGGCCGGGCGGTCATCGAAGGACGGATGACCCTCGGCGAGCTCACCGGGTTCCTGCTCTATATCAGCCTGCTCGTGCAGCCGATACGGATGGTCGGCTTCCTCGTGAACACTTTCGCCCGCGCCGCGTCCGCCGGCGAGCGGCTGTTCGACGTGCTGGACGCCGAGTCGCCGGTCAAGGAGCGGCCAGACGCAGTAGCTTTGCAAGACGTGCGCGGCCATGTCCGCTTCGAGGACGTGACGTTCTCCTACGGCAACCGCCCCGCCGTGCGGGGAGTCACCTTGGAAGCGCGGCCAGGCCAGGTCGTCGCGTTGATGGGCGCTCCCGGCTCGGGCAAGACGACGCTCATGAGCTTGCTCGCGCGCTTCTACGACGTGAACGGCGGACGCATCACCATCGACGGCGTAGACGTTCGGGACGCGACTCTTCCGTCGCTCCGCGCGGCCATCGGCATCGTGCAGCAAGACGTCTTCCTATTCAGCGCCACCGTCGCGGAGAACATCTCCTACGGCCGTGAGGACGCGACGATGGACGAGATTCTCACCGCGGCGAAGACCGCCCAGATTCACGACGAAATCATGGCCCTCCCCGAAGGCTACGAGACGGTGATCGGCGAGCGCGGCGTCTCGCTCTCGGGCGGCCAGCGGCAGCGGCTATCCATCGCGCGCACCCTTTGCCTCGACCCCCCGATCCTCATATTGGACGACTCGACCGCCAGCGTCGACGCAGGGACCGAGTCGCGGATCCAAGAAGCCTTGGCCAGCGCAATCAAGGGGCGAACGACGTTCATCATCGCGCACCGTCTCTCGTCGATTCAGAACGCGGAGACCGTAGCGGTGATGCTCGACGGCAAGATCGCCGAGATCGGTACGCCCGAAGAGTTGATCGAGTCCGGGGGCCTCTTCACGCACGTCACTGAGCTGCAGTACGCCACGAGCCTGAACGGAGTCGCCGCCACGCGGGCCGTCGCGGCCCCAAGGGGGTCCCCGCGATGATGCTGAACACGGGGGGCGCCGGCTGGATGATGCGCGGCCAGCAGGGAGACATAGACGAGGACGGCACGAAGATATACGACCAGCGCGTCGTCATTCGACTGATGAAATACATGGGGCCGTACAAGCGGGAGGTCTTGCTCAGCTTGATCGGCGTCTTCGTCTACACCCTGGCCACAGTGGCCATCCCGGCCATCATCGCCATCGGCGTCGACCGCTACATCGAGACGGGGGACCTCTCCGGACTGAACACGCTCGCCGTGCTGTTCTGCTTCATCCTGGTGATCCATTACATCTCGAACTACAGCCACCAGCTCCTGCTGGCCCGCGTCAGCCAGCGGATTATCTACGACCTGCGGCGTGAACTCTTCGAGCACCTCCAGCGTCTGCCGATGTCGTTCCATAACAGGCACAAGGTCGGCTCGGTGATGTCGCGGGCGCAAAACGACGTCTACCAGCTCCAAGAGTTCCTCGACATCGTCGTGTTGAGCGTCGCGGACCTCCTGAGCCTGATCGGAATCATCTCCTTCATGCTCGTGACCGACTGGCAGCTCTCGCTGTGGTCCTTCGCCACTCTGCCTATCCTCATCTGGATCATTTGGGTGTGGCAGAAGCACGCGAGGCCGGCGTTCCTGCGCGTGCGCATCGCCATCTCCAACGTGAACGCTTCGCTTGCCGAGAACCTAGACGGGGTCAGAGTCGTCCAAAGCATGAACCGCCAGCGGAAGAACCTAGTCGTGTTCAACGTGCTCAACAGGAACCACTTGAACACCAACCTCAGGGCACAGCGCCTCTCGTCTTCCCTCATGCCGGTGGTCGAGATGTTCATGTCTTTCGGCCTCGCCGCGACGATTATCGTGGGCGGAGGCCTCGTGCTGCGCGGCGTGCTCGGGGCGGGCTTGCTCATCCAGTTCACTCTCTACATTCAGCGCTTCTTCGACCCGATCCGGAGCCTCACGCAGCAGTTCACCCAGCTCCAGCGGGCGATGGCGTCAGGATCAAGAATCTTCGACCTGCTGGACGTTGAGCCTGACCTGTTCGACGCGGACGACGCCATAGAGCTGCCGCAGATCGACGGCGCCATCCACTACAACGACGTGTCGTTCGCCTACGAACCGGGCAAGCCTGTCCTCTCCGACGTACGCCTAGACATCGAGCCCGGGCAGACGGTCGCTCTGGTGGGGCGCACCGGCGCGGGCAAGACGACGATGGCGGCGCTCATATCGCGCTTCTACGACGTCACCGGCGGGAGCGTGACCATCGACGGCCATGACGTGCGGTCGGTAACACGCGTCTCCCTGGCGCGGCAGATGGGCATCGTCCTCCAGGACCCGTTCCAGTTCTCGGGCACGATCATGGAGAACATCCGCTACAACCATCCCGAGGCCAGCGACGAGAAGGTCTTCGCCGCCGCCAAGGCAGTTGGCATACACGATCACATCGCCGACCTGCCGGACGACTACGAGACCATGATGGAAGAGCGCGGCGGGAACATGAGCCTGGGCCAGCGCCAGCTCGTGAGCTTTGCGCGAGCGCTCGTCGCCGACCCTCGCATCATCGTTCTCGACGAGGCGACGGCCAGCGTCGACACCCAGACCGAACAGCTCATCCAAGAGGCGATCGGCCGACTGCTGCGCGGACGCACCGCCGTCGTCATCGCGCACCGGCTCTCGACGATACGGAACGCCGACAAGATTATCGTCATGGATAAGGGGCGCATCGTCGAGCTGGGGAACCACGAAGAGCTGATCGCGCTCGGCGGCCTGTACGCCAAGCAGCACGAGCTGCACGCCCGCCTGGCCGCCGGCGGCGCCAAACGCAAGGACGCGCCCGCCAACGAGTTCGACGATGAGCTTCCCGATGAGCTCCCCGGCGGCGAAGTCCCCAACCCCGCGCCCGCTCAGGCGTAGCGCTCCCTTACAGCGGAGGCGTTAGCTCGACTCTCAGCGCGTCCTCGACCCACGCCGCGACACGGAGGAGCTTGGCCTCGTCGAACGGAGCGCAGGCGAGCTGCACGCCGAGCGGCAGACCGCCGCCCGACAGGCCGATTGGGACCGATATGCTCGGGAAACCCGTGAAGCTCCACGGGCTCTGGAAACGCGTGTCGCCCGTCTGCGTCCGGTCCTTGGGAGCGGGGCCGGAGGCAGTGGGCATGAGCAGCGCGTCAACCGTCCCCAGGGTACGCCTGACGAGACGTTGGACTTCTCCTCGATAGTCCGACGCCGCGACGTAGTCGCGGGCCGTGTGGGCGTACCCGTTCTGCAGGTAAACGGTGATCTTCGGACCGTACAGATGCTCGGCGCCCTCGTAGAGCGGCGCGTGCCACACAGCCATCTCCGACTCCTGCATGACACGATGCGCGGCGTAGGCGCGGGCGAAATCGACTCCGGGATCGACCTCTTGGATAGTCGCTCCGGCGTGAGCAAGCTCCTGAGCGGTCTCCTCCGTGATGAGTCGTGTTTCAGCGTCCGACTGCTCGGAGAACCAACCGCGGATAAGCCCAAGGCGCGGCGCCGGACCCCCCGCGCGAACCGCGGCGACGTAGTCGTCCACCGGCGCGTCAGCCGAGTACGGGTCGTTGGGGTCGTGGACAGCGAGGGCGCTCAGCAGCAGCGCGGCGTCCTCGACTCTCCGGACAAGGACGCCGACGTGATCGAACGAAGTGGCCATCGGCACGACGCCGAGACGAGGGACGCGGCCGAAGGTGGGCTTGAACCCAACGACGCCGTTATAAGTCGCCGGCCGCAGGACGGAGCCAACGGTCTGCGAGCCGAACGCCCATGGGACCATTCGCGCGGCCACGGCCACGCCGGAACCGGCGCTCGACCCTCCAGGGGTGTGGTCGCGATTCCAGGGGTTATAGCTCGGCGCAGGGTCGCCGTCAGCGAACTCGGTGGTGTGCAGCTTGCCGAGAAGGATGGCGCCCGCGTTGCGGGCCAGGATGATCGGCGCGGCGTCGGCGTCCGGGACGCGGTCCGCCCATATCTTCGAGCCGGCGGCGGTGCGGACTCCCGCGGTGTCGAAGATGTCCTTGGCGCCGTAGGGAACGCCTGCCAGCGGGCCTTTCGGCCCGGCGCCCGCGTCGGCTTCCCGCGCGGCGGCGAGGGCTTGCTCGGGGATGAGCGTCGCCCAGGCTTCGAGCCGGGGCTCCAAGTCTTCGATGCGCTTCAGGTGCGACTCAGTGAGCTCGACGGCGGAAAGCCGACGCGACGATACGGCGTCAACGGCCTCGGTCAGCGAAAGCTCGAATGGCTCGGCCACGGCTGGCTATCGGACGCGCTTGGTGAAACCGTACCTGACGCGCTTGCCGTTCCGCGTCTCGTCCTGCTTGCTCATGCGCGCGATAAACTGCTCGGTCGTTTCCGCGGGCTTCTCTTTCTTTTCCTTCTTGATGCGGGGCATAGGTCACTACCTGCTGAAATGCTGAGGGGAGTATATCAGAGCGGCCGATGGCCGGACTGCATGTGCCCTACGTCGTTCCAGACGGCGAGGGCCGCGCCGCCGTTCCGCGTGCGAACCTTGGAGATGCTGCCGGAGCCGAGGCCGCCGAGCGACCAGTAGGCCTCGTAGGGAAGGCCCAGCAGCCGCACGGCCAGCGCCCGCAGCGCCCCGCCGTGCCCGACCACGAGCACGTCCGCGTCCGCGTGGTTGCGTTGAAGCGAGTCGGCGAACACCCCGCTCCGGTCCATCAGCCCCCGATACGACTCTCCGCCCAAGGGACGATAGTCGAGGTCCCGGGAGCCCTCTATCTCCTCGCTCCGCCCAACGCTCACAATCTCGGGCCAGGTCATGCCCTCGAACTCGCCGAAGGCTATCTCCCGCAGCGCGGGGTCGAGGCGCAGCTCGTGGGGACCCGTCGCGCTGGCAGCGATGATGATCTCCGCGGTCTCGCGGGCCCGGACCAGGTCGCTGGCGTAGACGGCGTCGAAAGAGACGTCGGCGAGCCGGGCGGCTGTTTTGGCGATCTGCTCCCTCCCCTGCTCGCGCATGGGAACGTCGGTCTGGCCTTGCACGCGCCGCTCGGCATTCCATTGCGTCTCGCCGTGACGGACGAGATACCAGTCGGCCATCGAATCAGCCTCGCGGCCGGGGAGCGGGACTGGAGCTATCGATGACTGCGTTCGTCCCTTCCCACCACGAGGTCAGCGCGCCCAGCTCTTCCAGGTCGGCCTCGGAGAGCTTGCAGTCCGCCGCGCGCACGTTCGTCTCAACGTGCTCGGGACGATCGAAGCCGGTCAGGGCGAGCGCGACCTCCGGATGCGAGATGACCCACGCCAAAGCGACTTCGGCCATGGAGTAGCCGCGCTCGCCCGCGAACGCCTGTAGCCGGGGGACGAGGCGCTCGACCCGCTCGGAGCGGATGCGCGTCACGATGCCGGTGGGCACTTTGGCGGCGCGGCTGCCCTCGGGGTACGGCTCGCCCGGATCATAGGCGCCCGCGAGCCAGCCCCCAGACAGCGGGAAGTACGCGAGCAACGATTTGCCGTATGCGCGGCAGAACGGCATCAGCTCCAGCTCGGCGTGCCGGTAGAGCAGGCTGTAGTGATTCTGGGTCGACTCGAACTCCGCCAACCCGCCGCCGCGCGAGACGTCGAGCTCTTCATGCCAGCGCCACGCGGCGGTGTTGCAGTTGCCGATGTAGCGCGCCTTTCCCTGCTGCACGAGGTCGTTCAGCGGGCCGAGCATCTCTTCGTGCGGGACTTCGGGGCTGGAGAAGTGGACTTGGAAGAGGTCAACGTGATCGGTCCGCAGCTTGCGGAGCGCCTCCTCGCATCTGGCGAAGATGCGGTCGCGGGGCGATTGGGCGCCGAGGTCGCGGAAGTTGAACTTGGTCGAGAGGTAGACCTGATCGCGCTTGCCGCGCAGAGCGTTGCCGAGCAGGTCTTCGCTCTGGCCTTGCCCGTAGACGTCCGACGTGTCGAAGAAGTTGACGCCGAGGTCGATCGCCCGATGGACAACGGCCGTCGTCTCCTCCTGGCCGAGGAGCGGCGGGCCGAACGGATACCCGCCCGCGCCGATCACCGAGACCTGCATATCCGTCTGACCGAGACGCCTGTATTCCATGATTTACCCCGTTGCCTGACCAGGAAAGACCAGGGACTTGATGACGACCGGAGCCGCGCCCGATGACGGAATCAGCTCTCCGATGTCGATGTAGTCGAACTCCCGCAGCTCGATGCCGTCGATGGAGATGATCGGGTTGGGGAGCTCTAGCTCCTCGCGCAGGTGCAATCCCAGCAGGCCGCCGATGTCGCCGTCGCTCACCAGCACGAGCGGATTTCCCTTATCCAGCAGCTCTTTCATGGCGGCCGCCATGCCGCGGGTGAAGGCGTCGAGCCGCCAGAACGTGGCCGAGCCGCCCCACCGGAACCCGACTGCGACGGCGGTGTCCGCGTCGTGGAGGTCGAGCCGGGTGAGGCCCGCGCGGGCCGCCTGCTCGATCACCGCTGGGTCGAGCTCATTCAAGGTGAGGTCGAACTCGGGGGTCATCACGGGGATATTCCGGACCGGCGCCGCGTCGATGGGCGAGATGAAGATCGTGCTCCCGCTGACTTGCACCGTGTACTGCGAGGCGCCGACGACCGTTGCGCGGATGCCGGCCTCCGGCGCCATCAGTATCGCGCCCAGCTCCTTCACGCGCTCACGCACCTTCCTTGCGACGAGTGGGCCGAGGTCGCCGAAGCTGCTCCTCTCATGGCCGTAGATGAACTCGGAGACGCCGCCGGAGAAGATCACCGAGCCCACCTGCCCACGGAACGTCAGGTCCGGCAGGCGCATCAGACTCTTCGTCTCCTCCGAGAGGCCTTTGAGCAGGACGACCTCCATGAGGCGGTCCACCATCTTCGAAACAATCGTCTCCTTCTCGCTCTCCGAGAGCCGCACGCCGACTTCCACGTTCAGCCCGGCTTCTTTGGCGTAGAAGCGCCCCGCCTCCTCGACGCGCGTCACCACGCCGTCGTCGTCGAACGCGAGAAGTCGCGCGCCAACGTCCACAGCGGTGACCTCGGTCGTCTTCCCGCCCTGGCAGATGGCGACCTTGCTGGTGCCGCCGCCGACGTCGATGTTCATCACCACGCCGGAGACACGCTCGGACTCGCCCACCGCGCCTGAGCCGTGGGCGGCCATCGTCGCCTCCAGACCATCGCCGGCGCTGACCGCGACGAACTTGCCGGCCTCCTGCGCAAACAGGTCGGCGATAGCCCGCGCGTTGTGTCGCCGGACGGCTACGCCGGTCAGGATCAGCGCGCCGGTGTCGATCTGCTCACGGCGAAGATTGGCCGCCGCGTACTGGCCGTCGATGAAACGGCCAAGGGAATCGGCGTCGATTGTCGCGCCTTCGTCGACGTAGGGGGTGAGCAGAATGTCCGACTCGTGGAGGACCGTGCGCTTCACGATGACGTAACGGGTGTTGCGTCGTTCGAGCTCGAGCTCAGAGAAGACGAGGTGGGACGTTGACGAACCAATGTCGACGCCGACGCTCGTGAGGTGTAGCTCCTCCTCTCCCATGAACGACCGCTCGGAACCGGTAAAGCCTTCGCGAGGTTGCGTCATAAGCCTCCAGAGTGGGCGCGCCGCCGCGGAAGGGCGGCTATGGCCCGCGTGAGTCCGCCGCTGCCTCGCTCGCAGCCGCAGACGATGAATCGACGTGGGGGCGCAGGGAGCGCCGCCATACGGCGGCGCGCTCGGCAGTGTAGGAGCGCGCTCGGAACAGTGTCAAGGAAGAGGCAGACGCCGACGAGAAGGCCTCTTCGCTATCCACGGACTGCGCCTGACCAGTTTGCGGTTAGGCCAGCGTGGCCTCGACGCTGAGTTCGACGTTGCCCTGCATCGCGGCGGAGATGGGGCAGAAGTTCTTGGCGTCCTCGGCAGCCTGCCGGAAGTCGTCCTCGCTCATGTCCGGCACTTCGCCAACGACCTTGAGGGCGCTGGACGCGACCTTCGCGCCGCCCTCGAAGACCTCGAACGTCACGGTGGCGTCCGCCTCCAGCTTGGTGGCGACCTTGCCCTCGCTGCCTAAGCGAGCGGAGAGCGCCATGCAGAAGCAGCTCGCGTGCGCCGCCGCAACGAGCTCCTCGGGGCTCGTGCTGGGCCCAGCGGCCTCATCGCTGCGCGCCTTCCACGAGACAGGCAGTTCGTTATACGCGCCGGACGACGACGCGGTCACCGTGCCGGCGCCGGACATAAGGTCGCCGCTCCAGACGGCGTGTGCGGATCGAATGATTGCCATGAGTCCTCCTCGGGGCTTGGTCTGTCGGGAGCCGCACGTAAAGCGGCCCCGAAAGTATCGGAGCCGCCGTTTCGCCGGTCAATGCCGCGCTGACAGAGGAACGTTAGGCAGGTCAGACCTTGAGCGCTTCGAGATGCTCCTTGCGGAGCTTGGCGACCTTCGGCGCGATGATGACCTGACAGTAGCCCGCCCCTGGATTGTTGCGGTAGTACTGCTGGTGGTAGTCCTCCGCATCGTAGAAGGCGCCGAGGGGCTGCAACTCCGTGACGATGGGCGACCGCCAGATGCGGCGCTCCGTGAAGTCCGCGATGACCTCCTCGGCTATCCTGCGCTGCTCCTCGTCGTGGTGGTAGATGGCGGAGCGGTACTGCGTACCCGTGTCCGGGCCCTGGCGGTTGAGAGTTGTGGGGTCGTGCATCGTGAAGAAGAGCCCGACGAGCTCACGGTACGACACCTGGTCCGGGTCGAACGTGAGCTGAACGGCCTCGGCGTGTCCGGTCTTGCCGGAACAGACCTCGTAGTACGTGGGGTTGACCGTCGCGCCTCCGGTGTACCCGTTGACGACTCTCTCGACGCCGCGCACCTGCTCGTACACGGCTTCCAGACACCAAAAGCAGCCTCCGGCCAGCGTGGCCATCTCCGTCGCCATTCCTGGACCTCCTGTTCTACCGCGCTAGGCGCACTCAGACGCTCACGGCGCGGACGTTACTGTCTCTTCCGGCGCACTACCGCTATCAGATACACCGACCCCCCGCCGCCGTAGCCTTCCAGCCCCGCCAGTTCGTAGCCGTTGGCGTCCATAAGGTTCAGCCATTCGGCGAGTCTCGGCGCTTTGTCTCTCTCTATTTCATAGGTGACGTACTCGTCGCCCACTGCGCCGCCTTGCCCTTTGGGAGGTTTCTCTTGTCCTGCCATCCTCCGGAAGTCCATCCGCGCACTCTCCTCAAGCCACCTACGCCGGCGTTAGCGCCCGGCTCCTCACGACTCTGCCGGGGTACGCGCCGGTGTGCTCGCCCTCTTCCAGGAGCACTTCGCCGTTGACGATGGTGTAATCGACCCCCGTGGCCTTTTGGCGCAGGCGCGTCAGCCCGCCCGGTAGGTCGTTCACTTCGTCCGGCTCCTCCGCGCCCACCGTGGCGGGGTCGAAGATGACCACGTCCGCAGCGAAGCCCGGACGCAGCAAGCCACGGTCGTGCATGCCGTAGAGCGACGCCTGCATGAAACTGAGCTTGCGGACTGCCTCCTCCAGCGAGAGGGCGCCCTCTTCCCGCACCCAGCGTCCCAGCACGAGGGTGCTGTAGCCGTAGCCCGCCTCGAAGACGACGTGGGCGCCGGCGTCCGAGAGACCGATGAGCGTATAGGGGCTCGCGATGAGCTTGCCCATCACTCCATCGTCGCCGCCCGACTGTCTGTTTTGCAGTCCCGTGCCGAGGTCCTCGTCCAACACCAGGTCGAGAAAGCCGTCGATGACCTCCTTGCCCTGCGCTTCGGCCATCTCCGCCACGCTCATGCCCTTGAAGGAGCTGTTGCGCTCCTTCAGCGTGCGCGTGATGAAGATCCGGTCCCAGCTGATCGGTAAGACGCCGGTGGGGAGATTCATGCCGTCGACAGCCTCGGAGCGGAGCTTCGCGCGCACGGCCGGGTCGCGGAAGGCCGACGCCTTCTCTTCGACCGACCCCAGCATCACTTCGCGCCAAGTGGGCATGCGGTCGAATGTCTGGGCATTGCGCATCGTGAACCGCTGCGCGGCCGGCCGTGGGTTTATCACCGGGTAGACCTGTCGGCCTTCGCCGATGCGCTGCTCGACGAGCTCCAGGTGAGACTTCCACCGCTCAGGGTCGTTGGAGTTGTACACAATCTGGTTGTAGATGACGGGACGCTGCGACTGCTCGCCCAGCTTGGTCGCGAAACCGTCGCGTATCTCAAGCGGATAGGCCGCGCCGCACTGCACGATGCCCGCTCCCACGTCCCGGAGCGCCGTCGCCAGCTCGTACAGCTCATCGACGGGCGGGACGATGCCGGGGATGGGGCGGCCTGCGAGGTCCATGTGGCCACGGTTGCGGTTGAAGGACAGGCCGAGGGCTCCGGCGCGAATCGCGTCCCGGATGAGGCCCTTCATCTCCTCCATCTCCTGGGGCGTCGCCTGCTCGCGCTCATATGCTTCCTCGCCCATCGCCCAGCGGCGCACCGCGGAGTGCCCGACGAGCGATCCCGCGTTGACGCCAAGGCGCCGGTCGATGAAGTCGAGGTACTCGCCGAACGTCGTCCACTCCCATGGGATGCCTTCTTGCAGGCTCTCCATCGGGATTGCCTCGACGCGCGAGAGCATCATGGCGAGCGCCTCTCGGTCGTCGGGCTTGGTCGGCGCCAGCGTCAGCGAGCAGTTGCCAAAGATCACCGTGGTCACGCCGTGCTGCGGCGAGTACGTGCACAGCGGGTCCCACGTCACCTGCGCGTCGAAGTGGCAGTGGTTGTCGATGAACCCCGGCGCCACGACTCGGTCGGACGCGTCGATGGTCCGCTTGGCCGGGCCGGAGAGACGGCCAACGTCAACGACCTTCCCGTCGGAGACGCCAACATCCGCTATGAACGACGGCATCCCCGAGCCGTCCGCGACTCTTCCGTTCTTAATCAACAGGTCGTACATGACACGCTCCTTGAGAGGTCGTACTACGCGCTCGTTCTCACGCGCTCCGCACGCCCGGCGGCAGCCAGTTCTCCGTCTTCTTCGGGCCATACGATCTTATGCCGGAGCGCAACCGTTCCAGGCCGCCGCCCTCCACTTCCACCGTATCGCCATCGTTTATCGGCCATAGCCCCACGTGGTGCGTGCCGCACGAAATGACATCGCCCGGCACGAGCGTAAGGTATTGCGACAGCCAGGCTACTTGCTCGGCGACGGAGTAGGCCATCGCCGACGTGTTGTAGTCCTGTTTGAGCTCGCCGTTGATCCACGACTGCACGCCGACGTCTTGGGGGTCGGCTATCTCGTCGGCCGTTGTGATCACCGGACCCATCGGCCCCCAAGTCTCCTGCCCCTTGTGCAGGAAGGTCGTCCTGCGGTTCGGGATGCCCCGAGCCGAGATGTCGACGAAGTTCGTGTACCCGAAGACGTGGGAGAGGGCATCCGCCTCCGAAACGTTCTTGGCGGGCCTGCCGATGACGTAGGCGAACTCGGCCTCCGCTTGAAAGACCTGAGCCTCGGGAATGTCGGGGATGTGGACCGTATCGCCGTCTCCGATAACGCTGCTCGTTCCCTTGTAGAAGAAGTCCAGCACTCCCCGCGTCGCCCCTTCCCTATCCAGGTAGTTCGAGAAGGCGCAGAGCGCGTTGTGTGGCCGAGGGAGCGGCGCACGTACCCTCACGCTGTAGAGCGCGGCCCCGTCGCCGGAGGACACAGCCGCTTCCAGCTTCGGGCGGTAGTCATCGAACCCGCCTATGACCCGTTCCATTACCTCTTCGGGCGGAAGGATGTCCGAGTGCTCGACCGCCGAGCTCACGTCAAAGACCATGCCGTCCCGGAGGGCGCCTAGCTTGTAGTCATCGAAGAAGAGCAGCTTCACGCAATACCTCCCGCGGAACCATCAGCGGACCCACGGAGCAGGCTACGCCCAGCGGCCTACAGGGGCAACTTGCAGGGCCCCGCTTTCTGCAAGAGCTCCCGACAATCCCCAGTGGCTCCAAGGTGTACGATGGCGACGCGCCGGCGGATGCCCTAGCGAAACTCCGAAGAGGCGTTCCTTGACCATTGCCACCCGACGACCGGCATACAGACTCCACCCCCGACGATGCGCCGGAGTCTGATTTCGATTGGGCGAGCCCCGACGATAGCTCGCGGCAGGCGCGCCGCGCCCGTCGGTCGGCCTACGCGACTCGAGACCTGACGACCGGGGGAGTCCGGCGCAACCTCTGGTTCCTGGCGTGGCCGCAGATGGTCGGCGGGGTGTTCAACGCCTCCGACCAGATATCCGACCTGTTCTGGGCGGGCCGCGTCGTCGGATTCGGGGCCATCGGCGGCATCGGGGTCGCCCAGGCATACGGCCACCTCATCATGATGGCGCGCATGGGCATCGACGTGGGTATGCAGGCCGTCATCTCCCGCGCCGTCGGCGCCCGCCGCATCGACGTGGCGAACCACGCGGCCCTGCAAGCCTTCACGCTCACCATCGTCGTCTCGCTACTCTTAACTGTCGCTGGCGTAGCCCTCGCTCCCATGCTGCTACGAGTCCTCGGCGTGAGCGAGTCGGTGGTGGAAACAGCCATTCTCTACCTGCAGTTCCAGTTCGTTTCGTCCGCCATCCAGAGCTTCCGGCAGACGACCGGCGCAGCGCTCCAAGCATCGGGCGACTCCTTCACGCCGATGAAATCGACAATCGTGTCGCGTGTCCTGCACCTCATCTTGACCCCGTTCTTGATTCTCGGCTGGCTCGGCCTGCCGGAGATGGGCATCGCCGGCGCGGCGGCCGCCAACGTCCTCGCGCAGATCGTGGGGGTGACCTGGAACCTCCGAGCGTTGAGCATAGGCACGTCCCGCCTGCACCTCAGGCTCAGCAGCTACCGCTTCGACGCTGCTCTGATGTGGCGCATCATCAGGATCGGTGGGCCCGCCACGGCTACGCAGATGGAGCGAGGCCTCTCCGAGCTCGTCCTCATCCGGCTCGTCACTCCTTTCGGCGACATCGCCCTCGCCGCCTACTCGCTTACGCGCCGGCTCGAGCGCATCACGAACATCGGCAGCCAGGGCATGGGGCGGGCGTCCGGCGTGCTGGTCGGACAGAACCTCGGCGCAGGGCAGCCGGAGCGCGCGCGGATGACCGTCAAGTGGGCCGTCGCCTACGTGATGGTGATACGAGGCGCCGCCGGCGCGCTCCTCATCGCATTCCCCGCGTTCTTCGTGGGCCTCTTCAGCAACGATCCCGAATTCATCGAGACGGCTGTCATCTGGCTGCGCATCCAGGCGGTAGCGGGCACGCTCCTGGGAGGCGGCCAGGTCTTCCAGCAGTCGTTCAACGTGGCCGGAGATACGCTGGCGCCGATGCTCGTGACGTTCATGAGCATGTGGGTTATGGAGATACCCATAGCCTTCGTTCTCTCGCGGTGGACGGCCACCGGGGAGTTCGGCGTCGCTATCGCTATCGCGATAGCCATGCTCGTCCGTTTCTGTCTGTACGGCGGCTACTACTTCACCGGGAGATGGCTGCGCGTCAACGTCCTTGGTCAGACAGAGGTCGCGCGCCCGCCGCCGCGCTGAGTCCCGGGGCTCGCGTGGCCGCCCCGCGGTCGCGGCTGTAGAATGCCGCCATGGCTTAACGGCTCAGATGGAGGCATCAAGGCTGCGGTCACAGTCTGGGGCTAACGGACAGCATTCGGAAGGAGCATGAGATGACACAAGCATTCAGAGCGCTCAGCGCCGGGGCGCAAGGCATCGGGGACCACCTGGCCTTCATGGAGCCAACCCCCAAGCGCATTCGGGTAATGTTCGGCGGCGAGACGATCGCCGACAGCTTCCGGACGCTGGTCATGCAGGAGACGGGTCACCAGCCGGTCTACTACTTCCCCATGGACGACGTGCGGATGGACCTGATGGTGGCCACCGACAGCTCGACACATTGACCGATCAAAGGAGACGCCCGGTACTGGAGCGTCAAGGTCGGCGATCAGGTCGCTGAGAGCGCTGTTTGGAACTATCCCTCGCCCCTGGAGGGATGCGTCGACGTGCGCGAGTACGTCGCCTTCTACTGGAACAAGGTCGACGCCTGGTACGAGGAGGACACGCAAGTCTTCGTCGGACCGAAGGACCCGTACACGCGGGTGGACTGCGTCGAGAGCTCGCGCAGCGTGAGCGTCGTCATCAAGGGCGTTACGGTCGCGCAGACGGACCGGCCCATCATGCTGGTCGAGACAGGGCTGCCGCACCGGTACTACATACCGTCGAAGGACGTACGGATGGACCTGCTGCAGCCGAGCGAGCGCGTCGTGGGTTCGGCGTACAAGGGCGAGGCGCGGTACTTTCACGCGCAGACCGGCGATGAGTTGGTCGAAAACGTCGCGTGGACGTACCGCTATCCCACCCCCGAGGCCGCACGCATCGGGGGCTACGTGTGCTTCCCCCAGGGCAAGGTGGACATGTACGTGGACGGCGAGCTCGAGCCGAAGCCAAGGACCCGCTGGGACTAACTCACCGCGGAGCCTCTCAGACCACCCGGAATCGAACGGACGACACAGCCGGCCGACATGTCTAGCCGCCGACTACGCGAGACGACCATTCGGCGGCTAGGCCCCTCCGCAGTACGTTTTTCGGAGAGCTAATGCCCCTCGACAATCGAAACGTTGCGCCGCGGGCCGCCGCGGGCTAGGATGCGCCGCGTCAGTACGTAACGCAGGCCGCCCGTGTGGGCGAGCTCAAGCGGCGCGGTGACACGTCTTCCTCACCGTTCAGACGTTCACCGCGCCGGAATGGATTCCGTTCAGTAGGAAAGCGCTGAAGCGCATCGTTTTCGCGTTGAGAGTGGACAGGAGATAAGCGGTAGTCGAAGAGGAGGAAGTGATGGCAGAGGCGCCGTTGAAGGTCACGGAGGCCACCGAAGAGCAAGTCACGGCCAACAGAGCGGCCCAGCACGCTTACGAGACGTGGATCAGGTCCATTGGTGTTCCCGTACATGAGGGTTACTACCTCGACGATCTTCGCACCATCGAGCTTGGGTGGTGGGAAGACAGGCAGTGCAACGCGGCGTTCCTCCAGCTCGAGGGGCAGCAGGGCGTGGCGGAGGCCCGAGTAACCGAGATTGCGCCTGGGCAGACCCTCCCGCCACTGAGGTTCGCACTGGATGACGTCGTCTACGTGCTCGACGGACGCGGTTTCTGCACCGTGGCGTCAGACGACGGCAAGAGCACGCGCACCTTCGAGTGGCAGAAGCACAGCCTCTTCCTCTTGCCCCGGAACTACACGCATCAGCTGTCGAACGCTCAGGGAGACCGTCCCGCCCGGCTTCTGCACAACAACTACTTGCCGGTCGCCATGGTGGGAGTGCCGGACCCCGACTTCTTCTTCAACAACAACTCGCCTTCCGGATTGGGCCGGCTCGTCGGCGAGTTCTACTCAGAGGCGAAGGTCCACAACCGGCCCATCGCGAACGGTCGCGTCCGGGCGCAGTGGATAGGCAACTTCTTTCCCGACATGCGCGCGTGGGACAAGCTCGTCCCGTTCTATGGGCGCGGCGCCGGAGGACACACGGTGTTCATCGAGTTCCCGGAATCGCCGATGACATGCCACATGTCGGTGTTCGACGCGGGCTCCTACAAGAAGGGGCATCGCCACGGACCGGGATTCGTCATCGTGATTCCCAGCGGCGAGGGCTACTCGGTCATGTGGCCGGAGGGGCATGACAAAGTCATCGTCCCTTGGCATGAAGGGAGCGTCTTCGTGCCGCCGGCAAGGTGGTTCCACCAACACTTCAACGTCGGCTCCGAGCCGGCGCGCTACCTGGCGCTTCACCCGCCACGGCAGTTCTCCGGGACCGGGGAACGGGTCGAGAATCCCGGAGCCAACCAGATCGAGTACCCCGACGAGGACGCGTTCATCCGCCAGAAGTTCGAGGGAGAGCTGTCGGCGAGGGGAATGAAAAGCATCATGCCGGAGATCGCGTACCAGGACCGCGACTACGAGTGGGACTACAGCGCCAGTGAATAGCTGAGCTGCTCGTCAGGGAATGGGGAGGCACAAGCCTAGGGTCACAGGGAGGGCTCGACCGATGAGATTCACGAGTTCTATGGTAGTGGCGTTCCTTCTAGCCAGTCTGCTCTTGGCGGCGTGCGGCAGCGATGCAACACGCACGCCAACCCGAGCGCCGGCCACTCCCACGCCGACCTCGGCCCCGACGCCAACGCTGGCGCCAGGGGAGCCGACTCCAACGCCTGCGCCAGCGTTGGCGCCAACGCCGACACCGGCGCCCACTCCGACGCCCGAGCCCTCCTTCGACGCCGAAGCGTACTTCAAAGGCAAGACCATCAGGCTGGTGGTCGGGCTTGCCCCAGGCGGAGGGACCGACACCCAGGCCCGCTACTACGCGGCGAACTTCCGGCGCTTTATACCGGGGAACCCCCGCATCGTCGTCAGCAACCACACGCCGCAGATGGCGGCTACCAACTTCGTTTGGAACTCCGAGCCGAACGGGCTGGTCATCCAATACACCGCGGGCACGCAGATTACCGACTCCTTCGAGCCGGAAGCCGATTTCATCGCATCCGAGTTCAGCCTCATCGGGGCGCCGCAGTCAGGCAACCCGGTATGGGCGATACGTGGAACCCTTCCCTACGCGGACATCACGGAGGCGATGGGGAACCCGGACGGCGAGGCTCTCATTCAAACAGGCCCCGGTAGCGCGCCGGAGGTGAACGGCACCGGCCTTGCAACGATGCTCTTGGCCGACTGGCTCAACCTGCCCGTCGACTATAGAGTCATCGCCGGCACGGGCACAGAGCAGACGCTGCTCATGCTGGAGCGCGGCGACGTCAACGCTATGACGATATCCCCCGGCAGCACCTGGTACACGCTGCCCGCCCGCCGTCCCGGTTGGTTCGCCGACGGGTTCCTGCGGCCTTTCGCGGGGCTCATGGTCCCAGGGCAGGAAATCTCCGCCAACGCGGAGATCGAGTTCACCGCTCCGAACGGACGCGACCTGCTCGATCCGGAGCAGCAAGCGATATTCGACTCCCTTACGCCCCCCAACACCATCGCGCTGAAGCACCTCGCCGCACCGCCGGGCGTCGACCCCTCAGTGCTCGCAGCGCTACGCAAAGCATGGGACGACGCAGTCGCCGATCCCGAGTTCAACGCCGGCCTCGCCCGCGTGCTGGGGTCCGACGTGTCCGCCACTCCAGGAGCGCAGCTCCAACAGCTGTACGCCGGAATCGTAGACGGGTATCGCGACAACCTGGATACGCTCACCGAGCTGCAGGAGCGCCTGTTCAGCAAGTACATCGAATGAAGATCGAGGAACAGGTCTAGAGAAGTAGCTCAATCGAAATAAGGTCTGCCGGAGAGGGACCGATGCCCGACTTCAGCCAGGTGTTCGTTGGACTAGGACATCTAGGCACGTCAATCTACTGGATCACCTTCGGCGCCGCAGTCTTGGTCGCGGCTCTCGCCGGCGTCATACCCGGACTGTCGGCGCCGCTCCTGATGGCGCTGGCGGTCCCGTTCGTCGTCTTCACCATCGACAACCCCGTCGTCGGCATCGTCTTCCTCGCGACCATCACCGGCGTCGAGGAGATGCTCGACGTGCTGCCCATCATCGCCATGGGTCATCCGGGAGGGGGCCAGGTCACCTTCATCGAAGGCAGGCCGCTCTCACAGCGGGGGCACGCTGCGCGGGCCCTCGGGTTCGTATACGTCGTGTCGGCAATCGGCGGCCTTATCGGAGCAATCGTCTTGCTCCTCGCCATGCCCATCCTCAAGCCCTTCATCCTCTCCTTTGGGTTTGGAGAGATCGGAGCGATGGGGCTGTTCGGCGTGGCTCTGGTCGGCGCGCTCAGTCGCGGGGCTATGGTGAAGGGACTCGCCGCGGGTCTGTTGGGCGTCCTTCTGTCGACCATGGGCACCGACCCGTTCACCGGGACCGACCGTTACACGCTTGGCTCCCTACAGCTCCAGACAGGACTCCCACTGATCGCCATGACGGTGGGACTCTTTGCGCTGCCCGAGATGATGGACCTCACGATGACCCGAAGGGCGCTGGCGTCGTCCAGCGCCGCCTTGAACGTCAGGGAGGTGTTCAGAGGCGCCGGCATGGCCCTCAAGAAGACGCCGTTGATCGTCCGCCATTCGATTCTGGGCGTCATGATGGGGGCCATACCGGGCGTCGGCGCGCGGGTGGTCTCCTGGCTGTCCTACGGCGTGGGGATCGCGCTCAGCAAGGACAAGGCCCAGTTCGGCAAGGGCTCCTACGATGGCCTGGTCTTCTCCGAGTCGGTTCAGAGCTCCAAGGAAGGCGGGCAGGCCATCCCGACCCTGGCGATGGGCATCCCCGGCGGCTTCAGCTGGGCCTTCGTCCTCGTTGCCATGCTGGCCTACGGCATCTCGCCGGGCCCGCCCATGCTGACCCGATACGCGGACGTCACGACACTCATCGTGGTGAGCTTGGTGCTCGGCAACGCGGCCCTCGCCATCGTGGGCTTGCTCGCCTCCGGTCAGCTCGCCAAGCTGAGCCGGATTCCGTACCCGCTGCTTGCAGCCGCCCTGATCCCCCTCGCGTTCCTAGCCTCTTTCCAGGACATGCGCCACTGGTTGGCGATTCCTATCGTGCTGGGGTTCGCCGTGGTGGGTATGCTGATGAAGTTCTTCCGCTGGCCGCGCCCCCCCATGATTCTCGGGTTCATCCTGGGCCCCATCATCGAGCACAACCTGATGTCGGCCGTCAGCATCCACGGCCCCATGGGGATGATGATACGGCCGATAACCCTCACCCTCATATTTCTATCCATCGGCGTGGGCCTGCTCTTCACGTTCCTTGCTTCCAAGAGCGAAGCGACCGAGCGCAAGATGACCGGGATCAGCAGCGACGCGCCCTCCGGCGCGAGCCCCGACGCTCCGGTCCCCGAGAGCGCTCCGAAGAGGCTGGTCGGCTTCGCTTGGCGGTCGTGGGAGCACTTCTTCCCCCTGGTGGTGATGGCGGTCGCCTTGGCTTTCATCGTCGAGGCCGCCGACTTCCCCACGAGGGCGCGGTCCATGCCGGTGATGGTGGGCGTTGGACTGTTCGGGCTGGCCTCTATCCAGCTGATGCTTCAGCTCAGGGGAGTGAAGTCGGGAGACATACTGGACCTGGGCATGATGAGCAAAGCCGACGAACAGCGGCGGACCGGCAAGGTGCTTCTCGCGCTGATCGGCATGTTCATCCTGATATCGCTGACGTTCGGGCTGAAGTGGGCTGCAATTACGCTCGCCCTGGTCTTCCCTGCCGCCGTGTCAGGGAGACAGTACGGGCGGTGGGGCCTCCTCACGGGCGCCTTGATCACGGCGCTGGTCATAGGCCTCTTCGACAACGTCCTGTTCGTCATCTGGCCCCAGCCGGCGGTGTGGCTCTTCATACAGAATTTGTTCAGCTGACCACGCGCCGAGTCCTGCCTTCCTCTAAGACTCATCCGTCCCCGTCACACTCTCGAACGCGGTTACTCCAGCGCAGCCGGGCCATTGCCTGGGCTATCATGCGCTCGTGGGACGGGCCCCCGGACCGGCGGGGAGCCAACCCGCGACGCCCATGACGCCTAGATACTCCGCCGCCCTCTTCGACCTCGACAACACACTCTGGGAACGCGCGGCCGCGATTCTTGCGACCGGACGCCTGCTGCATCAAACGGAGCCCGCTGTGAGAGCGGCAACCACTGTCGACGACGCCGCAGCCAAGTTCGCTGCGTTCGACGACAACGGTCAAGCGGGGCGAGACCGACTGATCGATCGCGTCCTCGCGGAGTGGCCCGGCATCACCCGAACGCACGAAGAGATGGTCGGGTGGTATCTCAAATCGTCGCGCTCCGCCATACCACGGGACCAGTCGGTCATTGCGCTGTTGCGGGAGCTGAACGCTGCAGGCGTGCCTTGGGGAATCGTCACCAACGGGGTGTCGATGCAGCACGCCACGGTCAAGGCGCGGGAGCTGGAGGAGCTCGCAAGGCGCCTGGTGGTGTCCGACGAGGTGGGTTGCCGTAAGCCCGACCCGGCGATATTTCGCTTGGCCCTGAGTCCAAGCCGTCCGCGATGTGCTCTTCATCGGCGACGACGCCATCGCGGACGTAGGCGGCGCTAAGGCGACAGGACTGTCAGCCGCATGGGTGACGCAGGGGCAATCGTGGCCGCCCGCGCTGGAGCCGCCGGACCACCAGGTCCGCCACGTGTCCGAGGTCGGTCCGCTGCTCCTCGGCTAAGCCCGCGCGGAGCCCGTGCCGCGTCGGCTAGGCGAGGCCTTCGGCGTGGGTCCCCTCGATGACGGTGAGCACGTCGTCAGCATCAACCAACCCTTCCGTGCCGACCAGGTGAGGCTGGCCCATCGTGTCGATGTACTTGACTGTGACCTGCCGGTTGTCGCTGCTGACCGAAACGACTTCGCATAGGCTGCCGTCCGCGAGCCCTATCTTCGTGTTTGGTTGCAGCTTCTCTACGTTCATGTCCCGAACCTCCACGACCGTGCGTTCCATCATTGACGGAGCCTGGCGCTCGCCGCTCGCTCTCAGCCGTCCCTAGAGCCTTTCACTGCGCTGACGTAAACATGTCTCGGACCCAAGCCCAGATTACGGGCTCCGGCCACAGGATGTGCATCACCCGGTTGAACAACCCAAAGACCATGGCCGACAGCACTGCCCCGGTGAGCACGCCCCAGGCCCAGGGACGCTTCCCTACCATGAGCAGGGCCGGAGACACGACCGCAAGGGCAATCGCCGAGTACTGGAGCCCAATCCCGGCCGACAGGAACAGGAAGGGACCTCAGCTCAACGCTCAGCGCGGCTCAGCGGACGAGGTGCGTGCCGGGCCCGGCCGGGACCGGGGCGCTTTCCGGCGCCTCCGCCATAGCTACACCCCGTCGCTTCGCCACTTCCCGGTTTATCACGCTGTACTTGCCCGTCGACCCCGTGCTCAAGCCGTTGGCGCGCTGAAGCCCCGCCTGCCAGGACTTGTCTTCCGCTTGTCCCTCGGACGGCAACGATATCGAGACGTTCTTGCCGGGGTCGCGAAACACGTTCATGGGGTCTCCGCCGTCCTCCGCCACGCGAATCTGCTCGTCCAAGAGCCGTCGGTAGACGATCAACCCTCGGTCCGACTCTCCCAGCTTCTCGAGCCAGCGCTGCGAGATCGACCCTTGCGACATCCAGGCCATGTTGTCCTGGCCCGCGTTATGGTCGAGGAGGGACCAGATGGGCCTCCCCAGCGTGTCCACTCCAGGGAGGGGCACCGCATAGGTCGGCGCTTCCTCATCGCGCTGCGGAGGCTCGCCGGGATCGGCGTCGTGGCACTGGTACCACAGGTAGAGCGTGTGGGCGTCGTCCATCGGAACGCGGATCTGGAAGCCGCTGCCTCCGCGATCGTGCAGCATGTTGGGAAATACGATCGGATGGCCGTACTTCCAGTTGGGGTGGTCCTCAGTGTCGCCCTGCAGCACCCTCCGCTTCACAATGCCGTAATCGAAGACGTCGAAACCGATTTTGACGTGCGGCACGACAGGCGGCGCGGTGCGCCAGAAGTTCGGGTCGTCCTTTCCCTTGCCAAGCCGTTCCATGGCATAGTGGGAGAAGTAGCGGTGGAGCCACTCCGTGTGGGTCGGGTCCATCGAATTCTCCATGATCTGAAGCCAGTTGCAGGGGACGATAGCCCAGCCAACATCCCTTACGACGTTCTCTCTCACAAAGGGTTCCCAACGAGGAACGAGCGGCGCGGGTTGAGGGCCAAGGTAGGCGAACAGCAATCCCCCCAGCTGCTCGACCGGGTAGGACGTCAGCTTGACCCGCTCCCTGAAGGTGCTATCCGGGCCTTCGGCCGGTTGCTCCAAGCACTGACCTGTCTCGTCGTATAGCCACCCGTGATAGGGGCAGCGGAGCCCGTTCTCCTCGGGGATGCCGTAGAGCAGGTTGATGCGTCGGTGAGCGCAGGCCCAGTCGATCAGTCCGTAGGTCCCGCTCCTGTCCTTATAGAGGACGAGGTCTTCCCCCAGAAGGCGAACGCCTTTGGTGGGGTGTTCTTCCAGCTCGGAAGCGGCGGCCACGGGGAACCAATAGCGGCGGAGCAGCGTCCCCATAGGCGTCCCTGGCCCTACACGTGTCAGTCGTTCGTTGACCTCTTCAGCCAGCACGGCGAACCTCCTCTTCAGGGAACCAACCCAAAGACGACTAAAGCGGCGACACCTCAGACATGCTCCGAGAATGAAGCGTTTCTCTCACTGAAAGCGACTATACAGACCAGTCATAGTCCGTCAAGGAGCGGAAGCGGAGTTGGGTCCAGGGGCCGCCGATGAGGGCGATGGTGCAGAATCCGCGCCTAATCTCAATGGCGCAGCCTTCACCAATTGCGGTAGGTTATACTTGTGAGACTGTCGTTCCGTCTCCTCGGAGGTCCCCCGCTATGCTCAGTTTGACCCGCCTGCTCCTACGCTTCGTATGGATCGCCCTATTCGTCCTTGGCGTGAAGCAGGCTATTGAGATGGTCCAGAGTGGGACCGACCTGCTGATTGAGCGGTTGGAATCGGGAGGAGACGGCCCCATGGAAACCACGCTCTCCCAACTCCACGCCGCGCTCCACCGCCGCCAGGCGTATGAGTCCGGCGTCGTCGACCCCTTCGGCGAGATGTAGCGCGGCGTTCCGCCTTACGCTCCGCCCGGAAGAGAACGCTTTGCTGAAATCCATTGCTTGCGGCGAACTGCGCCTAGAACACACCGGCCAAGAGGTCTCCCTCGCAGGCTGGGTCCACCGTCGGCGCGACCATGGCGGCCTGATCTTTATCGACCTTCGCGACAGCACGGGGCTCGCCCAGGTGGTCTTTCACCCGGAAGACGCAGCCGAGGCGTTCCGAACCGCCGAGCGGTTCCGTGCCGAGTGGGTCGTCCGGATCACGGGCGCTGTCCAAGAACGGCCGGAAGGGACGGTCAACCCCAACCTGGAAACCGGGGAGGTCGAGGTGCTCGCATCCTCCGCCTCGGTCCTCAACGCCTCCAAAACGCCGCCCTTCGACGTGAGCCAGGACTCCCAGGTGGACGAGCTGTTGCGGATGCGCTACCGATACCTCGACCTCCGCCGGCCCTTCATGCGCGAGAACCTCAAGCTCCGACACCGCGTCGTCAAGTTCATCCGTGACTACCTGGACGAGCGGGGGTTCATGGAGATCGAGACTCCCATCCTCATCAAGAGCACCCCCGAGGGCGCCCGCGACTACCTCGTCCCCAGCCGCATTCACGCTGGCAGCTTCTACGCCTTGCCCCAGTCCCCCCAGCAGCTGAAACAGCTGCTGATGGTCGCCGGCGTCGACCGCTACTTCCAGATCGCGCGGTGCTTCCGCGACGAGGACCCGAGGGCTGACAGGCTCCCCGAGTTCACCCAGCTCGACCTCGAGATGGCCTTCGTCGACCACGAAGACATCATCGGCCTGATGGCCGACCTCTACGCCCGGCTAATCGAGGCTGTCCGCCCGGACAAGAAGGTCCCGCAGCCCATCCCCCGGTTCACCTACGAGGAGGCAATGGCGCGGTTCGGCAGCGACAAGCCGGACGTCCGGTTCGGACTCGAGATATCCGACCTGTCGGACATCGTCGCCAACACCGAGTTCCAGGTCTTCGCCAACATCGTCAAGGACGGCGGCGTGGTGAAGGGCTTTGCCGCCCCCGGCATGGCCTCCATACCCCGGCGACAAGCCGACGAGCTCGTGGAGCTGGCCAAGCGCTACGGCGCGCGGGGCTTGGTCACGATTGCCTTGGACGAGTCCGCAGGCGGGCTCGACGCCCTCGCCATGGAGCACGTCAGGACGCCGGCCAGGGCGCTCTCGCTCGCCGAGGTCAAGGCTATCGCCGCCCGCTGCGGCGCCGGCCCCGGAGACCTCGTCCTGATAGGGGCGGGCCCGAAGACCCAGGCCGAGACGGTCTTGGGCCAGCTGCGGCTCAATATGGCCGAGCGGCTCGGCCTGGCCGACCCCGACACAATCGCCTTGTGCCTTATATCGGACTTCCCCGTCTTCGAGTGGAACGAGAACGAAGGCCGGTGGGACTCCGTCCACCACCCCTTCACCGCCCCGTTCGACGAGCACTGGGAGGGGCTCGCCGAAGACCCTGGCGCCGCGCTGGCGAAGGCCTACGACCTAGCCGCGAACGGCTACGAGCTCGCGGGCGGCAGCATCCGCATCCACCAGCGGGACAAGCAGGAGCTCATCTTTCGGATCCTCGGTCACGCGCCCGAGAACGTCGAGTCCCAGTTCGGCCATCTGCTCGAGGCCTTCGAGTACGGCGCTCCGCCCCACGGCGGGTTTGCCGGTGGAATCGACCGGCTCGTCATGATCCTCGCGGACGGGGCGGAGTCCATCCGGGACGCGATTGCCTTCCCCAAGACGCAGATAGGCGTTGACCCATTATTCGGGGCCCCGTCGCCGGTCGACCAAGCGCAGCTCGACCAGCTGCGCCTCGCCATCCTTCCAGGCGAAGACGGCGCATAAACTCTCCGCCAATGCCCCGGCCGGCAGACGGCTGGTCCCCTCTCCCCTAGACAAGATGGTATTAGGAGGGTGAAGGCCGCTCTAACGAAGACGTCCTTCCATGTAATAAGGTCGCGCAATGCTCCCTGAGCTCACCATCGCTCTGTTCGCGGTCCTTGCTTCACTTGGGCTCTCCGTCGGCGTGGTGGGGGCCACGGTCGGCGTCGGCGGGGGCTTCCTCATCGTCCCTGCGCTCCTGTTCATCTTCCCGGACGCCACTCCTGCCCAGGTCACGAGCATCTCGCTCACGGCCGTCTTCTTCAACGCACTGTCGGCGAGCATTGGCTACCGCCGAAGGCGCAGCCAGGACTACCGGACCGCGCTGATTCTGATAGCCATCGCCGCCCCCGCCGCAATCGGAGGCGCCCTCCTCACCCGGATCACCGACAGGGGCCCGTTCGAGGTCATCTTCGGCGTGAACCTGGTGGCCGGCTCCCTCTATCTATTGGGCCGCAGCCTGATGGGAAACCCCTCCCGCGGACCGTCGCAAACAGGACGCAGCAGGACCGTTGTCCTGCGCGACGGACGCCGCTTCGAGTACAGGGTCAACGAACCTCTGGCCGCATTCGTGGCGCCGTTCGCCGGATTCATCGCCGGCTTCTTCGGCATAGGCGGAGGCATCCTCAATGTCCCCTTCATGCTCATCGTGTTGAAAATGCCCTCAGCGGTGGCCGTGCCTACTTCTCAGCTCGAGCTGACCGTCGCCTCCGCCTTGGCCCTCGGGGTCCATCTCGCCGCAGGCACCGGCGAGAGCAATCAGTGGGTCATGGCGGGCGTTGTGGGTCTAGGCACGTTACTCGGAGCGCAGGCGGGAGTCCGTCTTGCTCCGAGAGTCAGCGGCCGCTTGGTCCTCAGCGTCATTGGCGCGGGCCTCATGCTCGCCGGGGTCCGCCTGCTGTTGTAGAGAACCAACTCCCGCGTCCGGCACACCTGCGGAAGAGCAAGTCCGTTGGGGATTAGCCTGCGCGAAGCGCAGCGCTGAAGTAGGCGCGGCCCCCGCGCCCCCTAGATGCGCCGCTCGCGCCCGGCCCACTCCCGCTCTCGCAACACATACTTCTGAATCTTCCCCGTCGCCGTCTTCGGAAGCTCCCCGAACTCCACGTGCTTCGGCGCCTTGAAGTGGGCGATGCGCTCGCGGCAGAAATCTATGATCTCCTCAGCGGTGAGGCTCGCCCCGGCCCTCGGGACTACGAACGCCTTGGGAACCTCCCCCCAGCGGTCGTCCGGCGTCCCCACCACCGAGACCTCCAGCACTCCCGGATGCTCCATGATGACCTTCTCGACCTGCTGGCTGGAGATGTTCTCGCCGCCCGAGATAATCACGTCCTTGGCCCGGTCCTGGAGCTCGATCTGCCCGTCGGCGTGCCAGACCGCCAAGTCGCCGGAGTGGAACCATCCGCCCGCGAACGCCGCCGCCGTCGCCTCGGAATCGTCGAGATAGCCCATCATCACCCCGTTCGCGCGCATCACGACCTCGCCCATCGTCCGGCCGTCACGCGGAACGTCGCTCATCTGCTCGTCCACGACCCGCACGCCCACCGATGCGTGGATGTACGGCATTCCCTGCTTGGCTTTCGCGGCCGCCAGCTCGTCCGGAGTCATCGAGTCCCATGACGGCTGCGGCTCGCAAATCGTTATGGGTCCGTACGTCTCGGTCAGGCCATACAGATGGACGATGTTCGCTCCCATCGCCTCCATTGTCCGCACCACCTGGGGCGCGGGCGGCGCGCCGCCCGTCGCGATAGTCACCCCGGAGAGGTCGCGCCCCTCGGCGGAAGGCGAGGAGTACATCCCCGTCAGCACCGTCGGCGCTCCGCACATGTGGGTTGCCCCGTGCCGCTCGATGAGCTCATACACTTGCGCGGGGTCGACGCGCCGCAGGCAGAGGTGCGTGCCCCCCGCCGCGGTTACGGCCCACGTGAAGCACCAGCCGTTGCAGTGGAACATCGGCAGCGTCCACAGATACACGCTGCGCCAGTTCAGCCCCATCTCGATAACCTCGCCGAGCGCGTTCAGGTACGCCCCCCTGCCGTGGTACTGCACCCCCTTGGGCATGCCCGTCGTGCCCGACGTGTAGTTGATCGTGACCGTGTCCATCTCGGAGCCAACCGGGTCCCTGTGCGGTCCCGCCGGAGCGGACGCGAGGAACTCCTCGTACTCGGGGCCGGGTATGTCGTCGGCCTTGGGGAGCTCGTCGACAACCTGGACGTAAAGCGACACCCCCGGCGTCTCTTCCCGTATCTGGCGAACGGTCGGCGCGAACTCGGAATCGAACACGAGCACTTTGGCCTTGGAGTGGTTGAGTATGTACGCAATCTCCCGCGCCGACAGCCGCGTGTTGATTGCCACCAACGCCGCGCCGATGCTCATAGGTCCGTAGTGTCCTTCCAGCATCGGAGGGATGTTCGGCACGATGAATGCGATCCGATCGCCCTTCGTCACTCCCGCCTGCGCGAGGGCGCCGGCCAGCCGGTCCACCCGTTCCCGCAGCTCCCGGTAGGTGTACGTTTTGTCCCCGTAGACCACCGCTGGCTTGTCCGGATAGACGAACGCGCTGCGCTCCAGGAAGGAGAACGGGTCGAGGTTTTGATAGAAGACGCTGTTTTCCATGAGCAGCCCTCCGAGATTGGGAGATTCTACTCACATTCGCAGGAGGCGCTCGACTGCTAGGGTCGCGCGTCGCGCCCCCGCCCAATGGAAGGACCCTCCCCGCAGACGGGGGAGAGGTTTAATCCACCCTTGGGCAGGAACCTCGCATCCCTGGCAGCTCGGAGCATCACTGGCAGAACGGCAGGTCACGGTCGGGCGAGTCAGTCAACTGGGCTTGCAAGGCGCCCGGTATGCACCCGCTCAACCGGTTGGCATGGAGCCGCAGCAAGCTCAGGTTGGCGAGGTTGCCCAGCTCCGACGGTATCACCCCGCTTAGCTGGTTGTTGTTGAGCCACAGCACTCTCAGGTTGACGAGGTTGCCCAGCTCCGACGGTATCGGCCCGCTTAGCTGGTTGTGCCGGAGGTGCAACTCTTGCAAGTTGGCGAGGTTGCCCAGTTCCGGCGGTATCGACCCGCTTAGCTGGTTGTTATCGAGGGACAGCCCTAGCAAGTTGGCGAGGTTGCCCAGCTCCGACGGCATCGGCCCGCTTAGCTGGTTGTTATCGAGGGACAGCCCTAACAAGTTGGCGAGGTTGCCCAGCTCCGACGGTATCGACCCGCTTAGCTGGTTGTCAGCAAGGGACAGCCCTAACAAGTTGGCGAGATTGCCCAGCTCCGGCGGTATCGCCCCGCTTAGCTGGTTGTCAGCAAGGGACAGCCCTAACAAGTTGGCGAGGTTGCCCAGCTCCGACGGTATCGCTCCGCTCAGCTGGTTGCCGGCAAGGGACAGTCCTGCCAAGTTGGCGAGGTTGCCCAGCTCCGGCGGTATCGCTCCGCTTAGCTGGTTGGCATAGAGGTCCAGCGTCACAACGCGGCCATCGCCATCCGTGCTCACTCCGTGCCATTGGTCGAGGGGAGTGTCGCTCAGCCAATTGGTGTTGTTCGTCCAGTTCGGGCCATTCGTGGCGTTGTATAACGTGACTAGCGCAGCCCTGTCCGCCGACGCGGGTGTCGGCGCGCCGACTGTGACGGGGGTACTGAACAGCCATCGGTCGACTGGCGGCTCCGCGGGGAGGAAGCGGGCGCGCGGGGCGATTCGCTCGCTCCAGCCGTCGCCTTCCCGCTGCTCGATGGCGAACTCGGTGCGCCCGTCTTCGAGGCGCTGTGCGGTGATGCGGACTTCGACCCCGCCGCCGCCCTCGGTCTGCAGCATATCCGGCGCGCCGACTGTGACGGGGGTGCTGAACAGCCATCGGTCGATTGGCGGCTCCGCGGGGAGAAAGCGGGCGCGCGGGGCGATTCGCTCGCTCCAGCCGTCGCCTTCCCGCTGCTGGAGGGCGAACTCGGTGCGCCCGTCTTCCAGGCGCTGTGCGGTGATGCGGACTTCGACCTCGCCCGCGCTTTGGGCCTGCACGACCGTCGTGGCGGAGCCGACGGCGGCGATAATCAGCAGGACGGCGACGGCAGCGTTCTTGAGCATGTAGCCTCTCCGATGCCGCAGGACCGCGCCGGCATCAGGCGCATCCTATACTACCCCACCCCGCTTGGCCGGTGCGTTGACCAGGAGAAGAGGAAAGGGGGAGGGGCGCAGTGGTAACATGGATTTGCGGGCCGACCGCGCCCGACTTCCACGGAGGGCCGTTGTATGTCCATCGCCGAAGACCGCCTACGAGAGCTGGGGCTGGAGCTGCCCCAAGTCTCGACCCCCGTAGCCAACTACATTCCCGCCGTCCGCACCGGCAACCTTCTGTTCGTCGCAGGCCAAGTCCCCCGCGGGGCCGACGGCCAAATGATTACGGGTAAGGTTGGCGACAACATGGGCGTCGAAGACGCCTACGCCGCCGCCCGGAATTGCGGCCTCTACGCCCTCGCGGCCGCGAAGGCGGCCGTAGGCGACCTGGATAACGTCGTGCGCGTTGTGCGCGTCATGGGGTTGGTCAACGCGACGCCCGACTTCGGTCAGCAGCCCGCCGTGATCAACGGGTTCTCGGACCTCATGGTCAGCGTCTTCGGAGAGTCCGGCAGGCACGCGCGCGTCGCCTATGGCGCAGGCTCTCTCCCCGGAGGCGCGGCAGTCGAGGTCGAGTCGCTCTACGAGGTGAAAGACTAGCCCCGCAAGCTTGCTCCTTGGAGGGCCTGCGCCTAGGCCTTCTCAGCCGTTTTCTCTTCGCTCTTCCTCCTCGACCAGCGCCACCAGCTCGTCGCTCATCCACTGGCCAAGGCGGCGCAGTTCCAGAATGAGAGGGAGCGCTGCGGGGATGAGACCCTCGGAGCGGGCCTGTATCAGAACCCCGATGGAGCCCGCCACTTGCAGGCCATGGCGGGCGGCCTCGGCACGCGCGGCTGCGTCGTCGGTGATGAGCAGGTCGGCTTCACTCTCTATGGCAAGCAGCACTGCTTCAACCTCTCCTACGTCGAGCGCCTCGACTGCCTCTGGCAGCGCCGGATTCGAACGGGCTAAGCGTCTGACGCGCAGCAGCCCTGCGGTGAAGGCCCCATGCAGGTTGTCGAGGCCCAAGGCGTTCGCGGGAGGCGCCAAGACCTCGTCTCGAACCGCAGGTGGGACCAATACTTCTTCAAACAGACGACCGAGCACGCCCAGTTGGTTCACCCACGAGAGGTGGATCAGCGGCCCAGCGTCGGCAACTACCCTCACGCCTTGCCGACGTGCCGGAACGCTTCGCGGTCTCGTTGGTAGTCCGCGACATCGTATCTCAGCGTGGGGATCCCCATCTCCGGCAACAGCAACTCAAAGGAAGCACGCGGCTCACCCGCAATGGCGGCCGCCCTTCCCACGGAGATGACGCCTTCCTGAAAAAGATGAACGGCTAGCGCTATCCGCACCTGCTCATCCGCCGGGCGGTCGCCTAGACGTGAGCGTCGGAGGAGCGTCAGCAACTCCTCAGGAATGCCAACGTTGATGGTTGTCATCGCCCTACCTCGCTACGGACAGTGTACAACCTTCGCCGAGCCCCCCTACCCCGCGGCGCGGAGCGTGTTCGCCAGCAGCATCGCGATCGTCATTGGGCCGACGCCTCCCGGCACGGGCGTGATGGCCGACGCCTTCTCTGCGACGGCCTCGTAATCGACGTCCCCCACCAGCCGGTAGCCCGTCTTCCTCGTAGCGTCATCGACGCGATTGATCCCGACGTCGATGACGACGGCCCCTTCCCTCACCATGTCGACCGTCAGGGCTCGCGGACGGCCGATTGCCGCCACCACGATGTCCGCCTGCCGCGTCAGGGCCGGCATGTCCTTGGTCCCTGTGTGGCATACCGTCACCGTCGCGTTCGCGCCCGGCGCCTTCTGCATCAGCAGCGCCGCCAGGGGCTTGCCGACGATGTTGCTGCGCCCCAGAATCACAACGTGCCTCCCGCCGGGGTCGTTTCCCGACCGTACCAGCATCTGCTGCACTCCCGCGGGCGTCGCCGGAAGGAAGCGGGGACTTCCCTCCAAGAGCCGACCGCTGTTGACGGGGTGCATTCCGTCGACATCCTTGTCCGGACTGACGGCGAGGATGACCTCCCGCTCCTCGATGTGCGGGGGCAGCGGAAGCTGCACCAGGATGCCGTGGAAACGGTCGTCGGCGTTGAGCCGCGCGACGATATCGATCAGCTCCGCCTGCGACGTTTCAGCAGGCAATTCGATGGTCTCGCTGAACATGCCCGCCTCGTCGCAGGCGCGACGCTTGTTGCGGACGTAGACCGCCGAGGCCGGGTCATCGCCGACGAGCACCGCCGCCAGTCCCGGCGTGACGCCCGCGCGGGCCTTCAGCTCGCGGACGCCCTCCGCCACCTCGCCGCGTATCTCCTCAGCCATCAGCTTTCCATCAATGACGGTAGCGGTCACTCAGCCCCTCCTCAGTCCTCCCCCGTTGGCAGGGGGAGAAGGCAATCAAGTAAGTCCCCTCTCTTGAGGGAGAGGGCTAGGTGAGGGCGAACGTATGCCAGCTCACGCTCCTCGATGATACCAGCCGCGCCCGCCCTTCCTGCTATCATTCGAAGCGCCCACGGTCGCGGCCTCTCACAATGCCCCGCTTACCTTCGCTTCCCCGCCTTTGCGAAGGAGGGGACTTGAAGGAGCGGGTCTGAAAGGACCTATGCAAGACATCTCCGTAGGAGTGGACATCATCGAAATCGACCGCATCTCAGCAACGCTGGAACGGTTCGGCGACCGCTTCCTGCAGCGCGTCTACACCGATGACGAGGCCGCCTACTGCCGGGGCCGCGCTCCACAGCTCGCCGCCCGGTTCGCCGCCAAGGAGGCCGTTATGAAGGCCCTCGGCACGGGTACGCGCGGGGTCGGCTGGCGCGAGGTGGAAGTGACGCGCAAACGCACGGGCGAGCCGGAGATCGCCCTCCATGGACGCGCCGCCGCCCGCGCGGAGCAGCTCGGCATCGGCCGCATAGCCGTCAGTCTCTCGCACTCCCGCAAGTACGCGGTCGCATCCGCGGTCGGACGGCGCCCGTGAAAGTCGTAACCTCGGACCAGATGCGCCTCTTGGAGCGCCGCGCCATCGAGGCGGGCGTGCCCGAGGACGCGCTCATGGAGAACGCCGGGCTCGCCGTTGCGCGGAGCATCGGCCGGATCCTCGACGGCCCTCGCGGCAAGCGCGTCGTCGTGCTCGTCGGACCCGGCAACAACGGCGGCGACGGCATGGTCGCCGCCCGCTACCTCGCCGACTGGGGCGCTGTCGTCACCCTCTACATGACCACCGAGCGACGGCGCGACGACAAGTTCGCGGACTGCCGCGAGCGCCGCGTCCGCGTCGTCGAGGCGGACGAGGACCTCGAGCACTGGCAGCTGGGAAGCTACGTCTCCCTCGCCGACCTCGTTCTCGACGCGGTCCTCGGAATCGGCACACGGCCCGGTCTCGATGGGAACTTGCGCAGCGTCATCGAGGCAATCGGCAGGATGAAGGCCCAAGCCCACGGCCCCATCTTCGTGGCGCTGGACGTCCCCACGGGCCTCGACGCGGACACCGGCGGCTGTGATGAGGCATGCTTCCCCGCCGCCTTCACTCTTACGCTCGGAGCGCCCAAACTCGGACTCCTCCAGTTCCCCGGCGCCGCCCATGTCGGCGCGCTCGAAACGCTGCCCATCGGACTGCCGGAGGGCATCGAGGGCGACCTCGCCATCGACCTCGTCGACGCCCAGCTGGTCAGCAGTCTCCTTCCCGACCGGCGACTCGACGCCCACAAAGGGACCTTCGGAGGCGTACTCGTGACGGGCGGCAGCAGGCGATTCGTCGGCGCGCCCATCCTGGCGGCGGCAGCGGCGTATCGCGCGGGCGCCGGAATGGTCACGCTCGCCGCGCCGGAAAGCATGCGCCTCGTGGCGGCGTCCCAGCTGTTGGAGCAAGTCCACCTCCCCTTGCCGGAGTCCGACGACGGCGCTCTCGACGCGGCTTCCGCGGCAGTCGCAAGAGAAGCGCTGGACGCAGCCTCCGCGGCGGTCGTCGGACCCGGCCTCGGCGCCGGCGACGCGCAGGCGGCCTTCCTCCGGGCCCTGCTCCTGACCGAGCCGCTAGGCGACCCCCCCACTCCCGTCGTCATCGACGCCGACGCCCTGAACATCCTGGCGAGCGCCTACGGCTGGGAGTCGAAACTGACGGCGCCCGCAGTCCTCACCCCCCACCCCGGCGAGATGGCCCGCCTCCTGGACCGGTCCGTCGATGACATCCAGCGAGACCGGGTCGCGACTGCCGCGACCGCCGCCGAGCGTTGGGGGCAAGTGGTCGTTCTGAAGGGCGCCCATACCGTCATAGCGTCGCCGGACGGACGAGTCGCGCTCAGCCCCTTCGCCAACCCCGCGCTATCCACGGCGGGCTCCGGCGACGTGCTCGCGGGCGTCATCGGCGGGCTGCTGGCCCAGGGGGTCGCCGGTTACGACGCGGCAATCGCCGGGGTCTACCTCCACGGCGCCGCGGGCGGGCGCTGGCGCGCCGAGAACGGCAACGCAGGACTCCTCGCCGGCGACCTCCTACCCCTCGTCCCCCGCATCGCCGAAGAGCTCCGCGGGCTCCGTTAGACCCTTCGGCGTCCCCTAGTCCCCCTTCCGTCTGCCGGAGGGGAGCGCGAGCGCAGCGACGCGCGGGGAAGAGACGAAGACCCGTCCGCGGGAACGAATCGAGGAGGGGGGTATAATCGCCCCCATGCTGCTCGCTCTCGATATAGGCAACACCAACGTGACGATGGGCGCGTTCGACGGCGACGACCTCGTCGCGAGCTGGCGCGTCGCGACCGATTCCCAACGCCCGAGCGACGAGTATTCCTTGCTGCTTCGCGACCTGCTCCCCATGAGGGGCGTCGCTCCTGAAGAGATCACGGAAGTCGCCCTATGCAGCGTCGTTCCCCCGCTGACGAGCGTTTTCGAGGGCGTAGCCCGTGCGCTCTTCTCGACCGAGCCTCTCACCGTCGGCGCCGGAACGCGCACCGGTGTCCGCATCATGTACGACACCCCCCACGACGTTGGCGCCGACCGGATCGCCGACGCCGCCGCCACCCTGCACTTCTACGGCGGACCGGCGATAGTCGTCGACCTCGGCACCGCCACCGTCTTGGACGCCGTAACCGCTGACGGCCGCTACCTCGGCGGCGCAATCTCCGTCGGCATCGGACTGGCCCGTGATGCGCTGGTGTCGAACACGTCGATGCTCAGGCGCGTCGACCTCTCCGCTCCCGACCAGACCATCGGCAAGAACACCGTCGCCTCCATCCAGTCCGGCCTCGTCTACGGTTTCACGGGCCTAGTCGAGACGATGGTGCGCCGGTTCAAGGAGGAGATGGGCGAGCCCGCCGCTAAGGTGGTTGGGACTGGCGGACTCGTGTCCCTCATCGCCTCCGAGACCGATATCTTCGATGTGGTCGATCAGGACCTCACCCTGCGCGGTCTGCGTCACATCTTCACGCTCAACCGTGAGACTGCGTCACAGAGACTCTTGGGAGGCGCGCTATGAGCGGGCCGTTCGAGAGCAAGCGCCTCCTGCTCGGCGTCAGCGGGAGCATCGCCGCCTACAAAGCGGTCGACCTCGCGAGCAAGCTCACCCAAGCCGGCGCCGCCGTCGACGTGCTGATGACCTACTCCGCGACCCACTTTGTGACGCCCCTGACCTTCCGAAGCGTTACCCACCGCCCCGTGGTCACGGACCTCTTCGACATCGACTCGCCCGAAGCCGTCGAGCACGTGGCGCTCGCCAAAGCGGCGGACGTGCTCGTGGCGGCCCCGGCGACCGCCCACCTGATCGCCAAGCTGGCCCTCGGGCTCGCCGACGACCCCATCAGCGTCACAGCCCTCGCGACCGAGGCGCCCCTGATCGTCGCTCCGGCCATGGACGCCAACATGTGGGAGCACCCCGCCGTGCAGCGGAACGTGGAAACCCTGTTGGAGCGCGGGGCCGTGATCGTCGGGCCCGGCCGGGGGCGTCTGGCCTCAGGCCTGTTCGGCTGGGGGCGCCTGGCCGAGACGGCTGAGCTGATGGGACGCATCGCTCAGGCCTTGGGCGCCGGACGAGACCTCGCGGGACGCTCCATCGTGGTGAGCGCTGGCGGCGCCCAAGAGCCCATCGACCCCGTCCGCGTCGTCACGAACCGCTCATCAGGCAAGATGGGTTACGCCATAGCCGAGGCCGCCCGCGACCGGGGCGCCGATGTCGTCCTGGTCAGCGCCCCCACAGCCATAGATGACCCCGCCGGCGTACGCGTCATCCCCGTGGAGACCTCCGAGGAGATGCGCGACGCCGTCCACGAGGCCGCGGGGAAGGCCGACGCCCTCGTGATGGCCGCCGCGGTCGCCGACTACCGGCCGTTGAGCCCCAGCGCCCGCAAGATCAAGCGGGAAGCCTCGGCCAGCCTCTCCATCGAGATGGAGCGGACCGCCGACATCATCGCCGGGGCGCCCTCCGGCATCGTGCGCGTCGCCTTCGCCGCGGAGAGCGACAACCTGCTCGCGAACGCCCGCGCCAAGCTGCGCTCCAAGGCCGTCGACCTCGTCGTCGCCAACGACATCACCCTCCCTGACGCCGGGTTCGGCGCCGACACGAACAAGGTCTGGCTGGTCGACGATAGCGGCGACGCCCAGCTGCCGCTTATGTCCAAGTACGAGGTCGCGATGGCGGTCCTCGATAGGGTGGCCGATCTGCTGGCCCCCTCCGCCGGGAGAGCTTCCGTCTTCCCCGCGCAGGCGGGAACCCCGCCCCCACCTCTCCCGTCTAAGGGAGAGGTCGCGCCCAGCGCGGGAGAGGGGACCGGCTAGCTAGCCATGGAATCCGCGCTCATCCTGGTCGCCGCCGTCCTGCTCGCCTATGGCGCCGTCCGGTACCTCCGCGCGTACCGTGAGGCCCGCGAGTACAGGGAAGTCCACGCCGCATGGGGCTCCGGCGACCGCGAGCAAGCCCTGGCCCTCTACAACGGCCTGCTCGAGCGCGGCCTACGCGTCAAGGTCAAGACCATCGGCATGCCGGACATCGCGCGCATGCTGCCCCAGCGCTTCACGTCGGTGCGCGTCCACCGCGACGACTACGTTGAAGCCGTGCAGGTCATACGCTCGCTGACCGGTCGCTAGCCTTCTGCCGCCTCACCCGCAGATCCCTCTCTACCCTCTCCCGCAGATGGGTGAGAGGTCTTAGGACCCCCTCCCATCTCTGGTCCCCTTGTATGTTGAGATGGCGGGGCAGGCCGTTGTCCTCTCGGTTGAAAGAGACCGTGGGAGAGCGAGGTCGCTCCGCCTCCCCCACCAGAGAGCCCGAACAGTTGCCGGGGCCAGAGTGAGCCCGCATCGCACAAGGACGGGCCAAGCAGGAGGAACGAAGTGTCTACTGTCCCTCAGAACGTGTTCGTCGGCATCGATGTCTCCAAGGACTGGCTGGACGTGGCCGTCCGGCCGACCGGCGCCGCGTGGCGCGCGGCCCAAGACGAGGACGGCGTCGAGCAGCTGGTCCGGCAGCTCGAAGCGTTGCGGCCCCAGCTCATCGTCATGGAAGCCTCCGGCGGGCACGAGCGGCTGCCGGCCGCAGTCCTCGCCGCCGCTGGCCTCCCCGTCGCCGTGGTGAACGCCCGCCACGTGCGCGACTTCGCACGGTCCCAGGGGAAGCTGCCAAGACAGACCGGCTCGACGCGGCGGTGATCGCCCACTTCGGCGAGGTGAGCGAACTCCAACCTCAACCGCCGGTTCCCGCAGAGGCGCGGGAGCTCGCAGCCCTCGTGACCCGACGACGCCAGCTCGTCCGCATGCGGACGGTCGAACTACAGCACCGAAAACAAGCGGCCCCTGTGGTGCGGCGCGGGATCGACCGGACCATTGCCTTCCTCAACCAGGAGCTGGAAGAGATCGATGAGGACCTGACCCGGCGGCTGCGGGAGTCCCCCCTCTGGCGGGAGCGCGACGAGTTGCTGCGCAGTGTCCCAGGCGTGGGACCGGCGCTCTCCTTCGTCCTGCTCGCGGACCTGCCCGAACTGGGCGCCCTCAGCAACAAGCAGGTCGCCTCCCTGGTGGGCCTGGCTCCCTTCGCGCGAGACAGTGGGAAGTTCCGTGGAGCGCGCACCTGTTGGGGCGGTCGCGCGGAGGTGAGGGCAGCCCTCTACATGCCGACGGTCACGGCAATGCGGTGCAACCCGGTGATCAAGGAGTTCTATGGACGGCTGGTCAAGGCGGGCAAGCCTCCGAAGGTCGCGCTCACCGCGTGCATGCGCAAGCTGCTCACGGTCCTCAACGCCATGCTCCGGCACGGGACTCCGTGGGACCCCCAGATGGCTTGACTTCCAACACAGTTGCTCTCCCGTCTGCGGGAGAGGGCTAGGTGTAGTTCTCACGGACGTTGTTTACAGGCGGGATGCGGGGGTGGCCCCGCCGATGCCGCCGTGGGGACGCCGGTGATTGTAGTACGCGAGGAACCCGGTCAAGGCGTCGAGCCGCTCGCGGTTGGAGGAGTAGGGGCGAAAGTACGCCCACTCCGCTTGCAGGAGCTTGATGAACGCCTCGGCCTTGCCGTTGGTCTGAGGTCGGAAGGGCCTGGTGCGCTTCACCCGCAGACCCCAGGCCGTCGCGGTGCGGGTGAAGACGCGACTCCGATAGCAGCCGCCGTTGTCAGTCAGGATGCGCTTGACGGGGACGCCTCGGTCCTCGAAGTGGGCCAGGGCCCGGACGAGGAAGGCGGCGGCGGTAGGGCTGCTCTCGTCAGGCAGCGGCTCGACGTAGGCGTAGCGGGAGTGATCGTCCACGGCGACGTGGAGGAAGTCGAAGCCAAGGCGGGGGCCGCGCCTCGGACCGCTGTGGGTCTCGGCGAAGCCGGGGGCAAAGCGCTTCCCGCCGCCGGGAGGGATGCGTCCGAGCTTCTTGATGTCGAGGTGGAGCAGTTCGCCGGCCCGCTCGTGCTCGTAACGGACGATCTCGCGGGTAGCGCGATGGAGCCAGGCGAGCCGGTGGAGGCCCGCGCGGCGCAGGACGACGTAGACGGTGGAGCGGGCGATGCCCAGCTGCTGCCCGATGCGATGCGGCCCTTGGGCAAGGATGCGGCGAGCGGCGCAGATGACGGCTTCCTGTAGCTCACTGGTCCGGCGGGGGCTGCGGTGGGGACGGCTGGAGCGGTCGCGGAGGGCGTCGTGCCCCCCTTCGCGGAACCGCCGCACCCATTTGTCGACGGTGGCGCGGGAGACGCGGAAGAGGCGCGCCACTTCGGCCTGGGGCCAGCCGGCCATCACATGTTCGACCAACTCGGCGCGGGTCACAGGGGTCAGCCGTGCGTTACGATGGGTCATGAGGGGCCTCCTGTCACGAGGGTGTCTTGTCCACACCAACAGCAACAGCGAGGCCCCTCACCTGTCAACAACCTCTATGGGAACTACATCTAGGGAGAGGAGCGCGAGCGCAGTGACGCGCGGGGAGGAGGGCCGTCAGTCCCGCGAAAACGGCGACCCGATCTCTTGCGTCGCTTTCGACCCCAGCAGCACGACGACCACGACGAGGACCACGGCAAACACCGCGATCTCCAGCAGGAACACGCTCCGCAGACCCCACGCCACGACCGCCGAACCGCCCGCGAGCGGCCCTATCGCGACTCCGATGGCGTGAGCGAACTGCGCCGAACCGAACGATGCCCCGTGCCGGCCCGGCGGCGAGCGCATAGCAATCAGACCGTTCACCAGCCCGCCGAGTCCCCCCGAGAACAGTGATATCAAGAGCAGCCCAGCCGCTAGCACGAAGTAATGCTCCGCGAAGTACGGGATCAGGCTCATCACGCCGGCTCCGGCCGCCGACCCAATGAGAATCCGCTGCAGCCTGTGCTTCCCCGCGAGCCATCCCATCAGGACCGACGAGACCGCCGCCCCGATGCCCATCGCCGCGAAAACGATGCCCGAGGCCGTGCCCGACTCCGAACCGCCGTCGACCGTCTCGACGATCCCCGGAATCGCCGGCTGGATGACGAGGTTCCCCGCCAGCACCAGAAATACCACCGCGTACAGGGGCAGCATGGTCCGCGATGTGCTCATTCGCCACATGTCCGCGAAGGGCTGGAGACGATTGGCGTCGGCCGGCGCCGGGCGGAAGTCCTCGCGAACCATCAAGATAACAATGAGCATCGACGCACAGAGCGCCGCGCCGGTTGCTATGAACGCGACCCGCATCCCGAAGGCGTCGTAGATGAGGCCGCCGAACAGCGGACCGAGGGCGACGCCGACGAACAGCGCCGATTGGACGGAGCCCGCAGCGAAGGTCAGCCGGTCGCGGGGCGTGTGGGCCGCGACGAGCGCCATGATCGTCGGCAGCACCCCGCTCGTCGCCCCGATGACGAAGCGAGAGATGACCAGCTGAAGCGGCGTCTGGGAGAACCCGGAGAGCGCGAGGAATATCGCCCCGAGCGCCAGCGCCCTCACCACGTTCAGCTTACGGCCGAAGCGGTCGCCAAGCACGCCCCATACGGGGCTGAACAGCCCCATCCCAACCCCGAAGACCCAGCCCGACATACCGGTCCAGAAGGCGGCTTGCTCAGTAGCAAAGCCGCCAATCTCCTCGAAGAACAGCGGGTAGAAGGGGAACGTGAACGAGAATGCAAGGGTCGTCCCCACCTGGGCAACCCAGAGCGCCGCCAGGTTTCGCTTCCAAGAGAGGGGGCGTGAACTGGTTGGTGAGGCCACGCCCAGCAGGATACCAGCCCCGTCCTCGAGGGCGGGGGGCGTGACCTCCGAGCCGTCCTCCCTGAGTCTCCTCGTGTTCTAGGCGCGCCGACCGAGACGTGCGCTTGAGCGGTACTTCCTTGGGATGTGCATCTCCCTGACCACCTCGGTCTCTTCTAACCGTTCACCTGTGGATAGGTTGATGCGCATGCGCATGGTCTTTTCCTCAGTCTTATCGTCAATCCAGTACGAAAGCAGACCATACGTAGACAGCCTGTAAACAATCTCGACCCACCTGAACACGCCATCAATCTCTGGGGAATCGCCTTCACCCTGCCCCCGCAGACCGTGCAGCATCTGCTTCATCCGATAGACGGTATGCTCAAATGCCTGAACGAATTCACGGAATGCGGTTTCCAACGGCTGCCTATCGATGTCCCGTCGCTGACCCAAGGTGTTCAGGAAGACCCATAGTTCGGTGCATCCCTCATGCCAACGACCCAACTCATCCGAATCATCCTGCCAGAACTGGCGTCCGTCCTCTCGCAACCGTTCGATAGCACCCATGGCATCCCGAACATGGAGGGATGATGGTTGAGACTCGAATGGGCGGACGATACCCAGTAGTCGTAGACCGCGTCGGTTCTTGAAACGAAGCTGGTCTTTCGGCTGATCAGGCACTACTCCTGGCGTGGCGGCCCGAAGTTGAAGTCCCAGGGCGCGCACCAACTTGAGCACAGTGGCGAACTTCGGGTTGCCATGGGCAGACAAAGACTTGTAGAGGCTCTCTCTGCCCAGCCCGGTGTCCTCGGCGACCGCCGCCATTCTTCGGGCGCGGGCGACGTCCCCAAACGTGGCCATTATCAGGCTCAGATCACCCTCTTCAAAGGCGACGTTCAGGTAGGCGACCATGTCCTCCTCGGTTTCCAGGTGCTCCGCCGGGTCCCATGACCGTGTCTGTGTCTTTGCCATCGCTGCCTCCCTCCTACAGTCCTCTGGCCAGATTCAGCGCCCTTCGTATGTCCCGCTCCTGGCTCGCCTTGTCACCTCCGGCCAGGAGGACGACGAGAGCCTCACCTCGTTGCACGAAGTACATCCGGTAACCCGGTCCGTAGTTGATGCGAATCTCGGAAACTCCTTCCCCTACCGGTCTCACGTCCCCAGGGTTGCCCAGGGACAGTCGTCGGATGCGGCTGTCGATTCGCACCCTCGCCTCTCTGTCCCGAAGCCGCCTGAACCAACGGGCGTAGGCCTCGGTCTGGCGAATCTCAACCATCACTTGAATTGTAGCCCGTAGGATACATTGCTGCAAGGGCAACGGACGTTCCCAACGACCCCAGCCCACCGAGGAGCAGACCACGGGGGTGTTCCGCGCGGCGAGCCAGTCGAGGTGGGTGTAGATGCTGGGCGGCTCCCAGTCCGTATCAGTGAAGACGGCGCAGCCGCGGAGTGGTCTAAAGCTCCCTCGCTCGCCATCAGGGCCATGACCGAGAACTGCACACCGCCGCCGAGGTTGATGGTGGTCAGGCGATCCATCGCTCGACGGCTTCCGCTCCCCCCCAACCTCTACATCATCGGGACGATGAACACTGCCGACCGCTCCATCGCGCTCGTGGACCTGGCGCTGCGCCGACGGTTCTCGTTCGTGGCTTTCGATACGAACGAGGAGCCGGTGAAGGGGCTGCTGCGCCGCTGGCTGCAAGAGAATGAGCTTGGGCACATGGAGTGGGTGGCGGATGTCGTCGGCCGCGCGAACGCGAAGCTGGACGACCGCCGCGCCGCCATCGGGCCGAGCTACTTCATGAAGCCCGATCTCGACGAGGAACGGGTCGAGCGTATCTGGAAGCACGACGTTCTCCCGTACATCGAGGAGCGCCTGTTCAACGAACCCGGCCGAATCGAGGAGTTCAGCCTCGCTGCGCTCGGCTGGAATGGCAGCACTGCGGCGGAAGGCACCGGCGCGGGGCAGGATGGTGAGCAAGACGAGGAGCAAGGCGACGGCGGCCAGTAACCGCGACATCCGCCCCTTACGCGAACGGCGCGAGCGCCCTACCATGACCCCGTGCACACTTCCGATTCCCGCCCCCGCTTCACTGGCCCTACGAGCAAATGACTCTAAATGACCCTAAATGACCCTCTTACCGCCATAGTCTCGGAGCAAGATCGCCCTGCCACTCCTAACCGCGCCCCCGCTACGAGTAATCGAGGCGGGCGCAACAACGCCAAACAGGGCATCGGCGATGCGTAAGATCAACCTGACCGAGTACCGCGCGAGTCTTCCGCATCCGCTCTCGGTCGCCGAGCTCGGTGCGTTACGTGAGGCAGTGCCCTCTATAACCATCGAACCCGCTCCCGACGTGGAGGACGAGTACAACCTCACACCCTCCTCCACCGTCGGCGCGGTCGAGACAGGCGACCTATCGGTGCTCATCGAGCCCAAGATAGGCATCGGACAGCTGCTCTCCCTCGCGTGCTACGCCATCGGCAAGGTCAAGTTCCAATCGAGCGATTTTGACTTCCCTGAAGACGCGGCCTTGCCGGACGCGCTGGCGCTCGCGCTTGTGAGGGCCGCGCGTAGCGCGTTCTCGCGGGGGCTGCTGCACGGCTACCGAACGGAGGAGGAAGCGCTGCTCACCCTGCGCGGGCGCATCCGGTTCGACGAGCAACTCCGCCGCAGGCCCGGCATCCTCCTCCCCATCGAGGTGCGCTACGACGAGTTCACCGACGACATCCTCGCCAACCAGCTCGTGAAGGCGGCGGCCCACCGGCTTGGCCGAATGCCCTTGCGCTCCCCGGAGGCGCACAGAGGCTTGGGGTGGGTCGCGGGGATGCTCGACAACGTCTCACTCGGCGAGTGGGCGCCGAGCGCCGTGCCTGAGGTGACGTTCGACCGGCTGAACGAGCATTACAAGAGCGTCGTGACGCTGTCGCGGCTCGTCCTGCGCCACGGCGCGTTCGAGTCCCACCGCGGGGAGGTGCGGGCGTCCGGCTTTCTGATGAACATGAACGATGTCTTCCAGGAGTTCGTGACTGTCGCGCTGCGGGAGGCGCTGGGGGTCTCTGCCGACACACTCAAGGAGCAAGCTATCTCCACGCTCGATGAAGGCGGCCACATACATCTCAGGCCGGACCTAGTATGGCGGGACAGTGGTCGCTACGTGTTCGTGGGCGACGCCAAGTATAAGAACCTCACTGGAAAATCTGTTCCCGAGGACGACCTCTATCAGATGCTCGCCTACGTCACCGCCCTCGACCTGCCCAGCGGGCTGCTGGTCTACGCTCAGGGCGAGGCGGGCACAGCGACTTACACAGTCCGAAACTCCGGCAAGCGGTTGGAGGTCGCCGCGCTCGACCTGTCCGGCGCCCTCGATGACGTGCTCGAGTGCGTCGGGGAGCTGGCGGACAGAGTGCGGGCGCTGCGCGACGAGGCGCGGGGGCTGTGCCGCGCCGCGTGAGGACGCGGCGTGTCTGGTAAGATGGGAGGCCCACCCCTATACCGGAGTCCGTAGCCCATGACCACGAGTCCGCCTCGCGAGCCGCTGCCGAAGGCTTACGACCCGAGTCAGGTTGAGAACAGGCTGTACGAGTGGTGGGAGCGCTCCGGCTACTTCAGGGCTACGCCGGACCCCGACAAGAAACCCTTCACCATCATCATGCCGCCGCCCAACGTCACGGGCGAGCTGCACCTCGGCCACGCGCAGCGCGCGGCGATAGAGGACGCCCTCACCCGCTATCACCGCATGAAGGGCGATGCAGCGCTCTACCTGCCGGGGACCGACCACGCGGGCATCGCCACGCAGGTCGTGGTCGAGCGCCAGCTCGCGGCGGAAGGGCTGACGCGCCACGATATCGGACGCGAGGCCTTCCTGGGACGCATATGGGACTGGGTGCATAAGACCGGCGACACGATAGACAACCAGCACCGGCGCCTCGGCGCCTCGTGCGACTGGGAGCGCAAGACGTTCACGCTGGACAACGGCCCCGTTCGCGCCGTCCGCACCACTTTCAAGAGCCTCTACGACGCAGGCCTTATCTACCGGGGCGAGCGGATGATCAACTGGTGCGTCAGCTGCCGCACCGCGCTCTCTGACCTGGAGGTCGAGCACGAGGAAACGCAGGGCAGTCTCTACCACATCCGCTACCCCTACGAGGACGGCTCCGGTCATCTGACCGTGGCCACGACGCGCCCCGAGACGCTGCTCGGCGACACGGCGGTCGCGGTCAACCCGTCGGACGAACGCTACGCGGGAGCGACGGGGAAGCGCGTCCGCCTGCCGGTGCTCGGACGGCCCATTCCCGTCATCGCGGACGACGCGGTCGCAACGGAATTCGGCACGGGAGCGCTGAAGATTACGCCGGGCCACGACCCCAACGACTTCGAGACGGGGGAGCGGCACGGCCTGCCCATCGTCAACATCCTCAACCCAGACGGCACGCTCAACCAGGAGGCCGGGCCCTACGCAGGTTTCGACCGGTTCGAGGCGCGCAAGGCGATCGTGGAGCAGCTCGAACGCGAGGGACTGTTGGAGAAGGTCGAGCCCCACGCGCACTCGGTGGGCCACTGCCAGCGGAGCGGCGACGCGGTGGAGCCTATCGTCTCGATGCAGTGGTTCGTGCGTATCCAGCCGCTGGCCGAGCCGGCGCTCGAGGCCGTGCGGGACGGCCGCATCCGCATCGTGCCGGAGCGTTTCGCGCGCGTTTACGAGAACTGGATGGAGAACATCCGCGACTGGTGCATCTCCCGCCAGCTGTGGTGGGGGCACCGCATCCCGGTCTGGTACTGCGAAGCGTGCGGCCATCCCACGGTATCCGTGGACGACCCCGATGCCTGCGAGGCGTGCGGCGCGGACAGCCTGACTCAAGACGATGACGTGCTCGACACCTGGTTCTCGTCCGGCCTCTGGACGCATTCCACCCTCGGCTGGCCGGAGAGCAACGGGGACCTCGATTATTTCTACCCGACCTCCGTTATGGAGACGGCCTACGACATCCTCTTCTTCTGGGTGGCCCGCATGATCATGATGGGCATGTGGAACCTGGAAGACGTTCCCTTCCGCACCGTCTATCTCAGCGGCCTGGTGCGCGACGAGCACGGACAGAAGATGAGCAAGACCCGGGGCAACGTTCGCGACCCCCTCGAAGCCATCGCACGGTACGGAACGGACGCGCTGCGGTTCGCGCTCACGACCGGCGCCGCGGCGGGCAGCGATACCCGCTTCAGCGATGAACGCCTGGAGGCGGCGCGCAACTTCGCGAACAAGCTGTGGAACGTGGGCAGGTTCGTGGTCCGGGAGCTGGAAGGACACGACGGTCTCGACGGCTGGAACGACTCCCCGCCTCGTGAGCACCGCCAGGACCGCTGGATGCTGTCGAAAGCCCGGCATCTCGCCGTGCGCGTGAACGACCTCATCGAGGACTTCCAGCTGGGCGAGGCGGAGCGCGTCCTCCAAGAGTTCATCTGGAGCGACTTCGCGGACTGGTACATCGAGCTCGCCAAGGTCCGCCTGCGCGCCGGCGACGCCCAGCCCCGCCAGGTGCTGGGCCACGTCCTCGAACGAGTGCTCCGTTTGCTCCACCCGTTTATGCCCTTCGTCACCGAGGAGCTCTGGCAGCGCCTCACCGACGTGCTCCCAAAGGAGGGCGGACTTCCCGAGTCGATCATGATCGCCCCCTACCCCAACCCAAGGGCGCGATTGAGCGACGACGAGCTGAACGCTCGCCGCGAAGCCGACGCGCCCGCGGCTGAAGAGGTCGAGCTGCTTATCGATATCGTGCGGGCCATCCGGAACATCCGGGCGGAGTTCAGAATCGGGCCTCGCGAGCTTCTCGACGCCACCATCACCGTGCCCAACGACGGGGCGGCGCTCCAAGGAGAGACGGACGCTATCCGCCAGCTGGCCCGCGTCGGCGCGCTGCGCTTCGGCGAGCCGGACGATACGGAGGGCGTGCGCCTCGTCATCCGGGATGCGACGGTGACTTTGGCAGTCGGCGGGGCCGTCGACTTGAGCGCCGAACGTGCGCGGCTGACCAGTGAGGCCGACGAGACGGAGAAACGTCTAGCGCAGCTCCGGGGACGACTAGGCAACGACCAATTCGTCTCGAAAGCCCCGGCCGAAGTCGTGGAACGGGAGCGGGAGCGCCTGGGAGAGGGCGAGATCCGCCTCAACCGCATCCGCGAGCTATTGAGGGACCTAGGGGCCTAGCCTATCAACCGGACCACACATGTCGCAGGGGCAGTCCGGCTGCTGCCCGCCGACCCAAGTGGCGCCCGCCGCGAGGCGGGCGGCGCATAGGCATGCGGTTCGTACCCTCGAAACACAGCATCACCGGCGGGCTTCGCTTGGAGCTCGTGATTATCACCGGCGGACTGATTGCGTCGGCTCACGCCTCGCTCATGATCATCACGCCGGTGATGCCTCAGTTCATCGAGCTCATCGGCGGCAGCGTGTTCGCCTTGGGACTCACGTTCTCCATATACGGCGTGGGACGTTTCATCACGAACATCCCTGCTGGCGTGTTGTCGGAGAGGGTGGGGCGCAAGTGGATCATCACCATCGGTGGGCTGGGCGTGGCGCTGTTCGCCACCCTGGGCGGGCTCTCCCAGGACGTGCCCACGTTCCTCGTGTTCCGCTTCTTCAGCGGCGTGTTCTCCTCAATGACCATCGTCATGGCGAATGTCGTAGCTGCGGACCTCAGCACAGTGGAGAACCGGGGGCGCGTCCTCGGGCTGATGCACGGCCTGCAGCTTGTCGTGGGCACGGGCAGCCCGGCCCTCGGAGGCTTTGTGGGAGAGGTTTTCGGGACGCGGGCGCCGTTCTACGTCTCCGGCATCGCGGTGCTGCTGTTCGCGCTGTGGGGCGTCGTCCGTATGCCGGAGACACGGCCCGCGCCGAGGAGCGAAGGCTCCGGGGAACGCCCTAGGCGCGGCGGCTCGACGCGGGGGGCGCTCTTCCTGCTGCGCGACGCCAGTTTCTTCATCGTGTGCGTGAGCGGCTTCTCGGCGTTCTTCCTGCGTGGGGGGATGGCCACCACGCTGATCCCGGAGTTCGCCCATGACGTGCTCGAAATGGGGCCTGGAGCAATAGGGTTGCTCTTCACGTTCTCATCGCTCATGCACGGGCTTCTCATCTATCCGGCGGGAGTGATGGCGGACAAGTACGGACGGAAGATCGTCATCGTGCCCGTGGGCTTCCTCGTCAGCCTCACCATCGTGGCGCTCCCCTTCTCGGATACGCTGGCGCCCTTCATCGTAGTGTTCATACTGCTGCACGTCGCACAGGGATGGGGAGGTCAGGCGCCCGTCGCCTACGTCGCCGACCTTGCTCCGGACGGGATGCGCGGCATGGCGATTGGACTGTACCGGACCTTCGGCGACGCCGCGGCGATGATAGGACCGGTCATCTCCACGAGCCTCGTTGCTCTCCATTCCTATCACGCGGCGTTCGGGTTGAACGCAGTGCTCTGGACGGCCACGATCATAGCGTTCGCCTACATTGCGGTGGAAACGGCGGGGAAGCATCGCAAACGCGGGCCCATCGCCGCGCCGGAAGAACAGACCAAGGCGCAGCCTTGAGGGCGTCATAGCCGCCCCCCACTGCGCCCGAGAACTCCTGTGTGATACTATAGTGCTATCATTACGATAGCGACTATCGCAAGGAAGTCCCACATGCCTGATGTCGCCTTGCGCAACATGCCTGACGAACTACACATAGAGCTCAAAGCCGCCGCCAAGCGGAACCATCGCAGTCTGAACGGCGAGATACTCGCGCGGTTGCTCTCGTCGGCGGAGCCGTCCGTTGCCTCGAGAACGGCCGCGCGGCAAGCTCTCCTAGAGCGCGTCAGAGAGCGCATCCGCGAACGGCGAACGGCAATCGGGGAAATAGACCTCAGCCCGGAGACTATTCGCTCGCTTAGGAGCGAAGGTCGCTGGTGATTGTCGTTGACACAAGTCTCCTCGTGCGCCTCGTCATGGGCGGGGAGGAGGGAGCGGACGCATCCCGACTCCTCGGACGAGATGACGAATGGGCGGCACCGAGCATCCTACCCTCTGAGCTGCGCAACGCCTTGCTGGGATACGTGCGTCGTGGCTCCATTACGCTGGACCAAGCGAAAGCGATGGACGATGACGCGGCGGCGGTGCTGGAAGACCGTATCTTTGACACGCCTGGGCCGGGAGTACTCGACACGGCTATGGAGTGCGCCCTGACCGCCTACGATGCCGAGTTCGTCACGCTCGCGCGAGTATTAGGCGTTCGCTTGGTGACGATGGACCAGGCCATCCTGCGGGAAGCTCCCGACGTCGCGTCGCGGTTGGACTCGTTCGCGCCCTAGACTGCGGGCGCGCCGAACGCGGGGGCCCCTGCGCGCTCGCGTATCTCGTTGAGCATCCCCAGCCCCTTGCGGGTGTCGCTGGCGGCCCTTGCTTGGTCCGACCCGGCCAGCCTGCGCTTGAAGAGCCAGTAGGTAAGCTCCCGCAAGTCCGCCAGCGAGAGCCTCATGCTCCTACCCCGCCCTCGTTCGCGTTGGAACCGGCGAACGAGCGCGCCAAGGTCCGCGCGGTACAGCCGTTCCGCAACCAGGTCCTGCACCCCAACGGGATGCCGCAGGCCGCGCACGCCCCGCTCCTTCTCGACTTCACGCTCTACGGCGTGCCACAACGCCTCCTCGACAACCACTCCGTAGAAGAAGTTCAGGTGCGCCCGGTACTTCTCCGGCCCAAGCGCGCTCCTGAAGTCCGTATCGCTCACGTCCGCGGGGAGCATGCCTTTGAACAGAAGGCGGTCTCGGTCTTCGAGGGGAACGCAGCCGTCGGGGACCACGCGCAAGAGTCGCTCCGCCAGCAACAGCCAATCGAACGCTTCTCCGCCCACGAGGTATTGAATGTGAACGCCGTCGACGGTCTCGCTCGGGGCAGTCCATCGGCCTACGGCCGCGAGAAGCGCCTCGGCCCAGTGGACGCCGTTCAGAATCGACGAGCGCATCCTCTCGATTGTCGCCGTGCGTGAGTCAATGAGGCTGTCGAGCACGCCCCCGGGACCCCCCGTCCCCGCTGGCAGGGAGGACGTTGGGGACGCGCTCGGGGAGGCCTGCGCCATGTCTACCGGCCCGCCTTGCGCTTCTTGGCCTTCTTGCCGCCGCCCGCGGCGCGTTCGGCCTGACGCCGCATCCATCGGGGAGCGTTCGGATCGACCTCGACCGGGGCGGGAGCGGCCGTCCGCTCGCGGCTAGCCGCTTTGGACATCACTGTCTCCATCCTGCCAGTACTGATCCTCGAGGCCTTGCCGGCGCCCGCCGCGCTCGGCTGGTTTGCCGGCGCGACACGGTAGATCGTGTGGACGATACTGTGCTGTATGTCTCCGAGCAGACCATCGAACGCCTCGCGGCCCTTCACCTTGTACATCACCAGGGGATCGCGCTGGCCCACGGCCTGCAACCCGATGCCCTGACGAAGGTCCGACATCGTCGTCAGGTGTTGCAGCCAGAGCGGATCTATGGTCCGGAGCATCACCGCGCGCTCGATGATGCGCATCAGCTCCGAGCTGTACTCCTGCTCCCGCTGCTCGTACAGCTCCTCGGCGGCTTCGAGCAGCGCGTCCTCGGTCGCGGCGGCGCCCTCCCCCAAGACGAAACCAACGTCGATGTGCGAGGGAGCGGGGAAAATCTTGTTGACCTCGGCCAGCATCGAATCCGGGTCCCACTCAGCGGCATCGCCCACGAGATGACTGCGGACCAGCACGGTGATCTCCTTGCCAATCATCTCCTGGATATTCGCCTTCAGGTCGGCTCCTTCCAACACTTTGTCGCGCTCGCCGTAGATGGTCTCGCGCTGCCGGTTCACAACGTCGTCGTACTCGAGCAGGTGTTTGCGGATGTCGAAGAAGTAGGACTCCGCCTTGCCCTGAGTCATGTCGAACGTCTTCGCGAGCATCCCGCTTTCGACGGGGGCGTCGTCCTCGAACCCTTTGACCGCGAGGCGGCCCATTGTGTTGTTGAAGAACCTGACCAGTATCTCGTCCTCGAACGAGCTGAAGTAGCGAGTCTCCCCCGGATCACCCTGACGCCCGGACCTCCCGCGCAGCTGATTATCGATCCGGCGTGATTCGTGGCGCTCGGCGCCGAGAACGTACAGGCCGCCCTTCGCGATGACCTCGTCGTGGGCCTTCTGCCACTCCTCCGGCGACTCGGCCATGGACGGGTCCCCGCCGAGGATGATGTCCGTGCCGCGGCCGGCCATGTTCGTCGAGACCGTGACGGCGCCCGGCTCGCCCGCCTCCGCGATGATCTGCGCCTCTCGCTCGTGGTTCTTGGCGTTCAGCACCTCGTGCTTGATGCCGCGTCGGCGCAGAATCTCGCCCAGCTCTTCCGAGCGCTCGACGGAGCCCGTGCCGACCAGCACCGGTCTGCCCGCCTCGTGCAGCTCGACGATGTGGTCGACAATGGCTTTGAACTTGGCGGCGTGAGTCTTGTAGACGTAGTCGGGATGGTCCTCGCGGATCATCTCCTTGTTCGTCGGGACAGCGACCACGTCGAGACCGTAGACCTTGAAAAGCTCCTCCGCCTCGGTGAGGGCCGTGCCGGTCATGCCGGCGAGCTTCTCATACTTGCGGAAGTAGTTCTGGAGCGTGATGGTCGCGTAGGTGGCCGTTCCGCGCTGGATCTTGACGTTCTCCTTCGCCTCGATGGCCTGATGTAGACCTTCCCCGTAGCGCCTGCCGGGCATGAGCCGGCCCGTGAACTCGTCGACGATGACGACTTGACCGTCCTTGACGATGTAGTCCTTGTCCCGGAGGTAGACAAACTGGGCGCGCAGGCCGTTCTCGATGTAGTGGGTCAGCAGTCCGTTCTCGTGAGCGTAGAGGTCATCGATCTTGAGAAGCCCCTCGACCTTCGTGATCCCGTCGGGAGTGAGAATGACCTGCCGCTCCTTCTCATTCCGCTCGAAGTGCTCTCCCTCTCTCAGCTGCTTCACGGCCCGCGCCACGTCGCCGTAGTGCGCCGGGGGCTCCGGCGCCGGACCGCTGATGATGAGCGGAGTCCGCGCCTCGTCGATGAGGATGTTGTCCACCTCGTCTACGATGGCGTAGTACAACGGACGCTGCACCTTCTGGGCCAAGTCCGTCGCCATGTTGTCGCGCAGGTAATCGAACCCGAACTCGTTGTTGGTCCCGTACGTGATGTCAGCCTCGTACACTTCCCGCCGGGTCACGGGCCGCATCCCCGACGGCGCGCCGCCAGCGGCCTCGCGGCCCGGCTCGACGATGTAGGAAGCCTCGTGCTGCAAGCACGACACGGACAGGCCGAGAAACGTGTAGACCCTCCCCATCCAGAGAGCGTCGCGACGCGCCAGGTAGTCGTTGACCGTAACGACGTGCGCGCCGCGGCCGCCCAAGGCGTTCAGGTACGTGGCCAGTGTCGCCACCAGCGTCTTGCCCTCGCCGGTCTTCATCTCGGCGACCTTGCCCCCATGCAGGACCGCGCCGCCGATGAGCTGCACGTCAAAGTGACGGAGGCCTATCGCCCGCCACGCCGCCGCCCGGGTGACCGCGAACGCCTCGGGCAGGAGGTCGTCGAGACTCGCGCCCTTTGCGATGCGCTCCCGGAACTCCTCCGTCCTAGCCGCGAGCCCGTCGTCGGACAGCGACGCCATCGCGTCCTCGAGCTTCCCGACCTTCTCCACCACCCACCGGTAGCGGCCGACCTGCTTCTCGTTCGAGTCTCCGAAGACCTTGAGTATCTTGCCAATCATGCGTATCGCCCTCGCCGTCCCGTCCATTCTACCAGCGGAAGACTCAGCACCGGACTCCTCCCCAATGCTGGCTCATTCGCATTTGACCTGGCGCGCCTCCACCCATCATTGCTTAGAGAGTCCTCTCCACCGTCTGCGGGGCAGAGTTAGATGAGGCGGCGCCCGCGCGCGAAGGGCGAGCGTAGGCTAGAATGCGCCGCATTATGCGCATAGACGTTCACGCACACTACATACCATCTTCTCTCCCAGAGCTCGCCAACCGGCGAGGGGGCTTCGGGCCTGCCGCCAACATGCGCGACAGCATGTCCGACCTCGACCAACGCCTCGCTGACATGGACGAGCGCGGCATCGACGTCGAGCTCGTCTCGGCCCCACCCTACGTCCAGAACTCCGAGCCTGACCTATGTCGACAGATGAACGACGCCACCGCCGCCGCGATCGAAGGCTCGCAACGGTTCATCGGCCTCGCGACGCTCCCGATGCAGGAGCCGGAAACAGCCGCCGCGGAGCTGGAGCGCTGCGTCAAGGAGCTCGGTTTCCGGGGCTTGGAGATTCTTACGAACGTGAAGGGAGAGAACCTCCACCAGCCCCGCTTCGCGCCGCTCTACCGCAAGATGCAGGAGCTGGACGTTGCGGCCTTCGTCCACCCCCAAAACGTCCTCGGCGCCGACAGGCTCGGCCAGTTCTTCATGAACAACATCATCGGCAACCCCAGCGACACCGCCGTCGCCGCCGGTTGCCTCATCTTCGGCGGCGTGCTGGAAGAGATGCCTGATCTGCGGTTCGTCCTCGCCCACGGCGGCGGGACGTGCCCCCTTCTTCGCGGCCGGTGGGAGCATGCCTGGAGGCAGCACCTCATAGTGGAAACCGCCATCAGCCGTCCGCCCTCCGAGTACTTTAGCAAGCTCTACTTCGACACCCTCACCCACAGCGGGCCCGTCCTCAACTACCTCGTGGAGACGGTCGGCCCCGAGCGCCTCATGCTTGGCAGCGACTACCCGTTCGGCATGGGCGACTACACGCCGCCCGTGAGCGTCCAGGCCGTCCCGCGCCTAACGGACGCTCAGCGCGAGGCGATCTACTGCGAGAACGCCATCCGCGTCTTCGGCCTCGACCTCTAGGCCAGTGTGCGAATAGAAGCCTCCAACGGCAACCCGCTAACCAGTCTGGACGACTGGGAGCCTCTCCACGAGCCCAAACACTGGAAGCCGGGGCGCAGCGCCCACTCCATCGCCGATTTCGTCATGAACCAAGGGGGCGCGGACAAGCTTCAACTGCGCGTCTCCTCCGTTCTCGGCGAAGCCGTGGATTTCCACACGCTCACTCCCGAGTGTGAAATCAGGTTCGACCGGTACGGTAGAGGCCGCGTCCATGACCTTGGGATTCGGGGGAAAACCGCCTCTGGCAAAAGCCTCTTCGTTGGAGTCGAGGCGAAGGTCGATGAGACGTTCAACGAGTACGTCAGGGATGCGTGGCAAAAGGCCAACGAAGTAGTAGAACGGGGAAGGAACTCGAACAAGCCTCAGCGCATACGGGAGCTGTGTGCGAGGTTCAAAGGCGGCCCAGGAATCTCCGTGGACTCCGATATCAGCTACCAACTGCTCTATGGCACGGCGGGAACTGTTGACGCCGGAGCGGACGTATCGGTGTTTTACGTAGCGGTCTTTATAACCGACGCCTACGACGCTTCTACCGGAGAAGCAAACCACCAAGACTACCTACGCTTCATCGAGCGCGCGGGCGGAGAACCCATTAGCGTTGGTGAGAGGGAGGTGTCCGCCCATCGCCTGATTCTCGGCAAAAGAGAACTCGTTTCCATCTATGAATACTTCGACATGCGTTGATGGCTAGGGCGGTGAACGGACGAACCGCTCTGATCACGGGCGCCACGTCCGGCATAGGCCTCGCCATCGCTCGCGCCCTAGCCGATGCGGGAACGCGCGTAATCGTCCACGGACGCCGCGACGACGGACAACGCATAGCCACAGAGATCAACGGCGCCTACCTTCGAGCGAACCTGGCCGACGGGAACGACGTTGCCCGCCTCGCAGAGGAGGCCCTTGCCGTCAGCGGCCGGGTCGACGTCCTCGTCAACAACGCCGGTTATCAGCACATCGACGCCGTGGAAGACTTCCCCGAGGACATCTGGGCCGAGATGCAGCGAGTGATGCTCATCTCGCCCTTCCAGCTAACCAAGGCCATGCTCCCCGGCATGAAGGCCGCCGGCTGGGGACGAATCGTCAACATTTCCTCAACCCAGGGGCTGACCGCAAGCCCCTACAAATCGGCTTACGTCGCCGCCAAACACGGCCTCATCGGCCTGACCAAGGCGACCGCGCTGGAGGCTGGCCCATTCGGCGTAACCGCCAACGCCATATGCCCCGCCTACGTCCGCACCCCGCTCATCGAAGCCCAGATCGCAGACCAGTCCAGGACCCTCGGCATACCCGCCGGCGACGTGGTCCGGGACGTGATGCTCGCCCCCGCCGCCATCAAACGCCTCATCGAGCCCGGAGAGGTCGCTGACCTTGCTCTTTTCCTGGCCTCCGACGCGGCAGCCGCCGTCACCGGCGCCGCCTTCACCATCGACGGCGGCTGGACGGCCCGCTAACCCGTCCCCATCTCGGTCCGTCCCCGTCCATCATTCCCGCGCAGGCGGAAAGCTGAATTCACATTTGAAGTGCAACACTTGGCTCGCGAAGACCTCGGCCGGAGTCCGGTAGCCGAGGCACTTGCGCGGCGTATTGTTGTACGCCCGCACCACCGACGTAAAACGCTCCTCCGGCAACCCCGCCAGGACCGTCTTCCGAGGGAGGAACCGGCGCAGCCGACCTATCCCGTTCTCCACCCCGCCCTTCTGCCACGGCGCGTGGGTGTCGCAGAAGAAGGTCTCGATGCCCAGGGCGTGGAGCTCGTGGTGGCGGGCGAACTCCGTCCCGTTGTCGAAGGTCACCGTCTGCCGGAACTCTGGCGGCAGCGGCCCCAGGAGACGCGCCAAGGCCTCGGCGATCGGCCCCGCCGCCTTCGAAGGAGCCCGCGTCGCGAGCAACAGCCGCGAGCAGCGCTCGTGCAGCGCCAGCACCACCGGCCCCGACCTCCCGAACAACATCAGGTCCGCCTCCCAGTGCCCGAACGTCTGCCGGTCAGCCGCCGACCCCGGACGCTCCGACAGCGGCCGCCGATGGGCGATGAAGGAGACCGAGCTCCCCCCCTTACGCCCCCGCCTCCCCCGTTTCCACTTCCCCCGCGGCAGGTAGTTGCGCCAATCGTAGTCTTTCCCTCGCGCCACCTGGCCATAGATGAACCGGTAGATGCTCTCGTGGGAGATGACACACCGGCCTGACCCTTCAGCCAGCCGGCCCGCGATCTGCTCCGGCGACCACCCCCGTTCCAGTCCCCCCAGGACCGAGGCGCGCAGCCCGTCCTCGCGTTCCAGCCGTCCGCCCGACCAGCGGCGGGCGCGGGACTGCTCATGCGCGTACACCGGCCGGTAGACGCCCCGTCGCGGACCATTGCGCCTCAGCTCCCGAGCAACCGTCGATGGCGCGCGATCCAGACTTGCAGCGACTTGCCGGACCGGGGCGCCCTCGGCACATAGGCGGGCAATCTCACATCGTTCCTCAATGGAGAGCTGTCTGTATCCCATGGCAACACCCTAATCTGGTGTTGCACTTCGTTTGTGAACTCAGGAAACCCAGGTGTCGGCCCCCGCGCTCCCCTCCGTCATTCCCGAACCTCGCAGCCCTCCCCTCCCCCTCCGGTCCTCTCGCCCGTCTGCGGGGGAGAGTCAGAGAGAGGGTCTGCGCGTCTGCCGACCAACCAACCCCACACCTCCGTGTTCGTTTCGGGCGTGAAATGCGACCGGCCGCCGGCAAGGAGTACCATCGCAAGACCACGAGCCGTGGTGGGAGCGGATGCCGAGCAGCATCGTAGGAACCGATACGGGCGGGACGTTTACGGACTTTGTGATGATGGAGGCGGACCGTCTCATCGTCCACAAGACGCCCTCCACTCCCGCGGAGCTTTCGCGGGCAGTGGCCACGGGACTGGAGGAACTTCCCTTGTCCCCGGACACGGTGGTGGCCCACGGCTCTACGGTCGCCACCAATGCGCTGTTGGAGAGGAAGGGCGCACGCACGGCGCTGGTGACGACCGCGGGGTTTGAGGACGTGCTGCAGATCGGCCGGCAGGCGCGTCATGGACTGTACGAGCTGCAATACAGGGCGCCGGAGCCGCTGGCGCCTCCGGACCTGCGGCTGGGCGTGCTGGAGCGGGTGGACGCCGCAGGCAATATCCTGCGGGACATCTCGGCTGAGGAGGTCCAGCGATTGGTGGCCCGGCTCAGGGCGCTGGAGGTGGAGGCTATCGCGGTCGCCCTGCTCTTCTCCTTTCTGCGTCCAGAGCACGAAGAGCGTCTGCGGCTGGCCTTCGGGCAGCTCGAGCCGCAGCCCTTCATCTCCCTGTCCAGTGAGGTGCTGCCGGAGTTCCGGGAGTACGAGCGCACCAGCACGGTGACGGTCAACTCCTACGTAGGGCCCTTGGTGTCGCGGTACTTGGGTAGGATGGAGGAGTTAGTGCGGCGACCGCTCCGGGTGATGCAGTCGTCGGGCGGCAGCATCACGGCGGCGCTGGCGCGACGGCAGCCCGTGCGTACGATTCTGAGCGGCCCGGCGGGTGGTGTGATCGGCGCGACTTACGTGGCCGGCGCAGCGGGGTTCGCCCAGGTCATTACGCTCGACATGGGAGGCACCTCTACGGACGTTGCCCTGTGCCCCGGCCGGGTCCAGACCACGACCAACTCTAGCGTGGGCGCCATCCCCATAAGCGTGCCGATGATCGACATCCAAACGGTGGGCGCGGGAGGAGGGTCGTTGGTCCGCATAGACGCAGGCGGCGCCCTGCTGGTGGGCCCCGAATCGGCCGGGGCGTCGCCCGGCCCCGCATGCTACGGCGTGGGGGACCAGGCGACGGTCACCGACGCGAATCTGCTCCTGGGAAGGATGGAGCCGGCCCACTTTCTGGGCGGCCGGATGGCGCTCGACAAGGAGCGCGCCGGAGCGGCCATGGACCGGGTGGCGACTGCTATGGGGGTGTCGCGCGAAGAGGCGTCCTTGGGGGTGGTGCGGGTCGCCAACGCGGTGGTGGAACGGGCGCTGCGCACCGTGTCGCTGGAGCGCGGCCATGACCCGCGCGACTTCACGCTGGTGGCGTTCGGCGGAGCAGGCCCGCAGCATGCATGCGAGCTGGCGGACGCCCTGGCCATCCCCAGGGTCCTGGTGCCCCTGTACCCAGGCGTCCTCTCCGCCCTGGGCGTTGCGGTGGCGGACGTGGTGAAGGACTACTCGCGTACGGTGATGGTCCGGGACGAGGAAGGGATGGCGCAGATGGAGGCCGCGTTCCAAGCGCTGGAGTCGCAGGGGAAGACCGAAATGGCCGAGGAGGGCTTTCCCGAAGAGGAGCTTCAGCTGCGCCGCTGGCTGGACGTGCGGTACCGGGGGCAATCGTTCGAGTTGCCCGTAGACTGGCCAAGCGAGCAAAGGGTGGCGCTGCGGAAGATTGCCGGCGCGTTCCACGCGGTCCACGAACGCCGGTTCGGCCACAAGGACGAGTCGGCTCCGGTGGAGGTGGTCAGCGTACGGCTCAGCGTGTCGGCCCTGACAGCCCGGCCGACCCTGGCGCAGGAGGAGCCTATCCCCGGCGAGGCGCTCTCGACGGACGAGAGGCCCATCTGGTTCGAGGGAGGCCCACAGCTCACCAGGCTGTTCGACCGCGAAGCCCTCCGTCCGGGCCATTGGTTCCTAGGGCCGGGGCTGGTGTTCCAGATGGACGCGACTACGGTGGTGGCGCCCGGCTGGCTGGCGGAGGTGGACCCCTTCAGGAATTTGGCGCTCAGTCCGGTGGCGGACCATGACGGTTGACGCTGTATCGCTCGAGGTGTTCCGTAACTTGCTCTCCTCCGTGGCGGAGGAGATGGGCGTGACGCTGGGACGGACCGCGTACTCGGCCAACATGAAGGAGCGCCGAGACTACTCCTGCGCAGTGTTCGACGCGCAGGGGGCCATGGTGGCGCAGGCTGCCCACATCCCGGTGCACCTGGGAGCGATGACCGCGTCGGTGCAATCGGCGCTGCTGCGCGCGCCCACGGGGCCGGGCGACGTCGTGATCCTCAACGACCCGTACCTGGGCGGGACGCATCTGCCGGACGTGACGCTCGTGGCCCCCGTGTACTACGAGGAGCAGGGCATACCGGTGCTGGCCGGCTACGTAGCCAACCGGGGACACCACGCGGATATCGGGGGAATGGCGCCGGGCTCGCTCCCCATATCGACCGAGCTGTACCAGGAAGGGACCATCATTCCGCCGGTCAAGCTGGTGGAGAGTGGGTGGTTAAACGAGCCGCTGCTGGAGCTCATCTGTCGCAACAGCCGAACGCCGGAGGAACGCAGGGGCGACTTTGCGGCGCAGGTCGCCGCCATCCGCATCGGGCAGCGGAGGCTCGTGGCGCTTGCTGAACGGTACGGCCTGGAAACGGTGCACGAGCACATGGCCGCGCTGCTGGACTACTCGGAAACCCTGACACGAGCCGCGGTGGCCGCGATGCCGCCGGGCAGCTATAGCTTTGTCGACGCCATGGACGACGACGGGCTGAGCGAAGAGCCGCAAGCCATCGCCTGCACTGCGACGATCGACGGGGGACACGTGACCTTCGATTTCACGGGCACTGTTGCCCAAAGCGACGGGTGCATCAATGCGCCGCTGGCGGTGACGGAGTCGGCCGCGCTCTATGTCGTCCGGTGCTTGACAGGGTCGCACATTCCGGCCAACGACGGATGCCGGAGGGTGGTGAGTGTTGCGGCGCCGCCCGAATCGCTGGTGAACGCCAGCCCTGCCCGCGCGGTCAGCGGGGGCAACGTGGAGACGTCGCAGCGGATCGTGGATGTGCTGCTGGGCTGCCTTGCACAGGCGCTGCCGGAGCTCGTGCCGGCTGCAAGCCAGGGCACGATGAACAACGTGCTGGTGGGCGGCCGCAACCCTGCCACGGGGCGTCCGTTCGTCTACTACGAGACAGTGGGAGGCGGCATGGGCGCCGGTCCTCGCCAAGCGGGAGCGTCGGGCGTCCAGTCCCACATGACCAACACCCTGAACACGCCGGTGGAGGCGCTGGAGTTCGAGTTCCCCCTGCGGATAAGTCGGTACGCGCTTCGCAAAGGGAGCGGCGGCCGGGGAGCCCACGAGGGCGGCGACGGTCTCGTGCGGGATATGGAGTTCCTGGCGCCGGCCCGACTGACGCTGCTGTCGGAGCGGCGTCGCAGCAGGCCCTACGGTCTGCAAGGGGGCGAGCCCGGACAACCCGGCGAAAATGTGCTTCACCGCCGCGAGGGAGGAGAGGAGGAGCGGTTGCCGGCGAAGGTGAGCCTGGATGTCGGGCCCGGCGACGTACTCAGCGTCCGCACGCCGGGAGGCGGCGGCCTGGGGAGCGCCGCCGCAGAATAGGCCGGCCGTCATTCCCCACTCTCCTCCCATCATTCTCCCGCGCCCCTCTTCAGCCATTCCTGCCCGCCTCTTCCGTCATCCCGCGTTCCCCTTCCGCCATCCCGCGTTCCCCTTCCGTCATCCCGCGTTCCCCCTCCGCCATCCCGCGCTCCCTTCCGTCATCCCGCGCTCCCTTCCGTCTTTCCCGCGAAAGCGGGAAGCCAGGAAACCCCCTCCCGTCTGCGGGAGGGGACGCGCAAGCGCAGCGAAGCGCGGGGGAGGAGAAGCGTGCGCCCGCAACTACCCTCGTCACTCCCGCGCCAGTCCTCTTGTATGTTGAGATGGCGGGGCAGGCCGTTGTCCTCTCGGTTGAAAGAGACCGTGGGAGAGCGAGGTCGCCCCGCCTCCCCCACCAGAGAGCCCGAACAGTTGCCGGGGCCAGAGTGAGCCCGCATCGCACAAGGACGGGCCAAGCAGGAGGAACGAAGTGTCTACTGTCCCTCAGAACGTGTTCGTCGGCATCGATGTCTCCGAGGACTGGCTGGACGTGGCCGTCCGGCCGACCGGCGCCGCGTGGCGCGCGGCCCAAGACGAGGACGGCGTCGAGCAGCTGGTCCGGCAGCTCGAAGCGTTGCGGCCCCAGCTCATCGTCATGGAAGCCTCCGGCGGGCACGAGCGGCTGCCGGCCGCAGTCCTCGCCGCCGCTGGCCTCCCCGTCGCCGTGGTGAACGCCCGCCACGTGCGCGACTTCGCACGGGCCCAGGGGAAGCTGGCCAAGACAGACCGGCTCGACGCGGCGGTGATCGCCCACTTCGGCGAGGTGAGCAAACTCCAACCTCAACCGCCGGTTCCCGCAGAGGCGCGGGAGCTCGCAGCCCTCGTGACCCGACGCCGCCAGCTCGTCCGCATGCGGACGGTCGAACTACAGCACCGAAAACAAGCGGCCCCTCTGGTGCGGCCCGGGATCGACCGGACCATTGCCTTCCTCAACCAGAAGCTGGAAGAGATCGATGAGGACCTGACCCGGCGGCTGCGGGAGTCCCCCCTCTGGCGGGAGCGCGACGAGTTGCTGCGCAGTGTCCCAGGCGTGGGACCGGCGCTCTCCTTCGTCCTGCTCGCGGACCTGCCCGAACTGGGCGCCCTCAGCAACAAGCAGGTCGCCTCCCTGGTGGCCCTGGCTCCCTTCGCGCGAGACAGTGGGAAGTTCCGTGGAGCGCGCACCTGTTGGGGCGGTCGCGCGGAGGTGAGGGCAGCCCTCTACATGCCGACGGTCACGGCAATGCGGTGCAACCCGGTGATTAAGGAGTTCTATGGACGGCTGGTCAAGGCGGGCAAGCCTCCGAAGGTCGCGCTCACCGCGTGCATGCGCAAGCTGCTCACGGTCCTCAACGCCATGCTCCGGCACGGGACTCCGTGGGACCCCCAGATGGCTTGACTTCCAACACAGTTGCTCTCTCGTCTGCGGGGGAGAGTTAGAGAGGGGGCATTCCCGCGAAAGCGGGAAGCCAGGAAACCCCCTCCCGTCTGCGGGAGGGGACGCGCAAGCGCAGCAAAGCGCGGGGGAGGAGAAGCGTGCGCCCGCAACTACCCCCGTCACCCCCAAACCCTTCCCTCATTCACGCGCAGGCGGGAACCTCAGAGCGGCGCGGTCACTTGTCCCTCGTTGAGCGACGCCCCACTCCCGCCACGACAGTTGCCCCTTACCCCAAAACCCAATCCTTCGTAGAATTAACGCCCCGCCATACCCTCCCCAAGCCGAGAACTGCCTCCTCCCCAGCGCCCGCGCCCTCGAATGTGTCGCCCTCCTCTGATGCCCACTCAGCCGCCGACCCCGCTCGCCTCGCATAACAACAATAAATTCTCGAGCTGGGAAGTTCTGGGGCTCAGGAAGCAGGCCACGGCCATGAAAACACCTTCCAAAAGCCCCGGCTCACCCCGCGATTTTCCGCAACTTTCACGCCTGGCCAACATACAAACCGGGAACTTCTTACGCCTGGCGAAAATGAGTTCGGGAACTTCTTCACTCGTACCGAAAATGAGGTCGGGAACTTTCTTCACGCAAACCGGGAACTTCCCCGCCCGCGTCCGGCTCTCCTCGCCGCTCCCTTGCTCGCGGGGGTGCCGCAGCCGGATATACTCCCCCTACAACCCAAGACCCTCGGAGGCAAGATGGCTGACCTAGAAAGACGAACGCTGGGCCGCACAGGAATGGACGTGACGGTCCTCGGTTACGGAGCGATGGAGTTGCGCGGCGCTCCACGAGGCCGCGAGATATCCGAGGAGGACGCCGGAAGAATGCTCAATGCCGTCCTCGACCTTGGCATCAACTTCATCGACACCTCAATCGACTACGGCGGCAGCGAGGCGCTCATCGGACGTCACATCTCGCGCCGCCGCAACGATTATTTCCTCGCGAGCAAATGCGGCTGCGCTTTGAACTGGCAGCCCGAGCCAGGCCGGGACCGCGGCGGCCCTCACGTCTACACCAAGGAGAACATCGTCGCGGGCATTGAGCAGAGCCTGCGCCGCCTGAACACCAACCACCTCGACCTGCTGCAAGTACACGCGACCCCCTCCAAACAGGTCCTCGAGGAGAACGATGTCATCGGAACGATGACCGAGCTCCGCGACCAGGGCAAGATACGCTTCCTCGGCATGTCGGGCACGATCCCCAACCTCGCTGACCACATCGAGATGGGCGTGTTCGACGCCTTCCAGATTCCCTACTCCGCATCCCAGCGCGACCACGAACACCTGATTGCCAAGGCGTCTGCGGCGCGCTCCGGCGTCATCATCCGAGGCGGGGCCGCGCGTGGCGCTCCCAGCGGTGAGCAGCGGAACGCCCAGCGCAACCCCGAGCTTCTCGACGTGTGGGAGAAGGCTAAGTTGGACGAATTGCTCGACGAAGGCCAGTCCCGCATGGAGTTCGTCATCCGGTTCACCGAGACGCACCCCGACATGGACACCAACATCGTCGGCACGATCAACCCCCTGCACCTCGAGGCCAACCTCGGCGCCGCGGCGAAGGGTCCCCTCCCGGCTGACGTCTATGACGAGGCCAAGCGCCGCTTGGAAGCCGCAGGCGCGGCGCCTAAGTAACCATGCCCGGCGCAGTCGGCATCATCAGCCCGGGCGACATGGGCGCCGCCATCGGCGCGGTGCTCACCGCCAACGGACTCGACGTCGCGACCAGCCTCGACGGCCGCAGCGAGCTGACCAAGCTGCGCGCCGCCGAGGCCAAGATACGCGACGCAGGGAGCATTCGCGCGCTCGTCGAGCAATGCGGCGTCCTGCTATCCGTACTCGTCCCGTCTGAGGCCGTCCCCGTCGCGGAACGCGTCGCGGGCGCGATGGCGGTCACCGGCGCTAGGCCCGTTTTCGTCGAGTGCAACGCCATCGCGCCACGCACCGTCGAGCGCATCGCAACCCTGATCGGCGACGCCGGGGCCCCGGTTATCGACGCCGGCATCATCGGTTCGCCGCCCAAGCCAGGCTCCAAGTCCGCTCTCTATTGCTCCGGTCCCGACACGTCGGCCTTCGAGCAGCTCGGCGAGTACGGACTCGACGTGCGGCGCGTCGGGCCCCTCATCGGCCAGGCGTCGGGGCTGAAGATGGTCTACGCCGCCTCCACCAAGGGCACGACTGCCGTTTGGACCGAGCTGCTCGTCGCGGCGGAGGCGATGGGCCTGAAGGACGCGCTGCTCGCCGAGTTCGGCGACGCCGCCGACCCCGCCCGCCACATGAAGGGCGCGACGGAGATGCCCCGCCGCGCGCGGCGGTGGGTCGGCGAGATGGAGGAGATAGCGGCCACCTTCGAGCACCTCGGGCTCACCCCGAAGATCCTGCAAGGCGCCGCCGATATGTACCGCCTCGTGGGCGACACTTCCCTGGCCGACCAGACCTCCCGTCAGCCCGATCCCAAGCTCGACGAGATGCTGCGCGTCCTCGCCGCGCGAGCCGCTCGGCGCGATTGACGGCGCGCTCGCGCCCGCGTAGGTTCCCCGTGTGAGACTGCTTTCGGGCTCCGCAGAGTTAGCGTCTTTCGTAAGGCATCCCCGCAGCCAGCCCACGTACCTCGGCTACACCAACGGTTTCGTGTACGGCTTTGGGATGAGCGGCCTCATGCTGCTGGTCCCGCTCTACGTCCTCTCCCTCGACTTCAACCTGGCGGACCTGGGGTTCATCGTGGCTGCGCCCGCGTTTTTCATGATTCCTATGCGGCTTCCGGGAGGGGCGGTCTCCGACCGGTTCGGCGAAAAGGTCATCCTGCGGTTCAGCTTCCTCATGTTTGTCGCGTCCGCGCTGATTGCCGCCCATTCGTCGACAATCTGGCCCCTGTTCGCAGCTCAGCTTTTCAACGGCGCCTCCCGCTCCGTCTACTGGTCCGCCGGCCAGTCCTACATCAGCCGCAGCAGCCCGGGCGAGTCGGGCAAGGTCATGGGCCGCCAGCTGAGCTTCGAGTCCACCGGCGGCATCATCGGAGCCATCGCCACTGGCTTCTTCGCGCAGGTCTACGGCTTCCAAGCAGCGTTCATCATGACCGCCGCCGCCAGCGCCTTCGGCTTCCTGATTACGTCCTCCCTACCGCCTTTGCCGCGAAAAGACCAGGTGAGGAGCTTCATGAAGAGCTTCGCCCCAGCCCGCCAGATGCTCTTCAAGCGCACGCTGCTCCACGCCCACATGGTCGCCTTTATGGCGGCCTCCTACGCCGGTTTGATGGGCGGCCTCTTCATCGCCTTCCTGCGCGACATCGGCTACACCGAGGGCGAGACCGGCGTAATCCGCTCGTTGAGCAGCATCAGCCTGGCCGGCCTGGCGTTTGTGTTCGGAAGCATCCTCTCCCGCTTCGGGAGCCGGAACATGGCGCTCACAGGCATCAGCCTCACGGGACTTCTCGCCATCGCCATTGCGGCGTCGGGCAACGTCCCGATCCTCCCCGTCGTCTTCATGACCCTTACCGGTATGACCTTCGGCAGCCTCCGCGCCCTCTACCCCACCCTCGCGGCGGACAACAGCACTCCGGCGCAGCGGGGCTTGGCCCTATCCGTCGTCAGCCTCTACTGGGCGATCGCCATGCTTCTCTCGCCCCTCGTCTTCGGGTACATCGCCCACGCCACCTCACTTCAGACGGCGATCTACATCTTTGGGGCCTTCTGCGCCACGGCCGGACTGCTCTCCCCCATCCTCTACGCCTACGGCCGCGCCGGCCTAGAAGGCGGCGAAGAAGAGAGCGAGGAAACCGCGCCCGCCAAGGCGTAAGCCTGGCTCCGAAGCCGACGCCTACGCAACACGAAGGAGCGCCAATCCATCCAGACGAAGGACGGGACGCGACGCGCTCCTAGATCACCAGTAGCGTCGCTCCCACGAGCGACACGCCGATTCCCGCGAGGACGCGCGGCTCGTAGCTCTCGATCTGCCGGTTCACCACCCAGTTGAACGCCAGGCTGAACACCACCGCAGTCCGCATCAGCGGGATGACGAGACTCACCGGCGCCACGCCGAGCGCCATGTAGCGGAACACGTTCGCCACGAACGAGCTGGTCCCCGCAACCACGAACCACATCCGCGTCGACCTGTCCATCGACACCGCGCCGGCGATCTGCCCCGGCAGCACGAGCGTAAGCGCCAGCACCGCCGACGCCGCGGCGTACGAGACGAGGCCGCCGATGATCCCCAGTCCTGTAGCCTCGACTCCGGCCCGCATCAGCACCGGCCCCGCGCCCCAGAAAGCCGCCGACAGGACGCCGAACACGTAGCCCTCGAGCAGTTTGGGGTGCGTCGCCGCGTTCCGAACGGTTGTTGTCGCCGCACGCCGGGCCGGCGACCGGACCTGGGAGCTCGGGCGCGCCACCAGCGCCGGCCCCACCATCACCAACGCGATACCCGCGATCATGAGCGGCGTGAGGAACTCGCTGAGGAAAGCGACCGCTATCAGCACCGACCAGAGCGTCGAAGTGCCCACGATGGGCTGCGTCCGGTTCGCTCCCATCGCCGCGACCGCGCGGTAGTTGCAGTAGCGCCCGATGAGGATGTGAACGATGCCTGCCAGGGCCATGATTCCATAGTCGTGGCCTGTGATGCGGCCTAGCTGGAACATCTGGCCGGAGATTAGGGCGGCGGGCACGAACATAATCGTACCGAGAAACAGCGTTATGTAGAGACCCTGGCTCGCTGCCGCCGACGCGACTCCCCGCCGCACCGACGCGCCGTTGAACCCGAACGCCATCGAGGAAAGCAACGCGAAGACAACGCCCGCTCCCACGCTACGCGCTGGCCAGATCGACGAAGAACCGGACTGATTCCGGATTGGCGAGCGCGTCCATGCTAACGGCCTGCTCCAAAGCAACGCCGGTCAATATCTTCTTCACCGGCACCTCCAGCTTCTTGCCGTTCAGCGTCCTCGGCGTCTCCGGTATCTCGTACATCTCGTCCGGCACGTGACGCGGCGATAGGTTCGTGCGGATAGCCGACGCAATCTTGCGCTTCATCTCATCGTCCAGCGCATGGCCGTCCCGCATGACGACGAACAGGTACAGCTTCCCCTCGGTGCCGAGCTGCGTCGTGTCTATCACGAGGCTGTCCAGCACCTCGGGCAACTCCTCGACGACCCGGTAGAACTCACTCGTGCCCATCCGCACGCCGCTCCTGTTCAGCGTCGAGTCCGACCTGCCATAGATAACGCAAGCGCCGCTCTCCGTGACCTTCAGCCAGTCCCCGTGCCGCCACACGTCCGGGTAGACGTCGAAGTAGCTCCCGTGCAGCCGCTCGCCCCCCGCGTCGTTCAGGAAACACACCGGCATCGAGGGCATCGGCTCCGTCACGACCAGCTCGCCGACCTCGCCGACGACCGGCTTCCCGTCCTCCCCGAAGCTCTCGACCTTGCAGCCCAGGCAACGGCATTGGATCTCCCCCGCGCGGACGGGAAGCGTAGGCCCACCGCCGATGAACGCGGTGAGCACGTCGGTCCCGCCGCTCACCGACGCCAACAGCAGGTCGCCCTTGACGTGCTCATATACCCAAGCGAACCCTTCCGGCGGCAGCGGCGCGCCCGTCGAGCCGATGGCCCGCATCGCGCCGAGGTCTAGCTCTCTCCCCGGCTCGATCTCCGCCTTCATGCAACCGAGAATGTAGGGCGCGCTGACGCCGAAGCAGGTGACCTTCGCCCGCTCCGCCATCCGCCAAAGCGCATACATGTCAGGGTGGGCCGGACTGCCGTCGTAGAGCACAATGGTGGAGCCGAGCAGCAAGCCGCTGATGACGATGTTCCACATGATCCAGCCCGTCGTGCTGAACCAGAAGAAGCGGTCGCCCTCGCCCAGGTCCATGTGCAGCGAAAGCAGCTTGAGGTGCTCCAGCAGGGCGCCTCCGTGCCCGTGCACGATGGCTTTGGGCGCGCCCGTGGTCCCAGACGAGTACACCACCCACAGCGGATGATCGAAAGCCACCGGCTCGAACGCGAGCTCTCGTCCCGGCGTCAACAGATCGGTCCACAGGATCGTGTCGCTGAGAGAGCCGATGTCCGGGTCCGGCGACAGGTGCGGCAGCACGACTGTTTTCGAGAGGGTTGGCAGCGCCTGCTGTATCTCAGCGACCGCGCCCAGCGAGTCGAAGGGCTTGCCGCCGTAGGTGTAGCCGTCCACCGCCAGCAGCGCCTTGGGAGCAAGCTGCTGGAAACGCTCTATGACGCTTTTCGTGCCAAATTCCGGCGGACAGCTCGACCACGAGGCGCCTATCGCTGCTACGGCGAGCGCAGCCGCCACTGCCTCGGCGGTGTTCGGCATATACGCCACGACGGCGTCGCCGCGCGTTACGCCCAGCTCGCGTAACCCCGCCGCTATCTCCGCCGTTCGCGCGTACAGCTCGGCCCGAGTCCACTCGACGGTAGCGTCCGACTCGTGCACGCCGATTAGCGCCAAGGCGCCATCGCGGCGGGAGAGGGCATGCTCGGCGTAGTTGAGCTCCGACCCCACGAACCAGCGCGCGCCCTCGACGCGCGTCCCCTTGGCGCCCGGAGCCAGCGCCTTCTCGTAGGGCTTGCGGGCCTCGATCTCGAAATACTCCCACACCGACGCCCAGAACGCCCCCACGTCGTCGACCGACCAACGCCAAAGCTCCTCGTAGCTCTCGAAACGCAGCCCGCGAGTCTCCCCGAGCCACCTCTCGTAGGCTGCGAGCTTGCTGCTCTCCCTCCGGCGCTCGGAAGGCGTCCAGAGCAGGGTTCCCTCGGCAATGGGGTTGGACGCTTGGGTGGACTTTTCGCTCAATCGGAACCTCGCGAAGGTTTTCTTGCCGTGGGGCGCCACGGCGCATGTGGACAGTCTCAGCAAAGGGCGCCGCGCGTCAAGCGCATATCTCCCGCTGCGGGGGATATGCGGAGAATATTTCTCTTAATCTCCGCATACTTTACGGAGAATAGCTTGCAGGGTCGGGGTTGGCTCTCAGGCGACTTCCCGGTGGGCGAGCTCGGAGTGCTCGTGCGCAGCGCCCAAGGCGGGCGCAGCGCCAGCTACGCCTTGCTCGAGGCCTAAGGCGCGTGGGCGCTTCCATGCTCACGACCCGATCCCGAATCCTCCGCCAACGGAGGCTTGGCAAGCAGAACGATGACTCCGGCGAGCCCCCATGCCGCGGCGGCCATCAGGAACGCTAGCGTGTACCCTCCGTTCAGGTCGTACAGCGCGCCAAAGATGATGGGGCCGAGCGCTCCCGTCCCCATCGCGAACGGCCGGAATAAGCTGTTGATAGCGCCGAGATGCGCTCGGCCAAAGTAGTCCGCCGTCAGCAGCACGCGCAAGATCAGGTAGCCGCCCATCACCACCCCTGCCATGAACATCACCGGAATCAACGCGCCGACCCCGCGAACATTCAGGAACACGACGATCAGCGCCGCCGTCGCTATCGTCGTGCCAGACATCAGGTAGCGGGCGGGGAACCGCTCGCCCAGCAGTCCCCATCCCGGTCGCACGAGCCCCGACACTAGGCCGTAGATGGCGATCCCGAACGAAGCGTCCGCCGGTCCGAATCCCGTTTCGACGAGGAAGGGATGCCAGTTGCTCTGGAACCCTGTGATTCCAAGGCCCACGAGGCTGAACGAAACGAGCAGCAGCCAGAACGCCGGATGCCGCACTGCCTCCCGCCTCGTGAGCGAGCGCTCCAAGGGCGCGAGTCGCGCCGCGCTCCCCGGAGCGCCGGAGAATGACGCGCCGCCGTCGGGGAGGAAGCCAACGTCCTCAGGACGCGTTCTAATGAGCAGCGCGAGGACCACGGAGATCGAACCGATCGCGATGCCGAACCACATCCACGCGTCCCGCCATCCTACCGCGTTGATAAGGGCCGAGACTGACGCAGGAAAGAGCAGCGCTCCCAGACCGACACCCATCACGGCGACGCCCAGCGCCCGCCCACGACGGCGCACGAACCATTTCGGGACGATAGCCAGGGAGATGAAGGACCCGCTGCCCAGGTCCGCAATGCCGCCTATGACTCCGAACAGAACAACGAACTGCCACAGCTCGTCCACGTTGCGTATGAGCGCGGTCGAGGCCCCAAGCAGCACTGCGCCTCCCAGCGCCAGAAGACGAGGCCCGTGCTTCGTGTCGTAGAAGGGGCCGATGAACGGCGAACAGACTCCTACTAGGATCTCCCGCACGAAGAACGCCGTGAAGAACGCGGCGCGCGACCAGCCGAGCTCCCCCGTCATCGGCAGCAGAAGCACGCTGGGACCCCAGATCGCGACGCCGGAACCGATCCCCGACGTCAGGAACGCCACGCCGACGATCACCCAGCCGTAGAAGAACGGCCAGCGGTGAGCAATCACCGGACGGCTAGGACGCCCGCCACCACGAGTCGCCCGGGAAAACGTTGACGCACATGTGCCGCACCGGGTCCTCGGCGTAGATGTCCGCTGTCGCCTCGCGGTACTTCAGGAAATGCGGCATCCCACGATGAGCTTCGAGCGCAGCCTCGTCTTCATAGACCTCGAACAGAAAGAAACGGTCGGGGTCCGCTTGGTCCCTGACCGCGCTGAACTGGAAATTCCCCTCCTCGTTCGCAGTCGTTCCCTCGCCGTCAGCCTGCACTGCCGCAATGAAATCGTCGGCGCGGCCAGGCTTCACCTTTAGGCTCACCATCAGTACGAGCATCTTCGAGTCCTCCTCATAACCGTAGCTAACGGGATTCTATCCCCCTCACACGTCGACGAGCGCGCTCAGACCGACAACAGCCGACACGGTGACGACCGCTCCCGCCCACTGCATGGCGCGGGGACGTTCCCGCATAATCCCCACGGCGAGAGCGACGGTCGCGACGGGGTGGGCGGCGACGAGCGGCGCGACCACCGCCACGGACGCCGCCTCCACCCCCAGGTTGTAGCCCACGTACCCGCCCGCGTCGAGGAAGGCAGCCCCGAGCAGCAAGCGCCACGACCCCCAGCCCTTTGGTAATCGAATCTTCTCTCCACGCGACCGTACGAACAGGAACGACGTGACCACCGAGAGCGAGCGCACCACCAGTACTGCAAGCATCGGCCCTGCCGCCTCCGCGACGCGCGCCAGGACCGCGAGCGCGATGCCCAGCCCCACCATCGCGCCCAGCCCCCAGAACAGGCCCGAACCGTCCCCGGACGCGCTCTGCCGCCGCAGCGAAAGCATCAAGACTCCGGCGAGAATGAGGAGCATCAGCCCCGCCTGGCCCGGGGTGACGCTCTCCCCGAACAGAGCGACTGCGACAATAACGGTGACCGCCAGCCAGGCCGAAGCCGCGCTCGTCACCACCGACACCGGGCCGCGCTGCAGGCCGGTGTAGTAGGCGAGATAGGCGAGCCCGAGGAACCCCGCGCTCACCGGCGCCCATATCGCTAGCGACGACCAGTCCACGTCGAGACCGCCCGACGCCAGCTCCGCCGCGACGAACGGCAGCGGCAGCGCGATGCCGAAGAACTGGACGAGGAGCGCCGTACTGAGGCTGCCGATTCGCCCCGCCGAGGACGTCGCCAGGTAGTCGGCGACCCCCCAGGACAGCAGCCCGAACAACCCCCAGTAGAGACCGACGTATGAGTCTACGGACGATCCCTTTCGCGCAATGCGGAGAACACTTTCTCAGCGCTCACGGGCAGGTCCTTGACTCGGACCCCCACTGCATCCTCCACTGCGTTGGCTATCGCAGGCGCGACTGGAGTCAGCGGGTTCTCGCCGATGCCCTTGATCCCGTAGGGGCCGACGCCCGTCTCCGGATCGAGAAGCACCGTTCTCAGCTCCGGGATGTCCTCGATGTTGGGGATCTTGAAATCGGCGAAATTGGTCGTCGTCACGCGCCCGTCCTCGACCACTACCTCTTCCATCAGGCCGTACCCGACGCCCTGCATAACCCCGCCGTTTATCTGTCCCTGGTGTCCGATGGGGTTGATGATGCGGCCAACGTCATGCGCTGTCGTCAGCTTCCGCAGGTCTACTCTCCCTGTGTCCGAGTCCACGTGCACCTCGGCGACTTGGGCCACGAACCCGGTGACCGGCGCACGGTCCGCGGAGAACGTCGCCAGCGCGCTGACTGAGCGGCCGAGTTCCGTAAGGAGGTCTGGCCAGCGTCGCCTCTCTCCCGAGCTGCGGAACACGAGGTCCGGACCCGCGATATCCACGTCGCCCGACGGCCAGCCCAGCGCCTCGGCGGCGAGGTCTCCCATCTCCTGTTTCATGGCCTGCGTCGCCGCGTGCATCGACCCCGTCACGATGTTCGTCCCCCGGCTGCCGCCGATGCCGGAGTCGAACGGCGAGTGGGCCGTATCGAGTATCTCGATCCCCAGCTCCTCCGGGTCGAGCCCGAGCTCCTCCGCGACCACTTGCCGCATGATCGTGTACGTCCCCGTGCCCTGCTCGAACACCGGCGTTCCGATGACAACCGTGCCGTCGGGATTGAGCGTAATGCGGGCTGCGGACTCGCCGGTCCCGGTGCCCCTGAACGCCATTGCCACCCCCCGGCCCACGCCGGTTCCCTTCTGCGCTGAATAGTCGGCTGCTTGGAGCGCCGCCTCCAGCGTCTCCTTGGCGCGCACGTGCTCGAGGCGGTCGCCGGCCATCGTCGTATCGCCCTCCTTGATGACGTTGCGCAGCCGGAACTCGGCCGGGTCCATGCCGATGGCCCGCGCTACCGAGTCGATGTGCGACTCAGCGGCGAAGAAGCCTTGGGGCTCGCCCGGAGACCTGGCCTGGCCGCCGGGCAGATTGTTGGTGTAGACGCGGAGAATCTCCGCCCGCGCGTTGGCTGTTTTGTAGAGCCCTCCGCCATGGGCGGCCCCGCCGAGCGGAGCGCCGGGCCTCACGCCCCCATAGGCGCCCCCATCAAACACCCCATACATCTCGTGAGCGACTATCTCGCCGTCGCGGTTCACTCCCGTCTTCAGCGTCATGACGCCCGCGTGGCGGGGGGCGGCGGCGGTGAGCTCTTCCGGGTGGTCCATGATCATCTTGACTGGCGTCCCGGTGCGCATCGCCAACAGGCAGACGATGGGCTCTTCCAGCGTCGCTCCCTTGCCGCCGAAGTCCCCGCCTACTTGCACCGGGTTGAGCACGACCTTCTCGGGCGGCAAGCCGACCGCGCTCGCAATCGTGTTCCTGATGCCGTGCGGGTTCTTGTTCGGCGCCCACAGCTGCAGGATGCCGTCGCTGTCCACGAGCGCAACGGAGCAATGCGGCTCGATGTAGGCTTGGTGCGTGCGCGGCACGCTGAACGTGTTCTCGACGATGACGTCCGCGCTCGCGAACCCTGCGTCCACGTCGCCCTTCTCGTGGGCGTCGCGGGCCAGCACGTTGAGATGCTGCCCTTCTTCCACTTCGTATCCCGAGTAGGACTGAACGGCGGGGTGAATGACCGGCGCCCCCTCCTGTATCGCCTCGACGGGGTCGAACACCGTGGGAAGCTCCTCGTACTCCACCTCGATGAACTCGATCGCCCGCTGGACGGACTCCTCGTCGTCTCCCGCGACGGCCGACACGCGGTCCCCGACGAAACGCACGACGTCCCGCGCAAGGACGGGTAGGTCGCAGTACCTGCGGCCGTACAGCCCAGCCGGCACGTCGGCGCCCGTCAGCACCAGACGCACGCCGGGCGCCTGCTCGGCCTTCGATGTGTCGATGCTGACGATGCGCGCGTGGGGAACGGGGCTGCGCAGCAGCTTGGCCCAGAGCATCCCCGGGACGCGCACGTCCATCGCATAGACGGCGGCCCCCGTCACCTTTCCCTGCACGTCGGTCTTCGGAACGGGCTGGCCAATAACGCGGTAGGTGGTCATACGATGCTCCTGTTGCGGGACGCGGGCCTGCGCCGCTGTCCTTAGATCATGAAGATTTGCCTCTGCAGCCGAAGGTCCTCCAGCGCCCGTATCGAGCGCGCTCGTGAAACAAACGACTCCAAGCTGACCCCGGACAGCATACCCGCCTCGATCAAGGCTTCACGCGCCTCAGGAAAGAGCCCGTCGGCCGACCGGCCCACGTTCAAAAGGTCTCCCGCAAAATGGTACGGGAGGAACTCCGGTGTAAAGTACGAGAAGTTCTCCCTTAAGATGCGCTCTTCTTCTGCGCTGCCTGCCGCCGAGCAGCGAGCGTTGATGTACGACTCGGTGAGCGGCGGCGAGAAGTCAACGTAGAGAAGAGCGCTGCCGCCGCCCACAAAGTTCTTGATGTGCGGGTCAATCGACAGCCCCGCGGCCGCGGCCTGCCGCAAAATCCCGACCGCCGCAGCGACGGCGTCGGGGTGTTCGTGAAAGAGGACCTCGGGGGTCTCGTATAGCTCCACGAGATTCTCGCCCCCGTCCTCGCACAGACACACGACGCAATCGTCCTCAACCCAGCTATCCGACACCTTCGGCGTCCGTATTCCCGCCGCGAGGAGACGATCCCGGTACTCGGCCAGCTCCTCGTTGAGCTTGTAAAGCGAGATGGGCAACGAGCCGTTCGGGCGGATGGTCTTTTCCACCACCCGCTTCCCGTCCCGGACCATCTTTCGCACCCGCGTATTATGGACCGAGAACCTGCTGGGATCGGACGTCCCCGTCATGTCAATCAACAATGCGCCCCCGGGACACATTGCGCCCCGACGCGCCTATCTCGGCGTGAAGAGAGCACTGCCACAAGCCGCGCCGCTGGCCAAACTTTCCTGCGGCAGCGGGCAGAACTAACCCGCGACACCGGCGGCGGCCTCCACGGGATGGAGCTGCGCAACTAACTTCTTCGTCGACACCATATGCCGGGAAAGCCCGAGCTCCTTGGGAGCAATCCCCAAAGCCAGCCCCACCACCTGCGACAGGTGAAGAATCGGCATCTCAATGTTGCGCCCCACCGCCCTCGCCGCATAGCTCTGCTCGCCGTCCAGCTCCAGATGGCAGAGCGGACAGGGCACGACCATCGCATCCGCACCCTTGTCCATCGCCTCGCCGGTGTGCTTGGCGGTCATCGCGAACGAGTTGCTCTCATTGATCGTGAGCGTCGGGAATCCGCAGCACTTCCCCTTGCCGCTGATGTCGATGTTGGTGCCGCCGAGGGCCTCCGTCACCTGCTCCAGGTACGTCTTGCGCTCCGGCCGCTGGATGACGTCGATCGGGCGCCGCAAGTAGCAGCCGTAGAACGGAGAGACGCCCAGGCCGTCGAGCGGGCGGCGTATCTTGCTCTTGACCACGTCCAGTCCCACGTCCTCGACCAGCGCCCACAGGAAGTGCTTCACGTCGGTCGTGCCGTGATACTGGAGGCCTTGGTCCGCCAGGAACTCCCGGTTGATGCGCTCGCGGTAGGCCGGATCGCTCAGCCGGAGCGCGCTCCCGCCGATGACGCCCTGGCAGGTGCTGCAGATCGTGAGGAGCGGCAGGCCCATGACCTCAGCCTTGGCCAGCGTGCGGGCGTTGATCGGGTCGGATACCTCAGACGGCAGCACTCCGGCGCCGCTGCACCCCACGTCCATAAGCTCTTCCAGCTCCATGCCGAACTCGTCGGCGACACGTATGAATGATTCGTAGAGCTCCGGACAAGAGCCCTTCGCGACGCAGCCGGGGTAGAAAGCGAAACGGTTCACGCTAATTCTCCTTACGCCGTTGTTCGATGGAGCGGCGGTACCGCTCGAAGACCCGCCTTATCTCGCCTGAGCCGGGCCGCCTTCGATGGGGCTTCAGCGTGGCCTTGCCCTTCCTCAGCGCTTTCAGCCCCATGGGCAGCATCTTGATCCCGCCGCGGATGAGGCCTCCGTAGCTCGCCAGCGCCACCGCCCGCTCGTCCAGCCACCCGCTCTTCTCCACGGAACGCTCGAACGAGTCGTAATGGCGTTCCGCCGATTTATTGCTGTGGCCAGACCTAACGCCGTAGCTGATCGCCTGGTCGCGCACGTCCATAATCAGGTGCGTCGGCTCAAGGCCGAAGGGGCAATGCTCCGTGGCCTCCCAGCAGTGGACGCAGTCCCAGATGCCATTGGTCTCGCTGCCCTCAATGAGACGCTCCTTGGTGACGGAGTCGCGCGGGTCGGAGGTGAACCGGTAGAGCTTCGTCAGCGCCGCCGGCCCGTAGAAGTCCACGTTCACGTCGATGACCGTGCAGCCCTCGTCGCACAGGCCGCACGACGTGCAGCGCATGGCCTTGCGGACGGGCCGCAGCTCCTCGTCGGTGACGGGCCGCTCCCCGTTCGGGACCACTCCCCGCGCGAACAGGTCGATCTTGTCCCACATGAACTTCTTCACGTCGTACATCACGTCCTTCTCCACCGGCGCGTACCGGACCGGTTGGACCGTGATGACGTCGTTCTTCTGCGTCTCGCCGACGGTGACCAGACACGAGGGCTTCTGCGCCCCGTTGATGCTCACCGTACAGTCGCCGCAGAAGCCCACGCCGCAGTTGCCCCTGAAAGCAAGCGTGCCGTCCTGCGTCTCGCGGACGGACACGAGGGCGTCGAAGACCGTGGTCTCCGGCGCCACGTCCGCCTCATAGTCGGAGTAGACCGGTTGGGCCCGCGTGCCTGCGCGCTGGAACTTGAAGGTGATCTTCACTTCACGCCTCCTGAATCAGTGCTACCCAAATCCTGGACAGCGCCGCCGCGCTAGGTAGCCGCGACGGCCTGCCTGCCTACCTGCGGGCCTGAGTCGGCGCGCGTCACCGAAACCCTCGAGGACTGCGCGTCGTCTAGGACCGGGTAATCGCTCCTTACGTGCGCACCCCGGCTCTCCGTCCGCTCAAGGGCGCTTGCCACGATCGCCTCCGACACGTCCAACAGCCAGCCAAGCTCCAAGTGCTGAACGAGACCGAAATTATAGTCCTTTGATTCTGCGCCCGCGCCGAGCGCTGCGCACTCCGTCCGCATCGCCCTTATCCGCTGGAGCGCCTCGCCAAGCCCGTCGGCGTCCCGGCTCATGCCGGCCTTCTCGTGCATGAGGGCCGCGAGCTCCTGCCGGAGCGCCGCGACCGGCGCGCCGCCGGGCCGGCCGAGAGCCTCCGCTATCGCGCTCTCCTCGCGCCGCAGCGTCTCGCCGCTGGGCTCTGCGCTACTCCCGCTCCTCGCCTCCCGCGACGCCGCCTCCCCCGCTCGCTTGCCCGTGGCGACCGAGACCAGCAAGAAGTTGCCGTCGAGGCCGGACGCTCCGTGGAATCCGTTGCCCGCGCACTCCCCGGCGGCGAACAGCCCCGGCATCGACGTTGCCCCGTCGACGGCCACGGCGACGCCACCGAGCAGCCGCGACATAGCGGGGGCGACGGGCGCGGCGTCCTTCAGGAGGTCCACTCCAGACAGCGCCTTAACACGGTGGAGCGTATCAGGGAACCGCGCCTCGGCTTCCGAAGCATCCGGAGAACCGCTGAGCGTAACGCCCCCGTCGTCGGAGGACGCGCCCCGCGCCCAAAGCAGGGGCGTCAATGCCAGCTTTCTGCCTTTGAGCACTGCGGGGTAGTACTGCGCAAGCTCCATATCGATCAGGCTCACTCCCGCTCTGTACGCAAGCGCGATGCCCGAGCCGCTGCACTGCAGAGAGGCCGTGCTGGGCTCGAAGGCGCGCCGAGGCCCGCCCGTGGCCAGCACCACCGCGTTGGCGCTCAGCGTTTCCAGCCTGCCGGAGGCCATTTTCAAGGCGACCGCCCCACGGCAACGACCGTCATCGACCACCAGCGCGGTCGCGACCCACTCAATGTACATGTCGATTCCGGCGCCGATGGCCTGCTCGTACAGCGTCTGTGTGAGCGCAAGGCCCGTGCTGTCGTCGATGTAGCGCGTGCGCGCCTCGCTGGCGCCGGGAAGTTGCACCCGGTCTATGTTCGTGCCTTGTCTGTTGAAGGGCGCGCCCATGCGGTCGAGCTCCGCCACCAGACCTGGGGCCTCCCGGCACAGCTCCTCCACCACGGACGCATCGTTGATTCCCGCCCCTGCCGCAAGCGTGTCTGCCGCGTGCGACCGCTGGCTCTCCTCGCTCTCGCCGCCGGCGTTGATTCCGTCTTGGACCGCCACCGAGTAGCTCCGGGCGGGATGCGACTGCGTCGCCAGCGCGACGGATGCGCCGGCCCGCTTCGCGGCTACTGCGGCACGCAGTCCTGCGATGCCGCCCCCTATCACGAGCACGTCGTGCATGTGCTCTCCTCCCTGTTTTGTAAGACCTATGGCTCCGTCCGCAACCGCCGACGTGACGGAAACCGGACCCTCTGAGGACGAGACTCGACCGCCACGCGCAACTTTACCACCTGCGCGCACTGGATGGAGCCGTGCGCGCCCCCCATTCCTTTGGCTGCCCCAAGATAGCTATCATCGTCTTCATGGCGAAACCACAACGACGCACCAAAATCGTCGCGACTTGGGGACCGGCGCTCGCGGACACGGAGCGCCTCCGAGAAGCCATCCTCGCCGGCGTCGATGTCTTCCGCCTCAACTTCTCCCACGCGACACGCGATGAGGTCGACGAGGTTGTCCCCCGCATCCGCGCCCTGAGCGAGGAGCTGGACCGCCCCGTGGCCCTGCTGCAAGACATCCAAGGCCCGCGCCTGAGGACCGGAGAAGTGGAAGACGACCGCGGCGTGGAGCTGCGGACCGGCGCCCACATCCTCGTTACCTCCGAGAACGTCCCTTCCACGTCCTCCTGCGTATCCATCCCCTACCCCAAGCTCGCCCAAGACGTCAGCCCCGGCCACCGCATCCTCATCGCGGACGGCGCGATGGCGTTGCGCGTCGCAGCCGTTCGACCCCCTGAGTTAGAGGCCGATGTCATTGCGGGTGGCGTCCTCACCTCCCATAAGGGCGTCAACCTGCCTGACTCCAGAGTGACCGCGGACCCGCTAACCCCCAAGGACAGGACCGACCTGGCCTACGGCGCGTCCATAGGCGTCGACTACGTCGCCGTCAGCTTCGTGCGAAGCGGCGACGACGTGCAGGCCTGTCGGGACCTGCTGCGGGAGATGGGCGTTGCGCCGCCGATAATCTCCAAGATCGAGCACCCCCTCGCTATCGAGAACCTCTCCGAGATACTCGCAGCATCGGACGCTGTCATGGTCGCGCGGGGTGACCTGGGCGTCGAAGTCTCGCCTGAGCGCGTGCCCCTGCTCCAGAAACGCATCATCACCGAGGCCAACGAGGTCGGACTCCCCGTTATCACCGCCACGCAGATGCTGGAGTCGATGATCGAGCGCCCCATCCCCACGAGGGCGGAGGCCAGCGACGTCGCCAACGCCATCCTGGACGGCACGGACGCCGTTATGCTTTCGGCGGAGACCGCCATCGGCGCCTATCCGGCGCAAACCGTCGAGACGATGGCGCGGATTGCGCTTCAGGCCGAGGCCGCGGAGTCTCCTCGTCACCCCCGCCATAGGCAGGAGCAGGCCTACGCAATGGCCGAGGCCGCCTGCCTCCTTGCAGAGAATCTGAAAGCGCGGGCGATGGTCGTCGTCACTGGCACCGGCCGCACCGCCAAGACCCTCTCGCACCAGCGGCCCTCGGTCCCTATCTACGCCTTCACCCCGGAGCTGGAGGTCTGCCGTAACCTCATGCTCTGGTACGGCGTCTGGCCCATTCAGACGAGCATCGCGGACCGCTTGGAGGCGACCGTGCAGTCCGCCCTCACCCGACTCGGGACATGCGGCGCTGTCGCCCCCGGCGACCGCGTCGTCTTCTTCGGAACGACCCCCGTCCGCACCGGGACCGTGCCCAACCTCATCAACGTGCGGACGGTAGGCCAGGCATGAACGTCAGTCCGAGTCCCGCGTCCCATCAGTTCATGCCTCGCCGGCTCTTGGTCTCGGACGCGGCGCGGGGATAGACTGCGGCCATGGCCAACGACCGCGATCTGCACTTCCTGCGGCTCTTCCCCCTCCAGGCCATGGTGCTGTTCCCGGGGATGGAATTGCCGCTCGTCGTATTCGAGCCGCGCTATCTCCAGCTAACCCAGGAGTGTACGGACAACGATGAGCCCTTCGGCGTATTGCTGCTGAAAGAAGGCCCCGAGGTTGGCCCGAATCAGACCGACCCCTTTGAAGTCGGCGCCACCGCCCACATCGTGCGCTCCGAGGACGCAGGGGGCGGACGTCTCAGCGTCCTGGCGGTCGGCGGCCAGCGGTTCAAAGTCCATTCGTTCATACGCGGCAACCCCTACCTTGCGGCCGAGGTTGAATTCCTCGACGACACCGACGAAATGGTCGACCCTTCCCTCGTCGACAACGTCCGCTGGGACGCCGAAGCGTTCGTCCGCCAGCTCGTCGCTGCGCGGGGGGGTTACGTGCGCAACGTCAACCTCCCCACCGACCCTGCGGCGCTCTCGTACCAGGTCGCCCAGATGTTCCAGGGCAACCCGGGCATCCAACAAAAGCTCCTCGAACAGCCGACTTTCGACCGGCTATGGGACGAGCTGGAGCTCCTCAAGAACGCCCGCAAGCAGATGCAAGGCCGCCCAGGCCCCGGTCGCTCCTTCTCCTCGAACTAGACATCAGGCCAACGTGAGCCGATTCCCGCGCAGGCGAGGACCCCCGCAGCTACCCCGACCGCGCAACGTGCGGCTCAGCGAGCAGCAGCGAGGCAAGCGTCTTGGCGTCGTTGAGCTTTCCCGCGCGGGCCATCTCGACCGCCTCCCAAAACGGAACGCGCACCAAGGTGATGCGCTCGTCCGGATCAGCTGGCAATGGACTGTCGTACAGCCCCGTCGCCATGAACGAGAAGAGGCGCTCGGTCATGGAGCCGGGCGCCGCGAAGAAGTTCCCGAGCGCGACGAGGCTTGCGGCGTCCAGTCCCGTCTCCTCGCGGAGCTCGCGGCGGGCGGCGTCCAGCGGAGTCGCGTCCCCCTCGATAACCCCGGCCGGCAGTTCGAGCAGCTCTTGACCCGCCGCCTTGCGGTACTGCCGCACCATGACCACGTTCCCCTCATCGTCGACTGGAACGATAGCGACCGAGTCCGGGTGGTAGACAATGTCACGCAGCGTCTCAGTCCCATCGTCGAGACGTACGCGCTCCACCCGCACCTTCACGCGTCGACCGGCGAACTCTCGTTCGACGCCAATCGTGGGCTCGCGCTCAGCCGGCACGGCGCGCCTCTTCCTCAGCCAAGCGCCGCGCGATGCTCATCGACTGCTCAGCCCCGCGCCGCAGACGGTAGACCAGCGTCTCGTAGAACTGGTCAGGAGGGCCGCCGCGTAGGAACCGCGCCCGATGAGGACTCGCCGACACCATCGCCGAATCGCCTCGGGCCATCGGAATGTCCACAAAGCCGTCGGCTGTCATGATCGCGTCGTGATCGCTCTTCACCACCAGCTCGACAGCGCAGTCGTCCGGCACGACGACCGGCGCGTCCAGGTCGCCATGCGTCGCGACCGGCACGACCACCATGTCCCCTGACGCCGGAAACAGAATGGGACCACCGACCGACAGCGAGTACGCCGTGCTTCCCGTCGCAGTCGAAACAATCACGGCGTCGGCCTGATAGGTCGTTAGCTCAACACCGTTGATCGACACGCCGATGCGGGCGATGTGGGCGACGCGCCCCCTGCCCACGACAACGTCGTTCAGCACGTGCACCGGCTCGCTCGGCCCCTCAGACGTCAGCGTGACGCACTGCGCCATACGGCGCTCGTCCATCCAGGCAAAATCACCGGCCAAATAGCGGGGAACGAGCTCCAGAGCGTCCGCAGCCTCTACCTCCGTCAGAAAGCCAAGTCTGCCGAGGTTGACCCCCAGCAGCGGAATGTCCGCGCGGGCCGCCATCCGGGCCGCCCGCAGGAGCGTTCCGTCGCCGCCCACGGTGACTAGCACGTCTGGCGCTGTCGAGACCAGCGCCGTCTCCCCGTCGTTGGTCGAATGCGGAGCATGGCGGACGCCAAGCGCCGACGCGAGCTCGTCCGCTAGGGACCTCGCCCGCTCGGAAGCCGCGTTGTAGAGAATCGCTGCGTTGCTCGGTTCGATGCGTGCCGCCATGTTCGCAACCCATCCCGCTCTGCGGAGGAGGATGGGAGGAGGAGTGCAGTGATTATAGCCTCCCGCCATTCACCCGCAGGGGAACCCGCCGCCGCCCAGGAATGGCCCACGCTGGTATCATGCAAGGAGAGGTGACCGAATGCAGGTGCTGTTGAGCTCCCCCCGTGGATTCTGCGCCGGCGTCATCCGCGCGATCGATATCGTGGAGATCGCCCTCGAACGGTTCGGCGCGCCCGTCTACGTGCGCCACGAAATCGTCCACAACATGTACGTCGTCAACAGCCTGCGCGCGAAGGGCGCTATCTTCGTCGAGGAGATTGACGAGGTCCCCCACGGCGCCACCGTTATCTTCAGCGCCCATGGCGTCGCCCCCACAGTTTGGAAGGCCGCCGAGGACCGCGAACTGAACGTCATCGACGCCACGTGCCCGCTCGTCACCAAAGTCCATCTCGAGTCCCAGAAATACGCCCGCGACGGCTACTCCGTCATCGTCGTCGGACACGAGGGCCACCCTGAAGTCGTCGGCACCATGGGCCAGTCCCCAGACGCCTCGCTCCTCGTCAGCGGTGAGACGGAGGCGCGGCGCGTCGAGGTCGCCAACCCCGACCGCGTCGTCGCCCTTACTCAGACCACCCTCAGCGTCGACGACACACAGGAAATCATCGGCTCCCTCCAGCAGCGGTTCCCCAACATCGTGGCCCGCAACGACATCTGCTACGCCACCACCAACCGCCAGGAGGCGGCCAAGGAGCTCGTGAAACGCGTCGACCTGGTCCTCGTCGTCGGCGCCGAGAACAGCTCCAACTGCAACCGCCTCCGCGAGGTCGCCGAGCTGGCCGGCCTCCCCGCTTACCTAATCGGCGACGCGTCCAACATCGACCCCGTGTGGCTCGAAGGCATGGAGCGCATCGGCATCACCTCTGGCGCCTCCACCCCCGAATCCCTGGTCGAGCAGGTCATCGACTACCTCCAACCCGACTCGGTGGAAACGGTGCGCGTCAGCGAGGAGAACGTCGTCTTCGTCCTTCCCAAGGAGCTCCGCAGCGATGACGACGCAGTCCGCGCCCGCCGCCTCGACTCCAAAGCAACCCGCTAACCCGCCTCCCTCCGTTACTGCTTCAAAGTCCTCTCCCCCGCAGACGGGGGAGAGTCAGAATATCCTCTCCCCCGTCTGCGGGGGAGAGCTAGAGAGGGGGCCGTCTGGGAAAGGCTAGGGTGGGGGAGCCCCGCCAACGAACTCCGCAATCGTCTCCCCGGCCCTCGCCGTGCCCCCCACCGGTTGGCCGCGTTCCCCGATCTGCAACTGCCCGCTGCGCAACGACTCCGACACCGCATTCCGGACCAGCTCCCCTCCCTCCGTTTCACCCAAGTGGTCCAGCATCATCGCGACCGTCAGCGCCTGCGAGACCGGGTTGGCCTTGTCCTCCCCTGCGATGTCCGGCGCGGAGCCGTGAATCGGCTCGAAGTACGCGTGCTCGTCACCGATATTCCCGGAGGGGCAGAGGCCAATACCCCCGATCGTTCCCCCGCCCAGGTCGCTGAGAATGTCCCCCAAGAAGTTCTCCATCACCAGCACGTCGAAATGCTGAGGGCCCACCACGAGCGCCTGCGCCGCGGCGTCCGCGTAGAGGTGTTCCCGCTCAATATCCGGATACTCCTCCCCCACCTCGTCGAACACCCGGCGGAAGAACGCCATCGACGGCAGAACGTTCGCCTTATCGACGCACGTCACACGCTGCACGCCGTCGCTCGGCGCTCCGTTGCGCTGCCTCGCCAGCTCGAAGGCCCGGCGCGCCACCCGCTCGACCCCCTTCCTCGTGACGAGAAGTGTGTCCGCGGCGGCCGTGTCCGTCTGCACGCCCTTCCCTCGCGACAGGTAGAGGCCCTCCGTGTTCTCGCGGACGATGACGTAGTCGATCTCGCCGGGCTCCGCTTTGACCGGCGCCGGGACACCCGGAAGCAGCCGGACAGGACGCACATTCGCATACGTGTCCAGCCCCGTCCGAAGAACGCCGCCGAGCACTCCCGCCTCCGTGCCGTCCGGGAAACGCACGCTGGGCAAGCCGACCGGCCCCTTCATCGTCGCGTCGGCCGCCCTGATGGCGGCCAGCGACTCCTCCGAGAGGTTGCGGCCCGTCTCCCGGTACAGCGCCGCCCCGCCGCGATGGTATTCGACATTCAGGTGAAACGTTCCGACCGCCTGCTCCGCGGCCGCCAACACCTTCATCGCCGCCCCGACCAGCTCCGGCCCGATGCCGTCCCCCTCGATGACGACCACGTTGTGCGTCCGCTTCCCTCCGGAATCAGCCATCCTGCCCCCTAACCGTTATTGCTCCCCGTCTCCCACATCATACCCCCGCGCACAGACGAGGAACTTGCGCACCCTGGCCCGGTCCCGCCCCTGACCCTCCTCCACAAGAGGACCACGCGCCGCGTTCGCAAGGAAAGCCGCGGGGCGCCATCCACCGACGTCCACAGCGAATCCCATCCCCAAACCGTCGAATCGAGGCGGGGGTCATAGAACGAACGGGGGAAGGGAAAGCGCAAACGGGCAAGGTTGGTGGCAACGACGGGATTCGAACCTGTGACCTAGCGCTTATGAAGCGCCCGCTCTGCCGCTGAGCTACGTTGCCACCCGGCATGACGGGGAGCCAGACGCTCGACCCGCCTCTGTCGAATGATACAGGACAGCCCTTGGAGGCCGTCAACGCGGCGGAGGTACGGCGGCGGACTCGCTACGCCAATCGGGACTTGCCGATAGGAGGCAGGAAGAAGGCGGCGACCGTCGCGAGGAGCGCGAGCACAGTGGCGTATGGGAACATGAGCCGGTAGTCCTCTGTCCCCGGCGGCGAGTACTGCGCGATGATGAAGCCGAGGAAGAGCGGCGACAGCGCCCCGAGCGCGGCGTTGTTGCCCCACAGCAGCCCAATCATGCTTCCCTCGATCTGCCTGCCCTCGGCGATGTCCAGCGACGCCGCCTGCGCCAGGTTCGCCCCGGCGAAACGCACGATGCCAAGCAGGCCGGTCAGCACCAGCAGCGCGGGGCCGAGCTCCGAGACGAACCAGAGCGCACCGGTGATCACGGTCGAGAAGAAGAGCACCCAGATGAGCACGGGCTTGCGGCCTATCCGGTCGGACACCGCGCCGATGATTGGAGAGACGACGATGGACGTTCCGACCATGAGGGCGAGGTAGGGGGCGACGACCGCCGCGATGCGGGCATCGCTGGGGTCGGTCTCGACCTCGCGCAGGAACTGGGCGATGAGTATGGGCAGGAAGAAGACGACGGCCCGGTCGGCCATGCCGCGTAGGCCGGAGACGGCGAGTAGAACGGGGAGAGCGGGAGAGCGGAAGAGTCCCGCGATGCTCTTGAACTGCGCGCCCGCGCTGCGCCGGATGGGCTCCCGTTTAGGCAGGCCTATGCGCACGAGCGCGAACAGCAGGGACGCGGAGACGACGGTGATAAGGAAGAAGCCGCCTGCCAGCACGCCGCGCCACGTCGTGAAGACAAGCGCCCCGGCGACGATAAAGGGCGTCACCACCTCGCCGACACTCCCGGCGGAGCGGTGGATCGACATCATCAGGGCCCGGTTTTGGGGAAAGGCATAGGAGAGGATGCCGAGACCCACGGGGTGCCAGAACGACCCCGCCGCCGAGCCGAGGGAGACGGCGATGATGAGCACGGCGATATTCGGTGCCGCTCCCGCGAGCAGGTAGGCGAACGCCATGGAGAACAAGCTCCCGGCAAGGAAGAGGCCGCGGTTTCCTGAGAAGAGGTCCACCAAGAACCCGCCGCCCATGCTGAGGAGGCCGCCCGCCGCCTGCCGCGACGCGGAGAGGATGCCGAGGGCCACGGCCCCCATGTCGAACGCGTCACGTATGAGGGGCAAGAGGACGAGGAAGCCGTCCGCGTACATGTGCTGGAAGCCATGCCCGGCGACAATCGTGCCGACGACGCGCTTGGGCTTCTCGACGACGACAGCGTCTACAGCGGCTGTAGTGGCCATAGGCGGTCCTTATCTCTGCTGCTCATACCACGGGGCGCGCCTATGCTAGCACGCAGCAGCATCGCTTGGGGCGCGGCGCCATCTCTGACTCTACTCCCCTTGCCCTCTCCGCCATTCACGCGCGCGCCTCCGAATTCCCGCGAGGGCGGGAATCTCGCCCCTCTCTCCCCGTCTTGCGCATGTTCGGCCCGAATTGGCCCCAAGGACGCCCGAACTGCGCTGTCTTTCACTCGTAAAATGCGCAGGTTTACGAGTGAGGGGCGCAAAAAGTGCGCAATGCTGCGCAAGAGTGCGCAATTTGCTCGTAAGCCGGAGCTGCGGCCCGGCGCCGGGCCGCGCAGAACCCAGCGCACCCTCCGGCAGAGTCAGGACCTGCATGGTAGGGGGACAGGGGCGTTGGGGGAAGGGGCAAGTGTCGTGGTGGGGTGACAGATTGGCCTTCCCATCCTCCGGCGGGGTGTTACAGTGCGGCGAGCCGTATGACGACGCGAAAGAGCAGCATCGCAGCTATCCGCGAGGAAGGCGTCAACGTCCTTCTCGCTCAACTACTCCGCGGCCGGGGCATATCGGCCAAGGCGGAACGCCGTAGCCGAGAGGGCACTCCCGACGTCCGAGTCACCCTACCAAGCGGAGACCTGATCATCTTGGAGTGCAAGTGGGAGGGGTCAGCGGGCCTGCTCGACGAGCAGCTTACGGGACGGCTGAGCGACTTCCCGCAAGCCCTTGCAACGCTGGGCGTTCTCTATCCCGACCGGCTCCGATATGCGGATGACACTCTCGCCGAGCTCGCCGCCGCTCCGGACCTACGCTGGCGACTCCACGGCTCTCGCGGAACAGCGGCGCCTGAGTCGCGCTTCCGAACGGGGTCTGTAGCCGAGCTGGCCGACCATCTGCGCACCCTTCCCTTGGAACTGGAAGGCATGGACCGGGTGGCGGCCGCCGCCATCACTGTCGGGTACGCGCTGGAACAATCGGCAAAGCAGATTGCAGGACACGCCCGAATAGCCTGGCGTATCGCCGACATCATCGCCAAGACTGACCAGGAGAAGGACCGCGCCGCCGCCCTGCGCATCGGGTGTTTGGTGCTCTTCAACGCCCTCGCCTTCCAAGATAGGCTCGCCGCCGCCGATGAAAACGTCCCGACCGTCAAGGAGGCGTTGGGGCAGGGCATCCCGGGGCTACGCGGCGCTTGGCAGTCTGTTTGCGACAACATTGACTACGTGCCGGTATTCCAGATAGCGGGCGAGATCCTCGACGTGCTCGGCGATGGACCGGACGAGGTCCAGGCGCCGGCCATCGGCCCCTTGGTCAAAGCGATGGAAGACACGCGCCGCTTGGAAGGGCACGACCTCTCCGGGCGGCTGTTCCACACGCTCTTGACCGACGCAAAATTCACCGGCGCCTACTACACCTCCGTCCCAGCGGCTACGCTACTGGCTAGGCTGGTCTTTGACGGCTGGCCCGCGAAAGTCAACTGGCGCGATTACGAGTTCCCCGGATCCCTCAACGTGGCCGACCTGGCCTGCGGCACGGGGACGCTGCTGATGGCGGTTGCTTCGGAAGTCGAACGGCGGCATACCGACGCCGGAGGGCGGAACGCCGCCGCACTGCACAAGGCGATGGTAGAGCAGGCCCTGCACGGGTACGACGTGCAGCTTTCCGCCGTGCATTTCGCCGCCACCAGCCTCGCCATGCTCAATCCGGAGATACAGTTCGACCGCATGAACCTCTACGTGATGCCGCTGGGCGCGGAAGGCTCGAAAGTATCGCTAGGCTCACTCGACTTCCTCGGGACAGACGAGGCCGCCGTTCAATTCGCGCTGTCCGCCGAGGACTTCGGGATAGCCGCCATAGACGCCGAAAGGGTATCCGGCAGCGGCTCTCGCGGTGCGGAAGAGGGAGTGATCGCTAAGCTGCCGAACCTCGACTTGGCAATCATGAATCCGCCATTCACCCGCTCAGTGGGGGGCAACCTACTGTTCGGCAGTCTGCCCAAGCAGGAGCGGCGGAAACTTCAAGTCGAGCTGTCTAAACGGTTGAAGCCGCTGAAAGGGAGTTCACGGGAGGCGACCGCCACTGCCGGACTCGGAGCCGCGTTCGTGGCAGCTATCTCTCCCAGACTTCGCCGCGGCGAGGGGCGCCTGGCGTTGGTGCTGCCCGTCACCGTATGCACCGGTCCATCCTGGGAACAGACTCGCGCCCTCATCGAGCGCGACTTCACCCTCGATATGGTCATCGCCTCGCACGACCCGCTGCGCTGGAACTTCTCGGACAGCACGGATCTCTCCGAGGCTTTGCTCATCGCTACGCGCCACGCCGGTGACGACCGCCGTGAACACCGCACGACCTTCGTCAATCTATGGCGTAACCCCGACGGCGTGCTCGACGCCCATCGGGTAGCGCAGGCGGTGACCGCCACGGCCCCCGCGAAATTCGAGGAGACGGGCACGGCATTGCTGGAAATAGACGGCAGGCACGTCGGCGAGATTGTTTCGATTCCCAACTCGAAACTTGCCCGCAAGAAGTGGTCAGGCGTGCAGTTCGCCCGCGCCGACCTCGTTCGCAGCGCGCTCAGGCTGTTGGACGGCAGCGAGGTATGGGTTCCCGGCGAGGGAGAGGCCGCAAACATCCCGCTATGCCGACTCGATGGGCTTGGGCAAGTCGGTCCTGATAGACGTAGGCTCGTCGATGGGTTCGATAGGACCGGTTCTGTAACGGCTTACCCCCTTGTGGAGGGCCACGATACAGAGCAGCGAAAGTCCTTTGTGTGTACGCCGAATGGTTACCTATCGCCATTGACAAAGCCACGGGGCGGACAGAGGCCAGGTTATGGCCAGCACCTCTGGCGGCAGTCCGGTCGCCTCCTTATCGCCGAGCGGCTTTGGCTGGAAACCACCAGGGTCGTCGCCATGCGGTTGGAGGAAAGAGTTCTCTCCAACGTATGGTGGCCCGTCCGCGTTGAAGATGCGCCGACCGAGAAGGCGCTCGCCGTCTGGCTAAACTCCAGCCTGGGCCTGTTGACAATTCTCGCCCAGCGGACCAGCACAAGGGGCGGCTGGGTCGCAATTAAGAAGGCGGACTTGGAGGAGTTGCCGGTCTTGGACGCGCGCCGCCTCTCCCGCTCACAGCTTCAGGGCCTATCAGACCTCTTTGATGAGATGACGGCTGCCGAGTTCGAGCGGCTGCCGGGTATGGCGCATTGTCCCGCTCGCCAAGCCCTAGACGACGGCATATCCGAGATACTAGGTCTGCCCACCCTGAGCAAGCTCCGCGACCTGCTGGCCTCGGAGCCCGTGGTGTCCAACCGGCGTTTGTAGGGGGAGTGAGAGACGCTACCTTGCGACTGAGGTGGTTTGGGAGGAGGGAGACTGACATTCCTCCTTCCTAACCTTTCCTCCGGACGGGAGAGAGGAGACGGGGCCCCCCAACCCCTCGTTCCAAAGGAGGGGGACTTTGGGGAATGCGGGAAGGGCGCCGATACCTAGATTCCTGCCTTCGCGGGAACAACGGGAGCCGCTACTCCAGTCGGAAGCAGCGGGCCGCGTTCTCCCACATCAGCTTGCGCATCCGGTCCTCCCCGAAGCTATTCCAGCCCAGAACGATATCGGCGGACCGGGGGAACCGCGACTCGGCGTGCGGGTAGTCGGAGCCGAACATGAGGATGTGGTCGCCCATGAACTCGGTCACCGTACGGGCGATCTCCTCGCCTTCGTGGATGACGATGCCCGCGAAGAAGCGGCCGCCGGTCATGTACTCCTCCATGGTGTGCTGCAGGTCGTCCGCCACATAGCCCATGTAGTGGACCTGGTCCTCCATGCGCTTCATCCAGAACGGCAGCCAGCCAAAGCCGGACTCGAGGATCGCCAGGTTGAGGTTGGGGTATTTGTCGAGCAGCCCCGCCCCAAGGAACGAAGCAGTCATGCGCATCGCCGCCCAGGGGTGGGAGGCCGTCCTGCCGATGAACGGGTTGTCCCAAAGGTCGCGGTAGCCGGGGTAGCCCGTCGCAAAGCTGTGATGCACGACCGTCTGGCCGGCCTCATTCGCGGCGGCCCAGATGGGGTGAAGGTCCGGGTGGTCGACGGGAAAGTCGAGGGGCAGGCTTACGAGGATGCCCTTGGCCCAGGCGGAGCCGGCGTACCGCTTGATCTCAATGACGGAGCCCTCGACGTCGCGCGCGGTAGCGAGGATAAGTGAGGTAAGACGGCCAGGGTGACGGCCGCACACGTCGTCCAAGTGGCGATGGACGCTCTGAATCATGGCCATATCGACAGCGGGGTCCTCATGCCCCGACGCCGCTCCGGGAACCATGAGGTGGACATCGACGCCTTCCTCGTCCATGTCGCGGACACGCGCGTCGGTATCCCAGTCGGAGCCCCCAAGGGTTGGAATCTTGAAGCCCTGGAAATTCTGGAAGTGGCGCTGCGCGTTGGGACGCGGCCCAGCCTCTCCGAGATGCCGGGGCGGATTCGCGCCCCAACCTCCCCCCTCGGCGATACGATAGTGATGCTTGTAGGGCTCGGGCATCTCCTCGCCGGCCCACCCTGTCTTGAACTCGCGGACCTGCAGCTCCTCCTTCATGTCGCGGAGCAGCGGAGCGAGATAGGGTTCGAGGCTTTCCGCCGACGAGTGGAAATGAGTGTCCGCGTCAAATATTTTCTGTCCATTGCGCATCGAGTCCTCCCGCTGCCCGTGAGACGTTCGTGCCCTTCCGGATGCCATGCCCTCGACCGCCCTGCAGGGGAAGGAGAGGAAGGCGAAGTCTTGTCGTGGAGTATAGGGCATGGAGAATGGGCAGACGTGACAACTCTCGATTGCGCCTTCTGTTGGGAACCGCGACATCCGCCCCTTTCGGCAACGCCCCTCCCGCGCGTACGCTGTTCTTGCCAGAGACGCCCGCCTCTTATGGGATGCCGGTCCCCTGAAAGGAAGGAGACACGAAAGTGAGCGACAGCTGGTACGACGTGTTCGAGAGTTCATGGGGATGGGTCGCCGTGTGCGGCTCTTCGAAGGGAATCCGCTACTCGACCCTTCCCGAGCCAACCCCGGACCGCGCGGTCGCGGACCTCGAGGAACTCATGGGCCGACCGCTGCCCGAGCAGAAGCCGGGGGCCTTCGACGGCTACGAGCGCCAGCTCACCGAGTACCTGAACGGGGAGCGAGCTTCGTGGGAGCTGGAACTTGACCTCGACGGAGCGACACCCTTCTTCCGCCGCGCCTGGGACGCTTGCCGGAGCATCCCCGCCGGGGAGACCCGCACCTACGAGTGGCTGGCGGCCTCCGCGGGCAACGTGAAGGCGGCGCGCGGCGCCGGACAGGCGATGGCGAGGAATCGCATACCCATCGTGATTCCATGCCACCGGGTGATTGGCAAGGACGGCGGACTCCACGGGTTCGCTGGGCCGGGCCTCCCGATGAAGGCCCGGCTCCTCCGACTGGAAGCGAGTCGGCAGCCCACCGCCGCCCGCGCCTAGGCCGCCGACGCATCCTCGATGCTCACCGCCTCGGCGCTGCCAAGCATCTCGGAGAGGTGGTCGGCGAGCTCATCGCAGAAACTCGTGGTGATTATTGGCATCGCCAAGCGCCAACGCTTGCCCTGGCTCCAGATGAGCAGGTCAACGCTGTCGTTGCCCGGATAGTCCATCAGCTTCTGGAGCACCGTCCGCAGGAGGCGCTGATCGTCCTGGGGACGGTCCGTCTCCGTCATGTTAATGAGCAACTTGCGCGAGGCCCCTTCCGTCGGCGCGAGCGGGCCAGGCTCCTCCGGTGGCGGTGGCGGCTCGCCGTAGCCGGGCGATGGCTCGTTCACCTGCGCGTGGGGCGGCGCGGCCGGCTCTTCTATCGAGACGACGGGAGGCGTCTCGGGCCCCGTCCACTCCTCCATCCGCGGGCCAGGGACGGCTTCCGCCGCGTCGGGCTCGACAATGTCCGCGATCTCGTATTCCGACGCCTCGTCGCAATGTACCGAGACCTCGTCGCCGCGCCTCCGGACCGCCCCTTTGATCTGAAGGAGCGCCCCCTCGACCCAAAGCCCCGCCGTCTGCTCGAAGGTCCTGCTCCAGACAGCGACGTCTATGGTCGAGCCATCGAATATCTCCAGGCCCACGAAGCAGATGCGCCTACCCTGCTTGTCCATTGTGACGCGGACCGACGCCACCTCGCCGGCCAGCAGCGCCTTCTCGCCTTCCGGCTGCGCTTCCAGGTCTTCGCGGGAGAGGACCGCCCCCTTCGGTGCGGCCTTCGGGTCGAGAACGCGCTGGCGGAGGGCGACTCCGAGCAGCTCCCGCTCCCAAGAGACCAGCTCGCGCACGGTTGGCTCCGGCGCGGGCAGCAGATCGACCTCCGCCAGGGGCGTCGGCATCGACGCGCCGAACATGTCGAACATCGTCGATTGGCCGCTGTCCTTGAGCTGCGCCTCGCGCTGCATCAGGTGGACGATCGAGTCCACGCTCGCCACGAGCTGCCCGCGCCGGCCCACATCATCGAGCGCGCCAACGCGCGCGAGGCTCTCGATGACGCGCCGGTTGGCCGCATCGGCCCCCGCCCGCCGGCAGAAGTCCTCCAGGGACGCGAACGACCCATGCGCCATCCGTTCCGCCACCAGCTCTTGGACCGCCGAGGCCCCCACGTTCTTGATGGACGCCAATCCGAACCGGATGGAGGGTTTACCGTCCGTGGACGTATCGATCGAGAACTCGACCTCGCTCCGGCTGACGTTCGGCGGCAGGACGGGAATGTCGAGCCGCGCGCACTCCGCCACCACCGAGCCCACCTTCTCACCGTGTCCCTCGTAGGCGTTGAGCACGCAGGTCATGAACTCGACGGGGTAGTTCGCCTTGAAGTATGCGGTCCAGTAGGCGACGACGGCGTAGCTGACGCTGTGCGCCTTGTTGAAGGCGTACCCGGCGAACGGCTCGATCAGGTCGAAGACGGCGCCCGCAGTCGCCTCGTCGTAGCCGAGCTTCTGGGCGCCCGTCGTGAAACTCTCGCGTTCCTGCTGCATGAGCGTGGCGATCTTCTTGCCCATCGCCTTGCGCACGATGTCCGCCTCGCCGAGCGAGTAGCCGGCGAAGCGCTGCAAGATGTGCAGCACCTGATCCTGGTAGACGATGATCCCATAGGTCTCTTGCAGAATCTCCTCGAGAGCGGGATGCGGATAGGTGATAGGCGTCTTGCCGAACTTCGAATCGATGAACGTCCCGATGTGCTCCATAGGACCGGGCCTGTAGAGCGCAATCATGGCGGCCAGCTCGCCCAAGTTGCCGGGTCGCAGCTCTTTCACGTACCGGCGCATTCCGGGACTCTCCAGCTGGAAGATCGCCGTCGTCTCGCCGCTGGCGAGCAGCTCGTACGTCTTGACGTCATCGAAGGCGATGTCCTGGAGCCGGACTTCCACTCCGCGCCGCTCTTGGACCAACCGCATCGCGTTGCTCAGGATCGAGTAGTTGATGAGACCGAGGAAGTCCATCTTCAGCAGTCCGAGCTTCGCCACCGGCTCCATGGAGTACTGGGTCATCGCGACGCCCGATTCGTCGCCCTTCGTCGGACGCTGGAGGGGGACGTGCTCGGTGAGCGGGTCCTCGGAGATCACGACGCCCGCCGCGTGGGTGCTCGCGTGACGTGTAACGCCTTCCAGGCCGCGGGCCGTTTCGATCAGCCCCCGCAGTGTCTCGTCGCCTTCGTAGGCCTCCTGCATCTCAGGCGACGATTCATAGGCGACGTCGAGCGTCATGCCGACGCGCGTCGGCACGAGCCGCGCGATGCGGTCGACGTCGGCGTAGGACATGCCGAGAGCGCGCCCCGAGTCGCGGATCGCGGCCTTCGCTCCCAGCGTCCCGAACGTGATGATCTGAGCGACGTGGTCGCGTCCGTACTTCTCGGTGACGTACTGGATGGCCTCTTCACGCCGGTCGTCCTGAAAGTCCATGTCGATGTCCGGCATCTCTTTGCGCTCGATATTCAGGAAGCGCTCGAAAACGAGCCGGTACTCCAGCGGGTCGATGTCCGTGACGCCGAGGCAGTACAACGCGAGCGAAGAGGCGGCGCTTCCGCGCACGCCGAACACGATGCCGCGACGGCGGGCGAACTCCGCGATGTCCCCGACCACCAGGAAATAGTTCGGGTATTGCGTCTTGGTGATGACGTCGAGCTCGTACGCGAGACGCTCCTTGTACTCGTCGGGCGCCCCGTCGGGTCGCCGCTCGTCGAACCCTTGCCAGCAGAGACGGCGCAGGTACGCGTCGGCGTCCTCGCCGTCGGGCGTGCCGTACTGGGGCAGGTGGAGCGTCGAGAAATCGAGAGCGACGTCCGTCGAGTCCGCGATTTTCTGGGTATTGGCGATGGCTTCCGGGAGGTCCTCGAACAGCTCGGACATCTCCTCGGGGCTCTTTAGATAGAAGGAGTCGGCGGAGAACCGGAAGCGGTTCTCGTCGTGGATGGTCGAGTTGGTGCCGATGCAGAGCAGGACCTCGTGCAGCTGCGAATCGGCCTTATTCACGTAGTGGAGGTCGTTGGTGGCGACCAGCGGGATGTCGAGCTCCTCGCCCAGCTTGAGGAGACCGGCGTTGAGCTTGTCGAGGAAGTCGAGGTTCTCGTGCCGCTGCATCTCCAGATAGAACCCGGGGAAGGTGTCCACATACCAGCGGGCCATCTCTTTGGCGCGCTCGTAGTTGCCGTCGATGAGGGTGACGGAGAGCTCGGAGCTGGGGCATCCGGAGAGTACGATGAGGCCGTCGGCGAACTCTTCGAGCAGCTGATGGTCCACCCTCGGCTTGTAGTAGAAGCCTTCGAGATGCCCTTTGGAGGAGAGCTTGATCAGGTTGCGATAGCCCTCGTTGTTCCGCGCCAACACGGTCAGGTGGGTATAGCTCTTGTCCCCCGGCCTTCGGTCGAACCTGCTGCCTTGGGCGACGTAGAGCTCGCATCCGATAACCGGCTTGATCCCGGCTTCCTTGCAGGCGGAATAGAAGTCGACGGCGCCGTAGAGCGACCCGTGGTCGGTGATGCCGAGCGCGCTCATGCCGAGCTCTTTAGCCCGGTTTACCAGGACGGGAATCCGGCTCAGACCGTCGAGGAGGCTGTACTCCGAGTGAACGTGGAGGTGGGCAAAAGACACTGTAGGACCGGTCCGGGGAAGGTTCGGCCATTATAGGGACAGCGCCAGTTCCGACCAAGCCTAAAAACCGCAAGATTTGCGGCATCGGGGAGACTTGCACACAGGATGCTGTGTGGTTTGCCTTGTTGCCGACCCCTCCCTAGACCAACATGCCGCCCTTTGCATCTCTCCGGCAGGCTAGTGGTGTGAGCGCCTTTCCTGTCGCGAGCTAGAATCTGGCGGACGGGCGCGGTCGTTGACCATTTCCGAGCCTCGCTGCTACGCTCGCCTGTAGCCGATGCCCTCCCTGCGCCAAGGACCCGCTCCGGGCTTCACGTACGAAGAAGCCTTCCACCGCTTGCTCAGCCTCGCCGACCTCGAGCGCATGACCGGGCACGCCGCGCCCAATTTCAAGTACGACCTCGACCGCATGCGCGAGCTTGCCGTCCGCCTTGGCCTGCTGAACGGCGGGCCGCCCATGGCGCACGTCGCCGGCACGAAAGGGAAGGGGAGCGTCGCCGCAATGACAGCGAGCATGTTTCGGGCGCAGGGGCTGCGCACCGGCCTCTACACCTCGCCGCACCTCCACTCGTTCAAAGAGCGCATCAGGCTCGATGGCGAGCCGTTGTCGGACGAGGCGTTTGCCGCCGCCGTCGCGCGAGTCTGGCCCACGGTCGAGGAGATGGCCGCCGCCCCAATCGGCGCGCCCAGCACCTTCGAAGCGCTCACCGCCATGGCGATGGACGTATTTCAGAACGAGGGGGTGGATGTTGCAGTGATGGAGGTGGGGCTCGGCGGGCGGCTCGACGCCACGAACGTCTTCGAGTCGAGCGTGGCCGTCATCACGTCCCTCAGCTTCGACCACACGGCGATCCTAGGCTCGACCCTGGCCGAGATCGCAGCGGAGAAGGCAGGCATCGTGAAGGGCGCCCAGCCCGTGGTCGCAGCGCCGCAGCGTCCCGAAGCGATGGCCGTCATCGAGCGGCGCTGCGAGACGATGGGGGCGCCCCTCACCTCCGTGGGAGCCCAGGTCACGTTCCGGGAGGTCGCCCATCACGACCTCTCGGGGCAGACCGTCGCAATCGAGACGCCGTCGGCCCGCTACCGCGCGCGTATCCCCCTGCTCGGGGCTCACCAGGTCGAGAACGCCGCCGTCGCCGTCGCCGCCGTTGAACGCGCTCCGTTCGACATGACGCCCTCGGCCATCGAATCCGGCCTCGCCGCCGTGCAGTGGGACGGCCGTTTCCAGGTCCTCGCCCGATCCCCCTACCTCGTCGTCGATGGGGCGCACAACGCCTATTCGATGGAGCGCTTGGGCGAGACCGTTCGGGAGTACCTGCCGAACGCCCGCGTCCATGCGATCTTTGGCGCATCCGCCGACAAGCAGATCGACCTGCTTGCCGATGGAATCGCTCGGTTTGCCGACCACGTCTTCACCGTCGCCTCACGCCATCCTCGGGCCGTCCGGCCTGAGGCGCTGACCGCTCTGTTCGACCGCCTCGACGCTCAGGCCGAAAGCGTGGGCTCCGTGGGGGACGCCATCCAACGCGCGCTAGCGCAATCGCGTGCCGACGACCTCGTGCTCGTGACGGGCTCCCTGTTCGTCGTCGCGGAGGCGCTGGAGTGGAGGCTCGGCATCCCCGGCGAGCACTACCCCGAGTTCGACCCGCAGGCGGCCGCACTGGGGAGGACAGACCGATGACCGAGCTATCCACGAACGGCCGCAAGCGTGTGGTCGTCACGGGCATCGGCGCCGTCACGCCGCTCGGAGAGACAGCGGACGAGTTCTGGGAAGGCCTCGCCGCAGGGCGGTCGGGCGTTGGGCCGATGACCCTCGCAGACCCGACCGACTACCCCTGCCGGATATCCGGCGAGGTCTCAGGGTTCGACCCCGAGAAGCACCTGGACAAACGCGAAGCACGCAGGTTGGGTCGCTTTTCCCAGCTCGCCATCGTTGCGGCGAGGGAGGCCATGCAGCAAGCCGGACTCTCCCGCGAGAACGTGAACGTCGAACGCGTCGGCGTCTACCTCGGCAACGGCAACGGCGGCTTCCCAACCATCGACGAGAGTATGCGAGTCCTCGTCGACCGCGGCGGCATGCGCATCTCGCCGTTCTTCTTCCCGATGGTCCTGCCGAACATGGCCGCGGCCAACGTCAGCCGCCACTTCGCCGCGCGCGGGCCCAGCAGCACGATTGTGACCGCGTGCGCCGCCTCCACCCAGTCCATCGGCGACGCGGCCGAGGTCATCCGCCGCGGCGCCGCGGACGTCATGATCACCGGCGGCGCCGAAGCCGGCATCAGCCAGCTCGGCCTAGCGGGCTTCTGCGTGATGCGCGCCCTCAGCACCCTCAGCAACGATGACCCCCAACGCGCCAGCCGGCCCTTTGACGCCGACCGCGACGGGTTCGTGCCGGCGGAAGGGGCGGGCATCCTCATCGTGGAATCGCTCGAACACGCGCTGCGACGCGACGCGACGGTCCTAGCCGAAGTCATCGGCTACGGCGCCTCGTCCGACGCGAACCATCAGTTCCAGCCCGACGACGACGGCGCGGGCGCGGCTCGGGCCATCCGCTGGACCTTGGACGACGCAGGCATCGGCCCGGACGAGATCGACTACATCAACGCCCACGGGACCTCAACCCCGCTGAACGACGCGTCGGAAACGCTAGCCATCAAACGCGCGTTCGGCGACGAGGCCTACAAGACCCCCATCAGCTCCACCAAGTCGATGATTGGCCACGCGCTAGGCGGCGCGGGCGGACTGGAAGCGGTGGCGTGCGTGAAGACCATCCTCACCGGCACGATCCACCCGACGATTAACTACACGACGCCCGACCCCGCCTGCGATCTCGACTACGTCCCGAATGAGGCGCGCCAGGCCGACGTGCGGACCGTCCTGTCGAACAGCTTCGGCTTCGGCGGGCAGAACGCCTGCCTCGTTTTCCGCCGCTTCGAGGACTAGGACCAGGGCCCCCTCCTCAGTCCTCCCCCTGGAAGGGGATGCGGCTTTCCCCCTTGGAAGGGAGAAGTGGAAGCAAGCTTCCGTGGAAGCGGGAGGAGGCAATGCGCCTCCCCCCGCGGAGGCGCTGGCGCGTAAGTCTCCCTGCCGAGGAAGAAGTAAGGCCTACCTGCTCGCCGGTTCGGCGTAGTTGATGCGCTCGTTGATGATGCGGCCGGTGCCGTGCTCGACTTTCACCGTGTCCTTGGTGGCGCCGGAACGCGTGCCGATCATGATGAGGGGAGCGTCGGTCCGGTTGTGCAGCTGGTAGAACGACCCGCCGGTGATGGTCGCCATCATTCCCGGCGTGAGCACCGCGCTGCCCCCGTCCGGGAAGTTCATCGTTAGCTCGCCCTCGATGACCTGGAACGTCTGGTCCTGGTTGTGGCAGTGCATCTCGTCGATCTGGTCCGGCTTGTAGTAGTGAACCCAAGCGTGGAAGCGGCTCGTGTCCAGCACAACGGTCCGCTTCTGCGTCTCATGGCCGAACGCCTTGGTGTCGATGACTTCGATGGGCATGGGACCGCCTCCTCGGCTCTATTGAGGAGCACTCTAAGGAGAGCGGCGAGAGATTGTCAACGCTCGGCGACGGGCGAACCCTAAGGGCCCCGCGCGGCCTCATAAAGAAGCCGCCGGCAGGTGTAGGACCTGCCGGCGGCTTACCGGTCTTATCTACGGGCCATCAGGCCCCTAACGCTACTGCTCGATGATCGTCGTACCTTCTTCGGCGCTGACCGGCCTGCCGAACTGGTCGTACGTCAATGTAGCAGTCGTTATCGTGTCCAGCCGCTGCATGGCCGGGCCTAGGTTCTCAGGCAAGTCGTTGGCCTGGGCCCTGACGACGAAGGTGAGCGTGTCATCGAGCGCCAGGTCCGAGAGCAGCGTAAAGGTGACTGTGCTGCCGTCCTCGTTGAGCGTCGGCTTCTCCTCCAGGTCAATCGTCGTGCCGTTCTCGCTCACCATAGCCACGAGATCATCGGACGCGACGTAGGTCATCGCAGCCGAGTCAAGCGCCACGGTAACGACGATGCCGCTGATGGCGGACCTGCCCTGGTTGCCCACAGTCACCGTGAAGTCAACTATCTCGCCCACGCGTAGCGGGTCGATCGAGTCCGTAATGGCGAGGGTCGCGCCGGGCGCGGCCAGCACCTCGATACTCAATTCGGACGTGTCGCTCGCGCCCTCCGCGGAGCCTGCGGCGGCCGAGTTGGTTATCGTGCCTTCCGCGTCCGCTTGCAGCGTGACGGTGACGGAGGCGGAGGCGTCAACCTCCAGGCTGCCCACGTCCCAGACCACCTGCGTCATGTCCTCGGAAACCGTGCCCGCCGGGTCGGATGAGACGTAGCTCATGCCGGCCGGTACGTCCTCGGTGATCGTCACGCCGGTCAGCGCGGCGTCACCGGAGTTGGTGGCGGTCAACGTGTAGGTCGCCTGGTTCCCCACGAACATCGCGGAGCGTCCGGTCGTCTCGAGAGAGAGCTCCGGCACCAGGATTGTCGTCGTCGCCCTGGCCTCCTGGGCGACAACGCCCACGCCCACGGCGGCCGCCGTGGCCGCGTTCTCATGGGCGCCGCCTTCGGTTCCCCGCACCGTCAAGGCGACGGTCGCCGAGTTGTCCCGGGTAAGGTCACCGAGGCTCCAAGTAACCGTGGAGCCGTCCACCGTCGCCTCGGGGTCGGAGCTGACGTACGTCAGGCCCGCGGGCAAGGTGTCGGTCAACGTGGCGCTGTACGCAGTGCCGTCACCGACGTTCGAGACCGTGATCGAGTACTCGAAGTCAGTGTTGATGAGCGCGCTCTCCGGCCCGGTCTTCGACACGGCCAGCACCGGCCGGACGACCTGCGTAGTCGCCGTGGACTCGTCTGAAGCGCCCTCCGCGGAGGTCGCGTTCACGCTGTTCACCTGGACGCCAGGCTGGGTCGCTTGGAGAACAACCTCCACCGTCGCCAAGTTGCCTTGGTTCAGGGTGCCGAGGTCGAACGTTAGCTGGTTGCCCACCTGAGTTGACTCGTGGTCCGCCGAGACGAAGCTCATGCCGGCCGGCAACGTGTCGATCAGCTTGATCTGCGTGTTGGCGCCGGTGCCCGTGCTGAAGACCGAAATCGTGTAGGTGGCCTCGCCGCCCAAGTCCACTGTGTCCGGCCCGGTCTTCGTCACTTCCAGAACACCCGGTATGACCGTGGTCACAACGGCAGCCTGAGCGCTGAGGCCTTCAGCGGACACAACCGAAATCGAGCTGGGCTGCGAGCCAGTCAGAACAGCTTGCGCCGTGATGCTCAACGGCACGGAGACGCCGATAGCCACCTCGCCGAGGTTCCACGTCACCACCTGACCAAGGCCGTCCTCGACGTTGGCAACCGTGGCGGGCGGCGTGGCCGAAACGAAGCCGAGGCCGGCCGGGAGCTCCATCGTGAGAACGGTCTCAGTCGCCAAGAAGTCGCCGGTGTTGGAGACCACAATGTCGTAGGTGACATGCCTCAGCAAACCGGCTGTTGCAGGCCCGGTCGCGGTCAGGCCGAGAATCGGGGACTTCCAGTTCTTGACCATGGACTGGGAGAACATCGTCTGCCCGTCCTCGGTCAGCACTTCGATGTAAACCTCATTGTCGCCGATGATCGACGACACTTGCTCGAGAATGACATTCGACACGCCGGAGGCGTCGGTCCGGGCCACTATGACGTTGCCGTCCCCCTCCGCGCCAACGAACTGCGCGTCGGGATCGTCGTCGATGACAGTCCAGCGAACGGGCGCGCCCTCAACAGGGCTTCCGTCCGAGACGCGAAGGACGGTTACGCCCATCGGGTGGTTAAAGCCGATGGGGTTCTCTGCGTCGCCGGGGAAGGCCGGGCAGCCATCCACCCAATGCATGACGCCGAAGTCCTTGTGGGCGTTGCTGTCCTGGATTGCAGGGACAAACGCGGTGACGTCGGTGTCGCCTGTTCGAGTGGCGGTGAGCGTTGCGCTCGCCTGTCCACCCGCATTCGTGAAGACGCTCGCGAAGGTGTTGTCCACCTTGGATGGGCCGTTGCCCGAGACCTCCACGATGTCCCCGACAGCCTCCGGGAATCGGTTGAGGATGAATTCGACGCGGGCGCCCTGCACGCCTCCGGTGGCGTCCATGGCGGAGGCAGTGAACACTTGCTGGTCCCTAATGCAGCTCCACGCCTCTGCCGGCGTCAGCGACATCGATGTGGGAAGGCGGCCACCCGAACCGTTGGAGCCTTGTTGGGCGGAGGCCACACTCAGACCCGCCATCAGGAGGACGAGCAGTATCGCGGGCCCGACCAATCTAATCGTTGTGCGCACGGAATCACCTCGTTGTCGGCCGGTCGCAAACCGGCGCAATCCTAGTTATCGGGGCAATCCTAGTATAGACGATGCCCAATAGTCGATAGGCGCCCAGTATTTCAAAGGCGCATTTTCTTCAAGCGGCCCCTCAGTTTCCACCCCCTGGAGCATCGGCATCCGCCAATCTGTCCAGGCGTGGTCCACTCGCAGCCCCCATGAGCATACCGCAGAAAAACTCCTGAAAACTCGGCGACCACCAGGCGGGAGCGTTGGGTCCGCGCCAGTGAATGATAATCGTTTTGCCAACTGAATGGGTATTCAGGCCCGAATTGGGACCGCCACGGAGGGGGCGCGCCCCTCTTCTTTCACCCCGAGACATGGGCTCGGAGACGTAGACTTCCTGACGGCTCGGGCGCTCAGCTACTCGAAAAAGAGGCGCGTCCCAGGCGTCGCGGGCATTACATATGGTGGCGCCCCTGCAGGGACTCGAACCCTGGCGCATGGTTTAGGAAACCACTGCTCTATCCGCCTGAGCTACAGGGGCGCGCCGCATTCGGGCTATCTTTGGAATATTACCATCGGCCTCGCCCGCGCACCGACCTCGCCCACGCCTGTCATGCGGGCGAGCGAGAACCCTGCCAGACCACGCCGGTCGGCATCAGGAAGGGCGACCCGTAAGGGACGGACGGCAACGGAGGGGAGACGAGCGAGGCGCGCGGGGGCTAGGGAATCCCAGGCCCTGGAGTGCGCTTGCGGGTCTCCAAGCTGACGAACGTCTCGGTCTGACGGACCCCACTCACCGTCCCCACCTTGTGGTGGAGGAACGAGGCGAGGGCTTCGGAGCTGGCGAGGTTCACCCAGATGAAGATGTCGTAGCTCCCCGTCGTAATCGCGACATGCTCTGTCTCCTTCAAGTTCGCCAGCTCGTTGGCGACGTGCTCGACGCGCGCAGGGTCAACCTGCAAGCCAATGAAAGCTGAGGTGTGAAACCCGAGCTGCTCCGGCTCGGCGATAGCAATCACCCGGATGATCCTATCCTGGAGCAGCTTCGCGAGCCGGCGGCGCACGGTGCCTTCGCTGACGCCAAGGTCGCGCGCCATCTGAGCATGGGACGCTCGGCCGTCGGTCTGCAGAGTCTCGATAATCTTTCGGTCAAGCTCGTCCAGCGCCATTCTCCTTCGCAAGGGCGGTCGTGCGCCTCCGCGTTCGCGCTTGCCGCGCGCGATTTTTGGAACCCTACGATTTGGAACCCTACTAGGATTCCGCACGCGCGGTCAACGATTGCGGCGTAAACCGCACAGCGCCGCCACGCGCGCTACGCGTTCGATAGATTTCAAACGGTGGGAATCGTCGGCGTCCCGGCCGCAGCGACTACTTCTGGGCGCGGCTGTCGTTACGCGGCTGAAAGATGGAGCCTGCCCCCGGCAGGTCAGCCGGAATCGTACGGCCCTCGCGACCGACCCCGGCGATGCGGCCGCGGGAAAGGATGCTCAACGCGGACGCCGCCGCGCCGAGTATCGCAACGCGCTTGAGGAAGCCGCGCCGGGAGACTGCGTTGTCGTTCATCGCTCGGGCTTGGTGGGACATCTCACTCCATCCGTACAGCAATCAATGGGACAGATGCCATTTTAGACGGGCGGCCTGCGATTTCAAGCTCGCGCCGGATCGGCGATTGGCTCAAGCGCATCAACCGCTACACAGGACGGCGTTGGCGCTGCTCCCGGAGCCCACGCCCGACCGGAGTATGGGAAATTCGTCACAAAGCGGTTGACACTCCCCATGGGCTGGTCTAACGTACTCAATTCGTAGGCGGTGGCCTGATTCGTGAGTTTCCGGCGCCTCCCTGAACTGCTGCTTGATGAAGCTCGTTGGCATCCGAAGCGAATGCCCGCGACGCTTGGACATTGGAATGACCGGGCCAGACCCCAACTTCATAACCTCGCAAAATTGGGCGGCTACCAGCGATTTGCTCGCTGCACTTTGGCTACTTCTCGGCTCCGCAATCGGATTCGGGGCCTCTATGCTGTTGGCCCACGGCATGATTCCCTCCCTCACGATCTCACGCGACGTCCCTTCCGCCGTAGCGCGCCGCATCCGTCCTCCCCTTTACGCGGCCGCTCTCGTCTTCATCGCGCTCGTCATCTACGGCATCACTCTGTTCATCGACAGGCTGGGCGCCGTGACCTCCATCTTCTACGGAGGCGCTCAGTAGGCGGGGGGCCCCCGCCGGCCTGTTGTAATGGGCTCCACTGTAGTCAAAATCATCGTTCCCGCCATCGGATTGGCTCTCGCTATAGTCCTAGCCCTCATCGGCTACTTCGTGATTCAAGCCTGGTGGAGTCAGCCCCCGGCGGTCCTCGGTTTCGGCGACGGCCCCGAGCAGCCCATCGCCTTCCCCCACACGGTCCACGTCAACACTGCTGGGCTCGATTGCCAGTTCTGCCACCGCACGGTCTCGACGGACGAGGCTGCAAGCGTTCCCGCCGTCGCCCAGTGCCAGTTCTGCCATGACTTCGACCGCATCACCGGCGCGAACTCCAGCTCGCCCTCCGCTCAGGAAGAGATCGCCAAGCTTATCGGCGAGCTCGGCGGCGTGCCGGACCCCGTGAACTGGGTCCGCGTCCACCGCATGCCCGACCACGTCCAGTTCGTCCACGCCCCTCACATTCAGCAAGGATTCGCGTGCTCCACCTGTCACGGCGACATCGCGAGCATGCAGGTCGTCGAGCAGGTCCGCAATCTCAAGATGCGCGACTGCGTCGACTGCCACAGGGAGAACAACGCTCCCACGGACTGCACCACGTGTCACTACTAATGAGTACGAACGCATGACACTGACTCGCAGGCAATTCCTGAAGTGGGCGGGCGCCACCAGTCTTGGGGCGGTCGTCTTCAACGGCTGCCGCGTTCCGGACCACGAGATTCAGGTGCAGAGCCCTGTCGAGCTCCCCGAGGACCTCGTCACCGGACGCGACAACTACTACGCCACCGCCGCCCAGCTGGGCCTGGCCAGCGAAGGACTCCTCGTCCGCGTCATGGAGGGCCGCGCCAAGAAGGTCGAGGGCAATCCCGACCACCCCGTGAACACCGGCAAGCACGGCATTCGCTCCGAGGCGATGCTCCAGGCCCTCTACCATCCTGACCGGATCAAACACCCCCTCCTGCGCATCGCCAAGGGCGGGCCATTCCGCCGCATCGACTGGCCGGAGGCCATCGAGCGTCTCGCCGCCATCCTCGGCGAGCGCGAGCCCAACGAGGTCCTGCTCGCCACTCCTCCGCTCCGCGGCCGCCTCGCCGACGTCGCCCACGCGTTCGCTGACAGCTACGGCGCGCGCCTCCTCGGTTTCGACGCTCTCGGCTGCGAAAGCATCACCCGTGAAGCGATCAGCCGCAGCTATGGACAGAGCGCCCAGCCAGACTTCGACATCGCGCGCTCCAACTATGTGTTGAGCTTTGGGGCCGACTTCCTCGGCACATGGGTCAACCCGACCCACTACTCACGGGGCTACGGCGAGTTCCGCCAAGGCAAAGTCCGCGGACATCGCGGACGCCTCGTGCACGTCGAGTCTCGCTACTCCACAACAGCGGCGGCGGCCGACCGCTGGCTATTCGTCAACCCCGGCGCCGAGGGCTTGCTGGCCATGGCCATCGCCTACACGATCATCAACGAGGACCTCGGCGACCGCGTCGCGGCTAACATCCTCACCGGCCGCGCCGGGGCAAGCGCCCTCGCCGCCTTCCAGCCCGCCCGCGTCGCGGAGCAGACCGGCGTCTCCGCCGATGACATCGTCGCGCTCGCGAGGGAGTTCAGTCACCCTGAGAACCGCCCTGCCCTGGCCATCGGAGGAGGCTCCGCGGCCGCCCAGGCAAACGGCCTCTTCAACATGACCGCCGTCTACGGGCTCAACGCCCTCGTAGGCTCCGTCAACCGCCCCGGCGGGCTCCTGTTCAATCCCGAACCCCGCTCCGCCCCGGTCGGCGCCGCCTCCCTCCGCGAGTGGAAGGCAACGCTCGACGACATGCGCACGGGCGCGATCACCGCCGTCCTTGTTCGCGACGCCGATATCGTCTACGGCCTCCCCCGCTCCCTCGACCCAAGAGGAGCTTTGGCCAACGTCAGCCGCATCGTCAGCTTTTCGAGCTTCCTCGACGAAACGACCGCGCTCGCCGACCTCATCCTGCCCGGCAGCACCGCCCTCGAAGAGTGGGGCAGCGACGAGCCCAACCCGGGCCCGGGCTACACGACCGTGGGCTTCCAGCAGCCCGTCGTCAACCGTTACCACGACACCCTCAGCTTCGGCGATGCGCTCCTGCAAACGGGCCGTGAGCTGGGCCTGACCGACCTTCCTTGGGAAAGCATGCGCGAGGCCGTGCGCGCGCAGGCGCGTGAGCTGCACGAGCTCAACAAGGGCTCCGTCGTCCAGCCAACCTTCGAAGAGTTCTGGAAGCGCGCCCTCGAACGCGGCGGCTGGTGGGACATGTCCTCCACCGTCAGCGGCGGCGCCGTTCCTCCCGCGCTCCCGCAATCCGCTCCCAGCGTCCCCGCCGGCGACCAACGCCTCTACCCGTTGCGTTTGGTCCCCTTCGAGGGAATCGGCGTCGGCGCCGGTCAATACGCGCATCTGCCATGGGCGCAGTCAACCCCTGACCCTCTTACTAGCGCGGCGTGGAGCACGTGGGTCGAGCTCAACCCCGACACCGCCAAGTCCATGGACATCCAGAGCAACGACATCGTCACCGTGGAGTCGGCCAACGGCCGTTTCATCCGCATCCCCGTCTACGTCAACCCCGCCACTCCCCCAGGCGTCGCCGCGATTCCCATGGGCCAAGGCCATCGCGGCTTCACCACCTACGCGGCGAGGCGCGGCGCGAATGTGCTGGACATCATCGAGCCTACCGAGGAGCCGGAAACCGGCGCATTCGCCTGGGCCGCTACTCGCGTGCGCTTATCCAAGACCACCCGCCGCGCAGACCTTCCCAAGCTGGAAGGAATCGAGCCGGCGAGGCAGCTGCCCGGCGAAGAACTCATAGAAGTGGAACGCGTCCACTAGACGATAGATAGGACTTACCGAATGGCGACTTCGACACAACCGCGCAAGCAAACAGCCCGGCCCGACCATAAGTGGGGCATGGTCATCGACCTCGACCGCTGCACCGGCTGCCAGGCCTGCGTTATCGCCTGTCAATCGGAGAACAACATCCCCATCAACGAGGAGTCGGCCTTCCTCGAAGGCCGCGCCATCGAGTGGATCAGGATCGAGCGCTACTGGGAGGGCCACTATCCGGACATCAAGGCGCGCTTCTTGCCTGTGCTATGCCAGCACTGCGACAACGCCCCATGCGAGTCCGTATGTCCCGTGTTCGCGACCTACCACAACAACGAAGGCTTGAACGTTCAGGTCTATAACCGCTGTGTGGGCACCCGCTTTTGCGGCAACAACTGTCCCTACCATGCCCGGCTATTCAACTACTGGGAGCCGGTCTGGCCGGAGGACCTCCGCAACCAGCTCAACCCAGACGTTACCGTGCGCAGCCGCGGCATCATGGAAAAGTGCACGATGTGCGTGCAGCGCATCCGTCGCGCCACGCGAGGCGGCAAGCAGGTCGAGGACCAGTCTTTCAACCCCGCCTGCGTTCAGGCCTGCCCCACGGACGCCATGGTCTTCGGCGACCTCAACAACCCCGAGAGCCGCGTTGCGGAGCAATGGGAAGACGAGCGCGCCTTCCGCGTACTCGAAGGACTCGGCACGAATCCCAGCGTGAAGTACCTCAAGCAGGTGGAGCTCGATGCATAGCGGCGAACTGGAAGTCGGCCCTCTGCCGACTCACCAGGAGGTAACCCGGGACGTCCTCGGGCGCTTCCGTGAGCTCGGCCCCCGCTATTGGGGCTGGGTCACCGTGCTCGCCTTCCTTTTCCTCCTCGGCGTCGTCGGCTTCGTTATCCGCGTCGCAGAGGGGTTCGACGACGAGAACCGCGCCAACTGGGGCTACTTCGTCGCGACGATGGCCTTCATCCTTACCACGTTCACCGCCATGCCCGTAATATCCGCCGGCCTCCGCCTCACCAAGGCCAACTGGCGGCGGCCCTTCACCCGCGTGACCGAGAACATGGCCATCACCGGCCTCCTCCTCGTGCTCATGCTCATCCCGGCGCTCATCGCCCTCCCCCCGATCGAGGGCCGCCTCAGCATCTGGTTCGAGTTCCCCTTGGGCGCTCCTGGCCTGTGGGACATCATGGGCTACGGCGCACTCGCGCTCATCGGCCTCTCCCTGCTATGGACGCTCGCCCTGCCGGACCTGGCCGCCGCGCGGGACCACATGCCGCCCTCGACACGCCAGCGCGTCATCAAGTGGATGTCTCTGGGCTGGCTCGGCGGCGTTCGCCAATGGCGGGTGCTCTACAAGGCTTCCCTACTCATGGGCGCCATGTACCTCCTCACCTACCCGCTCGTACAGACGCTGATGATCTCCGACTTCCACCACGGCCTCATTCCGGGCCTGAAGGACGCGATTATTCCCGCTACCGTCGTCGTGAATGGACTGCAAGGCGCCGTCGGCATGACGCTGATCACGATGTACCTCATGCGGCGGCTCGGCGGCTACGAGAGGTACTTCAGCGTCGAGCAGTTCTGGGCCCTCTCCAAACCCCTTCTGGCCTTCTCTCTGCTCTGGTTCTACTTCTGGTGGGCCAGCTTCATCACCTTCTGGTACGGGCGTCAGCCGGGCGAGAGCGAGGTGATCCGCTTCCTCGTCCTCGACGAGTACCGCGGCGCGCTCATGGTCTCGTTCTTCCTGAACTTCCTGGGCCCGCTGATCGCCCTGGTCTGGAACCCTGTGCGCCGTAGCATATGGGGCCCCGCCCTCGTCGGCGCCGGCATCATCGTCGGCGCTCTCGTGAACCAGGTCCGCCTCTACGTCTCAGCCTTCTCCGTCGCCGACCCCAGTCAGCACGTGATGGACCCCCGCCCCGCGACCCAGTGGCCGGGCGCCCCCGACATCCTCATCATCGTCGGCGCCATCTCCGGCTGCGTGCTGCTGTTCATGCTCGTAAGCAAGATCATCCCCGTGGTCTCCATGTGGGAGGTCGGAGAGGGACTCAGGCTCGTCAAAGTCAGGCGGTACCTCAACCGCTACGCGAGGGTCATCGCCAAGTCGCACTAGCGGCACGGACGTAATCTGTAATGTACTACCGCAGAACGTTAACCGACGCACAAATCAACCGGGAGCTCTTGGACGTAGTCTTCAGGACGCCCACCTGGTGGATCGTGCTCGTCTCCATCCTCGGCCTTATCGTGGCGGGCGCCGCGGGCGCTTTCGGCTTCATGATGAACCAGGGTCTGGGCGTCACCGGCCTGCAGCAGCCCATCTTCTGGGGCTTCTTCATCACCAACTTCGTCTTTTGGGTCGGCATCAGCCACGCCGGAGTCATGATTTCCGCCATCCTCCGTCTCAGCCAAGCCGAGTGGCGCAGGCCGATGGTCCGCGCAGCCGAGACGATGACCGTCTTCGCGCTGATGACTTCCCTCCTCCAGCCGCTGATTCACGCGGGGCGCCCCTGGCGCATCTTCTACTGGGTCTTCCCCTACGACTGGGCGCGCGGCATCTGGCCGGACGTTCGCTCCCCTCTCGTGTGGGACCCCATCGCCATCACCACCTACCTCACCTCGAGCATACTGTTCGTCTACACGGCGCTGATTCCCGACCTCGCAATCATCCGCGACCGCAGCACCGGCTGGCGCCGCACGGTCTACGGGATCCTCTCCCTCGGATGGCACGGCAACCCCAGGCAGTGGAAGCTACAGGGGATCGCCGGCATCCTGCTCTCCGCACTCATCCTGCCTGTCTTCGTCTCGGTGCACAGCATCGTGTCGTGGGACTTCGGCGTCAGCCTCGTGCCGTCCTGGCACGTCACCGTATTCGCCCCCTACTTCGTCATCGGAGCGGTCCACTCCGGCGTCTCCGCCGTGGTCACGCTGATGATCGTCATGCGCAAGCTCTACAAGCTGGAGAACTTCATCTGGGAGGAGCACATCGACGCCCTAGCCCGGCTGCTCATCGTCGTGGCCACGGGCTGGCTGTTCTTCTTCTGGATCGACTTCGTGTTCGCCTTATGGCTGCGCGAGGAGCAAGAGCTCACCGTATGGAGGCTCCGCATGTTCGAGCCGCCATGGAGTTGGCTGTTCCTCGTCTTCATAACGACCTCCTACATCATCCCGGTGCCATTATGGCTGTTCCGGCGCGTGAGACGGAGCTTCACCTGGATGCTTTGGACGAGCCTGCTCGTCAATGTCGGCATGTTCATGGAGCGGCTGATCATCATCGTCCCAGGCCTGATGCGGAAGGGGCCGTGGGTGTTCACCTACGAGACCTACCGGCCCAGCGCCGTTGAGGTGACGCTGATCGGCGGCTCTATAGCCCTAGTGGTGTTCCTGCTGCTCATGTTCAGCAAGTTCTTCCCCCTCATCCCTGTATGGGAGGAGAAGGAAGGACAGAAACTGATAGACGAAATCCAGGTCGGCAACCGGGTCATGCCGGCGCTGGTCAAAGAGCATTAGCCGGCGCGGTGAGGAGAGAGTCGATGCCAAACAAGAAACTACTTGGGCTGTTCCAAGAGCCGGAGCAAGCCGCTGGGGCGATGAACCAGCTCAAGGACAACGGGTTCCCCGTCGAGGACTTGGACATCTACTCCGGGAGCCCTTTCCCCGAGGGCTCCTTCGGCGAACATGAGCCGGAGACCAGGCTATTCATGTTCCCGCTCGTCGGCGCTCTCATTGGCTTCGCCATCGGCTTGCTCTGGACGGCCGGAACTCAGATCTCCTACCCCTTGGTCACGGGCGGAAAGCCGCTGCTGAGCATCCCCCCCATGACCATCATCATGTACGAGAACACCATGCTCGGGGCCATCATCTTCACCGTGCTCGGCGTGCTGTTCGAGTCCCGCCTGCCCCGACGCGACCTCGGCCTGTACGACGCTCGCATCACCGAGGGTTACATAGGCGTCATCGTCGACTGCCCGGAGGACCGCTCCGCTCAAGCCGAGACGCTGCTGAACGACGCGGGCGCCGAAGAAGTAAAGAAGGAAGAGGCCTAGCAAGCTCGTGCTCAACCGCCGCCTCAAGCCCTTCCAGCTGCTGAGCGCCGCCGTACTCCTGGCGGCGGGCGCGGCCGCATGCTCTCCCGGAGACCCCGGACGCTCGACCGGCGCTTACCCGATCGACGTCTTCCAGGAGATGCACTACGCCCAGTCGCTCAAGTCTCAGGAGCCGCCCCGGTTCCTGCCTCCCGAGGGCTCCTACCCCATCGAGGGAGGATTCATCCCGGTCAGCGCCATCGAGGACGTTGATTCCCTCGAGAACCCCTTGACGGCGGATCCCCTCACGCTTCGCCGGGCCGCGCTCCTTTTCAAGCAGAACTGCTCGGCCTGCCACGGCTTTACAGCCAACGGCGACGGCCCCGCCGGCGTCATCCTCGCAACCTATGGCATAAACCAACCGCCGGCTTTCGGCGAGGGCGACGGCGTCGTCGTGATTCGCAAGACGGCGACTACCACGCTGACTCCCGGAAACGCCTTTGGGTCCATCTCCGGCGGCTTCGGTGCCATGCCCGCCTTCGAGGGCCTTCTCACGGAAACTGACCGCTGGGCCCTGGTCGCCCTTATCGACGCCACTGTCGCCGAGCGCCAGACGGCCCTCGACGCCATCAACTCCCTTCCCGAAGAGGAGCGCACCCTGGAGCTCCTAGCCCTCCGCGGCCAGCTCTAAGCCTTCCTCGCTGCCCTCGATATGGCCTATGGCCTCAATAGCGGGTTGGCGCTCCAACAGACTGGGCCGTGTGAGCCTGTCGGATTATGGCCTGCAATCTACGCCGTACCCCTGGCCGCACTACAGCCGCCCGCCCTACAGCCGAAAGAGTGCGGACTGATAGAGTTGGACGCGCTGTGACATTGGGACCATCCCCTCATCACGTCGGCCGCTTGGCCGCGCCGCTCGTTCTTGCCCTGCTCGCCGTCAGCGCGGCGACCGCGCCCGTGCTCGCGCAGTCGTACGAAGACATCCCGCCTCATCTGGAAGAGCGGGCCCAGCATCTGTACGGCGCCCTCATGTGCCCTCAGTGCGCCGGCCAGACCCTCGATCAGTCCCATGCCCCCATCGCCGAGACGATGCGGCAGACTATCCGCGACCAGCTGATCGACGGCGCCTCCGACGACGCAATCGTCGACCTCCTGGTGGGCGCCTACGGCGAGAGCATCCTCGCCTCGCCTCCGGCGCGCGGCTTCTCCCTCACGGTCTGGGTCGTCCCGCCCATCGCCATCCTGCTCGGGGCCGCCGCTGTCGCGCTCGCCATCAGGAGCCTCCGCAAGCCCCGGGTCGCGGCGCCCGACGGCCCGCCGACCGTTGGCGCGCCCGAATTGGAGCAATACCTGGACGTGGTTGACCGGGAGCTCGCCGACGAGACGCCTGGAGCGAACGGAAACAAGAATGGCTAACCTCGGCGCGTCCACCATTCTCCTCGCCTTGCTACTCGCCTCCTACGGCGCCATCGTCTCCTTCGTGGGCGCGAAACGTCGCAACCCCGCCGCCGTCGTCAGCGCCCAACGCGCCAACTATCTCGTGACCCTTACCCTGTTCGTCTCGGTCGCGGCGCTCATCGCCGCCTTCCTCCAGAACGACTTTTCCATCCGATACGTCGCCGAGCACAGCAACCTCGCGATGCCCCGCGTCTACACGTGGGTCGCCTTCTACGCCGGAAACGAGGGCTCGCTGCTGTTCGTGGCGTTCGCCCTGAGCGGGATGGCCGCCGTATCGATGGCGATGGCGCCCCGGCGCCTCGGCGCGCTGCGCCCCTACGCGAACGGCGTGCTCATGCTCATCCTCGTCTTCTTCCTGACAGTGATGCAGTTCCTGGCGCACCCCTTCGCAACCTTGGCCGCCGCCCCCGCTGACGGCCAGGGCATCAACCCGCTCCTCACCCACCCCGGCATGTTCATACACCCGCCCCTCATCATGACCGGCCTGATTGCGATAGCCGTCCCCTTCTCCCTCGCCATCGCCGGTCTGCTCTCCGGACGCATAGACGATGACTGGGTGGACGCGGGCCGCACCTGGGGGATAGTCGCCTGGGCGTTGCTGGCCATCGGCCTGCTCCTCGGCTCCTGGTGGGCGTACACCATCCTCGGCTGGGGCGGCTACTGGGCCTGGGACCCCGTCGAGAACGCCGCCTTCATGCCTTGGCTGGCGCTGACCGCCTTCGTCCACTCCATCATGGTGCAGAAGCGCAGGGGCATGTTCCGTATGTGGAACATCGCCCTCATCAACATCAGCTTCACTCTCGGGGCGTTCGGCATCTTCATCAACCGCGGCGGACCTGTCCCCTCCGTACACTCCTTCGGCGCGTCGACTCTCGGCTGGGTGTTCCTCATCTTCTTGGGCGTCGTCACCGTCGCTTCCTTCGGCCTCTTCTTCTATCGAATGGCCATCCTGCGCGGCACGTCCTCCTTGGAGTCAACCCTCTCCCGTGAGACCGCCTTCCTCGTGAACAACCTGCTGCTGCTGGGCATCGCCTTCGTCACCCTCTGGGGCGTCGTATTCCCTCTCATATCCGAGCTGACCACGGGCCGCACCATCACCGTCGGCGAACCCTTCTTCAACCAGGTCAACGGCCCGCTGTTCCTCGCGCTCATCTTCCTCATGGGCGTAGGCCCCCTCTTGCCTTGGCGCGCCGCCACTTGGGCGACCGTCCGCCACGCGCTCATAGTCCCGGTTGCGGTGACCCTGGCCCTTACCGCCGTCGCCGCCGTCGTTTTTCGCATCACGGTCCCCGTCGTCATCATTGGGATTGCAGTCAGCACCCTCGTAGGCGTCTCGATCTTCCAGGAGTGGACGCGCGGAACGATTGCGAGGCATCGCTCGTCCGGCGCCTCCTATCCGACCGCCTTCCTCCAGCTGATGGCCTCGAACCGGCCGCGCTACGGCGGCTACGTCGTCCACCTTGCGGTCGTTATGCTCGCGTTCGGCATCATCGGCTCCTCGTTCTACAACACCGAGCGCGACGTCTTCCTGACCATCGGCGAGCAGGCCGACGTCGGCGACTACGAGGTCGAGTTCGCGGGCATCCGCACCCAGACCTTTTCCGACCGCACCGAGCGGATCGCCGACCTGCGAGTGACCCGCGCCGGGGCGGAGCTGGGCATGATAAGCGCGTGGCAGGGCGTCTATCCCGCCTTCTCCATGCTTTCCACCAGAGCGGCGATCCGCTCCACTCCGCAGGAGGACCTCTACGTCATATTCAGCGAGGTGCAACCCGACGGCGCGACCGCCGCCTTCAGACTCCTCGTGAACCCCATGGTCTGGTGGATGTGGCTCGCGGGCCCATTCGTCATCCTTGGCACGGTCGTCGCTCTCTGGCCCGCCCGGCGGCGCGCTGCCGCATACGTCGCGTCCCCGACGGCCGGCGGAGCCATGCCGACCGGCGGACTACCATAGCTCCGGCCCGCCGGGCGCCGGAATCTCCGCCATGACCATCCTCGTCATAACGCTCCTCGCTCTGATCGCAATCGCCGTCCTCATCTATCCCTTCTGGGCCGCGCGTTACGGAAACGCCCGGCCCCACGACCACGCCCAAGAGCTGGCGGAAGGCGTCAGGCGCGCCAGGGAACGCGTCTACGAGGAGATACGCGCCCTGCAACAGGAGTACTTCCTCGGCGTCCTCACTCCTGAAGAGCACGAGGAGCAGCTGCGCGCCGCCCGGCTCCGCGCCGCCGAGCTCGTCCGCGAACAGCAGCAGGTCGAGAACGCCGTCCTCGACATCGAGCGGCAGGTCGACGACGAGCTCGGCGCACTCCTGCCGCCGCAACCGGACGAGGAGCGTCAGTCGTGAGACGCCTGCTGCCGCCGGTCTTACTCGCGCTCGCGCTGCTGGCGCCCTCCCTCAGCGCCCAGGCCCAGTCCGCGGAGACCGTCCGTATCGCGGGTAGCGTCGTCCACGGCGTCGAGGGCGCGGACTTCGACCCGACGGAAGTCCGCGTGACACTCAACGTGCTGGAGGGCGTGACCTCCCTCGCCCAGGACAGCGTGACTCCTGGCGCGGACGGCCTGTTCGACTTCGAAGTCGCCTTCGCCCCAAGCCACACATACTTCTTCACCGTCGAGTACAAAGGCGCAGCCTACTCCGAGACGCGCGGCTCATCCTCCCTCGGCGAGCCTCTCGTCGTGACGGTCTACGACTCCACCCACGACCCCTCCGTGCTCGCCATCGAAAGCTACACCGTCATCGTGACCGGAGCGCTCCCGGAGGAGGGGTTCGTCGAAATCCTCGAACGCGCCATCGTCCGCAACGACAGCGGCCTGACGCTTATACCGGACCAGGCCGCCCAGGGACCGGCGATGCTCAGCTTTCTGCGGTTCGCACTCCCTCCGAACGCTCATAACCTAGACGTGCGCTCCAACCTCGTCGGTGGTCAGGTGCTTGAGGTCGACCGGGGCTTCGCCCTCACCACCCCCATCCTGCCGACCACCGGCGAGCCGCATCAGTTCGAGTTCGTGTACCGCCTCGACTACGACGGCGCCGACCCCAATCTCGACCTCTCGCGGACCATGCGGTTCGGCGCGGAGTCGTTCCGGTTCGTAGCCCCCGTGGACGTCGCCTCTCCCGCCTCCCCGCGTCTGGCCGACCTCGGCGCCACGGAGCTCAACGGACGCTTGCTCCGCCTCCTCGAAGGCCAGGACATCGAGCCCGCCGAGTTCCTCGAGCTCACCGTCTCCGGCCTGCCCGTAAGGTCCGTCTTCGACAGGGCCCGGGAGGCGGCGGGCGATTGGTACGTCCTCTACGCCGTCCCCGCGGCCGTCGCCCTCGTAGGCGGCGTCATACTCGTCCTCGTGTCCACGCGGCGCAGGAGGGCAGGGCCCGCCGACGCCTCCCCACGAGAGAGCCTGCTCGCCGAGGCGCGGTCCCTCGCGAAGGCTTACGACAGCCACTCCATCGGCAAGGCCGCGTACCGGCGGCGGGCCCGCGCGATCCGAGAAGCGCTCGTCGGCCTGGACGTCGAGCAACGCCTGCGCGAGACCGGCGGCGAAGGACGCCGAGACTCCTGATTTCGTACACACATTGCACAACGGTTCGCTTACACGTATCGTGTGAGCATGCTCATAACGCTTTCCCAGCGGGAGCGGACCGCACGAGGCGACGGCCTCGCCCCCGCCGTCCGAGTGGACGGACTATCGAAGTCCTACGGCGAGACGCCTGCCGTGTGCGGCGCCAGCTTCGAGGTCGCCCGCGGCAGCCTTCTTGCGCTCCTCGGTCCCAGCGGCGGAGGAAAGACCACGACGCTCCGCCTCATAGCCGGCTTTGAGTACCCCGACGCAGGCATCGTCGAGATCGACGGGCAGGTCGTCGCCGCGCCGGACAAGTTCACGCCTCCCGAGCGCCGCCGGGTCGGCATGGTCTTCCAGGACTACGCCCTCTTCCCTCACCTCAACGTCCGCCAGAACATCGCCTTCGGCGTGCCGCGGAGCCGCCACCGCGACCAGACGGTCGACGACGTGCTTGAGCTCGTCGGCCTGTCGAGCGCCGCCCTCCGCATGCCCCACCAGCTCTCCGGAGGCCAGCAGCAGCGCGTCGCCCTTGCGCGGGCCCTCGCTCCCAACCCCAGGGTTGTTCTCCTCGACGAACCCTTCTCGAACCTGGACGCCGCCCTGCGCCAACGCGTTCGCAGCCAGATGCGCGAGATCCTCCGGGAAGCCAACACCACCGCCATTTTCGTCACCCACGACCAGGACGAGGCCTTCGGCCTCGCCGACATGGTCGGCATCATGCTCGGCAACTCCCTCATCCAGACCGCTGTCCCCGAGGACATCTATCTCTATCCGGCGTCGCTGGCTGTGGCGGAGTTCCTCGGGGAGACCAACGTGCTCGACGGCGACTTCGCCGATGGCCGCGTGCACTGCGCCCTCGGCGCGCTCCCCGTCGGCGGCGTCCACCCTCCCAACGGTCCCGTGAAGGTGTCCATCCGCCCCGAGACCGTCCGCCTCCGCCCCGAGACCGGCCCATCCGCCGAGACCATCGTCACGTCCATCGAGTTCCGGGGCGTCTACAAAGTCGTCACGGTCCGCCTCAGTTCCGGCCAAGAGCTCACCGCGGTGATGGGCCTGCACATCGACGCCGAAATCGGCGAGCGCGTAGCGGTCGGCGTCAACAGCTTCGTCGCCGCCTTCCCCGCCTAGCGCGAGGGTGCTCAGGGAAGCGGCCCGCAGGAGGCCGGGTTGGGGCGAATTTGCCCGGTACTGCCTGAAATCGCCCCCACCGCGCACTCGTAACATGCCCTGGTCTACGAGTGAGGTGAGCGACGATTTTTCAAAAACCGTCGCATTTTGTCGGATTCTCATAGTTTTTACTCGTGCTTGGGGGGGTTCGCGCGCGACAGTAGCGCGACACTTTGCGACAGAAACCCGACACTTTGCGACATGAATCCGACACTTTGCGACAGGGATCGGTTGGGGCATCGGGGCGCCGAGATTGCGGGCGGTTGGGCCATGAGCGGCAATGGTAGGAAAGGGGAGGTCGTTTGCGCAACGGGGAAGTGTCACAATGGCGACGAGGTGCGCAACAATATCGCCGCGATGCGGCGGGTGGTGTCGCTGAAGTGCTGCACCTCGTTGGGGAGGAGGGACCGGCCCAGGATCTTGCGCTCGCGGTAGGAGAGCCACTTCTTGAGGACCTGGTAGCCGCCCAGCTTGTACTCCCACACCGCCGACGGCACGTTGCGCCAGTACGCGCGCTCGTTCAGGTGGACGTCGAACGTGGTCTCGCCGAACGTCCCCGCCGCATCGCCGAGGGCGGCGCGCTCCTCCGAGGCGTACGGACGCTCCACGACGCGGCCCTGGCCCGGCATGACGGCGTCGCCCTGCCCGAAGTGGCCCCAGCCCGCCGTGACCGCGAAATCGCCCCCGGTCATGTTGCCGCCGTCGGTCGTCGACGGCACGGCGACGGCGGCGATCTCCGGGCGCAGCGCACCTTCCGTGACGCCAGAAACGGGCGTGTCGGAGTCGAGTAGCGCGGCCAGCTCCCGCCCGCGCACCGCCGACGCCGCCAGCTCGTCCGCCGCGCCGGGGGCCTGGCCGTCCGGCCACCCCGGAAGGGAGATACGGGGCCAATCCATGCGCAGCGCTCCCGCGTTCGCCTCCCGGTAGGCGGGATCGTGGAGCACGGCGATGACGTGGTGGAACAGGTCTTCCACGCCCAGACCGAGCTTGTCGAGGTAGCGTTGGGCGGCGTCCGATAGATTGGGGCGGCGCTCCGGCGGTACATTGCCGAGCGCGAGTCCTTGGTCTTCAACCCAGGCGGGGACGCAGGTGGCTCCCCGGTCCATAAGGTCTAGGCACCCAATGTGTGCAATGACCTGGGGAGGCGACCACTCCCTGCGCGGCTTCTGCTGAGAAACCAGCCACAGGTTCCTCTCGAACACATTCGGCTTGTATTCGGGACGTGGGCGGTCGAGCAACCCGCCGTCTGCTTCCCAGTAGAGCCATCGCGTATCGAACGGTCGGTAGGCGTAGCGGACGAACCCGGCCTCAGCTGGACCGCCGCGCTTGAGTAAAGCGTCTCGCACCTTGCTGGAATCAAATCGCGTCATGGCATTCATCACCGACGGATGAAGCCCTGCGATCTTCTCGTGGCTCAACTCAGCATTGAAATAGTCAGCAACCCGGGCCTTCAGACGATCGAGGTCGACGTCGACGAGGAACCTGTCGCGGCTGGTCTTGACTCCTGGAAACGACGTCGGGAACAGGTCGGTCAGCGAGGGCCAGTCGGACCAGGCGCTACTGGCCGCCATCGGCTTGAACGGCAGGCCAAGCTCCAAATCGGGCTCGATGGCGTCGTAGAGCGCATCCGGCGCCGCCGCCGCCGTCGCGGTCAGCTCCTCAGGCTTGGCCTGTCCCCACAGGTTGCGGAAGCCGACCACCTGCGCTGGCGCGTGAGCGGCCTTGCGCACGAGCGTCGCGATGGCCGTCCCAACCTGGATGCCGACTTGGTCGTCAGGCGTGGAGAAGATGCTAGGGTCGGGACCGCCGTCCGGCGTGGTCTTGCCGGTCGCGTATTTGTCGCCGTTGAGGTTGTCGACGCGGATAACGTCGAACGCCTCCAAGTAGCGCTCCCGCATGCCGGTGAACGATAGGCCGTCGAGCCAGGAGTAGTTGGAGATGAAGCAGACGACGCCCCGGCCCGTCTTCTCCGCGATGCGCCGCTCCGCCATGCGGAAGAACCGGACGTAGAGGTCGTTCAGCCCCTGGCCCTCGGGCCGCCGTACGCGCTTGGTCGTCCGGTAGGCGGTGGACAGTTCACGCTCCTCTTCCACCGCCATGCCCGCGAAGCCGTTGTAGGGCGGGTTACCCAGTATCACCAGCACCGGCTTGTCCTGCTTCACCTGGTCCGCGCGGTCGCGCTCCTCCTCCAGCTCGGGGAATGGCAATGGCTTCTGCACGGTCGGCTCCCAGCCGGTGAGCGCGTTGGTGAGGAAGACGCCAGCGCGCTCCGTTCCGTCGTCCGCTAGGGGCGCGTCGAGGGACTGCATGGCGAGGCCGATCTGCAAGTGAGAGACGACGAAGGGGGCGGGCATAATCTCGAAGCCGAACACGCGCTCCATCGCCGCCCGCTTCACCTGGGCGCCCACGAGCGCCCCTGAGCCGCGTCCTTCCAGATTGGCGGCGATGCGGCGCAGCGTTTCGGCGAGGAAGGCGCCGGTGCCGCAGCACGGGTCGAGCACGTAGACGTTCTCGCCCGCCAGCCCGTCGGCGATGCCGAGGTCGTCCTTCAGCGCTCGATCGACGCGGGCGACCATGTAGCGCACGATCTCCGGGGGCGTGTACCAAACGCCGAGCTGCTTGCGCAGGTCCGGGTCGAACGCTTTCAGGAAGGGCTCGTAGAAGTAGGGGACCGCCTCGCCCTCATTGAACTTAGCGAAGAAGGCGGAGCGGTCCACGCGGTCGAGGGCCGCCGCGGTCCAGTCCAGCACCTCGACGAGGCCGAGGGGTTGCAGGCGGCCGGGGTCGGAGATCTGCTGGAAGAGCGCCCGGAGCACCGGGGCGCGGAGATGCCAGACAGCCGTGCGCCAGTCAAACGCTCCGGCGGGCGGAGGAGTCTGGCGCGCCCAGAGCACCCAGGCGGAAAAGACGCCGTAGAAGAGCGTCTGCACCAGCGTGGAGCGGAAGAACGCGTCGCCCTTATCGCCTTCGAAGCGGACGCCCAGCGCTTCCTCCAAGGCGGAGCGCACCACTCCGAGGGACGGAGCGCCGCCCGCCGCCTCGACTCGCGCCAGGCCGTCGCGGGCGTAGGACGCAATCAGCCAGGCCAGGTCCTTGGGCTCAGCGAGGGAGGCGCGGTAAGACATGGCGCGAGAGAGGTATTCGCCCAGAGCGGCGCCAACGCCATTCGCAAACGCCCGTGGGCGCTCCAGCCGGGAATCGAACGCCTCGGCGGACTCCGCTAGCCTGAAGGTCTCGAGCTTCGCCGGGTTGCCCCCCGCGTCCTCGCCGACCAGCACGAAGTCGCGGGTGTTGGTCACGAGCACGAGCCGGTACTTGTCCCAGTAGCGGCTCACTTGGGCGCTGTCGGCGGTCAGCCAGGCGTCGTCGCCAGCGGACTTGACCTCGACGACGCCGCGTTCGGGCATCTGGCCTTCGCGCGGCTGGCCCCCCTTCGGCGCCTGCTTGGCGCCGTACAGGCCGATGTCGGGATGGCCGGCGCCCTGCTGGGCCATCTCCACGACGCAGAACACCTTGGGCTTGAGAACGCCGCCCACCGCGTTCAGCAGGTTCGACAGCGCCGGATAGGTGGACAGCTCGCCGGTCGCGCCTCCGGACGCCCTGACCTGGCGCAACGCCTCGAGGTAGGCCTCAGCAGCAGTGATGAAATGATTGCGAACGTCGGCCATGCTTCTCCCATCGGTCGCGCCAGCTTATCTCACCCGGCCTCCCGCCCGCGCAATCGGCGGGAACCCCGCCCCAACTCCCCTCCCGTCTGCGGGAGGGGACACGCGAGCACAGCGACACGCGGTGCAGGAGAAGCGCCCCTTCCACCCTTCTCACCGCCGCCGCACAACGACACTTGCCCCTTCACCGAACACCCCTGCCTACCCTACAATGAAGTGTCGGGGTGTCGTCATTCCTAGGGCCGCAGCATCCCAACCACCGGAGCCGGACTTGTTCCCTCCCCTGTCTGCGCGGGAGACTGAAAACGGGCCGGGGACGCATGAAATACAAAACACCATGGGTGGGGAAGTAGTTCGAAGACCCAGGAAACAGGCCATGGCCATGAAAACATTCCCCGAAACAGCTGATTTTCCATGTTTTTCGGGGAAGTTCTCACTCGTAAGGGGATGAACGGGTGGGGAGCTTCCTACTCGTAACAGCAGCGCAACTTTCCCACCTGTTCCGCGGACGGAGTGGGAGCCGCGCAAGGTCTTGGCCGACGGAAAGGACTTCGGAGAAATGATGGGAGAAGCAATGACCGAAGGGGTTTTGCAAGTCCCCCGCCTAGCGCGAGGGGCCGGCGCCGTCCACGATTGCCGCCACCTCCGAAAGGTCCGCGATCGTGAAGTGCCCGCCGGTCCCCAAGCCGGCGAACAGGCTCCCGGCCGCCTCCGCCGCACGTCGGTCGTACTCCGAGTCCCCCACGACGAGGACCTCCCACGGCGGCACGCCGAGCACCTCGCAAGCCCGGAACACCATGTCCGGCGCCGGCTTCGGCCTCGCCACGTCGTCCTCCCCCACCAGCGCGTGCGGAATCAGCCCCTTCTCCTCCAGCACCGTCCGGGCTATCGACGCTTGGGTGTTCGTAATCACCGCGGACATCAACCCGCGCTCGTCCAGGGCGTCGAGCGCCTCCCGCGCCCCGGCCTTCGCTTCCACCAGCCCGGCGCGGTCCGCGTAGTGCTCCGTGAAGAAGTCCCTCACGACCTCGACGCTCATGCCGGGATAGAACCGCTCGACGTCTTCCCGGACGGACTGCCCGAAGAACGCTCGCGCGGTTTCCCGCTCGATGGGCGGGTACCCGAACGCCGCCGCCGCGTCGTTCATCAGGGCCAGGTTGGCCTCGAAGCTATCGATGAGCACGCCGTCGAGGTCGAAGAAGACTGCTCCAAGCTCCATTGCAAGAGCATACCAATCCGGGTGGTGCAAAATGGCCCCGCCGCGCGATAGGCTATACGGGTTGCAATCAGGAGGTGAGCGAGAGATGGCGTTGTACGAGTACCGCTGTTCGAGCTGTGGGACCGAGTTCGAGGCCCGTCGCCCCATGAGCGAGGCCGGGAGCGCCGCCGAGTGCCCGCAATGCGGCAAGGATGCCCAGCGGCTTCCGTCCGTCTTCGCATCCAAGGACGGCTACAACCTGCGCCTGCCCCGGGGCGAAGCGTTCCGAGGCCAAGGTCAACCGAGCAAGAGCAGCTAACGAGGAGCGGAACATGGTCAGCAAGGCGGATGTCACGGTAGTCGAGGTCGAAATCAAGCAAATCAGGCGCGAGATCGAAACGCTCCGACGTGAAATGAAGGTCCTGCGCGAAGAGGTCGAGGAGCTCAAGGCCACGAAGGGCTAGCGGGCCTCGGCCCGGCGCCCATGCCGGCGATGTCCCCTACCCCCCGCGCCCGCGCCGCCGAAGCCGCGCTCTACGCGCAAACGACCGCGTACAGCCTGTCTCTCGGCGCCGTCGTTGTACTGGTCCCTCTCTACATCCTATCGCTCGGCTACAACCCGGGATGGCTGGGCGTCATCATCGCCGGTCAGGGCCTCTTCCAAGTCTCCCTGCGTCTGTTCGGCGGGGTCCTCTCCGACAGGCTCGGCGAGCGTTGGGTCATACAGGCCAGCCTTGCCGCCTTGGTCGCCGGCTCCCTCGGACTGGCGCTTTCCACGTCCATCCTCTGGCTGGTGCTCGCTCAGGCGCTATTCGGAGGCTCCCGCGCCGTCTACTGGACCTCGGCGCAGTCCTACGGCAGCCGCATCGACGAGGACCGCCCGGCAACCTTGATGGGCCGCTTCTTCGGTTTCGGCGCGGCGGGCGGACTGCTGGGCAATGCCGGAGGCGGCATCGTCGCCGCGACCTGGGGCTATCAACAGGGATTCCTGATCGTCGCCGGCCTATCCATCGCCGGCATGAGCGTCGTCGCCGTCATGCCCGAACTGTCAACCCGCGCGGCGAGGACCATCCGTGAGATCCTCGCTCCTGTGCCCGGCGTCTTCCGCAAGCGCGCAACCGCACTGCCCGCAATCATGGCCTTCGGCACGTCCCTCCAAATCGCCATCCTCGGCTCCATCGGCGCCGCCCTCTTCACGGAGTTCGGTTTCGACGACGACGATTTCGGCATCTTGATGGCGATTCACCATGTGGGAGCGGTGCTGGCCGGCTTCGCCTTCGCCCGGTTCCTCAGTATCGTGGGCCAGCGCGCCGCCTACGCCTTGACGATGAGCACCCACGGACTCCTGCTCATGGCCGTCGTGGTCTGGGGCGACCTGTACTGGGCCGCGGTCCTGCTCATGTTCGTCCTCGGTCTCTCCTTCAACGCCGGTCGCGTATTCAACACCAGCCTAACGGCGGCGGTGAGCTCCCCAGAGCAGCGCGGCGTCTTCATGGCCGTCGTCGGCATCTACTGGGCCTCCGGTCAGTTCCTCGGTCCGCTGCTGTTCGGTCCTCTTGCCGCTCTAACGACCATCTCCACGTCCGTCGCCATCGCGGGAGCCGCCATGGTGGCCGCAGCCGCGCTGACCCCGGTCCTCTATGCCGTATTCGGCGAACACCTCGCTCCGACAGCCGAGGGACCAACCGATGGCTGACCGGCCGAGAGCAATCGCTGAGGACGCTCCCCTAGTCCGCCTTGTCCGACCTTTCGCGGTTTGCTAGACTGAGCGTGATAGGCGATATGCACCGGGAGCTGGGTGTGACCCGGCTGAGAGGCCCCGCGCGGACGGGGCGACCGGCGACCTGATCTGGGTAATGCCAGCGGAGGAATGCTGCTAGACCACTCCCTCCCTGGGCAGTGGTCTTTTTGTATGCGCCTTCGAGATGCAGTTGCGGGAGGCGGCCATGACTGACGACTTGCTGCGCGTGGGCGACTTCACCTTCTCGTCGCGGCTGTTTACCGGCACCGGCCGGCACCGCAGCAGCGAGGAGCTCGTCGCGTCCCTCGACGCGTCCGGCGCTGAGGTCGTCACGGTCGCCATCCGCCGTCTCGACCTCAACAACCCGGGCGAGCCGACGGTCCTCGACATCATTGACCCCGACCGCTACACCGTCCTGCCGAACACGGCGGGCTGCAAAACAGTCGAGGAAGCGCTCATGATTGCGCGGCTGGCGCGCTCCCTGGGCCTCCCCAACTGGGTCAAGCTGGAGGTCATCCCCGACCCGAAGTACCTGCTGCCCGATCCCATCGGCACGCTGGACGCGGCGAAGGCGCTCGTAGCCGACGGCTTCACCGTGCTGCCCTACATCCACGCGGACCCGGTGCTGGCCAAGCACTTGGAGGAGGTCGGCTGCGCGACGGTCATGCCCTTGGGTTCGGCCATCGGTTCAGGCCAGGGCATCCACACCGCCGAGGAGATATCGATCATCATCGAGCAGTGCAGCATCCCCGTCGTTATCGACGCGGGCCTCGCCGTGCCGTCACACGCCTCGCAAGCGATGGAGATGGGTGCCGACGCAGTGCTGGTGAACACGGCCATCGCACGGGCCAAGGACCCTGCCCGCATGGCGGCCGCGTTCAAGCTGGGCGTCGAGGCCGGACGTATGGCCTACCTCGCCGGCAGAATCGAGACGCAGCGGTACGCTCAGGCCAGCAGCCCCCTCGAGGGCGTGCTCCAAGCGACGAGCTGAGGACTTCGTGAGCGAGAAGCTATCTCTCTCCTTGCCCATCGTCGCGCTGGTCACCGACCGCCGGCGGGCCGACGGCATTGACGGGCTCGTCAGCGCAGTCGCAGAGGCAATGCGCAACGGCGTGAACCTCGTGCAGATGCGGGAGAAAGACCTGCCGGACGCCGCTCAGCTCGATCTGGCCAAGCGCCTGCGCGAGGCGACAGACGGCAAGGCGCTGCTATTCATCAACGACAGCGTTAGCGTGGCCGAGGCCTCAGGCGCAGACGGCGTGCAGCTTGGCGAGCAGTCGCGCACCGTGGCAGCGGCGCGGGCGGCGGCGTCCCGTCCCCTCTTGATCGGCCGCTCCGTGCACGACGCCACGGGCGCCCACGATGCAGCGTCGCTGGGCGTCGACCTCCTGGTCGTTGGCTCGGTGTTCGACTCGCCGACCCATCCCGGCCAGGCCCCCGCAGGTGTGGGGCTCGTGCGGGAGGCGGCGGACGTCAGCGACGCGCCGGTTGTCGGCATCGGCGGGATCACTGCGGCGAACGCAGGAGAAGTCATTGCCGCAGGAGCCTCGGGCGTCGCCGTTATCAGCGGGATACTCGCAGCGCCGGACCCAGGACGGGCCGCCGCCGAGCTAACGGCTGCGGTCCATGAAGGCTGGCCGGCTGGAGTCCGCTTGCGATGCTAAAGCTATTTGTGAACGGCGCCGAGCGCGAGATCGAGGTTGCAGTCACCTTGGCCGCATACCTCGAAACACTCGGGTTCGTTGGACGCTACGTGGCGGTGGCCCGAAACGGCGACGTGCTGGAGCGCGAGACCTTCTCCGATGTGATGCTGGAGGACGGGGACCGTCTCGAGATCGTCCGGCCCGTCGGCGGGGGGTAGCGGCCTTCGAAGAACAGCACCGCGCCCTCGAACAGCAGGGCCTCCGGACGAGTGAGACCATACGCGGCCTGATCAACTCGGTCTCGGAGCTGCAGGCCGACGTGGAGCGCATAGGCAACGCCTAACGCCCGGAACAAGCCCCGGCTCACCCCAAAGTGAGCCCGGCGACGCCCCCCACAATCATCGCGATCGACGCCGCCTTCAGTCCTATCGTCCGCCGGTCGATGCGCTCGTGCAGCAGGTCCCAGTACTTCGTGCTCAGCAGCACGCCCAGGATGAGCACGAACATGGGCCGCGAGGCCGAGACCGCGCTGACGGAGGAGACGGGGCCGAGGCTCAGGGCGATCACGAACATCAGCGCAGCTATGGGAGCGAGCAGCCCTTCCGCGATCAAGAGATTCACCCACGCCCCCACGCTGCCGCTTACGCTGCGTAGCTGGCGCAAAGTCGTGGGCCGCATGGAGAGCAGCAGGACGCCTGCGGACATAGCGGCGGCGCGTATCGCCTGGATGCCCCAGACGTTCATCTCGTGAGTGGCCTGCTCGCTCGCGATGAACGCCATGCCGATCGAGAAGCTGCCACCCAGCAGGATAAAGAACGCCCTGCCGCGGGCCAGGCGGAACAGCCTTTCCTCCGGCCGCGTCGATACGAGCGCCGCGCCCATGACCACCACGACGACCGCCGCCCACTGAAACGGCGTGAGCGCCTCCCCCAGGAAAACGACAGCGACGACCGCGGCGAAGATGGGCCCGATCTGCTGAATGGGCGCGGCGCGCGACGCCTCCTCCAGCCGCAGGCCGTGGAAGAAGAGGAACAGTCCCAACGCCCAGAAGAGCCCGCTGGCGATGGCCCACGGGACGCCCGCGCCGCCGTCGAACCCCACCGTCGGTATCACTGCCGAGAAGTAGACCACGGCGATGGCCGCCTGCAGCAGCCCGAAGGCCGCGTTGAACGAGCCCGCGCTCGGAAAGAGGTTCGTCGCGAGGCGTTTGTCGAACACTGTGACGACGGCGAACAACGACGTGCTGATCAACACCGCCGTAACCCAGGTCATGGCTTTCTCCGGGACGGGATGAACGGAGAGGCTTCGCGGAAAGGCATGCTACCATCCCCCTTCGTTAGGAGAACGGAGAGAGGCGATGACGAACCCCCCTGCCCCGCTGAACGTGCGCCGCGACCGCTTGGAGGCCGACCTCTGGCGCCTCGCCGAGTTCACGGACCCCGATCTGCCCTACACGCGCCGCGCCTTCTCGCCTCAGTACTACGCCGCTCGCGAGTGGCTTGCTGGCCGCTTCCGCGAGGCCGGTCTGGACACCCGCGTCGACGCCGCCGGGAACCTCGTCGGCAGATTGGGACAGGGCGAGGGCCCGGCGCTCATGTTGGGCTCGCACACCGACACCGTCGAGGCGGGCGGGCGGTTCGACGGCATTGTCGGCGTAATCGGCGCATTGGAGCTGGCGCGCTGCATCCAAGAAGCCGGCATAAGCCTGTCGCGACCCTTGGACATTGTCGATTTCGTTTGCGAGGAGCCGTCAGTGGTCAGTCTAAGCCCGCTCGGGAGCCGCATCATGGCGGGTGACGTAACGGCCGAGATGGTCGCCGACGCGTCAACGCCTTTCGGCCAAACATTGCCGGAAGCAATCACCAGACTTGGAGGCGACCCGTCGCGCCTGGCTGGCGTTCGCCGCGAGCCCGGCGACATCTTCGGCTACCTGGAGCTGCACATCGAGCAGGGTCCTGTCCTCGAGCGCGCCGGTCTCGATATCGGCGTCGTGACGGTCGTCGCCGCGCCGTGCCGTGCCGTCGTATCGCTTACCGGCCTCGCGGATCACGCTGGGGCGACGTCGATGGCAGACCGGCGAGACGCGCTGGCGGGAGCGGCGGAGCTGACCTTGGCAGTGGAGAGGACCGTGAGCACGCCCGACATCGTGCAGGAAAGCGTCGGGACCGTCGGTTTCCTGCGCGTGAGTCCGAACATGGTCAACGTCGTCCCCGGCCGCGTGGACATGACCGTGGAAGTCCGGAGCACGCAGAACCAGGCGCTGACATGGGCGATGGAGGAGATCGAGCGCGCGCTGCGTGAAATCTCGGCGCGGCGCGGGCTGCGCTCCACTCTCGAATGGAGCCACAGAGAGGAACCGGCGCTGGTGCCCCCGGACATGCAGGATGTAGTTGCGAAAGCGGCGGAAGACTTACGAATTCCAGTTATGCGCCTGCCCAGCCGCGCGTCTCACGACGCCGCGCGCCTCGCCCCCGTCGCCCCCGTCGGCATGGTGTTCATCCCCTGTAGAGACGGCCGCAGCCACTGCCCGGAGGAGTGGGCTGAGCTCGACGACATGGTAACCGGCGTTCGTGTCCTGGGACAGGCCTTACTCCGTCTGGATGGCCGGTACTGACACAGACTCTTAACCTAGCTGCCACATATTCGTAATCATATAGCTTGATTTCGTCGCTCAGATGGCGTATAGTGACATCTGTCGGCTAGATCGTGGCGCCACCAAGGATTGCCGGACCAACACGAAGGAAGAGGCAAAGATGCTTAAGATGATTGTTTCTCTATACCGCGCGTTTGAAGAGGGGTTGGCCTACTGCTCCATCGCGGGCAGGCACGAGGGCCGGCCCTCCGAGATGGCCGACCACGTCCGCACTGCTCTGGCGTCCCGATACGACGTCCTGGCCCTGACGACCGAGACCCTTGAGGTTGTTGAAGCGAACGAGATGGAGATGGCGGCCGCCTAAGCCGCCATCCTCCCCCTCCTACCATCACTATGACGAGTGGAGTGGGGGGTCTGGGAGTCCGCCGGGATAGCGGAACAGCAGCCCCCTCTCCCCTCCAACGGAGCTAGCGCTAAGGAAAGCGAAGATGACAGCGATTCTCGTAAAGGCATGCGCAAACTGCGGCGGTGACGTCAACCGCTGGGAAGAGATCGACGGACTAGAGTACCGTTGCATCCAGTGCGGCCGCCCCATGGACATGAACGCCGCCGCCGTGCTGCTCGAGCAGCGCCGGGCTGCCGCCTAGACCACCGGCATTGTCCCGGGCTCCCGGAGGCGATGAGAGAGGGACCGCAGCCAGGCCATGGCCATCCGGAGAGCAATCCGTCCGCTTGACAGGCCTCAAGGACGCTCCGTAGCATGTTTTGAACGGGCCGAGGTAGCTCAGTTGGTAGAGCACAGCACTGAAAATGCTGGTGTCCCCAGTTCGAATCTGGGCCTCGGCACCAGCAGTGGCTGGAAGAGGCGCGGTTCGTGCCGAGGCGCCGTCAGCGCGAATCCGGGCCTTGGCGCCAGCGCCGGCAATAGGGCGGAAGTGGCTCAGGGGTAGAGCATCTCCTTGCCAAGGAGAAGGTCGCGGGTTCAAATCCCGTCTTCCGCTCCACTCAGACATCCGAAGGCAGCCGCCAGGCGGCTGCCTTTTTCCATCTCCGGCGGAGAAGCCGACGACGACCCGGACTCTCTCTGGGAAAAGAGCAAGAGCAGACTATCGGCTCGGAGCGCGCTTTACTACAATCGGTCTATTGCCGAAGTGGCGGAATGGTAGACGCGACGGTCTCAAAAACCGTTGAGGGCAACCTCATGCCGGTTCGACTCCGGCCTTCGGCACCACTTCCTCCTGCCCCCTAAGCACTCCTGTGTTCGTTACACCGCGACGGGGGCCTCCACCTTGTAGAGCCGGGCGCAGTTGTCCCAGAGGATCTTGCGCTTGTCCTCGTCCGGTATGTCGAGGTCCAGAAACGCGTCGACTGCCTCGGGGTACCGTGAGTCCCCGTGGGGGTAGTCCGTCGAGAAGACGATCTGGTCGTTGCCGATGAAGTCGAGCGTGTACTTGGCCGGCGTCTCATCGGGTTCGATGGAGACCCAGCACTGGCGCTTGAACAGCTCCGTCGGAGACTCGGTCAGCTCCGGCATATAGGCGTCAAGCTCGCGCTCGTGGGCCTCCTCGACGCGCCACAGGAGCCACGGGAGCCAGGCGCAGTTGGCCTCCAGGAACGCAGCTCGCAGCTTCGGGTGCTTTTCGAGGATGCCGCCGCCGATGAAGCTGCCCAGGCCCATCATCTGCTCGAATGGCTGGGAGTAGATGCGGCGCAGCATGAAGTTGTCGAAGTGCTCGCCCGCCTGCTTCGACATGGAGCCGCTAGCCTCGTGAAATCCGATGGGGACGTCGAGTTCTTCGAGAACGTCCCACAGCGGCTCGAAGTAGGGGTCGTGCCAAGTCTTGCCGACCACGACGTTGGAGCGCACGAACACGGCCTTGAAGCCGAGCTCGTTGACGGCGCGGCGCGTCTCGGCGACGGCGTCGTTGACGTCGTACACGGAGATCATGCCGGCGCCGTACATGCGGTTGGGATCGATGGCGCAGAAGTCGTACATCCAATCGTTGTACGCGCGGGCGATGGCGGCCGCGAAGCCGGGGTCCATGTTGGGGCGGGTGAGCACGCTCAGCCCGCGGCTCGGAAACATGACCGCGACGTCGATCCCCTCGGTGTCCATGGCCTCGAGCTGCACCTCGGAGACCCAGCCGCGCCCGGAGTCCGACTTGTACAGCTTCTGGTTGCGCTCGTAATTGTGGCCGACGAGGTTGATGCCCCCCCGAATACGGCCGGGGAGGTCCGGCCATTGGACCCGCAGGTCGCGGACGTTCTCGGAGGTGACGCCTATCGGAGCCTGGCTCCGGTACTTGTCGTCGATGTATCGCTGCCACAGGTCGGGCGGCTCCATGACGTGCATGTCGCTATCGAAAATGAGGAAGCCGTTCTTAGACATCGCGCTATCTCCTCCGATATGGCCGAGTGAACTGGCGTAGCGCCCGCATCATACTCCGCAAACGCAGGGGAGAGCACACGGGCCGCGTCGTGCGACAGGGAACTCCTCGCCTGCCCGGACCTAGAATCCGCCGCCAAACGTCTGAATCGTTCCTCTCCGCAAGGCCGTTACGTAATCTTCATAATTGCATCATGATTATCCGCTATCCCATTCGATGAGCCCCTGGGAGAATCATGGCCGCCACCGTCCTCATAGTCGAAGACGATCCCACCACGATCGACCTCGTCCGCCTCTACCTGCGACGGGACGGCTACCGCGTGCTCACGGCGTCCGACGGCCTAGAGGGGCTGAACGTGGCCCGCGAGAGGCGGCCTGACCTGGTCGTGCTCGACCTCATGCTTCCGAAGGTCGACGGTCTGACGGTGTGCCAGGAGCTGCGCGAGGAGTCGAACGTCCCCATCGTGATGCTGACGGCGATGGTGGACGAGGAAGACCGGCTGCGAGGACTCGACCTCGGAGCCGACGATTATCTGACCAAGCCGTTCAGCCCACGGGAGCTGGCGGCGCGCGTGCGGGCGGTGCTGCGGCGTACGAGCAAGTTCGCGGCGGAGCAGGGGCCAAGACGAATGTCGAGCGACGGGCTGACCGTCGACGTGGAGCGCCATACGGCGGAGACGGACGGCCGCAAAGTAAAGCTGACGCCGACCGAGCTGCGGCGGCTCGCGACCCTGATGCAAGAGCCTGGGCGCGTCTTCTCCCGCGACAACCTCATCAATCGCGTATTCGGCGAGGACTTTGAGGGGTTTGACCGGACAGTGGACACCCACGTCGCGAACCTCAGACGGAAGCTCGAGGGACCGGTCGAAAGGCCACGATATATCCAGACCGTGTACGGAGCGGGATACCGGTTCGGCCATGCGTAACTGGATGCGTAACTGGTTGTTCAGCCTGCAGTTCAGGCTTATCGCGGGGTTCGCGATAGTCCTCATCATCGCCCTGGGGAGCGTGAGCGCCTACGCGCGCTACACCACCGCGAACGAGGCCGAGCACTTTGATGAGGCGCTGGCGTCCGTGCGTGAGGAGCGGCTCGAAAGGGCCGTTAACCGGCTGCTACGGGACCGAACGGAGGAGGAGGGCTTCAGGCCCCTCATCAACCAGGCCGCCTCCCTCTACGGCATCGATATCGTCGTCGCCGACGACACCGGCGAAGTCATAGCCGAGACTGACTCCGCCGATCGCAGGCTGCGAGACTTCCTCCGCGACGGTCGCCGGCCCCTGCCCCGGCGCGACTTCAACCTGCTGCCTGTGCTGGAAGGCGACCGCCAGATCGGCACGATTGCCTTCCAGGCCGCCGACTCGACGCTGATCCCGCCGGAGCCCCAAGCCGCGTCGATCATCGCCAGAATGGACCGGTTCCTACTGTGGACCGGGCTAGGCGCGGGGGTAGCGGGAATCGCTCTCTTCACGTGGATGTCCAGCCGCGCGCTCAGGCCCGTGAGGCAGCTGACTGGCGCCGCCGAGCGGCTCGGCCAAGGGGACTTCAGCCAGCGCGTCCCCGTGACGCGCGATGTCGAGCTCGGCCGGCTCGGCGCGACGTTCAACGCAATGGCGGAGCGCCTAGAGAATACGGAGCAGCAGCGACGCGGCATGATGGCGGACATCGCCCACGAGCTGCGCACGCCGCTCGCCAATATCCAGGGCTATGTCGAAGCCCTTCAAGACGGCCTCGTCCAGGCCGACGACGCCACGCTCGACACTCTTCATGGGCAGGTGCTCCATCTCGCGCATCTCATCGAGGACCTGCGCCTGCTGGCGCTGGCGGACGCGGGGGCGCTCCGGCTGGACCCGCAGCCGGGTGACGTCGCCGCGCTCGTGCGGAGCGTCGTGGACGCGATCCGTCCTCGCGCTGAAGCGACAGGAGTCAGCATTGAGGCGCACGCGGGGCCTGGGCCAATCGTCGAGATGGATGGAGCGCGCATCGCGCAGGCCCTATCGAACCTCATCGAGAACGCCATGCAGCACACGCCGCGGGGCGGTAGGGTCGGCGTGACCGTTGGCGTGGACAGGGGCTGGGCGCGCGTCGCGGTCAGCGACACCGGGGAGGGCATACCGGAGTCGGAGCTCCCGATGGTGTTCGACCGGTTCCACCGGGTCGACCCGTCGCGGGCGCGGGCCACGGGCGGCGCCGGGCTTGGCCTGACCATCGCCAAGCAGCTGATCGAGGCCCATGGCGGAAGAATCAGCGTCGCGAGCGCCATCGGATCGGGCAGCACGTTCACGTTCGAGCTGCCTATCGCAGAGGGCTCTCCACGCGATCCTCCCCAGTGACGGGAGACGCGGATAGGAAGATGTCCTCCTTCGGCGGAGGAGAGGTTGAAATGGGCGTGGAGGCGGAATGAGCGTGTTGTCGAGAAAGGCCGGGCCGTTCTTCGCGTGGCAGATAGCAACACTGATTGTGGCGTTCGCCGCCGCCGCGGGAGGAGCGTTCGCGTTCGCCAGGTCCGCCGACTCGGCAACGAGCGTGGGCCTGGCTGAAGGGGAGCAGCTGGTGGCCGCTAGCGTTGGCGCCCTCATCGACTCGATCTCGACAAGCGGTACTGTCGTCTTCCCCAACCGTGAGACTGCCGCCTTCGACATTGCGGGCGAGGTGGCCGAAGTCTTTGTCGTCGAGGGCGACGTAGTGACCGAGGGACAGCCCCTCGCAACCGTCGACGATTCGACCAAGGCGACTCTCGCAATGGCCGTGGCCGAGGCGGAGGTCAAACTGCGCGACGCCAGGGAGGCGTTGGACGACGCTTTGGACGAGGCGCTGACCGACCCTGACGCAATCGCGCTGGCGGAGGCGGAAGTGGACCTCGCGCGAGTCGAGCTAGCCGACGCGGAGGAGGCGCTCGCGGAAGCGCGGGCCGACGCCGACGCGCTGGATATGGAGCTGGTCAGAGCCGACATCGTCGTGAGGGAGCAGACCTTGGCGACGGCGAGGGCGGAGCTCGCGACCGTGACGCTGAGGGCCCCTATCGCCGGCGTTGTTGAGACGGTGGCCATGGAGCCCGGGGACCGCGCCGACCAAGCATCGGCGATGATAGAGATCGTCAACCCGTCGATCATCCGCGAGACCGCCGCATTCGACATTGCGGGCAAGGTGGCGGCGGTCTTCGTGGCCGAGGGCGACAGAGTGACCGCCGGGCAGGAGCTCGCGGTCGTCGACGGCTCGACCATTGCAGCCCTCGAGAAGGCCATCGCCGATGCCGAGGTTAAGGCGCGCGACGCTTCCGAGGCGCTGGCCTCGGCGCTGGCTGGGCCCGACGCGGTCGCGGGCGCCAAAGCGGCGGAGACGGCGGCGCAGGCCCGCATAGCGTTGCGTGAGGCCCAAGATGCGCTGGCCGACCTGAGCGAAGCAACGCCCGCCGAGGTCGCCGAGGCCCAGGCCGATGTAGGCGCCGCGGCTGAGGCGCTCTCCAACGCCCAAGCCGACTTGGCCGCGGCCAAGCAGGACTCGGCGGAAGACGTAGACGACGCGCAAGACGTGGTGACCGACGCCGAAGACGCCTACGCAGAAACCTTCCGCCGCTGGCTCGGAATCAGGCTTACGGAAAGCGAGCTGAACGTCGACCCCGCAACGCTCCTCACCGGATGGGGAGCGGACCTGGATGCCCTCTTCAGCGACCAGTCGCCGCTCAGGGGAGACAGCGGAGTCATCAACGTCCCGGACAACGACCCGGCGACGCCTTGGAACGAGGCGACTCTCTACTCATGGCTGACCCTCTTTCCCGGCGCCGTCGCCGGGACCTGCGAAGATGACGAGGTCCTCTTCCAAGTCGCGTGCGCCGAGCGGGAGATGACTGACGCTTGGGCCGTCCTCGTCGACGCCCGAGACGCTCTCTCGACGACGGTGGTGGCGGCGTCGCGGAGCGGGCTCTCCGCGGAAGCCGCCATCGCAAAGGCCGAGGATGACCTGGCCGCAGCCGAAGACGCCATGGCTGCACTGCTCAGCCCCGACCCCTTGGACCTCGCCGCCGCGGCGGCGGACGTGGCCCTTGCCCAAGCCGAGCTGGCCGACGCGGACGCGGCGCTGGCTGAGGCGCTGGCTGGCGGCGACGCCCTGGAGATCAGGCTGCTCAGGACGAAGGTCACAGTCGCGGAGCAGGCCCTGACGACGGCAAAGGAGAATCTTGCGGGCGCGGCGCTGGTCGCCCCGATTGCCGGCCTCGTGGAAACAGTGGCCATGGAGCCCGGAGACCAGGCGGACCAGGCGCGGGTGCTGATTGAGCTCGTGGACATGGCGGCGGACGAAGCCGAAAGCGAGACGGCCGCGTTCGGAATTGCGGGCGAGGTCGGCGAGGTCTTCGTGGTCGAGGGCAACGCGGTGACCGTCGGGCAAGCGCTCGCCGTACTCGACGACCTGACGCAAGCCGGCCTGGAAAAGGCCGTGGCCGACGCCGAGGTCAAGCTGCGCGACGCTCAGAATGACCTGCAGTCGCTGCTCACGCCGGACCGGCTCGGCCTCGCGGCGGCCGAGGTGGACGCCGCCCTCGCGAGAACGAAACTGGCCGACGCCGAGGACGCGCTAGCGGAGGCGTTGGCGGGGGTCGAGGCCGATGAGCTTACGGTCCAGCTGCTGAGGACGGAGCTGGCCGTCGCCGAACAAGCCCTCGTGACCGCAAAGGAGGACCTCGCGAGCGCAACGCTTACCGCGCCCATCGCCGGCGTGGTCGAAGCGGTCTCCATGGAGCCGGGGGACCGAGCGAACCAAGCGTCGGGGCAAGCGGCGGCGCAGATCGACCTCGTGGACACGTCCGTCGTCGAAATCGACGGGGCCGTGGACGAAATCGACGTACTCGCCATACGAGAGGGCATGCAGGCGACCGTGAGCATGACGGCGCTGGCGGGGCAAACGCTGACAGGCACGATCAGCGACATCGGGACCGCCGAAGCCGGCCAGTCTGGGGTTGTCACGTTCCCCCTCGCCATCCAGGTTGACGTTCCCGAGGACGTCACGCTGCGGGAGGGACTGAGCGCTACGTCTGAGATTGTGCTGGACCAGTTCGCGGACGTGCTGCTCGTGCCCACGTCCTCGATAACCGGCAGCTTCGTGGCCCCGACCGTGCGCGTCTCGACGGCAGGAATCATTGAGGAACGCGCCGTTGCGCTCGGGCCGAGCAACGACTTCTGGGTAGTGGTGTTGGACGGCTTGACCGTGGGAGAACAAGTGGTGATGCCGGAACCTGCCTCGGCGGGCGCCGGGTTCGGCGGATTCGGGGCCGTCTTCGGCGGAGGCGGCGGGAGGCGCGCGCTCAGAGGCGGTGGCGGCGGCGGTGGCGGCGGCCGCTAGCGATGGAAATCATCGAAATACGGGACCTGCGAAAGGTCTACCGCCTCGGCGCTCTGGAAGTCCCGGCGCTGAACGGCATCAGCCTGAGCGTGCAGCGCGGGGAGATGGTCTCGATTATAGGCCCGTCGGGCTCGGGTAAGTCGACGCTTATGAACATAATCGGCTGCTTGGACGCGCCTACGTCGGGCAGCTACCGGCTGGACGGCGACGAGGTGGGCGATTGGGGCGACGCCAAGCTCGCCGAGACCCGCAACGACAAGATTGGGTTCGTCTTCCAGACCTACAACCTGCTGCCGCGGCTCACCGCGCTGGCGAACGTCGAGCTCGCGCTCCTGTATGGCGGCGGGCGGGACGCGCGGACGCGGTCCAAGCGGGCGCTCGATTCCGTTGGGTTGGGTCACCGGCACAGCCACCGCCCCGTCGAGCTGTCCGGCGGCGAGCAGCAGCGCGTCGCGATTGCGCGGGCGCTGGTGAAGGACCCCGTCATTCTGCTGGCGGATGAGCCGACCGGCGCGCTCGATACGTGGTCGAGCGCCGAAATCATGGCGATCCTCCAACGGTTGAACCGGGAAGACGGACTCACCGTCTTGCTCGTTACGCACGAGGCGGACATAGCCCGCCATACGCGGCGCATAATCTCGGTCCGAGACGGCCGAATCGTAGGCGACGCTCCCGTGGACGACCCCATCGAAGCCCGGCCGGCCGAGGGGGCGACGCCGTGACGCCCTTCGCCCTATTCAGGACGTCGTGGTCGTCGATAGGCGGGAACCGTCTGCGGACCGCGCTGACGCTCCTCGGCATGATTATCGGCGTAGCGGCGGTTATCTCCCTCATGTCCATCGGACGCGGCGCGCAGGAAACGATCACCAGCCGGATTGAGTCGCTCGGCTCCAATCTCCTCTACGTCCATCCCTCTGACGGCGACCTGACCCTGGAAGACGCCCTGGCGCTGACGGACCCGGTGTTCACGCCGTCGATCGTGAGGGTCGCGCCGGAGCTATCCCTGTTCGCGTCCGTGACGCACCAGGCGACCGAGACGTCCACGCAGGTGTTCGGCGTCACGTCGGAGTTCGCGGGGGTGCGCAACTTCGAGGTGCTGTCCGGAGAGTTCATCTCGCCTGCGCACGTGCTGAACAGGAACAATGTCGCGGTGCTGGGCTCCCAGACGGCTGAAGACCTGTTCGGCGAGCGCGACCCCGTGGGAGTGGACGTCTCAATATCGGGCGTCCCCTTCACCGTCGTGGGCGTGCTGGGAAGCAAGGGCGGAAACTCGTTCGGCAACGAGGACGACCGGGTGCTCGTTCCGCTGACCACGGCCTTCTACCGGCTGAGCGGACAGCGCACGGCGGAAGGCGATATCACCGTCTCCACCATCAACGTGCAGGCCGACGGAGAGCGCATTGAGGAGGCGCAGCGCGAGGCGGCGACGTTGCTGCGGCTGCGGCACGAGGTTACGGACTCGGACGACTTCACAATCGCCACGCAGCAGTCGGTTATCGACACGCTCAGCGAGACTACCGGCACGCTTACCGTCTTCTTGGGAGCGGTCGCGGGGATCTCGTTGATTGTCGGCGGCATCGGCATCATGAACATCATGCTCGTCTCGGTGACGGAGCGAACGCGGGAAATCGGCATTCGCAAAGCGCTGGGCGCCAAGCGGCGCGACATCCTGGCCCAGTTCGTCACGGAGGCGGTGCTCATCAGCATCGGCGGCGGAATCCTAGGGGTCGCCGCGGGCGTCGGCGTATCGAGGCTCCTGAATGGCGTCAGCTTCCTCGGGCCCGAGATCATGACGGTATTCAGCACCGACATCGCCGCCCTTGCCCTGGTTGTCTCGGCCGCGATTGGCCTGTTCTTCGGCATCTACCCAGCCGCCCGCGCGGCCCGGCTCCACCCCATAGAGGCCCTCCGGCATGAGTAAGCCCCGTCCATCATTCCCGCGCCTCCGTCATTCCCGCCCCTTCCGTCATTCCCGCCCCTTCCGTCATTCCCGCCCCCTCCGTCATTCCCGCCCCCTCCGTCATTCCCGCCCCCTCCGTCATTCCCGCGTAGGCGGGAATCCAGGGTGCGCGGGAGGGCGGACGGGACGATATTCGCCAATGGTTAGCGGACGCTCTGCGCGAGCGTGCGAGGGAGGTTCATATCGATGAACGCAAGGGCTTCATCCTCACACTGCTGGTGGTCGCCGCCGTGGGCGCAGGCGCCGGGTACGGCGCCGAGCGTATCGTCCCTGCGCCCGACGAGCAGGAAACGCCCGAGACTGCTGCACTCGTGGCCCCAGGCGCGCCGGGCGCATCCGCGCCGGGAAGTGGACAGAATGTCGACGTGAATGACGTATTGGCGGCTATGCCGGAGGACGTGCGGCAAGACCTGGAGAACAATCCCGAACGCGCGGCGCAGGTGCGCGCTCAGTTGCGGCAGGCGATCGAGTCGGGCAACGTGCCTCCGGGACTGGCGCCCGGGACCGGAGCGGCAGGCGGCGCCCAGGCGTTGGGCGGCGTCGGCGCACGCAATGCGACGCCGCTCACCGGCGCGGTCGCGTCGTTCGGCGGCGCCGCGCTGCGCCTCGACACCGACGAAGGCCCCGTTGACGTCACCGTCGCCCCGGAGACTACGATCACGATTACGAGGCAAGCGTCCGAAGCGGCGGACGCCCTGACCGTCGACGCCGACGTTACGGTCTTGGCCCGAGAAGACGAAACGGGCGCTCAGACCTCCGCCGCCATCCTGATTGGCGACATGGGCGCGGGAGGTCTGAGAGCGGGCTTCGGCGCGGCGCTCGGCGGCGGCGCAGTCACGATGGCAGGCGCGGTCGTCTCCTACGCCGACGGCGTCCTCTCGGTGCAGACGGAGGACGGCCCCCAGAGTGTAAACGTCCCACCGGAAACAATTGTGCGCATCACGACCACGGCGTCCGGGGCGGCGGACGAATTCGCGGAGGGCGCGGACCTCACGATCCTCGTGCAGCGCGCCGCCGACGGGAGCTTCGAAGCCGTGACGGTCATCGCCGGCGACGCGGGCGCTCTCGGCGGACGCGGCCTTGGCGGCCTGCTGCGGGGCCAAGGCGGCAGTGGCCAAGGAGGGGGTCAGGGCGGCGGCCGGGGCGCCGGTCGGGGCCGTGGCCAAGGGGGCGGTCAGGGCGGAGGACAGCAAACGCCCTAGCTGAAGCGCGAGCGCCGGAGTCCTCGTGCGCTCGCGCCTCCTTGCCGGTGTCCTATGCCGCGCGAGGGTCCTCCCTAGATCGGGACCGCGCAATGACGCGGGGGGATGTCAGGGCGCAGGGAGTTGAAGAGCAGAAAGCGGAGAGCCCCGTCGGGAGTGCGCTCGCCGTACTCGACCTCCACGGCAAGCGTAGGGGCGCACCAGTACGAGAAGCGGTCGAGGAAGGGCTCCTCGTCGAAGGGGCAGTCCGTGGCGTGGAGCTGCGAGATCATCTCGTACACGAGGGCCGGGCCGCCTTTGGCGAACCCGCCGACCACGCTGCCAACGTAGCGCAGCTCGTCGTCCTGGTAGGCGCCGAGCAGCAACGAGCTGAAAAGCTGTTCGCTGCCGCCGAAGGTGTACCCGCCCACCACGAGGTTCGCCGTCCGGGCGTGTTTCGCCGCGAGCCAGTGGCGCGAACGTTTGCCGGGCTCGTACAGACTGAACTTGTCCTTGGCGACGACGCCATGCAAACCCAGCTCGCGGGCGGCGTCGTACATAGCCACTCCCTCGCCCTCCTCGAAGTGGCAGAGGTGGACTGCGGCGTTGGGGCGGATGGCGTCGTGGAGGATGGCCTTGCGCTCGTAGAGGGGCAGGCCGATGAGGGGCCTGCCGTTCAGGTAGAGAATGTCGAATATCTCGTAGTTCACCGGGATAGGGGCGAGCAGCGGGGAGCCGGCCAGCCAGCGCTCGACGACGGCATGGCGTTGGGGCACCCCCTCGTCGCTGAGGGCGACCAGCTCGCCGTCGAGCACGACGTCGGCCCCTCCGGCGGCTTCGCTGACAGCCGCGACAATCTCGGGAAAAGCGGGAGAGAGGTCCTTACCGCCGCGCGTGTGCATCGACACGCCGGCAGAGTCGACGACGGAGATGGCCCTGATGCCTTCCCACTTGATCTCGTACAGACGGTCGGGGGAGTCGGACGGCTCGGCAGACGCGACGGGCAGCATCGGCTCAACGAGATTGAGCGCTATGGGCGCGCGGGCCGGGGCTGTTTGGCTGGTGGTCATTCGCTAGGAGGCTTCCCTCTCGCGCTTCTCAGCGGCGCCCAGGTCGGCGGTGTCCGGGGCGGCGGCGCCCGGGTCGGCAGCGGAAGACCGCGCGGCTTCGATGGACGCCCGGAGCGCCTCCATCAGATCGCGTACCTTGCCCTGCGGCGCCTCAGGGGCGGCGGAGACCGGGGCGCCCGAGCCAAGCTTGGCCTCGATGACCTGCTGTAGCGCGCCGCGGTACTCGTCATGATAGGCCTGAGGCTCAAACTCGCCCGTGAGCTGGTCGATGAGCATCACGGCCATCTGCAGCTCGGCTTCGCTCACCTCGGCCTCGCCGGGGAGGTCGAGCTCGACCGTGCTGCGTATCTCGTCGGGGTAGTACATCGTCTCCATGATGAGGCCGTCGTCGTACGGACGCACGAGGCAAAGGTGCTCTTTCTGACGCAATGCGACCTTCGCGATGGCGACCCGATCGGTCGATTCCAGGGCCTTCTTCAGCAGGTAGAAGGGCTTCACGCCGACGCTCTCGGGCTCGATGTAGTAGCTCTTCTCGTAGTGAACGGGGTCGATGCTCTTCAGGTCGACGAACCGGACGATTTCGATGGTGTGCGTGGACTTGAGCGGCAGGCTGGCGAAGTCGTCCTCCTCCATGACCAGGTACTCGTTCTTGGCGAACTCGAACCCGCGCACGATGTCGGCGTACTCCACCTCGTAGTCGTGGACGGGGCACCAGCGCTTCTGCTTCAGCCGCGAGTGGCACGCGCTATGCAACTGGACAAAGCCGATGTCCTTGCTCTCGGTCGCGATGTAAAGCTTCATGGGGATGGCGACCATCCCGAAGCTGATCGCGCCTCTCCAGATCGCGCGCGCCATCTCTCACCTCTGCGGTAGCGGTCCAGGCGTGGGAGACGCGGGCAAGGCGGACCGGCCCGCCGCCCACGCCGCGGCAACAAGTCTAGGCGCGACGCGCGAGGCCGGTCAACGAACAAAAGGCGCAAGAACGCCCCATCTACCCCTCGCCTCCCACAGACGGCCCAACCCTTCCATCATTCCCGCGCCCTCCGCCATTCCCGCGCCCTCCATCATTCCCACGAACGCGGGAATCCAGGAACCCCCTCCCGCAGACGGGAGGGGACGCAGCGAAGCGCGGGGGAGGAGAAGCGGTCGCCCACAATTACCCCCGTCACCCGCTTCCCCAGCCCGTCATTCCCGCGAACGCGGGAATCCAGGAACCCCCTCCCGTCTGCGGGAGGGGACGCGCAAGCGCAGCGAAGCGCGGGGGAGGAGAAGCGGTCGCCCACAACTACCCCCGTCACCCGCTTCCCCAGCCCGTCATTCCCGCAAACGCGGGAATCCAGGAACCCCCTCCCGTCTGCGGGAGGGGACGCGCAAGCGCAGCGAAGCGCGGGGGAGGAGAAGCGGTCGCCCACAACTACCCCCGTCACCCGCTTCCCCAGCCCGTCATTCCCGCAAACGCGGGAATCCAGGAACCCCCTCCCGTCTGCGGGAGGGGACGCGCAAGCGCAGCGAAGCGCGGGGGAGGAGAAGCGGTCGCCCACAACTACCCCCGTCACCCGCTTCCCCAGCCCGTCATTCCCGCAAACGCGGGAATCCAGGAACCCCCTCCTGTCTGCGGGAGGGGACGCGCAAGCGCAGCGAAGCGCGGGGGAGGAGAAGCGGTCGCCCACAACTACCCCCGTCACCCGCTTCCCCAGCCCGTCATTCCCGCAAACGCGGGAATCCAGGAACCCCCTCCTGTCTGCGGGAGGGGACGCGCAAGCGCAGCGAAGCGCGGGGGAGGAGAAGCGGTCGCCCACAACTACCCCCGTCACCCGCTTCCCCAGCCCGTCATTCCCGCAAACGCGGGAATCCAGGAACCCCCTCCCGCCATTCCCTCGAAGTCCTCTCCCCCGGCTGCGGGGGGAGGTTAGGAGAGGGGAGGGGGGCCGCAGGCGTGGGGGCGCCCCACAACATGACGGGCGAGCGGGAAGAGTTACGCCCTTAGAAGACAGGGCTGAGCAAAGGTCTCGCCTGCTGCGGGGAAGCCTTAGGGCAGGGGCTTGTTTGCGGCGGACTTGAGGCGCCGACGGGCCCAGAGCAGCAGCAGCCCATCCGCCGCCGGCAGCAGCAAGAGCCCGCTCCGGCGGGCACGAGCGGCTGCCGGCCGCAGTCCTCGCCGCCGCTGGCCTCCCCGTCGCCGTGGTGAACGCCCGCCACGTGCGCGACTTCGCACGGGCCCAGGGGAAGCTGCCAAGACAGACCGGCTCGACGCGGCGGTGATCCCCCACTTCGGCGAGGTGAGCGAACTCCAACCTCAACCGCCGGTTCCCGCAGAGGCGCGGGAGCTCGCAGCCCTCGTGACCCGACGCCGCCAGCTCGTCCGCATGCGGACGGTCGAACTACAGCACCGAAAACAAGCGGCCCCTGTGGTGCGGCGCGGGATCGACCGGACCATTGCCTTCCTCAACCAGGAGCTGGAAGAGATCGATGAGGACCTGACCCGGCGGCTGCGGGAGTCCCCCCTCTGGCGGGAGCGCGACGAGTTGCTGCGCAGTGTCCCAGGCGTGGGACCGGCGCTCTCCTTCGTCCTGCTCGCGGACCTGCCCGAACTGGGCGCCCTCAGCAACAAGCAGGTCGCCTCCCTGGTGGGCCTGGCTCCCTTCGCGCGAGACAGTGGGAAGTTCCGTGGAGCGCGCACCTGTTGGGGCGGTCGCGCGGAGGTGAGGGCAGCCCTCTACATGCCGACGGTCACGGCAATGCGGTGCAACCCGGTGATCAAGGAGTTCTATGGACGGCTGGTCAAGGCGGGCAAGCCTCCGAAGGTCGCGCTCACCGCGTGCATGCGCAAGCTGCTCACGGTCCTCAACGCCATGCTCCGGCACGGGACTCCGTGGGACCCCCAGATGGCTTGACTTCCAACACAGTTGCTCTCCCGTCTGCAGGGGAGAGTTAGAGAGTCTGCAGGGGAGAGTTAGAGAGGGGGGGCTGTGGGCGTATGACACTTGCCCCTTCCCCCAACGCTCCCTCCCCCTTACCATGATTCGCATGACCCGGCCGAAAGCTCATCTCCTCTCCCACGCACACGAGACCCCTGAAGCTGGCGCCGGACCGGAAAAGGCCGCCGAAAACGTCAACCCGTGAATTCTGAACACTAAAGCCCTTCCACCCGTCTATCACCCCGTGGATCAAGAATCCAACACCTCCCGCGGATGGATTCTTAAATGGATTCTTGGCAAAGCTGCCCCCACAAGAGTGAGGGGCAGGGGGGTAGAACGGGAAGAAGGGGCTCACCAAGTCTAAACAGTTACCCCTAGTCCTCTCCCGCATACAGGCGAGGGGACTAGGCGGAGCCTCGGAACAATTTCTTTCATTTCGCTCGCCTTCTTGATCGCGGGAAGCAGGCCGTGGCCTGCTAAACAGCCCCGATCAAGAAGGCGAAAGTACCCCTTTCAGCGACATGCCTCCGCAAACTTTACGAGTGGAAACCCCATCAAGAAGGTGATCTGCTCCCCCGGAACATCCGATCCTCCCCAGGAGGGAGCCTGTCGGGGAAGGGTAGAATCACGGGACGAGGAGGAGACGGGCCGGAGTAATGACGATTCACGCCAAGCAGTTCGACCCTGAGAATCGCGGGCCGCTGGACGGGCTGCGAGTGCTCGACATGTCCCGCCTCGTGGCCGGGAACATGCTCACCCTGCAGCTAGGGGATTTCGGGGCGGAAGTCGTCAAGATCGAGGCGCTGCCCAGCGGAGACCCGCTGCGGGCGTGGGGGGACAGTTCAATCCAGACCCACTGGAAGACGTACTGCCGCAACAAGAAGAGCGTGTCGATCAACCTGCGGGAGGCCGACGGATTGGCGCTCGTCCGGCGGCTGGCCAAAGACGCCGACGTCCTCGTCGAGAATTTCATTCCCGGACGGCTGGAGGAGATGGGGCTGGGGCCGAACGTCCTCCACGCGGACAACCCCGGCCTGGTCATCGTGCGCGTCTCGGGGTTCGGTCAGACCGGGCCGTACCGCGAGAGGCCAGGGTTCGGCACGCTGGTGGAAGCGATGTCCGGCTTCGCGGCGCGCAATGGCTTCCCCGACCGCGAGCCGGTCCTGCCGCCGATGGCGCTGGCCGACATGGCCGCGGGCCTGTACGGCGCGATGGCCGTATTGATAGCGGTGCGCGAGCGCGAGGTGAAAGGCGGCACGGGACAGGTGATCGACCTCTCGCTCCTGGAGCCGGTCTTCTCGATCTTGGGCGCCGACGCTGCGGGCTACCGGCTCGACGGAAGCGTCAAGCAGCGCGTGGGCAGCGCGTCGAACACGGCGTCGCCCCGGAACGTCTACGCGACGAAGGACGGCAAATGGGTGGCCCTATCGGCGTCGATCCAGTCGATGGCCGAGCGAGTGTTCAGAGTAGTCGGTCGCGAGGACGTGATCAGCGACCCCCGTTTCCGGAGTAACGCGGAGCGGGTGAAGCACCGCGAGGAGGTCGACGCCATCGTAGGCGGCTGGGTGGCCGAGCGCGGGCTGGACGAGGCGCTCGCCGAGTTCAACGATGCGGGCGTCACCGCGGGGCCCGTCTACGACATCGCCCAGTTCCTCGATGACCCGCACGTCGTCGAGCGCGAGGTGGTCGTCGACCTGCCGGACGATGACGTAGGGACGGTTCCCACGCATAACATCTTGCCCCGGCTCTCGCGGACGCCGGGGACCTTCCGCTACCCCGCCCCTGCGCTGGGGCAGCACAACGACGAGATATACGGCGGCGCGGGCGTCTCTCCCGAAGAGCTGTCCAATCTGCGAGCGAGAGGTGTGATTGGATGACCAACGAACGAAAATTCCCGGTATGGCGGTCACTGCTCTACGTGCCGGCGAACGTCGAGCGCTACCTGGCCAAGGCCCACGAACGGGGCGCCGACGGCATCATCCTCGACCTGGAGGACTCGGTGCTGTTGGCGGAGAAAGCGTCGGCGCGCGAGGGAGTGCAGGCCGCCGCGGAGCGCGTGGGACAGGCGGGCGCGGACGTTCTCGTGCGCGTCAACCAGCCCCTGCGCCTCGCCGTGCGGGACGTCGAGGCGAGCGTTTCGCCCGCGGTCCATGCTCTCGTCCTGCCGAAAATCGCCGGCCCGGACCACGTCAAGCTCCTCGACGAGCTGGTGTCGAACCTAGAGGCGGAGCGCGGCATGACCGTCGGCGCGACGGCGTTCCTGGCGATGGTCGAGACTCCCGAGGCGTTCTTCCAGATCGGCGAGATCGCGAAAGCGAGTCCGCGCATCGCGGCCATCACCATCGGCGCTGAGGACCTGGCCTCGTCGCTGGGGATGCAGCCGGACGCGGAGACGCTGCTCTACCCGAAGACGCAATCGGTGTACGCGGCGAAGGCGGCGGGCGTCATGGCCCTTGGCATCTTCGGCACCGTCGCCGACTACCAAGACCTAGACGCGGTGCGGGAGGTCGCGCTCAAGGCGAGGCGGTTCGGGCTGGAAGGCGCGTCCTGCATCCACCCGAGCGTCGTGCCGGTGCTCAACGAGGCATTCAGCCCCGGCGAAAGCGAGGTTGCGCTCGCCAAGCGGATCATCGAGGCGAACGCCGAGGCCGAGAAAACAGGCCGCGGCTCGTTCCAGCTCGACGGCAAGATGATTGACGTCCCCGTCGTCCAGCGTGCTCAGCTCCTCCTGGCCCGCCACGAGGCTATAGCGTCGCGGGGGTGAGAAGACGAAACCACACATGAAGCCCACCGTTCCCAGACTTCCACAAGTCTCCGCCCAAGCCCCGATGGCTCTCCTAGCCGGATGAGGGCTCCAAGGCCGCCTCTAGGTAAGACGTGTCGAGGAACCCAGCGACGTCGGTCCCGTGCGGAGGCGTGAGGCCGAACCGCAGGCGTATCCCCAAGGGCACGGCGAGGGCCTGCGGATCGAGGGTGAGGGACTCCGGCAGGCGGGAGAGCGCGACCTCGGCGCGGCCCGGGTCCGTGCTCATCGTCCCGGCGGCCAGCTCGGCGGCGGCTTTCCGGCGGCTCGGGTCGCTCGCCCATCGCGCGGCGGCCGCGAGGGCGCGGAGGAACGCGACCACCACGTCCCGGTTCGCCTCGGCCCACGGACGGCTGACCGCGTAGGCCCCGCCGGGGTAGTCGGGAACGACCTCGTCGTGGCGGGCGAACAGGCGCATGCCGGCCTCCTCGGCGCGGGCGCTCCACGGAGGATTGAGGATGCCGGCGTAGGTCTCGCCCTTCTCCATGGACTCGAAACGGTAGCCGGTGGCGCCCGCGGGCACGAAGGTGTAGTCGCGGTCCAGCTCCAAGCCGTGCTCCTGAAGGATGCGCCGCAGAACGAGGCCGTAGGCGGTGTCGACGGCGTCGACGGCCAGCGCCTTGCCGTGCAGGTCGTCCCACGTCTGTATCTCCGGCCTGACGTACATCGGGAGATTGACTCCCTCGCTGGCCTTGGCGATGGCCACGACCTCGGGCCCCTCGCGCTCCGACCACGCCAGAACGTTGTCGAACGCCGTCGAAGCGATCTGCCAGCGCCCCTGGATGAGGCCGCGCATCTGCTCGGTGGAGCTGGGCGTGAGCGTCACCTCGACGTCGAGTCCTTCGCGCTCCATCAGTCCACCGGCCTTGGCGAGCGCGACGGCGGCGCTCTCCCCAAACGTGATGAAGCCAATCTTCCGCAGCTCAGGCATCCCCTCACCTCCCTAACGGCGCGACCGCAATCCTACGCTGTAACATGGCCGCGCGTTATGGCCAAGCTCTCACAACAAGCCTTAGCCGACACGCTGCCGGTTTCATTGGTCTTGCCGCTTCTCGCCCTCGCCGCCTGCCAGTCCGCTCCTCCTATCCCCTCTCGGCCTGCCGCGATGCCAGCCGATGCTCCTTCGCCTTGGCGTAGGATAGGCGCGCAATGCCCAAGCTCTCACGACAAGACCTGCTCGGCGCGCTGCCGGACGTGAGCTCCGAGCAGTGGCTGCGCGGGCTTGACGGCGAAGTGACCGTTTATCGGGACTCGCTGGGCATACCCCACGCCCGAGCCGGCACGGCGCACGACGCGTTCTTCGCCCAAGGGTTCTTCTGCGCGCAGGACCGGCTGTGGCAGATGGACTGGGACCGCCATCGCGCCTACGGAAGGTCCGCCGAGTGGCTCGGGCCGCAGGCCGTCGAGCAGGACGCCTTCTTCAGGCGCATGGGGCTTGAAGCATCCGCAAGAGCGGACTACGGCGCCATCGACGACCCCACCCGCGCGATGCTCGACGCTTACGCGGCCGGAGTCAACGCCTACGTCGAGAGCGTCGGGAACAACGGCGGCCGCCTTCCCGTCGAGTACGCGCTCTTGGACGAGCAGCCCGAGCCGTGGCGTGGTTGGGACGGCCTCGCGGTGTTCAAGGTGCGGCACCTGCTCATGGGAACGTTCGAGTTCAAGCTGTGGCGGGGACGGCTGATCGACCGCATGGGCCCGGACGCAACGGCGAAGCTCTTTCCGGTCCACGCGCCCGGCGACCTCGTAATGATTCCGACCGGCGCCGAGTTCGAGGGAGAGCCCGATGATACCGCCGAGCTGATGCGCATCACGGCATCGACGCCCCTGCGCGTGGCGCTGGAGAGCGAGCCGCCGGACGCCGGCAGCAACAGCTGGGCCGTATCGGCATCGAAGACGAGTACCGGGGGGCCCCTGCTCGCGGGCGATTCCCACCGCCAGCCGGACACGCCGAACGTCTACTACCAGAACCAGATCGCCTGCCCGGAGTTCGACGTGGTCGGCCTCTCGTTCGCGGGACTGCCCGGCTTCCACCACTTTGGGCACAACGCCTACGTCGCTTGGTGCGTGACGCACACCGCGGCGGACTACCAGGACCTCTTCGTGGAGCGTTTCGAGCCGGGCAACCCCCGACGGTACGAGTTCGAGGGCAAGTGGCGAGACGCCAAGGTCCGCGAGGAGACGCTGCGCGCGCGGGGGGCGGCGGATACGTCCATAGCAGTGATCGAAACGCATCACGGGCCGGTCGTGTTCGGCGATCCGGCGTCGGGCCACGCAGTGTCAATGCGCTACACGGCGACGGCCGAGCCGGGGCGATGGGCCGAGTGCATCCTGAAGATGCTGACGGCCCACGACTGCGACGAGTTCGAGGCCATCCAGGAGCATTGGGTGGACCCGTGCAACAACTTGCTCAGCGCCGACGCGCACGGAAATATCAGCTACCTGATGCGGGGGAGACTGCCGGTCCGCTCCAAGGCGAACGCCTGGGCTCCCGTGCCCGGTTGGACAGGGGAGCACGAATGGGTAGACGTCGTCCCGTTCGCGGAGCATCCGCGCTCGCGCAATCCCGAGGCAGGGTACATCGTAACCGCGAACAACCGCGTCATCGGAGCGTCCAACCCTCATTACATTGGCATCGACTTCGTGCCCGACCTGCGCGCCCGCGCGCTCAACCAGCGACTGGGACCGCTTACGAACGCGAGCGTCGCCGAGATGGAGTCGCTCCACGCCACACGAGCCTCGTTGCTCGCGAAGCAAGTCCTGCCGCTGCTGCTCTCACTCTCCGCCGAGGACGCTGTCGAGGCCGAGGCTCAACGGCTGCTCGCCGGCTGGGACGGCTCGATGGACCGTGACGCGAGCGCGCCCACCACCTACTCCGCCGTCATGTCGGACCTGTTGCGCGGAGTGAGCGCGCGGCTCGTCGGCGCGGAGCTGACCGCCGAGGCCCTGAGCGGAACGGGGCGAGGCGCCGGAGCGATGACGCGGACGCTGCGCCGGAGCATAGGGCTGGCCGTCGAGGCCAACGACACGTCGCTCATCGGGGGTGAGTCGTGGGCGGACCAGGCGGCGGAAGCCTTCCGCGACGGCGTCCGGCGGCTCCGCAGCCTACTCGGCGAAGACCCCGCGGCCTGGGCGTGGGGGGCCCTTCACCGGACCAGGCACGCCCATCCGCTGTCAGCCGCGTTCCCCGACGAGGCCGAATTGCTCGATCCGCCGTCGATGCCAGTGAGCGGCGACGCCGAAACGCCGTTGCAGGGCGCGTACGTCGTGGACGACCCTTTCACCGCGGTCTCGGTCTCGGTGGCGCGGTACGTGTACGACCCGCTCGATTGGCGCAGCTCACGCTGGATCGTGCCTCTCGGCTCTTCGGGCTGCCCCGGCAGCCCCCACTACGCCGACCAGCTCGAAACGTGGGCCGCGGTGCAAACACGCCCGATGCTCTACGACTGGTCCGATGTCCGAGCCGACGCAGCGAGCGTGCAGCGGCTCGCGGCCGGTCGGCGCCCCGCTAGGCCCCGAGTCTGAACGGCGGGTACTGGTCCGTCACGAGCGCGACGGCGTAAGCCTCCACCCGCAACGACCACCGCACGACCCCAACGACAAAGTCGTACATGCCCTTGGGGTACGAGCCGGTGAAGATGATGAGCAACCAGGCGACGACCGTCAGGACGAACGCAATGAGGCAGAGGACCATTAGAGCGATGTAGTGCGGTATGGCGAGCAGCCATTTGATGAGAGGGAGGAAGCGGTTCAGGTTACTCGGATACTCGACGTTCAGATGTACGGACTGCTCCTCGTCCGTGGACGGGTACTCGTCGCGCAGGAGGAGCAGATACGCTTCGACCCGTGCGTTGAACCGCAGGTACTCGACGTTGAAGTCGAACCACCAGCGTGGGTACTTCCGGCGGAATAGGACCATGAGCAGCGTGGGCACTATGAGTATTGCGTACTCAATCGCCCCTAGGACGACGGCAATCGGGATCGCGAGAATCAGACGGAAGAGCGCGGTCAGTCTGTTTCTGCCGGCTTCGGGATAGTCAACGTCGAACGTAATTGGATACATGGGCGGCTCCTTGTGCCACATACGGCGGGGCGAGCGTACTACCAAACATCCGCGAGTGCGTGTCTGCATTCGTGCGGTTCTCGCGGTGTTAGAATCGGCTTATGGCGCACTCGCCGCTGCTCATCGCCACCAACAATCCCCACAAGGTCGCGGAGTTCCGCCGGCTCCTTGGCGACGTTGGGCTCGACCTGGTTACGCCCGCCGACGTCGGCCTCGATCTCGAGGTCCAGGAGACCGGCCAGACATTCGAGGAGAACGCTCGCATCAAAGCCCGCGCCTTCTGCGCCGCCAGCGGTTTTCCCTCCCTCGCCGACGACTCCGGCATTGAGGTTGACGCCTTGGACGGACGTCCCGGCGTGCGTTCGGCGCGCTACGGCGGCGGCGCCCTCGACGACGCGGGCCGCGTAAGCGTCCTACTCGCCGAGCTTGGCGGCGCGCCCCAAGACCAACGTTCGTGCCGTTACCGCGTAGTCCTCGTCCTTGCCCGGTCCGACGGCAGTGAGGAGATGACCGAGGGCGCCTGCGAGGGCAGAGTGGCCTTCAAGCCTGTCGGCGATAACGGTTTCGGCTACGACCCTGTCTTCCTTATCCCTGCCTATGGCAAGACTGTCGCGCAACTCGGTCCCCACGAGAAGGACGCCATCAGCCATCGCGGCCAGGCCGCCCGCCGGATGGCCGCCCTTCTGACCGGCGCCGCGTTCGCGGAGACGGCGTCGTGACCACGCAGCTGACCGACACCCTTGGCAGGCCGGTCCACGACCTCCGCATTTCCGTGACCGACCGTTGCAATTTCCGCTGCACCTACTGCATGCCCGCCGAGATATTCGGCGAGCGCTACCACTTTCTCCCACGCGAGGCCATCCTCTCCTACGAGGAGATTGCCCGTCTCACCCGCCTATTCGTCGGCCTTGGCGTGACCAAGGTCCGCATCACCGGCGGCGAGCCCCTCGTCCGGCGGGACCTCGAAGAGCTCGTCTCGATGCTCGCCGAGATGAATGGCATCGACGACTTGACCGTCACTACCAACGGCTACTTGCTGGCCGAGCAGGCCCCTGCCCTGCGCGATGCTGGCCTCCGACGCGTCACCGTGAGCCTCGACACCCTTGACCCAGAGATATTCGGCATGATGAACGGTAGGGGTTACGCGCCCGATGCCGTATTGGAAGGCATCGCCGCCGCGGAACGGGTTGGCCTCGGTCCCATCAAGCTCAACGCCGTCGTCGAGCGGGGAGTCAACGACCATACCGTCATGGACATGGTCCGCCACTTCAAAGGCTCAGGCCACATCCTCCGCTTCATCGAGTATATGGATGTCGGCAACATCAACGGCTGGCGCCGCGACCAAGTGGTCCCGTCCGCCGAGCTCGTCGAGCAGGTCAACGCCGTATACCCCATCGAACCCCTCGCGCCCAACTATCGGGGCGAGGTCGCCGAACGTTGGCGTTTCATAGATGGCGATGGCGAGATCGGCTTCATCTCATCCGTCACCCAACCCTTCTGCGGAGACTGCACCCGCGTGCGGCTTTCCCCCGAGGGCCAGGTGTTGACGTGCCTCTTCGCCTCGTCCGGCGTCGACCTCCTCACTCCCCTCCGCGACGGCGAAACGGATGCTCAACTCCAAGACCGCATCGCCAGCATCTGGCGCGCCCGCACAGACCGTTACTCCGAGCTCCGCGCTTCCCTGCGTCGCACCGGACGGGAGGCCGCCGCCCGAAAGATTGAGATGTACCAGATAGGCGGCTGACGGCCATGGCCGTTTCAGAGGAGCTCGCGCGGGACATCCGCGAAGCGCTCGCCCTCCACGCGGACCCCGACAAGGCGGAGCGGATGCGCGCCTACATGAAGTCCGCCATGCCTTTCCACGGCGTGCCGAAGCCGTTGCAGCGAACGCTCACCCACGCAGCGTTCCTACGCCATCCGTTCGCCCGACAGACCACGTGGCGCGACGCCGTGCTCGCGCTCTGGCGAGACGCCGCCTGCCGTGAAGAGCGATACGCCGCCATCGACCTCGTCGGAGCGCGTCAGTATCGCGAGTTCCGCACTCTCCATACGCTGCCCTTATTCGAGGAGTTGATCGTGACCGGCGGGTGGTGGGACTACGCCGACGAAATCGCCACCGGATGCCTGCGCGAACTGCTGGAGCGTTACCCCCGCGAGATGGGCGCACACATGCGGGGATGGAGCCGCGACGCCAACCTGTGGAAGCGGCGCTCCGCCATCATTTGCCAGAACAACCGGAAGGAGCAGACCGATCGCGGTTTGCTGTTGACTGTATCGGACCCAACCTGGCGGACCGCGAATTCTTCATCCGCAAGGGCATCGGTTGGGCGCTCCGCTCCCTCGCCTGGACGGACCTGCACGCCGTCGAGGAGTACGTCGCAAGCTGCGGCAGCCGAATCAGCCCCCTTAGCAAGCGGGAGGCGCTAAAGAACGCCGACAAAATACGTCGGCGCTAGTCAGCTGCCCGTTGCCGCTCAGACCACAGCCGCCTACCATGACTGCTAGACCCAGCACGATTCGGAACAGAATGGAACACTCGAGAAGACATCACCGGCCTCGCGCATGACCCCTACCATCGACATCTACACCGACGGCTCCTGCCTCGCCAATCCCGGCCCCGGCGGTTGGGCGGCCATCATTGAGCACGACGGCGAGACTGACCGGCTATCGGGCGGCGAGCGCTCCACCACGAACAATCGCATGGAAATCACCGCCGCCATCAAGGGGCTGGACGCGGTCCCCGTTGGCGCAACCGCCGTGGTCCACTCCGACAGCGAGTACCTCGTCAAGACGATGACCAAGGGCTGGAAGCGCAACGCGAACCGCGATCTATGGGAGCAGCTGGACCGTCTCGCGACGAGACGTAACGTCGACTTCCGATGGGTGCGCGGGCACGCGGGGCATCCTCAGAACGAGGAGGCTGACCGTCTCGCCGTTCGCGCGATGCAGAGCGCCGCGGGCAGGACGCTTCCGCTCGAAACGGCAGCGGGAGGCCCGCCGCCCCCCGCCGCCCCAAGCCCCGGCCTCACCCACATCGACGCCCAAGGCGCCGCTCGCATGGTCGACGTTGGCGCCAAGCCGGACTCCGACCGTTTCGCCGCCGCCGCCGGAACCGTCACGATGCGCCCCGAAACGCTTGCCCTCATCCTCCAGGGCAAAATGGAGAAGGGGGATGTCTTCACCGTCGCCCGCATCGCCGGCGTGAATGCGGCCAAGCACACCTGGGAGCTGATCCCCCTCGCTCACCAGATCCCCCTCTCCCACGTCGAAATCGACTTCGACACGGACCCTCCGAAAGGTAGGGTGACTGTCTCCTCACGCGCTCGCACGACCGCCAAGACCGGCGTGGAGATGGAAGCCCTCACCGCAGTAGCTATCGCCGCCCTGACCATCTACGACATGTGCAAAGCCGTAGACCGCTCCATGACCATCGGCGACGTACGCCTCTTGGAGAAGACCGGCGGCGTCCACGGCGACTACAAGGCCCAGTGAGCTTGCCCGCGCAGTGCGTCGCAGGCGCGCTCATGAGGAGCGGCAAGATGCTGCTCGTCCGGAGGTCTCCGTTCCGCGCGTACTACCCAGGCGTATGGGACCTCTTCGGCGGACACGTCGAAGACGGGGAGTCATCAGAGGACGCGCTCCGCAGAGAGGCCCGTGAAGAGCTCGGGGTGGAGCTGGATTCCTTCCGGCTGCTTGGGACAGTCCATGACCCAGCCGAACGGGCCGATATCCATGTATTCGTCGTGACGGCGTGGCGCGGCGAGCCCATAAACGCGGCGCCCCAGGAGCACACGGAAATCGGCTGGTTCCCAGCCGTTGAGCTGCCTCTTAGTCCAGGCTTGGACGCCTATCGCAACCTCGTTGTCGGCGCTACCACGCGCTCCGAGGCGTAGCTCCCCTACCTCTCCAACCGGACCGCTCCCGCCACTGCTCGGAACGACTCCGACGATATCTCGAACAGCCAAGAGTGGCGCATCTCCGACAGCTTGCGCCGGTCGTCCTCCGTGAACGCGAGGCGCAGGAACTCCAGCGGAGCCGGCTCCCGGAACGGCAGGTAGTCGTACGTGTAGGTCCCTCGCGCGTGGTCGACGCTCGTCGCGATGCCGATTCCCGGCGCAGTCTTGGCCCGTCCCGGATAGCTCGACGTGCAGTAGATGAGCACCATGTCCCCCGCCTCCAGCTCGCGCGGCATAGCGCGGTTGCCGTACATGCCGCCCTCGACCGCCACGTGGTCCCCGACCGCCGGGTCGGCGTAGACGGCGAAATAGCACCTTGGCGAAGCAGCGCTCATGCCGCGACCCTAGCACTTGCTGCCGCCTACCCGCCACGAGGGCCTCGCGCAGCCACGCCGAGAGCGCGAGCCGCCCAAACGCGACGACTGTATGGAGTAAGCCGTAACAGTTCAGACTTGGAGGGGTTGGGGGGCTGTGGGCATATGACACTTGCCCCTTCCCCCAACGCTCCCTCCCCCTTACCATGATTCGCATGGCCCTGCCGAAAGCTCATCTCCTCTCCCACGCACACGAGACGCCTGAAGCTGCCGCAGGACCGGAAAAGGCCGCCGAAAACGTCAACCCATGGATTCTGAACACTAAAGCCCTTCCACCCGTCTATCACCCCGTGGATCAAGAATCCAACACCTCCCGCGGATGGATTCTTAAATGGATTCTTGGCAAAGCCACCCCACAAGAGTGAGGGGCAGGGGGCTAGAACGGGAAGAAGGGGCTCACCAACTCTGAACAGTTACAGTAAGCCCAACGCCCTCAGGCAAAGGACCCACATGTGATATGATGCTCTCCCCTGCAGATTTTGTAAGCTGCCTCTCTGTTACCTCGGTCCGACACGCCAGGCTTCTGCTGGCGCTTCCAAGTCAATGGGCAACCCGACTCTCAAGGAGCGCTAGATGAAGATTTACGTCGGCAACCTCAGTTTCAACACGAGTGACAACGACCTGCGAGACGCCTTCGCCCCCTACGGCGAGGTCGCCAGCGCACAGGTCATCACGGATCGGGAGACCATGCGCTCGCGTGGCTTCGGTTTCGTCGAGATGACCACCGACGGCGCGGCGCAGCAGGCCATCCGTGGCCTGAACGGCTCCGACCTCCAGGGCCGAGCCCTCAACGTCAACGAAGCCAAGCCTCGGGAAGATCGCGGCTCACGGAGCGGCGGCGGTTCCTGGGGTAGGTAGGCGCGTACAAGGCGCTTCGGCCTGAGTGCGCCCCCGGTGTCGGCGGGGCGCCAACGGCCGGGCCATGACTTCCGGATTGCGAACCGGGAACGAACGCAGCACGGGGGCGGCTATGCCGCCCCCGTGTCGTATGAGCTGGACGCCCTCCCACAAGCCGGCGCGGCGCGCTTACAATGCGCGCATCCGGACCGCTCTAGCGTAGGAGGACAAGTCATGGCAGGGATTCTCGACGCCGACACCCATATCGCCGAGCCGCCGGGCATGTGGGACTATCTCGACCCCGAGTGGCATGCCCGCCGTCCCGTCATCGTCAATGTGCCGGACGACACCCTCTACGGCACGGCCGACCACATGTGGCTCATCGACGGCAAGATATATCCCAAGGTCGCAGGTCGCGGGGGCAGCTCCTTCGTCACGCCTACCGCCCAGGCCCGCGTTCGCTACCGCGAGGATGTCCCAGCCCGCGAGCTCACCGACATCGCCATGCGGTTCGAGGGTATGCGCGCCACCAACGTCGACGCCCAGGTCGTCTACCCCACCCTCTTCCTCGGCTTCCTCACCCACGACCCCGCCTACGAGACCGCTCTCGCCAAGGCGTACAACCGCTACATGGCCGATGTCTGGGCCAAGTCCGAGGACCGCATCCGATGGGTCGTTGTGCCCCCCCTGCGCGATATCGACGCGACCATTCAGGAGCTGCGCTTCGGCAAGCGGAACGGCGCGTGCGGCGTCTTCTTCCGTGGCATCGAGAAGGACCGTATGCTCGACGACCCCTACTTCTTCCCCGTGTATGAGGAAGCACAGTCCCTAGACCTCGCCATCACCGTCCACCAGGGCCAGGGCGCTCCCGCGCTCAACGAGCTCGCCGATCCCGTCCGCAGCCACACCTTCACTCATGGGCGGCTGCCCCCCATATCCGGCTTCCGGAACTTGGTCCAGAACCGCATCCCTGAGCAATTCAAGCGCCTGCGCTTCGGCTTCATCGAGACCGGCGCCTCATGGATTCCCTTCGCTCTCTACCAGCTCTCCGGCACCATGAAGCAGGACTCCAGTTTCTTCGGCCCGCGCCTGTTCGACGAGTACAACATGTGGATATCCATCGAGGTCGCCGAGGACATGCCCTACCTCGTGGACAAGATCGGCGCCGACCACGTCGTCACGGGCACGGACTACGGCCACCACGCCCCGGGGACCACCAACCGCCTCATGACCGACCCCTCAGCCCAGACCCACATGGTCGAAGCCCTGCGCTCCCGCACGGACCTCTCCCAGAGCGACGTGGACAAGATTCTCATCGACAACCCCAACGCCCTCTACGGGGTGTCTTAGCAGGGTAGGAGACTTGCTGCTTGCAGATGCAGAGCCTGGCCGTCAGACGGCCAGGCTCTCGACAGCTCCCTGCGTTCGTAACCGCTGCACCCTTCGACGGGGGACAGTAGGGCGCCGCCCCCGCGCACGCCCCCCGCTATAATCCCTCGCATATGGCTGGCTCCGCCGAGGCGCTCCTCGAAGGACTCAATCCCCCGCAGCGTGAAGCCGTCGAGCACGTCGACGGCCCGCTGCTCATCGTCGCGGGCCCCGGCTCCGGCAAGACCCGCGTCATCACCCACCGCATCGCCTACCTCGTCCGGCACGTCGGCATCGGCCCCGGCCGCATCGCTGCCGTCACCTTCACCAACCGCGCCGCCCGCGAGATGCGCTCACGCCTCGAACGCCTCATGGGCGAGCGCGCCCGATACCTTTTCGCCGGAACCTTCCACGCCCTCTGCGCCATGGTCCTGCGGCGCGACGGGGAAGCCATCGGCATCCCCAAAGAGTTCGTCATCATGGACGACGACGACCAGATGGGCCTCATCAAGCAGGCCATGGAGCTGGCCAACGTCGACCCCAAGCGCTTCCCGCCACGCGCCGTCCTATCTGCAATCAGCTCCGCCAAGTCCAAGCTCCTCGGCCCGGAGGGCTTCGCGGGCAGCGCTCAGGGCTACTATGAAGAGGTCGTGCATCGCGTCTTCGTCCAGTACCAGGGACTCCTGGTCCGCAGCCGCGGCGTCGATTTCGACGACCTCCTGAGCCGCACTGTGGAGCTTCTCCGCCAGTCGCCTGACGTGAAGGCGAAATATCAGGAACGGTTCATCCATCTCATGGTCGACGAGTTCCAGGACACCAACATTGCCCAGTACCAGATCGCCCGCGAGCTCGCGGGCAAGTATCGCAACCTCACCGTCGTGGGCGACCCCGACCAGTCCATCTATTCCTGGCGCAACGCCGACATACGCAACATCCTCTCCTTCCAGAAGGACTTCCCCGGCGCCAAGGTCGTCCATCTCTCTCAGAACTACCGCTCGACCGGCACGATTCTCGACGCCGCCCAGCATGTCATACGCCCCAACAGCCAGCGCATTGAGCAGCGCCTGTTCACCGAGAACGAGCCTGGCGCTCCGGTCTACGTCGCCGAGGCCTACAACGAAGAGGAGGAGGCGCAAGGCGTCATCCGCGAGGTGCAACGCCTCATGGAGGAGGAGCGCATCACGCTGCGCGATTGCGTAGTGACCTACCGCGTCAACGCCCAGTCCCGCGCCCTGGAGGAGGCATGCCTCCGTTACGGCGTTCCCTACAAGCTCATCGGCGGCGTCCGCTTCTACCAGCGGCGCGAGGTCAAGGACGTGGTCGCCTACCTGCGCCTGATGCAGGACCCTTACGATGAGGTCAGCCTCACGCGCGTTATCAACGTGCCGGCGCGCGGCATCGGCAAGAAGACCGTCGACGACCTCAACGCTTGGGCGCGCACACTGGACATCCCCGCCTACGCAGCGCTCCAGCTGCTGACCGACGAGTTGGGCGAGCATCCGTCGCCCTTCGACGCGCGCCAGAAGCGCCAGCTCGCAGGCTTCCTCTCCCTGCTCCACTCCCTCCGCGAACGCGCCGCCGACCTCGAGCTGCCCGAGCTTATCGACGAGGTGATGGAGCGCTCTGGCTACCGCCGCTCGCTCATCGAGTCCGGCGACTCCGACGCCGAGGACCGCCTCGACAACATCCGCGAGTTCCGGGGAATGGCCGCTGATCACGCCAGCGCGCCCGCCTCCGAGAGCCTTCCAGCCTTCATCGAAAGCGTGACCCTAGTCTCCGACCAGGACGCCATCCATGAGGACGAGCAGCAATACCTCACCCTCATCACCCTCCACCAGATCAAGGGCCTCGAGTACCCCGTCGTCTTCATCACCGGCATGGAGGAAGGCGTCCTGCCCCACATGCGCTCCCTGGACGACCCCGACCAGCTCGAGGAGGAGCGCCGTATTGCCTACGTCGGCATGACCCGCGCCCGCAAACGCCTTTACCTGCTGCGGTCCCTCCGGCGCATTATGTACGGCAGAACAGGCGCGGGGAGCGCGTCGCGTTTCCTGAAGGACATCCCCTACAACCTCATTGAGGTCCCGGATCGCAGGCAGCGCGCCTGGGCCGCCTCTGACCCCAGCCGTAACTCCCGCGACCCCCTCCGTCATTCCCGCGAAGGCGGGAACCTCGCCGCCGCATCCGGCGGGAGTGCTCACGCCCAGCCGCCGCCGTTCAAGGCAGGCGACAAAGTCGCCCATGCCAGCTTCGGCCAGGGCGTCGTCGTCAACTGCGCCCCGCGCCCTGACGACTATGAGGTCACTGTCGCATTCGTGGGGGCCGGCGTCCGCCGGCTGCTCCACAGCTACGGCAAGCTCGATAAGGTCGTAAGCTAGCGGATATGGCCGTCGACCTCTCCATAGTCATTCCCGCTTACAACGAGCAGGACCGCATCCGACCCACCCTCGAAGAGTACGCCGCCGTCTTCCGGAAGTCGCACGTGGGTGGGTTCGAGCTCCTCGTTGTCCTGAACGGCTGCCGCGACAACACCCGCGCCGTCGTCGAGTCGATAGCCGCCAGTGTCCGTGAAATCCGCATCGTCGAGTTCGCCGAGCCCCTCGGCAAGGGAGGCGCTATCCGCAAGGGACTCGATATCGCCGACGGCGCCCTGCTCGCCTACGTCGACGCCGATAACATGGTGCGCGCGGACGAGACCCAGCGCCTTATCGCGGCGCTCGCCGACTACGACGTCGCCATCGCCGACCGCTTCAGCGGCGAGCAGACCAACGGCAGCCAGCCCCTCCTGCGCCGGTTGATTAGCCTCGGTTCGAGGCTATGGGTGCGCCGTTTCCTCAGTCTTCCCTACTCCGACACCCAATGCGGCGCCAAGGCCTTCCGCGCTGAGGCCTGGAAGGCCATCGCGCCGAGCATCGCCGAACGCGGCTGGGCCTTCGACCTCGATGTTCTGGCCCACGCCAAGCGTTTGGGCCTCTCCGTCGCCGAGGTCCCGGTCCGCTGGCAGCACGTCGCCGAAGGCTCCAAGGTCCAACCCTGGAAGGACGTTCCCGCCACCCTCCTCTCGACCATCCGCATCCGTCGCCGCGTCAGGCGCTAGCCGCTTAACCTCAACCTCCGCCGCGCGCGCCACGCCACTATCCGCGCGCAGAGTTCCAGGAGAGCCAGCGCCTCTTTCACGCCCGCCTTTGACGATCCGGCGCGACGGTTGTGAAACATCATCGGCCACTCGCACACCCGCAGGCCTCGCTGCGTCGCCAGCGCCTCCAGAAGCCACTTGAACCCGCGCGACGAGTATCGCGTCGGCATCTCCGTGATGACCTCACGCCTGCAGAGGGCATAGCCCGTCAGCACGTCCCGTTGAGGCAGCAGCAACAGTATTCGGACGCCGAGGTTGAGCGCCAGACTGATGAGCCGCCGCGTCATCGGCTGGCCGACGAAACCGCCCCCCCTGACGAACCGCGAGCCGATGACCACGTCGCAGCCGTCCTCGGCCTTGGCGAGCATTTCCGGAAGCTCTTCAGGGTCGTGCGAGAGGTCCGAGTCCATCACTGCGACGAACCGGCCTCCGGCCGCCGCCGCGCCCGCAAACACGGCGCTGGACAGCCCCGCTTTCCCGGCGCGTTCGACGAGCCGCACGCGGTCGTCCGACGCTCCCATCTCTCGCACAACGTCCCCGGTGCCGTCCGGGCTGCCGTCGTCGACGACGATTACCTCGCAGGGAACGCCGCGGAGGATGTCGAGCACCTGCGGAGCGAGCACGCGGATGTTCTCTCGCTCGTTGTAGGTCGGCAGGATAACGGACAGCAGTGGGGCGGCTTCGGGCGACACGACTGCGAGTATAGGAGTGGTCCCGAGCGGCCGACAATGAGGTCCGCCGCCGGTTTACCCGCGCGCAAAACCAGGCATACACTCCTCCGTGGCATGCTCGAGCGACCAAGAACAGCCCTCGTCCTCGCTGGCGGCAGAGGCGAACGCCTCCGACCACTGACCGACGACCGCCCCAAGCCGATGGTCCCAGTCGGCGGAAGGCCCATCCTCGAACATCAGCTGGCCTGGCTGCGGGCCAACGGCATCGAGCGCGCTATTCTCCTCACCGGCTACCTCCACGAGGTCGTCGCCGACTACTTCGCAACCCCGCGCATCGACGGTCTCGCCGTAGAGTGCGTTGTCGAAGATCCCCCCCTCGGCCGAGGCGGCGCCTTCAAGAACGGCTACCGCCAGGCGGGGCTGTCCGACCCGCTCGTCGTCGCCACCAACGGCGACGTGCTGACCGATCAACCCCTCGACGCCTTGCTGCGCGTTCATGAGTCCGCAAACGCCCTTGCCACGGTCATGCTCACCCAGATGATCAGCCCCTACGGCATCGTCGAAACGGAGGGCGACCTCGTAACCGGTTTCAGCGAAAAGCCTCTCCTTCCCCACTGGATAAACGCCGGGTCGTACCTGCTCTCCCGTGAAGCCATCGAACGCTTCCCCGACCTGGGCGACCACGAGATAACCACCTTCCCCGCCCTTGCGTCCGAAGGCAGATTGGCCGCCTGCAAGAGCGCCGCCTACTGGAAATCGATCGAGTCCCCCAAAGACCTCTCCGAAGCCGAGACCCGCTTCGCGTGACGGCCCAGATTCGTCGTTCCCGCGCGGGCGGCAATCTTGCAGTTGCCGTCTCTTCCTTCTCCCGCGTCTGCTCTGATTCCCTCGCCCGTCCTACCCATGAGGGCTAGGGAGAGGGGTACAGGGGCGGCTCGTCTTCGTCCACCAGCTCAGGCAGCAGCAGGTCGTCGACCAGGCCGCCATCGAGCGCCGCCCCGACGCCCACCAGCTCCAGCGCCTGCGACTCCTCTTCGCTGAAGACCGGCGGAGCCTCGCCGATCGGCGGTCCACTCTCGGTCCACTCAGACGCAGGCGCCTCCTGGGCAGGCTCAGGCTCTGGAGCCGAGGCCAGCGGGAAGGAGACCTTCGACCGCTGGCTCGGGTCCTGGTGCGCCTCGCGAAGCACCACCCGCGCCGCGCCGTTCGTCAGGCCGGACACTGCGCCGTCGTACCGGTTGCCGCCCTCCATCAGGGCGATGAGCCGGTGCGCCAGCTTGGGGGGCGTCAGTCCGAGGCAGACGCCCGCTGCGTCGAGCACCGCAAGGGTCGAGCCGTTGCGCTCCAGCGACACCGGCGTGCCGGGCGACGGATGGCCCGCGTGGTCGGAGGCCAGCAGGACGACTTCCGCGCTCTTTCCGCTGTCGCCGGTGAACATCTTGACGCTGAGGCCCGGAAGCCCATTCGAGAGAGCGTTGACCGAGGGCCCCTTCTCGGCCGCCCAATTGAGCCTCGCGACGTGCTTGGCGGCGATGGGGTTTTCCGGCTCTATCTCCAGGGCCAGCTCGAACGCTTGGAGCGCATCCTCCATATGGCCGAGCTCGATCAGCGCCTTGCCGAGCCGGTTCAAGGCTTGGATGTTATCGGGGCAAGCTTCGAGGATCTCCCGGTTGAGCTGCGCCGCCTCTTCCCACCTGCCTTCCATGGCGAGGCTGATCGACGCGCGTGTCCGCTCCTTCAGCAACCTGACGTGCTCCGCTTCACGATAAACCATCTCCACACTCCGCTCGACAGCGCACTTACCCCCTTTCGTGACGGCGGTCTGTTCTTAGATTGTTCGGTCTCGGAGCAAGGCCCGGTGCTCGATTGCCGTGCATTTGTCCATCACGACGTCGAGCCCTGCTGCCCTTGCCTTTGCGGCGGCCTCCTCGTGGACGATCCCCAGCTGCATCCACACTGCGGAGGCGCCGATTTCGATGGCCGCTTCTACGACGGGCGGCACATCCACCGGTCTCCTGAATATGTCGACGAGGTCGACGTGCTCTTCTACGTCCTCCAGTCTGCGGTACGGCGCTTCGCCAAGCACCGGCCCGGTCAGCGCGGGGTTTACGGGGATCACCCGGTATCCCTGCGCTTGCAGGTACCGCGCCACCCCGTGGGATGGCCGGTCCGGCCTGTCCGACAGCCCCACCACTGCGATCACCCTGCTCTTGGTCAGTATCTCTTCGACCGTCGCCAAGGTTGTTCTCCTGGGTGGCGTCTCGATTAGGGACGCTAGATTGGCGTAGCCGGAGCACACCGTCAAGCAGATTCCCGCGGGTTTGTGGCGAGATTTTGCGTTTCCCGCCGCCTCCCTCGAAGCAGGCCGCGGCGGACTGGACACGCCCAGACAGGAGAAGCGCGGGAGAGGCATCGGGAGAGCGCGCAGCAACTGCCCAGCACAGGACGCGCGCTCAAACGCGCTCGAACGCGCTTGCCTTGCCGCGAGCGGCTCCCCGCGACGCTCCCCGGAGGGGCTGTCCCCTACCCCAACAGCTCCGAAATCGTCTGCACCGCGCTATCCGGTGCTGTTGGACAGTTCTCCGGCAAGCCGCCGCCCTTCCAGTCAACCCAAACCGCGTATATGCCCAAGGCCTGAGCGCCGGCGATGTCGGCATGCAGGTTGTCGCCCACCATCAGGTCCTCCGACGGCCGGACTGCCAGCTGCTCCATGGCGTGCCGGTAGACCCGGGGGTCAGGCTTGCCCACGCCAAACTCGTCTTCGATGATGATGCAGTCGAAGAAGGGCCCTAGCCCGAAGCGGTCGATCTTGGGCCGTTGGGCCTGGGATGCGCCGTTTGTGATAAGCGCCATCCCCTTCCCCATCCCTCGAAGACGTTGCAGGGTTTCCATCGCGCCGGGGTACGGCTCGACCGACGCTTCCTGAATCTCAGCGTAAGCGTCGGCTATCTCGTTGGCCGTCTCCCCGGCGTCCACGCCCAGGTGAGAAAAGGCCAAGGCGACTACCTCCCGCCGGGCCGCCGCCAGGTCCAAACGCCCTCGCTGGTCACGCGTCGGATCGCTCCAGAACCACGAGTGCGTCTTGCTCACGGTCTCTCTGAACTGCTGAACGTCCAAGCCGCCGAACCGGTGTGCGAACCTGGTGAAGGCCCTCTCCCAGTTCTTGGGAGAGATGCTGTCGTAGGCCAGGATGGTGTTGTCCATGTCGAAGAAGACGGCCCTGGGCAGCTGAATACTCACGGTCTCTCCTCGCCGTCACGGCCGGCGCCGGTGAATACGTACCCTCACGTCTATCGGGGGAGGACTCAGGAAGGGAACACCCTCGCCAGGCCGGGACCTACTCCCGATCGAGCTCGAACGCGTCGTGCAGCGCCTGCACCGCCGCGTTGACCTGCTCCTCGTCCACGATGCACGTGATGCGGATCTGCGACGTCGTGATCATTTCGATGTTCACTCCCGCCTGCGCCAGCGTCGAGAACATCAGGGACGCGACTCCAGGCGCGTTCTGCATACCCGTCCCGACGATGCTCACCTGCCCCAAGTGGTCGTGCGACACGCAGTCCGCCGCGCCGATTTCGTCCGCGACCCGGCTCGTCAGCTCCAACGCAAGGCGGAGGTCCGTGCGGTCGACCGTGAATGAGAGGTCCGTCAGCCGCTCGGCGCTCGCGTTCTGCACGATGGTGTCGACGCTCACGTTGGCGTCCGAGAGCGGCTTGAACACCGCAGCCGCGATCCCGGGCCGGTCGGGCACGGCCCGCACCGTGATGCGCGCCACGCCCCGGTCGTAGGTCACGCCCCTGACTTTGTTCGAGACTTCCATTCCCTGTCCTTCCGTTTCCACGTCGTGGATCAGCGTGCCGGGCAAGTCCTCGCGGCTCGACGCTACTAGAATGGGGGCCTTGTACCACGCGCCCAGCTCGATTGACCGCGGGTGCATCTTCGCCCCGTAGCTCGCCAGCTCCAGCATCTCCTCGTAGCCGATCTCGCTCAGCTTGCGCGCCTTCGGCACGACGCGCGGGTCTGCTGTGTAGATGCCGTCGACGTCCGTGTAGACCTCGCAGCGAGCGGCCCCCAGCGCCGCGGCGAGCGCCACGGCCGTCGTGTCCGAGCCGCCGCGGCCCAGCGTCGTCACGTCCATTTCCTCGTTGATTCCCTGGAAGCCCGCCACGATGACGATCCGCCCGGCGTCCAGCTCGTTGCGGACGCGCTCGGCGTCGAAGCTCACGATGGTCGCCCGTCCGTGGGCGGTGTCCGTGCGCACTCCCGCCTGGGCGCCGCTCATGCTGATCGCCTGCTCTCCCAGCTCGCGCAGCGCCATCGCCAGCAGCGTGCAGGACACGAGCTCTCCCGTCGACAGCAACAGGTCGAGCTCCCGGGGCTCCGGCGCCGAGGAGATGGACTCCGCCAGCTCGATCAGCCGGTCTGTCGTGTCTCCCATCGCCGACACGACCACCGCCACCTGGTTCCCCGCCGCTCGGGTTGCGGCTATGCGCCGGGCGACACGCCTGATCTTCTCGGCGTCGCCTACCGACGTGCCGCCGTACTTCTGGACGAGCGTTCCCATCACGCCTCCGGGGTCTGGTCAACGGGGCCGGCGCCCGTCGCTGCGGGTTCGAGCACGCGGAACGTGCCCGTCAGCCCCGACTTGTCCCCGGCGTCCGCCATCTCGTAACCGATGGTGAACGCGCGGTTCTCCTCCCGCGTCGTGAACGCGACGATTGACGACCCGGCGCCGGATAGGAACACGCCCCGCGCGCCCGCCGCCAGCGCGTGGTCGAAGATGACCTTCATCTGACGGTACACCTTCTGCCGCTGGGGCTGATGCAGCCGGTCCTGCGTCGCCAGACGCAGGTATTCCGGCCTGTCCAGCGCGAGACTCGCCACGAGCAGCGCGGCGCGTCCCACGTTGAACACCGCGTCGGTCCGCGCCGTTTGCGGTTCGAGCACGCTCCGCGCCTGCTTCGTCGCCATCGGCGTGTCGGGTATGTACGCCACACATTGAAGATTGGCGGGCAGCGGAACGGGCGCGGCGTGGACGGTGTCCCCGTCCGCGACGGCGATGCTCAACCCGCCCATCAGCGCCGGAGCGACGTTGTCGGGGTGCCCTTCGATCTGGGCCGCAAGTTGCAGCAGCCCATGCGGATCGATCGGGTGATCGAGAAGCGCGTTCGCCCCGTACAGCCCCCCGACGATTGCCGCCGAGCTGCTCCCGAGTCCGCGGCTGAGCGGTATCTCCTGCCAGCTCTCGATTGACAGGCTCCGGCGGCCGTTGCCCGTCTCGTCGAGGACCCGCTGCGCCGAGCGGTACATCAGGTTCCGCTCGTCGAGCGACAGGCGGCCCTCGCCCGAGCCGTGAATGGCCAGATACGGGCGCTCCGACCAACCGACGCGCATCGTGTTCCACAGCGACAGCGCCATGCCCAGGCAATCGAAGCCTGGGCCAAGGTTGGCCGTCGTCGCCGGGACCCGGATGCTCACTGAGTCTGACATAATCACGCCTGCCGCGCCGTCTCCTACCGGACAGCGATTATACAGGCCGTAGCCGTCCGCCATTCCCGCGAAAGTCCGCTCCGCCGTCTGCGGATGAGACTGAGAGGAGCTTCCTGCGAAGGCGGGAACCTAGGCGCCGACGCAGCCGCGAAGAGCGTGGGGCCTTCGCTCGGCGTCTTCCACGCCTACATTGCGCTCTACTACAAGTAACCTCGGTCGCGCACGCGCTCAAGTCCGCTTTGACCCCTCCCCTAGCGAAACAGCCTCCAACGGCTTGCCGATTATGGCGAACTGGTTCTCGCTCAGCACCCTTTGAGGAGAAGGACCATGCGTTCCTCATCGAGGTATTCGCCGTCTACGAGGAGCGCTCTTGGGTCGATGCCGCATGAGACGAAACCGAGAGAGGCGTAGAGGTTTCTGGCGGGCCTATTGCGAGTGGCGACGGCAAGCTCGATCTGTTCGAGTCCGGGAAGCGACTTGGCTAGTTCAATGGCCTTGGTCAGAAGGGCCTTTCCGATCCCTTGTCCTTGCTCTTCGGACCGGACGTACATACCCCAGATGTAGCCCCGGTGTTGCTCTTTCTCCCCGGTCATTCTGCGGAACCCCACCACGCCTATCAACTCTTCTTGGAGGTGAGCGCCGAGGGTGAAGTTGTCCGGAGACTCTGCGGTCAGGCGGAGCCGTTCGGCTACGAATTCCAAGGAGTATGCGCTTTCGCGCTCGTAGGTGGAAGCGAATGCGTCAGGGTGTTCTCTTAGGCCCCTGAGACGCAGGCTTTGATAGCCAAGGGCATCTTTATCGTTGAGCCTGCGGATTAGAGTGCGAGCCACGGATTGACGCACTCTTCCCTGAGGAAACTTCTCCCCAGTCGTTCGCAAGTCTCGCGCCAGCGGCACTCCATGTCCTCCAGGTAGAGATAGGGGCGCCAGCCGAGTTTCAAGTAGATGCCGATGGCCACGAGCCGGAAGTCTTCGGTACCCAGCCCAGGGTCTTTATACCCCTCTTCCACAAGTCGATTCGTAACCTTCGCGGCGACTATGGTCCCGAGGCCCAAGCCTGCGTGTGAGGGATCTCCGATCAGCCAGCCGAGTATTCCTCGTTCATGCCGGCCATCCCAGCTGCCACGCTCCGCTACGCACGAGGCGACGATTTGCCCCGACGCCGTATGCTCGATAACGAAGAATCCACCGGCGATGGCGTGAGTCAGCGTATGCTCTAGGTGGTCACCCGTGAATCCCAGGTTGAAGAGATCCTTGTATGCGTCCTCATCGTCGGACCGATACTGCCGGAGCTCATAGCCCCCGGGGACATCGGGCACGCCGACGAAGCTGGTTGATGGACGAACCATACGGAGCTGGTGTTTGTGCTCTTGGTCGTAGTATGGATGGGCTGGTCGACTGGGAAGAGACCGGAGGGGACTCTCCGCTCTAGGTGTAAAGGGCAGAGGCGGCATTGTAGAGTTTAGACCTGAGCCGTGGCGAGATTGTGGAGCAGCGCAACCTGGAAGGATTATACCCGTCCACGGCGCGGCTTCTTGTTGCCGTGCTTGTTCTTCTCCTTGCCGCCGATGAAGGTCTCGTCCACCTCAACCGACCTCCGCCATCAACTCGCAGCACTTGGCATCCTCTAGCCGTCTGGCGAGCGCCCCAGAACGTGAAGTCCATCAATGTCGACCGAGTGCCGTCCCATCCCGGAACAGGCCGATGACCGCGCCGTTCACATCCGAGTCGCCCCGCGCGCCCGGTCCGTTCGTCCCGAGCCAATCGAAGGACGCCGCCAGCCGATTGGCGGGCATGGGACTGTTATAATCCCTCAACCCTCCCAACGGCGGAAACCACGGGACCAGATGGGCATCGTTTATCTTGCAGGCCAGTCTTCCGGCTCAGGCGTCACAGCGGTGGCGGCCGGCTTGGCTGCTTCCTGGCGGTCCGCCAGCAAGCGAGTCTCCCTCGTCAAGCCTCTCTCGACGCCCGGCGACTCCGACCCCGCCTTCTTCGCGGCCCTCGGCGGCTCTCCGGATACCGCGACCCTCAACGGCGACCCCGCCCCCGAGCTCATCGATCAGGCCGCGCGACTCGTCAAAGGCTTGGACGAGTCCTCGGACATCGTCGTCGTCGAGGGTTTTCCGTTGGACATCAAATCGTCACCGGCCCTTGCCGAGGCACTCGACGCCCGCGTCGTGGGCGTCATCCCCTACGCTCGCTCGCTCGGCGGCGAGACCGCCGACGCTTGGCGAAGCGCCTTCGGCTTACGGCTTGCGGGCGTCCTCGTGAACAAGCGCACCCTCTATGCCGAGCACGACGCCGAAGCCCGCCTTCTCCCCGAGCTAGCCGACGATGGCGTTCCCGCGTTCGGCGCGCTGCCCGAGGACCGGCTGCTGCTCGCGCCAACCGTGCAGCAGGTTGTGGATTGCCTGGGCGGCGTCTACTTCACCGCCCCCGAAGCAGCCGGCGCGCTCATCGAGCACTTCCTCATCGGCGGCCTGATCACCGAGTGGGGCGGCAACTACTTCGGCCGCCTCCCCAACCAGGCCGTCATCGTCCGCGCCGGGCGCATCGATATCCAGATGTCCGCCCTCAACTTCCCTCTCAGCGCTCTCATCCTCACCGGTTGCGACACCCCCTCACAGTACGTCTATCAGCGCGCCGACGACCTCGACGCGCCCCTCATCGCCGTTCCGCAGAACACCCACGATGCCGCCGCCGCACTGGAATCGCTGAGCGCGGCGGTCACGGTCCACCATCCGGACAAGGCCCAGCGCGCCGCCGAGCTGCTCGACGCCAACGTCGACATGGCGGCGATGAGCTCGGCCGTCGGCGCGGCATAGGCGCGGGGCCGTGCCCCTCATCGCAGTGACCGCGACCGGGCCCCGAGAGGCGGCGCCCTATGCCGCCTCGATCACCTCCAGGGGCGGCGAGGTCCGCGTCCTCACGCCCAAGACCTACACCACCCTCAACGACGCCCTCGACGGCGTCTCCGGCCTCCTCCTCTCCGGCGGCTACGACATCCAACCCAGCCTGTACGGCGAGCAGCCGCAGCCCGGCGGCGCGGGGAAGACCTATCCCGAGCGCGACGCGATGGAGACGGCCCTGCTTGGCTGCGCCGTCGAGCGCGACATGCCCACCTTCGGCATATGCCGCGGCATGCAGCTCATCAACGTCGCCATGGGCGGAAAGCTGATCCAAGACTTGCCGGGCCACACCATCGGCTATCCCCCACCGAGCGAAACGTCGGCGATGCACCCTGTCTACGTCTCGCCGGGGAGCCGGTTCGGCGCCATCATCGGCGCGGGCGCCATCTACCGCACCAACAGCCGCCATCACCAAGGCTTCAAGGAAGCGCAGCGCGCCCCGGGCCTCATGGCCTGCGCCTACAGCCCCGACGACGGCATAATCGAGGCCGTCGAGAGCCCCGAGCACCCCTGGCTGATCGGCGTCCAGTGCCACCCCGAGCGCGAGCGCGAGGTCCCAAAGAGCTTCCTCAAGCTGTTCGACTGGCTCATAGGATGGGCCGAACGCTACGAGGCCGGAGACATGCCCACATGAACAAACCCATACCGCCGAAACAGACCGACGAGTCCGGCGACTGCAGACATCTTTACCTCACCCGCGACGCCACATGCGTTCACTGCGGCGTGCAGTTCCGGCTGGCGTGGGCGTCCGAGCGCCAAAATCTGCTGCGGCCCACGACGCGCAACCTGGTCATCGCCCTGACCAGCGTCGCGCTTCTCGCCCTCTCCCGCGTGTTTGGCCTCGCTCTGGGGAGCTTTCCGCTGGAAACCGTTTTCCTGATGGTCTCGGTGCTGTTCTTCACCCGCGCGTTGCTGGGAGGATTCGAGATTTACATGCGGCATGGGTTCGTGCCGGGCAAGCTCGGCCCCATTGTCCGCCGCAGCCCGTACAACCCGCTCCCGCCGAAGCCCTACGTAACCACCCTGGGGCGTGTGCGCTTCCCCATCGACCTCGCGACCTACCAACAGTTCGAGCCCGGCGACACCCTACTCATCGAGCACCTCCGCTGGTCACGCCTTCCCGTCGCCATCTACAAGGGTCACCCCCGGTAGTAGCCCCTGACGTCAGCTTCTTACGCCAACCGTCTCCGCAGACACGGACCGAGGGATTGGGTTCGGCCGCCCTACCGCTCCTCCAATTCTCCGAATGCCGGTAACCTAAGACGCAATCAACCTGGAGACATGGGGACGAACATGACCGAGACCTATGACGTAATCATCATCGGCGGCGGGGCGGCGGGAGAGAATGTGGCGGGGCGAACGTCGCCCGGCGGCCTCAGCACCGTCATCGTGGAATCGGAGCTGGTGGGCGGGGAGTGCACGTACTGGGCCTGTATGCCCAGCAAGGCGCTGCTGAGGCCCGCCGAAGCGCTCGCTGCGGCGCGACGCGTTCCGGCGGCCCGCGACGCCGTCACGGGAACGGTGGACGCCGCACGCACGCTGCGGGCCCGCGACGCCTTCGCCAGCAGATGGGACGACAGGCATCAGGCGGCATGGGTCGATTCCGTGGGCGCCTCCCTCGTCCGTGGGAAGGGCAGGCTGACGGGCGAGAGGCGCGTGGTCGTCGAGCAGGCTGACGGCGTGGAGGTCGAGCTCGAGGCGCGGAAGGCCGTCGTGCTGGCGACGGGATCGGTCGCGTTCGTTCCGCCGATTCCGGGGCTGGCGGAGGCCAAGCCTTGGACGAGCCGCGAGATCACGTCCGCGCAGAGCGTACCCGAGAGCTTGATCATCATCGGAGGCGGAGTAGTCGGCCTCGAGATGGCGCAGGCGTGGAAGTCCCTGGGGACGGGTAGCGTCACGGTGCTGGAACGGCTGCAGCCGCAGGACTCGGCCACGATGGAGCCGTTCGCCCTGGAGGCGGTTATCTCGTCGCTCGAAGAGCAGGGGGTCGTGTTCCGCCTCGGCTGCGTCGTGTCGTCCGTGGAGCGCACGGACGACGGCGTGAAGGCGACGATGGACAACGGCGAAGAGATTTCGGCGGAGGAGATTGTCGTGGCGGCCGGCAGAGCAGGCGTCGTGGGCGGAATCGGCCTCGACGCCGTCGGCGTAACGGCGAGCCGTTTCGTCTCGGTCAACGACCATTTGCAGGTCGAGGGCGTGGAGGGGGGTTGGCTATACGCGGTGGGCGACGTGAATGGCCGGGCGCTGCTTACGCATCAGGGCAAGTACCAGGCGCGCCAGGCGGGCGACCACATCCTCGGCAAGGATGCGTCGGCGTGGGCGGACAACGGGGCCGTGCCCGCCGTCGTATTCACGGACCCGCAGGTGGGGAGTGTGGGGCTGACGGAGCGGGCGGCCCGCAACAAGGGCCTGAATGTTCGCGTCGTCGATATGGGATGGGGCGTCGCAGCCGCGCCGCTCCTTGGCGAGGGCTTCAAGGGCGGCGTGAAGTTCGTCGTCGACGAGGACCGCCGAGTGCTGGTGGGCGCGACGTTCGTAGGGCCGGGCGTGGGCGAGCTCACCCACGCGGCCACCATCGCCATCGTGGGCGAGGTGACGTTGGACCGGCTCTGGCACGCCACGCCGTCGTTCCCCACCCTAAGCGAGATCTGGCTGCGCTTCCTGGAGTCTTACGGGCTGTAGGGGAGCGTAACGGGCTTGAGCCGCTTAGATGGTGTAGAAGCGCCAACGAAGGGCGATTTCTGGCTGAGGTGGTAAACGGCGTAGAAGCGTAAGCTTCAGCGGGGAGGACACGAATGGCGGGCAGCGCCCAGACCATGATGCTGACGGTCGTGGTGGTGGTGGAGGGTTCGCAGTTCGTGTCGCGCTGCCTGGAGCTGGGCACGACGAGTTGCGGAGACACGCTCGAAGAAGCCATCGCCAACATCGAAGAGGCGGTCGAACTCCACCTGGAGGCTTTGCAGGAGACCGGCGAACTCGAACGCTTACTGCGCGAAGACCGTGTGAAGACCGCGCCGGTCGGCGCAGTTACGAAGACCATCCGTCAGCCAGTCCCGGCCTAGAAGAGTGAGTTCCAGCCAACTCCCGACGTGCTCCAGCCGCAGCCTTGGAGCGCCTTGGCGCGCACCGAACCAGGACCAAGGGAAGTCACGCGGTGTACCGCAGAGCCGCGCCGGACGGTCATGTGCTGTCAGGCGTAGTGGTGCTGGGGAAGAGGGAGCTTCCCAATGGAACGTTGCGCGGCATCCTCCAATGCCTGCGTATCTCTGAAGACGAGTTCCGCAGCGCGCTAAGATGAGGTATGGCGTTCGCCCCTGCCTCACCGCAGGCTTTGGGCGAAGAAGGCGAGCGTCTTCTCCCACGCGTCGGCAGCCGCTTCGGCGTTGTGGCTGGCGCGGTCGTCGCAGAAGAAGCCGTGGCCGGCGCCTTCGTAGTAGTGGAAGCTGTGCTCCTTGCCCAAGGCCGTTAGGCGATCGTCCAAGGCGTGGGCTTGTTCAGGCGTGGGGTTCTGGTCGTCGTTGCCGAAGAAGCCAACGACGGGAATGTTCAGGTCCGGAGACTCGGCAAGCGCGGAAAACGCCTCCGGCTGATCGTCGCCGGGGAACATGAAGCCGCCGTAGTAGATAGCCGCTCCGGAGAGGCCGCGGGCCCGGACGGCGGACTGCATGGAGATGCGCCCGCCGAGGCAGAAACCCACGATGCCGATGGCGCCGCTGACCCCGGGGTCGGCGTTGAGATGGTCGATAGTGGCCTGGACGTCCGCGTCGATGGATGAGTCGCCAAAACCGACGCGGAGCTCGGCCCGCATCTCCTGGAGCTTGTCGTACGGGGCGTAACGGAGGCGGCCCGAACGATGGAAGAGGTCGGGCGCGACGGCGACGTAGCCCTGCTCAGCGAAGCGCGAGGCGATGCCGATGATGTTCGGGTTCACGCCGAACGCCTCCATGATGACGATGACGGCGGGGTGGGGCCCGCCGGTTGCCGGACGCGCTCCCGGCGCCGCCATTGGCCCGTCGGCTGTCTGGATGTCGATGGTCTGCTCGATGATGTCCATGTGCGCTCCTTGTCGCTATCGCCCCGTCTGCGAGGGCGCGGGCCCTCCGTCGATCCTCATGCGCCCCCCTCCGTCATTCCCGCTCTCCCTTCCGTCATTCCCGCGCAAGCGGGAAGCTGAATTCACATTTGAAGTGCAACACTTGGCTCGCGAAGACCTCGGCCGGAGTCCGGTAGCCGAGGCACTTGCGCGGCGTATTGTTGTACGCCCGCACCACCGACGTAAAACGCTCCTCCGGCAACCCCGCCAGGACCGTCTTCCGAGGGAGGAACCGGCGCAGCCGACCTATCCCGTTCTCCACCCCGCCCTTCTGCCACGGCGCGTGGGTGTCGCAGAAGAAGGTCTCGATGCCCAGGGCGTGGAGCTCGTGGTGGCGGGCGAACTCCGTCCCGTTGTCGAAGGTCACCGTCTGCCGGAACTCTGGCGGCAGCGGCCCCAGGAGACGCGCCAAGGCCTCGGCGATCGGCCCCGCCGCCTTCGAAGGAGCCCGCGTCGCGAGCAACAGCCGCGAGCAGCGCTCGTGCAGCGCCAGCACCACCGGCCCCGACCTCCCGAACAACATCAGGTCCGCCTCCCAGTGCCCGAACGTCTGCCGGTCAGCCGCCGACCCCGGACGCTCCGACAGCGGCCGCCGATGGGCGATGAAGGAGACCGAGCTCCCCCCCTTACGCCCCCGCCTCCCCCGTTTCCACTTCCCCCGCGGCAGGTAGTTGCGCCAATCGTAGTCTTTCCCTCGCGCCACCTGGCCATAGATGAACCGGTAGATGCTCTCGTGGGAGATGACACACCGGCCTGACCCTTCAGCCAGCCGGCCCGCGATCTGCTCCGGCGACCACCCCCGTTCCAGTCCCCCCAGGACCGAGGCGCGCAGCCCGTCCTCGCGTTCCAGCCGTCCGCCCGACCAGCGGCGGGCGCGGGACTGCTCATGCGCGTACACCGGCCGGTAGACGCCCCGTCGCGGACCATTGCGCCTCAGCTCCCGAGCAACCGTCGATGGCGCGCGATCCAGACTTGCAGCGACTTGCCGGACCGGGGCGCCCTCGGCACATAGGCGGGCAATCTCACATCGTTCCTCAATGGAGAGCTGTCTGTATCCCATGGCAACACCCTAATCTGGTGTTGCACTTCGTTTGTGAACTCAGGGAACCCAGGCATCGGCTCCCGCCCCCTTCCGTCATTCCCGCGCAGGCGGGAATCTCGCCTTCTACTGCGCCAGCGAAGGCGTGGCGCTGAGATGCTCCGCGAAGAATGAGAACGCCCGCTCCCACGCCTCGGCGCTGCGCTGAGGGTGATGCTTGGCGCCCGCGGGCTGGGCGAACCCGTGGTCCGCCCCCTCGACCCAGACCGCCTCGACCTCGCCGGGAGAGTTCTCCGATGCGGCGCGGATGACTTCCACTCCCTCCGCCGGGTTGGAGCCGTCGAGCGCCGGAAAGAACATGAGCAAAGGCTTCGTGATGTTGCCCGCATCGTCGATGGGGCGCGGCGAGCCGGGGATGGCGGGGTCCGACTCGCGGAGGCGCGTCGGGTAGAAGGCGACGACTGCGTCGAACACGCCGCCCATCGTCGCGCCCAGGTAGGAGATGCGTCCGCCTAGACAGAAGCCGGTCAGCCCCACCCTACCGTTGACGGCCGGCTGCTCTCTGAGGAAGGCGGCGAGGCGGGCCATATCGGAGCGGTGGCCGTCGTTGGTCATGCCCTGGCGGATGCGGCGGGTGGCTTCTTCGCCGCCGCCGAGAGCGATCGTCGTCAGTAGGCGCCCCGCCCGGTGGAACGTATCGGGAGCGGCGACGACGTAACCCTGCTCCGCGATCCATCGCGCCTGGGCGCGGGCGTCGGCGCTGAGGCCGAGCGCGTCGTGCACCATGATGATGGCCGGCCTCGGCTCGTCGTCGTCGGGCCGGTACAGGAACGTGGCCATCGTTCCCTCGTCCACGGGTAGATCGAGCTCTTCTTCTCGAACGTTCATCATCCCCCTCCGACGAGCCCTAGTGCTTTCCGCCGTAGCGGCGACGGACTCGGTTACGCTACCATAGAGGAAGCGCGCGGCCTTGCCACACGGCAACCGCGCGCGGTTCATGTAGCGCATCATAAATGCCCACCGCAGGATTATGGATAGTCGTTAGCCTGATGGCGCTGGCCGAAGCAGCCATCATCGTCACGGCCTTGCGCATGCCCGTGCGCACGCAGGCCGCGCGCGGCATCTGGGGAGCGCGTCCGGCTGAGGTCGTTTGGACGTTGCTGCCCGCGGGGCTGATCGTCCTGCTGGTCGTCATGTCGTCGAGGAGCGTGTAGGCCCATGCAGGCGCGAGACCCTCTTACGGCGTATGCCCGCCGCGCCGGATGGCTTGCGCTCGGATCGGCGGTGCTGACGTTCGGCCTCATCGCCTATGGAGCGTGGGTGCGCGTATCGGGCTCCGGCCTGGGCTGCCCGGACTGGCCGCTGTGCGAGGGAGTGCTCATCCCGGAGATCGAGGGTGCGACGGCCATTGAGTTCGGGCATCGCGCCTACGCCGGCGTGACGATGCTGCTCATCGCCGTCTCTGCGCTGTTCGCGTTCCGCGCCCGCCGCGCCGACCGGCTGAGCGCCCGCCTGCTCACCGGCGCGCTGGCGGCGGTCCTTGCGCAGGCCGTGCTGGGGGGCATTACCGTGCTCACGGAGCTGCACGGCATGGTGCGGCTCGCGCACTTGGCCTTCTCGATGTTGACGCTGGCCCTGCTCACGGCCGGCGCGGCCCGAGCGCTCGACGTGCGCCTAACCCCGCCGCCGGGAGTCGAGCGATGGCGGGCCCTCGTAGTGCTGACGGGGCTCGTCGTACTCGCGGGCGGAACGATCGTAGGCGCGGGGCAGAGCGCGGGGTGCCCCGGTCTGCCGCTATGCGACGCGCGAAGCAGCGCGGAGGCCACAGCCTTGCATCTGACGCACCGAGTAGCGGGGACGGCGCTGCTGCTGGCGCTCGCGTGGACCGCGTGGCAGGCGCGCGGCTCAGGCGGCTGGACGCTGCGGCTGAGCGTCATCGCCGCGCTGCTTGCGGGCGTGCAGATCGCGGTGGGGGTGACCGCGGTGGCCCTGCAGCTGCCCCAAGCGCTGAGGGTGTTGCACCTGGCGATGGCCGCTGCGGTGTGGTGGGCCGCCGTGGCCCAGCTGAGCCTCGCGCTGCTCGGACGGTCGCGCTGATGGCGGCGTTCCTACGCCGTGTCGTCGCGCTCTCCAAGCCGCGGGTCATATCCCTGCTCGTGCTGACCGGGGCCGCGGGCGCCTGGCGGGAGGCGGAGGGCCCGCCGGACGTGGGCGTACTGCTGACGGTCGTTGTCGCGGGCGCGCTCGCCGCCGCGGGCGCCAACGCCATCAATCAGGGCCTGGACGCCGACATAGACACGGTGATGCGCCGCACCCAGACGCGCCCCGTGCCCGCGCAGGAGGTGAGTCCGCGCGGCGCCGCCGTCATTGGGGCAGTGTTGGTGGCGGGGGCGACGGCGCTCATGGCGGCGGGAGCAAACCTGCTGGCGGCCGCGCTAACCTTCGCCGCCGCGGCCGTCTACGTGCTGGTCTACACCATCCTCCTGAAGCGCCGCTCGTGGAACAACATCGTCATCGGCGGGGCCGCGGGAGCGTTTCCTCCGCTCATCGGCGCGGCTGCCGTCTCTTCGGAGATCACGCCGGTGGGAGTCTACATGTTCGCCTTCGTCTTCTTCTGGACGCCGCCGCACTTCTGGACGCTTTCGATGCTGCTCAAGGAGGACTACGCCGCGGCGAATGTGCCGATGCTGGCGGCGGTGGCCAGCCGGCGCGACACGGTGCGCCAAGTGCTGCTGTACATCGCCCTGCTAACGGCGATGGCGTGGCTGCCGCTGGCTGCAGGCTACGGAGGGCTGACCTTCGCAATCGTGACGACGCTGCTCGGCGTGAATTGGCTGCGGACTACGTGGCCGCTGTTCGATGGCGGCGACGTGCGCCAAGTCGTCGCGGCGTACAAGTACTCGCTGATTTACCTGGCGTTCGCCTTCGTCACCTTTGCAGCCGAGCCTATGCTGCCTTGGTGACGAACGCGAACGCCGTATGTTCCGACGGCGGCTAGGCTACGACCACTTGGCGAACGCCATGCCGCAGCCCGTGCCGGCCTCGGAGCGGTAGCAGGGCACGTAGTCGAACAAGTCGAACTCCACGTCGTCCCCCATGGCGCCGGCTGCCGCGAACCAGTTTCGTATCTCGGAGGTCCCGGCTTGGAGCCGCTCTGTCGGCAGGGCGGCGACTCCTTGCTCATTGCGCTCCTCGATGAGCTTGAGGCAGTGCCGGTCGATCTCCTCGTCTACGACGAAGTGGCTGAAGCCGCCGGAGCCGAGGACCGCGACGCGCGTGCCGCTGTCCCAGCTCAACACGGCCTCCCGGATCGCCTTGCCGAAGTTCCAGCAGCGCTCGGGCGTCGGCTGATTAGGCGGGAAGTAGGTGTTGATGTGGACCGGCACGGTCGGCACGAGCTTGCCGGACATCAGCCGCCGCCAAACGAACCCGAAGGCGTGGCTCATGTTCTGCCCTTCCCTCATCCGGCGGACGTGCATCGTGTCGAAATTCTGGTCGTTCAGCGACTGGACGATATGCCTGCCCAGCTCGGCGTGGACGGGGTAGAGGCGGGCGTCGTCTCCGCCGTAATAGTCGACGCGGGCCCGGTCCGACTCTTGGTTGCGGCCTGCGCGGGGCGCGAACGACACCTCGTCCTGCCAGAACACGCAGAACGGAGGCATGGCCTCCTTGTCGAAGATCTCGCTCTGGTCGTCGCCGAACATGATGAGCACGTCCGGGTCGGCTTGGGCGAGGGCCTCGGCCACCTTTGCGATACCGCGCTGGTTGGCCTCGTGCCGCCGTTCGAACACGTCCTCGGCCAGCTCCTTCCTGACGGCGGGGTCGGCCTCGGAGAGGAGTTCTTCGTAGTTGACGTGCTTGCCGTCCGGGACGCGATAGAGGCTCCGGTTCTCCTTGTCTCGCTCCGCGTACGAGGCCCAGAGCCCGTTGGGGATGCTGAGGAGAGGCGAGTGGGACGTGCCGAGTCCGAGTACGATTTCTGCCATAACGTCTCCTTTCGCGCTTCCCTCTATCGAGACTTATCAGATCCTTGTCCCCGTCTGCGGGAAGTATCTCCCCTATTTGCGGGATGGATCAGGTCCTTCCCCAAGTGCGGGAAGCATCTGGTCCTCTCACCCCATCTGCGGGAAGTATCTGACCTTCTCCCCCGTCTGCGGGGGAGAGCTAGAGAGGGGGCATGTCCTAGGAGGTGAACGATGGCACGCGGAAGGCCGTTTGTCCAGTCGGCGCCCGGCCCCGAGTTCAGCGTCCCCCCGGTTCTCAGCGCCCAGGGAACTGGGGCTTGCGCTTCTCTTTGAAGGAGCGGACGCCTTCGAGGAAGTCCTCGCTGGCCTCGGTCGTCCGCAGTGCGTCGTGACGCTCCTGGGGGACCTGGTCCGCCGGGCCGTACTCGAGGAGGTCGCGCACCACCTCCTTGTGGAAGCGGTGGGACACCGGCGACAGCTCGGCGATCTCGGCGGCGAGGACGCCGGTCTCGGCCTGCAGGTCCTCCGGCTCGACCACGACGCTGAGGAGGCCCGCGGCGAGGGCCTGGTCGGCGGACAAGGAGCGCCCCGTCAGGAGAAGGTAGCTTGCGCCCCCGGAGCCCGCGAGGCGCATGACCCGGTCCACGTGGCCGTGGGAGATGACGATGCCGCGCTTTGCGGCGGGCAGGCCGAGCTGGGCGTCCGAGGCGGCGATGCGGACGTCCGCGTAGAGCGCAAGCTCGAAGCCGCCGCCGAGGCAGTAGCCGCGTATGGAGGCGATGGTGGGCTTGGACAAGCGTCCGATGGCCTCGCAGGCGGCGTTGACCGTGCCGCGGTAGCCGCGCGACCTCTCCGGGGTGCTGCGGGTCTCCTCGAAGTCCTTGATGTCGGCCCCTGCGGAGAAGGCCTTGTCGCCCGCGCCGGTGAAGACGACGACCCGCACCGCGTCGTCGCCGTCGAGCTCGGCCAGAAGGCCGGGGAGAGCTTGCCACATGGTGTGGGAGATGGCGTTGCGCTGCTCCGGCCGGTTGATGACGACAGTCGCAACGGGCCCGTCGCGCTGCACGAGAAGCTCGTCGCTCACCGCTGGGCCTCGCTGACCATGCGTAGAACGTCGTTGAGGGAGAGTCCCTCCTCGATGATGGTGTCGTCCATGAGCCGGGGATCGGCGTATGTCATCAGGCACGTGGGGCACTGGACCACGCTGTCGCTGGTCCTCTCGACCGGCGCCCCGCACTCGTCGCACTGCCCCCACTCATCACCCCGTCGGATGCCCATGCGCGGACTATACAACAGCGGCGCGCTGTCCCCACGTCCGAAGATATCCTCCTCCACCCCCCGCCCCTCTGTTCCGTCATTGCCTCGAAATCCCCCTCCCGTCTGCGGGAGGGAACGCGCGAGCGCAGCGATGCGGGGGAGAGGAGAACGCCCCGCCGCCAACCCCCGCCCGCTCCCCAAGATACAAGAATGGCCGACAGGCCACGCTCCAGGCGTCCGCCCCCCTATTTCGTTGGTTGTGGTGTTATCTGAGGGCTGGCGCGCCCGCTCATCTGAACCGGAACAGGAATGCGTCCGCTGCGCGGGCCATCTTGTGCCGCGCCTTGCTTGGCGCGCCCCGCTCGTTGTCAGCGAGCATCTCGCGTGTTAGCGGCTGCCCCTGCTTGCTGACGAAATACTCGCGCAACTCTTCCTCGCTCGTTTCGAGCGCGCCGTCGGCACCGACGGCCGCCACGAGCGTGTAGTCGCCGTCCACTTGGGCGCGGGCCGCGTCGTAGTGGCCGTCGTTGACGAGGAGGTGAGCGCCGGGAGTTAGCAGCTGTTTGCACTCCTGGGAGACGGCTCCTGCATTGAGCGAGACCATCAGGCCGAACCTCGCGAACAGCGTGGACGGAATCCTGTCGTAGGCTGACTCGATTGCCCAAACAGCGGTCGGCTCCGCGTACTCCTTGTGCGCGTCGAGCCACGCGATCAGATCGTCGGACTGCATGGCTACGCCGAACCCCTTGACCGAGTCCACGTAGCACACGCCGGGGAATACCAGCGACGGCGAGAGGTGTACGTAGCTGCCGGGATAGACGGTGCGCGGGGCGCCGATGAGGCGTCGGACCGCTCTGAACACGCCAAGGAGGTCGTGGTCGTGGCTGTGGTGCGTCTCGCGGTAGTTGCGGAGGTAGGTCGGTAGGGCGTCGGTGGGTCGCAGCATGGGGCCGCCGAAGAGCAGGATGGGAGACTGAGGCTAACCTACGCGGGGTGCATACCCCAAGCCCCGCACTGACATTTGCCCATTGCCCAATCCCCCTCGCGCCCACTACGATGGAGTGTCGCCACGCCTCCGCTCCGCACCGCCCCAACCATGGTCGCCACCCGGAGCAGCGGCCGTGGGCTAGAAAATGCAAGTGGGTGAGGAAGTTGTTCGAAGACCCAGGAAGCAGGCCGTGGCCATGAAAACGCCCCCCGAAACCCATGATTTTCGGTGCTTTTCGGGGAACTTCTCACTCGTAAGGGATTGTACAAGTGGGGAACTTCTTACTCGTAGCAGGACCGGAACTTCCCCACTGCACCGAGGACGGGACGCTGCCCAAAGGCTTCAGCGCCGCCGGATGAAATGACGAACGCCGATAGCAGACCGACAACTTCCGCCCCTCCCGCTCCCGCCCCCGGCCTGACGGCGACGTTCGTCCGCCGGCCCAACCGGTTCGCCGCGGAGGTGGAGGTCGACGGCTCGTTGCAGCTGGCGCACGTCCCCAATTCGGGGCGCATGGCGGAGCTCTTCGCGCCAGGCGCAAGCCTCCTGTTGCGGCGCGCCGCGTCCCCCAAGCGCAAGACGAGCTTCGACGTCGAGCTGGTCGAGTACGGAGGGCGGTGGGTCGGCGTCGACTCCCGGCGGCCTCCCGGCCTCGTGATAGAGGCGTGGCGGGCCGGGCTGCTCCCTGAGCTCGACGCATTCGACCGCGTTCGGAGGGAGGTTGCCTACGGCGCCAGCAGGTTCGACCTCCTCTTCGAGGGGCGGGCCGGGACGTGCTGGGGCGAGGCGAAGAATTGCAACCTCGTCGAGGACGGCGTAGCGCTCTTCCCGGACGCCCCCACTGTCCGCGGCCGCAAGCACGTTGAGGAGCTAGCCAAAGCGGTCGCCCAAGGCGTGCGGGCCGCCGTCTTCTTCGTGGTCCAGCGCGACGACGCCCGCGCTGTAGCCATGCATCCCGCCGACCCCGCCTTCGCCGACGCCGTGGCCGCGTCCGCCCGCGCGGGCGTCGAGTTCTACGGCATCGGCTGCAAAGTGACGACGGCGTCCATCACGCCGGCGAAGCGCGTCGACGTAGTGACGGAGCGAGCATGACGCCCCGCTCCACGCGCGCGGCCCAGCTGCTCGGCGAGGTATACCGGCGGCTCTTCGACCACTACGGCCCCCAGGGCTGGTGGCCCGGCGAAGGCCCGTTCGAGACGATCGTCGGCGCGATACTTACCCAGAACACGGCGTGGACGAACGCCGCGCGAGCCCTCGCCAACCTCCGGGCGGCGGGGCTCATGTCCGCGTCGGCCCTGCGCGCAACGCCGGAGTCCGAGCTCGCCGAGACGGTCCGGCCCAGCGGCTACTTCAACGCCAAGGCCCGCAAGCTCAAGGCCATGGCCGAGTTCCTTGGGCGCTACGGCGACAGCGTCGAGGAGTGGCGCCGCATGGACCCCCGCCGGCTGCGCGCCGAGCTTCTCGCCGTCCACGGCATAGGGCCGGAGACCGCGGACGACATCGTCCTCTACGCAGCGGGCCTTCCGTCCTTTGTGATCGACGTCTACACCCAGCGCATCATCGACCGTATGATGCCGCGCCGCACGTTGAGGGGCTACGACGCCTACCAGGCGCTCTTCGAGCAGAATCTCCCCCGCGACGCCCATCTCTACAACGAGTACCATGCGCTCCTCGACGCCCACGCCAAGGAGGTCTGCGTGAAGCGTGAGCCGCGATGCGCGTCGTGCGTGCTCTCCGACCTCTGCGCGACGGGCCGGCGGAGGATGAAGGCGAACGGGTCATGACTACTGTCGTCGACGCCTACAACCAGGCTGAGGGGCCTGTCGTAATCTGCGACTTCTCGCCGCCGCGCTCCGCGGACCCGGCCTTCGTCGACCGCGTCGCCGACGTGCCCGCCGACTTCATCTCGGTCGCCTACAACCCCGGCCGCCTTCCCCGCGCCGACTCTATCACCGTCGCAAGCGTCATCCGGCAGCGCCTAGGCAAGCAGACCCTCTTCGCCCTTTCGCCCCGCGACATGAACAAGATTGCCCTCCAATCGCAACTGCTGGGCGCGGCGATGCTCGGACTGGAGAACGTCCTCGTCCTCGGCGGCGACAATCTCACCGAGCGCGAGCTGCGGCACGGCGTCAAGCAGGTGCGCGACACCGCCCCCACCGCGCTGATCAGGGCCGTGGCGGCGCTGAAGGAAGGGGTGGACTACCGGGGAGCGAACCTCCAAGGCCCGGCCGACCTCTGCATCGGCGGCGCGGCGGACCTGGAGAAGGACTTTGAGCGGGAGGCCAGGCTCGCGGCGGCAAAAGTAGAGGCGGGAGTCCAGTTCCTGATGACCCAGCCCATCTACTCGTTGGAAGAGTGCGAGCGCTTCCTCCGCCTCTACGAATCGATTGCCGGCGGGCCCCTGCCCGTGCCTGTCTTCTGGGGCCTACAGGTCCTCACCGCTGACGGACTGGTGTTCGGGAACGTCCCGGACGGCATGCGCTCCGACTTGGAGAAGGGCCGCCCCGGCGCCGACATTGCAGCCGAGATGCTCAGCGAGTTCATCGCTGGGGGCGTCCGAGGCGTCTACCTCGTCCCGCCGATTCTCAGGACGGGCGCCCGCGACTATGCCGCCGCCGCTCAAGCCCTGCGCGCCATCCGGCGTTGAGTTGCCCTTGCGAGCGACAGCCTCGCCCGTGTCACTTGCCCATTGTGCAGTCACTGCGCCGGCTTCTAGTCTGGCTCTTGGCAAGCCCGGTCGCCAGGCGGGTGTGCTACAGTAACGAGCAGGGAGCCCCGATGACGACACAAGCCTCACTTCCAATAGGAGCCCGCGTCAGCAGGCTTGAGGGCGCCTACGAACAAGTCAATGAGCGGTTGGGAGGGTTGTCCCAATCTGTCAGCGACCTGCACCGCGAGATACGCGCCTTGTACCTCTTCATCGGCGGCTCATGGGTGACGCTGATGGCCACAATGATTGGACTCTACGTCGCCGGGTGACGCTCCCTTCGAGCGCGCTCTTCTCCGGGTCCGAGACCCACTGATGCTCACGGTGTCATAGGGGGCCGTGCCAGCGGTCATGGCGTGTACCGAACTTGCCCCTTCCGTATTTGCAGTCCCCGCATTCCCCTTTGTGGATGCGGATGTGATGGCTAAGGTCGGGGGCGTAGTAGATGTAGTAAGTCATGGTAGTTCTCCTACGGGTTGCAACGCCCGCAAGGGGTGACTGCCAAACCGCAGGCTTTCATTGCCTGTTCCGCCTGTATGCGGGTAGGGAAGAACTCGCTCCATTCCGTAGTGCGGGTCTTGTGGAAGGGCTTAGGATTACAGGGCTTCCCGTCTCTGTGAAGCCGAGGGTCAGGGTTTTGCCTGTTCTTGTAATAGCAAAAGATGTAAGGCATGACCTTACTCCTCCTGATTTGGGTGCTAGGGGCAGGGGTAGGCGTGTAACATTGTATGTAATTCCCAAAGAAAAGGGCGGGGGCTTGGCCCCCGCCCTTCTGCTCGTTGCTCACGCTGGGCCGCGCTTAGGTTGCGCGCGCGTCGGTGACGCCTGCAACGCCGGTGCAGTAGGGGACGAACGCCTTCATGTTGCACTGGGCGCCGCTCTTGGCGAGCTCGGCCTCGAAGATCTCGTGGATCTCGCGGGCCTCGTCCTCGTACTCAACCTGGATGCCGCCATCCTTGATGCTGACGTCGGCGGACTGCCGCTGGTTGGGGGCGTAGAAGCCGCCGTTGCCGCCCCGCAGCGCCATGTACCGGGCGCGCTTCGTGCCGGAGTTGAAGTGCTGGTGGTAGGTGCCGTCGTTCGGGACGACAACGATTGAGCCGACCTGCCAATCGCACTTGACCATGTCGGAGCGGTCTTCCTTCGTCCACAGTAGCGAGAAGCCGGAGTCCCCGCTTAGCAGCACCAAGTGGGCGCCCGGACCGTGCCTGTGGGCCTTCTTGTAGGTGCCGATGGGGAACTCGGAGATGTGGTTCCCCATGTCGTTCTTGCCCATCTGCAGCATCGCGTTGATGCCGCCCGCGCCGCGCTCCTTCCAGCCGTAGAGCGCCATGTCAGGCGCGTTGGGGATGAAATTGGTCTCCCAGATGCGCTTGTTGTAGAGCGTGCCGTTCCCGCTGAAATACGTCTCGTCGTCGGTGTAGCGGGAGTGGAACTGGAAGTCGTTGTTGAACATGAAGTCGGTGTCGCGGAAGAGGCGCATCATCGGTGGGGCGTTGGTAGTGGCGATGTAGCGCACCTTCTCGTCGCCCGAGCCGTTGAAGTGCTGGTACCAGGCGTTCAGGGGGATGGTGAAGAGCGAGCCCGCCTTCCACTCGAAGGTCTGCTTGTCTTTCTCGTCCTGCCAGACGGTCGTCGCTCCGCGGCCCTGGACGATGTAGAAGTTGATCTCGTACATGTGGTGCTCAGGCTCGGAGACGCCGCCGGGCTTGATGTCCACGACGTGGAGGTCGTTCGGCATGTGGGAGTTGTCGATGTGGACGACGGCGCCGTCGCCGCCCTTGCGCGCCCATGGGCCGACCTCGATCTCATGGAAGTTGGGGATGTAGAAGGTCTTGTGGACCATCACCCCTTCGCGCTCCAACCATTCCTCGTAGGCGTCGGGGACTCGAAAGTCCTCAAGGCCGCCGGTAGGGGTCTCGGCGACCTTCATGTCGGTGCCTTGCATAACCATAGCTACTCACTCCTCCGCAGTCTTTTAGCCGAGGGTACATCATGCAGGCGGAACGTACAAACCTTAGAGTGTCAGTTTTAGCAAAAATCCTAAAATCTGACCAAACCCAGGCTGTAGGCGTGACGGAGACTCAGGGTGAAGGGTGGAGGCTCTCCCCGTCCAACTCAAGAGCGACAGCGATACCGCTGTCCTCGGTTGGATGGTCTCGAAGGAAGTTGCGCAAAGCTCTGAGCAATCGGTCTGCGGCATGAGGCTTTCGACGTTGGTCGCACATAGGACACGTCTCAGGAATTTCGCGATTCTTGTCTAGCTTCGGCGTTAGCGAGAGTGAAAGCTCGTTCTCGCAGTGCTCGCAGCGTACTCGAAACGAGAGCATATCCGACGGCTGGAATATTATTCTGATCTCTTTCGTCATCGCCATGATAGAGTATAGGGACGAGGGCGTGAGGGAGCAACGAGCGAACCTAGTGCGTCATTTTGAATGATGCGGATTCGTCATGGACGAGATTGAGTCCGTGCGCCTCATAGTCGGAGTCCTAGGCGACCTGACCAAAATTGTCCTGCTCAAAGAAGTAGCCAACGTCCTCGGCAACCTGCTCGTGAACAAGTGAGAGGTAGCGTGCCAAGCCTGGTCCGCTACAGGCTTTCGCACGAAGAACCTCCCTCCGCCGTCCTCGCAGATGAGCACTCATGGCGACCCTCCTTGACGCCGCAGAGTGGTAGGTTTGTATAGTGAATGACGGGCCCCCTGCGCGAACAGAGGGCCGTCCACTTAAGTGGGCGTGTCGGCTAACTGCTAGGCCACCCGACTCTGGATCGGGAAATGGGGAGGGTTCGATCCCCTCACTCCCACCAAGTTGTAGCAGGATAGCCGGAGTGGGTTGACAACTCAACGCCAGCGGGGCCTCCATTTCGCGCAAGGTAGGCTGACAGGGCCCTAGAGGAAGGCCGGGTTGAAGGGGTAGCCCCAAGTGACTGGACTTGACGGGGCGTTGGAGCGATGCTCGGAGCCTGATCGAGCCCAAGAGGCAGCCTAGCCCCTGCCTAGCCGTTCTCTTTGAACCAATCCCAGGCCCTTTTGGGCAACCATCCTTGAGTATTGGAGGAATCTATCTCAGCCACGAAGACGTAGTCTTCTTGCTTGTCTATGAATGGTTCGATAGCCCTGAATATACCTTCAGCCGTGTCATATTGGTCGGTAGATACTATCCACGTGCCTTCAATGTAGTGCATCCATCCGCCTAGAGTCTTTATCTTTTCAAAGAACTCAGTGTGGTCTTTCTTTGAATCTGATATGTCATATGTAACTGCGAAAAACATGACTACTTCTTTGGCCTAGAAGTACCTCTAGGCAAATCCTCTTCGGCTATCTCTGCCATATCGGTGCCGTATGTGATTCTGCCCATACCTACTAAAGCCTCGTATCCAGTGAATGTCAGATGGGTAGGCTTGAACCAAACAATCGCACTCACCAAGATAACGACCAGAACGAATAGCCCGATGACGGCCCACATCCCCAACGTTTTGGTATCGTTATCAAGGTCAGACCATATCATTAAAGTCGTCAGAAATCCCTCTACAATTAGAAGTGAAAGTATGTAGAAACCTAACGGTCGAGGAGAGTTAGAATCTGGCCGATGCATAACACTCCTAGCGAATGATTCTATAGTAGATGCCAACCATGATCTCAACGAAGAACTTACTACCATCCCTACTCAATGCTGTGAAGATCGTCTGAGCGAGCTTCAAAAGGAGAGCCAGCGGATAGCCCCTTGTCGAACCACTTCATAGTCTCGTCGAATCCATTCCGTGCAGCACCTGTTAAGTCCATATCAGAGATGACCTTATCAGCTCTATTCCATGCCGCCATGAACTCCTCGCTGCTGACTTTGTCTTCGCCATGGAAGATCCGGATATCGACCAACAACATCAGGAGCGTCTGTATCGCACGTAGTCGTCCAGCCAGGAAACTGTCCGAAGCGAGGTCACCGTCCCAGACTTCCTGCTCTGCTGCCATTCTTTTCACCTCGACCAAACTTGCTCGGTAGAATAACGCCAGCAGCATGAGAAGGCAACAATAGGGCCTAACTAGCCTTATGCCCTCTAGGGAGGCCTGCCCTGGAATGGCCCTGCGCTGCCTACGCCTATCCAACAGCCCAGGTGTAGCGAGCCTCGTGTCAAAGCTCAGCCGGTGCTCATGCGGCCATCCCTGGTGGTCGCCAGTTGAGTTCGTCGGAAGTAAGGGCGGGACCGGGATCGCCGCCTCCACAATGCTCGCAGCGCCGAGAGTGGATGCAGTTCCCCGACGAGCCGTAAACCTTGCCGCACTGGGGGCAGAACAGAACGTAGACATATTGCGTCCGATACTCCGCGTCCCGTCTGTCCGTGCATTCAACAGTTATCTGTCCGTGGTCATTTACATGTCCTGGCTTTGTGGTGCCTTTATTCATAATGCCTTTCTCCTCCATCTTCTAAGTTCAACGGGGCCATACTTGGCAAGGGACTAAGACTTGCGGGTAGCGGTAGTTCGGGATGTCGAGGTGGCAAGCCTTCGGGAAGTTGTCTTTGAGCAGTGGGTTGCCGTGGATGTGAGCGGGCGTGACTGTTGGTCTTGGAGTTGGCGTCGGAGTGGGGCAAGCCGAGAGGGTGCCGTCCCAAAGGATGCAAGCCAGCTGAGGCAATGGCGTCGCGGTCGGTGTGGGTGTTGGAGGAAGGGGCGTCGGGGTTGGTGTTGGAGGGAGCGGTGTGGGAGTTGGGCGCAGGTGAGGCGGCAGGGCGCAGTACCAGATTGAGCTAGGGCATGGCGTTGCTGTTGGAGCGGGTGTGGGAGTGAGAGCGTCTGAGGCATACAGCGTGAAGGTCACGCTGAGGACGAGTAGGAGCGCAAGTCCTAAGAGCAGGGCGAGTGAGCGATACATGAGGAACCCCTTGCGGCACGAGGCTGGGTTCCTCTAGCACGAATCGCCCATTACCGACGCGGGCCGCAAGGGGCACGAAGCCCCAAGCCTTCACCGCGTCATAAAGTGAAGGGCAACTCGTGCTAGAGTGCGAACAACGCTATGTCCTCCGTGCCTCTGTTGTCAATGGCCGGTCGAGAGGGAGCGGCCCCTGCCAAGAGCAGGGTAGCGGTAGCGTGCGACCAATTCAGCGCGGGGAGTGAGGAGCCTCAGTAAATCCCTGTCTATGGCGGGATCGAGCGGGCGAGCTGCTCCAGGGTAAATGGCTCTCCGGTCAAGCCTGCCGCCATCGCGGGCGTGACGTGCAACCCGTTCTTGCGGAGGGTCTGGTGCGGCCTGATGTAGTTGTAGTAGACCGTCTGCAGGGCGACCGCATGACGGTGCTTCAAAAGACTCTTAGAGAATGCGTCAGCTTGGCGGGTGTAGCGTTTCACCGACATGCGAACAGTCTTGTTGTAACGCTCGACATAGTTCGTGTGCATGAGGGACATATCGGGGTCGCCGATAACGGGTTCCTTCTTGATGCCGAACAAGCCGCCAGAAGAGCCTGGCACCTTGTAGGCCCGGCCGTAGTCCACCTGAGCGAAGCTCTTGGCGATGGGCCAGAAATATGCAGTAAAGCCGTCCGTCGTTATCTGAGGACGATGGCCTGAGGCTATGCGAGAGTGAAGGTCGGTGATGAAGGCTTCGGCCTCTTGCAGAGTGTGACCCCCGACAAGCCAAGAGATGATGAGCTTTGTGTCGGCGTCGATGGCATACCAGGTCCATAGGTCACCTGCATACGCAGGTGCGGCCTTGGCGTGAGGCACGTTCTGTGGATAATCAGGGTCATTAGGCCAGTGCTATTCACGGACATCCGGCCACCCTGAACGCCGGTGGTTAGGGCTTGTATCAGTGAGTCGTTGACGAGTCAACCACCTCCTTTGCCCCCAGCAAGGCCCGATGCGGAGAGAGCCTTTGCCGGTAGCTGGGGCCTTCGATGACGATCTGGTAGCTGGCGTTGGCGAGTCGGTCGAGGGCGCTGTTGCCGAGGATGGGATCGTCGAAGAGGCTGAGCCATTCCTCCACGGCCCGGTTGGAGGTGATGACGAAGCTGGAGACGCGGTGTCTGCTGATGATTAGCTCGTAGAGGTCGGCGGACTGTTGGGCGGTGAGCCGGTGGAGGCCGAGGTCGTCGAGGATGAGCAGGTCTGGGGAGAGGAACGAGCGGAATGTGCGTCCCACGGAGTTGTCGACCCTGGCTTGAGTCATGGTCTTGAAGAAGTCGTCAGCATGGATGAAGCGGACGGTGTGTCCGGCGCGGACGGCGGCGTAGCCCAGGGCCTGTGCGAGGAAGCTCTTGCCAACTCCGGCGGGGCCGACGAGCAGGATGTGCTCGTTGCGGGCTAGGAACTGCAGGGAGAAGGCGGCATCAAGGAGCCGGCGGTCCAGGGTGATCGACGCAGTCCAGTCGAAGTCCTCGAGGCGGGAGACCCGCTCGAAGCCAGCGCTGTGCAGTCGGAGCTCGATGCGCCGGTGGTCCCGTCGGCTGATCTCGTCGGCGAGGATGATCTCCAAGAATGAGGCGTAGTCCAACTGGTCCCTTCTGGCCAAGGCGATGCGCTCGGGCAGCGTGGCCGCCATGGGCCCCAGCTGGAGCCGTTTGAGCAGAGGCGTGAGTTCAGTGACACGGGTCATGGCTGATCTCCTGGTGATGACTGGTGGCTGAGGGCAAAGACTGAGCCGGGCCGGGTGAAGCGACCCGCAGGCAATGGCGGGGGATGCTCCTGCACCTCGCTCTGCTCCAAGGCTTCCACCAGGATGCGCTCCACGCGACGCACGTCGATGAGGTCTACGGTCAGGGCCTTGCGGCATGCGGCGTCGAGGCGTTCCGGGGTGTAACGCTGGCCGAGGCGTATGAGCTTGTGGCCTTGCCGCACCTTGGCCCAAGGCAGAGGGCCGTCGAAGAGACGCTCGACGAAGTCAGCCACCGCGGGACCCTGCTCTGCTGCGCTGCGCTTGATGCTCTCAGGCGCCCGCAGGGTGTAGGCGGTCAGCTCCGCCGGATAGTCCTCTGAGTCGGTGGAGCGGCCACCGCGAGGCTGACGGGGGTGGAGCTTGATCAGCCTGCCCCGGTGGTAGATGCGCACCAGTTTGCTGCCCAGCCCGATCTCCACCTGCTGGCCCGGCGGACAAAGGGCAGCCGGGACTGAGTAAAGGGCATATTGGCAAGCCACGTGGTGATCGGAATGCACCTTGGCCGTGCGCCAGTGAGTGACCTCGTAGGGCTCGCCATCCCAGGGAGCGAGGGCGTGCCGCTCCTCATCCTGGAAGACGACCAGGGGCTGCTGCCGGGTGGCGCCATGCACGCGATGTCCAGCAACATCACGACACCAACGTGCCGCTTCCTCCCTCAGGTGGGAGAAGCTGCTGAAGCTGCCGCCCTTGAAGAAGCGCTCCCGCACGTATTGGACGCTTCGCTCCACCTTGGGCTTGTCCTTGGGGTGACGCACGCGGGCCGGATCGGCGATGAAGCCGCGGTGCTGTGAATACTCCAAGAAACCCCGGGTGAGCCGGGGATGCAGAGCGTCAGCGCCCGCGACCGCGGCGGGGAAGTTGTCGATGACGAGATAGTTGGGAATACCGCCGAAGAAAGCCCAGGCCGCCTCCAGTCCGTCGACGACGTCTTCCAGCTTCTGGTTGAAGGTGGGCCACACGAAACAGTGCCGGGAATAGGCCAGCACCACGATCAGCGCCCACACCGTGCGGTGGCGGCCGGTCTCTGGGTCCGGCGCCAATCCCAAGCGTCCAAAGTCCAGTTCCGCCACCTCACCCGGTGCACTCTCTGCCATCCGAACGGTCCTGGGATTGCGCCGACGCCAGTTGCGATGCGCCACGAAGCGATGGAGCGAAGCATAGGACACCCGACAATCCCGCTCCGCCAGCAACTCCAGGATGCGCGTCACCTGCAGCCGGTCGACGGTGAGCCACTGATAGATCTGGTCTGCCCAGGGAACCAGCTTGTCCTCGGCTGGCGTGGCCACCGCCCGCGGACCGGAACGACCGATCGCCGCCAGCCGATTCAGTTGCAGGTCGGTGGGCGCCGGTCCCTCGTGAGACACACCCAGCCCCTCCGCCGCGGCGATGTATCGTCCAACGGTCTCCCGAGACAGCCCGGTCCCCAATGCTATGTGCCGCTGGCTGCTCCCCGCCTGCCAGCGGCGGATGACTTCAGATATCTCCACTCTCAGCACCTCTTTATAGGCCATCTGCTGCACCTCGTCATGAAGTGCGGCTATGGTCTCCGATTCGGCGCGCAGGGTGACCGGATGATCCTGAATAGCTGGCCTAATGACCTTGAATTTCTCTCAACTTCCTGGCCTCAAGATCATGACTATTCACACGTTCTCCTTCCGACAGTAGATGTACGTCCACATCTCGTCGAGCTGTATGGACTTAGGGCGGAGGTTGCGAACGCGACTGTTGTGGTAGCCGATGCAATACTCGCCAGCCAACGACAAGAGGCGCGTCACTGTGTTGAGGGACGCCTTGGAGACTCGTGCGATGGACTTGAGCGACGACCCCTCCACTAGCATATGGAGGATGCGCTCCCTGTCACGGATAGGTAACCGGTTCACGAAGCATTATAGTGAGTTCGGGGCCTAAAAGCAATCAGATTGGCGCCGGATTTGTGTCAGACTACTGACGATGGGAGATCGTCAGACAAGCGACAGTGAGAAGCTAAGCGTCGGAGAGGAGGGGTTGGCGTTGTGAACCGATTACCTCCGTGGAGGAAAGCGACGCCTTAGCACCCTCCCCTCCGACGAATCAAGATAGCGGCGGGGCAAAGCGAAGTCAGCGAGAGGGCGTGTGGTACTATGGAAGGAGGAGAGGCATGACAATCGAGCACGACGGCCCTATAGACCTAGAGACGTGGGTAAAAGTAGGTTCAAGACTTCTAGCAATAGAGGTCTTGCTGATGGCGGTGCTAAAAGATACCGACTTGTCTTTCGACCCCGTTCAATGGTTTTTACAAAGCCGACTTGCTGGAACGCTTAGTCCTGAGCTTGTTCAGGATTGTGTGAATCGTATTCAGTCGCTTCTAGATCCGTTAGAGCCGTAAGCAAGTCCTTACTTATCTGGAGCCTGAGAAATTCCTGCAACGTAAGTTGTCTGGCTTGCTCTGTCATGCTGTCCCTCCAAGTCTCAACTAATGTAGTAAATAGGCATAAAACCGACTGGTGGTAATGAGCAGTCCTCGTCGTAGCGGCGGGGCAAAGCAATGTCAGCGAGGACGGCGGTAGGCGTCTCAACAAGCGCACGAAACCACGATGGCGATCATTAGGACAATGAACGTCCAGGCAACGAGGCTCGTCAACTGACGGAGCTTCTGCTCCAACTCGTAAATCGCGCCCATGACGTAAACGATGCGATCGTCTCGCTCCATAGGGTCGTCCCTCCCGAAGGTGAGCTAGCGGGCGACTGGACCGAGGAGTCCGGCCAGCGAGGCCCGTCACCATCAGTGTGGGACTGAGACGTGAGCGATTCAGCGAGAAGGACGGCTCCTCAGGGTGAGCGAGGAGCCGTCTAGTGCCGAACGGTGGGATGGCATACACGCAGGGCTCCCAGATACCGTAGCCACCCAAAGCCGTACGGGTTCGAGTCCCGCCCTCGGCACCGTCAGCGTTATATCAGCGAGAGTGGAGGTTGACAATGAGTGAAGAACGCGAAGCCTCAGAGAGACAAAAACGATCCCAGATGGATGAGGTTACTCAGTTCGCGCTGCTTCCGGTTCTGTGCGGCGGTGGAGTGTATGGCCTGTTCGAGGCCGTTGGATCGCTGACCGGCACGAAGATAGACCAGAGCGTAGCGGTCGCAGGGTTCACGACCGTCCTAGCCAGCCTAGTGATGAACGCCTTCAAGGAAGCCGTCTACCGCAAAGAGGAGCAGGCGAGATGGAAGGAGCAGCGGGATTTGCTCGAGGCCATCCGCGACAGGTTGGGCAAATGACGCTAAACGACTCTCCGATGGGTAGAGCGATGTGCTACAATGGGAAGAGCGGGTCGTAGGCTCCGTGACAAGACCCGACCCGCTCCAGATGGGTGGCAAGCCATAGGCACCCGGTCTGCCTCTTGAATGAGAACAAGACCATGAAGCCGCCGCGGCCAGCCCATCCCCTAAGGCGAGCGCCCAACTACAGCAGTGAACGCTCGCCTTTGCTTCTTATCGGCAGAAGCCTCCGAGAGCGCATAGCCTTCTCATGTCAACCTCGAACTGCGCTACCTCGCGCCTTGCACGCCTTGTCCTAAATCGGCTCGACCTGCTCCTCGCTTACCCGAACAGTGTCGCCGGTGCCGTCTAACCTCACAATGTATTGCGCAGCCTCAGTAGGATGGAGTTGGGCGCTCGACCCGACTCTCTGTCTGCCGGCCAAAGTGAGTGAGACTATCGTCCCCGTCTTGCCCTTGTGGTCGCCATCGATGATGCGGACGCGCTGGCCTATGTCCATGACTGACTGAATGACCTCTGACATGGGGTGGGATAGACAAGAAACCGAGGAGACTCAACGAACGAGCCAACCCTCATTATAGTGACCAGCAAGTATTAAGTCAGCGAGCGGTCAGCGAAACTGACACTCGACCGTACAAACGACCCGCCGCCGGCGCGCTAACGCTGAGCGACCGCCTTGGGTTCGACGGGTTGGAGCACGCCGATGTACGGCAGGTTTCTGTAGCGGCCGCCGTAGTCGAGGCCGTACCCGATGACGAATTCGTCCGGGACCTCGAACCCCACGTACTCGACGGGGATGTCGGCCATCCTGCGCACCGACTTGTCCAAGAGCGTGCAGACCTTGAGACTGGCGGGGCCCTTCGCCTGCAGGTGCTCCAGCAGATAACGCAAGGTCAGCCCGGTGTCGACGATGTCCTCGACGACGAGGACGTGGCGGCCCTTCAGCTCCGTCATCACGTCCCTGATGACGTCGATGCTCTCCTTACGCTCGCCGTAGTGCGATATCTCCATGAACTCTATCTGGAGCGGGAGATCGATCATTCGCATGAGGTCGGCCATGAAGACCACCACCCCGCGCAGCACGCCGACCAGCACCGGCTCTTTGCCCGCGTAGTCCCGCGACACCTGCTTGCCGAGCTCCTTCACCCGCGCCTGCACTTGCTCCTGGTCGAACAGCACCCGCTCCGTACCCTCGACGGAGACTTCGGCGAGCGGCCCGAACCCGTACTTGCCCATCAGGCGTATGAGGTCGCGCCGGTAAAGCAGTTGGACGTTGACCTCCGGGTACATCTCCCGTACGTGGCGGAGCTTCCGGTTCTTCTGCGTGACCAGGCTCTGCTTCATCGTCGTCAGCTCGAAGTACTGGTCGTACTCCGGCAGGTAGAAGTCGGGAGTAAACATCTCGACGACCCGGTTCCCATCCCAGCGTAGGGGGAAAGACCGGGGTTCGTAGAGGTAGTTGATGTGGTAGTAGTCCAAGAGGTCGGCGAATTCCTTCTCGCTCGGATGCATGAAGGCTTTCTGAGGTTTCTCAACCGGGGTCCTGGTCGCCTCGGATTGTCCTCCGCGACCGCGCCGTCCGCGTCCCGAGCGGGACTGCTGCTCACCTGTTGCCTCTAAGCGTTCCGCCCTGGACGCCGAGACGCTTGTGGCGGCTGCCGGAGCATCCGCCTGACGACCCTCACGGCCACGTCCGCGCCGACGCTGCGAGGAGCCTCCCCCAGCGGGCTCGACCAGCGGCGCGGCTTGGGCCGCCGGCTCATCCGCTCTCGCCGCAGCGGCCTCGGCGGACGATTTGCGAGGACGCCTCCGGCGCGTCGTCTTTGGCTGCTCATCCGCCGTCGCGTCAGGCTTGGCCTGCGGCGCCGCTTGGACCGCCGGCTCCTCCATTCTCGCCGCAGCGGTTTCGGCCTCTGCAGGCGATTTGCGAGGACGCCTCCTGCGCGTCGTCTTTGGCTGCTCATCCGCCGCCGCGCCGGGCTCCGCCGTCACGGCAGCCTCCGGAGTCGCATCAGCCGGCGTTTCCGTCCTCGTACGAGTAGCCCTGCGGCGGCGCGCAGGGGGTTTGGCCGGCTCGCTGTCCGGTTGCATCCCGATAGCCGGGGCGTCTGGCGATTCGGCGTCCGGGGCGGGTCGTCGCGGCGACCGCCGCCGGGTTGGACGCGGGGCGTCCTCTGGCTGCTGAGTTTCTCGTGAGTCTTCGACCATCAAACCTCGCGCGCGGCTCTCCGCCGCGCCATCATCGTTATTGTACAGACCGCTCCGAAGCGGCTCTTGCGGCGCCGCCCACATACTCAGCAGTACGGGCGACGTGGTATTCGGAGCCTCCATGCGCCAACGCCTCGACGGCGGCCTTCGCCGTGTCCATCGACGTGTAGCAGGGGATTCTGCGCTCCGTCGCCGACCGGCGTATCTCGAACCCGTCCCGCATCGCTTGCGCGACCTCGGCTATCGTGTTCACGACCGCGTTGACCGTGCCATCGGCGACCACCGAGTAGGCATTCGGCTCGGCCTCCCCGACCTTGTTGATTTCCGTCACCTCGAGACCCAGTCCCCGCATCAGGGCGGCGGTGCCCGTCGTCGCATAGAAGCGATAGTCGAGGCTGCCCATGGTCTTGAGCCAGGGGACCGCCTCGGCCTTGTCGCGGTCGGCGATGGTCACGAGCAACGCGCCGGACGGCGGGAGCATCAGCCCGGCGGCGATGAGCGCCTTCGCCACCGCGGGACGCGGCGCCACGTCGATGCCCATCACCTCGCCCGTCGACTTCATCTCCGGTCCAAGGTACGTATCGACGCCGGTCAGCTTGGACATGGAGAACACAGGCGCCTTCACGCTGGTCATAGGGGGGTCGGGCTGCAGTCCGCCGGCGTATCCCTGCTCTGCGATTGTCCGGCCCAGCATCACGTTCGTCGCCATCTGCACCATCGGGATGCCCGTCACCTTGGAGATGAACGGGACCGTCCGACTGGAGCGCGGGTTGACCTCGATGACGTAGACCGACGACAGCCCAGTGTCGGCGGCGACAGTCAGGCCGTAGGGTTTGCTCTCGTTCATAATCACGTATTGGATATTCATCAGTCCGCGGACGCCTATGGCCAGGCCGATGCGCGTGGTGTAGTCGACGATCGTTCGGCGCTCGTGGTCTGAGAGTCCGCCGGCGGGGTAGATGGCCATGGAGTCGCCCGAATGCACGCCCGCCCGCTCGATGTGCTCCATGATTCCTGGGATCAGCACCTCTTGGCCGTCCACCACGGCGTCGACCTCGACCTCGCGGCCTTGGAAGTACTTATCGATGAGGATGGGCCGCCCGGGGGCCGCCTCGAACGCGCGATTCAGGTAGCGCACGAACTCCGTGATGTTGTCGACGATCTCCATCGCCCGTCCGCCTAGCACATAGCTCGGCCTAACTACGAGCGGGAAACCGAGCTTGGTGGCGGTCTCGATGCCCTCCTCAAGGTAGGTCGCGGTGGAGCCGGGCGGCTGCGGCACGCCAAGACTCGCCATGAGCTGGCCGAAACGCTCGCGGTCGGAGGCGATGTCGATGGCGTCCGCCGATGAGCCGAGGATGGGCAGCCCGGCGGCGCTTATCGCCTGGCTGAGGTTGATGGCGGTCTGCCCGCCGAACTGCACGACTGAGGGGGGATAGCTTCCATCGACGCCCTCGTTCTCGATGATGTCGCGCACGCTCTCCTCGTCGAGGGGCTCGAAGTACAGGCGGTCGCTCGTGTCGAAGTCCGTGGACACGGTCTCCGGGTTCGAGTTCACCATGATCGAGCTGACACCCGCGCCGTCCAGCGCCCACGCCGCGTGGACGGAGCAGTAGTCGAATTCGATGCCTTGCCCGATGCGGATCGGGCCGCTGCCGATGACGACGGCCTTCTCGCCCGGCAACGGACTCGACTCGTTCTCCTGGTCGTATGTGCTGTAGAAGTAGGGCGTAATCGCCTCGAACTCGGCGGCGCAGGTGTCCACCATCTTGTAGACGGGCCTGACGTCGAGCTCACGCCGCAGCGCCCGCACTTGCTCCTGCGTACGGCCGGTCAACGTCGCGATGCTGTCGTCCGGCATACCGAGACGCTTTGCGTCCCACAGGAGATCGCGCGAAAGCTCCTCGGAGCGCAGCCGCTCCTCCATCTCCACGATGCGTTTGAGGCCGTGCAGGAACCACGGGTCGACCTGCGCGGCCTTGGCGAGGGAGTCGACGGCGACGCCTCTGCGCAGGGCCGCGGTCATCGCCCATAAACGCAGGTCGGTTGGCTCCAGCGGCAGGGTATCGAGGCCGTCGCCGGCCCAATCGGGGTCCTCCCAGAGCAGCGACTTGCCGCCAAGTTCCAGCGACCGCACGGCCTTTTGCAGCGCCGCCTCGAACCCGCGGTCGATCGCCATCACCTCGCCCGTCGCCTTCATCTGCGTGCTGATCACCCGGTCGCCGGTCGCGAACTTGTCGAACGGCCAGCGCGGGACCTTGATGACGCAGTAATCGAGCGCAGGCTCGAAAGCGGCCTTCGTGCGCTGGGTGACGGCGTTCGGTATCTCGTCGAGCCTGCGTCCGACCGCAATCTTGGAGGCGACTCTCGCGATTGGGTACCCCGTCGCCTTGGACGCGAGTGCGGACGACCTGCTGACCCGCGGGTTCACCTCGATCACGAAATACTGCATCGGCTCAGGCGCGCCGCCGGGAAGCGATTCGCCGACTACCGGACTCGGCGAGAGTCCAAATTGGATGTTGCAGCCTCCCTCGATGCCCAGAGCGCGGATGATGCGGATACTGGCCGATCGGAGCATCTGGTGCTCCTTATCGGACAGCGTCTGGCTCGGCGCGATGACGATGCTATCGCCCGTGTGGACGCCCATCGCGTCCAGGTTCTCCATGTTGCAGATGGTGATGCACGTATCCGCGGAGTCGCGCATCACCTCGTATTCGACCTCGCGCCAGCCGCGCACCGAGCGCTCGACCAGGACCTGATGGATGGGGCTCGCCGCAAGGCCGCTCGACGCGACCTGTTCGAGCTCCTCCATGGTCGTGGCGAAGCCGCCGCCGGTCCCGCCGAGGGTGTACGCGGGGCGCACCACGAGCGGCAGCCCTAGGTCGCGGCCGACGGCCATCGCCTCCTCCAGCGAGTTCGCTATCTCGCTGGACGGCACGGGCTCGCCCAGGCGCTTCAGCAGCGAGCGGAACAGCTCGCGGTCCTCGGCGGTCTTGATAGTTTCGATGGACGTGCCGAGCAGCCGCACGTTGTGCCGGTCGAGCACGCCGGCCTCGTGGAGGTCGACGGCGAGGTTCAGCCCGGTCTGGCCCCCCAGGGTCGGCAACAGCCCGTCCGGCTTTTCGCGGGCAATGATCCGCTCGATGACGTCGACGGTCAGCGGCTCGATGTAGACGGCGTCCGCAATCTCCTCGTCGGTCATGATCGTCGCCGGGTTGGAGTTGACGAGGACGACGGTGATGCCTTCCTCGCGCAGCGACTTGCAGGCCTGGGCTCCGGCGTAGTCGAACTCGGCCGCCTGGCCGATGACGATAGGCCCGCTGCCGATCACGAGCACCTTTTGGGGCTTAGCGTCAGTCACTGGTTTTTGTCTCCCTGTGCGTCACCCTCTCACCATCCCCACGAACTCGTCGAAGATGTACTCGTTGTCCAGGGGCCCCGGCGACGCCTCGGAGTGGTACTGGATCGTCAGCACGGGGCGGCTGCGGTGCTGCAGGCCCTCGATGGTGCCGTCGTTCAGGTTCCGGTGCGTGACGACGATGTCGCTGGGCAAGCCGTCGTCGGACACCGCGTAGCCGTGGTTCTGAGCGGTGATGTAGACGCGCCCGGTGGCCAGGTCCTGCACCGGATGGTTCCCGCCGCGATGGCCGAACTTCAGTTTATACGTGTCGCCCCCGAGCGCCCTGGCGATGATCTGGTGCCCGAGACAGATGCCGAGCGTCGGGACGCGCTCGATGATCGTCTTGGCCGTCGCGACGGTCGGGGCATTGTGGACAGGGTCGCCGGGGCCGGGTGAGAAGACCACGCCGTGGGGCTTGCTCGCCAGCACCTCCTCGGCGGTCGCCGCCGCCGGAAACACACGCACCTGACAACCGCGCTGGGCGAGCAGGCGCAGGATGCTGTACTTCACCCCGCAGTCCACGACCGCCACGCGCTTATCGCCGCCGCCGCTCCACTCGTACCCTGCGCCAACCGTGACGCGCTCGACGAAATTGACCGTGTCGTACGCGGGGCGGGAGGTCAGCTCCCGCAGCGCGTCCTGAGGACCGCCGGCCGTATCGCCAACCATTACGGCCCCCATCATCACGCCCGAAGAGCGAATGCGCCGCGTGATTGCCCGCGTGTCCACGCCCCAGACGCCGGGGACGCCGGCGTCCGCGAGGTACTCGTGCATGGTGCGTGTCGAATCGTAGTGGCTGGGCGTCGAGGAGTGATCCCGCACGACGAACGCCGCAACCTGTATCCGGCGCGACTCCGCGTCTGTGTCGTTGATGCCGTAGTTGCCTTGGAGCGGGTATGTCGGGACCACGATCTGCCCCGCGTACGACGGGTCCGTGAGCATCTCCTGGTAGCCGGACATGCTCGTGTTGAAGACGACCTCGCCGAAGGCCGAGGCTTCCGCGCCGAAGGATCGCCCCTCGTAAACGGCGCCGTCGCTGAGGAACAGGTAGGCCTTGGTCATAGGCCGATGCCGTCGTAGGCGATTTGCCCGGCCGCGATGGTCAGCTTCACCCTGCCCCTCAGCGCGGCGCCCGCGAGCGGCGTGTTCTTCCCCTTCGAAGCGAACGCGGCGGGGTCGACGACCCAGCTCTCGTCCGGGTCGAACAGCGTCACGTCGGCTGGCGTCCCTTCCGCCAGCGTGGCGAGTCCGACGAAACGCTCGCCGAGCACGCCGACAGGCCCCGCTGTGAGGCGCGCGACGAGCGTGGGCAAGTCGACGGCCCCTGAGTGAACGAGCCCCATCAGCGACGCGAACGCTGTTTCGAGCACGGAGATGCCGACCGCCGCCTCGTCAAAGGGGACCGCCTTGTCACCGAACGTATGCGGAGCATGGTCCGTCGCTATCACGTCGATGGTCCCGTCGCGCAAGCCCTCGATCAGCGCTTCGCGGTCGAAGCCCGAGCGCAGCGGCGGGCTCACCTTGGCCCGCGTCTCGTAGGCGACTGCGGTCAACGCCTGCGCGCTCGACGTGGCGCCCTGCGTGCCGAGCACCCATTCGTCGGTCATCGTCAGGTGGGAGGGCGTGACCTCGGCGGTCACGTTCAGCCCGCGCCTCTTGGCCGCTCTCACCATCTCGACGCCCCCCGCTGTGCTGAGGTGCGCGACGTGGAAGCGGCCGCCGGTCAGCCCAAGCACCGCGATGTCGCGGGCGATCAGCGATTCCTCCGCCGCCGCCGGGTAGCCCGCGAGACCCAACCGCGACGCCACCGGGCCCTCGTTCATGCCGAGACCCTTGGTGATCGTGTGGTCTTCACAGTGGTCCATGACGGGAAGGCCGAGCTGGCCGGCGTAGAGCAGCGCCATCTCCATCAGATGACCCGTGGCGACGGGGCTGCCGTCGTCGGTGAAGCCCACGACTCCCGCCTTGGCGAGCTCCTCCATGTCCGTAAGCTCGATCCCCTTCCGCCCCTTGGATACTGCTCCGAACGAGAGCACGCGCACCGGCCCCGCCGACCTCGCCTGCTGGGCGATGAAATCGACGACCGCCGCCGAGTCGATGGCCGGCTCCGTGTTGGGCATGGCGCAGACCGTCGTGAATCCGCCCGCGGCGGCGGCGGCCGTTCCCGTCGCAATCGACTCCTCGTCCTCGAAGCCCGGTTCTCGCAGGTGCGTGTGCAGGTCGATGAACCCCGGCGCGGCGACCAGGCCCGCGCCGTCCACGACCAGCGCGTCGCCGGGCGCCGCGGCCCCGGACGCCTGGATGCGGCCGTCTTGCAAGAGCAGGTCGCCCACGCCGTCGGTCCCGGCGGCGGGATCGATGAGCCGGGCGCCCTTGATGAGGACGGCGCAGTTCACTCAGTGGCCTCTTCTTGGGCGCCGGTGAGTAGCTGGTACAGCAGCGCCATCCGAACCGCTACGCCGTTTGTGACCTGCTCCTCGATCTGCGCGCCGGGACCGTGCGCCAGGGAGGACGCGATCTCGACGCCCTCGTTCATCGGGCCCGGGTGCATGAGCAGCGCCCCCGGCTTGGCCCGGCGGAGCCTCGCCTCCGAAATCATCCAACGGCGGGTGTACTCGCGCATGCTCGGCAGCATCCCGGCTTCCTGACGCTCCTTCTGGATGCGCAGGGCGATGACCGCGTCCGCGTCCTCTATCGCGGCGTCCAGGTCGGGCTCGACTGTGAGGTTGGGGGTTCCTCCCTCGTTCCCGTCCCTTCCTCCGTCATTCCCGCGAAGGCGGGAATCCATCCCCGCTCCCGCCGGTTCGTGGTGAGCCCGTCGAGCCGCGCCGCCCTTGAGCAGGTCGAGCGGAATCATCGTCGGAGGTCCGGAAAGCACGACCGAAGCGCCCATTGCCGCCAGCCCGAAGATGTCCGACCGCGCTACGCGGCTGTGCAGCGAGTCGCCCACGAGCACGACCTTCTTGCCGGCGAGGTCCCCCATGTGATGCCGCATCGTCATGAGGTCGAGAAGGGCCTGCGTAGGGTGGGCGTGGCGGCCGTCGCCCGCATTGACGACGCCGGCCCGGTCGAGGTTCCTGGCGAGGAAGTAGGGCGCCCCCGAGTGCGGGCTGCGAATGACGATGAGGTCCGCGCGCATCGCCTGGAGAGTCAGAGCCGTGTTGAGGAGCGACTCCCCCTTCTCCGCGCTGCTGCCCGACCCGCTGACGTTGATGACGTCCGCGCTGAGCATCTTCCCCGCCTGCTCGAACGAGACCCGCGTCCGCGTGCTCGGTTCGAGGAACACGGTGATGACGACCTTTCCCCGCAGCGACGGCGCCTTCTTGATGCTGCGCCCCAGCAGCTCCCGCATCGCCTCGGCGAGGTCGAGCACGCCCAGAATCTCCTCGCGCGAGAAGTCGTCGAGGTCGAGGACGTGCTTGCGCCGCTGGTTCGCTTGTTCCCCTCCTTGCAGGGGAAGGTCCGTTTGTCCTCCTCCCTGCAGCGGGGGGTTCGTTTGTCCTCCTCCCTGCAGGGGGAGGTTCCTTGGCCCTCCTCCCCCTTCCGGGGGGAGGATTGAGGAGGGGGTGGGAGCGTTCGTCGTCATGACAGCACCCGTTGGTCGTGCCTGACCAGCGCCACCTCTTCAGCGGCGTCGAACTCGGCGACACGCACCTGTATCTCTTCGTTCAGGCTGGTTGGCACGTTCTTGCCCACGTAGTCGGCCCGGATGGGCAGCTCGTGGTGGCCCCGGTCGACCATCACGGCCAGCTGGACCGCCCGCGGCCTGCCCAGGTCCATCAGCGCGTTGAGAGCGGCCCGCGCGGTGCGGCCCGTGTAGAAGACGTCGTCCACCAGGACGACGATCTTGCCGTCCACGCCGACGGGGAGCTCTGTCGGCCTCACCAAGGGTTGGGGACGGCTCGTGAGATCGTCCCGGTAGAGGTTGATGTCGAGCGAGCCGACCGGAACATCGGCGCCCTCGAAGGCGGCGATGGCGGCGGCGATACGGTTCGCCAGGGGCACGCCGCGACGCTGGAGGCCGACGAGCAACAGGTCGGCGGCGCCGCGGTTGCGCTCGACGACCTCGTGGGCGATGCGGCTGATCACGCGCCGCATGTCGTCGCCTGTTAGTATCTGGCGCTCGTGGGGCAAGAAAAAACCTCTCAGCCGGCTAGCAAAGAGGTCTCGTAATCAGGCCCCGGACGCGAATGTCTACGGCCTCGGTCCCCGCCTTGCCAGCCTCACGGGACTGGATTTAAAGGTCGGTCGCGGTCTTCTGTTGTGCCATTCAGTATAAGGAGCCCAGGCAGTCCCCGGCAAGCCCCGTTCGTCACTCCTAAACCCGTCCGTCGCTCCCACGTCCTTCCCATCATCCCTGCTCCCTCCCGTCGTTCCCGCGCCCTCCCGTCGTTCCCGCGCCCTCCCGTCATTCCCGCGCAGGCGGGAATCCAGGTATCGGCCTCCCTTCGTTGACCTGCGCCGGCCGGAAATACCGGGGAGCGCAGAGGGGCGGCGCCCCTCTGCCGGGGGCGTGCGGGCGTCCCCCACAGCATCACGGGCGGGTGGGTGGGAAGAGTCACGCCCGCCGGGAAACGGTTACGCAAAGGTCTCGTCTGCGGGGGAGGGCTAGGAGGGGCGAGCCCTAGAAGCGCGTGCGCCCGAGGGCGCTCGCCGTGATGGAGGTGACGAGCGTGGCCGTGATCCAGGCCAGCGTCGCGCCTGCGCTGATGGTGAAGCTCGCCAGCATCCCCACGAGTCCGGCGCTGCCGACGGCCAGCTCGAAAGGCGCGTCCACGATCCAGTGCCCCACCATGTTGCGCCGCGGGTCGACCCGGTCGTAGTGCGCGAGGAGGCGCCCTCCGTACTCTCGAACGTGGAGCCCGTCGCTCCCGCGCCACTGCCGCGAGGCCCCGAACAGCAGGCCGAACCGGGTTGGCTCGCAGTCGAGGGATAGCTTCTGAAGCTCGAACTCCGTACCGAAGGCATGTCTACGCAATTTGCTCCCCCTTGGGGGTTCCGGGAAGGGGGTTTCCCGCTCTCCACCCGACGACCCCACTCTACGGCTGCCCCGCCCCCCGGTCAATGAGCGGAAGGTTAAGGCTCGAGGCGGCCTGAGCAACAGATGAGTGCTGCGGCGAAGGGCCCTGGGCAGGCGTCACCATGCGACCGGGACTGGGTACATTCTAATCAGGCGGTCCGAAGTCACCACGGTCAGCCCCTCGACGATGGCTTGCGCCACGATGAGCCGGTCGAACGGATCGCGGTGAAGACCCGGCAGCTTGCCCACCTGCAATGCGGCGGCCTCGGTGACGGGCAGCGGCTCCACCCGGTGAAGCCGGCGTTGCTGCGGGACATACTCATCCGGCGGCGCCTGTAGAGTTAGATGGCCGAGGCTATGCTTAATCGATATCTCCCACGCGGACGCCGCGCTGAGGTAGACCTCGTTGGTGGGATCCCCTATCAGGTCGCGGGCGGCATCGCTGAGCCCCTCGCCTTCCGCCAGCCAGATGAACGCCGAGGTGTCGAGCAGCAGGCGCACGCTCCCGCCCGCCTACTCGCCCTTGCCTTCGAACAGGTCGAGCAGGTCGTCGGGGAGCGGGTCAAAGAACGAGTCGTGGATCTCCGCAAGCCCTTTGCCCCGGCCGATCGGCCGGGGGGTGAGGTCGGGCTCGGCGATGGGCAGAATCTCCGCGATGGGGCGGTTGCGACGGCAGAGAACGATACGGTCTCCCGCCTTCAGCTTGGCGAGATGCTCGGACAGATGCGTCTTCGCCTCATGGATATTGAGGGTAGTCGTTGACATGACTCTATACTAAACCAAGTTCATAACCCGGTAAACAGCCCCCTCCCCGGCCCGCAGAGCCCGCGCGGTATCATCTCCCATGACCCAGCCGAGCCGGGACTTCCTGACCAGGGCGCGGACTTACCTCGCCGAAGGCGACCTTCTACAAGCTTCTGAGAAGGGATGGGGGGCCGCCACTGAATGGTCAAGTGCGTTGCCGAGGCCCGAAGCTGGCCCCACAACACGCATCGCGACCTCTGGCAGGCCGTCAACCGCCTGGCGGACGGCGCCGAAGACCGTGAGATGCGGGTCCACTTCCACGCCGCCGGGTCCCTCCACACCAACTTCTACGAGGGCTGGCTGCCCCGCGAAGCAGTGGAGGACGGCCTCTCGCAAGTCGAAGAGCTCCTCCGGAAACTGGACAGCCTCGCCGGATAGTCCTCCCGCGCACGGCGTGGGACCTCGCCCGCCCGGCCCCCTAGCTCACGATCCGCCGCTTGCGGTTGTTGAGGTAGTCCACCAGCACGTACTGGCCCAGATTGCCTGGGGAGGTGTACAGGGCCCGGCCGTTGTTGATCCGGGTTACGTGGTCGATGAAGTCGAGGAGGTAGTAGCTCGTTTCCAGCATGAACGTGTTTATGGTGATGCCCTCGGTGGTGCAGCGGCGAACCTCGCGTAGCGTCTCTTGGATGGTGCGGTAGGTCGGAGGGTAGTTGAAGTAGGCCCGCGTCCCTTCCAGGTGGGCCGTGGGCTCGCCGTCCGTAATCATCAGGATCTGCTTGGAGCAGTCCTTGTAGGGAGCGAGCAGACGGCGCGACATGGCGAATGCGTGCTGCATGTTCGTGCCGGACACCCACGCGTTCCACGAGAGCGTCGGGAGGTCGGCGGCGCTGATGGGGACGGCATAGTCGGAGAAGCCGAGCATCCAGAAGCGGTCGCGGGGGAACTTGCCGCGTATGAGCGCCTCCAACGCCAGCGCCACCCGCTTGGCCGCCCCCCACGAGCCGAACAGGCCCATCGACCGGCTCTGGTCGATGAGCAGAACGGTGGCGGCTTGCACCATGTGCTCGGTGCGTTTGACCTCGAAGTCCTGTATGCCAACCTTGACGGGCGTCCCGACGCCTTGGCGCTCGATGGCGTTCATGATCGTGCGGTGCAGGTGAATCTCCAGGGGGTCGCCGAACTCGTAGGGCTTGGTCTCGTCAGTGTGCTCGCCGCCGGAGCCCCGGAGCGCTAGCTCGTGGTCGCCGGAGCGCCCTTTACGGAGGTCGCCGAAGAGGTCGCGCAGCGCCTTCTGACCGATCTTCCGCACCCCTGCCGGGGTCAGCTCCAAGCGGTCGCCGTTCCGCCGCAGGTAGCCGGCCTCTTCCAGCCGCTTCGCCATCTCGGCGAGCCGGTCCAGGTCCTGGCGGGCCTCCTCGCCGAGGATGGTTTCGAGCATGTCGGCGTCGAGCTCGTTGAGGTCGCCCTGGCGCATCGCTTGCTGGATCTGCGCTTCGAGGTCGTCCATCGACTGCATCTCGCCCATGACGTTCATCGCCTGTTCGAGGGTCAGGTTCTCCTCGCCCAGGAACGGGTATTGCTCCGAGAAGTCGTCGAACGGGAGCAGCTGGCCGAGGTTCGCGGCGAGCTCGGCGAGCTCGCCGGCGGTGTCGCCGTCGATGGCGGAGTTCATCGCTTCGAACAGCTCGCGCCGCTGCTCGGGCGACATGCTGTCTAGGAGGGACTGCATCTGCCCCATCTGGCGCGCGAGCATCTCCATGAGCTCGTCGAAGCTGCGGGGCGGATCGTCGCCGAACATGGCGCCCCACTTGTCCATGAAGCCCTCGAAGTCGGGCTCCAGGCCGTCGAGCTTGTCCCGCATCATCTGGTTGAGGTCGCGCAGCATCTCGCGCATCTGCGCCATCTGCTCGGGGTCCATGTTCTCTATCTGCTGCCGCATCTCGGAGGCGACGGAGCCGAGCATCTCCTTGCGGAGCTCGTCCATGAGCTCTTGGAACTTCCGCTGGGCCTCGGGGTCGATGAAGTCGAAGTCTTGGAGCTCGCGCAGCGCGCCCGCCGTGCTCTCGGGAAGCTGGTCGAGGCGTTCGCGGTTGCGGTCGACCCGCTGGCGGAAGAGGTCGCGCAGCTTGCCGGCCTGCTCCGCCTCCTCCCCGTCCATGCGGGCGAGGTCCTGTTCGATCTCGCTGAGCCGGCGGTCCATGCCCGCGCGCTCGGTCTGGAGCACGTCGTCGAGGCGCTCCCTCAGGTCGCGCATCACGGAGTCCATGTCGTACCGGTCGAGGGTCTCCCTGCGGCGCGAGCCTAGGCGGTCGAGGAGGTCTTGGAGTCCGGGAAGGCGCGTGTCCTCGCCGTTGGCGCCGCGCCGGAGAAGGTCGCGGAGAGCGCGGCGAAGATCGCCGTGGTCGATGACGTCCTCGGCCATGGCGTCGAGGAGCGCTCCGGCATCGGCTTCGAACGGCTCCTGGGAGCCGTCCCACCGGGAGTAGCGGTAGAGCCTTGCCACCGCGGGATTGTACACCCGCCCGCTGCGGGGAGCGCAGGCCCCTCTCTAACTCTCCCCCGCAGGCGGGGGAGAGGGCTTTTGGAACTGCGCTTGGTCATGGGGTTAGAACCAGATGTTCATGTTAGGGGGCTCCATGAAGGCGAGGGCGAGGGCGTCGGCCTTGTCGGGGGAGGGAACGCCGTGCCGGCGCAGCTTGGCCTTGCTCTCCAGGCGGATGCGCCCCGCGGTGGAGACGTCGTACCGCTGCGCCAGGAGCTGCCCCGCCAGCTCGTCGTCGGGCGGGAGGGACATCTGCCCCTCGCGCAGGCGGCGCGCCACCTCCCAGAACACCTCGGCGCGGAGGTCGGCGAACTGGGCGGGACGGTAGGCCTTGCCGCCCGCCTCGACGCCGATCACCGGGACCCGCAGCTGCGTCAGACGGTCGACGACGCCAGCACCGACGCCCGTTTCGTCGACGAAGACGGCGGGGACGCGCAAGGTCTCGGCAAGCTCGCGGACCTCGTCAGCGAGGCGCATGGTGTCCTTGCGCTCGAAGGTGATGAGGCGCTCGACGCGGTCGCCGCGGCGGAGGCAGATGACGGACTTGTCGTTGCCGAACCGGGCCACGTCCACGCCCATGCGCCAGGGCTGGTCGAGGTGGGGGCCGTCGCTGGGCGGGATGAGGGGGATTATTCCCTCGCCCGTCTGCGGGAGAGGGTTAGGGAGAGGGTCGCGTCTGCTCGCCGGCCCCGCGCCTCCCCGCGCGTCGCTGCGCTCGCGCCCCCCTCCCGCAGACGGCCCCCTCTCAGTCTCCCCCGCAGACGGGGGAGAGGTTGTGTTGTCCATCCCCGCGGGCGGGAGGGGGTGTGTGGCCTGTCGGCCACTCTGGATTCCCGCTTTCGCGGGAATGACGGAGAAGGCGCGGGACGGGTGGGGGCGCGAGTGAAGGGTTGGGGGCCTGTCCACTTTCCCCGGCGTTGCCCATCCCCTACTATGGCTGCCCCGGAGGAGGGACGATGTCGATAGCAGACGGGATGAAGATAGGAATCGCCTCGCCGCACATATTCCCCGACGGCAAGGTGGACATGGAACTCGTGGGGCGGTTCGTCCGGAGGGCCGAGGCGCTGGGCTACTCCAGCCTCTGGACCCAAGAGCGCGTGACGGGGCGGCCAAACGTGCTCCACCCGACGACGTTCCTCGCCTACATCGCGGGGCAGACGTCCAAGGCGCGGCTGGGCGTTTCGGTGCTGGTGCTGCCGAGGCACAACCCCATACACCTGGCCAAGCTCATGGCGGACGTCGATCAGATGAGCGGCGGTCGTCTCATCCTGGGCGTGGGCCTGGGGAACAACGCCGACGAGCTTCCGATGTACGGCGTGAGCCCCGAGCGTCGGGTGAGCCGTTTCACCGAGCAGGTCGAGGTGCTCCGGGCGCTCTGGACCCAGACGCCGGCGCACTACTCCGGGACCTTCCACAACCTGGACGGCGTGAACATCGAGCCGAAGCCCGCGCAGAAGCCTCACCCGCCCATCTGGTTCGGCGCGAACGTGGACCAGGCCCTCAAGCGGGCCGTCCGCATAGCCGACGGCTGGATGGGCGCGGGAAGCTCGGCGCTCGACGATTTCCCGCGCAAGGTGGCGCTGGTGCAATCGCTGCTGGCCGAGGCGGACCGCGACCCCGCGACCTTCCCCATATCGAAACGCCTTTACCTGGCCGTCGACGACGACGAGGCGCGCGCCCACCGGCGGCTGCGGGAGTGGTACGGCTACTACTACGGGAACGCCGACAACGCCGACCGGGCAGCGGTCTGGGGCAGCGCGTCCAAGATCCAAGAGCTGCTCGAAGAGTGGTCGGAGATGGGCGTGGACGAGGTGCTGCTCAATCCGGTGTTCGACCTGGAAGAGCACGCGGAGCGCCTTGCCGAGATCACCGGCCTTTCTCCCACTGCACAGGGATAAGGCATTGCACAGGGATAAGGGAGCCGTATGCCGCGAATCGCCATCGTCGGGGGCACGGGGCCAGAGGGCCGGGGGCTTGGCCTGCGCCTCGCCATGGCCGGTCACGAGGTCGTAATCGGGTCGCGCGACGCGGGCCGGGCCGCCGAGGCGGCCGCGGGCCTGCTGGAGACGAGGCCCGGCCTGCCCATCACCGGCGCGGCCAATGAGGAGGCCGTGGGCGGCGCCGACGCCGTTCTGCTGTCCGTGCCGTTCGAGGGCCTGCGTCCAACGGCCATGGCGCTGAGGGACGGGCTGGGGGGGAAGCTCGTCATCAGCATCGTTGCGCCGTTGGAGTTCGCAGACGGTCAGATGCGGGCGGTGTCCGTGCCGGAGGGCTCCGCGGGCGAGCTGACCCGCGACCTGCTCCCTGAAAGCCGCGTGGCCTCCGCGTTCCAGAACCTGAGCGCGCGCGACCTTCTCAAGCCGGACCTGGAGCTTCACGGCGACGTGGCTGTGTGCGCGGACGACGACGACGCGCGCCGGGAGACACTCGACCTGGCCGGCGACATATCCGGCCTGCGCGCGATCGACGCGGGCCCGCTCTCCAACTCCCGGTACGTTGAGGAGCTGACCGCGCTGCTGGTGAACATCAACCGCATCCACAAGGCCCACAGCACGATCAAGTTCCTCGGCGTATAGCCGAGGCCACGTCCGGCTGGAACGGTAGGCCGCGCTACGTTGACCTGCGCGCCTACCCCGGTAAGGATGGGGACATGGACGAGCACAGCTCATCGCGCCGGGCGCTCGGCTTCGCCAGCGCCGTTGTGCTGGCCTACTTTGGCGTCGAGGTTGCGGGGGCGCTCATCAGCGGGAGCCTCGCCCTGCTCGCCGACGCCGGACACACCGTGTCCGACGTGCTCGCGCTTGGGCTGGCGTCGGCCGCTGCGTGGCTCGCCACGAGACCCGGCACCGCATCGCGCAGCTTCGGGTTCATGCGGGCTGAGATACTCGTAGCGCTCACCAACGGCGTCATTCTGCTCACGATGGCCGCGCTCATCGTGTTCGAGGCCGCGCAGCGCATGGCCGCGCCCCCCGAGGTGCGCGGAGGGATCGTTTCGGCGGTCGCGTCCGGGGGCATCGCAGCCAACGTGATAGCCGCGACGCTGCTGCTTCGGTCGTCGCACTCGGACCTGAACGTGCGAGCCGCGCTCTTCCACGTGGGGGGCGACGCTCTCGGCTCGCTGGCGGCGGTCGTGGCGGGCGTCTTGGTGCTGGTCTTCGACTGGCGGATCGCGGACCCAATCCTGAGCGTCGTCATAGCGCTCATCCTGGTCTACGGCGCCGTGCGGATCGTCCGAGAGGCGACGCACGTGCTGCTGGAGGGGACCCCGGCGCACGTTGACGTGGCCTCGCTACGCGCCGACATCGAGGACATCGAGCACGTCGAGGGTTGTCACGACCTCCATATCTGGACAATTACGTCCGGCTATCACGCGCTCAGCGCGCACGTGACCATTGCGGACGAATGCATGGGAGACTGCGTGCGCACGTTGCAGGATGAGCTGCACGTGATGATGCATGCCCGCTACTCGATCGGGCACGTCACGATCCAGCTCGAACGGGGGGATGGCGGAGCATGCGACGAGACGCATGTCCCGGACGCGGAGCGAGGCCGCGTCTAGAGGTCGCGCGCGCCCGCCACCGGGTAGCCGATGGCCGCCGGCGGAGCCCTAATGGGGACAATCCCCACCTACAATTGCTCTTTGCTGGCTGCTATGCTTAAGGCAGTGGCCGGTAGGCGGGCGCAAAGCCTCCGCCACGCCTGGCGGAGATCCGGCCAGCCCGGAGGAGAAACGAGGGATGTCGCAGCGGTACCAGCGCGAGATCGAAGAGATTCTCGGCAAGGCGAACGAGGAGGAGGCGTCCGAGGAGGGCGGCGCTCGCCCCCAGCGCGGGCAGCGCACAGCGCATCGGGCCGCGCCCCCCCGCCGACCGCGCCGCTTCTCTTTCAGCTTCACGCCGGGACGCCTGTTTCAGATAGGCGTCGCACTGCTCGTCATCGCGGTGGTGATGAACTGGGTCGACGTCAACCTCATGGGCATCAGCGTCGCCGCGCCTATCGCCTATCTCGGCGTCGCCCTGTTCATCGTCGCCTACGTCTCCTTCTTTACGAGGCCGCGCCGCACCGTCGAGCGCCGGTGGCGCGGACAGGTCCTCGATGAGCCTCCGGGGTCGGGGCCGGCTTCCCGCCTGTGGCGATGGATCACGCGCGGCTAGGAAGCTTCCCGGCAATAGAGTCGCTCCGCTCCTTCTCCATCGATAGCGATTGCGCTTGTCCATTCCCGTCTCGTGAAACATGAAAAGCTATCTCTCTCACCTCGAATGCACCGAGACCGGCCGCACCTACAGCGCCGACGAGCCGCACGGCGTCTCTCCCGACGCGCAAAAGGTCCTCTACCCACGCTACGACCTCGAAAGCGCGAGGCGTGAGGTCGATCCCGCGGCTTTCGTCGGGCGTCCACGAGGCATATGGCGGTACTTCGAGCTGATGCCCGTCAGGGACGCGGCGAACGTCGTGACGCTGGGCGAAGGGGGGACGCCCATGCTCCGGGCGCGGAGGCTGGAGGCCGCGTTGGACGCTCGAACGCTCTTCATCAAAGATGAGGGGCTCAACCCGACGGGGTCGTTCAAGGCGCGGGGCATGTCCGCCGCCGTATCGAGGGCGAAAGAGCTGGGGCTCATGCGCCTCAGCGCTCCGTCGGCGGGGAACGCCGCAGGAGCGCTGGCGTCCTACTGCGCGCGGGGAGGTTTGGAGTCCTACGTCTTCATGCCGCAGGACGCGCCGGAGGCGAACAAGAAGGAGACTCTGCTAGCGGGGGCGCACTTGACGCTCGTGGACGGGCTGATATCCGACGCGGGCCGCCTCTCCCGCGAGAAGGCCGCTGAGCTGGGGCTGTTCGACGTCTCCACCCTACGTGAGCCCTATCGGGTGGAAGGCAAGAAGACTATGGGGTACGAGATTGCCGAGGACCTGGGTTGGCGCCTACCCGAAGCGATCGTTTATCCGACGGGCGGCGGCACGGGGATCGTCGGCATGTGGAAGGCGTTCGACGAGATGGAACGGCTCGGTTGGATCGGCGGCGAGCGTCCGAAGATGATCGTCGTGCAGTCCGAGGGCTGCGCGCCCATAGTGCGAGCGTTCCACAACGGAGAACGGCACGCCGAGCCCTGGGAGAATGCGGAGACCATCGCGGCCGGCATCCGGGTGCCCGCGGCCATCGGCGACTATCTGATTCTCGACGCGGTGCGCGAGAGCGGCGGCACGGCCGTTACGGTGACGGACGATGAGATATTGGACGGCATGCGTGAGATGGGCGCCGCCGAGGGAATCTGGCCGGCGCCGGAGGGCGCTGCGACGCTGGTGGGCTACCGGAAGGTCCGGGAGTCCGGCTTCCTCGCGCCCGAGACTGAGACGGTGCTGATGAACACCGGCTCAGGTTATAAGTACATGGACTTGGCGATGCCGGTCTAAGCGGCGCACAGGCGCGCCTCGCATGAGAACGCCCTGCCAGGAAGGGTTAAGGTTAGGGAGGCGGGAATCCTGCCGTTGTCCGGTTCCCGTCGGCCCAGGGCCTGAGAGGCCGCTTAGTAGGAGCGCTGCTCCCGAGGCCGGGCCTCGTTCACAACGAGAGCCCTCCCCTCAACAGAGTACCCATTGAACATCTGAACCGCCTGGTCCTTGCCGGTGGGGGTTTCCATCTCGACGAACCCAAACCCGCGCGGGCGGCCGGTCTCACGGTCTGTCGGGATATGCACCGACACCACCCCCCCGGCTTGCGCGAACAGGTCGTACAGCTCGTCTTGGGTCATCCTAAAGGGCATGTTCCCGACGAATAGGCGATTGGTCTCCTCAGCCACGAACGGGACCTCCATCAAACGCAATGGCTTGAGCCGTAAAGGTTCGGCCGTCACCCGCTTGGCTTGGCCATAGCGGCTTGAGCGCGGACGGGACGGCGGCGTCGGCATTGTAGCCACATGGTCGGCTAGTAGCAAGCAAGGGGCAGACCACGCCGAATATCGGAGCACTACGTGCGAGTGGCGTCGGATTGCCTCTAAGGAACGAGGGCGGAGCTACGCGGCATGCCCAGTCCCTCAGTGGCGTTGCGGGGGCATGGGCCTTTCGTGATAATGGGCGCGGTTAGAATCGGTCGCCAGCGGCCCGAGCCGTCAAATCGATACTATTCGGAGCAGCGTTGCATCCCTTCAATTACGTAGCAGCTCGCACCTTGGACGAGGCCATCGCCGCGCTCGCGAAGCATGCACCGCGCGCCAAGGCGCTTGCAGGCGGCACCGACGTATTGGTGCAGCTGCGGGGCGAACGATTCGAGATCGACGCCATCGTCGACGTCAAGGGCATCCCCGAAACGACGGCCCTATCGTTGAACGGCGGGCTCAGCGTCGGCGCGGCGGTCCCTTGCTATCAGGTGTACGAGGACGAGGCGGTCAGCGCAGCGTTCCCCGGCATCATCGACGCAGCCTCGCTCATCGGCGGCATACAGATACAGTCGCGCGCGAGTCTGGGGGGCAACCTGTGCAACGCCTCTCCCAGCGCGGACGGCATCTGCCCGCTCATCGTCCACTCCGGCGCAGCGCACATCAGAGGCCCGAACGGCGCGCGGTCGCTTCCCGTCGAGGAGTTCTGCACGGCTCCCGGACGGAACGCGCTCCAAGCGGGCGAGTTGCTCGTCTCGATCGAGATTCCCGCGCCGGCCAAGGGTTTCGGCGCGGCGTACCAGCGTTTCATTCCCCGCAATGAGATGGACATCGCCATCGCCGGGGTGGCCAGCGCGATCACGCTCGATGACTCCGGGGCTATCGCGTCGGGCCGCATCGCACTGGCTGCCGTCGGCCCGACGCCCATTCTCGCGACCCAAGCGTCGGCTTTCCTCTCCGGTAAACCAGCCTCGCCGGAGACCTTTGCCGAGGCAGGCGAAATCGCGTCCACGGAAGCGTCTCCAATCGAAGACATGCGGGGCGGCCCCGCGCAGCGGGTGGAGCTCGTCAAAGTCCTCACCCGCCGAACGCTCGCCGTCGCGCTGGAAAGAGCCCAAGCCAACCGCTGAGAGCACTCATGACACAAACCCAACACACCGTTCCCAAGATCCCCGTCTCTTGCGAGCTCAATGGTCAGCCGACCGATTTCCTTGTCGCGCCGCACCAGTCGTTGCTGGAGACGCTGCGCGAGACGATTGGCCTGACGGGCACGAAAGAGGGCTGCAACGACGGAAATTGCGGCGCCTGCACCGTCTCCCTCGATGGGAGGATCGTCGATTCCTGCCTGGTGCTCGGGGCTGAGGTGGACGGCAAGAAGGTGGACACCATCGAGGGCATGGCCCCGCCCCACGGACTGCATCCTCTGCAGCAGGCCTTCTTGGAAGAGGCTGCGCTGCAATGCGGCATCTGCACGCCCGGTTTCCTGGTGGCGGCGCGGGCCCTGCTGGAACGCGAACCTCATCCGGACGAGCGCCGCATCCGTCTCTGGCTGGCCGGCAACCTCTGCCGGTGCACCGGGTACGACAAGATCGTGCGCGCCGTGCAGCGCGCCGCGAATCAGACAACGTAGCGCGTCAACAGCCGCGCCGAGGAGCCAAGCGACATGACCACAACCGCTGATCGCCCCGCACAGGACTTCAAAGTGTTGGGCAGCCGCCCCATCAGGCACGACGGCATCGACAAGGTGCTGGGCCGCGCTCAGTACGGCGCGGACGTGAAACTGCCAGGCCTCATCCACGGCGCGGTGCTGCGAAGCCCGTACGCTCACGCCATCATCAAGAAGGTGGACGTCTCCCGCGCTGAGGCCGCTCCGGGCGTCTTCGCCGCTATCACCGGCGAGGACATGCCGGTCACCGGCTCCAAGATAGTGGACATGATGGAGGAGGTGACCAACCTGAAGTGGGCCAGCCAGCGCGTCATGGCGCATGACAAGACCGTGTACAGGGGGCATCCGGTCGCGGCGGTCGCCGCCGTGGACCAGAACACTGCCCTCGAGGCGCTCAAGCTCATCGAGGTCGAGTACGAGCCGCTCCCCGCCGTCATCAGTTTGGAAGACGCGATGAAGCCGGACGCGGTGATCATCCACGACGACCTGGAAGGCAACCACCTGGGGGAGAAGGCGCCGCACACCAACATCGCGGAGCACACCCGCACTGAGTTCGGCGACCCTGACGCCGCGTTCGCGGAGGCGGCCCACGTGCTCGAACGCACGTACACCATCGCGCGGGCCCACCAGGGCTACATCGAGCCGCACAGCTCCACCGCTTTCTGGAGCCCGGACGACAAGCTCACGGTCTGGACGACCACCCAGGCGCCGTTCGGCGTGCGGAGCAATCTGGCCACGGTGTTGAAGCTCCCGCTCTCCAACGTGCGCGTCGTGCCAACGGAGATCGGCGGCGGGTTCGGCGGCAAGATAGGGCTCTACATGGAGCCCCTGGCGGCGATGCTGTCCCGCAAGTCCGGCAAGCCGGTCAAGATGACTATGGACCGCAAGTCCGTGTTCGACGCCACCGGGCCCGGCCCGGGCGGGCAGGTCACCGCGAAGATCGGAGTCGACGCGGACGGTAGGATTCTCGCGGTGACGGCCGACATCCGCTACATGGCGGGCGCATATCCCGGCTCGTCCATCAGCGCGGCGACGGCGGGCATCTTCGCCTGCTACAAGGCGCCGAACGTCCGCATCGACGCCTACGACGTGGTCATCAACATGTCCAAGACGGCTGCCTACCGCGCGCCGGGCACACCCCAGGCCACCTTCGCCAGCGAGTCGCTGGTCAGCGAGCTTTGTGAGCTGATCGGCATGGACCCGATGGAGTTCCACCTGCTCAACGCAGCGGAAGAGGGCACGCGCAGGCCGGACGGTCCAGTGTTCCCGCGCATCGGGAACGTGGCGTGTATGGAAGCGATCAAGAACTCCGACCACTTCAAGAGCGACCTCGAGCACACAGGGCCGGACGGGCAGCTACGGGGGCGCGGCTTGGCCACCGGCTACTGGAACGGCGGCGGCAACCGCTCGTCCGTCACCATCAACGTCAACGACGACGGCGTGGTCTCGCTGGTGGAGGGCAACCCCGACATCGGCGGCACGCGCACGACAATCGCGATGCAGGCCGCCGAGGTCCTCGGCCTCCCTGCTCACGACGTTCATCCGACGGTCGTGGACACGGACTCCGTTGGCTACAACGACCTCACTGCCGGCAGCCGCACGACTTACGCCAGCGGACAGGCGGCGATAGAAGCGGCGCGGCAGGTCGTCGAGGAGATCAAGAAGCGGATGGCGATGATTTGGGAGACGGAGCCGGAGAACGTCGAGTTCGAAGACAGCGTCTTCCGGAACAAGACTGCGCCCGACCAGCGTTTCACGTTCAAGGAGGCAGCCGGCAAGCTGAACCAGACCGGCGGCCCGGTGTCCAAGACCGGAACGGTGAACGTCCGCGGTTCCGGCGGCGGCAGTTTCGCGGCGCACCTCGTCGACGTGGAAGTGGACCCGGAGACGGGCAAGGTGCAGATACTCCGCTACACAGCGGCCCAGGACGCGGGCAAGGCGGTGCACCCCTCCTACGTGGAAGGCCAGTTCCAGGGGGGCGCAGCCCAGGGCATCGGCTGGGCGCTCAACGAGGAGTACTACACCAGCCCCGACGGAGTGATGCAGAACTCCAGCTTCCTGGACTATCGCATGCCCACCGCCCTTGACCTGCCGATGCTGGACGCCATCGTGGTCGAGGTGCCCAACACGAACCACCCGTTCGGCGTGCGCGGCATCGGCGAGACGAGCATCGTTCCGCCTGCCCCTGCGGTCGGCAACGCGATTGCGAACGCCATCGGCGCGCGGCTGTACCAGACCCCCATGAACCCGAACAGGATCATGGAGGCGATGGCGAACAAGCCGGGCGCCAAGAACGGACGCTAGGACGCAGCGGCGTGGCGAGGGTCTTCCTGTCGATACCGCTCAGGCGTTACACGGGCGGCGAGGCCAGCGCGGAAGTGCCCGGAGCGACCTTGCGCGCCCTCATACGGAACCTGGATGGGCGGTATCCGGGCATAGCTGAAAGCCTCGTCAACCCGGACGACGCCGAACGCCTGATGCCGGGGCTTGCGGCTATCGTGGACGGCGAACCCACCAACATGGGCCTGCTGACGACGCTGGACGAGGACTCCGAGGTGCACTTCCTCCCCGCAATCGCCGGCGGATCCCTGTTTTCTCCTCCCTCGCAAACGGGGAAGGACTGAGGAGGGGAACGCTCCGATGCGCTTGGCGTCGCGTATGTCCCGCCTTGGCACCGAGACAGCCTTCGAGGCGCTCGCCCGCGCCAAGGCGCTGGAAGCTCAGGGACGCAGCATCGTCTTCCTCGGCATCGGCGAACCGGACTTCGACACGCCCGAGCACATCGTCGAGGCGGCAAAGGACGCGCTCGACGACGGCTATACCCACTACGTGCCCTCGGCCGGCATCACCGAGGCGCGCCAGGCGATCGCCGCGGACGTGAGCCGCCGCTTGGACTACGAGACGCCGGCGTCCCGGGTGATCGTCACGCCCGGCGGTAAACCCATCATGTTCTTCACCATCCTCGCCCTGGCTGAGGAAGGCGACGAGGTCGTCTACCCGAACCCCGGCTTCCCCATATACGAGTCGATGATCAGGTTCGCCGGGGCCACGCCAGTCCCGATGCAGCTGCATGAGGAGCTCGGCTACAACCCGGACCCGGCCCAGCTCGAAGGGCTGATCACGCCCCGTACGAAGCTGATCATCGTCAATTCGCCCAACAATCCCTGCGGAAGCGTGATTCCCGACTCCACCCTCCGGCGCATCGCCGAGCTCGCCGTGGACGCGGACGCCGTGGTGCTGGCCGACGAGATATACAAGGACTTCTACTACGAAGGCTCACATAGCTCCATCACGCAGTTCCCCGGCATGTGGGACCGCACCGTGCTGCTCGATGGCCTCTCCAAGAGCTACGCGATGACCGGCTGGCGCGTGGGCTACGGAGTTCTGCCGGAGCCGCTCGTGGAGCCAGTCACGCGGCTCGTAACGAACAGCGTGTCGTGCACCGCCGCGTTCAGCCAGATTGCGGCGCTGGCCGCGATCCAAGGGCCCCAGGAGTCGGTCGCCGGGATGGTCTCGGAGTTCAAGGAGCGTCGTGATCTCTTGGTGGACAGACTCAACGCGCTGCCGGGCGTCTCATGCCCCATGCCCAAGGGGGCCTTCTACGCCTTCCCGAACATCAAGGGGACCGGCCTTTCGAACGGAGAGTTCGAGCGGAGAGCTCTCGACGAGGCCGGAGTCTCGCTGCTCTCCGGCACGTCGTTCGGCAAGTTCGGCGAGGGCTACGCGCGCATCTCGTTTGCGAACTCCCAGGACAACCTCCGCGAGGCGCTGTCGCGTCTCGGAGCATGGCTGGCTGGGCTTTAGACGCTCTCCGCGAACTGGAGCACGGCCTGCTCGACGCGCTCCCATGCGCCGTCCTCTGGATTTGGAAGGCCGTTTGAGCCCTCGACGACCTCGAAACGCGGCGCTTGGGGCAGGCGCTCGACGAGCAAGGCGGTGTGCTCCGGCCTGACCAACGTGTCGCGCAGGCCTTGGAGTACGAGGGTCGGCGCGGCCAAGCGCGTCGCCGCCCTGCCCGTCGCGATGCCGAGTCCGCGCAGCTCGTTCAGGAGCTGCGTCGGAACTTGGAACGCGCGCAGCTCTTGTTGAACGTCGAAGTCGTCAATCTCCAGGTCGGGGATGATGCGGAGCAAGCCTTGCCGGATGCGCTGGTCGGAGAAGTCGGCGTTCTTGAGGGGGCGCCAGCGTCCGACGAACACCCGGAGCAGCGGCCAGAAAAGGTGGCTCAGCGAGCCGCCGAACCGCCAGTACGGAGCGAGCAGCGCGTAGCCGTCCGCAGGCTCCCGCGCCGCCGACACAATGCCGACGGAGCTTCCTAGCGAGTGACCAACGACTATAACCTTGCCATGCTCCCGCCGCATTCCCCGGACGCGCTCCGCGACGGTCTCGCGCCACTCGGCGTGCTTCCTATTGGGGAGGGTGATGATGTCGGGACCGAAACCGGGCAGCAGCAGCGCGTCGACGGCCCACCCGGCGGCGGCGAGGGAGGCGCCGAGCGATCGCATATCGGCGGGCGTGCCGGGGAACCCATGCACGAGCACGGCGCCGCCGACCGCCTCGCCATCCGCCGGAAGCCAGAACGGCTGATGCCGGGCCTCGGTGAAGAGGCTCAGGCTGCGCAGGAATGGGGAAGGCTCGTAGGGCACGTCGGCGGACAGGCTATCGGGATACGAGAACTAGCGCACGTACTGGCCGCCGTTGATGTCGATGCAGGCCCCGTTGAGCTGGCACCAGTGGGGTTGCGTGAGGTCGAGCACTATCCTCGACAGCTCGCCCGCGCTGATGAAGTGGCCCGTCGGCGTCGCCGCGAGGTGCGCGTCGAGGACCTGCCGCGGCGTGTCGTCGACCATGCCGGTCCCCATCACCATGCCCGGCGCCACGACGTTCACGCGGGTCCTCGGCGCAAGGGACTTGGCCAAGGACTTGACGAGCGCGTGCATCGCGCCCTTGGTGGCGCCGTAGAGAGGGTCGGACGAGCCGCGTTGCCCGGCCAGCGAGCCCATGACGATGATATGGGAGGGGTCCGGAAGGACCGGCGCGACGCGCTGGATCACCCGGAACTGGCCGGAGAAGTTAACGTCGACGACCTCATCGATCTGGTCGTCAGCGTACTCGGCGAGCTGCCGGCCGGGGGAGAGGCCTGGCAAGAGGACGACTACGCCGGCGCCCTCTGCCGGCCCGGCGAGGGCGTCGAGGTCGGCAAGAGCGCGGATATCGGCCTTCACCCACGCCGCAGGGTCGAATCCCGGCGGGATGCTCGTCCGGTACGTGGCGGTGACTTCATGGCCGGCGCCGAGAAACGTGCGGACAATCGCCGCGCCGATGCTCGATGATCCGCCAACGATGAGTGATTTCAAGGCTTGCTCCTTCTGTCCTCCGTCATAGCCGCTGTCGTAGCTATGGGGCCCGCTAGGAACCTCTGAACAGGCGGCTGATGCTCCCCAACTCCCTAAGGTCTGCGGCGCACGAGAGGTCGAAACGGCGCCGGACCGGCGCATCGAGACCTTTGCGTAACCCTTTTCCGGCGGGCGTAACTCTTCCCACCCACCCGCCCATTATGCTGTGGGGGACACCCCCACACCCCCGGCCCATCATGTTGTGGGGGACACCCCCACACCCCCGGCGGAGGGGCCAAGCCCTTCTGCACTCCCCGGTATTCCAGGCCAGCGCATGGGTCCGACAGGCCCACCACGAAGTAGGTCGAGGTTAGGCAAAGGTCTCGCATCGCACGACCGCTGGGGCTTGTTTTGTCTGAAGATGGCACATGCCTCCCACTCGTAACTTCCCCTGGCCAAATGTCAGTCTTCCACCGCATCAGCAGTTTTGCATCACGCGTCGTCTGGGGGAGGGGCCGCGCGTGTTAGGCCTGCCGTTGGAGCGCGCGGTAGACCTTCTCCGCCGTCACGGGCGTGTCGGTGATGCGAACGCCTATCGCGTCGGCTACGGCGTTTGCGACCGCCGCGCTCACTCCCTCGATTGCGTACTCGCCGATGCCCTTCGTGCGGTACGGGCCCACGCCCTCCTCGGACTCGACGAGCGCCGTCCGCATCTCCGGGAGGTCGGCGATGGATGGGAGCTTATAGTCGGCGAAGCTCGGGTTGGCGACGCGTCCGCCGTCGAGCACGAGCTCTTCGGTGAGCGCGTGCCCCATGCCCTGGATAACGCCGCCGTTGATCTGCCCCTGGTGGCCGATCGGGTTGATGACGACGCCGACGTCGTGGGCGCTCGTCAGCTTCAGCAGCTGGACGGCTCCGGTCTCCGGATCGACCCGCACCTCGGCAATCTGGACCATCGCGGAAGCCACCGGCGAGGGCTCGTGCTCGTTGTTCGTGGCCCGTCCCATGACGGGCGCCTCCGATTGCGCCACGAGCTCCGCCCACGGCGTCCACTCGCCGGTGTCGTTGCGCGTCACGTCGCCGGCGGACAACGCGATGCGGTCCGCCGGCCAGCCGAGGCGCGCCGCCGCGAGCTTCAGCAACTCGTCCTTGGCCATGACTGCGGCCTCATACGCAGCTGGCCCCGCGACCCGCGTCACTCGACTTGCTCCTACGCCCGTGTCGAATGGCCCGTCGTCCGAGTCCCACGCCTCGACCTCGATGGCCGAGGGCGGCAGGCCGAGCGCCTCGCCGACGATCTGGGCGAGGGCCGTATAGGAGCCGGTGCCCTGCTCGAAAACCGAGGTATTCAGCAGCACCGCGCCGTCCGCCCTGAACGTGACGGCTGCCGACGACACGCCCTCGCCTTGGTCTTTGTAGGCGAGGGATATGCCGCGTCCAACGTTGGGCGGCTTAGGGTCGGCGTATCCGGATGCGCGCACCGCAGCGTCGACCGTCTCTTCCGGGCGCATCGTCAGCCCCGGCATTCCGTTGGCCAGCTCTTCGCCGCTGCGCACGAGGTTCATCCGGCGAAACGTGAGCGGATCGAGGCCAAGGCGATAAGCGATGACGTCCATGTGCGACTCGCTCGCGAAGTTGGCCTGGACCGCTCCCGGTCCGCGGAAGAAGCCGCCGGGAACGGTGTTGGTGTAGACGTGGACGGCCTCGATGAGCGTATGCGGTATGCGGTAGGGACCTGCTGCGTGGCTCGCGCCGGGCAGGTTGACTCCGGGCACGGGCTTGAACCCTCCGTAGGCGCCGCTGTTGAAGAGGAACCGCGCCTCGTGGGCCGTAATCGTTCCGTCCTGCTTGACTCCGGTCCGCATCCGCACGACGCTGGGGTGCCGCGGGTTGGCCGCCGAGAACTCCTCGGCGAACGTCATGACGCTCTTGACCGGCCGTCCCGTCTTCTTCGCCAGGAAGTAGCAGATGGGGATGTCCATCGGCGAGCCCTTGCCGCCAAAGTCCGCCCCGATTGTCGAGTGGCGCACCACGATGTCCGCCGGGTCCAGGCCGAGAGCGTCGACCAGGTTGAGCTTGAGGCGGTGCGGCGCTTTGTTGGACGCCCAGACCTGCAGCCGCCCATCCCCATCGATCCAGACGACGCACGAGTGCGGTTCGAGGTACGCCTGATGCGCGCGTTGTGTCGTGTACGTTTCCTCGACGATGAGGTCGGCATCGGCGAACCCGCGCTCCGGATCGCCACGTCCCCAGGTATCGCTCACGAAGGCGTTGGTGGGCATCGGGAGGGGCGTGGGAAGGCCGGCGTAACTCTGCACGTCCGGATGCAGCAGCGGCGCATCGTCGGCCAGCGCGTCCTCCGGCTCCAAGACGGCCGGCAGCTCTTCGTATTCGACCTCGATGAGCTCGACCGCCCGCTGCGCCGTCTCCACGTCGTCCGCCGCGACCGCCGCCACGCGCTCGCCGGCGAACCGGACGCGCTCCTGGGCGAGGGGCGGCACGTCCCGCAGTCGCCGTCCGTAGAGGACCCCCGCCACGTCGGGGCCTGTCAGAACAGCGTGCACGCCCGGGAGGGCCTCGGCCCTCGACGTGTCAATACGGACGATCCGCGCGTGGGGGTAAGGGCTCCGCAGCGACCTCGCCCACAACGCGCCGTGTAGGTCGGTGTCGGAGGCATAGCGGGCCGCGCCCGTCACTTTGTCGGCGCCGTCAACGCGCGGCGCGCCCGTTCCGAGTACACGGTAAGACTGCAACCGACTACTCCTTCATGGCCGTTTCGAGCAGCCGGCGGAGGTCGTGCTTGGCGTTCAGGATGTCTCCCCACAGGTCGCCGACCGCCGCCAGGCGCTCGTGGACGGTGTCGATGTTGAAGTCGCTCGGGTAGACGCGGCCGAGCTCGTCCCAGCGTAGGGGAACGGAGACCGGCGCGCCGGGCAGCGGGCGGAGCGAGTAGACCGACGCCATGTTCTTCCCCATCACGTTCATGTTGTGGTCGAGGAATATCTTGCCTGAGCGCTTGCTCACGCTCCATTCCATCGTCACGTCGGGCGGCCGCTGGCGCAGCAGGAACTTGCCGATAAGCTCGCACGTCTTGCGCGTCACGCCGTAGTCGTACTCCCGCACGATGGGAACGTAGACGTGCAGGCCAGTCTTCCCCGACGTCTTGAGGAACGACGACAAGGACAGCTGATCCAGCAGGTCCTTTAGGGCGAGCGCGACTTCCGCCCCCTTGGCGAACGCCCGCCGGTTCAGCTCCGGCTCGTCTCCGGCCTTCTCCTCGCCCGAGTAGATGTACGGGTCGAGGTCGAAGACAATGAAATCGGGGTAGTTCAGCACACTCTCGCGCAGCTCTTCCTTCGAGCCCGTGAAGCTCTCCCTAAGGCGCCCCGCGTCCGGCTCGGCGGTCGTCCGAGAAAGCCACGGGTGCAACTCCAAATCGGCGAGCTGCGCGAGCCAAAGAAGCGTCGGCAAGTTGTTCACGACCAGGTAGTCGACGTCTCCCTCCGCCGCCGACGAGAAGAGGCGCACCGTTTCGGCGAAGGGAGGCAGGTCGTACTCCCAACGCTTCTGGTAGAAGCTCTGTCCGTCAATCCCGTTGGGGTAGCGCGTGAGCGTGAGGGGGCGATCGCGCAGGTGCGGCAGCAGGTAGGGCGCGACTCGCGCATAGTACGCAAGCATCTCTCCTTTGCTGACTGCTCTCCGCTCGCCGGTCGCCGGCCAAAAGACCTTGTCGAGGTTCGTGACCGCGATCCTCTGACCGCCGACCTCGACGTGACCGTCCTTCGCAATCCGCGCGAGCTGTTCGAGCGCCTCCACTGACTCGGAACGAAGGACGGCTGTTTCGGCAGGCCCTCCGCCGATTGTCTCTATCGAGGCGACCGGCTCCGGCGACTCGCGAACGACCGTCCGCGCCGGGACATCTCCCCTCAGGCCAAGGAAGACGGGCGTCCGCATGATCGAGTCAGCGGTCCACTGCGAGAACTTCACCTGCGCTACGAGCTCCGGCCTCAGCCACGTCGCGAGCTTTGGGTCGACGTCGGGCGGCAGTGCAGAGAAGGAGCAGTCGTCGACGCGCAGCGGCTGCATTGCCTCCAGGGTGTCGAGGAGCGTTTGTTGGGTGAACCCGCTGCCCGCACGTCCGGCGTAGGTGAGCACGCCATCCTCGTAGTAGCCAAGGAGGACGGCGCCAAAGGTCTTGGCCCGCTCTCCCTCGCCCGCCGTGTACCCGGCGACGACAAACTCTTGGGAGAGCACGCGCTTGATCTTCAGCCAGCTCCGCGAACGCTCGCCCGCCTGGTACCGGGAGTCGCGCCGCTTGGCGACGATACCCTCGATGCCGACCTGCTCCGCGATGGCGTAGAACGCCTCGCCCTCGCCCTCGACGAACTCCACCGAACGGATACGCTCGCTGGGCACAACCGCCATGGCCAGCAGCCGCTTCCTCTGGTGGAGAGGCGCTTGCCGCAGGTCGCGGCCGTTCAGGTAGAGGATGTCGAATGGGTAGTAGGCGATTGTCGCCGGCTCATCGCGTCCCTCGGGGAGCGACATCCTCCTCATGCCCGAATTGTTCTGCAGCAGGTTGAAGTCCGGCATCCCCTCGGCGTTGAGGGCGACGACTTCGCCGTCGATGATCATCTCGTCGTGGGGAAGAACGGCCAAGTCCTCGGCGACGCCAGGGAAGTTCTTGGTAAGGTCGTTGCCGGTCCTACTGAGGAGCCGCAGACGCCCGTTCCGTCCATTCTCGTCGCCGGAGAGGAAGGCCAGCGCCCGAAAGCCGTCCAGCTTCGGTTCGAAAAGCCAGTCCGGCGAGGAGAAGGCGCCGTCCACCGAGTGCGCAAACATCGGTTTGAGCGTCTTGGGCATGCGCGCGGGCTTGCCCAGCGTCGCCGCATCCGCAGTGATCGATGGATCCGGCAGCCGTCCTGACTGCAGCTGCTCGATGCTTAGACCACAAACGATTGACCGGTCGTCATCGAGCACGTCGCGCCCGCGGTCGGCGTGGGCGTCCTTGTGCTTGATGAGGAGCCACTCGTTCGGTCTCCGGCTGGTGCGGACCAGCGTCCAGGAGCCTCGCAGCTTGCGCCCGCGCAGCGTGAACGATAGCTTGCCGGCTTCGAGGCCCGCGAGCATTCGCTGGTCCGCCTCCACGCGGTCACGCCAGCTAAGGCCTCCCTCGTCGGGCGTATAGATGCCCGAGTCCCAGACGATGACCTGCCCCGCCCCATAGTTGCCATCGCCGATGACTCCCTCGAAGGATGCGTAGTCGAGAGGGTGGTCCTCCACGAGCACGGCGAGGCGCTTCTCGTCAGTGTCGAGCGACGGACCCTTCGGGACCGCCCATGACTTGAGCGCGCCCCCGAACTCCAGCCGGAAGTCGTAGTGCAGGCGCGACGCCGCGTGCTTCTGCACCACAAACGTGAGGGCGCCCGGCCTATTGCGGGCTGGGGCCGGGGCCGGCTCGCCCGTGCGGGCAAAGTCGCGCTTCTCCTCGTACCGTTCGAGGGTCATAACGCCGTCAGCCGTTGGCGCGCGCCGCCTTCTCGCCGTTTGCCGGAGGCCGCAGCTTGCTCACGCGGAGAATCTGAAGCGGCTCGTCGTCGATGCTCTCGAACCAGTAGCGCGTATGGTGTGGGATGAAGATCCCCTCAAACGGCTTGAGATCGCCCAACAGCGCTTCGCCTTCACCGTGGAATCGGGCCATGCCGCCGAGGACTAGCCAGTAGCCGTCCTGGTCGTTGTGATAGTGGAGCTTGTTGCCCTGCCCCTTCTCCATCACTTGCACAGTGCTGATGACCGTATCGTTGTAGATGAGGTCGTAGGAACGGCCGTTCTCCGGCCCGCGATCTCGAGACCCAGGAGCCATGGGGCCCGGGTAGCTGAACCGCTTCACCTCGTCTGCCATGGTCTTCCTCCTCGGGCGCCTATGCGCTTGTCGTAGCAGGTCGTTCTTCCGCCTGTATTGAAGCGCATCACTCGCCGCTGTGCGCGGCGTCCGGTAGCGTGCTCACCCGCAGGATCTGTAGCTGCTCGTCGTCGACGTTCTCAAATCCGTAGCGCGTGTACCGCGGGATGAAAATCCCCTCGAACGGGCCGAGGTGGGCTACCGTGCCGCCCGTCTCGTCGAAGAAGCGGGCCCTGCCCTCCAGCACAAGCCAATAGCCGTCCTCGTTGGTGTGAGAGTGCAGCGGGTTGCCCTGTCCCTTCTCCATGATCTGAACGGTGCTTGCCACCGTGTCGTTGTAGATGAGGTCGTACGAGCGACCCTTCTCAGGGCCTCGGCTGCGCGCCCTTGGGTCTGCCGGGCCTGGGTACTTGAACTGCTTCACCTCGTTAGCCATGGCTGCCTCCTCAACGAGCGCGGGCCTCTCGCATAACTTGCGCAGACTATACTCCGCCGCGGGCGACGCTGGGCGGGGCACACACTCGTGAGGCACGGCGGGCCGCTTGCGCCGCCTGCCTTTCTGTCCGTAGAGTATGCGTATCCATGCTATGAGGTAACGCTGGGATGCTTTCCACGTATCTGACCGCAGCCGTGCTTTGGGCTGCGATTCTCATCCTTCCCGTGTTGTCGGTGCTTCTCCTGTTCAACCTCAATGACCCGGGCTTCTGGGCCGCTTTCATTATCTGGTTCACCATAGCCGGCGGTCTAACTGCGGCGGTATACGTTCTACACCAGCGTGAGGCCCGCCGCCAGCAATAGCGCCCCTCACTCGCGACAGGAGGACGACGATGCTCTCTCAGCAGATGAACGACCGGGTCACGCGAGTAAGCGCGGGCACGCCGATGGGCGAGCTGATGCGCCGCTACTGGCACCCCATCGCCGGCAGCTCCCAGCTCACTATGGACAATCCGACGATGGAGGTCCGCCTGCTCGGCGAAGACCTCGTCCTCTACCGCGACGCCAAGGGCACGCTCGGACTCGTCGAGCCGTCGTGCGCCCATCGCAAGGCGAACCTCTCCTACGGCATACCGGAAGAGAACGGCATCCGCTGCGCCTACCATGGCTGGATATTCAACGAGACCGGTCAGTGCGTCGACCAGCCGTCGGAGCCCGAAGGCTCCAAGTTCAAGGACAAGGTCCGCATAAAGGCGTACAAGGCGCAGGAGCTTGGCGGGGCCATCTTCGCCTACATGGGCCCGGAGCCGGCCCCGCTGCTGCCGCGCTGGGACGTCCTGGTATGGGAAGGCCATCGTGATTGGCAGGCCCACGATCTGCCCTGCAACTGGCTGCAGTGCCAGGAGAACTCCCTCGACCCGCTGCACTTCCAGTGGCTGCACCGATACTGGGGCGGATGGATGATGAACCGCGGCAAGCCACCGGAGGAGCGGGACGCCTGGAACGCCACCACCGGCGCGAAGGGCCGCGACCACAAGAAGATAGGGTTCGACATCACGGACTACGGCGTCATCAAGCGCCGGCTCGTCGGCGACGAGACCGAGGACAGCGAATTCTGGCGCATCGGCCACCCGGTGCTCTTTCCCAACATTCTCCGCGTCGGCCACGGTCTGCAATTCCGCACCCCGGTCGACGACACCCACACGCTGCACCTCACGATGCAATACCGCCCACTCAAGGACGGCGAGGCGCCCCGGACCGGGTACGTCGAGGAGCCCGTTTTCGACGAGAACGGCAAGATACGGTACGACTACGTCGCGGCCCAAGACCAGGTCGCCTGGATCATCCAGGGCGCTATCTCCGACAGGACCACCGAGCATCTCGGCGTAACGGACGTCGGCGTCATCATGTACCGACGGATACTGGACGAGCAGGCCCGCGTCGTGGAGGAAGGCGGCGAGCCCATAAACGTCCACCGCGACGAGTCAGAGAACGAAATCATCGTCCTCCCCTGCGAGTACTTTCAGTACCCCGGCTATGAAGGCACCGGCGGGCCGTTCAAGAACCTTCGGCCAGCCCCCGCTGAGATCGAAGCTGTCCTCTCCGGAGAGGGCGCGGCCCGCAAGGAGTGGGAAGGCGTGAAGATGCTCACCGGCGAAGAGCGCTACGCGTTCAGGTAGAAGCGTCCGAACGTCCCAAGGGCGCCATGCGAACCTGAACTCCGCGACACTGGCAAGCGGGAGGAGCAGCTGCAAGCCGGGGACTGCACGCTAGGCGGGTAGACCGGCATAGGCATCACTTATGAATCTCGACGCGCCCCTGCCCCGGGACCGGCCCTACGTGTGGGTGACGTGGATGCCGCGTTTGATGTCGGGGAGCAGCCGGTGCGAGTGGGCGTCGTGGTTCAAGGCCCAGCACGAGGGTCCGAGCTGGCAGCACGCGCCCGCGACCTTCGACCACACCCGGTGGGCGCTTGACCATACCGCACTCTTGCGAGTGGAGCAGAAGCGACTGGAGGCCGACGGCGCAACCGTAAAGGCGGAACGGCAGAACCAGTTCCGGCTCAATGGGTGGTATGCAACCCTCGCCGGAATGCCTGACCTCGTATCGCTCAAAGATGGCCGGGCCGTCATCCACGACATCAAGTCCGGGCAACCCCACGCCTATCACGCTATCCAGGTGATGCTCTATATGTGGGCGTTTCCGCTCGCCCGCCGCGAGTACGGCGGCCTTCCAATCGAGGGCCGGGTCGTCTACGGAGACCACGCCGTGGACGTGCCATCCTCCGCCATCGACCGGACGTTCATAGACCGCGCCGCCGACCTCATCAAGACGCTCGCAGACGCGGAGCGGCCCCCAGCGAGGACGCCAAGCCAATCCGAATGCGCCTTCTGCGAGATTACCGCCGCCGACTGCCCCGACCGAATCGAGGAAGAGGCTCCCGAAGAAGGGGAGACGGAACTGTTCTAGATGTAGTTCCCATAGAGGTTGTTGACAGAAGAGGGGCCTCGCTGTTGCTGTTGTGGTGAACACAAAACCCAGCAGTAACCGGAGGCCCCTCATGTCCCATCCTAACGCACGGTTGACCCCCTTGGCTCGCGCCGAACTGGTCGCAGAGGTCGGGGCCGGGTGGCCTCAAGCCGAGGTGGCCCGCCGGTTCCGCGTCTCGCGGGCAACGGTCGCCAAGTGGGTGCGCCGCTGCCGGAGCGAAGGGCCTGCGGCGCTCGAAGGGCATGGGGCCCCACCAGATCGCCTGGGAGCTGGGGGCCGCCCGCTCCACGGTCTACGCTGTCCTGCGCCGGGTGGGGCTCCATCGCCTCGCCTGGCTCCACCGCACCACCCGCGAGATCGTCCGCTACGAGCGCGCGCGGCCCGGCGAACTGGTCCACCTCGACATCAAGAAGCTCGGCCGCATTCCCCCTGGCGGCGGGAAGCGCTTTGATCCCAGCTTCGCCGAGACTCGCAGCGGCCCGCAGCCGGTGAGGGGCTTGGGCTTCGACTACGTTCACGTGGCCGTGGACGACCACTCCCGCTACGCCTACGCGGAAGCCCTCCCGGACGAGCGGGGCGTGACAACCGCCGCCTTCCTGGAGCGGGTGCTCGCCCACTTCGCGGACCAGGCCATCGCCGTCGAGCGCATCCTGACCGACAACGGGAAAAACTACACCAGCGGCGCCTTCCGGGAGACCGCCGCCGCTCACGGCATCCGCCTCAAGCGCACCCGGCCCTACCGCCCCCAGACCAACGGGAAGGCCGAGTCCTTCAACAAGATCCTCCAAGCCGAGTGGGCCTACATCCACCCCTCTCTGTCCAATGACGAACGGCTCGACGCCCTCCTGGGCTTCCTGTGGCGTTACAATCACCACCGTCCACATGGCGGCATCGGCGGGGCCACACCAGCCTCTCGACTGTAAACAACGTGTCTGGGAACTACAGCTAGAGGGCTAGGCGCCCAAGAGCGCCGCGCCATCCTCACGCGCGAGGCGCTGGTCGAATGTGTAGAGCGGGGCTGCGCCGGCCCGGCGCGCCGCCGCGAGGAGCATCAGATCCGCGAAGTCCGAGCCGCCCCGGCCATGCGCGATGGCTGCGTTGAGCACGTCCTCGCCGTTCTCGGTCATGAGGTTAGCCGCTGTCGTCAATCTCAACATTGCATCCAAGACCTCAGCTCGTGTGAACCCGTAGACCCGATCCAGCACCCACGCGACCTCCATAGCGACTTCACGGCACATGAACCCGGGGTTCTCCGGGGTAAGCCCCTCCAAGAGCCGGGCTGCCGCCTCTGCCTGCTCAGGAATGTCCCACAGCGCGTAGCGGAGGAAGACGTTGGCGTCGACTGCAATCACCGGGGCTTTGCTCCTCCAGCCGTGGTATGCGTGGTTGGCTGAGCAGCCGGCTGCTCCTGGTCCAACGTCCGCAGGTATCGCGCAGCCGCGGCCGCGGCCATACCGCGCTTCATGTCTTCGAGCGAAACGGGCGGGCCATCGTACTTCAGCATCCCGGCCAATCGGCTGATGGGCTGCACTTTCCCGAACCACACCCCGCCGTTTCCGAGCACGGCGTAGCGCAGCTTGTCGCCCGGCTCCAGCCCCAGCGCATCGCGGACCTTCTTTGGCAGCGTTGTCTGTCCCTTGGAAGTGACGACCGATTCCACGAGATCCTTCATTACGTTATCTCCAACGCATTGCTTTTGAGCAATATGCCTTACTTTTCGTCAAGAAGCAAGGCAACATGCGCTGGCCCATAACGCAATGCACCCGGACGTCATGCCAGGCCGAAGAAGCGCGCCATGTTCCCGCCGAGGATGTCGCGCTTGGCCTCCTCGCTGAGGCCTTCCATCGTTTCGATGCCTGCCGCCGTGTTCGGGAACGTGGATGGGGGGTGGGGGTAATCGCTGCCGATGATGAAGTTCTTGCTACCGATGGTATGGATGGACCCGACTATCGCCTGCTCATCCGGCTCCACCGCGACCACGCAGCTGTCCAGAATCAGCTCGCTCGGCCGCACGTCGCAGCGGGCGCACTGACGCTCGATATCGTAGACGCGGTCCAGGGTGTACATGACCCACGGCAGCCACGAGCCTCCCGCCTCGAAGAAGGCGAGCTTCAAGCCAGGGAACTCTTTCAGGACCCCCCCCAGCGTCAGACTCGCCATCGCCACCATGTACTCGAAGGCGAAGCCGAGGTAGTTGCTGATGTGCAGGCGCCGCAGCCGCTCCCAACCCAGGGTGTAGTTCGTTGGGGCGTGGTCGTGTATCTGGCATTGGAACGGGTTGCCGTGGACGTACAGCGGCACGTTCAGGTCTTTCACTGCCTGCCAGAACGGGTAGAGCTCGACGGCGTCCCAGTTCTGTCCGCGCCAGTTGCTGTTTATGGTGAGCGCCTTCAGGCCAAGCTCTTGGACTGCCCGTTTCGCCTCGGCCACGCACGCCTCGACCGACTCAGTGCCGAAGGGCACGACGCCAGTGCCAATGAGCTGGTCCGGGTACTCCCGCTGCGCGTTGGCCGTGGCGTTGTTGTACCCCATGGAGAGAGCGAGCCGGAGTCCCGCGTCCCAATCGCGCTCGATGGGGGAGCCGAAGGGGTTGCCGTAGATGCCGTCAGGAATCAGCACCTGCATCTCGAAGCCTGTCTCGGGCAGCAGGCGCACGCGCTGGTCGGCGACCCCGTGGCCGATGGGCCCGCTGCCCGGCGCACTGGCCGCCGCAGTCGGGTTCACCGCCCCTGTCTGGCGGCCGGCGGCCGACGCCCGGAAGCCTCCGCGGCGCGCCTGGCGATCCGTGAAGACGCTCGCGTCCCGCATGAGCATATCAATCGCGGCGTCCGAGATGCCGAGGGTATCGGCGACGCCCGTGAAGTCGGGCGGCGGGAAGAAGTGACTGTCACCGTCTATCCTGCGGATCTTGGTCTGCTGTGGAGTCTCGACCATCGCGCCCACCTCCCTGAGTCTAGTGGGACGATTCTAGACCTACCGTCCAGAACTGGCGATGCCCTCGCCTAGAACGCCTCCGCCATTACCTCGACCACCCGGTCGTAGAGCGCATCAGGGTCGTGGCCGGCGGCTTGCAGGTGGCGGCGCGTCATGCGGTTGACGAACGAGAACGCCGCTTGCATCACCAGCATCCCCTTGCCGTTCAGCGTCTTCCGCCCCGACAGCCGCGCCTGACGCAACAGCACCGTCTCGTCCGGCGAGTAGACGGCGTCTACGAACGCGGCCTCCGGCTTGCAGCGAGCAATTGCGCCCGCCGCCCGCGCGTTGTTCTCAGCGATGGCGTCGGCGGACCGCGCGAACCACGCGCGCCAGAACGCCGGCAGGTCGTCCGTCTCCGCCATCACTGCTGGGTTAGCGGGCGCCAGTGACGAGAACGCTTCGAGCGACGTCGCCTGCGAACCGGCAAGATGTCTGACTCCCGACTGCCCCACCGTCGACGCGTTGACGATGAGGTCCATCCCGGTCGCGGCCTCTAGCGCCTCTTCTTGGCTGATTGCAGAGACTGCGGCGCCGAGGGCCGACTCGACCTGCCCGGCGAGCTCTCGCGCCCGTTCGAGCGAACGGTTCGTGAGCAGGAGCGGGCCACCGTCGAGGTTGCGTCCGAGGGCGAACGCCGCCGCCCGCCCCGCGCCTCCGGCGCCCAACAGCAGCGCGCTCTTGCCGGCCAGCGAGTCGATGAACGGCCCCGCTTGCCCGGGCAGCGTCCGCAGCATGCTGACGGTGAGCCCATCCGCGTCCGTGTTGTAGCCGGTGAGTCTTCCGTCCTCGCCGAGGGAGAACGTATTCACCGCGCCGATCTCCCGCGCGATGGGGTCTATCTCGTCGAGCAGGGGCATGATGGCGAGCTTGTGCGGCACCGTGACGTTGGAGCCCATGAAGCCGGGGTAGGCGCGCGCGGCCTCGACGAACCCCGCCAGGTTCTCCGGGCGCACGTCGAAGGGCGCGTGCGTCGCGTCGAGGCCGATGTCACGGAATGCGGCGTTCCACATCGCGGGGCTGCGCGAGTATTTCGACGGCGACTCGCCCATCGACCCGGAGAGCAGCGCCCGCTCCCCGACCTCAGCGGGCAGCGGGTTATCGAGGTAGCGTTGGATGTCGTCGAGGGTGGTCATGCGCGGGAGTCTAGCAAGGGCTTGTCCAGCTAAGGGAGTGGGGAAGCCCCGCTCACCCAGCCTTCGCCTCGGCGATTGGGGCGGCGTCCCCGTAGAGGCTTTGCAGCAGGTCTAGGAAGGCCGTCACCAAGGGGCCGTAGGAAGAGGCCTTGCGGACCATCACCGCCGTGGGCAGCGTGATCCGGCGCCCCTCTTCGAGATGCACCTGCGCCAGCGTGCCAGCTTCGAGCTCCCGCATGATCGAGTGGTACGGCAGGAAGCTCACGCCGAGACCCCGCTCGATCATCCGCTTGGTCGACTCGATGCTGTCGAGGTCCATCGCGATGTTCGGCACGATGCCGGCCTCGCGGCACACGCGGTCGATGAGGACGAAATAAGTGCTCTCCCTGTCGTAGATGATGAGCGGCTCAGCGCCCACCTCGTAGATGCTCGCACTGCCCCGTTGCGAGAACCGGTGGCCCGGGTGCGTCACCAAGACGATTTCCTCGTCGTACAGGTGCGTGGTGGCGACCTCCGGGTGATACAGCGCGCGCGCCACTCCCACCTGGATCTCCTCCGAGAGCACCAGCTCCAGCACCTCCGATGAGCGTCCCGTCTTGATTGCCACGTCCACGCCCGGATACCGGTTGTGGAATGTCTCCAGAATTCCCGGCAGAACGGCGGAGGAGATGCCCCGCGCCGCGCCGATGTGCAGCCGGCCGGCGGTCGCCGTGCGGCTGGACTCGATGGTGTCCTTCCCGCGTTGGAGCGAGTCCATCGCGCGCTGCACGTAGGGCATGAACGTTCTGCCGGTGTCCGTGAGCCTCACGCCACGGCCGACCCGATGGAAAAGCGGCTCGCCAAGCTCCGCCTCCAGCGAGAGGATGCGGGCGCTCAGCGACGGCTGGGTGACGCCGATGGCCACGGCCGCGCGGCTGAATGAGTGGAGCCGCACCGCCATTAGGAACGCTTCGAGCTGTCCTAACTCCATGGGCTGGTCCCTTCCTCCGACTCATCCCCTGGGTCGCGCCGCGGAGAGGATATCGCTCGCACAGGATACCGGAGGAGAAGCGGCGTGTCCCTTTTCCCGGGCCTTCCGCGTCCGCGCCGCAGGGTGGGGTCACAGATAGCTGATACGAATCGTAGCAGACCTATTGACATAGTCTCCATGTATTGATACAGTTCGTATCAAGTAAGAAGAGCCGCGATAGAACGCGGCGCAGACGGGTAAAGGAGGCATTCTCATGGCAATCGAACGTTGGACCCCATTCCGAGACCTGCTCAGGTTTGAGCACATGCACCGGCGCTTCGGCGTCCCCTATCACTACTCCTACGACGGCGGGTGGTCGATCCCGCTCGACGTTGAGCGGGACGGCGAGGACCTCGTCATCAAGGGCGCGCTCCCCGGCGTCCCTCCCTCCGACATCGGCATCACCATCGAGGACGGCGTACTGACCCTCGAGGGGAAGACGGCGTCAGAGGGGGAGCGTCAGGAGGACGGCTACCTGCTGCGCGAGCGCCGCACCGGCGCCTTCCGCCGCTCCGTCCGCCTGCCGGACACCGTGGACGCGGACAAGACGGCTTCCTCGTACGAGCACGGCGTCGTGACGGTCCGGCTCCTGAAGGCGGAGAGCAAGAAGGCTAAGCGCCTCACCCTGCACGTCGCTGACGAGGCGCCCGCGCCCACTGAGGCAACCGCACCCTAGAGGGCGCGGCGCCGATACGGAAAGTCCCCCGCGATTGAGAAATCGCGGGGGGCTTTCTCGTGGGGCGACAGGTTAGAGCGAGGAGTCTGCCGCCTGCAGCTTGCTTAAGTCGTCAAGTACATTGGCCAGTCGGTCGGCCAGCAAATCTATGTTCTCCACTACGTCATCATGACTGACAGCACGAGCCCATACATGCTGGTCATCTCCTTCCAGTTTGTTCTCTCCGAAACCGTCACTGGCGAATTGATTGACCCACGTCTTCAAAACGCCGCGCAGCTTCGTACTGGGTCGCGGGTTGTCGTACATCAGTATCCCGGTCCCAAACGAGAATCCCCACAAGCCCATCCAAAACGAACTATCGGAAGGCGGGAAGAGCCAAGCGACCGTGACAGGCCACGGCCGTACGTCCTGCCATACGTCCTTGCGTAACTGTATACGGATGGAGATTCCCTTATCCCCGTAGTAGAGGTAAGCCCCGTGCTCCCGCGCGACGCTGAAGAGGCGCTTGGTTGCCTCACGCGCCGCATCACTCGGCAACTGCTCCATGAATGACTCATGGGTTACCTTGGTGCGAGTGCGCCTTGGTCCGGTCTTGCCGGGCGCGGCTGCCGTCCTGCCCATCACGCTCGGCGCCAGCATCTGGCGGGACCCATTCGTGAACTGCTTAATCTCGACCGCCAGCACCTCGATGTCGCGCAATTGCTCATTCAGGAACTCGACCACCCGCAGAAGTTCGTCGGGTATCCCATCTGCCACGAACAACAGCCGGAGCCGCTTTGCCGCAAGGTTCCTTGCTACTTCTTCCCAGAAGGCGTCCCCGTCCGGCTCATCTTCCCCCAGCAACTCTCTCAGCTCCGCGTTCGGCTCTTTGCCTGAGTCCTCACAGGTCTGTGTGAACGTATTCCTGAGTCTGTCCACCGTCCAGGCGCGCACCCCGTGGGCGGCGTAGTCCAGCATTTGCCCGACTATCGTGCGCCGTATTTCCGAGTTCGCACTTCGCTTCACCTCGACCAGGGTCGGCGTCGCGTCTTGGTCGACGAACAGGTGATCCAGCGCCCACCAGTCCGCTCCGCCTGGCTCTGCGGCTATCCCCATCTCGCGGGTGACGAGCATCCACCGACGAGGGTTGTGCGGGGTGATCTGTGCTCCATCGAGCAGCTCGGGATGCTCGGCGATGAGCTTTTGAAGCTTCTCTTCCTGAGCGAAAGGCTGCTCTTCCAGCGGGGCCAGCGTCTCTCCGTCCATGATGTAAATGCGCTCTCCCACTCCTCACCTCCGGCGGTCGAGGTTATCACGCGTCCTGTATACTGAGCCCCCATGATCAGCACTTCTCCCACTGACATCGCCGCGCTTCGCGACGACGCGCTCGGCGCGCTCGAACGGGCTGGCTCGACAGAGGACCTCGAGGCGTGGCGGGTGGAGCACCTAGGGCGCTCGGGGCGGCTCACGCACGTCCTGCGCGGCGTGGCCCAGCTGCCTCCCGAGGAGCGCCGGGCGGTGGGCGCGGCGGGGAACGCGGCCAAAGCGCTGCTGGAGGAGCGGCTGACCGCCCGGCGGGCCGCAATCGAGACGGCGCGGATGGAGTCGCTCGCGGAGGACGCGATCGACATCACGCTTCCGGGCAGGCCCGCGCTCCTCGGACGTTACCACCCGTCGACGATCGTCATCCGCGAGATCTGCGAGATATTCAAGGGCATGGGCTTCCAGGTGGTCGAGGGACCGGAGGTCGAGTGGGACCGGTACAACTTCGAGGTGCTGAACATCCCGAAGGACCATCCGGCCCGCGACATGTTCGACACCTTCTGGCTGGACACGAACCGCGACCCCGACGGCGGGTTCACGACGCTGCTGCGGACTCATACGTCGCCGATGCAGGCGCGCGTGATGGAGGAGCACGAACCGCCGGTCCGCGTGATCGTGCCGGGGAAGTGCTACAGGTACGAGGCGACGGACGCGACCCACGAGTCGCAATTCCACCAGATCGAGGGACTAGCCGTCGACAAAGGCGTGACGTTCGCCAATCTCAAGCACACGCTGTACGAGTTCGCGCGGCAGATGTTCGGGCCGGATACGCGCGTGCGGTTCCGGTGCGATTATTTCCCATTCGTCGAGCCGGGGGTCGACATGTCGATCGAGTGGCGCGGCGACTGGCTGGAAATCATGGGCGCCGGAATGGTGCATCCGAACGTGCTGCGGGCTGTCGGCTACGACCCATCGGTCTACTCGGGGTTCGCGTTCGGGATGGGGCCGGAGCGGATCGCGATGCTGAAGTACGGCATCAACGACGTGCGGCACTTCTTTGCGAACGACATCCGCTTCCTCCGTCAGTTCCGCTAGGCGACGTTCCCTCCCAAGTCCCTCTCGCCTCTGAGGTGGGATATGCTATCCGCATGGGAACGATGATTCCGGAGACGGAGCGGGAGCGGCGGTACTACCGATGGTACGAGCTGAGCCTGCTCTATTACGAGGCGGTGCGGAAGGGCGTGGCCGAAGCCGAGATCGGCGCGACGAAGTCGATGGTCGAGGAGGCTTGGGACGCATACGTAGACACGATCTCCGACCTGAACGGGCCCCGCCGGGAGTAAGGTGGGGGCTCCTCTCCAGCGCGCGCTGGAGCCGTAAACGGAGAGGCTCGGCGCGGCCCCCTACCCGCCTTCCTGAACGGGAGAGGGGTTTCCAAGCACACCTTTCATGTTGGCCACCCACACCATCCGCGACGAAAATAAGGCGGGTGAGAGAGGACTGAGGAGGGGGTATGGGGGCGGTCGATTTCCTTTCGATTGACGACGTATCGAATACGGAGCTTGCCTGGCTTCTGGAGCAGGGAGACGCGTACTCGAAGCGAGGCGTCAGTGGGCAGCCGCTCAGCGGGCATTCGGTCGCGATGCTTTTCCAGAAGCCCTCATTGCGCACCAAGGTGTCGTTCGACATCGCGGTCTACGAGCTCGGGGGGCACGCAGTCTATCTGGGCGCTGACGAGGTCGGACTCGATACACGCGAGCCCGTGGAGGACGTGGGGCGAGTGCTGGAGCGATGGGCCTCGGTCATCGTGGCGCGCGTCATGGCCCACAGCACGCTGGAGCGGCTCGCCGCATCGTCGTCCGTGCCGGTCGTGAACGCCCTGTCGGACGTGGAGCACCCGTGTCAGGCGGTTGCGGACCTCCTGACGGTGCGACAGCGCAAGGGCCGCGTCGAGGGACTGAAGGTCGCTTACGTTGGGGACGCGAACAATTGCGCCCTGAGCCTAGGACTCGGGACCGTCGCGCTGGGGGCAAGCTTCTCTATCGCGTCGCCGGAGGGGTACGGTTTCACGGATGCGGACGCCTCCAAGCTGCAGGCGCGTGCGAACGGTGTGGACGTGGCGTTTACGCAGGCGCCGGACGAGGCGGCCGCCGGCGCGGACGTCATCTACACCGACGTGTGGACGAGCATGGGGCAAGAGTCCGAGTCTGCGCAACGCAGGGCGGCGTTCCAAGGCTTCCAGGTCGATGAGCGGCTGGTGTCGCTGGCCAACCCCGGAGCGCTGCTCATGCACCCGATGCCGGTGCACTACGGGGAGGAGATGGCGGCGGGAATGCTCGATCATCCGCAGTCGGCTGCCTACGACGAAGCGGAGAACCGCCTGCACGCGCAGAAGGCAGTGCTGCGCCTGCTGGTCTTAGGGGAGTAACGGCCAGTGACGGGCCAGAGAATCGCCGCGCCGCCCGCCAAGCCGCTCGTCGCCATCGTGGGGCGTCCGAACGTTGGCAAGTCGAGCCTGTTCAACGCGATACAAGGGAGACGGTCGGCCATCGTAGCGGAGGAGTCGGGAACGACGCGGGACCGCATGATCGCCGAGGCGGAGTTCGAAGGCCACCACTTCCTGCTGGCGGACACGGGCGGACTGGTCCCCGAGCCTGAGACGGAGATGGAGGCGCACATCGCGGCGCAGGTGGACGCGGCCCTGGAGATTGCGGACGCGGTGCTGTTCGTCACGGACGCGCGGAGCGGCCCAGGCTATGCCGACGAAGCGGCGGCGCAGCGATTGCGGCAGGCGCGCAAGCCGGTCGTGCTAGCGGTGAATAAGGCGGACAACCCCAACCAGGAATCGATGTCCGCCGACGCCTACTCGCTAGGGCTTGGCGAGCCCATTCCGGTAAGCGCGCTGCACCGCCGCGGTCTGGGAGACCTGCTGGACGCGCTCCTCGAAGTCCTCCCGCCAACGGACGACGCGACTCCGGCGCCCGACATGCCGCGCATCGCTATCATCGGCCGTCCAAACGTGGGGAAGTCGGCGCTGGCGAATGCAATCCTGGGTCAGGAACGCTCAATTGTGAGCGCGACCCCGGGCACAACGCGAGACGCGTTGGACTCGGCGTTCGAGTTTCAAGGCGCCCCGGCGCTGCTCATAGATACGGCGGGAATCCGACGGCGGGGGGCAGTGCAGCCGGGCATCGAGAAGTTCAGCGTGCTGCGCGCTGCGACGGCGGTCCACCGGTGCGACGTGGCGGTTGTCGTGATGGACGCAACGCAGCCCGCCACCGACCAAGACCTGCATATCGCGGGTCAGGCGGCGGACGCGTTCAAGTCGCTGGTGGTCGCCGTTAACAAGTGGGACCTAGTCGAGAAGCTCGACCCGCGCCGCGAGACGAGGCGCTTCACGAACATGGTGCGGGCGCGGATGCGGTTCATGCCCGGCGTGCCGGTCGTCTTCATCTCCGCCACCGAGGGCGAGGGGATAGAGGGCCTGCTGCAGACCGCGTTCGAGCTGTACGAGAAACGGACCGAGTGGGTGGACGGTCCGCAGCTCACGCGGGCGGTGATGGAGGCGGTGTCCCGTCATCTGCCGCCGTCAGGCGGGGTGAAGGGTTCACTAAAGCTCTACCGGGTCAAACAAGACGCTGTGCGGCCGCCCACCTTCTTGTTCTTCGTGAACAACACGGGACGCATCCACTTCTCGTACGAGCGGTACTTGGCGAACACCATCCGGGAAACGTTCGGCTACGACGGCGTGCCCATGAAGATCGAGTTCCGCGGCAAGGGCGGGACGCACGTCATCGGCGACAACCGGTCCAAGGCGGTCGCGCGAGCGCGGAACACCCGCCGGCCCGGCTCAGGACAGACCGGCGCCCGGGGACGTAAGCCGGCTGCGCGAGGCGGGCGATAGGCAATGGACTGGCTCCTCGTTCCGGGCGCCTACCTGCTCGGCAGCATCCAGCCGGGACTGCTTCTCATCCGCATGACGCGCGGGATGGACGTGCGGGAGATCGGCAGCGGCAAGACGGGGGTAACGAACGTGCTGCGCACGGGTGGCAAGGGGGCCGCGCTGGTGGTGCTCATCATGGATTGCGGCAAGGGAGCCGGCGCCGCCCTGGCGGCAAGAGCGGTCTCGGAAAGCGCGTGGGTGGAGGCAGGCGCGGCGGCGGCGGTGATGGTGGGGCACGTGTTTCCGGTGTTCGCCGGTTTCAGGGGCGGGCGTGGCGTGGCGACAGGCGTGGGCGCAGCCGGCGGTCTGCTGCCATGGACAGCCCTCGTGGGAGTTGGGATATTCGCGCCTGTCGTCCTGCTGACGCGGTACGTCTCGCTGGGCTCGGTCCTCGCGGTTGCCGGAGTGGTGGCGGCTTACGGCGCGGCGGCGGCAACGCTGGACCTGCCGTTGCCGCACCTATGGTTCGCGCTCGGGTGTGGGCCACTGGTGGTGTGGATGCACCGGGACAACATCCTAAGGCTGTTGCGCGGCACGGAGCGCCGTCTGGGGGAGTCCCCCCTCCTCGGTACTCCCCCCCAGACGGAGGAGGCAGAAGGCAGGCCCCCCCGAGAGGACAAGGAAGAGGGCTAGGAGCCCGCGGCATTGCGCCACATGCGCCGGCCGATGGAGCCAACCACGATGGCGAAAAGCGGGTCGACGAATGTCCAGGAGAGACCATCGCCGTCGTCGCCGTTCAGCAGCGAGAACCACTTCCAGAAGAACCACATGAACAGCAGCAAGGCGGCGTAGAAGGCGACGTAGGTCCGGATGTACTGGATGACATCGGGCGCCCCGGCCTCGAGGCAACGCTTGTCCATGAAGGCCGCGCCCAGGGCGACAATGGTCCCGGCCGCCATGAAGTAGTTGAGCACGTCCCAGAGGTTGTCTCCCCAGTCAGCGGTTACGAAGGGCGAGACGATGAAGTAGACGCCGACTACGAGCGCGATCAGCATGGAGTAGAGGCCTAGCAAACGCGTAATCATGGGCATGACTGACTCCTGACGGTAGGAGATTAGCCCTGAGCCCCGACCGGCCCGCAAGGCTGGGCCGCGGGGTTGCGGCGCACGATAGTTTAGGGGCTATGGCCGTAGGGATGAACGACGTGCGTTTGTCGGATTGTTCGAGTCCCGGCCGGCCCGCCAAAGCACGAGCTTGGCGCCATAAGCTCGGGCGCCTAGGAGGATGACGCCATGACAGCAGAATCTCGGCCGGTTGGAGCACTAACCCACGTCGGCATAGACGTTGCCGACCTTGATCGGGCAGAGGCGTTCTATTCGGCAGTGCTGGGCGTCAAGCGGGCTTCGGCGTGGGACCAGTACCTCGCCTTCGAACCTCTGCCCAGCGGCCTGACAGTCTATCTCCAGCGGGTCCCCGAGAAGAAAACCAGCAAGACCCGGGTGCATATTGACCTGACGGCGCCGGACGTGCTGGCGGCGCTGGCAAGAGTCGAGGCCCTCGTGGGAAGGGCGATAAGAGACTTCGTCGAGCCGGGAGCGAATCTGGCCGTAGTCGCCGACCCGGACGACAACGAGTTCTGCCTACTCAAAGGGTAGCCGGCCTGGCTGCGCCCCCGCTGCAGTAGGTGACGGCGCAGCTAACGGTGCGCTAGGGCTTGTTTACGAGCAAGCGTCCCCCGTATATAATCCGGCGCGGTGGGCGCCTCGCAAGCGGCGCCCGATTTTCTAGACTGGGAAGGACTGCACATAGCTAAGGAATATCGCGTCAACGAGCGCATCCGGGTCCCCGAGGTCCGGGTCGTCGACGAAAAGGGCGAGCAGTTCGGGGTGATGGCCACCGCCGACGCGCTCGTTCTAGCTCGAGAGCACGACCTTGATTTAGTCGAGGTCGCGCCCAATTCGGTCCCGCCGGTCTGCCGTCTCTTGGACTATGGGAAGTTCCGCTACCTGCAGTCCACGAAAGAACGAGAGATGCGCAAGACCCACAGGAACGTGGGCCTGCGGGAGGTGCGGTTCCGCCCACGCATCGGACGACACGACATCGAGGCCAAGGAGCGCCTCGTGACCAAGCTGCTCGACGAGGGCAATAAGGTCAAAGTGTCGGTGATGCACCGGGGACGCGAGCTCGATCATCCGGAACTCGCGGTGGGCCTGCTGCGGCAGGTGCACGAGGCAGTCAAGGAGAGCGCCAAGCTGGAGCAGGCGCCCAAGCTAGAGGGACGATTTATGAGTATCGTGTTGGCCCCGGGAAAGGCGGCGACTCCCGCGCGCCCGGCGCCGGCAGCCGCCAAGGAGTCCAACAATGCCTAAGATGAAGACGCATAAGGGCGCAGCCGCACGCTACCGCGTAAGCGGCGCTGGGAAGCTTTTGCGGATGAAGAGACACTCCAGCCACCTCCGCCGGAAGAAGTCCCGCTCCGTAACGCGCACCTACAGCGATACGGTGGCCGCCAGCCCATCCAACCGGAAGCGCCTCATGAAGCTCGTCCCCGGTCTGAATCAGTAGGAGCCGCAACGATGGCACGCGTGAAGCGCGGAGTAACCGCGCACCGACGACACAAGAAGGTCCTGGAGTTCACGAAAGGACACCGAGGGACCAAACACGCGCTCTACCGCCGAGCGCACGAGTCGATGCTCCATGCATTGGCCTACTCCTACGCCCACCGGCGCGAGCGCAAAGGCGACATGCGGAGGCTCTGGATTGTCCGGCTGGGCGCCGCCGCCCGCGAGCACGGGCTCTCCTATTCCCAATTCGTGCACGGCCTCAAGCTGGCGAACATCTCGCTAGACCGCAAGGTCCTCTCAGAGCTGGCGATGACCGATCCGCCGGCGTTCGGCCAGGTAGCGGAGCAGGCGAAGGCGAGCCTCGCAGCGGCTTAGGGGTCTCCCCTCTCCCCAACGCGGTCATCAGGCTAGAGAGCACAGCAGGTTGCTGTGCGGCCAACTGCTCGTCGCGCCGCCCAACTCAGAATCCTTAGTGACTCCAGTCGAACTACGAAGGCGTCACGGCCCCGAGGATCGAGCTAGGCAGGGACGATGCCGTGGGAAACGGCGCGGTCCAAGACGCGGCGCATGGCGTCCTTGTTGATGTGGCGCGGCCACGTGGACGTCAGCCACAGGGATGAAACCTGGTCGTGAATCTCCGTCAGCGTCATGGAGTCGGCCTTCGAAGTAAGCAGCAAGCGGAGGACGGTCTCGAGGACGGGATGCTGAGGGGAGAGGTAGCCCTCCTGGTTGGCGCAGCTGGACCTGAAGAGCCTGCGGAGCTCCGCATAGGACATCTTCCACGGCTCGCCCTTTAGTTTGGCGCGGGCGGCCTCGCACAAACGCGATCCAAGGACGACCCCCACGGACCGGCCTTGTTGCTCAATAGGGCTGGGGATGAACTTGTAAGAGGGGTCCTCTGGAGGCGCCTCCTGCGCAAATTCGGCAGGCGCGGACGGGTCAGTGGTCATTCGGGATTACCTCGTGATATCGAGCTGATCGGTCAGGATTGACGAGTGATCCAGCCAGTCCAGCAGCTGGACTACGGCCTCCTCGCCTGCAGGCCTCTTGGCAAGGTCTTCGGGGCATATAGCGAGCCCTTGAGCAAGCCCCATTGACGTTAGCAGGTTCGAGCCTTGCGCGCCGGTTAGCCTCGCGCGCAGCTCTCCCTCGCGACGCACCAACGAGACCCGCGCGTAAACGCGGCGCTCGTCGGTGTTCAAGAGATCATCATCGAGGACGGCCCGCACGGTGGGGAGAGGAGCGGGGGCCGCGCCCATCATCTTCGCGAGGGCGGGTCGCCCGAACTCGACGAGGGCGACGAGCGCGCTGACGGGATTGCCCGGCAGGCCGAGATGGGGGACCTTTCGGCCGTCGGGGGCATTGAGCAGGCCGAAAGCGATAGGACGCGCGGGGCGCATCCGCACGGCCCAGAAGTCGACGCTGCCGAGCTGCGCGAGGGTCTCCTTCACCATGTCAAAAGCGCCGGCGCTCACGCCCGCCGAGGTGATGAGCATGTCGGCGTCGAGTCCGCTGCGAATCTTGGCGCGCAGGTCGTCCATGTTGTCGCGGGCGATGCCCACGAGCACAGGCTGCGCCCCCCAACGGCGGATAGCGGCGGCCGTTCCGTAGGTGTTGCTGTCGAATAGGCGTCCCGGCTCCAGCTCCCCTCCCGGGGCCTGTATCTCGTCGCCGGTCGCGAGCACGGCCACGCGTGGCCGTCGCACCACTAACGCGTCGGCAAAGCCGAAGGAGGCAAGCAGGCCGATCGCGGGGGGATCGAGCACGCGGCCCTTCTCCAGAACGAGGGCGCCCTTTACGGCGTCCTCGCCTGGAGGGCGGACGTGATCGCCGCGACGAGGGGCGTGTCTGATGGCGATATAGCCGAGCGCGAGCCCGGTGGCGCGCCGCTCGACCTCATCGGTGAACTCGTAGGGAACGACGGCGTCCGAACCGTCGGGGACCGGCGCGCCGGTCATGATGCGGACCGCGGTCCCCTCGGATACGGCGACCGTGGGCAGTTGGCCCGCCTGCACCTGACCGACGACAGTGAGCGTTACGGGCGAAGCCCCGGAGGCGGCTGCCACGTCGGCGGCTCGGACGGCATAGCCGTCCATGGCGGAGTTGGCGAGGGCCGGGATGTCAAAGGGCGAGCGGACGTCTTCCGCGAGCGTTAGACCGTCGGCTTCGAGGAGGGGCGTCCGCTGAGCAGGCAGCTCATGCACGAGGGCCAGGATGCGCTCGAGCGCTTGCTCAACGGAGAGCATGTCAGCGGTGCGTGGGTGCGCGTGCGTGTGCTCCGCATGAGCATGAGCGAGGTGGTCGCGGCCATGGCCTTGGTCATGACCGTGGCCATGACTGTGCCCGTGGGTATGCTGGTCGTGCTGTGTCACGGCTATGTCCTCAGCGCGGCGCCGGACTCGCGTTCGAGGCGGTCGACGATGGCGGAGACGACATCGTTGAGCCGGGCGGCGGTCAGCGTTTCTTGGTCCGACTGGAGATCGAGACGGAAGGCAAGGGACTTCTTCCCGGGGGGCAAAGCGCCGCCTTCGAAGAGGTCGAAGAGCGTTGCGCGAACGACGAGGGGCTCGGACTCGATGACGGCCAGCAGCTGCCGGGCGGACACCCCGGCATCGACGACCAAGGCGAGGTCGCGCATCGCGCTGGGGTAGCGGGAGAAAGGCTGGAAGCGCGAGCGGAGGACCGGTACGGCGGGCGCAATCTTGCCGAGATCGAGCTCGAACAAAGCGACGGGTCCGGCTGCGAGGGAGTGGGCGGCGAGGGAGTGGGCGGCGAGGGCGCGAGGGGCCAGCTCGCCCACAACGCCGACGGGTTCGCCCTCTGCGAGCACGAGCGCGGCCCGCCCGGCGTGGAGCATCGAGTCATCCGTACGCTCGAAGGCGGCCTCGATCCCCATTTGCGCAAGCAAGGCTTCCACCAGACCCTTGGCGTCGAAGAAGTCGAGAGGCTGCGCGCCCTGCTCCCAGAGGGAGTCGCCGCGCGGACCGCCCACGACGCCGACGGCCATCTCGCGCTCATCCGGCAAGGAGCCCTCGCAGGGGACGAAGACGCGTCCGACCTCGAAGAGGGCGGCTGTCCCTGGGGGCTGTCGAAGGACGGCGGCGGCGGTGCGGAGGATGCTCGGGCGGAGCGAGGTGCGGAGGCGCTCTTGCTCGCGGCTCATGGGATTCGCGGGGCGCAAGGCGTCGTCGCCCGCAGCCTCTGAGCTGACGAGGGTGTACGAAATCGTCTCCTGCAGGCCCGCGGCGACGAGAAGGTCGCGCACCTCCTCTCGCAGCTCTCGTGCGGGCTGAGGTATCGCGTCGGGCACGCGGCCCGACAGCGGCGCGCCGGGAACGGCGTCGTAGCCGACCGCGCGGGCGACTTCCTCGACGACATCCTCCTCGATGCTCACGTCGGTGCGCCAGTAGGGCGGAACGACAGTCATTGAGTCGCCGTCGTCCTCTTCGAGGGCGAAGCCTAGGGAGGAGAGCACCCGGCGCACTTGCTCGGGAGGGTAGTCGACGCCGAGGACGCGGCGCAGGCTCCCGCCGGAGAAGGGGATTCGCGGCGGACTGCTCTTGCCGGGGAATACGTCGTAGACGCCCTTGGCGGCGGAGCCCTCGGCGGTTTCGAGGATGAGCCGCGTCGCTCGGCGCACGGCGCGCTCGGCAAGGTCCGGATTCAGGCCCTTCTCGAACCTGAGCGAGGCCTCGGTGCGAAGCTTCAGAGCGCCCGCGGTCCGGCGGGTGTTGATGGCGTTGAACGTGGCGGACTCCAAGAGGACGTTGCTCGTCGCGTCGGTCATCTCGGAGTTCAGACCGCCGATCACGCCGGCGAGGCCGATGGGGCGCTCGGGGTCCGCAATCATGAGCATGGGCGGCCGTAGGACGTGCTCTTGGCCGTCGAGGCTCGTGAAACTCTCGCCATCGGCCGCGGGGCGGACGACAACCTTGGCCTCGCGCACCTGGTCCAGATCGAATGCGTGGAGAGGCTGGCCGTACTCCAGCATCACGTAGTTCGTGACGTCGACGACGTTGTTGATGGGGCGATGGCCGGCCTCTTGAAGACGCCGCTGCAGCCACTCGGGAGAGGGGCCGATCTTCACATCGCGGACGAGGGTGCAGGTGTAGCGGCGGCAGAGCTCCGGATCCGCAATCTCGATAGCGACGGCGTCGGCGACGTCCTCGGGGCCCTCGTCGTAGTCAAGGGGCGGCTCGACAACCTGCTCGCCGGTGATGGCGGCGACCTCGTGGGCGACGCCGAGGACCGAAAGGCAATCGCCGCGGTTGGGCGTGACCTCTATCTCGAAGGCGTCGCCTGACGGAAGGACATCAGCGAGCGGCTTGCCGACGGGGCTCTCGACCGGAAGGACGAGAATGCCCTCGTGCTCGTCGCTGAGGCCAAGCTCGCGCTCGGAGCAGACCATGCCTGCGGACTCAACGCCCCTGATGACGGCGGCGGTCAGTTCCATGGGCTCGCCGGTCTTGCGGCTGGTGAGCATGGCGCCGATCTGGGCGAAGGCTATCTTCTGTCCGGCGGCGACGTTGGGCGCGCCGCAGACGACGGTGCGTGTCTCGCCGCCGAGGTCGACGGTCGCCAGGCGTAGGCGGTCGGCGTTGGGGTGGGGGCCGACCTCTTGAACATGGCCGACGACGACATTCTCCCAACCGCCTCCGGGACCCGCCTCGTAGGTGGTTTCCAAGCCGGCCATGGTAAGGCGGTGGGCGAGCTGGCGAGGGTCCATCCGCAGGGGGACGTATTCAGCCAGCCATGACAGGGGGACTCTCATGCGGGGTAAGCTCCGAACGATTGGAGGGCGCACCCCCCAGTATACGATAGGCATCTAACCCATGACCGCACTCCCCGCCGGGTTGCTGAGAAGTGCGGTCGGAAACAGCCGCATTCGGCGCAGAAATGCGCCATGCATATGCAATTGCAGGCCGCCGGCAAGGCGGCGCTGAAAGGTTCTCTAAATGACGCGCTTCGCTCGTGTTCTGGTCCCAGCTGGCATCCTCGTTGCAACCGCCGCGTTCGCTGCGGCCTGCGCGTCCGAGGCGGCCCCAACGCCCACCGACGCCGCGCCAACTCCCACCGAGACCGCGCCGACTCCCGTCGATGCAAGCGCGGATGAGGGCGGCGTCGAGAGCCCCGCAATCGAGTCCACCGGCCGCGTGGGCGGGGCTCCGGGGGACACGGCGCCTGAATTCAAGGGAATCGCCAACTGGATAAACAGCCACCCGCTGACCATGGAAGAGCTTCGCGGACAGGTGGTGCTGATCGACTTCTGGACATACACGTGCATCAACTGCATCCGCACGATCCCCTACCTCAGGGACTGGCAAGCGAAGTACGCAGACCGAGGGCTGACCATCGTTGGGGTGCATACTCCTGAGTTCGAGTTCGAGAAAGTAAGGGAGAACGTCATCGCATCGACAGAGGAGCTGGGGGTCGATTGGGCGGTGGCCCAGGACAACGACTTCGGGACGTGGCGCGAGTACAACAACCGGTTCTGGCCCGCCAAGTACCTTATCGACGCCGAGGGCGTCGTGCGCTACACCCACTTCGGCGAGGGCGCGTACAACGAGACCGAGGAGCAGATACGGGAGCTGCTTACTGAGGCAGGCTCCGACGTTTCAGGCGTCGCGTCGAACCCTGACCCTGGCCCGGAGGCGGACCCAAAAGCTTTCGGCACGTCGCCTGAGAACCAGCAGACGCGGGAGATATACGGCGGCTTTAGCCGGAACTCCTCCGGCTTCTACATCGCACACCCGCACTACTACGAGGGTGGTCCGGAGTACGCCCAGTTCTACCGGGACCCGGGAGACCATCTCAACCAGTTCATCTACCTGCACGGCCAGTGGACGTCGGACTTCGAGTCGATCAAGCACGGAAGGGCGACCGAGGGCTTGGAAGACTACATCGCCCTGCTGTTCTTCGCCCGCACGGTGAACATCGTGCTCGACTTCGAGGAAGGTGCGGAGCCGTTCGAGGTCGAGGTCTCGATCGCGGACAGCCCGGAGGCGGGCGCGGAGCTGGCCTACCGCCCACTGACCGCCGAGGAAGCAGGCGAGCACATCGTCATCGAGGACGGCCGCAGCTACTTCGTAGTGGACGAGGCTGACCTGTACAACGTTGTCGCTCTGCCGGAGTTCGGCAGCGCAGAGCTCAAGTTTTCATCGAACTCGCCGGACTTCGCCCTCTTCGCGCTGACGTTCGGGTCGTACTCCGAGACTTTCTAGGTGACCGTGATGCGGCCCCTGCGATTACGGCTTGCGCTCGCGGCGATGGGCATCGTCCTGTTGGCCGTGGCATGCTCCGACCCGACCCCAACCCCTACGTCAACTCCGGCCCCCACTTCCACGCCGCAGTTGGCCACGCCTACGCCGGAGCCTCCGACCCCCACGCCTACGCCCATGCCCACGCCAACACCTACACCTACGCCGGTAACTCCGACTCCTACCCCGGCGCCGACGCCTACGCCAGTAACGCCCACTCCCACCCTGACGCCGACACCTAGCCCGACGCCCACAGCTACGCCGACGCCCACTTTGACGCCTACACCAACGACTATGCCGACGCCGGACCTGGCGTCGATTATCGAGAGAGTGCGGTCGAGCGTCGTCAGGGTGTCGACCGCCTCCAGCACAGGCTCGGGCGTTATCGTGGAAGTGGGGAGCGACGGACGCGCCGTAGTCGTCACCAACCACCACGTCATCGACGGCGGCGGGGCCGTCGAGGTCGTAGTCAATGACTCTGACCGGTACAGCGCGACAATCCTCGGCTTCGACGTGAGCAAGGATCTCGCTGCCCTCAGGATCTGCTGCTCGGCCGGCTTTCAGGCGTCCCCATTGAGCAGCCGGACTGAGCTGGCGGACGGCAGCACGGTGTTCACGATGGGGTATCCGCTAGGCGTGAACCGGGCGACCGTCACTCGAGGCATCGTGTCCAGCTCTTGGTTCGATCAGGAGACGGAACGATGGATGGTCCAAACGGACGCGGCCATCAACCCCGGCAATAGCGGCGGCCCGCTATTCACGCTAGACGGAATCGTCGTCGGCATCAACACGTCAGTCATTCGAGACGTAGGGGGCAGGACTTCTATAGAGGGCTTCGGCTTCGCTGTCTCCGCGTGGACAGCGCAGGAATCACTACCCGCCATGATGGCCGGTTCGAAGCTGGGCGTTACCCCCACTCCCACGCCGGTGACGCCCACTCCCACGCCTATTCCGACTCCCACTCCCACGCCGATGACGCCCGCGCTCACCGGCAGGGTGGGCGGCGCTCCGGGGGACAGGGCTCCTGAATTCACGAGGATCAACAACTGGCTCAACAGCGAGCCGTTGACCATGGAAGGTCTTCGCGGGCAAGTGGTGCTCATCGACTTCTGGACATACTCCTGCATCAACTGCATCCGCACGATGCCCTTCCTCCGGGACTGGCATGCGAAGTACGCCGAACGCGGGCTCACCATCGTTGGCGTGCATAGGCCGGAGTTCGAATTCGAGAAGATTACGGCGAACGTCCTTGCGGCAATGGAGGAACTGGAGGTTGACTGGGCAGTGGCGCAGGACAACGCAGCGGGGACCTGGCGCGCGTACAGTAACCGGTTCTGGCCCGCCAAGTACTTGATCGACGCCGAGGGCGTCGTGCGCTACACCCACTTCGGCGAAGGCGCGTACGACGAGACAGAGCAGCAGATACGGGCGCTGCTCCACGAAGCGGGGTTCGACGTTTCGGACATCGCGCCGGACCTGAGCTCAGGTCCTACGCGAGACCCACGGGCGTCAGGCTCCTTCCAGGACCGGCAGACACGGGAAATCTACGGCGGGTGGAGAAGGAACGCATCGGCGACGGGCCGCTACATCGCCCATCCGGAGTACTACGACGGCGGCGTGGGGCTAACCCGGTCCTACGCGGACCCGGGAAACCACGCCAATCAATTCATCTACCTGCACGGCTCGTGGACATCGGATCTGGAGTCAATCAGGCATGGGAGATCGACCGAGGAGCTGGAAGACTACATCGCGCTGCTCTTCCGCGCCCGAACGGTGAACGCCGTGATAGACCTAGCAGACGGCGCGGAGCCATTCGAAGTGGAGGTCACCCTCCACGATCGGCCGCTCACCGCCGAGGAGGCTGGGGAGGACATCGTCATCGAGGACGAGCGAAGCTACTTCACGGTCGACGAGGCGCGGCTCTACAACGTTGTATCGCTCCCCGAATTCTCGGAGGGCGAGCTGAAGCTCTTATCGAATTCGCCCGACTTTGCGCTGTTCGCGCTCACGTTCGGGTCGTACGCCGAGACCTTTTAGGAGACCCCCATGCGGACCTGGCGACTGCAGTTTGCCCTCGTAGCGATAGGCGTTGGACTTCTAGCGGCGGCCTGCTCAGGCCCGGCGCCGACTTCTACGCCGATCCCCGACCCAACCGCTACGCCAACTCCGGCGCCCGCCGGCACGCCGACTCCGGCCCCCGCCGGCACGCCAACCCCGGCGCCTGCCGACACGCCAACTCTCGCGCCCGCCGACACGCCAACCCCGGCGCCTGTCTCTACGCCAACTCCAGCTTCGTCCGTCGAGGAGCTGACGCCTATCTTAGGGACGACAGTGCTGCGGACAGGCACTCAGCGCGTCGCATTCCTGCTCGAATCGGCGACGGCGCTCGTATCGGCGCCCGAGGCGAGCGTGCGAACGACGTTCTTGGGCGGCGACGCGCAATCCGAGTCCACAACCGCTGCGTTCGACCTCTGGCCGTTTGGGACGCGCGGATCGTACGTGACGGAGCTGACCTTCCCCCAGGCCGGCAGGTGGCGGCTGGATATCGCAGTGGACGACCCGTCGGTGGTCGGCGAGGCGGAGCTGGTGGCGGAGGTGGCGGAAACGTCAATCGTTCGGGACATCGGGCAGATAGCCCTATTCAGCAACACAAAGACGGTTGACACAGTCAAGGGAGACCTGACCCAGCTAACGTCGGACTACCGGCCTGACGCTGACCTGTATGAGCTCAGCATCGCGGAATCAATCTTCTCGGGTAGGCCAAGCGTGGTCGTCTTTGCGTCGCCGGCTTTCTGCACGACGCCCACGTGCGGTCCGCAGGTGCAGACGCTGTCCGAGCTCAAGGACAGCAACCCGGACGCGGCGGACTACATCCACGTGGAGATTTACGATAACCCGCACGAGATCCAGGGAGACTTGACGCGAGGCGCCCTCTCGCCGGTCCTCGCGGAATGGGGAATCGACCAGGTCCCCCACTACCGCAACGAGTCATGGACCTTTGTGATAAGCGCGGACGGCCACATTGATTCGCGCTTCGAAGGCTACGTCTCGCTGGCCGAACTGGAGTCGGCGTTGGCGACAGTCTCGGCTTCCTAGTCCCTAGCGGTGCGCGCCTCTCCTGCGCCGGAGCGGAGACTTTGCATGTCCCGTGATGAGGCGAGGGCTGAGGCTTCACGTCTTCGTTGCGCCCGTTTCGGGACGCATGTCCGTGGACAGGACGTCCGCCGGCGCTTATCTCGACAAAGGTGGAGCGGGCAATGATGCGGAGCGCCTCCGTGTCGTGCCCACGAGAGCGGAAGGCTTCCCAAAAGGCGACGACTGAGGCTATCATGCGGCCACGCGCGCCACGGTCTCAGAGGGCCGCGACACTCACCAGATTACCGAATGGAGAGGACGAAATGACTTCAAACCAGTACTGGTGGCCGGATCAGTTGAGCCTGAAGGCTCTCCGCCAGAACTCTCCCCTATCAGACCCGATGGGCGAGGACTTTGACTACGCCGAGGCGGTTAAGAACCTCGACGTCGATGCGCTGAAGAAGGACGTCGAGGAGGTGATGACGACCTCACAGGACTGGTGGCCGGCAGACTACGGCCACTACGGGCCTCTCTTCATCCGCATGACGTGGCATGCCGCGGGCACGTACCGCATCAACGACGGCCGCGGCGGCGGAGGCTCCGGCCACCAGCGCTTCGCGCCCCTCAACAGCTGGCCCGACAACGGGAACCTAGACAAGGCGCGCCGCTTGCTCTGGCCGGTCAAGCAGAAGTACGGCCGGAACCTCTCCTGGGCCGACCTGATTATCTTCGCAGGCAACTGCGCCCTGGAATCGATGGGCTTCAAAACGTTCGGCTTCGCCTTCGGGCGGCCAGACGTCTGGGAGGCCGACGAGACCGACTGGGGGTCCGAGGAAACGTGGCTTGGCGATGAGCGCCACAGCGGCGACGGCGAACTCCAGGGAGCCCTCGGCGCAGACCACATGGGCCTGATCTACGTGAACCCCGAGGGGCCGAACGGCAACCCGGACCCAATGGCCGCGGCGAAGTACATCCGCCAGACGTTCAAGCGCATGGCGATGAACGACGAGGAGACGGTTGCCCTCATCGCCGGCGGACACACGTTCGGGAAGGCGCACGGCGCCGCCCCTGAGTCCAACAACGGTCCCCAACCGGAGGGCGCCGGCATAGAGGAGCAGGGCTTCGGTTGGAGGAACAGCCACGGCAGCGGCAAGGCCGGCGACTCGATCACCAGCGGCCTGGAAGGCGCCTGGACCAACAACCCGGTGAAGTGGGACAACAACTTCTTCGAGAACCTGCACAACCACGAGTGGGAGCTGACGAAGAGCCCAGCCGGTAAGTCGCAGTACACCCCCACGGATGCGGCTGCGGTGGCAACCGTGCCGGATGCGCACGACGCCTCCAAGAAGCACGCCCCCATCATGCTCACGACGGACCTCTCACTGAGGACGGACCCGGCTTACGCGCAGATCTCGAAGCGCTTCCTCGAGAACCTCGACGACTTCGAAGACGCCTTCGCTAGGGCGTGGTTCAAGCTCATCCACCGCGACATGGGCCCCCGCAGCAGGTATGTCGGGCCGCTGGTTCCTGCAGAGCCGCTGCTGTGGCAAGACCCCGTCCCCGACGTCGACCACGCGTTGGTCGGGGAGCAGGACGTCGCCGACCTCAAGGCGAAGGTGCTCGCCTCCGGATTGTCCGTTTCCCAACTGGTCTCGACCGCCTGGGCGTCGGCGGCGACGTTCCGCGGCACCGACAAACGCGGTGGAGCGAACGGCGCGCGCATCCGCCTCGCGCCGCAGAAAGACTGGGAAGCGAACAACCCGGCTGAGCTCAGCCAAGCGCTGCAGACCCTGGAGGGGATCCAGGCGGAGTTCAACGGCTCGCAGTCCGGCGGAAAGAAGGTGTCCCTCGCCGACCTGATCGTTCTGGCCGGGTGCGCGGGCGTCGAGCAGGCTGCCCAGAGCGCCGGTCACAACGTGCAGGTCCCCTTTGCGCCCGGGCGCGCGGACGCGGCGCAGGAGTGGACCGACGTGGAGTCGTTCGCCGTGCTAGAACCCACGGCGGACGGGTTCCGCAACTACGTCCAGGCAGGGCAGGCTGGGAAGCCGGAAGAGCTGCTGGTGGAGCGGGCGTACATGCTGACGCTCACCGCTCCCGAGATGACGGCGCTCGTTGGCGGCATGCGCGCTTTGAACGCGAACACCGGGCAGTCCCAGAACGGAGTTCTCACCGATCGTCCGGGGACGTTGACCAATGACTTCTTCGTGAACCTGCTCGACATGAGCACCGAGTGGAGCGCGTCCTCCTCTGCGGGCGTGTTCGAGGGACGCGACCGCCAGACCGGCGACGTCAAGTGGACCGGCTCAGCGGTGGACTTGGTCTTCGGTTCGAACTCGGAGCTCCGGGCGCTCGCGGAAGTCTACGGATGCGACGACGGGCAGGATGTGTTCGTGCGCGACTTCGTAGCCGCGTGGGACAAGGTGATGAACCTCGACCGCTTCGACCTTGCGTGACCTGAGCAGCGCTCAGGCTCTCAGTCGCAGATAGCAAGCGCGCCTCCAGGGCAGAACCCTGGAGGCGCGTTCGTGTTCCAGCAGGGCTTTAGAGGCTGAGCGTCTCGATGGCCTTGGTGAATCGCCCGGCGTGCGAACGCTCGGCGCGGGCCAGGGTCTCGAACCACTCGGCCAATTCGTCGAGGCCTTCGTCGCGGGCCGTGCGAGCGAAGCTCGGGTACATCTCGGTGTAGTCGTACGCCTCGCCGGCGAGGGCGGACTTGAGGTTGGCCTCGGTGTTGCCAATGAGCTCGCCGGTCGCGGGGTCGCCGGTCTCTTTCAGAAAATCGAGGTGTCCAAAGGCATGGCCGGTCTCGGCCTCGGAGATGTCGCGGAAGAGCCCGCCGACCTCCGGGTAGCCTTCGATGTCGGCGCGTCGGGCGAAGTACAGATACCGCCTGTTCGCCTGGGACTCGCGTGCGAAGGCGTCCTTCAGGTTCTGCTCGCTCTGGGTGCCTTTCAGTCCTGCCATATGCTGTTCCTCCTGCTGAGTTCTTCCTCGCTTGGATTCGCGCGCCGTGTCCCGGCTAGCCCGGGAATCGGCGCGAGCGTTACTTGCCGTAGAGGTCCGCGGCGGCGGCGACCTCGAAACGGAGCGGGCGGCGGCAATTGCCGGCTCGCCCTCTTTGCCATCGACGAATATGTCCTCGACGACGACGCACGCCGTGCGGACGAGGCGGGCGTGGTTGTTTATCGAGGAACCATTCTCTATAACCCTATCGTGCGGAGGTCGCGGCGGCCAATAGCGCATCCCTCTCCTAAATCCCCGATCCCCCAGGCGAGAGCAACACTCTCGCGTGGGACTGCCGCCAGCCAGGGCCCAAAAGGGATGGGCGCTTGACGCTGGAGAGGAAACTTCTGTATACTCGCGGACATTAGGAGTCGAATGCCGCCCACCGCGCCGCGACACCCGAGCCCCCCTAAGCGTTAAGCATTTTCTCTAGGTCTAGCGTTGCCTAATGCGCTGGGCTTTTTTTCGTGTCCGTCAAAAACGCGCGGCAGCTAGTCGAGGAGTGCTGACCAATAATGACTTCGCTAGTATCCCGGACTGACCGTTCCCCCGTACACCCCCTCAAGTCCTATTCCCGCGTCCATCAGGTGCTCGAGCCTTCCAGCCTCGTGCAGATCCAGACCCAGTCCTTCGAGTCCTTGAAGCTGGAGGGTCTTCGTGAGGTCTTGGACGAGATCAACCCCATCCAAGACGTGACCGGAAGCCGATTCGAGCTGCGGTTCGGCGCGCACGAGTTTCGCAAGTCGAAGTACACGGAGGAAGAGTGCAGGGAGCGGGAGATCACCTACGAGGCCCCGCTCTACGTGACCGTAGAACTCGAGGTGAAGGAGACAGGCGAAATCAAGGAGCAGACGCTGTTCTTCGGCGATATCCCGATGATGACGCCGACGGGCACGTTCGTGATCAACGGCGCCGAGCGCGTGGTGGTCAGCCAGCTGGTCCGCTCTCCTGGCGCGTACTTCACACGGGTGCAAGACCCGGGCACAGGCCGGAACGTCTCCCTCTCGAAGCTGATTCCCTACCGCGGCGCGTGGCTCGAGTTCGAGACCAGCCCCAGGGACATCATCTCCGTGAAGATCGACCGGAAGCGCAAGCTGCCGGTGACGACCTTCCTGCGCGCCCTCGGTTACGCGGAGGACGAGCGGCTCCTGAGCCTATTCGCGGATGTCGACGACGACCCGGACCACCCGTACATGCGGACGACGCTCGAGAAGGACATCGCGGTCCAGACCGAGTCGCAGGCGCTGGTGGAGGTGTACCGCAGGCTCCGTCCCGGCGAGCCGCCGAGCGTCGAGAGCGCCCGGTCGCTGCTGGACAACCTGTTCTTCAACCCGCGCCGGTACGACCTGGGCAGAGTTGGGCGTTACAAGATGAACCGCCGGATGGGGCAGGACATCCCGCAAGAGAACCGGACCCTCACGAAGGAAGACATCATCGAGATGATCCGCATGATGGTGCGGATCAACAATGGCGTGTCCAATCCCGACGACATCGACCACCTGGGCAATCGCCGTGTCCGCGCAGTGGGCGAGCTGATCATGAACCAGCTCCGCGTCGGCCTGCTCCGCATGGAGCGGGTCGTAAAGGAGCGGATGACCATCCTCGACCAGGAAGAGGCGACGCCAAGCGCGCTGATCAACATCAGGCCCGTAGTGGCGGCCGTGCGCGAGTTCTTCGGTGGCTCCCAGCTTTCGCAGTTCATGGACCAGACCAACCCGCTGGCGGAGCTGACGCACAAGCGCCGGCTCTCCGCCCTCGGCCCCGGCGGACTGTCGCGAGAGCGCGCGGGATTCGACGTGCGGGACGTCCACTACTCGCACTATGGCCGCATCTGCCCAATCGAGACGCCCGAGGGCCCGAACATCGGACTCCTAGGCTCTCTGGCGACCTACGCCCGACTCAACGACTATGGCTTCATCGAGACTCCCTACAGGAAGGTCCACAAGGAGATATCGAGCAAGGCGCCGGACCTCGCAGGGCGCATGGTCACCGAGGATGTGAAGGACGACACAGGAAAGACAATCGTGCGCGCGGGACATTCAATCTCCAACCCCGCTGCCAAGAAGATCGTGGAGCTGGGGGAGCGGATGCTCGCGGTCCAGCCCTTCGTGTCCTCACGCGCGGAGGACGTGGTTTACCTACCGGCGGACGAGGAGGACAAGTTCGTCGTCGCTCAGGCGACTTCCCAGATGGACGATAGATTCCAGCTCGTGGAAGAGCGCGTCGAGTGCCGGAGGTCGCAGGACTACTCCACGGAGCCGCCGGACCGCGTGGACTACGTGGACGTCGCGCCCATGCAGATCGTGAGCGTTTCAACCGCGTTGATCCCATTCTTGGAGCACGACGACGCCAACCGCGCCCTGATGGGCTCGAACATGCAACGGCAGGCAGTGCCGTTGCTCAAGCCGGATGCCCCACTCGTGGGCACCGGGATGGAGCGGAGAGTCGCGCGCGACTCCGGCCAGATGGTGCTGGCGAAGAACGCGGGCGTCGTCACGTCGGTGACAGGAGATTTGGTGGTCATCACGGACAACGACGGTAAGGAGCACGCGCAAGTGCTCCGCAAGTTCATCCGGTCGAACCAGGGCACCTGTCTGACGCAGCGCGCGAGCGTGTCGGTCGGAGACCCGGTGGAGGTCGGCGACCCTCTCGCGGACAGCTCTTCGACCCAGGAGGGCGATCTGGCCCTCGGTCAGAACGTGCTGTGCGCGTTCATGGCGATGGAGGGCTACAACTTCGAGGACGCGATCATCGTGTCCGAGAACATCGTGCGCGACTCCAAGTTCACGTCTATCCACATCGAGAAGTATGAGGTGGAGTCGCGGGACACGAAGCTGGGCCCCGGAGAGATCACGCGAGACATCCCAAACGTGGGCGACGACGCCCTCCGCAACCTCGACGAGGAAGGAATCATCCGCGTTGGGGCGGAGGTCGGCCCCGGAGACATCCTGGTTGGGAAGATCACGCCCAAGGGCGAGACCGAGCTGACCGCCGAGGAGAAGCTGCTCCGCGCCATCTTTGGGGAGAAGGCGCGCGACGTGAAGGACACTTCGCTGCGCGTGCCGCACGGCGAGCGCGGCAAGATCATCGACGTGCGGGTGCTGACGCGCGAGAACGGCGACGAGCTCGCGCCCGGCGTGAATAAGCTGGTGCGAGTATGGGTCGCTCAGACTCGCACCCTGTCAGAGGGCGACAAGATGGCGGGGCGGCATGGCAACAAGGGCGTCGTCTCGCGCATCATGCCCATCGAGGACATGCCCTACCTTGCCGACGGGACGCCGGTTGACATCATCCTGAATCCGATCGGAGTGCCTTCCCGCATGAACCTCGGCCAGGTGCTGGAGACGCATCTTGGCCTCGCCGCCCACAAGCTCCGCTTCCGCGCCGCGACGCCGGTATTCGACGGCGCAACCGACGTAGACATCCGCGACGCCCTAAGCAGGGCGTGGCTGGTGGAGCGGGCGGGAGCCGCCGGCAGCGACCTGCTCGGCGTCGACGAATACGAACCCGACTGGGCCAAGGCCCGCGCTTGGGTGGCCGAGCGAGGCTACGACGCCAACCGCGTGTTCAACGACAACGTCCCGGACTACGCGTCCGAAGTCTGCCTCAAGATCTGGCTCCAAGACTTGGCCGAACCCTACGAGGAGGCGACGGGCAAGAAGCTCGCAACCGAGGACCAAGCGTTCAATGAGTTGTACGAGGAGGCGCTGCAAGTGGGCCGGGACCTCAGCATCGCGTCTCCGGTGCTCGGCAAGTCGCTCCTCTACGACGGGCGCACCGGGGAGCAGTTCGATAACCCGGTCACCGTCGGCTACATCTACATGCTGAAGCTCATCCACCTTGTGGAAGACAAGATCCACGCAAGGTCGACGGGCCCGTACTCGCTGATAACGCAGCAGCCCCTGGGCGGGAAAGCGCAATTCGGCGGCCAGCGGTTCGGCGAGATGGAGGTATGGGCGCTCGAGGCCTACAGCGCGGCATACAACCTCCAAGAAATGCTGACAGTCAAGTCGGACGACGTGGTGGGACGGGTGAAGACGTACGAGGCAATCGTAAAGGGCGAGGACGTTGTCCAGCCCGGTGTGCCGGAGTCCTTCCACGTACTGGTCAAGGAGCTGCAGAGCTTGGGGCTGGCGGTTGAGCTGCGCTATGAGGACGACCGCGGGGTCCCTGCTCCACGGTTCACCTATGCAGAGGAAGAAGAGGAAGACCTGGACACGGCAATCGTGGTGCCCCTCGAGCCGGTCGCGCCCTCCTGGGAAGCGGACTTCGTGCCGCTGGAGGAGCAGGAGTCGGAAGTGTCCACGGAGGTGCGGATGGACCTGGGCGCGTACGCGCGGCAGGCCTCCGAGGAGGAGAACGAAGGGGACCAGGGTTAGCGCCCGCGCCAAATGATGGCCAAGTCTCTTTAGCCGAGAGCGCGGGGGAGCCCCGCGAGGAGTACGAGCAGGATGCCGAACGCGACGGACTTCAACGCAATCCGTATCTCACTTGCTTCGCCGGAGCAGATCAGGCAGTGGTCCTACGGCGAGGTGACCAAGCCGGAGACGATTAACTATCGGACACTTCGCCCCGAGAAAGAGGGGCTGTTCTGCGAGCGCATCTTCGGTCCGACGAAGGACTGGGAATGCTACTGCGGCAAGTACAAGAAGATCCGCTACAAGGGCGTGATCTGCGACCGCTGCGGCGTAGAGGTCGCTCGCGCGAAGGTGCGGCGAGAGCGCATGGCCCACGTCAGCCTCGCGGCGCCGGTAGCCCACATCTGGTTCGCGAAGGGCATCCCGAGCAGGCTCGGTCTGCTGCTGGACCTCTCGCCTCGCAATTTGGAGCGGGTTCTCTACTTCGCTCAATACGCCGTAACCTCCGTCGACCTGCTGCTGCGCACGCGCAAGATCGAAGAGCTGCAGGAGATGCACGCGGAGCAGGAAGACGCCCTCGGTAAACAGTTGGAGCGGGACCGGGACCGAATCGTTGTCGAGATGGCCGCAACCCCCAACGAGGAGCGGCGCGCTGAGCTCGACGCCGAGATTGAGCAGATCACCGCGAACACCCGGACCACGAAGGAGAGCCTGGCGCTGACCCTAGAGCAAGAGGTCGGCGAGCTGGAGAGCCTCCGCCCCCTGATGCTGCTCACGGAGGCGCGCTACCGGGAGCTGCACGACAAGTACGGCGACATCTTCCGCGCAGGCATGGGCGCTGAGGCCATCCTCGAAATCCTAAGGACCATCGACCTGGAGCAGGTGAGCCACGATCTGGACAAGGAAGTGCATAACACGTCCGGTCAGCGGCGCAAGAAGGCGGTGAAGCGCATCCGCGTCATCGAGGCCCTTCGCCGCAGCGGCAACAAGCCGGAATGGATGATCATGACGGCGCTGCCCGTGCTGCCTCCCGACCTGCGCCCGATGGTGCAGCTGGACGGCGGCCGATTCGCGACCAGTGACCTGAACGACCTCTACCGCCGCGTAATCAATCGGAACAATCGCCTGAAGAGGCTGCTGGAGCTTGGCGCGCCGGAGATCATCGTCCGGAACGAGAAGCGGATGCTGCAAGAAGCCGTGGACGACCTGATCGACAACGGCCGTCGCGGCCGCGCAATCGTGGGCAGCCACAACCACAAGCTGAAGAGCTTGTCGGACCTTCTCCGCGGCAAGCAGGGGAGGTTCCGGCAGAACCTGCTGGGCAAGCGCGTGGACTACGGAGGGCGCTCGGTGATTGTGGTCGGCCCGAGCCTGCGCCTGCACGAATGCGGCCTGCCCAAGAAGATGGCGCTGGAGCTCTTCAAGCCCTTCGTAATGAACCGGCTGGTCTTGCAAGGGTTGGCCCACAACATCAAGAGCGCGAAGCGCATGGTTGAGCGGGCGCGAGCGGAGGTCTGGGACATCTTGGAGGAGGTCATCCAGGGACGGCCGGTGCTGCTCAACCGCGCGCCGACGCTGCATCGCCTCGGCATCCAAGCGTTCATGCCCACGCTGGTGGAGGGCAGCGCCATCCAGCTGCATCCGCTGGTGTGCGCGGCGTTCAACGCGGACTTCGACGGCGACCAGATGGCCGTCCACGTGCCCCTCTCGCGGGAGGCGGTCCACGAAGCCCGGAACGTGATGCTCAGCACCTACAACATGCTTTCGCCGAGCTCGGGCGAGCCGCTGGTGGCGCCGACCTATGAGATTGTGCTCGGCTGCTACTACCTCACCCAGGTGCGGCCCGACGCCAAGGGCGCCGGAGGACGCTACCGCGACTTCGACGATGTGATGGTGGCCTTCGACGCCGGCCTGCTCGAGCTGCACGCCGAAGTTTCCGTCCGCAGCAAGGGCGCCGAGAGCGGCTGGCTGACGACCACGCCGGGCAGGATCATCTTCAACCAGGTGTTGCCCGAAGACATCCGGCGCTACGACATCGTCATGGACAAGAAGGCGCTGAGAGACCTTGTCACGGAGGTCTACCGCCTGTCAGGCAACGACGCCACGTCCGAAATCCTCGACCGGCTGAAGCAGACCGGCTTCCACTACGCCACGATCTCCGGCACGACGATCGGCATCACAGATATCAAGGTGCCGCCCGAGAAGGCAGGTATCGTCGCGGACGCCGATAAGGAGATTGAGGAGCTCGAAGAGCAGTATGAGATGGGCCTCATCACCGAGCGCGAGAAGCACAACCGGGCGGTTGCCGCCTGGCAGCGGGTATCGGTGAAGATGGACGAAGTCATCCAGCGGCACCTGCCGGAGTTCGGGGGCATCTACGCCATGGCGCACTCCGGCGCTCGGGGGAACGAGGCGCAGATCAAGCAGATGGCGGCAATGCGCGGCCTGATGAGCAACCCGAGGGGCGACATCATCGAGCTGCCCATCAAGTCGAGCTTCCGGGAAGGGCTGAGCGTCCTCGAATACTTCATCTCGACGCACGGAGCGCGCAAGGGCCTAGCCGACACGGCGCTCCGGACCGCCGACTCCGGCTACCTGACCCGCCGACTCATCGACGTGGCCCAAGAAGTCATCGTCATGAAAGAGGACTGCGGCACCGACCGCGGGGTAATCATTCACGGAGCCGCCTCGGAAGAGGACGTGATGATTGCGCATCTTTCCGAGCGAATCGTGGGACGGGTGGCGTCCGCGCCGGTGGCCGACCCGAACACCGGCGAAGTGCTGATCGACGCCAACGAGATGATCTTGGAGCCGAAGGCCATCGAGGTCGAAGCGGCAGGCGTTACCGAGCTTTGGCTGCGGAGCCCGTTGACCTGCGAGGCGGTCCGGGGAATCTGCCAGGTGTGCTACGGGCGGAGCCCCGCCACTGGCCAGCTCGCTCTCATTGGTGACGCAGTGGGCATCATTGCAGCCCAGTCCATCGGCGAGCCCGGCACGCAGCTGACCATGCGGACATTCCACACCGGCGGAATCGCGGGCAAGGACATCACATCCGGTCTACCGCGTGTCGAGGAGTTGTTCGAGGCCAGAGCCCCGAAGGGCAAGGCGCGGATCGCGGAGATTGACGGGGAAGTGCTGGTGTTCGAGGGCGGCCATCTGGTCGGCGAGTACGATGCGGGCGACGACGCCCAGTCGCTTCTGACGCCGCCCACGTCGTTCGCGCCCGTGGTCCGCGTGGTAAACCGCGTGCCATTCACGGACAGCCAGCTGGTGGCGAAGACACATAAGCTCACCGTAAAGGCCAGACAGCACATAAAGGCCGGCGAGATCGTGGCCGAGCCGAAGGTTGTGGCGGAGAAGAGCAGGAAGAAGAAGGCCAACGCCGAAGAGGGCGAGGAGCCGCTTCCGGAGCTCACCAACCTCCTGGCCCGCGTGTCGGGCAGCGTGCGGCTTGTGGATGGAGGCGTCGAGATCGACTCCTTCGAGACAGAGGTGCGCGACCATCAGGTCGACGCCACAGACCAGCGGCTGGTCCGCACGGGCGACTCGGTTGTCGCGGGCCAGAAGCTGACAAGCGGCGTGAAGGACCCCCATGACATCCTACGGATCGAGGGCATGGAGGCCACCCAGCGCTACCTGGTGGAGCAGGTGCAGACCGTGTACCGGAACCAGGGCGTGTCCATCAACGACAAGCACATCGAGACAATCATCCGCCAGCTGCTGCGGTGGGTGCGCGTCGAGAGCATCGGAGACACGAAGCTCCTGCCGAACCAGCTCACGGACCGGCTGCAGTTCCAAGAAGTGAACGAGCAGGTCATGGCGGAGGGCGGCGAGCCCGCGACCAGCAAGCCGGAGATACTGGGCGTGACGAGGGCGTCATTGAACACCGACAGCTTCCTCGCGAAGGCGTCGTTCCAAGAGACCGCGCGGGTGCTCACCGAAGCAGCGCTTCTGGGCGAGGTCGACTACCTGAGGGGTCTGAAGGAAAACGTCATCATCGGACGGCTCATCCCGGCTCGCCTCGACGTATCTGAGGAGGGACGCAAACTGCTCGGCCTGCCCGAGCTGCCCCAGCCCATCGATGACGACGAGGGCGACGACTTCGATCTGATGAACCTGATGTCCGACCTCCCCGGCGCCGATCTGGCGGATGATGACGCAGTCCCCCTCACCGACCTCGCCATCGATGAGGACGAGGAGGACGACGACGATATCATCGTCGACGATGACGACGACGCTCTGGCCGACACTGAGCCGCATGAGTAGAGACTGCGGCGCCTAGGCGCGCTCAATCGGGCGGGGCGTCTTAGCGCGCCCCCGCCTGGGAGCGCGTCCGGCTTGCCGTAGCTGTTTGCGTCGAGTAGTAGACCCACCCAGGCCGCGCCCCCATGGAAGCTACTGCGGCGTCAGGCAGAACTCGTTGCCGTCGGGGTCGGCGCATACGATGTGAGCGCCGAACTCGTTCTCTACGCGACTCACCAGCGCGCCGCCTATCGCTTCGACGCGAGCCAGCGCAGCGTCGATGTCTTCGACTTCCACGTCCACGTGGACCCGGTTCCGCACGTCCTTCAGGTCGGGCCTGTGTTGGAGCACCAGAGCGACGCCGGATGGGAGTTGGGCGCGTCTGAAAGTGGGCTCGAAGGAAGGGCCAAACTCGCAGCCGACCAAGCGAGACCAGAAGGACTCGGCCCTCTCGAAGTCGGCCACGTCAATCACGATGGCTTCGACGAACCCTATGCCGTCGGGACTCACCGGGGAGACTGCCTAGCGAATGACCTTGTTGCGGTTGGAGACGTAGTCGGCGACGACGTAGGAGCCCAGATTGTCCGGGCTGGCGACAAACGCGCGCCCCTTGTTCATCTTCGTCATCAGTTGGACGAAGCGGAGGAGCGAAGGGCTCTGGTCGAGCATGAAGGTGTTGATGGTGATGTTGTCGCGCGTGCAGCGCATCACCTCGCGCATGGTCGCTTCGATCAGTCCGCCCCCGCGCCGCATGTAGTTCGCCCGTATATCGCCCTCGGTCCAGTTGTAGGTCGTGGGCTCGCCGTCGGTGATGAGGATGATCTGCTTATTGTTGCCGCCCTGGCGGGCCAGCATCTGGCGGGACTGGCGAAGCACTTCCTGGAAGTTCGTTCCGCCGCCGTGCTCGACCCAGTAGGTGTCGAGGAGCATGTGCGACTCGAGGGGCAGCACGAAGTAGGAGAAGGCCACTACCGAGACCTGGTCCTTGGGGTACTTGGACTTGATGAGCGTGTCGAGGGCTAGCCCTACCCGCTGGCCCGCCTGGAACGCGCCGTCCCAGAACATCGAATAGCTCATGTCGATGGCGATGATCGTCGACGCCCGCGTTTGGGAGATGGTGCGGTCGATTTCGAAGTCCTCGGGCTTGATGCGGACGGGCGTGCCCGGCCCCTCCCGGAGGACCGCGTTGCTGACGGTCTTGAGCGTGTTGAGGTGGAGGGGGTCGCCGAACTCCCACTTCTTCGTCTCGTCGGTCAGCTCGACGCCGACCCCGCTCTTCTCGCGGTTGTGGTCGCCGAGGTCCCCGCCGCGGATGCGGTTGAAGATGTCGGTGAGCGCCTTGTCGCCGATCTTGCGTATGGCCTGGGGAGTAAGCTCCCAGCCTTGGCCTTTCCTGCGGATGAAGCCTGCCTCTTCGAGCTCCTTGGTGAGCCGTTGCAGCTCTTTGGCGAAACGGCGAGCCTCGTCGCCAAGAACGTTCCCAATCTCGTCGGCGTCGATCTTGGTGGCGTCGTTGGTGCGCAGCGCCTGACGGATCTGGGATTCGAGCTCCTCCATGTTGTTGAGGTCGCCCATCAGCTCGAGGGCTTGCTGAAGGGTGACAGGTTCGTCGCCGAACATCCGGAAGTCGTTGTCTTGGAACCGGCCGGGGTTCATCCGTTCGAGGTTTGTGGCGAGCTCGAACAAGTCCCATGAGAGCCGGTTGTCCTGCAGCAGGCCCTCCATCATGTCTTCCAGCTGGCGCCGCATCTCTGCGGGCATCGAGTTCATCAGCGATTGCATCTGGGCCATCTGCTTGGACATGTAGTCCATCAGCTGGTCGAAATTCTCGATGCCGGAGGGGAACATGTGCCCCCACTTGTTCATGAACTCGGTGATGTCCGGGTCGTCGCCCTGAAGCTTCTGCTTCACTAGCTCGTTCAGGTCGCGGACCATGGCCGCAATCTGCGAGAGGTCTTCTTGGGTCATGTTCTGCAAGCTCTGCTGGAGACCCTGGAAGTACTGTTGCAGCACCTGCTGCTGGAGCTGTTGCAGCAGCTCCTCGAACTTCTCTCGCGCCTCCGGGTCCATGAAGTCGTAGTCGCGAAGCTTCTTGATGCGGCCGCCCGCGTTCGGAGGAAGCTGGTCCAGCTGATCGAGATGGCGGTTAGCCATCTGCCGGAGCATGTCGGCGAGCTCCGGGGGAACGTCGCCGCCGCCCTCGCCCTGCTGCGCTCCCTCTCCCACCTGCGGGGCAGGGCTGGACTCCGCACCCTCCCCCGTCTGCGGGGACGAGCGTAACTCTTGGAGGCGCTTGTCGATGCCCCGGCGCTCCTGCTCGATGACCTCGTCGACCTGCGTGGCGATGTCGTCGAACATCGAGGCGAGGTTGTAGCGTTCGAGGTTGCGTTCGCGCGCTTCCCGGAGCTTGTCCAGCAGGTCTTGCATGCCCATGCCGCGCTGGCCCTTGGCGTCCTGAAAGCCGCGCTGCATCATCCTGCGCAGGGCGCCGCGCAGATCGTCTCCCTGGAGAATCTGCTCCGAGAGGCGGTCGATCAGGTCCTCAGTCGTCGGAAACTCGACGTTCTGAGAGCCGTCCCACCGGGAATAGCGATAGATAACCACGAATCGAGTCTAGGCCCGTCCACGACAGTGGTCAACGTGAGAGCCAAGCGTCAGCGCAGCTGCAGGAGCGCCTCTTGCGGGGTGATCGCCGGGACTGGGGAACGTTCGAAGTCCTTGATGTTCCGCGTGATGATATTCCGGGCGCCGCACGCCCGCGCGGCGGCTGCCTGCATCGCATCCTCGAAGTCCGGCATGGGCAGGGATGCGGCGTACCGGACGGCTTCGGTGCTAGTCGGCGCGACTTGTACGAAGCTCATTAACTCCAGAATGAAGTCGCGAGCGTCGGCGCCTCTGCTTGCGCGGTCCATCACGTAGAAAAGGTTGGAGATGGTATGCCAGGCTACGAACGCCTCTTCCCGACTACGTTCCAAGCGCCTGAGGAGTTCCTTCGCTAGCGCGGCATGGGGCTCTCTGGTCAGCGCTGCGTCCAAGAGAACGTCAGTGTCGACGAGGATCACGTGAGGTATTTGCGCGCCAAGTATTCGAAGCGGGGATCGTCCTTGGGGTAATCTTCTGGATCCAGCTTGAACTTGCCCGCCCATCGGTCGATGAACGCCGCTCCGGTTCCGGCAGTCGCCTCTCGTAGCGCCTGCTCAACCACCGCTGAAAGCGACACCCCCTTTGAGCGAGCGTACCGCTTCGCTGCCGGAATGAGTTCCGAGTCCACGGTGATGGTCAGTTTGCTCTTCATCGCCGTACGTTCTCCCATACAGTGTACGTATGAAATGTAACGCTATACGTGTTCGAGCGCAAGGCGCGGGCGCCCCCCCTCACAAGCTCGACGCGTAGAGGCCCGCCGCCAGCGTTATCCCGGTCCAGCCGTGGAGCTTGGCGCTCCGCACGAGCAGACGGTTCATCGCGGCGCGCTCTTCCGCCGCGAACAGCGCGCGCGCCGCGCCCACCGCCCACGGCAGCGGCGCAAGGCCGAGCAATGCCCACGGACCAACAACGCCGGCGACCGCCACGACGGCAATCGAGAGGTAGGCGCTCGCGAGGTATGCCGCATACAGCCAACGCGACGAGGCAACGCCGATGGCGGCGGCGATGCTCCGCTTCCCGGCCTCCAAGTCCTCGGAGATATCGCGCAGGTTGTTGACGTGGAGAATGGCGGTGACGATGAACGCGACCGGCAGCGACACGTAGAACGACGCCCATGTGAGCGCCTCGCGCTGCACGTAGTACGACGCCATCACCATCAACGGCCCCATGAACACGAACACCACCGGCTCGCCGAGCCCAAGCGTCCCCAGCGGCTTGGGGCCGCCCGCGTAGAAGTAGGCGGCTGACACGCTCGCCAGCCCGACAGCCAGGATGGGCCAGCCCACGTGCGCGACGATGACCAGCCCCGCCGCGACGCCATACCCGAACGCCGCCGCCATCCCGAACTCGACCGCGCGCTCGGAGAGCAGCCCGCGCTGGATCACCTTGTGCGGCGCCAGAAACTTGCCGGCCCCGCCCGACTTGCGGTGGTCCGAGTACTCGTCGGTGAGGTTCGTGCCGATCTGAATAGCAATGGAGCCAGTCAGCGCCAGCGCGAACAGCAGCCAGTCAATCGCCCCAACGGTGGCGGCGAGCGCCGAACCCACGAGCACCGGCGTAACCGACGCCGTAAGCGAGAACGGCCGGGCCGCCCAGAACCAGGAAACGAGCTTAGGCTGTGGAGCGGGAGTCGCGGTCATGGACGGAGGATACCAAGGCCGCATCCATCACGACCGGTCGCGCCTGCCGGCCCTCTCCCGCCGCTACCACGACTGCTTGCGGTACGGCGAGAAGTCCGGGGGGCGCTTTTCGTTGAAGGCGCGGACGCCCTCCTCGGCCTCGTCCGTGTTGTAAAACATCTGCACCGCGCCGTGGGCCATCTGTTGCAGACCGTAGGCCCAGTCCGTGTCCTGGTTGAACGACGCCTTGAGGAAGCGGAGGGCGGTGGGGCTCATCTCCAGAATGCGGTCCGCCCACGCCCGCGCCTCGGCCATGAGGCCGTCGAGCGGGACGACCTTGTTCACCAGGCCCATGTCGAGCGCCTCTTGGGCCGAGTACTGGCGGCAGAGGTACCAGATCTCGCGGGCCTTCTTCTCGCCCACGACACGCGCCAGGAACACCGTGCCGAAGCCCGCGTCGAAGCTGCCGACCCGGGGGCCGGACTGACCGAAGATTGCATTCTCCGACGCCAGCGAAAGGTCGCAGATGACGTGGAGAACGTGCCCGCCGCCGATGGCGTAGCCGTTCACGGCGGCGATGACCGGCTTGGGGATCATGCGGATGACGGCGTGCAGCTCCGTGATGCGGAGCTTCGTATGGCCCGTCCCGTCCTGGTAGCCGTCCTTGCCGCGCACCTTCTGGCCGCCGCCGCTAGAGAAAGCCTTGTCCCCCGCGCCCGTGAGGATGACCACGCCGACGTCGTCGTCTTCCCAGGCGTCCTGGAACGCCTCGATCATCTCGTCGACCGTGAGGGGGCGGAAGGCGTTGCGCACCTCTGGCCGGTTGATGGTGATGGTGGCGACGCCGCCGGACTTCTCGTAGAGGATGTCTGAGTAGGCCATGCGCCCTAGGTTATCGCCGCCCGGCGGGAAGGGACAGGGCGCCCAACCCAAGTCGAGCAGGAACGCCCGGCCCGGGTCTGAATAGACAAATGACATGCACACTTCGCATTTCCCGCCTTCCGGTTGTGGTTAACCTTCCCCCGCCGGCGCGGTAAGCTGCCGTCGTCTGACAATGACGTGGGTGGGAGCCCTGGGATGACCTTTCCCCCATCGGACATCAAGTTGCGGCTGAGGACGCCCATCGAGAAGCTGACGGTGCGGCTGTCCGAGTCGGAGCTTGGCTTCGACACGACGCGCGAGGTCCCGCCGCTGGAGGGGACTATCGGACAGGACCGGGCGCTGAGGGCGCTGGAGTTCGGGCTGGGCGTCGAGCAGCGGGGGTTCAACATCTTCGTGTCCGGCGCGCCGGGCACGGGGCGGGCGACGACGCTACGCGCGCTGCTGCGGCAGACGGCGGCAAGACGGCCCGTGCCGAACGATTGGGTGTACGTCCACAACTTCTCCGACCCCAAGCGTCCTCGCGGGATAAGCCTCCTTGCCGGCATGGGCCGTCAGCTCGCGAGCGACATGGACGAGCTGGTGTCGGAGGCGCGCGTCCGGGTGCCCAAAGCGTTCGAGAGCAAGGAGTACGAGCGTCGGGTCGAAGAGGCCCTCGCGGGAGTGCAGCAGAGGCAGCGGGCCATCAACGAACACATGGTCGAGGAGGCGAGCCGCCGGGGGATGAGCCTGAGGATGAGCGACGCCGGAATCGTTGCGGTCCCCCTCGGCCCCTCGGGCGAGCCGATGTCTCGAGAGGAACTCAACGCCCTCTTCGGCGAGGAGGCCCGGGAGGCGCAGAAGCGCCAGGAAGAGCTTCAGGACCTCGTCACCCGGCAGATAGGAGAGCTGCGCCAGACCGAGCGGGAGGCGAACCGGGTGCGGAGTGCGGTCAACCGGGAGGTGGCGGAGTTCGCGCTCCGGCCGCTGTTCGCGGAGCTGCGCGAGTACTACGGAGAGCATGGCGAGGCCGTTCAGTACCTCCGCGAAGTGCGCGAGGACATGCTGAGCGGCATCCATCTGTTCTTGGGCGCCCGCGACGGGGCGCCTGCTCCGGAGCTCGCTCAAGGCGCCGAAGCCGCGTTCCTTCGCTACAGGGTCAACGTCTTCATCGACCACTCGCGCACGAACGGGGCCCCGGTGGTCTTCGAGCAGAGTCCGACGCACTACAACGTATTCGGCAGGGCTGACCACACGCTCCGCAACGGCGCGATGACGACCGACTTCACGGAGATTCACCCCGGCTCGCTGCACCGGGCGAATGGAGGCTTCCTCGTCTTCCACGCCAAGGACCTGCTCGCCGTCCCCGGCCTCTGGCAGAGCCTGAAGCAGGCCCTGCACAGCGGCGAAGCGCGGATCGAGAGTCTCGGCGAGCAGATAGCGCTCGTCCCCACGACCAGTATCGAGCCTGAGCCGGCGCCGTTGGACGTAAAGATCGTCCTCATCGGCAATCCGCACCTCGCCCGAACGCTGCTGCTCTACGACGAGGACTTCCCGAAGCTGTTCAAGGTGAAGGCGGACTTCTCCACCGAGATGGAGCTGAACGCCGAGAACATCCGCCGTTACGCCTCCTTCGTGGTGAACCGCATTCAAGAGGACGGCCTGCTGCCCTTCGACGCATCGGGCGTCGCCAGGCTCATCGAGCAATCGGCCCGCTTTGTGGAGGACCAGGAGCGCCTGAGCGCACGGTTCGCCGACGTCGCGGACCTGGTCATCGAGGCGAGCTTCTGGGCGAGGCAGGTCGGGAGCGACATGGTGACGCGGGAGCACGTGCAGGCGGCGGTGGACGAGGCGCGGAGCCGCTCCAACCGCATCGAAGAGCGCCTGCAGGACCTCTACGACGAAGGAACGATACGCGTTGAGGTGGACGGGCGAGTGGTCGGGCAGATCAACGGGCTCGCCGTCATCGACATGGGGGACTACTCCTTTGGCCGGCCGTCGCGGCTCACGGCGCGGGTCGCGCTGGGGCGAGGCGAGCTGGCGAACGTGGAGCAAGCAAGCCAGATGAGCGGGCGCATCCACAGCAAGGGATTCCAGATACTCATGGGCTATCTTATGGGCAAATACGGCGCGGACGCGACGCTGCCCATGCGGGCCAGCATCGCGTTCGAGCAGACCTACGAGGAGGTCGACGGGGACAGCGCGTCGAGCACGGAGCTGTACGCGTTGCTGTCCAGCCTGGCGAATGTCCCGATAGACCAAGGCCTCGCGGTCACGGGCTCCATCGATCAGCAAGGCCGGGTGCAAGCCATCGGAGGCGCGACGCGGAAAATCGAGGGATTCTTCGAGGTCTGCAAGGCGCGGGGTTTGACGGGGCGGCAGGGAGTGCTCATCCCCGCGTCGAATGTCCGCAACCTGGTGCTGAACGACGAGGTGGTCGACGCCGTGCGAGAGGGGCTATTCAACGTGTACGCGGTGGAGACAGTGGAGCAGGGCGTCGAGCTGCTCATGGGCGCGCCCGCGGGTAAGCCGGACGAGGACGGCCATTACCCGGAGGGAAGCATCAACGCGCTGGTTATGGCGACGCTCGGGCGGATGGACGAACGCCTCCGCGAGCCCGCTCGACGCTCCCGCGAGCCCAAGGAGCCCGAGCCGCCAGTCGACATCGCGTCCGGGGAGGAACGCGACCGCGACCGCCGCGAAGGCCCCGGCGAGCCGCCGTCGCCCCCGCCCGACTAGCCGCCTACGTCTCGACGACGAGGACGCGCTCGCGTCCGGCCAGGTCCTGCACAGCCCTCGTCCTAGCCGACGGGAGGCAAACGGCGGCAGCCCGGGAGGCCTCCTCTATCTGCCGCGGGTCCATCTCCATGACGACGGCGCCCCCCGGATACAGACACGGGCCCGCCTCGGCGAGCAACCGCCGGACCAGCGACAGGCCGTCGTCCCCGCCGTCGAGAGCTTCTCGCGGCTCGAACAGGCGCACCTCCGGATCGAGGGTGGGGAGCTCGTCCGACCGGACGTACGGAAGGTTGGCGGCGATGGCGTGGACGGGTCCAGGGAGAGCGGCGAGCAGGTCGCTCGCGATGACCTGGACCCTGTCCGAGACGCCGTTCGCGCCGGCGTTGAGCGCCGTCAGCTCGAGGGCGCGGGGCGCGACGTCCAGCGCGTAGACGGTCGCGTCGGCGCGCGTTACGGCCAGGGCGACGGCGATGGCCCCGCTGCCGCACCCCACGTCGGCCACACGGGGCGCGTCGATGCGCTGGATCAACCGGAGAGTCTCCTCGACGACGGTCTCGGTATCGGGCCGGGGAATGAGCACGCCGGGCCCGACCACGATCTCGACGCCGTAGAACTCGCGCTTGCCCATGAGGTAGGCAACGGGCTCACGGGCCAGACGGCGGGCCATGAGCTCGGCTGCGCGCTCGGCGCCGTCTTCCGGCGGGGGCTCGTTGAAAGCGGCATAGAGGCGAGCGCGGTCGACGCCGAGGGCGGTCATCCAGATGAGGTCCGCTTCGAGCCGCGCATCGCCGATGCCGGCGATCTCAAGGCTGACGGCTGTCTTCCGAACGAGGCGCCCGAGGTCCGGCACGGGAACGCTCAGGCGGCGCTGTCCTCGCCTCCCTCTTCCAACAGCCGAGTCTGCTCTTCCTGAAGGAGGGCCTCGACGAGGGAGTCGAGCTGGCCGGCGCCGGCCATGATCTCTTGCAAACCGTGGATGGACATGCCGATGCGGTGGTCCGTGAGGCGGTCCTGCGGAAAGTTGTACGTTCGAATTTTCTCGGAGCGTTCGCCGCTGCCCACCTGAGAGCGCCGCGTCGCGGAGGCGGAAGCCTGCTGCTCATGCATCTGCTGCTCGTAGAGCCGGGAGCGCAGCACTGCGACCGCCTCGTTCTTGTTGCGCAGCTGAGAGCGCTCGCCTTGGGACACTACCACGACGCCGGTGGGATTGTGGACGACGCGCACGGCCGTTGCAACCTTGTTGACGTTCTGGCCGCCGGGGCCGCCTGAGTGAAAGATGTCGATCCGAAGGTCCTCCGGCCTGATCGCCACGTCCACCTCGTCGGCCTCGGGCAGAACGGCGACGGTGGCGGTGGACGTATGGATACGGCCCTGGGCCTCGGTGACCGGCACGCGCTGGACGCGGTGGACGCCGCTCTCGTGCTTGAGCTGCCGGTAGGCGCTAGGGCCTGCAATGGAGCAGACGATCTCCTTGAAGCCGCCCCCCTCCGTCTCGCTTGTGTTGACGATCTCGATCTGTAGCCTGTGCCGCTGGGCGTAGCGCTGGTACATGCGGAAGAGGTCGCCTGCGAAGAGCGCGGCCTCGTCGCCGCCCGTGCCCCCGCGTATCTCCATGATGACGTTCTTGCCGTCGTGGGGGTCTTTCGGGATGAGCGCGGTCCGCAGCTCCGCTTCCAAGCGCTCCATGTCGGCGGAGAGGCGCTCGATCTCCTCGCGGGCCATCGCGGCCACCTCGGGGTCGTCGTCGCCCGCCAGCGACTTGGCGTCGGCGAGATCCGCCTGGGCGGCTTGAAGCTGCCGGTAGGCCGTCACGACGGGCTGGAGGTCGGAGCGTTCCTTGGCGAGTCTGTTGACTTGCTCCGGGTCGTAGACGGCTTCAGGCCTGGCAAAGAGCTCATCGATCTCTTCGCTGCGTTTCAGAAGATTCTCGAGACGCTCGAACACGGCAGGCCGCTTTCACAATGAAACCCCCGTCGGCCGGGGGTCATACGGCAGTATAGCACACGCTCGGTCCTCTCTCCCGTTCGCCTGCGGGGAACATCTGCTCCTCTCTCCCGTCTGCGGGGGAGAGTTAGAGAGGGGGCTCCCCCTTCCGCCATTCCCGCGAAGCGAGACGGGCGTGAAGGAGTGCTGCCCGGAGTCCGGCGCCAATCCGCAACGCAATGGACTGTCAGGCCTCCCATGACCCGTTGTAAAATCTTTGAGATTTACTTCACGAAAGAGTTAGTGAAGCCCGCATGAGGCATCTTCGCCTAGCCCTGATAGCTCCCGCATTCGTTATCGCTCTGGCCTTCGTCGCGGCTTGCGGCGAGTCGACTCCGACTCCGACCGTCGCCCCGCCGACGCCCACCGAAACCCACACCCCAACCCCAACGAGCACCCCAACCCCAACGAACACGCCGGCGCCTACCGCGACCTTCACCCCCACTCCCACGCCTACCGCGACCAGCACCCCGACCCCGGAGCCGACCCCAACCCCCACTCCGGAGCCGACGGCAACCTTTACCCCAACCCCCACCCCTACCGCGACGGCAACCCCTGAGCCGACGGCGACCCTTACTCCGACGCCTACCGCGACCAACACTCCTACTCCCACCGCGACCAGCACGCCCAGGCCCACCTCGACGCCGACTCCCACGCCGACGGCGACCTTCACGCCCACGCCCACCTTGACGCCGACGCCCGTGGCCACTCCCACGCTGGCGGACGGCGTAATGAGAGCCGAGCCCGGCATGGTGAAGCTGACAGTGGGCGACGAGAACTGGACCGGCGTGATGATTGACTCAGCAGGCAAGATCCTCACCACGGCGGCGAACCTCGGCCAGTCGCCCGTGGCCGATTTCGTCACCCCCGGCGGCTCGACCGGTCAGGCGTGGGTGATCGGGAGGGACGACGATTTGGACATGGCCCTGCTCGGAGTGGTAAGCCCCAGCCAGGTCTATGACGTAGTCCTCATAGAAAGCAGCGCCATACCTCAGGTGGGCGACGAGCTCGGGGTGCTGCAGTACCTCGGCGTATCTTCGACCTTGAACAGGCAGACCACGATCGTTGCCGGCAGCAGGCAGGACCTCAACACCGGGCTGCAGTTCGTCCAGCTGCGAACTCAGCACGCTCCTGGGTCAGAGGGCGGAGCAGTGGTCGACAGGTACGGCCAGCTCCGCGGCATCCGCATGGAACAACAGCACATCTCCGATCTGGGAATCGGCTTTCCCGGCGAAAGCTGGGCGATAACGGTCGATGGACTGCTCAACGTAGTCATCCCCAGGCTGGAGTCGGGCGTCATCGACATCGACAAGACCGCCGGGTCCGGATGCTCTCCGGGACTCTTCCCGCCGATCCCCGCGACCTACAGGGGAGACGTGACGATTGGAGGCCAACCCGCCCCCGTGGGCAGCAGGCTCTACGCGAAAGTCTCCAAGCGCGGGCTCCCCGACCAGTGGTTCTCCGAACAGATTGTTACGGAGGGCAAGTATCTGATCACGATTGGCGTGTGCCAGAGCGGCTTCGCGAACGCGCCGGTGGAGTTCTGGATGAACGGAAGCGCTTCTCCGACGATGAGCACCTGGGTCCCCGCAACCCCGTTCTCTGTTGATTTGGCCTTCCCGTAGGCGCTGGCGCCGCAAGGTGCGGAGAGGCGAGCGCCGCCGCTCGCCTCTCTCTGCTAGAATGCCGCCCATGATTACACGATTCGCTCTCGTTGGCCTGCTCGCGCTCGTAATCGTCGGTTGCGGAAGCTACGCCGTCCGGATCGACCAGGGCAGCATCACTGTGCGCTCCGAGAATGGAGCGTCTACCACGGTCCCGATGCAGGACGTAACGTTCGACGGGCTCGAGAACCTGCCCACGCCTACTCCAGGCGGGACATCGCCGTCCACTCCGACAACGCCAACGACGCCCGGTTCCACCCCCATGCCAGGCTCAACGCCCTCAGCGCCGAGGCCGGGCCCAACCCCCGCGGCCACTCCGCCGGGCCCGGTTCCTACTTTGTTGCAGGGTATAGCGACGGCCGAGCCCGGCATGGTCAAGCTGACAGCGGGCGGGAACCAATGGTCCGGCGTGATGATTGACTCGGCAGGGGAAATCATCACCACGTCGTCGGACCTTGGCCAGGCGCCCGTAGCCGGCTTCACCACCCAAGGCGGCGCGACCGGTCAAGCGTGGGTCATTGGGCGGGACGACGACTTCGGCATGGCCTTGCTCAGGGTCGTCAACCCCAGCCAGACCTTCGCCACCATTTCGACGGCAGACAGCACTGTGCCGCAGGTGGGCAAACAGCTTGGCTCTATGCACTTCGGTCTGGCTGGGAGGTTGAGCAAGCAGAACACCAGCGTCGTCGGAACTAGGCAAGACTTAAACACCGGCATCCAGTTCCTCCAGATGCGAGGCCTGTACATCGCCGGATCTCAGGGCGGAGCGTTGGTCGACGAGTACGGCCGGCTCCGTGGCCTCCGCATGGAAGAACAGTTCATGATTGACCTGGGTCTCGGCCGCACCGGCGAGATATACGCGATCACGATGGACGGACTGCTCAACAGGGTTCTCCCCCTGCTGGAGTCGGGCGTCGCCGTGATATCGGGATCTTCGGCGCAATGTCCTGCGGGGGCCATCCCGCCAATCCCCGCGACCTTCAGCGGGGGCGTGACGATTGGAGACGAGGCTGCCCCCGTGGGCACCAGGCTCTATGCAAAGGTCTCCAAGGCTAGGCTCGCGGACCAGTGGTTCTCCACTGAGATCACCACAGCGGGCAGATACCTGGTCACGATCGGCGTATGCCAGGGCAACTACGTCAATGCGACGGTCGAGTTCTGGCTGGACGGGACCGCCTCGCCGGACACGAGCACCTATGCCGTCGCGAGGACGACCAGCCTCAACCTGACCTTCCCCTAGACGGCGGAGCTCGTGGCTACTCCTCCCGCGGACGCAGGCGCGTGATGGAAATCCCTCCTCCGTCTGCGGGGCGTGATGAGAAATCCCTCCCCCGTCTGCGGGGCGTGATGAGAAATCCCTCCCCCGTCTGCGGGGGAGGCTAGGAGGGGGGCGGCCCGCAGGCTAACCCAGCAGGGCCTTGGGCGCGTCGGCGACGAGAATCTCGCGCTGCTCGCCGGCGGCCATGTCCCGGTAGGCGACAGTCCCCTTTGCGAGCTCTGCGTCCCCGAATATGAGGACTCCCGGCGCATCGATGGCCGACGCGTAGCGGAGCTGCGCCTTGAGGCTGCGGTCCGGCGCCAGCACCGCCTGTCCGCCCTCCGCCCGAAGGGCCAGCGCGAGCCGGATGGCGGCGGTCTTCGCCTGCTCCCCCCGGTACGCCACCACCAGCGGTCGGGGGTTCACGTCCGGGGGTTCCGCGCCCTGCTCCTGGAGGTTCAGGATCATGCGCTCGATCCCGGCGGCAAACCCGATGCCGGGGGTGGGCTTGCCACCGATCTGCTCGATGAGCCCGTCGTAGCGGCCGCCCGCGCACACCGCGCTCTGCCCGCCGGCCCGAACGGGGTGGATCTCGAACACCGTGCGCGTGTAGTAGTCGAGCCCGCGCACGAGCTTGTGGTCGAGGCGGTACGGGAGTCCGATGACGTCGAGATGAGCGAGGAGCTCGTCCCAGTGGGCCTGGGCTTCGGGGCCCAGGTAGTCCGTGCTGCGGGGGGCGGAGTCCATGAAGGACTCGCCCGCGAGGTCCTTCGAGTCGAGCAGACGGAGCGGGTTAGCCTCGAACCGGCGCTGGTCGTCCTTCCCAAAGCCCCCGAAGTGCGGCCTGAAGTGCTCGCGCAGCGCCTCGATATAGCGAGGCCGGTCCTGAGCGTCGCTGATGTTGTTCAGCACGAGCGTCATGCCGCCGAGTCCGAGCTGCTCCATGCTGTGCATTGCGAGCTGGATGACTTCTAGGTCCACGGTTGCCCCGCCGTCGCCGATGGCCTCGACCCCGAACTGATGGAACTGGCGGAAGCGTCCGGCCTGGGGGCGGTCGTACCTGAACATCGGGCAGAGGTAATAGAGCCGCACGGGTTGGGTCTGGTTATGGAGACCGTGCTCCAGATAGGCGCGGCAGACGGCCGCCGTGCCCTCCGGGCGGAGCGTCACCTCCTGGCCGCCGCGGTCCTCGAAGCTGTACATCTCCTTCTGGACGATGTCCGTCTCTTCTCCCACCGTGCGGGTGAAGAGTCCGGTGCTCTCAAAGACCGGCGTATCGATCCGGGCGTAGCCAAACGAATGCGCGGCCCCGGCAAGCGTCGAATACACGAACGACCAGTAACGCTGGCTTTCGGGAAGAATATCGGCTGTGCCTCGGGGCGCTTGCTGCATAGGGGCTCTCCGAATCTGGTTCTCGGCGCCCTATTGTATCTTCCCTCCTCCCCCGCCATTAGGGAGTTCCGCTCAGCATCGCTATAATGGCGCCATGCAGGAGCTTCTGGAGCGAGTGCGCGAGTACCTCCCGCCGGACAGGGCGGAGTTCGTCGAGCAGGCGCTCGACTTCGCTGCCGAAGCCCACATGGGGCAAACGCGCCGGTCCGGGGAGCCCTACATCGAGCATCCCGTCTCCGCCGCCCGCTATCTCGCGGACCTAAACCTCGACGCTCCAACGGTCGCCGCCGCGCTCCTCCATGACGTCGTCGAGGACTGCGGCGTGCCCCTCCGGGACATCCGAAAGAGGTTCGGCGACGATGTCGCGAAGCTCGTCGACGGCGTAACCAAGCTAACCCGGCTGGACACCCTCACCGGCGACGCCCAGCCCCTGATCGCCAAGAGCGACAGCCAAGCGGAAAGCCTCCGCAAGATGCTGGTGGCGATGGCCGAGGACATCCGCGTCGTACTCATCAAGCTCGCGGACCGGCTGCACAACATGCGCACCCTGGGCGCCCTATCCCCAGCCCGCCGCGTGGCAATAGCGCAAGAGACGCTCGATATCTACGCTCCCTTGGCCCATCGCCTCGGCATGGGCGAGGTCAAGTGGCAGCTCGAGGACCTCTCCTTCCGTCACCTGCAGCCGAACCAGTACCGGCGCATATCGAAACTCCTCTCCTCCAAACGGCGAGAGCGAGAGGCGTACGTCGAACAGATCACCGAGGTCCTGAAGCGCGAGCTGACCCGTGCCGGCTTCAACGCCGAGGTCACCGGGCGCCCAAAGCATCTCTACAGCATCTACCGCAAGGCCCAGGCCTACGCAAACCAGGGCAAAGAGGTCGGCGAAATCTACGACCTGTTCGCCCTCCGCGTGCTCGTGCCGACCATACCGGAATGCTACGGAGCGCTCGGGGCGGTGCATTCCCTCTGGAGGCCTCTCCCCGGCCAGTTCGACGACTACATCGCAAACCCCAAAGAGAACATGTACCAGTCGCTGCACACCTCCGTGCGGGCCATCGGCGGGATGCCGGTGGAGGTCCAGCTGCGGACCTATCAGATGCACCAGATCGCCGAGTACGGCATCGCGTCCCACTGGAGCTACAAGGAGGGCGGCGCCAAGGACAGCCGGTTCGAGGAACGCATGACCTGGCTCCGACGCCTACTGGAGTGGCAGCGGGACGTGAGCGGGACAGCCGAGTTCATCGAGAACGTCACCACGGACCTCTTCCAGGACCAGGTGTTCGTCTACACCCCGAAGAACGAGATACGCGAGCTCCCTGCCGGCTCGACGCCCATCGACTTCGCCTACGGCATCCACACGGAGCTCGGCCACCGGTGCATCGGCGCCAAGGTCAACGGGCGGCTGGTCTCCCTCGACACCCAGCTGCGAAACGGCGACACGGTCGAGGTGCTCACCAGTAAGGTGGCGCGCGGCCCGAGCCTCGATTGGCTGAACTCTCACCAGGGTTACGTCAAGACGGCGAACGCCCGGCAGGCCATCCGCGCCTGGTTCCGTCGCCAGGAGCGCGGAGCAAACATTGAGCGCGGCCGCGACCTGCTGAAGAAGGAGTTCCGGCGGCTCAACGCTATCGTGGAGGACATCGAGGTCGCCCGTTGGTTCCACTACGACTCCACGGACGACCTCTACGCCGCCCTCGGCTCCGGCGTCGTCTCCATCGCGCAGGTTGCCGGTCGCCTCTCCGCCAAGCAGGTGGAGCAGGAAGGCAAGCAACCCATCGTCGAAGACATGGGGCCGGTGCTCGCCGCCGGCGTCAGCGTCCTTGGAGTGGGAGACCTGCTGACGCGGATGGCGGAGTGTTGTCATCCCCTGCCTGGCAACGACATCGCCGGATTCGTGACCAGGACGCGCGGCGTGACTATCCACAAGAGCGACTGCACGAACATGCGGAACCTCGCCGAGCCGGAGCGAGTCGTGGCCGTGGCCTGGGGGCAGAGCAAGCACGTCTTCCCCGTGCGCATCCACGTGGAGTCGTGGGACAGGGTCGGCTTGCTGCACGACATCACGGGAGCGACTTCGGTCGAGCACGTGAACATCGCCGGGTCCACGACGGAGGTGTCTGGCGACGGCGGGGTTACGGTCCACCTCACGGCCCAAGTGTCGAGCCTCGAACAGCTGTCTCGGCTGTTCCAACGCATTGAGGGCGTGAGAGGGGTCAGAAGCGTGAGTCGAACGCTGCAAAAGCCGTTCGCCAAGTCCGCAGTATCGAAACGCGGCAGGGCTTAGCGCCGGCCGGGAAACGGCGCGGCGCGGCGTGATAAACTAACGAGAACGATACAACCGGAACAATACAGACGGAGACTGCATGCCAGCCAAGAAAGCAGCAAGAGTTCAAGAACGGCGCCGGGTGATCAACCGCCAAGTGCGCTCCAGCACGCGCACGGCGGTCAAGAAAGCCGCTCGCCTGCTTACGACCGTCGGCGAAGAGTCGGCTGACGCGGTGAAGACGGCCGTGAGCAAGCTCGACCGCGCTGCCTCCAAGGGCGTCATCCACCGGAACACCGTCGCGCGCAGCAAGTCGCGCTTGATGAAGCGCCTCAACGCATCCCAGTCCCCATAGGCCGCCCCGAGCCCTCCCCCATCATCGTCTGGGTCGTAACCGTAGCGTCAGGCCGATGCGAGATTTCCCGCCAACGCGGGAATGACGGCGCTGCCCATGACACTTGCCCCTTACGCCAACCCGCTCCTAACGCGTACCCTGAAATCTCGTCATGCCCGCCGACGACGTCCGACCCTGCCCGTCCCGCCGCCCCCGAAAATCCTCTCTCCCCTCTGCAGGGGAGAGTTGGGGGCATCCGAACAGTGTGTTTTCACATTTAATTCGTATCCTTAATCGCGAGGAGCAGGCCGTGGCCTGCTAAACAGCCCTGATTAAGAAGCCGAAAGTATCCCCTTCGGCCACACAAAACGTTCCTCATTACGAGTAAGAACCCCCATTAAGAAGCTGACTTACCCCACGATTCACAACCTCGGGCTCCCGTCTGCGGAGAATGGCTGTCGGGGGGCGTCTTCCGTGACATTGCCCCGTTGACAGGAGCGGCCTTCGCTCTCTACCCTCCGAACGAACGTTCTACTACCAACGGAGGCGTCCCATGCCCAAGCTCTCCACCCGCCAAGAGCAGATACTCGATTTCCTACGCGAGTACCACGCGGACCGCAGCTACATGCCGTCGGTGCGCGAGATTCAAGCCGCTTGCGGCATCAGCTCCACGTCGGTGGTCGACTACAACCTGCGGCTCCTGGAGCGCGACGGTTACATCCGGCGCTCGCCGGACATCTCGCGCGCCATCGAGCTGGTTGGCGAAGAAGGCGCGGAGCTGGTGGAAGTAACCACGGTCCCGGTGCTAGGCGCGATAGCCGCCGGCCAGCCCATCCCCGTGCCCGAGGCGAGCGCCTACGCTGCGGAAGACCGCGAGACGGTCGCCCTCCCGCCCGACCTCACGCCTCGCAACCCCGAGGGCCTGTACGCGCTGAGAGTCAAGGGGTTCTCGATGATCGACGCCCTCATCACGGACGGCGACATCGTGGTCCTGCGCCCAACCAACCAGGCCAACAATGGCGATATGGTGGCCGCCTGGCTCCCCATGGAAGAGGAGGCGACTCTCAAGCACTTCTACTTGGAAGGCGAGACCGTTCGCTTGATGCCCGCGAACACGACCATGGACCCCATCATCGTGCCCGCCGACAAAGTCCAAGTGCACGGCCGCGTCGTAGCCGTCATGCGCCGCATGGAATAGCAGCCCCCGATGCGGTCGCTGCCCGAGTGAGGAGGAAGAGCAAGAAGGGCGCCGATGCTTGCCGCCGCCGCCTTCAGGCTGATATGCTTCCCCATTGTGTGCATTCGGTCCGGCCGGGATATCCGCAAGCCGGTACTTTCCTGAGAGGGGGACTGCTTGATTGGAAGCACTCGGTCGCCACGTTCTGCTCGAACTACGCTCCTGTAATTCCGCGTCGCTGGACGATTTGCCCTTCCTGGAAGGGACGATGCTTCGCGCCGCGGAAGAGACGGGCGCAACGGTTATCGGCAAGATCTTCCATCAGTTCAGCCCGCAAGGCGTCACCGGCGTCGTGGCTATCGCCGAGTCCCACCTCTGTATCCACACGTGGCCGGAGTTCGGCTACGCCGCCGTCGACATCTTCACCTGCGGCGAAAACTTCAACCCTGCCGACGCCGCAGACCTGATTATCCTTGCCCTCGAGTCAAAGGACGCCGAGCTGACCGAGGTGAAGCGCGGGCTCGTCACTCCGTCGGCCGTCTCCGTTTCCGCCTAGAATGAACGGCCTTCCCGTCAGGACCGTCTGGTATCTGGAGCACATTACCCCTGAGCTAGTCCAAGCCTCGGGAGTCCGCCAGGTCATCTACGAAGGCGACACTCCCTACCAACACGTCCAGCTGATCGAGACGGGTCCCTTCGGACGGATGCTCGTGCTCGACGGCAAGACCCAGTCCTCCGAGGCCGACGAGTGGGCCTACCATGAAGCGCTGGTCCAGCCGGTCATGACCGCCCACGCCAACCCCAAGCGCGTCATGGTCGCCGGCGGCGGCGAGGGGGCCACGGTCCGCGAGGTCCTACGCCACGAGCAAGTCGAAGAGGTCGTGATGGTCGACCTCGACCGCGAGGTCGTGGACCTTTGCAAAGAGCACCTGCCCAACCACCATCAAGGCTCCTTCGACGACCCTCGCGTAACGCTGCTGCACGAGGACGCGCTAGCCTATCTGGAGCAGCGCGGCGAGCCTTTCGACGTGGTGATTATCGACGTCCCCGACCCTCTCGAGGGCGGCCCCGCCTATCTGCTGTACACCGTCGACTTCTACGAGCTCGTCCGTTCGCGCCTGGGGCCCGGCGGACTGATGGTCGCCCAGTCGGGCCCGACGGGCCCAACGAATGTCCACGAGGTCTTCACTGCGATATCTCAGACGATGAGGCAGGTGTTCGACCATGCATCGGGGCATCAGGTAAACGTGCCCAGCTTCGGCACGATGTGGGGCTTCATCGCTTGCGGCGGCGCTGACGCGCCCGTCGTCGCGGATATGGAGCCTGCGGAGGTCGACGCGCGCCTAGCCTCGCGCCTCTCATCCTCCCTGCGGTTCTACGACGGCGTCGCGCATCGCGGCATGTTCTCTCTGCCGAAGTACATCCGACAGGCCATCGCCGCCGAGACGCGCATCATCACGATAGACAACCCCCTCTACGCAATCTAGCCCTCCGCCGGTCGAGCAAGCCAGCGAAGGCGTCCCGAAGTCTCCGGTTAGCCGATGAGCTGCGCCTACTCCGCCGCCTCGCAGTCGAAGAGGCGCCCGTAGCCGGTGATCGAGTCGGTGAGGCCGAGGGTGCGCAATCCCCACCAAACCGTCGCCTGAGTGCTGGCGACGACCGGGATGCCGGTGTCGCGCTCGATGGCGTCGATGTTGGAGACGATGGGAAAGCGGGCGCAAGGGATATAGAAGGCGTCAACATTCCTCACTCCCTTCGCCGCCTCTACCGCAAGCTCATACGACGCCTCGAAGTCGAGGCGCGCGATTTCGGCGACGCGCTGAATGCCAAGGCCCTTCATAGCTGCGACCTCGTAACCGCGGGCTTCGAGGTACGTCTTCAGCAGCTCGTTCCTCTCGTCCGGGTAGGGAGTGGCGACTACGACACGCTTGGCGTTGAGGCTGTCCAAGCCGGCCAAGATTGCGCCGGTCGTGCTCTGGGAAGGGACGCCCGCGAGCTCGGTGGCGCGGGCGATCACGCCCTCGTCCGAGCCGATAGCCGCGACGACGGGCCCGCCGCCCACGACGATGCACTCGGCGCCGCCGTCGATCATGTGCCCCACGGCGGCGTCCAAACTGGCGATTGCCCGGTCGAAGTCCTCCTGGCGCAGCTGCTGGATGTAGAGGGTGGAGTACACCATCATCACGCCCTCAGGCATCATTTGGCCGACCTCGTCGACGATCATGTCCAATGGGACGGACGGACAGACGTAGCCGATGCTTCCCCTCTCGCCGTAGCCCATCTCAGACCTCCCTCTCTGCCCGGTGATGTCCGCAGTTTAGCCCGCGCCCGAGGCAGCAAGCCATCCAACGGCTCCGCCTCGTCTTGCCGAAGCGGCGGCTTCTCCAATTCGTCACCGGTAAGTCATTGGTGTGTCCGGAAAGTGATGGCATAGTGAGAGGCGCCAGAGGCTCCGTCTCGAGTCGGGCTGGGCAACGGCGTCCGAGCGTTCTGATATCCGCAGAGGCAGGGAGTCTTCGGCGCGCATGCGGGCGTTTCACACGCCCTGAGGTCTTGCATGAATTGGTTGGACATCACTGCCCTGGCGCTCGTGCTCGGCGGCGCGTTCCTCGGCTGGCGCAATGGCCTGCTACGCTGGGCGTTCATGCTGGCCGGAACAATCGCCGGCGCAATCCTGGCGGGCCAGTTCTACACCGACCTGGAAGTCCTGGCCCAGGGCGCAATCGATAGCGAGGCGTTACGCCAGACCATCGCCTTCTCCATCATCTTCATCGGAGCGTTGATTGCCGCTTTGCTGCTCTCCCTCGTCGCGAAGACGGTATTGAAGGTATTGCTGCTCGGGTGGGTCGACAGCCTCGCGGGGATGACCGTCGGCGCCCTGGCTGGTGCGTTGAGCGCATCGGCCCTCGTCTTGGTGCTGGGCGTTGTGCCGTCGGAGGCAGCCCACATGGCGCTAAGAGAGTCGGCGTTTGCGGAAGCGCTAACGAACGCGACCTCGTTCATGCGTGTGTTCCTCCCGCCGGAGTTCGACGCGATCGAGGACCTGTTCGAGCGCGGCGCGCAGCTGAAGGATCGATTCTGGGGCCCAACGGACGCGGGATAGCTTGCCGCCCGCGCGAGGCGCTCTTATGATTCACTCACTCTGGCCTGCGCGCAGGGGCCGGTTGGAGGAGCGAAGCCCTGAGCGGAGCCGTCCTCATCCTGAATCAGAACTACGAGCCGTTGAACGTCTGCGGCGTAAGGCGGGCGTTGGTGCTCGTGCTCGGTCAGAAGGCGCAGCCCCTCGAGCTAGGCGAGGGCGAGTACCACTCCATCTCGGAAACGTTCGCTATCCCGTCCGTCATTCGGCTGCTCTATCTGGTGAAGCGTCCGCTCTTCACCCGGCGCCTCTCCCGGCGGGAGGTCTTTTGGCGAGACCGTTTCACCTGTCAGTACTGCGGCAAGCAGACCAGGGATCTGACGCTGGACCACGTCACTCCGCGGGTAATGAACGGCCCGCATACGTGGGAGAACGTGGTCGCCGCATGCGTTCCCTGCAACCATCGCAAGGCCGGCCGCACGCCGGCGCAGGCCAACATGCGTCTGCTGAACGAGCCCTTAGCGCCCAAGGCGAACCCGTACTACCACCTGATGCACCGAAGCCTGCCGGATGAGTGGGGCGTCTATCTCCCATGGATGCAACAGCGGCGGGACGCGGGGCCAGTCGCAGCATTCGCATAGGGAGGAGATACACGCAAGGCGTGGAACCCTCTGACAGATGCGCGCTCCCTCCGTACCCCGTTCCCCCGTAGCCGTTACGCTGTGCTAGAATCGCAGAGCGGCCCCGTGGTTGGGGCCGCTCGCGCGTCGGGGAGTGGCGCAGTTCGGTAGCGCGCTACGTTCGGGACGTAGAGGCCCCGGGTTCAAATCCCGGCTCCCCGACCAGACTATCGTGGTGGGTTCCTCCCAACCTCCGCCGCCGGCGAGAGGAGAGGTCCTGCCTCCCGCTGTGGCGCCCCCGGAGGAGGTTGAGTAACGCGCGCGCCGCCTTACGAACCCTCTCCTCTTCTACGAACGCTTCCTCCACCGACAGCAGCCTGCAACGCTGACCAACGTCAACCATAGCCGCTCACCCTTTCCCATTGCAGAGGCTATACTCCAATCACCACGGCCCGGCTTGCGAAAGGAGGCCTCCATGGCACGCATCGACGTTGACGCGCACGTGGACGAGACCGACCTCACGTGGGAGTACCTCTCGGGCTCGGAGGTCGCGCACAAGCCCGTAAGCGTCGACCCCGGCGTCCCCACCGTGCCGCGCGACAAACGCCCCCACCGCATATGGATGATCGACGGCCATACCCGCTTGCGTCGTTGGCGTGACGATGTGCGCACCGGCACCGTCCGCGCCACCCGCGAGCTGGCCGATGTCCCCGCCCGCCTCGCCCAGATGGACGAGCTGAACGTCGATGTCCAAGTCCTCTACCCCACCCTCTTCCTCGGCGGCTTCACGGCGCGCGCCGAGGTCGACGCCGCGCTCACCGGCGCCTACAACCGTTGGATGGCGGACGCCACCCAGTCCTCGGGCGGTCGCTTGCGCTGGGTCGCTCTCCCCTCAATGCTCGATATCGAAAACGCCGTCTCCGAGCTCCGCTGGGCAAAGGAGAACGGCGCATGCGGCGTGATGAAGAAGGGCATCGAGTGCGGACGCACCGCCAGCGACCCCTACTTCTTCCCTCTTTACGAGGAGGCGAGCCGCCTCGACATGCCGGTCTGCATCCACACGGGGACGGGCAACCCGCCCGAGGCCGGCGCCGACATCGGTGGACGCTTCAACGCCATCTCCGCTTTCACCGATCTTGCCATGAGTGATGTGCCGGACAGGTTCCCCGAGCTCCGCACAGGCTGGATAGAGACCGGCGCTTCCTGGGTGCCCTTCCTCATGGCCGACCTCATAGCGAAGGCCCAGAAGCTGACCTTCCACCCCTTCGACCACCGCGCTGACCTCTTCCGCCGCTGCCGCTTCTACGTCGCCTGCGACACCACCGACGACATCCCCTACATCCTTACCTACGGCGTCGAGGACGGCCTCATGATTGGCACCGACTACACCCACGCCGACCAGTCCGCCGAGCTCCGCGCCCTCGACGTCATCGAGCAGAAGGGCGCAGCGGGCGAGATATCGGCGGAAGCGGCCAAGAAGATCATCACGGACAATCCGCGCCGGTTCTACGCCCTCTAGCGAGCGTTGCCCCGTCCTTGTTCCTCCCCCGCGGACGAGACTCTTGCGAAACTGCACTTGGTGTAGTGTCGTTCTTCCCACCCACCCGCCCGAACGCTTGTGGAGGACACCCGCACACTCCCGGCAGAGGGGTTAACCCCCCTGCATTCCCTCACAAGGAAGCCTCCATTAGCCCCACCTGTCACCCTGCCTCAGCGAGTTACGCTAAGGTCTCGGCAGACGTTGGAGGCGCCTCTCCCGCCTTCAGCGACCTCCCGCAGACGGGGAAGATGGGGAGGGGCATTCCCTGCCAACTTCCCCTTTTGACAGCGCGATAGACGGCGTCTCTCTAAGATTCCACTTAAGATTCCACCGGCGAGGGGTTGTGGAATCTTAACGGACAAGGCCGTGGCGCGGTTGCGGGCTTTAGAGTTCAGATTTCACGGGGTTTACGTTTTCGGGCCCGCCAGGGGGGAAGGGGGGCCCTCTCCCGCCTTCGGCGACCTCTACCGCAGACGGGCGAGGTGGGGAGGAGATGAGCCTTCGACAGTCATCGTAATCATGGTAGGGGGAGCGGGGGCGTTAGGGGAAGGGGCAAGTGTCTCGGTCGGGGGTGGGGGCGTGGCCTCGCGGCCACTCTGGGTTCCCGCTTTCGCGGGAAGGACGGAGGGGGATGGGAAGGACGGAGGGGATGGGAAGGACGGAGGGGGATGGGAAGGACGGAGGGGGATGGGAAGGACGGAGGGGATGGGAAGGACGGAGGGGGATGGGAAGGACGGAGGGGATGGGAAGGACGGGTGGGGCGGGGTATGGCGGCGCGCTCTGGTAAAATGCGCCCGCTGGAGGGATGGCAGAGTGGACGAATGCGGCGGTCTTGAAAACCGCTGTGCGGGCGACCGTACCGTGGGTTCGAATCCCACTCCCTCCGCCACTCTCCATACGCCAGCAAGCGTACGTGGCCGCCGAGACCGTTCGTAGTGAGCTTGTTGAATCGCCTTCCGGCGCGGAGCGCGCCCCAGGCCAGCAACCCGCCCGCGGCCGTCGCGCCCGTTCGCGGTGAGCTTGTCGAATCGCCTTCCGGCGCGGAGCTCGCCCCAGGTCAGCAACCGCCCGCGACCGTCGCGACCGTTTGTGGTGAGCTTGTCGAATCGCCTTTCGGCGCGGCGCGCGCCCTAGGCCAGCAACCGCCCGTAGCCCGCAATGGGATGCTCGACTCCCAGCAGCCGCAATATCTCCCACACGCTGGCCTGGATCCCCGCGCACACCGACACCCCAAGCTCCCGTTCGAGCGGCTCGATAATCGACAACACCCGCCAAGCGCCGCCCAGCAGGTAGATGGCGTCAGCTCCCGGGTGCGTTGCAAAGAGCTGTTCACAGCGCTCGCACACCTCCGCAGCCGTGATCCGGTCCGCCTCACGAAACGATGTCTCAATGCCGGCGAAGGTCAGCACGTCCAGGCCGGCGTCGCGCAGGTACCGCCGGAACGCCTCGTTCTGGTCCGCGGGCGTGTATGAGAGCCCGATCACCCGTTTCGTCCCAAGATGGCGGAGCGCCGCGAGCGCCGCCGTCGAGGCGAACGAGACTGGCAGGTTGTGGCGCGCGGACAGCTCGTCCGCCAGGCGCCGGTCGGCGCCGTAGCCCATCAGCATCCCCGGCGGAGCGCCCTCGACGTACACTGCGCTAACCCCCAGCTCGGCCAGCTCGGCTACGCGCTCCTCTACGACAGCCAACACGTCCCGGAACTCTCGCGTATCTCCGGTCCGGACGCCCGCGTGCAGCGGCACGACCCCAACGCCCTCCGGAAGCAGTCTGATCGTTTCTTCCAACGATCCGGGCCGATACGTCGGCTTCACGAGCCCTATAGTCCCAAGAGGAGCGCTCCCCTCGCCGTAGTACATCGTGCTTCCAGTCTTATCTGTCTGGCGCCATCGTGCGTACGCCATATCCCTGGATTGCCGCGTCCCGCGTGACGAGGGTCAGACCCTCCGCCTGCGCCTGGGCGACCAGCATCCGGTCGAACGGGTCCCTATGATGCATCGGCAGGCTTGCCGCCTGCTCCGCGTGGAAGGGCTCGATGGGGAGCAGGGAGAAATGATCAAGCTCACAGACTGCCGCCAGATTTCCAGGAATGCCGATGTTCCCTTTGGCGCGTACTATCGCGAGTTCCCAAATGCTCGCAACGCTCACGAAAATCTCGTTGTCCGGATCGCCCACGGCCTGACGAGCCTGTATCGACAGCCGAGGATTGTCATCGAGCCACCAGACGAGCACATGCGAGTCGAGCAATAGCCTCATTCCGAACGCTGGCCGCTCACGTTGTCATATTCCGTAGGAGGCCCCCCGATAATGTCCTCCCCGAACATCTCAACCAACTCCTCGTAGGTGAACTTGACGTACTCGCGGATCTGCCCTTTGAAGCGACCTGGTCTACGCCATTCTTTTGGGGGTTCCGCCCTATAGGGAATGAGCTCCAGGTGCGGCTTGCCGGCCTTGGCGATGATGATGCGCTCGCCCTGGCAGGCGAGCTCGCCCAAGCGCGAGAGCTGAGACTTTGCTTCGTGCATGTTCACTTGCATGGCGGATGTTCCTTAGCCAACCTAAGCTAAGCTAATCACTGTCGTGCATAGCAGTCAAGCGGGACCGCAGGGGTTCTTATCCTGCGCTGCCGTAGCGCCCCTCATAGAAGAGGAGCGCGCCGCCCTCCCGGACCTCGACGTGCTCGACCGCCGCGATGAACAGCGTGTGGTCGCCAGCCTGCACCTGCTGCTCGATGCGGCAGACCATGCTGACAAGCGCATCGTCCAGCAGCGCGACGCCGCTCTCGTGGGCCGTGTGCGCGTCGGGGAGCGTCCGGCGCTCCTCCGGGGGCGTCCGTCCGTAGAAGTCGGCAATCTCGGCTTGGTCGTCCCGGAGGAAGTTCAGGCCGAAACGTCCTTCGCGGCCCAAGCAGTCGCACGTATTGCCGCCCGTCGCGACGCTCAACAGGAGCAGCGGCGGATCGAGCGACACGGAGAGGAGGGCGTTCGCGGTCGTTGCGTAGGGCGCGCCGTCGGGCGAGCGCGTGGTCACGATGCTCACCCCGGTCGGGAACTTGCGCCACGCCCGGCGGTAGAGGTCAGAATGGTCTTGCATCCCCTCACGAGCCTCCGCCATCTCCCGAACTCCCAACCACTCCGGCACGACGCGGAACAGGTCTTCTTCCTTGTTGTGCCAGCCGTGGTCGCCTCCCTCGAGGTGCACCCACGTCACGTAGTCCCGACCCGCGCAGAGAGCCGCCATATCCTTGCCGGCGTCCCGCATCCGGGGGTGCTGCTCCTCGGTCCCTGTCAGGATGAGCAGCGGACACGTAATCTGGTCCGTGTGGGCCTTCGTGATGTCGTAGTGCTCCGAGCAATGGCGGTCCAGATACACATCGGCCGAGAAGTACGCGCCCGGGTTCGGAAAGTCCACGAACATGATCTCGTGCCCTCGCCCAGCTGCCGCTAGGGCCTTCGCCGCCTCGAAGTTGCGAAGGTGCTCCTCGCCCATCTCGCATTGCGAGTAATACTCGTGGGAGAACCGAAGCGGAGCCAGCGATATGACCGCCGCGACATGCGGGTCCTGATTCTTCGCCTGCGCCAGCACGACGCGGACGGCGCCGAGGCTGCTTCCCCAGATGCCCACCCGCGCATACCCGCGGTCCACCATGAAGTCGACCATCGCCTGCAAGTCGAGATGCGTCTCCGACAGCATCTCGTAGGCGTTGCCGGTGCGCGTCTTGCCCGCCCGGCCGCCGACCACGTCGTGCCCCCGCGTATTGAACAGCGCGGTCGGGACGCCCATGTCCCGCAGCCTGGCCGCCCGTGGATTGGACGGCGACAGGTAGAAGTTGCCCGCCGACCCATGAACCATGACCATCGCATCCACCAGCAGGTCTGTGCGCGGGATCTCAGGCTCCAAGACGATTCCGCTCAACGTCACGCCGTCGCTCGATTTCGTATGCGCCAAGTCAACTAGCATCGCTAGGCCCTCCTCGAAGAGTCTTTCCGAACCCTAGCCCGCTCCGCGCCTCCCGGCAACCGTGGGAAGGAGACTGACCCCTTCCCTACGGGCCGCATCTAGGAGGAGACGAGCAGCTTCCGAAATCTCGCTTGCGAACGGTATGGACCGACTACCGATAGCCGGTACGCGCCGGGCCCGAAGTAGCGGCGGGCCGCCTCTTCCAGGTCGCCTACAGTGAGCTTGCGCAAGTCGGCGACAACCTCGTCCGGCGTTCGCACTCCGCCCAACAGCAGTTCCTGACCGCCCATCCAACTCATCACGGCGCGCGTGTCCTCCATCCGAAGGTCCAGCCGCCCCACCGAGTATTCGATGGCTCGCGAAAGCTCTTCGTCCGTCACGCCCTCCTGCACCTTCTCCAACTCGCCGATGATAGCAAGGAGGGCAGCATCGACCTTCGCATTGTCCACCCCACAGCCGATGAGGACCGCTCCGCAATCGCGGTAGTGCATCGAGCCGCTATGCACGTCGTAGGCCAGCCCACGGCGCTCGCGTATCTCCATGAACAGCCGGCTCGTCATACCCTCGCCCAGAATCGTGCTGAGCATGTCGACGGCATAGCGGTCGTTCGCGGCGGCGGATACGCCGTCGACCGCTAGGCAGACGTGCGCTTGGTCGGTCCGCCGATGCCCCACCTTCACACGGACTCCTGAGCCGTCCGCCTGGACCGGATGCATCGCGAGCGTTTCAGTCGATGGTCCGCCGTCCATCAGCTCGCCCACCTTGGCCACGACGTCTTCATGGGAGACGTTCCCTGCAACGGCTACGACCGTGTTGCCCGGGGCATACTGCTGGACGTGGTAGTCGATGAGCTGTTGGCGCGTGATAGCGCCAACAGTCTCGCGCGTGCCGCCGATGTCGCGTCCCATGGGCTGGTCCGGCCACAGCGCCTGGTCGATGAGCAGGTCGGCGAATGCGTCGGGCTGGTCGTAGGTCATCGCGAGCTCTTCGATGATGACCCCCCGCTCACGCTCGATCTCCTCCGGCGCGAACAACGGATTACGGTACATGTCGGCCAGCACGTCGAGGGCGATGTCGAAGTGGTCGCGCGCGACCTTGGCGTAGTAGACCGTTGCCTCGCGGTCGGTGCTCGCGTTGAACACGCCGCCGACGGACTCGATGGCGCCGGAAATCAGCTGCGGCTCGGGGCGCTTTTCACTGCCTTTGAAGAGCATGTGCTCCAGGAAGTGGGACGCGCCCGCGATGGAGTCATCCTCGTAGCGCGACCCCGCGCCCACGAAGACGCCGGTTGACACCGACCTGACGTGGGGCATCGTGCTCGACAGGATGCGGAGGCCGTTCGGGAGGACGGTTTGTTCGTACAAGTAACCCTCGCTTGCGTCCGACTTGGTAGTTCTAACGATTCTACCCCGAGGCGGATGCCGACACGCGGCAGTAGTTTTCAATGCGGACGGAGGAGGAACGCGAGTGAAGAGAGGGATGCGCGGCCTCGACCACCATGCTCCCCGGGGCTTACGCCTCCACCAGCAGTCGCTGACCTCCCATGTACGGCGCTAGCGCCTCCGGGAGCAGGACGGAGCCGTCCTGCTGTTGGAAGGTCTCCAGCAAGGCAATCAAGACGCGCGGTAGAGCGAGGCCGGAGCCATTGAGCGTGTGGACGAGCTCCGGCCGAGCGCCCTGCCCCTTCCGGTAGCGGATGTTGGCGCGGCGAGACTGGAAGTCCGTGCAATTCGAGCAGGAGCTGACCTCGAGCCACTCGTCCGACGCCGGGGTGTATATCTCGATGTCGTAGCTTTTGACGGACTGGAAGCCGAGGTCGCCGCTGCAGAGTTGAAGCACACGGAACGGCAAGCCAAGCCCGCGAGCAACGTCCGACGCATGCTCCACGAGTTCGTCCAACGCCGCCATCGAGGCGGCGGGCTCGACGAACTGGTACATCTCGACCTTCTCGAACTGGTGAACGCGCTTCAGGCCGCGCACCTGGCTCCCCGCCGCGGCGCGTTCACGCCGGAAGCATGGGCTGTGGGCCATGTATTTGATGGGCAGCGCGTCGGCGTCGATGATCTCGCCTGCGTGCAGGCTGGTGAGCGGGACCTCGGCGGTCGGGATGAGCCAGAGGTCCTCCTCGGCGTCGTGGTAGAGGGCGTCGGCGAACTTGGGCAGATTGCTGCTGTTCTCCATCGTCTGGCCAAGGACGAGGAAGGGCACGCCGCGTTCCGAGTAGCCATGCCTTTCCCGATGCAGGTCGAGCATGTACTCGACGAGCGCGCGCTGGAGACGGGCGCCCGTCTCGCCCAGCACATAGAACATGCGCCCGGAGACCTTGGCCCCACGCTCGAAGTCGGTGACGCCAAGCGACTCCGACAGATCCCAATGGGGCTTGAGATCGAAGTCGTAGGAGCGCCGCTCGCCCTCCTCGCGGACCACGACGTTGCCGTCGGCGTCGGGACCGTCGGGGGTCTCGTCCGACACGAGGTTCGGCAGTGTCAGCATCTTGCTCCGGAAGGACGCTTCGAGCGAGCGCTCCTCATCTTCGAGCGCCTTGAGTCGCTCGCCAAGCTCGCGCACCTCGTCCTTTCGCGCCTCCGCTTCCGGGCCTCCGCCGCTCTTCACTAGCTCGCCGATCCGCTTGCTGGCCTCGTTCCGCCGCGCGCGCATGGCTTCGAGCTCAACCATCGCCTCACGGCGGCGCGCATCCATCCCGACCAGGTCATCGACCACCGACGAGTCCTCGCGCCGCAGCCCCAGCGACCGCCTAATCGAATCGGGATTGCGACGCAGCAGGTCCGCACTAAGCATTGCGGTCGCCCTCCCTCTGACGCACCTGCGGGAAGAGCATGACGTCCCGAATCGTGGTCTGTCCGGTCAACAGCATGACCAGCCGGTCGATGCCGATGCCGAGCCCGCCCGTAGGGGGCATGCCGTGCTCCAGCGCGATGAGGAAGTCCTCGTCCAAGCGGTCCAGGTCCTCGCCTTGGTACTGCTTGCGCAGCTCCTCTTGGCCAAGGAGCCGCTGCCGCTGAACGTCCGGGTCGTTGAGCTCCGTGAAGGAGTTGGCGATCTCCATGCCCGCCGCGAATGCCTCGAAACGCTCCGTGTAGCGTGTGTCGGCCGGGTTGGCCTTGGCGAGCGGGGACATCTCGACGGGGTAGTCCACGAGAAACGCCGGCTGTATCAGTTTCGGCTCGACGAATGTGCCGACGAGCTTATCGATGAGGCGGCCACGGCTCTCCGCATAGGTCGCGGGCGTGCCAAGCTCGCGCATCCTGTCGGCCAGCGAAGCGGCGTCTGGGTAATCGTCTAGGTTCACGCCGGCGTACTGCTCCACGGCGTCTCGCAGGGGGACGCGGGGCCACGGCCCGGTGAGACGAATTACCTCGCCACCGTACTCGACGTTCGTGCCGCCGGTGGCCTCGAGCGCAACCTGCGGCACGAGCGTCTCCACGAGCCGCATGACGTCGTTGTAATCGGCGTACGCCTCGTACGATTCGAGCATCGTGAACTCCGGGTTGTGGCTCGCGTCTATGCCCTCATTGCGGAAGACTCGGCCGATCTCGTACACCTTGTCCAGGCCGCCCACGATGAGGCGCTTCAGGTAGAGCTCGGTGGCGATGCGCAGGTAGAGCTCCCGGTCGAGCGCCTTATGGCGGGTGACGAACGGCTGCGCCATCGCTCCGGCGGGCACGGGCACGAGCACCGGCGTGTCCACCTCCAGAAAGCCGCGCGCATCGAAGAAGGCGCGAACAGCGGAGATGATGCGGCTGCGCGCGCGCATCGCCTCGTGGACTTCGCGATTGGAAATCAGGTCCAGGTAGCGCTGGCGGTACCGCTGCTCGATATCCCGGAGGCCGTGGAATTTCTCCGGCGGCGGCCGGAGCGCCTTCGCCAGGAACGTCAGGCTCTCGACGGCAAGCGACACTTCCCCCGTCTTGGTGCGAATGAGCGCGCCGCTCGCGCCGACGAAGTCGCCCAGGTCGGTCCCTTCAATCAGCTCGTAGCCCTCGCCGACCACGTCGCTCCGGACGAAGAGCTGAAGCCGTCCAGTCGAATCGTCGATGTCCATGAACGAGGCCTTGCCCATGCGGCGTATGCGCGTCACGCGGCCCGCGACCGACGCGTCGACCGACGCACCGGATGTCCCCTCAGCCTTGACGAAGGCGTCGAGTGCTTCGGCGGTGGTGTGGGTACGGTGGAACCGGGCTGGAAACGGGTCGATGCCGCGCTGAATCAACCGTTCCAGCTTCGCCCGGCGGCTCGCGAGGAGCTCATCGCCGCGCTGGGGCATCGTGACCTCCGCAAGGGGTGCTGGTTTGCTAGCGGACCGAGACGACCTTCATGGACTGAGCGCCGCCGGGAGTCTTGTAGTCGACGGTCTCCCCGGCCTTCCGGCCCAAGAGGGCCTGACCAAGAGGAGACTCGTTAGAGATTCGGCCTTCGGCAGGCGAGGCTTCCGTGCTGCCTACGATGGTGTAGGTGTCGGTCTTCCTCCTGCCCACCGCCTGGACCTTGACGATTGAGCCGACCTCGACGATGTCCGACTTAGCGCCCGCGCGCGAATGGTCGGGGATGATGACGGCGTTCTGGATCATCTGCTCCAGCTCTTGGATGCGGCCCTCGAGGAACGCCTGCTCGTTCTTCGCCTCTTCGTACTCAGCGTTCTCGAGCTCTCCAACCTCTTTGGACTCTTGGATGCGCTCGGCGACTTCCTGCCGCCGAACGCTCCGAAGCTGGTCGAGCTCCTCCTCGAGCTCTCGCAAGCCTTCAGTGGTCAGGTAGGTGTCGTTAGGAGCCATGGGCCACCTCGCGTGGGCGCCTGAAAAGCAGGTGAATTAAGAAGACCGAGCACTCCTTGGAGCCTCGGCCATGGGTCCACCGGCCAAGAGTGATTCTACGCGAGGCCCGGCCCAAAGTAAAGGTGAACGGGGCCTTGCGGAAGGCCTAGACCGCCGCCGAACGACAGGGAAACCGCGCTAACCGTCTACGAAGATTCATTGAACAAGAGCTAAGAAAAGGCTTAGACTCGCGCCTATGTTTTGGGGCGCCAGGATTGCCTGTCGCCGGCTGGGAGCCCTGCTCTGCGCGTCACGGGCGGTACGGCAAGGGGAATCACCCTCGGCTCGCCGAAGGCCCCAGGCGTAAGGCCCACCACGGATAGGGTCCGCAGCGCCCTGTTCAACATCCTGGCGCGCTACGGTATCGAGGGCGTCCACGTGGCCGACTTCTTCGCGGGCACGGGGTCGTTGGGAATCGAGGCTCTCAGCAGAGGCGCGGCAAGGGCGGATTTCGTAGAGGCAGACCGGAGGCAGGTAGCAGTGATCAGGGCCAATCTCCAAGCGACAGGCTTCGCTCAGCGAGGGACCGTTCACGCCGACCGCGTCGAAAGCGCGCTCGGCCGGCTCGGCCGCTACGACTTGGTGCTGATGGACCCCCCCTACACCCAGCCTTTCCCCGCCGGCCTTATAGCGGCCATCGGCGAGGCGGGGTTGCTGAACGAAGGGGGCATCCTGGTGTGCGGTCACTCGAGCCGCACATCCTCCGACGACGCCTGCGGCACCCTCACGAAATGGGACAGCCGACGCTACGGCGACTCCTCCCTGGCGTTCTACAGCCGCGATGGGGAGGCTCCGGCATGACGACCGCCATCTATCCCGGCCGGTTCGACCCCGTAACCGCGGGACATCTCGATATCGTCCAGCGGGCATCCCGCCTGTTCGAGCGGGTCATCGTTGCGGTGTTCGAGGCTCCCGAAAAGCAAACGATGTTCTCGACGAACGAACGCATGTCGATGTTCGAGGCCGCGCTTGGCGACAGCGCCGGCGTGGAGGTGAAGAGCTTCCACGGCCTGATTGTGGACTACGCCCGCGCACAGGAGGCGACCGCTATCGTGCGGGGAATCAGGATGAACGCGGACTTCGAGTACGAGTTTGAGATGGCGCTGATGAACCGGAAGCTAGCGCCGGACTTGGACGTCGTTTGCCTGATGACCGACATCCAATACCAGTTCGTTCGAGCGAGCCTCTTGAAGGAGGTCGCGCGTCTAGGCGGCGATATCAGCGGGCTCGCTCCCGACAGCGTAATCGCCGCCTTGAAGGACCGATTCGGGCAGGCATCCCCCGGGGACTCATAACTCGTAGCCCCGGCGATCAAACTAAGGAGAGACTATGGAGATCCTAGAGCTAGTCGACAAGCTGGAAGCGATGGCCGTGCAGGCGCGGAAGATGCCCATCACCGGGCGCGCGAAGATTGACGCGCAAAAGTTGCTCGAGCTGACCGAGCAGATGAGGGCTTCGATCCCGCGCAACCTGCAGGACGCCCAAGAGGTGCTCCAACGGCGCGAGCAGATCGTAAATCAGACGATGCTCGACGCCCGGCGAATCCGCGCGACAGCCGAAGGCGACGCCCGGGCGCTCGTCGGTGAGCATGAGCTCGTGAAGGCCGCCAACGAACGCGCGGGGGCAATCATCGAGGAGGCAGGCCACAAGGCGCAGCGCATCATCTCGCTCGCGGAGCAAGAGGCACGGCGGCGGCGTGAGGGCGCGGACCGCTACTGCCAGGAGGCTCTCGAAAAGCTCGAGGGGCAGGTCGTCTCGCTGCTCGGCACGATCCGTGCAGGCCAGCGCGTGCTCGCCCCCGGCCTCGAAATGCCGCGGGAGGGCGTAGAGAACCCTGTTCTCTCCGCCAACTAGGCCCCAAGGGAGACCGCAAGGAGCGGATTCTCGGCGCGAGCGCCGCTCCAGCTCCGACAATTGGAGGAGCAGCGTCTCCCCATCCGTTCGCCGGAGCCTTGAAGCTTCCGCGAACGGATGGGGAGCGCTCCTTCCACGTGATGAGCCCAATCCCTTCTGCGCAAACTCGTCATCCCCGCTGTGCGGACTCGTCATTCCTGCGTAGGCCTGGAACCTCGCCTTCTTCCCCTTCCCCCCGTCACTCGTAAACCTGCGCATTTTACGAATGAAAAGCAGCGCGGGCTTGGGCGTTTAGGGGCCGATTCGGGCCAAACATACGCACGGCGGGGCGCGAGGGAGGCTGTCATTTCCACGCCCTCTCCCGTCGTTCCCGCGAAAGAGGGACCCTCGCCCCCGAGTCTCCGGCGTTGGGCAGTTATGCAATGGTCTCGTCTCGGGGAAGAACGGGAGAGGGTGGCCCAATACGGCTATACTCGTCCGCATAATCTGCGGAGGGTTCTTATGTCCGCCACCCAATCCCTAGCCGACTTCATCGCCGGCGCAAATGCCGACGACCTTCCCGAGTGGTCCCTCCACGAGGCGAAGCGCACGCTTATCAACATCTTGGGTGTATCGCTCTCGGCGTCGCCCGCGACCGGGAGCCGGACCCTGCTCGCCTGGGCCAAAAGCGAAGCGTGCGCGCCCAAGGCCTCCATTGTGGGATCGTCGCTGCGGACGAGCGCATTTACCGCTTCAATGGTCAACGGCTTCTTGGCCCACCTGCAAGACTACGACGACACTCACTTTCCGACCGTTCTCCACCCCACGGCGCCGGTATGGCCTGCGGTGCTGGCCGCCGCCGAAGAGCTAGGCGCATCGGGCAAAGACGCTCTCGCCGCGTTCGTTCTCGGCGCTGAGACAGCGTGCCGAGTCGCGATGTCGGTCCATCCATGGCACTACGATATGGGCTGGCACATCACCGGCACCGCGGGAGTGTTCGGGTCAGCGGCGGGGACCGGCAGGGTGCTGGGGCTCGACGCTTCCGCTATGAACATGGCCATCGGCCAGGCAGGGACCTACGCCGCCGGCGTTCGTGAGGTGTTCGGCTCGCACTCCAAGCCGATGCACGCGGCCCGCGCCGCGAGCAACGGTCTGCAAGCCGCCTACCTGGCCCAACACGGCTTCTCGGGAGCGGACGACATCCTCGGCGGGAGGCGCGGGTTCTGGGAAGTGCTGTCGCCGAACGGCCATAGCGAAGATGCGCTCCTCGAAGGCTTGGGCTCGCGTTGGGAGCTTCGGAACAACGGCCTCAAGCCCTACGCAAACGGCGTCGTGTCCCACCCTATCCAGGACGCTGTCATCGAGCTGCGAAACGAGCACGGACTACAAGCGGAGAATGTCGCTTCGATCAACGCTCGAGTGCACCCGCTGGTGTTCGAGCTGATGAATCGCCCCGAACCGCGCCGGGGTTTGGAAGGCAAGTTCTCCTTCCAGCACTGCGCCGCCGCCGCCCTCGTGGACGGCGCGGGCCACGACACGCAGTTCTCCGACGCCAAGGTCGCCGACCCCACAATCGCCGCCCTACGCGCCAAAGTGCATGGCGCGATTGACGAGTCCCTCCGTGAGGACGAGGTCCATCTCTCCATCAGCCTGAACGACGGACGCGTAGTATCGACCTATGTAGAGCACGCCTCCGGCTCGCCGGACAATCCGATGAGCGACGCCGCCCTAGAAGCCAAATACCGCGACCTCGCAGGCGAGGTGTTGGACAAAGGCCAGGTCGAGGACTTGCTCGGCGCCGTATGGGAGATGAACAAGGCGAAGGATGTGGCGACGGTGGCCCAGCTCATGACCAAGTCTTAGACGGTGTAAGACGATGACGTACCCGCTATTCCATCACGATGCCTACGCTCGGAACTTCCAGGCCCAAGTGACTGCCGCCGACGGCCCTGCGGCTGTGCTGGACCGCACGGCCTTCTTCCCCGGCGGGGGTGGTCAGCCATGCGACATCGGGACGTTGACGGTCGGCGGGGCCGTTCTCAAGGTAACGTCCGTGAAGCGGCGCGACGGCGAAATATGGCATGAGCTCGACGGTGGCCCAGTCGACGTAGGAGCCAAGGTCCACGGGGAGGTGGACTGGGACAACCGGCATAAGCTGATGCGAACGCACACGGCGCTCCACATTCTGTGCGGCGTAATCTGGCGTGATTTCGGAGTCCACGTGACCGGCGGGAACATGACCCCCCTCGCGGCCCGCATGGACTTCGAACTCGAGCAGATGAGCGTCGATTTCGCCGAACGCGTCGAAGAACTGGCCAACGCTGAAATAGCGCAAGGGCGCGACGTTAGCGTCCGCTTCCTCCCGCGCGACGAGGCCTTCGCCCACCCTGACCTCATACGCACGAAAATCAATCTGCTGCCCGAGGGCACTAAAGAGGTCCGCATCGTCGACATTGACGGCCTCGACGTTCAGGCGGACGGCGGGACGCACGTGGCCAACACGCGGGATGTGGGCCGCATAAGCGTGGTGGGGCACGAGAGCAAGGGACGCATCAACAAGCGTCTCAGAATCATCGTGGAGGACGCATAGCACGACTTCCGCGACATCGCGCTGGCAGGCCGGCGGCGCTCTACTTCTGGGTGGGCGTCGGGGTGCTGTGCGTTTCGCTCGCCTCCATTTTCATCAGGCTGGCGGACACCAACCCGCTTACCGTCGCGGCCTACCGAATGGCCATCGCCAGCGTGGTGGTGTCCGTCGTCACTGTCTCGTTGGCCCGGAATCAGCTCTCGGCGCTCAAACGCGGCGACCTTCCGCTTCTGGGCATCTCCGGCGTGTTCCTCGCGGCGCACTTCGCTCTCTGGATCACGTCACTCTCACATACTTCAGTCGCCAGCTCCGTCTTGCTGGTGACAACGACGCCGGTATTCGTTGCGGCAGCGGCGCTCCTCTACACGAACGACCGCATCGGGCGGGTCACCGCGGCGGCCATCGTGGCGAGCATGGCGGGCGGCGCCATCCTTGCCGCGGGCGACTGGGCGGAGGGCGAACAGCGTTTGAGCGGAGACGCGCTCGCCCTCGCCGGGGCTGTGGCCGTAGCCGGCTACTTAATTGTGGGCCGGAAGGTCCGCGGACGCATCCCCAATCTTCCTTACATCACGGTGGTGTACTCAGCGGCCGCCGTAATTCTTGCGGCGACAGCGGTCGCAAGCGGCGCGCCGATGCTGGGACTCCCCGTCGAGACCTACTTCTGGATGGCGATGGCGGCGCTGGTGCCGCAGGCGATAGGCCACTCGCTCCTGAACTGGTCGCTCGGCTACTGGCCCGCGACCAACCTAACGCTTGCCGTGAGGGCCGAGCCGATCATCGCGACGCTGCTCGCGATTCCGGTCCTCGGCGAGGTCCCGCCTTGGACGGTCATCCCCGGCGGAGCTTTGGTGATGCTCGGCGTGTACCTCGCGGTCAAGAGCGAAAGCCCGCGCACACCAGACGTATAATCGCACCCCATGCTCGTCGAGCTGACCGTCCGCAATCTTGCCGTCATCGAAGAGACCCGCCTTACCTTCACGCCGGGCTTGAATGTGGTCACCGGCGAAACCGGGGCTGGCAAATCCCTTCTCGTCGACGCGCTGGAGTTCGTTCTCGGCGGAGCGGCCGACCGGGACCTGATGCGAGCAGGCGCGGCGTCTGCAAGGGTCGAGGCCGTGTTCGCGACGGCTGGCGAGCCGCAGGTGCAACAAGCCCTCCACGCGCTCGATGTGGAAATCGACGACGAGGGACTCATCGTACTGGCCCGCGAGGTTCACCGCGAAGGCCGGACTATCTCGCGGCTGAACGGTCGCGCGGCGCCGGTTGGAATCGTTCGCGCGGTGGGCGACGCCCTCGTGGACATCCACGGGCAAGGCGCTCACCTGTCGTTGCTAGACCCCTCCTACCAACGCCGCGTTCTGGATGACTGCGGAGGACTCGCCAAGCAGCGGACGGAGGTGGCGGGCGCTATCGCCGAAGTGGAGCGTATCCGCCAGGAGCTCCTAACCATCGTGGCCAACGCACGCGACGCCGAGCAGAAGCGCGATCTGCTCGCCTTCCAGGTGAACGAGATCGACGTGGCGGGGCTGGCGCGCGGGGAAGAGGAGGCGCTGGTCCGCGAGCGCAACGTCCTTGTGAGCGCAGAGTCCATCCACGAGGCGTGCGCCGCAGCGTACGGCATGCTCCGCGAGGAAGGGAGCAACGCCGCCGACCTCATCGCGGAGGCGGTCCAAGCTCTCCGCCGCGCACCCGACCCGACGGGCGTCCTAGGCGCGCAAATCGAGGCCCTGGAGTCAGCGTCCGCTCAGATCGAGGAGGCGGCCCGCGAGGCGCGCTCCTTTGGCGAAGGAGTCGAGTCCGACCCCGCGCGCTTGTCTGAAATCGAGGAGCGCATTGAGCTCGTCCGCCGCCTCAAGCGTAAGTACGGCGACTCCGAGGTCGAAGTCATCGCGTTCGCCGATGAAGCCCGCCGCCAGTTGGAAGGAATCGACAACGCCGAAGAACACCGTGACGAAGCGGCACGAGCGCTCTCAGGCGCAATGGACCGGGCGGGCAAGCTCGCGTGGGAGCTATCCGAGGCGCGGAGAGCAGCGGCGTGCTCCCTGGGGACCGCCGTCGAAGCGGAGCTCGGTGAGGTGGGCTTGAACGGCGCCGCGTTCGGGGTTGAAGTCGAACGAACTCGGGCGAGCGACGGCCTCCCTGCGCCGGACGAAGCACGCTACGCCTACTCTTCCGACGGCATCGACCGGGTATCGTTCTCGCTCCGCGCGAATCCCGGCGAGGACATGAAGCCCCTCGCCAAGGTCGCCTCCGGCGGAGAGACCTCCCGCATGATGCTTGCCCTCAACAGCGCGCTCCAAGCCACGTCCGGTGTGCCGACGCTCGTGTTCGACGAAATCGACGCGGGCATCGGCGGGCGAACGGGAACGGTCGTCGGCGGAAAGCTGTGGACCGTCGCCAGACGCGCGCAAACGTTGTGCGTCACGCACCTCGCGCAGATAGCCGCCTACGCCGACAGACACTTCCGCGTCGACAAGGCGGTGTACGGAGAGCGCACTTACGCCGGCGCCGAGGTAGTGGAGGACGAGCAACGCGCGGCCGAATTGGCCGGGATGCTGGGAGACGGAGACTCGGCGAGCCTCGCCGAGGCGGCGAGAGAGATGCTGGAAGACGCAACGCGCTCGAAAGCTGGCGTCTAGCGCGCCTTCGCCGCCTCCGCTGCCTGGAGCATTATCCGGTCCAGCTGCTCCATGATGGGGCTGTGAGGACCCGAGGTGCGGAGACGCACCGCCCCGGGTTGATAGGACTCCACGGGCTCATGCTCGCGCCCAAGCACCACGTTGGCGCCTGGGTCGCGGAAGGTGTTGATCGGGTCGCCACCGTCCTCGACGACCCGTATCTGGTCGTCGAGCATCTTGCGGTACATAATCAGTCCCCGGTCCGTCTCGCCCAGCATTTCGAGGGAGCGGTCCATTACCGCGCCTTGGTCCGCCCAAACCGCCATGTCTTGGCCGCCGATGTAGTCGGGCGTGTCCTTTATCGGCGCCTCGAACGTCGGCAGGAACTCCTGCTCGGGCGCGCGGACGCCGTCCCCCGGCGCATACGCCTGATAGATGAGCGACCACGTCGAAGCGTCGTCCCGCGGGACTCGAATCTCAATCTGATAGAGGCCGGGGCCGCCGAGAGTCACGGCGTTGGGGAAGACGAGGGGATGGCCGTGCGTCCAGTCCGGCGCGTCCGCCTCCGATTGGCCCTCGAACAGGCGCCGCTTGAGGATGCCGTACTCGTGGGGCTCGAACGCAATCTTTGCGTGACGTCGCTTGCCCCGCGCGATCTGTTCCAGCGTGCCCGGCTCATCGAAGCCATGGCGTTCAACGACGTACTCCCACAGATATCCGTGCAAATGCTCAGCGTGAATCGGATCCACCGAGTTCTCCATGCACTGCAGCCAGTTGCAGGGAATCTCCGTCCACGCAACGTGGCGGAGCGCGTTCTCCTCAACCAGCGGCCGCCAGCGGGGGATGAGCGGCGCGGGCGCGGGGCCGAGGTACGCCCAGATCAAGCCGCCCAGTTCCTGTACGGGGTACGAGTCGATCCTCACCTTCTCTTTGAAGCGCGACTCCACGGGTTCGCTGGGCTGGAGAATGCACTGGCCGAACGCGTCGTAGGTCCATCCGTGGTAGGCGCACCGAAGACCTTCGTCCTGGGGAATGCCCCACTTCAGGTCGACGCGGCGGTGAGCGCAACGCTGGGCCAACAAACCCAACCGGCCGGAGCGGTCTTGGTAAAGCGTGAGCGACTCGCCGAGCAGCTTCACGGGTTGGACGGGGTTGTCGTGGAGCAGGCCGGTAGTGCTGATGGGATGCCAGTACCGACGGAGCAGCTCGCCCATGGGCGTGCCAGCCGACACTTGAGTGAGGCGCTCGTTCTGCTCTGCGGACAGCATGTTCGTCCACCTTTTCTTCGCCGACCAAAGGACGCAGTTGCGCCGCTCACAGGCTCGCAACGGCGGCGGTTGATAAGTCTAGGGCGTTTGCGCCTCGGTGGTTTCGTCCGTCGGGGCGGGTCCAACGGCCTCGCTCGCAGGCGCGGCGTTGCCTTCGACCGCTGCGTCGCCCTCGATAGCGGCGCTCATCGCGGCGATTGCCACTTCTATCTGACCGTCGTCCGGAGGGCGGGTCGTCAGCGCTTGCAAAGCGAGGCTGGGCAGGGTCCCGGCGCGCACGAGGGCGTTGTCGCTGTGCGCGGCGTTGAAACGGATGACCTCGTAGGCGACTCCCGCAATCACGGGGATGAGGACGATGCGCGAGGCGATACGCAGGGGAAGATCGGGCGTGCCAAGGAAGGCGAATACGATGATTGACACGATCATCACAGTGAGCAAGAAGGCAGTTCCACATCGGGGATGCGCGGCGGGGAAGAGCCGCAGATTCTTGTTCTCCAAGGACAGCAACGCCTCATGCGTGTGGACAGCCATGTGCTCGGCGGCGTGGTAGCCGAATACCCGGCGTATGCTCGGCATGAGGCCCACGAGGCCGAGATAGAGGAAGAAGATGACGAGCCGGAGCACGCCCTCGCCGGTGTTGCTGATTATCGAATTGTCCGTGAAACGGTCGATGAACCCAGCGGTGAGCAGCAGCGGCAGGATGAAGAAGAGACCCACGCCCAGGCCAAGGGAGAGGGCCAGCGTAAGCGCGAGGGCCCAAGGCGGGATTGGCTCGTCGTCGTTCTCGTCCTCCCCGGCGGCGACCTGGGCCGAGTAGGTCAGAGCGCGCATGCCGACGACGAGCGTCTCGGAAAGGATGAGCATACCTCGGATGAAGGGTATGCGCCGCCAACGGTTGACGCTCCAAGTGGGCACGGGGCGCGTGACGGTTTTGATGGCGCCACTGGGATGCCGGGCGGCTACGGAGTAGACGTGACGCCCGCGAATCATCACGCCTTCGATGACGGCCTGTCCCCCGTAAACCGAATGTTGCTGTTGTGCTGCGGCCATGCCTTTAGGATACGAAACTGCCCCAGTCTTTGCGCTGGGGCAGTCGGACAGTCTCCTCTTTCGGGCCTACTGGAGGTTGAATCGCCTCTTGAGGCGCTCCACGCGGCCCTCCGTGTCCACGATACGCTGCTCGCCGGTGAAGAAGGGGTGACAGACGCTGCATATCTCCACCTTGATCTGCGGCTTGGTCGCTCCGATGGTGAACGTGTTGCCGCAAGAGCAGGTGACGACGGCTTCCGAATAGTAGGCGGGATGTATCTCTGTCTTCACGAAGCGCTCCTCAGCGGTCCGGTGGCTCTCTACTCTAGGCGGGGACAATGTTCGCGCGCTTGCGGAGCTTCGTGGCGTGGTCGAACTTGACCTCGCCGTCCACGAGCGCATAAAGCGTGAAGTCCCGGCCCATGCCGACGTTCACGCCGGGGTGAATCTTGGTGCCGCGCTGACGGGTGATGATCGTGCCGGCTAGGACTCTCTGACCTGCGAAACGCTTCACCCCGAGCCGCTGCCCGTTGCTGTCTCGTCCGTTCCGGCTGCTGCCGCCTGCTTTCTTATGCGCCATTCGCCGCCTGCCTCCGCCGCTTAGTCGCCGCCCACGACCTGCTTGATCGTGAGCTTCGTGACCTGCTGCCGGTGTCCGTTCCTCACGTGGTGGCGAGTCTTCGGCTTGTACTTGAGCACGATGACCTTCTCGGCCTTGCCTTGCTCCGCAACCTCCGCGACGACCTTGGCTCCGTCCACGGTCGGCTGGCCCACGGCGACAGCCGAGTCCTTGCAGACCAGCAGTACCTTGTCCAGCTCGACGGTGTCCCCCTCGTCGCCGGCGAGCTTCTCCACGGTGATGGAGTCGCCGGGCTTGACGCGGTACTGCTTACCGCCCGTTTCTACGATTGCATAGTCCATGGCAACCAAAAGATTCTACGCGAGGGAGAGGCCATTGGGCAAGCAGAGCGCCGTGGGTCTTGGCAGGGACACGCCTTGCCCACCCTGATTACTCCACACCGTCCTCCGAGGGATCATCGCCCTCCGCAAGGTCGCCGGCGATGTCCTGCTCGTCGAGGGGCTCCAGCACGTCCCCCACGGCAGGAAGCTCCATAGCAAGCTGCGGAGAGGCGGACTTGCCGTTCGCGCCCGTGCCGTTCGCGCTAGCCGCGCCATTCGTCTTTGGCTGCGTGACCTTGACCTCCGGCATCTGTTCGAAATCCGCGGGGGTGCGCTCGCGGAACGCGCTCATCGAGATCACCACGTCGCCACCGGCGAGCTTGGTCATCACCTGGACGCCCTGCGTGTTGCGGCCCAGGCTCCGGATCTCCCCTATCGCCGTCCGATAGACCATCGCCTTGCGCGAGCCGACCATGATTTCCTCGACGTCGGGGCCGGTGACCACCGCTCCGGCGATAGGGCCGGTCTTCTCGGTGATCTTCATGGCGATGACGCCCTGCACGTTGCGGCCCGTCTTGCGGAAGTTGCCTACTGCCGTGCGCTTCCCGTAGCCGCGCTCACTCAGAATCATCATCTGGCCGCTGCCGAGGATGTACTCCGCCTTCTGATCGCATCCCTCAATGTCGCAGGGCTCGGAACGCTCCCCCGGCGGGAGGTGCAGGGGCCCTTTCTTCTCCTCGCCGGGGTGCTCCTTGCGCCACTGCGCATAGTGGGGCTGACACATCTGCCGCTCCTGCGGGGCCACGTCCATCGCGACGACCTCGTCGTCGTCCGCCAGGCGGATGCCGCGCACGCCGCCGGCGCCCCGGGTCTGACGCTCCGTAACCTTATCGAGCTCGAAGCGCACTCCCTTGCCGTTCCGCGTGACGAGCACGGTGGTCATTCCATCGTCGGCCAACCGGGCGGTGAGCAGGCTGTCGTCCTTCTCTAGGTCGAACGCCGCTAGGCCGTTGCTGCGGATGTTCTGGAACTGGCTGAGGTGCATCTTCTTCACCTCGCCCTTGCGCGTGGCCATGAAGATGGACAGGTCCGCCCTCGGGTCCGAAATGGCGACAACCGCCGTCACGGTCTCTTCCGCCGGATTTATCGCTTCGATCAGGTTCTGGACGGGAGCCCCCCGCGTCTGCCGAGTCGCGTCCTGCCCGACCTCGAACACGCGCTTGCGGTACACGCGGCCCTTGGCCGTGAAGAACAGGAGCCAGTCATGCGTATCGGCGACGATGAGCTGTTGGACGGCGTCCCCCTCGCGTGTCTCTTGACCGCGCACTCCCTTGCCGCCGCGGCGCTGGAGGCGATAGAGAGCGATGGGCAGACGCTTGACGTAGCCTCGGTCGCTCAGAGTGAAGACCACGTCCGCGTGGGGGGTCAATTCCTCGGGCGTCTGGTCTCTTGCTTCTTCGTCCGATACGACGGTGCGGCGGGCTTCGCCGAATGTCTTGCGGAGCTCGGCGGTCTCCTCCTTGATGACTCGGAGAACGCGGGCTGCATTGGCCAGAAGCTCCTCGAGGTCGGCGATCTTCCGCATCAGCTCCTGGTACTCGTTCTCGATGCGCTCGCGTTCGAGAGCGGCGAGACGGCGCAGCTGCATCTCCAGGATGGCTTGGGCCTGAGGTTCGGTGAGGCCGAATTCCTGCATTAACGCGTTGCGGGCGGCCTCGGTGTCCGCCGACGCGCGGATGAGGCGGATGACCTCGTCCAGGTTGTCCAGAGCGACGCGCAAGCCTTCGAGGATGTGCGCCCGCTCGCGGGTCCTGGCCAGGTCGTACTCGGCGCGGCGGCGGATAACGTTCCGCCGGAACTCGATGAAGTGCTGGAGCGCGGAGCGCAGGCTGAGGACGCGAGGCTGGCCGTCGACGAGCGCCACCATATTGACGTGGAAGGCGCTCTGCATGGTGGTGTGCTGGTAGAGGTTGTTCAGCACCACGCTGGCCGCAGCGTTGCGCTGGAGCTCGATGACGATTCGCATCCCCTCCCGGTCCGACTCGTCGCGAACCTCGGAGATGCCATCGATCTTCTTGTCCTTAGCGAGGTAGGCGATCTTCTCGACGAGGGTGGCCTTGTTCACCTGGAACGGGAGCTCGGTGACAATGATGCTCTGACGCGCTCCCTTCTCCATGTCCTCGAAGGCGGCCTTGGCGCGAACGACGATGCGCCCATGCCCCGTGTGGTAGGCCTGCTCGATGCCGTCGCGGCCCATGATGGTCGCGGCGGTTGGGAAGTCGGGGCCTTGGACGAATTTGATAAGTTCGTCGGCCGTGGCGTCCGGGTTGTCGACGAGGTAGCTGAGGGCGTCGCATACCTCGCGGAGGTTGTGCGGCGGGATGTTCGTAGCCATGCCCACGGCGATGCCGGATGCGCCGTTGACGAGAAGGGTGGGGACGCGGGAGGGAAGGACGGTCGGCTCGCGCTGGGAGCCGTCGTAGTTGTCGACGAAATCGACGGTGTCGCGGTCGATGTCCTGGAGGAGCTGCTCGGAGATGGGAGCAAGCCTGGCCTCGGTATAGCGCATGGCCGCGGGCGGGTCGTCGTCGACGGAGCCGAAGTTGCCCTGCCCATCGATGAACCGGTGGCGCATGGAGAATTCCTGGGCCATGCGGACGAGGGCGTCGTAGACGGGGGAGTCGCCATGAGGGTGATACTTTCCGAGGACCTCGCCGACGACGGCGGCGCTCTTCTTGTGGGAGGAGCCAGGGCGCAGGCCCATGCCCTGCATGGCGTAGAGGATGCGCCGGTGTACAGGCTTGAGCCCGTCCCGAACGTCGGGAAGGGCGCGCGCGACGATAACGCTCATCGCGTAGTCGAGATACGCGCTGCGCATCTCTTCTTCGATTCGAACGAGCCTGACGTTGCCGGTGTTGCCCGTTACCATGCGGGTCCTTTCACGTTCATGCAGAGAAGTGGACTATCGGTGAACCCACTACATATGGTGGTCCGAAAATCGTCCTCTCCCAGAGATGCCTTAAAATGCCACCTGATTATAACGGATGCCCCTCCAATCCCCAATAGCGGACCCCGCCAATCCGCCATAGAAAAGGAGGGCCGCGCTCCTCGTTGCCCCCTAGGGCGATCCACCTAACGCTGCCCCGTTTGCGGGACCGTTGCGCGGCTTCCTGCCCCATTCGCACAACAGTGGGGAAGTTCCACGGTGGTTACGAGTAAGAAGTTCCCCAGTTGCACATTCCTCTACGAGTAAGAACTTCCCCGAAATTCAGGGAACATCAGAGGTTTCAAGGGGCGTTTTCATGGCCGTGGCCTGCTTCACGGGACTTGGAACTACTTCCCCACCCATGATGTTTTGTACTCATGTCCCTTCCTCCGCCGCTGACGGGAGTCTGGCGCCCGTGGTTGGGTCCTCCGGTTGGAGGTGACGACACCCCATCGTAAGAGGGCGCAACGGGATTGGACAATGGGCAAATGTCGCTGTGCGCCGGCGAAGCGCATACGCGGAGGCCTCGTCGGCGAAGGGGCGGGTCGAGGAGCGCAACGAAGAGGCCCCCGCAATAGAGCGGGGGCCTCTGGGGTTTGCCTGTGATGGCTTGGACTAGAAGTCCATGTGGTCGGGGTGCGGCATGGCGGCGCCAGCCGGCGGCTCGGGGACATCCGTAACCACGGACTCGGTAGTCAGGACCATGGCCGCAACGCTGGCGGAGTTCTCGACCGCGGCGCGCGTGACCTTGGCCGGGTCGACGATGCCCCGCTCCAGCATGTGGCCCCATACGCCCGCGTCGGCGTCGAAGCCCCAGTCGTCCTGGGACTTCTTCGCCTCCACGACGATGACGTCGCCCGAGTGCCCGGAGTTCAAGGCGATCGTCCGGATAGGCTCTTCGAGCGCCCGCCTCACGATTTGGCTCCCAGTGAGCTCGTCGCCCTCCAGCGTCAGCCCGCCGATCGCCTCGGACGCCCGGACGAGGACGGTGCCGCCGCCGGGGACGATTCCCTCTTCGACCGCCGCTCGCGTGGCCGAAAGAGCGTCCTCGACACGGGCCTTCTTCTCCTTGAGCTCAACCTCGGTAGCCGCGCCGACCTTGATGATGGCGACGCCGCCGGAGAGCTTGGCAAGCCGCTCCTGCAGCTTCTCGCGGTCGAAGTCCGAGGTCGTCTCCTCGATGCGGGCCTTGATCTGAGAGATGCGGTCCTGGATGGACTGCTCTGTGCCGTGGCCCTCTACAAAGGTGGACTCGTCCTTGGTGGCGACGACTCGCCGGGCGCGCCCGCAGTCCTCCACCGTCGCGGAGTCGAGCTTGCGGCCGACCTCTTCGCTGAGGACGGTGCCGCCGGTGAGGATGGCGATGTCCTGGAGCATCTCCTTGCGGCGGTCGCCGAAGCCGGGGGCCTTGATGGCCAGGCAGTTCAGCGTGCCACGGAGCTTGTTGACCACGAGGGTAGCGAGGGCTTCGCCTTCCACGTCCTCGGCGATGAGCACGAGGTTCTTGGTGACCTGGAGGATCTTCTCCAGAGCCGGCAGCACGTCGTTGACCGCCGAGATCTTCTTGTCGGTGATGAGGATGTAGGGATCGTCGATCGCCGCCTCCATCCGCTGGGAATCGGTGAGGAAGTACGGGGAGATGTAGCCGCGGTCAATCTGCATGCCCTCGACGTACTCGGTCTCGTAGCCGAGGCTCTTGCCTTCCTCGACCGTGATGACGCCGTCCTTCCCGACCTTCTCCATGACCTCCGCGATGAGGTTGCCCATCTCGTTGTCGTGAGCGGAGAGGGAAGCGACCTGGGCAATCTGGTCCTTGCCGCTGACAGGGGTGGACTGGTCGGAAATGCTGCTGCGGACCGCGCCCACGGCCGACTCAATACCGCGCTTGATGGCCATGGGATCGGCCCCGGCGGTGATGTTGCGGAAGCCCTCCGCAATCATCGCCTGGGCGAGGACGGTGGCGGTGGTCGTGCCGTCGCCGGCGATGTCATTGGTCTTGGTGGCGGCTTCCTTCAGAAGCTGCGCTCCCATGTTCTCATAGTGGTTCTCGAGCTCAATCTCCTTGGCGATGGTGACGCCGTCGGAGCAGACGTTCGGCGGGCCGAACTTCTTGTCCAGGATGACGTTCCTGCCGCGGGGGCCGAGGGTGACCTTGACCGTGTTGGCCAGGATGTCCATGCCGGCCTTGAGCGACTTTCGCGCATCGTCGCTGAATAGGATTTGCTTTGCCATGTATGGCTCCTCCGTGTGTGAGTTAGCGCCCAACCGGGCGTCGTGAGCGGCTTCTAGCTAACCTTCGCTAGGACGTCGGTCTCCCTCATGACCAGGTACTCTTCTCCGTCCTCTTCGAACTCCGTGCCGGCGAACTTCGAGTAGATGACGGTGTCCCCGACCGCGACGTCCATCGCGGCCCGTGTGCCGTCGTCGTTCACCTTGCCGGGTCCTACGGCGATGACGCTCCCCTCTTGGGGGCGCTCTTTCGCGCTGTCCGGGATATAGATCCCGCTCTTGGTCTGGGTCTCTTGTTCGACCGCCTTCACAACGATGCGGTCACCCAGGGGCTGCAACTTTCGCGCCACGGTTACCTCCTTGCGCCAGCTATCAGCGATTAGCACTCGCTTGGGTAGTCTGTTAGCAGTCAGCACATCCGACTGCTAACCGGGAGCATGGTATGGGCCGTTGCGACCGCATGTCAAGTGCACCCTGTCAAACCCCGGGCTGCGCCGCCCAACCCTGCAAGCCCTCGATTGACACCCGCGAAAGCCGGGCCGAACATCTCCATAAAGAGGGCTGGAGGCGATGGCGGACGCGAGCGGGATAGTCGTCGGAACCCAGGAGGGCGTCGTCCGCGTCACGTGGAGCGAGGACTCCGGTCTCGGGCACCTTGCCGCTGTCCTGCGTGGCGTGGACGACGCCTCGGAGGCGCGCGTCCTCCTCATCTCCGGCAGGTGGGACTGCGCGCCCGCCGACCTGGCCTGGGCGCCCAACGACGATCCCGTCGCGGCCCTTGCCGCGCTCCGTCTTCCCACCGTCGCCTGGATCGACGGCGCGTGCCACGAGGAAGGCCTGGAGCTGGCGCTGGCGGCGGACATCCGCATCGCATCCCCTGAGGCGTCGTTCCGCATGGCTCACGCGGCCCAAGGGAGGATGCCGTCGCACGGCGGCACGCAACGGCTGGCCCGGCTCGCCGGAAGGGGGCGCGCCTTGCAGATGCTGCTGACGGGCGAGCCGCTCTCAGCGGATGAGGCATCGCGGGCCGGTCTCGCGCAGACCGTGGGCGGCGTCGATGAAGCCTTCGCCATAGCCGCCGCAATCGCGAAGGCCGCGCCCATCGCCGCCCAGTACGTCAAGGAGGCGGTGCGCGCCTCCGCGGACCTCGCCCTCGGCGACGGGCTCCGGCTCGAAGCCGACCTGAGCTTTCTGCTGCACTCGACGGCGGACCGCACCGAGGGGCTTCGGAGCTTCATCGAGAAGCGCCCGTTCCCGCCGAGATTCGAGGGCCGATGACCGCGTTCCGCACAGTCCTCTACGAGAAGCGCGGCGCAGTTGCATTGCTGACGCTCAACCGGCCGGAGACGGTCAACGCATTCAACGTCCAGATGCGAGACGACCTATGGGAAGTCCTCGGCGCCGTCCGCGATGACGATGACGTTCGCGGTCTGCTGATATCGGGCGCGGGTGAGAAGGGGTTCTGCGCGGGGGCGGACCTCACCGAGTTCGGGAGCGCGCCGTCGCAAGCGATAGCGCGGCGCGTGCGATGGGAAAGGGACCTGTGGACCGCGCTGGCGGAGCTGGAGAAGCCCACGATGGCTGCGGTGCACGGCTACTGCTTCGGCTCCGGCGTCGAGATAGCGGCGCTCTGCGACCTCCGCATCGCCTCCGCCGACGCCTTATTCGGTATGCCGGAGGTCGGGCTGGGACTCATCCCTGCCGCAGGGGGCACGCAGGCCCTTCCGCGCATCGTCGGCGATTCCCGGGCGATGGCCATGATGCTGACGGGCCGCCGTATCACTGCAGCGGAGGCGTTGGAGTCCGGGCTCGCTCACTGGGTCGTTCCGCGCCGACGATTGCTGGCGCAGGCCGAACGCCGCCTGCGCGAAGTTCTCGAAGCCCCCTCCGACGCGCTCGCGCTCGTCAAGCGGGCGGTCAACGAGGGAAGAGACATGACGCTCGACGACGGCCTGCTGCTTGAGCGACGACTGGCCGCTCGGCTAGTCTGAGACGCCGTCCCCCTCCTCAATCCTCCCCCGCAGACGGGAGAGGAAGGGGGAATAGAGCCTGGAGGCCTGGTCCTGCATACTCACGACATCCTCGCCATAGCGGCGGCAATCGTCCCCGACCGTCCGGCGCTGGTCTTTGATGACCGGTCAACTACCTACGCGGAGCTGGCGGACCGCTCCAACCGGCTCGCGAACTCGCTGGCCTCTCACGGCGTCGGCGCCGGCGACCGCATATGCGTCATCGACGTCAACACGCCGATGCACTTCGAGACGTACTTCGCCGCCGCCCGGCTGGACGCCATCTACGCGCCGCTGAACTTCCGGGGGCGCGGCGAGGAGGTAGGCTACCCGCTGCGGAACGCCGCTCCGAAGGCTGTGATCGCGGGCGAGCGGTACGTTTCGCTCATCGACGAGCTGCGGCGCGACGCGGAGTCAGTCGCGTTGTTTGCGGCGGAAGGCGGCGCGCAGGCCGGATGGGGCGCCTTCGAGGAGCTCGTGGCGAACGGCGAGCCGGAAGAGACGGCGTTCCCGGAGGCACCGCCCGATGCAACCGCCGTGCTGCTGTTCACAGCCGGCACTACGGGCCGCCCCAAAACCGTCATGCTGTCGCATTCGAGTTTCACTTCCTTCATGCTTACGAGCATGGAGCCGCCCGACCCCGACTCCGAGGAGCGCACGCTCCTAACGCTTCCGCTCTACCACGTCGCGGGCCTGCAGGCGGCGCTGGCGGGCGTCTACGGGGGCCGCACCATCGTGCTTCAGCGACAGTTCGAGCCCCGCGAATGGATGGCGCTCGTCGAGAAGCACGGCATCGAGCGCGCGCTTATCGTGCCCACGATGCTCAAGCAGGTCCTCGACCACCCCGACTTCCAACGCCATGACCTCTCCAGTCTGAAGGTCGTTACCTACGGCGGAGCGTCGATGCCTCCTTCGCTCATTGAACGCGCTCTCCCGCTGCTGCCCGGCGTCCAGTTCATCAACGCCTTCGGCCAGACGGAGACCGGCTCGACGATAGCGATGGTCCCGCCTGAGGACCACGTCCTCGAAGGCCCGCCCGAACTCGTCGAGAAGCGCCGGCGGCGCCTATCGAGCATCGGGAGGCCGCTGCCTGACGTCGAAGTCCGCGTGGTCGACGAAGACGGCCGCAATCTCGGCATAGGCGAGCAGGGCGAAATCGTCGCGCGCGGCCCGAGGCTCATGCGCGGCTACTGGGGCGAGCCCGACGCCACCGCTCAGGCGCTCCACGACGGCTGGCTGTACACGGGCGACTTGGGTTATCAGGACGAGGACGGCTATCTCTACCTGGAGGGCCGCGCTAAAGACTTCATCAAGCGAGGCGGGGAGATGGTCGCTCCCGAGGAGATCGAGCACTTGCTGCACGCCTGCCCCGGCATCGAGGAGTGCGCCGTCATCGGCTTGCCGGACGAGACTTGGGGCGAGCGCGTCGTCGCGGTCGTCGTCCCAACGCCGGGCGTCGAGCCGTCCGAGGAGTCACTCCTGGACGCGTGCCAAGCGCTCGCGCGGTTCAAGCGTCCGGAGCAGGTGATCTTCGTCGACGACTTGCCGCGCAACTCACTGGGCAAAGTGCTCAAGAAAGACCTGCGCGCCGAGTTCAGCCCGCCTTAACTCCCTCCCCTCTATGGGAGGGGACGCGCGAGCCTAGCGAAGCGCGGGGGAGGCGGTAGGAGCGAGGGGCCGCTAACGCAGCAGCTCGTCCCACGTGGGCATCGATTGCGGCTGGGGAGGCGCTCCCAGCGGCATGTGTTCAGCGGTCGAGAGCGGAGCCCGGCCCGGCGGGCCGGACGCTACGCCCAGCACCCCGGCCGTCGGCGCATCCTTCGCGAACGCCAGAACGCGGAAGGCGCCCATCCCGTCGGGGTCAGCCAGCGAATCGATCTGCCGCAAGTTGGCCGCCCGCACAGCGGGGCTCATATCGGCGCGCCCGGCGATGTCCCGCCGGTACTCGTCGATGCCCAAGCCGCGCAGCAGACCGGCCTGACTCGTCGCCCCTGCCTCGACGAACCCCGCGGCAGCCGCCTCGGCGCGCAGCGACGTGAGCTCGACGTGGACGCTGATGTCCTGACGCCCTACGTTTATGTACGGATTCATGCCGAGCGTATGCCCTGTATAGCAGCGCAGCGTCCCCCGGCGGCGTGACTCGTCGTAGTAGTCGGACGCCTCATGCCCGTAGTCGATGAGCAGCAGATAGCCGGAATCGATTGCCCCAAACGCCGACTCGACCCACGCCCGCAGGCCCAGATTGACTTCCGCTCGATGTCCCTCCGAAAGGCGCACGCCCAGCGACGCAAGCCGCTCGGCGAGGGCGGGCGTCGACGGAGCGCCGGCCGTCTCCACGAGACGCCCGTCCGGCGACAGCCCAACGAACAGCTCCCGTAGACCGCCCTCCTCGACCGTCACCCGGTGGACCGGCATCGCATCGAGAAGCTCGTTCCCGAGCGTCACCCCGGGACCTCCGGCGGACGGCAACTCACTCCCGTTGACCTTCGCCCACTCGATGCCCCCCGTTACCCCTCCTCCCCCGTCTGCGGGGGAGGCCCTCTCCCCCGCCTGCTCTGGCCTCCTCTCCCGTCTGCGAGGGAGGATTGAAGAGGGGGGAGCGGGCCGTCGCTCGACCCCCAAATAGGCCAGGGCCCTCGCGAAACCGGCGTCCAGCGCGGGCGCGTGGTCGATGATGTCCACGGCAAGCCTGCCCGTCCCCGCGCCCGCCTCGATAACCAAGAACCGCTCGGGCCGGCCAACCGACCGCCACATCGTCCCCAGCTGCCGGGCAATCAGCGCCCCGAAGACCGGATGCGTAAGGGGCGCCGTATAGAAATCTCCCGCCGTCCCGAAGGCCCGTCTCGTCGAGTAGTACCCCCCGTCGGGCCAGTACAGCGCGACCTCCATGAACTCGGCGAATGTCATCGCCCCCCGCTCACGGATGCGCCGCCGCGCCTCATCCTCAGCGCCGGTCATACCGAACAATCCCGCCATGCGCCAAAGTCTAGCGCGTTGCCAAAGTCAAGCGCGTTGAAAGAAGCGCAAGGTCTCTTGCAACGAGAAGGCTGCTGAATCCCGTGTCAGGGGCAGGGGGAGTAGGAAGCTCCATAGAAAACGCCCCGGTGGGAACCGGGGCGTTAGGCCGTTCGCATCGAAGTCTGTCTATCCGCGGTTGCGGTTGGCGTGGCTGCCTTCCGACTCCCAGCTCGTTATCTGGATGGAGTTCTTGAACTCGCGGACTTCCCCGCAGCGCCTGCAGGTGCCATAGCTCGTTGGGCCGTTCGGACTCTCGATGGCCCAATGATGTGGACAGTCAGACTCCGTCGCCGCAACTACCTCGGTCCCCTGCTGCGTCATACTCGAACTCCCCCTCTGCATGGTTCCGCGCCTTAGCCCCGCTGGTCTATCGGGACGAACTTCACGTCCATCGGCCCGTCGTACCTAATCTGCGGGCGGATGAGCATGTTCTTGCTTTGCTGCTCCAGAATCTGCACCACGTAGCCGGGCACGCGCGCCACGGCGAAGATGGAGATGAACAGGTCCTCGGGTATGCCAAGCAGGTAATAAACGGACCCGGCCCAGAAGTCGACGTTCACGCAGATGCCCCGCTCCGCGTACGGCCGCATATTCTCCTCGACCCTGCTGAGTATCTTGAACCACTTGGGGTCGCCTTCCTTCTCGGCCAAGAGCCGCGAGCCCTCCCGAAGATGGCGGGCGCGAGGGTCCTCCGCGCGGTAGACCGCGTGCCCGAACCCCATGATGCGCTCTTTGCGCTCCCGTTTGCCCGCCAGGTAGCTCTCGACGTTGTCCTCGTCGCCGATCTCCAGCGCCATCTTCATGACGCCCTCCGCCGCGCCCCCGTGGAGCGGGCCCTTGAGCGTCGAGATTCCGGTGACGACCGCCCCGTGCACGTCGGCGAGGGTGCTGGCCGTGACGCGGGCCGCGAACGATGAGGCGTTCGAGCCATGGTCTAGGTGGACGATGAGGTCCTTGTCCATCAGACGGGACGTGTCCTCGTCCGGGCGCTTGCCGAGGAGCATGTAGAGGAAGTTCGCTGCGTGGGAGAGAGAGGGGTCGGGGGGAACGATGGGCTGGCCGGTGCGGATTCGGTGATGCGCCGCCACGATTGTCGGGGTCTGGGCGCTGATCTTCATTCCTTTGCGGAGGGTCGCTTCGCGGGAGATGTCGTCCACTTCCGGGTCGAAGGAGGCTAGCGCGGAGACGGCGGTCCTTAGAACGTCCATCGGGTGACCGCCCTTGACCCGCTCTATGACCTCGATGATTTCTTGCGGAACCTCCCGGCACTGCCGAAGCGTGGCGTCGAACTCATCGAGCTCGGCTCTGTTGGGCAAATGCCCCTTCATCATGAGGAAGACGACTTCTTCGAAGGTGGCCTGGGTGGCCAAGTCGTGGATATCGTAGCCCCGGTAGATGAGCCGGCCGATGTCGCCGATTACGAAGCTCGACTCGGTGGACTCGAAATAGACGTCCCTAAGGCCCCTCTTAAGCTCAACGCCCTGCTGGACCATGCAACCTCCTCCGTATTCCGCCCTTGGCGGGGGCCGCCCGCGACGGCTGTTGCGCCCGTGAGCGGATGCAGGCAAGCCCGGCTCACTGTCCCCTAGCGCAAACCAACCCCTTCCGCTCAATCAACGGACCGGGGTTAGTTTGAATGCGGGTATGACATCGCGCCAGATGTCTATCGCCTGGACGGGGTCCGGCAAACCCAAGCTCGCGCCAGCGGAAGCGAGAATACACAGGACGCCAAGGGGGTGTCAAACGCCCAAAACCCCTTCCGTCATTCCCGCGTGGGCGATAACGCAGGTATCGGTTCGTGGTGGGCCTGTCGAACAGCACCCTCCCCTCTCCCCACCTTGTACATCCATTGTGAACTCCTCTCCTCGACATGAGCGAGTTGCGCGAACTGACTGGGAGCCGCCGACGGCGGCTCCATTTGCGTGTAGCGGAAACCGTGCACGAATCCGTCACACTTCGGCCCGTCGGAGCTTGATGCGTGCGCTTTCCATGCGGCCGTCGTGAGCAAAACAGCAGTTGACACTCCCTCTGCCGGACACATAGCCTATGGTGGCTGAGGCTCCGAACGGATTCCCAGGTCTAACGCGCGCGCCGCGCTCCTGAACGCGTCAGGTTCCAGGCTCCGTTCGCCACTATCGGGAGGAATCCCAGCCATGGCCTACCAGAGTGAGGTCGTCGTCCGTTTCGCGGGTGAAGGCGGCCAGGGAGTCGTCACCGCCGCCGAGATGCTCGCCCGGGCTTCCACCGGCGTCGGTTTCCACGCTCTCACCTTTGCTACTTTCCCGTCCCAGATTCTCGGAGGGCCCACTTGGACGCAAGCTCGCGTCTCGCGGGAGCCCGTCCTGAGCCCAGGGGACATGGTCGACATCCTCGTCGCTTTCAACGACTTCGCCTACGAAGAACATCGGGGCGAGGTGCGCGACGGCGGCGTCATTCTCCTCGACCCTTCCGTCACCCCCGACCCGGACGACGCCGCCCACCGATGCATCACCGTCCCCTTCGACGAGCTCGCCAAGCAGACCGGCGAGTCCCGCGCCGCCAACATGGTGGTGATGGGCGGCCTCTCTAAGCTCGTCAACATGCCCGTCCAATACTTCAAGGAGTTCGTCTCGCAACGATTCGCCGGGCGAGCGGGCGTCGTCGAGGCGAACCATAAGGCCCTCGACCTTGGCCTCGCCCACCTAGCCGAGGAACCCTCGATCAGCGACCTCGGCATACCCGACAGGCCTGACTACGAGCAGATTTTCATCAAGGGCAACGACGCCCTCTCCATCGGCGCCCTTCACGCCGGCATCGAATTCTATTTCGGCTACCCCATCTCTCCCGCCACCCCCATCCTCATCTTCATGGAGCGTAACCTCGTCGGCGAAGGCAAATTCGCCTACCAGGCAAGCTCCGAGATCGAGGCCATCACCGGCATCATCGGGGCCGGCTTCTCCGGCAAGAAATCCATGACCGCCACTTCCGGTCCAGGCTTCACCCTCATGGGCGAGGGCATCGGCCTGGCGTGGATGGCCGAGATTCCTTGCGTCATCGTCGACGTCCAGCGCGGCGGCCCGGCCACCGGCCTCCCCACCAAGACCGAACAGTCCGACCTGCTGGCCTCCCTGAGTCCCGCCCACGGCGACTCCAAGATTCCGGTCATTGCGGTCGGGACCGTCGAGGAGTGCTTCCTCGCCGCCGTCCACGCCTTTAATTGGGCGGAGCGCTACCAAGGCCCCGTCATCATCCTCAGCGAGCACTCCCTCGCCGAGCGGGCACAGAACATCCGGCGCCCCGATCTCTCTCAGATTCCCGTCGAAACCCGCAATATCTACAAGGGCGACAACGGCTATCTCCGATACGAGGCCAAGGGAATCTCGCCCTTCCCCGTCCCCGGCGGCGCCGGCGCTTATGTCGCCAACGGCTCCGAGCACGACATCTACGGCGACACGACTCACCTCGCCAAGTATCACATCCATATGACGGAGCGCCGGTTCAGCAAGCTCCAGCTCCTCGACAACGGCTCCTACGAGAGCGACAACCCCTCCGCCCGCGTCGCGGTGATGCCGTGGGGCGGCTCGAAAGGCTCCGTGCTCGAGGCCTACAACCGGCTACGGGCCGAAGGCGTCGACCTCTCTTGGCTCTACACCATGTTCCTCAATCCGATGCCGACGGCGCTGCTGGACGAGTTGCGTTCGAAGGACCTCGTCATCGTTCCCGAGCTGAACTACCAAGGCCAGCTCGCCAGCATCCTGCGGTCGGAAGGCGTCAACGCCCAGGCCATCACCCAGTACACGGGCCTGCCCTTCCGCCCATTCGAGCTCTGCGAGCTCATCAAGGCGCGCCTGGCCGGGGCCAGGCAGAAGCAGGCGGTAAAGGCATGAGCGGGACAACAAAGAACCCCGAGTACGACTTTAACTGGTGCCCCGGCTGCGGAGACTTCGGCGTCCGCCGCGCCATGGAATTCGCCATGAGGGACTGGAACATCGAGCACGAGATACCGATGTCCCACAACGTGGTCGTCGCCGGCATCGGCTGCTCGGGCAACCTCGTCCATCTGCTGGAGGGCGAGCAGCCCTACGGCTTCCACGGCATCCACGGCCGGTCGCTTCCCATCGCCCTCGGCGTGAAGATGGCCCGCGAGGACCTCAACGTAGTAGTCGTCGCGGGCGACGGAGACTTCCTCAGCATCGGCATGGAGCACATCGCCCCACAAGCCTCCCGCAACCTCAACATCTGCGCCGTCGTCATGGACAACGGCGTCTACGGCCTCACCAAAGGCCAGTCCTCCCCCACGACCCTCGAAGACGTCGTCACGAGCTCCACCCCCTTCGGCAAACTCGAATCTCCGGTAAGCCCCCTAGACCTCTATCTCACCCTTGGCGTCACCTACATCGCCTCCGGCTACTCCAGCAAGCCTCGAGACCTCGCCGGCCTGATCAAGGGCGGCATGGAGCATCCCGGCTTCTCCATCGTTCACGTCGCTTCCCCCTGCACGACCTACAACGACACCTACGCCCAACTCAAGGGCAACGCGAAGCAGGGCATCCCCGGCACTGCCTGGGAAATCCCCGACGATCACGACGCGAGCAGCAAGAGCGCGGCGCGAAGCATCATCGAGCAGGGCGGAGTCCCCATGGGCCTCGTTTACGAAGACACCGACCGTCCCTCCCTCGACCAGCGGGTCGGCGCGGTCCGCGAGCGGGTGAGCGCCAAGAGCTCCGACGCCCTTCTCGAATCCTTCGTCATCTAGCCGCCCGGTTTCCTCCTCTTCCTAGGGTTGTCACCGGGAACCCACCTCCGCCGCACATCCCGGTAACGCGACAGGGCTTCCCCTTCGCTCGCGCCATCGCCAATCCCCGTCATTCCCTTGCACATGAGCCCACTTTGACAGGGCTTACACACAATAGTATTGTTGTGTGAATGATGCCGCAGTTCAATGCAGACGGGCTCCTGCCGCCAGGAGTCCACTGGGCCAACTGGGGCGAGCTAATCGACAGACTCGGGCGCAATCCTTGGAGACAGCGCCTCGTGACTGGACTCAGAGCAGCGCTGGAGGACCTGAAGAGCGCGGGCTGTCGAACCGTCTATCTCAACGGGAGCTTCGTGACGAGCAAGGATATCCCAAACGACTACGACGCTTGCTGGGAAGAGGACGGCGTTGAACCTACGGCCCTTGACCCTGTCCTCTTGACCTTTGACCCTGGGAGGGCCACTCAGAAGGCCAAGTACATGGGTGAACTGTTCCCTGCGTCAATAATCGCAGGCGTAGGCGGGCTGTCGTTTCTCGACTTCTTCCAAACCGACAAGGACTCAGGGAGGCGTAAAGGGATTATCGCCATCAATCTGGGAGCCCTCATATGATCAAGAATGAACGTCAGTACTGTATTACAAGAGCACAAGCAGACCGGTTCTCGCAGACGCTTCACAGTCTCAGGCAGCGCCCCGGCGGGACTGGGGGGATGCACCCCGTTATCGCCAAAGCCCAAGAGGACGCGCTGAGGAGCCAGCTAGTGGACCTCGAGGATGAGCTGCGGGAGTACGAATCTCTGAAAGCCGGCAAGTTCCAACTGGGCGAACTCGATATAGTCGCTGACCTGCCGGTCGTACTGATAAAAGCGCGGATCGCGCAGGGCTTGAGTCAGAGAGATTTGGCGAAGCGGCTCGGACTCAAGGAACAACAGATACAGCGCTACGAGGCTACCGACTACGCTTCGGCCAGTCTCACTCGAATCAGACAAGTCGTAACCGCCTTGGGCGCATCAGCCGCTGGCCGGCGCTAGCGCTGCCCCACGTACCGCCCCAGATACTCGCGCAACGCCACCCGTCCACGGTGGAGTCTCGCCTTGAACGCCGGCACGCTTACCCCAACGACGTCCGACGCCTCCTCGGTGGATAACTGCTCCACGTCCCGAAGCACCACCGCCGTTCTCATCTCCTCCGGCAGCGACGCCAGCGCCTCCCCCAGCTTGTCGCGCAGCTCCGTATTCAGCGCCTCCGACTCCGGGCCGGGGGTCCAGTCCGCGACCTCCAGCTCCTCGACGCCTCCCTGGGTCATCTCGCGCGGCCGCTTCTCCTTCCGGATCTTCTGCAGCGCCGCGTTCACCACAATCCGATAGAGCCAGGTGGTGACCTGCGCGTCGCCCCGGAAGCGGTCGCGCGCGCGGTAAGCCGACAGGAACGCGTCCTGCACGACATCGTCCGCGTCCGCGGGGTTGTTCACCATCCGGTAGGCGATGTTATAGGCGTAGTCGGTGTACTGATCGACTATCTGCGAAAAGGCTTCGTCGTCCATAATCGAAAGGCGCCGCGGCCGCGTAGCATCTTAATCCGCCGCTGGCGCATCATAAGGATACGCGAGGCGCGATGGCGCTGGGGCATTCTCTCGGATCAGGAAAGTGGGAACTCGGCATGGGCGAGCCGGGTTTCACGCAGCGGGTATGAGCCAACGCGACGACCTGAAATGATGAACACACCCCTCAAGTTCCTACGCCGGTTGTTCGGGAAGCCTGGCTTCGACTGCAACGACGTAATGGAGAACTGCTCGGACTACGCCGACAACGAGCTGCCGCCTGAGACCCGTGCGAAATTCGACGCTCACCTGCTCGACTGCCCCGACTGCCCCGAATTCGTGCGCTCCTTCCTCGCCACCGTCAACGCCCTCCGCAACCTCCCGCGCCTAGCGCCCGCGCCGTCCCTCAAAGACCGGATCCGGAGCCAGGTCGCGTCTTCAGGCTAGCCCGCCCTAGTACGCCGAGAACCGCTCCTCCCGCCAGGGGTCTCCGCGCATGTGGTAGCCGTTCACTTCCCAGAACCCCGGACTATCCGCGTCCAGCAGCTCCACCCCTTTCACCCATTTCGCGCTCTTCCACCCGTAGCGCGACGGCACGACCAAGCGCAGCGGCCCGCCGTGCCCCTGTTCGAGAGGCGCTCCGTCCTGCCGGTGGGCGAACAGCACGTCCGGCGAGCGCAGGGCGGCGAGGTCTATGTTCGTCGTATAGCCGTCGTAGCAGTGGATCATCGCGAAACGCGCGCGAGCGTTCGGCGACGCCAGTCCAATCACGCGCATCGCCTGCGCCCCCTCCCAGCCCACGTTCAGCCGCGACCACTGCGTCACGCAATGGAAGTCGGCCACGACCTCCTGTTCCGCGAGGGCCAGGAAATCGTCCCACGTGAGATCGATCGGGCTCTCGACCTCCCCGGAGACGGTCAGCCGCCAGTCCGCCATGTTGATTCGGGGCGTGCCGTTGATGTTCATCAGCGGCATCTTGGGCGTGACGTACTGCCCCACGGGCACGCGCTCCTCCATGCCATCCGGGATGCCCCGACGGCCGAAGGCAGCCCCGATCCGCAGAAATACCTCCATACCGCCTAACCTCCCCTTTCTCCCCGTCTACTCCCTAACTCTCCCCCGCGGACGGGGGAGAGTTAGGGAGAGGGTCTGGGCGTCTGCCCGCCAACCAGGCCGACCCGCAGGGTACACTAGCGCCCAGGCGCGACGCGCCGCCTCATCATGGCAGAGAACGCTCCAAACGCCCCGACGGGCGACTCCTATGCTGTCGAGCTGCGAGGCGTGTCCAAGGCATACGGCCGGACCGTAGCGCTCAGGTCGGTCGACCTTGCCGTCGGCTGGGGGCGCGTCCTCGCCCTGTTCGGTCACAATGGGGCCGGCAAGAGCACTCTCCTTCGCGTCCTCGCCACCCTCGTGAAGCCTGGCGAGGGCTCCGTGGCCGTCGCCGGCTTCGATCCCCAATCCAAGGCCCGGCTGGTTCGCGCGTCCGTCGGCTACGCAGGCCACCAAGACCTTCTGTACGACGACCTCACCCCCGTCGAGAACCTCCTGTTCTATGCCCGCCTCTACGACGCGCCCGCTGCTGACGAGCGCGTCCAGCGCGTGCTCGCCGACGTCGGGGCTCAGGGCTGGGCCGGCCGCCGCGTGCGAACGCTCTCGAACGGCATGCGCAAGCGCGTCTCCATCGCCCGCGCGCTCCTCCACCGCCCCTCCGTCCTCCTCCTCGACGAGCCCGACTCCGGCCTCGACATCGAGGCGCAGGAGCTGGTCGACCTCGTCGTGCGCGCCGTCGCCTCCGGCGGCGGGACCGTCGTCCTCACGACCCACGACGCGGCGCGCGGCCTGGCCGTCGCCGACGAGTACGCCGTCCTGCGCGGCGGCCGCCTCACCGCGCGCGGGGCCGCCCCGGGAACGACCGCGCCCGAGGTCGCCGCGATGCTCAGCGGAAGGGCGAGCACGTCCTGATGAGCGCCCTTACGCGGGCCGCTGCCGCCGTGTTCATGAAGGACCTGCGCCTCGAAGCGCGCACCCGAGAGTCCTTCACAGCCATCCTCGCCTTCTCCCTCGTGGTGGCCTTCATCTTCAATTTCGCCTTCGACCCCTCCCCCCGGATCGTCGCGGTCGTCGGGCCCGGCATCGTTTGGGTCGCGTACATCTTCACGGGCGTCCTCGGCATGAACCGGACGTTCATCCTGGAGCGCGAGCGCGGCACGCTGGACGGACTCCTGCTCGCGCCCGTCGGCCGCGAGGCAATCTACCTCGGCAAGCTCCTCGGCGCGCTGACGCTCCTGCTGGTCGTCGAGGCACTCATGCTCCCCGTCTTCCTCGTCCTCTACGATCTCTCCCTGCTGAATCTCTGGTTCATCGCCATCGCCGTCGCGGCCACGGTCGGCTTCGCGGCGGTCGGCACGCTCTTCTCGGCCCTCGCCGTCCACACGCGGGCCCGCGAGGTCATGCTCCCCCTGCTCTTCCTCCCAGTCGTCCTGCCCATCGTCATCGGCGCGGTCGCAGGGACCGGCGAAGCGTTGGACGGAAGCGGCTGGAGCGGCGTCGGACGATGGCTCCAGCTCATCGTAGCCTTCGACGTCGTCTTCCTCGTGCTATCATCTTGGGCGTTCGAATTCGTGCTGGAGGAGTGATCTTGGCGATAGCGAGGGCCAACCGCGATCCGCGGTCGGCCGTGTGGCGGCAAGGGCTGCTCCTCTTGGCCGGAGCCCTCGTCCTGATTGACCTCTACATGATCTTCGAGTACGCGCCGACCGAGCGCGTCATGGGAATCGTGCAACGGCTCTTCTACTTCCACGTCCCCGTCGTCCTCACCAGTTTCATCTCGTTCGCCGTGGCGGCCGTGGCCAGCGTCCTCTACCTGACGAGGCGCAGCCGCGCATGGGACCGGCTCGCCTACGCGTCCGCTGAAGTCGGCCTCGTCTTCTTCACCACCGCCATCATCACCGGCGCGGTATGGGCCAAGCCTGTGTGGGGAACGTGGTGGGTCTGGGACGCCAACGGGACGCTCACCTTCGTCCTCTGGCTCATCTTCATCGGCTACCTCATGGTCCGCGCCTACGCCCCCGACGCCGACCGCGGCCGCCGCTGGTCCGCCGTCGTCGCCATCATCGGCGCGGCGACTGTCCCGTTCGTCTACAAGGCCGCGGACTGGTGGGGCGGCCTGCATCCCGAGCGCGTCACCGGCCCCGGCGCCGAGGGCTCGCTCGAAAGCGCCATGGTCACCACCCTCCTCTTTTCCTTCGCCGCTTTCCTCGTCCTCTACGCCGCGCTCATCGCAGAACGGACCGCGCAGCGCAAGGACGAGGAGACGATCGAAGAGCTGCGCCGGACCATCGACGACCCCTCTCCCGTCATTCCCGCGCAGGCGGGAACTTCGCACCCCTCGGACAGGACATGATGCGGACCAAACTCGCAGCGCTGCTCGCCGCTCTCCTACTCCTCGCTATCACCGCGCCGACGGCGATGGCCGCCGCCTCCGCCCAGGATGCGCCCGGCGAGAGCAATCTCGGCTTCCTCCTCGCGGGCGCGCTCCTCACCTGGACAGGCTTCTTCGCCTACGCCTTCTACATATCCCGAAAGAACCGGGACCTCCGTCGCGAGATCGAGGAGCTTCGACGGCTTCTCGCGGAGCGGGACGAGTAGACCCTATGTAGGGCACCCCTCGTGGGCTCCTTCCTTTCATTCCCTCGAACGCAGGAATTCGGCGTGCGCGCCAGCGCACATGGGCTAGGAGCGTGGCGGCCTGTCTTGCTAAACGAGCCGAACCCTGGGCCAAAGCATCTCTCAAAGAGACCTTTGCTCTGCGGAAGAACAAGCAACATCCGAGCGCCCCACGGCTGTGACACCAGCATCTTTCGTCGTGGCGCCCCCATCACTATCCTGCTCGGGCGCTGGCAACCATGGACTCAACAAAGGACTGTAGCTCAAATAGCTTCAAGCCAGACAACAACCGATGGTAGCCTCCGACAAAGATTCCTCTAGTCAAATGGCGGTTACGTAATGGACATCTCACAACTACAGGCAGTCGACATTGACGCAGTCGACTCGCTGATGAAACAGAACAGCGGGACGATTGGGTTTCTTCCCCGAACGGTTCTTGAGAAGCATATCGACAATCAAAATCTCTTGGGAGCCCAGACTGATGATGGCGAACTCGCGGCGTATCTGCTCTACGCTGCTTATCACGATCGTTTTCGCATCGTTCAACTCTGTGTAGCAGAAAGCTTTAGAAGTCAGGGCATTGCCAAGAAGCTTCTTGAGGCCTTGAAGGCGACCTTGACAACCCAGAAAGTCGTGACACTCAACTGCCGCAACGACTTCCCTGCCCATCATATGTGGCCCAAGTTAGGTTTTGTGCCGGTTACGGAAAAGGCCGGTCGATCAAGAGAAGGATATCTCCTTACTCGTTGGCGCCTTGTTCTAGCAACCGACGACCAGCTAGCGCTCTTTCGGGCAAATATTTCAGAGGATGTACTCGACGTAGTTGTCGATTCTCAGGTGTTCTTTGACTTCAATGAACCGGATGATGAGGACACCCGGTCTTCCAAGGCCCTGCTCTCTGATCTCTTCATCGACTCAATAAATATCTGGTATACCGACGAATTGCTGGCCGAGATTAATCGCAACTCCGATGCCAGCGAGCGTAACAATGCTAGAACCCGGGCTAGTCAATTCTTTGAAATACGTCATGATCCGATTTCAGCTGAAAATCTTGCTGTATCATTGAAGGAATTGCTTCCTAGTAGTACTGAGGGCCAGCAATCCGATATCAACCATCTCGCAAAGGCTGGCTCTTCGGACGTGAATATCTTTGTCACCAGGGACCAACCCTTGCTAAGAAAAGCAAGACAGATAGCCAGCATCACAGGCCTACGGGTTTTGTCACCGGCCGAACTTATCCTTCATACCAGGGAACTCTCTGACACTCAGGCCGCCACGCCCGAGCGCATTGCCGGACTTCGTTTGGCCTGGCGACGCCTGGCCGCTGACGATTTAGCTGACTTTCCGCTCAAGCGATTTCTCCAGCCAGGAGAGCGGCTCAATCAATTGCGATCAAGGGTTGAAGGAGCGTTGGTAGACCCGGCCAACGAAATGGAAATCCTGTGGTCAGGGAAAGAGCCTATCGCTTTTCGGGTTCTCAACCGTGCTATTCCTAAGACGCTTACGCTATCTTTAGGCAGGGCGGCCTCTTCAGGCCAACCAGGGCTCTTCGGGCGTTTCGTCGTCGCTGATGCCATCTATCGTTGTATCCAGGAGGGTTTAGTCATGGTCAAACTTGACGCCAATGCTCTGCCGCATCAACTCATCCAAGGCCTCTCTGAGATGGGCTTCACGGAATGCAACGGTGCATACATAAGATTCTGTTTCACGCGTGTCTTTGACAAACATCAGGCACTCGCCGAAATAAGGGCTCTGTCCCCAGAGTCGCTAGTCCTTTACAACAATATGAATCTTCTCGATATCGAAGGGCACTGCTCACCTATGGTCTCTGGAGCCGAACAGAACTACTATCTAATACCAATTCGGCCAGGATACGCCTTGAATCTCTTCGACAGGCAACAGTCAAGCCGTGATTTGTTCGGGGGCGATCAGAATATTCTACTCCGCTGGGACAATGTTTACTACCGATCAGGTAATTCCTCGAGGCTCCTGCGGCCTCCGGGACGAATACTATGGTACGCTAGCGAGCCCGCCAAGGAAATAGTTTTCGTCTCGCGCCTTGATGAGGTCATAGTTGATACACCAAAGGAGCTCTTCAAAAGATTTAGACGCTACGGGGCATTAGAATGGACCCATTTGTACTCAATGAGCAAATATGACATCTCGCGCAACTTAATGGTTCTGCGTTTTTCACATACCTTCCCTCTTAGGAAAAGAGTCCCTTTAAGCGATATACGAACAACATTCGCATTTGATAATATCAAGGGTTTCATTCAAGGGCCACGAAGGATTCCTTGGGCGACATTCCGCAAACTCTTCGAAATTGGGTACCCGGAGGAGTGATGGCTACGTCGACAGCGCCTCTACTAATCTCATTGAGGCCGCGCTACTCCGGCCTGGTTTTTGACGGCATCAAGAAGGCGGAATTGCGGCGGCAATCTTTGGAACGTATGCAAGGTCGTGAAGTGTTCATTTACGTCACAAGCCCTGTGATGGAACTGCAAGGTGGATTTCGTGCCGGTGAGGTGTGGACTGGTACACCCGACGAGGTTTGGAAAGCATTAGCTAGCTCTACTGGAATCGACAAGGAAGCCTTTGACACTTACTATAAAGGACAATCCGTTGCGCATGCTCTGGAGATTAGGGAAGTCTGGCAGTATGCAAACCCAATAAGTTTGAGGATGCTAAGGCATCGGTTTGAACGCTTCGTTGTTCCTCAGTCTTGGCGCTACATCAAGCCTGAAGAACATCGATCATTTCGGAGTATGAGACGTGTCCGACAGAGTGGCTGCGGTGCATCTTCACTAGGATCGGAACGATGATGCCCTCATGCTTCTCAATATCCATCGCGCCGAAGTCAAAGTAGTGGATGCGCAGTGCGTCTCCCTTCCGTCATTCCCGCGAAGAGGGATCGCTGAATTCACATTTGAAGTGCAACACTTGGCTCGCGAAGACCTCGGACGGAGTCCGGTAGCCGAGGCACTTGCGCGGCGTATTGTTGTACGCCCGCACCACCGACGTAAAACGCTCCTCCGGCAACCCCGCCAGGACCGTCTTCCGAGGGAGAAACCGGCGCAGCCGACCTATCCCGTTCTCCACCCCGCCCTTCTGCCACGGCGCGTGGGTGTCGCAGAAGAAGGTCTCGATGCCCAGGGCGTGGAGCTCGTGGTGGCGGGCGAACTCCGTCCCGTTGTCGAAGGTCACCGTCTGCCGGAACTCTGGCGGCAGCGGCCCCAGGAGACGCGCCAAGGCCTCGGCGATCGGCCCCGCCGCCTTCGAAGGAGCCCGCGTCGCGAGCAACAGCCGCGAGCAGCGCTCGTGCAGCGCCAGCACCACCGGCCCCGACCTCCCGAACAACATCAGGTCCGCCTCCCAGTGCCCGAACGTCTGCCGGTCAGCCGCCGACCCCGGACGCTCCGACAGCGGCCGCCGATGGGCGATGAAGGAGACCGAGCTCCCCCCCTTACGCCCCCGCCTCCCCCGTTTCCACTTCCCCCGCGGCAGGTAGTTGCGCCAATCGTAGTCTTTCCCTCGCGCCACCTGGCCATAGATGAACCGGTAGATGCTCTCGTGGGAGATGACACACCGGCCTGACCCTTCAGCCAGCCGGCCCGCGATCTGCTCCGGCGACCACCCCCGTTCCAGTCCCCCCAGGACCGAGGCGCGCAGCCCGTCCTCGCGTTCCAGCCGTCCGCCCGACCAGCGGCGGGCGCGGGACTGCTCATGCGCGTACACCGGCCGGTAGACGCCCCGTCGCGGACCATTGCGCCTCAGCTCCCGAGCAACCGTCGATGGCGCGCGATCCAGACTTGCAGCGACTTGCCGGACCGGGGCGCCCTCGGCACATAGGCGGGCAATCTCACATCGTTCCTCAATGGAGAGCTGTCTGTATCCCATGGCAACACCCTAATCTGGTGTTGCACTTCGTTTGTGAACTCAGGATCCTCGCAGTGGCGCGACAGCAGTGCGCTCCCCCTCCCCCCACCGCTGTGACACCTGCCCCTTCCCCCAACACCCCTGCTCTCCCTACACCGGTCCCGTGCGCGAGACCCCACAGCCCGACGGGCCGGGCTCTCGCTCAGGAGCAGATGTCTCAGAATGTCACCACCCAAGCGGCGAAGCACCCCCACGCGCGCTCGTAGGCCGGGGAAAGTTACGAGTGGGATGAGTGAGACATCTTCGGACAAACGAGCTATTGTGGTCGCGCGATGCGCCGGACCGAAGCTAATTCGGCCTCATTGGGCGCCGCCGCACTCTCCCCATCACTCCCCGGTCTTGGCGCAGCGACGCGCGTCGTGTACGCTCGCGGCATCCGGGCGCAAGGGAGGAGAGAACATGGGCGACGAGATCGAGGTCAACCCCTACTACGGGGTCTTTCCGTATACCGACTTCATCAAGGACGAGGGCATCCCAATCCACGAGGCCTACGCCATCGACTGCCATACCGTGGAGCTGGAGCCGTGGGAGCGCATGGGAGGACTGGGCGCCTACATCCACCTCGCCGGACGCTCCGACTACCTCTCGTCCTACGTGGTCGAGATTCCCCCCGGCGGACAGCTCAACCCCGAGCAGCACATGCACGACGAGTTCATCCACGTCGTCTCAGGACGCGGCGCCACCGTCATCGAGACGCCCGAGGGCAAGAAGTACTCCTTCGAATGGGGGCCGTCAGCCATCTTCGGCATCCCGATGAACGCGAAGCACCAGCTATTCAACGGCTCCGGCACGGAACCCGCCAGGCTCGCCGCCGTCACCGACCTCCCCATCATCTTCAACGTTTTCCGCGACAAAAGCTTCATCTACGACAACCCTGTCACTTTCCCGTCCCGCTCCGACACCGCCCGATACTTCGACGGCGAAGGCGAGTTCCGCGAGGTCAAGCCCGGCCGGCATCAGTGGGAGACCAACTTCGTCCCCGAGCTCATCAACTTCGAGCTTCCGCCGTGGGCCGCCCGCGGGGCCGCCGGGAACAACATCCAGTTCTTGCTCGCCGATTCATCGATGCACTGCCACATCTCCGAGTTCCAGCAGGGCACGTACAAGAAGGCCCACCGCCACAACGCCGGGGCCCACATCTTCTGCGTCACCGGCGAGGGCTATTCCCTGCTCTGGAAGGAAGGCGAGAACCCCGTGGACACGGTCCGCGTCGATTGGAAGCCCGGCTCCCTCTACGCTCCGCCCGACGGGCCCACCTACCACCAGCACTTCAACGTCGCCGACGGCCCCTCCCGCTACCTGGTCTTCGGATTCGGCGGCGCGCGCTACCCTGTCCTCGAGTCCAAGATGGTCGGCTACGAGAACATGGACAAGTCCGCCAAGGAAGGCGGCCACCAGATCGAGTACCAGGACGAGGACCTCCGCATCCTCGACCTCTACGAGCAGGAGCTTCAGAAGCGGAGCCTCAATTCCAAGATGCGAGAGTTCGTCGGTTCGCGCGCCTGATCCGCGGCCGGCCTAAAGGAGATTGCCAGATGGGTGACGAGGTCGAGTTCAACCCGTATTACGGAATCTTTCCCTACCGGGAGTTCCTCAAGGAAGAGGGCATTCCCGTCCACGAGGCCTACGCCGTGGACTGTCATACCGTCGAGCTGGAGCCGTGGGAGCGCCTGGGCGGACTGGGCGCCTACGTCCACCTCGCCGGCAAGAGCGACTACCTCTCCGCCTACGTGGCCGAGATTCCCCCCGGCGGACAGCTCAACCCCGAGCAGCACATGCACGACGAGCTGATCCACGTTATCTCCGGGCGCGGCGCCACCGTCATCGAGCGCCCGGACGGTAGGAAGTACTCCTTCGAGTGGGGCCCGAGCGCAATCTTCGCCATCCCGCTTAACGCGAAACACCAGATTTTCAATGGCTCCGGCACGGAGCCTGCCAGGCTCGCCGCCGTCACCGACCTTCCCGTCATCTTCAACGTCTTCCGCAACCCGGACTTCATCTACAGCAACCCTTTCCAGTTCCCCGAGCGCATGGCTGCCGAGAAGTATTTCGACGGCGAGGGCGAGTTCCGGCAGGTCAAGCCCGGCCGGCACCAATGGGAGACCAACTTCGTCCCCGAGCTCGTCAACTTCGAGCTCCCCCCTTGGCTCGCGCGCGGCGCCGCCGGGAACAACATCCAATTCCTCCTCGGCGACAGCTCGATGCACTGCCACATCTCCCAGTTCTTCGAGGGCACGTATAAGAAAGCCCACGCCCACAACGCGGGCGCGCATATCTTCTGCGTCACCGGCGAGGGCTACTCCCTGCTCTGGAAGGAAGGCGAGAACCCCGTGGACACGGTCCGCGTCGACTGGAAGCCCGGCACCCTCTACGCTCCGCCCGACGGCCCCACCTATCACCAGCACTTCAACGTTTCGGAGAGCCAGTCCCGCTACCTCGTCTTCGACTTCGGGGGCGCCCGCTACCCTGTCCTCGAGTCCAAGATGTGGAGCTACGAGAACATGGACAAGTCCGAAAAGGCCGGCGGCACGCAAGTCGAGTACGAAGACGAGGACCCCCGCGTCCACGATCTCTTCGAGAAAGAGCTCGCTAAGCGGGGCCTCAGGTCCCGTATGCACGAGTTCATCCCGGCCAGATAGGCGTCGCTCGGTAGCCCCGCTTCGGTTGCAGCGACTAGCGCCGCAAACTGCCTGGACAACTTGGGAGCCCCGGCTTGAGCCGGGGCTCCTTTCTCTATTGCGGACAGGGAGCGCGTCCGGGAGGCCTGGCCGGAGGCAGCGCGCCCTACCCACGATTCCTCACTAGGCGCTACAATGTGACGAGATTCACGATGCAGTACACGCCCGCACACCACACCGAGCCTGCCGTGTCCCCAGGCATCGCCTCCGTTCTCACGCGGCGGCGCAAGCTCATCGTGCTAGGCGTCGTGCTCCTCGCCGCCTTCGCCTACTTCGGCTTCACCGCTTTCCAGACCGCCACCTCGTTCTACCTCACCGTCGACGAGCTCGTCGAAAGCGACGTCGGCCCGGGGCAGTCGGTTCAGGTCAAGGGAAGGCTCGTCGATGGCAGCTTCTCACGGGACAGCGCCAACAACACCCTCGCAACCTTCTTCCTAGAGGAGAACGGCGTACAGCTTTCGGCCACGTACGACGGCGTACTCCCGGACCTCTTCTTCAACCCCCACTCCGAGATCGTGCTCGGCGGGACCTACGAGCCCGACGGCGACTTCACCGCTAACCGCGTCTACGTGAAGTGCCCCTCCAAGTACCAGTCCCTCGAAGTCGAAAACCCCTACGACGACCTGACCAGCGCCTGATGGCCCAGGCCCCTACGCCTCCCCCGCAGCGATTCGCGCAGGGCGGACGCCAGGTCCTCGACGCCCAGTGGCTCGCCTACGTCGTGCAGACCCGCGACGTCGGCGACGGCGCAGCCCTCGGGACGACCGGCTTGTTCATGCGGGGAATCAACGAGTTCAACGAGGCGCGGTTCCAGGCCAGCCACGAGACGTGGGAGGCGATGTGGGTCAATGCGGCCTACCCTGAAAGGCTATTCCTCCTGGCGCTTACCAAACTCGGGGCCGGCTTCGCCCACGCGCTCCGGCGCAACCCGAAAGGCGTCCGTCGTCTGCTCGACGACGCCATCAGATTCGCAAGGCCGTTCGCGCCTCAGTACGCGGGGGTGGACGTGCAGCGGCTCCTAACGGACGTGGGCAACTGGCTGAAGTCCGGCTTCTATGGTCCACCCTTCCCTGAGGTCGTGGCCTCAGGCGAGCGTTCGCGCCCAACAGAAAACCCCGCCCTTCCGAAGAAGGACGGGGCATGAACGATGGCGATCTAGGGGTCTTAGGCCGCAGCGTCGACTCGCTGCTCCGTGTCTGCTACGGCAACCATAGGTCGATGTCGGGGCAAGTCAATCATGTTGCCGCACTGCACGCACTGGAAGTAGTCGCCGTACATGTCGCCCGACTCCCGCAGGTCCCCACCACACCGCTGGCATGCCTTGAACTGAATCATTGCCCCACCTCCCTACACACTCACTCTAACTACGATCAGGCGCGCCCTTTGGTTCTCGTCGACCTATCTGTACAGGTTAGATGCCGGAATCGCTAGAGCGATGTCGCGCCCCCGTCCCAATCAAGCCTGTCCCTCCGTGTTTCTCGAATGCAGTTATTTGACATGGTTCATATCAATGTGTACTATACGACTTGCCCCGACAGAGCGCAATACCACTCCGTAGGCCTGCTAAACACGAGTAACGGGAAGTTCGACATGCAGCACCGTGGCAGACCAACCAGCAGTCAGCGTTTCAGTCCGCTCTTCCAGCCCATCGGCCCCGCCGAGCGCGCCGGCGTCCCCGTGCGTCGTCGGCAGCCGGAGCGTGGACCCGGCCCGGAGGACGCAGACCCCCGGAACGCCGAGGAAGGCCTCTACATCATCAGCGTCGCCGCGCGCATCCTCCGCATGCACCCACAGACCCTGCGGAAGTACGAGCGCGTCGGCCTCGTCCAACCCTCGCGCACCATCGGCATGCTCCGCCTCTACTCGGAGCGCGATATCGCAAAGCTCCGCATGATCAAGCACCTCGTCGATGAGCTGCGCCTCAATCTCGCCGGCGTCGAGATGGCCCTCGCCGTTTTCGACCGCCTCACCAGCGCCATGGACGCGGCGGAACGCCAGGCCGCGCGGCCCCCCGCGACCTTCGAGCAGGCCATGCAGGACATCTTCGACCTGTTCTTCGGCCGCGCCCACCCTTCAAACGAGCGGTAAGCGAATGTTTGCAGACGACAATCAACAGCCCCTCTCTCACTCCTTCCCTGGAAGCGGAGAGGAAGCCGAACAAAGCCCCGAGGATCAGCTGCTCGACGACCCTATCTCCAAGCTCGAACGCGAGCGCGACGAGATGAAGGCCATCGCCATGCGCTCCCAAGCTGACTTCGTGAACTACAAGCGGCGTGTCGAGGAGGAGCGCTGGGCGCTGGCCCGCAACGTCTCCAATCAGGTGATATCCCGACTCCTCCCCATCGTCGACGACCTGGAGCGGGCAGTCGACGCCCTCCCTGAGGACGCGCCCGATAGCTGGGGAGGCGGCGTCAAGCTCGTCCTCCAGAACATGGGCGCGCTCGTCTCAGCGGAAGGCGTCACGAAGTTCGGACCCACGCCCGGCGACGCCTTCGACCCGGCCGAGCACGAGGCCGTCTACCATCAACCGACCGACGACCAACCCGCCGGCTGCGTGCTCCGCACGTTCCGCTCTGGCTACCGGAGCCAGGACCGCGTGCTCCGCCCGGCCCAAGTGATAGTGGCGCGAGCCGCCGAGTCGCCCGAGCAGACCAACGACGGCAATCAATGAACGACTGCGTATCCCGACTGCGTAACCAAGGAGAACGAGGAGCTGCGGAATGGCCAAGGTAATCGGCATAGACCTAGGAACGACGAACTCGGCGATGGCCGTCATGGAGGCAGGCGAGCCCCTCGTTCTCGAAAACTCGGAGGGCGGCCGCACTACTCCGTCGGTGGTCGCCATCAACCCCAAGAGCGGCGAGCGCTACGTCGGCATGGTCGCGAAGCGCCAAGCCGTCACCAACCCGGAGAACACCGTCTACTCGGTGAAGCGCCTCATCGGCCGCAAGTTCGCCGAGATCGAGTCCGAGAGGAAGACTCTCGGCTACGTAACCAAGGCCGGGAGGGCTGCCGACGTCGCGGTCACCATGGGCGACCGGGACCACACCCCGCCTGAAATCTCCGCAATGGTCCTCCAGAAGCTCAAGGCCGACGCGGAGGCGAAGCTGGGCGAGACCATCACCCAAGCCGTAATCACCGTCCCCGCCTACTTCAACGACAGCCAGCGCCAGGCCACGAAGGACGCCGGCTCCATCGCCGGACTCGACGTGCTCCGCATCATCAACGAGCCCACAGCCGCGTCCCTCGCCTACGGCCTCGACAAGCGGCAGGACGAGGTCATCGCCGTCTTCGACCTTGGCGGCGGCACCTTCGACATCTCCATCCTCCACGTCGGCGAGGGAGTCTTCGAGGTCAAGTCCACCAACGGCGACACCCACCTCGGCGGCGACGACTTCGACCAGCGCATCATCGAGTGGCTTGCCGACGAGTTCAAGAAGGACCAGGGCATCGACCTCCGCAACGACCGCATGGCCATCCAACGCCTCAAGGAAGCCGCCGAGCGCGCTAAGATCGAGCTCTCCACCGTCCAGCAAGCCGATATCAATCTCCCCTTCGTCACCGCCGACGCATCCGGCCCCAAGCACCTGACAACCGCCCTCAGTCGCGCCAAGCTGGAACAGCTCACCGCTGACCTCATCGACCGCACCGTCGGCCCCTGCCGCCAAGCGCTGAAGGACGCTGGCCTCTCCCCCAACGAAATCGCAGAAGTCGTACTCGTCGGCGGCATGACCCGCATGCCCGCCGTCATCGAAAAGGCGAAGGAACTCTTCGCCAAGGAGCCTCACCGAGGCGTCAACCCCGACGAGGTCGTCGCCGTCGGCGCCGCCATCCAGGCAGGCGTGCTCCAAGGAGAGGTGAAGGACATCCTCCTCCTCGACGTAACGCCGCTCACCCTTGGCATCGAGACCCTCGGCGCCGTCGCCACCCCCCTCATCAAACGCAACACCACCATCCCAACCTCCGCGACCGAGACCTTCACCACCGCCGCGGACAGCCAGGCGAGCGTCGAGATCCATGTCCTTCAGGGCGAGCGCAGCATGTCCGCCGAGAACAAGACGATTGGCCGCTTCAACCTCGACGGCATCGCCCCCGCGCCCAGGGGCATCCCCCAGATCGACGTGACCTTCGACATCGACGCCAACGGCATCCTCAACGTCTCCGCCAAGGACAAGGCCACCGGCAAGGAGCAGCGCATCACCATCACCGCCAGCTCCGGCCTCGCGAAAGACGAGGTCGAACGCCTCGTGCGGGAGGCTGAGGAGCACGCCGAGGAAGACAAACGCCGCCGCGAGCTCGTCGAAGCCCGAAACCTCGCCGACACCGCCGCCTACCAAGCGGAAAAGACCCTCGGCGAGTTCGCCGACAAAATCGACGCCGACCTCAAGGCCGAGGTCGAAGCCAAGATAGCCGACGTCCGCTCCGTTCTAGCCCGCGAAGACGCCGACGTTCCGTCCCTCAACGCCGCAGTCGAAGCCCTTAACGCGTCGCTCCAGAAGATCGGCGAAGCCGTCTATGCCCGGCAGCAAGCCGAGGCCGTAGCGGAGTCCGACGACGCCCCCGACGATGCTCCGCCCTCGGACTCCGGCCCCGCCGGGGACGACGACGCCATCGAAGGCGAGTACCGGGAGGTATGATTTAGACCACACCCGCCAGAAGGAGGTTCGATGATCGCCTACGAAACCTGGAACTACATTGGCTCATCGCTGGGGGCAGCAGTGCTGGTTATGCTGGCTGTGGCGGTTCTCGGCCACTTCACGAGCTAGCTAAGAGCCCCCTTCCGCCCGTAGGCGTCCTCTACGATGCCCGCAAATCCCGGGAGCGGCGAAGCGGCTGTCCACTTCGATACGTGGCGACTCGCCAGAGCCACTCCATAGGACCGAACAGGAAGCGGCCCAGCCACGCCTGCGACCACCACAGCTGCAGCGCCCACACCGCGAACACGAACGCAAGGACTGGGCTCCGGTTCGCCCAGTCGGCGTCGCCCAGCAAGACGGTCAAGGTCAGCACCCCCAGCGCCGTCTGCGTCAGGTAGTTGGTCAGCGCCATCCTCCCCACTGCGCGCAGACGGCGCTTGAGCGGGCTGTCCGGGCGGTTGTTCCAGAGGATGATGAGGCTCATGTAGCCCATCGAGGCGGGAATCGTGCCGATCGTGTTGGGGACCTGGCCGATGAATGCGACCTCACGCGAATAATCGTTCACCGCCGTGATGACGACGCCGGCGACGGCAAGCGTCAAGCCGGTCGCTATTCCGGCCAGCGCGGTCAACCGGTACGTCCTCGCGGGCAAGCCGCCGTTCATGAAGCCCGTGCGATACAGACCGGCGCCGATGAGAATCAGCCCCAATGCCCGCAGGAAATAGCCCAGCAGAACGATCGCCGCAGTGACCTCCTGGTCCGAAATCTCGCCCGGAGTCCAGATGCCCGCCAGCGATGCGTCGGTCGTGTCGGCGATATTTTGCGCCAGCACGGCGACGACGGCGGAGAGCGCGAACACCACGACTCCAACGGAGATGAGCGCCCGATTCGGCAGCTTCCGCAGGACCAGCAGGAAGACCGACGATAGGGCGTAGGCCGTCAGCACGTCGCCGTCCCACACAAGGAGGTGCAGGACGCCCATGAGCATCAGCAGCGCGTTTCGCCACAGGTTCAGCGCGACCGCGCGCCTTCCCCGCCAGCTGGCGCGGTCGATGAACAGGATCATCCCCGCGCCGAATAGCAGCGAGAACAGCCCCATGAACTTCTGGTCGACGAAGACCTCTCCGAGGATGCCTACGGCCCAGTCGAGCCATGTCTCCGAGCCGCCCACGCTCAGGTTGAGATAGGCCGCAATGCCGAACCGGAAGGAGACGGCGTTCATCAGCAGGATGCCGAGCACCGCCACGCCACGAATCAGGTCGAGGCTGGTGATGCGGGCATCGTCGCGAACGGGACCGGCATCCGCGGGACCGGAATGCGACGCCATCAGCGCGGCCTCGGTTCAGAGGGAGTTCCCGAGATCAAGCTGCGCCTATTCCCTACCGCCCATAGTCGTCCTGGAGCCGCACGACGTCGTCTAGCTCCGTCGTGCTCACCTCGAGGATGACCGCGTCGTCCTCCGACAGCCCCTCGACGCGGTGCACCGTGCCTGGCTCGATGACGTGGGCCTCGCCGGGCTCCATTGGAATGTCCCGGCTCCCGCGCTCCTCGAAGAGCATGAGGTTCGCCTCGCCGGAAATCAGCATCATCGTCTCGCGCTTGCGCTCGTGGTACTGCTTGCTCAGCCGGTGGCCGCGACGCACGTTCAGGCGCTTAACGCAGTACGCCTCGCACAGGTCAACGATTTCCTCGCTGCCCCACGGCTTCTCTATCACGTCGCCGGGCTTCATCGCCGCCCGATTCTACCGCGCTCCCTAGCCCCTATCCTAGAGCGCGCCGGCCGCTAGACGGTCCTCATCGAACGCGAGCCCGAGACCCGGCGCATCGGGCATGACGAGGCGGCCGTCCGCGTCGATCTGCGGGACCTCCTCGAACAGCGCGAATGCCCACGGCATGTGCTCGACGTACAGCCCGTTCGGCGCGGCGGCCAAAGCGTGGCCCAGGACCTCCGGCGCCAGGTGCGTCACCACCGGCAGGTTGTACGCCTCCGCCATGTGCGCGACCTTCATCCACTGCGTGATGCCGCCGACCCGCAGCAGATCGACCATCACGATGTCGATGGAGCGCGCCTCCAGCATGTGCCGGAATGGCTCGATGCCGTAGTGGTACTCGCCCGCCGCGATGGGCGTGTCCAGCGCGTCCGCGATGCGCGCAAGCCCTGCATAATCTTGGAAATGCGTCGGGTCCTCAAGCCAGAAGAGACCGTACTCCGCCATGCCGCGCCCCACCGTGATGGTCCGGTTCACGTCCCATCCCTGGTTGATGTCCACCATGAGGTCGACGCCGTCGCCCACCGCCTCGCGCATCGTCCGCAGCCGAGCCAGCTCCGCCTGCGCCGACGCCTCCGCGCCCATGCGAAACTTCATCGCCCGGAATCCCTCCGAGACCAGGTCGGCCGCCGTCGACGCGAGCGCTTCCAGGTCGTAGTGCCGCCACAGATAGCCGCTGGCGTAGGTCGGCACGACGCCCGAGCTCGCGCCCAGGAGCTTCCACACCGGCATCCCCAGCGCCTTGCCCCGGATGTCCCAGAGCGCCACGTCTATCGCGGAGACGGCGCGCGTGACCAGTCCCGCAGGCGAGCCGCCCCCCGCCCTTGCGAGCAACCGGCCAATTATTGCGCCAGTCTCGTGCGGATCCGCTCCAACCACAGCTCCCGCCAGCGAGTCGACGACCTCCTTCAACCCCTTGGTCACGAGCGTTGACGCAAATCCCGCGTAGGCGACGCCCTCAATGCCGTCGTCCGTCCGCAGCTTGAGCGTGACGTAGTCCGCCTCCTCACGAGACGCGGACGGCCCCGGCTCGCGGGGAATGCGGACGGCCCGGCTCTCGAATGACGCGATCTTCATGGCGCGGCGCGCTCCTTGGTCTTGCTGATGGCCATGATAGCCCCGCCAGCCTCGCCGGGGCGCCAGTCCCCACCGACTCCCCTAAACGGCGCCCGACATGCCCGTGAGCAAGGCGCCCCTATCGATCTCGCCCAGCAGGCTCCCGTTGCCGGCGACGACCGCTACCGGGTGTTCGGTCTGGGCCGCCATCGGGATGATCTCTTCGATGTAGGTCTCAGGCTCCGTGGTCATCGCCGGAACGACCTCCGCTCCTTCCAGGGACTCCTTCCGCTGGGAGACGAGCTCCCTGGCGTGGTCCACCGTCAGGACTCCCTTGAGGGTGAAATCGCGCGCTATCAGGAACACCGCGTCGATGCCGTGATTCTGCATGGCGTGCAGGGCCGCGCGCGGGCCCTGCCGTTCGTACATGACCACGTCCGGCTCCCGCATGATCGCCTTCGCCTGAATGACCTTTGTCCTGGACACGTCCCGCACGAAGTCGGTCACGTAGTCGTCGCTCGGCAGCGTGACGATCTCCTCGGGCGAGCCCTCCTGGATAATCTCGCCGTCCCGCATGATCGCGATGCGGTCGCCCAGCTTGAGGGCTTCGTTGAGATCGTGCGTGATGAACACCATGGTCTTATGAAGCTCGGTCTGGAGGGAGATGAGCTCGTCTTGCATCTCCCTCCGTATGAGGGGGTCGAGGCCGCTGAAAGGCTCGTCCATGAGCAGCACGTCGGCATCGACCGCCAGCGCCCTGGCGAGGCCGACCCGCTGCTGCATCCCGCCGCTCATCTCCCGGGGATAGTTCCTTTCCCAGCCCTTGAGTCCGACCGTCTCGATGGCCTCTGCCGCGGCCTCGTGCCTGGCCGGCTTGCTCAGGCCCCTTACCTCCAGACCGTAGGCCACGTTGTCCAACACGTTCCGGTTCGGAAGGAGGGCGTAGTGCTGGAAAACCATGGCGACCTTGCTGCGCCGGAATTGCACCAGCTGCTCCGCAGAGTACGTCCGGATGTCCTCACCGTCGAAATGTATCCGCCCCATGGTGGGTTCCGTGAGCCTGAGCAGGCAGCGCACCAAGGTCGACTTGCCGCTGCCGGACAGGCCCATGACGACGAAGACCTCCCCGCTGTTCACGCCGAACGAGACGTCTCTGAGGCCGATCACGACGCCCAGCTCCTGCCGGAGCTCCGCACGGCTCTTCGTCGCATGCTCCGGCTCGAGAGCGCGCTCCGGCCTATCGCCGAACACCTTCCAGACGTTCTCGACCTCTATCCGGCGGCCCTGCTGGCTCATACAACGCCTCCCGCCGCGATAGGTCTACGGCGCCGAAGGTGAGCGGACAACGTGGACGGCCATTCCGCGCAGGCGAGCCCCTCTCTAACTCTCCCCTGCAGACAGGGGAGAGGACAATGAATCCCCCTTCCGAGGACGGGAAATCGGACAAAGCACCCCCTCCCGTCTGCGGGAGAGGACGCGCAAGCGCACCGACGCGCGAGGGAGGAGTCCCGCCCCATCACCGCAACCCGTGAACCGGGAAGACCAGGCGCTTGATCTCGTCCGCCTGCTCCTGGGCGTAGGCGCGGGCCTTGGCGCGGATATCGAGGTCGACCGTGGCCGTCCCCTCCCCATCGCGCAGACGCGGGCTTTCGAGGAAGGCTCCGGTCTCGGCCGGCAGCTCGTCGGGCCAGTCGCGGCCGAGCATCGCGCCGTAGGCGAGCGTCCAGCACCGAGGCACGGCGTCCAGGTCGTAGCCGCCGCCCCCGAACGCCAGCCACGGATAGCCCATCGCGCCCAGGCGCTCGACGGCGGCCATGTATCCATGCGTGCTCAGACTCAGGTGTGTGAGCGGATCGTCCACGTAGGCGTCCGCGCCGAGCTGCGTCGCGAGCACGTCCGGCGCGAAGGCCTCGATCAGCGGCGGGACGACCTGGTCGAACGCATCGAGGTAGATGGCGTCGTCCGTGTACGGAAACAGCGGCAGGTTCACCGAATAGCCCGCCGCGTCCCCAGCCCCCAGTTCGGCGACAGCGCCCGTGCCGGGGAACAGCCAGCGCCCGCTCTCATGGAGGGAAATCGTCATCACGTCCGTGTCGCGGTAGAAGGCGGCCTGCACGCCATCGCCGTGGTGCGCGTCGATGTCCACGTAGACCACCCGCAGCCCGCGCTTCCGCAAAGCGTTGATGGCCACGACGGGGTCGTTGAAGATGCAGAACCCGGAGGCCCACCCGCGCATCGCGTGGTGCAGCCCACCCGCCGGAGCGAACGCCGCCGACGCAACACCGTCCGCGACGAGCTCCGCCGCCTGGACCGACGCTCCCGTGGAGAGCAGCGCCGCCTCGTACATCCCCGGGTAGACCGGGTTGTCGCCCTGCTCGGAGAAGCCGTGCCCCTCCCGCAAATCCCCTCCACTTTCCTGGGGGCGGGCTTTCTCGTCTCCTCCACCATCCTGGGGGAGGACTAAGGAGGGGGCCTCGCCGCTGCTCAGACGGCGCACGGTGTCGACGTAGCTCTCCGTGTGGAAGGTCGTCAGCTCGTCCATCGTCGCCGGACGCGGCGCGACGAGCATCGCGCTCTCGTCCTCGAATGCCCTGTAGGCGCGGAGCAGCTCGTAGGTGTGCTGCAGGCGGACGGGGCGCATCGGGTGGCCCTCCCTGAGCACGTGGCGCGACAGCGCCTCGTCATAGACATACGCCGCTCTACCGCCCAGGTGCGTCATCGCAGCCGGAGTCTAGCAAAGCGCAGCCTCAACCCCACAGGAAGGAGAGGGGGGAGGCAGCGAGTGTTTCGGGAGCAAATCGGCTTCTTAATGGAGATTTTACTCTTAAGAATCTGTGATTCATGTCGCCGGAGGGGTACTTTCGGCTCCTTAAAGAGGGGTCTCCAGCAGGCCACGGCCTGCTTCCTGGGTTTAAGGGCGCGAACGAAACGCGAAAACACGATGTTCATCGCTGTTTCTCAGGCGGGAGGCTCCAGAGCCAAGCCCCTTCGCCGCACCGGAGGCCACCGACGCGGCTCGATTGGACGTTGTTGACGGCGCACGCCTGTCGGAGACGGTAGCGGGAGATGCCGAGCCGATGGGCTTGGCGTTTGATACCGGAGGCGGGCTGAGGGCCGTCGGCGAGAGCGTGCAAGAGAAAGCCATGCGCCTCACGCTGTTTGCCGCCGTTCTTGACCATGAGGTTGAGCCGCCAAGGGGGTATGGGTTTGCGCCAGGAGAGGGTCGCGGGTTCGAGGGAGTAGGGGATGGGAGGAGGGGCGTCTTCCATGGGGGGACGGAGGGGGACGAGGAAGCGGCGGCGGTCGGGTCCGACGAGGGCGGTAGTGAAGACGGCAGCAGCCGCGGGGAGCAGTCGCCGCATGGAGCGAGCGGCCTGGGGGAGCGTCTGCTCGGGGTTGTGGGCGGTGGCGAGGACGGCGGCGCCGGTCCGGGCGGCGAGTCCGTTGAGCATTCCAAGGATGGTTGCGACGCGGGCGCCGGTGCGGGCGGAGAAGTCTTCGACTTGGTCGACGACGAGGAGGGCGGCGCTGCCGCGGTCGATGAGATTGGCGAGGCGGTGGAGGAGGGGTTGGAGTCCGGGCCACGGGGGTTTGGCGGGCGGTCTAGGCGGCGCGAGTGGTTCGATCATAGAAGGGTTAAATAGGGGTTCGATGGTACGGGGCCTATCTTGATGTTGATACTCAGCGCTCTCTCGGTATTCGGCAAAGGAGTCGGGGTCGGAAAAGTCGCCGGTGTGGAGAGGGGAGAGGGTGTCGGCGGAGTAGATGAGGTCGAGGTCGGCGCCGAAGGAGCGGAGGAGGGGAACGGCGGTTTCGGGACTGCCGTTGAGGGACGCGAGAAGGACGGGCGCGCGGAGGAAAGCGGCGTGGGGATTGTCGGGAGCGGGCGCGCCAGCGGAGACGCGAGCGGCGATGTCGAGGGCGATGGTTGTTTTGCCGGAGCCAGGAAATCCGGCGATGAGGGTGAGGGCGGCCATTGGGATGCGGTCGGGCCAGAGCCAGTCCTGGGGGTGAGGAACGACGAGGGAGAGCGGGTTGAGGCCAACTTCGAGGGCGCCAGTTGATGCGTAGAGCCACGAGTCGGGAGCGAGTCCGCGTTTGGCGAGGGCTTCCACGATGCGGGCGTCGTCACACCGGCCAGAGAAGCAGTGGAAAGAGAAGCCATTCTGGGAGTCGTAGTCGACCTGAAGGGTAGGAACGAAAGGGTTGTCATGTATGGGGCAGTGGAGGCATGCGGCGTCGTTGGAGCAGTCGCATTCGGGGTTGCCGCACCGCAGGGCGCGAGAGATGGCAAGGAGGTAGTTTTCGTGCTGAGTGGGCATGGCGTAGGGCCTCCCGATTTCGAGAATGCAAAAGGGGCCCTCCCCCTCCTCAGTCCTCCCCCGCAGACGGGAGAGGAGGCAGGGCAGGGCCTCGCTGTGGGGTTTAAGGGTACGTGGGGGAGGGGGTTTGGGGTAAGGGGCAAATGTCGTGGTTGCCCCCCTGCGGATGGGCCCCCTCCCCAGCCCTCCCCCAGGATGGTGGAGGGGAGTTGGGTTCCTGGGTTCCCTGAGTTCACAAACGAAGTGCAACACCAGATTAGGGTGTTGCCATGGGATACAGACAGCTCTCCATTGAGGAACGATGTGAGATTGCCCGCCTATGTGCCGAGGGCGCCCCGGTCCGGCAAGTCGCTGCAAGTCTGGATCGCGCGCCATCGACGGTTGCTCGGGAGCTGAGGCGCAATGGTCCGCGACGGGGCGTCTACCGGCCGGTGTACGCGCATGAGCAGTCCCGCGCCCGCCGCTGGTCGGGCGGACGGCTGGAACGCGAGGACGGGCTGCGCGCCTCGGTCCTGGGGGGACTGGAACGGGGGTGGTCGCCGGAGCAGATCGCGGGCCGGCTGGCTGAAGGGTCAGGCCGGTGTGTCATCTCCCACGAGAGCATCTACCGGTTCATCTATGGCCAGGTGGCGCGAGGGAAAGACTACGATTGGCGCAACTACCTGCCGCGGGGGAAGTGGAAACGGGGGAGGCGGGGGCGTAAGGGGGGGAGCTCGGTCTCCTTCATCGCCCATCGGCGGCCGCTGTCGGAGCGTCCGGGGTCGGCGGCTGACCGGCAGACGTTCGGGCACTGGGAGGCGGACCTGATGTTGTTCGGGAGGTCGGGGCCGGTGGTGCTGGCGCTGCACGAGCGCTGCTCGCGGCTGTTGCTCGCGACGCGGGCTCCTTCGAAGGCGGCGGGGCCGATCGCCGAGGCCTTGGCGCGTCTCCTGGGGCCGCTGCCGCCAGAGTTCCGGCAGACGGTGACCTTCGACAACGGGACGGAGTTCGCCCGCCACCACGAGCTCCACGCCCTGGGCATCGAGACCTTCTTCTGCGACACCCACGCGCCGTGGCAGAAGGGCGGGGTGGAGAACGGGATAGGTCGGCTGCGCCGGTTCCTCCCTCGGAAGACGGTCCTGGCGGGGTTGCCGGAGGAGCGTTTTACGTCGGTGGTGCGGGCGTACAACAATACGCCGCGCAAGTGCCTCGGCTACCGGACTCCGGCCGAGGTCTTCGCGAGCCAAGTGTTGCACTTCAAATGTGAATTCAGCTTCCCGCTTTCGCGGGAATGACGGGGGGAGCGGGGATGACGAAGGGGACGGGGATGACGGAAGGGAGGAGGGCGCCCACGAGGGACGCCCCTACGCGGTTCCCCGCAGGCGGGCCCCCTCCCCAGCCCTCCCCCAGGATGGTGGAGGGAAGTTGGGTTCCTGGGTTCCCGCTTTCGCGGGAATGACGGGAGGAGCGGGGATGACGGGGGGAGCGGGGGATGACGGAAGGGGGGCGGGATGACGAAGGGGGGCGGGATGACGGCTGCGGGGCTTCCTCACATACAGCTACGGCCGGGGGCCCGCGGGAGTCGCGAGGAGCGCTTCGTCGGCGCGGCGGATGATCGCTTCGACCGTCTCGTCGGGGGTCATGCCCGACGTGTCCAGCCAGAGGCCCAGGCCTTGCATCTGCCCGCGCAGCTCCGCGTCCAGGTAAGCAAACCTCTCGGCCACGTGCTTTTCGACGCGTTCGCTGTCCCGCTCGACCGCGACCTCGACAGGCGGCGCGAGCACGACGAACCGGAGCGGCCATCGAGAGAGGACCTCCCGGTAGCGCTCCATCTGAGGCCGGAGAATGACATCGTCGATGATGGACGTGAACCCGGAGCTCATCAACGAATCAGCCAGGAGCGCGGCGTTGTGCGCGCCAAGCCCCAGCTGCGCGTTGGACTCGGCCAGAGGCTCCCCGCCGGGGTTCACGAACCCGGACAAGATCATCGCCCTGACCAAGTCCGTCTCGACGTGCGCGGACCTCGGAAGCCGCCGGGCAAGTCCCCTCGAGACCGTGCTCTTTCCGGCACCGGGCACGCCGGTGATCAGCCATACGCTGTCGCTGCCCACGCTGTCGTTGCCCATGCTGTCGCTGCCCACGCTATCGCTGCCCACGCTATCGCTGCCCACGCTGTCGTTGCCCGCGTCTTCGCTGATAGAAGGCATCGGCCCTACGCTCCCAGCAGCCCGCGCAGCAGCTCCTGCGCGACGCGCTTGTCCAGCGGGTGGTTGTTGTTGCCGCACTTCGGCGACTGTATGCACGACGGACAGCCACTGGCGCACGGGCACTGCGACACCGCATCGAGGGTCGCCGACAAGAGCTCCTCGACGGCCTCGTAGCCGTGCTCCGCGATGCCAACGCCGCCGGGATGCCCGTCGTAGATGAACACCTGCGGCTCGCCTGTGTCGGGATGCAGGGCCGTGGAGACGCCTCCGATGTCGTTGCGGTCGCACAGGGCGAAGAGGGGCAGCACGCCGATCGCCGCGTGCTCCATGGCGTGCAGCCCGCCCGGCAGGTCGACGCGCTCGCGCAGCGCCCGGCTGTACGTCGGGGCCGGCAAATCGAACCAGACGGCCATCGTGCGGAACTCCCAGGGCGGCAGGTCGAGCAGCTCGTCGCCCAAGTCGTCGTCCGGCCGCTCCGAGTAGAGGCCGCGCTTGCGGTAGCCGACGACGCGCCGCGAGACCTCGACCTCGCCGACGCACACCCGCGCGCCGTTCAGCTCCTTCTCGGCGCGCGTCTCGATGACCCGGATGTCGGTCAGGTCTCGCGACTCGGTGTAGTAGGGAGCATCGGTCCTGTTCAGGTAGGCGACTCCGGCGTCGAGGTCCAGCGATCCGACGACGTAGGAGTCGCCCTGGTGCAGGTAGACTGCCCCGGGGTGGAGCTGGCTGAACGCGGAGAAGGCGTCGACGTGCTCCAACACGCGCCCCGACTGGGATTCGACGGCCAGGAATTGCCCGTGCGAAAGCGACCTTATATTGATCTCCTGCGCGGGATACTCCACCGACGGCGAAATGAACCAGCGCCCGTCCCGCTCGTTCAGGGCGCCCTCGGCGGCCAGCGCCTCCACCTGCGCGCCAAAGCTCCCGCCGAAAAGCGCCGCGTCCGCCGGGGTGAGCGGCATCTCGTAGGCCGCCGCCTTGAGGTGCGGCCCCAGCACGTAGGGGTTGCCCGGTCGGATACGGGCGTGCTCGTGGGAGCGTCCGAAGAAGAAGTCCGGGTGACGCATCAGGTACTGGTCCAGCGGATTATCCTGGGCGACGAGCACGCTCAGAGAGCCGTCGCCGCTCCTCCCGCTGCGGCCGGCTTGCTGCCACGTGCTCGCGATGCTGCCGGGATAGCCCGTGAGCAGTGTCGCGTCCAAGTCGCCGATGTCGATGCCCAGCTCCAGCGCGTTCGTCGCCACCACGCCCAGCAGGTCGCCGTTGAGGAGTCCCCGCTCAACCTCGCGGCGGTCCTCGGCCAGGTACGATGCGCGGTACGGCCGCAGCCGTTTGGCCAGCGACTCGTCGCCGCCGGTCAGCCGGTCGCGGACGTTTACGTAGACGAGCTCGGCCTGCCGTCGCGTGCGCACGAACGCCAGCGTGCGGACGTCGCGGCGCAGCAGCATTTCGAGGAGCCGCGAGGTCTCGCTCCGCGCGCTCGCCCTCACGCCGCGCTCCTCGTCGAGGACCGGCGGGTCCCAGAACACGAAATGCTTCGAGCCGTGGGGCGCGCCGTCCTCGTCGATCACCTCGACAGGCTTGCCGATGAGTCCTTCGGCCAGCTCGCCCGGGTTCGCTATCGTGGCCGAGCTGAGAATGAAGACCGGGTCGCTCCCGTAGCGGGCGCAGAGCCTGCGCAGCCGGCGGACCACGTTGGCGACGTGGGAGCCGAAAACGCCGCGGTATACGTGCGCCTCGTCGATCACCACGTACCGCAGCGACGGCAGCAGTCGCGGCCAAGCTCGGTGGTTCGGCAGCATGCCGAAGTGCAGCATGTCCGGGTTCGTCAGCACGGCCTGCGCCGACCGCCTTATCCCGCTTCGCTCCGCCGACGGCGTATCGCCGTCGAAAATTGCGACCTTCGCCGCGAGCTTGGGCGGGAGCAGTCCCTGCAACCCCCGCAGCTGGTCCTGGGCAAGCGCCTTGGTGGGAAAGAGGTAGAGCGCGCGCGCCGCCGAGTCCGTCAGAAGCGCTTGGGCGACGGGAACGTGATAGCACAGGCTCTTTCCGCTGGCCGCCGGCGTGACGACCGCCGTGTCCCGCCCGTCCAGCGCCGTGTCGATCGCGTGCGCCTGGTGCGTGTACAGCGGCATCTGCCCACGGGCCGACAGCGCGGCTTCGAGGCTGGGGACGAGGTCGTGGCTCAGGGGCGCGTGGGCAGCGGGCCTCTGGGAGACCTCTTCGACGTGCGCGAGCTCGTTGTGCAGCGAGCTCACGCCCAGATGCTCGACGAAGCGCGCGGCGTCCATCAGGCCCAGTCGAGCGTCTCGCGCTCCACGTCGACGAGCTCGGCGTCGAAGTCCTGCGTTTCCACGAAGCGCACCGCCTTATCGAGCATCTCGTTCACGTGTCCGAGGTCGTTGCTCACGCAGGCTAGGCCGATGACGAGCCGCTGGTGCTCGTCCATGCCGTCGACCTCCGCAGCCGCGAGGTTGAACTTCTGCCGCAGTCGCGTGATGAGTGAGCGCGAGACCTGGCGCTTGCCCTTGAGGGAGTCGTTGCCGTGGAGCCGGAATGTGAGGCGACAAGAGCCGATGTGCACTGAGCATCCGCCAGGTGAGGGGTGGGAGCAATATAGCACGGGCCCAGCCCTCCTAACCTTCATACGCATCGTTCAACCTTCCGCCCGCTTGACCCTCGATTGTGACGGCCATTACTATCGCTTCACAAACGCTTCACAATCGGGAGAACCCCTCGATGACCAGCCAACCGGACGTTCCTGAAGTCGTCATCGAGCGTCTGCCGCAGTACCTGCGCGCTCTCTCGCACCTGGATGAGAGCGGGCTGGAGGTCATTAGCTCGCAGCAACTGGGCGAGCTGCTGCAGGTGACACCGGCGCAGATACGGAAGGACCTCAGCTACTTCGGGCGCTTCGGCAAGCAGGGCCGCGGCTACAGCATCTCCCACCTGCTCACACAGCTCAGACAGATTCTCCGCCTCGACCAGACCTGGAATGTCGCGGTGGTGGGCGTGGGGCGTCTGGGACGCTCCATCATCAACTACCCCGGATTCGAGCCGGAGGGCTTCCGCGTCGTCTGCGCCTTCGACTCCGACCCCCAGCTGGTCGGTGAGATGGCCGGCGGCCTCCTCGTCCATGCGTTCGCCAATTTCAAGGAGGTGGCCGAGTCCGAGGGAGTGCATATCGCCATCGTGGCGGTGCCTGCGTCCGTGGCCCAGGACGTCATCGACCATCTGGTGGAGTCGGGCATCAGCGCCATCCTGAACTACGCCCCCAAGTCCGCCATCGTGCCGAACAACATACGGGTGAGGAACGTCGACCCCGTGGTGTCGCTCCAGTCGATGACGTACTACCTGCGCCAGCCGAGCGAATGAGGGCGGCGCGCGGCGGTCTACAGGGAGAGGCGCTAGTTGGCGCCGCGGCCGCGCTCCGGAGACCCTGAGCCCCGCCGCCGCCGTCGCGTCATGTTGAGCCGCACCTGCGCGCGCCGCAGCGAGCCGAGCGCGCGCTCGATGTCCACGTCGCCCCCGTGCTCCGCAATACGCTGCCTCGCCCTGGCGACGGCTTCCTCGGCCCGCGCGGCGTCAATCTCGTCGACGTGCTCCGCCGCGTCCGCGAGGACCGACACACGGTCGCCACGGACATCCACGAAACCGCCGGTGACGGCGAACTGCTGCTCGCCCTCAGCGGTGCGGTAGCGCAGCTCGCCGGCCTGGAGGACCGTCATGAGCGCGGCGTGCTTCGGCAGGATGCCAATCTCCCCGTCGATGCCCGGCGCGACGACAGCGTCCACGTCCCCCTGGAAGAGGACGCGCTCAGCCGTGACGATTTCCAGCCTCATAGGCATGACGCTACGCCCTCGCCGCCGCGCGCTCCTGCGAGCGCTCGACTACCTCGTCGATCGTGCCCGCCATGTAGAAGTCCTGCTCGGCGATGTCGTCGTACTTGCCTTCGAGGATCTCCTTGAACCCGCGCACCGTCTCCGTGACCGGGACGTAGCGGCCGTCGCGGCCCGTAAACTGCTCGGCGACGAAGAAGGGCTGGGAGAGGAACCGCTGGATACGGCGAGCCCTCGAGACCGTGATTTTGTCGTCGTCGGACAGCTCTTCCATGCCCAGGATCGCGATGATGTCCTGCAGGTCCTTGTAGCGCTGTAGGACTGCCTGCACGCCGCGCGCGGCGTTGTAATGGTCCTCGCCCACGATGAGCGGGTCGAGGATCCGGGATGACGAGGTCAGGGGGTCAACGGCCGGGAAGAGTCCCTGCTCGGCGATGGAGCGCTCCAAGGCCACGACGGCGTCCAAGTGACCGAAGCTCGTGGACACGCCGGGGTCGGTATAGTCGTCGGCGGGCACGTAGATCGCCTGGAAAGACGTAATCGAGCCCTTATGGGTGGAGGTGATCCGCTCCTGCAGGTCGCCCATCTCGGTGCCCAGGGTCGGCTGGTATCCGACGGCGGAAGGCATCCGGCCAAGCAGCGCGGAGACCTCCATGCCGGCGAGGATGTAACGGTAGAGGTTATCGACGAACAGGAGCACGTCCTGATTCATGGTGTCGCGGAAGTACTCGGCCATGGTGAGACCGGTCATGGCGATGCGGAGGCGCACGCCGGGCGGCTCGTTCATCTGGCCGAATACGAGCACCGTGTTCTTCAGAACACCCGACTCCTGCATCTCGTGCCAGAGGTCGTTCCCCTCACGGGAGCGCTCGCCCACCCCGGCGAACACTGAGTAACCGCTGTGCTCCTCGGCGATGTTCCGGATGAGCTCCTGGATGATGACGGTCTTGCCCACGCCTGCGCCGCCGTAGGCCCCGACCTTCCCGCCCTTGGTGAACGGGCAGATGAGGTCGAGCGCCTTGACGCCCGTTTCGAGCACCTCCGTCGTCATGCTCTGCTCTTCATAGGCCGGCGGGTCGCGGTGGATGGGCCAGAACTCCTTGGCGTCGACAGCGCCCAAGCCATCCAGCGGGTCGCCGGTGACGTTGAAGAGCCGCCCCAGGCTCGGCTCGCCCACCGGCACCGCGATCGCTTGTCCGGTGTCCTTCGTGACCGCGCCGCGCGTCAGACCCTCTGTCGGCCCAAGGGCCAGGCAGCGAACCCAGCTGTTGCCGATCTGCTGCTCAACTTCCAAGACGAGCTTCTCACCCTTAATGTCCAGCTCGAGCGCGTTGAAGATGCCGGGCAGCTCGCCGGGCGGAAACGCCACGTCGACAACCGTCCCAATGACCTGTACGACCTTCCCTTCGCCTGCTTCGGCCATACCTTTCCTCCTCAGTCCCTTAGCCCTCGAGGGCGGCGGCGCCGCCCACCAGGTCGAGCAGCTCCGCGGTAATCATGTTCTGCCGGGCCTTGTTGAGCTCCAGCGTCAAGGAATCAATCATATCTTCGGCCGCCTCCGTCGCGTTGCGCATGGCGACCATGCGGGCCGACTGCTCGCTCGCGCTGTTCTCCAGGAAGGCCTGGTAGACCTGCACTTCCAAGAACCGCGGGAGCAGCGCGCCAAGCACTGTGGCGGAGTCTGGCTCGTAGATGTAGTCGACCCTCGGCCCCTCTTCGAGGCCCTCGGTCGATATCGGCAGCAGCTGGGCGACTACCGGCGTTTGCAGCAGCGTGTTGATGTACCTCGTGTAGGCGATGTGGACCTCGTCGACCTCGCCCGACGTGTACGTCTGTTCGACGAGCCTTGTGATAGGCAGCGTGTCCGCCATGCTCGGCCTATCGCCCATGTCCGTGAACGAGGCCCTGAGGTCAGCGCCTGCCCTCACCATGAAGTCGCGCGCCTTCTTGCCGACGGTAACAACGGAAATGGGGTGCTGCTGGTCCCGGACGAACTCGCCCGCCGCGCGGTTGATGTTGCCCGGCATACCGCCCGCCAAACCGCGGTCGGGGGAGATCTCCAGCAGCAGCACGTTGGCCACCGGGCGACGCTCCAGCAGGGGATGCGTCGTGTCGGAGTCGCCCGGGCCTTGAGCGACGAGTCCTCCCAGCACCACGCGCAGCTTTTCGGCATACGGCCGCGCGGAGGTCACGGCCTCCTGGGCGCGGCGCATCTTCGAGGCCGCCACCATCTGCATGGCGCGCGTAACACGCGACGTGTTTCTCACGCTCCGGATGCGGCCCCGTATCTGACGTACGCTCGGCAACGCGGCTCCTTAGAACGCCGCCTTGAACGCAGCGATAGCGTCCTTCAGCTCGTTCTCGGTCTGTTCGTCGATGTCCCTCTGGCCCTGAATCGACGCCAATATCTCCGGTTTCGACGTGTCCAGGTAGCCGAGCAACCGCTCCTCGAACTCGCGGACGCGATCGACCGGCACGTCGTCCATGTGGCCGTTCACCGCGGCGTACATCGAGCACACCTGGTGGCCGAGGCTCTCGGGACGGTACTGCGGCTGCTTCAGCAGCTCCGTAAGGCGCTGTCCGCGCTCCAGCTGAGCGCGCGTCGCCGCGTCGAGGTCGGACGCGCCGAACTGGGCAAAGCTGGCTAGGGCGCGGTACTGGGCAAGCTCCAAGCGCATCCGGCCCGCGACCTTCCGCATGGCCCGCGTCTGCGCCGAGCTGCCCACGCGCGAGACGGAGAGGCCCGCGTTCACGGCAGGGCGGATGCCGCTGTTGAAGAGGTCGGCCTCCAGGTAAATCTGACCATCCGTTATGGAGATGACGTTGGTCGGGATGTAAGCCGACACGTCGCCCGCCTGCGTCTCGATGATGGGCAGCGCGGTGAGCGAGCCGCCGCCGTGCTCCTCGTCGAGCCGCGCGGCCCGCTCCAATAGGCGACTATGGAGGTAGAAGACGTCGCCGGGGTACGCCTCACGGCCGGGAGGTCTGCGGAGGAGCAGCGACATCTGCCGGTACGCCCAGGCGTGCTTGGTCAGGTCGTCGTAGATGATAAGCGCGTCGCGTCCGCTGGCCATGAACTCTTCGCCGATGGCCGAGCCCGCGTAGGGCGCCAGGTACTGCATGGACGCAGGGTCCGAAGCGTTCGCGGCCACGATGACCGTGTGCTCCATCGCGCCGTTCTCTTCCAGCGTCGCCTGAATCTGGGCAACCTTGCTCTGCTTCTGGCCTACGGCCACGTAAATGCAGAGAAGGTCCTGGCCCTTCTGGTTGATAATCGTGTCGACAGCGATGGCCGTCTTGCCCGTGAAGCGGTCGCCGATGATCAGCTCCCGCTGGCCGCGGCCTATCGGAATCATCCCGTCGATCGACTTGATACCGGTCTGGACCGGAGTGTTCACCGACTGGCGGACCACGACGTTCGGCGCGACAATCTCGATGGGCCGGACGCCGTCCGTCTTCACCGGTCCCTTGCCGTCCAGCGGTTTGCCAAGCGGGTCCACGACGCGTCCGAGGAGCGCATCGCCGATCGGCACGCGGGCAATCTCGCCCGTCGCCTTGACGAGGTCGCCCTCTTTCACGTCGGTGTCGGGGCCCATGACGGCCGCGCCGACAAGGTCCTCCTCCAGGTTCAGCGCCAGACCAGCCACGCCGCTCGGGAACTCCAAGAGCTCGCCGAAACCGACTTTGCCCAGGCCGTGGATGGTCGCAATGCCGTCCCCGACCCCCACCACGGCGCCCACCTCAGTGAGGGTCGTCTCGCCGCCGAACTCTTCGATCTGCCGCTTGAGCACGGCAGCGATATCTTGCCCGCGAGTGGTCATACCCGCTCCTCCGTTCTCTCTTACGCCGTCGAGGCCAGCGACTCGCGCCCCAGGCTCTGACGCAGGCCGTCGAGGCGAGCGCGCACGCTCCCATCGATGACCTGGTCTCCTATCCTGACGACTATCCCACCGATGATGTCAGGGTCCTCCCGCGCGTCGAGGACCACCTGCTTATCGAGCATCGCGCCGAGCGATTCCCGGAGCCGGGAATGCTGCTCAGGCGAGATTGTCACCGCGCTCGTCACCGACGCCTGGACTCTGCCAAGGCTCTCGTTGAGGAGCTGGCTGTACTCCCGCACGATGGACGGAAGGACGCCGATAACCTGCTTCTGCACGAGCAGCCCCACGAAATTGCCCACCATCGCGTCGGCGCCTGCCGCAACCTCCGCAACGATCGCGGCCTTGCGCTCCGCCGGTATGCGCGGCTCGCGGAAGAACAGCGCCGACGAGGGGTCCGCAAGCTGCTGCTCGATGCCTTGCAGGCTTTCGAGCCACGCTTCTTCCTTGCCATCCGCGCGCGCCAAGTCAAAGAGCGCTCGCGCGTACCGTTTCGCTATGGGCGCCTTGGCCACGTTAGTTCTGTCTCCCGCGAGACTCGCTCTCGGCGAGCACTTCGTCGATCAGGTCGCGATGAGCGTTCGCGTCCACCGAGCGGTGGATGATGCGTTCCGCCGCGGTAACGGCAAGCGAGGCGAACTCCGCCCTGACCTGCTCCAGCGCAGCGTCCCGCTCCTGACGAATCTCCTCGCGGGCCCGTTCGAGCATCTGCTGCGCCTCGCCGCGCGCTTGCTCCGCCTGCTGCCCGCGGTACCGTTCCGCGGCTTCCCGCGCCTCGGCAAGCACCTGCTGCCCCGCTTGCCGCCCCTCGTCGAGGGTGCGCTGCATCGATTCCTGCTGCTCCTGGGACTCGCGGCGCACCCGGTCCGCCTCTTCCAGGCTCTCCCGGATTCGAGCGGAGCGGGCGTCCAGCATCCCGAGGATGCGTTTGTACGCGAAGAAATAGAGGATGACGCCCAACACGGCGAAGTTCACCAAGTAGACGATCAAGCTCGTGACGTCGATGCCCAGCGCGCCTATGCCGCTTGCTTCTTCGGCTAACAGGGGTGCTCCCAGCACGTTGGCCGCCTCCTTCTTTTCAATACGTTGGCCGACTCCGCCGCTACGCGACGAAAATCAGCAGAATAGCCATCACCAGGCCGTAGATGCCGATGGCCTCAGTGAAAGCGAGCGCCAAAATCATGTTCGGCGCGATGGCGTCTCGCGCTTCCGGGTTCCTGCCGAGGGCGTTCATTGCCCCGTTGCCCAGGATTCCCAGGCCGATGCCAACCCCGAATAGACCGAGCCCCGCCAGGCCGACTCCCAGCCACTTCGCTGCTTCCGGCGCGATATCCATGTTCAGACCTCCTTTGATCCGGCTTGATTAGGCATGCTCTTCTTCATGTTCCCCCTGGGACGAGACGGCCATGACGGTGAAGACCAGGGTGAGCCCCATGAACACCATCGCCTGCACGCCTCCCACGAGGATCTCGAGTCCATAGAAGATGATGGGCGTCATGAATATCGTCAGGAACGTCATCATGAACAGAACGATCTCTCCGGCCAGCATGTTTCCGAAGAGACGGAACGTGAAGCTGATGAGGCGGATGAAGTGGCTCACGAGCTCCAACAGACCAATGAACGTCTGGATGGGGTTCCCGAAGCGGAAGAACTCCTTGAAGTACCCCAGCTTGTGGGCGCGGAAGCCCCAGCTCTCGAAGAACAGGAACGAGACGATTGCGAGGGCCAAGGGCATGTTGATGTCCGTCCCCGCGCTCCGTAGCAGGTGCGTCGTCACGTGGTCCGCGCCTTCGGCCCTGAATCCCACCGTGGGGTAGATGGGCAGCAGCGCCATCCAAGCGTTGAACGCCACAAAGATGAAGATCGTTGCGAGGACAGGGAAGAATCGCTTGGCGTAGTACTCCCCGGCAACGCTCTTGACGAAGCCGAAGAGCACTTCGATAAGGAACTCGAGAAAGCCCTGCAGGCGGCCGGGAACGATGCTCATCTTGCGTGTCCCAACACCGAATAGGAGGACGATGACCAGCGTGGTGAGCCAGGCCGATAGGAGGGTATTGGTGACGATGAAGCCGCCGAAGGCGAAGACCTTCTGCGGCGCGATGTGCACTTCGGGGACGGGCAGGAGTCCCGCCCCGAGGGCGCCCAGTCCGGCGCCCAGCAGGGCGAGCCCGACCACCGGCACTAGGACGAGCTTCGCCACGATATCAGCCTTGCCCCCGATCTCTATCGGAATCGCGGCTGCCGGTGAGGTAGCTCGATGCGAGGCGGTACGTGCCATAGAAGGCGAGGAACACGCCCCCAAACAACCCCACGAGGAGGAAGAGTGGGGCGGTCCCGAGCCTGCCGTCGAGCCACACTCCCGCTAGCGTTGGGGCAACGATGGCCGTGGCGATGTACCAACCAAGACCGGTGAACTGGGCCGCTGAGACCCACCACGAACGCTGCTTCATGAGCTAGCCCGGAGCCGCGTGAATCCTATCACAATCCCGGCGGCCACTGCAAAGATACGTCCCTCACGGCCTCTCTCGCGGACGGTGGAGGGACGCCCGGAAGAATCAGGACTCGGACTTCTTACCTAGGTCCTCGAGGCCCGGAAGGTCCTCGAGGAACTCGGAGAAGGCCGACATCTTGTCCATCTCTTCCTGGGTGACGCTCCTTGGACCGGGGCGGGCGCGCCGCTGGCCCGGCGGGGTCAGGGCGTCGTCGCTGTCCTTGCCGTCGGCGTCCATCAGGATGCCCGCTCTGTCGAGCACCCCGTCCTCCACGTAGATGGGCACCTTGGAGCGGACCTCGTTGCGCTCGTCGCTTGCGTCGTAGCCGGATTTATCGATGAATCCCTGGGCCTCTTGGACGGAAGCGAACCAGTGCTCCTCGCCGTCGGCGCCGGTGACGAGCTGACCGCCGCGCACCGCCACGGCGATCGCGTCGCTCGGACGGCAATCGACCTCAACGTTTGCGCCGTCCGGCATCGCCAGGACCAGCTTGGCGAAGAAGGTGTCGTTCGAGAGGTCGGATATGACGACCTGCTGGACCGACGCGCCGAGGGTCGTGATGACGTTCCCCAGCAGGTCGTGCGTCAGGGGGCGCTGGATACTGACGGCCTGTAGCTTGACCGCGATGGCGTCTGCCTCCGGCGAGCCTATCCAGATGGGCAGATACCTACTCGCGTGCCGCTCCTTGAGGATCACGACTCGCTGGTAGTTCATCAGGCTCACGCGAATGCTATCGATGAGCATCTCTTGCATCACGTCACCCCGCCGGCTCTCGCGCCGCCGCGCCATTCTAGGCACGCCCTCCCCAACGGTCAACGCGGCAGGGCTGCGGTTCTCGTCCCTGATGCGACGCGCCCGACCTCCGAGATACGCCGGAACCGGCGCGCGGGGGCCGCTGGAATGGGAGACAGCCTCTTGTAAACTTTGCTGACTCCCTATGGAGGAGACCCATGCGAGCAACCCGGACCCAACCCGACAGATCGAAATCTCCACGACGCTTCGCCTCGAGGCAGGGACTAATCAAGAACGTCCTGCTCGTCGTTGCCTTCTCGCTCCTGGTGACGCTCCTTGCGCAGATAGCGATCAAGCTGCCGTTCACGGTCGTGCCGATCACCGGCCAGACGTTGGGCGTGCTGCTGGCGGGCGGAGCGCTGGGCGCGAACCGGGGCGCCGCGAGCCTGGCGCTCTACGCGCTGTGGGGAGTCATCGGCATCCCCGTCTTTGCGCCACAGCTGGCGGACGGCGTTACGTTCCACTTCATCCTCCCGTGGGAGGGGACCGGCGAGCCGTTCTGGGACCTGGCGAGCGGCGGCTACATCGTGGGGTTCATCGTCGCGGCCTGGGTCGTCGGACGGCTAGCCGAGGGCGGGTTCACCAGCCGTGTCAGCGCGATGCTGGCGGGAAACATCGTGCTCTACGTCCCCGGGCTCCTATGGTTGATGTACGACCTCGAAATCGGATGGGGCAAGGCGCTGGAGTGGGGGCTCTACCCCTTCATCATCGGCGACCTCATCAAACTCTACGCGGCGGCCATCGCGCTGCCGGGCGCCTGGGCGCTCGTCGGCCGGAAGGGGCGGTAAGCGTGGACATCACCTGGCTTGGCCATGCCGCGCTCAGAGTCCGCGTCGGGAACGCGGCGCTCATCATGGACCCCTTCCCCCCGGAGCTGGGACTGAGCATCCCGCCCGCCCACGCGCAGGCGGACGTCGTCACGCTGAGCAGCGACGACCCGCACCACTCCGCGAGGCAGGCCGTGACGGGGACGCGCGTCGTTATCGACGGCCCCGGCGAGTACGAGGCGTCGGGGATGCGCCTGCGCGGGATCCGCACGACGCGGCGCACGGCGGAAGGGCAGCCGCAGCGGTGGAACACGATCTTCGCCGTGGAGGCCGATGGGCTGGCGTTCTGTCACCTGGGCAACCCCGACCGGCTGCTGACGAACAAGGAGGTCGACGAGATCGGCTCGCCGCATATCCTGATGGTCCCCGCCGGCAGCGATACGGGCATATCGCCCGCGGACGCCGTGGAGATCGTGAACAGCGTCGAACCGAAGATCATCATCCCGATGCTGTACGCCCACGGGGGCAACCGCTCGGGCGCGCGGGACCTCGCCGGGTTCCTGAGCGAGCTGGGGGTGCGCGAGCCCCAGAAGCAGACGCGGCTCACGGTGACGCGCTCGAACCTGCCGGACGAGACGCAGGTGGTCGTCCTGCAGCCCGCGGCGACGCTTCTCTAGGGAATCCTCAGCGCGAGGAGGACGATGCCGCCGGCAACGGCTATGCCCATGGTGGCGATGACCCCGATCAGCGTGTTGAACTTCGCGTCGAGTCTCGCGCCCATGGCGTCAAGCCTCGCCTCCAAGCGTTCCATGGACGCCGTCAGGTCGCCGAGGCGGCGGTCCACCTGTTCGTAGGCGCCTTCTAGCCTGCTGACTCGCTCTTCCATCGCCATCATGCGGCTAGCTTAGCACTCGGTCCGCGCGTCTGTCGCGGCGGTTTTGTCACGCCCGCAGACCCTCTCTCTAACTCTCTCCCGCAGACGGGCGAGAGGACCAGAGGGACGCCGATACCTAGGTTCCCGCGTTCGCGGGAACGACGGGGGGGAGGGCGCCCACAAGGGACGCCCCTACGCGATCCCCTCGCAGACCCCCTCCTCGATCCTCCCCCGCAGACGGGAGAGGGAGGCCGGATGCAGACGGGAGACGAAGACGGGGCCACGACGCCATTGGGGAAGGGCGCCCACAAGGGATGCCCCTACACGATCCCGCAGACCCCCTCCTCAGTCCTCCCCCGCAGATGGGAGAGGAGGCCGACGCTCCCCCCCGAAATCCCTCCACCGTCTGCGGGGGAGTCTGATCCTCTCGCCCGTCTGCGGGAGAGAGTTAGAGAGAGGGTCTGCGCGTCTGCCGCCCACCAACGCCACGATCCCCCCGCAGACCCCCTCCTCGATCCTCCCCCGCAGACGGGAGAGGAGGCCAGAGCAGACGGGAGAGGAAGGCCGACGCGCCGCCTAGCGGCCGCGGAGGCGGCGGCGCACTAGGGCGGCGGCTAGGGCCGCCGCTGCGCCGAGCGCGACGATTATGGCGGCGAGGGCGGAGAGGCGCGCGGGGCCGAGCGAGCCGAGCGTCGGCGCAGGGGTGGGGGTAGGCGTCGGCGCGGGCGTGGGAGTCGGCAGAGGCGTGGGCGTAGGCGGCGAGCCGAAGCTGAGCTCGACCCGCTGCTGCGACGGCTCGTCCAGGTTGGGGAAGGCGAACGCGAAGTCCGCCTCGTGCCGGCCGTCGAGGTGGAACGTCACCTGCCGGTCGACGTACTCGAAGCCCGGCGGACCCCCGATGAGACAGTGCGCCGCGCACTCGAACGCGCCGTCGCGGACCGGCACGGCGCGGCTCTCCCAGTCCCCGATGCGGACCGTCAGCTCGCCCTCCGCGACCGGGCGGCCGTCGAGCGCGACCGTCCCCTCGAAGAGGATCGGCAGCGGGACGATGAACGGTCCCGGCGGCGGCTCCGGCGGCAGCGGCGGCGGGTCGTCCTGGGCCGAGGCGGGGAGGACGGCCATCGCGGCGAGGAGCATCGCGGCGGCGGGGGCGATGAGGCGGCGCAATCGGGTCATGGGGTTTCTAGGGTAGCCGGTAAGCGGCGGGGAAGGGAAGGGGCGCAGACCCTCTCTCTAACTCTCTCCCGCAGACGGGCGAGAGGACCGGAGCCCCCCGTCTGCCCCTCACCGTCATTCCCGCCCCTTATCGTCATTCCCGCGAACGCGGGAATCCAGGGGGCCGCCAGGCCACGTCCGCGGCGTCGGAGCGTGAAGGGACGCCGATACCTAGGTTCCCGCCTGCGCGGGAACGACGGGGGGGGGGGAGGGCGCCGACGAGGGACGCCCCTACGGGGGAGGAGCGCGGCTTAGCTCATGAGGCGGGCGGCGGTGAAGGCGATGGTCCCGGTCAGGCTGGCCGCCGCGACGATGATCCCAATCGTCCATCTGACGAGGCGGACCTCCATCTGGGCCATCGCGGCCGTGAGCTCGCCCTTGAGCTCCGCTAGGTCCGCCTTGGTCGCCAGGTGTTCGTAGGCGCCCTCTAGCCTGCTGAGCCGCTCTTCCATCGCCATCATGGGAGGAGTGTAACAGGGCGGCGGGGGACTGTCGCGGCGGTTTTGTCACGCCCGCAGACCCCCTCCTCAGTCCTTCCCCGCAGACCCTCTCTCTAACTCTCTCCCGCAGACGGGCGAGAGGACCGGAGGGGGGCGCGAACGCCATTGGGAGGGCGCCCACGAGGGACGCCCCTACGCGATCCCCCGCCCGTCTGCCCCTTATCGTCATTCCCGCGAAAGCGGGAAGCTGAATTCACATTTGAAGTGCAACACTTGGCTCGCGAAGACCTCGGCCGGAGTCCGGTAGCCGAGGCACTTGCGCGGCGTATTGTTGTACGCCCGCACCACCGACGTAAAACGCTCCTCCGGCAACCCCGCCAGGACCGTCTTCCGAGGGAGAAACCGGCGCAGCCGACCTATCCCGTTCTCCACCCCGCCCTTCTGCCACGGCGCGTGGGTGTCGCAGAAGAAGGTCTCGATGCCCAGGGCGTGGAGCTCGTGGTGGCGGGCGAACTCCGTCCCGTTGTCGAAGGTCACCGTCTGCCGGAACTCTGGCGGCAGCGGCCCCAGGAGACGCGCCAAGGCCTCGGCGATCGGCCCCGCCGCCTTCGAAGGAGCCCGCGTCGCGAGCAACAGCCGCGAGCAGCGCTCGTGCAGCGCCAGCACCACCGGCCCCGACCTCCCGAACAACATCAGGTCCGCCTCCCAGTGCCCGAACGTCTGCCGGTCAGCCGCCGACCCCGGACGCTCCGACAGCGGCCGCCGATGGGCGATGAAGGAGACCGAGCTCCCCCCCTTGCGCCCCCGCCTCCCCCGTTTCCACTTCCCCCGCGGCAGGTAGTTGCGCCAATCGTAGTCTTTCCCTCGCGCCACCTGGCCATAGATGAACCGGTAGATGCTCTCGTGGGAGATGACACACCGGCCTGACCCTTCAGCCAGCCGGCCCGCGATCTGCTCCGGCGACCACCCCCGTTCCAGTCCCCCCAGGACCGAGGCGCGCAGCCCGTCCTCGCGTTCCAGCCGTCCGCCCGACCAGCGGCGGGCGCGGGACTGCTCATGCGCGTACACCGGCCGGTAGACGCCCCGTCGCGGACCATTGCGCCTCAGCTCCCGAGCAACCGTCGATGGCGCGCGATCCAGACTTGCAGCGACTTGCCGGACCGGGGCGCCCTCGGCACATAGGCGGGCAATCTCACATCGTTCCTCAATGGAGAGCTGTCTGTATCCCATGGCAACACCCTAATCTGGTGTTGCACTTCGTTTGTGAACTCAGGGAATCCAGGAACCCAACCCCCGCCCCGGCAGGCCCACCAAAGCGCAATCGAGAGCGGCGTCGGAGCGTGAAGGGACGCCGATACCTAGGTTCCCGCCTGCGCGGGAACGACGGGGGGGGGGAGGGCGCCCACGAGGGACGCCCCTACAGGGGGCATCCTGGGTTCCCGCGTTCGCGGGAATGACGGAAGGGGGCGGGAACGACGAGCCGGCTAGGGAATCCTGAGGGCGAGGTAGACGATGCTGCCGGCGACGGCTACGCCTAACGTGCCGATGACGGCGATCAGCGCGTTGAACCGGGCGTTCATCTCGGTCCGCAAGCCTTCGACAGCCGCCGTCAGGTCCCCGAGGCGGCGGTCCACCTGCTCGTAGGCGCCCTCTAGCCTGCTGACTCGCTCTTCCATGGTCGTCATGCGCGCATTCTAGCACGCGCGAAGACCCCCCTCCTCAGTCCTCCCCCGCTCTCCCTCATCGTCATTCCCGCGAACGCGGGAATCCAGGGTGGCCGCCAGGCCACGTCCGCGGCGTCGGAGCGTGAAGGGGCACCGTTACCTAGGTTCCCGCCTGCGCGAGAACGACGGGGGGGAGGGGGCCCACGAGGGACGCCCCTACGGGAGGGGCGCGGCTTAGCTCATGAGGCGGGCGGCGGTGAAGGCGATGGTCCCGGTGACGCCCGCCGCCGCGACGATGATCCCGACCATCCATCTGACGAGGCGGACCTCCATCTGGGCCATCATGGCCATGAGCTCGCCTCGCAGCTCGGCCATCTCCGCCCGCAACTCGGCCACGTCCGCCTTGGTCGCGAGGTGTTCGTAGGCGCCTTCTAGTCTGCTGAGCCGCTCTTCCATCGCCATCATGGGAGGAGTGTAACAGGGCGGCGGGGGACTGTCGCGGCGCTCTTGTCACGCCCGCAGACCCTCTCTCTAGCTCTCTCCCGCAGACGGGCGAGAGGACCGGAGGGGGGCCGATACCTGGGTTCCCGCGTTCGCGGGAACGACGGGGGGGGAGGGTTAGCCGGTGAGCCGGACGATGACGGTGACGGCGGCGGAGGCGGCGACTATCCCGCCGACCCCCCATCTGACGAGGCGGACCTCCATCTGCGCCATCGCGGCTTTGAGCTCGCCCTCGCTTTCAGCCATGCGCGCTTCAAGGCGGGCTACGTCCGCTTTGGTGGCGTAGTGCTCTAGTACGTGGGCCAGCTCCTCGCGGAGCTCGGCTCTGGTTATGGGCTGCCCGGTCGCCATCATGCGCCCATTCTAGCATACGCCCGCAGACCCTCTCTCTAGCTCTCTCCCGCAGAGCGGGCGAGAGGACCGGAGCACCCTCTCTCTAACTCTCTCCCGCAGACGGGCGAGAGGACCGGAGCCCCCTCTCTCTAGCTCTCTCCCGCAGACGGGCGAGAGGACCGGAGGGGGGCGCCATCAATCCCTCTCCCTTCCGGCCTCCTCTCCCGTCTGCGGGGGAGGACTGAGGAGGAGGGGGTCTGCGCGGGAACGACGGGGGGGAGGGCGCCCGCGAGAGACGCCCCTACGGGGAAGGGGCGCCGCTTAGCTCATGAGGCGGGCGGCGGTGAAGGCGATGGTCCCGGTCAGGCCGGCCACCGCGACGATGATCCCAATCGTCCATCTGACGAGGCGGACTTCCAACTGGGCTAGGTCTGCCTTGGTCGCCAGGTGTTCGTAGGCGCCCTCTAGCCTGCTGAGCCGCTCTTCCATCGCCATCATGCCCGCATTCTAGCACGCGCCCCCGGCGCAGACCCTCTCTCTAACTCTCTCCCGCAGACGGGCGAGAGGACCGGAAAAATCCCCCCGCGTCCTCTCCCGTCTGCTCTGGCCTCCTCTCCCGTCTGCGGGGGAGGATTGAGGTGGGGGTCCCTCCCCCGTCTGCTCTGGCCTCCTCTCCCGTCTGCGGGGGAGGATTGAGGTGGGGGTCCCTCCCCCGTCTGCTCTGGCCTCCTCTCCCGTCTGCGGGGGAGGATGAGGTGGGGGGGGGCGCGCCGCAGACCCTCTCTCTAACTCTCTCCCGCAGACGGGCGAGAGGACCGGAAAAATCCCCGCGCCCCTCTCCCGTCTGCTCTGGCCTCCTCTCCCGTCTGCGGGGGAGGACTGAGGAGGGGGTCTGCGCGGGAACGACGGGGGAGAGGGCGCCCGCGAGGGACGCCCCTACGGGAGGGGCGCGGCTTAGCTCATGAGGCGGGCGGCGGTGAAGGCGATGGTCCCCGTCAGGCCGGCCACCGCGACGATGATCCCAATCGTCCATCTGACGAGGCGGACCTCCATCTGGGCCAAGCGGACCTCCATCCGGGCCAGGTCCGCCTTGGTCGCCAGGTGTTCGTAGGCGCCTTCTAGTCTGCTGACTCGCTCTTCCATCGCCATCATAGGGCTAGCTTAGCACTCGCCCCGCGCGTCTGTCGCGGCGCTCTTGTCACGGCGCAGACCCCCCTCCCGACCCCCTCCTCGATCCTCCCCTCCGGTCCTCTCGCCCGTCTGCGGGAGAGAGCTAGAGAGGGGGGCGGGGGAGGCCCTTTAAATCCCTCTCCCGTCTGCGGGGGAGGCTAGGTGGGGGATAAGCAAAGCCTCCCTCCCCGCGAGGGGGAGGGAGGCTTCTGCTCCACTGTCAGGGGTCAGGAGTGACGGTTACGGGACCAGCGTCCCTGCCTCCGTCGCCCACACCCAGTAGCCGGAACCGTTCAGCATATTGTTGTCGTCGGTGTTCTTGATGATCTTGTCCCAGGTACCGGAGTTCCTGTTGAAGCCGTAGGCCACCGTCCACTCAATGCTAGCCAGGTAAGTGTCGGCATCAACTTCCGTGCCTTCCCCGCCCTGGCCGACGTCAACCACACCAAGCAGGTTCCATCCGCTCGTGACTGGCACAACCGGAAGCTGCGTCGTCGGGTCGGCCTCGGGAATCTGCGTCGACAGCGCATCGAACCCATCGTTGCTTATGAAGTACCCGTAGCCGGCCACGATGTCGGTCAGCGTGCCTGCCCATCCGCCCGTCTCAGTGTCACGGGCGGCAGTGACCCACTCGCCATTCTGGTACGACAGAACGGTCGTCGCCGCGTGGTCGTCTGGGAGGACGGAGTCGATGGCCGAGTCGGCCGGGTGGGCCGGGATCGAGACCAAGTTCCATCCACGCCTGAGTTCCACCTCGTAGTTCTTGCGGGCGATACGCTCGAACTCAATCTCGATAGTGTCCGTCTCATTACCGGCATCGTCCACTGCAGTCAAGGCCACAGTGTGCTCCCCGAGAGCCAGGTCGGACATCGACAGGGTGAACTTCTCGTTGCTAGCCCTGTTGAGACTGTCCATTGCGTCCACTCCGTCCACTTCAACCGTCACAATCTCAATCCTGGAGTGGCTGTCGACATCGACTTCGTCGTCCGTGTCCTCGTCGATCTTGTCCAAATCACTGAGCTTGAGTTCCTTACCCTCGCTGAAGGTAATCTCCAAGAACGGGTTTCGACTCTGCGTCTCGTCCGGTTCGTCTGCTTCACTCGGATGCAGAGCCCACGTCGGGTCTTCGTCGATGCTCTCGTCAAACTCAAAGAGCAAGCCGTCCTCTGCGAGGTCCGCGATATCCACCAGGTCGTCCTCAGCAGGGGCGCCGGTAGCCGCAATCTGGACCGAGACATTGCCGGTCGTTCCCCTGTTGGTTGACTCATCCAACTGCGTCACTAACACGCCAACCAGCGAGTTGCTGCTGATGCCGTCGACGTCATCCGCCGCGAACTCCGCCGTCCATGTGCTGAGCCCGGTCACGGGAACAGACTCGAAGTCGTCCACTCTGGTCGTTACCACCTCGGCTGCATCTGCTGCGGCATCAGCTTCATCAGCCGTCGTGCGCAAAGCCGCTGCATCATCCCTGGTTTGCTGATCGGAATTCTCGTCCAAGGCTTCCTCAGCCGTGGTTGCTGCTGTGTCAGCGGTGTCAGCTGCCGTGCGCAAAGCCGTGGCATCGGAAGCTGCCTCATGCTTGAGACTGAACACGTAGAGCACTGGATTGTCGTTGAGGTCCTCGTCAGCGGTGATGGTGATCGTTATTTCGTCGTTGGTGACCGGGCGAGGACCGGCCACTCCAGCAATGCCAACGGTGAAGGTCGGCCCGATGCCGTCGTCGGCGTCAATGTTCGCCTGCCGGTTCGGGCTCCCGGCCTTGTCGGTGATGACGCCGGCAAGCATCTGAACGCTCACGTCGGCGGCGGCCGGGATCTTCGTGGTCATGGTGAGGTAGATGTAGCCGCCCTCGACCTGGATATCGTCTATCTCGAGGCTCTCTCCGTCGTCGCCACCAAGGACGAAGTCGCTCTCGGAGACAGATGAGGAGTCAATGCTGTCAGCCTCGCCAGAGGAACTCCCATCGTTATTGGCGTTCTCAAAGGTTAGCTTGAGGGACTTGGCGTCCGAAACCTCCGCGCCCTTATCTCCTTTGTCCTCGTCAAAGCCCGTGCCGGTCTCAACTTTCGTCAACAGAGGCGGCAGGCGGTCAATCGTAATCTTGCCGTTGTGCTTGTCCGGGTCGCCCGGGCCGACGTCAGAGAACGTTTCGTTGCCTACACGGTCTCGGGCCGCCACGTTCCAGTACACCACTTCATTGGTTGCGGCGCCGACGAGATTGGGGCGCGCGAACCTGAACACGTATCCATCAGTGGTCGTTTCCCAACCAGTGTTGGCGCTGCTGCTCCTGTCAACATCGCTGTTAGCTGCTGGTCGGGCAGTCTCACCCTCATCGTCTGCTGTGGTAGCCGCGATGAACTGCACTTCCGTGCCAATGTTGATGTCAATGTCCTCGGACTGCCCAGAGGTGCCACTAACGGTTAGAGGCTCGCTGACTCCGTCGTTGTCACGATCGCCGTCGCCGCTGTCCCCACGCATACCGGAGTCTGAGTCCGTGATGACGGCCGAGAACGTAGCCTCGTTGAAGCGGGACGTGAATCCGTCCGCGGGAATCAGCCCCGATATCTGAGGCCCTTCGCCGTCAACGGTAATCCTAACCCGCGCCCCTGCGACCGTGACGCTGATCGTGTTCCCATGCCGGGCAAGGATATATGCGCCGCTGGGATCGCCGGCGTTTGCCGGTGCTGCTGGGGCTTCCTTCACGATGGAGAAGGATTCACCCGACGCAAAGTCCGTTTCCGTTGCAGCATCTGCGAAATTGGTCCTCGCTTTGACCAGAGGCCTGTTGCTATTCGAGGTGTTGACAACGGTTATAGGTGCGTCGTCGGTGTTGCCAACCACTGTAACCCGAATCTCATTGAACGCGGCATCGTCGTTCGAGGCATACAGCGTGTTGCCAACTCGCGTGTCCGCAATATCATCGTCGTTGTCAAGGACGGAAACGGTCAAGGTCACGGGGTCCACAGTGGACACCACCGTTCCAGGCGCCGCTGTTGCGGGAAGGATGACGAGCAGCGCGACGAGCGCCGCCATCAAGGTTGCTATCAATGGAGCCTTACTGAATCTCACTTCTACCCCCTTGTGGAGCCTGTGTAGTCGGGAACCGGGACGCTTGGAGAACAGGGTGGTCCTCTTTCTTCACATGCCGCCTCCCCTGGGGGAGCGCGGCTCGCTGGTTGGGTGGGTCATGGGGCCTGGCCTTGCTCGTGGGCGCGCGGCCGAGTGCATCGAGCACGGCCCGCACGCGTGGACTACGACGATTTGTATCAGTCCGTCAGCCAATCTGTCAACCTTGGTCAGACGCATGTGCGGAGTGATTCCGCGCCTAGCGCCGACTCCTCTCTGCGGCCTCGGCGGGGCGTTGAGCCCCTGGAGGCGCCGGTAGCGCCGGAGTCCCGTCGATGCGGCTCGTCAGCCGCGCGGGCGGGATACCGGCCCGGTTAGCGGGCGGGAACGCCCTATAACCGCAGCGACTATAGGGAAGGGGCGCGGGGGCTGTCAATCGGTTGTGACGCGTATTTCCGAGGGTTTGCCAAGATTGGTGGGGGGGCCCTCTCTCTAACTCTCCCCCGCCCCCCTCTCTAGCTCTCCCCTGCAGACAGGAGAGAGAATGGGAGGGCGAGAGGACCGGAAGTCTGCTCTGACCTCCTCTCCCGTCTGCGGGGGAGGATTGAGGAGGGGGGGGGGACCGGAGCAGACCCTCTCTCTAACTCTCTCCCGCAGACCCCTCTCTCTAGCTCTCTCCCGCAGACCCCTCTCTCTAACTCTCTCCCGCAGACCCCTCTCTCTAACTCTCTCCCGCAGACGGGCGAGAGGACCTGAGGGGGAGGATTGGCTTCCTCGCCCGTCTGCTCTGGCCTCCTCTCCCGTCTGCGGGGGAGGATTGAGGAGGGGGGGACCGGAGCAGACCCTCTCTCTAACTCTCTCCCGCAGACGGGCGAGAGGACCGGAGGGGCCTCTCCCGCCCGCAGACCCTCTCTCTAACTCTCTCCCGCAGACCCTCTCTCTAACTCTCTCCCGCAGACGGGCGAGAGGACCGGAGCAGACGGGCGAGAGGACCGGAGCAGACGGGCGAGAGATTGGCCTCCTCTCCCGCTTGCTCCCAACTCCCTCCACCATCCTGGGGGAGGGCTGGGGAGGGGGTCTGCTCTGGCCTCCTCTCCCGTCTGCGGGGGAGGATTGAGGTGGGGGGGCCCCCTCCCCCATCTGCTCCGGCCTCCTCTCCCGTCTGCGGGGGAGGATTGAGGTGGGGGGCGCCGCAGACCCTCTCTCTAACTCTCTCCCACAGACGGGCGAGAGGACTGGAGGTCTGCTCTAACCTCCTCTCCCGTCTGCTCCCAACTCCCTCCACCATCCTGGGGGAGGGCTGGGGAGGGGGTCTGCGGGGGAGGATTGAGGTGGGGGGCGCCGCAGACCCTCTCTCTAACTCTCTCCCACAGACGGGCGAGAGGACTGGAGGTCTGCTCTAACCTCCTCTCCCGTCTGCTCCCAACTCCCTCCACCATCCTGGGGGAGCTGCTCCCAACTCCCTCCACCATCCTGGGGGAGGGCTGGGGAGGGGGTCTGCGGGGGAGGATTGAGGAGGGGGGAGGCGCGAGCGCAGCGACGCGCACAAGAGGCGTGTGGCCTAGGGAATCCTGAGGGCGAGGAGGACGATGCCGCCGGCGACGGCTATGCCCATGGTGGCCATGACCCCGATCAGCGTGTTGAACTTCGCGTCGAGCCTTGCGCCCATGGCGTCGAGCCTTGTGTCCATGGAGTCGAGCCTCGCCTCCAAACGTTCCATGGACGCCGACAGATCGCCCAGGCGGCGGTCCACCTGTTCGTAGGCGCCCTCCAGCCTGCTGACTCGCTCTTCCATCGCCATCATGCGCGCATTCTAGCACGAGCGCCGGTGACATCTGCCCCTTCCCTTGGCGCTCCGCCGCCCCTACCCTGGTGTCGGACCTCCGCGCAGTCAGCCCCGGCGCAGGCGGCCGCGGTCCACGAGTAAATGACTCACTTTGACTCACTTTTTCGCACGTTCTCCCGCACTCCACTCGTGGGCCTGCCTCATTTCACGAGTGAACGCGCGCGTCTTTTCCGCGCCAAACGCGGGCGCAGACCCTCTCTCTAACTCTCTCCCGCAGACGGGCGAGAGGACCGGAGGGGCGGTGGAGGGGGTCTAACCTCCTCTCCCGTCTGCTCCCAACTCCCTCCACCATCCTGGGGGAGGGCTGGGGAGGGGGTCTGCTCTGGCCTCCTCTCCCGTCTGCTCCCAACTCCCTCCACCATCCTGGGGGAGGGAGTTGGGAGGGGGTCTGCTCTGGCCTCCTCTCCCGTCTGCGGGGGAGGATTGAGGAGGGGGTCTGCTCTGGCCTCCTCTCCCGTCTGCGGGGGAGGACTGAGGAGGGGGTCTGCTCTGGCCTCCTCGCCCGTCTGCGGGGGAGGATTGAGGAGGGGGTCTGCTCTGGCCTCCTCTCCCGTCTGCGGGGGAGGACTGAGGAGGGGGTCTGCTCTGGCCTCCTCTCCCGTCTGCGGGGGAGGACTGAGGAGGGGGTCTGCTCTGGCCTCCTCTCCCGTCTGCGGGGGAGGACTGAGGAGGGGGGAGGCGCGAGCGCAGCGACGCGCGGAGGGGCCGCGCCGTGTAAAATGGCGGGGCGCGCGGCGAACGCGCGGAATCGGGGAGTGTGTTACATGGCCACCGCCAAAAAGAAGCCGGCTACCCTCGGGGCCCTCAAAAAGAGCGGATATCGCGTCCTGCCGGTCCGCGAGGAGCTCCGCCGCAATCTCATCAAACGCCTCGAAAAGGGCGCGCCCGTCTTTCCCGGCATCGTCGGCTACGAGGAGACGGTCATCCCACAGGTCGAGAACGCGCTCCTCGCCGGCCAGGACATCATCCTCCTCGGCGAGCGCGGGCAGGCCAAGTCCCGCATGATCCGCGCCCTCGTCGACCTCCTCGACGAGGAGATACCCGTCGTGAAGGGGAGCGAGGTCAACGACGACCCCCTCTCCCCCATCTCGAAGTACGCGCAGGAGCTCATCGCCGCCGAGGGGAACGACACCCCCGTCGAGTGGGTGGGGCGCGACAAGCGGTACGGCGAGAAGCTCGCCACACCCGACATCTCGATAGCGGACCTGGTCGGCGACGTGGACCCGATCCGCATCGCCGAGGGGCGGTATCTGTCGGACGAGCTGGCCATCCACTACGGCCTCATCCCGCGCACGAACCGGGGCATCTTCTGCATCAACGAGCTGCCGGACCTGGCGGAGCGCATCCAAGTCGGCCTCTTCAATCTCATGGAGGAGCGGGACGTCCAGATCAAGGGCTACCGCATCCGCCTGCCCCTCGACGTGTTCGTGGTCGCCAGCGCAAACCCGGAGGACTACACGAACCGCGGGCGCATCATCACTCCGCTGAAGGACCGCTACGGGGCCCAGATACGCACCCACTACCCCCAGGACCTCGAGCAGGAGATCGCCATCATGGAGGCGGAGCGGACGAGCTTCCCCGATATCGATGAGCGGGTCGTCGTGCCGCGCTACATGAAGGAGCTGCTGGCGGAGTTCACGTCCCTCGCGCGCAGGCACCCGGAGATCAACCAGCGCTCGGGCGTGAGCGTGCGGGTGTCGATAGCGAACTACGAGACGGTGGTGGCGAACGCGCTCCGGCGCTCCATCGCCGAGGGCGAGCCGCACGCGGCCCCGCGCGTGACGGACCTGTCGTTCATGATCGCGTCCACCCTCGGCAAGGTGGAGCTGGAGACGATGGAGGAGGGCCGCGAGGGCAAGATCCTCGGCGACCTGACCAAGAAGGCCGTCCTCAACATCTTCGACCGCTACTTCGTCCCCTCGGACTTCGACGGCCTGCTCATGGCCTTCGAGACGGGCCAGACGTTCGACACGGGCGCGGACCTGCCCTCCAAGTCCTACGTCGTGGCGCTCAGCGACCTCGCCGAGGGCTTCTCGGGCGCCCTCGGCAAGCTGGGCGTCGGCACGGACAGCCCGGAGGTGGCGTCGGCCATCGAGTTCGTGCTGGAGGGTCTGCACCTCAACCGCCGCTTGAACCGCGACCAGATCGCCGGCGGCTACCGCTACCGGATCTAGGGGCCGCCGCAGACCCTCTCTCTAACTCTCTCCCGCAGACGGGCGAGAGGACCTGAGGGGGAGGATTGGCCTCCTCTCCCGTCTGCGGGGGAGGATTGAGGAGGGGGTCTGGCCTCCTCTCCCGTCTGCGGGGGAGGATTGAGGAGGGGGTCTGCGGGGGAGGACTGAGGGGGGGCGCATCACCCGCGGGCGGCGGAGCATCTAAGAAGTACACTCTCACCCTTCCTCTCCCGTCTGCTCTGACCTCCTCTCCCGTCTGCGGGGGAGGATTGAGGAGGGGGTCTGAGAGAGGGCGAGAGGACCGAGGAGAGGGCAGATGGCCAACGACCCAGAGTACGACGTAATCATCATCGGCGGCGGGGCCGCCGGGCTGGCGGCATCGATCTACGCGGTGCGGGCGATGCTCAAGACGCTCATCATCGAGAAGCAGGCCGTCGGCGGGCAGATCCTCTACACCGGCGAGATCGAGAACTACCCCGGCTTCCCCGAGCCCATCGGCGGCCCGGACCTGGCCCAGCTCTACGAGAAGCAGGCGCTGCGGTTCGGCGTCGAGTTCGAGTACGACACCGTCGTCGGCCTGGACGTGGCGGGCGACGTCAAGCGCGTTATCGGCGAGGAGAGGGTCTACACGGGCGGGACCGTCATCATCACGACGGGCGGCGAGCACAACAAGCTCGAAGTCCCCGGCGAGGAGGAGTTCTCGGGCCGGGGCGTGTCCTACTGCGCGACCTGCGACGGCAACTTCTTCCGCGACATGGACGTGACGGTGATCGGCGGCGGCGACGCGGCCCTCGACGAGGGCCTCTACCTCACGCGCATGGCGAGCAAGGTGACCGTCGTCCACCGGCGGGACACCCTGCGGGCGAGCCGCATCCTCCAGCAGCGCGGCTTCGACAACCCCAAGATGGACTTCATCTGGGACACGGCCGTCCAGGAAATCAAGGGCAACGGCGCCGTCGACCGCGTGACGCTGAAGAACCTCAAGACGGGCGAGACCGCCGACCGCGCCACGGAAGGCGTGTTCATCTTCATCGGCTTCCACCCGGTCAACGACTTCATGCAGGGCGCCGTCGAGCTCGACAACGCCGGCCACGTCCTGACGAACCTCCAGATGGAGACCAGCGTGCCGGGCGTGTTCGCCGCGGGCGACGTCCGGCAGTACTCGGACCGTCAGCTCGCCAACGCCGTTGGCGACGGCGTAGCCGCCGCCCTCGCCGCCTACCGCTACCTCAACGAGGGCTAGGGCGACGGCCGCCGCCCCGTCATTCCCGCGCGTCCCGTCATTCCCGCGCAGGCGGGAACCTCGTAGCGCCCTCCCAGAAGCCGTAGGCCCGGCGCCGAGGGACATCCAGCTCGGCGGCCACCCGCGCGGCCGCGTCGCGCCGGCGGAGGCCCTCCTCGCGCGCCGACGCCATCGCCGAGGCGACCTGCTCGTCGCCCGGCGCGTCGGACGTCTCGCCTGACGCGCCCTCGATGACGAGCACGAACTCGCCGCGCGGCGCCTCGAAGTAGGCCAGCGCCTCCGCGACCGTCCCGCGGAAGACCTCCTCGTGGAGCTTGGTCAGCTCCCGGCAGACCGCGATCCGGCGGTCGCCGAGCACGGCCAGGATGTCGGCGAGACTCGCCCTCAGCCGGTGGGGCGCCTCGAAAAGGACCAGCGTCTCGCGATGCCGGGCGACGTCGGCGAGCGCGGCGCGGCGCGCCTTCCCCGCTCGCGGCGGAAAGCCGGCGAAGTGGAAGGCGTCGGCGGGCAGACCGGCGATCGACAGCGCCGCCGTCACCGCCGACGGGCCGGGCGCCGTCACGACGCGGAACCCCGCCGCGGCCGCTTCCGACACCAGCAGCGCGCCGGGGTCGCTCACGCCCGGAGCGCCGGCGTCGGTCACCAGCGCGACGTCGCCGTCGCGCAGCGCGTCGAGCAGCGCGCGGGAGCGGGCTCCGGCGTTGTGCTGGTTGTAACTGACGGTCCTCGTCTTCAGACCCAGGTGATTGAGCAGCTTGCGGGTCTGGCGCGTGTCCTCCGCCGCAATCAGCCCGACCTCGCCCAGAATGCGCGCGGCGCGCGGGGTGAGGTCCTCGAGATTCCCGATGGGGGTCGTTACGACGTAGAGCGTTCCCGGCATGGCCTATCCCCGTCCGCCGAGGCGAACGGCGTCTATAATCCGACGCGTCCGCATTATAGGGTCGCAGGGAGGACTGAATGGACGCGCTGTACACCGAGGAAGAGCGGCTGCTCAAGAGCACGATGCAGGAGTTCGCCGACTCCGAGATCGCGCCCAACGCCGCTCGGTGGGACGAGAACGAGGAGTTCCCGTGGGCGAGCGTCGAGGCGATGAAGCGCATGGGACTCATGGGCATGACGGCCAAGGCCGCCCACGGCGGCGCGGGCGCGTCCTATGCCGAGCTGGCCATCGCCGCTGAGGAGATTGCCCGCGTCTGCATGACCACGAGCACGACGCTTCTCGCTCACCTCTCCCTCGGCGTTTCAACGATCGACCGCTTCGCCGACGAGGAGCAGGCCGCGCGTTTCTTCCCAGCCGCCGCGTCCGGCGACAAGATCGTCGCATGGGCGCTCAGCGAGCCGAGCTCCGGCAGCGACGCCGCCGACATGCAGACGACCGCCGCCAGGCGCGGCGACGATTGCTACGTGCTCAACGGCTCCAAGATATTCATCACGAACGCGGAGCAGTCGGGCCTCATCGTGGTCTTCACCGCCACCGACAGGTCGCTCGGCAACAGAGGCACGACGGCGTTCGTAGTTGACAGCGGCTCGCCGGGAATCGAGATGCGCGGGATGCACGGCAAGCTGGGCATCAGGGGCTCCGGCACGGCGGAGGTCTACTTCACCGACGTGGAGGCGCCCGCCGCGAACCGCTTGGGCGAGGAGGGCGAAGGCTTCAAGATTGCGATGACCGTCCTCGACTCCAGCCGCATCTCGCTCGCCACGCAATCGGTCGGGCTGGCGCAGGGGGCGTTCGAGGCTGCGGTCCGGTACACCCAGCAGCGCGAGACCTTCGGCCAGCTGCTCAAGGAGCGGCAGGCCATCCAGTTCATGTTGTCCGACATGGCGACGCAGATAGACGCCGCGCGGCTCCTCACGCGCAGGGCGGCTCAGCTCAAGGACACCGGGCAGCCCCACAATCGCGAGTCCGCGATGGCCAAGCTCTACGCCTCCGAGGCGGCCCACTTCTGCGTAGATAAGGGGCTGCAGATTTTCGGGGGCTACGGCTTCTTCAAGGAGAACCCCATCGAGCGAATGTACCGCGACCAGCGCATCACCGAGATCTACGAGGGAACGTCCGAAGTGCAGCGGCTCGTCATCGCTCGGAGCCTCTTGAGGGAGTACGCGATCAGCTAGGGCGACGTCCTTAGTCGGGGATGTAGAGGACTTCTCGGGGTTTGCCGGGCTCGCCGGTGGAGGCGACGATTCCCTCGTCTTCGAGCTGGTCCATGAGCCGCGCGGCGCGCGGGTAGCCGATGCGCAGCCTGCGCTGGAGGAGCGAGGTGGAGAGCTGGCGGTTGGCCGAGGCCACCTGCAGCGCGCGGTCGTAGAGCGAGTCATTCTCGCCGAACTCGGGGCCGCCGCTCTCGGCTTCCGCAATCTCGACCTCCCGCGCCATATCCTCGAGGGGTATCTCTTGGAGGTTGGGGTCGGGCGGCTGGTTGCGCCAGTGATTGCTCAGGGCGCCGGTCTCCTCTTCGGAGATGAACACTCCCTGCACACGGCGCGCCTTCGGGGAGTCGGACGAGAGGAAGAGCATGTCGCCGCGTCCAAGAAGGCTCTCGGCTCCGCCAAAGTCGAGGATAGTGCGGGAGTCGACCTGGGAAGCGACATAGAAGGCGATGCGGCTGGGGAAGTTGGCCTTGATAAGACCGGTGATGACGTTGACCGACGGGCGTTGGGTGGCGACGACGAGGTGGATGCCGACCGCGCGGCTCAGCTGGGCAAGACGCACCAAGCACGTCTCGACGTCAGCGGGCGCCGTCATCATCAGGTCGGCGAGCTCGTCGATGCAGATGACGAAGAAGGGCAAGAATTCCGAGGCGCGCGGGCTCTTGTTGTAGGACTGGATATTCCGCACGCCGGCGTCTTCCAGCAGCCTGTAGCGCCGGTTCATCTCCTGGACGGCCCCGCGAAGCAACCGGACGACTTGGTCCGGCTCGACTACGACGGGCGTGACGAGGTGGGGGATGCCGTTATAGGGAGTGAGCTCGACGCGCTTGGGGTCAACGAGGAGCATGCGGACTTTGGAGGGAGGCTGGTCCTTGATGAGGGAAGAGATGATGGTGTTCATGCAAACGCTCTTCCCGCTGCCGGTGGAGCCTGCGATGAGCAGGTGAGGCATCTTGGTCAGGTCGATGGCCACGGGCTCTCCGGCAGGCGCGAGACCAAGGGCGACCGGCAGGCCGCCGGCCTCGGCGGCGCGCTCATACTCGTCCGATTCCATGACGGTGCGTATGGTCACCAGGGAGGAGGACTTATTGGGCACTTCGATGCCGACGATGGACTCGCCGGGGACGGGCGCCTGGATGCGCAGGCTTGGCGCTGCGAGAGCCAGGGCCAAGTCCTTTTCGCGCGCGAGGATGCTCTGCACCCTGACACGGCCCCCGATCTGGCTCCCGGCCGCCTCCGGAACGGGTCGCGCGCGGCGGTTCCACCCCGGCTCGAGCCCGAAAACGGCGCCGCCCCGGTCACGTCGGACCTCCTTGACGACAACGTCGATGCCATGCTCGGCGAGGGTGTCGACGATTAACTCCGCGGTGTCCTTGAGGTTGGCGACGCCTGGAGCCTCGACCATCACAAGAGACTCGCCGGGAACCGGTTCAACACGCAAGCCAGGGCACTTGAGCGCGAGCGCCAAGTCGTTCTTGCGGGCAAGGATGCTGTTGACTTTGACGCGGCTCCCCCGGTCAGGCTGATCATCCGGCGTCCTAATCTGCTTCCAGCCGGGCACCAGCCCGAACATGGTGACGCTAGGGCCGGGACGTATCTCGTTAACTCTCACCTCGACGCCATACTGGGCAAGCGCCTCCTCGATGTCCCTCGCCGTATTCTCGTGCTCTTCGGAAACGGCGACCGCCGGCACGGGAGGGGCCAAGAGTGCGAAAGAGGGCATCCGCACGGGCGGTCCAAGCGGCTTTGGCCTATCGTCGTAGAAATCCGACTCATCCTCGTCGTCGGGTACGGCCACCGCCGGACGGTCAGCCACAGCCGCCGCGGCCGGACTCCGGAGCGCCGCGCCAGCGCGCGCCGAGCTGCCAGGACTCTCCCCGGCATCAGGCACCGGAGGGGCGTCCATGTCGTACGACGGCGGCTCAGCCCCCGCGCTGAAGGACAGCGGAGGGTCGGATTCGAAGTGTTCGAGGTCGCGCGCAAGGGCCCGATTCCTGCGCGTCTCGGAGACGCGCCGCGCGCCGGCGACCGCGCCTCTGCGGATGGCGCGCCCAGCCGCCACGTGCAACGGGGCGGCGCGGTAGGCGCGGGCGGACTTCGAGGCGCCCGCGGCCGCGGCCTTCCCGGTCCGCTTCGCCAAGGCATTGAGAATCTTGGGGACGACGAACCACGCGCCCACGAGCACGATTGCCAAGGTGCGGAGCACTCCAATGGCGCCTCCGCTGCCTCTGAACTGGCCTCCGAGGTCGCCGCCCAACGGAGCCCTCCCGATCAGCGGCAGCTCAGCGGTGAAGTAGGAGAGGACCGCGAATGCGCCGGCGACGAGAACCCCAAAGCCGATGACATACCGCCAGCGCCGGACTGCCACGAGGAAGCCCCGAGAGAATAGCCAGACCACCCATGCGCTCCACAGAACGAGCAGGGCCAGCGCAACGCCCATGGCGCTCAGCACGTCCATAGCGGCCTCGCGCAACGGGTCAATAGCCCACGCGGGCCGGACGACGGCGACGAACGAAACGAACGCTATCGCTACGGCCACCGCCGCCAACACAGCGAGGCCGGCGCGGGTCTGGAAGAGGAACCGTAGGGCGGACATCGGTGGCTACATTACCCCACCGATTTCCGGATGTGAGCCAGGTTCGCTTTCACGTTTCCCCCGCCTCAGTCCTCCCTCCCAGACGTAGACGGGAGAGGACGTCAAGGGGATAGCGTGGATGTCCGGCAACCGCCGGATTTCCGCGGTATGGCGAGAGGGAGCTCAGACTTCCAGGGGCAAGGCGACGATCATGGGACGGCGGCGCGTTTCCTGGTAGAGGAAACGTCCAAGGGCCTCACGGACGCGGGCGACGACGTAGTCGTCCTCCAAAGGCTGCCGGTTGGGGGCACGCAACGATTCGACGACCAGCGCGGAGGCGCGCTCCATCAGGCTTCCTCCTCCCTCAGGGTCGACGAACCCGCTGGAAACGATTTCGGGGTCGCCGTAGACCTCTCCAGTGGCCTTGTCCACCGGTACGACGACCACCACGAACCCGTCGCGCGAGAGTGTGCGCCGATCCCTGAGCACGGCGCTGCGCACGTCCCACATGCGGAGACCGTCCACGTAGACGTGGCCCGCGGGAACGACCTCGACGACATCGGCCCCCAAATCGTCGAGCTCCAGAACTTCGCCATCCTCGAGGACGAATATGTTCTCCGGGTCGACGCCGACCTGTTGGGCGAGCTCAGCATGGGCGACGAGCATCCGGTACTCGCCGTGGATAGGCACGAAGTAGCGCGGCTTGACGAGGCGGAGCATCAGCTTGAGCTCCTCCTGGCTCGCGTGGCCCTGCACGTGGACGCCGGGTACGGTGCGCCGGGTCAGCACCTTGGCTCCCGACCGCGCGAGATTGTCGATGACCGACGCTATGACCGTCTCGTTGCCGGGTATCGCCGTCGCCGAGATGATGACTGTGTCGCCCTCGTGGACCTGGATGTCGCGGTTGGCGCGGTGGGCCACGCGCGAGAGGACGGATAGCGGCTCGCCCTGCGCTCCCGTGAGCACAATGACCTGCTTGTCCTCAGGCACGGCGGAGAGGTCTCGTAGCTCGACTATCGTTCCGGAGGGCGCGGTGATGTAGCCGTTGGCCACGGCCATGTTCACGTTGGCGACCATGGACCGACCAGCCGGCGCGACCCTTCTTCCGTGTTTCACAGCCGCATCCACTATCTGCTGAACGCGGGCGACGAGCGATGCGAACGTTGCAATCAGCACCCGGCCCTTCGCATTGCCGATGGCGTGGTCGAGCGCCTCGGCCACTACTCTCTCGGATGGCGTGTAGCCGGCGACCTCGGCGTAGGTTGAGTCGGATAGCAGGAGGAGGACGCCCTCCCTGCCTAGCTCGGCGATGCGCTGGAGGTCAGTGGGGCGGTCGTCGACAGGCGTGTGGTCAATCTTGAAGTCGCCGGTGTGCACCACGAGGCCGGCCGGCGTGCGCAAGGCGATGCCGCAGGCGTCGGGGATGCTGTGGCAGACGCGGAAATACTCGGCCTCGATCGAGCCGAAACGGAGCGTATCGCCAGGCTCGACACGGCGCAGCTCGTACCGGCCAACGCCGGAGTGCTCACGGAGCTTGACCTCGATGAGGTCGTGGGCGAGGGGGGGCGCATAGACCGGCGCGTCGAGGTCGCGGAGGAGATAGGGGAGCGCACCGGTGTGGTCCTCGTGGCCGTGGGTGATGAGCACGGCGCGGACACGGTCGGCGTTCTCCGAGAGGTAGGTCATGTCCGGAAGGACGAGGTCCACCCCGTGCATGTCGGCTTTCGGGAACATCAGGCCCGCGTCGATCACCACGATGTCGGCGCCGTATTCGACGCACAACATGTTCTTCCCGACCTCGCCGAGGCCGCCGAGCGGGATGATGCGGATACCGTGGGCCATGGGCGCTAGAACATGCTCAACTGCTGATTGTTCTGGTCGGGAGGCTGATGGTCAGGAACGTCGGAGGGCGAGCTATCGGTTGCAGTCAAAGGGCTTTGCTCGAAGGAGGAGGGAGTCCGCTCACGCTCGCGGAGCAGCTCGCCGAGCTTGGCGAAGTCCTGCTCGATGGTCGAGCGGAGGCCGCCGTTGTGCAGGGCGGCGGCCGGGTGATAGAGGGGAAAGAGGGTAATGTCGCCGAACCTGCGCGGTTTTGCCCGGAGCTTGCCAATTGACTCGTTCGGGAACCAGCGCGCGAGGGCGTGCCTGCCGAGAGGGACAATCACCTTTGGTCTGATGGCGTCGATCTGGGCGTCGAGGTAGGCGGAGCACGCCTCAATCTCGCCTGGGAAGGGGTCACGGTTGTTCGGCGGCCGGCACTTCACCATGTTGGTGATGAACACGGAGCTCCGGTCCAAGCCGATGGAGCGTAGCAGCTCGTCGAGGAATTGCCCCGCCGGACCTACGAAGGGCCTGCCCTGGCGGTCTTCGTTGAAGCCGGGCCCCTCGCCGATGAACATGAGCGACGCGTTAGGCGCGCCCTCGCCGGGAACGGCATTCGTGCGCCCCCCGGCCAGATTGCACAACCGGCAGGCGCGTATCTGCTGGTGCAGAGCTTCGAGGTCGGCCACGGCGTCGGCGTCAGTCCGAGATGCCCTTGGCCTTGATGAAATCGACGGCGTCCTGAATGGTGCGGATCTTCTCCGCATCCTCGTCGGGAATCTTCACGGGGGCGTCGTCGGTTGAGAACTCCTCCTCGAAGGCCATGATGAGCTCGACGAGGTCGAGGGAGTCGGCGTTGAGGTCGTCGACGAAGGAAGCTTCAGGTGTCACTGCGTCATCGTCGGCCCCAAGCCTATCCACCACTACATTCTTCACACGGTCAAAGACGGTTGCCATTCCATTTCCTCAGCTATTGGATATCTTCGTTAGCTCGTCGAGGGATGTGCCCAGCACTCCGTTGACGAACCTGGCGGAACCTTCTCCGCCGAACTCTTTGGCCAACTCTACAGCTTCGTTAATCGCGACTTTCGGGGGGGTGGACGATCCTTGCCGTAACTCGAACAGCGCCATGCGCAGCACGTTGCGGTCCACCGCCGACAGTTGTTCGACCGGCCACATCGGAGCGTGCCGTCGGACCAAATCGTCCAGCTCGCCGCGGTTATCGACTACGCCCTGGATACGACTCGCGGCGAAGGACTCGACGGCGGCTGAGGCGCTGACCGCCTCGGCGTGGGCATCGAGCGACGCGCGCCAGTCGTGACCCGTAAGGTCGAGCTCGAACAGGACTTGGAGCGCGAGCACCCGTCCACGGCGCCAGGGATGGCGCGGACTGGCGGCGCGGCCTTTCGCGGCCCTGATGTAGGAGGCGGGCGATTGGGTCATGGAAGCTATTAACGAAGCGCCCCGGATGTCACCGAGGCGGAGCGCCTTTAGCTTACGCCAGACCCGAAATAGCGTCTAGGTCTGGGGCTGCAGCCGCGGACGCATCCCTCACGATTCGCTTCACGAGGCCCGTGAGCACCTTACCGGGGCCGAACTCGATGAAGCTGTCGACTCCCCGCGCCGCCATCTGCTCGATAGACTGCTGCCAGTAGACGCAGCCGCATAGCTGGGCGGCGAGCTCCTCACGGACCTGCTCCGGCGTGTCCATGGCCGACGCGGTCGTGTTCGCGACCACCGGCGCGGACGGCGCGGACAAGGGCGCGGAAGCCAGCGCGCCGTTCATTGCCTCCTGGGCGGGGCGCATCACCTCGGTGTGGAACGCGCCCGCAACGTCGAGCGGTATGGCGCGCCGCGCGCCGCGCTCCTTAGCGTTCGCTATCGCCTGCTCCAAGGCCGCATTGGGCCCACCAATAACGATCTGCTCCGCCGAGTTGACGTTCGCCACCTGCGCGCCCGAGCCCTCGCACGCTTGACGCGAGGGTTCCAGAGTGAGCCCAATGAGCGCGGCCATGCCGCTGGGCGTCGCGTCACAGGCCGACTGCATCAACTCGCCGCGTGTCCTCACGAGGCGGAGGCCATCGGCCAAGGTGAGCGCGCCGGCTGCGACGAGGGCGGAGTACTCGCCGACGCTGTGGCCGGCGAAGTAGGCGGCCGTGGGCATCGCGTCGCCGAAGCGCTCCTCCGCAGCCCGCAGCATTGCGATACTTACGCAAAGAATCGCGGGCTGGGCGTTGTGGGAACGGACGAGCTCCTCGGCAGGACCTTCGAGGATGAGCGTGGAAAGCGGAACGCCGAGGGCCGCGTCGGCTTCGTCAAAGACAGCGCGCGCGGCGAGAGAGCCAGCGTAGGCGTCCGCACCCATGCCAACGGCTTGCGCCCCTTGGCCGGGGAACAGGAAGGCGGTGGTCATCGTTCGGGAGAGCGAATGGCTAGGCTAGCTCGGACTCGACCCGAAGCACGTCGCGGCCACGGTAGTAGCCACAAGCCGGGCAGGCGTGATGAGGCCTCATGGCCCGGCGGCAGTGCGGGCACTCGACCAGACTGCCCAGGGCTATGTTCTGGTGGGCGCGATGAGTGCCCACACTGGCTTTGGAACGCTTTCGCTTTGGTAGTGGCGCCATGGTCCTATCTCAATAGCTCCCGAAGCTTGGCCCAACGCTGGTCCTGGTACTGCTCGCATGAACAGGCGGACCCGTTGAGGTCGATCCCGCACTCGGGGCAGATTCCTTTGCAGTCCTCCCGGCAAAGCGGCGCCAGCGGCAGCGACGCCAGCCTGTATTGGCGGAGCGTATCGCTCAGGTCGAGCACGTGCTGTCCGTCGATGCTGTGGACGTCCGCGTCATCGACATCTTCGTGGCGAAGCTTCGCCCCGGTCGTGATGTCGATGCTGGGCAGGAAGACATCGTCGACCTTCACTTCAGCCCATGACGCGAAGGGCGCCAGGCACCGGCTGCACAGATTGTCCACTGAGACGGCGAGCGGGCCGGAAGCCCAGACTCCTCGATCGGTCTTGGTCAGGAGAAGGAGGCCTCGGACGTATGCCTGCCCGCCATCTTCGAGGTCGAGTTCGGGGCCGTCGATTTCGATGCTCTTCGTGGTCCCGACCCGGTCCTTGAGCAGCTGAGCGAGGTTCACTTCCAGTTGCAGCCCCATCGCCACCTCACCGCGCAACCCTCATAGTATAGCAGCCCGGACAGTGGAGAGCCAGGCGGATGCGGTGTGCGAGGTTGCTTCGACATGTGTGCTGATCAGGAGGATGGGGATATCCTACGGAAACGCTAATGCCGCCAAAGGTTAGAGAGCTGGTCTCTCAACTGGAAGAAGCTGGATTCATCAATCGAGGCGGGCGGGGAAGTCATCGAAAATTCATTCACCCCGATGCGCCATGGCCCGTCATCATCTCCGGCAACTTAGGCGACGATGCAAAGCAATATCAGGTCCGGGCCGTACGGGCCGCGATAGAGGAGACCAAGAGATGAAGGACAGCGCAAGATACGCAAAGCTCGTGGAGTGGTCTGAGGAAGATCAATGCTACGTGGGAAGCGCGCCTGGACTCATATACGGCGGATGTCATGGACCTGAAGAGAAGGATGTCTTCAACGATCTCTGCGACATCGTTGAGGACGCAATAGCGCTGTACAGGGAGGAGGGCAGGCCCCTGCCGCCTCCGACGGCAGGCCGCGATTACGCGAACATCCTCCATGGCATCGGGTAGCGCGCTAGCCGCGCCCGCTTGCTCTGCGTCCGGCTTCCGCCGCCTGCCGAAGCGCCGGGAGTATCTCGTCTGAGCGGGCGCCGGGGCCGAAGACGGCTACGACTCCCATTTCGAGGAGAGCGGTGCGGTCCTGGGGAGGAATGATGCCCCCGACGGCGAGGGGGAGGTGATCGAGCCCTGCCTGTTGGAGCGCGGCGATGACTTGGGGCACGAGCTCCATGTGGGCGCCGGATAGGATGCTAAGGCCTATCGCATCCACCTTCTGGTCGCCGGCTTGGCGGGCGATCTCACCGGGTGTCTTCCGGATGCCTGTGTAGCGGACGTCGAAGCCGGCCTCCTCCAGTAAGCGGACGATCATGCGCGCGCCGCGGTCGTGGCCGTCGAGGCCGGGCTTGGCAATGAGGATGCGCGGCGCGTCGGCCAAGCGGACGCTAACTCGCGAACGGCGTGACAAGCTCGATGAGCACGCCATGCATCTTCGCGGGGTCCGCGAAGGCGATGCGGCCTGTGAACCCTTCACGTGGCCCCGTAATGATGGGGATGCTCAGCGCCTGCAGCTCGCTGACCTTCGCGTCCACGTCGTTCACCGTGAAGGCCATGTGGTGGATGCCCTCGCCGTGCTTGTCGAGGTACTTGCCGATGACCGAGTCGACGCGGAGCGGCTGGAGCAACTCGATGTGGGTCTCGCCCTGCTCGATGAAGGCGCCGCGGACGCCGTGCTCCTCGTTGACGAGGATGCGGGCCTCGGGGGAATCGAGGAGGTCGTAGAACTGTTTCAACGACTCCTCGATGCTGACGACCGCCAGGCCGATATGGTTGAGCGCGCCAACGCGGGTGTTGCTGCTTGAGAGTGTCATAGGCGCCTTTCGATGTTCTCGCGAGCCTTCGCGGGCATGATAGGGCGCCGTTGCGCGCCCGTCACGGCGCACGGCGGTCCCCCGCCACGCGGGGCAGAAGCCGCTCGCCCGGGATACATGGTCCGGCACGCGCAGGAAGGACCGGCGTCTGGGTTACTCGGCAGCCGCGATCTGTTCCGGCATGACCTCGAGAGCAGTCATGCGCCGTTCAAGGACGGACCAGATAGCGTCATACTCTCCGCGCACCTCCGCGCTTGCCAAGACGGTCGGCTGCGAGTCGTCGCGGTAGTCGGAGCGGAGGGCAATCTCGCCCAGGAAGGGAAGGTCGAGGCCCGCAGCTAGGTCGCGGCCTGCGCCGAAGCCAAAGACATCGCCGGTGTAATTCTCAACCACGCCCAAGACCTCGACGTTCAGTTTCTTGATCATGTTGATAGAGCGCTTGGCGTCGAGGGCGGCGAGGGACTGGGGAGTCGTGACGACGACGAAGCCGTCCATCGTGAGCACTTGCATCACCGTGAGCGGGGCGTCGGACGTTCCAGGCGGCATATCAACGACCAAGAAATCGATCTCGCCCCAGTCCGTCATCTGGAGGAACTGATTGATGGCGTTATGAATCATCGGCCCGCGCCAGATGATGGCCTCCTCCGGGTTCTGCTGGAAGTAAGACATCGAGACGACCTTCACGCCGAACGCCTCCGCGGGAGAGATGCGGCCGTCGACCGTCTCGGGATAGGCCCCGCCACCAAGCACTTCGGGAGCGTTAGGAGTGTCGATGTCCGCGTCGAGCAGGCCGACTGAGTAGCCTTTCGCCGCCAGGTAAGCCGCGAGGTTCACGGCGACGGTGGTCTTGCCCACACCGCCCTTGGCGCTGTAAACGCCAATCTTGGTCTTGATCTTGCCCAGCGACCGGCTGATCGCGCGCCGCTGCTCCCACTGGCGCTTGATCTGCGCCAGGCGTGCTTGCCTCTGCTCCTCGCTCATCTGCGCCATGAAACCGCACGGCCTCCTCGGGGCCCCTGCCCCGCGCCATCGAGTCCTTTATCCGATGGAGCGCCTAGTCGTCGAGGCCGAGCAGCTTCCGCCCGTCCTCTGTGATGCGCTCGGGGGTCCATGGCGGGTCGAATGAGATCTCGACGTTGACGTCGCGCACGCCGTCCAGGTCTGCGATTGCCCATTCGGCCTGCTGCGCGATGAACGGCCCCATGCCGCACCCGGCGGCGGTGAGCGTCATGTCGACGTGCACGTTGCTATCGTCATCGACCTCAATGCCATAGATCAGGCCGAGGTCGACGACGTTGACCGGAATCTCCGGGTCGTATACGTCCTTCAGCGCTTCGGTTACTTCTTCGACCGTCACATCAGCGGACATAAGCTATCTCCTGCGCCGTGAAAGTGGACTGCGAGACCCCCGCATGCACGGGAATGACGAATGAGCATGGCGATATTCTAGCAAAAGCCGGGCCGTCACGCGCCGGACTACTTCCCGCCCTCTTGTCCCAGGGCTTCCTTCTCCTGCTGTCCCTCGATGACCGACCTGATGACGCCCTCGGCGCCCTCCCGGGTCGGCGACACCGCGAAGTAGAACGTCGGCCCGTAGGCCTTCACCATGAGGTGCATCCCGCCTTCCAAGACGGTATAGCGCAGACTCTCCCCTTCGAGCTCGATTTTCTCCATGCCCGAAGCCCCTGCAAAGCCATCGAACACCGGGGCGACGAGCGCGCCCGGATAAGAGGACTGGCCCACTGCAAGGGCCGAGACGCCCGGCTGGAGCAGCGTGTCGCTGAGGTCGGGCGGCAAGGGGCTGAGCTCGCCGTAAGCGGCGAACGCGACCGGATCGATGCGCAGCAGCGCAAGGCCGGCGCCGAGTCCGGGCGCCTCCACCCTTGCAACCCTCAGCAGCCGCTCGGCGATGCTGCCGGAGTTGCGCGTGAACCCCGCCGCGAAGGGCGGAGCGGGCGGGCGCTCGGGCAGGAGCTGCAACGCGTCCCAAACGGCGACATCCCATTCGGCGAACGGCACGCGGTCACCCTCTTCCCACGCCTCCCGGACTGCCCCGCTCCACGTGGACTCTCCTCGGCTGAAGTAAGCGTGGGCGCCGTCGCTCGTCCACCGGCTCCCGCCGCCCAACGCCGACGCCGCGGCTAGCCGGGCGGCGCCGTCCCCATCCGCCATCTTGAATCGCGCCGTGTAGTCGGCGTCTGGATCGAGGATCAGCGCCTCGATGCTCACGACGTCCTCTTCGCCGCTTGCGGAGGCGCCTATCGCGCTCAAAGGGAGCGCGCGCGAGCCGTCGAAGGCGCTGTAGATGTAGACATTGGTCTCGACGTTGAGCGCGCCAAGCTCCTCGAACCCCAGAGGCAGCGCGCGATCGCTCTCTCCGACGCTGCCGGAGCATTGCGAGAGGAGGAATAGGGCTGCTACCGCTAAGGCCCCAAGGACCGCGACCGCCAGCGCTCCTCGGCACAGACAGCGTCTAACGCCTGCGCCTCCGGCCACCGCCGACCTCCTTGTACCGGGTCGGCTCGACCTGGGCGCCGGCGCCGCGGTCGACCACCTCTTGGGCGATGAGGAGGCGTTTGAGGTCGACCATCTCGTCGCGGAGGAGCGCCGCCTTCTCGAACTCGAGCTGGCGCGCCGCCTCCTTCATCTCCGACTCCAGCTCCTTGACGACTCGCGCGAGCTCGTCCTTCTGCATGTCCTTGCGGACCTCGTAGGTCGCGCGTGGCTCGGCGACCTCGCGGAGCGATGCCGTGATGTCGCGGATCGCTTTGCGAATGCCCTCGGGCTCGATGCCGTGCTCGCGGTTGTGCTGGGTCTGGAGCGCGCGGCGGCGGTACGTCTCGTCGAGGGCCGTCTGCATCGAATCGGTAATGCGGTCAGCGTACATGATGACGTGGCCGTCGATATGGCGCGCGGCGCGGCCGATGGTCTGCACCAGCGACGGCGCGGACCGCAGGTAGCCTTCCTTGTCGGCGTCGAGGATGGCGACGAGGCTCACCTCCGGCAGGTCGAGCCCCTCGCGCAACAGGTTGATGCCCACGACCACGTCGTACACCCCGAGCCGAAGGTCACGGAGAATCTCGGTGCGCTTGAGCGTGTCCACCTCGGAATGGAGATAATGGACCTTCACGCCCACCTCTGCGAGGTAGTCGGTGAGCTCCTCGGCCATGCGCTTCGTTAGGGTGGTGACGAGCGCCCGCTCCCCCTTCGCTACACGGTTGCGTATCTGCTCCAGAAGGTCATCTATTTGCCCTTTCGTCGGCTTGACCTCGAGGGTCGGGTCGAGGAGGCCGGTGGGCCTGATGACCTGCTCGACGACCTGCGCGCTGTGCTCAATCTCGTAGGCCGCGGGAGTCGCGGAGACGTAGACAGCCTGGTTGACCAAGCCCTCAAACTCTTCGAAATTCAACGGCCGGTTATCGCGGGCAGACTCCAGGCGAAAGCCGAAATCGATGAGCGAGTCCTTGCGAGACATTTCGCCGTGGAACATGCCGCGCAGCTGGGGAACGGCCATATGCGACTCGTCCAAGATGAGCAGGTAGTCGTCCGGTAGGTAGTGCATCAAGGTCCAGGGCGTGCTGCCCGGCGGACGGCCTCCCAGCGGCTGCGAGTAGTTCTCGACGCCGGCGCAGTAGCCGGTCTCGCGCAGCATCTCGATGTCGTACCGCGTGCGGTGCTCCAGACGCTGCGCTTCCAAGTCCTTTCCGCGGGCCCGCAGTTCGGCGAGCCGCCGCTCGAGCTCATTTTCGATTTCGACGACTGCCGCCTCGAGCTTGTCGCGGGAGGTGACGAAGTGCTTAGCTGGGTAGATGTCGATTACATCGCGTTCCGCGAGGAGCTCGCCCGTCAACGGGTCGACCTCAACGATGCGCTCGACGTCTTCCCCGAAGAACTCGACCCGGACCGCCACGTCTTCGTAGGACGGCATGATCTCAAGAGTGTCGCCCCGGACGCGGAACCTCGATCTCGCGATGTCGTAGTCGTTCCGCTCGTACTGCATCTCGATGAGGCGGCGCGCGAGCCTCTGCCGGTTCGAGCGCTCGCCCCTGGCGATGCGCTCGACGAACGAGTAGTACTCGGCGGGCGAGCCGAGACCGTAGATGCAGGAGACCGACGCGACAATCAGCACGTCGCGGCGGGTCATCAGCGACCGAGTGGCCGCATGACGCAGCTTGTCGATCTCATCGTTGATGTCGGCTTCCTTCTCGATGTAGGTGTCGGTCGAGGGGACGTACGCCTCAGGCTGGTAGTAGTCGTAGTAGGAGACGAAATACTCGACCGCGTTCTCGGGGAAGAAGTCCCGGAACTCCTGGGCAAGCTGGGCGGCAAGGGTCTTGTTCGGGGCGATGACGATGGTCGGCTTCTGCACCGCCTCGACGACCTTCGCCATGGTGTAGGTCTTGCCCGAGCCGGTGACGCCCAGAAGGGTCTGGTGCTTCATCCCGCTACCGATGCCGTCCGCCAGCCTAGCGATTGCCTGGGGCTGGTCTCCGCGCGGCTCGAAGTCCGCGACAACCTTGAAGGGCGTTTCCTGTTCAGTGGGGTTGAGCGTGGTCATGCCGAGGTCCCTCAGCGTTTAAGGCTATGCCAAGCAAGGCCGCGAGGGCCAGCCTCTTCTCGTCCCTCTCATCGAGGAGAGGACTCCCTACAGCGCCTCGCGCAACGCCCCCGCGAGGTCGGGGTAGCGGAACACGTAGCCAGTGGCCAGAGCCTTCGCAGGGAGCATCCGCCGGCTACTGAGGACTTCCGCGGCGAAGCCCCCCAGCGCCAACCTCAAAGCGAGGGCCGGCGCCGGCAGGAACGCCGGACGGCCCAGCGCCCGGCCCAGCGTCTTCGCAAATTCCTTCTGTCGCACGAGGCCAGGCGCGGAGACGTTCAGCGGGCCTTGCAAGTCCAGACGGTCGAGGGCGTGGAGCGCAAGGCCAACCACATCATCGCGGTGTACCCAAGGCCACCACTGGTGTCCTGGTCCCAGCGGACCGGAGAGGCCCAGCTTAGCCATCGGCATGAGGGAATCGAGGAAGCCGCCGCCCCGGCCAATCACGAGGCCGGTGCGGAGGGTAACGACGCGAGCGTCCGCAGTGTTCGCCGCCGCCTCCCACCTTAGGCATACGTCCGCCAGGAAGCCGTCGCCCCTTGAAGAGTCCTCGGTCAGCTCCTCGTCGCCGCGCTCGCCGTAGTAACCGAGCGCGCTGCCGCTCACGAGGACGCCGACGTTGGCGCCCTTCATACCGGCGACGAGCCTCATCCCGGCGATGAGATTGACGGTCGCCGCCTCACGGGTTTCGAGGATGGCCCGTCTCTTGTCGCGCGTCCAGCGCCCTGCCGTGCGCTCGCCCACGAGGTTGACGACCGCGCCGACGCCCTCGAACGCGGGCGCGGGCGCGGGAGCAGGCTCGCTGACGGCGCGCCACGGATAGGCGGCTGATAGCTCCGGCAACGCCGCCTTGGCCTGCTCCGGGCTGCGGGTCAACGCGACGACATCATCGCCGCGCTCCGCCAGCGCCCGGACGAGCTCGCGACCGATGAAGCCGGTGGCGCCTGTGACGAGAACACGCACGTCAGCCTCTTCCTAAACGTCGGAAGGGATGGCGCGCGGCCACCCCTTCCGTTCCTGTCATCCGAGGCGAGGCCTAGAGCGCTTCGAGCACCTTGTCGGCAACGCCTTCTGTGACCCAGGATTTCCAATCGTCGGACTGTTGGAGCCACCAGTCGGCGACGTCAGCGTAGTCGTCCCCCGTCTCGTCCAAGCGACCGAGGAGAGCATAGACTGCCTCGTCGCTCATCGTCCATTTCGCCAGGAATGCGACGGCATCGGACGCGGCCTCTATCAGCTCGGTCCGTACTGCGATGAGCACCTGAGCGTCGGAGTACTCACACGCTTGGGTGATGTCGGCAGCATTCTCGGTTGAGGTCATGTGGTCCCAGCACTCGGCAGAGTAGGCTGGCTCCTCTAAGCGCACGAAGCCGCCTTGCTGGTTGAGCTTCGCCGGGAGCGTCTCCGGGCCCCAGTAGTAGAAGAGGATGTCCTCTTTCCTCTCGAACGCGCCCAGAATCTCCGCGTTCAGCGCATCGTAGGAACCGGGGTTGATCAACGTGACTACGTCGGCCAGGCCGTAGCCGTTGACCTGCTTTTCGTTGACGACCTCGCACTCCCAGCCGGGAATACACGTGACGAGTCCGGCCTTGCCCTCGCTGTCAGGGCGGACGAACGTGCTCCAGTTCGCCTCGTCCTTCAGGTCCTCAACCGAGCGGAGTCCCGGGTTCGCATCCGCCGTGTACTGTGGAATGAGGAACGCGCTCTGCCAGGCCACGCCGGCGAGGGAGTCGCCAATCTCGGTAACAGTCCCTGCCGCAACCGCCTCGTTCCAAGCCGCCTGCTGGTTGGGCAGCCATATCTCCATCGTGATGTTAGTGTCGCCGGCGGTGAGCGCCTGCATCAGAGGAATCGTGCCGCCGGCCACGGAGTCCGTCTCATACCCGTAGCCCTTCTCCAAGATGGACCGAGCGACCGCGTTCTGCAGCCCGGCTGTGCTCCAGTTCAGATCGGAGAAGATGAGTACGGGCTTCTCCTCCTCCTCGTCGCCGCACGCAGCCACCAGGGCCATCGTGAACACGGCTATGAGCCCAATGAGCAGCCATACACGTTTCGTTGCCTTCATGCCAATTACCCCCTATGTCAATGCCCTGTGGTTATGTCGTGAAGCCAGCCCCGTTTGGTCTTCCCCAGCCGGGGCTCGCCGGGATGAGGGGGGCTACGCTTGCACGTTGCCCCCTCGATGTTTTTCGCCTAATGGCCGCCCATCAATGCTTCCTGGCGTCCTCTCGCGGCCGCCTGTGTAATCCGGTCTATGATAATCGCCAAGACGACGATGCCCAGACCGGCGAGCAGCGCCTTCCCCGGCTCCAACCTGCCTAGGGCCCGACTCACGTCCTCGCCCAGGCCGCCCGCTCCGACGAGGGAAGCGATGACGACCATGGCCAACGCCATCATCGTCGTTTGGTTGATGCCCGCCATGATGGTCGGCACCGCCATCGGAATCTGCACCTTGATCAGCAGCTGGCGGGGGGTCGTGCCGAACGAGCGCGCAGCCTCTACTACGTCCGGCGACACCTGCCGGATGCCCAGGTTCGTCAGGCGTATGGCCGGCGGCACCGCATAGATGAGCGTTGCGAACACGGCCGGCACGTTCCCGATGCCGAAGAACATGACAGCGGGAACAAGGTAGACGAAGCTGGGCATCGTCTGCATGCCGTCCAGCAACGGACGGAGCATCGCATCTACCGTGTCGTTCCGCGCGGCTATGATGCCCAGCGGAATCGCTATCGCAATCGAGAGCGTCACTGCGACCACGATCAACGCCATCGTCTCCATCGCGCTCGGCCAGAGGTCGACGAAACCGAGGGCAGCGAGCGCCGCCAGAGAGAAGAGGGCGGTGCGCCAGCCGGCGACCTTCCACGCGAGCAAGGCGACGCCGAGAATGAGCGTCGGCCACGGAACCCACAAGAAGACGCCCTCTACAAACAGCAGGAACTCCAGTACAGCGTCCGAGATGGTGTCGAATATGAAATCGCCGTTCCGCGTAGTCCAGAAGATCGCGGTGTCCACCGTATCGGACAACGTGCGGCCGTAGTCCGCAGGGAAACCCATCTCGGCTCCCCAGATGGCGATCAGCACGAGAGAGGCGATTAGGAGAACAGCCAAGCCGCCTGCGTACAGGCTCCAATCGGGCAGTGTCCTGAGAATGCCGCGCAGCCCGGGCGAGCCTGCGGCGCTCCCGTCCTTGGCTCTTGGTGAGGCCAATGCCATGATTCCGGCTCCTAGCGCGCGTCCACGCCGATGGCGATTGCGGCTTCAGCCTCGGCCACCGCCGCGGCTTCGATGCTTTCCTGTTCCATGAGGTCAATCAGCGCGCTGGGCAGGACTTGCCCCGCCAAGCGCCCGTCCTCGTCGATAAGCGGCACGGCGCCTGACACGTTCTTCACCAACGGCAGGCCCGCCGACACGGACAGGTCTGCCGACACGGGCATTACGTCGTCGCATAGTCCGTCCGTAACCGAGTCATCGCCGCGCTGGCTTGCTTCGGCGAGGGTCGCGAAGCTTGCGCAGCCGACGAATAGACCGCGCTGGTCCGTGACGAACCCACCGACTTCTCCGCGCTCCGCGAGCGCGTCCATCCCCTCCTTGGGCGACATCGTGGACAAGATGCGCACCGCTGGCCGTTGCATCAGCGAGCGAAGGGTGATGACGGAGGACTTCCGGACGTCTCGCACGAACTCCGTAACGTAATCGTCGGCGGGATGCGCGAGGATTTCCTCGCCGGTGCCCTGCTGGATGACGGCGCCGTCGCGCATGATGGCGATGCGGTCGCCGAGCTTCAGCGCCTCGTTGAGGTCGTGGGTGATGAAGATGATGGTCTTGTGCATCTGCTGCTGCAAGCGGATCAGCTCATTCTGCATGTCGCGCCGGATCAGGGGATCGAGACCGCTGAAGGGCTCGTCCATGAGCAGAACGCTGGGATTCGCCGCCATGGCGCGGGCGAGGCCGACGCGCTGCTGCATGCCGCCGCTGAGGGCGCCGGGGCGGTAGGTCTCCCAGCCCTTCAAGCCCACGAGATCGAGCATCTCCCGGGCGCGGCTTAGGCGCTCTTCCTTAGGGATTCCTTGGACTTCCAGTCCCCAGGCTACGTTCTCCTCCACCGTGCGGTGAGGGAGCAGACCGAAGTGCTGGAACACCATTGCTGTCTTGGTGCGACGGAACTGAATGAGCTGCTCTTCGTTGTACTTGAGGATATCTTCGCCGTCGACCTCTATCTCGCCGAACGTCGGCTCGATCAGGCGGACCAGCGCGCGCACGAGGGTTGACTTCCCGCTGCCCGAGAGGCCCATGACAACAAATGTCTCCCCCGGGAGGACATGAAAGCTGACGTCCTTCAGCGCGAGGACAACCCTGTCCTCCTCCCGAAGCTCCGCCTTGGTCTTCTCCTGGACCCTCGCGCTGAGCTCAGTAGGCAGTTCGCGCCCGAAGAGCTTCCATAGTCCACGGACGGTGACTCTTGGCTTCGCTGACGAGTTAATCGCCATTACGCCTCCGCTGTCCGGCTTAGGTAGGGCATGGGTTGCGTGTGATGCATCACTCTTTGCAATTGAGTGAAAGAGAATCGATTCGCGGTGATCGATAAGGAGCCGTCTGTACACCCGCAACGCCAATGAGGCGGACAGGCTGATCCCTTGCCGCAGGGTGTAGCCACCCTAGCCATCTCACACGAAGCATGTCAACATGCTGATTCCGTTGCTGACTTACCGCCTTTCGGCGGATTCGCGTAAGCCAGCCCGATGCCCTTTGGCAGTCGAGGTGAACGTGGTTGTACGAGCGGCGGAGAACGGTTCAGGCGAACGGTGCGCCATCGCTAGGAGAAAGCTCTCTCTGATCCTGGCCATTGCCTAGCTGTTTTCAGGGTTGTGCCAAAGCCTGGGCAGTCCATGCGAGTGGCCATGGCTTCTGGCCGTTTTCGTCCTGAAGCGCGGAAATCAGGCCCTATTTCGTCAATCCTCGCGCCCTTACGGAATGTTGAGAAGGGGCAGGCAAGCGCTCTGGATACCCCTCCTCACGGGCGGGAACCTCTCGGTCCACCCCTGTCTGTCGGGGGAATCCAGCGAACGCTGCTACCATGTTCTTTGACCCATGATTAACGCCGCCGCAAGTCACTCCGCCATCGAAGCCCGCGGCCTCTGGAAACGGTTCGGAGAGCATGTCGCGGTCAGGGACGTTTCACTTTCAATCGGCCGCGGCGAGGTCGTTGGACTGGTCGGGCCGAACGGCGCCGGCAAGACGACCACCATCCGCATGTTGCTGGATATCCTCCGTCCCGACGAGGGCTCCGTGTCGGTGTTTGGCGAGCCGCTCACGCCGGAGGCGCAGCGCCGCATCGGCTACCTTCCGGAAGAGCGCGGGCTCTACCGCAGCCTCCGCGTAATCCCCAATCTTCTCTACCTCGCCGAGCTGAAGGGAATGCGGCGGGCGCATGCCCTCCGACGCGTTGACGAGCTGTTCGTCCGCCTCGGCCTGGAGCCGCATCGCGGCAAGAAGATCAGCGAGCTGAGCCGCGGCCTCGGCCAGCTCGTGCAGTTCGCATCCACCATCCTTCACGAGCCGGCCTTCATCGTCCTCGACGAGCCCTTCTCCGGGCTCGACCCGGTGAACGTCCGCGTCATGAAAGACGCCGTCTCCCAGCTTCGCGGCGAGGGGGCGGCAATCATGTTCTCCACCCACCAGATGACCGACGTCGAGGAGCTTTGCGACCGCGTCATCATGATCAACGGCGGGACCGTCGTGCTCGACGGCCCCCTCGTCGACATCAAACGGCAGTTCGCCGGAAGCGAGCTCTTCATCGCCGCCGACGTCGACCCTCGGAACGCGGAAGGAGTGCTCGAGTCACGGCGGGACGGCGCAGGCTACGCAGTCCGGCTCGCGAAGGGGCACGCTCCGGAGAGCGTGCTGCGCTGGTTGCTCGAACGTGGGGCGAAGATCGACCGCTTCGAGCTGGCGACGCCGAGCCTCGAAGATATTTTCCTGCGCGTCGTGGGGCGCAACGCCGCCGCCCCCGATGAGCCGAGTAATGAGACCGGGCGACGGACACGCGATGGGGAGTAAGACGTGGCTCGTTGCGCGGCACGAGTTCGCCGTGACCATCGGGCGCCTCGGTTTCCGCGTCTTCGCCGCAGCCGTGCCGGTCATAGCGGTGCTCGCGCTCATCGGCATCAGCATCTTTCAAGCCGTCCGCGGCGAAGACGGGCCGGCCGGCAACGTGAATGGACCATCCGCCGAGACAACGAGCGTAGGCTACGTTGACTTGACCGTCGGCGAAGACGGCAACCCGCTGCTTACGTCGTTCCGCGAACAAGAGAATGTGGTGTTTGCCCCTTATGTGGACGAGGATGCAGGCAGGGCCGCGCTTCGGGCCGACGAGATCGCCGCTCTTTATGTATTCCCCCGCGATTTCCTGGAAACGGGCTCTGTCGTTAGGGTCCGGATGGCAAACAGCAGCGGGAGCGCCGGGACCGCGGCGCTGCGCGGCTTCGTGCTGAGCAACCTATTCGCGGACGAGACAAGCGCCGCTCGCTTGGAGCGCATCATCCGTCCTTACGTCCAGACCACCGTCGAGATAACTGAATCGGGCGCTCCCGTGGACGATGAGGACGACGGCGCAGACTTCCTCTTCTTCTTCGGCGCCGCGATGCTCCTTTTAGTCTCCGTGCTGACCACGGCCGGATACCTGTTGCAGGGGCTGAGCGAGGAGAAGGAGAACCGGATAATGGAAGTCCTGCTCTCTTCCCTGAAGCCGGAGCAACTGATGTTCGGCAAACTGCTCGGACTCGGCGCGGCGGGGCTGCTCCAGATGGCCATCTGGACCACGTCGCTCGTCGTCTTCCTGCTGCTGTTCAACCGCGTAACGGACGCTCCCCTGGAGCTGCGGGCGCCTCCCATCGAGGCGATCGCTGTGACCCTCGCGTACTTCCTGCTCGGGTACGCCTTCTTTGGCACGATTCAGGCCGCGCTCGGCGTCGTCGCTGCGAGCCAGAAGGAGGCGAACAACATCGCAGTGTTCGTTGTCCTACCCGCCGTCTCACCGATGTGGTTCCTCGCGGTGCTGGTCGAGCATCCGGACGGCGCACTCGCGTGGGCGCTGAGCCTTGTGCCTTTCACCGCGCCGGTGACCGGCTTCATCCGGTTCGGGCTGGACGCGATGAGCGCGGCCGAGGTCGCGCTGAGCCTCGGCGTTCTTGCGGCGTGTACTGCGCTGGCGGTCTGGCTCGCCGCCCGCCTCTTCCGCGCCTACCTGCTCATGTACGGCCAGCGCCCCCGCATCGGCGACATCGTCCGCACCCTCCGGGGCGCGTGAAGCTACCGGGCCGCGGCCTCCTGGAACGTGAACCGGGCCGTGCCTCCGCCAACGCGCTCCGAAAGGAACCGCTTGCCCTCCTCCGGCGTCATCACATCCACGTATATCTCGAGTCGATTGCCGTCGGGGTCGTTGAAGTACACGCTCTTCGTCATGCCGTGGTCGGTCAGGCTTGCGATCTCTGCCCCGTGGTCGACGAGGCGCTGGTGCAGCTCTTCGAGCTCGGGCATGCCGCCCTCGGCGACTAGGGCCACGTGTCCAAGACCGAGGTTCCCGCGTGTCTCTTCCGCATTCACGCTGAACAACCCAATATCGTGATGCTGCGTGCCGAAGGACATGAAGGCAGCTCCCTCCGAGCGCCGCACGGTCTCCATCCCCAGCGCGTCCCGATAGAAGGCTTCCGCCTGATCGACGTCGGTAACCCGAAGCACCACGTGGCCAACGCGTTGAATCCTCGCCATAATGCCGCCTCCTTCCGCGCCGGTCCGGGCGCGCTTCTCCAGTTTAGACCACCTGTCCATTGCTGGTCTTGACCCTACGGAGCGCCACGCATACCGTGACGCCCACGCTGGCGCAAACCCAGTTCGGAGGGAACCCATGACCACGTCCGAGAAGATGAAGCTCGAAGTATCGGTTGGTTACGCCTCGATGACCTACGAGATCGTTCGGCCGCTCATGGAGGGGCGCGTCCAGATAGAAGGCGTCGAGCTCGACCCGGTCGAGGAGCTGGGCCCTACGCCCACCGCCGACTCGCGAATGAAGACTGGCGATTTCGGCCTCTGCGACCTGAACATGGGCTACTGGCTAGCCGCAATCGACCAAGGATGGGACATCGTCGGCCTGCCGGTCTTCGTGAAGCGCAAGAGCGCGCACTGGTACATGGTCGTCCGGAACGACCGCGGCATCGGCGGACCCAAGGACCTGGAGGGCAAGCGTGTCGCCACCCGCTCCTTCCGCTCGGCCATCGTCACCTGGTGCCGGGGGCTGCTCAAACACCGGCACGGCGTCGACACCTCGACGTTCAGCTGGCTCGTGACGGACGCCGAGGACTACTTCCCCATCTACGACAAGTCCGCGAACGTCGAGGTGGTGCAGGACGGGAAAGTGAGCGTAAAGGACCACCTGCAGCGTCTGCTCGACGGCGAGATCGACGCCTTCCTCGGCGACATCTCGGACCCGGAGCTGTTTGGGTGGGTCGCGAGCGACTCGCGCATCCGCCGACTCTTCCCCGACTACATGAACGAGGACCTGCGCCTCTGGCGGGACGAGAGCATCTTCACGCCGGTGCACATGATGGTGATGAGCGGCAAGCTGGACAGGGAGGACCCTGGCCTGGCGGTGCGCGTCTACGACGCCTTCGAACGCTCGAAGGCGCAGGCCTACTTCGACCTTCTGCGCGACCGGGGCAGCTTCTCGGTCATCTATCTGAGGGAGTACGTTGAGGAGCAGTTCAAGAAGTGGGGCGATCCCTTCGTCTACGGCATCGAGGCGAACCGCCGCATGCTCGACTGGTACGTCGACATTAGCCACGAGCAAGGCATCATGGCCAAGCGCTACAGCCTCGACGAGGTGTTCGCCAAAGGCGTGTTAGGGACGTAGGCCCGCCGCTCCTTCCGCTGCGGGCTAAGGAAACGCTGCGCCCCACCTGTCTTGAAACGCGACTTCCGAGACGGGCTTGCGGCGGCTGCCGCCCAGGTGGTCGGGCTCCTGGGGATAGCCTAGGGGAATCAGCGCCATGATGTCCCAGTCGTCCGGCACGCCCAAGAGCTCCGCAACCTCATCGTAGCAGTGCTGCCAGATCGTTGTGAGCCTGGAGCCGACGCCATGGGCCGCCGCGGCGAGCATCAGGTTCTGCACTGCCGGGTAGATCGAGGCGCCCCTGTAGAGGTCGCGCCCCGTTATCTGCCACTTCTCCACGCACGGCAGCACGACGACGGGGACATCCGCCATGCCGTGGGTGAAGAGCGGCGGCTCACCCTCGGGACGGGGCGGCGGAGCGGAGCCGCGCGACCTGCGCTGGCCCTCGAGGTAGAGCTCTCCCAGCCTGCGCTTGACGTCGCGGTCCTGGACCACGATGAAGCGCCACGGCTGGCGGTTGCTGCCGCTGGGCGCCCGCGTGGCCGCCTGGAGTATTTGGTGGAGCGCGTCGGCAGGTATGGGGTCGGGCTTGAAGTGCGAGATGCCGCGCTGGCTGCGCGCTACGTCGAAGAAGTCAGGCATGGAGAGCGCTCCTTGGGATTGGTCGAGAAGGATTGTAACGCTCCTGGCTCCCGAGCTCGGATGGGAAGCGCCCAACGGAGGGGGAGCCCCGAAATCGAGGCGTCCCCTACCGTGTCTTCACCACGAACGTCCCGGCAATCTTGTCGTGCCAGCCCTGCCGCTTGCCGTCGAAGAGAATGACGATGAAACCGACCAAGACGACCATGGCCGAGACGGCCTTGCCAATAGTCTCCCTCATGAGCACGGCAGTCATCGGGGGATTGTCGCCTTCCGCGTCGACGACTTTGATGCCCAGCGCCATCTTGCCTATGGTCTGACCGAAGGCGGCTGTCAGCGCCACGAAGTAAGCCACGCTCAGGACCACCTGGACGATGTTGACCGGAGCGTTCCCGCTCCCCCGCTCGACTACGCCGATGGCGTCGAGGAGCGCCCAGACAGCGGCCAGCGCGACGCCGTCTACGATAAACGCCGCAAACCTGACGCCACGCCCCGCAATGTTCTCCATGGCCGTGGCCTCCTCGCACCCGGCTGGGGCGCCCCGCAGCGGACGCCCCGGGGGCACTGGGCACTCAACCGTACCTGCCGCTACGTTCGCACCACGAATGTCTTTGCGACCTTGTCATGCAAGCCCTGACGCTTCTCGTCGAACAGAACCATGATGGCGATGATGATGAACACGACAAGCCCGATGAGTCCGCCGATCTCTTCACCAGACTCGCCGATGATGGCCCCCAGAACGACAGCGGCAAATGCTCCAAGCGCCCGGATGACAAACTCGCGCTTGAACACAGCGCCGGCCGCGGGCTTGTTTCCACTTTCGTCCACTACTCTCATGCTCAACGCCATCTTGCCGAGTGATGCTCCTAACGTGGTGGTGAGCAGGAAGAAGTAACCGAATACGATGATGGCCCAGATAAAGCTGGCCGTAGTGTCCACCTCCCCTGTGTCGCCCCCGAAGGCAGCGTTGAGGATGGCGCCGATCACAATCAGGACAATCAGGTCGATGATGGCGGCGATGAGTCTCATGCAACGGCCTGCGTACTCCATGGGTGCGGCTCCTTATGACGATGGTGGAGGCATGCTAGCACAGCGCCTCGACGCGGCGTGCAAGGCCCTAATGCGGGATAACGCAAGAAACGCCCCATTCGCGGGTGGGGCGCTCGGAGGAGGGCGAAAGGGTTGGTAGCGGGGCCAGGACTCGAACCTGGGACCTTCGGGTTATGAGCCCGACGAGCTGCCACTGCTCCACCCCGCAACGCATGGGAACCCGAGTGATTTGCGCGTTATCAAGGGAAATCGAGCGAGCAGAGGAGCAGGAAAAAGCAGTGGTCAAGTCCTCGGCCGATTAGTACCGCTCAGCTGAATCCATTGCTGGACTTACACTTGCGGCCTATCAAGCAGATAGTCTCTCTGCGGCCTTACCCCTTTCGGGTGGGAAGTCTCATCTTGGGGCCGGCTTCGCACTTAGATGCTTTCAGCGCTTATCCGTTCCGTACATAGCTACCCGGCGCTGCTCCTGGCGGAACAACCGGAACACCAGAGGTACGTCCTTCCCGGTCCTCTCGTACTAGGGAAAGCTCCCCTCAAACTTCCTACGCCCACAGCGGATAGAGACCGACCTGTCTCACGACGGTCTGAACCCAGCTCACGTGCCGCTTTAACCGGCGAACAGCCGGACCCTTGGGACCTTCTTCAGCCCCAGGATGCGACGAGCCGACATCGAGGTGCCAAACCTTGCCGTCGATATGAACTCTTGGGCAAGATAAGCCTGTTATCCCCGGGGTAGCTTTTGTCCGATAAGCCACGGCCCTTCCACACGGGACCGTAGGATCACTTTGGCCGACTTTCGTCCCTGCTTGGCTTGTAGGCCTCGCAGTCAAGCCCCCTTCTACCAATGCGCTCTGCGGGTGATTTCCATCCACCCTGAGGGGACCTTTGCACGCCTCCGTTACCTTTTAGGAGGCGACCGCCCCAGTCAAACTGCCCGCCAGACACGGTCCCCCTGCTTGTTCAGGGGTTAGATCCAAAAACAGAGAAGAGTGGTATTTCAACGACGGCTCCACCCGAACTGGCGTCCGGGTTTCGATGCCTCCCACCTATCCTACACAACCATGTCCTCAGATCAATGTCAGGTTGCAGTAAAGCTCCACGGGGTCTTTTTGTCCTGCTGCGGGTAACGAGCATCTTCACTCGTACTTCAATTTCACCGAGACCATCCTTGAGACAGCGCCCCAGTTGTTACGCCTTTCCTGCGGGTCAGAACTTACCTGACAAGGGATTTCGGTACCTTAGGACCGTTATAGTTACGGCCGCCGTTCACCGGGGCTTCGATTCGCAGCTCTCACCGCTCCTCTTGACCTTCCGGCACTGGGCAGGCGTCAGCCCCTATACATCGTCTTGCGACTTAAGCAGGGACCTGTGTTTTTGTTAAACAGTCACCAGGGCCTCTTATCTGCGACCCCGAGGGTGCTCGATCCGCGTGGGATTTCACCCCCCAGGGCACTCCTTCTCCCAAAGTTACGGAGTTAGATTGCCGAGTTCCTTAAGGATGGTTATCTCGTCCGCCTTAGTACATTTATACCAGTCCACCAGTGTCGGTTTGCGGTACGGACGCCCATGACTCTAGCTACGAAGCTTTTCTTGCCGGTGTAGCCTCAACAGACTTCCCCAGGGCTAGGCCCTAAAGTCGCTTTACCCCTCAGCTCAAGCCTCGGAACGGATTTTCCTATCCCGAGATCGCCTACAGGTTCAGACGCACCATGTCCAATGGGCACGCTCTGCCTAGCTTACCGTGTCCCTCCTTAGCCTTAAAACGATCCATGGGCGGCGCTGGAATATTGACCAGCTATCCATCGTCTACGCCTTGCGGCCTCGACTTAGGCCCGGCTAACCCTACGACGAACGACGTTGCGTAGGAAACCTTAGACTTTCGGCGGATGCGGTTCTCACGCATCTTCACGTTACTCATGCCGGCATTCGCACTTCTCTGCGCTCCACACGGCCTCACGACCGAGCTTCGGCGCACAGAGAACGCTCCCCTACCCCCTCCGATTGCTCGGAGAGCCACAATTTCGGCAACAGGCTTAAGCCCCGATAAATTGTCGGCGCACAGTCCCTTGACCAGTGAGCTATTACGCACTCTTTAAAGGATGGCTGCTTCTAAGCCAACCTCCTGGTTGTCTGGGCGACCATACTTCCTTTGACACTGAGCCTGTATTTAGGGGCCTTAATTGGTGGTCTGGGCTGTTTCCCTTTCGACCATGGAGCTTATCCCCCACGGTCTCACTCCCTAGGCATGGATGGAACGGCATTCGAAGTTTGATTGGGTTTGGTAGGCTCACACCCCCTAGCCCATTCAGAGCCCTACCTCCGTCCCTCTCCCTAGAGGCTGCACCTCAATGCATTTCGGGGAGAACCAGCTATCTCCGGGTTCGGTTGGCATTTCACCTCTACCCACAGCTCATCCCAACACTTTGCAACGTATACGGGTTCGGGCCTCCACCTCGAGACTATCGAGGCTTCACCCTGGCCATGGGTAGCTCACCCGGTTTCGGGTCTACCCCGTGCGACTGGACGCCCTATTCAGACTCGCTTTCGCTACGGCTCCGGGACGTCTGAATCCCTTAACCTCGCCACACAGGAGTAACTCGCCGGCTCATTCTTCAATAGGCACGCCGTCACCCCGACGAATCGAGGCTCCGACCGCTTGTAGGCCCACGGTTTCAGGTCTATTTCACTCCCCTTCAGGGGTTCTTTTCACCTTTCCCTCACGGTACTTGTACGCTATCGGTCGTCAAGGGTATTTAGCCTTGGAGGGTGGTCCCCCCTGCTTCCCACGGGATTCCACGTGTCCCGTGGTACTCACGGACGCATCCGGAGTCCGTCCCCTTTCGCCTACGGGGCTATCACCCGCTATGGCGGTCCTTTCCAGGTTCCTTCGGCTAGGGAATGGATTTGTAACTCCGCGCATATCGCTGGGGCTCATGCCGATCCGCCGTACAACCCCGCCGGGATATAGGCCCCCAGGCCACTAAAACCCGACGGTTTGGGCTGTTCCCGTTTCGCTCACCACTACTCAGGGAATCGCTGTTGCTTTCTGTTCCTCAGGGTAATGAGATGTTTCAGTTCCCCTGGTTACCCCCCTCAGCCTATGTGTTCAGCTGAGGATGTCCCGGTTTCTCCGGGACCGGTTCCCCGATTCGGGAATCCCCGGTTAAGCCTGCTTGGCGGCTATCCGAGGCTTATCGCAGCCGTGCTACGCCCTTCATCGGCCCTTGACGCCAAGGCATCCACCGTGGGCCCTTAATAACTTGACCACACGCTTGACCCGCCTCACAGCGGGCCTTCCTTGGCTGGACCCGCCCGAAGGCGGACCCATTTGCTCGTACTCGCTCGATATTCCCTTGGTAACGTGCAAAGGCGGTGGCTGCTCAGGCGCGCCACCGCCTTTTTCGGTAGCAATACGACGCCAGACTTGCTCAGGTGCTGCTGAAGATGTTCCTCATCAAGCTGCTGCTCCTACCGTCCTGGCGACAGTCCAGCCAGTATAGAGAGACGTCCGGCGGAATGTCAAACCCCTCCAAGCCCGTTCGCCCCGGCTTCATGGGCTCTGCGCTAGGCTCCGCAGCCCCGGCCCGTCGACTCCGCCCAGCGGGCCTACGCCTGCCGGACGAGGGCCCTGTCTCCCTTGACCGCACCCTAGGCCTGTGATATTTGTAACAAGCTTACAGAGGCGCGGATTTACTGATAGTGGCCACCCATACGCCCGATTCTCCCACCCGTTCGGCTAAGGCCTGGCGAATCGCCATCGCCGTCCTGGCGCTCTCGGCAGTCGCCGCCGTCCTAGCGGCTTGCGACTCCCCTCAAACAACCTTTGAGCCGCGCTCCGACTCGACCCAGCGTATCCACACCATCTATATCTTCGTCATCGTCGCGGCGAGCATCGTCGGCTTCCTCGTCCTCGCGGGGATGGCCTACATCCTTATCAAGTACCGCGCGAGGCCGGGGCGAATCGCGCAACAGATTCACGGAAACGCCGCCCTCGAAATTACCTGGACCGTCGTTCCCATCCTCATTCTTATCGCAATCGCCATCCCGACGATCATCTGGATCATCGGCACCCAGGAGGACCCCGACCCTGATGTCCTCGAGGTGACGGCGGTCGGCCATCAATGGTGGTTCGAGTTCCGCTACCCGGGACTCGGACCTGATGGCGGAGACCTCGTTACGGCCAACGAGCTGCGCGTGCCCGTGGGGCGGCAGGTTGCAGTCACCCTCCACGCCAACGATGTCATTCACTCGTTCTGGGTGCCGCAGCTCGTGGGCAAGACGGACATGGTTCCCGGCAGGACCAACCCGCTCGAGAAGTTCACGCCCACCGAAATTGGGGAGTTCTATGGGCAGTGCGCCGAGTTCTGTGGCTCCGCCCACGCGCTCATGCGATTCCGCGTGCACGTAGAGACCCATGGCGACTTCGACCGTTGGGTGGCGAGTATGAACACCGCAGCAGCCGAGCCCGAGGAAGGCAGCGTGGAGGCGGCTGGCAAGCGGGTGTTCGAGCTCGCAGGCGGCTGCGGCCGTTGCCACTCGATAGAGGGAGTAACCACCGGAGAGATTGGCCCCAGCTTGACCCTGTTCGGCAATCGTTCGACCATCGGGGCGGGCATTCTGGGCAATTCCAACGAGAATGTGAAGGCGTGGGTGTCCGACCTCCGCAGTCTCAAGCCCATTCCCAACGTGGGGACGGACGTGATGCCCACGTTTTACACTGGCGACTCCAACCTCGACCTCCTCAACGAGGCCCAGGTCGATCAGGTTGTGGCCTACCTGAAGAGTCTGACGTACTAGCGTTAGAATCGACGTTGAGAGGAGAGGCCCCGCGCGGCGGGGCATAGGGAAGGCGGAAGACGATGGCGGCAAACATAGGGATCTTGCGGCGCCCAGTGTCCACCGAAGGCGTCTGGGGCTGGATCACCACCGTCGACCACAAGAAGATCGGCATCCTCTACGGGACGACCGCATTCTTCTTCTTCCTCGTGGGCGGCGTCGAGGCCCTGCTGATGCGGATCCAGCTCGCGGGCCCCGACGGGACCTTCGTCGACGCCGGCACGTTCAACGCTCTGTTCACAATGCACGGCACCACGATGGTGTTCATGGTGATCATGCCGGCGGGGGCCGCCTTCTTCAACTTCGTGATTCCGCTGATGATCGGAGCGCGGGACGTCGCCTTCCCCAGGCTGAACGCCCTCAGCTATTGGCTCTTCCTCTTCGGCGCGATCCTGATGAACTTCAGCTTTTTCAAGGCCGCCTTCCCCGACGTGGGGTGGTTCGGCTACGCGCCCTTGACCACGTCCGAGTACACGTTGTCCAGCAGCACGGACTATTGGGTGCTCGGCCTCCTGATAATGGGCGTCGGCACCACGGCCGCTGGCTTCAACTTCGTCATCACCATCCTCAACCTCCGGGCGCCTGGCGTAACGCTGATGCGGATGCCCCTCTTCGCTTGGATGACCCTCATCGTCTCCTTCCTGATCATCTTCGCCTTCCCGCCGCTGACCATCGCGCTCATATTCCTGCTGTTCGACCGGTTCTTCGCCACGAACTTCTTCGACACTGTGGGCGCGGGCGCCGACCCATTGCTCTGGCAGCACCTCTTCTGGGTGTTCGGGCACCCCGAGGTGTACATCCTCATCCTGCCGGCGATGGGCATCGTCTCCGATATCCTGCCCACCTTCTCGCGCAAGCCGCTGTTCGGTTACACGACCGTCGTGTTCGCAGGCGCGGTGATCGCGTTCCTCGGCTTTGGCGTGTGGGCGCACCACATGTTCACAACGGGCATCGGCGCGTGGGCGACTGCGGCCTTCGCAGCCGCCACCATGGCCATCGGCGTGCCCACCGGCGTGAAGATATTCAACTGGCTGGCGACCCTCTGGGGGGGGACGATCCTGTTCCGGCCCCCCCTCCTGTTCGCCCTTGGTTTCATCAGCATGTTCATGCTGGGCGGGCTGAGCGGCATCATGCACGCCGCCGTTCCCGTCGACACGCAGCAGCAGGACACCTACTTCATCGTCGCCCACTTCCACTACGTGCTCTTCGGCGGCAGCATCTTCGGACTGACCGCGGGCGCTTACTACTGGTTCCCGAAGATGACGGGCCGCATGATGAGCGAGAGGCTCGGCCACCTGCAGTTCTGGGTGATGTTCATCGGCTTCAACTTGACCTTCATGCCCATGCACGTACTCGGTGTCCTAGGCATGCCCCGCCGTGTCTACACCTACTCTGCCGACCTAGGCTGGGCCGGAATCAACCTGTTCGTCAGCGTCGGCGCCTTCATCATCGCGCTCGCGGTCCTGATTTTCATCATCAACATGGTCAGGTCCGCCAGGCGGGGAGATGTTGCCGGAGCCAACCCATGGGGCGCAGCGACGCTCGAATGGTCGATCCCGTCGCCGCCTCCGCACTACAACTTCGCCGTCGTGCCGACGGTGAACAGCCAGCACCCGCTGTGGGACGAGGAAGCCAACGCAGTCGAGCCGCCCCCGCTGCCTGAGCACGGCGAGCCGCACATGCCGAGCCCCTCCTACTGGCCAATCGTCGTCGCGTTCGGCTCAACGATGGTCGCGGGTGGTCTCATCATCTGGCAGGCGAACTCCGTGATCGGACTGATTGTCATCGCGCTGTCCGGCTTCATCGGCATGCGCGGCATATACGGGTGGGTATTTGAGCCGATCGCCGCTGAGAGCCCGGAGCACGCCCACGTCCATGCTCATCACGGCTAAGGCGCAAGGGGACAGTCAAGGAAGCAGATGCGCTACATCGCGGGAATAGACGACCACCGGACCTCGACCGGGCTCGACAACCGGAAGCTCCTCATGTGGGCCTTCTTGGGCTCGGACGTGATGTTCTTCGGCACGCTCATCGGGACGCACCTCATCTACCGGAACCGGTCGCTCTCCGGACCTCAGGAAGAGATCCTGAGCATCCCCATCACCACTGTCAGCACCTTCGTCCTCCTGATGAGCAGTTTGGCGATGGTGCTCGCTCTCGCAGCTATCCAGCGCGGCAATATGGGCGGCTTTCGCCTGTGGACTGCCGTCGTAGCCGTCTTCGGCTCCATATTCATCGGCTTCCAGATGTTCGAGTTCACCGAGTTCGCGCATCTGGGTCTGACTCCGCGGACCAATCTCTTCGGCAGCACATTCCTCGTGATGACTGGGTTCCACGGCGCGCACGTCACCGTCGGAGTCCTCTGGATGTGGTCCCTTCTATTCGCCTCCTTCAAGGGCAAGGTTCACCAGGGCAACGCTCTCCAGGTGGAGATTGCCGGCCTCTACTGGCACTTCGTGGACATCGTCTGGATTGTCATCTTCGGCGTCGTCTACCTCATCGGCGCGTACGGCGCGACTGAACGCGTCCTGGAAAGCGTCGCCCATTAACGGAGCGGGCAGCATGACCACCGAACACGCACACGTCGAAGAACACAGCCACCCCGGGCCGGGGCAGTACATCATTATCGGGGCCATCCTCGCCTTCATCACTCTCGTTGAGTTCGGCGTCTTCTACCTGACCTTCGACCCTGCTCTCATGACCTGGATCATCCTCCTTCTCTCCAGCTCCAAGTTCATGCTCGTCGTCGGTTACTTCATGCACCTGAAGTTTGACGACGCCCGCTTTTCCGCCCTCTTCTTCTTTCCGTTCTTCATCATGATCAGCATCGCCGTCGTACTCATGGCGCTGTTCCTGAACCTCACGCGCTAGCGCGCCCGCCGCTTTCCCCATGCTCCTCTCTACCTCCCCGGCGCTCTCGATGAGGTCGCCGTGAGCGGTTCCCTCTGGCTCGCATGGAGCGCGGACATTCCGGCGCTGGTCGGCATTCCGCTCGCCGCTGTCCTCTATGCCCGCGGCATCCGCGCGCTCGGCGACCGTCGCCGCTTCCACCACACCTGGCGTCCCGTAGCCTTCTATGGGGGTCTTGCCGCCGTGTTCGTTGCGCTGGTCAGCCCGCTGAACGCCCTGGCCGGCGAGCTCTTCCTCGCGCACATGGGACAGCACATGCTGCTGATTTTCTTTGCCGTGCCCGCCATCCAGCTCGGCGCGCCCGTGCTGCCCGTCCTCCGCGGCGTTCCGCGGCCAATGCGGCGGCGCGTCGTCATCCCCTTCTTAAAGTCACGCGCCGTGCGGTTCACCCTCAGGAACATCTTCCGGCCGCTCATCGCATGGCCGTTTTTCACCGGTATGCTCGCGTTCTGGCACTTCCCCTTCGCCTATGAGGCCGCGCTCGGCAACGAGTTGGTCCACATCGTCGAACACCTAGCCTTCGCCCTCGGCGCGTACCTCTGGTGGTGGAACGTCGTCGACCCCATGCCGCTGCGCGCAAGCCTCTCCTACCTGGCGCGCGTGCCCTTCGTGTTCATCACGATTGTGCCGAGCTTCGTTCTGGGGGCCTTCCTCACCTTCTCGCCCGAAGCCTGGTACGCGCCCTACGAGGCCACCGCTCCCACATACGGGCTCAGCGCGCTGGAGGACCAGCAACTAGGCGGCCTTATCATGTGGATACCCGGCTCGTTCGTCATCGCGGCCACCCTGCTGCTGACCCTCCGCTACGCCGTCCGCAGCGAGCATGCAGCCCAGCTCGCCCGCGAGCGCTCGCTGGAAGGCGAAGCCTAGTCGCTAGACAGGCGGAACACGAAGAAGAGCGTCGCCACGTACGCGGGGGGCACGGCAAAGGTCAGATGGCGCAGGGAGGAGAGCGCTCTCGTCTTGTAGCTCCGGATAATTACGAAGCCCGTCGCCATCAGCCCTATCGCTGCGCCCGCCGCCACGAAGTGCGAGCTCTCCATCTCCGCCAGCAACGGCCCGCCGACGAAGAACAGCCCCGCGATCGGAATCACGAAGAGGTTAAAGGCGCAGCTACCGTAGATGTTGCCGAGGACCAGCCCGTACGACTTTCGCATCGCGGCCGCCACCGTGACCGACGCCTCCGGTAGTGTTGTGACGATCGAGACGAGCAACACGCCGATGAAGCTGCGGCCGAGGCCCGTGGCCTCCGCGATGCCGTCGGCGCTCAACGCGAGGAAGTAAGCTGCAATGAGCACCACCAGCGCTGCGGCGAAGAACCCTATCCATACACGGGACGCGCTCACCGCCTGCTCCGCCGTATCCCCTTGTCCCGCCGCCGCTTCCGCCGCGCGCCCCTCGCGCCCCGCGTTGTAGACCAGCTTCATCCCCACCACGTAGCCCGCCGCTATCACCAGCGCGCCTGCGCTCGACGGCCCAACGCCCCAATCGCCCAGCGCCCCGAAGACGAACGCGATGATGCCCAAGACGACCGCCACGACCACCAGCGTCTGCGTGTCTTTCGGCTGACTGCCGAACAGGTTCTTGATGCCGAATACGATGGCCACCAGCGAGATGGTGAATATGTTGATCATGTCCGCGCCGAACACGTTGCCCAGCGCCAGCCCCGGCGCCGCCTTGTCCAGGCTTAACGGCAGGAATTCCAGCGGACGCACCGCCGTGATATTCGTCACCAGCTCCGGCAGCGATGTTGCGATGCTCACGAGTATCGTCCCGACCCACAGCGCGCCCCATCCGGTGACGTCCGCGATCTCGTCGCCGAACCGGGCGAGCGCTACGCCCGCGAGCACCACAAAGACGGCGCTGGCGAGGAATACGGGTACGGCGACTGCGAGGCTGTCCATCGTAGGGCTTTCCTTGCCATGAAACAGCGCAGTCTCGCCCTTCCCAACCTCCCCCCAAAGGGGGCCAGGGAGGACAGGCGCTGCGCCGCGTCGTGGTGTGACTTGGGCCGGTCGGGAAGGTTATCATAGGCGCGCTGGCCGCAGACACTTTGGCCATCAGGGGGAGCGTATGACAGACATCACCACACTTGCGCAGACGGCGCAGGCGCTCGTTGCGCCCGCGAAGGGCATCCTAGCCGCGGACGAAAGCTCTGGAACGATCAAGCGGCGATTCGACTCCATCGGCGTCGAGAGCACCGAGGAGAACCGACGCGACTACCGCGAGATGCTCCTCCGCGCCGAGGGCGGGGAGCAGTACATCAGCGGCGTCATCCTCTACGACGAGACGCTCAAGCAGAACGGCGCCGACGGCACGCCGCTCGTGAAAGTCCTCCAGGACCGCGGGATCATCCCCGGCATCAAGGTCGACACGGGCGCCATGCCCTTGGCCGGCTCGCCCGGCGAGCTCGTCACCGAGGGCTTGGACGGCCTGCGCGGCCGGCTCGAGGAGTACCACCGGCTCGGCGCGCGGTTTGCGAAGTGGCGCGCCGTCATCACCATCGGCGGCGGCATACCGAGCGCGAAGTGCATCGCCGCCAACGCCCACGGGCTGGCTCGATACGCCTCGCTGAGCCAAGAGGCTGGCCTCGTGCCTATCGTCGAGCCCGAAGTCCTGATTGACGGCGGGCATAGCATCGACACCGACCAAGAGGTCACAACGCGCACCCTGCGCGAGGTCTACGACGCGCTCGCGCTCTACGGCGTCGCTCTCGAAGGCACGCTTCTCAAGCCCAACATGGTCACGTCCGGCTCGACGGCGCCCGACCGCGCGTCGGCCACGGAGGTCGCTGCACGGACCGTCGACACCTTCTTACGAGCCGTTCCCGCCGCAGTGCCGGGCATCGTGTTCCTCTCGGGCGGCCAGTCGGACGACGAGGCGACGTTGAACATGCAGGAAATCGCGGCGCGCGGCGCCGACGTGAACGCGCCCTGGCAGCTCAGCTACTCCTTCGGTCGCGGACTTCAGGCGCTTCCGCTCAACACCTGGCTGGGCGACCCCGCGAATGTCCCCGCCGCCCAGAAGGCCTACCTCTACCGCTGCAAGCTCACCAGCGCGGCGCGGCAGGGCAAGTACTCAGCCCAGATGGAGCAGGAGCTGGCCGCCGTCTAGATGACGCCAAGGGCGGCTGCCGCGCCCTCCCTCGCAGACGGGAGGGAGGGTGCATCGCCGTAGGGGCGACGCCGCCCAGCGCGTCCCCAACCTATCCCTCGTCGAACCTGACCTTGTCCAGCCGTTCGAAATTGTGCGTCGATTCGATCCAGCGAATGGTGCCGGAGCGCGAGCGCATGACGAGCGACTGGGTGGACGCGCCGCCCGCGAAGAAGCGGACGCCGTGCAGCAGTTCGCCGGTGCTCGCGCCGGTGGCGGCGAAGAAGACGTCCTCTCCCCCGACGAGCTCCTCGGTGTCATAGATGTGGTCGACGTCGGTGCCGCGCTCGATGGCGGCCCGGCGCTCCTCGTTGTTGCGCGGCCAAGGCTTGCATTGAATCGCGCCGCCGGTGCAGCGGACGGCGGCGGCGGCGAGGACGCCCTCGGGCGAGCCGCCGATGCCCATGGCGGCCTGGATGGGGGAGTCCGGAAGCGCGGCCTGGATGACGGTGGCGATGTCGCCGTCCGGCACGAGCTTCACGCGCGCTCCGGCGCCGCGAATCTGCTTGAGCAGGTCCTCGTGACGGGGGCGGTCTAGCACGGCGACCGTGATTTCCTCCATCTTGCGGCCGAGCGCCCGGCCGATATTGGCGAGGTTGGTCTCGACTGTGGCCTCGATGTCTATGGCGTCGGCCGCACCGGGGCCGACGGCGATCTTGTCCATGTAGAAAATGTCAGCGGGAACGTGCATAGTGTCGCGGGCGGAGAGAGCAATGGCGGCGATGGCCCCCGGCATGCCCTTGGATAGCAGCGTCGTGCCGTCTATCGGGTCCACGGCGATATCCACCTTGGGGTCTGAGCCGTCCCCGATGCGCTCGCCGATGTAGAGCATGGGGGCCTCGTCCTTCTCGCCCTCGCCGATGACGACGATGCCGTCCATGCTGATGCCGTCCAACGTGTGCCGCATTGCGTCTACGGCGGCCTGGTCAACGAGCTCTTTGTCTCCGTACCCCATGTAGCGCGCCGCCGACATCGCGGCCGCCTCGGTCACGCGGGCGAGCTCCATCGCAAGATTCCGCTCGATCGGTTGAAACGTTCGCTGCGCCATGACTACTCGCCTCCCCGCCGGAGTCCCGGCATAACTGGCGGCCCGATTCTAGCAGCGGCGCGCCTGCCGCCTCCCCTGTCGCGGAAGCAATATCCATGATTGCGCTAGCCACCACGCCTCACTACCCTCAGTCCATGCGCATCGCCCAGATAACCAGCGTCTACATCTCCGTCCCTCCGCCGACTCACGGCGGGACCGAGATGATGGTCAGCCTCGTGACCGAGGAGCTTGCGCGGCGCGGACACGACCTGCACCTGTACGCCTCGGGCGACTCGCGCACCGCCGGAACGCTCCATTCGGTGGTCGAGCGGGCGACTCTCGACCAGCCGGACATGACTCTGTACATCGAGAAGGAATTGGAGACGAGGAACGCGTTCGAGCTCTACCGTACCGGCGACGAGTACGACGTCATCCACGCCCACTGGCCCGTGCTCGCGCCCTACTTCGCCTCCTTCACGGCTACACCCACCCTCATCACGTATCACTACATCGAGCGGCCCCTGCACGACTACTACCGTCGCGAGATTCCCCGCCTCCACCCCGTCTGCGTCAGCCGGAAGCAGGCCGAGCTCCTCGGCGAGCCCGGCCTGCCCGTCGTCTACAACGGACTGGACATGGCGCGCATCCCGTTCAACCCAGCGCCCGAGGACTACCTCGTTCTCGTCGCTCGCATGACGCCCACGAAGGGCATTGCTGAGGCCATACGCATCGCCAAGGCGGCCGGCGAGCGGCTGGTCCTGATTGGGCCGGCGACGCGATACCTCCCTTGGAGCCGCGCCTTCTACGAAGAGCAGGTGCTGCCGCACGTCGACGGCGACCGCGTCGTCCACATACCCGAGGCGCCGAACGCCCAAGTGCTCGACATCGTATCCGGGGCCAAGGCGTTCCTCTTTCCGCTGCAATGGGATGAGCCGTTCGGTCTGGCGATGGTCGAGGCGATGGCGTGCGGCACGCCGGTCGTCGCATTCGAGCGAGGCTCCGCCCCGGAGATCGTCGCGGACGGCGTATCGGGCCTAATAGTAGGTTCGGAGGCGGAGGCGATGCGCGCGCTGCCCAAAGCCGCGTCCCTCGACCGTCGCTCCGTCCGCGCCCACGCCGAGGAGCGCTTCACCTACCAGCGCATGGTCGACGGTTACGAAGCTCTCTACCGGGAGTTGGTCTCCTCCCGCTGATGACGACTCCGAATACCGGGTCCCTTCTAGCCTGTAGCTGAAGAGACCCACGGCAGCACTGTGATGCGAGGCCAGACCCGCTGCCAGCGGTCGGTCTTCTCCCGGTACCGCTGAGGCAGATCGTGCTGATGGTTCGGGCGGACGACCATCGCGAAAACGTCGTCAACTCCGAATGGGGCATACACGTCGTAGCCGTCATCGTTCGTCCGGCGGACTCCCAGGGCTGAGCACCGGTGCAGGAAGCTGTCGATACCCTCTCGCGAGCTGCGCAACGGCGCGTGAGGGACGCCGAATTTCTCGGGGTACCAGAGGTGGACCCGGGCCTGATTGCGCACCTGAACATCGACTCCCAGGTCCGCGAAGGCCACTGAGCAACGCCGGATGATCCGGTCCTCCCCCTCCCAGCTGAGGTCGTTGAGGTCGCAATAGAGGATGTCGTAGTCGGTGATGCCATGGGTCGGCGGGAACCCGCTCACATGGTTCCAAACGGTCTGGCAGAGGCATCCGGCGGCGAGGTAGCCGTCCGGCAGCTCCAGCTCCGCCAGACGGTCCACCAGAGTCCGGCTGACCTCGTTCCCCAGAACGACGTCGAGGAACCGTGCGTGGGGGTCTGATTGCAGGCGGGGCGTGGTCATTGCAAGAGCAGCGCTCTAGGACTTCATGGCGAGCTTGGGAGCTTCCAGCATCATGGCCTCGAGGGCAAGGCGGGGGTTGGCGTTGCGGTCCAGGAAGTCGATGGTCCTCGTGATGTCGCGGGTCCAGCGGACTGCGTCGGCCGGAGTTAGCGCGGCGGCCTGCCTTTCCAGGGTATCGCGCCACGAGAGGTTCACGATGCGGTCGCCTTGGCCGTGCTGGATGAGCAGGATGTCGCGCAGCCACCGCAGCCAGAGGTAGAGGTCCTCGCGGCCCAAGGCGCGGTCACGCTGAAAGCGGCGGGCGACGTCGTCGGAGTAGGCGAAACGCGTCTCCAAGCCGCCTTCGACGACATCCGCTATGCGTTCGAGGCGTTGGTGGACGGCGGCGTAGAGCGCGTCGTCGCGGCTGGCGCCGATTGCCCAGCCGACGCAACCGCGAGAGAGCCTGGCGAGGACCTCGGCCTGCTCGGCCCCCACGTTTTCCTCGTCGCGTAGTATGCGCGCGACCTCGTCCACCGGCAGGGGACGGAACTCCAGGGTCTGACACCGCGAGCGGACGGTCGGGAGTATGGCGTCGGCATTGTCGCTGACGAGGACGATTACCACGTCCGGCGGGGGTTCTTCGAGGACCTTGAGCAAAGCGTTGGAGGCCTCCGCGCTCATGCGGTCGGCGGAGAGGATGATGAAGACGCGGGTGCGGCCCTCGTAGGGACGGAGGTGCGCGTAGCCGATGAGGTCGCGTACGGCCTCGATGCCGATGATGGTGCGCGGCCCCTCCGTTGCGGCGGGGTCGACGCTGATCTGCTGCACGTCCGCATGGGCGCCGGAGAGGATGCGCGAGCAGGGGCCGCAGGCGCCGCACGGCGGCGTCTCGCCCTCGCAGTTCAACGCCTGGGCGAACTGGACGGCGAGGGTCGTCTTCCCCAAGTGGGCGGGGCCTGCGAAGAGGTAGGCATGGTGCAGACGGCCAGCGGCAAGGGAACGCTCCAACGTTCGGACGGGGAGCTCTTGGCCGTGGAGCCGGAGCACGGCTAGACGACGTCCTGGGCCATCATGTCCTGGTAGGACTCGCGCCGTCGAATGAGGGACGCCTTGCCGTCCGCGGCCATGACGATGGCGGGCCTGCCGTTCAGGTTGTAGGAGCTGGCCATCGAAGGGGCGTAGGCGCCGGAGGCCGGGATGGCGATGAGGTCGCCGGCCTGCACCTTGGCGAGCGCGGCGTCCCTCACCAGCACGTCCCCCGACTCGCAGTACTTTCCTGCGATGGTGACGGTCTCGCCGGCGGGAGCGGACGGGCGAGTGGCGGCTATGGCGATATAGCGCGAGCCGTAAAGCGCCGGGCGGATGTTGTCGCCCATGCCTCCGTCGACGGAGACGTAGGTGCGGACGCCTGGAATCTCCTTGATGGCGCCGACGGTGTAGACGGCGACGCCGGCGGGACCGGAGAGGGAGCGTCCGGGCTCGATCGTGAGCTCGGGCCGTGGGAGGCCATTCGCCTCACAGCCCTCGAGAAGCGCGCCGACGATGGCCTCGGCGTAAGCGTCCTGCGACGGCGGCTCGTCCTCCTCGGTGTATGCGATGGCGAAGCCTCCGCCGGGGCTGAAGCGCTTGAGCTCCAACCCGTACTCGCGCATCTGCGCGGCGAACCGGAGGACGCGCTCGATGGCCTCCGTGTAGGGCTCGAGCTCGAAGATGGGCGAGCCGAGGTGGAAGTGCAGGCCCTGGAGGTCGAGGTTACGCGCGGCCATCACATCGCGGACGGCCTGATCGGCTTGGCCGGTCTCGATGGGGAAGCCGAACTTGCTGTCGAGCACGCCGGTGGTCGTGAGTCGGTGGGTGTGGGGGTCGATGGAGGGTGATACGCGGATGAGGACGGGCTGGATGCGCCCGGCTGCCCCGGCCGCGTCATCGAGCACCTGGAGCTCGTGAAAGCTGTCGACGACGAAGTGTCCGACGCCCAATTCGACGGCCTCGCGTATCTCCTGGGGCGTCTTGTTGTTGCCGTGGAAGTCGATGGTCGATAGGTCGACCCCCGCGGCCTTCAGCACGGCGAGCTCGCCGCCGGAGACGACGTCGAAGCCGAGGCCGAGCCCCGCGATGTACCTGGCCAGACCAACGTTGATGAACGCCTTGCAGGCGTAGACGACGCGGCTCTCGGGATACCGCGAGCGGAACGCGGTGAGGAAGCCTTCCGCCTGTCCTCGGAGCGTGGCCTCGTCGAAGACGTAGAGGGGCGTGCCGTATTCGCGGACGAGGTCCGCGACGTCGCATCCGCCGATCTCCAGGTGGTCGGCGTCATTGATGGCGGTCGTGCGGGGGAAGACTTTCGATGGAAGGGGAGTGGACACGTGTTGCTCCTCGCGTAGGTGGGGAGATTCAGTCTATCGCCGGGGTCTCGGGAGGCACAACGGCGCGGGCGGAATTGCGCGCCTTTGGGCCTGAAATCGCGCTTCAATCACTCGTAAAATGCGCAGGCTTACGGGTGGAGGGCGGCAAAAGTGCGCAACGGTGCGCGGAAGTGCGCAATTCACTCGTAAGCGGGCCCGACGCCCCTCCAACGGCCTAGAGCGCCATGGTAGAGGAAGCGGGGGCATTGGAGTAAGGGGCGAATGTCACAGCCGGCCCCCCTCGCCGGGGATAGCCGGCCTCCCCTCCCTGCTCGACACCCCCTACGTATCCTTCGTGCCGGCTTGGCCGGATTGATGGGACCGCGTGGACCCGGGTGACAGCGGCCCGGCGACAACAGGCTGAGAGAAGAGGCCCGCGCTAGCGTAGGGCGTAGCGGTCGTTCTCTTCGGGGACGACGGCCTGATCGTCGATGAGCTTGACGAGGGTGGTGAGTATCTGGCGCTCGGCTAGGGACTCGCGGGCCTGAGGAAGGTTGACGTAGATGCGGACGCGCAGGTCGGCGGGGGTGAGGGGGCCATCCGCGAGCTCCTTCAAGATCGCGGCCTCCCGCTCTTGGCGGTGGACGATGAGGGCGTCGAGGCGGCCGGCCGGGTCCTTGACCGGGGCTCCGTGGCCCGTGTACATGACCCGCGCGCCCATCTCCTTGAAAAGGTCAAGGGTCTGCATGTACTGGGCTAGGCTGCCGTCGCGCGGGTTGATGGCGGTGGTGGAGACGCCCATGACCGTGTCGGAGGTGAAGATGGCGCTGCGCTCGGGGACGTAGAGCGCGAGGCTGCCGGAGGTGTGGCCGGGCGCGAACACGACATCGATGGACAGCCCCCCAAGCTCGCGCCGCTCCCCGCCTTGGAGCTCTCTGGAGACTTCGATCTCGCCGTGGAGGCGGTCGCGCTCGATGACCTCGCGGTCGTTCGGGTGGCAGGACAGGGGAGCGCCGGTCTCGCGGTGCATGTGCAGCGCGCCGCCGCCGTGGTCGGGGTGGCGGTGCGTGATGATGATCTCGGAGACGGGAGGCGCGTTGACCTCACGGAGGTAGTCGACACGGGCGCGGTGGTCGTCGTCGTTCTCCCAGCCGATGTCGATGAGGACCGAGGCGTCCGCGCCGAAGACGAGGAACGAGTTGGGCGTGGGGAAGCCGGGGAACGGCTCACGCCCAATGGTCAGCTGGTGTATGCCCGGCTCTAGCTCCATTCATCCCTCCCTGGGGCGAAGGCATTCTACTCCGCCGGCCCCCTCGCGGCCTCCCCGCATACGGCCCCCTCCTCAGTCCTCCCCGCATACGGCCCCCTCCTCAGTCCTCCTTGCAGACGGCCCCCTCCTCAGTCCTCCTTGCAGACGGCCCCCTCCTCAGTCCTCCTTGCAGACGGCCCCCTCCTCAGTCCTCCCCGCAGACGAGACCGTTGCATAACCGCGGCATGGCTGTCCCGTCATTCCCGCGCAGGCGGGAATCCAAAACCCCCTCCCGTCTGCGGGAGGGGACGCGCAAGCGCAGCGACGCGCGGGGGAGGAGAAGCGTTCGCCCTCAACTACCCCCCGCCACCCCAACCCTGCCGCCGTCCTGCGCCCCCACCAGTCATTGCTTCGGAGTCTCGTCATTCCCGCGCAGGCGGGAATCCAGAACCCCCTCCCGTCTGCGGGAGGGGACGCGCAAGCGCAGCGAAGCGCGGGGGAGGAGAAGCGTTCGCCCTCAACTACCCCCCGCCACCCCAACCCTGCCGCCGTCCCGCGCCCCCACCAGTCATTGCTTCGGAGTCCCGTCATTCCCGCGCAGGCGGGAATCCAGAACCCCCTCCCGTCTGCGGGAGGGGACGCGCAAGCGCAGCGAAGCGCGGGGGAGGAGAAGCGTTCGCCCTCAACTACCCCCCGCCACCCCAACCCTGCCGCCGTCCCGCGCCCCCACCAGTCATTGCTTCGGAGTCTCGTCATTCCCGCGAAGGTGGGAATCCAGAGTGCGCGGGCAGCGCACACGGCGGGGAGAGAGGCTGCGCTATGGTTATGCAAAGGTCTAGCAGACGGGAGAGGAGGCTGGAGTCCCCCCTCTGGTCCTCTCGCCCGTCTGCGGGAGAGAGTTAGAGAGAGGGTCTGCGGGAGCGGCGCGCCGCCGACGGCGTAGAATGCCCGCCGACGCCTGCCTTGACGGAGGACGACGTATGCCCGATCTGACGACTGACGAGGTGAGGTCGCTACTGCGAGCCCTCGACCTGACGCCCCTCGACGCGGTGGACCTCGACGAGATCACTCATCGCGTGAACGCCATCAACGAGGCCGTCGCCGCGCTCGAAGACGCGACCGCCGACGCGGTCGAGCCGCTGCCGGTGTTCTGGCTGACCCAGGAGGAGGACGGCGATGGCCGATGACCTGACCCTCAAACCGGCGACGGAGCTGTCCGCGCTCATCACGAGCGGCAAGCTCTCGCCGGTCGAGCTGACGCAAGCGTTCATCGATAGGGCGAAACGGTTCGAGCGGCTGAACGCCTACATCACCCTCGACGAGGAAGGCTCGCTGAAAGCGGCCAAGAACGCCGAGGCCGAGCTGTCGCGCGGCGCGGGGCGCGGGCCGCTCCACGGCTTGCCCGTCGCGGTGAAAGACCAGTTCGACGCCAAAGGCCTGCGGACGACCCTCGGCGGCAAAATCGTCGATTACGTCGCGACCGAGGACGCGACCGCCATCGGACGGCTGCGGGAGGCGGGCGCCGTGCTGCTGGGCAAGCTCAACCTGAGCGAGTACGCGCTCGGAGGGAACGTCCAGCACCCGTTCGGCGTGCCCCACAACCCATGGGACGAGACACGGCAGGCCGGCCAGTCCAGCAGCGGGTCGGGCGTGGCGGTCGCCGCGTCGCTCTGCGCGGCGTCGCTGGGCGGCGACACGGCGGGGTCGATCAGGGGTCCGGCGGGCTGGTGCGGCATCGTGGGACTGCGTCCCACCTGGGGAGCGGTGAGCCGCCACGGCGCGTTCCCCATGGCCTGGTTCATGGACACGATAGGTCCGATGACCAAGACCGTCGCCGACGCGGCGATGGTGTATCAGGCCATCGCGGGCCACGACCCGAAAGACGCCTACACCTCGAAGCGGCCCGTGACGCCGTTCGAGCCGCGCGAGGACCTGCAAGGGGTGCGGGTGGGAGTCGTGCGGGAGAGCATCGACAACGGAATGGCGGGCGAGGAGGCCGCCGCGGCGGTCGACGCGGCGATGCGCGTAATGGAGGGGGCGGGAGCGCGCGTGGCCGACGCCTCGTTGCCGCTCTTCGAGAGGGGCGGGCTGATCGCGAACACGCTGTCGGACGTCGAGACGGCGCACACCCACCGCAAGTGGCTGCGCGAGCGGCCGCAAGACTACGACTTCGCGACCCGACGCCGCCTCATGGCCGCGAGCCTCATCCCGGGGACGGCCTATGCCAAGCTGGCGCGGTTCCGCGTGCTGATGCGCCGGGACGTGATGCGCGAGCTGGGGCGCTTCGATGTCATCGTGACGCCGGCGCAAGCGGCGGGCGCGCCGCCGATCGCCACGGAGACGGGGCTGACGTCGAAGGAAGCGGTAATGAGCCAGTTCTTCGGCCTGCGCTCCCACCGCAGCCCGTTCAACCTGTCCGGCGTGCCCGCCATGGCGGTCCCCATCGGCTTCACGGGAGCAGGGCTGCCCCTCAGCCTTCAGATTGCGGGACGTCCCTTCGCCGAGAACACCCTGTTCCAGATAGGCCACGCCTACCAGGAGCGCACCGACTGGCACGACCGGCGCCCGCCCTTGGACTGAGCGCATGGACCGAGCGCGCTCCGAAGGGCGCCAACGCGGCTCTTTAATGTAGGCTTGCGGGAATGAGTAGACGGTTGCCATTCCTGTTCAATATGCCCGCGCTCATGGCGTGGCCGCTGGCCGTCGTGAGCGGGCTTGCCCTTCTGATTGGCCTTTCGCTCGTCTTCGCAGATACCGCGTACAACTTTCGGGTCTACATAACGGCCCTGTTCGGACCTGTCGGACTGGTCCCACTGATCGCCCGCTGGAAGCGGATGTCGCTCATCCGCTGGAGCGCGGGCGTGGTTATGCTGGCGATTGTACAGGGGGTGCTGCCGACCCAGCCCCTCCTGCACCCGATGCCCGTGCTGCTGGCGGCGGTGTACCACCGTCCGCCCGCTCCGCCGTTGCCGCCCTCTCAGGGGATCGGCGATATCAATATGGCGAACGCCGGCGCAGCGGAGGAGCGTTCGAGCCCGCGGGAGAGCGCGGTCATCGTCGAAGCTCCGCCTGCCCCTCGGAGAGAGACGGGGCTGATTCGGCGCCGGACGTCGCGCCGCCGTCGTCCACGGCATTAGGCGGCCCGCTTTCCGTCATTCCCGCGCGGGCGGGAACCTCGCATTTTCTCTTCTTCTCGCAAACAGAGAGGAGAAAATGACCCCCAGCCCTCCGTCGATGGCTTACTATTCCCGCGTGACGCCTGTGCGCCAAGGAGGGAAGCATGGTGATCCAACAGCAGAATGCGCCGACAGTGACGAGCGAAGGGGAAATCTCACTCCCCACCATCGACGCCGACGCCCACGTCATCGAGACCGAGCGCACGTGGGAGTACATGGACCCCTCCGACGAGAAGTACCGCCCTGTGCTCGTCGCCCCGGTCCACGGCGGCGCCGATCGCCCGCGTTGGCTCGTGGACGGCCAGGTGCGCGGCTTCGGCTCCCCCTCCCGGCAGCTGGGCGCGATGGAGGAGCGGGAGAAGACCTCCGGACGAACGATTCTGACGCCGGAGGAATCCGCGCAGATGGCCGACGTGGATATGCGCCTGCGCCACATGGACGAGGTCGGCGTCGACATCCAGGTGCTGCATACGTCGTTCTTCATCAGGCGGGTCGCTGACCGGCCCGAGGTCGAAGTCGCGCTGGCCCGCAGCTACAACCGCTGGCTGGCGGACGTGACGCGACAGAGCAACGGCCGTCTCCGGTGGACCGCGGTCCTGCCCTTCATGGCGCTCGACGAAGCCATAGCGGAGCTGGAGTGGTCGGTCGCCCACGGCGCATGCGGCGTCTTCATGCGCCCTGTCGAGGCCCAGGGCATCGTCACCGAGCCCTACTTCTATCCGGTGTATGAGGCGGCGGAGCGGCTCAACGCGCCCATCGTGCTGCACGTCGGCAACGCCAACGAAGAGGTCAACAGCGTCCTCAGCCGAGCTCCCGGCGAGTCCGCGTTCACGGCGTTCAAGCTGATGCTCGTCGCGTGCGCCCACGCTCTGATCTTCAGCGACGTCCCCTCGCTGTTCCCCAAGCTCAGCTGGGCCTTCCTGGAGGCCGGGGCGGGCTGGGCGCCGCACCTAATAACGGACCTGCGTCAGCGGGTGCGGAGTCCGCGAGAGGGCGTAGGCAAGGAGCTGAGCCCAACCGTGTTCGCCGACAACCGAATGTACATGATGTACGAGGTCTACGAGGACCTGCCGCACATCATCGACTTCGCCGGCGAGGACAGCCTCGTGGTCGGCACCGACTACGGGCACACGGGACAGTCGACCCAGATCGACGCCATGCGGAAAATGGCCGATCGGGGCGACGTGGACCCGCGCGTCGTGGACAAGATACTCCGCCGCAACCCCGCCAATCTCTACGGCCTGCACGAGCCCCTTACATAGCCCCTATCGTCATTCCAGCGCAGGCGGGAACCTCGCCCTCAAAGCCCCGGCGTTGAGCGGCTATGCAAAGTTCTCCCGCTTGCGTGGAAGGCGCCCGTTCTCTCCTCCCCCGCCGACGGGGGAGGACCGAGGAGGGGGCTACCGCGCCGCCGTTGCGGGACTGAGGCTCGCCAGGACCTCCTCTGTCGGGCGCACCGTGCACCACTCGCCGAGCGTCGCCAGGTCGGGTGAATCGGGGGGATAGGTGGCGTCCGCGATGACGGTGACGTCGTAACCGAGGGCCACGCCATCGAGCGCCGTCGCCCATACGCATCCGGTCACGGCGCCGCCGGTCATGAGCAGGCGGCGGGCGTTCAGGTTCCTGATGATGCGGTGCAACGGGGTGTAGCCGAAGCCGCTGCCGCCCTTCTTCTCGACGATGTAGTCGTCCTCCTCGGGATGCAGCTCGTCGACCATCTCCGCGCCCCAGGTGCCGATGGCGCAGTGGGTGACGCCGGGCGGGAGCGTGCGAGCGCGCCGGTGTGTCTTGCTGTGAACGTCGTCCGAGTTGTCCTGGCGCCGGACCACCCTGACGTAGATGACAGGCCAGCCTCGCTCGCGCATCGCCGCGCTCAGCTTCTGCGTGTTCTCGACTATGCTCACACGCTTCTCCTCGGGCATGGGGTCGCTGAGGCCATGGAGAACGTGTGGGCGCTCCGCGTTCATGAAGTCGTTCTGCATGTCGACAAGCACCATCGCGTAGTCGGGGCCCGCCTTCGGCGGCGCGTCGGAAGCGGCGACGAAGACCTCTTCCGCTGAGATGACCTCCGCCTGCTTCCGGGGCGCGTGCAGCTCAGCGGCGTCCGGGGGGTACAGCGCGTCCTCGACAACGAACTGCTCGTACCCCAACCGCCCGCCTGTCCGGGCGGTCTCGGCGATGGAGTCCGTCACGCCGCCGCCGACCACGATGCACTGGCTGACGCCGAGGTTCGTGAGGAGGCGATCGAGGTGGGTGTTGTCGTAGGCGCTATGGCCCTTCTTGACAACGACGTAGTCGTCCGGGGCGGCGTCGAGACCGTCCATGAGCTCCGCGCCCCAAGACCCCTCGATGAAGAACGGCCCTACGTCCGCCAGCCGCTGCTCCAGCCAGGCTGCGGCGTGGGCGCTATCGGTGAAGTCGGAGCGCATGCAGGTCTTCACCCATACAACGGGTCTCCCGGCCCCGCGCATGAGACCGACGAGTTCCCCCCATTTGACCACGAGCCGGGACGCTTCCGAAGGCTCGGGCGCCAGGCCCGCGCGGCCCAGTGCGCCGTCGGGATGGAGGGCGTCGCGTTGGACGTCGACCAGCAGGAGTGCGGCATGGTTGAGAGCAATGTTCATGTCCGTGTCCTCTCGTTGTGACGATTTCGGCGCTCAGCGAGCGCCGCGCTGCAAGTTTAGCGCGTATCCCGCCCGTTCGGCGCGAGATTCGCCCTACGACTGGCGGCCCAGTTGGGCCCAAGCGGCGGGCGCGGAGGAGTTGCGAAGGTTTTCGTCCGAACTCAGGTCGGGGTCCCAGTCAACGGCGATGACCCGCATGCCGTTGAAACCGTCCGACGCTTCAGACGCGAGCCAGACGGCGGGCGGCCCCATCACCTCCGGCTGGACCAAGGCGCTGAAATCGCGGCCGGAATCGCGCGCGACGAACATGGTGTTCGTGCCTCCTCCGGGAAGCAGAGCGTTGGCGGTCACGCCCGTGCCCTCGAGCTCCGGCGCCATCGCGGCCACCAACGCCTCGTGGGTCGATTTGCTCGGCCCGTACGGGATGTTCCGCGTCATGGTGTCCAGGCTCGTCGTGACGCCGATCACCCGGCCCCACCCCTGAGCGACCATGCGCCCCACCGCCGCCCGCGCCATCAGGAACGGGCCGGTCGAATTGACCGCGATGAGCGTTTCCCAGACCTCGACCGGCAGCTCCCAGAACGGCGGCTGAGGATTCGACGGAGGCAGAAGGGAGCGGTGGTGGACTCCGGCGAGGTTCACCAGGATGTCCAACCCTCCGTGGGCCTCGACTGCGCTCTGAACGGCGCGCTCCGCGTCGCTCCACTTGCTGATGTCGGCGGCCACCGTGGCCACCGCGGCGTCTCCCGCTATCTCGCGGGCCTTGTTGGCGGTACGCTCCAAGGACTGGGCGTCAACGTCGAGCATCATGACCCTCGCGCCCGCCCGCAGAAAGGAGAGCGCGATGACTCTTCCCATCCCGATGGGGCTCCCTGCGCCGGTGACCAGCGCCCTCTTTCCGTCTAGCACGCCCTCAGCCATGAGCCTTCCTCCTGATTTCCTAGTCCCCGGAACGGCCCCTACTCCCCCAACGACTGCCTGGCCCCCTCATAGAGGCTATCGGCCATCGACGCAATCTTCGCCGACATCGTGAGCAGCTCACGCCATCCGGCCGGAATCGCCCCGACTCCATAGTACGCTCCGGCAATCTGACCGTAGATCGCGCCGACCGTGTCGGCGTCGTCCCCGAGGTTAACAGCTAGAAGCGCTCCGTCGCGGTAGCTCCGCGACCTGTGGAACGCCCACAGCGCCGCCTCCAACGAGTCGACGACGTAGCCCCTCGCTCTGATGTCTGGGGGCTCTCGGCGCTTGAACGAACCGTCGGCGATACCGGCAATCTTCTCCGCCAGCGGACTCCTCTCCCAAAGACCCTCGACTGGGCAGTAGCGCGCGCCGAGGAGCGTCTCCTTGTCGACCCCCCGCAAAGCGCCGACGAGCAGACCGCCGAAGTAGCGGCAGGCGTCGACCGCCTCCTCCGCGCCGTGGGTGGTCCGCAAGCTCTCGGCGCTCCGTTCGATCGCCTCGGCCGGGTCGCCGGCAAACCACATGGGCGCGGGAGCGAGCCGCATCAGGGAGCCGTTTCCCGCGGAGCGCGAATCGGCGGAGCCGGAATAGGGCTCGCCGGTGTTCTCAAAGCTCGACAGCGCCCCTGCCACCGTGTTGCCAATGTCGAAGGCAGGCCCGCTACCGGAGGACAAGTAGCCCTCCCGCCACCAACGCACGTAGCGCTGCATCTGGTCTGCGGCGTCGAACCCGCCGCTTTCGATCAGGCTCTCGGCCAAGCACAAGGCCATGGACGTGTCGTCGGTCCATTGACCGGGCTTCAGCCCGAACGGCCCACCGCCGACCATGTCGTCGATCCTCTCGAAAGTCCCAGGCTGCTTGAACTCCAGCGTGGTGCCCAGCTCATCGCCCGCCGCCAGCCCCAGCAGGCAGCCGCGGAAGCGGTCCCGAGTCGTTATCTCGCTCATAGCGGTCGGTGCTCCCACGACGGCTCGGTCCAGTTGCGGACGTACTCTCGCTGTTCCACCGTCTGAGGGGACTCGGGATAGAGGCGGACTTTCTCCACTCCTTGCCACCACTCGGCAATCTGGGCCAAGGCGGCCTCTCCCGTGCGTCCGCGCCGCGCCAGCCAGCAGCCGACCACCGTGCCGGTCCGGCCGACGCCGCCCAGGCAGTGGACGTAGACAGTCTTGCCTTCGTCCACGGCGGCGTCGATGGCGTCGAGAATCGCGGTCATCCGCTCCGGGATGTCAGGCACGCCGTAGTCAGGGATCGAATGCCGCTCGTGGCCCACCGTCACGCCCAGTTTTCGCGCCTCCTCCTCTGCAATTCCGACGTAGGGCTTCAGCCTTCCGAAGGCCGTCCGCTCGTCATCCTCCGTCAGATTGATGAAGTGGTTGAGCCCTGCGCCGAGCAAAGTCCTCAGCTTTGCCGCAGCCTCCCCGTCGTCCCCCGAACCTGGGTACTCTCCCGCAGCGAAGCGGCTAGGCCTGACCCAATAGCTATTGGGGATGGGGCGGTCCGCGCTGTTACCTGAGCGCATGCTCGAACAACTCCAGCTCCGTCGGCTCTTCGGTCAAGATACTCGCCGTCAAGAGGAAGACTGCGGGTCCGACTCCCGCTAAGGCCATGCCCACATTATTGGGCTGGGGCATCCACGGGCAAGTCGGTCGTGATGATGGCGAAAATGCCCTCGGCGTCGCGTATCGGGACAGAGCGCGTGACCATCCATATCTCACCGCCGCCGGCGTCGAAATAAGGCTCGGTCCAAACCCCCGCGTCCGCTTCGAGCGGCGCTGTGAGCCATTCCTGCTCCCCGATGCTGTAAGAGGGCACGGCGAGGTCTAGGGAAGCGTAGCCGTCAGCCGTGCGATAGACATAAGGGCTGGCGGTGACGCTGCCGGAGCGGTCGAGCAGTGCGGCGGCGGCGCCGAAGAATGCTGGATGAGCCTCGAGGTAGTCCTGGAGGCGCTTGGCCCACGCGTCCGGAGAGGCCGGTCTGTCCGCCTCGAGCTCCGCCGCCAGAGTATCGAGGGCGACGATTACATCAGTTCGAGAAGCCTCCTGGGCCGCGCGCCACGGGCCGAATACGACGAGGAGCGCCGGCGGCCGCCGCCACAAGGAAGACCATGCCGACGACGAGGTTCCCCCGAGCTAGACGCATCCGACGCGCCTAGACCTGCAGGTTGAAGACTTTCTTCGCGTTGTCCTCGAAGATGGCCTTCTTCTGGCCGTCCTCGAGCCAGTCGATGTTCTCGACGGCGGGGCGCAGGTCGTCGAGCATGCGGCCCTCCCACCGGAAGGTGCCGCGGCCGGGCGTCTCCGTCCCGAACAGGACGCGATCGGGGCCGACGACCTTGATGAGAAGCTCCAGCGCCTCCTGCGTGTAGAGCGTGCCGTCAAAGTAGAGCTTGCGGTAACCGTCCAGGAACGAGCCGCTGTACGCCGCGCCGAACATGCCGGCCTCGCCCCGGCCCGGAGGTGTCAGGTGCCTTCCCATCTGATAGGGCGTCGCCCCGCCTCCGTGGCAGAGGATCAGCTTGAGCGACGGGAACTTTTCGAGCACGCCTCCGTACACCAGCGTTGGGCCGGAGATGCTCTCCTCGATGGTCTGCCCCACGAGATATGCGGTCCGGTTGCGCAGGTAGCGCGGCCCTACGAGATAGGCGCCGTGCAGGAACAGGGGCGCGTCCAGCTCTATCGCCTTCTCCCACAACGGCTCCCAGAACGGGTCGTCGAGAGGCTCCATGGCGTCGGTTCCCTTGGGGTTCGGGTTGACGATGGCGCCGACCATCCCCAGCTCCTTTACGCCACGCTCCAGCTCGTCGAGCCACGCCTCCAGCTCGGCGCCTTGCGGAAGCGTCGCCAGACCACGGAACCGGTCCGGTTGGCGCGAGATTGCCTCGGCCATGACGTTGTTGTGCACCCTGGCCCACGGAATGCTGATGTACCGGTTCTCGACGTGCAGCATCGACACCGGGCGGATGCTGAGGATCTGCAGGTCTATCCCGCGGTCCTCCATGCACTTCAGGTTCTGCTCATTCGTCTCGTCCACGCCGCCGAGGGGCTTCACCGAGTCCGACACGTTGCGGAGGCTCACCGCCCCCGCCAGATAGTCGCGCAACCCCGAGCTGGTCCAGTGCCCGTGCATGTCGATGATCACCGGTTTCCTCCTAGGGTCCAATTGGGCTGCCCGTCCGCGAATCCGGGGAGTGCGGGGAGTCCTGACGGGAATCCCGCAGCGACGACGCTTCGGCGTACAGCCGGGCGTCATTATAGGCAAGGCCAGCGACGAATCAACGCGCGGCCCGCTCGACGCGCCATGGCGGTTGCTTCACCCGTCTGCGGGAGGGTGCTACCGCGCGATTTCCATGGCCAACTTTCTTGGAAACTCTATCTGGTATTATGGCGGAGAGGAGACGCGAACGTGCGGAATCGGCGGACTGACGACTTAACGGTCATATGGCTTGGCGTAGCGGGGCTCGTCTCGCTTTTCATGCTCGCTACATGGATTCGGGAGAGCGGCGTCCTTCCATGGGCTGCTCTCGGCGGCCTGATTGCAGGTGCAGCCACACTGCGGTTCTCAAGAGAATTGAGCACGATCTTCGTTGTGGGGCTCACCACTGCGACGGCCATCGCTCTAATGGGGATCTTTTCCGTAGTCAGCCCCGGCTGGTACCGGGTGTGGTAGATGGCGACTCTCGAGGAGCGCGTCAGCGGTATCGAGGCACGGCTCGATAGCATGGCCACCAAGGCCGATTTGGCTGAGGTGCGGGTTCTATCCCGCATTATGATGGGGTTCGTATTAATCATTGTCAGCACGGCCGTCGGCGTGCTCACCAACCACCTTCTGCCTTGACAAGCGGCCCAACTCCGTTGGGCGGCATCGGCGCAGAGCAATTCCGCATGTGAGCCCCGCTCCCACTTTATGGAATACCCGCCAGCCCTCTGCGATGAGGCGTCCGGCGAAGGCCGGCCGCGACCGCCAATCCCCCATCCCGGGACTCGTCCCATAACTACGGGCTTTCTCCGCGGAGGGGGCTGCTTCCCCCGTCTGCGGGAGAAGGCTAGGGGAAGCCGCAAGGGTTGGCGCGGAGGTGTAAACTGCGGCCCATACGGACCGACCGGAGGTCAACATGGCTCAGATCGTTCTCGGCATGGCGTCCTCCCATGCGCCGCAGCTGGAGATGCCGCCTGAAACATGGCGCACCTATGGGGACCGGGGCCGCTCTCAACCGGTCCATTGGTTCGAGGGCAAGACCTACTCCTTCGGAGAGCTCGCGGAGCTCCGCGCGGGCGACCACTTCGAGAAGGAGTGCACCGATGAGAAGTTCAAGACCCGCTGGGACGCGTGTCAGACCGCCATTACGCACCTGGAGCAGACGGTCGCCGACGTAGCGCCCGACGTGTGCATCATCCTCGGCGACGATCAGAAAGAGTCGTTCAGCGATGAGAACATGCCCGCGCTGTCCATCTACTACGGCGGCGAGGTGGACGACGCGCCCAACCCCGGTGGCGCCCGCGCCGACCTGAGCGACCCGGTGGTCGCAAGGCGGCCCGCCGCGCGGGTGAGCCATCCAACCGACGCGGCGCTCGGCGAGTACCTCATCGAGGCGTTCATCGAGAACGAGTTCGATGTCGCCCGGTCGAGCAAGCTCCCGCCGGGGCGCGACGGCGAGGGGGCTATCGGCCACGCCTTCTACTACGTCTACCGGCGGCTGATGAACAACGTGGTGACGCCCAACGTGCCGGTGCTGGTCAACACCTACTACCCGCCGAACGCGCCCAAAGCGGCCCGCTGCTACAGGTTCGGCCAGACCCTCCGCAAGGCGATCGAGGAGTGGGACACGGACAAACGGGTCGCGATCTTCGCTTCCGGAGGCCTCAGCCACACGGTCATCGAAGAGGACCTGGACGCGAGGATCATCGACGGCTTGAAGCACGACGACTTCGTGAAGCTCACCGACTACCCGGACGCGCGCTTCCGCGCCGGCACCTCGGAGATCAAGAACTGGATCGCGCTTGCGGGCGCGATGTCGAACGGCGGCCTCGCGATGAATATGGTGGACTACGTTCCCTGCTACCGGACGGAGGCCGGGAACGGCTGCGCGATGGGATTCGCCGAGTGGGTCTAGCCTGCCCCCTCCCTAGCCTCCCCCGCAGACGGGGGAGGGGACTATCGAGGCGCTTGCAGGGTCGGCGGGCCGAGATTTGATTCATTAGCCGGAAACAGTAGCCGGAAACAGTAGGAGGAGAGCGATGGTCAGTAAGCCGAAGCTTCGACTCAGCTTCATGAGTTCCGTGAGCGACCGGGTGGCGCCCTTGGTCGATGGACGGATCCAGCCCGAGGGCATCGAGCTGGTGCACACCGAAGGGGGAATGTCCGAGGGCGCGTGGCGCCACCTCAACTTCCACGAATTTCAGTTCCACGAGCTGTCCATCTCGTCGTACCTGATCTCCCGGGAGCAGGGCGCGGACTGGATCGCGATTCCCGTGTTCCCGCATCGCAGCTTTATGCACATGAACCTGCACTACCACACGGACTCGGGCATCGAGAAGCCCAGCGACGTGGTCGGCAAGCGCATCGGGGTGGGGGAGTACCAGCAGACCGCGGCGCTTTGGATGCGCGGCATCATGGAGCACGACCACGGCGTATCCCAATTCAAGGTGGACTGGTTCATGGAGCGGACGGAGGAGATGAGCCACGGCGGGGCGACGGGCTTCGAGCCCCAGGAAGGCATCTCTTTCCAGCGGATCCCTCCGGATGAGAGCCTCTCTTCGATGCTGCTGGCCAACAAGCTCGACGTAGCGTCGGTGAACCCGGCGGCGGTCGCCGAGCCGGGCGGTCAGGGTCCGAACCTGGTCGACCGCTCTTGGCGGATACGAGGCCAGGGCGACCTGAGCAAGATCAAGCCGCTGTTCCCCGACCGGATCGCGGAGGGGTCGAGGTTCTTCACAGAGCATGGGTTCATCCCGGCGAACCATACCTACGTGATCAGAGGCGACGTATACCGGGAGAACCCGTGGATGGCGCTGAACCTGTACAACGCTTTCGTCCAAGCCAAGGAATTGGCGGTCAGGACGCTGCGCCAGCGGATGCCGACCGACTTGGTCTTCGGGCCCGAGTACATGCGGCAGACGCGAGCGACGTTCGGCGACGACCCGTACCCCTACGGCGTGAAGGCCAACCAGGCGATGCTGAACACCCTCATCGACTATTCCCACGAGCAGGGGCTGACAAAGAAGCGAGCCGACATCGAGGAGATGTTCGCCCCCATCACGCTCAGCCTCTAACGAGCGGGGGATAGACTAGGGAAAGAGCATGGGCCCAGGGCGTTTCGATCCGTTCGCCCTGGGCCTATCGAAGGCCTCACGAAAAAAGGGACTCAAGAGGGGGACGCCCATGGCCACACTCGCCAAGACAAGAATCGTCGATAGCGACGCTCATGTCATCGAGTCGGAACACACGTGGGACTACCTCCTCCCGCACGAGGAGCGGTTCAGGCCCAAGCTGTTCGTGAATCCCGACAACCCCAACCAGGCGCACTGGGTCATCGGCGGGAAGGTCAGGGGCCACCGCAACGCGGTCCCGACGGAAGAGCAGCTGCGGAAGCTGTCCGGCCAAGTCGGGCGCGACCTGGTCTCGACCCAGGACTCCCGCGAGCTTTCGGATGTCGGCCAGCGGCTCCGGCACATGGACGAGCTCGGCATCGACGTGCAGGTGCTCCACAACACGATGTGGATAGAGCCGGTTACGGACGTACCCGAGGCGGACGTGGCGCTCTGCGGAAGCTGGAACCGGTGGATGGCCGACGTGTGGAGCCAGAGCGCCGGGCGGCTGCGGTGGTGCGCCGTGATGCCGACTCTGGACATCGAAGCCGCCGTCGAGCAGGTCCGCTACGCCAAAGAGCACGGCGCGGCGGCGATTGCGCTCCGGCCCATGGAGCTCGGCCGCATGCTGGTCGACCCCTACTTCTACCCGCTGTACGAGGAAGCCGAGAATCTCGACCTCGCGGTGGCCATCCACATCTCGAACGGCAGCGATGCGATGCTGCAGATGCTGCGGTCGCCGTTCGACCGGAGCGGAGGCTTCACGCCGTTCCGGGTGCCTACGGTCATGCACTGCGGGGTGCTCATGATGAGCGAGGCGCCGGAACGTTTCCCAAAGCTCCGTTGGGGGTTCGTCGAGACCTCCTCCAACTGGGTCCCCTGGGTCGTACGGGAGGTGCGGCAACGGTTCATCGCCCGGAACCTTGGGCCGCCGCCCGAGAACGTGCTCAAGCATTTCAACGTCTACGTCACTTGCGAGATATCGGACGACATCCCCTTCGTGCTGAAGCATGGGGGCGATGACAATCTGCTGATCGGGACGGACTACGGACACACGGACGTCTCCAGCGCGATGGACGCGATCCGCGTCTTCATGGACATGGACGACGTGAGCGACGAGGCGAAGGCCAAGGTGCTGTGGGATAACCCGCGGAAGCTATACGGAATCTAGACCGCGGGGAATCTCAGCTAGCCCCTGGGAACAGGGGGGGTTGCTCAGGAGGACGGCGATGCTCGAAGCGGCAGAGAGATTCGTGAGCGAAGTACGCGCGCTGTGCGCTCAGGACCTGAGCGACGACCAGCGCTGGACGAGGACGGGCGAGCTGATGCGCGACCTGGTCGCAGACCCGGCAGTCCAGCAGCACGCGAGGAATTGGCCCGCAACCGACCGGACGAGTTCGGGGCGCGACCGGACCGGCAATCTCCTCTTCTACGAAGACCCCGACTATGGGTTCATCGTCAGCGCGATGGCCAAGGAGGGAGGACACCGCTCCAGCGTCCACGACCACGGACGGATATGGACGCTATACGGCCTCGTGCAGGGAACGGAAGAAATCAACCGCTACCGCCGCGTCCGGGACGACTACGAGGAGCCGGTGGAGGTCGTCCACGAAGGGAACTTCCGCATCGAGGTCGGCGACGTGGATGTCGTGCCCCCGTTCCAGGCGCATCAGGAGGTCACAGTGGGAGAGCGCAGCGTCGCCGTCATCGTGCGGAGCGAGAGGCCCGGCGAGGCTGTGCAGCACAACTACAACCTGGAGACCGGCGAGGTCCGCGGCAGGGCGGGCGGGCCGGAGATGATTCCTTACAAGCTCGAATCGCCAACGCCGGCGAGCGCTTCTTAGACGCCGCCCCCAATCCGTTCGTCCTACTATCGAAGGACCTCCGAACGGATTGGGGGCTTTCTTCCTCAACTGATAGCCGCGGCGCCTAGTAGGTAGCCGCGATTGCCTTCTTGAGGTTGTCGTGGGCAGTCCAGTCGGCGTCGTTGGGGATCATCGTTTCGCCGGGACGGACCCGGTAGGCGTCGGGGTGGCTCGCGGAAGGGGGCTCGGCGCCCTCCTTGATGCCTGCGGCCGACCTGAGCAGCATGCGCCGCATCGCGATGATGCCGATGTCCGTCACGCCCAGGTGCTCGCGAGTCCGGTCGGAAACTTCGCCCATGCCTTCCTGAACGGAGAAGTCCTGCTCGCCGGTGCCCTTGATGCCCGTGAACGTGTAGTGACGCTGTTCGTGGCGATCGATCAGGTAGTCATTCCGCTTGTTGCGGACCGGCCAGTGCGTCCCGGGGATGGTCTGCGCGTGTACTCCCTGTCCCTTGCGGAGGTCGGCGATCTGCCTGGCCGGGAGCGGTCTGCCGGTAGTGCTCCAAGCGAAGGACCAGCGGGCCGTCGTTACTTCGTCAATGGGGACGAAGGCGTGCATCATCTTCTGGCTGCCGCCGCCGGGGGGCGCGGTGTAGAACGGCATCCAGAACAGGTTGAACCGCCAGTAGTCCTGGACCTCGTCGCCCGGATACCTCCCGCCAATGATGAGCCCGAACTCGGTCTCGAGCGTCTGGAGCTTGGGCGGGTTCACGCGCGTTCGGTACATCATCGCCACGTCGCCGCTGCCCCTGCCCGTGGCCTGCCAGTCGGAGAGACGGCGGTGCGAGTCCATCGCGCTGTGCAGGTAGACCGAGTGGACGGTGTCGATGCCGCCCTCGATGGCCTGAGCGTAGTTGTTTTCTTGGAAGTTCCAAGACACGTAGCGGTGGTCGGCGGCGACGCGGGCCCACTCGAACTCCGGCAAGGGCTGCATCTGCTCCTTGGGGCCCATGTAAGCCCAGAGGACGCCGCTGCGTTCCTTGACCGGGTAAGCCTTGAGCTGAATCTTGTCCTTGAAGTTGCTGTCCGCGGCTTCGGAGGGCATGTCCAGGCACCTGCCCTCGATGTCGTACTTCCAGCCGTGGTACGTGCAGCGCAGGCCGTGCTCTTCGTTGCGTCCGAAGAAGAGGTCGGCGTTGCGGTGGGCGCAGAGCCGGTCGACCAGTCCCACCTGACCGGCAGTGTTCCTGAACGCCACGAGGCTCTCGCCCAAGAGCTTCACGCGAACGGGGTCGCTGTCGGCGCCGGGGATGTCTTCCGACAGCAGGAAGGGCATCCAGTAACGGCGCATCAGCGTCCCCATTTCTGTTCCGGGGCCAATGTGAGCCAATCGTTCGTTGTTCTGTGCGCTGAGCATCGCGACCTCCTTTGCCCGCGTTTCCGGAATCTACCCCTGTATGTAGGGCGAGATTAGGCTTGTGAACCGGCGCCGTCAACTATGTGTCTCGCGAGGACGTTGGGCCGACCTCGCCGTTGCACCACGACACGAATGCCTTCATGCGGCAGGTCGCCCCGTTTTTCGCAAGCTCGGCCTCGAATATCTCGTGGATGCGGCGTGACTCGTCTTCGTATTCGATTTGGCGTCCGCCCTCCTTCATGCTCACCTCTCCGCCGCCGACCGAGCCGACGAAGGGAGCGGCCAATCCGTGGTTCCCGGCTCGCAGAGCGAGATAACGCGCACGCTTCGAGCCGGAGTTGAAGTGCTGGTGGTGCGTCCCTTCTCCCGGAACGACTACCATCGCCCCCAGCTTCCAGTCAGCCTTGCGCAAGTCCGACATATCCTCCTTCTGCCAAAGCAGTGAGTATCCTGCGTCGCCGCTGAGCAACAGCAGGTGCGCGCCGGGGCCGTGGCGGTGGGCCTTCTTATAGGTGCCGACCGGGAACTCTGAGATGTGGGCCTTCATGCTGTTTCCGGCCATCTCCAGCATGGCGTTGATGCCGCCGGCGCCGCGCGCGCTCCAGTCATACAGGGGCATGGTGGGCGCGTTCGGGATGAAGTTGGACTGCCAGACCCGCTTCTGGAACAGCTTGCCGGCGCCGCTGAAGTAGTCGTCCTCGTCCGAGTAGCGGGACGAGAACATGAAGGGACTGTTGAAAATGAAGTCCTCGTCCTTGAACAGGCGCATGACGGGCGGGGCGTTGGTGACGGAGATGTACCGGGCTGGCTCGCTGCCGCTGGCGTTGAAGTTCTGGTACCACGCGTTCAGGGGGATAGCAAACAGGCTGCCGGCGTGCCACTCGAACGTCTTCTTCCGGTTTTCGTCAACCCACAGCGTGGTCGCTCCCCGGCCGGAGAGCACGTAGATCATCTCCTCGTACATGTGGTGCTCGGGCTCCGAGCTGCTGCCAGGCTTAATCTCGACGATCTGCGCGTCGTTGGGGATGGTGTCGTTGGGGATATTGATGACCGCCCCGGCGCCGCCCTTGCGCTCCCAGGGGCCCAGCTCAACGGCGTTGAGGTCGTCGAAAGCGTAGTCCACGATGTGGCGCACGCCTTCCCGCTGGAGCCAACCCAAGTAGGCGTCGGCGATACGGAGCTCCTCGAGCTCTCCCGTCGGCTCTTTCGCTCTGATGATGTCGCGGTCAGTGTCAGTCGCCATGGTCCTCCTCCGAACAGTCCGCGTTGGGGTGATTGTACGCTCCCCTCTTGGCGAAACAGCAAACCTGCGCCTCTCGTGCAACAATTTCCACGGCGTTCCCGCTGAAGGAGAGAAGCATAGAACGAGAGGGCGCTGGAAGATTCGCTGCGAGAAGTCCCCTAGGAGGCGAGAGATGACAGAGCGCACAGACGGGGAAACGGTCGAGATTGGCGTCATCGGGCTGGGCGTGGCCGCGCGCGCCATGGTCCCGGTCCTATCGAGGCACGGAGGATTCGTCCTCGCCGCAACGGCGGAGATAGACGATGAGATTCGGGCCAGGTTCGAGAACGATTTCGGCGCCAGGGGGTACGAGCATGGCGAGGAACTCATCGAACGCGACGACGTAAGAGCGGTGTACATCGCCACGCCCAGTCCGCTGCACGTGCCGCTTGCAAGGCGGGCATTGGAGGCGGGCAAACACGTGCTCGTGGAGAAACCGATGGCCCTGGGCCTTGACGAGGCGGACATGCTCGTCGAGGAGGCTGAACGGCGGGGCCTCTATCTGATGGAGGACGAACAGAACAGCTTCGACCCGCCTATCCGAAAGGCCACGGAGATCATCGCGAGCGGAGCGCTTGGGAAGACGGCGATGATTCACGCTTGGCATTACGGAGGCTGGCTCTACTCGCTGCGCATGCCCGAGGAGCTGAGGCCGGAACCCGAGTTTGGAGGCGGAGTGCTGATGCGGCAGGGTCCTCATCAGCTGAACATCGTTCGCACCTTGGGCGGAGGCCCGGTGCGCAGCGTCCGCGGGTCCGTGGGAATATGGGACCCGAACCGTCCCGTAGTCGGTATGTATTCGGCCTGGATCGAATTCGAGAACGGGGTTGTGGCCAACGCGGTATACAGCGGCTACGACCGGTTCCAGAGCAGCGACCTCAACCTCGGCATCGGGGCCGAGGATAGCCGCCCCTACGCGAGAGCGCGGATGAGTCTTCGTTCAGCGGTCTCCGGCGAGTCGGAGGCGGCCCGCAAGAGGGACCAACGGTACGGTGGGCCGGCGACCCGAGGAGGCAGCGACGGGGCTACTCCCAGTACATTCGGCTGGCTGGCCAGCGGCGTCATCATGGCGAGCTGCGAAGGAGGCGACATCCGCATCACGCCCACGGGCCTGGTGGTCTACGGGGAAGAAGAGCGCGAGAGGATCGATCTTCCCTTGGGCGAAACGGGGCGCGACGAGGTCGTCCGGCAGTTCTACTCGGCAATCGTCGATGGGCGAACGCCCGAACATGGCGCGGGATGGTCGAGGGACACTCTCGCTGTCTGCCTTGCGGTCCAACGCTCGGCCGCGTCCGGGGCGGAGGTCATCTTGGACTAGCGCCGCGCGAGACAGGGGCAATCCCGTTTGCAGAGAATCCGCCTCCATAGCTCAGAACAAGATCCGAAGACTCAGGTCGAACGAGGTCTTCGGCTGGACTTACGTGAGCTTCCTTAGGGGAGGGAGAGACCCGTGGATGAAAGTCCGCATGTGATTCCGGAACGAATGCATTCGTTGTCTCATGGCCCATCTACTGCTAGTATCCCGCCAATGGCTTGGGAGAGAAGCCACGATTCGCACACATAGCAGCGCTCTGCTGGTGTGTTCTAGATGGAGGAAGAGCAATGCAGCCATCGAGCCTGATCCGCAGGGGCCGCTATTTGACAGTCTTATTGCTAGTCCTGAGCGTCGCCTCGCTCATGGGCGCGCTTGTCGCGTGCGGCGAAGACCCGACGGCGACGCCCACTCCGACTAAGGCGGCGCCGACGCCCACAACGGAGGCTCCGGCTGCGCCGACAACGGAGGCTCCGGCTGCGCCGACAGCAACGCCGACGGCGACGCCCAACCCCTACCCATCGGCGGCGGCGGAAGAGCAGCACGGCATCTTCCCCGACCACGGGATTCCTCAGTACGGCGGGCAGCTCCGACTGGCGGGACAGGTCCTGCAGAACCTATCGATGCACGACAACGCTCCTTCGACCCACAAGGACATCGGCACGCAGATGCACGACAACCTGTTCGGTCTGGACTGGAAGTCAGGCGAGTACGCCTACGACGGCTCGGTCGTGCCGCGCCTGGCGGAGGACTGGAGCCTCAGCGGCGACGGTTTGACGTACACGTTCAAGCTGCGCGAGGGCGTGAAATTCCACGACGGCACCGACCTGACCGCCGACGACATCAAGGCAACTCTCGATTTCTTCATGGACCCTGGCGACTTCGCGCCGCCCGGCCAGAGCTACGTGGCCCCGTACGTCAGTGAAACGCGCGTCGTCGACGATCTGACGGTGGAGGTCACGCTAAACGCGCCCAGCCCCATCTTCCTGAACCAGATTGCGGTGACCTGGGCCCCTGTGTTCTCGAAGGACGACTTCGACAAGGGCATCGACTGGTTCACCAACAACAACAACGGCACCGGGCCGTTCGTCTTCGACCAGAGCGAGTGGCAACGGGACGTCTCCATGGTGTACGTCCGCAACGAGAATTACTGGGAAGAAGGCATCCCGTATCTCGACAGCGTGCACACGGTCGCGGTCGTCGAAGCGGCCCCCCAGATTGCGGCTTTCGAGACGAAGCGCATCGACGTGACTGGCCTCGCCTCGCCGACCCAGGCGTTGGACATCAAGGGCCGGTTCGGGGACGAGGTCAACCTGATCCAGAAGCCGGGGCTTGGGCACAGCTACGTCTTGCTCAACACGCGAAAGCCTCCGTTCGACGATCCTGCGGTGCGCAGAGCAATCTACCTCTGGGTCGACCGCCAGGACATCATCGACCGGGCGTACGATGGGTCCGGCTTCCTCGGGGATTGGATCAACCCTAACGTCCACTCGGGCTTTGGGACTTCTCTCGATGAGCTGCAGGCGAACAACCCGGCGTTCGGGGACCGGGACGCCGCCCGGGCCCAGGCGCGCGAGGTCCTAGCGGCAGCGGGCGTGGACCCGTCGCAGATAGACATCACCGTGCTGGCTCGCTATACCTCGGGCAACTCGCTCGAGGCCAACCAGGTGCTCTCGGCGCAGTTGCGCGAGCTCGGCTTCAACGTGGAACTCGACTCCCGCGACCGCACCGTCGGCGTCCAGATGCTGAGGGAAGGCACTGAATGGGAAGCGGCGTTCTACGCAGGCGCGAGCCCGCTCATGGTCCCGGACGGCACGCTGAACAGGTACGTCTCGCCCAACGGTCAGCGCAACTACACCGGAAATACGGACCCGGTCTTCGAACCGCTACTGGAGCAGCTGAACACGACGACGGACCCGGCGACGCGGGCCGGGCTCATCGAGCAGATCGACGCGCACCTCCAAAACGGCGAGTACCCGATGATCCCCGTCCTTTGGTCGCAGGAGACCATCCTCGTGTGGGACTGGGTGCGGGGCAAGAAGCACATGGCGAACATCGAGGACGTCGAGGACCACACGTGGCTGACCGCTGACTCCCCAGGCCGCTAAGTCCCGAGCGGTCCGGGCAAGCCGGGACTTGAAGATGTCCCCTTCCGAGGCCAGTTTCCGCCTCGGAAGGGGATGTCAGCCCCGGCGAGGAAGGGCATGGCGTGAGAAAGTACATCACCCGCAGGCTGCTGTTGATGATTCCGACAGCCCTGCTGGCCACGATCATCGTCTTCTCCTTGATGAAGCTGGTGCCGGGCGACGTCGCCGTGTCGTTGCTTGCGGACACAGACGTGGGAAGCCGGAGCCAGGCTGAAGCCGTCGCAGAGAGAGTCCGGGAGCGCTACGGCCTGAACGACGCGCTGCCGATCCAGTACCTGAACTGGCTCAACTCCGTCGTCAGGTTCGAGTTCGGCGACTCCATTATCCAAGGCAGGCCGGTCCGCGACATCATCTTCGAGCGGCTGCCGCGAACCGCTGAGCTGACGGCCATCGCAATGTTTCTCGTCGCTCTCTATGGCATCCCGATGGGCATCCTGTCGGCGGTGCGGCACGACCGGCTCACCGACCATGTGGTGCGCGTGGTCAGCATCCTCGGCCTCAGCGTCCCTCTGATATGGCTCGGCACGCTGTTCGTCTTTGGCTCCAGCCGTCTCTTCAATTGGGGCCCCCCCCTCGTATGGAGAGGGCCGTTGGAGTCGCCCGCGCACAACCTGCTCATGCTGGGGCCGCCCGCCCTGCTTATCTCATTCGCCATCGGCGCATCCATCATCCGCATGACGCGCGGGCAGATGCTGGAGGTTCTCCGCGAGGACTACATACGCACGGCCCGCGCCAAGGGGCTGTCGCAGAAGGCCGTGCTCATCCGCCACGCGCTCCGGAACGCCATCCTCCCGGTCATCACGCAGTTCGGCGGCATCCTCAGCGCGCTGCTGACGGGGACCGTCGTTGCGGAGACCATCTTCAACATTCCGGGACTTGGCCGATCGATGGTGGAAGCCATCAACAACCGCGATTTCGCCGTGGTCCAGGGGCTCGTCCTGTTCAACATCGGCCTGGTGCTGATCGTAAACCTGATAATCGACCTGCTCTATTCTGTCATTGACCCCCGCATCAGGTATTCGTGAGCGGGGGCGGAGGAAGACTTTTGGAATCGAGTCGCGTGCGGTCCGGCGTAAGCGCCCAGCTCGAAGAGGGCGCCGCCCGCGCGCGGCCTCCGCGCATCCGACGGATAGGCCGGTGGGTCCGGAAGAATCCGCCGGGCGCCGCGGGCCTGGTGGTCATCTCCATTCTCGCGTCCATGGCCATCTTCGCCAACGTCATATCGCCCTATCACCCCAACGAACTGGTGGGCTACAGCAACGACGGCCCAAGCAGCGCGCACTACCTGGGCACCGACACCATCGGCAGGGACATCTTCAGCCGGCTCATGCACGGAGCCCGCGTCTCACTGACGGTCGGCATCACCGCGGTGCTGGTAGGGATGACCAGCGGGCTGTTCCTAGGTCTCACGAGCGGGTATCTAGGCGGATGGTTCGACCTGCTCATGCAGCGCGTCATCGACACCATGCAGGCCTTCCCGGGCATCATCCTGGCGCTCACGCTCGTCGCTATCCTGGGTCAGTCAGCGGGAAACGTGGTCATAGCGCTGGCCGTGGGATATGTGGATACGGCAACGCGCGTGACTCGCTCCGTCGTCCTGCGCGAGCGCGAGCGCACCTACACCGAGGCCGCGCGGGCTTTGGGCGCATCGACGCCGCGGGTCATGCTGCGCCACGTCCTACCCAACTCCCTTGCTCCGTACCTGGTCCTCGTAAGCATCTTCGTCGGCCTGGCGATCATCGCGGAGTCCTCCCTGAGCTTCCTGGGCGCGGGCGTGGGCGCCGAGACCGCCTCCTGGGGGAGCATGTTGTCCGTCGCCGCCGAGAACTACTTCGACGCGACCTTCACGCTTGCCCTCGCGCCCGGGCTGGCCATCACCGCCGCGGTCATGGGGTTCAACCTGTTCAGCGACTCCATCAGGGACATGCTGGACCCCCGGCTCCGGCGGCGCTAGCGTGACCGCCCCAGGCCGACCTCACCGATAGCCTCAGCCGGAGGACCAATGGCGAAACTGCTCGAAGTCCGCAACCTCACTACCTACTTCTTCCAGGAGGAAGGAGTGGTGAAGGCCGTAGACGATGTGAGCTACGACCTCGACGAGGGAGAGACGCTCGCGCTGGTCGGCGAGAGCGGATGCGGCAAGAGCGTCAGCGCTCTCTCGGTCATGGGGCTCATCCCCCAGCCGCCGGGGCGCATCGTCAATGGACAGGTGCTGTTCCAAGGGCAGGACCTCCGGACGAAGACTGAAGAGGAGATGCAGCGCGTTCGCGGCAAAGAAATCGCCATGATCTTCCAGGAGCCGATGACCTCTCTGAACCCCGTGCTCACAATCGGGCGGCAGCTGACGGAGGCTCTGCAGATGCACCTGGGAATGGACGCGGCGGCGGCGCGCCGACGGGTCACGGAGCTCTTGGAGATGGTCGGCATACCGGAAGGTGATCGCCGGTTCGGCAGCTACCCGCACCAGTTCAGCGGCGGGATGCGCCAGCGCGTGATGATCGCCATGGCGCTCAGCTGCAACCCCAAGCTGCTGATCGCCGACGAGCCGACCACCGCGCTGGACGTGACGATTCAGGCGCAGATTCTGGAGCTGATCAAGCGTCTCTGCGGCGAGCTCGGGACGGCTGTCATCCTCATCACGCACAACCTGGGAGTCGTGGCCCGCTACGCCGACCGGGTGAACGTGATGTACGCGGGCAAGGTCATCGAGCACGGCAGCGCGCGGGAGATATACCGCAACCCCTCCCACCCGTACACGCTCGGCCTGCTGGGCTCGGTGCCGCGCCTAGACATCGCGCGGACTGAGCAGCTGGAGGCAATCGAGGGAATGCCGCCGGACCTGGATAGACTCCCCGCAGGCTGCTCGTTTCGGCCCCGGTGCCGTTTCAGCGTGGACCGGTGCGCCGAGGAGGTCCCCCCGCTGACGGGCGGCGGCAGTGAGAGGCACACCGTCGCTTGTTGGTCGTCCGAGAGCGTGCAGGCCACTTTGCGCGAAGGGAACGATTCATGAGCGAGCAACAGGTCGCCGCCGAGCCAAGCCAAGCCAACGGCGAAGTCATCGCCGAGGTGCGCAACCTCAAGAAGTACTTCCCCATTACCTCCGGCATCATCCTCCAGCGCAAGGTGGCGGACGTGCGGGCGGTGGACGACGTCAGCTTCGCGATCCGCCGCGGCGAGACGCTCGGCCTCGTCGGCGAAAGCGGCTCGGGCAAGACAACGGCTGGCAGGTGCTTGCTGCGGCTCGAACGGCCGACCGAGGGCGAGGTCTTCTTCGAAGGCGCCGACATCACCCGCATGAACAGGCGCCAGCTCCAGCCGGTTCGCCGCCGGATGCAAGTGATCTTCCAGGACCCCTACAGCTCGCTCAACCCGCGCATGAAGGTGCTGGACATCGTCGGTGAGGCGCTCACCATCCACAACCTCGCCCAGGGGCGCGGAGAGAAGCGCGACCGGGTTGGCGAGCTGCTCCTGCAGGTGGGGCTGAACCCCGAGATGGCCGAGCGCTACCCGCACGAGTTCAGCGGCGGCCAGCGTCAGCGCATCGGCGTGGCGCGGGCCCTCGCCGTCGAGCCTGACTTCATCGTCGCCGACGAGCCCGTCTCCGCGCTCGACGTCTCGATTCAGGCCCAGCTCATCAACCTGCTCAAGAACCTGCAGGACCAGCTGGGGCTGTCCTACCTGCTGATAGCACATGATTTGGCGGTCGTCCGCCACATCTCCGACAGGATTGCCGTGATGTACCTCGGCAAGATTATGGAGATCACGGACCGCAACAGCCTCTACGAGGACCCTCAGCACCCCTACACCAAGGCGCTGCTCTCGGCGGTGCCCATCCCAGACCCGGTGATAGAAGAGACGCGCGAGCGAATCATCCTCCAGGGCGCTATCCCGAGTCCCGCGAACCCGCCGTCGGGCTGCGTATTCCACACGCGTTGCCCGATGGCCATCGCTGAGTGCCGGGAGGTAGTGCCGCCGCTTCGAGAGACCAGCCCGGGCCACTTCGCCGCCTGCATCCGAATTTAGGCGATGGTCTCCCGATGACAGGGCGCATCGCCGTCATTGGCCTATGCGCCACAGGCACAGCGATGGGGCTTGCCATCAGGCAGTCGGCGCTCGAAGGCGTCGAGGTCGCCGGGCACGACAAGGAACCTGAGACGGCAAAGGCCGCGCACCGCGCAGGCGCCATCGACCGCGTCGAGCTTAGTCTCCTGTCTTGCGTTGCCGACGCCCACCTCGTCATTATCTGCACACCGCCCGCCCAGACCCTGGAAGTGCTCGGACACATCGGGCCGGCGTTGGCGGAAGGGGCTGTCGTCACCGATACGATTGGGACCAAAGCAGCGGTGCTCAGCCGTGCAGCGCAATCCCTGCCGGCAACGGCCAGCTTCGTGGCCGGACGCCCCATTCCGACGCTCGCTTCGCCAGGGCCGGCTGCTTCGCACCAATTCGCCGGAGGCTCCTACTGCATCATCGCCGACAACACAACTCCCCCCGAGGCCCTGCGAGACGTCATCAACCTCGCGACGCTGCTCCAGACTACGCCCTACTTCCTGAGCCTGGACGAGCATGACAGCTATGCCGTGGCGGCGGAGCTCCTTCCGACGCTCGTCTCGACCGCCGTTCTGGAAACGCTGCGCAACAGCAACGGGTGGAGCGAGATCTCCAGAGCCGCAGGTCCCTCCCTCCTTGCGGTCACCGGAGCAGCCCTGGCGGCGCCGACGACCTCACGCGACGAGATTGCAGCCAACCCCGAGCTCGTGGACCGTTGGTTGGGAAGCCTGGCGCAGAGCCTGAGCAAGCTGCAAGGAACTGTCCAAGAAAGCGGCGGCCCCGAGAACGAGGATCTCCTCAACTTGCTGGCGCAAGCGCACGTAGATAGGGACAAATTGCAGTCGCCGCAACCGGCGGAGGAAGAGCCGCCAACCGTAACCGTTGCAGCGGGGGTCCGTCAGTTTTTCTTGGGCGGGCTCTTCAGAGGCCGCCGACGCTAAGCTCCTCCGGACTCCACCGGACCCGCGGCGTAAGGAAGCAGCGCGTTGGCCCATGAGACGGGAACTAGAGCCACCTCGCTTTGGCCATCGATGCGCACGTAGTGGTTCCTGGCGTCGGGGGTAGCGGCGCCGACGAGCACTCTCATGGTGCGGTCCCCGCGAAGCCCCAACTCGATCACAAATCGCGGCGGCGCCAGTCCCAATAGGGGCAGCTCCGCGTCGGACACGATGAGGACGCGGTTGGCCGCGGGCCCCCCGAGCAGCACGAGGACCTCCACGCTCCAGCGCTGCGCGTCAATGGCCACGGCGCCGCCGGAAGCCTCGAACGTCCAGCCGTCGTCGACCTTCCGGTACGCCGCTCGTGCTTCGCCGCTGCGAAACGCCACTTGTTCGATGTCGTTCTCATCGACGATGTACGTCCACGTCGCGAGCAAAGGCTGGGGGGCGGGCGCGGGGTCATCGTCCAAGAGGATGTAGGCGCCCCAAGCGACGACGACAACGACCATGACCGCCTGGACGATGCGCACGGTAGGGCGGCGGCTCACCGTCGACGCCACCAAACGATGATGCCCATCATTGCGACGATTGCCGGAAGCGCAAACCACGCCGAGAAGCGCGCGAAGTTGAACTCTTGGCGGGTCATGATGAGCTGGCGGAAGGTCGCCGGGTTTGACCGAATGGACACGAGCGTGAAGTCCTCCGCCAGCCAGCTCACCGCGTTCAAGACCACGTCGGCATTCGTGTAGGCATGATAGAAGCGGTTGGTCACGAGGTCGGAGTCGCCGAGCACGACGATTGCCGCGCGCCGCGTTGCTCCCTCGCCGGGCGCGGGCGCCGGACCCTCCACAGCCATGATGAGGGTGTGCGGGCCCGCCTTCGCTTCAGCAACGTTGTTTCCTTCCAGCAACAGACTGTTCGCGGAGCTCTCTGCAAGGGAGCTGTAGAAGAATGGCCACTCGCCGGTCGCCAGCCCCTCCATCGCCCGGTCCGAGAGACGGATGGATGTGGCGTCCGGGAAGAACGTGACGTCGAGCGACTCAACGATGGCCTCGGGGCCTCGGTCCGACTCCGATCGAGCATAGTCGCCGCGTCGCAAGAGCGGGGTGGCGGGATCGCCCGTAACCGAGCGGCCCGGGTCGAGAACGACGCCGTCGCCTGTCTCGATGCCCCACCCCTGCAGCAACGCGCGAAAGGTAGGAGGAAGCCCGGGCTCGACTAAGAAGAGAGCCCTCCCTCCCGTAGTCAACCAGCGTTCGAGAATGGTCGACTCCGGAGGTAGAAGCTCAACCTCGGGAGCCGCCACGACCACGACGGCGGCGTCCGCGGGCACGCCTCCAGACTCAGCGATGTTGAGCGGCTCAAACCGGTAACCGTCGAGCGCGATGCCTCTCGCGGCTAGTCCGAATCCGTCAGAGCCAGCGTTCATGTCCAAGTAGTCTCGCTCGCGGTGTCCAGTCAGGTAGTAGACGACCTTCTGCTGCTGACCAGTAGCGATCAGCAGTGAGGTGACCAAGAGTTGCTCGGTAACTTCGTCGGCCGGCACGACGAACGCGGATTCCGACGACTCGGCCTGGAATACGAGTGAAGGGAATCTGTCGATGCCGAACGCGAGAGCGGCGGAGGGCTTTCGCTCAACATCCACCGACTCAAAGGCGACTCCGCCGCCGGATTTCCGCTCGAACTCGCCCAAGAGCGCGCCTGCTTCTATTTGAGACACGACGCTCGCTTCTTGGCTGAGCGCAAACAGGCCCGTGACGCGCACGGGCTCAGGTAGTGCGTCAAGCAGATCCAGGGTCTGAGGAGCAAGGCCGAACTCCCTGCTGGCGGTTGTGTCCCAACGGGCATTGCTGTTCGTCGCCGTGACGTTGACGAGCACGGCGACTCCGGCCAGCACAGCGACAGAGATAGCGACGGACGCCAACGCCGAGCGCCGGCGCGGCGACCACGCCCGGCGAAGTCTGGGGATTGACCCGACTGCCGCAACCGCCAGCAGCACAGCGCCAATGAGCGCGGTAACGGCGGCGAAGGGCCGAAGCTCAGGGACCCACAGTCCAATCGCGCCTCCGCCCAGGACGCCAACTCCGCCGAGGGCGCCCAGAAGCACGGCAACCTCTGCGACGAGGGCAAGAGCCCGTTGCGACCGCTTGCTCACGCTCCCGCTCTCTCCGCGTCTAGCGCCAACGCGCGCTCCCCAGAACTATCGTTGTCAGGACAACGAAGAAGACGGCGACCGTTCCGAAAAAGACAGCGTCACCGATGTCGACCACGCCCAATGCAAAGTCGAAATAGCGCTCCTCGAACGACACGCCGTTGAGGATGCTCGCGGGGACGCCGCTGACAACGTCCGCCGCCTGGTCGGCTATCGTGACAAACAGCATGATGGTGAGCGCGATGCCCGCCGCCACGAACTGGTTGGAGGTCAAAGATGAAGCGAAAAGTCCTATGGCGACGGTCGCGGCCGCATAGAGCAGCAGGCCGAGATATCCGGTGAGCACCGGCCCCCAGTCGGGGGAGCCAAACCAGAAGAGCAATGCGACGTAGCAGCCGGTGAGGCCGACTGCGACCGTTACGAGGCTTAGGCTCGCAAGGAACTTGCCGACTACGATTGACCAGTCCGTAACGGGCGCGGTGCGCAGCAATTCGATCGTCCCGAGCTTCTCTTCCTCGGCCAGCAGCCGCATCGTAAGCAGCGGGGCCCACAGGCCCAGCACACGCGCCGACTGGACGAGGTAGGAAGCCGCGGATGCTTCAGCGAACGGCGCTGAGATGCTGCTGACGAAGTAGTACCCCGTAAGACCCAAGAACAGCGCCACTACGAGGTAGGACGGGGGAGACGCCAAGTATCCCCGGAACTCCCTCCTCGTAATGGCCCAGGCGCTATGCACCGCTGTCTTGGCCCGAGCGAGCATCGCTCGACTCCGTAAGCTGCGTGAACACTTCTTCCAGTCCAACGGACGCCGCCGATACGGAGGCGACGGGCCACCCATGCTCCACCAGCGTCCGCACCATGTGCTCTCGGATGGGCGCGCCTCCCGAAGTACGCGCCACGTATGCGGCGCCTCGCTTGACGACGTCTTCGACGCCCGGGACTTCTTCCAACGCCCGACGCACTTCCGCGGCGGGACCCTCCACCTCTATCTCCACCCGCTCGCCGAGATGCGCCATCGCGCCCAGCTCCGCCACCGACGCTACGGCGAGCAGCACGCCCTCGTGCATAATCGCAACCCGGTCGCAGAGAGCGCTCGCTTCAGCGAGCACGTGAGTGCTCAGGATGACCGCGCACTCCTCGCCCAAGCGCCGGATAAGCTCTCGCGTTTCCACCACCTGGATCGGATCGATGCTATTGGTCGGCTCGTCGAGCACGACGACGGCGGGACGGTGGAGGATAGCCTGCGCAAGCCCCACCCGCTGGCGATAACCCTTGGAGAGCTTCCGTATGAGCGTACGCCGGTAGGCCTCCAGGCGGGTCGCCGCAAGCGCGTCCTCGATGCGTTGCTTCAAGAGACCGCCCCTCAGACCGTGGATGTCCCCCGCGAAGCCAAGGAAGTCGGTGACGCTCATGTCGGCGTAGAGAGGGACGCTTTCCGGCATGTACCCCACGCTCGCCCGCGCTTCGAGCGACTGAGCCCCCACGTCGAAGCCGCAGACCCTAGCCACGCCGGACGTCGGCGGCAATGAGCCGGTTATGATCCGCATTGTCGTGGTCTTGCCAGAGCCGTTGGCGCCAAGGAGCCCGAGTATTTCGCCGCGGTAGGCGTCGAAAGAGACATCCTCCACCGCGAGGAAGTCCCCGTAGTACTTCGTGACCTCCCGGACTTCAACGAGCCGCTCACGCTGCAAGGCGGCCTTCACTTTCCAAGCGTGAGAGTATGAGCTTGACGAAGTCCGCCTGCCGCCAAGTCAGCGTTTCAGCCGCCTGCCCCGCCGGGGCTTCGAAAAGCATCCAGCCTTCCACCTCGTATGTCTTTGGCATATCGAGGGCCCCCCAGAGAAGCGGCATGAGCGTCGCTTCGTCCGGAAGGGACTCCTCGGCGACGCTCCTACGCTCCCATGGGTCCAGCGGAGTAAAGCGAGCGCCGGACTCGTCCTCGAGGAACACAGCCTGCTCATCGACCAGGAGCGACATGTAGAGCGCATTCGGATTGACGAGTTTGAGGCGCACCCCCACTAAGACCGCCTCCGGATCTACGGGGCGCACCACGTATGAGACTCCGTCTTCCACGTGTCCCGCCGCCGCTAACGACTCGATGGCCAGCACTTCCACCTCGAGGAAGCGTCCGGCTCCCGCCGAGGCCGCGCCATCGCTCCCACAGGCTACCGCCAGGAAACAGGCCAGCACAGCAAGCCCAGCCGGAGCAACCGACTGTCCAGCGGCGCCACCGGCCGCTTCATCCCCGCTCCGCGCCTCGAACACCGCCGCTCTACGACCCCCTTGAATCGGCCAGCCCGTCTCACGCATGGCGAGCGGCGCGCGACCTAGTATAGCCAAGGGCGGTATTATCCGCGTGGCCGCCCTTGCCGACGCCCGGCTCGTGGGGCAATCACCGGCAATCAATGAACAGCCACGCGAACGGACCCGCCAACCCTCCACGCAGGAGCAACCGTGTCTACTCCCAACCGAGTCTGACGCCACGCCAGCAGCGAGCGCGATTGGCGGTTGGCGTCCTCGCGGTCGCGCTCCTCATCGGAGCGCCTTTGGCGGGATACTACGCGGTGTTCGTTCGGCCGGCGGCGGCGGCGATCGTACAGGTTAACGACGTCACCTATACGCGCGGCGATATACTCGAACGTCTACGCATCAAGCTTTACGAAGCTGCCGAGGCAGGGGGCTCTCCCGCGGTCAACCCGCTCATCGCCGTACGCGAGACGGTGGACGAAGAGCTCGTATGGCAGTCGGCAAAGAGCCGCGGGCTGGCCTTGGACGCGGACGCCGTACAGCAGGAAATCTGGCGGCGGGTTATGGGCGACATCGAGTTCTCCACTTCCGACGACCGCCTACGACGCGAGTTCGATGAGCTTTACCGTCGGCGCCTCCTTGCCCGAGATATCCCGGAGGAGCTCCACCGCCGCATCGTCGAGAACGATCTATACGCGGAGGTCATCCGCGATCAGCTCGCCTCAGATATCGGAGAGACTGCGCCGCAGTTGCTGCTGGCCAGACTATCGTTGGCCAGCCGGGAGCAAGCAAATGAGGTCGGCCAACGCGTAGCCGCTGGAGAGCGCTTCGTCGATATCGTCACGTCCGCCGCCGATGGCGGGTTTGGCTCGGCAGGAATCAGGTGGACGCCAGTGGCGCTCCTAGACTCCGTCGTCGCCGGCGCCACTGCACAGCTCAACGAAGGCGAGCTCTCCAAGCCGCTCCCCAACGCGAGCGGCGGCGTGTCGCTCTATGCCGTTGTCGAGACGGACGACGCTCGGCCGCTCGAAGCCCATCACCTAGAACCAATGCGCCAAGCGGTTTTCGACCAATGGTTGGCGGAGGAAGAAGCTCGGCAGGACGTTCGATACGAGCTGGACGCTGCGACATACGACTGGCTCATCGAACAACTTCGAGAGTCGCGAGCGCCGGGAATCGAGGGTCTGCGAGCGCCGTGACTCTGCTCCTGCTGGGAGTACACTAGGAACGTTGCGGAGGCCGGCGAGTGCCGGTGCGCAGTCGGGCGTCTGCGTCCCGCGTTGTCCGAGTCTCTTGCGATGGAGCACCATGAATCCTGCCCAATCACGCATCCTCCTGCGACGCAGCGTACCGGTGCGACCGAAGCGGAGGAGGCGCCTGGCCATCGCCGGTATCGCGGCCGTTGGCCTTGCGGTCTGGGGCCTGTGGGCGTTCGGCGTTATCTTGACGGGCCCGGTCCCTCTTCCGGCCACACAGGTCAGCGCGGTCGCGGCCGCCGACAGCTGGGCGTTGGCGGGACGCGACGCCGCGCATACCTCGGCTATCCCCATCCACACTGGTTTCGAGGGGCGAGAGGTCTGGCGGATCGAGATGCCGGAGCCGCTCCGAGCCCCTCCCGCCGTCTCAGGCGATCAGGTGTTCCTAGGCACGGGAGATAACCGGTTCATCGCTTTCGACGCGGCCAACGGGCAGGTCATCTGGGAACGAAGGCTCTCCCTGCTGACGAGCACGGCGCCCGCGGTAACGTCCGACGCCGTGTACCTGACAGCCCGCAGCGGCGAGCTCTTCGCCCTGGAGCGGCACAGCGGCGAGGAGCTATGGCGATTCGAGGGTGACAGCGCGTTCTTCGCGTCGCCCATCGTCTATCGCGGTGTCGTATATGCGGGCGCTTGGAACGGCGCCCTTTACGCTGTGGACGCCCAGGACGGAAGAGAGCTGTGGACGTTCCAAGCCGACGGGAGCATCATCGCGCCCCCCGCGTTCCAGGGCGATCTCATGGCGCTTCCCATCGACGACAGGCTCGTCTACGTGATCGACCTCTCCACTGGACGGAAGCGGCTCATCTTCGACGCAGGCCACGTCCTCGTGGAGAGCCCCGTGTTCACAGGCGACCTCCTCATCATCAGCACCGGCCGAGGAAGGCTGTGGGCCGTGGACTGGACGAAGCTCGAGTACCCCTTTGAGCGCGGATTCCGCTACTGGCGCAACCAGTTCTACATCTGGAGAATGCAGGCCGACCCACCGTTCCCAAAGGGCTTCGTATGGACTCGATGGCTTGCTCGCGACCACTTCCTGAGCGCCCCCGCCGTCCTCGACGGCGTCGCGTACGCCGCCAGTCAGGACGGTAGACTCCATGCGCTGTCCGTCTCTGACGGCGAGCGGCTATGGGAGTACGACACGGGAACGAGAGTCCACACCGCGCCGGCGGTCGCAGGCGCCTTCGTGTACGTCGGGACTGACGCCGGCGAGGTCCACGTAGTCGACAGGGCCACCGGAAAGGCGGACCAAATCATCCCCATCGGCGCGGGGCTCCGCGGACAGATCGTCGCCACCGAGACCGGCCTCTACGTCACGTCAAGAGAGCCCGCCGCGCTCGTCGCGCTACGCTGAGCCCCCGTCCTAACCCTGGCCCCTGAGGGGGCAGGGAATAAGAATGTCTAGGTGGCGGGGGTCAGATCGCTCTCCTCATTGACGCGGTCGAGGTAGTACTTCAAGCCGAATCCCGCCCACGGCGCGGGGTTCATCCACGCGGGCACTTCGTTCTGCCTGGGCGCGCCGGCGCCTCGCCCGGAGCGCAGCCCCATGGCCCTTGCCTTGGCCTCGTTTGGCAGTTCGATGCACACGTTCGTGGTGGGGTCGCGCAGCACGTTCATCGGGTCCCCGCCGTCCTGCACGATGGCCATCTGCTCCTTGAGCTGCTTGCGGAAGAGGATGATCCCCTTGTCCGACTCTCCCAGCTTCTCGCGATGGCGCTGCGCAATCCGCCCCTGGCTGACCCAAGCCATGTAGTCCTGGCCGAACGTGTAGTTCACGACGTGGCGCCCGTCTTCCCCGACCAAGGGCGGGTAGTAGACCTCGATCTCCTCGGGAGGCGGGGCGGGCATGTCCGGGCTGAGCTTGCGTGAGATGTAGTCCACGTGGAGCGTGTGGGTGTCGTCGATGGGCACACGGAACTGGCTGGGGTTCGAGAGGATATTGGGGAAGAGCACCGGATGGCCGACAGCCCAGTCGCCGTCCTCTTCCGTGTAGCCGTTGAAGACGCGCTTCTTGATGATGCCGTAGTCGAAGACGTCGAACCCAATCTTCTGGTGCCGGAGATGAGGCCGCTGGGTGGAGTCCGCGTCGCCGGACTGTTCGCGCTGGTGGTTCCCCCAGTAGTTGTGGAGCCACTCGAGGTGCGTCGGGTCGAGCGAGTTCTCCTGGCATTGGAGCCAGTTGCACGGCAACTCCAGGAAGTTCACCTGCCGAAAGGCGTGCTCCTCGACCAGCCACTCCCAGCGGGGCAGCAGGGGAACAGGCGCCGGACCGAGATAGGCGAAGATGAGGCCCCCGCACGTCTCGACGGGGTAGCCCGCAATCTTGACCTTCTCCTTGAAGCGTCCGTCGGGGTGAACGGTCTCCTCGAAGGGCTGCTCGATGCACTGTCCGGTCTCGTCCATCATCCAGCCGTGGTACATGCAGCGCAGGCCATGCTCCTCGGGGATGCCGTAGGAGAGGTCGACTCGGCGGTGAGGACAGAAGCGGTCGATGAGTCCGAGCGTGCCGGACTTGTCCCTGTAGAGGACGAGGTCCTCGCCGAGGAGTCGAACAGGCTTGGTGGGGTGCTCGTCAAGCTCAGGGACGGCGGCAATGGGATGCCAATAGCGCCGCATCAACTCTCCCATGGGCGTGCCCGCGCTGACCTGCGTGAGTTCCTCGTTCTCTCTGGTGCTGAGCATTGACTCCTCCTCCCCGGTAACAACCGTCGCCGGTCTGGTGTTTCATCTATGCCCGACCGACCATCGCCGGAGGGCTTGCGCGCGTCAGGCGGCGTACGTAGCAAGCACTCGCTCGACATCGGCATAGGCTGTGGTGGGCCCGGCCTCTTGGGGACGGTACTTGCTCGGAGCGCCGTTCACAAACCCGCGGCTGGGCTCGACGGGCAGCGTTATTGCCTCTCCGGATTCGCCGCGAAATACATTCATAGGATCGCCCCCGTCCTCTATAACGCCCATCTGCTCGTTGAGCATCTTGCGGAAGAGGATGATTCCCTTGTCGGACTCTCCCAGCTTCTCCAAGTCGCGCCGGGCCACCGTCCCTTGAGTCACCCAGGCCATGTAGTCCTGATTGAACTGAATGTCGACAATGAACCGGCCATCGTCCCCGATCAACGGGTTGTAGTAGTAAGGGACCGGGGCCTGTTTGGGCACGACGGCCCCGGGGGCGGCGCGGAAGATGTATATCGATATGTGCAGCGTGTTCTCGTCATCGACGGGAACGCGAAACTGCAGGGTGATGCGCTGAGGCGAGCCTACCTGGAGGATGTTCGGGAAGAGGATGGGGTGACCCACCTTCCAAAGGTCATGGTTCTCATCGAGCCCTCGGAGGATGCGCCGCTTGATGATGCCGTGCTCGAACACGTCGAAACTGATCCGCTCGTGGGGCGAGGAGATTGGACGAAGGTCGTCCTCGGGCACGCCGGCTAGCTTCTGGACGTAGTTGGTCATGTAGGAATGCAGCCATTCGGTGTGCACCGGGTCCAGCGAGTTCTCCTGGCACTGGAGCCAGTTGCATGGAAGCTTGGTGATGGCGATGTCACAAGCGGCGTTCTCCGCCACAAGCGGCTCCCACCGAGGAAGGAGCGGAGTCGGCGCTGGTCCCAGGTAGGCGAAGACCAACCCTGCAAGCTCTTGGACAGGGTAGCCTGCAATCTTCACCTTCTCCTTGAAGCGTCCGTCCGGGTGGACCGTCTCCTCGAAGGGCTGCTCGATGCACTGGCCCGTCTCGTCCATCATCCAGCCGTGGTACATGCAGCGCAGGCCGTGCTCCTCGGGGATGCCGTAGGAGAGGTCGACGCGGCGGTGGGGGCAGAAGCGGTCGATGAGGCCGAGGGTCCCGGACTTGTCGCGGTAGAGGACAAGGTCCTCCCCCAACAGGCGGACGTGCTTGGTTGGACGCTCGTCCAGCTCTCCAACAGCCGCGATGGGATGCCAATACCGGCGCATCAACTCGCCCATCGGCGTTGCAGGCCCGACCCGGGTCAGCCTCTCATTCTGTGCTGTGCTCAACATTGGGCTATTCCTCCTGGACGCCCACGGACGCTTACGAATCCGAGGAGACGACGCACGTCGGCCAACGGGCCCAACGGGCGCGGCTATCGTCGTGGAACGAGTATAGCACTACGATATCGCGGTGCGCCGTCGGATAGCCGGGCCGAACGACGTTACGCCTGGCCGGTAGGCGTTCCGCGGCCCCACATCGGATGGCGGAACGTCGGGTTCGCGCCCGTGTGCCACGAGCGCTGGCCTGGCGCCGCTGCCAGTGGACGCTCCGCCTCGCCTGAGCGTTGGGCCTGCTGTTGACGCGCCGGTCGGCTCGACGGCAGGCCATTCAGATGGCGCGCCAGGTCGAACAAAGCAGCCAAGTTGTTCACCGGCAGCAAGTCGTCGATGTACGGCGCAGCGGCCTGCATCCCCTGGGTCAACGGCTCGTAGTCCTCGCCGCCCGCCAGAGGGTTCAGCCAGATCAAACGATTGCAGGTCCGCTGCAAGCGCGCCATCTCCCGGCCAAGCAGCTCCGGCTCCCCCCGGTCCCACCCGTCCGACACGATGAGGACCACCGACCCCCAGCCAAGCGTTCTTCGCGCCCACTTGAAGTTGAATTCCTTGAGGACCTCGCCGATACGGGTCCCCCCGGACCAGTCCGGGACGGCCTTTGCAACCTCTGCGACGGCGTGGTCGATGTCTCGCTGGCCCAAGTGCTTCGTCACTCTCGTAAGCCGCGTCGCGAACAAGAACGCCTCGATCTGGTTGTCCAGGCCTCCATACAGGCTGTGGATAAAGTGGAGCAGCATGCGCGTGTACCGCTCCATCGAGCCGCTCACGTCACAGACGACCACCAACCTGCGCGGCTTCTCCTTCCGGCGCTGCCGGGTCAAGTGCATCAGCTCTCCCCCGAACCGCGCGTTCTCCCGCAGCGTCCGCCGCAGATCGAGCCCCGGCCCCTTTCCCGGCTGCTTGCGGCGCGTGCGCCTGACGCCGGGCCGCCACTGCAATCCGGCGAGTAGCTGCCTCGCCTGCAACGCTTCCTCCGGCGTGAACTCCGCGAAGTCCCTCGTTCGCAGCACCTCCCGTGCGCTGAACGTTTGGGTCAGCTCGATACGGTCGAACTCGTCCTCGGGATCGGCGCCTTCCTCGTGAGGTCCGTTCGACGACCGGCCCGGCGGAGGCGGCCCGGCCTCAGCTCGGCGGTACCGGCGCTGCTCGCCCATCGAACGCAGGTCCATCGTCGACGTGCTTTCCTTGCGCTGCCGCCAGAACACGTCGAACGCCTCGTCGAATACGAGAAGGTCGTCTCTCCGATGCACGAGCAGCGTCCGCAGCGACCACCGGACGTCGGCCCGTCTGACGACGCCGACGTCCTCCAGCACGCGGATGGCGTCCAACATCCTTCCGACGTGGACGTCGAGTCCGAGCCGTCTGAGCAGGCGTCCGAACAGGAGGAGATTGTCGAGGAGGTGGCCGTCTTCCGGGCTATCCACGCCTACCGCCGCGCTGAGTCCCGCGATTCATGGCGCGATTCAGGAGCGCCCGGGTCTGCTCGCCGCGCACCGCCTGCACGTCCTCGCGGTACTTGAGCATGATGCCAAGGGTGTCGTCGATCACTGCCGGACTGAGCTCGGTCTCATTCAGGCTCACGAGCGCTGCCGTCCAGTCGAGCGTCTCCGCGACTCCGGGGACCTTGTACAGCTCGGTCGTCCGGAGCTCCTGGACGAAGGCGGTGACTTGGCCTGCCAGCGTCTGGGATGCCGAAGGGACCTTGCTCCTCACGATCTGCATCTCTTTTTCAAGGTCCGGATAATCGATCCAGTAGTAGAGGCACCGCCGCTTGAGAGCGTCATGGATCTCGCGGGTGCGGTTCGACGTGATGACGACGGCGGGGGGCTCGCTGGCCGCGTACGTCCCAATCTCAGGAATCGTGATCTGAAAGTCCGACAGCATCTCGAGCAGGTAGCCCTCGAACTCCTCGTCGGCGCGGTCGAGCTCGTCGATCAAGAGGACCGTAGGTCCTGCGTCGCCGTCGAGCGCCTGCAGGAGGGGGCGCTTGATGAGGAACTCCTCGCTGAACAGCTCGCGCTCGGCCGCCTCCCTGTTGACGCCGCCGGACGCCTCCAAGAGCCTGATATGGAGAAGCTGGCGCGAGTAGTTCCACTCGTAGACTGCCTGGCTCACGTCCAGCCCCTCGTAGCACTGGAGCCGGATAAGCCGCGCGCCAAGCGCGGACGCGAGCGCCTTGGCGACTTCCGTCTTGCCCACGCCCGCCTCGCCTTCGAGGAATAGCGGACGCTTGAGCTTCAGCGCGAGGTAGACCGACATCGCCAAGCCCCGGTCGGCGACGTACAGCTCGTCTCGAAGCGTCGCTTGCAGCTCGTCAACGGACGCAGGTGTGGTAGCGGGGGGTGTGTCAGTCACGACGGCGCGCCCTTTCCAGAAAAGTAGCGTTCGCAGAGATAGTTCAGGTAGTCGGCGTGTTCCGAATCGGCTGGCTCGGATGCCCTGAGCCGCTTGTAGACCTCCTGGTACGTGAGCGCCTTAAACCGTATCTTCTCCCCAACGCGGTCAGCGAAGCGCTTGATCTCCCTCTTGTGCGCCTTTGACCTCTTGCGCGCTTCCTGGCTCTCCCCCTGCCAGTCGTAGTACAGGTAGTAGAGGCTGAAATTTCCCTTGCCACACTGCGTCGCCAGCCCTAGCGCGTGTTTGAGGAGCTGCTCCACGTCCAGAAACCTGAACAGATACTCGCCTCTCTGTAGTCCTGCGCGAACCTCCTCAGCGAACTCTTGGCAATGAGGCAACCTATTCTGGTCCCATAAGCCCGGAGAGTGACCGAAATACTTCTCGGCGAAATTCTTCGAGTTGACAGTGGGTTTCGTTCTCTTTCTTGTCCACTCGGTGAACTTGCTCTCTGCTGCGGTGTTGAAATGGGAGTCCCACTCTATGGCGAAATCGAGATTCGGCGGATTTCCCTGCCCTCTCTCACTGAACGGAGTGTCGAACTGCTTTTCAAAGTCCAGTGACGCTGCGCCCCCAGCGCCTATGCCCAGCGCCGACAGTAGTGGGGCTTTGTCCCTGTCGGTCCAGTAGTCGAAGAAGTTAGCTACCAGCGCTGAGGAAGAGTGCAGCGCTCTCATCTTTTGTGCCAATTCCGAGCCGCTGCCCCGTCTAAAGCCTTCCAGGGCATGATTCGTCAAAGGTCGCCAGAGGTTGTCTCTAAGATCACAGACATAGCCGCGTGAATCGAATGTAATGCCATTCGACCCCGCCCACTCCTTCTGCGCGTCCTTTATCTCTTGCTCTGCGTTCATTCGGGAGGTCTCTGGCTAAGCGCGGGGGCAAGCCGAAGCCTGCCCCCGCGCCTATTCGTTCGGACGTGTCCCCCCCCCCCCGCTAGCCCGCTCGGGAGCGGGCGGCGCCGAGGGCGCGGCGCACGTACACCGCCGCCATAGCCTTTCGGTACTCCGCAGAGGCGAAGATATCGCCGATCGGGTCTCCGCCAAAGTCTCCCGCAACCGACTCCGCGGCAGCGTCCAGCGCGGCGTCGCTCAGGTCCGACCCCGCCAGCGCGGCTTCGACGGCCGATGCCCTGGTCGGCGTCGCCTCGACGCCGCCAACGACGACGCTCGCTGACGAGCACGTTCCGCCGTCGACCGAGAGAATGACGGCGACGCCGACCACTGCGTAGCGCGAGGCAGGATGCGGGAACTTGACATAAGCAGAGCCGGAACCCGACGAGGCGGAAGGCACGGACACGCTGGTCAGTATCTCGTTCTCTTCCAGCGCGTTCTCCAGCAGACCCGTGGGGAAGTCGGCCGCCGCAATGGACCGCTCGCCGCCTGGCCCGACGACGTTGAAGGTCGCGCCCAGCGCCGTTAGCGCCGTCGGCAGGTCCGACGCCGGGTCTGCGTGGGACACGTTGCCCCCAATAGTGCCGCGGTTCCGGACCGCTGGGTCGCCCACGAGCGCGGCGGCCTCGGCCAACAGCGGCGCGTGCTCCTTCACTAGGTCGGACGCCGCGATCTCCGCGTGCGTTGTGAGCGCGCCGATGGACAGTCCGCCGTCGCCGGCGGAGATGCCTTTCAACGCCTCGATACGTCCGATGTCGACGAGTGCGGCGGGCGACGCGAGCCGCAGCTTCATCAGCGGGATCAGACTGTGGCCGCCGGCCAGCACCTTTGCGCCCTCGTTGCCCGAGAGGAGCTGCACCGCTTCGGATACCGAGCTTGCGCGATGGTAGGTCGTCTGAGCTGCGTACATGGCTAGCCTCCGTTCCGCGCGTCGTTGACCGCTCGCCAGACCTTCTCCGGAGTCAACGGCATATCGATTCGGGTTATCCCCAAGGGCCGCAACGCGTCCATCACCGCGTTGTAGACCGTGGGTGTCGACGCAATCGTGCCTGCCTCCCCCACGCCTTTCACGCCCAGCGGGTGATGGGGCGAGGGGGTCGTGTTGGACTGCACGTGGATCTCCGGCAGGCCGTCGGCGCGCGGCAGGGCGTAGTCGAGCATCGTCCCGGTCAGCGGCTGGCCGTCGTCGTCGTAGACCACACCCTCCCATAACGCCGGCCCTATCCCCTGAACAACCCCGCCGTGCACCTGGCCCTCGACGATCATCGGGTTGATCTGGACTCCACAGTCGTCTACGGCATAGTACTGCTGCACGTCGATATGGCCCGTCGCCGGGTCCACTTCGACGACGGCGAGGTGAGCGCCGAACGGGAAAGTGAAGTTGGGCGGGTCGTAGAAGGCGCTGGCCTCGAGGCCCGGCTCCATGCCCTCGGGCATGTTCCAGGCCACGTTCGCCATGAGCGCGATGTCCTGAATCGTCTTGTGCTGGTCGGGCGACCCCTTGACGAAGAATCGGCCGTCCTCGTACTCGATGTCCTCGGCGGCCGCTTCGAGAAGGTGCGCGGCCAGCGCCTTGGACTTATCTTTAATCTTCCGTGTCGCCACCGCCACGGCGGCGCCCGACACTGCCGTGGTGCGGCTCCCATAGGTGCCCCACCCCATCGGGGTGAGGTCGGTGTCGCCGTGGATGACCTCGACGTCGTCAACCTCAACGCCTACCTCGTTGGCGACAATCTGAGCGAACGTGGTCTCCTCTCCCTGACCGTGCGGCGAGGAGCCGACCATGACGTTCACCTTGCCCGTCGGGTGGAAGCGGACGATGGCGCTCTCCCAAAGTCCGCCCTGGAACCCCACGGCGCCCGCCACCTGCGAAGGGCCGAGGCCGCATATCTCGACATAGGTGGAAACGCCGATGCCCACGCAGCGGCCATCCGCCCGCGCCTGCTCCTGCTCTGCCCGCAGCGAACCATAGTCCGCGGCGCTCAGGCAGGCGTCCAGCGTGGCTTCGTAGTCCCCGCTGTCGTAGGTGATGCCCGTGGCCACGTCGTGGCCGTTCTCGAACTTGGGAATCAGGTTCTTCCGGCGCAGCTCCGCTGGGTCCGCGCCGGTCTCGGCGGCGAGCAGGTCCACGAGGCGCTCGATGAGCATGGTGGCCTCGGGCCGGCCCGCCCCCCGGTAGGCGTCCACCGGCGTGCCGTTGTTGAACACGCCGTAGACCGTGCCGCTGATGTTCGGGATGTCGTAGGCGCCCGAGTACATGAGGCCGTGCAGGATCGTCGGGACGCCGGGGGCGGCGGTCGAGAGGTACGCTCCCAGCCCCGCGTAGACGGTCGTGCGGAGGCCGGTGATTTTACCGTCGCCGGTCGCCGCCATCTCGACCTCTTCGATGTGGTCGCGGCCCTGCGTCGTCACTTGGTAGTTCTCGCTGCGGGTCTCCGTCCACTTCACCGGCGCGCCCAGACGCATCGCGCAGAACGCCGTGATTGCCTCGTCCGGATAATACGGGATCTTGCTTCCGAACCCGCCGCCCACCTCCGGGGCGATGACGCGGATCTTGTGCTCGGGCACGCCGGTCACGACCGAGCTGAGGAAGCGCGCGATGTGCGGGTTCTGGGACGTGCTCCAGAGCGTAAGCTCGCCCATGGGAGCGAACCACTGCGCTATCGCGGAGCGCGGCTCCATCGGGTTCGCGATCAGCCGCTGGAGCGTGATCGTGTCGCTCACCGTCACGTCCGCTTGCGCGAACGCGGCGTCCGTATCCCCGCCTGCGACCGCCCACGTAAAGGCGATGTTGTTGGGAACGTCGTCGTGGAGCTGCGGCGCGCCGTCCTGGGCGGCGTCCTTCGGGCTGATGACGACGCCCAGCGCCTCGTACTCGACCGCGATGTGCTCCAACGCGTCCTCAGCCTGATAGCGGCTCTCCGCCACCACGACCGCCACGGCGTCGCCGACATAGCGGACCTTGTCCTTGGCAATGGCGGGGTGGACGGGGGTCTTGAGGTCGGAGCCGGGAATCAGCCACGCGCAGGGGAGCCCGTTCAAGGCGCCCTCGGTATCTGCTCCGGTGAAGACTGCGACGACGCCCGGCTGGTCCACGGCCGCGCCGGTGTCGATGGAGTTGATGGACGCGTGTGCGTACGGGCTGCGAAGGATTGCGGCGTGCAGCATTCCAGGCAGCTTGATGTCGTCGGTATAGGCCGCGCGGCCCGTGATGAGCCTGGGGTCCTCACGGCGGCGGATGCCGGAACCGAATACTCTGGTGGTCATGGCCTACCTTCCTCCTGTAGCGCCTGCGGCATCCTCGATGGCGCTCACGATATTCTGGTAGCCCGTGCAGCGGCAGATGTTCCCTTCCAGACCGTGGCGTATCTCTTCGCGCGTCGGCGTCGGGTTCGTCCGCAGCAGCTCGTCCGCCGCGATGATCATCCCCGGCGTGCAGAAGCCGCACTGCAGGCCGTGGTTGTTCCAGAATGCTTCCTGGAGCGGGTGAAGGTTGACGCCGTCCGATAGCCCCTCGATTGTCATGACCGAGGAGCCCGACGCCTGCACGGTGAGCGCCGTACACGCTTTCGCCGCTACTCCGTCCAACTTCACCGTACAGCTGCCGCACTGGCTGGTGTCGCACCCTACCTTCGTACCGGTGAGCCCTGCGTTTTCCCGGATGAAGTGGACGAGCAGCTGACGCGGTTCGACCTCACCGCTATAGGACCGCCCGTTGATCGTAATCTCCACGGGGACTGTCACAGTGGACCTCCTCCCTCGACTGCCGCGTATGCTTCGCGCGGCCGCGCCTGGCGGAGGGAAGGGTACCTCTAGCCGCCGGTTTGTCAAACCGGCGGAAAGCGCCGGCTCTCTCCTCCGCCTGCGGGAGAGGGCCGTCTTCAGAGGGGAGTTCCCCAATGCGATGTCGCATCCTCGGATGCTCGCGTATTCTTAGGCGTACCGACCATGCCCACGAACCACGGATGAAGGAAGCCCCATGCGACTGAGCGGAACATATCGATTCGATACTCCAAGAGAGCGGCTGTGGGATACGCTGATGGACCCTGCGGTTGTGGGGTCGTGCGTCCCGGGCGCCCGCGCCTTCACCCCTCTTACGGCCGACAAGTATGAGATCGAGCTGGACGTGCGGGTCGGCGTCATCTCCGGCGTCTACAAATGCACGCTCGAGGTCGCGGACAGAGTCGAACCCGCCTCCTACCGGCTGAGCGTTCAGGGGGCCGGCGCCCGAACGAACGTCACGGGCGCCGGGATGGTTGCGCTATCGGCGGAAGAGGGCGCTACGGAGCTGAACTTCGAGGGCGACGTGCAAGTCACCGGGGTGCTGGCGAGAGTGGGGCAGAGGCTCATGGGCAACGTGGCGAGGTCCCAGATCGACAGGTTCTTCGAATGTCTGCGCGCGAAGGCGGCGACAGGGTCGTAACTGCCCCGTTCCCAACCGTCCGTTCCGCTTGCGCGGGTATGGCCGAAAGCCAACCCGCGGCGTTAGCTTTCGACCGTAACCCCGATACCCAACAGCGAAAAGAGTATCCCCAATATGATGAGGACGGGAATGAACGCGAGAAGGACCACGAAGAACGCTCTCCACGTCGAGTTGTAGTCCAAGCTCTGCCGCACGGCAATCAGCATGGCCGCCAGCTGCCAGACGAACGCCACTAGCACGGTGATAGGCCCAATCACCGGCAGGAAGAAAAGGACGTTCAATATCCCCGGGGTCTGGGCGAACCCGGTGCCGCGGGCCAGCTGTCCCCAGTCTGCGTGCGTCTCCGAGGTCTTCAGTATGGTGCTGCCGATGAGCCAGGTCCCCAATGCCCACAACGCCCAGGCCAACACGCCGCGCACTACGCCGAAACCCAACCCTCGGACTACGTCGCCTTCTCCGCTCAGCAGGCCGCCGACGCCGGTGGCGATCGCAACGATAACCACCACCAAGAGCGCCTGCAGCGTGGCGCTTCGGTCGTTCTCCACCTCCTCGAAGGTGCCCACGTCCAAGCGAGCGGCGCCTAACATCCGCTTCAGCATTCCGGCCTCCTGCGGCCCCTCTTGCGGGGGACGGTATAGTCGGGGAGTCGAACTCCTACCCAGCCTAGGGATACCACGCGGCGCTCGACGATGTCGCTCATTTCAAGGGCCGGTATCGCCGGATGCTGAGCGCCAGCCCAGGGCGGACCTCACGTCATGTGGCGCCGGTTGACGCGATAATAGGGCACACCTGCTGGCTCTAAGATCCGGGATACACAACGACTACCCCCAGTGAGAGCATGAAATCCAACCAGCCGGAGCCAATCACCGAAGGCCTGTTCCAGCTACGGGCTCTCGGCGCGCGGGTGACAGTTTTGGTCGAGAATGGCGAGGCGCTACTCGTCGATGCGGGACTCCCCGGAAGCTTGGGCGTGATAACGCGGGGGCTGGAGGCTTGCGGCGTATCTCTCGACCAGATTGGGCGGGTGGTCGTCACCCACGCCCACCCGGACCACTCGGGCGGCCTCGCCGAGCTGGTTGCCGGACGACGCGTCGCAGTCGCGGCGCACCCCCTCGAAGCGGACATCATCACGGGGGCGACGCCGGCCCCCAGTCCGCTGCAAATCGGACTGCTTGCGATGATGGCGGAGCCCGTCCTCACCAGGCTCATGGGAGACGCCGTTCCCGTTGACGACCGCATCGAGGACGGCGACGTCGTCCCGTTCGGGACCGAAGTTCGCGTGGTCCACCTTCCGGGACACACCCCCGGCAGCATCGCCCTCCATCTGCCGGAGAAACGGGCCGTCATCATCGGGGACGCACTGCAGTACAAGTTTGCTTGGAGGCTTGGCCCTCCCGCGCCCGGAGTCACCCAGCACCCGCGGGAGGCGATGCAATCGGTCGAGAAGCTTCTCGACTTGGACTTCGACACCATATGCTTCAGCCACTTTCCGCCTATGAGGAATGAGCCCCGCGAAGCCCTCAGAAGGCTCGTTCGACAACATGCCGACTCGCGGGCCTAACCCCTCTCGTAACGCAGCCCCAGCGCCCGCGGTAGGCCAGTTAGCCTGCTCGCAGGAACGAGGAAACAGCCATGAATGAAGCTCGCACGTCCGGCGCTACAGTCGGCGGCACCGTCGTCGACTTTCTCCGGGGAGCAGTCGCGAAGCACGGGCATCGCGACGCTCTCCTTTTCAAGCCGGCGTTCCGGTATCTGCGCTGGACCTACTCCCGGCTGTGGGACGAGTCCGGCCAAGTCGCCACGCTCCTCCAACGTCGAGGTTTGACGAAGGGGGACCAGGTCATCCTCTGGGGCCCAAACTCTCCCCACTGGGTGCTCATCTTCTTCGGTTGCCTGAGGGCGGGAGTCGTCCTTGTTCCCCTCGACCTCCGCAGCGCCCCCGACTACGTCGAGAGGGTGGTGTCCAGGACGGAGCCGAAGCTGGCCTTCACGTCGAGGTTCACGCCGAAAGGGGAAACGGACCTGGGAGTCCCCGAGATAGCGTTCGAGGAGCTGGAGAACGCCATCGCCGGTCTGCCGGAGCCGGAGGACGTGGACATCCAGCCGAATGACCTTGCGGAGATCATGTTCACCTCCGGCACGACCGGCGACCCTAAGGGCGTGATGCTCACCCATCGGAACCTGACCGCGAACATCGAAGGAGTATCCCAGTATATCTCCTGCCAGCCCTCCAGCAGGCTCCTGTCCATCCTTCCGTTGAGCCATATGTACGAGCAGATGGGCGGCTTGTTCATGACCCTGTACTACGGCGCCAGCGTCACCTATCCGACCAGCCGCCAGCCGACCGTCCTCTCCAGGACGATGCGGGAGCGCAAGGTCACCATCATGCTCCTTGTCCCTCAGGGACTGGAGCTCCTGATGAACGGCATCGAAAGGGAGGTAGCCCGCCAGGGCAAGGAGGCCCTGTGGAACAAGCTTCTCAAGATAGCCGAGCGCTTGCCGTTCCCATTGCGGCGCCGTCTGTTTCGACGGGTCCACAAGCAGTTCGGCGGGAAGCTCGACTTCATCGTCTCGGGCGGGGCCGCGCTCGACCCGGACCTCGGACGCAAGTGGGAGCTGCTTGGGGTGAAGATCGTACAGGGCTATGGCGCAACCGAGGCCTCGCCCGTCATCAGCAATCACACCGTTCGAGAACGGCGCCACGACTCCACGGGCCGCCCGCTGCCGAACCTGGAGGTCAAAATCAGCAGCGGGGGCGAGATACTGGTGCGAGGCGAGAACGTCACGCCGGGCTACTGGCGCGCCCCGGAAGAGACCGCCAAGGCTTTCGACGGCGACTGGTACAAGACGGGCGACCTAGGGTATTTCGACAACGAAGGTTTCCTGCACATCCAGGGCCGGATGAAGGACATGATCGTCCTTCCGAGCGGCCAAAACGTCTTCCCTGAGGACATCCAGACGGTGCTGACGAAGCATCCCAAGGTCAAGGACGCGGCCGTGGTGGGCCTGACGCGGGGCTCGTCGGTCGAGGTCCACGCGGCCCTCGTCATGGACGACGCCGACAAGGCCCAGGAGGCGGTCGCCTGGACCAATGGCCAGCTGGCCGAGCAGCAGCGGATCAGAGGCTTCACCGTTTGGCAGGACGAGGACTTCCCGCGCACCCATACGCTCAAAGTAAAGAAACAGATCGTGATAGATACGGTCCTCGGGAAGATACAGCCGGAGACCCCGGCCGCGGTCCCTCCCGGCGGCAGACCGGCGGGCGGGGCAAGGGGACTGCTCCACATCATCGCCGAGGTGAGTAAACGAGACGTCGGAGACGTTCTGGACGAGGCGGCGCTCGGCGACGACCTCGAGCTCGACTCGCTCGGCCGCGTCGAGCTGCTGTCCGCCATCGCGGCGGAGCTCGGCGTGCACATGGACGAGAACCAGGTGGACCCGGAGACGACTGTCCGGCAGCTCGTCGACCTCGTGGAGGAGGGATCGAAGAACCCGCCGATGATGAGCTTCCCGCGCTGGGGCATGCAATGGTGGTGCCGCATGACCCGCGGAGCGCTCCAACGGGGCGTAGTCTTCCCGTTCGTCGCCCTGCCCTACGGCTTGAAAGTCACAGGCCGCGAGAACCTGGAGGGCATCACCGGCCCCGTGCTGTTCGCGTCGAACCACAACCTCGGCCTGGACAATCCGTTGATCATCAAGGCCGTGCCGCTCAAATGGCGCCGCCGGATGGCCATCGCAGGGGCCGCCAATCTCTGGAAGAACCCGGTCTGGTGGATCATGAACCCGCTCTTGGGCAACGGCTTCCCACTGGCCAAGGAGGGCCCTGTCAGGCCCAGCCTCGAGAACATGGGCAAGATCATGGACGACGGCTGGTCGGTGCTCATCTATCCGGAAGGGGAGCTGACCGTCGGCGGTCCCATCAAGCCCTTCATGAGCGGCGCTGGCCTCGTCGCCGTCGAAGGCCGGATTCCCGTCGTCCCGCTCCGGTTGCACATCCACAGGCTGGGTTCGCCCGCGCGATTCCCCTTGCTCAGACGGGGGAGCGTCGAGGTGCGCTTTGGAGAGCCGTTGAGCTTCCCGCCCGGCACGAACCATCGGGACGCGACGGCGGCCATCGAGAGGGCGGTCAAGTCCCTATGATGGACGCCGCGGGGCGCAGAGCGTGTCTATAGCCCTAGGCTTACAAGGAAAGAAGAATTGGCGACCGCACAGGTGAACCAGAACATTCGCTACGAGCCGGACGAGCATCCTCCCTCCGAAGTGGCCATCGGCGCCGGCGTTCAGGCTGCCATGGTCATTCTGGCGCCGGTGGTCTTGACGGTGGTTATCGTGGGCCGGATTGCCGACCAGCCCGACAGTTACCTTTCGTGGGCCGTCTTTGCCGCGCTGATGATCAGCGGGGTCGCCACCGTTCTCCAGGCCGCGCGGTTCGGGCGGATCGGGGCCGGACACGTGCTCATCATGGGCACGTCGGGGGCCTTCATCGCGGTATGCGTCGCCGCCCTCGTGGAGGGCGGACCGTCCCTGATGGCGAGCCTCATCGTAGTGTCGTCGCTGTTTCAGTTTGCGCTGGCGGCGCGGCTGTCGCTGCTGCGCCGAGTATTCACGCCGGTCGTTTCCGGCACGGTGATCATGTTGATAGCGGCCACGGTTATGCCGATCGTGTTCGATACGATGACCGACGCCGACGACGGCGCATCGCAAGCCGCCGCCCCGGTAGCGGCCCTAGCCACTCTTATTACTGTCGCGGGGCTCGTGCTGCGCGGCCCCCCGGCATGGCGGCTATGGTCGCCGCTCATCGGCATAATCGTGGGTTGTTCGATATCCGCGGTTTTCGGTCTGTACGACGTGGGCCCGGTGTTGGACGCGCCGTGGGTAGGCGTTCCCTTGGGCTCGTGGCCGGGACTCGACCTCACCCCTGACCCCAAGTTTTGGGCCCTGCTGCCGGCGTTCGTAGTGGTCACCTTGGTGGGCGCCATAGAGACCATCGGCGACGGAGTAGCCATCCAACGAGTCTCCAGGCGCAGGCCTCAGGCGACGGATTTTCGGACGGTGCAGGGCGCCCTCAATGCCGACGGCGTCGGCAATCTGCTCTCCGGCATCGCGGGCACGCTCCCCAATACGACCTACTCGTCCAGCGTGTCCCTTGCCGAGGTCACGGGAATCGCCGCGCGGCGAGTGGGCGTCGTTATCGGCGTCATCTTCGTGGCGCTGGCGTTCTTCCCCAAGGTTGCGGCCCTGCTGATCGCCATCCCCGGCCCCGTGGTGGGCGCCTACATCACCATCCTCATCGCGCTGCTCTTCGTGCAGGGCATGAAGATCGTCATCCAAGACGGCGTCGATCACCGGAAGGCGACCGTCGCGGGAGTGTCGTTCTGGATCGGCGTGGGCTTTCAGAACCAATGGATTTCGCGGAACAGCTTGGGGAGGGGTTCCTGGGCGTGCTGCTCGGCAACGGCATGACTTCAGGCGCTCTCGTCGCGGTCGTCATGATGATGTTCCTGGAGCTGACAAGCCCTCGGCGCAAGCGTCTAGCGATTGCGCTGGACACGGACTCTCTGCCCAAGCTGGGCGACTTCCTCAGGGAGTTCGCGTCGAAGGCCGGATGGGACGGCGCTCTAACGGAAGAGCGTCTGGTCTTGGTGGGAGAAGAGACGCTGACCAGCCTGCTGTCGACAGAAGACGACGACGTAGAGCGAGCTGGAGAGCGGCGTCTGATCGTCACAGCCCGCGCGGACAGCGGCGGGGCGGAGCTGGAGTTCGTATCGGCAGCCGCGGGGGAGAACTTGGAAGACCGTCTGGCGTATCTGGGAGAAACGCCGGACATACCGGACGTGCGAGAGATATCGTTCCGCCTGCTGCGGCACTACGCATCCTCGGTGCGGCATCAGAAGTACCACGGGGTGGACATTGTCATGGTGCGCGTCGAAGGATCGCGTTAGCGAGCGGCAGGCTGCCTTGGCCGTACGCGCCGCAAGACACCAAGGAGGCATCCCGAAAATGGACATGATGAAGCGGGTTCTGGGAGTGTTCCTCGTAGCGACGGGCGTTGCCGTAGCGCTCAACCTTATTCTCACGCCGGTGTACCACGACGGTTCCGCGGACTATCCGGTATGGAAGATCCTGAATTGGTTCATGGCGGCCGGCGTGCTCGTCACGCTGGTCGTGAGCTTCCTGCGAAGGCGCGCTCCGGGAAGCGAGGAAACCGGCGCCTTCGAGCGCACGCAGATCAGCGTGGAATACTATGGGTCGATCGTGCTCACCATGCTGTTCTTCTGGGGATGGATTTGGACGTTGAACCCCGACAGCGAGACAGGGGACGCCGTCACCTCGCATCTCATCTACTTCCCGATAACGGACGCCCTCTACGCAGTCCTCGCTCTCGCCATCGGCAGCCGCCTCTGGAAAGACGGAGGGGGCTCCTCAGCATAGGCCGTTACCGGCGCAGAGGCGGTGATTTGCTCACGGACTCGCCGCCTCCGCCATGCAGTCCTGCAATCGGTGTCGCTGGCGGCCAGTGGCGTCGAAGTTGGTGGAGTCAAGCCAGCGACTGAATCCTCGCCGCAGCCGGGGCCAGTCAGCATCGATGATGGAGAACCAGTGGGTGTCGCGATTGCGCCCCTTGTAGACGGTCGCCTGCCGCCACGCGCCCTCGAACGTGAACCCCAGTCTGAGCGCCGCGGCCCGCGAGGGCCCATTCAAAGCGTCGCACTTCCACTCGTAACGCCGGTATCCCGACGAGAAAACGTGCTCCATCATCAGGAACATCGCCTCGGTTGCCGCCCTGCTCTGCTTCAGCGAAGAGCCGAAGTGGATGTGGCCTACCTCGATCGTGCCGGACCGGGGCGTAATCCTGAGGTAGCTCGCCATTCCGCCCGGTTTCCCCGTCTCGTTGTCCAAAACGGCATAGAACAATGGATCGTCGCCCAGGCACGTTGCCTGCGCCCATTCTCGAAACGCGGCTAGGTCCCCGAATGGGCCGTAGGGGAGATAGGTCCAGTCCGATGCGGGCCCGGCGAACGCGTCGAACAGGTCCGGCAGGTGCGAGCTTAGGTCTAACGGCTCCACCGTGCAGTAGGCGCCCTGTATCCTCTCGCGGGCGGGACGAGGGGGCGGAGTCCAAGACGAAACCGCGGGCCCTATGGGCTGGCCGAACTCGTTGGTGGGCAATGGTCTACTCCGAATAATGAGGCGTATCTAGCGTAACAGTGTGCTCGGTCGACCGCTGCCGGGGCGCGCGGTCACAGCGGAATGTCGGCGAACCTAGTGCTCGCGTAAGTCAGCGCCTCACAGGAGGGGGCGAAGCGCCGACAGCACCTCGCCAACCGTCACCAGTCCCTCGTAGCGGGCGGCGATGCGTCCGTCCGCGCCGACGACGAAGGTCCAGGGCTCGGTGGGCAGGCCCCACTCGGCCATCACGGGCCTCGGGACGAGCCTACCCTCGTTTCGGGCGGCATCGAGATCCCACGGCTCGATGTGAATGAACTCGACGGCGCCCTTGAGCTCGCCGCGCGCCTTGTCCAGGGTGTCCGTGACCGGCCCGCAGAGCGCGCTGGTGCAGAACTGGGGCGAGGCGAAGAACACGACGAAGGGCGCTTCCGCTTCCAACGCCTGGGCCACCGTCACGTTATGCAGCTCATCGCCCTCGACCGAACGCGTCGATATCTCGACGAACGACTCGACATCATGGATCGTCAAGTTCTCGGTGGGAGGCGGGCGCTGTCCAATCTCCGGCGCGGAGCCGACGCCCTTCACCTCGAAGATGGCGCTCTTGGTCTGCGTCTCGTCTGCGACTACGAACTCGGCGCCCCATATCCCTGGGACGGGGAAATCGACGCGGTCGACGACGTACACGCCTTGGAAATCGAGGTGCAGATGCAGCTCGCCATCCGGGTGCCGATGAGGAGTCGTGCCTTCGACCACGCGCCACGCGGCGGGGGCCTCGGTTAGGAAGACGGAGTCCTCGCCGTCGATCTGGAAGAAACGCACGGCGACCTCGGCGCCTTCGAGGAACTCGCCGTCGCGGGAGACGAGGCCAAAGGGGAAGCGGTTTGGTCCCGTCACGAACTCCGAGGCCGTGACCAGGCCGCTGTAAACGGCGGGCGTGGGCGTGGGGTCGGCGCTCCCTCCGCCACACGCCGCAAGCAGCGCAATGAGGGCGGCGAGGGCAAGAGGCGCTGGCGCTAAGCGGTTTCTCATATGGACGACGAGCTACACCACGACGCCCACGGCGCTTCCTATGAAGTAGGCCACCGCCACCGCCGCTCCGGCGAGCACGACCATCTCCGCGCCTTTGCGCAGCACGTTCCCGCTGCTCAGCGACGCCCGCCAGCCCCCGACTGCGAATAGCGCGACGCCGGTGAAGCCGAACGAGGCCACGAGGGCGGGCGTCCCCTCCAACAGCAGATAGGGCGCGACGGGAAAGGCGGCCGCAATGGCGAATGAGACGCCCATGATGACGGCCGAGAGGGTTGGGTGCGGCGGCTTCTCCGGGAACCCAAGCTCTTCGGTCATCATCAGCTTCACCCATTGCTCGTGGTCCCGCGAGACGACGTCCACTACCTCGTCGAGCAGCGGGCCGGTGATTCCCTTGAGCCGGAAGATGCGCCGAGTCTCGGCGATCTCTTGCTCTCGCATGTGCTCGACCTCCCAGTGCTCCCGCGCCTGCTCCGACTCGCGGAACTCCCCCTCGCTCTTGGTCGAGACGTAGGCGCCGAGGGCCATAGAGATGGAGCCGGCCACGAGGCCCGCCACGCCCCCCAGCACGATGATTCGGGCGTCCGACGTGCCGCCGGCGAGTCCGGCGACGAGCGCGACGTTCGAGACGAGGCCGTCGTTCGCCCCAAAGACGACCTCGCGAATGGCGAAGCCTCCGCTGGGGTGGGCTTCGGGGTGGTCCCGCCGGCTACGCCAGGACGGCATGATGCGCTGGATGCGGCGAACTGTGCGAGCGAGGATTGGGGAGGCCATCAGGACAAGGCTAGCGGTTGAGACGGGGGCATGTCATCAGCCGGAGACTAGAAGTACAGCCCGCCTTGGGGCAGGAGCAGGACATCCTCCATGACCTGCTTGTCGGACACCGTCATCGCGTTGACTATGGCGGCGCCAACCTCCTCCGGAGTGAGCATCTCCTCGCGGGGCAGCGGCGTGCTCAGACCGTCCCATATGGGCGTATCGACGGGCCCCGAGAAGACGTTGATAACGCGGACGCCCGCCCGCCGCACCTCCGTCGTCAGCGCGCGGGCGAACCCGGTTACCGCGTGCTTGGTCGCGCCGTACCCGGTCATGTTCGCGTATCCCCGATGCGCCGCCACGGACGAGACGATGACGATATAGCCGAACCCTCGTTCCAGCATGCCGGGGAGCACGGCGCGCGTGGGGAAAATCGTGCCGTTCACGTTCGTCTCCCACAGCTCATTCCAGGCACCGTTGTCCAGGTCTACGAGCGGGACGACCTTGAACACGCCCGCCGAGTTCACCAAGATGTCGACCCTTCCCAACTCCCGCTCGGCGGCTGCCGCCATCGCCTTCACCGACTCGTCGTTCCGAACGTCGCACTCGATTGGCGTCCACGAGCCGTCGGGGAAGCCGTCCGCCGCCGCGCGGAGCCGGGCCTCGCTCCGCCCGACGAGCGCGACGCGGACGCCGGCCTGCGTCAGCAGATGCGCGGTCGCGCGGCCGATGCCGCTCGACGCGCCGGTGACGACGGCAGTCTTGCCGGAGAGGAGATTGGCTGAAGGGTCGGGCACGGCTATCCGCCCCCCGGTCGGGCAGGGGGATGCTCGAAGCGCCAGGCTGGAGGGTATTCAAATCGATTGTTGCGAGTCTCGTCCACCACCACGCGCGTCAGCCGTCCTCCCAGCGGGCCGCGCAGCCGTTCCCAGACCCAGAGAGCGATGTTCTCGCCCGTGGGCACGAGGTCGAAGTAGTCCTCGACGTCGCGGTTCAGGTACGTATGGTCGTAAGGGTCGAGCACGCTGCGCTTCACCATCTCGTCCAGCTCGCCGAGCGGCATCACAAAGCCCGTCTCCGGGTCCACGGCGCCGCCGACAGTGACCGTGAGCCCGTAGTTATGGCCGTGGCCGTTCGGATTGGCGCACTTGCCGAAGATGGCCTCGTTCTCCTCGAACGAGAGCGCGCCCGCGTATAGGCGGTGGGACGCCGAGAAGCTGTAGCGCCGCGAGAGGTAGACCACCGGGGAAGTCATGCCGTAGCACCGAAGTACTCGACGAACAGGTCGTCGGTCTCGTAGAGGCGCAGGCGGCTGAGCGTCGCCTCGCCGAGGGCGCAGTCGATCAGGCCCCACAGCACGGCCGCGAGGTTCTCGGTCGTCGGCTGGCGGTCGGCGAAGTAGGGCGTATCGAGGTTCAGGTGCTTGTGGTCGAACTCGGCCAGCACTCCATCGACCGCCGACTTCAGATCGACGAGGTTGATCACCATGCCGGTCTGCGGGTCGGGCTGGCCGGTGACGGCGACTTCGAGCACGTAGTTATGGCCGTGGCCGTTCGGCAGGGCGCACAACCCAAAGACGCGCTCGTTCTCCTGCTCGCTCCAGTCCTCGCGGTAGTACCGGTGGGACGCCGAGAAGTCGAACCGGCGAGAAATGGTCACGCCGCCCATCACGACCCCTCCGTCATTCCCGTTCTCCCCTCCGTCATTCCCGCGAAGGCGGGGATCTCGTAGCGGCGCGACAGCGCCGCGGTCCCTCCCCCTCCCGTCCTCTCGCCCGTCTGCGGGAGAGAGCTAGAGAGAGGGTCGCCCGTCACGCGAGCTACCCCTTGACGTCGCCGATGAGGACCTCGCCGTCCTCGACCTTGCACTCGTAGATAGCGATGGCGTGGGCGTCCCCCCTGGCGGACTTGCCGGTCGAAACGTTGAACTGCCAGGCGTGCCATGGGCAGGTGACGACGCCGTCCTCGATTGTGCCCTCGCTGAGCGGGCCGCCGCTGTGGGGGCAGACGTAGTTGGTGATGTGGAAGTCGCCTCCCTCATTCCAGACGGCGACGGGCTTGAGCCGCCACTTGCCCTGCGTGGGCCTGAAGTGGCGGGCCTCGCCGGGCCTAACGTCATCCACCTTGCAGAGGGATACGAACTCTGGCTCTTGCGTCATGTGCTTCCTCCATACCGGACCTGCAGCAGTGAGTCTAGCACGGGATGGCCGTTCCCTTCCCCTCCGTCATGCCTCGACAATAGGTGCTCTGCCCCTCTCCCGTCATTCCCGCGAAGGCGGGAACCGTGCGTCACCTCTCCGGTTAGCCCCGACGGCTGGGCCCGAACCCTCAGCACGTGGCACCGGAATGACTGGCTGGCAGGTCTCAATGAGGTTCTAGGGCGTGAGTCTGCGAAGCGTCTGATAGTAATAATGGGGGCCTTCAATCAGCGTATCGGGCCGGGCAGCCGGGCACCTCTTGAACTGAGATTGGCACTTCAGAAGGCCTTCCCCAGCAGCATGAAGGCAGGACGATGACGGTGAGGTTCATGGACGAGTCATCCTCCTACTGCTCGTCGAGTCTGCCCAACGCGCGCAGGAACTTCCTGAACGGCGTTGCAACTGCGCTACTGAACAGAAAGCTGACGACGATGCCTGCCAGGGCAATCCAGTGCTGCCCATCCGTGACAGCCATAACACTCAGTATGGCGAGTGTGACAAGCGGCACGGCCACCAGGAACATCGTGAGGCTCTCCATGAAAGGCCCCTGCGGTGACGGTGCTGCGTGCGTTTGGCGCACTCCCAAGAGCTTCTCAACGCGATTATCCAAGGGATTCCCAAGAACATAGCAACAAGCAATGAACCTAAAAGAAATTCCTCGCCTGCAGCAGACTTGAGTATTTCGAGATCTAACCATAGCCAAGCTCCCCCGATGTTTAGTGCCGCGGCTGTCACCAAGAAAGGCTGCCTTCCGGCAATCCAATAGTAGATACACGCGGAAAACACTAAAATACACAAGAAACCAATGTTCAAAGCTATCTCAGGAGGGATAAGCGATACCAGACGGTTGAGATACATATCGATGAGAATAACTACCAGCAAAGTGAGCGGAATCGAAATCCACAGACTGACCGTCTTTATGTTGTCGAGTTCGAAGACTTGTCGGGGCTTCTCGAAGAAGAGTGCAATCAAAAGAGATGCAGTTAGCAGAGTGGTTAAAATCTGAACGTAGAGTCCACCGGCATAGCTAGAAAACCACGTAAAAGCCAGTACCGATGCCATGGAGAATACTATTGCAGCGAGGTTGGTGGTGATGATGATCTTACGATTCATTGCTCTTACCGCCTGCGTGTGTGCGCATCGCGCCAGGTCGCCGTCCCAGCCGACGCCGTGCTCAGCATACGCCTTCCGCTCCCGTGCCCCGTGTGCGCTCCGCTGTCGCGCACGCCTGGGTTCCAGCTTCCGCTGGAACGACGGAAGGAGCGCAGGAATGACTCGGGTACGACGGGAGTCCGCGTTCTCGTTGCGTGAGGAGCGATTGGAGGAATCATCGGGCCTGCTATGCTGATTGCGATGAGAAGGCTGGAGGGCGTGTTGAATGCCCTCCACAGTTGGTAACAGGATCTTGAATCGGGACCACGCTTGATGCTGCCTCTCTACACTGCCGCCGACAAGCCGGGGAGCGAAGCGCAACCGGCGAGCGTGCGGGGTTGCTGCGGGAGTAAGTCGGGTACATCCAGCGCGTAGCGCCGGGACAAGCCGAGAGGCTGGAGCCCGGAGACGGCGCGACGACCCAGGCGATCCGGCACAGGCTCACTGCGGTAGCCGAACGTTGGGGAAGGCCCTGGAGGTCCACCAATTTTCACCGTAGACAGAACCGAGCCGTCCAGGGGCATCTCCTCGGCGTTCCCGCCGGGTATGTGGCTATCGTCGGGCATGGGGATGGTGTAGCGCAGTAGGGCGTCGCCGGGCATGACGACGATCTCCTTGACGAAGGTTTCGATGAAGGCCCTGCGCTCGGTCAGCTCGCTCTCCTTCAGAAACTCGCTCATGTCCTGGGCGTAGGCCGCGATGGTCTCCACGTCGTCCAGGTCGGCCCTGCGCTGCGAGAGGATGGCCCTGGCCTCGACCGCCAAGTCCTCCAGGCGCCCCTGGCGGTCCCTGTGCTCTCTGATGCGGTCAGAGGCGTCGGTCATCTCGACGTTGTCGGCTGTCTCTATGAAGTGCCAGATGCGGCCCAGCTTCCGCTTCACGTCCTCAAGCTCATCCTCGATGGTCTCTAGCTTCGTCCGCTGCTCTTGGGCCACGCCGTCCATCTGCTCGTCGACTACCTTCACCAAGGCGCGGATGTTGCCATCGGTAAGGACGTTGGAGCGAATCTTGCCCACGACCATCTCCTCGAAGCGGCGGGCGTTGAGCCTGGGAGTCTTGCAGGCATCCTTGCCGCGCTTCATGATCGACTGGCAGACGTAGTAGGAGAACTGCCCGCTCTTGGCGTCCTGTCCGCTCAGCGCCCTGTTGCAGGCCTTGCACTTGACGAGTCCGCTGAGCAGGTAGGAGCTTGCGACTCTCCGAGGGTGGGCGATCTTGGGTGCGCGGGAGCGCATCAGGCTGTTGACCCGGCGGAAGCGGGTCTTGGAGACGATGGCAGGAAACGCCTTCTCCACCCGCACCGGCTCTGCCTTGTCCTTAGACTTGGCGCCCCAGATCAGCGTGCCCGTGTAGACCTCGTTCTTGAGGATGAAGTGGACGGTGTTCTTGGACCAGAGCTTGTCTGCGGGGCTGGCGACACCCTCGTCGTTGAGGGTCTCAGCGATGGGCAGCATCCCCTTTCCGGCCTGTGCCATGTCGAAAATGCGCTCGACCACGGGAGACGTGTCCGGGTCGAGTTCCAATGTGGGCCTCTTCTTCGCCCCATCCTGCACCATGACCCTGTTGTATCCGTAGGGCTTCCTGCTGCCGATCCAGAAGCCGCGAGAGGCGGACTCCCGCATCCCCCTCAGGACCTCCTGGGCGAGATTCTCGCTGTAGAACTCGTCCACGCTCTCGATGATTCCCTCAAGCAGCTTGCCGGTGGGGGTGTCGTCGGCCTGCTCGGTGATGGAGACGACTCGGACGCCCTTGCGCCGGAGCAAGGATTTGAAGGCGACTGCGTGCTCGCGCTTGCGTGTGAAGCGGGAGAACTTCCAGACCAGAATCTCCCTGAACGGGGCGTTGGTCTTTTGGGCCGCGTCGATCATCTTGCGGAACTCCGGCCTGTCGGCGATGCGCCCGCTTTCGGCCTCGTCCACGTACTCGCGGGCGACGAGGTACCCGTTCTTGCGTGCATAGTCTCTGAGCGCCCGCAGCTGTGCGGCAACGGAAAGGTCCACGTCCTGCCTGTCGCTGGATACTCTGGCATAGAGGGCCGCGGGCGTGTAGTCGGTCAGCTGGTCCATCGGTGTGTCCTCCTTGCTCACTCCTGATCGTTCCGGCGGGCCTCGGCCCGTTGGCGGCGCTCTTGCCGCAGCCACGCCCGCTCCTGCATGTACAGGCGGATGGCCTCGCGGAGGAACTCGCTCATGGTGCGGCCTTCCTCCTTCAACACCTGCTGCACCTGCTCGGCCATTTCCGGCGGCATGGAAAAGGTGATGGCCTTTCGGGTCGTGGGCATTCTCTCTTTGTGCCTCCCTAAGTATGACAAAGTCATACCCTTATCATGAACGAAACGGCCTGCGGCTGTCAAGTTCTTCTGGCGTGGACTGTTGGCGAGGCCTTGGTCGAGCCTCTCCGCAATGGCCAACTGGTGCGACGTGGGGGGGACGTACCGAGGACCGGGGATGGGTCCCTGCAAGGGGGATTTCTGGATGGATTCCCTATTGAGCCTAGCTTCCAGTGATGGCTTTGGCCATCCTCGGCGAATTGGGGCAGGTCAAAGCCAATCAGATGGGCGGGCCGTCAAGCGCCATCTCCTCGGCGTTCCTGCCGGGCATCAGGCCATCGACGGGCATGGGGATGGTGTAGCGCAGCAGGGCGCTTCCGGGCATCACGACGATCTCCTTCACGAAGGTCTCGATGAAGGCCCTGCGTTCGGTCGTCTGGCTCTCGTGTAGGAACTCACTCATGTCATGGGCGTATGCTGCAATGGTCTCTGCGTCGTCCAGGACAGCCTTGCGCTGAGACAGAATGGCCTTCGCATCGACCGCTGCGTCCTCAAGGCGCTCCCGGCGCTCCCGGTGCTCCCTGATGCGGTCTGAGGCGTCGGATAGCTGGATGTCGGATGTCTCGATTGCGTGCCAGATGCGGCCCAGCGCCCGCTTCGCGTCTTCAAGCTCCTTCTCGATGGTCTCCAGTCTCTTGCGTTGCTCGCTGGCTACGCGGTCGATCTGCTCGTCAACGACCTCCACCAGAGCGCGGATGTTGCCCTCGGTAAGGACGTTGGAACGAATCCTATCTACGACCATCTCCTCGAAGCGGCGGGCATTGAGCCTGGGAGTCTCGCAGGCATCCTTTCCGCGCTTCATGATCGACTGGCAGACGTAGTAGGAGAACTGGCCGCTCTTGGCGTCCTGGCCGCTGAGCGCCCCGTTGCAGGACTTGCACTTGACCAGTCCGCTGAGCAGATAGGAGCTTGCGACTCTCCGTGGGTGGGCGACCCTGGGCGCGCGGGAGCGCATCAGGCCGTTGACGCGGCGGAACTGGGTCTTGGAGACAATGGCGGGGAACGCCTCTTCGATGCGCACCGGCTCGGCGCTGTCCTTGGCCCTAGCGCCCCAGACCAGCGTGCCCGTGTAGACCTCGTTGCTGAGGATGAAGTTGACGCCTCTCTTGGACCAGAGCTTTCCAGTGGGACTGGCGACACCCTCGTCGTTGAGGGTCTTGGCGATGGGCAGCATCCCCTTTCCGGCCTCGGCCATCTCGAACATGCGCTTGACGACACGGGCCGCATCCTCGTTGGGTTCCAGCGTGGGACGTTTCTTGGGCCCATCCTGCACCATGACCCTGTTGTATCCGTAGGGCGTCCTGCTGGCGACCCAGAAGCCGCGCGAGGCCGCCTCGCGCATCCCTCTGGTGACCTCCTGGGCGAGATTTTCGCTGTAGAACTCGTCCACGCTCTCTATGATGGCCTCCAGGAGCTTTCCCGTCGGGGAGTCGTCGGCGTGCTCCGTGATGGAGACTACCCTGATGCCCCTGCGCCTGAGCATGGACTTGAAGGCGACGGCGTGCTCGCGCTTTCTGGTGAAGCGGGAGAACTTCCAGACCAGAATCTCCCTGAACGGAGCGTTGGGCGTTCTGGCCTCGTCGATCATCTTGCCGAACTCCGGCCTGTCGGCGATGCGTCCACTCTCGGCCTCGTCCACGTACTCGCGGGTGACGACGTAGTCGTTTTTGCGGGCGTAGTCCCTGAGGGCTCGCAGCTGTGCGGCAATGGAAAGGTCCACGTCCTGCCTGTCGCTGGACACCCTGGCGTAGAGCGCCGCCGGCGTGGGGGCCTGGCGCTCGCTCATCCGTCAGCCTCCATGTGTCTGTCCTGTCCGGGCAGTGGTCGGCCGTCCTCCTCGCGGCCGTCCGGCGCGTCGTCGGACCCCGACTCTTGCCGCCTCATGTGGGCGCGGACGGCGACCTCTGCCAGGATGCGGAACCCCTTGAGGACCGTCTCGCGCTGCTTGGGCGTGTAGGACGGCATCAGGTCGGCCAGAGAGTCGTCAGGGGCGTCCCCGCCGAGCCTCTCTCGTCTCTTGTGCCTGTTCTTTCCGGTGGTATCTTTCATATTGCGTAGTCGCAGCGGCGTCTGGTGGGCCTCTGGCCTCTCATTACGGGATTGCGGCTGGGCCGCCGGCGCCGACGGAACGGGCGAGCGCCGGCGGCATCCAGCCGTCTCAGGCCCCGCCGTGCCGCCGTTGCGCCTGCGCCCGGCGGGGCCGCTTGTCTAGCTGTGCTCCTTGAAGAAGCTCATCTGGAAGCTCTCGGTCACGAGGATCGCCATGCCTCCGGGCATCCGCGCCGCGAAGCGGAAGAGGGCGTGCATGGCCCAGCCGCGGGGCTCCACCCCGTTGCGCCACCGATGGACCAGCTTGGGGTCCACGCCGATGGCCCTGGCGAAGGCTGCCCACGTGAGGCCGCTGACCTCGTGCAGCCGTTCGAGGCGCTTGGGGAAGTCCTCCGCCAGCACGGCGGCCTGGAGGGCCAGATCCTGTTCCTCGTCGAAGGTCTGTTCCGTGATCCCGTCGAAACGGGACGAATCGTTATGGTTCGTCATCTCTATCCTCCATAGTGAAAAGTTGGTCGAAGTCGTCGAAACCCAGGGCCCTGAGCATCCGGCGGCGAATGCGACCGGAGGGCGTGCGCCCCGCGTTGACCAGCATCGAGATGTAGCCGGGGCTGACCCCGACCTCCCTGGCGAGCCAGTTCTGGGAGCGGTTCAGCAGCGTGAGCCGCTCCCATAGGGCCGCCGTGTTGAGCCGGACAACGGTCCGTCCACCACGCCTCCGGGGGCCTTTCTTATTGTTGTGGTCGTCTTGCGAACGCATGGCTCTCAGCCTTCCTTTGGGGAAGGGAGCGCGAGCCGTCGCGCCGCTTCCCCGATGTCAGTAGTTGGTCACTGCGGCGGCATGGCCTGGGGGGACTGCCAGTCGTCCGGGGCGCGCCATGCGCGTCCCAGCGGCCCCATCTGCTCGATGGCGGCCCTGTGGGAGACCCACAGGGGCACGGCCACGCCCTTGGCCTGCATCTCGTCCCGCGCCAGGCGCAGGAAGTGGGTCTGGACGATCTCGTCGTCGAAGACGATGAGGACGGAGGGCCGGGTGCCGTGGTCGTCGGTGGGGCGGTGAGAGGAGAAGTAGCGCAGATAGGGGGCGAGGCGCTCCGACATGGTCGAGGGCCGCACGGCCCTCCGCTCCCACTCCAGCAGGAAGGGCCACGTGGTCTCGCCCTTTCTGAGGACGCCGAAGGCGTCGGGGTTGACCGAGCGCATCCCGTCGCCGTGCTTGAAGTGCCGGGAGGCCCTGCGGGGCGGGTCCACCTGGGAGACCTCCCAATCCAGGAGTCCCGCCTGCACGGTCATGGAGGCAAGGAAGGAGTGGACGGCGGCGGTGTGCTCGACGTTCCTGAGCAGCTGGCGGCTCCTCGCGCCCGTCACGTTGTCCCAGACGAATGGGGTGCCGGGGAACAGTGGAGCGGCGCTCCACCGCTTCTTCGCGACGGCCACGGACGTCCGGTCCCTGCGGGCCAGGAGGGCCAGGGCCCGGTCGGTGAGGGCCATGCGCCCGCTCCCGGCGATGGGCCGGGTGACGAGGCGGAACCCTTCGAGGGGGGTCACCAGCTGGGAGGCCCTGGGGACCGAGACGGCCAACATTCCGGCCAGGTCCGTCAGGGTGATCCAGGGCCAGTCGGAGATGAGGTCGAGGGCGCGCTTCTCGGCGGGTTTGAGGGTGGCGGGCAGCAGATAGTCGGGGACCTTCCACCCCGGACCCTCGACGGAGAGGTCGGCTGGGACCGAGACCATCCGGGGCTCGTCCTCCTCGGGAAGGAGGCTTCCCTTCTCTATACGGTCGAGGACCGAGCGCAGCTCGACGGAGGCGCTGACCGCGGGCGGGCTCCACACCGGGTCGTCCGGCGACGCCGCGACCGCCTCGCGCTCGAGGGCGAGATAGAAGGGAACGGGGGCGCCTGCCAGCGTCCTGCGGACGTGCCTGAGCCGCACGTCGTCGGCCATCAGCACGAGCACGGCTCCGGGGAGCGGCCCCTGGCGCAGCCTCCACATCCGGTTGGAGAAGCCGGTCCTGTCGGCGGTGAGCCCCTGCCTGACGATGCCGACGGTGCGGCCGCCGGGAAGCTCGACGGCGGCGTCCAGGGTCGAGGCCCTGTACCACCGGAACCGTATGGGGTATGCGACACCGGAGACGGCGGCCGCCAGCCGGTAGATCGCGGCGAGGGAGTCGAGCCGTCCCATCAGGTTGCGCCGCCACTGGGCGGAGACGGGGCGGTCGCGTACGAGCTCGTCCAGGGAGGCCTCCTCCTCCTCGGCCAGCCGCCCCAGCCCGGCGGCGGTGAGGTGGAACCTCTGGGTCGATGAGGGAAAGAGGGGGGTGGCGTGGGGCACGGCGGCGCAGAAGCCGCCGGAGTCCAGCCTGTCGACGGCCTCGTGGACCGCTGCCTTGGACCAGCCGGTGACGGCCACCATCTCCGTCCGGTCAAGGAATGGCATCGACGCCAGGGCTCGGAGGGTCTGGGCTTCACATCCTTCAGTTCTCATTGCTCGGCCTCCTCTTCCTCCGTCGTGTTCGGGTTTTTCGAGGCTTTGTCCTCCCGCTTCTCGTCCGTCTCCCCGCCGTCCTTCTCCAGGTCGGCGGCGCGTTCCTTGAAGTCCCTGACCTTCTTCTGGTTGGCGGCCCCGGCGTCCTCCAGGTCCTGGGCCGTCAGGGTGTATGCGGAGGCCGCGCTGCGGATCTGCGCGGCGACGGCGGGGTCTCCGTCCTCCGGCTTTCTGACCATCATCGAGAAGGCGGGCATCCGCTCGATGCCCACGGTGGCCCTGACGTAGCAGTGGTGCACCGGCAGCGACGTGATGTCGTCCTCGGTCACCCGCTCCTTGCCCAACTCCCAGACCAGCTGCCTTGCGTCGCTCCCGGCCACCTGGAAGACGGCCAGGCATCCGACGTTGGCGAGCAGGGTGTCCCGCATGGTGCGGGAGAGGTCGTCGAGCTTGGCGAGGCTCTGGGTCGCGAGCACGAACGACGCCCCGAACTTGCCCAGCTCCGAGAGCATCGACTCGTAGTCCACGCCGGGCATCGACTGCATCTCGTCCACGACGACCAGCGCGCCGCGCCGCTGGCTGAGTGAGACGCTCTCCTGCTCGCGTATCACCGAATCGACCAGGTTGAGGAGGGACGCTCCCACCAGCGCGGACACGTCCCTCCCGACGGCTCCCTGGGCGGTGGAGACCAGCAGGATTCCGCCGTTGAGGATGGTGTCGCGCAGGTCGATGGTGGAGCGGCGCTGGCCGAGGATGGCCCGCGCCCGCTTGGAGGATGCGTAGTAGGAGAGGCGGGTCTGCACGGGGGCGAGGGCCTCGGCGCGGTACTGCTGGTGCCAGCCTCCGAAGTCCCTGGCCCACCACTCAAGCAGGTACGGGTCCTCAATCCTCTTGAGCACGCCGTCCCGGAACTTCCGGTCGGAGAGGAGCTTCAGCCCGTCGAGGATGGTGTGCTGGCTGCCCTCGTCCGTCTCGGGGTGCTCGTTGGCCTCGTGAAGCGTCTTGACCGTCTGCTCTAGGATCGACTGCATCCTCGGCCCCCACTGCTCCCACAGGCCCTTTGCGACGCGCACCACCGAGTCGGCGGTGCGGTCCCGGTCGGCGAAGATGCGGGTGTCGAGGAGGTTGATGCCCGGCGCCCTCCGCTGGTCGGCCAGGTCGATGAGCCGCACCCGGTCTATGAGGGACTCCGGCACCTGCCGGAGCAACCCCGCCACCAGGTCTGCGTGGGGATCGACGACGACGATGGCGTCGTTGTCCCTGCCCTCGGCCTTCTCCCTCATCTTGTGCGTGACAAGATGGTGCATGAGGGTGGACTTGCCCATGCGGGTGCGCGCCACGTAGAGGTGGTGCCGCCTGAGCAGGTCCTCGGGGAAGCGGATGGGCCGGGGCTTGCCCGCGGTGGTGTCCCCCACCAGCGCGCCGCCTTTCACGCCCCTGGCGGAGGGATTGAGCGCCCTCGCGCCGGAGCGCTCCACCAGGGGCGTCTCGTCCCCGGCGCCGGGCGGGTGCCACAGGCAGGCGATCTCGCGGACGCCCAGGACGCTGCGCCCGCCGAACAGGCCGGGGCCTGCGGGGTGCATCATGTCGGGGTCGGTCGCGGTTGGCCGGACTTTGCCGACCTTGAAGCGCGCCCCGGCGGGGTTGTCGAAGTGGCGGTAGGCGGCGGCCACCGGCCCCAGGAGCTCGCCGGCCCGCTGCGGTCTCGTCCCGGCGGGCAGTATGGCGGTGACCTGAACCTCGGCGTCGAAGGCGACGCGGGACACCTTCTCCTTGATGAGGAGTGGGTCCTCGACGCGCTTGCGGGCCTTCTTCCAGCGGTGCCATGCCCAGCCGCCGGCCGCCAGCCCCAGGGCCGTGACCGTTCCCAGGAGGGCGGCCTTCCATATCTCCCCGTCCTGCACCCACAGGTAGCCCTTCAGGGCCGCAAGCGCGCCGATGCCGAGGACGGCCATCGTGATGCCGTCCATCTGCAGAGGCTTGGTCTGGAAGGTGTAGGCGGGCTCCCTCGGCTCCATGCCGGGCCGCTTGTGGGCCTTGTCCAGGTGTCCCTGCGACCAGTCGGGGCCGAGGGAGCGCAGCATCAGCCGCGCCACGATGCGCTCTCCCTTGTTGATGTTGGAGAGAGCGCCCATGAGGGCGATGAGGGGGTCTGAGCCGGGGTCGAGCAGGTCGTCGTCCCTGAAGGTCCTCAGGGGCACGTACTCGGGGGCGTCGGCCCGCAGGGTCATGCTCCACGCCTGCTCGCCCTCGCCCATGCACAGGGGATCGTCGTCCGGGTCCACCTTCCCGATGCGGGCCTGGGGATAGTGGGCGGAGAGCTGGCCGCGCACCACCTCGTCGTCGAGGCACCGGGCCATGAGGGTGACGCCGTCCATGTCCCCGGCCAGCTCCAGGGAGAAGGGCTCCGGCACCGCGATGGAGCCGAGCATGTTCTCCACGCCCAGCAGGGTGCGCTCCCCGGCGCGGGGCGGCGTCACCGTCAGCAGGACGGGCTTCTTCTCGGTGTCGTTTCCAAACAGGATTTCCTTCGGGTTCAGCTTCATGGGTATAGTCCTTTCTCTAATGGCGTCCGGGTGTCCACTCGATGACCGCTGTCTCCTCCGGGGTGGCCTCGATGCGGACGGGGAAGCGGTTGCCCTTCGACAGCAGCAACCCGTCTCCCCTGGGGCACGACAGGAGCCAGCGCTGGAGGTCCTCGGGCAGGTCGAAGGCGTCGCCGACGGTCCTGATGGCGGCGGCGTCCTGCTGGAGAAGCAGCTTGAAGGCGGCGTTCTGAAGGAGCGCCCTTCCCGAATGTCCGGTGATGGTGCGGGAGGAGTCCTCGGAGAGGAGGTCCTGGACGTCCTGGGTGATGAACTGCAACCCCAGCCGGTGCTTGCGGGCGCGCTTCGCCATGCTGACCATGAAGGCCGCGCCCTCGGGGTGCTGCATGATGCTCCACACCTCGTCCACGACCAGCAGGCGGGGTTTGGGGTCCTGGGCGGCGGCGGCCCACACCGTCTCGGTGCAGACCATCGCGGCGGCGGGACGCAGCTCCGGTTCCAGCAGCCGCAGGTCGAAGACGGTGACGAGGGCCTCGTTGCCCAGCAGGTCGTCGCCCTCGTCGGAGAGCAGGTGGCGGAGGCTGCCGGTGGCGAAGGGCCGGAGCAGCCGGGCCAGAGCCTGCCCCGAACTAGATTCGGGGTCCTGGTCGCCCGCCTCGTCCTCTTGCAGATATGCGTAGAAATCGCGGAAGCCGGTGCGCTCGCGGGGCTTGGCGTAGTAGCCCGCCAGGGCGTGGTCGAGAGAGGCCCTGCGCTCCGCGCCGAGACTCTCGCCCACCATCACCTCGATGAGGCGTCTCAGGCTGCCGATGCGCTGGAGCATCTCCTCGGAGTCCCCCTTGTCGATGACGAAGGGGTTCATGCCCTGGCCGGGGACGCCGGGGGAGAGGACTCTCCCGCCCGCAGCGCGGGCCATGTCCGCGTACTCGCCCTCGGGGTCGATGACGTAGGCCGTGATGCCGCGCGTGATGCCGCGCAGCACGCCCAGCTTGGTGGCGAAGCTCTTGCCGCTGCCCGACCGTGCGAGGACGGCGGTGTTGGCGTTCATGTGCGTCCCGTCCCAGGGGTCGTAGACCACCGGGGAGCAGGCCCGCATGTCGATGCCGTAGAGGGTGCCGCTCCGGGTGTCCAGGTCCGGCGGCGAGAAGGGGAAGAGCCGGGCGATGCTGGACGTGTCCAAGCTGCGCCACTCGGCCACGGCGTTGAGGGCCAGCGGCAGGGTCGAAAGCAACCCCTCTCGCTGGCGGAAGGCCAGGTTGTCCAGCTTGCCCAGGGTGGCGGCGAAGTGGGCCTTCGCCCGCTGGGTCATCTCCCTCAGCGACGCCTCGCCCTTCGCGTGAAGGGTCACGGACAGGGAGGCGTGAAACAGCCTCTCCCTCCCTCGCTGCACCTCGTCGCGCAGCCGTGTGATGTCCTCCAGGGCGATCTCCGCCTCGGGGGACATGGTGCGTCCCCGCTTGAAGGAGAGAGACTGGGCCGACTCGAAGCGCACCTTCTGCCACTCCAGCGTCCTCGCCGCCTGCTCCGCCGGTATCGGGCCGACGTGGACGGACAGGTCCATCGGCGCTCCGGCTGCCATCAGCCCCTGGAGGAAGCCGGGGGCCAATGACCGGGGCCACTTGCCCAGGTGAAGGGAGCGCACGAGGCTCCCGCCGACGCGGATGTCGCGGCGGCCAACCGCCACCTCGGTGGGACTCTCCTCGTCGAACTCTGTGGGTGAGCCGCCAAGGGCGGCTGCCACCAGGAACATGCGGAGTTGCCTGCCATTCAGCGGGTGGACGGAGAGACCGGCCCTAGCCAGCAGGCCCCGCAGGTCGTCGATGCGCCCGAACTCGCACACGGCGTAGAAGCGCCGGTCGAGGATGCCGTCGCGGGCCTCCAGGTCGGTCAGCAGCCGTTGAAGGGACTCGGCGGCGGCCCTCGTCTGCGGGGGCAGGTCCGCCGGTTGCGCCCGCTGAAGGTCGTCTCTCAGTCGTCTCAGGCGTGGCGGGTGCTGCCTGATGAGCAGTTGGGCGGGGAAGTCGAGGGCGTTGAGTGCCCCGGCGAAGGCGCCCAGTTTGGGCTCGTCCAGCTCCAGGCCCATCACCTCGCACACCCCCAGCTTCACCCCGTCCAGGCGGACGGGGCCGTCCTCGTCCAGGTGCGACAGCATGAAGAACAGGGGCAGCTCGGGCGGGAGCTTGGGAGCGGATGGCTCGACCGCTCCTCCGGGCGTCTCGTGGGGAGCGGAGAGGTCTTCTTGCGCCCCCTGCGCTCCTCGTTTTGTCAGTCGTCGAATAAGCTCTTTCAACAGGGTGTCTTCCTTTTCTCTATGGGGTTGGGAAGTCCAGGAGGCCGCTGCTTAGCAGCGCGGCCACGCCCTTGGCCGACAGGACCAGGACGAGGCCCACCACCGCCATGACGACGGCGGCCTTTGCCCTGCCGCCGCCCCGCTCCTCGCCCCCCTCGGCCATGAGGATGAAGCCGGCCCAGACGATGGCGAAGACGCAGATGCCGGAGGCGGCGTAGGCCATCGCCGTGAGCACGCGGTCGAACTGGTGGAGCATCTCCTGCTCCTCCGCCGGGGCCGCGCCGGTTGTCGCCAGCGCAGCCCCGGCCAGCAGGGTGACCGCAATCGCGGGCCTCACCAGGGCCACTCCCATCCCAGCAGGTCGAACCACTGGCGCAGGCCGTCGGCGGGCTCCTGCTCGGCGGGCGGCTCTTCCGGCTCCGGCTCGGGCAGGGCCAAGACCTCGAAGGGGTCGTCGCTGCCGACGCCGGACGCCAGAGACATCGTTTCGCCCCTGGTCCTCGTGATGGGCGACCGCTCCACCGTCTCGGCCTTGACGTGCTCCTTGTGCAGGACGTCCACCGTCACCTGCTTGGCGATGGTGGCGCTGGGGACATAGGCGTACGCCGTCGCGGTGGCGGACGCCGTGGCTCCGTCCTCGCAGGTGGCCGTCGCGGTATCACTGTCGGAGTCGCTGTCCCCCGGGCGATGGAGGTGCACGGTCCTGGTGACCTGCTCCGTCCGCTCCGGGTGGTGGGTGAGCTGCGTCAGCGGGGGGATGGGGATGCGGAGGCTCGCCTCCAGGCTCACGTCCACGCTCACGGCGTGAATCGCTGCGCCCACGGGCACGCCGAGTTGGAACCCGGTCTCTCCGTTGGGGATGAAGGCGACGCTCGTATGCGACGCGCCGGTCGCGGCGGTGACGGTCCCCGTGACTGCCGTCACCTGGGCGTCCATCAGGGACGTCTCGGTGACGCTCTGGTGCCCCGCCACCATCTGAAGCTCCACCGGGTGATCGGTGTGCGTGACGCACTCGGACTCGATGACGCCGCTGACCGCTCCCGGCGTCCAGCCCAGGGACGTGAGCCGCAGGTCGCAGAGCTCGCCCTCGACGGCGGGGAGCGGGTACGGGATCTGCTCGGGCTTGACGGTCAGCGCCCCGGCCTGGCCAAGGGTGTCCTCCCACGAGACGGTGAAGGACGGCGCCGGGCCGTTGAGGGGGAGGGAGTAGTCGGTGCTCTCCCCCTCGGCCAGCGTTGCCGAGCCCCAGAAGCGCAGCCCGCTCCCCTGCGGGCCGCCGAAGGCCCGCACCCGGATGTCCAGGGCGGTGGCGGCCCGCAGGGTGACGGCGGCCCGGTCGCCGGTGACGGTGAGCGCCTCGACGAATATCCGCCGTCCCTCCAGCGGCTCCTCGACCTCGAAGTCGATCTCGTTCCGCCAGGGCTCGTGGTCGTCGGCCAGGGCCGCCTGGGGGACGGTCATGACCGCCGCCGCCAGGACGGCCAGAGCCGCGATGGCGAGAAAGCCCCTGTGGGGTTTCCGGCGCCTGATCTCCAGCGTCTCGGCCATGTTGTCGTGACGCTGGCGGTTCCCGCCGTCCTTACCTCTGCGCTTCCCGAACCAGCGCATCCGTCCGTTGCGGCGCTCCCTGCTCTGGCGCGTCTTCTTGCGCTGCTTCCTCAGGCCGCGCCTTGCCTTCCTGACCATCAGCCGGATGGGGCCGGGTCCGGTCTTCACCGGCTGCGCCGGCGCGGGCGGCTCGGCCCTCACCAGCTGGGCGGTCTGCCCGGCGTAGCGCCGCGCCCCCAGCCGGTACTTCAGCAGGTCGGCGGCTACCAGGGGCAGCCGCCGACCGCCTATCTTGCCCACCACCATCGCCACGCCAACCAGCCCGAAGAGGACGGCCAGGGCCATGCGCACCTCGGAGGGGCCGACGGGGGCGTAGCGGTAGGCCCCATAGGACAAAGCGAATACGGCCATCACCGCCACGACCTGCGGGAAGGTGAACCCCAGCAGCACCCTGTCCTCGGCCTGCACGTGAGTCGGTACCTCGTGTTCTCTCATCTCTCGTTCTCCTTCCTCACGTGCCCTATCCGCCTACGTCGCCGGCGTCGCCGGCGTCCGGGACTTCCGGCTCTGGCAGCACGTCGTCGATTTCGATTCCCGGGTCCACGACCGCGTTCATCACCAGCTCCACGACGCCGTAGGCGACCAGGGCCAGGACGATGCCGGCGAGGGCGGTCATCATGGCGCTCTTGCCGCGCTCCATCTGGTTGGGCGCTCCGCTGGCCGTCAGGTACATGTACGCGCCGTAGATGAAGAAGCCCACGCCCACCGCTCCCACGACGCCCAGCAGGATGCCCACCAGGTTCGATATGGTCTGTGTCAGTTGTTCCATTGCTATTGCTCCTCTCTGCCGCCGGGCGGGTCTCCCACAACCGGCGTTCATCGCTTCGTCTTGTCTCCTCGGTGACTCCCCGTTATCTGCACATCGCTGGTCCTCCGTCGTGTCGTTCGCAGGCGCGGGTCTCGTCCGCGCCGTTGCGTTGTCGTCGTGTGGTGGGGCTACTCCCCGCTGCTCCTGGGCTCGCCGCCGCCGTCTCCCCCGCCTGCCGATGGGGTGGCCATCGAGGCCGCCGAGCTGAGGCCGCTGGCGGCGGCCGAAACGCCCGCGCTGGCCGCCATCGCTCCCACCGCCATGCCTCCCGGCCCTCCCGCCGCCCCGCCCGCCAACATGCCGATGGTCTTCGCCGAGCGCACCATCGACGAGGGCAGGTTCATGCCGAAGTAGAGCATCGAGAGCCAGGAGTCGAAGGTCCCTGAGTTGCCGAGCATCGACGGCACCCGGGTCGCCATGTAGACGAAGGCCACCGACATCAGGAGCTTCCAGATCAGGTCCTGCACCGGCTCGAAGGCGGCGATGGCGGCGAACTCCTTCAGGAAGCCGAACCCAAGCGCCAACGCGATGAGCTGGATGGCCTGCTGGAACACCGTCGTCATGAAGAGGCGCAGCCAGTGGCGGCCCCAGCCCGCCGTGTGGGGCAGAATCCAAAGCCCCAAAGCGATCGGGGCCAGGGCCAGGAGGATGTCGATCAACGCGAGGCGCAGCACCATCTGGACGATGACGTAGAGCACGAAGAAGCCGTAGACCAGGTAGAGGACCGCCAGGAGCAGGGCCATGCCCACGCTCCCGGCCTCCACCGCCGTCATCAGGGTGCGAAGCGTCGAGCGGAGCATGTCTCCGGCGGTGACGTTCAGGGAGACCGCGATAAAGCCGGACACGGCGTCGGCAACGTCCAGGACCAGGGCGCACCACCAGAGGGACGACGCTGCGGCCACCAGGCCGAGCACGAGCCGGGGGACCATCTCCCGCCACCCCGCCTGACGGGTCCCCAGGTGCTCGGCCATGATGAAGCTCAGGCCCATCCAGCCGAGGATGACCACCAGGGCGCCGGAGGTGATGGCCCAGACGACCATCCACGCCTGGCGCACCAGGTCGTTGGCGTAGGTGAGGTCGGGAGGGGTGCCGGTGAGGATGTCGCTCATCTGCCGGATTCCCTCCGGCAGTTGTCGGCGTCCTCGCCGCTGGCACGCTCCACGACGCCGCAGAGGGTCCCGTGGACGCCCTCGATCATCCAGCCGGCGAAGGCCCTCGCCCAGCGTCCGGGGTTGAGGGCGGACAGGATCTTGTCCCAGATGCGGCCCGGCTGGTAGATGGGGACGACGGCGTAGAAGTCGCCCCTCAGCCCGTCCTCGGCCGTGGCCAGCATGACCAGCAGGTAGGCCCTGTCGCGGTCGAGGTCGGGGTGTTCGTCCAGGTCGGGGTACTCCCAGGAGTACTCCCAGCCGTCGCCTCTCTTCTTCTCGCCGCCCTTCACGCGGTACATGGCGCTTATCCAGTCGCCGGTGTCGGCGTCCCGGACGGCGTAGAAGAGGTCCGCGATCTCGCGGTCGAAGAGGGGCCGGGCGACGAACTCGCCGCCCTTCTTGCGCTCCACGAAGTCCCGGTCGGCGTTGACGAGGGTCAGCTCGTCAGGCGGGGCCTGGGCCCGGGCGACTCCGCTGGACGGAATCGCCACCAGCGCCGCCAGGAGCAGCGCGGATGCCAGGGGGATGAACCGCCTGAGTGACCGGAGTTTCGATTTCAGCGCCATCTCGTCCACCTCTCTGCCTATTGCCGCAAATCAACGATTCGCAACTTCTGCAACAGAGTTTGAACAAACGAAATGACGGTGGAAACTGCCCAAAAGGGACGACAAAAATGTCGCCCCTTTTGAGGTTCTTGGCAAAAGACACCCTCCCGTGCAGTATGGGGGCTGTACAAGAAAACGAAGTCTGTGGCGAAGTTGTCGGTGAGGTCACGGCAAAGCTGAAACAGGAACAAATGGGGCCGGAATTGCGCAGAAGTTGTGAACACTTGGACTTAAGGCCCCAGGTCGGCCTCTCCCCGCAAAAAGGGGCGCAGCGGGGCCGCAAGAAAGAAGGGCGGAAACGGGTCGGAATCCCGCATGTCTCCCTACAGGTGGTCCACATGTCGCAGCCCGTGAGAAATCGGGCCTGGGTCGGGGGCGAGACCGGGGACTGAGGCCGGTGAAAGAAGGAGGACTTATGGAACCGAAGAAGGACGTGGTCGAGAAGGGCAGGAGCGTGCGGGACATGCACCACCTGCGGCTCATGTCGCTGTTGCAGGAGCTGGAGCGGGACAACGGGCGCAAGAAGGCGGCCGAGGTCCTGGGGGTGGACCGCAGGACTCTGGACGCCAGCCTCGACGAGGGTGTGCTGACGCGGCGGATCCGGGGGGCGCTGGAGAAGGCGCTCCAGTCGGGGGTGGGCTCAGCCGCCGCCGAGCAGCGGGACCGCAACGACAGGCTGGCCGACCGGCTGGAGGACTTGGAGGGCGGCTTCGAGGAGCTTGGCAAGGAGATGCGGGAGAACAACAGGGCCAGCGAGGACAGAGACAGGGCCATTCGGGAGGAGATGGCGGAGGGCTTTCGCCAGCGGGAGCGGGAACAGGCGGAGCGGAGGACGGCGGGGGACGCCGGGGGCGAGGCGAAGGCGAACGACGCCGGCCCTCAGCCCAGGCGAAGGTCGACGCTGCGGCGGGAGTACCCCGACCTCGTGACGTTGGAGCCCGCCGAGGACGACGAGGACGTGTTCGGCGAGGTCTGGCCCCTGATCGTCGAGTGGCGGGAGCTGAAGGCCGTTCATCCCGACGCGGGAAAGAGCCTGTCCTGGCTGGGCACCGAGGAGCGGTTCCTGGCGTTGGAGCTGACGCTCTTGGAGGAGCACGGGCTGACGCTTCCCCCGGCGACGTTTCCGCTGCGGGGCTTCGACCGCAACGGGCAGGTCAACTGGCGGAAGACAGCGCTCTCCGACACGCGGAGAGCGCTGAGAAAGCGTGAGCTTCTGCACTCACTGACCTTCGGAGTTTTGTGGAAATAGCCCGGCGGGTTGCCGCACCGGCTTCCAGTGAACTTCCGTGAAGTTTTGTGAACGATCTTGGCGCGGACGGCCCGAAAGCCTTCACATCGGGTCTTTGGTGGGGTAATAATGTCTGCACTGTTTGGCTTTCAACCAAGGTTTCCGACCATAGAAACCTGGGGGCGCGATCCCTGTTGCCCGGGTCTTGACTTGACGGATGATTCGCTCTCTGGAAGGTCGCCCACGAGGGAATTGCTGCCGCTGCGGATTTGACGTAGCTCTCCGCAAGCAGCACGGGCCGAAACGACGGAGTTTGACGTAGGTCCTTCGTCCTCGGTCCACGTCCGGCGGTTGGAGTTTGACGTAAGTCCTTCTCCCGTCGGGCACCCGTCCGGCGAGTTGGAGTTGATCGCTTCTCCCGCTGGACACTGAGGATGGAGCGCCTTCTGCGCCTCGTCCTCGCCCAGTCGGTCGGAGTGCGTCTTTCGCCCCGGCCGATTCAACATGCCTGCGCCCTGGCTGTCTCACAGCGAGGGCCGCAGCTTCGACACGCGCCGGTCTGCGACTGAGAAGCAGGCTGGCCGCTTCACGTCTCGCAGCTTTCCCAAACTCGGACGGTATCCACCCTGGGCCGAGCTGCGTCTTCTTTCACCCCGCTCCGTCTTCCGCGTTCGGCATTCGACCGCGGGCGGAGTGCGTCTTCGGAACGGAGTCACGGGTTCAACGGCAACGGCATACCAATCAGCAAGGAGGTACATAGGCATGGACGAATCACGGACACAGGACAGGACGGAACAGTACGTGGGGCCGAGCGCAATGCGGATAGCCAACCTGCTGCCGCACCAGGTCAGCTTCGAGCGGGGCTGGTTCTGGACGACGACGTCGGTCTGTCACGGCGGAAAGTCGGACGGGCTGGCGTTCAGGCAGCGACCGGACGGCAACGGCATCGAGGTCAAGTGCCACACTGGGGGCTGCTCGGCCGGCGTGGTGATAACCGAGCTTGAGGTCTTGATCGGGCTGCCCATCTGGACGGCGTACGCGCAGGTGCATGACACCGCGGTCCAGGCCCCTGAGAAGCAGCCGTGGTGGAAGCGCAAGCGGGTCGTCGTGGCAGGGGCGGTCGCCCTGGTCGTTACGGCGCCGCTGCTGACCCTCGACGTGGAGCTCTTCTTCCTGAACCTCGTCGGGCTGGGCATCGGGGCGCTGCTGCTCCGGCGGTTCATGCCCCGGCGTCCGGTAGGCAGGCCGCCTCGACGCTGACAACGGGGGCCTTAGGCTCCTTCATACCCATCCCAACACGCAAAGGGCCGTCTCCCATCGGGGGCGGCCCTTCTTCTTTGCCCGCAAGCGGGCGCAAACGGCAAGGCAACAAATCACAGGCACTAAGGAGGTGCACGATGACGACGGCAACACTGGCAACTGGAACTCGGTCGATGGACACGGTGGACAGGCCCCGGCGCAGCCTCGAAGAGCTGGTCGACCGGCTCTTCGCTGCGATGGGATTCAAGGAGGAGGAGCCGGAGGCGGCGGAGCCGAGCGCGGCGCGCTCGATCCACGAGGCGAGGCGTCTCCGGCAGGCGGGAGACGTGGACGGTGCGCTGGCGGTCCTCGCCGGCGTGGACGCGGAGAAAGCGGAGACGAAGGAGGCCCGGTGGGCCTTCTCGGAGTGGACGCAGCTGGTGAAGCGCCGGTTCGGCGGCCGCGGCGCCCTGGTCTACAGCCAGGGCACGGGACGGGCCGCCGCGCTGGTGCCCACCGGCGACGGCGGGACGCTGGAGGTCGCTGCGGTCCTGGGGATGCGCTGGCGGCCCGGCAAGGTCGTCAGGGGGCGCAGCCTCCGAGGCCTGCGCCCCCTGAACGGGGGTGCGTGATGGTCACGGCCAACGTGGACATCCCCGCGCTGAAGGCCCGTCACCCCCTGGGCGACACGGTGGAAGCCGCCGGAGTGCGGCTCAGGGGAAGGGGCAGGGTCCGCCAGGGCGTCTGCCCCTTCCACGATGAGGCCGAGGGCAGCTTTACGGTGTACGGCGACTCGGAGCGGTTCTACTGCTTCGGGTGCGGCCTCGGCGGCGATGTGCTGGACTTCATCCAACGGGCCGAGGGCCTGTCGCTGCCGGAGGCCATCACGCGGCTGGACGGCAGCCCTGGGCTTGCGCCCAGGCCCGCCAACCGTCCAGCCGGACCGCGGCACCCTCCGGAGGCCGCGGCGCTGCCACCCCGCGACCCCAACCTGCTGACGGCGGCGGCGCGCTTCTACGCCGGACGACTCCGGCGTCACACGGAAGCGCGGGAGTACCTGGCCGCACGGGGCGTCGGCCCCGCCGCCGCCGCCCGCCTGGGCCTCGGCTATGCGCCGGGCAGCGGGCTGCGGCAGGCCCTGGAGTCCCTGGGCTTCTCCGAGCAGCGTCTCAGGGACTCCGGGCTGTTCATGGCGCGGGGAGTGGAGCGATTCGCCGGCATGGTCGTCGTCCCCGACGTCTCCGGCGGCCTCGTCAGCTGGCTCGCCGGCCGGACCATAGACCCCGACCGGACTCCCCGGTTCCAGGCGCTGCCCGGCCCCAAGCCGGTGCTCGGCGTGGGGCGTCTCGGCCCTGCGCCGCTTTGGGCGGTCGCAACCGAGGGCCTGTTCGACTGGGTCGCCCTTGCAGGCTGGGGCTTCCCCGCCGTCGCCGCCCTGGGCACCCAGGGCGTTGAGCGGGTCGCCGACGCCCTCCGGGGCTGCGCCCGCATCTTCCTCGCCTTCGACTCGGACGACGCGGGCCGAGAGGCGACGGAGCGGCTTCAGTCCCTGCTCGGGCGCAGGGCCGCCGCCGTCGTCCTCCCCCCGGGCGTTGGCGACGTGGGCGAACTTGCGGCCCTTCCCAACGGGCGCACCGCCTTCCTTCGCCTGCTCTGGCTGGCAGCCAGCTCCGCCCACTAGCGGCTCCCCGCCACCTCCCAGCGGACTTCCCCCGCCCGCCTCCCCCCACTCCCCACTCTCACCCTACAGGAGGTCCTATGCCCGATTCACGACGGGCTTCGCCCGCCCACGGACTCCCATAGGGGATTCCGCATCGGTCATTCGCTACAGGAACACACCACTCGGAAGGAGACACGAACATGTTCAACAAGAACGGAAACAACAACGGAAACGGGAGCGCGAACGGCGTCCACAAGGACACCGCCGTCGTCGCCAGGAACGGCAGCGGGCACAGGTCCGACGCCGCCAATCTCAGCGAGCACGACCCCGCATCGAGTGCGGGGCTGGCCCTGCTCTGGGACGGGCTCTCGCCCGCCGTCAGTCAGGCGCTCGGACAGCCCCTCGACCCGGCGCTGGCCTCCCAGCGCAAGGGACGCGCCGGGCGCAGCTACGACTACCTCGAAGGCCACGTCGTCATAGAGCAGGCCAACCGCATCTTCGGCTACGGCGGGTGGGGCTACGAACTGGCCGGCGACGTCACCCTGCGCCGGACCGAGACGGTCAACCCCCAGACCGGCGAGGTGAAGGTGGAACAGGGCTACAGCGCCCCGGTGCGGGTCACCGTCGCGGGCGCGCTGCCCCGCACCGACATCGGCGTCCACCCCGTGGCCGAGGACACCCTTGACGGACACGACACGGCCCTGAAGGGCGCCGTGACGGACGGCATGAAGCGGGCGTTCAGGAGCTTCGGCGTCCAGTTCGGCAACGGGTTCTACGGCGACCAGCCGCAGGTCGGCAACTCGCCGCAACCGCAGCGCGTCCCCGCTCAGACCAACGGCAACTCCGGTCAGGCACAGGCCAGCCGCCCCACCCGGCAGGCGCAGGGCGGGCGCAGCGAGTCCCAGATCGAAAAGCTGCGGAAGCGGCTCATCGAGATCGCCGCCGAGCAGGGCCTCGACGAGGACCAAGTGCGGACGGCCGTCACGGACCGGACGGGCAAGAGCCTCGACGACCTGGACGGCACCGAGCTTGGCCCGCTGGTGGAGGCCGCCGCCAACAAGCTGCGGCAGATGCAACAGGCCCAGGCCGCCTAAGCCTGCCGGTCCATCGGGTTCGCAATCCAGCGGGGTCGTCTCTCACTTGGGGGCGGCCCCGCTCCTTCATTACAGGACAAGGAGGCTACGAGCCATGACAACGACTGAGACCTTGGTAAGCACACCCTGGGGCTGGACACACGACATTGAGGAGCTGGCCGAGGGCGTCTGGCGAGTCTGGACGCCCAGCCACGGCGGGCTGAAGCTCAGCCGGGAACGGTGGAACGAGCTTCCCGCCGAACTGCGGGACGCCATGTTCACGCCCACCTTCGCCGAGGAGGACTGCGAGGAGCCCATCGTCAGGACGCTGCTCGGCCTGGGCGACGACAACGAGAGGGAGATGGCGCTGAAGGTCGCGGGCTACTTCGACCGCTACTCTCCGGCCCTCCCCTACCTCCGCGACTGCCCGCCCGGCGTCCACTACCACGCCATCGCCTACCGGGGCGGTTTCGGGGTGAACCCCTTCGGGCGGTTCGACACCCGCATTGAGGCCGAGTCCTTCGTGGGCGACGCCGAGATGGTGCGGGCCTACGGGAAGCTGAAGGCCGTCGAGTGCAGCCGGACGCTCCCGCTCTGCCGGGCGGAGGGAGGCAGGCCATGACCGCGACGACACGGTCCAGGCCCCGCACCCTTCCCAGCACAACGACCAAGCTGCAAACGGAGATGGGCAGTCTTTTCGTCACCGTCTCCGTGGACGATGACGGCGAACCCTTCGAGGTCTTCGGCTGGCTGGGCAAGGGAGGCAGCTTCCAGCACGGCGTCACCGAGCTGGCCTGCCGGTTGATCTCTCTGCACCTGCGGAGAGGCACGCCGGTCGAGGAAATCATCGACCAGTGCCGGGGGATTCAGGAGATGCAGCCCTTCTGGAACACGATGCCCGACGGCAAGAGCGTGGCGATCCTCGGACTCGGCGACGGCATCGCCCACATCCTCAAGGCCCACCTGAAGGCCAGGGAGGAGCGACAGACGACGCAGGCGGAGGAAGTGCAGGCGGCCGCATGAGCCGCACGGACACCAGCATCGAGGCGGGGCTGCCTCCTTCGGGGGCGGCCCCGCTTCTCACTTACAGGAAGGAGGCGACGACGATGGTAACGACGACTACTGACAGGGCGGAGGTCTTCTCTCGCCCTGCGGCGCGGTTCGACGACGACGGCAACATGGAGGTGCGGGCCTCGTCAGCCCTGGGCTGCCGCCGCGCCCTCTGGTACGCCGCGACGGGCTACGAGGCCACGAATCCCCCCAGCGAGTCCTCGCTGACGGCGATGGAGGCGGGCAACGCCCTGGAGCCGGTGGTGGTGCGGGCGATGGAGCGGGCGGGCTGGAAGGTGGATGCCCCCGACCCCCAGGACCCGAAGCAGGTAGCGGTGCGGGTAGGCCCCAACATGATTGTGACCGGCCACCCCGACGGCACGGTGCGGATGCCGGTGGAACCGGGCGAAGCGCCCCCTCAACTCTTCCTCTTCGAGGGAGAGCCCGATGCCCCAGTCTTCGGCGACCCGATGGTCGTCGAGATCAAGACGCGGGGACCGGAGGCGTTCAAGCGCTGGCAGACGCTGGGAGCGGAGCGCAGCCACCCGGCGGCGGTGGCCCAGGCCGCCCTCTACTCGCTCGGCGAGTTCGGCGACCTGCGGGACGCGGTGATCGCAACGATGGACACGGGGGCTCGCACCTGGGACTGGGAGCGGATTCCCGCCCACCGGCTGGAGAGGGCCTTGCAGGACGCCAGCGCGTGGCTCGGTGAGCTTGCCGCTCACCACGTCCGTAGCGGGCCTGACCCCGACGCGCTGCCGGAGCGGGACTTCTCCGCAACCAGCTGGCAGTGCCGAAGCTGCCCCTTCCTGGCGGTCTGCCTGCCGGGAGCGGCTGAGGTCAGCGAGGACGCAGAGACCGAGACAGAGGAGGTGAGCGACGAAGAGGCACGGGACGCGGTGGCGGCCTACGCAGAGGCTCAGGAGTCCATCAAGGAGCCGGAGAAGGCTAAGCGCGCTGCGCTGGACACCCTGAAGGCGTGGATGCGCCGCCAGGGTGACTCGAAGGCGACGGTGGGGGGCCGGACGGTCACCCTCGTCAGCTCCACCAGGTACTCCGTGAACCACCGGAGGCTCAACGAGGTCCTCGACCCGGAGGTCCGGGCCGAGATCGTCTCCGAGAGCGAGTCGGAGTACGTGCGGGTGAACACCTAGACGCTCCCCCTGGCGGGAGCGCAGGACGGGGCCGTCTTCCCTCTAATGGGGAGTCGGCCCCGCTCTCATTCAAGACGGGCGCGGCAGTACCGCGCTACTACACACACAAGGAGAATCACATGTCACGCACCATCAACAAAGTCGAGCTTCTGGGCAGGGTTGGGACCGACCCCGAGATGCAGTACACCCCCGGCGGCACCGCCGTCACCAAGCTGCGGCTGGCGACGGACCGCTACCGCAAGGACGCTGAGAACGAGACGGATTGGCACAACATCGTGGTCTGGGGCGCCACTGCGGAGGCCGTGAACCAGTACGTCGGGACGGGCCAGCGCGTCTACGTCGCGGGCCGCCTCGTCCAGAACTCCTGGGAAGGCGACGACGGCCAGCGCCGCCACCGCACCGAGATTCACGCCTCCGAGGTCGTGTTCCTCGACTCCAAGGGCGGGAACGGCAACGGCGACGCCTCGGACATCGAGCAGCCGGTCGGCGCCTCCCCCTTCTAGTCCCACAACCGCATAGCGACGCCTTCTCGAAGGCGCGCCACGGGGCCGCTTCCATCTACAGGGGGCGGCCCCGCTCTTGTTCTAACCGATACGCAAGGAGGCCGACATGACCAGGAAGAAGACCTACACCAAGGACGCCGTTCTGCTGAACGCGCTCCGCATCAACCTGAGCCTGCTGGGGGAGCTGGCGGTCCGCTACGACGTGGAGACCAGGCCGGAAGGCCCGGAGGACCCGCCCTCCATCAACTGCCCCGAAGACGTGCGCAGGCTGCTGGGGCCGGAGATGTCCGGCCTGGCCCAGGAGCAGCTTCGGGTGCTGCTCCTGAACACCAAGAACCAGGTGGTGGGCCAGCGGATCATCTACCAGGGCAACGTGTCCTCGGCCATCGTGAGGAACGCCGAGGTCTTCCGCCCGGCGGTCATCGAGGCCGTCCCCAGCATCATCGTCAGCCACAACCACCCCAGCCAGGACCCGACGCCCAGCCCCGAGGACGCGGCCCTCACCCGCGAGTTGGTCCAGGCGGGCAAGCTGCTGGACATCGAGCTGCTGGACCACATCGTCATCGGCGGTGACAGGTTCGTCAGCCTCAAGGAACGGGGCCTTATGTCCTGACGGCCCACGCCGTCAGGCTCTCACGCGGGGGACATGCTCCCCAGCGCTTCGCTCTCAACCCACACGCAAGGAGGTCGCAAATGCTGGCGACTCACACCATAGACCCCGAAGACCTGTTCACGATAAGCGCGGGCGGCTTCAACGCCACCGCCGACGCCTTCGCCCGCGACGACCGGACGGACGGCCTCTGGTTCGTCTCGATGGTCGGCTCCCAGACGGCGCTCAAGGCGATCTGGGCGTCGCTCCTCAAGCAGCCCCCCGACGTTGCCCACATCATCCGGGGCGCCGACGGGATGGCGCTCCACGGCGGCTACGAGCGGTGCATCATCCCGTACGAGACCATAGGAACGTGGACGACCAAGATCGCCCGCCTGCCGGCGACCGGGGGCTGGCACGCGCTCGTCTACACGAAGACGGCGGAATACGGCTACGAGAAGGACTCCTTCCTGCTGCTGGCGCAGTCGGAGGAGGAGGCACCGGCGCTGCACCACCGCTTCCTCGACAAGCGCAGCCCGCTGCCCCTCCACGGCTCCTGGGCCGGATGGCTCTGGGAGCGGGGCATCGAAGAGGAGGAGATAGTCCCGCTCCAGTCGGTGGGCGTCTCGGCCTACCGGTGCTCCCCCAAGGCCAAGAAGCTGCGGGACGACCTGTCCGACGCCGTGGCGTCGGGCAGGCTCACGCTGCCCAGGGAGGCGTCCGATGGATAGGACGCTGAAGCGGGCCAAGCGCAACAACAAGCGGCGCGGACAGCGCAATCACGGGGCATGGCAGCGGTTCTCCCCGGACGGGAAGACCCCGTATCCAGTACGGGGCAGGCTCTGCCGCTACTGCGAGCACGACGGCTCGCAGCACCTGTGCCGGTCGGGACAGCCCCATTTCTTCCGGCCCGCCACGGAAGCGGAGCGGCGCGACCCCTCGGTCCAGCTCTACCGCCACACCCTGCCCAAGGGCGGCTCGATGCTGGTGCGGCGGATGACCGTCGCTGCCCACGCCGAGCTCATCACCGCCTTCTGCGTCGCCTGCGCCGAGAGCATCGGCACCCACCAGGTCCTGTGCTACCAGCGCAACGTGGGCGTCGGAGAGGTGGTCGGCATCGACACTCGCCACAAGGACCTGGCAATCGCCGCCTGACGCGGCGGGAGAGGAGACGGACCATGACGGAGCAGACGTTGTTCTTCACCTGCCCACACTGCAAGGAGCGGTTCGCGCAGGTCGAGGAGCCGGACAGGGACATTCACACCGGGGAGGTCTACCACTGCGGCAGCTGCGGCATCCAGGTCATCTTCCAGGCAGTGACTGTTGAGGACTACGTGCCGCCGCCGGGGGCGAGGAGGGACTGCTACTTCTGTCAGCCCGAACCCTGCCGGTACGGACCTTCCACGACGACATACGACACCAAGAAAGGAGAGACGACATGAGACTCGCTGCACAAGCCAAAGGGGGCTACTACCCGACTCCCGACCGGGTGGTGGACCTGATCGCCGAGCTGATCCACACCCCCTCCGGCTCCTACCACCGGGGCCGGGAAACCCTCCGCATCCTCGACCCCTGCTGCGGGGCCGGGGATGCGCTCCAGAGGCTGGCCGAGAACCTCGACCGGCCCAACTCGATTTCCATCGAGACCTACGGCGTCGAGCTGCACCGGGACCGGGCGGAGGAGGCCGAGAAGGTGCTCCACCGCACCCTGGCCGCCGACCTCTTCGCAACGTCGATTGCGAACGGCGCCTTCGGCCTGCTGCTGCTCAACCCGCCCTATGACTATGACTCGGAGGACAAGCGGACGGAGCACGCCTTCCTGACCCAGACCACGCGCTACCTGGCCGAGAGCGGCCTGCTGGTCTTCATCGTTCCCAGGCAGCGCCTCGCGGTCTCGGCCCGGTATCTGTCCACCCACTACGGGCGGATGCGGTGCTGGGCGTTCCCCGACCCTGAGCGCGAGGTCTTCGACCAGGTGGCGCTCATGGGCTACCGGAAGGCCGACCCCGTTCCCGACGCCACAGCCGAGAGCATGGTGCTGGAGTGGGCGGTGGGGGAGCCGGAGCCGCTGCGCTCCCAGCGCAACTCCTACTCCTACACGGAGTACAGCCCGGCCACCACGCCGAGCGGCGACATCCTGTTCACCACCCGCACCGTCGATCCGGTGGCGGCTGCAACGGAGGCCAGGCGGTCGGGGCTGTGGACCAGCACGGAGATCACCGACACCCTCTGGCCCGCGAACGACAACCGGACCCGCCCGCTGATGCCCCTCAGACGGGGGCACATGGCGATGCTGGTGGCAGCGGGCTTCCTGAACAACCTGGTGCTCGAAGCCGACGACAGGCGCATCCTGGTCAAGGGCCGCACCTCGAAGGACATGGTGCTGGTGGAGGACGCCCCGGAGAAGGAGGTCCACCGCGAGAAGCTGACGACCACCGTGGTGGCCCTCGACCTCGACGACGGACGGATCGAGGACATCGCAGCTTAGACGGCTCACGCCGAGCCGCGCAACGAGGCCCCGTTGGTTCATTCGACCTGCGGGGCCTTCGCTCTATCGGAACGACGCGGAAGACCCCTCTTGCTGAGGAAAGGAGAGACAAGGAGATGCAGACGACCATGACCCTCGACGCCTGCGCCCGGTGCGGGCAGCCCATCGCCCCCGGCGAACCGGACATGCAGACCGCCTTGGTGGACATCATCGGCGGGCGGGCCGTCTCCTCGCCGGTGAAGGCGTACCACCTGAAGGGACGCTGCTACGACGAGTACAGGGCCGCTGAGACCGCCCGCAGGGAGGCCCTGAAAGGGGCCTAGACGGCTCACACCGAGCCGCATCACGAAGCCCCCGCCAACTGCGCGGGTCTCGCACGTTCAAGCAACCGCCTGGGGACGTTTCCAGGGACCCGTCGCACGTAAACGTCCCCCACCTGGGGGCGTGGTGCGTCCAGGGTCCCGGCGTCGTCCTCCGGCCCACCACGGAAAAGGAGGACGACTCACATGAACCTCGGAGGTTTCATAGACACGTTCAAGGACGCCATCGCCAGGAGGGTGGTGGAGTCCTACCCGCCGCTCTACCGGCCCTCGGAGAACGGCGGCACGCTCCCCAGGCTGCTCCGCAAGCCCCTGGGAGCGCAGGCCGACGCCATCAGGGGCGCGGCCCTATCGCTGAAGGCCCACCGGGGCACGACGGTAGTGGGCGAGATGGGCACCGGCAAGACCTTCATAGGAGCGGCCGCCGCATACATGGCGGGCTTCGAGCGGGTGCTCATCATCTGCCCGCCCCACCTGGTCCCCAAGTGGAAGCGGGAGGTGGAGATGACGGTGCCCGGCGTCCGCGCCGCCATCGTCGAGTCCATCACCGACCTGGAGCGGCTCCGCCTCTCCGTCGGCTCCGGCCCCCTCTTCGCGGTGATGAGCCGTGAGAAGGCCAAGCTGTCCTACCGCTGGATGCCCGCCGTGATACAGCGGTGGGCCGTCTCGAAGGGAAGGCTCCTGCGGGAGGAGGAGACGGGGGAGCCCTTCCGCATCCCCTGCTGTCCCGGCTGCACGGCGCAGATCGTGGACAAGGACGGCGTGCCCCTGACCGACGCCGACCTGAACCGCCGTAAGCACACCTGCGCCGGCTGCGGCGGCCCCCTCTGGCAGGCGGACAGGTCCGGCCCCGCCCGCTACCCGCTGGCCGACTACATCAAGCACCGGATGAAGGGCTTCTTCGACCTGCTTATCGGTGACGAGGTCCATGAGTTCAAGGGGCGAGGGAGCGCCCAGGGCATCGCCGCGGGCATCCTCGCCGACGTGTGCGGCAAGTCCCTCAGCCTCACCGGGACGCTCCTGGGAGGGTACTCCTCGACCATCTTCCACCTGCTCTACCGGTTCTCGCCGGAGATTCGCACGGAGTTCGGGCGGTCGGACGAGCACCGCTGGATACAGCGGTACGGCTTCGAGGAGGTCACCGTCGGCAAGCCCGACGACGACGCGGTGGAGGACGGGCGCAACAGCAGGAGGCGCAGCTACCGCAAGGTCACCAGGGAGAGGCCGGGACTCGTTCCCAGCGCCCTGTTCCACATCATCGGGAACACGGTGTTCCTGCGCCTCGCGGACGTTGCCTCCGGCCTGCCGGACTACGAGGAGAAGATCCTCGTGTCCTCGATGGACTCGGAGGAGGACGCCACGGGCTACTCCCAGCGCAGCGCCTACAACCACGTGTTCGAGGAGTTGAAGAAAGAGCTGACGAAGGCCCTCAAGAGCGGCTCCAAACGGCTGCTGGCGACCTACCTCCAGACCCTGTTGGCGTACCCCGACGGCTGCACCAGGGGAGAGACGGTGTTCGACCCTCGAACGGGCGATGTCATCGTCCAGGTCCCGCCCCTGTCCGAGGAGAAGCTCTACCCGAAGGAGAAGGCGCTCATCGACCTGGTGGCCGCCGAGCGGATGGAGGGACGGCGAGTGCTGGTCTACGTGACCCACACGGGGACGCGTGACATCACCGGGCGGATGGACGACTTCCTCACCCGGCACGGGTTCAGGGTGGCGGTGATGAAGGCCGACGCGGTGGCCCCGAACCGCAGGGAGAAGTGGGTCGCCGACAAGGTGAACGAGGGCATAGATGTCCTCATCTGCCACCCCAGGTTGGTGCAGACCGGCCTCGACCTGATCGACTTCCCGACAATCGTCTGGGACGAAACGGATTACAGCGTTTATGTGGTCCGGCAGGCGTCGCGGCGGTCGTGGCGCATCGGGCAGACCCGCCCGGTGAAGGTGGTGTTCATGTCCTACCGGAACACGCTCCAGGCCGACGCGCTGAAGCTGGTGGCGAAGAAGATGCAGAGCTCCCTGGCCGTCGAGGGGGAGCTGCCGGAGGACGGGCTGGCCGCCTACGGCGACGACGGCGACGACATGATGATGGCGCTGGCCCGCAGGATCGTCAGCGGCGACGAGGAGGACACCGAGACGATGGAGGAGGTGTTCGCCCAGGCCAGGAATGCCGAGAGCGAGGCCGAGGAGCTGCTGGTGGACGACGGCTGGAAGGTCGTCGAGATCGAGCCGGAAACGGTCTCGGTCAACGGGAATGGTAAGCACGCCAACGGCAACGGCCACCACGCCGACGGTATCGGGCCGACGGTCGAGCTTGTCCCGGCCAGCGGTCACGCCAACGGCAACGGAAACGGCCACCACGACGAGGCCCCGGAGCCGCAGCAGTCGCTGTTCTCCTGGGCGGAGTTCATGGCCGAGGAGCCGGTCAAGCCCAGGGGCCGCAAGACCCAGGCCCCGTCACTGTCCCTGTTCGCGTGGGCGGTGGAACAGGAGCGGGAGGAAGAGCCGGTCGGCGCAGGACGCTAGACCGCAAGGACACGGGAGAGGTCGTCGCCAGTGGAGCGGCGGCCTCCCCGCAGGTGGAAACGCAGCGAAACACAACACGCATAAAGGAGATGAACCAATGGCACGCATCTTTGTCTACGACGACCGCGAGTTCCCAGACCCCGACCCCCAGATGAGCGTCGACCAGGTCAAGGCCACGCTCTCCGATTTCTACGGGGAGATCGCCAACGCCTCGGTGAAGGAGACCAAGCGGGGCGACGACACCATCTACGAGTTCCAGCGGCGGGTGGGCACCAAGGGGGCCTGCACCCACGCAAGGAGCTAGGGGAGGGAGTCCGATGGACAACCGGATATTCACCGGCCTGCTGGCGGCGACCCCGCCTGCGGGCCTCAGCATCCTGGAGCTCACGGCGGAGCTCACACGGCCCGACGGCTCCTTCGACCTGGACGCCGCGGCCGCACGGCAGAAGGACGTGGAGATGGCCTGCACCCAGGCCCAGGACTACGCCTCGGCAACGGGGCGGCTACTGGAGGCGCTGCGATGGCAACTGCGGCCCCGGCGCAACTGAGCGGCCTGGCGAACCTGCTCCTGCGGCGTCCGCCGTCGCTGCGGGAGCTGGTCACGCTGGTCGGATACGCCGACGACTACGCATGGTTCGTGGGGCTGGTGCGCCGCCTCTTCCCCCAGGAGGCGGAGGCGGCGCTGGCGGCCCCCGACGTACGCGGGAGGGTGGAGCGCTTCGCCGGGCTCTTCGGGGAGCGGCACTTCCCCCTCTACGCGCCGTTCATCGAGTTCTGGACGGAGGAGGAGGAGGGGGAACAACCTCCGTGGTCATGGCTGAGGCAGGGCATCCCCTTCGACCTGATGGGCTTCGGCTACGACGGCCTCCACGAGATGTGGGACGGCTACCGCGAGGGACTCTCGGCCATGGCCCTGCTGGTCAAGCCCGCCGACGCCTACTACGACGGACCCGACGGGATACGGGTGGCCTGGCTGGAGTCAGCCGCCGAACGCATCCCGCAAGAGACCCTGCTCCGAATCCCCGAAGGCGGAATACCCCTGGACGACCTCACCGACGCGCTGAAGGAGACCCGTTTCGAGGGGGCGGCGCAAGCCTGCTCCTGGGTCATGGCCGAGACCGGCAACTTCTTCCTCGACCACACCTATGAGGACGGATCGTACGACGGCTTCTCCGACCCTTGGGACGACGACATCATCCAGGAAGGGACGGAGGAGTGGCGCAAGGCCAGCGCCCTCATGGACGCGGTGTGCAAGCTGGGCGACTGGCTGGAGGAGGACCTACCCGGCCGCTTCGCCGAGATGCTGGACTTCGTCCTGGGGCGGCTCCCCAATCACAAACAAGAACAGGAGGTAAGTGATGACGAGTGATGCCGAAAATACCGAGTGGTCCCTGCCGGGTCCGGCGGACGCGGCAAGGGACGAGCTCCAGATGCAACTGGAGGTCTACAAGGAGACCATCCTGCTGCGGGGCTTCGAGAGCGACTCAAACTGGGTGAGGACCGTCTCGGCGGACGCCATCGCCAACGTATTCACCCAGCACTTGGGGTTCTCCTCGGGGCTGCTGCCCCAGGAGGCCCTCTGGTGGAACCAGGGCGAGACCGGGCAGGTGGTGGCCCTCTGGCGGCCGCCGCAGGTCTGGTCCGTGGCCCTGCAACGGGAGGCGTTCAAGCCCCCCGCACGGCTCCGGCTTCCCATGCCGGGGCTGGTCTTCGTCTGCTCGCCGGGCCGTGCGCCCTGGGCCTACGCGGCGCTTGGCCGGCCCACTGACCCCGAGCATCTCCTCTTTCGGGCCCCCGCCTTCAACGTCTTCAGGGACGGTCGGGTCTGCCCCGGAAGCCACAGGTTCCCCGAGGAGGTGGACCTGATACCGGAAGGCTTCTTCCAGTCCTTCTTCTCCCTTACCGGAGACACCCGGGACCGCTCGAAGAAGCACCCCGACAACCTGCAAGCACTATGGGAGGAGCTCGATGGAACAACTGTATACCCGACTGAGGACCTGGTTCCCCAGTGCACGGTGGGCCAGGCGATGGCGGTCTCCGAGGGGAGACGGGGCTACCGCTAGCCCCCCGCCGGGGCCGGTGGGCTACCTGGTCAACCACCCCGCCGGACTCTCCGGCTCACAGGGCATCGGGTTCGACTACGTGCTCGGATCGGGCGGTCTCTACGTCCAGTCCGAGAGCGCCCACCTGACGGCGCGAGCGCAGGTCGCATCCTGCGAGGTACGGGGCCTGGCTCCCGTGACCGAGAAGGTGGAGCTTGCCCACGGCCCCATCCCGTCCCGGCTCTTCGAGTTTGGCCTGCGCTGGTTCCAGGACGACTTCGGCACCGAGCGGTTCTTCGCCGTGCGGTGGGACGGGCGAGCCTACCGGCTGGTGGTTCCCGAACAGGAAGGGACGGCTTCGTCCCTCACCTACACGCCGCCCGCCGGGGTGGTCGCCGAGTTCCACTCCCACGGAAGCTCCCGCGCCTTCTTCTCGAAGACCGACGACGGCGACGAGCAGGGCTTCCGCATCTACGGCGTCGTGGGACGCCTCGACAGCGACCGGCCCAAGCTGAGCCTGCGGGTCGGCGTCTACGGCCACTTCGCCCCGGTGGAGTGGCCCCAGGTGTTCGACGGCCCAGTTCCGGGCGTCCGGCTGACGGGCGAAGAGCCGGATTCAAACGAGGCAAGAGAAAAGGAGGTGACTGAGAAATGCCCTACTACCTGGACAACGCATTCCTGCTCGACAACCCCTGGATAACGGTGGTCGGCTGCGGCGGGACCGGCGGCTTCGTCGCCGAGGGTCTCTGCCGACTCTTCCAGGGACGGGAGGCCACCATCGTCCTGGTCGACCACGACCGGGTGGAGCCCCACAACCTGCTGCGCCAGAACTTCTACGCCGAGGACGTGGGGAAGTTCAAAAGCCAGGCTCTCGCCGACCGGCTGGCAAAAGCGTACCGGCGTCCCGTCGGCTACTCGGTGTACGCCTTCCGGGAAGAGGACTCCCGCTCGGATGGGGGCCGCTATCCCGGCCTTCCCCACTACGGGAACAGCCTCATCATCGGCTGCGCCGACAACGCCGCAGCTCGCAGGGCGATGGCGGAGTCCCTGCCGGGCGACCCGCGCCGGTGGCTCATCGACGCGGGCAACGACACCAACTGGGGGCAGGTACTTATAGGCAACGTCGCCGACCGGGACTTTGGGGACGAACAAGCCTTCGTCGACCAGACCTGCTACCTGCTCCCCGCGCCTACGGTGCAGCGGCCCGACCTGCTGACCGCCGTGTCGACCACGCCTCCCGACGTGGACTGCGCGGCGGCCCTCGACCTCACCGACCAGGACCCGACCATCAACCAGATGATGGCGTCGCTGGCGCTACAGGTGGTCCGCCGCATGGTGGCGGGCTCCTGCCCCTTCATGGGCCTCTACCTGGACATGGAGCAGGGCACGGTCACCCCCACGTATGCCACCCCGGAGACGGTGGCGCGGGTGGTGCGGTCTGGCTCCGAGCCGGGGATAGCGTCCTAGTGACCAACGCTCAACAGACGCATTCAAAGACGGAAATAAGGAGAAAACCATGCCTAACGAAAAGGGAACCACCACGATCTGGCAGGACAACCACAGCGGGCCTCGCAGGCACAAGCTGATGACCAAAGAGCTTGCTGACACCATCCCGCCCCTGTACGCCAATGACGGCGCGGACGACCCCGACGCCGTGGTCGCCAGGGTGAAGCTCTTCTCGCCTTACAACGGCTGGCGCTGGTACGTCACCGAGTGGGACGCCGAGACCGGAACGTGCTTCGGCCTGGTGGAGGGGTTCGAAGTGGAACTTGGATACTTCGACCTCACCGAGCTGGCGGAAGTCACCGTGTTCGGCGGCGTCCCCGCCGTGGAGCGCGACCTGTACTGGGAGCCGCAGACCCTCGGCGAGATCAGGAGACAGTCGAGGCTCGCAGCCTGAGCAAGGGCCAGAGAAGAAACAACGAAAGGAGCAACCATGCCAGACGAAGTTGGAACGGAAGCAACCCGCTCGGACGCCCCGAGCGCAGACGACAGTCTCTTCGGTGAAGCGGCGGACGACACGGAAGCCGCGGTTGCCGACGAGCAGGACGCCAACGAGGAGACCGCACAGGACGCACAGGGTTCCGACGACGCCGGAGAGCAGGACGCTGGGGACGACACCGGCGCGTCCGAGGACCTGAAGGTCGTCGTGTCCATCAAGGGAGGCAGGGCCACCATCGGGGTGCAACAGCCCTCGTCGGACCCGCACATCGAGATCTTCGACGACCACGACCTGGCCGGACTGGCGCAGGAGGTCCTAGCGGTGAGCGAGAGAGCCAAAGCCAGGTGGGAAGACACACCCAAATTCCCGGCGCACGAGAAACCCGCTCCCCCGGCTAGGCGTCGGAACCGCAGCGGGCAGGGAACGGCGCAGGCTGAGGCTGCCGAGGGTGAGACGGAGCAGCAGCAACCCGAGACGCTGAGGTTGTTCTAGGGCTCGGCGCATACGGGGGGAGGACACCGCGATGTGATGTCCTCCCCCCGCCATTCAATGTATGCGGCCCTTTTTGCGTTTCGGGCCGCTTTCGCGCCCATGTATGCGGGCCTTTTGCATTTCGGAAGGAGGAGGAACACATGAAATCACGAGACGATAGGCCATTCGAGTTGAAGCGAGAAGACACCAGGACCGGGGAGGTGACTGAGATGCACCTGTTCGACACTGATGCCAGAGAGGAGAAGGCCCTCTGCGGAGCCGACACTTCAGCCGACGACCGGATTGGTGTGGACTACTACTTGGAGCGGCGAAAGGATGACCTTGAGGTTGGGACCGTTTGCGAGGGGTGCAAGGCCCAGACCGTCCCCTTCGCGGTGAACCGCAGCCGTGACAAGGAAGCCGAAGGTCGGCTGGACGAGGCGGATGAGTATCGGCAGCTTGCCGACACCCTCGTGAGGGAGACCGGTCTGGGACGGTTCTCGGGCTAGGAGAGCAGCCCGTTCGCCCATATGTGCGCCCTTTTTGCATTTCAGCTGCTGTGGTCGCGGGCCGCTTCCCCGCCAAGCCGCCTCAGCCGGTGAACAGGTGACCGAGGTCCAGGTCGTCTGCCAGGTCCTGAAGCGCCTTCAGATGCCGATAGTTGGGACGCACTCCTCGCTGCCACCAACGCCTTACGGTGACGGGATCGACGCCGAGACGACGGGCGATCTCCACCCATGACAGACCGGACGCGTGCTTGAACCACACCAGCCGCTGCGGGAAGTCGTCTGGGAAGCCGTGGGACTTTGTCCTGTACTGTGTGCGCTGTCTCGGCATGGACGCCGGTCCTTGCCACGGAAAGCCGCAATCCACTCTGCGATGGGGTGTCCGGGCCGTCAGCCGCGCAGTGCGTAAGCAAGCCCGCCGTCCCGCCCCCGCAGCTTGGGCGCATCCATGTCGGGAGGCCATCTCCCTCTCCCGGCGATGTATGCGGCCTTTCTTGTTGTCAGGAAGACCGAGCGATTGGCCTCCCCCTCAACCGCCCTCCTCGTCGTGGCCGCTGCGCCAGCCCGACCCGAAGGTCATCTCGTCCTGGCCGAGCAGCCAGACCCGCACGTCTTCCGTGGTCACCCAGCCGCCCTCCGCGGTGACCACGAAGGCATCCGTACCGAGCAGGTCCTCAAGGCTCTTTCCCACGTTTGCCTTGTCGTAGTGGTCTACGACCGTGCCGCTTTCGTCGGCAATGAATGCGAACCACTCCCCTTGGACGTTGTCGGCGCTGTTGTAGTAGGCGATGGTCTCGTGCAGCCCCGCAAAATCGGTCTCGGGGCTGGCGAAGTACGCAATGGTCCCCTCCAGCCCCACCTCGCGGAACACGCTGGCGGCCGTGTCCACCATGGCCCTGGTGAATGCGTCGGCGTTGACGTACCAGCCCGAGCCGAACAGCAGGCCGTCGTGCCGCACCACCCAGGCGTTCTTCAGCTCGAACTCGCCGGTGTAGCCGGGCCCGAAGTCCCCGTGCTCGGGGTTGGCGGACACGTAGGTCACCCACTTGCCCTCGTCCGTCGCAGAGAGCATCTCCGGGGCGTAGTGGTAGCCGTTGATGTCGGTGCCCACCCAGCCGTTCACGTCCAGCCCCACGCGTTCGGGGTCGGGATGGGCGACGACGCGGGCGTCCTCGCCGATGATGAAGACGTACCACTGGCCGTCGATGCTCTCCTTGCGGCTGTAGTGGGCGAGGGTGTCCTCCCGGCCCCGGGTCTCGTAGCGGGCGATGGCCGCGTCCACGACGAACGCGGTGTAGTCGGCGGGGGCCGACCTGGAGGGGATGGAGGCCACCACCCCACGGGCGATGCGCTCCGCCTCGGCGGCGGTGACGCCCCCTCCGGGCTGTGACGGGGTAGGGGCGGCGGCGAGCTCGGCGCGGACGATCTCCCTGACCTCGTCGGCGGTGATGCCCGGCTCGGCGTCACCGTCCCCGCAGGCCGCCAGCAGAAGCAGCGCCGCGAGGGCCAGGGCCGCCCAGAATATCTTGCGGTTGATCATTTCATCCTTCCCATGCAATCGGTGTTTTTTGCTTCGGGCCCCGGATGGAGGGGGCGGTTCCGCCGGGGGATTTCGGGGCGCCGAGGCTACATGCCCGACACGCAGGTAGTGCCGGGTCCCTCGATGTCCACCTCGGCTACCGGGTCCCGGCCAAGGACATACCCCTCCCCGGCCAGCACCTCCCACGTGAGGGTGCAGACGGGGTTGTTGCTCTCGTCCACTTCGGAGGCCCAGTGGAAGTTCGAGAAGAATTCCTTCCCGGCGGGGAACGTGCGCGTCTTGGTTTCTCCGCCTTGCACATAGCTCAGGGTGAAGCTCAGCGACTCGTCCGCATTCCCGATGCGGCTGAACTCGAACTCCACGGTGTCCTTGTACTCCGCCTCAATGCCGTTCGCGTAGACGTTGACCATCGGCAGGGCGGTGATCTTCACGTCAACCTCGTCGTTGTCCGCCCACCCGAACGACGGAAAGAGAAACCACTCGTACGTGTGGCCATAGGTGGGATCATTCGCATAGGTGGCATCCTCGAAGCTGAACGTCTGCCCGCCGATGTGAAGGGTCATGGCCCTCACCTCGCCGTCATTGGCCTGCCTGTTACCAAATCCCACATAGAGTTGACTGCTAATAATCCGGTCATAGATCAGGGATACCTCGAAAGTGTGTCTCCCCAGAATGAAGCTATCGTCTGAGAGGGACCCGATGCCCACTCCCTCAGACGTGTACCCCTTGCTGATGATGAAACTCCCCACCGTCATGGTCGAGGACCAGATCTCCTCTCCGTCATCCGAGCTCTGCGCCGACGCAGGCGAGCCCACGGCCAGCAGGGCCGCGACGACCGCCAGCGCCGCTAGGGCCAGCGCTACGGCGGAGCGGATGCCGAACTCCGGTATGAGGTTTTGCATTGTCATTGCGGTTGGATTCGTCCTCCGGCCAGGGGCCTGAGCGGCGCCGGGGCTACATGGTTCCCATGCAGGTCGTGCCGGGGCCTTCGACAAGCGCGAAAGCCGGGTTTAAGTTAAGGATGTACCCGGGGACGGGGGAGAGTATCTCCCACGTGATGAGGCAGACCGGGTTGTTGCTCTCGTCCACGTCAACGGCCCAGTGGGCATTGAAGAATTCCGATTGCCCGGCCTTGAACGTGCGGGTGGCGGTCTCTCCGCTCTGGACATGCTTGAAGGAGAAGGTCAGCGCCTCGTCCGTGTTCCCGGTGCGGGTGAACCAGAATATCGCGGTCGACTCGGCGGCATTGTTGTTTCCGCCGTATTCCACGATTTGACCGCTCGCGGCAAACCCCCCCTCGACGCTGATGGACTTCTTCTCGGTGATCTTCAGGGCTACCGTGTCGCTTGTCGCCCAGCCGAAGCGCGGGGTGAGCGGCCAACTGTAGACGTCGCTAAAGGTGCTATCAAACGAATAGGTTGCATCATTGAAATCGAACGTCCGCCCGTCGACGTGAAGCGTCCAGGTCAGCTCTTCGTCGGAGTTAAGCTGCTCGTTGATTGCAAAAATCAGCGTGCCGGCGGAGGTGCCGATGGTAGCAGAGGAGTCGAGGACTAAGGTTACCAACTCATTTCCAGTATCCAGGGGGACCCTACCGTCGGAGAGCGAACCTATTCCACCATTGTTTGGATGTCTGAACCCCTGGCCGATGGGAAAGGACCCCGTCGTCATCGTCGCGGACCAGATCTCTTTGTCGTCCGAGCTCTGCGCCGAGGCCGGCGAGCCCACGGCCAGCAGGGCCGCGATGACCACCGCGGCCACCGCCGCCAGCACGACCGCCCAGCGGATTCCGAACCTTGGGACTGCATTTCTGACTGTCATTGGGATTTGCTCCTTCGTTTATCGGGGTGGGGGACAGGAAGCGGCGCCGGGGCTACATGCTCGACATGCAGGTCGTGCCCGGGCCTTCGACGGCCACCGTCGCAGAAGCTGGAGTGCCCAGGACGTAATCGCTCCCAGTACGCAATTGCCAAAAGATGAGGCAGAGCGGAGCATCGTTGTTGTCCAGGTCAACGGCCCAGTGGAAGTTGCTGAAACTCGATACCCCGGCTTTGAACGTGCGCGTAGCGGTCTCTCCGCCGAATATGTTGCCGTTAGTCACCCGGAAGCTCAGCGCGTTGTCCGTGCTGCCGTAGCGGGTGAACTTGAACTCCGCGGTCGACTCGGCGGCGTTGTTGTTTCCGCCGTATTCCACCGTGGCCGTGACCGCCTCGATGATGACGACCGGCTTAGCGGTGATCTTCACGGAAACCCTGTCGTTGTCCGACCAGCCGAAGCGCGGGGAAAGAGTCCATGTGTAAACGTGGCCATAGGTGGAATCAGTCGCATAGGTGGCGTCAGCGAGGTCAAAAATGCGTGTCCGCGCGAGGAGAAGCTGCAAGGACTCCAGCTCGTTGTCATCGAGCTTTCTGTCCAATGCAAGAAGCAGTTGGCCACCGTGAGCAGAGGAGTCAAGGATTAGGGTTATGGTGAAGTTGTTTGGACCCGAACTGAATTCGTCCTCGGAGAGGGACCCAACTCCACCTAACTCAGGTGTGTACCCTTTGCCGATAGGGAAGTTCCCTACCGTCATCGTCGCGTCGTAGACCTCTGTTGCCGTCAGCAGTGATTGCGCCGAGGCCGGCGAGCCCACTGAGAGCAGGGCCGCGATCACCACCGCGGCCGCCACCGCCAGCGCCGCCACAGTTCTCATCCCGAATCCCGGTAGGAAGTTTCGTATTGTCATTGCGAGCACCTCATTCTCTTTCGCTGGTTGGGGGCGGCTAAAGACGCTGGAGTGGCCCGATACGTCCCGCTGGGGGACGCGGTCCGGTCGGGGAGGCGGCCGTTTGAGGAGCCTGGACTTGCCGGCAGGCCCGAGAGCGGGCCGTCCGGCGCAGGCAGCTCTCTAACCAGCGTAAGCGACGCAGCGACGGCGGGTTCCATTGCCCCGTCCGCCGCCTCAATTGAATGGACCGTTCTGTCGAACCCGAATCCCATACAAATACCCCCCTGCTCCTGTCGGCAGGCCGTTCCATGTCATTCTACAGGGACCGTGTAAGATGACTGTTAGAAAAATGGCGAATTGGCATGATATTGGTGTAAGATACGGCCCAAAGTGCTATAATCGACCCCAAAGCGTTGGCCCCGCTTCATCCAGGCGGCGGCGCTTCCGCGGGTGTTCAACGTGTCCCGCAACCCAGACTTGAGGCGGTGCAATGAACCGAGACGATGAACGAGACCTGGTGATACAGGCACTGAGAGACCGGCTGTCCAGGCTGAGCGAGGCCAGCCTGCGCATCAACGAAAGCCTGGACTTCGACACGGTCCTCCAGGGGGTCCTGGACTCCGCCCGCTCCCTGACCGGGGCCCGCTACGGAGCGATGACGCTCCTCAACGGTGCGGTCGAGCTTCCACCCGATTGGACCCCCATGGCCAAAGCGCCGGACAGCAACGCGCCGCTGGTCGACTACTTCACCTCAGGGCTAACAGAGGAGCAAGTCCGCAGGATGCAGGACATGCCGGAGCGGATACTCCTCTTCAACTATCTGAGCCGGATTCCAGAGACGTTGCGGATTCCCGACCTCGCCAGCCACACCATCTCTCTGGGTATGGCCGAGTTCACCGCCCTGCCGGTGGGGCCGTTCCTGTCAGCGCCCCTCCTCCACCAGGGCGACTTCGTGGGCGTCATCTTCCTGGCCAGGGATACCGGGATGGAAGAGTTTGGCCAGGAGGACGAGGAGACGTTGGTGATGTTCGCGTCCCAGGCGGCAATGGTCATCGCCAACGCCCGCCGGTACCGGGAGGAGCAGCGGGCCAGGAACGACCTGGAGACGCTGATCAACATCTCTCCGGTGGGTGTGGCGGTCTTCGACGCGAAGACCGGGGCGCCGGTGTCCTTCAACCGGGAAGCCGTGCGAATCGTCGACAGCCTGCGCGACCCGGACCAATCCCCGGAGCAGTTGCTGGAAGTTCTGTCCTATCGAAGGGCCGACGGACGGGAGATTGCTCCGTTCGACATAGCCAAGGAGCTGATCGCAGGGGACACCGTGCGGGCCGAGGAGATCTTCATCGAGGTCCCCGACGGGCGCAGCGTCACCACCCTGGTGAACGGCACTCCCATCCGTGGGGAGGATGGCCGAATCGTGTCGGTGGTTGTGACCCTACAGGACATGACGGAGTTGGAGGAGCTGGAGCGGCTCCGGGCCGAGTTCCTGGCAATGGTGAGCCACGAGCTGCGCACGCCCCTGACCTCGGTCAAGGGCTCCATCGCTACCCTGTTGGACCCCCCATCCGCCCTCGGCCCGACCGAGATGAGGCAGTTCTTCCGGATCATCGACTCGCAGATAGACCGGATGCACGTGCTGATAAGCGACCTGCTGGACGTGGCCCGCATCGAGACGGGCACGCTTGCGGTCTCACCCGAACCGACGGACGTGGCCATACTGGTGGGGGAGGCCGGCAACGGCTTTCGCAGCGCCGGGGGCAGGCACAACATCGAGGTCGAGCTTGCTCCGGACCTGCCCTGGGTCATGGCCGACCGGCTGCGCATGGTGCAGGTGCTGGGCAATCTGTTGACCAACGCGGCCCGGCACTCGCCCGAGTCGTCCATCATCCGGGTGACCGCCGTGGGGGAAGGGGTCCACGTTGCGGTGTCGGTCTCCGACCATGGTAGAGGCATTCCCGCCGAGAGCCTGCCGCACCTGTTCCGCAAGTTCTCCCGGATAGAGTCCCAGGAGCAGGGGGGCGACACGGGCCTAGGCCTTGCCATATGCAAGGGGATAGTTGAAGCGCTCGGGGGCCGCATTTGGGCCGAGAGCGACGGGCCGGGGCTGGGCGCGCGGTTCACCTTCACCCTTCCGACGGTCGAGCAGGCCGGGTACGTCTCTCCGGTGGCCCCCTCCCGGCCCTCGTCCCGCTCTGCGCGGCGGGCCGAAGCGCTGCGCATCCTGGCCGTGGACGACGACCTCCAGGCCCTCAGGTACGTCCGCGACACTCTCATGAAGGCGGGGTTCGAACCGATGGTGACAGCGGACCCGGAGGAGGTGCTGCGTCTCGTGGAGGAGTACAAGCCCCACCTGGTGCTGCTGGACCTGGTGCTCCCGGGTGTCGACGGGATGGATCTGATGAAGGACATTGCAGAGATGACGGACGTGCCGGTCATCTTCCTGTCAGCCTACGGCCAGGACAGGCTCGTTGCCAGGGCCTTCGACATGGGCGCCGCCGACTATATGGTCAAGCCGTTCTCACCGACGGAGCTGTCGGCCAGGATCAGGGCCGCTCTTCGCCGACGAGAGGTACCCAAGCCGTCGGAGCCCTATGTGTTGGGCGATCTGACCATCGACTATGACGAGCGCCGGGTGACCCTCACCGGCCGCCCGGTGGAGCTGACCGCCAAGGAGTACAGGACGCTGGCCGAACTGTCGATCAACGCCGGGCGTGTGCTGACCTACGAGACTCTGCTGCGCCGGGTGTGGGGGCTCGACGCCGACGCCGACATTCGCCCGATGCGGACCACCATAAGCAGCATCCGCCGCAAGCTGGACGACGATGCTGAGAACCCCGCCTACATCTTCACGGAGCTCCGCGTCGGCTACCGGATGCCCAAGGGGGAGAAGCCGGCGCAGGAGACAGAACCGCCCGCGGCCCTATGAGCCGCCGTTTCCTACCTTATATAGGGAGTGAGATGCCCCATCCCGACCTCGCCACAGTCACCGGCGCCTTCAGCTATACAGGAAGGTACGTCGCCCGGCGTTTGCTAGACCAGGGCGTCCATGTAAGGACCCTCACCCGCAGCCCGAACGCGGAGGACCCCTTGGCCGACCATGTGGAGGCGGCCCCCCTGGACTTCTCAGACCCCGACGGGCTGAGCCGCTCGATGCAGGGGGCGGGAGTCCTCTACAACACCTACTGGATTCGGTACGCCCATGGCCGGATCACCTTCGACCTCGCGGTCGAGAACACCAGGACGCTGTTCGAGGTTGCCAAGAGGGCGGGCGTCGGCAGGATCGTCCACTTCTCGGTGACCAACCCCTCACCAGAGTCCGCGCTGCCGTATTTCAGGGCCAAGGCGCAGGTAGAGGACATGCTGACGAACCTCGGAATCCCCTACGCCATCGTCAGGCCGACTCTCGTCTTCGGGGTGGGAGACCTGCTTCTCAACAACATGGCCTGGGCGTTACGGCGCTTCCCATTCTTCCCCGTCTACGGGAGGGGCGACTATCCGGTCCAGCCCGTCTACGTGGAAGACCTTGCGGCCCAGGCGGTGGAGGCCGGCTCTCAGAGCGAGAACTCCGTGGCTGACGCTGCCGGGCCGGACACCTTCTCCTTCGAGGGCCTGCTTCGCCTGCTGGCCTCTGCAATGGGCGTGCGTGCCAGGCTGGTGCGCACTCCCCCGACAGTGGGTCTCGCCTTGACCGGGCTGGTGGGCCTCCTGATGCGCGACATGGCACTCACCCGCGACGAGGTTGACGGCCTCACGGCCGGGCTGTTGACATCCGACGCCGCTCCGACCGGCACGACCAGGCTGAGCGACTGGCTCAAGGATAACGCGGACGGCCTGGGCCGCCGGTATGTGTCTGAGCTTCGGCGTAACTACCGGAGGTAGGCGCCATTCGTCGCGAGGTATGTCGGCGTCGCGTTGCGCATATCCACCTCAAGGAGTGCTGTAGTAATTTACAGCGAATCTTTTGGAGGTTCTGGCCAGCAACTAAGAAACTGGAGAGTCCGAATTCACACCGGCATTCGCCTCTTCGGCAGAGTCATTTTCCCGGACTCTCAACGATGACAATTCGGTATTTCGCCTTGTGGCCTGAATCGAATCTGGCGGGTGGGCTAGTCTCTCGAATACACCAAGACTACTGATTTGCTTGGCGGCGAACTCAAACAGACTCTTGCGTGATCTTATTCGATTTTTGATGTCGATGCTCAGAAGTAACTCGATAATCTCTTCCGTATCAGGGTCTACATCGCTAAAATACTGTAGTATTTCCGAGTCTGACAGCTGCTTCAAGTCATCCAGGGATTTTCCTATCCGACGATCTACGTGCTTGACAATGGCAATTGCCACTTCCGATTTTGGAGTCCGTTTCGGTAGACGGATTCCCAGATGCTCGGCAGTCTTCAACAGTTCTTCCATACGGATTTTGTCGCTACGCGAGAGAGCGACCTGCGCCCCCTGTCGTCCGACAATCTCCACCAATGTCTTGATGTCATCAGATGCAATAGTCATGTTGAGATGCCTCATTCATACGAGCTGTACGATCTCATCAACCAACTGTTTGTATTGCTCAGCCTGCTTCCTGGCGTTAAGCCCATCAGTGTCGTAGACCGTGGTTCCGATCGCTGCGGCTTGTCGAATCCCATCACCTTCGGTTACATACGTGTCTAGAATTCCAGTGGTTCGTCTGAGTCTGTTGAAGATGAGCTGCTCGGAGTATTTCAAACCCCCGCCGTACTCTCGACACATCATCCCAGCAGCGCCCAAGAACTCCGTATCTTTGTAATCCGGCGCGACATTGACCATCACAGCTACTGCCTGCATATCCTCGTTGACGTTGCGAATCGCCTCGACGGTTGAGGGTACGCCGGTGGCTGATTGGTTGTCTAGTTTCACTGGCGAGATGCACTTATCGGATGCGAATATCACAGCCTTTTCTAGATCATCAAGATCAGGATGGCTGTCGATTAGTACGAAGTCATAAGGCTCTTCAGGATCGTCTATTGATCTGAGGGACTCTCGGATGAGACCGAGATGACGAACGAGCATGTCATTATTCGCCCTCAAACTATTCGTAGGAGGCATCTTATCAACGGAGACCGAGTTCAACCGTGGATCGGCCGGCACCAAGTCGATATCGTCTGTAGTTGGTAACACAGTGAGGGGCGGAAGATCCTGGATACCACTATAGAATGCTTGGTACAGATGGAACAGGGTCGTATGGTCTGTTTCACCGAGGCGGAAGTCCTCCAACATTTCGGGCCGCAGGCGGCAGGTCAAACCACCACGCTGGTAGTCAGTGTCCAATACTAAGACCTTCTTTTTGTGGAACCTCACAAGGCCAACAGCCACGTGGTAGACGGTGGTGGTCTTCCCGACACCGCCTTTTTCACTTACAAAGCCAATCGTGGTGGCCACTGGCTCCTCCGTAGCGTACCCTTCCAACTGTATAGCCGACTATAGCCCTGATTCTACGTTGAAGCGCCTCGTGTATGCAAGGTGGAACTCGACGCCAACTCTTAGGCAAAAAGCATGTCAACCCTTCGACATGGTAGAAAATCCAAGACACCTGTCGTCCTCACACCCAACAGTGTCCCTCCCACTCGTCCGAACCCGTCCACCTGCCAGTCGTCTCCCGGGTCCCCTCGTCAAGCGCCACCGCTTAGTCCAGCGGAATCTGCAGGGAGTGAAGGTGGGGGCTTTGGCAAACGCCAGCCCGTCCCGCACCCTGGCGTCGATCTCCACCGCCTCGGCGAACATCTCCGGCCACCGGTGCTTGGTTTCGACCCAACCATGGCATGACTGGAAGGGACAGGCAATTCGGCATCGCGTCCTCATGGTGGACGACGACCCGCAGACGCTGAGGTACTTCCGAGACGCGCTCGTCGGGGCGGGCTACGCGCCGATTGTTACCGGCGACCTGCAGGAGGCGACGAGCCTTGTGGAGGCGAACGACCCCCACCTGGTCCTGCTGGACCTAGTGCTGCCGGAGACCGACGGGATCGACCTGATGAAGGACACCGCCGAGACGAGAGACGTACCGGTCATCTTCCTGTCCGCCTACGGCTAGGACAAGCTCGTCGCCAGGGCCTTCGACATGGGGGCCGCCGACTACGTGGTCAAGCCCTTCTCACCGACGGAGCTGTTAGCCAGGATCAGGGCCGCTCTGCGCAGGCGCGAGGTCCCCAAGCCGTCGGAGCCCTATATGTTGGGCGATTTGACCATCGACTATGACGAGCGCCGGGTGACCCTCGCCGGTCGCCCGGTGGAGCTGACCGCCAAGGAGTACGGGACGCTGGTCGAGCTCTCGACCAACGCCGGACGCGTGCTGACCTACGAGCCTCTGCTGCGCCGGGTCTGGGGGCTTGACGCCGACATTCGCCCCATGCAGACCACCATAAGCAGCATCCGCCGCAAGCTGGGCGACGACGCCGAAGACCCCAAGTACATCTTCACTGAGATCCGCGTCGGCTACCGGATGCCGAAGGGGGAGGAGGCTAATATGTGGAGCCGTGAGCGGAGGAGCCGCTGAACCGACCTCTATTCCGAGACCATCTGTGGATAATCAGGGTCATTAGGCCAGTGCTATTCACGGACATCCGGCCACCCTGAACGCCGGTGGTTAGGGCTTGTATCAGTGAGTCGTTGACGAGTCAACCACCTCCTTTGCCCCCAGCAAGGCCCGATGCGGAGAGAGCCTTTGCCGGTAGCTGGGGCCTTCGATGACGATCTGGTAGCTGGCGTTGGCGAGTCGGTCGAGGGCGCTGTTGCCGAGGATGGGATCGTCGAAGAGGCTGAGCCATTCCTCCACGGCCCGGTTGGAGGTGATGACGAAGCTGGAGACGCGGTGTCTGCTGATGATTAGCTCGTAGAGGTCGGCGGACTGTTGGGCGGTGAGCCGGTGGAGGCCGAGGTCGTCGAGGATGAGCAGGTCTGGGGAGAGGAACGAGCGGAATGTGCGTCCCACGGAGTTGTCGACCCTGGCTTGAGTCATGGTCTTGAAGAAGTCGTCAGCATGGATGAAGCGGACGGTGTGTCCGGCGCGGACGGCGGCGTAGCCCAGGGCCTGTGCGAGGAAGCTCTTGCCAACTCCGGCGGGGCCGACGAGCAGGACGTGCTCGTTGCGGGCTAGGAACTGCAGGGAGAAGGCGGCATCAAGGAGCCGGCGGTCCAGGGTGATCGACGCAGTCCAGTCGAAGTCCTCGAGGCGGGAGACCCGCTCGAAGCCAGCGCTGTGCAGTCGGAGCTCGATGCGCCGGTGGTCCCGTCGGCTGATCTCGTCGGCGAGGATGATCTCCAAGAATGAGGCGTAGTCCAACTGGTCCCTTCTGGCCAAGGCGATGCGCTCGGGCAGCGTGGCCGCCATGGGCCCCAGCTGGAGCCGTTTGAGCAGAGGCGTGAGTTCAGTGACACGGGTCATGGCTGATCTCCTGGTGATGACTGGTGGCTGAGGGCAAAGACTGAGCCGGGCCGGGTGAAGCGACCCGCAGGCAATGGCGGGGGATGCTCCTGCACCTCGCTCTGCTCCAAGGCTTCCACCAGGATGCGCTCCACGCGACGCACGTCGATGAGGTCTACGGTCAGGGCCTTGCGGCATGCGGCGTCGAGGCGTTCCGGGGTGTAACGCTGGCCGAGGCGTATGAGCTTGTGGCCTTGCCGCACCTTGGCCCAAGGCAGAGGGCCGTCGAAGAGACGCTCGACGAAGTCAGCCACCGCGGGACCCTGCTCTGCTGCGCTGCGCTTGATGCTCTCAGGCGCCCGCAGGGTGTAGGCGGTCAGCTCCGCCGGATAGTCCTCTGAGTCGGTGGAGCGGCCACCGCGAGGCTGACGGGGGTGGAGCTTGATCAGCCTGCCCCGGTGGTAGATGCGCACCAGTTTGCTGCCCAGCCCGATCTCCACCTGCTGGCCCGGCGGACAAAGGGCAGCCGGGACTGAGTAAAGGGCATATTGGCAAGCCACGTGGTGATCGGAATGCACCTTGGCCGTGCGCCAGTGAGTGACCTCGTAGGGCTCGCCATCCCAGGGAGCGAGGGCGTGCCGCTCCTCATCCTGGAAGACGACCAGGGGCTGCTGCCGGGTGGCGCCATGCACGCGATGTCCAGCAACATCACGACACCAACGTGCCGCTTCCTCCCTCAGGTGGGAGAAGCTGCTGAAGCTGCCGCCCTTGAAGAAGCGCTCCCGCACGTATTGGACGCTTCGCTCCACCTTGGGCTTGTCCTTGGGGTGACGCACGCGGGCCGGATCGGCGATGAAGCCGCGGTGCTGTGAATACTCCAAGAAACCCCGGGTGAGCCGGGGATGCAGAGCGTCAGCGCCCGCGACCGCGGCGGGGAAGTTGTCGATGACGAGATAGTTGGGAATACCGCCGAAGAAAGCCCAGGCCGCCTCCAGTCCGTCGACGACGTCTTCCAGCTTCTGGTTGAAGGTGGGCCACACGAAACAGTGCCGGGAATAGGCCAGCACCACGATCAGCGCCCACACCGTGCGGTGGCGGCCGGTCTCTGGGTCCGGCGCCAATCCCAAGCGTCCAAAGTCCAGTTCCGCCACCTCACCCGGTGCACTCTCTGCCATCCGAACGGTCCTGGGATTGCGCCGACGCCAGTTGCGATGCGCCACGAAGCGATGGAGCGAAGCATAGGACACCCGACAATCCCGCTCCGCCAGCAACTCCAGGATGCGCGTCACCTGCAGCCGGTCGACGGTGAGCCACTGATAGATCTGGTCTGCCCAGGGAACCAGCTTGTCCTCGGCTGGCGTGGCCACCGCCCGCGGACCGGAACGACCGATCGCCGCCAGCCGATTCAGTTGCAGGTCGGTGGGCGCCGGTCCCTCGTGAGACACACCCAGCCCCTCCGCCGCGGCGATGTATCGTCCAACGGTCTCCCGAGACAGCCCGGTCCCCAATGCTATGTGCCGCTGGCTGCTCCCCGCCTGCCAGCGGCGGATGACTTCAGATATCTCCACTCTCAGCACCTCTTTATAGGCCATCTGCTGCACCTCGTCATGAAGTGCGGCTATGGTCTCCGATTCGGCGCGCAGGGTGACCGGATGATCCTGAATAGCTGGCCTAATGACCTTGAATTTCTCTCAACTTCCTGGCCTCAAGATCATGACTATTCACAACCATCCAGGTTTCTCCGACGAACGAGGTGACCCACAGGTGTCCATAACACCAGGCGAGGCTCTATCACCCCGGAATCGGGTAGGCCAGGGCTTGTGAGAAGAATCCAGCAGGAGGCTGACGGCAGCTTGCACCTGTCCGTTTCCCAAAGTAGAATACCGGTATTCTGGGTTTTTGCGGTATTCTAGGCGTTTGAGGCGGATAAGGTGAGGAGCACTCCTAACAACAATGTACGACGGTCCGAATTGCTGACACGCCTATTCACGCCCGACGGTAGACCACGGGAAGGGCTGGAGAATCAGACATCCCTCAGTTCCGCCGATGTTGCCGCATTGTTTCAAATGACAGAACGGTCTATACGAAAGCTAGCAGCCGATGGTCGGCTGCCTCATATGCGTACTTTGGGAGGCGGACGCCTTTTATATCCTGTTCATCAGATCGCTGTGTTATACAGGAAGTTCTGCTCGCATTCCGGTCTCAACGAATTGCCATGAATACCACTCCACAGCTTTGTTCTCAAGACTTGCCAGAGAACTTTACGCATCGGCCCGAACTCGGGAGCATGGCAACATCCAGAGACCTGCGAGATGCTCCGATACATCGATGGTTCTATTTCCTCCATAGCTATTCATTTCGGCTTGTCGAACAGATTGTAGACTATTGGGCGATTCCACGGGGTTCGGTGCTGTTGGATAACTTCGCCGGCTCCGGTACGACTCTGGTCGCCGCCAAGGGACTAGGAATGTCGGCGATAGGTTACGACATTTTACCATTGGCAGTTACGGTCTCTAGGGCCAAGACCGCAAATTACGAGGTAGATTCGCTACGCGTGTGTAGCCAACAGATAAGGGACTACAGTGGAGAGGGGTTTCTACCGTCTGGCCTTCCTCAAAGGCTGCGGGACGCTTTCAGCGACAACGAATTAGTGGAACTATGCACGATTCTTGAAGCTATAGGAGAGCTACCTGAGACCGAACGGGGCTTTTTCTTAATGGCTGCCCTTTCTACTGCATACGATTTCACCAGAGCGGTTTCCGATGGAGGATGGCTCAGGTGGACCGAGAGTCCAGACAGAGGACACGAGGTAAGGGATGTTTTTGAGCAGCGAGTAGGGCATATGTTGACGGACATCGGGGCTTCTGCGCTCGACTGCGATTCTACTCCGCCTGCAACCTCCCTAGGGGATGCACGTACGCTGCCGTTGCCAACAGGTTCTGTTGACGCAGTCCTCACTTCTCCCCCGTATCCCAATCGACACGATTATTCACGCGTATTTCACATAGGATTGCTTCTACTTGGCGAAACCGAGTCAGCTGTCAAGGATCTCCGAAGAAGGTCTCTACGCTCGCACGTAGAAGCCAAGGAGTCAGATGAGTGGTCTACCCGACTGGTCGAATTTCAGGTCCCAGCCATTCTTCGCCCCGTACTAGAGTTCCTGCAATGTAATGCGGACATTCGAGTTGAGCGAATGGTTCGTGGCTATTTCGAAGATATGTTTTTGTCACTTCAGGAGGTATCCCGTGTTCTTCGCCCCGGCGGACGCGCAGCGCTGGTTGTAGGGAACGTACGTCATGCCGGCATAATGGTCCCGGTCGATGAGGTGCTCGCGAACTTGGCGATACAAGTTGGGCTTGACTTTGACACGGCTTGGGTGATGCGTCTACGTGGCAACAGCGCACAACAGATGGGGCGGTATGGGAAGGAACCGTCCCGCGAATCGGTAGTTCTGTTCTCGAAGCCGTAGTGTAATGAGCGCGTACTGGATGCGATGGCTCGATTTCAGCCGTTTGGCCGGTCTATTCGCGATAGTTGCATCGGCACCTGGCGTTCTCACTTCTAGTGAATTGGATAAAGTGGCTATAGAACAAGGTGTCTTTGTTGCCTCCGGTAAGCCCTTGGGGAAGTCAAGCCGATACCATCACCGACGAGCTCTTGAGCAGTTGGGCTTTGTAAGAAAAGATAGAGGGCGTTTCTTCCCTAGTTTAGCAAGGGGTGAGTGCGAAGTCATGGCTTCGACCGACAGACGGAACAGTTTGAGCCAGGAGCAACGTCTTCTGTTTAGCGAAAGAGTGTTATCTAATGCCGACTGCTACGAGGTCTTTTGGAGTGCTTTCATGCCAGGGGATCGGCCGCACTCAATTGCTGACTTCATCCAGGCTGCCAAGCCAATAAGGCTGCAACTAGAGGAGAACGTTGAAAAGCCTCCTCTTTCGAAAAGGAAGTACCCTACATCAGTCCTCTTGTACGGAGCAGGCAATCCCAATCTACCCATGAGACACGCCGGGTACAATGCTGTCCAAGCGATTCACTTCGGCATGCGGCGCTGGGGAATCGAGCAACTTCGATTCTTAGATGAGCTTTACCAAGTAGGACAAGGACATCACATTTTCCCAATTGGGCTGAACTGGCGCTATGACCCAATTATGATGGATCGAGCTTTGTATGAAGAGTTACGCTTCGAAGGCGACTGGGCCATGCCACGAGTCAGCGACCTCCTGTTGAGTGCAGCTATTCGACTGAAGGTTCCCATAAGCCCTTTTCGGGACAGACTGCAGACCTGGCTCAAGGAGTACTCAGGGGACGTGGCTCCGGTCTTTGTGAGTGAACGTATGATTCTTTTTGGCCGTTCAGAAAGGATCCACCAACTCGTTTTGTCTGGATTTCTAAGTCCACCCGATGGTGGACTAGTATCTCATCTAAAGGTTCACCGAGGGATCGTGGACAAACTGGAATTGCGTTTCGCCCGGGAGGATACTCATGGATCAGTCTGAACTCTTCGCCCGCTATGGACTTAAATTCAATCCATTTCCACCTGCCGCAACCGGTACGGCCTTTGCTAAAGAGCTGTGGGTCCCGTCATCTTGGTCTACGGAGCTGGGATCCGTGTTCACCGCACTATCAGGTGGGGAAGGACCAAAGGCTACGACCGTAGTCGGCGGCTACGGCAGTGGCAAGACATACGTGCTGCACTGGATGATGGAGCAGCAGTTTAGACCGAATCGCGTGCAGCCGTATTACATAGGCAACCCTGGCTTGGCGTTTTACACGCTGGCGGACGATCTACTCAGGCAGATCGGCCGTTACGAGTTTTCGAAAGCAGTGTGGCAGGCACTTTCCAACGAACACGGAATGTTTGCCAACCAGTCTTCGTTTGTTGAATCGCCGTTTCACCTTTGGTTGGAATCCCTACACACGCAAGCTAGCAAGACCGAGGCGCAAAGGCGATTGGCCACAGCTCTGCAAATTCTCAAGCTCACCGACGAAGAAGAAGTGTCCTTCCGATTCGCACAGATAATAGTCGGCACTAGGGACCGACCCTTCTTCACTTTTCGAGATTTTGTACCTAGGTCACCTACCTCTGTCGTCGCAGAGAACCAGGAAACTCGCTATTTCAGTGCTCTCATCCGAGTCTTGCTCTTTGCTTACGGCTGGGATGGAATCGCATTCCTGCTGGACGAGTTCGAAGACGTTGCTCTCGGTAAGCGCTTGGCCAGACGACAGTCTCACGAATACACGTCTACACTCCGACGACTATTGGACGCCGCTGATGAGGAGAGATTCTGGCTTGCCCTCTCTATCACCCGAGAAGGCTTGGAGCAAACTAGGGTGTTGGAACCGGCGCTTCTCGATCGTTTTGGCGGTGAATTCGAGCTCAAGCCTCTTTCGGACGACGACGCATTTGCCTTAGTTCTCCACCGGTTGCGCAGTGCTAGAGAAGATGACCAAGGCGAGACATTGTGGCCGTTCGAGGATGATGCACTGCAAGAACTAAAGGCTGTAAACCGCTCTAGCCCGAGAGCTCTCATAAAGATCTTGTGGCGTTCACTAGCCGTTGCGGCCCAGAACAACATTGCCCCTCCCATTACAAGGGACTCTCTCGTTGATGCTGAGGCGAGTCTATCGGAAGGTCTTTCGGCGGAATGACCAACATGAATCTGCTAAAGTTGGCCTTCCTGGATACTAACGCTTTGGTTAAATTGTTCACCTTTTGGGAAGCCTGCCAAATCGCGAAGGTTTCATTGTCGTCAGTTTCCGGTTGGCAGTCTCTGCGACAGGATCTAGCTAATGCGACGACACCACTTGTCTCGGCCCTGAAGAGGGATGATTTCGATTCCGTGCAAATGGGGTACCAATGTTTCCAGCGGCTGGACGCCGCCAAAACAGATTTTGGCTTTCTGTGCTGTCAGGTGAGCCGCTCAGAACTGCATCATGTCCTGCTTTCGGCAACGGCATCAGAAGAGCTGCACCGTCACAGGGTGCCACGCTCGTTGGCAAACAAGCGCCCTCTGATAGTGCATCAACTTGCCCTGCCTTCTAATGCATACTCTGAGCTCGAAACCGAAATAGAAAGTTTCTTTGATACTATGAGAAATGTGCACTCGATAAACATCAAGACCCTTGAAGACCCAGCGAATGGCTATAACGTTGGTTCCGAGGACATATTCGAGACCGCGAGAAAGATATGGTCACATGTGTTGATGGAAACTATGGACTCATACATTTTCGCTGCTGCGATCCAAGCTGAAGCAGACTACTTGATGACTTCTGACGGCGCGTTCCGGAATACCGTAAACGGTCTCCAACAGGGTCAAGGAGAATGGCAGGTTGTGGCGTCCGCGCTAAAGGTTGCATTGGGAAACAATCAGTCCTCCTCTTTCCCAAAGGGCATTGGACTTACCAGCCCCTTGACTTGACTTCCAATGGACCTCGATACAAGAGGCGGTAAGTGGATTGGAATTGAGTAGGGCCGTGGCGTAGAGAGGCCTGGTCGCTGCGGATTTGGGGCATGTCCGCAGGAATTGCCGTTGGGTTGCCGCCGTATCTTGGGGCTTAGGACAATGTTGGGGCTCACTACCCCTGCCTTAGTCGGGCAGAGTTGGGCGGTGTCTGAGTTTAACAAGCCCAATTGAACTGTCTCCAAAAGAATGAACCGCTCCCCCATCTATTGGACCAAGTGGCCTGTAAGCCGCGGTAGTCATCCGGTTGGCAATGCTAACAAGACAAGATCCTGCGGAGGTAGGTCTCCGAGGAGCCAATCGGGCCGCCCCGCAACGTAACAGTGCGTGCCGCGCTGAAGCTTCTTCCGGGCATCATCCAGGGACTCTGGCCCAGTTGACAGAGATCGAACCAGTCATGGGAGAGCCAACTCGTCCGTCCCGGCTCGCTAGCTCAAGCTCCAGAAGGTTTAGCTGGCCTCGGTGTGCTCACTTGGTCGCGCGTCACGCCCGTTCCCAATAGACCCACCGCCTCCGGCATGCTGCTGTGAGGCACGCTAGTGTCTAACAATCTGACCTGGCTTGAATGGACCCAAACCGACCGCCCACGAGTACTTAAATTTTCCGTGTCGATTGAGTCCGTCAAATGAAGATTCTTGATTTTTCCAGTCCGGTGGTCCCGAAGAGACTTGAGCTTTCCGTGAGGACTCCGGTGCTGCGGATCACAGGCCTCCGAGCCAAAGTTCGAAGATGGTTCTGTCTACCGTGAAGAAAGGCCCACCAACGAAGACTCGAACCGCATTCGTCGTCTTAGGCGCGCCGCTGCCTGCCGGGATCTCAAGCTACTGCCCGCAAGTACCGACTTTCCCCTGCTACTACCTCTCACCCACGGGGGAAGCCGGAGGGGGCTTGACATAACCGACAATTCTATGTCATAATAACGTCACACACCTAGCATAGACCCGACACCTCCTAGCAGTGCGGACGAGCCGCCGGAGCAACCCTTGCCCGGCGGCTCTTTTCGTTCCTCCGGGCGCGAAAGGAGGACCCCATCAAACGCCCACCCGCCAAGGACGCCCCCATCGACCTCTCGCCCTATCGCGACGACCCCCTCGGGTTCGTCAAAGACATCCTCTCCGGATCAGGAGCCCCCTACGCCAAGCAGGAAGAGCTCCTCAACGCCCTCATCACCGACAAGCGACGCGTCTCCGTCGTCGGCTGCAACTCCTCCGGCAAGGACTGGGCCGCCGCTCGCGCCATCCTCTGGTGGATCGAGACACGACCCAAAGCCAAGGTCATCGTCACCGGCCCCACCCTCCGACAGGTCAAGGAGATCGTCTGGGAGGAGTTGCGCGCCGCCCACGCCCCCGCCAAACACCGGCTCTCCAGCAAGGTCCGCGTCGGCGAGTACCGCGCGGGCCCCGACCGCGTCGGCCTCTGCCTCACCTCCAACAACCAGCACAACCTCCAGGGCTTCCACTCCCCGGAGCTCCTCGTCATCGTCACCGAGGCCCAAGGCGTCAAGCAGCCCTACTTCGAGGCCCTCAAGCGCCTCAATCCCAAGAAGATGCTCCTCCTCGGCAATCCCCTCTCCCTCACGGGCGAGTTCTACGACTCCCACCACGGCAAGAGCCCCCTGTACGAGCGCGTATCCATCTCCGCCTACGACTCCCCCAACGTCCGCGAGGGTTGTCTCGACGCCCTGCCCGGCCTCGTGACGCCCGAGGACGTGGAGGAGCGGCGGCGGGAGTGGGGCGAGGACTCGCCGCTCTACATCGCGTCGGTCCTCGGCCGGTTCCCCGAGGCCCTCGAAGACTCCCTCACCTCCCGTCCCCACGTAGACGCCGCCATCGAACGCTGGCGCCGCGAGTCCCCAGACCTCTCCGCGCAGGCGGGAATCCAGAGTGGCCGACAGGCCACGCACCCCCTCCCGCCCGCGGGGATGGGCAACACAACCTCTCCCCCGTCTGCGGGGGAGGCGGGGGAGACTGAGAGGGGGCCGTCTGCGGGGGAGGGGTTGGGGGAGGGGGGCTCGTCTGCGGGAGACCATGAAACCCCTCTCCCGTCTGCGGGGGAGGCCGGGAGGGGGGACCTCATACCGCCCAGCGACGGCCCCCACCTCAACCAGCCCTGGCGCATGGGCGTGGACGTGGCGCGATTCGGCAACGACAAGTCCGTCATCTGCCTCCGCCGCGGCGACCGCGTCGAGCGCCTCATCACCTTCGAGCGCAAGGACACCATGCGCCTCGCCGACGAGGTCCGCGAGCTTGCCGAGACCCTGCGCGTCCCCGCCGTCTTCGTCGACGAGACGGGCGTCGGCGGTGGCGTGGTCGACCGGCTCAAGCAGCTGCGCGTCCCGGTGATCGGCGTCGAGGGCGGCGGCAAGGCCTATCGCCCCGCCCAGTTCGCCGACATGCGCGCCGAGGTCTTCTGGGAGGTGGCGCGGCGCCTGCGCGAGGGCCAGATGTCCCTCCCGCCCGACGACGAGCTGGCGGGCCAGCTCTTGGCGCAGCGGTACGACCTCTCCACCGCGGGACGCATCCGCCTGGAGAGCAAGGCCAAGCTGCGCCGCCACGGCGTCCCCTCCCCCGACAAGGCCGACGCCCTCGCCCTCGCCTTCATGGAGCCCCCCAACATGAACATCTGGTTCTGATGCCTTCAACAGTAGACGCCCGCGCCCTGCTAGAATGGCTGCGAGTAATTTCGTGTCTGACCGCATTCTCATCGCGGTCGCTTGGCCCTACGCCAACGGCCCTCTTCACCTTGGCCACCTGGCAGGCAACTTCCTGCCGGCGGACATCTTCGCGCGCTACCAGCGACTCCGTGGGAACCAGGTCCTCATGGTCTCGGGCAGCGACTCACACGGCGCGCCCATCACTATGCGAGCCGACGCCGAGGGCGTCTCCCCCCGCGAGGTCGTCGAACGGCACCACGCCACCTTCCTCGACGCATGGGAACGGCTCGGCATCTCCTTCGACCTCTTCACCTCGACCATGACCGACACCCACCTCGAGGTCGTGCACGAACTTTGGCGCACTCTCCAAGAGCGCGGCTACATCTATCAGGACTCGATGAAGGTCGCCTACTCCCCGGACTTCGACCGCTTCCTCCCCGACCGGTACGTGCGCGGAACCTGTCCGGTCTGTGCGTTCGACGACGCTCGCGGCGATCAGTGCGACAACTGCGGCTCGATACTCGATCCGGTCGACCTGGGCAGCCCGACTCACGTCCACGACGGCAAGCGCTACCCCATCGAGGTCCGCGACGCCGAGCATATGTTCCTCAAGCTCAGCGCATTCCGCGATCAGCTCGAGGCGTGGGTCGAGCCGCAAGCGCACTGGCGGGCCAATGTCCGCAACTTCACCCTCGGCATCCTCAGGGAAGGCCTCAAGGACCGAGCGGTCACCCGCAATCTCGACTGGGGCCTCCCCGTCCCCGTCGACGGCTACGACGACCGCCGCATCTACGTGTGGTTCGAGGCCGTCATCGGCTATCTCTCCGCAAGCGTTGAGTGGGCCAGGCGCTCCGGCGACCCGGAGGCGTGGCGGCCCTTCTGGCAAGACCCCTCGACCAGGTCGTACTACTTCATGGGCAAGGACAACATACCCTTCCACACGCTGATCTGGCCCGCGATCCTGATGGGGCAGGGCGTCTATAACCTGCCCTACGACGTGCCTGCGAACGAGTTCTTGAATCTCGAGGGGCGCCAGCTCTCGACCAGCCGGAACTGGGCCGTCTGGGTCCCCGACTATCTCGACAGGTTCCCGCCCGACCCCCTCCGGTACTACCTCGCCGCCACCCTGCCGGAGACCGGCGATTCCGACTTCTCTTGGGCCGACTACGTCCGCCGCAACAACGACGAGCTCGTGGCGACGTTCGGCAACCTCGTCCACCGCACGCTCACCCAGGTCTATCGGAACTTCGACGGCGCCACGCCCGACCCCGGCGAGCTGACCGCGGAGGACGACGCGCTCGTCCGGAAGGCCGACGAGACCCTCGACTCCGTCGCCAAGAGCCTGGAGGCGGTGCGCTTGCGCGAGGGACTCAGCGGCGCGATGGCCCTCGCCCGCGAAGCGAACCGCTACCTGGACGCTCAGGCCCCGTGGCAACGGATCAAGACGGACAAGCCCGCCGCCGGCCGCGCGCTCTACACCACGATGCACGTGCTCATGGCCCTGCGCGTCGTCCTCTGTCCCTACCTGCCGTTCAGCGCCCAGCGACTGCAAGAGCTCCTCGGCCAAAGCGGCGACGTCCGGGAAGCCGGTTGGCGTATCGACGCTCCGACTCCCGGCCAACCAATACCCCAGCCGCAGCCCCTGTTCACGAAGCTCGACGACGCGGTGGCGGAAGAGATGCGAGCCAAGCTCGGCTAGGACGCGCAGCAGCATGATCGATACGCAGACAACGCAAGACCTGAGCGATACGGCGCGCTTCATCGCCGAACCCGTGGCGGGCGACCTCGACCGGGTCGTCGCGAACATGAAGACCCTCGCCGAGGAGTCGGGCCTAGCCGGCGACGACATGGTCGCCCAAGCCGTCGTCAGCGGCGGGAAGAAGGTCCGCCCAACCGTCACGCTGCTCGCAGGCGCGTTGCGCTCCACCTCCCTCGGCTCCCCAGAGCAAGACCGGCTCGTCAAGATGGCTACGGCCGTCGAGCTCCTGCACATCGCGTCGCTCATCCACGACGACACCGTCGATAAGGCGGACACCCGGCGTGGACAAGCGACCGTCAGCAGCATGTTCGGTCCCGACGTCGCGGTGCTGCTGGGCGACTACGTATTCGCGGCGTCGGCAACCTTCGTATGCGACACGGGAAACATCCGAGTCATCCGCCGCTTCTCCGAGACAATCATGGAGCTGGCGCGCGGCGAGCTCGCGGAACGCTTCAGCACGCACGACTGGTCCCAGTCCATCGACGACTACAAAAGGCGCATCTACGACAAGACGGCGTCGCTCATCTGCACGGCCGCCGAGTCGGGCGGAGTGCTGAGCGGGGCGCCGGAGGAGCAGAACCAGGCGCTGCGCTCCTTCGGCTACAACGTCGGCATGGCGTTTCAGATCGTCGACGACGTGCTCGATTTCACGAGCAGCGAGGAGGAGCTGGGCAAGCCCGCAGGCAACGACTTGCTCCAGGGCACGCTCACGCTGCCGGCCCTGCTGTTCGCGGAGCGCCACCCGCGCGAGGCCGTCGTCAAGCGGCTGCTCGACGGGAGCCGCGACGAGGCGGACCTCCACGCGATGGTGGCCCACATCCGCGAATCGAGCGCCATCGACGAGTCCCTCGCGGCCCTCGACGGCTACCGGAACGCGGCGCGCGCAGCCCTCTCGCTCCTCCCCAACGCACGCCCTCGCGAGTCCCTGGAAGCCCTGATCGACTTCGTGACCGACCGCCGGAACTAGCCCTAACCGGCTGTGAACTTCGCCGCCTCTTCGGAGCCGCCTGTAGCGTCCCCTTCGCTGTAGGAGTGAGCTCCCGTCCCGGCGAGGGCGCCTCCCTGCACGATGAGATACTCCTCTCTGATAGGCCGTCCATCCAGCCAGCACTCCAGAATCTCGCGGACCCCGGCCGCGTAGCGGGCCTGGGCCGAAAGGGACGTGCCCGAGGTGTGCGGGGTCATAGCGTGGTTGGGCATCGACCTCCAAGGGTGGTCATTGGGAGGCGGCTGAGGGAACCAAACGTCGCCCGCATACCCCGCCAACTGGCCGCTTTCGAGCGCTCGAACGATTGCGTCCCGGTCGCAGATCTTCCCGCGGGCGGTGTTGACGATGTAGGACCCGCGCTTCATCTTGCCGATGAGCGCGTCGTTGAACATGTTCTCCGTCTCGGGATGCAGAGGACAGTGGATGCTGACCACGTCGCACACGCTGACCAGCGACTCGACGTTTTCATGGAACGTCAGGCCCAGCTCCTGCTCGAGCTCGGGGGCAAGCCGATGCCTGTCGGTGTAGTGGAGCTTGACGTCGAAAGGCTTCATCCGTTTCAGGACTCCTAGGCCGATCCTTCCCGCCGCCACCACGCCTACGTCCATTCCCTCGATATCGTATGACCTGGAAACGGCGTCGGCGATGTTCCAGCCGCCCCTGACCACCCAGCCGTACTGGGGGATGTAGTCCCTCACCAGCGCCAGCATCTGCATGACCGCATGCTCCGCGACGCTCACGCTATTGCACCAGGTCACTTCGCATACGGTGATGTTCCTGTCGATGGCCGATTGCAGGTCGACGTGATCCGAGCCGATGCCGGCGGTGATGGCCAGCTTGAGCCTGGGGGCCTTCTCGATCCGCTCGGCAGTCAGGTACCCCGGCCAGAACGGCTGGGAGATGACCACGTCCGCGTCGGCCAGCTCCCGTTCGAAAACGGAATCAGGCCCATCTTTGTCCGACGTAACGACGAACCGACACCCCCATTCAGTCAGGAACCGCTCCAGCCCAAGTCCGCCGGACACGGACCCCAACAGGTGGCCGGCCGTGAAGTCGATGGCGGTAGGCGTAGGCAAAGGCTGCCCGTCCGGATAGTGAGTGAGGTGGGGTATTCCCCCGCGGGCGTAGTTCGGAGGAAACCCGGACGCCGGATCGGCATAAAGAACGCAAAGCACTTTCTGTGCAGCGAGTTGACTCATATTGGACCCTCCATCCATCCGGCTCCCCACGGCCATTTCCTATCGAATCGGCTCCAACCTGGCCGCTGCGCGCTGCTCGCCGGCGTGGTAGGAGGAGCGCACCAGCGGCCCCGAAGCAACGTGGCGAAAGCCCATCTCGTACCCGGCTTGCTCCAACACTGCGAACTCGCGGGGATGGTAGAAGCGGTCCATCTCGACGTGCTGCGGCGACGGGCGCAGGTACTGGCCGATGGTCAGCAGCTGTACGCCGACGCCGCGCAGATCGCGCATCGTCTCCAGCGCCTCATCCGTCGTCTCCCCCAAGCCGACCATCATGCCGCTCTTGGTCGGGACGTGGGGCGCGATTTCGCGCGCCCTCGCCAGCACGTCGAGCGAGAGGTCGTAGTCGCCCTTGGCTCGCACGCTCTTGAACACACGGCGCACGGTCTCGATGTTGTGGTTGAAGACGGCGGGACCGGCGTCCAACACGGAGCGGAGCGCCGCCTCGTCGCCCGCGAAATCAGGCGTCAGCACCTCGACCTCGCACCCCGGAATAAGGCGGCCCACCTGCCGGATGCACTCGGCGAAGATGAACGCCCCGCCGTCCGCTAGGTCGTCCCGGTCGACGGAGGTGATGACGCAGTACTCGAGGCCGAGGCCTGCGACCGTCCTGGCGAGCCGCGCCGGCTCTTCGAGGTCGAGGGCCGCCGGCTTCCCGCTGGTGACGGCGCAGTAGCGGCAGGCGCGGGTGCAGATGTCGCCGAGCACCATGAACGTCGCGGACTTCCGCTCCCAGCAGTCGCCGATGTTCGGGCATCGTGCCTCTTCGCAGACGGTGTGCAGCTCCGCCGTCCGCAGCAGACGCCGCATCTGTAGGTAGCTCTCTCCCCCCGGCCAGGGGACCTTCAACCATTCGGGAAGCCGTCGTGGGGGTTGCGCGGTGGTCATGGAGATATGCTAGCAGAGCAGGCTCCCGCGGGAGGGGCAGGGAACGAGCCGCAGTAGGGCGAGGTCTTCGTTGTGCTACTTTGAGCACACGCATCGCGCCCAAGGAGAGTAGGGACATGGCGACCTCAGTCCGGCTATCGCCCGAGGTGGAGCAGCGACTCGCTTTCTTAGCGTCCCAGACCGGGCGCACCAAGGCCTTCTATCTGCGGGAAATCATCGAGCAAGGAATCGAAGACTTGGAGGACCACTACCTGGCCGCGGACGTGCTCGAGCGCGTCCGCAAGGGCCAAGAGCAAACGCACGCCGCCACGGACGTGAGAAGAGCGCTTGGCCTGGTATCCCTCGACAGTCTCTTTGCCTAACGCGCTGCTAAGGCGATAGCGGCTCCTCGTGGAACCTGAACGTGTAGAGAATGGTGTCCGTCTCCTTCTCCCAGTTCTCGTATTCCTGCCCGTAACGCTCGCGGTGCTCCGGCCACGTCGTAACCCATAGCAGGTGCCACACCGAGCCGCCGTCAATGACCATGAAACGGCTCCTCTCGGTAAAGTCCTCACTGGAACTGGTGATGGTGAAGTCCTGCTCCCATGACAAGTCGCTGCCACGGCAGACTTCCCGCACACCTCTCTGTAGACCGACCTCGTAACCGACTTCCTCCGAGACCCAGTAGGTGAGCACAGCGCCTATTAGTTCCTCAGCGCTGGCGAAGGCACCCTTACGAAATGGGTTGTAGACCAGGACGTTCGACGGCCACCGCGACCGGACATCCAATGACCACTGCCCAGCGCCGCTTCGGTAGAAAGTCGTCCCCCCCTCATGCTCGATGGCTTCGTACCTATTCGGCACTTGCACGAACCAGCCCCAATCATCGTTGCGGTAGGTAGTCTCCGGGTTGGTGGCGGCGGCGGTGAGCGTGGGCTGCGGCTGGCAGACGACCTCGCGGCCAATCATCCTGTCCATGAGGACTGCGCCGTCTTCGATGAGGCTGCCGAAACTCACCCCCTCGACCCGCACATCAACAAGTTTGGCGGTGGCTATGGCCCCTATCCGCCCGTCCTCGGTGATGAGGGGCGCGCCGGAGTCGCCGGGGTTGACCGCGCTGTCGGTCTGCACCAGCGCCGGATCCGTGCGCGTCGGCTCCAGGAACGCGGAGATGATGCCCCGCGTAACGCCGACGCCGCCTTGAAGGCTGACCCCATACCCTAGCTTGACGAGCGTTTGCCCTATCTGCAGCGAGTCCGGGTCGGCGAATGGGACAGGCGCAAGTCCTGTTCGCGGAATGTTGACGATAGCCAAGTCCCGGCCGATATCCCTTCCCAGCACTTCAGCGGATTCCTTGGACCCGTCGCTGAACTCGACGGTGATCTCGGCGGCACCTTGGACGACGTGGTAGGCCGTCAGCACCATCCCATCTTCCCTTACCACAACGCCGGAACCCTGGCCTTCGTCAGCTTCGATTCGGACGACGCTCTGGCTCACGGCAGCAACGATGTCTTCGATACTGGGTGTGGGCGTGGGCGTCGGTGTTGGTGTAAAGGTGGCGGTGGGCTCCGGCGTGGGCGTGGGCGTGGGTGTCGGTGTTGGTGTAAAGGTGGCGGTCGGCTCCGGCGTGGGCGTGAGGGTCGCGGTGGGCACCGGCGTGGGAGTCGCGGTGGGCTCAGGTGTGGGAGTCGGAGTGGGCTCGGGTGTTGGAGTTGGTGTAGCAGTGGGCACGGGTGTCGGCGTAGGGGTGGGCTCAGGCGTCAGCGTGGGGGTGGGCTCAGGGGTTGGCGTGAGCGTGGGAGTAGGCTCAGGCGTGGGAGTCGCGGTGGGCGTTGACGTTGGAGTGGGCGTGGGTATCGGTGACGGCGTGGGCGTCGCCGTTGGGAGTTGGGCCGTGGCCGTTGCGGCAATCGCCGCGTCCACCGTCGCCTGCACATTGGGAGTCGGAGGGGTTGCCTGCGCGCACCCGGCGCTTAACAGCGTGAGTGCGACGAGCGCAAGGAACAGGGCCACGGACTGGCGCATACGAGGAACCCCCTTGCGACATGAACTCGGTGCTTTGCCAAAAGTCCGCGTTCAGCGAGGCCGACAAGGGGGCAGGACGCCCCAAGTCGTGTCGATCGCTTGTTCCTCCATCGAGGGGGGGACTTTTGGCAGGGGGGAGTATAGCAAGGGGCGGCGTTGACAGCGCGGAATCCCTATGCTAACCCGTCCCGTGACGGGTTGAGGTCCCGCCTACGCGGGATGACGGGGACCCCCACCCTGGGCCTCCCCCGCAGACGGGAGAGGGAATTCCAAGGAGGCGGCGCCATGGCGGTTATCGATGCGGATGCGCACGTGGTCGAGAACGAGCGCACTTGGGACTATATGCGGGAAGAGGAGCGCGAGTTCCGCCCTCTAAGCGTCGCCACCACGGACCCGGACGTCCCGCTCCGGCGCTATTGGCTCATCGGCGACCGCTCGACGGGAAGAGCGTTCATCCGCAACACCAACGAGGGCACGGGCGCCTCCGACGAGTCGCGTGAGATGGCGGACGTCCAGGCGCGCCTGGCCCACATGGACGAGCTGGGCGTCGATGTCCAGGTCCTCTACCCCACGCTGTTCCTGCGGCCGCTGAGCCCTCGTCCGGAGGTGGACTACGCGCTCTCCCGGAGCTACAACCGCTGGATGGGCGACATCTGGAAGATGGGCCAGGGACGGCTCCGCTGGCCTGTCATCGCTCCCGTACACCGCCTCGACAACGCCATCGAGGAGGCGCACTACGGGAAAGAGAACGGGGCTTGCGGCGTCTACCTGCGGGCGGGCGAGGCCGGCCTCAGCCTCACGGACCCATACTTCTTCCCGCTGTACGAGGAGGCGAGCAAGCTGGACCTGCCCATCTGCATCCACGCCTCGGTCGGCAACTTCAACATGTGGGACCAGCAGGAGAACGGCTTGCGCTTCAAGCTGCCGCCCATCAGCGTGTTCCACAACCTCATCATGCGCCGCGTTCCCGAGCGGTTCCCCGATCTCAGATGGTGCTTCGTCGAGACCAGCTCTCAGTGGGTCCCTTACGCCTTGAACGACCTCTCCATCCGGTTCGGCAACAGCGGACGCGAATTCCCCGGCGGTGCTCTGATGCGCGAGAACCGGATGTACGTCGCCTGCCAGACCACGGACGATCTGGAGTACGTGATAGAGAACGCGGGCGACGACAACATCATCATCGGGACGGACTACGGTCACGACGATACGTCGTCCGAGATACTGGCTATGCAGCGGTTGCGGGAGGAAGGGAAGCTTCCTCCCGACACGGTGCGGAAGATTCTCGACGATAATCCCCGACGGCTCTACTCGCTCTAGCGCCCTCGCTGCGGGCGCGGGCTAGATGCCCGTCGGGAGTGCTGACCTAGAGCGTCGCTGAGCAACCGCCAGCACTGTTCCAGGGCATGTCGCCCAGTTCCCGCACAGCCCCGCCACCCAATGAAACGAGAAGCGGGCTCCGGTTGCCGGAGCCCGCTTCCCATTGGCCCTATGCCGCCCTGCCGCCTAGTTCGCGGGGCCGGACATCTTCGTGTAGAGCTCCAGTAGGGACGCGTCTTGCAACGCCAGCCGGCCCGCCTCCAGGCTCGCATCCATGGATTCGGGGCTGCCGTAGAGGACGTCCCTGCCAAGGAGTCCCGCGGCCTGGATGAACTCCGGGTCCTTTATCGTCGCCTTGAACGCCGCTCGCCAGACCGCCACGATGTCCTCCGGCACGCCCGCGGGAATGGCGTAGGTCCGGGAGAGCTGGTCGTTGACCGTCTCGATGAGGTCGTAGACCTGCCGCTCGCCCTCGTTCGTCTCAATGATGTCGAAGAGGTGGGGCGGTATCTCCTCGCCCTGCACGTTGGTCACCCAATCGACGTATTCCGGATCCTCATTCGGGTCCTGCGGCCCGACGCGCCAGAGAGGCACGCAACGGTCGTCAGCGACCCACTCGGGGAAGAGCGCGGTGGTGTTGGCCCTGCCGCAAGGGCCTAGGTCGGTCTCGCCCCGGTCGAACGCCGCCATAACCTCGGAGCTGCCGCCGTACCCGTAGACCATCTTGACCGGCCCGCCTAGGGCCTCGATGAAGGTGGAGGCGACAGTGCCGCCGTCCCCCACGGCGTTCCCCCCTCTGGTGAGGGGCGAGCCGCGGTTGGTGGCGAAGGACACGGCGCCTTCCCACGTCATGGGGTAGTCGCCGAAACGCTCGCGCATCATCCACGTGGAGCTCGCCTGCCCCTGCACCGCCGTGGGCGTACCGATGAGGTTCGTTGTCTCCAGGTCGAACTCGGGGACGTCGTCGCCGAGCAACTCCCGCTTGAAGAAGCGCGGGTGGATGACGATCGTGGAGAAGCCTTCGCGGCTGCCGTCCCGCAAGACCTTGACCACCCCGCGCTCGCCGCCGGCCCCTACGAGGTTGCGGACGACGAACCGGGGTTCGCCGGGGAAATGGGGGCCCGCGTAGCGGGCGAACAGGCGCGCGAAGGTGTCGTATCCCCCGCCGGGCGCGTACGGGACGGTGACCTCGATTGTCCTGTTGCGGAAGTGCTCCTCGAAGTCGCGTTCGGACGGCGTGGGGGTAGGAGGCACGGGAGTCGCGGTCGGCGCCGGGGCGGGAGGAGGCGTGACGCCCGGGGGAAGAGGCGTTGGCGTCGATGTCGGGGGAGGCGGCGTAACGCCGGGCGGAATGGGCGTGGGCGTCGCCGTTGGCGGGACTGCGGTCGGTGTCGCCGTCGGGTCATCGCCCCCGCAGGCGGCCAAGCCAAGCACGAGCGCCATCGACGCGGTCGACAGCAACAGGAATCGCTTCAAAGACCTCACCGGACACCTCCCAGTTAATCGCGGGACACATCTTCGAGCCGATGATTCCCGCCGCGAACGGGCGAAAGTTATCTGCAAGATGTGCTGAGGTCAACGCGCCAGCGCCTTGTCTCTCTGGCGGAAGGTCAGGAATGGGAGCGTCCGGCGGCGGTCGCCGCGCGCACTGCGTCCTTGACGCCATCGACGCCCACCGCCTCGATTCCCAAGGCGCCGGGCAACTTACGGAGCGCGGCCCTGGGCAAGAGCGCCCGCTCGAACCCGTGGCGGGACGCCTCATTCAGCCGGCGCTCCACATGCGAGACGCTTCTGACCTCGCCGTTCAACCCCACTTCGCCGATGAGGACGGTCGCTGGGTCGATCGGCTTGTCGAGGCTGCTCGATGAGATTGCCGCCGCGATGGCCAGGTCCAGCGCGGGCTCGGCGATGCGCAGCCCGCCCGGGACGTTCACCATCACGTCCTGGTTTCCAAGCGCCAAGCCTGCCCGCCTCGACAGCACGGCGGTGAGCATGGCCATCCGGTTGAAATCGACGCCCGTGGCCGAACGCCGAGGCGGCGTGAACGGGGAAACGTTCGTCAGCGCCTGGACTTCGCACAGCAGGGGTCTGCTGCCTTCCATCGTCACCGCGATGGCCGACCCCGGAGCGGTTGCGTCGCGCTCGCGCACGAGCATCGACGACGGGTCGGCGACCTCGGCGAGGCCGTCGTTCCGCATCTCGAACAGCGCCACGTCGTTGGTCGAGCCGAACCGGTTCTTCGAGCATCGGAGCAGCCGCAGACTGCCGATGGCCTCCCCTTCCATCGCCAGCACCACGTCCACCATGTGCTCCAGCATCCGAGGTCCCGCGATGGCGCCGTCCTTAGTCACGTGCCCCGTCATGAACGTGGGCGTGCCGGACGATTTCGCCCAACCCAGCAGCAGCTGGGCGCACTCGCGCACCTGCGTGACGCTCCCCGCCGTCGAAGCGACGTCAGACGACGCGAGCGTCTGCACCGAGTCCACGATCAGCAGGTCAGGTCGGGCTTCCCGCAGCAGCGCTCCTATGGCCTCGGCATCCGTCTCCGCGGCGAACAGCACACCGGGGTCGCTGACGCCGAGCCGCTCGCCCCGAAGCCGGACCTGCGCCCCCGACTCCTCGCCCGATACGTAAAGGACGCGCCGCCCGCCGCCCGCGACGAGGCCCGCGACTTGCAGGAGCAGCGTCGACTTTCCGACGCCGGGGTCGCCGGCCAAGAGAAGGACCGAGCCGCCCACGACCCCTCCGCCAATCAGGCGGTCGAGCTCGTCAAGGCCCGTCGAGACGCGCGCGCCGTCGGACAGGGACTGCTCTACAAGAGGCCTGGCCGCCGGGTCCGTCGGCCCGAGCCGCGCCCGAGGCGCTGCTTGCCTGCCGTTCCGCTTCGGCTCGGTGAACTCGACTGTCGTTCCCCACGCCCCGCAGGACGGGCAGCGTCCGTTCCACTTGGGGGACGTATGCCCGCAGTCCTTGCAGAGGAAGGTCGTCTTATTCGTATCGCGAGCCACGAGCCGCATCGTGCAGGAACGATCTCCAACCTCGCAAGGGGCGAATGTCACGTTCGCGAGAGCGGTCCGGAACGCTTCCCTCAGTCGATCCCCTCAAACGGCTCCGGCAAACGAATCTCACCCGGCTCGGGCGTGAGGAAGCCAATCTTCAGGAGCATCACCGCCTCGGGACGATGCGCGAACGACGCCGTTACGCCGAACGTGTCCGCCTGCACGAAGCCGAAGCGCGGGTAGTAGGCGGGGTGGCCGACGAGCACGATAAAGTCGGCGCGTCCGGACTGCTTGCACGTGGCGATGGCCCGCTCAATGAGGAACGTCCCGATGCCCTTGCCTTGGTGGTCGGGCCGCACGGCCACCGGCGCGAGGATGAGCGCCGGCGACCGCCCCCGCCGCCCTTCGATGCTCCCAACGGTGAACAGGACGTGCGCGACGACATCGCCGTCGAGCTCGGCCACGATCGACAGCTCGGCGACGTAGCTTGAGTCCTCGCGGAGCCTATCGACGAGGTCCGCCTCGTCAGGACGGCCGAAGGCCTGCTCATGCACCATCCGTATCGCCGGTGCGTCGGCCCGCCGTTCGGGACGGATGGTGAGGCTTCCGGTGGTCATCGCTAAAAAGGAACGGGGGAGTTGTGACGACTCCCCCGTTTCGAGTCCGATTCCAGTTCCCGCCTAGCTGCTCGCTGCCGCCTCGACCCGCGGGCTGATGACCAGCTCGTCGTCGTCTGTATTGAGATCCACCACCACCGTCTGGCCGGGCTGGTAGGCGCCGCTGAGCACGTCGTCGGAGAGTGGGTCCTCAATCTTCTGTTCGATGATCCTGCGCAGCGGGCGGGCGCCGAACGTCGTGTCGAAGCCCTTCTCGCCGAGCCACTCCTTCGCGGCCTGGGTGACCTCCAAGCTGAGGCCCTTCTCGAGCATCGGCTTGCGGACCTCGTTCAGCATCAGGTCCACGATGCTGACGATGTGCTCCTGCGTCAGCGCGTGGAAGACGATCTGCCCGTCGATCCGGTTCAGGAACTCGGGGCGGAAGAAGCGCTTGACCTCGTCCACCACCTTGCCCTTCATCTTCTCGTAGGCGTTGTCCGCCATCGTCGCCTGATCGAGCATCGCGAACCCGAGGGACGTGTCGCGCTTGATCAGGTCCGACCCGATGTTCGAGGTCATGACGACGATCGTGTTCCGGAAATCGACCTTGCGGCCCTTGGCGTCGGTCAGATGGCCGTCGTCGAATATCTGCAGCAGGATGTTGAAGACGTCGGGGTGCGCCTTCTCGATCTCGTCCAGCAGGATGCAGGTGTAGCTGCGCCGACGCACCGCGTCGGTCAGCTGACCGCCTTCCTCGTAACCGACGTAGCCCGGAGGCGCGCCGACCAACCTCGCGACGGTGTGCCGCTCCATGAACTCCGACATGTCGAGTCGCACCATCGCCTCGTCGGAGCCGAACATGAACTCCGCGAGCGCCCTCACCAGCTCGGTCTTACCGACGCCGGTGGGGCCGAGGAAGAGGAAGCTGCCGATGGGTCGGCGCGGATCCTTCAGACCGGCGCGCGCCCGCCTGACTGCCTTGGCGATGGCCACGATCGCCTCTTCCTGACCGACGATGCGGCGGTGGATGTGCTCCTCCATGTGCAGAAGGCGCTCCGTCTCCTCGACCGCCATGCGCGTGACCGGGATGCCGGTCCACATGCTGACGACCTCCGCGATCTCCTCGCCGGTGACGATCGGCTGGTCCTCCGTGGAGGTGGCTTGCCATTCGGCTTGCAGCTGCTGCAGCTTGTCCGCGAGCTTCAGCTCACGGTCGCGCAGCTCGGCCGCGTACTCGTACTGCTGACCGGAGATCGCCTCGTCCTTCTCGCGGCGGACGGTCTCCAACACCTTCTGCGATTCCTTTACAGACAGCGGCGTGCCGCTGGTGCGGATGCGCACCCGCGAGCCAGCCTCGTCCATCAGGTCGATGGCCTTGTCGGGCAGGTAGCGGTCGGCGATGAACCTCGATGCGAGGGTCGCAGCCGCCTGCAGCGCCTCGTCCTCTATCGTGACGCCGTGGTGCTCCTCGAACTTAATCTTGATGCCCCGAAGAATCTCGACCGTCTCCTCCGTCGTGGGCTCCTCGACGTTCACCGGCTGGAAGCGCCGTTCGAGCGCCGGGTCGCGCTCGACGTACTTGCGGTAGTCGTCGAGTGTCGTCGCGCCGATGCACTGCAGCTCTCCGCGGGCGAGCGACGGCTTCAGGATGTTGGCCGCGTCGACCGCACCCTCAGCAGCCCCGGCGCCGACCATCGTGTGCATCTCGTCGATGAACAGGATGCAGTTCCCCGCCGACTTAATCTCCTCGACGACCTTCTTCAGCCGTTCCTCGAACTCGCCCCGGTACTTGGTGCCCGCGACCAGCGCGCCCATGTCCAGTGTCACTACGCGGCGGTTCGACAGGTTCTCCGGCACGTCGCCGGTCGTGACCTGCTGCGCGAGCGCCTCGACGATGGCGGTCTTGCCGACGCCGGGCGGTCCGATGAGCACCGGGTTGTTCTTGGTGCGCCGGCTCAGGATCTGAACGACGCGGGCGATCTCCTTACTGCGGCCGATGACCGGGTCCAGCTTGCTGGCCCGCGCAGCCGCAGTGAGGTCGATGCCTAGCTGATCCAGCGTCGGCGTGCGGGTGCTCGAACGGCTCTGCCCTTGGCTCTGCGAGACGCTCTGGTTCAGGATGCGCGTCGTCTCCGCGCGGACCTTGTCCAGCGAAACGCCCAAGCTTTCGAGCACGCCGGCGGCGACGCCCTCGCCCTCGCGCATAATGCCGATGAGCAGGTGTTCCGTCCCGATGTAGTGGTGGCTCAGCCGGCGCGCCTCGTCGACCGCCAGCTCGATGACCTTCTTGGCGCGCGGCGTCAGGCCGATGTCCCCCGGCGAGGGGCGTTCCCCTCGGCCAATGATGAACTCGACCGCCGAGCGGACCTTCGAAAGCTCAACCCCCAAGCTGCTGAGGACGCGCGCGGCGACGCCGTCCGTCTCTCGCACGAGGCCGAGAAGAATGTGCTCTGTGCCTATGTAGTTGTGGTTGAAGCGCTGCGCTTCCTCTTGGGCAAGCGACAGCACCCTGCGGGCGCGTTCAGAGAATTTTTCGAATCTACTGGCCATGACAAGTTCCGCTCCCTATCTAACCACAACCCGCTTTACGGCGCGAGCTTACCGGTCCCTTTCGGAATCGAAGCCGTAGGGGTCATAGTACTCTACCGGATCGTGGTACTCGGTGACGGAGTCGTCGTCCTCCACGCGGCGTAGGCTTAGACCAAGACGGCGGCGCTCCAAGTCCAGGCTCACGACCCTCAGAGTCATTGTATCTCCCACATCCACCACTTCCTTTGGATGCCGGATGTGCCTTTCCGTCAATTCGGAAATATGAATGAGCCCCTCGATGGCGCCATCCACGCGCGCAAAGGCCCCGAAATCGGAAAGTTTAGTGATGGCGCCGTTGACCAGCTGGCCGACGGCGAACCGGTCCGCGGCAGTTTCCCAGGGCGTCGGCTCCAGACGGCGGAGGCTGAGTGCGATGCGACGGTTCTCACGGTCAACCCGCATCACCTCGACGTCGACCTCCTGGCCTACGTGAACACACTCCTCGACTTTCGTGACGGGGGTCCACGAGAGCTCAGAGATGTGTATCAGGCCGTCCGCCCCGCCGATGTCCACGAACGCGCCAAAACTGGAGATGCCCGTCACCCGGCCATGCCGACGGTCGCCCTCCTGCAGCTGGTCGAGCAATTGGTCCTTCAGGCCTTCTCGCTGCTCCCGGAGGGCGCCGCGCTCTGAGAGAACGACACGGTTCCGTTTGCGGTTCACCTCCAGGACCTTCAGCGTAACCTCCTCGCCGACCCGCGCCGCCAGGGCGGAATCGTGATCGGACCCAGGGGGCAACGACACCTGTGACAGCGGCACGAACCCTTGCAGCCCGTCGATGTCCACCACGGCGCCGCCCCGGTTATGGCCGACGATACGCCCGAATATGGTCCCGCCGCTCTGCTCGACCGCTTCGAGCTCCACCCATGCGCCGGCCGCGCGGGCGCGGTCGACCGACAGCACGACCTGGCCCTCTCGTCCCATGGTATCGAGGACGTAAACGCGTATGGAATCGCCGACTTGGTAGCGGGCCGCAGGGTCTGGGCCTATCGAGCGGAACTCGCGTGCAGGGACCATACCTTCCGACTTGTAGCCGACCGAGACGAGGATGCCATCCTGGTCGACCCCCATCACCTGCCCCTCGACGATGTCGCCACGACGGAGTTCCCGCGGAGGAGTCTCCTCTTCCAGCAGTTCCGCCATCGTGGGCTCGCCGGGGCGGTCCGTCATCGGCTGCTCAGTCACAACTACCCCGTTCGAGGCGTTCTCGCCCCCCCAACCTCAATGTTCCGTACACAAAATATTCTATGCGCGCGCACGCCTGGCTGTAAACCCGACGAGAGCATTGCTGACGCCTAGAATGCGTGCTCGAGCATCGAACATCAGCACGGCGAGTAGTCGTTTCTATCTGGTCCTACGACGAAGCGCCCGACATGGATTGCCGTCCGCAAAAGGAGCCCAACCACGGAGCCGAGGACCGAACTCTGAAGTCCGCAGTGCGAGGCTTGTCAGGTCGCGACTTGTGGGAGCTCCAGCCGCACGTTCAGCGGCGCCGCGCAGGAACAAGTCCCTTGGCGTCGCGGCGCCGGTTGCTAGTGCGCCTTCCACACCGTATGACGCGGGTTGGGGTCGCCGTGACCATCGGTCTCGGTCAGCAGGGCCCGTTCGACAAGCAGTTCGAAGAGTTCCTGCTCGTCGAAATCGAATGGCGGAACCTCCCAACGCCGCTCGGCGAGGTACTGGGCTTTCGCCCTCGCGATAATTGCTGCGTCCGTTACGAGCATCGCCCTGCCCGTAACGTAGAAGGCGTCCTCATTGGCCTGCGGAGGGTAGCAGTGCAGCGCGTAGCGACCGTCTCGGTGCAGGTCGTCACGTTTGGGGGAAGGAATCAGGAAGGCGAATAGATGGCCTTCCATGATCATCGGACAACAGGGGTGGACCCGTGGGCCGCCGTCGAGGCGTGTTGTGGCGAGGATGCCGAGGCCCAACCTGGGCTCATCGAGGAAGTAGAATAACGCTCTGCCCGCATCAGCCATCGCAGGCTCGGCGTCCTCGAACTCGCCCCACGTCGCCGCCATGCCGTTGAGCTCTCCTCACAAGAACACAAGACGCCCGCGCTTAGAACCCTTCAATGGGCCGGAATGCGCGGGCGTTCTTTATGTAGCCTGGCAGTGGCCTATTTTCCCAGCAAGTTGCCCTACCAGTATCGTCAGCGCTGGAGCGTTTCACTTCCGTGTTCGGGATGGGTACGGGTGGGTCCACTCCGCTCTAACCACCAGACATCCTCATCATATCGAGAACGAGGCGGCTCCGTCAACCGGCGAGTCCTGCCCTCCGCCGCACGACGGCCTGCCGGAAGGCTCATCTCACGATCGGGATTTGGTACAATCCTGGGCGTGAAAAAGATAGGCATCCTCGCAAGCGGCGGCGACTCTCCCGGCATGAACTCCGCCATCCGCGCGGCCACCCGGACCGCGCTCTACCGCTCGGTCGACGTCTGGGGCTTCTGGGACGGCTACAACGGTCTGCTCGACCACCGCGCCGAGCGAATGACGACCCGCTCGGTGTCCGGCTCCCTCCAACGCGGCGGAAGCATCATCGGCGCGGGGCGCTGCGAGGCCTTCTTCCAAGACGGCCCCCGCCGGGACGCCGTCCAGTATTTGAGGTCCGAGGGATTCGATGGACTGATCGTCATCGGGGGCGACGGCTCCCTGGCCGGGGCTTGGGAGCTGCACAAGCTCGGCATGCCCACCATCACCATCCCCGGCACCATCGACAACGACATGCCCGGCACCGAAGTGACCATCGGCGCCGACACCGCCATCAACACCGCGATGGAGGCGATAGACCGCCTCCGCGACACCGCCAGCGCCCATCGCCGCGCCATGATCGTAGAGGTCATGGGCAGGCGCTGCGGCTATATCGCCGTACAGGCTGGCCTCGCCACCGGCGCCGAGATGGTGCTGACCCCCGAGCGTCCCATCGAGCTGGAGGACATATTCAACGAGATACGAGGCGTCTGGGGCCGGGGGAAGCGCCATTTCATCATCGTCTCCGCGGAAGGGGCGCGGTGGAGCGCCGCCGAGCTCGCGGGTCTGATCAACGAGTCCGCCGAACCTTACGACGCCCGCTACACCGTCCTCGGCTACATCCAACGCGGCGGTCAGCCGTCGCGGTTCGACCGCATCCTTGGCACCCGCATGGGCGTCGCCGCCGCCGATGCGTTGATCGACGGCAGGTCGGGAGCCCTCGTGTGCTGGCGCAACAATGGCTGCCAGGTGCTTCAGGCCGATTCCCTCCCTCCCCGGCGCGACCCATGGGACGCGATGCTGGACAGGGTCCACACCATCTCCGCCACGTAGCCGCCTTGCTCCGAGGCGCCACGCCCTCGTATACTTTTGGGGTTGCCCGCCGCCGCGCGGGCCCGTACGAGGAGCCGCGAGACGGCCCGGGGGAACGTTCATGGAAGCGCGCGAAGCAGTTGCACTCCAACCCAACGAGAAGATCGCCGAGTTCAAGCCGGGCGACACCGTGAAGGTGAACGTCTGGATCCGCGAGGGCGAGCGCCAGCGCCAGCAGAGCTTCCAGGGCGTCGTCATCCGGAAGCGTCGGGGCGGCCCTTCCAGCTCCTTCACCGTCCGCCGGGTCGCGTCCGGCATCGGCGTCGAGCGTTCCTTCTTCTTCCACTCTCCCAACGTGGACAGCGTCGAGCTGGTCCGTCGAGGCATCGTCCGCCGCGCCAAGCTCTACTACCTCCGCGGCCTCTCAGGGAAAGCCGCCCGCATCAAAGAGCGCACCCAGAGCGGCAAGCGCTAGCCTTACCTTCCTCCTTCATCGACGGGGCTCCTTGCCTCCTCCTGTTGTGAGAGTTTCGCGTCCGGCGACACGCGCCCCTTCCGCCAGCGCCCCGCCTCGCCTACGATGGCCTTCCGTGGACGGGGCCGCCCCACCCTGGGCGACTTCCCTCTCCACGAGCGGCGTGGCCCTAAATGTCTCAGAATGTCTCGCTTTCACATGAAACGGACGCCCCAACGGCTTCCCGCGACAGCGCGGCCCCCGCCGTCCGCTACGCAGAGGTGGCGGTCGACGCGCACACGGGGAAGCCCGGCGGCGCCTTCACCTACTCGATACCCCAGCACCTCGACGTCCGGCCCGGCTGCCTCGTCCGCGTCCCCTTTGGTCCGCGCACGCTCCACGGCGTGGTCGTCGCCCTCCGCGATACGACGGATGTCGGATACGCCAAGCCCGTCGAGTCGTTGGTCGAGCAGACGCCCCTCTTAACGCCCGAGCGAATCGCCCTCGCCGAGTGGATCGCGGAGTACTACATGGCGCCTCTCTACGACGCGCTCGCGCTCATGCTCCCGCCGGACCTGCGGTCCCGCTCACATGCCTACGTGAAGTTCGCCAAGGAGCCCGCCGACCCCGGCCGCCTCTCGCGCGGCGCTCAGCGGTTGCTCGCCTACCTACGCTCGGAGCCGCGGCAGCGCCGGGTCAGCTCTCTCGTGCGGACGCTGGGCCCTTGGGCGCGGAACGCGGTCCGCGCGCTGGTCGAGTCCGGCGCGGCGGTTGAATGGCAAAGCTCCGCCGAACCGCGTCCGGCGAGCGCTCGCTCAAAGGGCGCTCGGCAGAAGCAGGCGCTCGTGGCCGCCCACCATGCCGCCCTCCGCGCCTACGCCGCCGGCCACCCGCGCGCTCGGACGCGGACCGCGCTCGTCGACGAGCTGCTGAAGGGCAGACCGCTCGACGCAACGGAGACTCGCAAGCGGTTCGGGCCTGCTGCGGTCGCAGCGCTCATCGCGGCGGGACTCGCCAGGCTCGAAGCCGCTTCGGCGGCGCCCGGTCCGCCCAGGCCGTCGCTCCTGCCGACGGCCCAGCAGCAGCGCGCCCTGGCCGCCATCAACGCCGGCCTCGACAACCCCGACTCCAGTCCCCGCGTCTGGCTGCTGCACGGCGTCACCGGCAGCGGGAAGACCGAGGTCTACCTCCAGTCAATCGCCCACGGCCTCGCGAGCGGCCGCCGCGCCATAGTCCTCGTCCCCGAGCTTGCCCTCACTCCCCAGGCGCTGGAGCGTTTCGAGGCGCGTTTCCCCGGACGCGTCGGCGTGCTGCACAGCGCGCTCTCCCCTGCCAGGCGCGCCCAGGAGTGGCGGCGCGTGTTCGACGGGGAGCGCGATGTCGTCATCGGTCCCCGGAGCGCCCTGTTCGCCCCCATCGACAATCTCGGCCTCATCGTCCTCGACGAGGAGCACGAGTGGACGTACAAACAGGACGAGGCCTCGCCCCGCTACCACGCGCGCGACGCAGCCGAGCGGCTCGCCGCCCTCACCGGCGCGGTCGTCGTGCTCGGGAGCGCGACTCCCGACTTGGCGACGGCCTACCGGGCCGAGCGCGGCGAGATTGGCAAGCTCGAGCTCCCCGACCGCCTCGAACGCTCCGGCGCGACCGTCGGCCTCGCCCGCGTCGAGGTCGTCGACATGCGCGAGGAGCTGCGGGGCGGGAATCGCGGCATCTTCAGCCGGCTGCTCCGCGACAGCCTTCAAGAGACCTTGGCGGCCCGCCGGCAGGCCGTGCTCTTCCTGAACCGGCGGGGAGCTGCGAGCGTCGTCGAGTGCAGGAGCTGCGGGTCCGTGATGCGGTGCGCTCGGTGCTCGACGCCCCTGACCTACCACCGCCTCGCCTCCGGACCCGTCGGCGAACGCGGCGAAGCGCAGGGGAGGGGGGACCGGCTCCTCTGCCACCACTGCGGACGGCGTCGCAGCGTGCCCTCGCGCTGCCCGCGATGCAAGAGCGACCGCATCCGCTACCTCGGCATCGGCGCGCAACGCGTCGCGGAGGAGGTGGCTGTCCTGGCTCCCGAGGCGCGCGTGCTCCGTTGGGACAGCGACGCCGTAACGAATGCGGGCGCCCACGAGCGTCTCCTGAAAGCCTTCGCCAACGGCGATGCGGATGTCCTCGTCGGAACGCAGATGGTCGCCAAGGGACTCGATATCCCGTCCGTCGACCTCGTGGGCGTCGTCTTGGCGGACGTCGGACTGCACATGCCGGACTTCCGCGCCCCTGAGCGCGCCTTCCAATTGCTCACCCAGGTCGCCGGTCGGGCCGGCCGGGGCCGCGAGCCCGGTCGCGCCGTTGTCCAGACCTACCTCCCGGACCACTACGCCATACAGACCGCCGCCGCCCAGGACTACGCCGCCTTCTACGAGGAGGAGATCGAGCGGCGCCGCATCCACGGCAATCCGCCCGTCAACAAGCTCGTCAGGCTCCTCTACGCCCACTCCGACCAGAAGACCGCCGCCATAGAAGCGTCACGCTTCGGGAGCTTGCTCCGCCGTATCCGGCGTGAGTGGGACATGAACGAGGTCGAGATTATCGGGCCCGCTCCCGCCTACCCCCCGCGAGTCAGAAACGCCTGGCAGTGGCATATCATCGTGCGGGCCCCCGAGCCCCGCGCCCTTCTCGACAAGGTCGGCATCCCCCCCGCCTGGCGCGTGGACGTGGATCCCGTGAACGTGGTGTGACCGTCATGGCCGGCTACAAGCTCCAGTTCACCGCCGTTATCGAGAAGCAGGGCCCGAACCCCTACGTGGACGTTCCCGACCTCCCCGCCGACATCGTGGACGTCCACGTGCACCTGCTCCGCGTCACGCGCCCCGAAGACCTCGACGACGAGGTCATGGAATGGGTGCGGGAGTCCTACCGTGTGGGCGCTCAAGAGCGCGGCTAGCCCCAGTCCGGCGCCGTATAATCTCCCTATGGCCGTCCTGCCCATGCACTACATACCGAACCCCATCCTGCGGGAGCGCGCCCGGAAGGTGCGCAAGCTCGATGACCTCGCGCTGCGAAAGCTCGCCGACGACATGATTGACTCCATGCGCCACTACAACGGCGTCGGCATCGCGGCGAACCAGGTCGGCTCCCTCAAACGAATATGCGTCATCCAGATGCCCGAGGACGAAGACCCGACCGTTCTCGTCAACTTGGAGGTCACCCGCAAAGAGGGCGAGCGCGAGGTCACCGAGGGCTGCCTCAGTCTCCCCGGATGGCAAGGCCGCATCCTGCGCGCCGAGAAAGTCTGGGCGAGGGCAGTCGCTTTGGACGGCAGTCCCGTCCGCTACAAGGCCGTCTCAGACCTGCTCGCCCAAGCCCTCGAACACGAGGCCGACCACTTGGACGGCAAGCTCTATATCGACTACATCCGCTCTCAAGAAGACCTCTACGAGGTGCAAGAGGGCCAGGAGGAAGAGGACGAAGGCGAGGCCGCCGCCCCCGATGCCGCTGCCGCCCCCGCCAAACCCTGAGCGTCCTTCGGTCCGCCCTATCCGGCTTCCCGTCATTCCCGCGCAGGCGGGAATCCAGGTATCGGAGCCCTCCCGATAAGTCCCGCCCAATCGGCTCGGGGTGAGCCCGTCGGACCACAGGGCTTGCTGATCAACGCCGCACGGGCTGCCGCCGCAGGCGGTGGCGAGTTAGACCGGAACGGATATCTAGCGGAAGAGGCGGTTCTCACCGGGGGCTTTGACCCAGACCCTGCCCTCGCGGACTTCGGTCTCGTAGGCCTGGGCGTCCCACGTGTACTTGTCCAAGCACTCGCCGGTCTTGATGTCGAAGACAGCGGCGTGGATGGGACAGACGACTTCGCCGGGCTCGATGAAGCCGTGGCTCAGCATGGCGCCCTCGTGGGGGCAGTAGTTGTCGAGCGCGCCGGTCTGCCCGCCGTCCCAGAAGACGGCGATCTCATGACGGCCGTGCTTGGGGTGCACGAATTCGAACGACATGGCCGTTCTGCCCTTCAGGTCGTCGAGCGAGCAGAGGTCGAACTCGTCGGGCGAGGGAAGATTGGTCACGGGCTACTGAATCTCGATGAGAGGTTGGCCGGTGTTGACCGCCTGGTCATTCTTGACCTTGACGTTCTTGACAACCCCGGCTTTGGCCATGCGGACGCTCTGTTCCATCTTCATGGACTCCAGAAGGCATATCTCGTCGCCGGCCTCCAGCTGCTGGCCCTTCTTGAGCGTCATGGAGACGATCTTGCCAGGCAGGGGGCAGCGGATGACGCGCTCGTCGCCTTGGGTGAGGCCGCGCAGGCCGGGTAGCGCGGCCTTGGGCGCCGGCTTACGGGGGAGAGGCATGTCGCCGTCCGCGGGGTTGCCGATCTCCACCATGAACGATTCGCCGTCGACCACTACCTCAACGGGGCTCTGGTAAGTGTCGCCGACTTCGACGGCGTACCAATCATCGTTGACTCTGACGCGGAGACGTTTCACTAGAGGGCTCCGTTGCTGAAGCGGTTCACCATGGCCATGCGCCGACCGTACATCCGCCACTTGCTGGGCATCTGGGCGTCGGCGCGCTCCTGGCTTAGCGCCATCGCCAAGGCTATAGCGGCGATGATGCGCTTGTCCTGCGATGCGGGCTCGTCGAGCAGCCGTTCCAGGAAGCCGTTGTCGAACGCGGCCCGCTTGAAGTCCTTGTTGTCGAGGACGCGCTTGATGAGGGGAATGTTCACGACGAGACCGTCGATCTTGTACTCGTCGAGGGCGGTCTGCATGTTGGCGATGGCGGTGGCGCGGTCCTTTCCGCGGACTACGAGCTTGGCCATCATCGACTCATAGTAGGGAGAGACTTCGTACCCCTCGTAGAGAGCGCTGTCCACCCGTACGTTGTAGCCGCTGGGCTCCGTCAGCCCAACGACCGTGCCGGCGGTCGGTAGGAGCATGACGGGGTCTTCTGGATAGATGCGGGCCTCGATGGCGGCGCCGTTCTGGACGATCTCTTCCTGCTCGATGTTCAACGGCTCGCCCGCCGCCACCCGCAGCTGGAGCTCGACGAGGTCAATGCCGGTGACCATTTCGGTGACGGGATGCTCGACCTGGAGGCGGGTGTTCATCTCCAAGAAATAGAAGCTCTCGCCATCGCCGTCGAGGAGGTATTCGATGGTCCCGGCGTTCGTGTAGCCGATCGCCTTGACGAGGCGCACGGCGGAGTCCAGCAGGGCGTCCTTCACATGGGGAGCGAGCTTGGCGCAAGGGGTCTCCTCGATTACCTTCTGGTTGCGCCGTTGCACCGAGCAGTCGCGCTCGAACAGGTGGATGGCGCCGCCGTGCTTGTCGCCCATGACCTGCACCTCGACGTGAGAGGCTCCCTCGACGCGGCGCTCCATGTAGACGCGACTGCTGCCGAAGGCGCCCTGCGCTTGGGAGCGGGCGCGGTCGAGGGCTTGCGCGAGCTCGGACCGCTCCCGCACGAGGCGGATGCCCATGCCGCCGCCGCCGTCCGCCGCCTTGATCATGAGGGGATAGCCGATCTCCCGAGCGGCCGCTTCCGCCTCCGAGTCCTCAATCTCGCCGTCGGTGCCGGGTATGACGGGCACGCCGGCCTCCTTGGCCAGCTTGCGCGCCATCACCTTGTCGCCCATCTTCTGAATGATGTCCGACGATGGTCCAATGAAGACGAGGTCCGCATTCTCGACTGCTTCGACGAAAGCGGGGTTCTCAGAAAGGAAGCCGTAGCCCGGATGGATGGCCTGCGCCTTCACCTTCCTGGCGGCCTTGAGTATGGACTGCACGTTGAGGTACGAGTCCGCGGCGGGGGCGTCGCCGATATGGACGGCGCGGTCCGCCATCCGCACGTGCAGCGCCTTCTCGTCGGCGTCCGAGTAGACGGCGATAGCCTCGACCCCGAGCCTCTGGCATGAGCGGATGACGCGGCAAGCAATCTCGCCTCGGTTGGCGATGAGAACGGAAGAGAACATACCGAGCCTAGTGTAGCTGGCGCAGCCGATTGGGGCCAAGCAGCCTGCTCCTCTCCATCGTCTGCGAGGGAGAGTTAGGGAGGGGCCGGGGCCCCTAGACGAGAGAGATTCGGCGGTACGAAAGGGCCCCCTCCGACACGGGGGGCCTTTCGCCCGGGTGGGCTGCGCGCTAGAGGCTAGCGGTAGCCGCGGTCCTCGCGGGGGCGCGCCTCGTTGACGTTGAGAGTGCGGCCCGCAAGGTCGGAGCCGTTCAGACCGGCGATTGCGCTCTGCGCCTGGCCGCCGTCCGGCATCTCAACGAAGCCGAACCCACGGGACCGCTCGGTGTAGCGGTCGATGGCGACACGCGCCTCGACGACCTCGCCAAACTGCTCGAAAGCAACTCTGAGCTCGTCGTCATTTGTGCTGTAGCTAAGGTTTCCGACGTAAATCCGCATACGGTGCTCCTTCTCCTAGATACCCAACCAACTCGGAGGCGCCGCTACCGCGTCGGCGTGTCGGACCGTGAGGGAGCATCCGGCAACCACTCAAGCTCTGGGAACGCCGTCAGTATACGGATGCGGGGAGTCACGAACAACCCACCCCTCCCGGCCACAATGAACTTTGCAGGCAAGCGGACAACTTCCTTCCTATCCCGGAGCAATGGGTAGGGGACACGCGGGGGGTGCTAGAATCTAGGGGACGGACCGCTTGCGCGGCTAACGGAGGAGCGATGAAAGGCGTTTACGACGAAGCAGCCGAACTCGCGAAGGAGAACAAAGACTTCGTGGTCGCGACCGTCGTCCACACGCAAGGCTCGACGCCCCAGAAGCCCGGCGCCGCGCTCCTCGTCCGGCAGGACGGCTCCACCGTCGGCACGCTAGGCGGCGGATGCGTCGAAGGCGACATTTGGTTCGCCGCCAAGGAGGCGCTCCGCGAGCGCACGGGGCCCCTCTACAAGCGCTACTACCTGAACGAGGACATCGCCGCACGTGACGGGTTGGTCTGCGGAGGCACGATGTACTTCTACATCGAACCCGTTATCGACGCCCCCGGCTTCCGCGACCTCTCCAAGGAGATAGCCGATGCCTACGCCGGAGGGGCCAGCCTCTCCACCGCAACCCTCGTCGCCAGCGACCGGCTGGAGATCGGCGCACGCGTCATCGCCCACGAGGACGGCGCGTCCGAGGGGTCCCTGGGCGATGCCGCGCTCGACGCGGAGGCTATCGAGACGGCCAAGGCCGTGATGGCCATGGGCAAGACCTCTCGCATCCACACTGCGCAGGGCGACGAGGTGTTTGTCGAGGGCTACACTGCTCCCGCACTGCTCGTGCTGATCGGGGGAGGCCACGTCAATCTGCAAGTTGCGCGGCTCGCCCAGATGATGGGCTTCCGCGTGATGGTCACCGACGACCGGCGCGAGTTCGCCAACCAAGAACGCTTCCCGATGGCCGAGGCCGTGAGCGTCGACTCCTACGGCAAGGGCGTCGGCGCCTTTCCCGTCACGCCCAACACCGCCATCGTCATCGGCACGCGAGGCCACCACTTCGACGACGACGCTACCGAGGCGGCAGTACGGACCAGCGCAGGGTACGTCGGCCTGCTCGGCAGCAAGCGCAAGACGATCATGATCTACGAGTCGCTCCTGAGGAAGGGCGTCCCGGAGGAGCGCCTACGGCAAGTCCACGCTCCCATCGGCCTCGACCTTGGCGGCCGCACCCCCGAGGAAATCGCCCTCAGCATCGTCTCCGAGATCGTCGCCTGGCGCCACGACCATCAAGGCGGCCCCATGATCATCGAGTCCTCTCATATTGACCGAATCGTTGGCAAAGTGAAGGGCGCGGCGACCACTCCTTAGCCCGCCTGCACAAGGGCCCCGCCCGGTCGGCCTCGTAAGGGTTTCGGCCATTGCGCGTGACCGTATGTGGTTGAAGGCCGAAACGGTGGGCTGTAGAATGAAGATGCAGCGCAATGGTCGCGGCCTTTCTCCTCCGTTCTCGCGCAGAACTATCCAGACTCCCAGCCGTCGGCGTTTCGATAGGTAAAGTCCCACTCCCCCGCCGTTCGCGGGCGCTTCTCTCACATACACCCCACACCAGGCCACCAACGCAAGCCAAAGTACGCCCCGCCGTTCGCGGGCGCTTCTCTCCTATATACACCCCAACACTAGACCACAATCGGATAACGCAGGCGCCGGGGCATCCCCGCCCTAGCTCTCCCCCGCATACGGGAGAGGGGAAAAGGCGCCGAAGCGCGTCCTCAATGGAGTCCCCATGAACATCGCGGAACTGCAGGTGAAGACCACCGAAGAGCTTTGCTCCATCGCCCATGAGCTCGGTATGAACGGCGACGACCCGCCCCCGAAAACGCACGACGCCGCGCTGTACCAGACGCTCCAGGCCTACGCCAACAAAGAGGGAGTGCTGCTGGCGAGCGGAGTCCTAGAAATCCTGCCGGACGGCTATGGGTTCCTGCGCCACAACGGACGGAAAGTGGGCCAGGCCGACGCCTACGTTTCGCAGTCGCAGGTGCGGCGGTTCGGGCTCCGGACGGGGGACCTGGTGCTCGGACAGGTGCGGGACTCGCGGGAGAACGAGCGGTACGTCGGGGTCACGAAGGTGGAGGCGGTCAACGGGCTCGATCCGGAGGTGGCGCGGCGGCGCAAGAGCTTCGAGCGGCTCACTCCTATCTTCCCGGACGTGCAGATGAAGCTGGAGACAGGCGCACACGACATCGCCACGCGCATGATCGATATCCTCTCGCCCGTCGGGCGGGGCCAGCGCGGTCTCATCGTCGCGGCGCCCAAGGCTGGCAAGACGACCCTGCTCAAGCAGATTGCGTCGGGCATCAGCGCCAACTACTCGGACATCCACATCATGGTTGCGCTCATCGGGGAGCGGCCTGAAGAGGTCACGGACGTCAAGCGCTCGATAAACGGAGAGGTCTATAGCGCAACGTTCGACGAGCCGGTGGAGGACCACTGCCGGGTGGCGGAGCTTTGCCTCGAACGAGCGAAGCGTCTGGTCGAGGACGGCCGGGACGTGGTGGTGCTGCTGGACTCGATAACGCGGCTCACGCGCGCGTACAACGTGGCGGTGCCGTCGAGCGGGCGAACGCTGTCCGGGGGTATCGATCCGGTTGCGCTGTACCCTCCGAAGCGCTTCTTCGGGGCCGCGCGAAACACTGAGGAAGGCGGGAGCATGACAGTCCTGGCGGCCTGCTTGGTGGAAACGGGAAGCCGCATGGACGAGGTGATCTACGAGGAGTTCAAGGGCACGGGCAACATGGAGCTGCACCTGGACCGCAGGCTCGCGGAACGGCGGACCTTCCCGTCGATCGACATCCAGCGGAGCGGGACGCGCAGGGAGGAGCTGCTGCTCGACGAGCTCACGCTGCGTCAGGTGTACCTGCTGCGTCGGATGAGCAGCATGATAGCGGGGGACGCCATCAACGGGGCCGAGGCCACGGAGCGCGTCATAGAGCGTATGGGACGCACCAAGAGCAACAAAGAGTTCCTCGCCACGCTCACCAAGGAGATCTAGTCCGTTCGTTCCTTCGAAGTCCTCTCCACCGTTTGTGGGGGAGAGTAGAGAAGGGGTCGCGCCCCGCCCGCCTACTTTCGCCGGTTGTGGCCCGGGCAGGTGGCTAGCCGTCGGCGAGGGGGAGTTCAGGCTGGCCGCCCTCCCGGATGACGTGGGCGGCAGTGGTCACGAAAGTGCGGAAGAGGGGATGAGGCTCCTGGGGCCGGGAGCGGAACTCCGGATGGAACTGCACCCCAACCATAAACGGGTGCTCCACCTGTTCCACAATCTCCACGAGCCGTCCGTCCGGTGATAGTCCGCTGGCGAGCAGTCCGGCCTCCTGAAGCGGCTCGCGGTACTTATTGTTGAATTCGAACCGGTGGCGATGGCGCTCCACCACCTCTGTCGCGCCGTAGGCCGCCGCCGCAATCGAGCCGGGCGACAGTACGCAGGGATAGTTCCCGAGGCGCATCGTCCCGCCCATCTCGCTCACCTTCCGCTGGTCGGGCATGTAGTCGATGACAGGATGGGGCGAGTCTGGGTCGAACTCGGAGGAGTTGGCGAGCTCCATTCCGCCGAGCCTGCGTGCGTGCTCGATGACCATGACCTGCATCCCAAGGCAGAGTCCCAAGTAGGGCAGGCGCTGGTCCCGGGCATAGGCGACGGCCTCGATCATGCCCTCGACGCCGCGCTCGCCGAACCCGCCGGGCACGACGATGCCGGAAGTATTGGCCAGCCACGAGCCTGCTCCGTCGCGCTCGATATCCTCGGACTGCACCCAATCGATTGCCACGTCGCGGTCGATGTGGAGCCCCGCGTGCCGCAGGGCCTCCCGAACGGAGATGTAAGCATCAGGCAGGTCGGCGTACTTGCCGACGACAGCGATGGGGAGCGCCGTGTGCGGCTCCATCATCCGCTTGACCATAGAGCGCCAATCAACCAGATCGCGCCCCTTCGCCTTGAGGTCGAGGGCGGCCACCAGAGTGTCGCCCATACCGGATTCCTCCAGGATCATGGGGGCCTGATAGATGTTCTTCGCCGTCTGCATCGGGATCACCGAGTCGCGCCGCACGTCGCAGAACAGAGATATCTTGTCCTTGATGTCGTCGGGTATCTCGAAATCGGAGCGACAGACGATGGCGTCGGGCTGGATGCCGATGGCGCGGAGCTCTCGGACCGAGTGCTGCGTCGGCTTTGTCTTGAGCTCCCCCGTAGCGCCGATGAACGGCAGCAACGTGACGTGTATGTAGTAGGTGTTGTCGCGGCCGACCTCGGTCCGCATCTGCCGGATGGCTTCGAGGAAGGGCTGCCCCTCGATGTCGCCGACGGTCCCGCCGACTTCGACGACGACGACGTCAGGGGAGCGCTCCTCGGCGACGTGGCGCATGTAGGCTTTGATGGCGTTGGTGACGTGGGGGACGGTCTGGATGGTGCCGCCAAGGTAGACCCCGCGGCGCTCATTGCCGATGACCTGGGTGTATATCTGGCCGGCGGTTACATTCGAGCTCTCGGTGAGCTCGATGTCGATGAAGCGCTCGTAGTGGCCCAGGTCCATGTCCGTCTCGCAGCCGTCCTTGGTGACGAAGACCTCGCCGTGCTGGTAAGGCGACATCGTTCCGGGGTCGACGTTCAGGTAAGGGTCGAGCTTCTGGATGGCGACGGAGAGCCCGCGGCTCTTGAGAATGCGTCCGATGGACGCCGCGCAGATGCCCTTCCCCACGGAGCTGACCACTCCGCCGGTCACGAAGATGTACTTCGTGCTCATCGCTCGCCGCCGCTCGGCAGGGCCGGAAAAACGGGCAAAAAAGAAGGGACACTCCGCCACGACTGCCCTTGGGCCGGTTCAAAGCGCGGCGTAGTTCCCTGCACGGAAAGATTCTAGGGAGCCGTTTGACGGGGTGTCAAGGCAAGATTCGCCGGTTGCGGACCGGATCCTCGCGCCCGATTCTCGCGCCATGGTCAGTCCAGGATGACGTTATCGATCAGGCGCACGCCTCCCAACCGCACAGCCGCCGCCAGCATGCACTCCCCGGCGCCGCCCCAAGGCTCCATCGTGTCCGGGTCGACCGCCGCGACGTAGTCGATTGCGTCAATGCCGGGCTCCGCCTCGATGATTCGACTGAACGCGGCCTCGATATCGGAGGCGCGTTGCCGGCCCGCGCGGAAGCGGTCCCGCGCCGCCGCCAGCGCTCGGTACAGCGCCGGCGCCGCCGCCCGCTGCTCCGGCGTGAGATAGACGTTGCGGCTGCTGACCGCGAGCCCGTCGTCCTCCCGCACCGTGGGCAGAGCGACGACCTCCACCGGCAAGTCGAGGCCGCGAACCAAGCGCTTGACCACCGCCACCTGTTGGCCGTCCTTTCGTCCAAAGTAGGCCCTATCCGGCGCGGCCTGCGATAGCAGCTTCGCCACAACGGTCGCGACGCCATCGAAGTGCCCCGGCCTAACCTCGCCTTCGAGGGGCAACGCCGGGCCGCTGACGCGCACGGTGACGGCGAACCCAGTGGGGTACATCTCTTCAGCCGAGGGCGCGTACGCGAAATCCACGTTCTCCGCTTCCAGCTTGGCGAGGTCGTCGGACAGCGGTCTTGGATACGCCTCGAAGTCCTCGCCAGCCACGAACTGCGTCGGGTTCACGAATATAGAGACCACCACCGCCGCACACTCCGATCGCGCGGCGCGCACGAGCGACAGATGCCCCTCGTGCAGCGCTCCCATCGTCGGCACGAGGCCAACGGGACGGGGGGCGTCGCGCAGGGCGGCCCGCAATGCGGCGACGGTCGATAGCCGCTGCATCAGCCTTGGCGTTCTAGCTCGCGAAGCACGTTCTGGTCGATAGCGGTCGTGTGCCCGGCGGTTGGGAAGCTGGCGTCGGACACCTCGGCGGCGTACGCCTGTAGCGCCGCAAGGATGACGTCGCTCAGCCGAGCGTACTGTTTGGCGTGACGTGGCTGGCGCGCGCTCAGGCCGAGGATGTCGTGGATGACCTGGACCTGCCCGTCGCAGCCTGCCCCGGCGCCGATCCCAATCGTCGGAATCGTAAGCCTGCTCGACACCAGCCTGGCCAGCTCGCCCGGCGCTGACTCGATCACAACCGCAAAGGCGCCCGCCTCCTCGACGGCCAAGGCGTCCCCCATCAATCGTCGGGCCTCGATGAGAGTGCGCCCCTGTACCCGGTAACCGCCGAGCTGGTGCACCGACTGCGGTGTGAGGCCGACGTGTCCCATCACCGGGATGCCGCTCACCGTCAGACGTCGCACAACTTCGGCGACGGACGTTCCGCCTTCGAGCTTGACCGCCTGCGCCCCGCCCTCCTGCATCAGGCGCGCCGCATTCCGCATAGCGTCTTCGACGCTCACGCTGTAGGTCATGAACGGCATATCCGCCACGACGAGCGCGCGCTCGGACCCTCGGACGACTGCCTGCGTATGACGGACCATATCGTCCAATGTGACCGGTATGGTGGAGTCGTACCCCAGTACGACGTTCCCAAGGCTGTCGCCGACCAGCGCCACGGGAATCTGCGCCTCGTCCACGAGCCGCGCCATCGCGTAATCGTAGGCGGTGACGCAGACGATCCGCTCGCCGGCCTGTTTCATCTCCAGCAGCTTGGTTGTGCGCACCCGCATAGCTACGCTCCCCTGTCCACGTACTCGCCGAACAGCCCGGACCAGTCTATGGAGCCTCCCGGCCTACCCGCCGCTCTGGCCAGCTCGACTGAGCGCAGGCTAATCTCCTTGTAGAGAGGCAGCAGTTCGGGGGCGGCATCGCGCACCGCCTCCAAGTGCAGGCGCACCGTGCCCTGGTCCCCCCGCGACGTCGGTCCGGTCAGCGCGGTGGCGGCTCCGGACGTCTCGATGTTCGCAATCGTCGTTCGGGCGAGTTTGCCCATCGCCCGCATCGCGGACTCCGGAGGCAACCCTGCCCGCTCCCAGAGCGTCCGCGCCTCGTTCAAGAGCGTGGTGAGGTAGCCGCAGCTTATGACGGACGCCGCGTGATAGAGCGGCCGCGCGCCTGCGGGCACGCGCAGCGAATAGCCGCCGACCTCCTCCGTGAGACGTTCGAGCGCGCCGAGGAGACTGCCTTCCGCCTCGATGCCGAACGTGACGCCCGCCAGCGAGGTCGTCCCGCCGAACGTCTGGAACGGGTGCCACGACCCTACCGCGGCCCCCGCTGCTTTGGCGGGCGCCAGCGGGTCGAGGGTCAACGCGCCGCTACAGTGGACCACCGACTGTCCGGCTCGCCAGTGGGCCTGGGACGCGACCTCGCCGATGACGCCGTCCGGGGTCGTAATGAAGACGAGCTCCGCCGCGTCGACGGCCTCCTGGACCAAGGCCGCTCGCGCTCCGACGAGGGCCGCGACGCGCTCCGCCGACTCTCGCGAACGGCTAGCTGTCGCCGCGACCGGATAGCCGAGGCGCGCCAGCTCGGGCGCCAGCACGCCGGCCACCCTACCCGCTCCGACGAACGAAACGCTTGGACGTTCAGCCATCGCCGCGCCTCCCCGAAGCAGCCGGGAAGCCGTGCATCTCCGTCGCGTTCCAGATAGCCGCGACTATCGATCGCGCGACAACCGTGGGCGTCAGCGCGCAGAGCCGCGCGAACTCGTCCGGCGCGTCGACATCTCCTGTCCCCAGCGCGAACATCGTGTCGCCGTCATGGACCGTATGAGTAGGCCGGACCGCCAGCGCCAGGCCATCATGCGCGACGGTCGCCAGCCGGTTCGCCTGGGCCTTCGTAAGCCGCACGTTGGCGGCGACGACGCCAATTGTGGTGTTGCCAAGCTGTGCAGGCCCCGCGCTCGGAGCGCCCCTCCCGTAGCCGGGGTCCGCGTAGACCGCCGCGCTGTCCACCGGCGCGCCGTCGACGCCGCGCGGGCCCGCGAGCAGCTCTCCCGTCTCCGGGTCGTGTACGCCGCCGACCGCGTTCACCACCGTCAGCGCCGCGAGCACGACCCCGTCGCCGAGGTCCATTGAGGCGCTCCCCAGACCGCCCTTCATAGCGCGCTCCCGCCCCAACGCCTTGCCGACCGTCGCGCCGGTCCCCGCGCCGACGCTACCCTGCTCGACGGGGCCCGCGACGGCCCGGCTGGCGGCGGCGTAGCCTTCCTCCCGCCGCGGCCTCACGTCGCTGTTGCCCACGCCGAGGTCGAAGATGATCGCCGCAGGCACGATAGGCACGATATGCGGGCCGACGCGGTGGCCGACGCCGCGCTCTTCGAGCAGCTCCATCACGCCATCGGCAGCCGCGAGCCCATACGCGCTTCCCCCGCTCAGCACGACCGCGTTCACCCCGACGACCGTATTCTCCGAGCGCAGAAGGTCCGTCTCCCGCGTTCCGGGCGCCGCGCCGCGGACATCCACTCCGCCGACAGTCCCCTCAGGCGTGAGCACCACCGTGCAGCCGGCGCCGTTCTTGACGTCGGTGTGATGTCCAACCACGAGGCCGGGCACGTCTGTGAGCGTGCCATTCATGCGGCGAAAGCCCTCCTGTCCGTCGTGCCGGCCTACCCGGTCCGGTCGACTAGCGGGCCCTCGATAGCGAGGGAGCTTGCCGCCCCGGCGCGGGGTCGGCTGCGGCCACAGCATACGGAGACGCGGGAGCGGCGGTCAACGCCGTCCGCCATATGGGGCTATCATCGGGCTCATTCCGCCCAGCCGCCAAACCTTGAAAATACCTCGCACGTCGGACCAGCCCCGCAAGCCCCGCTTCTTTTACGGATGGATCGTCGTCGTCGTCGCCGCCTTGGGCAGCTTCAGCGCTAGCACAGAGACGTTCCCCGTCCTCAGCATCTTCCTGAAACCCATCACGGAGGAGTTCGGCTGGTCGCGGACTGAGTTCACCGGCGCAATCAGCCTCGGCGGGCTTATCGGCAGCGGGGCTGCGCTGGCGACAGGGCCTTTCGTGGACCGATTCGGCCCCCGCTGGGCGCTCACCTTCGCCTACGCGCTAATCGGCACGACGTTCGTCCTCATGTATTTCATGTCGGAGCTGTGGCACCTGTACGCGCTACAGCTCTTCGCGCGAAGTATGAACACCGGCGTCCTCTCCGTCGCCTCCGCGGTCATCGTGCCGAACTGGTTCATCGCCAAGCGCGGCAAGGCGACCGCCCTGGCAGGTCTCGGCTTCCCCGCCGGATCGTCAATCATGCCCTTGCTCATCGCTTTCGTCGCCGGCTGGTACAGCTGGCGGGAAGCTTCCCTCGGCGCGGGCGTCCTTATCCTCATCGTATCGGCCGTTCCCACAGCTCTCCTGCTGCGGCGCAGGCCGGAGGACATGGGGCTGTTGCCGGACGGCGAGCCGCCGGAGCCAGCAACAGGCAGGCCATCCAGCGACCTGCGCGTGACCGACTCCTCCATGCGGCTAGGGCAGGCCGCGCGCCATCCCGCGCTCTACCTGCTTATCATCGCCGTCTCGCTCTGGTGGTTCGGGCGCACCGGCGTCATGCTCCATGCCGTCCCCTACATGACGGACACCGGACTCTCTACAACGGTCGCCGTAACCGCGCTCGCCGTCCACTCCGCGATTGGCGCCGTGGGAGCGCTCATCGCGGGCTTCCTGCGCGACAAGTTCAGTGTGCGCTACCTCATCGCCGGGGACTTCCTGCTGAACGCGCTCGCCTTCCTCATGCTGCTTGCCGTGGACACGCCGCTGCTGGCGATTGCATGGGGCGTCTTCTATGGCCTCGCGCAGGGCGGCGCCGTGACGCTCCAGCGCCTTGCCTTCGCTGACTACTACGGACGCCATCACCTCGGCTCGATTGAGGGCGTCGCCCGCGCATTCACGAACTGGACGCAGGCGGCAGGCCCCCTAGCGGCTGCACTGGCGTTCGACGTCACGGACAGCTACAGCGTCATCTTCGCTGTGTTCGTGGCCACGAACATCATGGCCGCCGCTCTCGCCGGAATCGCCAAACCGCAGAAGCCGCCGACACAGGAGGAAGGGTAGAGGAAAGGTGGCCGCCACCCTCCGGGCGCCACGAAAGGGCCCCACGCGAAATCGCGTGGGGCCCTTTTCATGGGTCATGCTTGCGAAGGATTGGCAGTCTTGCATAATATGTGTATACTTAATTATCTTATTAGTATATACTAATTATAAAGCTATAGGTCTACTCTCACCGTCCGACCAGCCTCTGTCCCGCCAAGGGCAAGGCCGCGACGACGTTTTCAGAAGCACGGAGCACCACATGAACATGCGTAACATGTCCCGCCTCACCAGGACGCTCGTCCCCGCCGTCGCTCTCGCCGCCCTCATGGCGCTGGCCGCTTGCGGCGGACAGCCCACCCCCACGCCGCCCACGCCCGACGCCACTGCGACGCCCATCCCTCCCACGGCGACGCCCGCGCCCCCGGTTTCGACTCCGACGGCCGCGCCGCGCCCGACTACTACGGCCACGCCGCGCCTGGAGCCGACTCCTACTCCTGTGCCGCCGGCGCCTGAGCCCCAGGGACCGGCAGGCCCGGCGTTGCCCGCTTCGATTGTGGACGTCCACGGGAACGAGATAGTCGTGGACGACGTCAGTCGTATCGTGGTCATGAACGGCGACTTTACGGAGGTGGTCTACGCTCTCGGGCTCGGGGAAAACATGGTTGCGGTCGACACCAGCGCGACTTACCCCCCAGAAGCTACGGAGCTCCCGCAGGTCGGCTACCAGAGGAGACTTAGCGCCGAAGGCGTTCTCTCGATGGACCCCACCGTGGTCATAGGGAACACCAATGCGGGCCCGCCGGAAGTCCTCAAACAGATTCGCGCCACGGGCGTGCCGGTGGTGGTCCTCGAATCAGTGACCACCGTCGACGGGGGGGCTCGGAAGATTCGCGGGATTGCCCAAGCGCTCGGAGTCCCCAACAGGGGCGAGGCGCTCGCAACAGAGCTCGAAGCACAGATCAGCGAGGTCCAGGCGCTTTCGGCCCAGGCGCAGGAACAGCCAACCGCCGTGTTCCTCTACATGCGCGGGCTCGACACGCTATTCCTGGGCGGAGAGGGACACCTGAGCCACGGGCTATTCGAGGCCAGCGGCGCAATCAGCGGCGGGGCGGCCTTGGGCGTAACGGATGCAGTAATACCACTGACGGCAGAGTCCCTTGCCGCGGCGGACCCTGATTGCATCGTCGTGCTCACCAGGGGGCTCGAGTCAGTCGGCGGGCGTGAGGGAATCGTGACTATCCCCGGTGTAGGAGAGACCGCCGCCGCGCAAGAGGGATGCATCCTCGACTTCGACGACCAGTACTTCGGAGGCGGCGGCCCCCGCATGGGCCAGGTGCTGATGGAGCTACTGCGGGCATTCCATCCAGACCTAGCGCCGGCCCAGTGATGGCGATGATTGGAGCGAGAGCGCTGACGCCGCTGCGCGCGCTCCGGCGGGCGGCAAGTCGGCGCACGGATACGCCGCGGCTCACCTCGTCCACGCTGCTCATGGTCATGCTGGCGCTCTTTGTCGCCGCCCTGTTCGCGAACGTGGGCATGGGGGCGGTAGAGATTCCACCGGCGCAGGCGCTCTCTATCCTGCTCAGTCACGCAGGGATCGAGATGGGCGCCTCGTTCGAGCCGCGGACCGATGCGATCCTCTGGAACATACGCCTGCCTCGGGTCGTCCTGGGCATCCTGGTCGGCGGGAGCTTGGGCGTGGCGGGCGCTTCGCTACAGGGCGTCTTCCGGAACCCCCTCGCCGAACCCGGCATTATCGGAGTGTCCAGCGGGGCGGCCGTCGGCGCCGTGGCCGCGATCGTCCTCGGGTTCACCATATTCGGCGCAACCAGTATTGCCGTGTTGGCGTTCGTCTGCAGTTTTATCGCCACCGTCATCGTCTACATGGTCGCGAGAACGTACGGCCAAACTGAGGTGACGACGCTCATCCTTGCCGGGATCGCCGTGAACGCGACGGCGGGCGCCGCCACCGGCATGCTCACGTTCATCGCAGACGACGACCAGCTCCGCAGCATCACGTTCTGGACGCTGGGCAGCGTGGGGGGAGCGACGTGGCCCGTGGTCAGCTCGGTCACTCCCCTCTTCCTCGTGGGCCTTGTGCTCCTGCCGCTCTGGGCCCGCTCGCTGAACCTCCTGACCCTCGGAGACAGGGAGGCCCGCCACCTGGGCGTATCCACAGAGCGCGTGCGCTTGAGCGTGATCGGCCTGAGCGCTCTCGTCACCGGGGCCGCCGTTTCGGTGGCGGGCATCATCGGGTTCGTGGGGCTGGTCGTGCCCCATGTCATCAGGCTCATCGTTGGGCCGGATCACCGATTCCTTCTGCCGGCGAGCATCCTTGGCGGGGCGACGGCGCTGCTATTGGCCGACCTCTTCGCGCGGACCGTCGTGGTCCCCGCGGAACTGCCGCTCGGAGTCGTCACCGCAATGGTCGGCGGCCCCTTCTTCCTATGGCTCGTCCACCGGACGCGCTCGAATTGGGGCGGCATCGAATGACGTCAGGTCTCAGAGCGAATTGCGTTAGCTACGCCGTGCAGGACAGGGTGCTGGTGAGCCAGGTCGAAATGGACCTCCGCCACGGCGAAATGCTCGCGGTCGTAGGCCCGAACGGCGCCGGCAAGTCGACGCTCTGCGCGCTTCTGGCCGGCGACCTCCCGCCCATGGAAGGCGAGGTCGAAGTGTGCGGCCGCGCGGTGCGCGCCACCAAGCCCGCTGTCCTTGCCCGTCTGCGATCGATGCTCAGCCAGCACACTCCCTTGCGGTTCCCGTTCACCGCGCGAGAAGTTGCGCTGATGGGACGGCATCCGCATATCTCACGGTGGAAATCTCCCACGGAGACCGACTTTGCGTTGGCTGAAGGCGCTATGCGGAGCACTCAGGTGCTGCACTTGGCCGACCGTCTCTACCCGACCCTTTCGGGAGGCGAGCAGCGACGCGTCTCACTTGCCCGCGTCCTTGCCCAAGACACGCCGGTCGTCTTGTTGGATGAGCCCACCGCCGCATTGGATATCGGCCATCAGCAGCTGGTCATGTCGCTGTGCAGACAACTTGCGAACGATGGGCGAGCCGTGCTAGCGGTGCTCCATGATTTGAACCTGGCCGGCGCTTATGCGGACCGCGTCATGGTCATGTCGGAGGGAGAAGTAGTTGCTGTCGGCAGGCCGGAGGAGGTCCTATGCCCGGACCTTCTATCCGCAGTTTTCAATCAGCCGGTCATGGTCATGCCGCATCCCCAGACAGACAAGCCCGTCGTGCTGACGTCGTTCGAAGGAGAGGCAACGGACATTCCCGCCTTGGGGAGCCCGTGGGGAGCCAGCTGGAAGAACTAGAGAGGAGAGAGCAATGAGCGTCGTGAAGATAAACGCCATCACTGTGCCGGAAAGTGGAGGACTCCAACTGGAAGCGCGGTTCGGCAGCCGCGCCCGCGAGGTGGAGAACATGGATGGCTTCGAGGGCTTTGAGTTGCTCCGGCCGGTGGAGGGCGACAGCCGCTACTTTGTCTACACCCGATGGCGGTCCGAAGAGGACTTCCAACGCTGGGTGAACAGCGACGAGTTCCGCAGGGGCCACGCCAGGACGGAAGGCGATGGGCCTGTCGCCACGCACGCCACGCTGCTCTCGTTCGAGGTCGTCGAGTGGCCTCAGCCCGAAGCAGCAGAGGAAGTGGCCTGATAACGCCCAGAAAGCCAGTCAACGAGGAGGCCCCCGGTGGATGTCCAGAGAGTCGTCTTTATGCTGATGGCGCAGGAGATGGATCGGGCCATAGCGTTCTACAGAGACGTCATCGGCCTCAAGCTGCGGTTGCATGAGGGGAATTGGGCCGAGCTGGGCCACGACGACGCTGTGGTGGCTCTGCACGGTGGGGGCGACGGCGAGTATCGCTCCACCGGTCTGGGGTTCACCGTCGCCGACATCGCAGCGGCGTGCGAGGAAGTGAGCGCGGCCGGCGGCGGAGTCATCCAGGAACCCGAGGAACGCGCCGGGGAAGGCATCATCCTGGCCCGCCTAGTGGACCCCGAGGGCAATGGCTTCGACCTTACCCAGAGCGCCCGGTAACCGTCCGGACCGCTCCACAGCGCACGCAACAGACCAGCAGAAACAACACCAGGAGAGACGTTACATGACATCTTCGATTCCCACGAACACCCCCGCAGTCCCGTTCAAGCGCCCGCCGCCCCGTGTCGTCGAGGTGCGGCGCGTCACCCAGCTCACGCCTCGCATGGTGCGCATAACCTTCGGCGGCGAACAGATGGCGGGATTCGAGTCCAAGGGCCCCGCCGAACATATCCGCGTCTACATGCCGGACAGCGAGACGGGGGAGCTCTTGCTGCCCGTCATGGGACCGGAAGGCAACGCTTTCCCGGAGAACAGGGAGCGCCCCGCCAGCCGCGCCTACACCCCGCGCCGGTGGGACTCAGAGACGGGGGAGCTGGACATAGACATCGCCCTCCACGATGAGGGCCCAGGCCCGGCGTGGGCCGCGGGCGTGAAGGAGGGCGACGTCGCTGTCATCAGCGGACGCCCGGGGGGCGCTTACTTCCCCGACATGGACGCCGACTGGTATCTCATCGGCGGAGACGAGGCTGCGCTGCCCGCCATCGGCACCCTCCTCGAAGCATTGCCCTCCTCCATGCGCGCCTACGTCCTGGCGGAGGTGCACGACGCGGACGAGGAGATGGAGCTGGAGTCGGCGGCCGCGCTGCAGACATGGTGGCTCCACCGCCAGGCGGGAGAGACGCCGGGCCGGGCGCTTGCCGCTGCGATGCGCCAGGCCGAATTGCCTGAGGGAAGAGGCTGCGTCTGGGTCAGCTGCGAGGCGGCCATCATGCGGGAGATACGCAGGCACTTCATCGAGGAACGCGCCCTCGACCGGTCGATGCTGAGGACGCAGGGTTATTGGAAGGCCGGCGAGTCCAACCACCCCGACCACGACATGGGCGAGGACGTGTAACCTCCCGCCGTACCTTGCTCATTCATGGTGCAGAGAGCCCCCGTGCATAGTGCACGGGGGCTCTCCTTTCCTCACGCCGCTTGCCCCACCAGGGCTGCGCGGCTTCCCAGAACCGGCGACGCCCAGCGGGAGAAGGAACGGTTACTCCCTCATGTTCTGCGCGAGGTAATGCGAAATGCCGACCTGACGGATGGTCTCCTGCTGCGTCTCAAGCCAGTCGACGTGCTCCTCTTCCTCACGCACCATATCTTCCAGTATCTCGCGCGTCCCGAAGTCGCCCGCCTGCTCGCAATGCGCGATAGCCTCAGACAGCGTCTCCAATGCCAACATTTCGGACGCCAGGTCCAGCTGCAGGTTCTCCTCGACGCTCTCGCCAATCTGGACCGAACCGAGGCGCTGTAAGTTCGGCAGGCCCTCCAGGTAGAGGATGTGCCGTACGAGCTTCTGTGCGTCGCGCATCTCGTCCATGCTCGACTCGCGCAGATGTTCCGCCATGCGGAGGAAGCCCCAGTTCCGCACCATCTCAGATTGGATGAAATACTGATTGATCGCGGTCAGGTCTATCGTCAGGACCGCATTGAGGCGGTCTACCACACCATCCTTGGCCTTCATAGGCCCTCCTTACGTCTGGCTACGCTCAGGCTATATGAACCATAGGACAAAACGCAACATGGTGATAGGACGGCGCAGTGTAAACACTGCTCAATGAATATGGTATTGACAACCACCTACATTAGGGTGTACTAACTAATACAGACAACACGGGCGTAGGAACGACGCACATGTACATATGCGTATGCAACAGCATCTCCGTTCGTCAGTTAGCCGCGTCCTGGGCGGAGACGCATCCTGATATGGACCGCCTGGCCGAGATGCTGGGGCTCGATAGCGAGAACTGCTGCGGGCGCTGTGCGGACGAATTGGACGAACTCGTCCACATGACCGAGTGTTCAGCCTTGCGTACCGGCGCCGCGCGATGAAGCTAGGGTGGAGGCATCCCGCCAGGCCAGCCCCTAGCGACGGCGCGCTGGGCGTTGAGCCCTGCCCGCACCGGTCTGTCCCACGCATCCGCCGGAGGCGTTACTGGATACGTTCGACGTTGTTGACGTCCACGAGCGCCGTCTGTCCGGACTGCGGCCACCCCGTCAACGGCTTGCGCTCCGCCGACCATTGACGCAACCCCAAGCGTTGCGCGGCAATCTCTGCGAGCTCGTGAACTCCAAGGAGCCTGGTGGCTCCCCCTTGGAGGGACCTAAATCTGGCCGGAGCGCTGGAAGATCTTGCCTTCCGTCGCGATGGTTGGGGCGACGACCAGTTCGGCGCGCTCGTGGAATTCGGGGATGGTCTGCGCGCCGACCATGCTCATGCAGATCTTGAGCGCGCCCACGAGGTTGTGCGTGCCGTCCGTGCGGTGACTCGGCCCGAAGAGCACCTGCTCCAGGCTGGCGTGCATGCCCACGTTCACCCGCGTTCCGCGCGGGAGGGCCGGGTGCGGGCTCGCCATGCCCCAGTTGAACCCCTGACCGGGGGCTTCATGGGTCTGCGCGAACGGAGTGCCGATCATCACCGCGTCCGCGCCCGCCGCCACTGCCTTACAGAGGTCTCCGCCGATGCGGATGCCGCCGTCCGTGATGACGGCGACGTATTTGCCTGTGCGAGCGAAGAACTCGTCCCTGGCGGCGGCCACTTCCAGGGTCGCCGACACCTGGGGCACTCCCACGCCGGTAACGTCCCGCGTCGTGCATGCCGCGCCTGGCCCAACCCCGACGAGGATGCCGTCGATGCCCTGCTCCATGAGCTCCATCGAGGCGCTGGCCGTCACCGTGTTTCCAACCAGCACGGGAACGCCGATCTGCCTCGTCAGGTCGTTTAGCCGGAGTCCGGCGAAGCTATTGGAGATGTGCCGGGCCGTCGTAACGGTGGACTGCACGACGATGATGTCGGCGCCCGCCTCGACCGCTACGGGAGCGAGACGCTTCGTGCCCTGGGGAGTGACGGAGACTGCGGCCACCGCGCCGGTCGTCTTGATCTCCCGGACGCGCCGGCCGACCAGTTCCTCTTTGAAAGGAGCGGTGTAGACCCGTTGGAGCACATCAGTGACGCCCTCCTTGGGAGCGGAGCTGATCTCGCGCAGCGCGTCGGAGGGGTCGTCGTAGCGGCAGTAGAGGCCTTCGAGATTCATGACGCCGAGTCCGCCCGCTTTGGCCATGAGGCCAGCGAAATCGGGGTTGACAATGGCGTCCATTGCGGACGCCAGGATGGGGATCGTGAATTGGTAGGGGCCGATGGCCAGGTTCGTGACCGAAAGCTCGGGGTTCGTGGTCACGTCTCCAGGGACGATGGCGACCTCTTCGAAGCCGTAGGTCCTGCGCAGCTCTCGGATGCGGACACCTGGTAGCACCATCGCGCGGCCCCCCTATGAGTTGTGGTTATTAGGAGAACTCTAGCAAAACGGGGCTGGCGCGTCAATGTATTTGGGATAGATTTCACAATCAGTTCTTGGGGCTGTTGCTGCGCTGGGGACGCCCCCACGCCCCCGGCAGAGGGACTTCCCTCTGCACTCCCATGCCACCCCTGCCGAACCCCGGTAGGCCATTCTCGGATCACCGCAGCAGGCATGGACGCAGCAGGCATGGACGCTGTCCTTGACGGCCTCATGCCTCGGGAACAGACTGGCCTTCAGGTTGGCCAGCCGAAGCGTATCGTCGAGCACGGCCTCACAGGACATTACCCCAATTGCGCTTCCGACCATCGGGACTCTGGCGGCAGGAGACTTTCCTGAAACTCTGGGCAAGCCAGACGCTCGCGTACGCCGGGTTCCAGATACACGTCCTCGCGGTGCCGTTGGTGGCAGCCCTCCTTCTCGATGCGACGCCTCTGCAGATGGGCGTCCTCATCTCGTTCGGCGGCGCTCCCGCGATCGTGGTGGGCGTGTTCGCAGGAATCTGGATAGACAGGACGCCAAAACGGTCAGTGCTCATCGCCGCGGCCTGGGGGCACGCGCTCGCGCTCGCGACCATCGCCGCGGCCGCATGGCTCGGCTTCCTCAGCATCCCCCTCCTCTTCGCGGCCGCATTCGCTTTGGGAGGTCTGCGGCTCATCGTGGACGTCGCCTATCGCGCATTCCTGCCGTCGCTCGTTCAACGGGGGCAGCTGATCGAGGCCAACAGCAAGATCGAGGTGGGGCGGTCCGCCACCGAAATCGGAGGCCCCGGCCTCACCGGAACACTGGTGCAGGCCGTGTCGGCGCCGTTCACCCTGGCCGTCGGGGCCGTCGCCTACGCGGCCGCTGCGCTGTCGCTCCACCGGATGCGTCCGCAGACGGACGTTTCGCCGCGGGCAGCCGCGCTGAGCGTCCGCGGCGAGCTACGGGACGGTCTGGCGTTCGTGATAAAGAATCCCATCCTCCGGGCCCTGACGATCGCCGCCGGGATGATCGGCGGGACCAACGCGGTGCTGGAATCCGCGGGGCTGCTCTACTTGGTGCGCCACCTGGGTCTCAACCCGGGTCTCATCGGGCTGGTGTTCTCAGTCAGCGGCGTCGGATGGCTGGTTGGGGCCTCCTTGGCGAAGCAGGCGACGCGGAGGGTGGGGCTCGGCAGGTCGGCGGCGGCCGGTGTATTCCTCATGGGCGTCAGCGACCTGATAATTCCGTTGGCCGCCGGCCCGCCGGCCGTTGTAATCATGTTGCTGGCTGGAGCCACGTTCCTGTTCGGGGTGGGTCTCGTCACCTACATCATCGGGCGGGTGAGCCTACAACAGAGCATGACGCCGAACCATCTGCAGGGAAGAGTGAACGTTGTGCTTAGGGTGGCCTTCTTGGGGGCCATCCCCATAGGGGCCCTGGCAGGCGGAGCGCTCGGTCAGACCGTCGGGTTGCGCCCCACCCTGTTCGTTGGGGCTGGGGGTGAACTGCTGACGGGAGCGTTCCTGCTGTATTCGGCGGTCTCGGCGGTCCGTGAGCTGCCGCCCAACCAGGACTAGGGCCGGTCGGCATGCAGGCCTGCAACCCGGCGGCGCTGGTTGGCATCGCGAGGTCCCTACGCGTTGACTGTCCATCAAGGCCGATGCTACATTCAACTGAGGAGTTAGCACTTGGACCGTCCGACTGCTAGTAGCGGCGCAACGAACCCAGCGCCCGCGCTGAACGAGCGAAGGCAGGCGCTGCTCGAAATCATCGTCAGCGACTATATCGAGACGGCCGTCCCCGTCGCCTCCCAGCAGCTCGCTAAACGCTACGAGCTTCGTATGAGCCCCGCCACCATCCGCAACGACATGGCGGAGCTCGAGGAGATGGGCTACATCGCGCGCCCGCACACCTCCGCTGGAGGCGTGCCCTCGGACCCCGGTTACCGCTTCTACGTCGACCGCGCCGTCCGGCGCCCGCGTCTCCCCCGCCATTTCGAGGAGAGGGTGCGCGAGGCCATCGACGTCGACGAGGCCGACCCGGCGGCTTGGGCGCAGAGCGCCGCCCGCGTCCTCTCCAGCGTCGTCCACAACCTGACCATCGCCACCACCGTCAAGCCCAGCCTCGCGAGGGTCAAGCAGGTCCAGCTCGTTCACCTGCACGACCAGGAAGCATTGCTGGTCGTCGTCATGCAGGAAGCGCGGGTCCGTCAGCGCATGGTCCGGTTCGACTCCCCCATCGATCAGGAGACGCTCACCGAAGCAGCCAATCGCATCAACCGCATCATCGGCGGCATGAGCGCGGCGGAGATCCGCGCCCTGTGGGACGCCGGCAGGCTGAGCGACCCAATAAGCGAGGCGACCGCCTCCGAGACCGTCCGCGTCCTCTCCGACGCCGAGCGGGACGAGGCCCAGGAACGCTACACCAACGGCCTGCGCCACATGCTCAACCAACCGGAGTTCCGGTCGGGCCGAAGCGCCCAAGAGGCCGCCGAGGTCATCGACGACGACTCTCTCTCCCGGCTACTGTCAGCCCCCGGCCAGCCGACCCAGGTGCGCGTCGTGATTGGGGAAGAGAGCCACGACGAACACCTGCGCCCTTTCAGCGTCGTCTACGCCACCTACGGCGCAAGCAGCGACACCGTGGGGGTCATCGGCACGCTGGGGCCTACGCGCATGGACTACGCGAGCGCGATGTCCTCCGTCCAGTACCTCGCGGCTTTCCTGAGTGAGCTCCTTCAAGCGCTGGAGCGGCCGCCAACCGGCCCGAACGCCCGTCTATGACGACCAAGCGCGACTACTACGACGTTCTGGAAGTCGGCAAGAACGCTTCCGAGGAGGACATCCGCAAGGCCTTCCGTAAGAAGGCCATGGAGTTCCACCCCGACCGCAACAAGGCCCACGATGCCTCCGAGCGCTTCAAAGAGGTGAACGAGGCATACCAGGTCCTGAGCGACCCCCAGCGCCGGGGCCAGTACGACCGGTTCGGCCACGCCGGTATGCGGTCGGGCCCGGGCCAGAGCGCCGGCGGGTTCGAGGGCTTCGAGTTCTTCGGCGGATTCGGGGACATCTTCGACGCCTTCTTCGGGGCCCCCGGGGGTTCGACTCGGACCCGGGCGCGAGCGGGACGCGATCTTGAGGCCAGCATCGCGATCACCTTCGAAGAGGCAGCCTTCGGCGTGACCAAGGACATCGAGGTGGGGCGCACCGAGAAGTGCAGCAAGTGCAACGGCTCACGCGCCGAACCCGGGACCCACCCTGAGACGTGTTCGAACTGTAAAGGCAGCGGCCGCGTGCGCCGCGCCCAGAGGTCAGTTTTCGGCCAGTTCGTGACGGAGGCGGCGTGCAACGTTTGCGGAGGCGCCGGGGAGGAGGTCAAGCACCCCTGCGTACTCTGCAGGGGCTCCGGCCGCGAGCGGACCAAGCGGCGGCTCCAGGTCTCCGTCCCCGCGGGCGTGTTCAACGGCGCGCGGCTCAACCTCCAAGGCCAGGGCGACGCCGGGGAGTTTGGAGGTCCCCCGGGCGACCTCCTCGTCGGCGTCCGCGTCCAGCGTCACGAATATTTCGAGCGGCAGGAGAACGACGTGCTCCTGAATCTCGCCGTCGGCTTCCCATCGGCTGCCCTCGGCGACGAAATCGAAGTCCCCACTCTCGACGGGCCCACCACGCTCAAGATTCCCCCAGGCTCCCAGTCCGGCGAAACCTTGCGCATCAAACGCAAAGGCGTCCCCCACTTGGGCCGCGCCGACCGGCGTGGCGACCAGCTGGTCACCCTCCGCGTGAAGACCCCCAGCAAACTCTCCAAGCGCCAACGCGAGCTCCTCGAAGAGTTCCGCTCCCTCGAAGATCACTAGTCCCGGCCGTCCCGACCCCTCATGCGTGTTGAGACAGCTCTCACGAGCGCCCGGCGACGCTCTCCATTGACAGGGCTCCCTCGGTTTCCTATCGTTCCCCAATCGGTTCGACGGCGCTGAGCAGGCCGTAATAGCGGGTCTGCTGTTACGGAAGGGAGCAGCCCATGAACACTCGGGCGACGATTGCCACTTTGGCCTTGGTGCTCACGGCATTAGCGGTCGGGGCTTGCGGCAGCGAGTCCCCCACGGCGACACCGACCTCGCCGCCCCCCACGGCGACACCGGTCCCGGAGGCGACGCCTACTCCCCTGCCCCCGGGCGTGACCCCCGTGCCGACGCCCACCTCCAGGCCGGGAGTAACGCCACAGCCGCAGCCCCAGCCGACGGCCACGGCGACGCCTGAACCGCCCCCGTCCGATCGTGACTTCGAGGAGTACTTCGACAATAAGACCGTGACCCTCGTGGTCGGCTTCTCTCCCGGCGGCGGGTACGACACCTTTGCGCGCCTCTTCGCCCGGTACGCGGGGAACCACCTGCCAGGGAACCCGCGCTTCATCGTCCAGAACCTGCCCGGCGCGGGCGGCGAGCGTGCCCTCGTCCACGTCATGAGGAACGCAGATCCCGATGGCCTGACGATGGTCGTCGTCCACCCGCGCTTCTTCAAGCGCGAGCTGCTCGGCATCGACGTGCCTGAGTTCGACATAGCCACCGCCATACTCCTCGGCACACCGAGCGCCGCCTCCACCACCGCCGCCAACCAGATGAAGAAGAGCCGCCTGGACGAGTGGGGCGTCTCCCACGACTGGGCGGGCGCGCTCCAACTCGTGGAGAAGCGCGGCACGCCCCTCACCGCCGGAGGCACTGCCCCCGGCGACGGCGGCGGGTTGGCCACCTCCTTCATCCAGGCCCTCGGGGGCCCCACCAAAATGGTGTACGGCTACGGCGGAAGCGCCGAAGCCGCCGCCGCTTTCGACCGCTTGGAAGTGGACATGGGCGGAGGCGGCAGGAGCACAGCGCTCTCCCTCTTCCCGAACTGGATTGAAAACCAGGAGATTGTCCCCCTCTTCCGCTACGGGGCCGACCCCGCTGACGATCCCGAATGGGTCGACTACGTCACCAATCTCCTCGGCGAAGAGATTCCGCCCCACATCTTCGACATTATCGAAACGACCCAAGGTCAGCGGGACGTCTTCGCCCTCACCGAGACCGTCAACGACGTGCTCAGCCGGGTCTACACCCTGCCCCCCGGGGTGCCGGACGACATCGTCGCCCAGTGGCGCACGACCTTCAAGAACACGATCCTGGACCCCGCTTTCGTCGAGGCGGCCGAGCTGCTCGGACGACCGGTCCAGTACGGGAGCCCGGAGAGCATGCTCGAGAGCTTGGACGCCGGACGGCGGGCCATTGAGGACCCTGATTTGCGTGCGCTCTTCGCGGAAATCGCCGGCGCGGCGGACTAGGGCTGGGCGGAGCCGAACGTGCCAAGGAAGGAGCATCCCGACCTTGCGGTACACTTATCCGCGTGGCGAAGGCTTCCTGGCTAGAACTGAAGATCGAGGCGCCCTTTGAGTTCGTCGAACCTATCGCCGAGCTGTTCCGGCGCTACTGCAAGGGCGGCGTCGCCATCGAGCAGGCAGGCGGCTGGAACCCCGACGAGGGCGAGTCGCCCCCCAAGCGCCAGAGCGCCGTCATCCGCGCCTACATGCCCCAGACGCCCGCCTACCGCAGCAACCGCGAGATGGTGCATATCGTCTACAGCTCGTCACCCTCCGCGTGAAGACCCCCAACAAACTCTCCAAGCGCCAACGCGAGCTCCTCGAAGAGCGCTAAGCCCGCTGGTCCTCACACCTAGCGTGTGGAGACATCTCTCACGAGCGCCCGTCGACGCTCTCCATTGACAGGGCTCCCTCAATTTCCTATCGTTTCGCCAACTGTTTCGGCGGCATCGAGCAGACCTCCTATTCAGGCCTGCTATTGCGGAAGGAGTAGCCCATGAACGCTCGGGCGACGGTTGCCACTCTAGTCTTGATTCTCACTGCATTGGCAGTCGGGGCCTGCGGCAGTGAGGCCCCGACAGCGACTCCGACCTCGCCCCCCACGGCGACCCCGGTCCCGGAGGCGACGCCGACTCCCGTCCCGCCGGGCGTAACGCCGGACCCGACGCCGACTCCCCGGCCGGGTACGACGCCCGAGCCACAGCCTCAGCCCCAACCGACGGCCACCGCGACGCCGGAGCCGCCTCCGTCCGATCGTGACTTCGAGGAGTACTTCAAAGATAAGACCGTGACCATCGTGGTCGGCTTCTCCCCCGGCGGCGGCTACGACACCTTCTCTCGCCTCTTCGCCCGGTACGCCGTGGACCACCTGCCGGGCGACCCGCGCTTCATCGTCCAGAACCTCCCCGGCGCGGGCGGCGAGCGCGCACTCGTCCACGTCATGCGGAACGCAGAGCCCGACGGCTTGACGATGGTCGTCGCGCACTCGCGCTTCTTCAAGCGCGAGCTGCTCGACGTTGACGTGCCCTACTTCGACCTCGCCACCGCCATTCTCCTCGGCACGCCGAGCGCCGCCTCCACCACCGCCGCCAACTATATGAAGAAGAGCCGCTTGGACGAGTGGGGCGTCTCCCACGATTGGGCCGGCGCGCTCGATCTCGCTGCGAAGCGCGGCACGCCCCTCACCGACGGAGGCACCGCCCCCGGCGACAGCGGCGGGCTGGCCACTGTCTTCATCCAGGCCCTCGGCGGTCCCACCAAGATGGTGTTCGGCTACGGCGGAAGCGCCGAAATCGACGCCGCCTTCGACCGCGGGGAGCTGGACATGGGCGGCGGCGGCAAAGCGAAGGCGCTCTCCCTCTACCCGAACTGGATCGAGAACCAGGAGATTGTTCCCATCTTCCGGTTTGGGGCCGACCCCGCGGACGACCCCGAATGGGCCGACTACGTCACCAATCTCCTCGGCGAAGAGATACCGCCCCACATCTTCGACATCGTCGAAACGACCCAGGGCCAGCGGGACGTCTTCACCCTGACCGAGACCGTCAACGACGTGCTCAGCCGCGTCTTCACGATGCCTCCCGGCGTGCCGGACGACGTCGTCGCCCAGTGGCGCACGACCTTCAAGAACACGGTCGAGGACCCCGCTTTCGTTGCGGCGGCCGAGCTCCTCGGACGGCCAGTCCTGTACGGCAGCCCCGAGAGCATGGTTGCGAACCTCGAAGCCGGTCGACAGGCCCTCGAGGACGCCGAGTTGCGCGCTCTCTTCGAAGAGCTTGCAGGCGGAGCCGAATAGCGCGCGCCTGTCGCAACTGCCGTCAATCCGCAACGCGCCTCTCGCTGTCGGAGCGAGGGGCGCGTCTGCGCTACACTTGTCGCCCATGGCCAACGCCCTCTGGCTAGAACTGAAAATCGAGGCGCCCTTTGAGTTCGTCGAACCCATCGCCGAGCTCTTCCGGCGCTACTGCAAGGGCGGCGTCGCCATCGAGCAGGCAGGCGGCTGGAACCCCGACGAGGGCGAGTCGCCCCCCGAGCGTCAGAGCGCCGTCATCCGCGCCTACATGCCCCAGACGCCCGCCTACCGCAGCAACCGCGAGATGGTGCATATCGGCCTGCAGCTCGTCGGCAAGCTAACCGATATCGAAGAGCTGCAAGAGCGCGAGATCGAGGAGCGGGAGTGGGAGGACGCGTGGAAGGCGCACTTCACGCCGCTCCGCATCGGCAAGCGGCTGCTCGTGCAGCCGCCTTGGCGTCGCGGAGACGCTGAGCCAGACGACATCGTCATCGAGATCGACCCCGGGCTCGCGTTTGGCACCGGCCACCACCCCACGACCCACCGCACCCTCGAGTGCATGGAGCGCCTCGTCATCCCCGGCGCCTCCGTGCTGGACGTGGGCTCCGGCTCGGGCATCCTCAGCATCGGCGCCGCCAAGCTCGGAGCGGAGAAAGTCGTCGGCGTGGAGATCGACCGCGTCGCGCTGAAAGCCGGCCGAGTGAACCTGCGCTCGAACAGGGTGTCAGGCCGCGTGCGCTTCTACGCGGGCTCCCTCCCCAACGACCACGTCCCTCCCGCCTGGGCGGATGTCGTGCTCGCCAACGTCAACTCCGTCGCCTTGGCGAACCTCGCGCCGGAGCTGCGTAAAGCCGTAAAGTCCGACGGTCGCCTCGTCGCCGCCGGCATCCTGCAAGAGCGCCGCCGGCAAGTCGTCGACGCCTTTGAAGCCGCGGGCCTGGCGTTCCTCGAAGAGCACCACGACGACGATTGGGTAGCCTTCGTCTGCGCTCCGGCCTAGGCCCGCGGGCCGCCCTGGATATCCGCGTTCGCGGGCGCGACGGAAGCATCCCAGGCGCCACGGAGGGGAAGGGCGACGACGGCCGGAGATACGACAGCCTTCGCCCCGCTATCATGTCCCCCGCCCCAAAGCCCACTGCCGCGAAGCCCGCACCGAAAGAGGCCCCACATGGTCCGCAAGCCAACCTTCAGCATCGCCTTCGCGCCCAACCCGCGCAGCCGCCCCATCATGGACGACACGGTCCGTCCCGAGGGCATCGAACTCATCCCCACGGCGTCGGGCCCGGCGGAGACGTTCCATCGGCAGCTCACGCACCAGGAGTTCGACGTCTCCGAGATGTCGCTCTCCTCGCTCGCCATCATCACCGCACAGGGGAATCGCGACTGGGTCACGCTGCCCATCTGCACCACGCGGACGTTCTTCGGCATCGGCGCGCTCATCCGCACCGACGCGGGCATCGAGTCGCCTGCCGACCTGAAGGGCAAGCGCGTCGGGGTAAACGAGTACCAGCAGACCGCGGCGCTCTGGGCGCGGGGCTTCTTCCAGCACGAATACGGTGTCGCCCCAACGGACGTCGAATGGTGGATGGAGCGCACTCAGGAGCTGAGCCACGGCGGCGCCACCGGCTTCCAGCCGCCGCCCGGCGTCGCGCTTCACTACATGGACCCCGCGAAGGACCAGAACCTCGGCGGCATGATGGCGAACGGCGAGCTGGACGCCATCTATGTCTACTTCTACGGCGGTGGCGGAATCAACCGGAGCACGCTGGACCTGCGCGTCCACGAGCAGGTGCGGACGCTCTTCCCCAACCCCCTCGCGGAGTCGGCGCGCTACTACGCCAAGACAGGCATCTACCCCATCAACCACGTCGTTATCATGCGGCGCTCGCTCTACGAGCAGTACCCGTGGGCCGCGCGCAATCTGTACGACGCGTTCGTGAAGGCAAAGGAACTGTGGGTCGCACGCACGCTGGAAGGGGCCCAGCCCTTCATCGACGCCGGTCTGCTGCCATCCAACGCGCGGGCCGCTATCACCACTGACCTCTTCCCCTACGGCCTCGCCGCGAACCGCCACACGCTGGAGACCGCGCTCGCCTACTCGACGGAGCAGGGGCTCACTCCGCGCGTCGTTACCCTAGAGGAGTTGATGGCCCCGAACGTGCTGGACACGTAGCGCCAATCCGTTCGCACCGCCTGCGCGGAATCAGGAGGACGGCGAAGCGGCTACTCCGACCTCGGCGCGCGGGCCATTAGTCCGTAGACCGCCTCTTGGAGCGAGGCCCCGCCGAAGAGGACGCGGCTCGTCATCTCCGTAATCGGCATCTCGACGCCGAGGTCGCGCGCCATGTCCAGCGCGGCCGGGGTCGTCGTGACGCCCTCAGCCACCTGGCCGCCGAGGGATTCGAGCGCCTCCGCGAGCGTCCGGCCCGCCGCCAGAGCGGCGCCGACGCGGTAGTTTCGGCTCAGGCTGCTGTAGCAGGTGGCCAGCAGGTCGCCGATGCCCGCGTTCCCGGCGAAGGTCGCCGGCTGCGCTCCGGCTGCGACGCCGAGCCTCGTTATCTCCGCCAGCCCTCGCGTGAGAAACGCGGCCTTGGCGTCGTCGCCCAGCCCCATGCCGTCGCACATCCCCGCTCCGATGGCGACGATGTTCTTGAGCGTGCCCCCCATCTCCGTGCCGATGACGTCGGCGTTCGTGTAGACGCGGAACGTCGGCGAGTTCAGCAGTCCTTGCGCTTCCCGCGCGGTCTGTTCGTCCGCGGACGCGATGACCGTCGCGGTCGGCAGGTCCCGCACGACCTCCCGAGCCAGATTGGGGCCGGACAGCACGACATGGCGGCTGCCGTCCCCCGGCAGCTCCTCGGCGAGCACTGTGCTCATGCGCTTGAACGTGCCCTGCTCCAGCCCCTTGCTGCCGGAGACCACGAGCGCTCCCTTCGGGATATGCGGAGCGGCGCGCCTGGCGTTCTCGCGCAGCGTATGACTCGGGACCGTGAACATCACCGCCGACGCGCCGTCCATCCCCGCCGCCCAGTCCGCGACCACGTGGAGCCTGTCCGGGAAGCGATGCCCCGGCAGCCGCGTCGAATGCTCGCGCGCGCCCTCGAGCACGCGCGCCTCCTCGTCGGTCCGCGCCAGCACACGCACGTCCAGCCCGCGCCGCGACAGCAGAAGCCCCAACGTCACCCCCCACGACGTGGTCCCGACGATGGCGACTGGCCCAAGTTGCTCTGACGTGCTCATAAACCTTGCCCGATAGCTGGCGCGATTCTATCGTGAGGCGCGGGGATGCGTGACCCGGCTCCCCGGCCTATCGCAATGGAGTCCCGGAATGTTCGAGGCGGCGCGCTGGAGAATCACTCTCGGCATCGTGGCGGCTGAAGGCGCCGTCTTCACGATTCTCGTTACGGCTTTCTTCTTCGTATCTCTAGTCCAGGGTCTTCCCAACCGGACTCTGCTGGAGTTCGGGTACGAGATGCTGCTCCTCATAGGGGTCTTTTCCGCGATTTGGGCGCTCGGGTTCATCGCGGCAATCCGCGGCAAAGCGGCGGGGTTGAAGAGCATCGCGGCGCGGTCCACGATAATGGCGTTGGCATTCTTCACTATTCCGGGACTCACGGTGACGATGCTCATCCTTGCGCCGACCACCCTCCTCTTGCTCCTCAGCGCGGCCTCGAAGCGAGTTCCGGCGGTAGGGTAGATTTGGAGCGACCGTGGCGGCGGTCGTTGACGGAACAGGCGCCAATTGGCGTAGGAGGCGGCTATGCGGATCACCCGCGTCTACACAGGCGACGACAACCTCTCGCACTTCCAAGAGGTGGAGCTGAAGTTCGACCCCAACATCGGCCGGTTCCCCCGCGCGATGGTCCAGCCGGCCCGCGAGGTCGGCTTCAACACCCAGCCCGCCGATAGCCGGGACGTGATGCACAACGCGCCTGAGCGCCGCTTTGTCATCTTCATGTCCGGCCAGGTGAAGGTCGAGCTCTCCGATGGCGAGAGCCGCGTCGCCGGAGCGGGGGACGTCATCCTGTTCGAGGACATGACGGGCGAAGGCCACCTCCTAACCCCTCTCGGCGACGAGCCTCGCTACTCGATGTTCGTCGCCTTGGGGAGCTAGCGCGGCGCCTCCCCGGCTATCCGCCTCGCCACGTCCGCGGTGGGGACAATCCCCAGGTCCTCTCCTGTCCGCAGCCGCACTGCCGCGCCGCCGGCCTCGGCCTCTTTGTCGCCGACGACCAGCATGTACGGGACCTTGTGGAGCTGCGCGTCGCGGATCTTCGCGTTCATGCGCTCGTTTCGGTCATCGACGTGGACCCGGAGGCCGGCTGCCTCCAGCTCCCCGCGCACCCTCTGAGCGTACTCAACGTGGCGGTCGGCGATGGGGATGACCTCGGCTTGCACCGGCGCGAGCCACGTCGGGAACGCGCCGCCGAAGTGCTCGATCACGACTCCGAGGAAGCGTTCGAGGCTTCCCAGCATCGCGCGATGGATGACCACGGGCCGTTGACGCGCCCCTTCCGCGTCCACGAACTCCAGGTCGAACCGCTCCGGCAGATTGTAATCGAGCTGCACCGTGCTCAGCTGCCACTCGCGGCCGATGGCGTCGGCCACGAAGAAATCGATCTTGGGACCGTAGAAGGCGCCCTCGTTGGGGACTGGCTCGTACTCCAAACCGCGCGTGTCGAGGGCCGCCGCCAGTGCGCCCTCCGCCTGGTTCCATAGCTCGTCCGAGCCGATGCGTTTCTCCGGGCGCAGCGACAGCGCGACGCGCACGTCCTCGAACCCGAAGACCTCGTAGGTCTCCTGGACCATGGCGATGAAAGAGCTGATCTCACTCTCCACCTGGTCGGGCGCGCAGAAGATGTGGGCGTCGTCTTGGGAGAAGGTGCGGACGCGGGTGAGGCCGTGGGTGACGCCCGAGCGCTCGAACCGGTGCAGGCGGCCGAAGTCGGCGTACCGCACCGGCAGGTCGCGGTACGAGTGCAGCTGGGCGTCGTAGAGCATGGCGGCGGCGGGACAGTTCATCGGCTTCACCCCGAACTCGCGGTCGTCCACGTAGGTGAAGTACATGTGCTCCTTGTAGTGGTCGTAGTGCCCGGAGCGCTTCCACAGCTCCGAGTCGAACACCTGGGGCGTGATGACCTCCTGATAGCCGTAGCGTTCGTACAGGCCGCGGACGTAGCTCACCAGGGTGTTGTTGAGCGTCGCGCCCTTGGGCAGGAAGAAGGGGCTGGCCGGCGCGATAGGGTCGAAGAAGAAGAGGCCCAGCTCCTGGCCGAGCTTGCGGTGGTCGCGCCTTGCGGCCTCCTCCAGCCGACTCAGATGCTGGATGAGCGCCTCCTCCGACTCCCAAGCGGAGCCGTAGATGCGCTGGAGCATCTCGTTGTGTTCGTCCCCCCGCCAGTAGGCCCCCGCGACGCTCATCAGCTTGAACGCCGCGACCTTGCCGGTCGACTCCACGTGCGGGCCGCGGCAGAGGTCGATGAAGCGGTCGTGGGCGTAGGTGGTGATCGCCTCGCCCTCCGGTATCTCGTCGATGATTTCCAGCTTGAAGGGCTGCTCGGCGAAGCGCTCTCTCGCGCCGTCGCGGGAGAGCTCCGTCCGCTCGAACGGCGCGTCCTTGGCGATGGTCTCGCGCATCCGGGCCTCTATATGCTCCAGGTCCTCGGGGGTGAACGGCCTGCTCACCGAGAAGTCATAGTAGAAGCCGTCGTCGGTGGGCGGGCCGACGGCGAACCGGGCGTTCGGAAAGAGGTCGAGCACGGCCTCCGCCATGATGTGGGCGGCGGAGTGGCGTATGCGGAAGCGCAGCTCGTCGAGCTGCTGCTGTTCGGGAGATTTCTCTTTGACTGGCATGGGTCTGCCTCGCTGGTTTGCTGGTGGTAAAACGAAAGGGGCGCCTGGGCGCCCCTTTTCGCATATCGTCAATGCGCGTTCGCGCCCTCAGGCGGGTGCGGCCACGGCAGCCGTCTCCAACGCGCGGCCAGCCGTGGCCTTCGTAGTGGGCCCCGTCGTAGTAGTGGTGGTCGCGCCAATAACGGTCTGCATCGCGGGTGCATTGTACCACACCCCTCTCCCCGTCACTCCAGCCCTCTCCCGTCATTCCCGCGAAAGTGGGAATCCAGGAACCCCCTCCCGCAGACGGGAGGGAACGCGCAAGCGCAGCGATGCGCGGGGGAGGAGGAGCCCCACCTGCCTCCCCATCGCCGTCGTACTGCGACACTTGCCCCTTCCGCCATCGCCAACCACCCCCTACCCTGTCCCTGACAGTCCCGGCTCCCGCAGCAGGCCCGACTCCGGAACGATTGGCCCGGCCCAGAGGCGGAATGGGCCCAAATAGGCCTAAATGAGCCTCCTAGAGAAGAAATCCCCCGCCTTGCTCACACACGAATGTCTCACAATGTCTCACTCCCAGCGCTTGCCCACTCCTACAATGTCCCATCCAGGCGTAGGCTCGGCCGGACTCTCAGCTCCCTCTCCTGCCTGCGGGGGAGACTCGGAGGGGGAGCGCATGAAATATAAAAGCATTTCGGTCATAAAGTAGTTCTGAAACCCCGGAAGCAGGCCACGGCCATGGAAACAACCTCTGTCAATCCCCAAATGTCATCGACTTTCGGATACTTTTCTACTCGTAACCTCCATGAGAATCGAGGACTTCGTACTCGTAACCTTCGATAAATCGGGAACTCGCGCCACAGCCAACGAGAATAGGCGGTCGGCGCTTGAGGCGTGGCCTGACGGCCACCCTGGATTCTCGCCTGCGCGGGAATGACGGAGAGGAGCTCGGGCGTGACGAGAGAAGGCTCTCGCCACTCAAATCGGAGCGCTATCCCGTAGAATCGTGGCTCCGAATGCTTGTCCGGAGGCGCCCTATGCCTGGTCCGTTGGAAGGAATCCGCATCATCGATCTCACGCGCATCCTGGCCGGACCGTTCTCCACGATGCTCATGGCCGACCTGGGCGCCGACGTGATCAAGGTGGAGCAACCGGGAACGGGAGACCCCGCGCGGGGAAACGGACCGTTCCTTTCACCCGAGGGAGCGGAGACGGACGAGCAGCAGTTCAGCACCTACTTCATGAGCATCAACCGGGGGAAGCGGAGCATCGCCATCGATCTGGCCAAACTAAAGGGCAAGGACCTGCTGTTGCGGCTGGTCGAGACCGCCGACGTGCTCATCGAGAATTTCAGGCCCGGCACGATGGAGAAGCTCGGGCTCGGCTACGACGCGGCGCGGGCGCGCAACCCGCGCATCGTCATGTGCTCGGTGTCGGGGTTCGGTCAGACCGGGCCATACGCCCACCGACCCGCGCTCGACGTCATCGTGCAGGGCATGGGCGGCATGTTGAGCATCACCGGCGAGCCGGGCAGGGGCCCCGTGCGGCCCGGCGCGAGCATCGGCGACATCACGGCGGCGCTCTTCGCGACAGTTGCCATCCAGAGCGCGCTGCTGGAGCGGGAGCGCTCCGGCGAGGGGCAATTCATCGACATCTCGATGCTCGATTGCCAGGTCTCCATCATGGAGAACGCGTTCATGCGCTACTTCACCCTGGGCCAGGTGCCCCAGCGCATCGGCACCCGCCACCCCAGCTCGACTCCCTTCCAAGCGTTTGAGACGGCGGACGGCCACGTGGTCGTCGCCATCATGGGCGGCTCGACCGACCAGTGGCCGCTGTTCTGCGCGGCCATCGACCACGTGGAGCTGATCGACGACGAACGCTACGCGAACGGCTGGGCCCGGACTCAGCGCTACGACGAGCTGATCCCGATCATCGAGGAGGCAATGCGCACGAAGACGACCGCGGAGTGGGTCGAGATCATCGGGGAGATGGGTGTGCCGGTGGGCCCTGTGCAGGACATCGCGCAGGTGGCGAACGACCCGCAGGTGGGCCATCGCGGCATGTTCGTGGAGCTCGACCACCCGTCTCTCGGCGCGGTGAAGTTTGTCGGCAACCCCATCAAAATGTCGCGCACCCCCGGCGCGCCGGAGCGCATCCCGCCCGCCCTGGGCGAGCAGACGGCGGAGGTGCTGACGGAGCTGCTTGGTCTGCCTGACGCGGACGTTGCGGAGCTGATGAGCGAAGGCGTGGTCGCCTGATGCTCGGCGCCCTTCTCTCGCTGGTCTCGGCCTTTTCGTTCAGTGTCAACGCAATCTTCGTCCGCAGAGGGATGGCGGGCGCCGGGGCGACAGCGACGCAGGGGGCGTTCATCACCGTCCTGATGGGGGTGCCGCTGGGCCTCGTGGCGGTGTTGATTACGGGCCAGCTATTCCGCTTCGGCGAGGTGTCGGCAAACGGCTACCTCCTGCTCGCCGCGGCGGGAATCGTCCACTTCGGGATAGGCAGGTACTGCAACTATCGAGCCGTCGGCGCGATCGGAGCGCCGCGGGCCATAACCGTCCAAGCGGTCGCCATCCCCTATAGCGTGCTGATGGCGATCTTTCTGCTTGGCGAGCAGCCGACCGCGCTGATGCTGGCCGGCATCGGCCTCATCCTGCTCGGCCCCGCCGTCATGGTGGAACGCCCGAAGAGCGCGTCGTCTCCGTCTTCAGGCGCCGCACGAATGGAGAACGTCCGCGCCGAGCAAACCTCTCGCCCTCATCCCAGCCCTCTCCCCCCGGAGAGGGGACGAGCGGAACCGTCCGCGCCCCCGGCCTCCGCGCCCCCGGCCTCCGCGATGGAATTGCGGCAGGTGGAGGGGTACACCTTCGCCCTCTTTGCGGCCGCCGCCTACGGCACGAGCCCCCTGCTGATCCGCGCGGCTCTGGAGGACGCCACCAGGACCGCGGCAATCGGCACATTCGTCGCCTACGTCGGCGCGGCGGCGGTGCTCATGGCTTCACTCGCGCTGCCCGGCCAGCGTCAGCTCATCGGGGCCATCAACCTGCGCTATATGCGGCTGTTCGGCGGAGCCGGGGTGTCGGTCTTCCTAGCGCAGCTCTTTCGCTTCTTCGCGCTCTCGCTGGCCGACGTGACGGTCGTGAATCCGCTTCAGCGGATGTCGGGCGTCTTCACCCTCATCCTGACGTACTTGGTCAACCGCTCGTTGGAGCGGCTGGACTGGCGCGTCGTGACAGGCGTGATGGTCTCGTTCGTGGGCTCCGCACTGCTGGTCTATGGCGCGGCGGTCCGGTGACTGCGGCTCCCGCGCCCTAGCTGTCCAGCACGCCCGGCGCGATGAGCTCGCCGAAGGGCTGCTTGCGAGGCGTCATGCCGTGCTCGACGGCAAAGGTCTGGACAAGGTCGATGGCCGCCGTGTTCGCGGCGAGGCCGTAGGCGTAGGGATTGTCGCCGAATGTCTCCCGCTGACGCTCCATCATCTCCCGCGAGAAGACGAGGGCTGACGGCGGCGACTTCATCGCTCGCTCCATGGTCAGTCGCTGCGCCTCGACGAACGCGTCGAGCAGGCTCTTCGCGGCCCACGGGTGAGCGTCCAGCATGCTCTTGCGGACGATGGTCGCGTGGTGGGCGGGGAAGATGCCCGACTTGGCGTAGTAACGCTCCGACTCCGCGACGCTGTCCTGGAACAGCGGGACGAAGCGTGAGCGGTCGGCCAGCGGACCGCTCGTCGGCGGATGGACCGAGTACATAGCATCGAGGGCGCTGTCGGCCATCATCCCTTCGAGGTCGTTGGGCGGCGGGTTGATGACCACTCCCTCCGGCGGTCTAAAGGGCTCCGTCTGGCCGGGAATGGCGGGGTCGGGCCTGCCCTGGGACCACTCGACACCCCGCGGGTCGACGCCGAACTCGTGCTCCAAGATGCCGCGCGTCCAGAGCGCCGCGGTCATCTGGTAGTCGACCACGCCGATACGCTTACCGGTCAGATCCTCGGGGTGGTCCTGGCGGATGCCCGAGCCGAGGCGGACCATCGTGTTCACGTAGGAGAAGGTGCGGTTATGGAAGACAGGCAGCACTCGATAGTCCCAACCTAGCGGGATGGCCTGGAGCGTGAACGACATGGACATCTCGGAGATATCGAACTCGGCGCCCTGGAGCTGACGGCGCCAGATGTCCTGGAGCGGGATGTCGTGGTGCTCCAGCGCGATGCCTTCGGGCTTCACTTCGCCGGTGAGCAGGGGCCGGATTCTGTCCCATGGCGTCATGGCCATTGTCAACTTGAGGTCCGGCATGGGGACTACCTCACCACCGCATAGACGAGTTCGTCGATGGAGCGTCCATCCTTCCAGACGCTCTTGGCCATCGTACCCTCATAGGCGAACCCTGTCTTCTCCAGCACGCGGACCGAGGCGGCGTTGCCGCTGAACACGTTCGCATACACCCGCATGAGGTTGAACTGAGCAAACGCGTATTCCACGAACGCGCCGACCGCAGCCGACGCGACCCCCCTCCCCCAGAACGGCTCCGCGACCCAGAAACCGACCTCGGCGGAGCGTGCGCGCGCTCCGCGTTGAAGATACAAGCTGACGCCGCCGATCGCCTCCCGCCCCTCGGCGATGGCGAAGTTGACTGGGTCGGCCTCGAGCGCGCAGAGGTCGATCCAAGCCCGCGCTCGCTCGACGGTGTACGGGCGCGGATGCCGCGCTAAGAGCTGACCCGTCACGTTCGGGTTGTCGAGGTGCGTTGACAGCGATTCGGCGTCCTCAGCGCGCCAGGAGCGAACCAGGTAGTTGCCGACGGCAATCTCCAAGTCACTCCTCCCTTAGGATGGCGAAGAGCAAGTAGTCCACGGGCGCGCCTTCCTTCAGCGCGGCCTTGCGGAGCAGCCCTTCGCGCTGGTACCCCGCCTTCTCCAGCACACGCGCGGAGGCCCCGTTGTAGGCCTTGACGTGCGTGTCGATGCGCATGAGCCCAAGCGTCTCGAAGCCGTAGGCCGTAACCGCCTTGGCGGCCTCGGTAATGATGCCGCGTCCCCAGAACGGCTTGCCCAGCCAGTAGCCGATCTCGGCCGAGTGCCGGTAGTCGGCCTCCCGCATCTCCAGCCCTACAGCGCCGATGGGCCCTTCCGCGTCGCAGACCGCAAACGCCGTGACCGGGTCCCGGCCCGACTGAAAGGCCACCCAGTCCTCCGCGTCCGCGCGGGTGTAGGGGTGAGGGAAGCGGTCGCGCAGGTTTATCCAGATGTCGTAATCGTTCGCGAGCGTCACGAAACGTCCTTGGTCCCCGTCCCGCCATGCGGCGTCCCATGGCCGGAGCGCATAGCCGTTCGCCAGCTCAATCTCCATCTCGGAACCATATCAGGACGACGACGTCTTGAGCGCCGCGTCGTAATCGTCACGCGTGTTGAGATTCGTCAGCGTAAGCGGGTCGCGCGTGGGCACGAAGAGACGCTCCTCCCGGTGGCGGGAGACGACCTCGCGCAGCCCCTCGCCCTCCTCTGTGATGGCGAGCAGTTCGGGCAGCAGCGCGGCGTCGAACAGGGGCGGATGCCCGGCCCGACCATCGAGCGACGGGACCGCCAGCAGAGGCCGCTCGGCGAGCCATGCGCCTCTCAGCGAGGCGAGGAGCGCGTCGGACCGCGGCTGATCGACGGATACGATGAGCACGCCATAGACGCCCGGCGGCAGCGCGCGCAGCCCGGCGACGATGGACGTCGTCCGCCCCTCCCGGTATCGAGGGTTCTCCACGACCACGACCCCAGACGCGCCCTTGATCTCCTCTCGCAGCCGGTCGGCAAGATGCCCGAGCACGACGACGACGGGGTAGTAGCCCGCCCCGACGAGCGCATGCGCCTGGTGCGCCAGCAGCGACTGCCCGGACGTCCAGGGCAGCAGGGCCTTCATCTCCTGCATCCGCGTCGACTCCCCGGCGGCGAGCAACACGGCGGCGACTTGGGGACGGTGGGTCGTCATGGCGCACATGGTACCGCGCCGGCCCCGCCGTCATTGCCAAACGCAAACAGGGACTTTCCTCCCGCCTTCCGGCAGCTGGAGGAAGGCTCGCTGGTTAGAGGATCTGATCGAGGAACATCTTGGTGCGCTCCTCTTTGGGGTTCGTGAAAATCTGCTCTGGTGAGCCGGTCTCGAGGAGCATCCCCTCGTCGAACAAGGCCATGCGGTCGGCGACTTCACGCGCAAAGCCCATCTCGTGGGTGACGCAGATCATCGTCATCCCGGTCGCGGCGAGCTCGCGCATCACGTCCAGCACTTCCTTAATCATCTCGGGGTCGAGCGCGGAGGTGGGCTCGTCGAACAGCATAATCTCGGGGCGCATGGCGAGGGCGCGGGCGATGGCGACGCGCTGCTGCTGCCCCCCTGAGAGGTCCGCCGGGTACTTCCCGGCCTGCTCCGGTATGCCGACTCGCTCCAGGAGCTGCATGGCGCTTTCTTCCGCCTCGCGCCTTGGGATGCGCCTGACGCGCATGGGGGCGAGCGTGATATTAGAGAGGACGTTCATGTGGGGGAAGAGGTTGAACTGCTGGAAGACCATGCCGACCTCGCGCCGGATGGCGTCCAGGTTGCGAATGTCGTTGGTCATCTCGATGCCGCTCACGACGATCCGCCCCTTCTGATGCTCCTCCAGCCGGTTAATCATGCGGAGGAAGGTTGACTTGCCGGAGCCGGAAGGGCCGAAGACGACGATGACCTCGCCGCGCTTCACGTTGAGGTTCACGTCGCGTATGGCGCAGAAGTTCCCGAACCACTTATAGACGCCCTCGCAAACGATGATGTCGTCGCGCTGGTCGAGCGGAAGGGCGAGGATAGCCTCCCTGTCCTGGCGCTGGGCGGCTGCTGTTTGTTGTTGCATCGGGGGTTCCTCCGTGCGCTAGCGGCGTCCGACACCGAGAGAGCGTTCGATGCGGCGGCTTATGTAGGACATGCTGAACGTGAATACCCAGAAGACGAAGGCCAGGAACACGTAGACCTCCATGCCGTTGTCCTGGAATTCGATGTTGCCGGAGAGGCCGGCGCGCCCGATCTCCACGAGGTCAATCATGCCGACGATGAAGACGAGGCTGGTGTCTTTAAAGAGGGAGATGAACTGGCCGACGATGGCGGGAATGATGTTGCGGAGACCTTGGGGAAGCGTGATGAAGAGAGTGGTCTGCCACGGTTTGAGGCCGAGGGCCTGGGCCGCCTGGGACTGCTGGGGGGAGACCGCAGCCATCCCCCCTCGGACGTTCTCAGCCATGTAGGCGGAGCTGAAGAGAGTGATGCTAATGCCCGCGAGATAGAGCAGGCTGACATCCATGTTCTCCGGAAAGGTGAGGGGCAGGATGTGCCGGGACATGAAGAGAAGGGTGATGAGCGGAACGCCCCGGATGATCTCGATGAACGCCACGCAGAAGGTCTTGAGGACGGGTAGGCGGCTCCGCCGCCCCAGCGCAAGGGCGACGCCGATAGGCATCGAGCAGATGATGCCGAACGTGGCGAGGAGCAGGTTGAGCATGAGGCCGCCGACCTCTGACTCGTTGACGGGGTGGAGCCCCGGGACGCCCTTGACGCCGGCGATGAGGAGGAGGGAGAGGATCAGAAAAGCTGCCCCTATGATGGCGAACCACTTCGGGCGCGATCCCGGTCGAATGACAGTGGCGAGGCCGTAGCCCGCTCCTATGGCTAGCGGAACGGCAAGCAGGAGCGCCCGGTTGAGGACCGGCATCGAATAGGGAACGAGCGCGACGACGAAGACGAGCGCGCCGAAGATTACGGCGAACCAGCGGGCGGGGCCGCTCCATATGCGCCACGCCATCCCCATGAGTCCGCTCACGAGCAGAAGGCTGATCTCGGGGCGCCAGTAGTACTCCCTGGGGTAGGTGCCGACGATGTAGAGGGGCGCCCGCTCGGTTATCACCGACCATTCGGACGTGAAGAGGAGCCACCGCAAACCGGCAAGAGCGCCGAAGAAGATGGCCACGGCAAGAACAACGGTGGTGAGGCCGTTGGACCACGAGCTGAACAGGTTGGCGCGCAGCCAGCCGCGGTATCCGATGGTGAACGCCGGGGGAGGAGGGGCCGGGCCGAGGCGCTGGGAGAGCGTAGTCATAGGCGCCTCACGTTCCCTTGAAGCGGACCGCGCGGTCGTAGACGTTGCCAAGCAGCGCGTAGGTCAGGCTCATGGCGAGGTACGCCAGCATGACGATGGCGATGAGGGAGACGGCGGGCGCGGTCTGGGTAAGCGTCGTCGCCACGCCGACCAGGTCCGGGTAGCCGATGGCGGCGGCGAGGCTGGAGTTCTTGGTGAGGTTGAGATAGTGGCTGATCGTCGGAGGGATGATGACCCGCAGGGCTTGCGGGAAGATGACGTAGCGGAGGGAGTCGGAGCCGGAGAGGCCAGCCGAGCGCGCCGCCTCGGTCTGCCCCTTGCCGACGGACTGGATGCCGGCGCGGACGATCTCGGCAATGAAGGACGAAGTGTAGACGACGAGGCCAATGAGGAGGGCTAGGAAACTTCCGCTGACCTTGGCGCCTCCCGCGAGGCGTCCGAACCTGCCGGCGGGTTCCGGGAGGTTCGGGTCCAAGGGAGTGAACACGACCGCCGCGACAGCGCACGCGAGGACCGCTATGGCGATGGAGGCAATGAAGGGGTGGCTGTTCTTAGCGGTCTCGACCTCGCGCCGCGCGAGAAAGCGCCACAGATAGATGGCGGCGGTCACGCCGAGGGCGGTGACGAGAGCCCACGGCCAGAAGCCGGCCTGCGGGCTGAGCCAGGGGATCGCGATCCCGCTGTTGTTGAGGTAGAACGCGTCCCAGAGAACATAGCCCTCCCTGACCGGAGGGAGCGACAGAACGATGAAGAACCAGAAGAGGAGTTGCACCAGAAGCGGGATGTTGCGAAAGACGTCCACGTAGACGAGCGCGGTGCGGCTCAACAGCCAGTTGGGCGAGAGGCGGGCGACGCCCACGATGATGCCCACCACCGTGGCGAAGAGGACGCCGACGAGCGCTACCTTGAGAGTGTTAAGCCCCGCGACGACCAGGGTGTAGAGGTAGGAGTCTTCCGGGCTGTACCTGATGACCGTCTCGCCGATGGGAATGCCGGTGGAGCGGTCGAGGAAGGAGAACCCGAAGGGGATACTGCGTTGGTTTATCTCGTTGGAGAGATTGAAGAAGAAGAGCGCAAGGAAGGTGAGAACGACGACAGCCGAGACAACCTGGACGGTGAGCTGCAGGACGACGACATTGCGCCAGAGGGGCACCCCTTGGTATTGGAGAAGTCCTCGCATGGCGTGAGTATCACCTACGGCGGCCTGCCTGACCACCCATCCACGAAACGAGGGGGAATGGACGATACGTCCATTCCCCCTCATTCGTCTTGTCAGCGGGGCGAGGGCCCCGCGCAGGCACCTAGCGCAGCGGCGGAGCGTATATCTGGCCGCCGTCTATCCAGAGACGGTTGCGCCCGGTCCGTGGGAGGTTGATGGGAGTGTCGGGCCCCAGGTTGCGGTCGTATATCTCGCCGTAGTTGCCGACGGACCGAAGGACGTCCTGCATCACGGTGTCCTCGAGTCCAAGGGACTCCTGGCCGAAGGAGCCTTCCACGCCGAGCAGGCGTTTGGCCTTGGCGTTGTCGCCGGCGGCCACCTGGTCGATATTGTCGCTGGTGATGCCGTAGGCCTCGGCATAGATGAGGCCGGCCATGATGGCCTTGACCAGGTCGAACCACTGAGTGTCGCCGTGGGGGACGACAGGGGTGAGGGGCTCCTCGGAGATGGTCTCGGGGAGGATGACGTGGTCGTCGGGATTGGGGAAGGAGCTGCGGATGGCCGCCAACTGGGAGCGGTCATTGGTGAAAACGTCGCAGGCGCCGGAGAGGTACGCCTCGCGGGCGGCGTCGTTCTCCTCGAACACATTGGGGTTGTACTCGAAGTTATTCTGGCGGAAGAAGTCGGCCATGTTGAGCTCGGTGGTGGTGCCGGAGAGCACGCAGACGGCGGCGCCGCTAAGCTCCGAGGCGGACTCCACTCCGAGGGACTTAGGCACCATGAAGCCCTGACCGTCGTAGAAGGTGACGTAGGTATAGTCGCCCCATTGCGCGTCGCGGGAGGTGGTCCAGGTGACGGTGCGGGCCATCATGTCGATGTCGCCGGACTGCAGGGCGGGGCCGCGCTCGGCGGCGGTGAAGGGCTGCACCTCGATGGCCTCGCCATCGCCAAGGACGGCGACGGCCACTGCGCGGCAGAGGTCAATGTCGAAACCGATGTTCCGGCCCGCCGAGTCGAGAGAGCCATAGCCTGCGACGTCGTGCCTGCTGCCGCAGACCAAGACGCCGGCGTCGCGCACTCGCTGGAGGCGGTTGCCCGTGGCGGGTCCCATCATGGCCTTGGCTTCTTCGAGTTGCTTTTGGAGGTCGAGGAACATCGCCGTGCCGTCTTCGATCTGCTTTTCGAGCGCGGCTGCCTTTGCCTCGGCTGCCTCGGCCCGAGCGTTGGCTGCGTCGAGATCTTCGGAGCTGCCGTCGGAGCACGCGGCCATCGCCATGACCGCTACGACGACCAGCATTACGGTGGTCAGTACCAATCGCATTTCACTTTCACCTCTGTTGGATAGTCCAATAACGCGACGCCGCGTGTAACGCGGCACGGCGCATATTGGGCGATTATGGCACGTCCCCGACCTACTCCGCAACGAGATAATGCGACGGGAGACGCCTAGAGAAACCGTCATCCCCGCCTACCCCGAACGGAATCGAAGTAGGGCGTTGCGTCAGACCTTGGAGACCATGTAGTCCCGCGCGCCCGCCTCGAAGGGAACGCTCTTGGGCAGCACCAAGTCCAGCGAGCGAACACGGAAAGCCCCGCCGTTCGTTGCTTCCGGCGGCTCCTGGCCCTCCATCAGCTGCGTGACCGATCGCATCAGCCTGCGCCGCACCTGGATGATCGCCGTGTCGCTGCTGACCAGGTGCTCCCGGCTGCGGTCGGCGATGGGCCGACCGTACTGCCGCTCCGTCACCGCGAAGTCCTGCGCCGGAATCGACTTGATCCCCGTGAACGAGTAGTTTCGCTGCGTGGCGCGGTCGATCAGATAATCGTTCGACCGGTTCTCCTTTGTGAGGAACGCGCCGGGGACCATCTCCGGGAAGAGCACGCCCTTGTCCCGGTAGGCAGACAGCTCCTCGGGGTTGAGGGGACGGTCCGCGTGCCAGCGCACCCGGTACGCGATGGCGTGCTCGTCGTCGACCGGGACCTTCACCTGGCAGAGCACGGCGTCATCGGGGCGCGCGGCAATCATCGTGTAGAAGGGCAGCATCCACTGGTTCACGCGCCAGTAGAAACTATCGCCGGCGTCCCGCCGGGCGGTGAGCATGACGCCGTAGTCCGTGTCGGTAACGGTCCACGATGGGGCCTTGTCCTTGGCGGTGAGGTCCTCTATGCCGTTGGTGCGGCCCTCGATGACCGTACCCGACTTCACGAAGCTGTGCAGGAAGCCGAGGTGGCTCGAATCGATGTCCGCTTCCATCGACTGGAGATAGGAGCATTCCAAGAACATTTTGGAGATGTACCGCTGGTCGTCCGGGACGCGGGTCCACTCCATCTCGGGAAAGTCCGGGACACTGCCTCGCGGACCAAGGTAAGCCCAGATGAGCCCGCCGCGCTCGACGGCCCGGTACGCCCTAGCCGTAATCTTGTCCTTGAACGTCGCTCCTTCCGGGGCGTTGGGCATGTCGACGCATACGCCGTCCACGTCGTACTTCCAGCCGTGGTAGACGCAGCGAAGGCCGGACTCCTCGTTGCGCCCGAAGAAGAGGTCAGACCCACGGTGCTGGCACCACGCCTCGAGCAAGCCGATGCGTCCCCGAGTGTCCTTGAAGGCGACCAAGTCCTCTCCCAAAATGCGAACGCGGACGGGGTCGCAGTCGGGCGCGGGCAGCTCGCCCGCGAGGAGGATGGGGACCCACAACCGGCGCGCCAGCTCTCCCATCGGCGTACCGGGCCCGACCTGAGTAAGCAGTTCGTTCTCTTCCGTGCTGAGCATGTGCGCCTCCGACGTGGACCGTCTGTGCGTGGCGGCCTAACTCTCTGAGAGCTTGCCCTGTTCGACGAGGTAGCGCACGAAGCCCAAGCGCGCTCGGTCGAGCACGGGCGGACGCGAGCGGAGCGGCGGGCGCGGCGTCGGCACCGGCCTGCCGTCCCGGACCATCTCGTGGATGAGCCGCTCCCGCAGGACGTCCAGTTCATCGATGATCTCGACGGCGGAGTCCCCAACAACCTCGCAGCCTGGGAGCTCTGGATACGAGGCGCGCCTGCGCCATTCTCCGTCAACGTCCTCGAAGGACTCCATGACGAGACGGTACGGCACCGCGAGATGCTCTTCCAGCGTCAAGCTCATCACGGCGCTATCTTACGCCCCCGTCGGCCCGCCGCAACCTCCATGGTCAGCCCTCCCGCGCCCAACAGTGACAGCACAGCGACGGGGCGCCAGAATGGGCGGCGTTGCGAGATCGGGAGAGACGCCCACGGAGACGAGGAGGAGCGCCTTGCCTACTGGACCGCTGGACAATCTAAGGGTCGATCATATCGGGAGCTTGGTCCGCCCCAGACGGCTCCTCGACATGCACGCCCGATTCGACGCCGGCGACGCCTCGACTCCCGAGCTTGCCGAGGTCGAAGACGCGCTCATCCGCGACGTCGTGGCGCAGCAGGAAAGCATCCAGTTCCCTGTCGTCAACGATGGCGAGTACCGCCGCAGGAATTTCCAGGACAGCTTCGGCTCCGCCGTCTCCGGCTACGACGTTCCGGAGAGCCGCGAGGCTTACCGCCGCTGGCAGGAAGGGAACCGCTCCCAGCGCCAGCAGCGCGTAGAGTCCGGGCCGGATGTGGCGGGCCCGCCGGTCGTCACCCGACGCCCCGCCGTCGAGCGCCTGCGCCTCACCCGCAACCTCCCCTTGGAGGAGTACCGCTTCGTCGCCGGAATCACGAACGTTCCCGCCAAGGTAACCCTGATTGGCCCCGACCGCGTCGCCCAACGCTTCGACTGGCAAGCCTCCGCGGGAGTCTACGAAGGCCTCGCCGACTTCACCTCCCACGTCGCCGCGATCGAGCACGAAATGGTGCAGCAGCTCGCCGACGCCGGCTGTCCCTACGTCCACATCGACGCTCCCGGCTACACCGCCTACGTGGACGGCCCGTCACTGGAGCGGATGCGCGCGCGGGGCGAGGACCCGGACGAGAACCTCGCCCGCTCCATCGAAGCCGACAACCAGGTCATCGACGGCGTGGACGGCGTGACGTTCGGCATCCACGTCTGCCGCGGAAACTCCCGCGCCGTCGACCCCGCCACCGGAAAGATGACGCCCCAATGGCACCGCGAGGGCTTCTACGACGCCATCGCCGAGCGCCTCTTCTCCAGCCTCCGCCACCAACGCCTCCTCTTGGAGTACGACAGTGAGCGCTCCGGCAGCTTCGCTCCCCTCCGCTTCGTCCCCAAGGACAAGATAGTCGTACTCGGCCTCGTCACGACCAAGAGCACCGACGTGGAGAGCGTCGACGACCTGAAGCGCCGTATCGAAGAGGCGTCCGCCTACATAGACGTCAACCAGCTGGCCCTCAGCCCCCAATGCGGCTTCGCCAGCGGCGCCTCGGAGACGCTCCATCAAGACGTGCAATGGCGAAAGCTGGAGGCACTCCTGAAGACAGCCGAAGCCGTATGGGGGTGAGGGGCATTGCAATTCAGGAAGGTTTGTCAATGGACGAAATCTACATCGGGTCGGCTAAGAACAGCATCTACGGGAGACTGTGGGAACGGGTTCAGGACCCTCAGCGTTACTACGATGGAGCTTCACAGGAGGCTTGGCGGAACGGGCTAACCATCCAAGTATCGTGGGCCACTACGGCTGATTCGGACGAGGCCGAGCGGCACGAGTATTCGCTCATACGCGCGTATCGTGAAAAACACGGCCACTTCCCGTGTCTTGTGCTTGATGGTCGGCCTCTCTCCGGAAACAACCAGTGGCCGACGTGCAAGGGAGACCCCGGGAAGTCCCTGTGTTGGTCAAAGTGGGCGGACCTCTTCCACATCAGGTATTCGAATGATGAAATGAAGGACCGCTTCAAGCGCCTTGACATACCTAATTGCCCGGGGGTCTACCGCTTTCGGCTCTCGGGCACACAGTGGGGTTGCTTGTGGGTTGCCGACAGGAAGAAGGCCCAGGAGTTGAGCATCCAACACCCCGGGTGCCCCGTCTGCCTGAGCCATCACCGGGGTGTGAGGGACTATTGGCATCGGACGGGGCGTGGCGACAGGAATGCCAAGGTCAACGAAGTGGACATATGCCGCAGTTGCCACTGGATCGTCCCTAAGGAGGCTAAAGCTGGCAAGTACTGCGCCGTATGCAGGTGAATCACCGTGCGCCGGCAGCGTGAGCGCGCCCTAACCAAACGTCGCCGCAACCTCCTGGTGGGACGTCTCCATCGCCTCTTCGCGGTAGAGGCTGAGGGCCTGGAGAACCGGGCTGTCGTTGTAGGAGAAGAGGACGGACTCTTCGTCGGCGATGTGTTCGTGGAAGTGCCAGGAGGGAACGACGAAGGTGTCCTTGGGGCCCCAATCGAACTTCGTGCCGGCGATGATCGAGCTGCCCTTTCCCTGGATGACGTGATAGACCGTCCCACCGGCGTGGCGGTGGGCCTCGGTGCGCCGGCCAGGGCCAAGTAATGTGGCGAAACAGGCCATCGTTGGCATGGCCGGGCCGCCGGTCAGCGGGTTCGTGAACTCGACGGTCACGCCGTCGAAAGGACTGCCGTCCGAGTCCTTGGCGAGGGCCGTGAGCACCTCATAGGTGTGCGCGAACTTGTAGTTCAGAATCGGCGAGTGCGGACCGTCGTGCTTCTCCCAGGTGGGCGTGAGGCTCCCCGCGCCGTAGAGGCGGAGCGACATATCGTCCGGCTTGGTCAGCGGATGGGTGTGCTCGGGGTGCTGCTCGTAGAAGTTGGCGTCGAGGTTCTGGACGAACGGCACGTCGAGGCCGTCGAGCCACACCATCGGGACCTCGCCTTCGTTCCCGTGATCATGCCACGTCCAACTCGGAGTGGTGACGAAGTCGCCGGGATCCATGTAGGACTTCTCGCCATTGACCGCGGTGTAGGCGCCCTGCCCCTCGATGACCAGCCGGAGCGCGGAGGGCGAGTGGCGGTGTGACGGCGCAATCTCGCCGGGCTTGATGATCTGGAGGTTGGCGTAGAGCGTCGACGTGGCGGCGTGCTTGTCGATTCCGGGGTTGCTGAAGACGAACACGCGGCGCTCGGCCAGCTCCATGGGCACGAGGTCGGCGGCGCGGTAGAGCAGATCGCGGTAGTCGGCGTAGCGCCACATGAAGGGTTGGACCGTCGGCCTGCCGCGCTGAGCGTTCACCTCCCAGAGCGGCATCGCGTTGCGGCTCCGCACCTCCTGCAGCAGCAGGTCCATCGCTTCCATTTCGCGTCCTGTCTGATCGGTGGTCATTGGCCTCTCCTCCACGGCGGCAACGTACTCCCGACGACGCACGGGGTCAACGGCGCCGTCCCTCGTCCCCACGAACTCTCCATCCCTCCCCGCATCTGCGTTACGATGGCCGCGAGCGCCCGCCCCGCACATCAATGCAGCCCAAGGACGACCTCGCCCCCAATGATTCCCACTGAGAACCACGCCTACTAATGGACCCCGCGGTCGCGATTGCGCTGGGCGTGGCGGCGTTCCTTTCGGCCGTGGTAGGCGGGCTGGCCGGGATAGGCTCCGCCATCATCATGATCCCCGTCCTCACCTTTGCCGTCGGCATCCGCGAGGCCATTCCCATCGTCTCCGTAGCCGTGATGATGCAGACCTGGTCGCGCGTATGGGTGAACCGGGCGCTCATAGACCGGGGCGTCGTCAAATGGTTCCTCGTCGGCGCGGTCCCCATGTCAGTCCTCGGCGGCGTTACTTTCGCCAGTCTCCCTGCCGATCTGTTGCAGAAAGGCCTCGCCGTATTCCTGCTGCTCATCGTCGCCTACCGGCACTCCCCGCTCGCCAAGGACATCCCCATCAGGCTCAGAGCCTTCGTCGGCGTCGGCGCGGGACAGGGATTCCTCTCCGCAATCTTCGGCGGAGCGGGACCGTTCGGCGCGTCCTTCTTTCTCTCCTACGGCCTCCGTCGCGGCGCGTTCGTCGGCACCATGGCCTCGTGCATGACCGTCATCAACCTCGTCAAGATAAGCGTCTACGGCACGTACTCCCTACTGGACGCGCGAGGCCTCATCATCGCCGTGTCGACCGGCCTCATCATGATTATCGGCGCCTACGTGGGCGGCGCGATCGTCAACCGCGTCTCCGACAAAGCGTTCGTGTACATCGTAGAGGGAGTAATGGTCGCCGCCGCCATCTCGCTCCTGCTTCGATAGGGAGCGTACAGACCCTAACCAAAGTTGGAGGAAAAGAACGTGCTCACGAATCGAGAAAACCGATTGAAGCGGGTCGAACGGATTACCGAAACACCGATGATGTTGCTCGCTGTTTTCACGATACCGCTGCTGCTAGGCCCTTATCTCTGGGGCGATGAGCCTCACCCGGGATGGGACTTCGCAGTCTGGGGCGTCTTTGCGATAGAGCTCCTCGTGCGTGTCATCCTTGCATCTGACAGGCGTTCCTATCTGAGGTCACACTGGATGGATGTTCTGTTGGTAGCGGTACCCTTCTTACGCCCTCTGCGAGTATTGCGTATAGCAGTCGTCACCTTGCGAGTCGGAGTTGGAGTCAGAAATGCCCTTTCCATGGAGCGCATGCTCATCTATGCAACAACACTCGCAGTGGTTTGTGCATGCGGCGTGCGAATAGTCGAACCAGAAACGTTTCCAACTCTGACCGATGCACTGTGGTGGGCGCTGGTTACTATGTCCACAGTGGGTTACGGCGACATCTCACCAGCCACGGACACGGGAAAGGTTGTGGCTGTCCCGCTCCTGATAGGAGGGATAACAGTTTTCGGAGTACTGACGGCCAATCTCGCGACGTTGATGGTCACGGAGCAGGCCCAGGCCAAGGAGCAAGAATAGAAGCAAGGGTGCGTTCCAAGGCCAACGCGTTCCAAGGCCAACGAGGGACCGCCGTTGCCGCAGCCTCTGGATTCCCGCCTGCGCGGGAATGACGGTAGAGGGCTACCGCCCCTCCCCGCCGTACCCAACCAATCGGTCCTCCAGGCGGCGGAGCGTCTCTTGGGTCGTGCGGAGCTCGCGGAGGAGCTCTTCCTGCGAGACCGGCTCTTGCAGCGTCCGCAGCTGCTCAGTCTTCGCGTTGTCGAGGTTGTTGATGACGACGGCGATGAAGAGGTTCGCCACGACGAAGGTTCCGCCGACCACGAAGCTCACGAAGTAGAGCCACGCGAGGGGGTGATGCTCCATCGCGGTCCGCATGACCACCGTCCAGCCTTCCAGCGTGATGATCTCGAACAGCGTCAGCACCGATCTGCCAAGCGTGCTCCAGTGGGTGGGGTCAGCCTCGTGGAAGAGGTGGTAGCCCACGATGGCGTAGATGTAGACCACGATGCTCATCAGCATCATGATGTTCGCGACGCTGGGGATGGAGCGCACCAAGGCTCCCACGATGAGCCGTAGCTCCTTGATCGCCGAGATGAGGCGCAGCACGCGCAGCAGGCGTCCGAGCCGCGCGATCAACGCGAACGAGCCGGTCGCGGGCACGAGGGCGAAGACGATGATGACGAAATCGAAGACGTTCCAGCCGTCGCGGAAGTAGCGCTGGGGCTGCGGGGCGAGGGCGGTCATCTTCAGCGCGGCCTCCACGATGAAGACGGCCAGAATGATCTGGTTGCCGCGCGTGAGCGCATCGCCGTAGCGCTCGACGATGCCGGGCGAGGTGCCGAGTCCGAGCAGCGCGCCGCTCACGAGAATGAGCGCGATAATGGCGTACTCGAATGCGCGGGCGCTGACCACGAACCGTGCGAAGTGGGGTATGCGGGCCATCGGTCTCGTGCCTCCTCGGCGGGGGTTTCGTTCGCGCGGAATGATAGCAGCGCGTTCGGCGGGTCCCGGCCCGCCGCGTGCGGCGCTCCGCAAATGGCGACACACAGCTCTCGTTGGGGCGAGATGGCCGTTGCTATAATCGCCGCGCACGGAGGAGTAGGCGATGAGTTCACCTGACCGTATGGAGATGCACGCAAGGGCCATAGCCGACCTCGTCCAGGCGATGAGCCTAATGGAGGAGGAGCAACAGGCGCAGGACAGGCGCTTTCAGGTGCTCGAAGAACGGCTGCAGGCGATTCAGACGCGGGCGAGAGGGCAGGAAGAGCGGGAGCAAGCGCACGAGGAATGGCTGCGGGAGTTTTGGGCGCGAATGCGGGAGCACGAGGACCGAGCGCGGGAACATGAGGCGCGAATACGGGAACATGAGGCCCGCGCGCGAGCATACGAACATTGGATGCAGTCGTACGAAGAACGGGCGCAAGAGCATGCGGCGCGGATGCAAGGGCATCAAGAGTGGATGCAGGCGCACCAGGATTGGGCGCGGGGCGCCCAGACCGAGAGCCAGGAGAACCGGGCTCGCATCAGAGAAATCATCGGCACTCTCACGAACATGCAGGCCGACATCGCACGGCTAGACGCGGCATCGTGAAGTTCGGACTCTCCCTCTCAGGCCTCCTTCAGCACTCCGGCGACGGCGACATGGTGCAGCGGCTCGCCGACGTCCTCCACCTCGTGCGCGTCGGACGCGAGCTCGGCTTCGACTACGTCTACGCCGGCCAGCACTACCTCTCCTACCCCTACCAGATGCTGCAGCCGCTCATGTCCCTGGCCCGGATCAGCGCGGAAACCGGCGACATGGACATGCTCTCCACCGTCCTCGTCCCCCTCCAGAACCCGGTGCAGATGGCCGAGGACGTCGCCACCCTCGACGTGCTTACGAACGGCCGCGTCATCATCAACGCCGCTCTCGGGTACCGCGACGAGGAGTACGAGGCCTTCGGCGTAACCCACGAGGACCGCATCGCCCGCATGTTCGAGAACCTCGCCCTGGCCAAGCAGCTCTGGTCCGGCGAGGAAGTCACCTTCGAGGGACGCTTCACGAAAGTTACCGGCGCTCATCTGGGCGTCCGGCCCATCCAGCAACCGCACCCCCGCGTGTGGATCGCGGCCAACGGCGACGGCATGGTGAGACGCATCGCGCGCATGGGCGACACCTGGTACCTCAACCCCCACGCCCCTTTCTCGACCCTTGCAAGGCAGGTCGAGCTCTATAAGACGGTGCGCGCCGAGCACGGCCATCCGCCCGCCTCCGTCATGCCTATGTCCCGTGAGACCTTCGTCGCGCCGACCCGGGAAGAAGCCATTGCCACCGCGCGCCCCTTCCTCGAGGCGAAATACAAGACCTACGCCAGCTGGGGCCAGGACAAAGCGCTCCCCGGCGAGGAGGACTTCACCGCGCCGTTCGAGGAGCTCGCCGAAGGCCGCTTCATCGTCGGCGGCCCCGACGACGTGGTCGCGGACCTCCAGCAGTTCAAGGACATCGGCGTCAGCCACGCCTCCCTTCGCTTCGGCTGGCCCGGCACTCCCCGGGAGACCGTCGAAAACGCCATACGCCTGGCCGCCCAAGAAGTCCTTCCCGCCCTTCGCTGACCCGCCTGATCTTCGCTCCTCTTAGTTTCGTCCCTCCTCGCCGCGTAGCGGGGCTGGAAGGGAACGCCCCACGCCTCGCCTCCATCCGTTAAACTACATGCCTACCCCTGTCAGGAAGCCGCCCCCATGACCACACGCACGCATACCTCGCCCCTCCGCTACGACCCCCGCGCGATCGACCTCAAGTGGCAGCAGCGATGGGCCGACGACGACCTCTACCGAGTTGACGACGACGACCCACGTCCCAGGTGGTACGCCCTCACGATGTACCCCTACCCCTCCGGCGACCTCCACATCGGCCACTGGTACGCCATGGCCCCATCGGATGCCCACGCCCGCTTCATGCGGATGCGCGGCTACAACGTGCTCCATCCCATGGGCTTCGACGCCTTCGGGCTGCCCGCTGAGAACGCCGCCATCAATCGCGGCATCCACCCCGTCCGCTGGACCATGGACAACATCGAGCGCATGCGCGACCAGCTCCGCTCCATGGGCGCAACCTACGACTGGGGGCGGGAAGTCATCACCTGCTTGCCCGAGTACTACAAGTGGAACCAGTGGTTCTTCCTCCGCATGTATGAGCGCGGGCTCGCCTACCGCGCCGCGGCCCCCGTGAACTGGTGTCCCACCTGCCAGACCGTGCTCGCCAACGAACAGGTCCTCGACGGCAAGTGCGAGCGCACAGGCGACGTCGTCATCCGACGCGAGATGGACCAGTGGTTCTTCAAGATCACCGACTACGCGGACGAGCTCCTGGACTTCTCGACGGTCGTCGATTGGCCGGAGCGCATCAAGACGATGCAGACGAACTGGATCGGCCGCAGCGAGGGCGTCGATATCTCCTTCGACATCTCGGAGCACGGCCTCGACGAACGGGAGATACGGACATTCACCACGCGTATCGACACCATCTACGGCGTGACGTTCGTCGTCCTCGCCCCCGAGCATCCGCTCGTGGAAGAGCTAACGACTCCCGAGCAGCGAGGCGCCGTCAGCGAATACGTCGACCGAGCGCGAGAGGCGTCCGAAATCGACCGCCTCTCCGTGGAACGCGAGAAGACGGGCGTCTTCACCGGCGCGTACGCGGTCAATCCGCTGAACGGCGACCGCGTGCCGATTTGGGTCGGCGACTACGTGCTCCTCACCTATGGAACGGGCGCCGTCATGGGCGTGCCGGCCCACGACTCCCGCGATTTCGAGTTCGCCAAGAAGTTCGGCCTCGAGATACGAGTCGTCGTCGCGCCGCCGGGCTGGGACGGCTCCGACCTCAGCGAGGCGTGGGTGGAGAAAGACGGGACCCAGGTCAACTCCGGCCCGTTCGACGGCTTGCCCAACGCTGAGGGCTATGAGGCCATCGCCGACCACGTCGAACAGCAGGGATGGGGCAGCCGGACCGTTGGCTACCGGATGCGGGACTGGCTCATCAGCCGTCAGCGCTACTGGGGCACGCCCATACCCATCATCTACTGCGGCGACTGCGGAGCGCAGCCCGCACCCGACGACCAGCTCCCCGTGGTGCTCCCGGAGGACGCCGAGTTCAAGCCCACCGGCGAGTCGCCTCTCCGTTTCCACGAAGGCTTCTTGCACACGACGTGCCCACGGTGCGGCGGCGACGCGACGCGTGAGACGGACACCATGGACACCTTCGTGGACTCGTCCTGGTACTTCCTCCGCTACACAAGCCCCCGGTACGACGATGCGCCTTTCGACCCCTCGAGGGTCGGCCACTGGAACCCGGTGGACCAGTACACGGGCGGGGCCGAGCACGCCGTCATGCACCTGCTCTACGCCCGCTTCTTCACCAAGATGGTCCGCGACCTCGGGCTTATCGATTTCGGTGAGCCCTTTCTGCGGCTCTTCAATCAGGGCACTGTGCTCTCCGACCACATGAAGATGAGCAAGAGCCGGGGCAACGTCATCGCGCCCGACGAGTACGTCCACACGCTTGGCGCCGACGTCGTCCGCCTCTACCTGATGTTCATGGGGCCGTGGGAGGGCGGCGGCGACTGGAGCGACTCGGGCATCAACGGGGTCGCTCGCTGGGTAAACCGGCTGTGGGACCTGTGCTCCAGGCCCACCGAGGACTTGCCCACTGCGGAGAGCTCCGCCGACCGCGACGTCCTCCGCAAGACTCATCAGACCATCAGAAGCGTCGTCGAGGACTACGAACGCTTCAAGTACAACACGGCCCTCGCCGCGATGATGGAGCTGACCAACGAGATGGCCCCCGCCTACGAGGCCAAGAGCGTGTCGCAGAGCGTCTGGGGCGAGGCGGTCGCCGACCTGCTGCTGCTCATTGCTCCGATGGCCCCTCACCTCGGCGAGGAGCTGTGGGAGCGCACCGGCCACGGCTACAGCATCCACCAGCAGTCGATGCCGGAGTGGGACGAGGCGCTGGCCGCCGTGGACGAGGCCACCCTCGTGGTGCAGGTGAACGGCAAGGTGCGCGACCGCATCGGCGTGCCTGCGGGCATCGCCGAGGAGGACGCCAAGGAAACGGCCCTCGCGTCCGGCAAGGTGCGCGCCTACACCGACGGCAAGAGCGTCGGCAAAGTAATCTTCGTCCCTGGGCGCTACCTGGTCAGCATCGTAGTCAAGGGATAGTCGAGTGCTGGACCCCATCGAGCAGCGCAAGTTCAACCTGCTCGTGCGGGGAATGCTCCCGGCGCCCTTCATCTACATAGCCATCGCCTGGGCCTACTTGGCCATCGTTGACAGCGAGGCCTATTTCGGGACGGCGTTGGCCTTGACCGCGGCGGTGGCCATCGGCGTCGCGGCGCCCGTCTGGGCGTTCGTCACCTATCGGGTCGCGCTTGCCCGAGGCCGCACGGACGCTCGACTCGCCCAGACCCTGCTCTCCCTGGCGCATGGCCCGGGCATCGTCGGCTTCATACTCGCCGTCGGCGCGGACCAGCTCTGGTACACCATCATCCTCGGCGCCGAGGCCCTGGCCGTCCTCCTCATCGTCCGCTCGAAGATTGGAAGGTAGACCTCATGGACGCTGAACGTATGGACGTCAGCATCCGCGATTGCCGTGTGGACGACGTCGAGCAGGTGCTCGCGATCTGGGAAACTTCCGGCGCAGGCCGTACGCCGACGGACAACGTCCGAGACGTGCGGCGGGCACTCGCCCAGCCCCAGCTCGAGTTCCTCGTCGCCGAAGTGGACGGGCGAGTTGTCGGGACCATCATGGCCGGTTTCGACGGCTGGCGCGGGGCGATCTCCAGGCTCGCCGTCGAGGCCTCCTACCGACGCCGCGGAATCGGCCAAGCGCTCCTAGCGGCAGTGGAGGAGCGTTTCGACAGGAACGGGGTGAGCGTCGTTGGCGCTTTGGTGGAGAAAGACCACCCTTGGGCCATGGCCTTTTGGGACTCCACGGATTTCGGTCTCGACGAGCGCTTGGTCCTGTTCAAACGCGGCATGTGACCGGGAATCGCATACTCCGCCCGCCCTATCCAACCCTCAGCAGCCAGACCCTGGCGAAGGGGTGCGGGGCCGACGTTTCCGCTTCGACGGTCATCCCTGCCTTGCCGAGGACCCATTCCCAATCCGCGAGGGTGTACTTGTTGTGGACCCGGAACTGCTCCAGCGCCCGCTCATACCGCGTCTCCTCCGGTTCGCCGGGCTCGACGAGCCGCTTGGCGATGTACTCCTTCATCGGCTGTCGGAACCAGTCGAACAGCATGAAGCGACCGTCGGGCTTGACCACCCGCGCCGCCTGCTCCGTGAGGAAGGTGAAGGGATCGTTGAAGGCGTGCAGGACGGCCGTCATCGTGAGTAGATCAACCGAGTCGTCCTCGAACGGGAGAGGGGAGGTCTCGACGTCGAGCAGGCTAAGCGCCGGGACGGGGCCCGCGTAGTCCAGGGAGCGAGCGTTGTCGATCATCGCCTCGTTGGAGTCGACGCCGTGGAGGGTCGCTGTCGGCAGGCGCGCGGAGAGGTCCCGGAGGAAGAGGCCTGGACCGGGCCCCACGTCCACGATGACCGGATCCGCGGGGAGGGTAGCGGCGATGCGCTCGTCCCAGAACCGCCAGAAGGCCGGGTTGAACCGCAGCTTGTACCGTTCGAGCTGGCGGCGTAGGGCGCGTTCGTTGCGCTGAGTCATCTGGGCGCGCAGGCGAGGGCGACGTGGGTGATGCGCGGGTTGGCCTCGGCGATGACGTCGAACCCGCCCTCGTTGAGGAGCCATCGCCAATCGTCGGTGGTGAAGCGGTTGTGGTAGGCCTGCAAGCTCATAAGCCGCGCTGGGTCTTCGCCCCGCTCCCGGACGTAGTCCGCCAGCGCCTGCCGCTTCCAGTCATAGAGCAGATAGACGCCGCCGGGCGCGAGGACCCGCCTGAGCTCGCCAAGCACCGCGAGGGGGTTGTCGAGGAAGCAGACCACATTGGCCGACGAACACAGATCGAGTACTCCATCGTCGAGCGGATAGGGCGCCTCGTTCAGGTCGTACCGGAGGAAGGCGGGGCGCGCCTCGCCATAGTCGAGCGCGCCCGCGCTCGCGAGCATCTCGTCTGACACATCGACCCCTGTCAGGGTAGCGCCGGGTATGCGGCGGGCGAGCTCTTGCAGGAGGAGGCCGGGCCCGCACCCCAGGTCAGCGATGCTCGGCGCGCTCCCGATGCGCGGTTGCACGACAGCCTCGAACAGGTCCCAGTACGGCTGCGGGTACCGCTCCGCGAAGCGTGAGGACATCCGCTGGACCATGCGCTCGTCGGACCAGCTTGGCTTTGAGGTCATCATTCTAGTCCTGCATGCTGACGGTCACGCCCTGCTCTTTGAACACGTCGCCGGCGGCCTGCATTCCGTTGAAGGCCGCAGGAAGGCCGGCGTAGGGGACCGCTTGCAGCAGGACCTCGGCGATCTCCTCGGGCGTGATGCCGAGGTGGAGGGCGTAACGCGTGTAGGCGGCGACTTGAGGCGTGCGGCCCATCGCGGTCAGCATGCCGAGGACGATCATGCAGCGCGTCCGAAGGTCGAGGAGCTCCCGCGACCATATCTCGCCGAAGTTGTAGCCGATCACGAACTCTTCGAGGCCGGGAACCATATCGAGGCCGGCGGCGTTGCCGGTGCTCCGAGACCCCTCCGAGCCGCTGATGGCCTTGCGGACGGCCCGCCCCCGCGCCTTGCTCTCCTCCGCCTGATGCAACGTCATAACAGACCTCCTCCATTGCGCCTTCTAGACGCGAAGCGACCATCGCAGGCACCGCCGTCCACCGCAAGCGCCCAGCTCGTCACAGATGCTTTTCCTAGTCCTCCCCCCACAATGACGAGAACGGGAGGCTAGACGCCGCCACTCCAGCCCCTACGTCCCCCTTACGCCATCCGCGCTCGTTTCGGCGGGTTGACTTCGTCGAACAAGGCCGCCACCTCCGGCAATGGGCAGGGCGTCAAGAGCGTCGCCGCCACGGACGCCGTCATGCTGGCTGCGAAGCCGGGAGTGCAAACCATGATGTCCCAGACGCCGCCCGGGCCTCCCGACGCGAACCCCCAGATCGACGACACCACCGTGCCGGCCACTATTCCCGAAACCGCTCCCCAGTAGTTGAACCGCCGCCACCGCCCAACCCGGCAGCGACGCCACATAGACCCAGGACAGCGCATCGCCCTGCGCGTCGTTGAACGGATTGAGGAAATCCGAACCGCCGGCCAACACCCCCGTCAGCGGGTTCTCCGTCACCTGCAGCAGCATGGCTGGGATAGTGGCGAAGGAAGCCAGCATCAGCAGCGACTGGAACACGTCAGTCCGCGACACCGCCAGGAATCCCCCCACCAGCGTGTACGACGCAACCGCGATTAGCGTCGCCACTATTCCGGCCGTAGGCTCGAGCCCGAAGGTCTCTTGGAGCAGCTTCGACCCTCCCACCAGGCCGGATGAGATGTAGATGATGACGAAGAACAGCGTGACCACCGCCATCAGCGACCGCAGCGTCCCCGTCCGGTCGTCGAACCGCCTCTCCAGGAACTCCGGAATAGTCAGCGAGTTGTCAGCGGCGAAGGTGTAGCGCCGCAGCCGCCTCGCCAGGATGGTCCAGGAAAGCACCGCTCCTACGAAGATGCTCCCCGCCAGCCATAGCGTCGCCCCGCCGTCAACAAACGCCAGCGCTGGCACCACCAGCATAGAGCCGCTGCTCACCGCTGAGGAGCCGGCGCTCAGGGCCGACGTTGCGGCGCTCAGCCGGCGGCTTCCCAGCACGTAGTCCTGCATCTCCCGCATCTGCCGCGACCGCACCACCGCGATGCCGATGAGGACGACAAAGTAGGCTGCAAAGACAGAGAGGACCCAGGAATTTAGGAATGTCACTGCTCGGTTTCCTGCCCCTTACGGCGGTGCATCTCCTCACGAAAGCGCGGACGTCGAACCGTCCACTCAGGGGACGCGGGAATGTCGCATTTTCCCATTCCCTTCCATTCCGCTCCATCCCCTTCGGTGCGGGCTCCGTCGATACGGGCCGATGGTTTAGGGGCGCAGCCGCCCACCCGCTCAGGAGAGGAGTGGGACGACAGGGCAGAGCTTAGAGCTCTAGGGGGGCCCGGCGATGCGGGTCCCCGTCCGGCAAGGGTCACGGACCCATGGTGGAGAGGGAAGTGTCCACGCGCAATTGCATGGTGAGGACTACTCCCTGACAAAGGGATTCTGCAAGTCAACTCCGAGCTGGAGAAAGTCGCTCACGTTCCGGGTAGCCACCGTCAGCCTATGAACGATGGCCGTCGCCGCAATCATAGCGTCTTCGCTTATCGTGTCAGACCGCCCGTGCATGAGCCGCGCCCACTCCCGGAAGGCGGGAGCGTCCATCGGCAACACACCATATGAAGCCAAGACCTTGTCCAGCCAAGCCTCCAGCTCCTCCGCCTTGGCCGCATCCTGCTCACGGGTGATCTCAATCCCCGCCTGTATCTCTCCGACCGTAACGGCAGACACGAAGAGCTGCTCCGCCGGCACGCCAGCGACCCAGTCCAGAACGGCGGCGTGTGGACGGGGACAACGCAGCTCCGAAACCAGGTTGGTATCGAGGAGGTACATGGGGCTACTCCGCGGCTGAAGGTATTCGGCGGCGATGCCGTTGACGAGGCGGCGTAAGCTCCTCGGTCCGCGCCTCAGAGGCGAGGAGCAACTCCTTCAGGCCGGGCCTAGTCATCCGCTCCAGCCTCCGCCACTGTTCGATGGGAAGGAGCACGGCGGCCTCAACTCCGCGCTTGGTCACAATCTGCGGCCCTTCGGCGATAGTGGTATCGAGGAGCTCGCTGAACCTTGACTTGGCATCCTGAACCGGCCATTTCCTGCTCATGGTCCAACTCCAGTTGTTTATTCCGACTAGCTATCAGCCTAGGCTTCAATGCCATCAGTGTCAAAGACGGGCCTGTCAGCCACGATGGGTCCCTCCTCTTGTGGACTGGGGGGAGGAGCGCCTCACAGGCGGGCGATGTCTATGAAAGCGCGAACGTCGAGCCGTCGACGCCGCGCGAGACTTCGATGCGCACGGGGAACGCCTCTTTGATCTCGTCCATGTGAGTGATGACGAGGATGCGCTCGAAGCGGTCCTCTATCGCCTTTATCACGTCGAGCACGCGGTCGCGGCCCTGGGCGTCTTGCGTGCCGAAGCCCTCGTCGATGAAAAGCGTAGGCAGCGGCGCTCCGGCCCGCCAGGCAAGGAGCTTACTGAGGGCGATGCGTATGGCGAAGTCCACGCGGAAGCGCTCGCCGCCGCTGAACATCTCGTAGGCGCGCGTTCCCAGCTCGTCGGCGATGACGATCTCCAACGTCTCGATGGCGTCGGCGTCTTTGCCACCCGTTCTGCGCGCCCTCTGCGTTTCGAGCTTGAGCGACATCCTGCCGTCGGTCATGCGCCCCAGCAGATCGTTGGCCTCGTCCTCCAGCCTTGGAATCGCAGCCTCGATCAGGAGCGCTTGGACGCCACCCTTGCCGAACGCGAGCGCGAGCTCGGAGTAGGCTGCGGCTTCTTCGGTAAGCGACTTGCGCTCCCTTTCGACAATCGACAGTTCGGCTGCGGCCTTCCGAATCTCCTCCATCCGGTCCAGCAGGCCGCCTTTGCGAGTCTGGAGCGTGTCGCGCTCGCCGCCCGCAGCCGACCACTCCCTCGCAACCTCGTCGCGCTGGGAGACGTAGGACGGCAGATCGACGAGCTCGACGGCGAGGGTTGCAATGGCGTCCTCGACTCGCTCCACTTCCGCGCCCGCTTCGGCGGCGCGGACGCGGGCGCGCTCCAAGGCGGCTTGGTCATCGTCGAGTCTGTCCCGCGCGGACGTGAGGGCTTGGCGCTCGTCTTCCCAGTGGGTGAGGTCGCGGACTTGCCGGTCGACGTCGTCGACGGCCTGGGCGTCGTAGGCGAGGGCGTCAATCTGGAAGCGGAGGCGGCGGACCCTGGCCTGCTCATCGACGGCGTAGGCGCTATTGGCCAGCGCTGTCTCCACGTCGCGCAGCACAACCGTGGCGTGGCCGAGCTGATTGGCGGCGCGTTCGGCTTCCTCGCGCTGTATGACGAGGCGCGTCCGCTCATCTTCGAGCAGAGTCCGCTCTTGTTCGACCTTGTGCTGGGCAGTCTGTGCGAGAGCGCCTGCCTCCTTGGCGCGTTCGTCCAGCTCCTCGGCGCGCTGTTTCTGTTCGGCGTACCGCCGTCGCTGCTCGGCGATGTCGCTCTCGTAGCTGGCCCTGATGCGCTCGACTCCGTCGGGTCCCAGCTCGCTGGCGCAAAGCGGACACTTGGCGCCTTCCGGGTGGCCGTGGTCGCTCAGTAGGTCGAGTTTGGCCTTGGTGTCCTTGCCAAGCTGCGCGAGCCGCTCGTTCTCCTCCCGCAGACCCTGCGCCTCGAAGGTCAAACGCTGGTGGCCGGCGGTCGCCTGAGCAGCTTCCGCGGCCTGCGCCTCCAGCGCGGCTGCACGCTCCGTAATCTCCGCGAAGCGGCGGTCGATGGAGGGCATCGACTCGGCTCTCGGGGACAGCTCGCTCTCGATGTGCTTGCGCTGCGAGGCGGCGTCGCGCTGGAGGGCGGCCCGCGCCTCGGCGACGGCCCTCTCCAGCGGCGCAAGCTCGTTCTGCAACGCGACCATAGTTTGGGCGTCGGCGGTCAGGGCGCGCTGACGCTCGCGGGCCTGTTGGAGAGCCGCGAACCCGGCCTCTATCTCGGCCGTTCGCCCGACCGTCCGCCGCCATACGGCGACGCGCCGTTCGAGGCCGTCCGCCTCGGAGTCGGCCTGGGCCTGCTGCGAGACGGCGCGCTGCTTCCGCTGTTCGAGCTCGGAGCCCTCGGCCTTGCGGCGTTCGAGCTGGGCGACGCGTTCGCGCAGCCGTTCGAGGCGTTCGGCGAGCCCCGCGGCTTCTGCGTTGGCCGCAACCAGGCTGCGCTCAACCTCCTCCAACGACGCTTGGGTTTCGTCTTCCTGTCCCGCGCGCTCTCGAAGTCTGTCCAACACGACCGCTCCGGCGGACAGCTTGCCTTGGACCTCGCGCCCGTGCAGCTTGGCCCGCTCTTCCAGACGGTCGTACAGGCCGAGACCCAGCACCTTGGCGAGGACCTCCTTCCGCTGCGAGGGCGTGGACATGGTGAACAGGTCCGCGCGGCCCTGGACGAGGAACGCGCTGTTCACAAACGTCTCGTAGTCCATATTGATGAGGCGGTTCAGGTAGGCCTGGGTCTCGGTGATCTTGTCGCCGGTGATGGCCTGGAAGTCATCCGGCCTGGTCCGGACGGCGAGCTCCAACGAGCTTTGGGGCGTGCGCCGCGCCTTGGAGTAGCGCCGCGACACGCGGTAGCGCTCGCCGCCCACGTCGAACGTGAGCTCGACGAGCATCTCGTCCTGGCCGTGGTGGATGAGCTGGTCCTGGCGATGGCCGCGCGCCTGCCCCCAGAGCGCCCAAGTGACCGCGTCCAGCAACGCCGACTTGCCGTTCCCGTTGGGACCGCATAGGCAAGCGACGTGGACATCTTCGAGCCAAAGTGTGGGCGCGGCGTCTCGGTAGGACAGGAAATTCCGCAGCGTCAGGCTGATGGGCAGCAAACTGGCCTCGCGCCTAGGAGATGGCGCGATTCTATCAGCCTTCCTCCCGTGTCTGGGAGACGCGGGAGGCCGTGCGCGGCGTCCTGTCCGCGCTCCCGCGGCGCCCTGGATTCATCCTTTCGCGAGAAGGATGGAGGCGATTATGCGAAGGCCACGTCACCGCCGCGCATCCAACTCCCTGACAAGCGTCTTGGGAGCGATGGCGCGGTAGCTCTCCTCGACGCATTCGAGAAGCAGATTGAGCGGCGGGTCTTCGCCCTCATCGAACCGCATCTCGACCCACCCGCTCCTGCCAAGTCCGTACCCGGCGGGCTGGGCGAAGGGCATCGTGAGGAGAGCGCCGCCCGAATCAGGAAGCTTCACGCCCATTCCGAAGCCGTTGCCGGGCACGCCTAGGAACACGAACACTTTCTTGCCAACCTTCACTGCGCTTTCGCCCCACGGGTGGTCCTCCCATGCGCCGGGCAGGCCCAGCGCGAACTCCCGCACAGCATCCTTGGGCAAGTCGGACATCTTCCTGCCTCCGCCGCTATCCTAGGCGGCGAATCCCATCGGAGGAAGCATCCATGACATTGGTCTACGACGCCCGGCGCCTCGTCGTCTTCAAGGTCGCCGGCATGGGCCCCTACGACAACAACGGCTACGTCATCGCCGACCCGTCGACCAAGGAGGCATACCTTGTCGACGCGCCCGCCGACATCCAACGGCTGCTGAAAGAGGCGGACGGCTTTCAGGTGAAAGGCGTCGTCGTCACCCATACTCACCCCGACCATGTCGCTGGGTACGCTGATCTGAAGCGCTTGACCGACCTGCCCGTGGCCGTCCATGAGAGCGACGCCCGCAGGCTTCCGGGCAAGCCCGAAGCCCTGCTCTCCCACAACGACGAGCTTCTGGTCGGGGGGACGCGCATCCGCGTGCTGCACACTCCCGGCCATACTCCGGGCGCGCTCTGCCTCCACGCCGATGGCGCGTTGGTGTCCGGCGACACGCTCTTCCCGGGCGGGCCCGGCCGAACCAATACCGCCGACGACCTCCGCCAGATCGTCGCCAGCATCGAGGAACGTCTCCTCGTGCTGCCGGACGGGGCCCTCGTGCTTCCCGGCCACGGCGCGGACACGACAATCGGGGCCTCGAAAGCGGAGTACTCCGTGTTCAAGAGCAAGCCGCGACCCGCAGGATTGCACGGGCACGTTAGCTGGTTGGCGAGTTAGCAGGCCCGTCCGTCCGGTATCCTGTTAGCGCCATGCTCACCAAACGCATCATCCCCTGTCTCGACGTGACCAACGGCCGCGTCGTCAAGGGCGCTTCGTTCGTCAATCTCCGCGACGCCGGCGACCCCGTCGAGCTTGCCGCCTTCTACGACCACGAGGGCGCCGACGAACTCGTGTTCCTCGACATCACCGCCAGCTCCGACGGCCGCGACACGATTATCGACGTCGTGCAGCGTGTCTCGGAGGAAGTATTTATTCCCCTCACTGTCGGCGGAGGCGTCCGGAACGCCGAGGACGTCCGCAAGCTGCTGAACGCCGGCGCCGACAAGGTGTCGATGAACACTGCCGCCGTGCTCAATCCCGGCGCGTTCGCCGAGGCGGCCCTCGCGTTCGGCAACCAGTGCATGGTCATCGCCATCGACGCCCGGCGAGTATCCGCGAACAGCCCCGAACCCGACCCCGCGCTGCTGCCCGAGGACCATCCCGGCAAGGGCGAACTAGCGGTTGGCCCGGACTCTCGATGGGAGGTCTACATCCACGGCGGCCGGACGCCCACGGGCATCGACGCCCTGAAGTGGGCCGTCCATGCGGCGGAGCTCGGCGCCGGCGAGGTGCTCCTCACCAGCATGGACCAGGACGGCCACAAGGACGGTTTCGATCTCGAGCTGACCCGCGCAGTGGCCGACGCCGTGCCCATCCCGGTGATAGCCAGCGGCGGCGCCGGCAATACGGTCCACATGGCCGAGGCCGTCACGAGCGGCGGCGCGGACGCGGCGCTTGCAGCGTCCATCTTCCACTACGGGGAGTTCTCCATCGCCGACGCCAAGCGCGCGCTCATCGCTCGCGGCATTCCCGCTCGCGAGGCCCATGACTGATGGGCAGGCTCGACCACATCACGCTCATCGCCTTCGACTTCTTCGGCACCCTCGCGAGAAACGACGTGAACGAGTGGAGGCAGACCCTTGCGGCCATCGCCGAGCGCCAGGAGCTGCCCATCGGCGGCCGCGAGTTCTGGGACGAATTCTCCAAGCACGAAGTCCAATTCCGCATGACGCGCACGAACATGACCGACCCGGAGGCTAGCCCGCCGTTCAGGACCTACTGGGAAGCCTGGCGCAAGGCTTTCGTCAGCACCTTCGACGCCATCGGCCTGAAAGGCGACCCCGACGCTGCCGCGACGTACTCGGTCGACATGCTGGCCGACCAGGACCCCTTTCCCGAAGCCCATGCGGCGGTCGACGCCCTTGGCCGGCTGCGCGAGCTCGCCGTGCTCTCGAACGCCGACGACCGCTTCCTGCACGGCTCCATCGCTCACAACGGCTGGGGCTTCAGCCGCGTCGAGTCGTCGGAGAGCCTGCGCGCCTACAAACCGGACCCGCGGATATTCGCCCGCTTCAGCGAACGCGTCAGCGTCCCAGCGGAATCCATCCTCTACGTCGGCGACTCGCCGTACGACGACGCCCACGGGGCCAAGCTCGCCGGCATGACCACCGTGCTCGTGCATCGGGACCAGGACACGCCGGGCCGCACCCCCCCGCCTCCCCCTGCAGCGGCGTTCGGCGGCGGCTTCCGATCGGACGCCGGGGGGCTTCTGGCCCCGGACTACGCCGTCGAATCGCTGTCGGAGATTCCTGCACTCTTCGCATAACGAGAGGGAACGATGACGACTGCAGAGAACGCCCAGATCAAGCTCGACTCCCAGGGCCTCGTCACCGCCATCTGCCAGGACGAAGCCAGCGGCGAGGTGTTGATGGTCGCCCACATGAACCCGGACTCCATCGCCCGCACCCTGGAGTCGGGCACAATGCACTTCTACAGCCGCTCCCGCCAGGCGCTCTGGCACAAGGGCGATACGTCCGGCGCTTTCCTACACGTCTCCTCCGCGCAGGTCGACTGCGACGGCGACGTGCTGCTCTTCAAGGTGCGCCCCGACGGCCCCGCCTGCCACACCGGAGCCCCCTCCTGCTTCTTCACCGACCTCCCGCCCGCCCCCGTCTACGAGCGCGCCGAGGCAGGCCCCGGCATCCTCTCCGAGCTGTTTCAGGTCATCCAGCAACGCCGCCAGGACATGCCTGAGGGCAGCTACACCACGTCCCTCTTTCAAAGCGGAACGTCGCGCATCGCCCAGAAAGTGGCCGAGGAAGGTTCGGAAGTTGCCATCGCCGCAGCCACCAAGGACACGCAAGACCTGCCGGGAGAGGTGGCGGACCTCCTCTACCACACCCTCGTGCTCCTGGCGGACGCCGACCTCTCCCCCGAGGACGTGTGGGCCGAGCTGCGTAAGCGCCGAGGGTAGGCGCGAAGAGTGCAGACCTAGCGCACTGTAACGCTGGTTACTGTTTCAGCCCATACTGTAACTTTGAGACTGATCTCTTAAATCAGCGCCCAAACACTAACGCCCGTCATACTGGCTTCCTAAAGAGATAAGCACGGCCCCGTGTACGCCCTTGGACCTCCAAGAAGCCGGTTTCCACCAGGCGGGCTAAATCACGAGTAGCCGTGATAGGCGAGACACCGGCTATCTCTATGTACTCCGGCCTGGTGATACGCCCCGCCCGTGCAGCATAAGCGAGCCCGTCGGCCTGCCTTTCATTGAGCCCCGCCTGGCGGAGCGAACTCTGCACATCCTGCATCCAGCGACGCCAGTCCGTCAGTCCGTTGATGAGAGACTGCGCCGATGCCGCCAGTGCGTCAATGAAGAATTCCAGCCAAGTGGTCATATCGTATGTCTCGGAGAATATCCGCCCCTGCGCTCGTTCAATGGCGTCTATGTAAGCATCCCGCCTGTCCGCGAACCAGGATTCAACAGACAGCAGGTTCCTGAACCCAAACGGAGAACGCTGAAGGAGAAGCGTCATCAGGCCGCGCGCTGTTCGCCCGTTGCCATCCCAGAACGGATGGATAGACACGAGGTGCACGTGCGCGACACCGGCGCGGATCACAGGATGCACATCATCGTCCGCGCATAGCCATTCGGTGAAGTGGCGCATGAGCGCGGGAACGTCGCCCTGATTAGGCGGCATGAACTTGCCCACCGAATTCTGGCCCTTCCGGTAGACGCCTGGCGTCAGTAGCTCTGGCCCGCCCCGCATGAACTGTCTGTTCAGTTCACGTATCACCAGCTCGTTCAAGGGTATGTCCAACTGGCCGCTCAGATAGTCAATAAACTCGTACGCAGCGATTGCGTTGCTGTTCGCTCGTACTGCATCGCCATCCGAACGTCCGGCGGCTCCGCCTTTCATCAAGTCGCTGACTGCCTCAATTCCAATCCCTTCGCCTTCAATGGCAGTTGTCCCGGCGACGCGCGCGACCGATATGCTCCGCTTGACCCACACTTCATACTTGGGCATGAGCAGCATGTTCTCGAACAGCCAGCGCTGCCTGTCCAGGACTTCCAATGAGTCTTGCATCTGAGCCGAGTGTGTGTATCGTGGGGAAAAGATAGTATCACCTTCAAAGAAATGATAGTAATGATTCTATCATCAATGCCCATTGTTACTCAACTCCTACGCTCCTGATCCGCCCCCAGATAGCCCCCAGCCCCAACCGGCGATAGACTAACCCCGGCAGACCGCCGGAGGTCGAGCATGGCGCTGAACGCAACCGCAGACCGGCCGTATGGATGGCGGGCGCGCGTGGGGTTCATCACGCCGACGCCCGCGCATGAGAACAACTCCTACGAGTTCTACCTCATCGCGCCGGAGGGCGTGACCATCGTGATGACTTCGTTGGGCGTCGTCCTCGCGGAGCGCGAGCGGTCGTACGCCGAGGCCATCGAACGCCTAGAGGCCGCCACCGAAGAGATCATGACGCGACGTCCGCACTCAATCATGCAAGCGGGCGTGCCGCTCATCGCCACGCGCGGCTGGAAGTTCGAGGACGAGGTTCTCCGGCGCGTCGGCAACGTCACCGATACCCCCGCGGGCACCGACCTCGGCTCCTGCATCATGGCCATGAACAGCCTCGGAATGAAGAACGTCGCCATGCTCACCCCTTTCGACGACAAGACGCATGGGCAGCTTGCGGACTACGTCGGCAACGCAGGAATAGCAGTCGCGAACGCGGGCACGGTCGTCGGCGAGGTCGCCGGCGGCGAGCTCCGCGCCTATGAAGTCTCGACCATGAACCTCGGTGTGGTGCGCCGCATGGGGCGCGAGCTGTTCGACTCCACCCCCGGCGCAGACGGCCTCTGGATAACCGGCGCCCTCATGCCGAGCGTGGCTGTCGTCGAGGCGCTCGAACAGGACCTCGGCGCGCCCGTGGTCAGCAGTATGCAAGCGATGGCCTGGCGGTCCCTGCGGCTGGCGGGCGTCAACGACAAGATCCCCGGCTTCGGCCGGCTGCTAAGGGAGTTCTAGCCATGTTCGAGATTCAGAGCCTCGGCCTGGAAGAAGCGCAGAAGGCCAAGGAGGCTATCTACGCCGCCATCACCAGCTCGGATAACCCGGGCGCGCTCGCAATAACTGACGAGCATGGCGTGGAGGTGCTCTGCGCCCGGCAGGACGGCGCCCCCGCCCGGATGCTGGGCCGCGCCCGAGCCAAGGCCTACACCGCCGCCCGCATCGGCATGGACACCGTCGTCTTCCGCGACCACGTCGTGAAGGCGGCGAGCCGCACCCTCGACGATTGGGGCGACCCAAAGCTGACCACCCTCCAGGGCGGTCTGGCCGTAAAGGCCAACGGCAAGGTCATCGGCGGCATCGCCATGAGCGGCAATTCAACTATCAGGGACGAGGCCCTCGCCCGCGTCGGCCTCGAAGCCATGGGAGTGCAATGATGGCCGCCTATCTCATCGCCGACGTCGACGTGAAAGACCCGGAGATGTACAAGGGCTACAGCGCTCATGTGCCCGCGACCATCGAACAGTTCGGCGGACGGTTTCTCGTGCGCGGCGGCGCGAGCGAGATCCTAGAGGGCGAGTGGACCCCCCACCGGACCGTTGTCCTGGAGTTCCCCGACATGGACACGCTCCAGCGCTGGTACCGCTCGGACGCCTACTCGGCGATTCTCGGCATCCGCGAGAGCGCCGCCGTCTCGTCAGTCATCGTAGTGGAAGGGGTGTAATCATGCCCGTCAAAGAGTCCATCAGCATCCAAGACGCAGAGTGCGCGGTCGCCGCGGCCATGGCGGCGGCGCGCCCCAGCGAGGCCCCTTTCGCCATCGCCGTCGTCGACGAGAACGGCGACCTCGTTCACTCCGTCCGCAAAGACGGCGCGTCCGCTACGGACGTGCGCAACGCCGAGCGCAAGGCCTACACCGCGGCCTTCATAGGACGCGACACCGCCATATACCGCCAGCAGATATCCCACGACGGCCGCACCGTCGCCGACTGGTCCAACGACCGTGTCACCACCCTCCACGGCGGCCTCACCCTCCATCGCGCCAGCCAGGTCATCGGCGGCATCGGCGTCAGCGGAACAGCCGACGAGGACCGGGACGAGCGCCTCGCCCTCGCCGGCGCCGAGGCCATGGTCAAGGCCGCGGGAGACGAGCGCCTGGCCAACGCCGCGATCAGGCCCGGGTTCAGGTCCGGCCCCGGCCCCGCTCTCACCTCCGAGGCGCCTGCGGGCGCGGGGAACCGTCGGAAGGTCACGAACCTCCCCGGCCTCTCCGCCGACGGCAACGTCGCGCCCGACTTGGTCGAGGTCGGCGGGCTCTTCTTCACCTCCGGGATCCGTGGCGTCGACCTCGCGACCGGCGAGATGCCCAGCGACCCCGCCGAGCAGTTCCTGAACGCATGGCGCAACCTGAAAGCCCTCGTCGAGGCCGCCGGACGCTCCACCGACGAGATAGGCCTCGTCACCAACTTCATCGACAGCCAGGACTTCCGCCCCCACATCAACACCGGCTGGCTCGAGCTCTTCCCTGACGCCGACAACCGCCCCGCCCGCAAGACGACCTCCTACCCTCTGCCCGAGGGCCAGGGCGTTCAGCTGCAAGCGATGGGCGTCGCCGGCCAGCGCCGGCAGTGCATCGAGGTCGAGGGACTCACCCACCGCGACCCTCTTCCCAACGGCGCGCGCCTCGGCGATTACGTCTTCTCGTCCGTCATCGTGCCCTGGGACCTCTCGACCTCCCAGCCCGTCGTCGGCGAGGACGCCCAGACCGACCAGTGCTACGACAACATGCGCGTCCTCATGGAGAAGGCGGGCGGGACCGTCGATGACGTCGTGCTGCAGTGGGTCTACCTCAACGACTTCGCCTACCAGCCCTACATGGTGGACGTCTACCTGGAGGCCTGGCCCGTCGGCCAATACCAGGCCGCCAGGAAGACCTTCCGCTACCCCATGGGAGGCCAGATACAGGTCCAGGTCATCGGCAGGATCGGCGGCGGACGCTCCAACCACGAAATCGAGGGCCACGGACACCACGACCCCATCCCCATGGGCGCTCGCATCGGCGACCTCTTCTGCTCGTCGGGCGTTTCCGGCGTGGACACCGAAGGCCCCGACAAGCTGGAGCCCGTCGAGGGCGTCGCGGGTCAGGCTTACCACGGCCTGCGCAACGTCGCTTCCCTCGCGCAGAACGGCGGCGGCTCCGCCGACGCCATCGGCTTCACGACCCTCCTCATCCAGGACTACGCCGACATCCCGGCAATCGACGCCGAGTGGGTCCGCATGTTCCCCGACCCGAACGACCGCCCCGCCCGCCAGATCATGAAGATGGGCGTCCAGCGCCGCAGCCGAGTCCAACACCACATGATCACCGTGGTCTAACCTGCCCGTCGTCCCCCGCAGGTGGAACCTCGCCTTATCCCCTCTCCCTCCCAGGGGGAGGGCCGTCTGCGGGGGGAGTGGCGTTTTCAAATGTTCAAAATGGCCCCATTTGGCTCTCTTCGTTCGTAGGCCGGGGTTTGTCGAATCCACGATAGGCGGCGGGCGACTATGATGCAACAGGCTGCTGTCATATCATTGACGAGACGGGAGCAGGCAGCACAGAGGCGAGGAGATTCGGCCTGCTCGGTGAGTACGGAAGAGCGCCGAGCGGTGGCGGCGCGGGGCGGGCCACGGTGGGCCATTTCGGGGCCACAGTGGGGCCACCTTGGGGCCACGGTGAGACCGCTTGGGGCCACGATGGGACCAGTTGGGGCCGCTTTGGAGAGGGAGGCGGCTGGTCCTGGCAAGGTCAGTGCAGGGTTTGGCAGGGGGGTCCGTGAATCCGCACCTCCGCCTCTGCCGTAGTCATGTATGAGGGAGGTGAAGACGACCGTAGCGGCACGGCCGATCGCAACGCGTATGCTACGTTCCACGCCACTCCCGACCGGAGACGCGCCACTTGCGAACGCTTGCGCTCCTCGTTCTGACGCTTCTCGCTCTCGCCGCGTGCTCCCAGCCCACGCCTGCGCCGACCCCTACTGCTACTTTCACCCCAACCCCGACTGCTGCGCCCACGCCTGCGCCGACGCCAACTCCCACGCCACGCCCAACAGCGACCTTCACCCCCACCCCGACGCCTACCGCCACACCTGCGCCGACATCAACTCCCACGCCACGCCCAACAGCGACCTTCACTCCCACGCCGACGCCTACCGCCACGCCTGCGCCGACACCAACCCCCACGCCACGCCCAACAGCGACCTTCACTCCCACGCCGACGCCTACCGCCACACCTGCGCCAACGCCGACGCCATCGCCGGACCCCTATGAGCTAATGCTGGCTCTGATAAATGAGGCCCGGGTAGAGGCGGGCCTGTCGGAGGTTGTCAGGGGCGATAACAGGGCGGCGCAAATTCACGCTGACAACTCGCTGGCAAACTGCATCAGCTCCCACTGGAGCGTCGACGGCCTGACGCCGAATATGCGGTACTCGCTGGCGGGCGGGTATCAGTCGACGAATGAGAACGCGTCCGGTTCTGACTACTGCCGGTTGCCGAATCAAGGCTATAGCGCCATTTCGAGCGCCGCCGAGGAAGTCCGCGAGGCGATGGAAGGATGGATGGGCAGCCCCGGCCATAGGGACAATATCCTCAAACCTCGCCACAGGAAGGTAAACATCGGCCTGGCATGGGACAGGTACAACTTCGTGGCCATTCAGCAGTTCGAGGGCGACTACATTGAGTACACGGTCCTGCCTGCGATCAACGGCGGCGTGCTGTCGATGAAAGGCAAGGTGAAGAACGGCGCGAACCTCGAGCATGGCGACCATTATCGAGTTACGATCTTCCACCATCCGCCGCCGCATCAGCTAACGCAGGGGCAAATTGCACGGGTATACAGCAGTTGCTTGGGGCGGAAAGTTGCGTTCCTGAGTTATCGCAGCGCGGGAACAGCGGAGAGCACCCAGAAAACCTGTCTGAACCCCTACGACGTGCCGCCTGACGCCCCTGCTCCCACGTCGGCCTATGCTGCGCACGAATTATGGGAGGAGGCCCGTGCGCGGTATGAAGCTCTCGAGGAGTCCGTGCCCATAACCGTCGCGAAGGTACGGATGTCGAGATGGGAACTGGACGGTGACCGGTTCGCGGTCAGCGCCGACTTGGGAGACGTGCTGGAGGCTCATGGGCCGGGCGTCTACGAGATGAATGTTTTCGGAGTATTGGATGGGAATGTGGATTTGATTTCCAGATACTCCATCTTTCACGGCATTCCAAGGCCTGCGGGCTACGATTCACCGTAGACTCGCTCCCAACATAAGCGGGCGCATGCCGGCCAGCCCTCTCCCCACCCCTCCCGTCTTTACACCGTCTGCGGGAGGGGAAGCGCGACGCGCGGGGAAGGAGCCCCTGCCGCCACGACACTTGTCCCCGTCATGAGGGCGTTGCGACACTTGCCCATTGCTCAATTTTCCTATTCCACCGACAATGAAGTGTCGGAACGTAGTCATGCCCAGGCCCGCAGCATCCCAACCAGCGCGAGACTGTTCTCCCTCCTCCCGCGCCTGCAAGGGGAGAGCTAGAGAGGAGGCCGCGGCGCATGAAATAAAATCATCTCGGTCAGGAAGGAGTTTCAGGATCCAGGAAGCAGGCCACGGCCATGAAAACGCTCACCAAGAACCTGATCGCTTCCTGTTTTTCGGTAGGGTTTTTACTCGTAAGGGAATGTGCAACCGGTCAGCTTCTTACTCGTAACCACAGCGCAACTTCCCCTAGACGAGGGAGAGAATGGGAGAGGTCTCGTCCGTGGGGAAGGCCGGGAGGGAGTACCGCGGCGATGAATCCTTTTGACGCCGTCCAACGTAATCTACAATTGATGTCCCCATAGACAGGTTCCCACAGACAGTGCCGCGAGACCCCGCTGCGCCGGTCCGTCTCCCCGATTGGACACGAGCGGGGCTGCCTGCGTGCCGCAAGCTCTCGTTGAGCCCCACCGCTAAGGAGTTGCCCGAGTGAGTTTCTTGACATCGATGGCCCTGCGCCGGCCGACCGTGACGGTGCTTGCCATAATCCTCATCCTCGTCTCGGGCGTGACCGCCTACCGCTCGCTCCAGGTGGAACTCTTCCCCCAGATTGACTTCCCGCTGGTGGCGGTGTTCGCGACCTATCCCTCCGCCGACCCGGAGGCCGTCGTCCGCTCGGTCACCGACCCCATCGAGCGGGCCATCGCCGACACGCCTGAACTCGAATCGATACAGTCCACCTCGTCCGAGGGCAGGTCAGCGATATTCGCAAACTTCCGCTACGGCACGGACATGACGGAGGCGCAGGCGGCTATCGAGGCCGCCGTGAGCGGCATCGCCTTCCCGGATGGTGTGGAGGAGCCGAACGTCGGGCGCTTCAATCCGGAAGAGTTCCCGGTGATCCAGTTCAGCGTGGTCTCGGACAGGCCCCTGGCGGAGATGCAGGAGATCGTGCGGTCGCGCATCGTGCCTGAGATCTCCGGGCTCGACGGCGTAATGGACGTTACGCTTGCCGGTACGGTAGACCGCAGCGTGCGCGTCACCGTGGACGCCGAAAAGATGGCGGCCAACAACATCCCGCTGTTCCAGGTCGCGGGCGCGTTGCGCGAGAACAACCTCACGCTCCCCGCCGGGCTGCTCTTCGACGGCTCGCAAGCCATCATCGCCAAGACGACCCACACGCTGGAGTCGGTAGAGGACATCGAGAACCTCATCGTTGGCGGGTCCGAGGCCGGCATCGTGCGCCTTGCCGACATAGCCACTGTCACCCTCGGAAACGGGGCGCCTGACAGCATCGACCGCACGAACGGCAAACCCGGCATCGGGGTGTCCGTCACCAAGGGACCCGACGCCAACACCGTCGACGTAACGACCGTGGTCAATGACGTTCTGGACGACATCGAAGGACTGCCGCCGGACGTCGAGATCATCGTCGTATCGGACCAGGGCCCGGAGATCCAGCACCAGATCGACACCCTCGGCAGGGAGGCGACATTCGGCTTCTTCTTCGCCGTCTCCGTCGTCTTCGCCTTCATGTTCACGATCCGGCCAACGGTCGTGAGCGGTTTCTTCAACACGCTCCGTCCCACCATCGTCATCGCGCTCTCCATCCCCCTCAGCGTCTTCACCGGCATCCTGATCATGTTCTCGCAGGACATGACCCTCAACTTCATGACCTTCGGGGGGCTCGCCATCTCCGTGGGACGTGTCGTGGACGACTCCATCGTCGTGCTGGAGAACGTCTACCGGCACATCCAGGGCGGGCGAGAGCGGTGGCGCGCCGCGTTGGATGCGACTACCGAGGTCGGCCCGGCCATCTTCGCTTCCACCATGACCACCGTCGTCGTCTTCCTCCCGCTGGCGTTCATCCCGGGCCTCTTCGGGGCGTTCTTCTCTCCCTTCGCACTCACCGTCACCTTCGCGCTCATCGCGTCCCTGCTCGTCGCGCTGACGGCGGTCCCCGTTCTCGGCGCGTACCTCCTCCGGCCCGGCGACCTGCCGCAGGGAGCGGGCGACGAGGGCGAGCTGGCGCTGCCGGAGACCTCCCTGCAGCGCGTCTACGCCGCCATCCTGCGTTGGGTGCTGCGGCGCAAGCTGATCACACTGCTCGCCGCTTTCCTGATCACGCTGTCGAGCCTCGGCCTGACCGCCATCATCCCCGTCAACCTGTTCGGCGGAGAGGCCGACAGCCTCCGGATCGAGCTTACGATGCCTCCGGGGACCGCCCCGGAACAGACTCTCGCGGAAGTCGTCGAGATAGAACAGCGACTGAACGACATCTCCGACCTCTACTCGGCGACCATCGGCTCGTCGGAGTTCGGTTTCACGGGTGGGGGACCAGCCCGGCGGGCCGAGTTCATCGTAGCCCTCAGGGATGACGCTCCCGAGAACATCGCCCAGATACTCAGGGAGGAGCTCGCAAAGCCCGGAATCCAGGTCAGCATCACCGAGATTCAGAACGGCCCTCCGGCAGGCGGCGTGGACATCGTCGTGACCGGACCCGACTACGGCGACATCGCCGCCATCTCGAGCGAGCTGACCTCATCCCTCGCTACGATTGAGGGAGTCGTCAACCTGGAGAACACCGTCGCGCAGGCGCGCCCGGAGGTCGCGATAGAGGTCGACCCGGACAAGGCCGCGTTCCTCGGCCTCACCACGCGCCAGGTTGGCTTCCAGCTCAGCCAGTACCTCATCGGCCAGACCGTGACGACCATGACCATAGACGGCCAGACCTTTGACGTCGTGGTTGCCGGCGATCCGCGAGCAGCCGGAGGGTTGAGCGGCCTGGGTTCCCTCATCATCGCGGGACCGGTCGGCTCGGCTCCCCTGGGAGAGATCGCTGAACTCGCCATGCGCGAGGGCCCAGTCGAGATCAGCCGCACCGATGGCGTGCGCTCCGCCGGCATCACCGGCGACATCACTGCGGACGACGCGCAGGCCGTCGGAATCCTGGTCCAGGAGAAGATCGACGCCCTGCAGCTCCCGCCGGGAGTCAGTGTCACGAGCGGCGGCATCTTCGCCGACATCGCGGAGGGTTTCCAGGCCGTCTTCATCTCCATGGCCGTCGGTATCGTGCTCGTCTACCTCGTCATGGTCGTCAGCCTCGGCTCGCTGCGGAACCCGTTCGTCATCGTGACGACGCTGCCGCTGGCGCTCATCGGCGTCTTCGTTGCGCTGGCGATAACGGGCCGCTCGCTGGGACTCCCCGCCATGATGGGGGCCCTTCTGCTCATCGGCATCGTCGTGACGAACGCCATCGTCCTCATCGCATTCGTCGAGCAGCAGCGAGCCAAGGGCATGACCGTCTACGACGCCATGATCTCCGGCGCGCGCGTGCGCCTCCGCCCCATCCTCATGACCGCCCTCACCACCAGCTTCGCCCTGCTGCCCCTCGCCGCCGCTACTGAAGGGACCGGCGGGCTCATCAGCGCCGAGCTTGCGACCGTGGTCATCGGAGGCCTGATGAGCTCAACCGCCCTTACGCTCATCGCCCTGCCCATCGTCTATATGATCTTCAACGAGAGCATCCCCAACCTCTTCAACCGCATCCTCAGCCGGTAGACGCAGGTTGGGTAGAGACCGTCGGTGGAGAGAGGCCAGAGGAGTGTTTCCCCATGACGCCGCCGGCTGCCGTTCCCACGCCCGCGACGCCTGCCGCTCTATCAGGTTTCCCTAGTCCTGGCGGTCTGCTAGAATCGCCTATTGTCGCCCCGACGCGCGTCGGGGCGTCTTATCGCAAGGGACGCCCGCCCGCCAAAGCGCGCACATCCCGGATTCGGGCTCGAAAAGACCACTAATGCGGCGCCGACTTCTTCGCACCATACCCCTCCTGCTGATCATCGCGATTGTTGGCGCCGCCGCCGCCGCGCTCACTGTGGAGAATTACCGTATACCCGGAGTCGGCGAGCGCGGCTCGGACGACATCCTCGGGCTGCGCCTCGGCCTCGACCTCGCCGGCGGCGCCCAGCTCATCTATCAGGCCGGCAACGAGGACTTCCAGCCCACCGCGGACCAGATGGAAGGCCTCATCGGCACCATCAGCCGGCGAATCGACAGGCTCGGCGTCGCGGAGCCCAGCATCCAGCTCCTCGGCGAGGACCGTCTCCTCATCCAGCTGCCGGGCATCGAAGACATCCAGCAAGCCAAGGACCTCATCGGCCAGACCGCCCAGCTCGAAATCATCGAGCGGATATGCAACGACAACACCTGCGCCGACTTCGAGGACCTCGAGACCGGCATGACCGGCGCGGACATGTCCAGAGCCTTCGCCAGCCAGGACCAAGTCACCGGCCGGCCCATCCTGAGCTTCGAGCTCAACAGAAGCGCCGCCCAGCAGTTCGCGACCCTCACCACGCGCATATTCCAGACGAACGGGACGAGCGACCCCGACCAGCTCGCCTTCGTCCTCGACGACGAGACCCTCGTCGCCGCAATCGTAAACTCGCCGATCCTATCGGGCAACGGGATCATCCAGGGCCGCTTCACGCCGGAGGAGGTGCGCCAGCTCGCCATTCAAGTCGAGTCGGGCCGTCTGCCCATCGACATCACCGAGCTGTCATCGACCGCGGTCGCGGCGTCCCTCGGCGCGCAGTCCCTGGAGGACGCTCTGATTGCGGGGGGGGTCGGTTTGCTCCTCGTGCTCTTCTTCATGGTGGCCTACTACCGCGCAGCCGGCTTGGTCGCGGGCGTCGCGCTGGTCTTCTACACCGCAATCGTGCTCGCGATCTTCAAGCTGATTCCGGTTACGCTCACACTGGCGGGGCTCGCGGGCTTCATCCTCTCCCTCGGTATCGCCGTTGACGCCAACATCCTGATTTTCGAACGCATGAAGGAGGAGCTGCGCATCGGCCGCACCCTCCAGCTCGCAATCCAGATCGGCTTCAACCGCGCTTGGACGTCCATCCGGGACGGCAACATCTCGACCATCCTGATCGCGCTCGTCCTCTTCTTCTTCGGCAGCGGGTCGGCGAACTCTTCGGTGACCGGCTTCGCCGTCTCTCTCCTCATCGGCGTGGTGATTAGCATGCTCACCGCGATCTTCATAAGCCGCTACCTGCTCGGCATAGCCGCCGCCGCGGGCTTCCGGCGCTTCCCTAGAGTGTTCTGCCCCGGAGGCAGGCGCGGCGGCGCCGCAGCGGAAGGGAGCGGCTGATGCGCGTCGTCCGCTTCCGCAAGTGGTTCTTCGCGATATCGGCGGTCCTCGTGCTCGTCTCAGTCGCCTCCCTCATCGCATTCCGGCTGAATCCGGGCATCGACTTCACCGGCGGCGCCGCAGTCAACGTCGCATACGAGACTGACGTTGCCCCCAGCCAGATCGTCGATGCGATGACCCGCGTGGGACAGTCCGAGGCCATCATCCAAGCCACCGGCGGCAACACCTTCCTCATCCGGCTCGGCGAGCTGGAGCTCGATACCCGGGACGACGCCGGAAACATCGTCACACGCGGGGACGAATCCCGCGTGCGAGAAGCCCTCGCCGCCATCGCGCCGGTCGAGGTCAGCTCGTTCGACAGCGTATCCGGCGTCATCGGCGCTGAGAACGTGCGGGACGCAATCATCGCCGTCATCGTGGCTTCGTTCGTGATTATGGTCTACGTCACCTGGGCATTCCGCCGGGTGCCGTCGCCGTTCAGGTACGGTGTCGTCGCCGTGATTGCGCTCATACACGACGTATTCATCGTGCTCGGCTTCTTCTCTATTCTCGGTGAGACAATCAACCTGGAAGTGAACGCCATGTTCATCACCGGCGTGCTCACCACAATCGGCTACAGCGTCAACGACACCATCGTGGTCTTCGACCGGCTCCGCGAGAACGTCGCCCGCTACATCGGCGCGAGCACGCGCGAGCTCGTTGACATCAGCGTCCGCGACACCATCGGCCGGTCGCTGAACACGTCCATCACGCTCATCATCGTCGTCGTCTCGCTCCTGCTCTTCGCGGGCCCGACGATCCGCCCTCTGCTGTACGTCCTGCTCGTGGGAGTCACCGTCGGGACATACAGCTCCATCTTCATCGCCAGCCTGTTCCTCGTCTCCTGGGAAGAAGGCGAGGTCGGCCGCTTCTTCCGGCGAGTTTCCTTCCGCCGCGCCCGCGCCTAACTCCGCACAGACAGCACAAAAGCAGGACTCCAAGGGAAAAATGCGAATGGCAATGTCGGTGGACTAGCCTCCGATCACGATTCGCCCGACGACATCCCGCCCCTTCACCCGCTCGTAGGCCCGCATTACGGACTCCGCGCTCAGCGGAAGCTGCTCGTCCACGAGCGGCGCAACCCGCCCCCCTGCCACGAGTTGCTTGACGCGCTCCACGTGCCCCCGCTCTGCTCCCAAGCTGCCCACGATGGTCAGCTCCCGGAAGATCGCCTCTGCAGGCGCGAATCTCGCCTCATCGGCCGACACTTGCCCAGCCAGCACGAGACGCCCGCCGCGCCGCAGGCTTCCTACCAGCCGCGACAGCGACGAGCCGACGGTGTCGAGCGCCGCGTCGGCGCCCGCGTCTCCGGTCATCGCGCTGACAATCTCCTCCCACGGGTCGGAGTCGAGCAGGACCGCGGTCAGCCACGGCTGCGCTTCGAGCACCCGCGCTTTGCTCAGGGAGCCTGTGACGCCGATGACGGAGGCGCCCGCGGCGTAGGCGATCTGGGCCGCATGCGACCCGATCCCCCCGCTCACTCCCGTCGCCACGAGCGTGGCCCCCGCGCTCAGGCCGCAGGCGTCCAGGGCCTTGAGCGCAACTCCTGCCGGCGACGCCAGCAACGCGCTTCCCACCGTCGGCGCGCCGTCCAGCGGGACAAGAGAAACGGCGGGCGCCGTCAGCATCTCCGCGAACCCGCCGTCGCGCCGGTGGCCGAGCTCCCCCGGCATGACTACCACCGCCGTCCCGGCCAGCTCTTTCGCGACCCCGTCGCCTACGCTAACGACGGTCCCCGCGACCTCGTGCCCCAGCACGCGAGGCAACGTGACGCCGCGCCGCAGTGTTCCCTCCATTATCAGCGCGTCGTGATGGGAGAAACCGCACGCCGTTACGCGCACGAGCGCTTCGCCCGGCCCCGGATGCGGGTCGGGAAGCGCCGTGTCCCGCACGACCGGCTTCGCCCCTGCCGATTGGAAGACGACGGCTTTCACGAGCGAGCCCTGCCTCTCGCTCTACCTTCCCTCCGCCGCCGAAGGCAGACTAACCTTGTCTCTTCCTCGGACAACGAGGGGAAGGGTAGGAAAAGGGTGTACGATGACGCTGTAGACGGAGGCGCAACATGCATGTCGACGATTTTATTGCTGAAATGTGGGAGTACGCGAACAGCTTCCCCATGCGTGAGCATCCCTGGTTCCGCGGTATCGCCGAGCACCGCTGGACGCGCGAGCAGATTGTCGTAGGCGAAGTGCAACACTACCTGCGGGTGCGGGAGAACCCCGTCTACTTCGGGTACATCGCGGCCCACGCGGCCGAGGAGCGAATTCCCGGCCTCACAGAGGCCGTCCTCGAGAACTACATGGAAGAGCTCGCGGGCGAGCGGAGCCACGTGGACATCATGTTCCAGTTCCTCGAAGAGGGCGGCGTCACCCGTGAGGAGGCCGATTCTGCCGACCCCGCCCCCGGCACCCTGGCGGCCATCGAGATGATCCTCGGCCACTGCCAGCGGCGTTCGGCGCTGGAAGGCGTGGCTATGCTCGCTTTCGTCGAGAGCCAGCACGGAGGCCCGGACGGCGCAGCCGCGTCCGCCTATCCTGAGCTCGTCGGCTACTACGGCTTCTCGCACCGCGCCGCAGAGACCTACCAGATCCACGCCGAGCAGGACGTGGGCCACGGTCAGCGGCAGATTGACCTGCTCCGGCGCTACGCGACCACGCCCGAAATCCAGGCGAAGGTGCGGCGCGCCGTGCGCCTCGGACTAACAGCATGGAACCTCGAGTGGGACGGCCACGTACAGGCGATGACAGGCCGGAGGGAGCATTGGACCGGCGACCGCTTGGTCCACGTCAACCCGCCGGTCAGACTGCCCCAGCGCGTTTAGCCCCTCAGAACGGAAACTCCGCGGGCAACGCCAACCGAAGCTCGGCGTACTCAGACTCGCCGGCGTTCTCGGCAGCAATGCGCTTGAGGCGCTCGACGAGCTCCTCGACCGGAACATGGAACACGCTTGAGACCATACCCGTGGTCTCTTCGAAGTCTCCCCTTCAGTTCCGGTATCAGCCGCGCATGCGCTCCATCAGATAGCGGTCGTCCTCGTGCATGGGGCCATTCTAGCCTATTCCGAGAAGCCAATCGGATGGGCCGTCATGAAATCGGACGACGCCTCCGGCGCGCCGTCGGAGTCGGCCATGACCGACATCCGCGTTAGCACTCGCCACATGCGGTCTTGCCAGCGCGCCCGCAGAATCACAAACCCGTTTTCAACGCGTCCGCCCGGCGCCTCGTCGAACGCCACGTCGAAAGCGAGGCGGATTGTCTCGCCGGACTGAACCGGCGGCCTCTCCGTAAGCGTGACCGACTCGGCGTGGAACTGGCCGTGCGGCAGCCAGCACTCGATCAGCTCGACGGGCCCCTCGCCCGCGTTGCGGACATCGAACGCCACGCGCCACAAGCCCGCGGAGCGGGGGGCGTCCCTCTCGGCATCCCCAGACTGACTAACTTCTATAGCAGGCTGCTGCTGATTGGTCATGGCCCCCATTGGCGCAAAGCGCTTCGCTTCAGGATAATGAGCCATCACCCCCGACGCTATCGGCGTCCGCGGCCATTACGCCATCAGGAGGTAGCGCCTTGCGCATCGGCGCCCACGTCTCCGGTTCCGGAGGACTCGACAAAGCCATCGACCGAGCGTTGGACATCGGCGCCGAGTGCATTCAGCTGTTCCCGTCGGCCCCGCAGGGCTGGGGATTCAAGGTCCCCGACGAGCTCGTGGTCGCGGAGTTCAAGCGGAAGGCGTTCGAGAACGACATCGGCCCGAACGTCTTCCACGCCATCTACCTCGTGAGCCTCGGCGCGGACGACCCCAACCTCGTCCAACGAGGGAAGGCGTCGCTGACCAAGTACATGAACGTCGCCGGAGACCTCGGCGTCAGCGGCGTCATCTTCCACCTGAACAGCCACAAGGGCCGCGGCTTCGACGGCGTGTTCGGGCAGGTTGTCGACGGCATCCGCGAGGTGCTCGCCGAGTCGCCGGACGACGTACAGCTGGTCTTGGAGAACAGCGCGGGCATGGGCAACCACATCGGCTCGAAGTTCGCGGAGATCGGCGCGTTCGTCCGCGAGCTGGCCGACCTCCGCGTGCAGGTCTGCCTCGACACCCAACATAGCTTCGCCGCCGGGTACGACCTGCGGACCAGGGAATCGGTCGAGGCGGTGATGGACGAGTTCGACCGCGAGATCGGCGTCGAGCATCTCGTCGCCGTCCACTGCAACGACTCGAAACCGGAGCTGGGCGGCGCGCTCGACCGACACGAGAATATCGGCGAGGGCCATCTTGGCCTGGGGGCGTTCGAGTCGGTCCTCGCCCATCCTGCGTTCGCGGACGTGCCTTTCTACCTGGAGGTCCCCGGCTACGAGGGCAAGGGCCCAGACGCACAGAACGTCAGCGCCCTCAAGTCCGTGCGAGAGAGAGTGGGAGCGGCCTAGACCAGCAATGCGAAAAAGGGACTTCGAAGAGCTGGTCAGGAAGGCGGTCGATGAGATCCCGAACGACTTCCTCGCCATCATGCAGAACGTCGATATCCAGGTCCGGCGCCAGCCCACCAAACGCCAGCTGAAGGACGTGCCGCGCGGGGAGACGCTCCTCGGCCTGTACGAGGGCGTCCCCATAACCGAGCGTCACGACTACAACATGACGCTCCCGGATATCGTGACCATCTTCCAGGGCCCCATCGAAGAGATGTGCTCGACGCCCCGTGAAATCATGGACGAGGTCCGCCACACCGTCATCCACGAAGTGGCCCACTATTTCGGCATCACCGACGTGGAACTCGAAGCCTGGGGCGTCGCGTAGCGGGTCGTTTCTCCCTCGAAGCGCCTGCCCCTACGCTCCGCGCGCCTTTGCGATGCGCTCCTCGGCAATGTGATTCGCTGCTTCCGCAGTAGTGATGCCCTCAGCTTCCGCAATGACGAGCACGCGCTGCATCGTCTCGTAGATGCCGGCGGTCTTTGTCCTGGCTCCTTCAGCATCGTAGGGCTGCCCCAGCTCGAATGAGACGTTGATCACACCGCCTGCGTTGGCGATGAAGTCCGGCGCGTAGATGACCCCGCGCTCCTTGAGCCGCCGGGCGTCCTCGGGCGTAGCGAGCTGATTGTTCGCTGCGCCGCAGACGATGGCGCAAGTCAACCGCGTGAGGGTGGCTTCGTGCAGCACGCCGCCAAGCGCGCATGGAGCGAAGACATCGCACTGCACGTCGTAGATGGCGTCCGCGTCGACCACCGTCGTCCGCGGGAGGGCGGCGGCGCGCTGCTTGGCCTCGTCGTGTATGTCGGTCACGATGAGATCCGCCCCAGCCTCGATGAGGCGCGCGGCGAGGGAGGACGCCGCGTTGCCGTAGCCTTGAATGGCGATGCGCCGCCCTTCGAGCGAGGGGCTGCCCCAAGCGGCCTCGGCGCAGGCTCGCATAGCCTGGAACACGCCGAAACCGGTCATCACGGCGGGATTGCCGCTGCCGCCCAGCTCCTTCGCGAGTCCCACGACGTGCCGCGTCTCCTGCGCGATCCAAGCCATGTCCTGTGCGTTCGCGCCCACGTCCTCAGTGGTGACGTAGCGCCCACCGAACGATTCGACGAAACGTCCGTAGGAGCGGAACATCGCCTCTGTCTTATCGGCGCGGGGGTCCGCCATGATGAGGCCCTTGCCGCCGCCGAGGGCGAGGCCCGCCGCCGCGGACTTGTACGTCATCGCGCGGGAGAGGCGCAGCACGTCCATGATTGCGTCCTCGTCCGTGTGGTGGGGCCAGATGCGCGTTCCCCCCAGTGCGGGACCGAGGGTGCGGTCGTGTATCGCGATGAACGCCTTCAGGCCCGCCGCCGGGTCGGTCCATACGGCGAGCTCCTCATGGCCGTTGGCCTGCATGTAGTCGATGCATTCCATGGGTCATCCCTGTTGTTGCTATGTTAATCGTAGCAGAATTGCGGATACCGTGCATGGAGCTTCACGTATCGTGCTGCGGTCCGTGCAGGAATCCCCGCCAGCCCTGCATGAGGCCGATGCCCTCGCGGGGCAGCACCACGATTGCGAATATGGTCGTGGGCCCCAGCAGCACGAGGTGCAGGATGAGGCCGAACCCGATCCCCAGCTCGCGGGGGACGCCCCAGACCGCCAGTATCTCCTGCACGGCCAGCTCAAAGGTCCCGAAAGCGCCGGGTAGGCCAGGGATCGAAGTCGCGAAGAAGATCGCGCCGAGCGTGACGATGGTCGCCTGGAAGAGCGATATCTCGACCCCCATCCCCTGCGCCAGCACCCAGGCACACGGCCCGAACATGAGCGAGTAGATGATGGTGAGCGCTACCGTGACCGCCACCTGCTTCTTCCTCTGCATCGCCTCGCTCACCGTCTGCTCGTAGGTGAGGATTCCCGGTATCTTCCCCAGCACGGTGACGCGGCGCGCGACCCGCCCCAGGTTCAGGAGCAGCACGAAGAACACTATCAGCAAGGCGCTCAGGTAGACCGCGGGGCCTGCCAGCCGCGCTATCTGGGGCTCGAACACTATCGCCGCCGCCGCGAAGACCATCGTGAACATGATGTCCTGTATCCGCGTCATCACGACGGTCGCCACCACCGTCGGCGCGGGGTGCTTGTCTCGCAGCGTCAGCATCGTCAGCACGGCGGGCTCGTCCATCAGGCGCACCGGCGCGAAGTTGTTCAGCCCCAGCGCCGCCATCTCCACCGAGAAGAGCCGCCAGGTGGTGACGCGCTCGGACGTCCACATCAGCCGCCACCGGCAGGCGCGCAGGAAACTGGAGAAGAGCATGATTGCGACCGACGCTGCGACTGCGGTGAGCGCCGTCTCCGCGAGTAGAGCGCGCACCTCGCTCCAGTCGATGCCGCGCAACGTGAGATAGGCGAAGAATCCGCCGAGCGTGAACCCGAACGGAACGAGGAAGCGCGGATGCCTGACGACGGAGAAGAGTGTTAGGAGGAAAGCCATGGGCGCGGTCTCAGCCGAACAGGTCCTTCCTATTGGGCTTCGCCTCTCCCCTCCCATACCCCGGAAGGCGGATGTCAGAGTAGAAGCTTTCGTCGTAAGTCCGCGTTCGAACGACCACCGGCATCGGTAAAGCATGGCCGAACATCAGGGACTGCTGCTGCGATTCCAGCCGCGCCAGAACCGACCGCAGCTCGCGCGCGCCCGGCGCGCCGGTCAGTACGGCGTCGACGTCTCGGTCGTTGTCGAGCTGGCAGGCGATGCGGGTGCCCACCTGGCTCAGCACGTCTTGGTCGATTCCCGAAGGACGCTGGTCGACAACCAGCAGTGTGACGCGATGCTTTCGCATCTCGCGGGCAATCGTCCCGAAGATGGTCTGGCCCGCGACGCCCGGGTTCAGGAAGCGGTGCGCCTCTTCGATGGTGATTACGAGCGGATTGGGCTGGCGCGCGCCCTGCGCCAGCGCCTCCTCGGTCTTGCGCCGGTACGCCGCGTGGATGCGGCGCGTGATCAGGTTCGCGACCAGCAGGTACGCAGTCAGGTCGTCGCCGTGGCGTCCGAACTCGAGCACAACGTGGCGTCCATCCCCTAGGTGCTCCATGATGCGGCTGACAGTCCCGCCGCCGGACGAGCGCTCGACCATGAAATCGAGGCGGCGCAGCGCGGAGAGGCGGCGCCGGAGCGCGTCGAGCGTATTGAGGTTCTCGCGCAGCTCGTCCGCGAGCGAGCCCTGCTCTTCCGAAGAAAGGCTCAGGAACCGGAGCACCCAGTCCTTCCCGAAGTGACGTTCCAATGTGTAGCAGGACTGTACGCCTAGCTCGGTGATGTTGAGTGTCGCCGCCAGGATTGCGATGTCCTCGGGCTCGATCTCGTCGAAGCCGATCTGAGCGTCGAAGTCCGTGCTCACGCCGCGCTGTCTGGACGACGCCGGGTCGAGCGTGAACACCGACACGCTGCTGCCGAAGAGCTGCTTCAGTCCCTTCGCCGCGTACCCTGACTCAGACATGGACTGCCACCCATACTCGCTATGCATGTCGAAGACCAGATTCGTGGCCACTCCACGCTGGAGGATGCCGGCGAGCAGGATCCGGGTCAGGAAGCTCTTTCCCGTCCCACTCTTGCCGAACACTCCGTTCGACCGCTTCACGAACTCCTCCAGGTCCAGGCAGACGCGCGTCTCCTCCATGTCGAGCGGACTGCCGATCCAGATGTGGCGGGCGTCCTCACTGCCGAAGACTGCCGCTACGTCCTCGTTGGAGGCCCTAAACGCGTTCGCAAAATGCGGCGGCAGAGATCGGGCGGGCTGGGGAGCCTCGTCGCCGGCGCCGACCGTGAGCATCGGGGTGACGGTCGCCGTCGAGTAGGCAGTCGTGCCCGAGAGCGCCTCGGTAAGCCCCGGCCCGCCCGTCGAGGCGGCGGACGCTAGGCGCGGGTCGGAAGAGTCGAGCCGAAGATCGGTCACGATGCCGAAGAAGCGGCTGGACGTCCCATGGACGGTGATGAACGTCCCGACCTTCGCCTCCTCGACCGCGTGGACTGCGTCGAGGCGCACGTCGAGGCCGCGCGAAAGCGACCCGCCCACCACGAGCCCCAGCCGCAAGCCCTCCTCCCTCGCGCCATCGGCCAATGGCGTTCGCTCAGCGTCAACTCTTACCTGCGGAAAGAGATTCCTAACCTCCTCCCCCGGCTGTGGGGGAGGATTCGCCATGACTTCTTCCTCCGGCTGCGGGGGAGGATCGAGGAGGGGGCCGATCATGAGCCGCCCAGAGGCAACCGGCGCATGATTGCAGCGAGCCGCGCTGCGTCCGTCGGCAACAAGACGGCAATTGCGCGACAAGCCCCGATGAGAAACGAACGCGGGTCGTCGAAGGTCTGTGCAGCCTGCCGGAGCGTGGCGGCGACGATGTCGTCGACCGCCGGTAGGCCGCTGCCCAATAGCAGCGCAAGGAAGTCGGTCCGGTCCATGAAACGCCGCGCCTCCTCGTCCGAACAGCGATGCAGGAAAGTGTGGATGCGCGGGGGCAGCGGCGGCAGGTGTTGGAAGAGCCGCTCGCCGTCTTCGTAGCCGATGACCGTGAGCGTGACCTCCGTTCGCAGTAGCCGTTCCAGCTGCGGGTGCTCGGCGTAGACGTCCGCCTCGGATTCGGCCTCGGCGCCACGGGCGATGACCTGACGCCCCGGATCGATGGACGCGGTGCTGACGCCGTCGACCACGGCGAATATCGAATCGCCCGCCCGCGCCAGCGCACCCAGCGGCGGGGCCTCGTACAGCCGGTGGCACTGGCCGACCAAACGCTCGACCGACGCCTCCACCACTTCCCCAAACCGCGACGCCACCGTTGAAGAGGTCACATGAACATTGTCCGCGAGCAGCGCCTGCGCCAGCAAGGGGGATATAGTGCCCGTGACGCCGTTTGGCGCCGACCGCCAAGCCAGGGAGCAGACATGACGACCCAGAAGGAAACCCCACACTTCACCCGCGAGTGGCTGATCGGTGCGCTTCGCTACGTGCGCGGCGACTTCGAGGCCGCCGTCTCCGGCGAAGCCGGCGACGACCGGGCGCGCTCGCGGCTCGAAATGGCCCGCCGCCTTGGACTGGACGCAATAGCAGGCGAGGTCATGGCCGCGATCGACCGGGGCACTGACGATGCCGCGCGCCTCGAATGGCCGGGCGGGCTGGAGATGCGGTACCTTGCGCTGCTCGGCGCGCTCAAGACGCTGGCCGGTGTCAGCAGCGCCCTCCACGAGCACACGGACGATCGGCCGCACCTCGCTTATCTCGCCGAGGCGATGGCGATGGCGGAGCTTGCGGCGGGCTCCGAACGCCGCCGCCGGGAGGCCGAGCGCTTTCGCGGCCTCTATGTGATCGTAGACCCCAGCCTTACGAATGGGCGCGACCCGCGATGGGTCGCCGAGGAGGCCATTCGAGGCGGAGCGACTGCTATCCAGCTCAGGGTGAAGAACGTCGACAAAGGCGACTGGCTGCAGACGGCCATCGACATCCGCGACGTCTGCAATGAGAGCGGCGCGGCGTTCATCGTCAACGACCACCCGGACGTTGCCGTCGCCGTCGAGGCGGGCGGAGCGCACCTCGGCCAACACGATCTGCCCATCGCGAAGGCCCGCCAGATCCTCCGTCCTTGGCAGATTGCCGGAACGTCCAACGCCCTTGCGGAAGAGGCGGCGGCGTCCTATGAGGCCGGCGCGGACTACATTGCAGTGGGGCGCATGTTCCCCACGGGGTCGAAGTCGAACACAAGGCCCGCAGGCCCTGAGACGCTGCGCGCGGTCTGCGACGCCATCCCGAGCGATGGCCCTCCGGTGCTCGCTATCGGGGGCATTACGCCGGAGAACGCCGCGGAAGTCGCCAAGGCGGGCGCCGACTGCATCTGCGTCATCGCCGCAGTCACCCAAGCGGACGCCCCGCGAGAAGCCGCCGAACGTCTCCTTGCCGCCTTCCAAGGAGCGCGGTAGAACTACGGCAGCAGGCCCGGCGCGGCCGTCCTTGCAACGTCGAGAAGGCCGGTGGGCCATAGGCCCAGCCCGACGATGGCCAGCGCCGTTATACCCAAGGCGACCCGATTGGACGCGGCCACGGCGATCACCGAAGAGTCGCTGGGCTCGCGCAGGTACATCGTCCGGATGATCCCGACGTAGTAATACGCCGAGACGACCGAGTTCACCACGCCGACGAGGGCCAGCCAGACCAGGTCCGCGTTGACCGCCGCGTTGAACAAGAACAGCTTGCCCATGAATCCGACCGTCGGCGGGATGCCGGTGAGACCCAGCAGCGCTAGCGCCAGCACGCCTGCGGCCATCGGCGAGCGCTTGGCCGCGCCCGCCATTGACTCGATGTGCTCGTCCTCTATCCGGTCCGTGATGGCGATGACCGCAAAGAAGGCCGCCAGCGTCATCGCCGCGTAGCCGCCGAGGTAGAACAGCGTGCTCGCGATGCCCAGCGACGCGTCTCCCGCCTCCTGGCTGTGCGCCGCGATCGCCGCCACGCCTATGAGCATGTAGCCCGCGTGGGCAATGGCGCTGTACCCGAGCAGCCGCTTCACGTTGGTTTGCGCGATGGCGACAACGTTCCCTACGCTCATCGTGACGGCCGCAAGGACGGCGAACATCGCCGACCAGTCGGGCGATACGTCGCCGAGCGCGGCGTAGAAGAGCCTGAGCACGATGGCGAACGCCCCGGCCTTGCTGGCCGTCGCGAGGAACGCGCCAACCGGCGTGGGCGCTCCCTCGTAAACATCCGGCGTCCACATCTGGAACGGGACCATCGAGAGCTTGAACCCGAATCCCGCCGTCGCCAGAACCGCCCCCACCATCACCGCAAGCCCGCCGAAGGGCAGCCCATCGTCGCCCAGCCCCACAACCTGGCCGATTGTCGGCTCGGCGTCTCCCACGAGCCGCACCGTGCCCGTCGCGCCATAGAGGAACGCGAACCCGTAGATGAGGATGGCCGAGGAGACCGCCGAGAGCACGAGATACTTGACCGCCGCTTCCGCCGACCTGACCTGCAACTTCGTGAAAGCGGCCAGCGCCACCACCGGCAGCGTCGCCAGCTCCAGCGACACGTAGACCGTGATGAGGTCGGCGGAGGCGGCGAGGAGCATCAGCCCGCTCGCCGAGTACAGCACTAGCCCCGCGAACTCGGCCTGGTAGGGGTGGAAACGCTTTACGTAGTCGAAGCTCGCCACGAGCGTGAGCCCAACGATCCCCAGGATAAGGAACTTGAAGAAGAGCGCGAACTTATCGACGATCAGCGACCCGCTGAACGCCGTCTGCCCCCCGTTGGCGTGGACATCGCCCCATAGGAGCAGCCCAAGGACGAAGGGAACGGCCAAGCCCGCGACCGCAATGACCATGACCCAGCGCTTGCCGCGAAACAGCAGGTCGGCCAGGATGACGGCGGTCGCCAGCACGGCCATGGCCAGCTCGGGCGCGACGAGGAAGAGGTCCTTGCCCGCGATCCCCACGCCTAGCCTCCGAGCCTCGCCATAATCGGGACGAGCCCCGCGTCGAAGATATCGGTCACGATGGCGGGATAGATGCCAACCGCGAAAATCGGCACGATCAGAACGGCCATCGCCCCGATGTCCACGAGTTTAGCGTCGCTCAGCCCGTCCCAACGCTCGACGCGGGGACCGAACATCGTCCGCTGCGCCGTCCACAGGATGTAGCCGGCCGCAAGCACGACGCCGAACGCCGCCAGCGTCGTCGCAAGCTTGTAGGCGGGGAACGCCCCCAGGAAGACCATAATCTCTGCGACGAACCCGCTCGTCGTCGGAAGGCCCAGCGAGGCGAGGCCCGCAATCATGAACCCAACCGCGATGAGCGGCATCTGCTTGGCCATGCCGCCCATGTCCGGTATGTGCCGCGTATGCGCCCGGTCGTACACGAGGCCGACCACTACGAACAGCAACCCTGTGATCGTGCCGTGAGTGAAGAGCTGAAGCGCCGCGCCGTTTAGGCCCGCGGCGTTCAGCTGTCCGGACGCCGCGCCTGCCGACGCGAGCCCGAGCACGACGAACCCCATATGGCTCACGCTACTGTAGGCGACGAGCCGCTTCAGGTCGGTCTGCCGCATCACGACAAAAGCGCCGTACAGCACGTTCACCACCGCCAAGGCCGCCAGCAAGGGCGCGGCCGCCACGAGCTCGTCGGGGAACATGCCCGCGTTGATGCGCAGCAGCCCGTAGCCGCCCATCTTCAGGAGCACGCCGGCCAGCATCACGCTGACCGCCGTGGGAGCGTCGGTGTGAGCGTCGGGCAGCCACGTATGCAGCGGAAAGATCGGAAGCTTCACCGCAAAGGCGATGAGAAAGCCGCTGAACACCATCGACGACGGCACGATCAGGTCGGTCAAGTCCTTGTAGATCAGCGCCGTCATGTCGAACGTCCGCTCCGTGCCGGGCAGCGAGAAGTAGAGCGCCAGAATCGCCGTGAACATGAACGCGGAGCCGAGGAACGTGAAGATGAGGAACTTCATCGCTGAGTACTCGCGCCGTCCCGTCCCCCAGACCGAAATCAGGAAGAACATCGGGACGAGCTCGAGCTCCCAGAAGATGAAGAACAAGATGAGGTCGAGCGAGACGAACACGCCCATGACCGCGCCCTGCAGCACGAGCAGCCACATGAAGTACTGCCGAGCGCGCTCCGTCACGTTCCACGACACCAGCACCGCCGCCACTCCAAGGATGCCGTTCAGCAGAACGAGCGGCGCACTCAGGCCATCGACGCCCACTAGGAACTGAATGTCGAACGCGGGCGCCCAGTCGGCGCGCTGCACGAACTTGTACCCTCCGTCCGACGCGCTATAGATGGCGTACATAGCGATGGTCAGCCCAAGCTCGACGAGCACGGTTGCGAGCGCAATGAGCCTCGACGTCCGCGCGTCCGCGCGCGCCGCCAATAGGAGCGCGCCCCCGACCATCGGCAAGAATGTGATTACGGTGAGCATCGCTAGCGCTGCAGCAGATAGAACATCAGGATTACGACCACGCCCATCGAAACGCCGACTCCGTACGCCTGGACCTGGCCGGTCTGGAGCTGGGCCACTGCCCGCCCGCTGTTGCGCCCAAGCCACCCCAAGAGATCGACGGCCCCGTCAACGACGTGCCGGTCCAGCCAGTCGGACGCGAGGAAGAGGCCGCGGTACAGTACGCGGCGCACGATCAGGTCCTCGTACAGACGGTCCATGTAGAAGCGCTCCACGAGCATCCGCTGCCCAAACCTCCAGGTCCGCCCGAGCCCGTCGAACGACACTGTCCGCGTCCCGTAGACCAACACGGCAAGGCCGATGCCGCCGAGGGCAAACGCCGTCGATGCAACCGCGATGACGATGTCGAAATCGGCGGCGTCCTCGTGCAAGAAGTGGGAGAACCAGTGCGCCGGTATCGGACCGAGGTCGATGAGCGAGTTGGCCGCGAAACCGGAGCCCACCGCGAACACCGCAAGGACGACCATCGGCGCCGTCATCGTCCAAGGAGACTCGTGACGGTGGACGTGGTGATGCGCCTCGTCGGGGATGCGCTCCTCATGGGGAACGGAGTCGATGCCGCCCCGGAAATCGCCGTGGAAGGTCATGATAATGAGGCGGAACACGTAGAACGCTGTCATGAAGGCGGCGGCGAGCGCCAGCCAAAACACGGTCTGCGACACTCCGTCGCTCGCGGCATGGTCCGCCGAGAACGCGGCGCCGAGCACCTCGTCCTTCGACCAGAACCCGGCCAGCGGGAAGACGCCCGCTAGGCTCAGGCCGCCGATGAGCGTTGTGACGTAGGTGATAGGCATCCACTTGCGGATGCCCCCCATGAATCGCATGTCGAACGTGTGCGCCGAGTGGTGCACCGAACCGGCGCCAAGGAAGAGCAGGCACTTGAAGAAGGCGTGGTTGAATAGGTGGAACATCGCTACGCCGGGCGCGCCGACGCCGAGCGCCAGGAACATGTAGCCGAGCTGGCTCACCGTCGAGAACGCCAGCACCCGCTTGATGTCGTTGGCCGCGAGGCCCATCGAAGCGGCGAACACCGCCGTGAACCCGCCGATGAGGGCGACCGTGTTCATTGCCGTCGCGCTCTCCTCGAACAGCCCGAACAGCCGCGCGACCAGGAACACGCCCGCCGCGACCATCGTCGCCGCGTGAATCAGCGAGCTGACCGGCGTCGGCCCTTCCATCGCGTCCGGGAGCCATGTGTGGAGCGGGAACTGGGCCGACTTGCCCACCGCCCCCGCGAACAGCCCCAGCGCGACCCACGTCGCCACGCCCGCCGACAGCATCGGCGCGGCTTCCAAGATTGCCGGTATTTCGAACGGGTTCAGCCCCAGAGCGAGGAGCTCGCCCCGGTTGAAGAACAGGTACAGGATGCCGAGAAGGAACCCGAAGTCGCCGACCCTCGTTACGATGAAAGCCTTCTTGGCCGCTGCGGCCGCCGCTGGGCGATGGCTCCAGAACCCGATGAGCAGGTAGGAGAAGAGCCCCACGAGCTCCCAGAACACGAACATCTGCACCAGGTTGTAGGCGAGGACCAGCCCCAACATCGACGCCGTGAACAACGACATGTAAGCGAAGTAGCGCGGGTAGTCGGTCCACTGTCCGCCTTCCGCCTCGGCTTCCTTCCGCATGTAGCCCAGCGAGTAAATCTGGACGAGCATGCTCACCCCAGACACCACCGCGGCCATGATTGCCGAGAGCGGGTCCAGCAGTACGCCGACCGTCATCTCGAACGCCGCAGATGTGCCTGCCTCGCCCACCAAGAACCACCCATGGGAAGCGAAGCCGGCGTCGCCGTCCATCGTCGAGTTGACGGCGAGCAGGCTGAGGACGAACGCTCCGCCCACCCCGGCGGCCCCGATCACTCCCGCGATGGGCCAGAGCGAACGGAGCCAGGGCCTGATAACGCACGCGATGAAGAGTCCCGCGAAGAGCGGGAGACCGATGATGAGCCAAGCTGCCGCTTCGGAAATCATCGCCTACAGCTTCCTGATGATCTCGTCGGCAACGTGCTCGCGCCCACGCGGGACCATGACGCGGAATGTCGCCGTCTCTCCATAGTCCAGGATGTCCCCTTCCGGCAGAAGCCGAACGGGCAGCCCCTCGCCTTCGAGAATCTCCTTCCACATCTCGGCGATCATCAGGTTGGGGGCCTTCTTGTAGTCGACCCACATGACGCTACCGCCGCATCAGGTTCAAATCTGAGATATCGACGGTGTCGCGCCTCCGCGCCAGCGCGATGATCAGCGCCAGCCCGAGCGCGACCTCCGCCGCCGCCACGACGATCACGAACAGAGCGAGCGTTTGCCCCGTCAGTAGGAGCCGCTCGGCGTCCTCGGGCGCGTTGGGGAACCGAAGTGAGGCAGGGGCCGTGTACCGCGAGAATGCGACCAGCGCCACGTTTACGGCGTTGAACATGATCTCCGTGGACATGAGCACCGCGATGATGTGCCTGCGCGACAGCACTCCGTAGAGCCCCACGCAGAAGAGGATGGCGGAGATTATGAGAAGACGCTCCAGCAAATCTACCGCTCCCTCACCAACGACAGGGCCCCAATGACCGCGGCGAGCAGCAGCACGCCTGCGATCTCGAAAGCGAGCACGAAATCGTCCAACAGCAGACGGCCAAGCCGCGCCGGGGAGTCCACGAAGACCGACGCCAACGGCTGCGGCAGCGTGTCGGGAAGCACCTGCCACTCGGCCTGTACGATGCTGTAGAGCAGCGCCGCGAGGAGCAACCCGCCCATCATCAGCGCCACCGGCTGCACGTGGCTGCTCTGGTTTCCCTGGTCCACGTCCCGCGTCATCATCACCGCGAAGATGACCAGCACCGCGATGCCACCGCCGTAGATGAGCACCTGCACCACCGCCAGGAACTCGGCGCTGGCCATGGCGAACAGTCCGGCGACTCCGATGAAGCTGACGACCAGCATCAGCGCCGCGCGGAACATGCTCCGCAGCTGCACGACCAGCACGGCGGCCCCCACGCTCGTCGACGCGAGCAGCCAGAACACGACCTCCGAAAAGAGATTGTCGAAGACCACCGCTTAGCGCTCGCTCTCGTAGTCGCCGTCGGCGCTGGCCCGCTGGTCCATCTCCTCGGGCAGCTGCGCCGGCCGGTTGGGGTGCCAGAAGAAGGGCTCGCGGCCGACGCCCTCCCACTCCTGGGGAGCGTCGTTGCGCGGGTCGAACTGCTCGCGCTCCAGTTGAGGCCGGAACCAAGTGCTTGGACGCTTCTCCCTCTCCTTGAGCATGTCCACCGTGATGACCAGGTCTTCCCTGCGGTACGTCGACGCCTCGAAGCCGGCGCCCATGTGCAGCGCGTCGTAAGGGCAAGCCTCGACGCAGAGGCCGCAGTACATGCAGCGCGCCTGGTCGATGTCGAAAACGTCAACCTTGTAGCTTCCGCCGTCCTGCTCGTTGCCGCCGTCCGGATCGGTAACGATGCGGATGATGCCGAGGGGGCAGTATTTGGCGCAGCTCGCACAGCCAGTGCACCGCTCCTCGTACCAGGTGAACTCCTGACCGCGGAATCGCGGGTGCTGGGGAATCTTCTGCTCCGGGTACTGGACCGTGAACGGTCGCCGAATCAGATTCTTCAGCGTCACACCCAACCCGCGCAGGATGCCGACTCCGTACATCAGTTCGCCTCCGAGAAGCGCGCTGCGCTCGGCGGAGCGGAGCGCAGCGAGACCACCCGTGACCAAAGCATGACGGCCGGGACCGCTACCGCCCAGTTGATTCCCGCCATGATTCCCAGCTCGGCGGCCCCTCGCTCCGGCCACACGATGACCTCCGCCGCAAGCATCAGGACGTTCAGCAGACTGAGGGGGAAGAGGTACTTCCACGCAATCGCCAGTATCTGGTCGAGCCTGAACCGGGGCAGCGTCGCGCGCACCCAGATGGCCACGAACACGAAGACTCCCACCTTCGCCAGGAACCAGACATGGGACGGCAAGACCGCCCATTTCCAACCCTGGAGGAAGAGCGCCGCGAAGATAGCCCCGGCGACGACGGTGTTCGTGAACTCCGCCAGCATGAAGATCCCGTACTTCATGCCGCCGTACTCGGTCATGTAGCCGGACACGAGCTCCGACTCGGCCTCCGTCACGTCAAAGGGCGCGCGGTTCAGCTCGGCTGAGATCGCCGTTAGGAAAACGAGCGCCCCCAGCGGCGTGACGAACAGGAATGGCAGCGCCTGCGCCTCGACGATATCGACCAGCGACATCGACTGCGCCAGCACCGCGACTCCCAGCAGCGACATCACGAGCGGCACCTCGTAGCTCACGAGCATCGCGACCGCCCGCATGCTGCCGAAGAGCGCGAAACTGTTCGGCGACGAGTACCCCGCCATCATCACCGCAATCGTCGCAATCCCGCTGACCGCAGCCAGGTAGAGGACTGCGACATTGATGTCGACCAGCCACGAGTTCGCCCCGAAGGGTATGACCGCCAGGACCAGCAGCGTCGGCGCCAGCATGACCACGGGCGCCAGCGTGAAAATCACACGGTCCGCCCCCGTTACGATGATGTCCTCTTTGGTGAGCAGCTTGATTGCGTCGGCGATGGGCTGGAAGAGGCCGAAAGGCCCCGCGCGGTTCGGGCCAAGGCGCCCCTGGAACCGGCCGAGTAGTCGGCGCTCAAACCATGTGTAGACCGTCCCCATCCCCAGGATGCCGTTCGTAACGAGCATGATGATCGAGAAGCCTGCGATGAAGTACGCAAGCCACGACCACTCCGGACCCAAGACGTCCAACACGAACGTGTAGACGTTCCGATAGATCGCGTTTCCGGCGAGGGCGTCGCCCATCAGCGGTCCACCTCGCCCATATTGAAGTCCAGACTGCCGAGCGTCACGATCGCGTCCGCCAGCTTCCAGCCCACCAGCATCTCCTTGAAGAGCGTCAGGCTCATGAAGGACGGCGACCGCACGTGACAGCGGTACGGCGCAATCGTGCCGTCGCTCACGAGGTAAAAGCCGAGCTCGCCCTTCGGGGCCTCAATGGGGACGTAGGACTCGCCGGGCGGAGGGCGGAAGAGCATCGCCGGCGTCGCGCGGACGGGCCCCGGCTCGATCTGCGCGCAGCACTGCTCGATGATGCGCAGCGACTGCCGCACCTCCAGCATACGCACCCAAAACCGGTTGTAGTTGTCGCCCGTCTCAGTAGTCGGGACGTCGAACTGTACACGGTCGTAGACGTCGTAGGGCGCCGCCTTGCGCCAGTCCCATGCGACGCCGGACGCTCGCAGGATGGGGCCAGTGAACGAGGCGTCTAGGGCGTCCTGCGCGGAGACGGTCGCCACTCCCTTGGTGCGCGCGATCACTATCTCGCTGTCGAACACCAGCGCCTGCAGCTCGTCGCCATAGGCCGGCATGTCGTCGAGGAAGCGCCGAAGGGCCGGCCAGAACTCGTCGGGCGCGTCTTGGAAGACTCCGCCGATGCGCATGTAGGAGAGGGTGATGCGCGCGCCGCAAAGCATCTCGAACATCTCCAGGATGCGCTCGCGCTCGCGGAACGCGTACATCAGCGCTGTTCCGCCGAACACGCCCAGCTCCTGCAGGAAGAACCCGACGCCAATCAGATGGCTGGCGATGCGCTGGAGCTCCGCCGCAATGACCCGCAGGTACTTGCCACGGTCCGGCGGCTCTATGCCCACGAGCTGCTCGCAGGAAAGGACGAAGGCCTGGTTGTTGGTCATCGACGCGACGTAATCGAGCCTGTCGGTGAGCGTGATGACCTGGGTGTACTGCCGCTCCTCCGCCAGCTTCTCAGTGCCGCGGTGCAGATAGCCGATGACGGGCTCGGCATCGAGGATGTTCTCTCCGTCGAACGTCAGCTTCATCCGGAACACCCCGTGGGTGCTCGGATGGTGGGGCCCGACGTTGACGACGACCGGCTCGGTGCGAAGCGTCATCTGCTAGCCCCCGTGCGGCCAGGAATAGGGGAGTGGCGGCTCGAGGTAGTCGCGCCGCAGTGGGTGGCCCTGGAAGCCTTCCCATGTGAGGATGCGCTTGAGGTTCGGGTGCCCCTCGAACGACACGCCCAGCAGGTCCCACACCTCGCGCTCTTGCAGCGTCGCCCCGCGCCAAACGCTGCTGACCGTCGGGAGCGACGGCTCTCTCCGACCGTATACGCGCGCCTTGAGCACTGCCATCGTGTTCCGGCTGAGCGAGGTCAGGCGGTAAACGACGTCGAAATACTCAACGTAGTCCACCGCCGTCACCGAGTTCAGCAGCTTGTAGTCGTGGGCCGGGTCGTCACGGAGAAAGCGGCAGATGTCCGCGATAACGTTGGGCTCGACCCAGACCGCGCCATCGTCCGCGCCAAGGACAGCCCCCTCGAACCGGGACCGGAGCGCCTCGGCTAGATCGCTCCCGAGGAGGACGGTCGTCATGGTCGGCGCACCCCTGCGGCGTCCCGCGCCACGCTGTACTTCTTGATTTTCTCGTGCAGCTGCATGATGCCGTAGAGCAGCGCGTCGGGGCGGGGCGGGCAGCCGGGCACGTACACGTCCACCGGCACGATGTGGTTCACACCGGGGACGACGCTGTAGCCCTGATAGTACGGCCCGCCGCTGGTCGCGCAGACGCCCATGGCAATAACCCACTTGGGCTCAGCCATCTGGTCGTAGATGCGGCGGACGGCGGGCGCCATCTTCCACGTGAGCGTGCCGGAGACGATCAGAAGGTCCGCCTGACGGGGCGTCGCGCGCATCGCCTCCATCCCGAACCGTGAGATATCGAACCGCGACATCGCGGAGGCAATCATCTCGAAGACGCAACAGGCGAGACCGAAGGCAAGAGGCCAGGTTGCGGACCGACGCCCCCAATTCAGCAGCGCGTCGATCGAGGTGACGGCGATGTTGCCCTTGAGGTCCTCGGGAACGTAGATGGACGGCTCGGGGAACGCTTCCTGCGCGCTCCACTTGAGCTGTTCGATGGCCTCTCCCTCGATGCGGTCAGTGTCCCACTCGATGAGCGGGGCGGGCATCGTCTGGCCGTAGGGGGAGCCGAACTCGGAGGGATCGACTTGCTCGATCGGGTTGACCATGGCCTGCGGCCGCCTCCATCCACGCGGCCCGTGACCCCGTGGCGCCAGTGTTGACCAAGCGTGGGTGAGCATAGCACAACCGCGGCCTATAAGTGAAATGCCGCACAATCGCCTCCTCCCTACCTCGCCCGTCTGCTAACGAAGGAGGCCGCGAGGCGATCGCCCCTCCCCGATAAGTTCGGGGTGAGCGTGCCGAACCACCCCCGGGCCAATCGAGGCGTCGCCATCCCCGCATCTCCCCCATCATACCCATCCCCCGCCGCCACTCCCCCCCACCCCGTCATACCCGCGACTCATGGTTCTAGGAATCGCCCCCATCCCCACTGATGACTTCCCTGTGGGGGAGTGCAGAGGGGTTACACCACTCTGCCAGGGGTGTGGGGGTGTCCCCCACAAGCGTTCGGGCGGGTGGGTGGGAAGAACGACACTACGCCAGGTGCAGTTACACAAAAGCCTCGTCTCCGGGGGAGCTCCACCTCCAACCTCTCCCCCGTCTGCGGGGGGAGACTGAGAGGGGGGCGTCTCCGGGAAAGGGGTGAGGTTCGTGTGAGCCTGTCGGACCACCCGCCCCTTCCCAGAGTGGCCGCTAGGCCGCCCCATGACATCTGCCCCTTCCCTCACACCCCCGCTCCCCCTACCATGATCGTCATGGGCCTGCCGAAAGCCTGTACCTAAACCCCTCCTCCGTCTGCGGGGAGGTTGGGAGGGGGCAGTCTGCGGGAGAGGGCGCCGTAGGCGGGAGAGGGCCGTCCCTCCAGCCCCCGACCCTGATTACGAGTAAATGTCTCACAATGTCTCACTTTTCTTAGCCTTTCACTCGTAACCCTGTACATTTAGGCGTGAAACAATTTGCACAAACCCGCCATCTTGGCCCAACTCGGGGCAATCCCGGGCAATTACGTGTGCTTCCGTGGCCATCTCTGCCCCTGCAGGGAACCATAGGAAGGGGATAACGTATGGACACACAAGGACGGCTCGACGAGGTGACCGCGCGCTCACTGGACGAGTTCCGGCAGAAGCACGAGTTGCGCGAGCGGGCCATCAAGGTCTCCCGCGAGGTGATACGGACGTCGGCCAACGCCATCCGCGCTATCCATCGCAACGAGCTCGAGCAGGCAAGGGGGCTCGTGGCCGACGCAGGCGTGCTGGTGAAGGAAACAAGGCAGGTGCTCGAAGGCCATCCCGACCTCTACTTCACCGGCTACACCCAGGACGCGCAGAAGGAGTACGCCGAAGCATGCGTCGTCCTCGCATTCATCGCTCGCACGGAGCTACCGCTCCCCGCTGACATCGGTGTCGAGACGCCCTCCTACCTCAACGGCCTCGCCGAGGGCGCGAGCGAGCTGCGCCGCTACATCCTCGACTCCCTCCGGCGCGACGACGACTCGCGCTCCGAGGAGCTCATGCGTTGCATGGACGACGTCTACAACGTCCTCGTCGTCATGGACTTCCCGGACGCCCTCACCTCCGGCCTCCGGCGCACCACCGACCAGCTCCGCGGCGTCCTGGAACGCACCCGCGGCGACCTAACCATGACCCTCCGCCAACGCCGCCTCGAACGCCTCCTCACCGAGGGGACATCTGAGCACTGAGAGCCTGCTCGGCAGCCGGTGCCAGTTCTTCCGCCAATGGGCCGAGCACCCGGCAGATTTCTTCGTAGAGATCCGCGTCCGAGTAGTGGATCGGTCGCTTCGCTGAGCCTGGCCCTCGCGCAGGGAATCGGGCCGCCAAGGCTTTGGCAAGCGTCTCGAAATTCTCTCGTCTCGTGAGTATCGCGCGCAGGGAAGGGGGTAAGGTCTCGAACCAGCGGGCGAGGGCGTCGCGCAATTGCTTGGGATTGATTGCTCCGCGACCATGAAGCCTTCTGGCATTATGGAATCTTGCGCCAAAGGTCAGAATTGCTGCCGAAAGCTCCTGCTCCTGTAACCAGAGTCCAATGGCGAAGACATCGCGCTCGATTCTCTTCGGATCAGATTCCCGCTCAGGGATGAGTCCACGCCAACACTCTTCAGAAGTGGCGTCTGCTCGCACGCCGAGCCTGCACTTGCCCGCTATTGCCTGCCATAGTGATTTCTTCTCATCGGGTTCCAAATGTTCGGACTCCAAGAGTCGCGATTCCATGAGAGCCCTACCCACCGCCCACCGCTTGACGAAAGCCTCCTGTTCAGCCTCTGCTGCTTCTACCGATGCTGACAACTTCACTGCTCTGTCAAGCATCTGGACAACTTGCCGGTCAAGCGCTTCCGCTTCCCAGCGAAAGCTCTCTCCTCGCAAGCTGTCCCGGCGGGATGTCTCAATGTGATTGCTCAGCACACCACCCTGGCGGTCCCACATCACCAGCGGCATCACTCATGCTCCTCGAACAGGTTCAGCGACAGCGCTGCGCAAGCCCTCGCTTGCAGATTGTACTCGTCCAGCCGATCCTCACGGCCACGGAGAGCCACAAGCTCCTCCATCTTCTCACAGTAATCCGCCCAACGATCGCCGTTCGCGCCGTCAGGTGTGCCGCCGAGCAGTACCTCTAGCCGAGAGCGGTCACCTCTTCCGAGAGGCTCCATCGCCCACTCTATGATGCCCTCCGCGCAAACGTCGACGACGAACGCCTCGACTCCCGCCAAGCGCTGACTTCCGCTAGCGGGGGCTGCACTTAGCGCTCGATAGAGTGGATAACCCGATGGGAAGTACAACACCCAACTTTCAGGATCGCTCCTGTCAAACCGCCAGCGTGGGTTGGGACGACCATCGACTATCTGCTCGATCCGAAACGGAGGCCAATCTTGCGCTTGGGCAGGGTCAACCTCTATGTCAAGTCGACGTTCAGCGTGCGCGACTACAGCGCCATTCAACCAGAGGTCAGCACGCAAGGCCTGTCTTCCCGGCAGCAAGTCAACGGATCGCCGCTCGGACGGTGCCGCTGGATTCACTACTATCCTCTCGTGCAGGGCCGCCACGCGTGGCGGAACAGCCCCAGATGGAACTCCCGCCACTGACACGTCTTGCATATCAGCTAGCAGGAGGTCTTCCAGGCTTGCGGTCAACTGAAACGTTGCATCATCCGACGTTTGATTGCGGACACTTATCTGAACACCGATGGTATCGCCACTGTTGATGCGGCGCTGGCCTGTCGTGTGGTTCTCGACCGATATTGAGAGCGTGTAGGGCCTGATGCTTCGCTCTGGAGGGTCCTCGTTCACAAACAGGCTACGCGAAGAGGTAGCGACCTGAGCGCCGCCTACCTTAACTCGGGCGGTGAGTCTCCACTTTCCCCTTTCGGAGCACTGCAACTGGTTTGGATGAGGAACGCCGGTGATGATCCTGAAATCTCCGAAATGGGCGTAGCCTGCCCCGTCCCTTACTGTAATCTCCTGTTGAGCGACCACTAGCCGTAATGCCGAATCCCCCGCTCTGTCGAGTTCCAGCGAAACGTGAGCATGCCGGACAACAGACGCTGCCTCCAAGCGCACCGCCGCGCCTACATTCCTGACGGAGTCACCCCAGTTGACCCGGGTGGAGCGAGCGTCGGGGTAATCGAGAAGGAGGTCGCACTCCCATCGGTCGGTTAGGTTCATACTCATCTGTCCTAAGCTGGTGGCCCCGCTCCCGTTGCCACGCCTAGTCCGCCTGTGAGGAGAGAGCAATCGCAGGAACTCGAGGGCGGCATCGCTTTCTCTCGCTGGAGCCGGGCGTGTAGCCGCCTGCGTCGTCCAACCCTGTTCCTCCGCGAACTCCCTCACCTTGCTCTCGATGCCCTCAATCAGTTCCTTGACACCCGACCCGCGACGGTCAAAATGATCGTGCTGAGGACTCTCGGCGTGTCGGAGCGCACGCTCGGTTACTCTGTCGAATTCGACAAATCCGCGGAAGCCGGGTCTCTGGTCGCGGGGCACGTAGTCCCCTAAGGATTCCTGCCCAAGCGTCTCGATCCACTGCTGACCACGAAGGAGCTGTACTCCCCAAGGCTGCTGACTTGTATCGCTCAGCGCTTCGTTGTAAAGCAGGACGATGCGCTTAATCTTCAGTCCGTCCCCAACGGCAACGTTCTCCCATTTCCCTAGCTTGCTCGTATTCCTCCTCCAAGGCTCGCCTTCCCACCACCATGGAACGGATACAGCTTCCGTGGAACCGTCTTCCGGTACAACAGTGATAGATAACCCGACCTGCACGGCGCGCCACCAGCAGTGCTGGAGCCACTGGAGCAGCTCGCCGGAGCGCATCGCCCGTGTCGCCTCCTCGGAGAGATGGGGCACGATGATGCGTGTGCCGACCTGCGTGAGTGGCTCCAACCCAAGCTCGACCTCCACTCCGTGCCCGGCATAGCTGCTCTGAATCACGCTCCGGGCTTCATCCCCAAGCAATGGAGGGTTCAGCACCACGTCGCCTGGGTTGGCATAGCGGACGCCCAAGCGGTACTCACCTCCGGGTAGCAGCGTGTCGTAGAGCATCAGCATTCGCTCCTGTCCCGGTTGCGAGTGGTAAAGGTAGGCAGCCTTCCCCTGACCTCGCGAACCCAAGGCCTCTTCGCTGCTCTTCTTTGTGTATCCCATGCCCTCAAACGCGGCCCAGTTCTGTCCCTCGCTCAAAGGTGCCCCTGCAGCTATCTCCTCAAGTGACCGGATAGGCCCTTGGAGACCAGTGGTGTTCGAGTCGGTAACGGTAAGCATGTAGACGTCCGTCCCGTCCATGGAGCGTCGTCTATGTAGCCTGTACTCCACGCGGGCATGCCCACGTGGAGCCGCGTCCTTGGAGTTCTGTACCGGCTCCTGCGCCAGCGCTCGTAGGGCACCGCCCGTGCGGTAGCCCTGAATGATGTTTCGGACGCTCGCGACCATGTTGGAGGCGGTCGGGACGAACTGAGACGCCATCGCATTGCTCCTCTTAGGCAGGGCGTTCGCTTGCCGAGGGATTACCCGGTGCGCCGCCTGCGCTGCCTTCGCGCTCCAACATTGCGGGCGTTGGGGTAGTCGCTCCGAAGGGCATAGAACCCTTTGGCAGTCGGGCGGACGAATCGAGAATCTTGAACCATTCGCGCGGTCAGATTGGCCCATGGTGTTGCCCCATAGAGACTTCCTCCGCGCCTGATAACCTCTTGCGCCAGCTCTTTGTAATACATCGGCTCTCCACCACGCTCGGTCAATATCTCATCAGCAATATCACAGACCTGGCGTTGTATGTCATTGCCGTGTTCAGCTTGTGTCAAAGAACTAGCTTCGCTCTGTGGTGACTGATTCTCATCCAGCAACGCCCTGACATGCTCCAACCGCCATTGCACCACTGAGAGGCGCTTCTGAGCTTGCTTGATACGTCCCTGAAGCTCCAACGCTTCCGCCTCCAGTTGCTCGCGTTCAGCATCCAACATCTCCTTGAGGGTGGTCGCCATGCTACAATCCTCCTGGAAGTGTGTGCAGAATACCATAACAATACTTGTATCTCCAGCTGTTAAACATAAGGATAATACTATCATTACACAAACCATAGACAATCCACAGATACGGCCCTACCAAACGACCTCGCTGAAGCCATGCCCCCCGCCCGTTTGACCTAGCGAAGCTTTGGCCATGACAATGCTCCACCGATGGGAATCCTCAATTGAGAATCATGTTGACGGGGTAGACGGTGCTTGCGCCGCGCTCTCCGTAGAAGGTAGGTACTGATGGAAGGCCTGATACTGGCCATTGTTGCGGGCGCGGTTGCTCTCATATTCGCCGTCTTCCTCGCCATGCGCGTGCTCGGCGCAGACGAGGGCACCGACCGGATGAAGGAGATCGGTGCGGCTATTCAGGAGGGCGCCAACGCCTTCCTCAAGCGCGAGTACACCGTGCTCGCCGGGTTCGTCGTCATCGTCTTCATAGTCCTCTTGGTCCTCGGCATCGTCCGGGACGAGCAGGAGGAGATGACAGCGGTCGCCTACCTCGTGGGCGCCGTCTCGTCGGCGGTCGCCGGTTTCATCGGCATGCGCATCGCCGTCAAGTCCAACATGCGCACCGCCGCGGCCGCACGGATCGGACTCAACCGGGCCTTACGCGTCGCGTTCTCTAGCGGCGGCGTCATGGGCATCACCGTCGTCGGCATAGGCATCCTCGGCGCTGTCATCCTCTGGCTGGTCTTCGAAGACCCCCACATCGTCGCCGGCTTTAGCTTCGGCGCTTCCAGCATCGCCCTCTTCGCCCGCGTCGGCGGCGGCATCTACACCAAGGCTGCCGACGTTGGCGGCGACCTCGCAGGGAAGGTCGAGGCCGGAATCCCCGAGGACGACCCCCGCAACGCCGCCGTCATCGCGGACAACGTCGGCGACAACGTCGGCGACGTGGCCGGCATGGGCGCCGACCTCTTTGAGTCCTACGTCGGCTCCATCATCGCCAGCCTGGCCCTCGCCGCGACGGGCACAGCGTTCCTCATCGGCGTCGACTCTTCCCGCGTCGACATCGAAGCCGACTCCAGCCTTGCGGTCCTCCCCTTCCTCATCGCCGCCGTCGGCATCGCCGCGTCGATCATCGGCACGTTCCTCGTGCGCACCGGCGAGACGACCAACATCGGCAGCCTGCTCTGGTCGCTGCGGCGCGGCATCTTCGCCGCCAGCCTTCTTGCCCTGATTGGCTCCTTCGGCGCCATCTACTGGCTGCTCGAGGTGGATGGCGGGTTCGGTATGGATAAGGTCTGGCAGATGTGGGGCGCCGTGGCGGTCGGTCTTGGCGCGGGCGTCATCATCGGCGTCAGCACCGAGTACTACACCAGCTACGAATACAAACCGACCAAGGGCATCGCCGCGCGCACCGTCACCGGACCCGCCACCGTCATCATCAGCGGGTTCGCGACCGGCATGCTGAGCACCGTCATTCCGCTCCTCATCATCGCAGCGGCGGTGATTGGGGCCTATGAGCTCGCCGGCCTTTACGGCATCGCCATCGCCGCCGTCGGCATGCTCTCCACCCTCGGCATCACCCTCGCGACCGACGCCTACGGCCCCGTCGCCGACAACGCCGGAGCCATCGCCGAGCAAGCCCACCTCGACCCCGAAGTCCGCGAGCGCACCGACGCTCTCGACTCCCTCGGCAACACGACGGCCGCCACCGGCAAAGGCTTCGCCATCGGCTCGGCCGTCCTCACGTCCCTCGCCCTCATGGCCGCCTACGCCAACGTGGTCGGCCTGGAAGCCATCAACCTCCTAGACGTTTCGACCCTCGTCGGCTTGCTCATCGGCGCGCTCATGCCGTTCATCTTCAGCGCGCTCACGATGGAGGCCGTCGGAAACGCCGCGCAGGACATGGTCCAGGAGGTCCGCAGGCAGTTCAATGAGATTCCCGGCTTGCGCGAGGGCAAGGAGGGCGTCAGGGCTGAGTACGCCAAATGCGTGGACATCAGCACCAAGGGCGCCCTGCGCGAGATGATTGTCCCCGGTCTGCTCGCGGTGGTCGTCCCGATTGCCGTCGGCGTGATCCCGTTCCTCGGCGCGGCGGCGGTCGGCGGGCTGCTCATTGGCGCGATCTCGGCCGGGTCGCTGCTCGCCATCACGATGGCGAACTCCGGCGGCGCATGGGACAACGCGAAGAAGTACATCGAGGCCGGCGCTCACGGCGGCAAGGGCACCAACGAGCACGCCGCCGCTGTCGTCGGCGACACCGTCGGCGACCCGTTCAAAGACACCTCCGGTCCCTCGCTGAACATTCTCATCAAACTCATGTCCATCGTCGCGGTGGTGTTCGGAACGACCTTCGCCACGTAGGCAGCCCCTCTCCCGGCGGGAGAGGGTTGGGGTGAGAGATAACGTTCGCAGCGAAAGAGGCGTTAGGCCGCGGAGGAAAAGATGGACCTGGGGATCGCTGGCAAGAAGGCGCTCGTTACGGGAGGGACCCGCGGCATCGGCTACGCCGTCGCGATGGAGCTAGCCAGGGAAGGCGTCGACGTGGCTCTCTGCGCCAGGGGCGGCGCCGCAGCGACGGCCGTCGCCGAGGAAATCGCCAAGGCCACAGGCGCGAAGGTCGTGGGCTTCCAAGCCGACACCGGCGTCGCCGACGATGTGACGGAGCTGGTCGCTGACGCGGCCGCAGCGCTTGGGGGACTCGACATCCTCGTCAACAACGCGGCGCGCGTTGGCGGCACGGGCGGGCCCGACTCCCTCGCCCAACTCAACGAGCCGATGCTCCAAGGCGATTTCAACGTCAAAATCATGGGCTACCTCCGCTGCGCCCACGAGGCCGTTCCCCACATGGAGCGCGCCGGATGGGGGCGCATCGTCAACATGGACGGCATGGCCGCGCGCAACGCTGCGGGCATCAGCGGCGGTCTGCGCAACGCCGCGGTTATGAACTTCACCAAGGTCATGTCCGAGGAGCTCGGCCCCAAGGGCATCACCGTCAACGCCGTACACCCCGCCGTCAGCAAGACCGAGGCCCTGATCGACCGTCTCCGCGTGAACGCTGAGCGCGACGGCACGACCGTAGAAGAGGCGGAGCGGCGCATCGCCAACGCCAACGCCATCAAACGGCTCATCACCGCCGAAGAGATCGCGGCTGTGACCGTCTTCCTCTGCTCGCAGCAAGCCGGCTGCATCACCGGCGAAGCCGTCGCCCCTGCGGGCGGAAACTCTCGCTCGGTGTTCTACTAACCGCTGATGACTCGCGAGAACGTCGGCGGCAACAGCCCCTACGAAGATCTGGTCGGCTTCTCCCGCGCCGTCCGCGTGGGCGACGCCGTCCACGTCTCAGGGACCGTCGCCACCGCGGACGACGGCTCAGTCGTGGGCGCCGACGACGCCTACGCGCAGACCGTCCAAACGCTGCTCAACATCGAGGCGGCGCTGCGGAACGCGGGCGTATCCCTCAGTGACGTCGTCCGCACGCGGATATACGTGACCAACATCGCGGACTGGGAGGCGGTCGCGCGCGCCCACCGCGATTTCTTCAGCGGCGTCCGCCCGGCCGCCACGATGGTAGAGGTGAGCCGCCTCATCGACCCCGCGATGCTCGTCGAAATCGAGGCTGAGGCGCTCATCGAGTGACCTCTTCCTGCTAGTCGTGGTGAGCCTGCCACTCATCCGTCGTTCCCGCGAAGGCAGAAACTTAGGCGCCGGCGTTTCAAATTGGGTTCGCAGCGAGCCTGTCGAACCACGGGCCTGCCAATCAGCGCACCACAGCGCGCACCCTTCCGCAGAGGCGATTCGCGAACGCGCGGGAACAAATATCCGCCCTGTACCGTCTATACAGTGCAGGACTAGCAAGAAGGGAGACCTGCGCCGACCCGAGCCCCGTCCACGACCGAGGTAGCCCGATGAATGCCCTGTTCACGACCGTGATGCTCTCCGTGATAGGCGTCTGGATAGCCCTGCTGGCGGCCGCTGCTTGTGAGGACGCCCCTGCTCCAGTACCCGATGGAAGGCCCACGCCGGAGCCGGGCGCCCGGCTCAACGCGTCGGTAACCGGCTCCGTAACCTATCGCGAACGGCTAGCCCTCTCCCCCGGCGCGACGCTGATTGTCCAGCTGCGAGACGTGTCCCTCCAGGACGCGGCATCCATACTCATCGCCGAGCAGGTCATACCCAACCCGGGACAGGTCCCGATAGCATTCAAAATCGAATACAACCGGGACAACCTGAATCCAAGGAACACCTACGCCGTGAACGCTCGCATTATTGAGTCCGACGGCCGTCTCGCCTTCACCAACGACACCGCCTACGATGTGGTCACCCGGGGCAACCCCAACAAGGCGAATATGCTCCTGGTGATGGTCGAGCCGCCCCCGGACCCATCCGGGGATAGCGGCAACTCGGGTCGTGCAAGCTGGGTGGAGGCCCCGGTCCCGGTCGTGGGGGCGCAGTTGCTCCAACACGACTCCGAGTTTCTGCTGCTGGTCGCGTTTCATCAGTCCCGGATAGAGGGTTGCGTTAGGCCCGGGGGCCAAGAGCTCGAGATGGACGGCTCCGACATCATCGTCACGGTGACCCTGCAGGAGCCGCCGCCTGCTCCTTGGCGTATCCCTTGCGCCGAGGACGTGGTGGAGGTGGAGACCGTGGCACCCATTGAAGCGCCGCTTACACCGGGCCAGACCTATCGCGTGAAGGTGAACGGCTTGGTGACCAACTCCTTTACCTTGCCGGAGCCGGACTTCCGGGACTCGTTCATCGACCTGTCACCGATCGAAAGCGTGGAAGTGACAGCCCTCGAAAGCGCGCCGCCCCAGTACGAGCTGCGCGTGGTCTCCGGTCTACCTAAAGGCAGCGGCTGCTCCAGGTTCAACGGCTACGAGGTCAGGCGCGCCGACCCGACCAGGATCGAGGTGGCGATAACTCACCACGAGATCGCCGACCCCTCTAGCTTCTGCACCACGGACTACCCGATCGCCGAAACCTCCATCCCCCTAGGGTCCGACTTTGAGCCGGGGCTGGAGTACACCGTAAGCGTCAACTCCAAAGTCTCCCATGCCTTCCTGGCTCATTGACCTGCTCTCGCCACGCAAGAAGAGGGAGCGTATCGGCTACGCCCCCTCCCTTTCGAGCCTCCGCCAGGCGGACAAAGCCGCCTATCTAGAAGAAGTTCGTCAGGTTCTTGTGGAGCAGGACGCTCTCGTCTAGGTAGATCTCGCGCTTCGCTATCTTCCAGCCCCCGTCGACCCGACGGAGCGTGTCGATTCGCTTGCCGATGAAGGTGCTCTCCTCGTCGGCGTGGCGGTTCCGGTAGAACATGAAGCGGCACTTGACACGGACCTCGTCCGGCCTCTCCCACCCCAGGATGCGCACGTTCGACACCATGTGCGTCACCCGCGAGAGCGGCTCCTCCGCCCAGTGAACGTGGGTGTTGAGCTGCTTTACTCGCTTCTCCAGAATCCGCTTGTCGTCCTTGTACCACCACATGTCCGTGTTCTGCCGGATGTACTCGGTGTCCATCTCCTTGGACGGCACATTCCGGCGGATGGGCATCAGGTACTGCGCGTCCTCCGTGAAAAGGTCCAGCCATTCGTCGTATTGGTGCTCGTCCAGTAGGTCCGCTTCACTCCAGAGGAAGTCCTCGATCTCCAAGCGCACCAAGTGGTCTTCGATGTTGCTCGCCACGCCAGTCCTCCTACTTCGCCGGCTCCGTGACCAGGTCTCCCCAGTCCCGCGCCGCCATGACCTCGGCCCAACGCTGGAAGTACCGCCGGTAGTTCTCGTCCGTGGGCTCCGGGTGCCACATGCCCGGCAGCCCGAATGTCGACGGGCCGTGTAGTGCCGGAATGGACATCCCCAGCTGGTTGTTCTGGCGGAGCCTCGTGCGGGTCATGTGGCCCCGGCTGTACTTTGTCTGGATATTCCAGTTCTCCATGTCGTCCTTCTGGATCAAGCCGTTCGGGCCCCAGCGCAGCTCGTGGTAGCGGCCCCATGCTTCCTTAACCGCTTCCGGCGCGTCCTTGTCGACCAGAATGTACGACCACATCTCCGTCTCGGTCGGCCCCTGAGGATGGAGGACGCGGATGATTCGCCCCACCGCCCCCATGTTCGGGAAGATATGAGGCGGCTCGGTGACCTGCGCCAGCTTGCCCAGCCTCTCCCTGCGGGCCACATAGTGCTCCCGCAGGTACTCGCGAACCTCCGGGTACTCCTCCCACTGTGGCGACTCGGGATGCCAACCGACCGCCGCCTCTGCGTCATCCGGGAAGTCCCAAAGGTCCGTCGTATGGCCCTCCGGGAACCAGACGTGGTACTCCTTACCAGGCCGCTCCCGCGTCGTCCCCCCGAACTGGCCGAGTAGGCCGCGAACCGAGCGGTGGGTGATCCACCCGTGGGTGATGTCCATGTCGGGCATCGGCACCTTCCAGTTCATGCCTACGCGCCACTTCATCACGCCGCCCAGCACCTCCGTGCCGTTGTCCCTGCCGTCGACGCTCATCAAAGAAGGGCCCAGATAGGCTTCTGCGCCCCCAAAGTAGTCCATCAAGCTAGGGGCGGAATCATCCCACGTCGCCCAGATGGTCCCGTGGAATGTCTCGACACGGGCGCTCAGCATCCCCCACTCTTCCTTATGCAGTTCAGCGGCGTAGACGTCCTCGCTGCCCGGCGGCAGGCTCTGTAGTGCGCCGGAGCTGTCGAACGTCCACCCGTGAAAGGCGCATTGGAACCCAAGAGCGTTGCCCTGATCGTACCGGCACACTACGTTCCCACGGTGAGGGCAGGAGTTGAGCAGCACGCTGATTCGATGGTCTCGGCCTCGAGTGAGGACGACCTGCTCCTCCCCCATGCGCGACCGCACAAAGTCGCCGGGGTTGGGGACCTGGCTCTCGTGGCCCACGAACAGCCACATGCGAGCGAACACCTGCTCGAGCTCTTGCTCGTATACGCCGGGGTCGCTGAACACCGCCGGGCTGATAGTCCCGTTGGGCGTGTCCACTAGCCTATCTATCAAGAGATCGCTCAGAACCATGGCTGTCTCCTTTCGATGTCGCGTATCGCGCCACTTCCCCGAAGTGCCCCCCGTCGTTCCCGCCTTCCCTTTCCGTCATTTCCACCAAAGCGGGAACCTCGCAGCGCTCTCCGTACTCCATCGGCCACAGTTTGCCACATCTGCACGCCGTTGCCACCCCAGAAGCCGCTTATCGGAGCTGCGGCCGGCGCCGGCCGCCGGGTTTCGGCGATTCCCCTCCATGACACTTGCCCCGTACCTCGAACTCCGCCCCCGCGTGCCGTTGGCAACGCAGATGCGGACACGGGCGCATCCCCTACCAGTCGCCGCCTCAAAGAGACCGGGCTATTGCAACGGCAGCGGAGGCTGGAGCCAGCTCCCCGTTGTGTTCACGTCGATGCGCGTGACCCACTTGACCCACTCGAACCCGCGGTTGCCCGGCACGACCAGCCGCGCGGGGGAGCCGTGCCCGTGCGACAGCGGCTCGCCCCCGACGTGTGTTGCTAGCAGCAGGCCCTCCGCGTGGGCCAGAGAGAAGCGCCGGTAGTAACCAGTCGCCGACGTCACCGTCACGCTAGCGGCGGAGGCCTTTGGCCGCGCGGCGGCGAGCAGCCGTCCGAGCCGCACACCGCTCCAATGCTGGGTCGAGTGCCAGCCGCCGGTGCAATCGAGGGTCGCCGTCTCCTCTTCAGTCGGCTCGAGGTCGGCATAGGCGAAGGTGAGTGGCGTGTCGACGACGCCCGCGATGGTCAGTGTCCACGTGTCGGGATCGATGGCGTCGAGCCGGTCGTTCAGCCAAGACGTCGTGGGGAAGGAGTTGCCGCTGAAGTCGCCTGCGGCGTACGAGCCGGTGAACCGCTTGGCCTGCGCCACATCCGTCGCGCGGTTGAGGCGCACGCCCGCCTGCCACAGGAAGGTCCCGGCCAGCACGAGCCCGCCAAGTCGGAGGACAGACCTCCGTTGGGCCCAGTACCGCGGGCGCAGCAGCCTCCGGTAGCGGGCCAAGTGCAGGAGGATCATCGGCACGATCAGGAACACCAGAAGGGCGTGCCACGTCATGCCCGATGTCCCGAGGTACGAGAACCGCCCAAGGTGCGCCCAAGCTACACCGAGAAGGATGTCGATCAGTAGGAGAGCAAGGGCCGCCAGCGCGAGATAGTCCTGGCCTGTCCACGCGCCGTACCGTCGCGCCAGCGGACGAATCACGTTCGGCAGCTTCCAGAAGAGGACCGCTACGACCGCCAGCCCTGCTATCCGGTGCGCATGGACGTGCCACGCCTGGCCCGGCTCGCCCGCGACGTTCGCATAGTACCCGGTCACGAGCGAGCCGGTCGCAAGCAGCAAGACAAATGCGTTTGCCCACGTGTACCGCATGGCTATCGTGCAGACCCTCGACCCGCTCCTCCGCGAAGACTCCTCCGTAACACTTTGATGCCTGGCGGCGGGCTGATGGTGCGTGGCTAGTTGGTCGTCCGAAGTAAGCGATCGGTTCGGGGCTCGTCAATGAGCGCGTGGAGCAGGGAGAGGCCCGCGGGGCCAATCCGACGCCAAATAGCTGAACGGCTTATACTGCTCAGGTTCCGTCAGAATCTCAAGGGGATAGGTACGTAGTATGGGAAGAATCAAGGTAGCGATAGTAGGGGTTGGAAACTGCGCGTCCTCGTTCGTGCAGGGCCTCCACCGGTATCGCGAAGCGCCCACGGACGAGTTCGTCCCGGGCCTGATGCACGCTCAGATGGGCGGCTATCACATCGGCGATATCGAAGTCGTCGCAGCGTTCGACGTAGACAGGGCCAAGGTCGGGAAGGACCTGTCGGACGCCATCTTCGCCGGTCAGAACAACACGGTGAAGTTCACCGACGTGCCCAAGACCGGCGTAAAGGTCGAGCGGGGGATGACCCACGACGGGATCGGCAAGTACCTCTCAGGCGTCATCCAGAAGGCGGACGGGCCTACCGCCGATATCGTCAATATCCTCAAGGACCGCGAAGTCGACGTGCTCATCAACTACCTCCCTGTCGGCTCCGAAGAGGCCGCCAAGTGGTATATGGAGCAGGCGTTGCAGGCTTGCGTCGGCGTCGTGAACTGCATTCCCGTGTTTATCGCCCGCGAGCCGTACTGGCAGAAACGCTTCCAGGATGCAGGGACGCCAATCGTCGGCGACGACATCAAGTCTCAGGTCGGCGCGACCATCACGCACCGGGTGCTGGCCAACCTGTTTAGGGACCGGGGCGTGAAGATTCTCCGCACCTACCAGCTGAATTTCGGCGGCAACACCGACTTCCTGAACATGCTGGAGCGCGAGCGCCTCGAGTCGAAAAAGGAGTCGAAGACGAACGCCGTCACCTCCCAGCTCCCGTACGACCTCGGCCCCGGCAACGTGCACGTCGGGCCGAGCGACTACGTTCCCTGGCTGGAAGACCGCAAGTGGTGCCACATACGCATCGAAGGCCAGACCTTCGGCGACGTGCCCCTGAACCTCGAACTGAAACTGGAGGTCTGGGACAGCCCCAACTCCGCGGGGGTCGTCGTCGACGCGGTCCGGTGCGCGAAGATTGCGCTCGATCGGGGCATCAGTGGGCAGCTCGATGGACCGAGCGCCTACTTCATGAAATCGCCCGCCCATCAGTACACGGACGACGTGGCGCGCGACATGGTGGAGTCCTTCATCGCCGAACAACCGGCGCTGGCGGCGCCAGTCAAGACCAAGGACAAACACTAGACCGGCGAGAGACCTTGACTGAGCCGACCACGGTAGCCCCGGCGAGGGCATGGGACGGGAGTCAAGGGGCGCTGAAAGTCGCCCTCGTATCTCCCTACGACTACGGCGCGCCCGGCGGGGTGAACGACCACATCGACAACCTGGCGCGCCAGCTCCGGCAGAAGGGCCACGCCGTCAAGGTCATCGCCCCACTCGCCAACTCGCGGGAGCGGCGGCTGGAGCCGGGCTTCATCCCAATGGGTAGGCCGGTCCCTTTGCCGAGCGGCGGCGCCGTCGCGCGGGTCACGCTCTCCTTCTGGCTGGAGCCGCGGGTGCGAGAGCTGCTCGAACGAGAGCAGTTCGACGTAGTGCACCTTCACGAGCCGATGGCGCCCGCATTGCCACTGACCTTCCTTCACTCCTCGAACGCCGTCAACGTTGGGACGTTCCACACCTTCAACGGCACCCGGTTCTACCGCGCGTGGCGATACTTCAGCCGCCGCTGGTTCCGCAAGCTGGACGGACGCATCGCCGTGTCCAAACCGGCGATGGACTTCGTCAGCCAGTTCTTCCCCGGCGAATACGAGATCATTCCGAACGGAGTGAACGTCGAGCGATTCTCGGAAGCCAGCCCCATCGAGCGCTTCCGGGACGGCAAGACCAACATCCTCTTCCTGGGCCGCATGGAGCGCAGGAAAGGTCTGAAGTACCTGCTCATGGCTTACAGCCGGTTCAAATGGAAGCGCCCCGACACCCGGCTCATCGTCGTCGGAGGGGGGAACCCCGGCGAGGACGTCCTTTCGGTGATCGGCGAGCGCAATCTTCAGGACGTGGAGTTCGTCGGGCGCGTCTCCCACGAGGACGTTCCGCGCTACTACCAGACCGCCGACATCTTTTGCGCGCCGAACACGGGGCGGGAGAGCTTCGGCATCGTGCTGCTGGAGGCGATGGCCGCAGGCAAGCCAATCGTGGCCTCGCGCATCGACGGCTTCAGCCGAGTGATGTCGAACGGCGTCGAGGGCTTGCTCGTCAAGCCGAAGCGGGACGCCGACCTCGCCGCGGCCCTCGAACGGCTCGTCGTCGATGCGAAGTTGCGCCGGGAGATGGGCGCGCGCGGCCAAGTGACCGTAGAGCAATACCGATGGGAGGTCGTCGCCGAGCGCGTCCTCGGCTACTACCGCTCGCTGCTATGGCGCCGGACTGGGAGGAGGCCCAGACCGTGAGCTCGCTCGTCCCCCGGCTGCGGACGCGCGGCCTGATCACCCGGCTCATCAGCAACCCGGTTGCGCGGGTGCTCATCGCGCTGAGGATATCGCCGAACCTCATCACCCTCGCGGGCTTTGGAGTCGCCGCGTACTCGGCTTACCTGCTCTCCGACGGCCGCCTGCTGATTGGCGGCATTGTGATGATAATCGGCGCCGCGATGGACATGCTGGACGGCGCGGTCGCGAGACTCGCCGGCAAGGAATCGACGTTCGGTGCTTTCTTCGATTCAGTGATGGACCGCTTGGGAGAGGCCGTCGTGCTCTTCGGACTGGCGGTCTTCTACATGCGGGCCAGCGACGCGCTGGGCGTGTACCTTGTCTTCGGCGCGCTCACGTCGTCGATGATGGTCAGCTACCTGCGGGCGCGGTCCGAAGGGCTGGCGATTCCAGGCGACGTTGGGCTGCTGGGGCGGCCGGAACGCGTGGTCGTCCTCGGCGTAGCGCTACTCGCCGGCTACCCGCTGCACGGCCTCGGGGTCATCGCCGCGTTGGCGTCGCTGACCGTCGTGCAGCGCGGCTGGCACGTCTGGCGCGTCACCCGCGCCGCCAGAGATTAGGCTCGGCGTGTACAATCGTCCCAGCCCCACACGCACCCCAGGAAGACGCCCAAGCCGCGCGAGGAGACACCGATGCCCTTATTGAGCGAAGAGGACCGCAAGACACTCGAAGACCGCTTCGCCGAGACCCTAGACGAGGATGTGAAGATACTGCTCTTCACCGAATCGGAGGCGCGCAGCCTGCTGACGATTCCCGGACAAGCCGCGAGCGGCGCGGGGGCGGAGTACGCCAAAGTCACTCGCGAGCTGCTAACCGAGCTGGCCGCGACATCCCCCAAGCTCATCCTGCAAGTGCTCGACGTTCACGGAGACGGCGCCGGCGAGGCGAAACGCCTGCAAATCGAGCATATCCCCGCCATCGTCATGGGCGGAGACGACGGCCGCGTGCGGTTCTACGGCGCCCCGGTTGGCAACGAGTTTCCCACCATTCTGATGGGCATCGAGTCGCTCTCGAAGTCGGCTCCGATGCTACGAGACGGCGTCGCCACCGCTGTGCGGGAGCGGATTGACCAACAGGTCCATCTGCGAGTGTTCGTCACTCCTACCTGACCGCACTGCCCCCGTGTGGCCCGTGCGGCCCACGCATTCGCCGTCGCGAACCCCAACGTGAAGGCGGAGGTCATTGAGGCGTCGGAGTTCCCGGAGGCGGCGCGGCGCTATCAGGTTATGGGCGTGCCGAAGACGGTCATCAACGACCAGTCCGAGTTCGTCGGCGCGGTGCCGGACGAAATCTTCGTGAACGCAGTGCTGGAATCCATTGGCAAAGAGGCCGTTGATTGGGAGGCGGAGCTTAGTCGTGAACAGCCGGGGGGTGAGTAGCCGGAAGACGGACGGCGGCCAGCAGCGCGCCGGCAATCAACAAGAGGACGATTGAGATGACCCAGGCGGGCGTGTAGACGCCCGCCTGGTCTCGTATATAGCCAGTGACGGGGAACGCGAGCGCGCCTATCCCCACCGTGACGGGAATCGTGGCGCCGCGGATATCGCCCTGGTGCAACCGGCCAAAATGATTGGCCCACATCACGCTCTGGGCGACGTGCGTGATCTGGAAGCCGAGCGCGTAGCCGATGTTCGCCGCGAACAACCAGAAGAAACCGTCGACGACAATCAGACCAATGCCGCAGAACGCTCCGGCGGCCAGCCCGGCGGTCAGCACGCCGCCGACGGGCATACGATCGAGCAGCCTGCCCAAGACGACGCTCGCGACGATGGCGACGACCGCGTCCACGGCGATGGCGGCGGCGACCAAGGCCGGGCTGAGGCCGCGCTCGATGAAGTGCGGAACACGGAAGATCGTGAGCGTGGAGAGTCCATAGGTCATCGCGGTGAAGCCCGCCAGCATCAGCCAGAAGCGCTTCGTGCGGAGCGCCTGCCTCCGGGAGAGCGAGCGCTCGTTGACCATAGGGGCGCCTGGGCCTCTGGACGGGCGCGCCGCGCCGTCCGGCGCTAGGCCCATGTCCTCGGGGCTCCTCCGCAGAAGGAAGGCCAGCGGCACAACGATAGCGACGCCGAACAACGCAAGTATGGAGAGCGTGTCGCGCCAGCCGTAGAGGTCGATCAGCAGCTGGGTGAGGGGATAGTAGACCGCGACGCCCAGGGGCGTGCCCGCCAACGCGATGCCCATCGCCAGCCCCCGCCTCCGCACGAACCACCTGGCGACGGGCGCGCTCGCTTGGAGGTCGTTCGCCCGGCCCATGCCGACGAGCCCCATGACAGCGAACGCGAGTATGAGCTCCCATACCGCTCCGACCCGCGACAGCCAGAGGGTCAGCCCCCCGCCCACGAGCACCGCGGCGAGCACCGGGCCCCGCGGTCCGCGCAGGTCGAGGATGCGGCCGATGAGCGGGCCGGCGGCCAGGATCATGGCCAGCCGCACGAACACCGCCCACCCGAAAGTCGACGCGCTCCAGCCGAGCTCGGCCGACATGGGCCCGATGAAGAGGGCGAAGTTCGCTCCCGCGAGCCCCACCCCCACCGCGCCAAAGACGCCCAGGACGCCAACAACGGTCCACCCGTAGAACGGTCTGGCGCGGCGAGGCGGCATGGGGGCAGGCTACGGGCGCACAGCGCGTTCGGCAAGCGCGCCGAAGGAAATTGGTGTCATTTGGCGCCATTTGGCGCCGTTGGGCGCGGTTTCACTCGTAAGCCGGGGGTTATGGAGTCCATGGTAAAGGGCGAATCGTTTACAACGCAACGGCCTAGTGTCGTATTATTGACAGGGCAATGGTAGAGGAATCGGGGAGGGAGTTTGGGGCTTGCGCAGAAGCGCCCAAAAGGAGGGCCGGAGGCGGAGGACCGTCAACGGCGTCAGTGAAGCCAAGGCGAGGCCATAGTGAGGCCACCATGGCGCAAGACCGGGCCACAATGAAGCCACGATGGGGCCAAACTGGGCCAAGATGGAGCCAGAATGGACCGCCCCCGGCGGGTTGCGGGACGCTGCTTCCCAGGCAAGTACACAATCGGAGTTTCGTGAGCAGGCATCGGAGGCTGCCAACTGAACCCGGCTGAGCCTCGTGGCCAGCCCGGACTAGGCTTTAGGGAGCTGGACTAACGAGCCTAGCACGGCTGGTGCCTGCTAGCCCTTCGCCGTTCACGCTCTCGTTCGACCCTCTTGCCAGCGCCGGTCTTATTGATGCGCCAGGCGAGCATCGCAGCACTCACGCCGAGGCATTGCTGAGCCTGCTGTTTGGTGAGCCGCCCCCGGGCGATGGCGAGAGCCATTTCACCCGTAACGAGCAACTCGCCGCCGAGCCAGTCTGCCTGTTGCTCGTTCGTGTCACGCCGAAGGTAGCGGCAATCACTAGACCATTAGGGCAGGGCAAGGGAGCGGCGTCAGGCTGCGCCGATGTACATCTTCTCCAAGAGCGCGTCCTGCCAGCGGACATCGCCGGGCAGGACCTCCTCGATGGCGCGGATGTTGTAGTAGGCATCGTTCGCGCCGAGGGGCGAGCCGCCGTCCTCGACCGCGCGCACCGCCTGCAGCAGCATCTTGCGCGTCGTGATGACGGCGCGGTCCGTCTGGCCGAGGTGCTCTTGACTACGGTCGACGATCGGCCCCATCGCCTCCTGGACGGCCCGGTCTTGTGCATTGATGCCCTTGATGCCGGTGAACGTGTCCGCGCGCTGTAGCTCGCGGTCAATCATCCAATCGTTTCGTGGGTTACGAAGGCTCCGCCACGTCGTCTGGTCAACATCGTCCGGGCCGTTGCCGGTGAGGAGCTCGTCGCGCTCGTCCTGCGTGAGGGGCTCGTCGAGGGTGTAGAACCAGTTCCAGACCATCGTGGTCTCGTCGTCTATGGGGACCCAGTGGTGGCCGGCAATCTTGAACTTGAACCAGGAACCGTCGTTGTTGAGCTGCGCCGCGCGTATCTGGATATGCGGCATCACGAAGTGGTAGGTGCGGACATAGTTGGCGTCCTCGCCGGGGATGGCCCGTATCGAGCCGTAGCGATAGCCGTAGTCCGTCGGCTCCACCTCCAGTTTGGAGGCGGTCGCCTTGGCCCGCAGACCGTCCAGTCCGGCCGCGCCGCCCGTGCCGAACTTGCGGTGGAGGAAGGACGAGTGCACCGAGTCTATGCCGCCTTCCAGCGCCTGGAGCCAGTTGCACTCCTCGATCACCTTGGAGGCGTGCCGGTGCGTCTGGGGCCGCTGCGTGAACTCGAACCGCGGCTCCGGCGGCGTCTGTTCCTTCGGGCCCATGTACGTCCAGATGACGCCGCCTACCTCCATGGCTGGGTAGGCGGTGACCTTCACCTTGCGGCTGAAGTCGTACTGAGCGGGCTCGTTGGGCATGTCCACGCATGCGCCGTCCACGTCGAACTTCCAGCCGTGGTAGACGCAGCGGATGCCGTTCTCCTCGTTCCGCCCCAGGAAAAGTGAAGTGAGGCGATGGGGGCACCACTCGCTCACGAGGCCGATGCGATTGGACGTGTCGCGGAAGGCGATGAGGTTCTCGCCAAGAAGCCGCACGCGCACGGGATCGCAATCGGGGTGAGGCAGTTCGTGGGAGATAAGGACGGGCTGCCAGTAGCGGCGCATGACCTCGCCCATCGGCGTGCCGGGCCCCACTCGGGTGAGTCGTTCGTTGTCCTTCGTTGATAGCACGGTCAGACTCCTTGTGTCGCCTACGCCTGAAACGTTTCTACCCCTAGGGAGCGCGCCTGTCAACGCCCGGCCGCCTCCGGCCCCACCGCCTGCGGCAACCCGCGATGCGGCTGATTGCCGGTATCATGGAGCCCACCAACACATTGGAGTCTTCCCATGCCTCAAGGAGTCGTCGGCGTCGCCGCTATGGGCGGCGACAGCAACCAAGTCCTCGACCGAATCGAGGACTACGAGGAGCGCGGCATCGGCGCGGCCTGGCTCACCGTCGGCAGCGCGAATCTGGACGGCATCACGCTCATGGCCGCCGCAGGCGTGCGGACCGAGGAGATACTGCTGGGGACGTGCATCGTGCCCACGTGGGGACGGCATCCCGTCGCCGCCGCGCAGCAGGTGCAGGTGGCGGCGCAGCTATCCGGCAACCGGTTCCGTTACGGCATCGGCCCGAGCCACGTGGCGGCCATGCAGCGCGTGTTCGGCGCGGACTACCGCACGCCGGTGACGGCGCTCCGTGAGTACCTCACCATCGTCAAGACGCTGCTCGAGACCGGCGCCGTTGAGTTCGAGGGCAAGATATACCGCGCCAGCGTCGCGCTGCCCGCGCCCGTGCCGGGCGTGCCCGTCATGGCGTCGGCGCTGCGCCCGAAGTCGTACGAAACGTGCGGAGAGCTTGCGGACGGCGCCATCAGCTGGGTGTCGCCCGGAACGTATCTGCGCGACGTTGCGTTGCCCGCCATACGGCGCGGCGCCGAGCGGGCCGGACGTCCCGTCCCGCCGCTCATCGCCCACGCGCCGGTCTGCATTCACGACGATCCCAACGAGGTGCGCGCGGCAGCGCGGGAGCAGCTCGCCAACTACCCTCGCGACCCCTTCTATCAGGCGATGTTCGCCGAGGCCGGCTTCCCCGAGGCGGGCGAGACACAAGGCTGGAGCGACGCGATGATCGAGGCGGTGGTGCTCTCGGGCGACGAAGAGCGCGTCCGGGAGCGCATCGCCGGGATGTTCGAGCTTGGCGCGGGCGAAATCATCGTCTCGGTCGTGACCGCGGGAGAGGATGCTGCGGCGTCTCGCGAGCGTGCGCTCTCCCTACTCGCCGAGGTTGCGGGGGACTGATAGGAGGCGCTCTCGTTGACGCTCCCCATGACCCCTCATATCATCATCGGGCCGCCGCTGCGCGGTAGGGAGACGAGATAGATGGCGACAACCAAAGCGTTCGTGCTGATCGAGACGGCGGTGGGGAAGACCAAGGACGTGGTGAGCGCGCTCCACAACGTGTCCAGCGTGACATCGGTCGACGTCGTTACAGGCCCCTACGACGTCATCTGCATCGTGCAGGCGGAAGACCTGAGCTCGGTGGGCGACACCGTCACGGGCAGCGTACACACCATAGGCGGGATCGTGCGGACCGTGACCTGTCTGGCGGTCGGCGGCGACTAGGGAGCGCCCTGTATCTGACCGGCGGAGACAGGGGTGACCGGCGGATGACAGGGGTGACCGGCAGGGACGTTCCAACCGGCGCCCCTGCTCTCGTTTAGGAGGCCGGGGTGACGGAGCAGGACTGCATATTCTGCAAACTCGGTCGGGGCGACATCCCCGCCGACAAGCTGTTCGACGATGGAACGGCGTTCGCGATACGCGACATCCAACCGAAGGCGCCGACGCACGTTCTCGTCATCCCGCACGCGCATGCCGGGGCGCTTGCCGAGTCGTCTGAAGAGACGGTCGCCGCCGCGCACTGCCTGACCGTCGCGCCGGGGATAGCGCGGGAACTGGGGCTTGCCGAGTCCGGCTACCGACTCGTGGCGAACCAAGGGCCGGACTCGGGTCAGGAGGTCCCTCACTTCCACCTCCACATCCTCGGCGGGCGACGCCTCGGCGCCATGGGCTAGGCGTGGCCTTCGAGCTGCCGCCGTCCCTCGACGCCCGACTCGACGCGCTGCCCGGCGGCCTGCGCGCGCACGTCGAGCGCGTCCGGGGAATCGCCCGCGAGCTTGCGGCGGTCCACGGCGTCGACATTGCCATCGCCGACCTGACAGCGGCCGCCCACGACGTTGCGCGGCATCTGCCGGGCCGCAGGCTGATCGAGGAGGCGGAGCGTCTCGGGACCGGCGTGAGCGACGTGGAACGAGCGGCGCCAATTCTGTTGCACGGGCCCGTCGGAGCCGGCTGGCTCCGCGAGGACGGCGCCATCGTGGACCCGGAGGCGCTCGAAGGAGTGCACTGGCACACCACGGCTCACCCGGACCTGGCGCCGGTAGGGAAGGTCGTCTTCGTCGCCGACAAGCTCGATCCACATAAGGCGAAGGCGTACCCCTTCCAGCCGGCGGTGCGGCAGGCCGCGTTCCGCGACCTGCAGGAAGGCGTGCTCGCCTTCCTTGACGGCGCGATCAAGGCCCACGTTGACCGTCGCGAGCTCGTCCACCCCATGAGCACGGAGACGCGAAACCGGCTGATCATGGCGCTGAGCTGCTAGCCCGCGAGCAATCCGCCGAAATCACGCACATTTGTTCTGAAAGCTGTTGACACCGCCCGAACGCGCGTTCTAATATGCCGCCAGTTTAGAACGCATGTGCGGGAGTCGCGGTGCTAACTCCAACCCCATACCAACGTGAAATCGCAGCCGCCGTAGCAGGCGACGTGCTGCACGAACGAGCCTCCGTCTTCACGGTCGAATTGCCCTTGGGGGCCGGCGTCCGCGAACTGGCGTCCCAGCTCGAGATGCTCGTGATGAGCGTCAACGTGAATGCCGGAGGGTCGCTGCTCCGGGTGGCGCCTACCGAGGCGGCTTTGGTGAAGGACAGGCTCGTCGCCCACCTCCGCGAGGGCGCGCTGAAGGGGCTATGGTCGTCAACGGCAGCGGATGTGCGACTGGGCCGCGCCCGCGTCCGCTACGTGACCCACGAGCAGCTGCCGGCGGTCCAAGGCTCTTTCAGCCTCATCCAGGTGGTCGACTCTCACCTGCTCAACCACGCCAGACTCGAACGAATCCAGCTCCTCGCCGCGGCGTCCGGCGCAACCGCCGTCTTCTACGGGCGTCCTTGGAGCGGGGAGACCCCCTTCGAGCAGCTCAAGGTCCGCAACAAGCAGTTCCAAGCCGCCGACGGCGGGCCTCTGCACTTCCGGGCTCCCCTGGACCGCGTGATAGCGGAGCTCCCCGGTTACGCTGACCGCGCCGCCAAAGCCCGACGGACCCTCGGGGCTGAGCACCCTGAGTACAGGACGGCCTACGAGCTGCGTCCCGTGACGGCGGAGCGGGCATTCCCCGTGGAGCAACTCCACAACTTCTTCAGCGGCGGACGAGCGCGCAGGGCCGTCACAGGGGGCGAGGTCGTCGCATCCATCGTCCTGACGCGACTGCCGGAGCCCGGCGCAGCCTTGCTCGCTCCGGCCTCGGGGACTGCTGTTGTCACAGTGGGGGAACGCGCGCCGGACGGCCTGCGAGTCATCGACCACCGATGGCTCGAAACCGTGGACGCGGCATCTCTCGCCCGGGCCATCGCGCACTTCACCTCGAAGACGTGGGCATGCGCGCGGGTGACGGTGCGGCCGCAGACGGGGCGAACAGCGGGTCAGGTGCGGCGCCTCCTGGACAGCGAGCTCGGCGCGCGCCGTGTGATCTGGCTCGACCACCCGCCGGCCACGCGAAGCGCGGAGGTCTCGGACCTCATCGCAGCCGTCCTGACGGGCCGACTCGGTCTCTACGCCATGGATGGCTCGCACGAGTACCGCATGCTCCGCCACGAGGTCGAGAGCGCAACGCTCCGACTTGACGATGGCCGAGGCCTCGACTTGGCGATGGGGGGGCCGAGGGAAGGCTTCCTCGAAGGCCTCCTAGTCCTTGCTCACTACGGCGCGGAGCGCGCACAGGAGCGCAACGGAACGCTCCCTGCCGCGCTCGCGTCATGAGACGTGTTGCCTGGATTGCCTACGAAACGGACGGATAGCCGACAACTAACGGAGCCATTGAAGGAGGGAGAGATGAGCAGTTACGCGAAGTCCCATCGACGGCGGAACGAGCCCGTTCTGGACGGGCTGCCGGAGCAGCAGCACTATCCCGATACCGGGTGCGAGGTATCGATGTCGTGCCTGACGTGCCCGTTACCTCAATGCAAGTTCGACGACCCTGTCTGGTACAAGACCTACCGGCGTCAAGAGCGTGACCTAGAGTACCTCCTCGCCCACATACAGGAGGGGCTCAGCGTCTTCGAGATAGCGGGGCGTTTCCGCGTGAGCCCGCGCACGGTGCACCGTGCGATCCGGCGCATCGAGGGCAGTCCACTGGCCGCGCAGGTCGCTTGACCGCTACGCGCAATAGAACGCCCACTAGTCAGGCAACACATAAAGACCGGAAGCCGGCCCGCGTGGCCGGCTTCTCTTTGCTCTCAATCAGTCGGCGCGCTCCAGGATCACCACGGGAATCTCGCGCTCCGTGCGCGCCTGGTATTCATCATAGGGCGGGTAGACCGAGGCCATGAGCCGCCAAAGCGCGGGTTTTTCGTCGGCATCGGCTGTGCGCGCCGTCGCGCTGAAGCGGTCGGCTTTGACCTGCATGCCGACGGAAGGGTTCGCCGAGAGGTTGCGGTACCACTGCGGGTGCTCGGGTGCGCCGCCCCGCGAGGCCACGATCAGGTAGCGGCCCTCGTGCTCTCCATAGATCAACGGCGTCGTAATCGCGTTGCCCGACTTCCTGCCGGTCGTCGTCAGGAGAAGCGTGGGGTAGCCGCGCCACATGTGGCCGTCTTCACCGTTGCTCCGCTGATAGCTTTCGATGTGATCGAGCACCCACTGAGGCTTGCCGCTATTCGACGTTGTCATGGCCCCAACCTCCTGGCTTGGCCGCCGGCATCAGCGGGCACGACAACCCATACCGGACGACGGCTCATAGGAAAATATGGTCGGGGTGATTGGATTTGAACCAACGGCCCCCTGCACCCCATGCAGGTGCGCTTCCGGACTGCGCCACACCCCGACCTAGAGAAGCGAGCGTAGCACAGCCCCGAGGCGACCGTCCAATGAACGCGGCTCGCCGGCTGCTTCTCAGTCGCTCCACAGGGGAACCTAGTAGCCCCACGAATGGATTGGCGTATAATGGCGGTAACGGGCTTCCGAAAGCCCGTTCACTTGTGGAACGGAGCAAGCGCCATGGACGAGCTACGTCAACGCCTAGCAGAGCTGGGCGAGCACATCGCCGACATCATGGCGCGTCTTTGACCTCCCCGACCAAGCAGCAGAGGCCGAGCGGCTGGAGATAGCCGCCGCCGAACCCGATTTCTGGAGCGACTCCGATAACGCGCAAGCCGCGATGAAGCGGCTCGCGCGGCTCCGCGCGACAGTCGACGGCTGGCGCGACTTCGAGGAGCGCGTCGCGTCCACCGCCGAGATGCTGGACCTGGCTATCGAGTCTCAAGACGCCGGAATGTCCGCAGAGCTGGCAATCGAGGCGGAGAAGCTGTTCGAGGAGTCCGAACAGCGCGAGTTCGACCTCGTGCTCTCCGGGGAATACGACGACCGCGGCGCCATCCTCGCAATCCACGCGGGCGCCGGAGGCACGGACTCGCAGGACTGGACCGAGATGCTCATGCGCATGTACACCCGTTGGGCAGACCTCAGCGGGTACAAGGCCGAGGTGCTCGACCTCTCCACGGGGGAGGAGGCAGGGGTGAAGAGCGTGACCCTGGAGATAACCGGGGCCAACGCTTACGGGTACGCCAAGGCGGAGCGCGGGGTGCACCGCTTGGTCCGGCTCTCGCCGTACGATGCCGCCCACGCACGGCACACGTCATTCGCCCTCGTCGAGGTCCTGCCCGAAGCCGAGGGCAACGTTGACGTACGCATCGACCCCGACGACATCGAGATGGAAGTCTTCAGGGCGAGCGGCGCCGGCGGCCAGCACGTTCAGAAGAACTCGACCGCGGTGCGCATCCGCCATCTTCCCTCGGGGCTCGTCGTCTCCTGCCAGAATGAGCGCTCGCAGCTGCAGAACCGTGAGGTCGCGATGAAGATCCTGCGCGCGCGTCTGATGGAGATCGAGGTGCGAAGGCGCGCCGAGGAACGCGCCGTCCTCAAGGGCGACCACGTCTCCGCAGGCTGGGGCAACCAGGTGAGGAGCTACGTCCTCCACCCCTACAAGCTCGTGAAGGACCACCGCACCGGGTTCGAGTCCACCAACCCCGACTTGGTGCTCGACGGAGAGCTGAGCGGCCTCATGCGGGCGTACCTGCTTTGGAGCGTCGACGGAGCCTAGCGCGTGAACAGTCTCTGCTTCGGCGCGCTAGCTGTCCTGTTCCTGTTCGCGTCATCCACGCCGGCAAGCGTCTGGGGGCAGGAGCCGCTCCTTGTAATCCGCGACGAACAGACGCTGGACTTCCCGAACGCCATCACATTCGAGATGCGCGCGAGCCCGCCGACCGCTATCGAGAACGCAGAGGTCCGATATCGCGTGGACTCCGTCAGCTGCGGGTCAGCTGTCGCGACGGGGATAGCCAGTCCGCCTCAACCGTCTGCAGGAGAAGCCAATGGGAAGACCGCGGCGGCAGAGAGCAGCTCCGAGGGCGCATTTGCCGCGTCGTGGGAGTGGGACCTCCGTGAAAGTGGGGGGCTGCCCGTGGGCGCGTCGGTCACGTATCGCTGGCTCCTCTCCGGAGGCGGCCGCGTCTTTGAGACCGAGGAGCGGACGTTCGTCTACGAGGACCCACGGCATGATTGGCGTGTGCTCGACGGAGGGCGCGTAACGCTGCGCTGGAGCAACGGGGACGAGGCCTTCGCCCGGGACTTACTCGAAACGGCTGACGCCGCCGTGGAGCGCCTCTCCGAAAGCACGGGCGTGACGCCCGACCGCAAGATTGGACTGCGAATCTACGAAAGCGCGGAAGCCCTCAGAGATGCATTGGTCTTCCCCGGCGACTACACCGGCGGGGTCGCCTACCCCAGCTACGGGCTGACGGCCATAGGCATTAGCCCTCGGAACGTCGTCTGGGGCAGGCGCGCTATCGCGCACGAGTTGACCCACGTCGTCATTGGGCAAGCCGCCTTCGCCTGCGGAGCCGATATACCTGCGTGGCTCCACGAAGGGCTCGCGGTCTACAATGAAGGCCCCCTGCAGAGCGACTTCGAGCGTTCACTCTCGTCGGCGATAGAGGAGAAGCGCGTCTTCCGCTTGGGCAGTATCGCCGGAGCATTCCCAGCCGACGAAGAAGGCATTACGCTCTCGTACGCGCAGAGCTGGAGTGTGGCCAACTACCTCATCGAGACCTATGGGGCCGACCGGATGAACGCTCTCCTGACCGCCTTCCGGGCGACCGGCAGTATCGAGCAAGCGCTCACCGAGGCTTACGGGTTCGGGAGGCAGGGTCTGGAGAACCGGTGGCGCGCAAGCCTTGGCTTACCAGAGCTGCCGCCCCTGACCGTCCCCACGCCCCGCTTGCGAGAGATACCCCCACTCACTTTGCCCACGCCCAACGCGCCCGCTCCCGCTACTTCAACACTCACGGCCGCCGCCACGCCGACGCCGTCCGCCGCGGCCACGCCCACTTCGCCTGCGAGCGGCGCAGGCTGCAACAGCTCAGGCGGCGCCATGTCCGGCCTCGATGGCACCCTCGCAGCGCTCCTCATCGGAGGAGCCGCCGCTTCACTCAGGAGGACCGTGTGACGCGACTCGTCCTCCTGACCATCGCGCTGCTGACGGCGACTGCCGCATGCTCCGGCGACCCGGGCCCAACGCCAAGCCCTACGCCGACTGCAAGCGGCTACCTTACGTACACGAACGAAGTCCACGGTTTCACGTTCGAGCATCCCGCGGCCTGGACGTCCACGCCTGCCCCACCCAACGGCCCCCTGCTCATCCTGAACGACGGCGGAACGCTCCAGCTATCCGCCACGAGCTACTTCTCTCCTAGCGACAGCTCCCTTAGCGAGCTGCTGGACGCCGCCATCGAGCTGGTCGCTGCCTCGCTGGACAACCCGAGCGTCGAGGGGCGCAGGAACGTGGTCCTCGAAGACGGCTCAGCAGCGGAGCGCGCGGACCTCGCTCATCGCAGGGAGGGCACGGACGCTGTGACGCGTCTACAGATTGCTAAACGCGGCCCGCGGACTTTCCTCCTGACGCTCGCCGCTCTCGCGACCGAGCTGGAGCGCCAGAGCGAGAGCGTCGAAAGGGTGTTGGCGAGCTTCCTCAGCTTCCCGCCCGCGCCGTTCGAGGTTTCGCGAGACCGGTCGCTCACCATGCCGTGGAGCGACCCGCTCACCCTCGATCCCGCCGTCGCTCGTGAGTCTGGTTCTCACTTCATCGTCAGCAACGTCTTCAGCGGCTTGGTCCGGTTCGGAGCCGACCTCCGGGTGCGGCCCGACTTGGCCGAAGCGATACAGGTCGACAGCGCGGGCACGGTCTACACTTTCACGCTTCGCCCCGACGCCAAGTTCCACGACGGACGCGAGATTACCTCGGACGACGTCAAATACTCCCTCGAACGCGCGACCGACCCTAAGCTCATGAGCGATACGGCAGCCCTCTACTTGAGCGACATCGTCGGCGCGCGCGACAAGCTCGAAGGGCGAGCGGAGGAGGTATCGGGCGTCGAGGTCATGGACTCGCGAACCGTGCGCATCACGATCGACGCGCCGAAAGCCTTCTTCCTGGCGAAGATGACGTATCCCACCGGCGCAATTGTGGACAGGGAAACTGTCGATTCCGGCGGGTTCGAGTGGTGGCGTAGCGACGTGAATGGCTCCGGCCCGTTCAAGCTCCGCGAGTGGACCGAAGGCGAAGTCCTCATCCTCGAACGCTTCGACGACTATCATGCCCCAAGCTCATTGGAGCTCGCGGTCTTTCCCATACTGCAAGGCGTGCCGATGCAGATGTACGAGGCGGACGCCGTGGATGTCGCCCTCATCGGCGGGCCCAACGTCGATAGGGCGCTCGACCCGGTCGGCGGGCTTGCCGACCAGCTCGCCGTCTTCCCTCAGCTCAACACCTTCTTCCTCGGGTTCAGGGCACAGGAAGCGCCGTTCGACGACCCTCTCGTAAGACGGGCCTTCGCGATGGCCGTGGACCGGGAAGCCTTGCTCGAAGCGGTGTACGGCGGGCGGGTAAGCCTCGCCGCCGGACTGCTTCCTCCGGGTATGCCGGGCTACTCGGCCGACCTAGTGGGCATCCCCTACGATCCAGAGGGCGCCCGGGCATTGCTTGCGCAATCCCAGTACGCGGCGGATTTCCCCCGAGTCCGCTACACGACGTCCGGTTCGGGGGAGGTCCCGGCTGACGCGCAGTTCATCGCGGGCGCTTGGGAAGCCAACCTGGGCGTCGACGTGGAAATCGAGCTCGTCCCGCCCGATGTGTACTTCTACCGGCTGGACGAGCTGGCGGGGAACATCTTCGACTTCGGTTGGGTGGCCGACTACCCCGATCCCGAGAACTTCTTGGACCTACTGCTGCACAGCGAGAACCGGAGCAACAACATCGGAGGCTATAGCAATCCCGAGTACGACCGCCTGCTCGAGCGCGCTCGGGTGGAGCCGGACTTCGGCACGCGCATGGCCCTCTATGCCGAGGCCGAAGAGCTGCTCATAGCGGACGCCGGAATCATCCCGCTCTTCCACTCGCCGGACTACGCTCTGATAAAGCCGCACATCCAAGGATTCATCATCGAGCCCTTCGGCGCCCCTTTCCTCAGGGATGTCGTCGTCCTGCCCAAGTAGAGTCCTCGCAGGTAGGGCGAGCGCGAACAGGTCAGCAAAACTCCGTCACAATCACTCTCGACCCGGCTGATTCCTCAACGGGCGATGCGCGTACAGAGCCTGAGCGCGTTTTCCCCAAGCGTCTTAGTCCGCGCGGATTCCGACATGCCCGGCGTGTCCAGGACATCCTGCACGCCGTTCGGCCAAGGGCTGCCGGTGTGCGGATAGTCGGTCGAGAACATCCAGATGTCTTCGCCGAGCTCGTCCACGCAATGCCCGACGTACTTCTCTCCCGGCTCGATGGCGTGGAAGAGGCGGCCCTCCGCAATCACGTCCGAGGGCTTTCGCCGTAGATGAGGGGCCATGTGGGGGCGGCCTTCGTACTGGCCGTCAAGCCGCTCGATGAGCCAGGGCATCCAACCCGCGCTCGTTTCGAAGACCGCCGCCCGCAAGGAGGGAAACAGGTCGAACAAGCCGCCGCCAATCATAGCCCCCACCGCCGTCATCCCAGCCCAAGGCTGGTATACCGCCCGTATGAGGAAGCCCGCCTGGTCGAGGTCGTAGGCTCCGGCCGTGTACGGAGGGCGCAGTACGCCCCCGTGCACCAATATGGGCAAATCGAGGTCTTGGGCGCGTTGGTAGACCGGATGCAGGCCGGGGCTGTCCAGCAGTTTGCCGTCGGGACACGACGGCGAAAGGAGCACTCCGATCATGTTGGGGTCCTGCTCCGCCCAGTAGGTCATCTCCTCGACCGTCGCCCCAGCGTCCCGCATGGTTGCGATCATCGACCAGCGGAGACGGCCGCCCGAACCGGCGCAGTAGTCGCTCATGTACTTGTGGTAGGCACCATGCATCGCCCGCTCGAAGCCGACGTCGCGAAGGGCGCAGAGGCTGGGCGCATGACTCGGGAAGATTACGCTCACGTCGATATCCGCCCGGTCCATGTCGCGCAGTCTGATGGAGGGGTCCCAATGCACGTCCCGGCTCACGGGCTCACGGGCGGACGAGGACCTCCCCTCCGCCTTCGTCCGAATGCTCGGCCGCCCGGGAGCGTGGCCATAGTGCTGGTCCGAGCCCAGCGGACGAGACTCCACAGACGTCTCGATGACTGCGTACGGGTGCATGAAGAGCATGGTGGACAAGCCCGCGTCGCGATGCCTGCCGACTGCCGCCGACAGGTTGTTGAAGGCCTCCTTGTAAGCCGGCTCGATATGCTCCCCGTAGGTGCGGTCCAGGTCCTCGTACTCCCGGAAGTGGGAGTCCATATCCACGACAATGTTCCCTTTGTAGCTCACCTGTGGCCTCCAAGCGTCGTAGGTCGACCGCGCGGTCCCGCCCCAGCAGTAAGCCCATCATAACCATCCTGGCGCACGGATGACGCGGGAAGGAGAGGGGGATGGCGGGCCGCCCCTGCCTCGGCCCCCTAGCTCTCCCCTCTGGGCAGGGAAAGCGGCCCGCGGGAGCCGGTTTGAGCGCGAATGTGCCCTGAACTGCCCGGAATGCCGCCCGTCGCGCACTCGTAAAGCGCCTGGGCCTTGGAGTGAGGTGCGCGAAGATTTTCTCAAAAGCTGTAGCATTTGGTCGCATTCGGTCGCATTTGCTCCTGGCGGAACCACTCCTAGCCCCTCCTTGGTAAGGAGGGGAACCTCCCCCTCGCCCCCCCTTGGGGGCTCCCCCATCGAAAAAGCGTGCCATTTAGCGCCATCTACTCCTGAGCGCTAGCCCGGCACTGCAGGCAGCGGAACCCCTTTTGGGACCACCCCTATCCCCTCCCTTGGTAAGGAGGGGAACACCGGAGTGAGGATGGCGCGTGGACCAGTGTAGAGAGAGCAAGGGTGTTCGGGGAAGGGGCAAATGTCACCGGCGGGACACGCCCCAGAAGACACATCCGAACGGGAGGTTGCTCGTCGCTTCCTACTCCTCGTTCTGCGGCTCTTCGTTATCTAGCGGTGCCTTCGTCTTGGGCCAGCCAAGCGACATGCCTACGCCGGCGACTGCGGTAACTGTAAGGACAATCAGCACGGCCAACCCCGCGCTTACTCCGCCGCCGTCCGCCCGCGGCGTCTGCGGCGGGGCGACCGTTGGCGGGGGCGGCGCCAGTGTTGGCGATGGAACGTTGGTCAGCGTTGGCGATGGAACGTTGGTCAGCGTTGGCGATGAAACGCCGGTCGGCGTTGGGGTCGGCTCCGGTAGGTCCAAACCGATGTCCAACCGGTTGGCTTCCAGATCGAGCAACTCTACCGAGACGCACGGAAGAAGTGCGCCTTGGGGCGCTTCCATAGCGCAGTTCTCGCCGGCGGGAGCGGCCGCCTCCGAGTGCGCCGAGGAGGTCGCCGTTTGGTCCTCTTCGCCGGAGGTCACCGAGGAGGGCTCGTCAGGGACGACGAGCTCCACGATCTGAGAAGCGTCGCCTCCAGGCGGAGGGCCGACGACGATAAGCTGGAACGCCTCCTGGGTCGACGCGCCATTGGGGTCGGACGCCGTCACAACGATAGTCGTTTCACCAGCCTGCAAGGGCGTAACTGTCAAGGAGCTTCCGTCGATTGCCGCGGCGACGATGGCAGTGGACGGTCCCGCCGCGTAAGCAAGAGCGTCGTCGTCGGGGTCCGAGAAGAATTCCGACAACTCCAAGCCTAGCGCGTCCCCGCCGACCTCCGCCCTCTGAGGAGGAATGCGCCCGACAGCGACCGGCGCATCATTGACTGGCGCCACGATCACGTTAACGCTGCCCGTCGCGATGAGGGCGCCATCGGAGATGGCGTAGGTGAACGAGTCCTCGCCGTAGAAGTTTGTATTAGGGGTGTAGGTTATGACCCCACCGCCCGCGCCTACGATGACGCCGCCACTGCGAGGCTGCGAAGCCGACGTGATGCTCAAGCTGGCGCCGGCATCTTCGTCGCTATCGTTTTCCAGCACAGGGACAGCAATCGCGGTGTCCTCGTCGGTTATTGCCGAATCTTCTACCGCGACCGGGGGCTCGTTCACGTCAGCAATGCCAATCGCTACGGCGATGCTGGCCGCGCCGCCGTTGCCGTCGTCGGCGACCACGATCACGGAGTAGCTGGCCTTGCTCTCGTGGTCGATTGGCTCCTTAGTCACGACTTGAGCGGTCGCCGCCTCGATTGCAAACGCGAAGACGTCGGGGCCGGTAAGGGAGTAGGTTAGAACGTCGCCGCTGTCAGGGTCAGCGGCCGCGACCGGCGCGCCAATCGGTTGTCCCGCCGCGGTATTTTCATCCACGGCGCGGACGGCGCTTACGCCTTCTTTGAAGGATGGCGAGCTGTTGAGCGGCAGAGCGGTGCTGCCCTCGCCCGCCGCCGACCACTCTCCTGTCCCCTCATCGTTGGTCGCTCGCACCTGCGCCTCGTAGGCGGAACCGGGGCTGAGGCCCGCAACGATTGCGCTGAGACCGACGCCCTGGTATGAAGCGTCGGTGAAGCCGCCGCTGCCGACAAGGCGATACTGCACGTCGTAGTCCGTAATCGGAGGCCCCGTGTTCAGAGGCAAGGTCCAGGTCAGCATCAACTTCGTTTGTCCATCGTCGTCGGCCGTCTCGACCACCGGCGCATCCGGGGCTCCCGGCGGCTCGTCCACATCATTGACGCTGATCGATACTCGTATGCTGTCCTCCCCGCCCTTGCCGTCCTCCACGTTCACCCTCACCGAGTAGCGGTCCTTCATCTCGTAGTCCAAGGGCTCCTTGGTCCGAATCCGACCGGAAGACGCCACGATGGCGAAAGCGTCGGCATCCGCGCCGGAGAGCCAGTAGCGCAGCCTGTCACGGGGGTTGGCGTCCACGGCAACGACCGACGCCCCGATAGACTCTCGCGGCGGAGTGTTCTCGTCCACGTCCCGGACCGTACTGCTTCCTTCCTCAAAGGACGGGGCGCGATTGGGCCCCCGCTCGGTGCGTCCGACGCCGGAATGCGACCACGGCCCCTTCCCATCCGCATTCACCGCCCGCACCTGCGCCTCGTAGTGCGTATCCGGCTCGAGCATCGTGATAGTCACGCTGATGTGGTCGACCGCCAAGGGACCGCTGAAGACGGCATTGCCAAGCCGGCGGTACTGGACCTCATAGCCGATGACGGCAGGACGGACGCTGGCGGGCAGCGAGTCCCATCCTATGTGCAGCCCAAGATGCCCATCGTCCAAGGCCGGATGAATAGCTGGAGTAGACGGCGCTCCCGGCGGCTCGGGCGCGTCGGCGACCTCAATCGTCACCTCGATGCAGGCCTCCGCGCCTCCGAAGTCTCGAACATGTACGGCCGCCTGGTAGGAGTCCCTCTCCTCGTAATCGAAATAGCTGGCCCTCGTCTCATCGTCCAGCGGCGCCCTGGTCGTAAGCCCTCCCGTGGACGAATTGACGTCGAACATTTCCTGGACAAGCCAGCCGGAGGGACCTCTTTCCCCGCACGTGTCCCAGAGCGTATAGCTCAGCGTATCGCCCTCGTCCGGGTCCGCGGCTGTGACCGGCGCGCCGACTGCAACGTCCGCCGGGGAGTTCTCAATCACGCGGCGAGTGGCCCTCTCCCCATCTTCAAAGATGGGGGGCTCGTTCACATCGCGGACGCCAATTGCCACTGCGATGCTGTCCTCCCCGCCGTTGCCGTCCCTGACCTCCACGATTACCTCGTAGGCGGGCCGCGTCTCGTAATCGAGCGGGGCTACGGTCCTAATCTGGCCGGTGCTCGTGTCAAGGTCGAACGAGGCCTCGTCCTTGCCGTCGAACAGGTAAACCAGGGTATCGCGGTCGCGGTCCACGGCTGCAACCGGCCTGCCGACGAGTTGCCCCGCCGCCGTGTTTTCATCCACGGCGCGGGTAGCGCTAGGACTCTCCTCGAAGGCGGGGGCCCCGTTGCCCTCGGGGGCTCCGTTACTCCCGGGGATGGCGATTCGGGATCCACTGCTCGTCCTTCCCTCGCCGACGTCCGACCAATCGCCGTAGCCCTCATCGTTCCTCGCCCGCACCTGCACCTCGTAGATCGTGTTCGGGCTAAGGCCTGTGACTGTGGCGCTGAACCCGACGCCGTCGTAGGAAGCATCGGAGAAGTCGCCGCCACTCCCGGCCATGCGGTACTGCACGTCGTAGCCCGTGATTGCTGGCCCAATGTTCGGCGGCGCCATCCAGGTCACGTCCAGCGCCGTGTCCGCGTCGGTCGCCGCGGCCTCGACCGTCGGCGCATCCGGGGCTCCCGGCGGTTCGTCCACATCATTGATGCTGATAGTCACGTTGACGCTGCTCACACCGCCGTTGCCGTCTCGGACGGTCACGGTCACGGAGTAGCTGTCTTTCGCTTCATAGTCGAGCGGAGCCTTCGTCTTGAGCTGCCCGGATGACTCGATGATGGCGAAAGAAGCCGAGTCCGCGCCCGATAGGGAGTAGGTTAGAGTGTCGCCATCCGCGTCCTCGGCTGTAACCGGAGCGCCTACACTAACGGCCTCCAGCGCATCCTCCGCCACCATTCGCATAGCGCCAGCGCTCTCTTCGAAGACCGGCGGATTGTTAGGCGGCGGACTGGTCCTCTCTGTGCCGGATTCCGACCATTCGCTAACTCCCTCGTCATTCCTGGCCCGAACCTGGACCTCGTAGGCGGTGTCGGGAGTGAGGTTCGCGATATTCGCGCTCAGGCCTCGGATGTCGTCGTCGCCGGAAGGGATGAGGCTCCAGCCGCCACTATCTTGCACGCCGTACTGCACGTCGTATCCCGTGATTGGAGGCCCAGCATTCGACGGCGCGGTCCACGTCGCTTCCAGCACCACGTGTCCGCCGGAAGCCGCAGCCGCGACTGCCGGCGGCTCCGGCGTGTCCGGCGGCTCGGTTAGGTCGGTTACGGCGATGCTCACGCCGACGCTGGCGGACAAGACGCCGTCGCTGGCGGTAACCGTCACGATATAAGGTTCCGAGTTCTCGTCGGCATCGGTCCTCTCCTCATAGTCCAGCGCCGCTTTGGTCTTGAGCTGGCCTGTCTTCGAGTCGATGTCGAACGAGTCGGAATCTCTCCCGCCGAGAGTGTACGTGAGTGTGTCGCCGTCATCAGGATCCGTGGCCTTGACAGGGTCGCCGAACGCAACGTCCGCTGGGGTGTTTTCGTTCACGGCGAGGGACGGAGAGCCTTCAAGGAAGGCGGGCGGCTCATTCACCTCATTGACGTCGATCTTCACGTCGATGCTCGGGGTCGTATCCGGAGTTACGAACCCGTCGTCGACACTAACCGTTACCGAATACTCGTCCTTGGCCTCATAGTTGAGCGGCGCTTTGGTCCTGAGCTGGCCAGACCACTCGACGATGTCGAACGAGGCCGCATCTGCGCCGGAAAGCGAATAGCGCAGAGTATCGCCGCCGTCGGTGTCCGTAGCCGCGACCGGGTTCCCAATCGGCTGTCCCGTCTCCGTGTTTTCACCCACCGTGCGGACGGCGGCGGCCCCTTCAGTGAACACGGGAGGGCTGTTAGGCGCACTGCTAGTGATCCCCTCTCCGGACGTTGACCACAACCCTATGCCCTCATTGTTCTTCGCCCGCACCTGCACCTCGTAGGTCGTATTGGGGCTAAGCTCGACGATGGTGGTTTGGATGGCCACTCCGTCATGGGAAGCGTCAGTGAAATCGTCCTCGGTGCCAACGACGCGGTACTGCACGTCGTAGTCCTTGATCGCAGGGCCGGTGTTCGACGGCGCCGTCCAGGTCACGTCCAGCGCCGCGTGACCGTCGGTCGCCGCAGCATCAACCGTCGGCGCATCCGGAGTTCCCGGCGGCTCGTCCAGGTCGTTGACGTTGACCGTCACCGCGATGCTGGCCATGCCGCCGCTGCCGTCACGGACGGTGACCGTCACGGAGTAGCGGGACTTCGTTTCATAGTCGAGCGGGGCCTTCGTCTCGAGCTGACCAGACGACTCGACGATGCCGAACGAGGATGCATCCGTTCCCGCGAGCGAGTAGCTCAGCATGTCGCTACTGTCATCGTCCGTGGCCGTCACCGGATCGCCGAATGCGACGTCTGCCCCCGTGTTCTCGTCAACGGCACGGTTGGCAGTGGCGCCCTCCGTAAAGACGGGCGCATTGTTGGGCGCCGCGCTCGTGGTTCCTTCTCCAGACATTGACCACAACCCCATGCCCTCATCGTTCGTCGCTCTTACTTGCACCTCGTAGGTCATGTTCGGACTGAGGTCCGTGATGGTGGCGCTGACGCCGAGGCCGTCATAGGAAGCGTCGGCGAAGTCATCCTCACTGCCGGCTTCACGGTACTGCACGTCGTAGTCCGTGATCGAAGGGCCGGTGTTCGACGGCGCCGCCCAGGTCACGTCCAGCGCCGCGTGACCGTCGGTCGCCGCGGCCTCGACCGTCGGCGCATCCGGGGCTCCCGGCGGCTCGTCTACGTCGTTGACGTTGACCGTCACCGCTATGCTGGCCATGCCGCCGCTGCCGTCACGGACGGTGACCGTCACGGAGTAGCTGGACTTCGTCTCATAGTCGAGCGGGGCCTTCGTCTCGAGCTGACCGCTGGATTCGACGATGGCGAACGAGGCGGCATCCGTTCCCGCGAGCGAGTAGCTCAGCGTGTCGCCGTTGTCATCGTCCGTGGCCGCCACCGGATCGCCGAATGCAACGTCCGTCGCCGTGTTCTCGTTCACGGTCCGCGTCGTGCTGGCGCCCTCGGGGAAGGTGGGGGCGGTATTAGCGCTGCCGGTCGTGCCCTCTCCAGACATCGACCACGACCCCATGCCCTCATCGTTGGTCGCCCGCACTTGCACCTCGTAGGTAGTGTTGGGACTGAAATCCGTAATGGTGGCGCTGACAGTCAGACCATCATAGGAAGCGTCGGCGAAGTCATCCTCGCTGCCAGCCTCGCGATACTGCACGTCGTAGTCCGTGATCGAAGGGCCGGTGTTCGACGGCGCAGTCCAGGTCACGTCCAGCGACGTGTGCCCTTCGGTCGCCGCAGCCTCTACCGTCGGCGCATCCGGGGCTCCCGGCGGCTCGTCCACATCATTGACCGCTATGCTCACCTCTACGCTGTCCGTCAACGAACCATCATCGGCGGTGACGATCACCTCATAGACGTTCTGGGACCCTTCGTAGTTCAGCGACCCCTTCGTCTTGAGCTGACCAGACGATTCGACGATCCCGAACGAGGCTGCGTCCGCGCCGGAGAGCGAGTAGGTCAGCGCGGCGCCGTTGTCGGGGTCCGTCGCCGTCACCGGGTCCCCGAATGCGAAACCCACTTCCGTGTTCTCGTCCACGTCAAGCGAGGGAGCGCCATCGGGGAATACGGGAGCCTCGTTCACGTCATTGACGTCGATCGTCACCGCTATGCTGGCGACCACGAACCCGTCGTCGGCGCGCACTTCCACGAGGTAGCTGGACTTCGCTTCATAGTCGAGCGGCGCCTTCGTCTCGAGCTGACCGGACGACTCGACGATGGCGAACGAGGGTGCATCCGCGCCAGCCAGCGAGTAGCTCAGCGTGTCGCCGCTGTCATCGTCCGTGGCCGCCACCGGGTCCCCGAATGCAACGTCCGCCGCCGTGTTCTCGTCAACGGCCCGCGTAGTGCTGTCGCCCTCGGGAAAGGTGGGGGGAGTGTTGACGCTATCGGTCGCGCCCTCTCCCGACATCGACCACGACCCCATGCCCTCATCGTTGGTCGCCCGCACTTGCACCTTGTAGGTGACACCAGGGCTGAGTTCGGTAATGGCGGTTTGGGTCGCTATGCCACTGAAAGAAGCGTCGGTGAAGTCATCCTCACTGCCGGCCTCGCGATACTGCACGTCGTAGTCCGTGATCGAAGGGCCGGTGTTCGACGGCTCCGTCCAGGTCACGTCCAGCGACATGTGACCGTCGGTCGCCGCAGCCTCGACAGTCGGCGCATCTGGAGTGCCCGGCGGCTCGTCCACGTCGTTGACGGCGATGCTCACCTCAACGCTAGCGGTCAACGAACCATCATCGGCGGTGACGATGACGTCATAGACGTTCTGGGGCCCTTCGTAGTTCAGCGGCCCCTTCGTCTTGAGCTGACCAGACGATTCGACAATGGCGAACGAGGCGGCATCGGCCCCGGAGAGCGAATAGGTCAGCGCGGCGCCGCTGTCGGGGTCCGTCGCCGTCACCGGGTCCCCGAATGCAACGTCCGCTTCCGCGTTCTCGTTCACGTCAAGCGAGGGAGCGCCCTCAGGGAAGACGGGTGGCTCGTTCACGTCATTGACGGCGATCGTCACCGCGATGCTCTTTACTACGAACCCGTCATCGGCGCGCACCTCCACGGAATAGCTGGACTTCGTCTCATAGTCGAGCGACGCCTTCGTCTTGAGCTGACCGGACGACTCGACGATCCCGAACGAGGCTGCATCCGTTCCCGAGAGCGAGTAGCTCAGGGTGTCGCCGCTGTCATCGTCCGTGGCCGTCACCAAATCGCCGAATGCGACGTCTGCCCCCGTGTTCTCGTCAACGGCACGGTTGGCGGTGTCGCCATCGGGGAAGACAGGAGCCTCGTTCACGTCATTGACGTTGACCGTCACCGCTATGCTGGCGACCACGAACCCGTCGTCGGCGCGCACCTCCACGGAATAGCTGGCCTTCGCCTCATAGTCGAGCGAGGCCTTCGTCTTGAGCTGACCAGACGACTCGACGATGGCGAACGAGGGTGCATCCGCGCCAGCCAGCGAGTAGCTCAGCGTGTCGCCGCTGTCATCGTCCGTGGCCGCCACCGGGTCCCCGAATGCAACGTCCGCCGCCGTGTTCTCGTCAACGGCCCGCGTAGTGCTGTCGCCCTCGGGAAAGGTGGGGGGAGTGTTGACGCTATCGGTCGCGCCCTCTCCCGACATCGACCACGACCCCATGCCCTCATCGTTGGTCGCCCGCACTTGCACCTCGTAGGTGACACCAGGGCTGAGTTCGGTAATGGCGGTTTGGGTCGCTATGCCACTGAAAGAAGCGTCGGTGAAGTCATCCTCACTGCCGGCCTCGCGATACTGCACGTCGTAGTCCGTGATCGAAGGGCCGGTGTTCGACGGCTCCGTCCAGGTCACGTCCAGCGACATGTGACCGTCGGTCGCCGCAGCCTCGACAGTCGGCGCATCTGGAGTGCCCGGCGGCTCGTCCACGTCGTTGACGGCGATGCTCACCTCAACGCTAGCGGTCAACGAACCATCATCGGCGGTGACGATGACGTCATAGACGTTCTGGGGCCCTTCGTAGTTCAGCGGCCCCTTCGTCTTGAGCTGACCAGACGATTCGACAATGGCGAACGAGGCGGCATCGGCCCCGGAGAGCGAATAGGTCAGCGCGGCGCCGCTGTCGGGGTCCGTCGCCGTCACCGGGTTGCCGAATGCAACGTCCGCTTCCGTGTTCTCGTTCACGTCAAGCGAGGGAGCGCCCTCGGGGAATACGGGTGGCTCGTTCACGTCATTGACGGCGATCGTCACCGCGATGCTCTTTACTACGAACCCGTCATCGGCGCGCACCTCCACGGAATAGCTGGACTTCGTCTCATAGTCGAGCGACGCCTTCGTCTTGAGCTGACCGGACGACTCGACGATGGCGAACGAGGGTGCATCCGCGCCAGCCAGCGAGTAGCTCAGGGTGTCGCCGCTGTCATCGTCCGTGGCCGTCACCGGACCGCCGAATGCAACGTCTGCCCCCGTGTTCTCGTTCACGGTTCGCGTCGTGCTGTCGCCCTCGGGGAAGGTGGGGGGAGTGTTGACGCTATCGGTCGTGCCCTCTCCAGACATCGACCACGATCCCGTGCCCTCATCGTTGGTCGCCCGCACCTGCACCTCGTAGGTTGTGTTCGGACTGAGATCCGTAATGGTGGCGCTGACGCCGACGCCGTCATAAGAAGCGTCGGTGAAATCGTCCTCGCTGCCAGCTTCGCGGTACTGCACGTCGTAGTCCGTGATCGCAGGTCCGGTGTTCGACGGCGCCGTCCAGGTTATGCCCAGCGACATGTGACCGTCAGTCGCCGCAGCATCGACCGTCGGCGCATCTGGAGTTCCCGGCGGCTCGTCCACGTCGTTGACCGCTATGCTCACGTCAGCGCTGTCCGTCAACGACCCGTCGCTGGCGGTCAAGACCACCTCATAGACGTTCTGGGGCCCTTCGTAATTCAGTGGTCCCTTGGTCTTGAGCTGGCCAGACGACTCGACGATGCCGAACGAGGCTGCATCGGCCCCGGAGAGCGAGTAAGTCAGCGCGGCGCCGCTGTCGGGGTCCGTCGCCGTCACCGGGTCTCCAAACGCCAGGTTGGCCTCAGTATTCTCGTTCACGTCAAGCGAGGGAGCGCCATCGGGGAAGAAGGGAGACTCGTTCACGTCGTTGACGTTGATCGTCACCGCTATGCTGGCGACCACGAACCCGTCGTCGGCGCGCACCTCCACTGAATAGGTGGCCTTCGTCTCATAGTCGAGCGGGGCCTTCGTCTTGAGCTGCCCAGACCATTCGACGATGGCAAACGAGGCGGCATCCGTTCCCGCGAGCGAGTAGCTCAGCGTGTCGCCGCTGTCGTCGTCCGTGGCCGTCACCCGATCGCCGAATGCAACGTCCGCCGCCGTGTTCTCGTCAACGGCCCGCGTCGCGCTGGCGCCCTCGGGAAAGGTGGGGGGAGTGTTGACGCTATCGGTCGTGCCCTCTCCCGACATCGACCACGACCCCATGCCCTCATCGTTGGTCGCCCGCACTTGCACCTCGTAGGTAGTGTTGGGGCCGAGCTCGACGATGGTGGCTTGGATGGCCACACCGTCATGGGAAGCATCGGCGAAGTCGGCCTCGCTGCCGGCTTCGCGATACTGCACGTCGTAGTCCGTGATCGCAGGTCCGGTGTTCGACGGCGCCGTCCAGGCTATGCCCAGCGACATGTGACCGTCAGTCGCCGCAGCATCGACCGTCGGCGCATCTGGAGTTCCCGGCGGCTCGTCCAAGTCGTTGACCGCTATGCTCACGTCAGTGCTGTCCGTCAAGGAACCATCGCTGGCCGTGACGGTCACCTCGTACACGTTCTGCGTCTCATAGTCGAGCGGGTTCTTCGCCTTAAGCTGGCCAGACGACTCGACGATGGTGAACGAGGCTGCATCGGCCCCGGAGAGCGAGTAAGTCAGCGCGGCGCCGCTGTCGGGGTCCGTCGCCGTCACCGGGTCCCCGAATGCAACGTCCGCTTCCGTGTTCTCGTGCACGTCCAATGACGGAGCCCCCTCGGGGAAGAAGGGAGACTCGTTCACGTCGTTGACGTTGACCGTCACCGCGATGCTGGCCATGCCGCCGGTGCCGTCACGGACGGTGACCGTCACGGAGTAGCTGGACTTCGTCTCATAGTCGAGCGGCGCCTTCGTCTCGAGCTGACCGGACGACTCGACGATGGCGAACGAGGCGGCATCCTTGCCCGAGAGCGAGTAGCTCAGCGTGTCGCTACCGTCATCGTCCGTGGCCGTCACCGGATCGCCGAATGCAACGTCCGTCGCCGTGTTCTCGTTCACGGTTCGCGTCGTGCTGGCGCCCTCGGGGAAGGTCGGCTCGTTGTTGGGCCCTGCACCGGTGGCACCCTCCCCAGACATCGACCACGGTCCCATGCCCTCATCGTTGGTCGCCCGCACCTGCACCTCGTAGGTTGTGTTCGGACTGAGATCCGTAATGGTGGCGCTGACAGCCAGACCATCATAGGAAGCGTCGGCGAAGTCATCCTCACTGCCAACCACGCGATACTGCACGTCGTAGTCCGTGATCGAAGGGCCGGTATTCGACGGCGCCGTCCAAGTCACGTCCAGCGACGTGTGACCGTCGGTCGCCGCAGCATCGACCGTCGGCGCATCTGGAGTGCCCGGCGGCTCGTCCAAGTCGTTGACGGCGATGCTCACCTCTACGCTGTCCGTCAACGAACCATCATCGGCGGTGACGATGACGTCATAGACGTTCTGGGGCCCTTCGTAATTCAGCGGCCCCTTCGTCTTGAGCTGGCCAGACGACTCGACGATCCCGAACGAGGCTGCATCGGCCCCGGAGAGCGAATAGGTCAGCGTGGCGCCGTTGTCGGGGTCCGTCGCCGTCACCGGATCCCCGAATGCAACGTCCGCTTCCGCGTTCTCGTTCACGTCAAGCGAGAGAGCCCCCTCGGGGAAGAAGGGAGACTCGTTCACGTCATTGACGTCGATCGTCACCGCGATGCTCTTTACTACGAACCCGTCGTCGGCACGCACCTCCACTGAATAGGTGGCCTTCGTCTCATAGTCGAGCGGGGCCTTCGTCTTGAGCTGCCCAGACCATTCGACGATGGCAAACGAGGCGGCATCCTTGCCCGAGAGCGAGTAGCTCAGCGTGTCGCTACCGTCATCGTCCGTGGCCGTCACCGGATCGCCGAATGCGACGTCCGCCCCCGTGTTCTCATCAACGGCACGCGTCGTGCTGGCGCCCTCGGGGAAGGTCGGCTCGTTGTTGGGCCCTGCACCGGTCGCGCCCTCTCCCGACATCGACCACGATCCCGTGCCCTCATCGTTGGTCGCCCGCACCTGCACCTCGTAGGTTGTGTTCGGACTGAGATCCGTAATAGTGGCGCTGACGCCGACGCCGTCATAAGAAGCGTCGGTGAAATCGTCCTCGCTGCCAGCTTCGCGGTACTGCACGTCGTAGTCCGTGATCGAAGGGCCGGTGTTCGACGGCTCCGTCCAGGTCACGTCCAGCGACGTTTGTTCGTCCTCATCGTCCGGCTCGACCACTGGCGCATCTGGAGTTCCCGGCGGCTCGTCTACGTCGTTGACCGCTATGCTCACGTCAGTGCTGTCCGTCAAGGACCCGTCGCTGGCGGTCACGACCACCTCATAGACGTTCTGGGGCCCTTCGTAATTCAGTGGTCCCTTGGTCTTGAGCTGGCCAGACGATTCGACGATGGCGAACGAGGCGGCGTCCGCGCCGGACAGCGAGTAAGTCAGCGTGGCGCCGCTGTCGGGGTCCGTCGCCGTCACCGGGTCTCCAAACGCCAGATTGGCCTCAGTATTCTCGTTCACGTCAAGCGAGGGAGCGCCATCGGGGAAGAAGGGAGACTCGTTCACGTCGTTGACGTTGATCGTCACCGCTATGCTGGCGACCACGAACCCGTCGTCGGCGCGCACCTCCACGGAATAGCTGGCCTTCGCCTCATGGTTGAGCGGGGACTTCGTCTTGAGTTGCCCAGACCATTCGACGATGGCAAACGAGGCGGCATCCGTGCCCGCGAGCGAGTAGCTCAGGGTGTCGCCGCTGTCGTCGTCCGTGGCCGCTACCGGATCGCCGAACGCAACGTCCGCCGCCGTGTTCTCGTCAACGGCCCGCGTCGCGCTGGCGCCCTCGGGGAAGGTCGGCTCGTTGTTGCGAGCCACAGATCCACCGTCGGCCGTTCCCTCGCCGGTCGTTGACCAGGCGCCCGGCGCATCGTAGACCATGCTGGGGGCCAGCTGCGGAGGCGGAACGCCCGTGAAACCAACGTTGGCCATTAGCCAAGCGAGAGCTACGAATAGGAGGGTAACGGCCGTACACGCTCCCCGCCTGCACCCTAAGCAAAGGCGTGCGAGCAATAGTGTGCAGCGCTTTCGGCGGAAAGTAACACATTTGAGTCATTAGCGCATTTATGTCATTCACGTCCGCCGCGGACACTGCTCATTGACCTTCCCCTTGCCCACGATGTGGGCCACTCGCCTGCTAAGCGGACGGAGCGCGGTTGTCGCCTCCGCAGCCCAGGCATATGATTGCGGTGGAATCGGACCCGCGTGGGAGGAACCACATGAGCACCGCCGCTGGGGGCTCCTCGCCCCAAGAGCTTCGCATCTCCGCCGACTCCCACATGGGCGAGCCACCGGACCTGTGGGAGAGAGAGCTGCCGGCGAAGTTCAAAGCCCGCGCCTTGCAGTTCGACGAAAAACCCTTCGAAACGAACCACCACCTGCGCGCCGGGTGCTGGGACCCCCACGAACGGCTGAAAGACCTGGCCATGGACGGGATCAGTGCAGAGGTGCTCTACCCGACGCTAGCCGTCCGCGCCTGGCTCATTGATGACCACGAGCTCCAGGAGGCGCACCTCCGCGTCTACAACGATTGGATGATCGACTTCTGCAGCGTCGCCCCTCATCGGTACTGGGGTCTTGGCATGGTCTCCCTGTGGAACGTGGAGCATGCCATTGACGAGATGCGGCGGTTCATCAAGGCCGGTCTCCGGGGAGTCGACATCTGGATTGCGCCGCCTGCGGATTTGCCCTACAGCTCCGAGCGCTACGAACCCTTTTGGGCCGCCGCCCAGGAGCTCGGCGTCACGCTGAACATGCACATCAACGGCAGGGCGGAGACCCGGGAGCGCGACCCCGCCGCAATCCCCATCCACTCGATCAACGGCCACAAGTTCGACGCGATGAACTCCCTGCTTCACATCATCGGCTCCGGCGTGCTCGAGCGTTACCCGCGTCTGAACATCGCCGTCGCGGAGGCCGGCGCCGGCTGGGCGCCCTTCTGGCTCCAGGAGGCCGACCATTACACGATGAGCCGCCGGACCATCCTGCCGATGCCCCCGAGCGAGTATTTCAAGCGGCAGGTGTACTGCACGTTCATCAGCGACGCCGTCGGCGCTTACCTCCTGCAGGACTTCGGACAAGACAACTTCATGTGGTCCAACGATTATCCCCACCCGGCCTGCACCTGGCCCGACTCCCACATCCTGATACCCGAAGAGCTCGGGGGCCTTCCCGGCGACATCCTGGAGAAGGTCGTCTGGCGAACGGCGGCCAGGGTGTACAACAACGGCGAGCCTCCTGCCGCGCCAGACCCGCCAGGCGACCGCGCGGAGGTGGAGGGCTGGCTGGAAAGCCACCGGGACTTCGGGGCGAGCGCGCGTCCGAAGCACAGTCCCGTTCGCTGACCTGGAGGGTTGCGAAGCGAGACATATTGAGCAAACGGTAGACGTGGAGTAATCTGCCGCTAACCTCGCAGGAAGGAGCACCGAGATGACCACGAAGCAATGGGGCCGCGACAAGCTCGCCCCCGACGAACTGATGGACAGTCTCGAAGAAATCCGGGCGGAGTGGAAACAGGCCCACCCGGAGCGCCCAAAGGTTGCCACCGTCGAGGCGATCGCCGAGCGCAAGCGCCGAGCGCATCAAGGCGGCGACGGTAACCACAGGTTCGAAGGTGAGCGCTACATCAACACCACCAACAAAGACGTGCGCCGCTTCCAGCTCCGCAAGCTCGTCGACGAGGGCGGCCAGGATAGTGTCGGCGGGCCCGTGCCGAGCCACCCCACCCTGAGCCGATGGCACTCCGAGGAGTTCGGGGTGCCCAAGGAAGAGATCGACGCCCTCGAGAAGACCGATTGGACCCCCGAGGAGCTCGTATCCAACGGCTGGTACTACTGGATGCACCGCACCGAGCCCTGGCCGGTCCTCTTGGGCAGCGCCCTAGTGGGAGAGGGCGAGAAGCGGCTGCCCGAGGTCCGCGAGCGGATGGTCCAAGAGCTGGAGGAAACGAAGCAGCTCTACCAGAAGTTCGGCATCAAGAACATCGAACGCGCGATGCTCAACCAGAGGGAGCATTCGCCAATCGGAGCCGACGCCGACCACGTCGTCTTCGGCGAGGACGTCACGAAGGCTTTCGTGAACACGCCCGAGCTGCAGGAACGGTTGCGGCAGGTGTTCATCTTCAGGCTGCAACGACGCTAGCGGGACATCGTACCGCCTAGCGGAATTCTCGCTGCCGCCGATTCGCGTCATAGCATGCGCTCACGCGTCATGCCGGCTCGCGTCGGCGGTAGCCATAACGTGAGGGTATAGCGATGCTGAACCATCCTCCCTATAACGCCGAGGACCTGAAAGACCCGCCACTGCCGGGTCCCGAGTTCATCCAGCTGCTCCACCGGCAAAGGGCGGAGCGCTACCCCGACCCTCCGCCGTTCTACGAGCTCCTCTACAGCGGTACGCTGACGAAGGACGACCTGCAGCTGTGGGCGAAGAACCACTACTACTACCTGGACCACGGACTCCAGTTCAGCACCGCCGCCTTGTACGTCAAGAACAACCACGAGCCGTCGCGCACGCATGAGCTCAGGAAGCTCATCAAGATCGAAGGCAGAGACATCGTGAACGACCTCGTCGGTTGGACCACTCCCGCCTACGAGGAGATGTGGCTGCGGTTCTGTGAAGGGCTCGGCCTCGAACGGGACGAAGTGACATCGTGGCGAAACTTCAGCCGCTCGTACTTCGCGGTGTCCACGCTCTCGCTTTGTTCGCGGTGGTGGGAGTGGAGTTGGCTCGACGGCATCGCCGGCCTATTCGCAGGCGACCTTCTCGCAAGAGACATCATGGGCAAGGCCGCCGAAGCACTGGAGACGCACTACGGGATTGCAGCAGAACACCTGGAGTTCTTCGGCCACTTCACTGAGGACGCCGAAGAGGACCTCGGGTGGGAAGAGTCAACGCTCGCCGAGTGGGCCTGCACCACGGAGCGGCAGCTTACGGCCGCTAGGGCGTTCCGCTACCGTCTGGACATCGATTACCAGTACGTCCAGCCGGTCCACGCCGCCATCACGACTGGCGAGCTCCCCGTGCAAGTGCCGGTGTCGCTCTACGAAGAGACAGCGTCCGCCCCATAGTTTCTCGCCCGCACGGGGTGGTCGACAGGAGCGATACCCATGTCGGCGAGCATCGCACGCACTCGCGCCTCGACCTCGTCGCGGATGCGCCGGACGGTTTCGATTGGCTGCCCTGAGGGGTCGTCCAGCCCCCAGTCCTCGCTTGGGATGAACACCGCAGGGCAGGCCTCGTCTATCGCGCATCCCATCGTGAACGCGTAATCGGCGCTGTCCACCATCTGCTGATCGATCACCTTCGGGTGCTGCCCCGCAAGCGAGATGCCGCGTTCCTCCATCGCCTCCGCCACGACGGGATTCAGCGCTTCACCCGGCAGCGTGCCCGCCGAACGCGCGTCCACCGCTCCCCCGGACAGCACCCGTGTGAACGCTTCAGCCATCTGACTGCGCCCGGAGTTGTGTACGCAGACGAACAGCACTCTCACCGTCGTCCCTCCGTCTTGACGGCTGCCCCCTGCTCTACGGCGTCTTCTCCGCGCAGCAGCCGGTAGCAGAGGGCGGCCAGCGACATTCCGCCGACCGGCCCCGCCACGTATATCCACATGCTGCCGAGCTCTCCCGCCGCCAACGCGGGGGCGAACGAGCGCGCCGGGTTCATGGAGGCGCCGGAGATGGGGCCGGCGAAGATCGCCTCGAGTCCCACCGTCGCGCCAATGGCTATCGCCGCAGCCTGACCCACTGCCCGCACGTCCGTCGCAACTGCCATAATGACGAACATCAGAATGAACGACAGCACCGCCTCCAGCGCCAGCGATTGCAGGGCGCTGCCCGCTGGAAGCGTGGCGCCCATTGCTTCGACCTGGCCGAACATGGCAAGGAGCAGAAGGCTCGCGATAGTGGCACCCAGCAGTTGCGCAACCCAGTAGAGAGGGGCCATCCGCACGGGGAAATGGCGCGCCAGCGCGAAGGCAAACGTAACCGCCGGATTTATGTGCGCGCCCGATATGTGGCCCGTCGCGTAGATCATCGCCGCGACGGTCAGCCCAAACACGACGCCGATTCCCAGAGCGCCAATCTCTCCGCCAGCCAGACTGTCGATGATGATTGCGCCCGTCCCAGCAAACACCAGAACGAACGTCCCTATCGCCTCCGATACCAGGCGGCGCAGCGTTTGAGCGTCGAGCATGGCCAGATAATAGACCGGAACGATCCGTGTTCGGTTAACGTTCCGCTGACGGCTACGCCCCGTGACCGCGTCCATCGCTCGCAAGCGCGGCGGCGGGAAAGTCATGTCTCTAGATCGCTGACTGCCGCTGTATGGTGTTCGCGGCGACCGGCGGCATGCTATGTTCCACCACGCGGACACGGGAACGCCGAATAAGAACGATAGAGAGGCGGCTCATGGGCTGGACCATCCATCACCCGAAGGGATTGCTCTACAAAGACTCTGCACAAGCGTTCGAGGGCTATACCCTCATCGCGATGTCGGGCGGGAAGGAAGCATTCCTCATCGACATGGACGGTCGCGTCTGTCACCGCTGGCGCCGCGACGAAGGGCTGGGGTACGGGTTCCTTTTGGAGAACGGACACTTGCTTGCCCGCACGCGCGCAAGCGGCGGGACTATCCCGACTGAGCACGAGCAGACCGGCATCCTCGAACTGGACTGGGACAGCAACATCGTCTGGGCCTACTGGGACCGCTTCGTCCACCACGACTTCAAACGCCTTCCCGACGGTCACACGCTCGTGGTCTGCTACGAGCTCATGCCACAGGAGACCGCGCGCCGAGTCCGAGGAGGCCGTGGAAGCATTGACGAGCCCATGTACGGCGACATTGTGCGAGAGCTGGACTCCGCCGGAGAGACGGTCCGGGAGTGGAGCATGTGGGCCGCCCTCGATCCCGAGACCGACGCTATCTGCCCGCTCGAGGGACGAGAGCAATGGCTGCACCAGAACGCTTTGAGCCTGACCTCGGACGGCGACCTGCTCGTGAGCTTCCGCCAGATCGACACCATCGGCATCGTCGACCGCTCAACCGGGCAGTTCACTTGGAAGTGGGGGCCGGGCGTGATATCGCACCAGCATCACCCGACCTATCAGTCCAACGGGAGAGTCCTGCTCTTCGACAACGGGCCCCATCGCGGCGGCGCCTCCTACTCCCGAGTCGTCGAGGTGGACCCGGCAAGCGGGGAAATTGCCTGGGAGTACACGGGAGACCCACCGATCTCGTTCTACAGCTATCATATCAGCGGAGCGGAGCGGCAGCCGAACGGCAACACGCTGGTGTGCGAGGGGGCCCCGGGGCGCATCTTCGAGGTGACGCCGCAAGGCGAGATCGTCTGGGAATTCGTCAACCCGCACCGCATCCCGCCAGGCGTCCCGGCGGGTTCAGGCGGGCCGAACTCCGTCTTCCGCGCTCACCGTTACGCCGCCGACCACCCCGCCCTCGCCGGCAGGGACCTGACTCCTCACGATGGGCAGGCGGGCGCGCCCTAGCCCGCTGCTCTGAACGGCAAACCGACCGCGACCAGGAAGGTGACAGCCGAATCCGGTCCGGCGCCGAGCGCTTCCACAACCTCATCGTCATAGAACGTCAGCCCGGTCGCGCCGAGACCCAGCGCGTACGCCGCCAAGTACACACGGCCAGCCCTGATGCTGGCGTCGAGGTGAGCTGTCCTATATCCGCGCGCGCCGAATCTGCCGAGGACAGCCGGCAACTCCGCGATGAAGTAAAGGTCCGCCGCGGCGTCTCCTCCCAGCGGCTGGTCAAGCGCCAGGTGTTGGGCCAACGCCCGCGTTTCAAGTCCCCTGGCCATCTCCAAGGCGGCCAGCGGCGGCCGGTAGCGGTAGATGCCTTGCTCTAGGCCCCCGACAGCGTTGGCAATCACGTACAGGTCGTTCAGTCCCTCGTCCGCGCCGGTCCCATCCAACTCCGTTGGACGCGCCGCGGCATCGATCACCGTGGCGAGCGCGGAGAAAGGAATGGCGTCCCTGGCGAACCTGCGCGACGAGCCGCGACTGAAGATCACATCCTCCAACGTTCTCGTGGCGGGCTCCCTCTCACCAAGCGAGGCGACGCTTCCTCCCGGCGGGGCAGGCGCCTCCGCGGGCCTTGGCGCAGGCCGTACTGGCGCCGGGCCCCCAAGCGCAGTCGCCGCGTGCGCCTCTTGAATCAGCGGGTAGTCGATGGACTTACGGGACAACGGAACGACCGGTATGTCGGTTCGCGCCGGGGCTCCGGCGGGCGGCGCGGCGCGCCCCACGCCCAGGGGCAGCAGCGCCACCGACGCCTCCGTAACGCCGTCTACGTCGATGAGGGCGTTTATGACGTCGTCCGCGTACCGAGTGACGACGCCCGCCCGTAGACCGTTGGCTCGCGCTGCCGCCGCGCTGTTGGCGAGAATCGTCCCGCAGTCCCAGAAGGCGTGCCGGTAGGTCCTGCTTCCGTATTTCCACGAGTTGCGCCAGAACGTGGACGTGTAGGCCACAATGGCAGCCGGGGGGCTCTCGAGGCCTGCGGCCCGCATGGCTGCAGCCCGGAAGTCGCCGTCGCGGACTCGTCGGAGGGTGTTGTCATGCGCTCCGTAGTGGTAGACGCCGGCGGACAGGTCGGCCAACGGTCCGGCAATCACGTACAGCTCGATGTGATAGAGAGCGCCGGTGCAGGCAGCGGCGCGAAAGTACATATAGCCGTTGCCCGCCCGCAGCCGCTTCGTAATCCCGGCGGATAGCTGCAGAACACTCGCGAGGTTCTCTTTCGTCAGCTCGGCTTCACCGGCAAGCGGACCTGCGCCGAGAAGCGCCTCGCCGGCCGACACGCCTGGCCTGGCCAGCTGCGGCGGCAGCGGCGTCTCCGGAAGTGGGGTCTCGTAGAGCTTCCACGGGCGGGGCATGGTCGTCCAGTCGAGCATGTGCGCGCCGCGTCGAACGCTCTCCACGGAGTGCTTGGTGGCCTCGTGATACGCGAGGACTGCCTCGACTTCGGCGCGGCTCTGCGTCACCGGCCCAAACCCTCAGCCGTGAAATCCACTTCAGCCACGCAGCAGCCCAAGGATGTATTCGGCACTCAGCGGCAGTTCGTGGACCGGTTTGCCGATTGCGTCGCTTACCGCGTTAGCAACGGCCGCCGCCGTAGGCACGTTCGCCGATTCGGCAATCGCCCCGCTGTTGAAGGGCCCCGGCCCATCGTCACGGCTGACTAGCACCGTCTCAAGCGCCGGGATGTCCATGATGGTCGGTATCTTGTAGTCAGCGAGATTCAAGGCGAGGGGCTTGCCCGCCACCATCGCGAATTCCTCCATCATTGCCATACCGAAGCCCTGGACGGCCCCGCCCGCAATCTGTCCCTGATGGCTCACCGGATTGATGATTGTCCCGACATCGTGAGAGGTAACGACGCGGCGCACCTTCACTTGACCGGTGTCGGGGTCAACTTCCACTTCCGCCGCCTGGGCTGTGAACTCGGTCGTCGCGGGTTCTGGCAGGAACGGAATCTTCCGATAGACTTCAATGACGACATCCCCGCCTTCTGCCGCCACGAGCGAGGCTGCGGCCTCGTCGAAGGGCGCGGAACCCGCACTCTCCTTCAAGCGCGCTATCAGCGTCTCCGCGGCCTCGGCAACGGTCACGCCGAGCGCGAAGGTCGTGCGGCTCCCGCCCACGCCCATATCGAAGGGAAGCTGGTCCGTGGGCACGGACCGCACCGCGATGCGCCCGGGGTCGACTCCGAGGTGCTCCGCCACGATCTGCTGCATCACGGTTGGGCCGCCTTGTCCGGGGTCGGGAATCGGCAGGATCAGAGTGAGCGCGCCGTCCGCGTGCAGGACCAGTTTACAGCTGGAGTCGCCGCCGATCGGGCCGCGCTCGTACATAGCGAGCCCGCGTCCCACGTTTAGCGGCTTGGGCTCGTTCCAGCCGATGGCGTCCAGGGCAGCCTGCAGCGTTTCGACCGCCTTGATGTTGACCCACTGCTCACCGTTAGGAGCTGTGTCTCCCGGGCGCACCAAGTTCTTCATGCGCAGCTCGGCCGGGTCGAGCCCTAGCTCGGCAGCTACGATATTCAGTTGCGATTCCACCGCAAAGGTGATCTGGGGACCGCCGGGCGAACGCATGTGCCCCGAGGGCGCCACGTTCGTATAAGCCACGTAGCTCTTCACGTCGAAGGCGGGAACCCGGTAGCAGCTTGCGGTCTGCTCCATGGCGTGGAGGTTGATGTTGGGGACCGCCTTGAACGCGCCGTATGCGCCGCTGTCGAAGTAAGCGTTCACCTCCAACGCGGTCAGCGCGCCGTCTCTGGTAACGCCTGTGCGCACTGTAATCTCGCTTGGGTGCCTGGTGTTTGCAGCGAGGAGCTCCTCGTCGTAGCCCATAACAATCTTGACCGGCCTCCCGGAGACCTGCGAGAGCAGATAGGCTACCGGTGTATCCATGGGTGAGCCCTTGCCGCCAAAATCGCCGCCCACCGTCATGGGATGGACGCGGATTGACCCCGGCTCCACGCCCAGCGAAGCGGCAAGCTGGCCTCTGAGCGCATACGGGCTCTTGTTCGAGGCCCACACGTCGGCATTCCCGTCCTCCTGCACGGAGACCACACAGGCGTGAGGCTCCATATAGACGTGGTGCTGCTTCTGCGTGCGGAAGGTGTGCTCTAAGACGTGGTCGGCAGACGCGAATCCCGTCGCCAGGTCTCCACGTGACCAGCGGTCGAATGAGCAGAGGTTTGGCAGGTCGGGACGTTCGCGGTGGACGAACGCGCCTGCATAGACCGTCGGGTCGTCGTGGACCCTGGGCGCGCTGGGATCGAGCGCCTCCCGTATGTCAAAGACGGGATCCAGCTCCTCGTATTCGACTTCGATGAGATCGAGCGCTGCGCTGGCCGTTGCCGCTGTGTCAGCAGCCACGGCGGCGACTCGCTCGCCGATGAACCGCACCTTCTCGTAGGCCAAGACAGGAAGGTCTTTCATTGCTCTGCCAATCAGGCGGGGATAGTCGACACCCGTAATGACGGCGTGTACACCGGGTAGCGCCTTGGCCCTGGACGCATCGACCCGAACGATCCGCGCGTGTGGATGAGGACTTCGCAAAATCTTGCCCCAGAGCAACCCCTTCATCGTCATGTCGGCCGAGTAGCGTAGCCGACCCGTTACCTTGTCCGGACCTTCGACGCGCCTCGTCGGTTTCCCTACGACCCGATTCGTCATCTTGGCCTCCTGGGGGCGTCGTCATTCGGCTATCGGCACGCTGACTGACCGACTCACCGTCAACGCGAACTTCGTGAACGGAAAGAGGCTCACGAAACTCCCATACGATTTCTGAATCAGTTGTCAAGTCGCCGCCTTTCTTTTGGGAGAGCGGTTTAACTCACAGGGCCCAAGTCAGGCATGAAAGGCGCGCTCGGCTCCAATTCGTAGGCTAATGCGTGCCTAGGGCTCCAATCAACGCTTCCTTGGCGGTAATCGCCACGGATCAGTATCAACGGCGCCAGCGCAAACACGACGCCTTGCAGGCCGACCCCAATGGACACCAAGGGCGGGCAACGTTCGTCTGCCTCGTAACGGATAGCTTCGTTCATGCCTGATGCCCGCAACTTAACGCGATCAGCCCCAGTTCCATGGGCAGCCCCCGATTCAGCAATCTGCCCGGCACGTTGTCTTTCACTCTGGGCCTGAGCTCCCAGCGAGCATTCGGGCTGGACACCGGCGTTGCTGGGGCAGCAGTAGCACTCGTGCTCGGGCGACAATCGGACTCACCAGCCCCATCCCGCCAGAATTCAAGAGACTGGCGAGTCTGGGTCGGTACTGTCTACAGTCCCCCGCGGCCGAAGCGGTGGACCAAGCGGTACTGTACTGCGAACCTTCGAATGGGAGGTGTCCTTGTGAACTCCTTGAACCCTCCACCCTGAGCAGGCGGATGCGGGCGCCATCAATGCCGCAGGCCGAATCAACTCCTCTGTCCGGCTCCACCCTCCACATGCACGTAGAGAAGCATATCAGGAGAGTTCGCTGAGAAGTTCGTCGGTTTGCTCCCCTATTGCCCCGGACCGCCACAGTGCAAGCCGGAGAACGGCTGAGGACACCTGGCCCAGCGTTTGCCTCCTGGATTCCCTGAGCCTCCATCAGGCCTGGGTTCTAGCTCCCACGACCGGTCGACCGTCCAGTTCGCGTCTTTGGAGGCGCAAAAGCGGTGAGCTACACCAATGCATCTTCAGGCCTCCATCCCCTTGGCCTAGGGAATTCATGGGCCAAGCCCGGCCCGAATACACGAACTGCATCCCGTGCCAACGCCAACCGAAGACTTCCGTCGTCTGGACAATCCTCACCATCAACGCCGTGCTCGTTGTCGACGAACAAGACGTAACACACATGGCCAGGATTCCGACTCGACAGGAACATGATTCCATCTATGGAGAAGACGCCCTGAGCCGCGAATGCATGGCGAAAGTACTCGGTCACGATCTGGGTAGGAGCATAATCGATGTGCTCAAGCCCGTCCTTCTGTATCGGTTGGGCAATGGCCCTAGCAAAATCCTTGAGGAGGCGGACTTTCTCCCGCAGGCGCCGGGGCGCAGGGTCAAATAGGCTCGGAAGCGCGATTTGACCGGAGAGGTCGATCATGTGGAGAGGGCGCGAGGCCCTAAAGGCGCCAACGCTCGCTTTGGCTGTCTGCGCCTCGTCCTTTGATTCGTCGTAGACTTCAGCGATAGCAGTGAACCCGCCGTCTGCTCCATAGAACATGGCAATCCCGGCCGGACTCATACGGTTTGCATCGGCCGTCTACGGGCTACATGAATGGCATATGCGGGGCAGTCGGGTAGGAACTGTGCAGCTTCTGCCAATACTTATAATAGCTCACCACTATTTGGACTATATCTTATATCTTTCTAATATAAGGGGTGTATAGTGGGTGCCTAATAAGTCCATTTGATGGGGAGTTATCGATTTGGCGTTCAACAGGCGGCAGTAGCCGTCATGACGACCGCGCTCAGGGCCACTATCTCCCGTTGGGCTAACACTAGCGGTCTATCTCCAAACGTCCGGACCCTGATCATCGCTCTGGCGGCGCTGCTCATCGTGGCGCCGTCGACGGGTACTGGCCCAGAGCCAGAGCAGCGACGCCACGCTGCGCGCTCTCACTGTCAACGCGAAGGACATCGTCGGTGTCGCGGCCGACCGCACCTCGTATGAGGCGGGCGTCGCCAGCGCCGTGGCGCAGGCCACCGTCGAAGCCACCCCCACCCATGCCTCCGCCGACGTGAGCTACAGCCCCGTCGACGCAGACGACACGACCGACGGCCATCAGGTGAGCCTGTCCGCCGGCATAAACGCCGTCACCGTCACCGCCCAGGACGGCGCCACCACGCAGATCTACACCGTCAACGTCAACCGGGGCGTCGCCACCGACTACGGCTGGAGTGCCAGCAGCCTGCAGCTGGATTCCCAACCGCCCGTTATCGAAAAGACCAGGGTCTTCTCGGACACGCTGACGCTCGAGTACAACGAGGCCCTGAACCCGGGTTCGCTGCCCGCCGCTGACGACTTCACGATCAGGATCGTAAGCGGAGAAGGCGGCCGGCAGTCTACCCCCCGTGTCTTGAGCGTTGCGGTAACAGGCAATATCGTGCTGCTTGCACTGGAAGCCAAGTGCTATTCCGGTGACAAAGTGTCCCTGTCCTATGTCGCCGGTGACGGTCCGATCGAGGACTTGGCGGGCAACGACGCGGCGGACCTGTCGAACGAGTCCATAGATAACAGGACTCGGATATTGACGTACGCGTTCCTGAACCAGCTGTCGCTGAGCGGCGTCGACTTGTCCCCGCCCACTCAGGCGCTCAGCCCACAGCACCCGTTGGGGAGGCTCGACTACGCCGCCACGGTTCCCCGGCATCTCTCACAGACCACTGTGACAGCCATTCCTGTGGCAAACCGGGCCACGGTGGCCATTTCACCCGGCGACGCGGATGCAAGCGCTCCAGGACATCAGGTGGACCTGAAGGTTGGGGAGACCATCATCGCCGTTACCGTTCGATATGACGACGGTGTGGAGGACTTGACCTACAAGGTGACAGCCACCCGGAAACCGGACCCTGGGTCCGTGCCGCAAGACCTGGCGGCGGTCATAAACGACGACGGCTCGATCACCCTGAACTGGCGGGCGCCGGACGACGATTCGGTCACCGGCTACCGGATATTGCGGCGGCGGCCCGGTGAAGGCGAGGATACTCTGCTCGTATACGTGCAGGACACCGGCAGTACCGCTACCAGCTACACCGATGTGGATAATCAGGGTCATTAGGCCAGTGCTATTCACGGACATCCGGCCACCCTGAACGCCGGTGGTTAGGGCTTGTATCAGTGAGTCGTTGACGAGTCAACCACCTCCTTTGCCCCCAGCAAGGCCCGATGCGGAGAGAGCCTTTGCCGGTAGCTGGGGCCTTCGATGACGATCTGGTAGCTGGCGTTGGCGAGTCGGTCGAGGGCGCTGTTGCCGAGGATGGGATCGTCGAAGAGGCTGAGCCATTCCTCCACGGCCCGGTTGGAGGTGATGACGAAGCTGGAGACGCGGTGTCTGCTGATGATTAGCTCGTAGAGGTCGGCGGACTGTTGGGCGGTGAGCCGGTGGAGGCCGAGGTCGTCGAGGATGAGCAGGTCTGGGGAGAGGAACGAGCGGAATGTGCGTCCCACGGAGTTGTCGACCCTGGCTTGAGTCATGGTCTTGAAGAAGTCGTCAGCATGGATGAAGCGGACGGTGTGTCCGGCGCGGACGGCGGCGTAGCCCAGGGCCTGTGCGAGGAAGCTCTTGCCAACTCCGGCGGGGCCGACGAGCAGGACGTGCTCGTTGCGGGCTAGGAACTGCAGGGAGAAGGCGGCATCAAGGAGCCGGCGGTCCAGGGTGATCGACGCAGTCCAGTCGAAGTCCTCGAGGCGGGAGACCCGCTCGAAGCCAGCGCTGTGCAGTCGGAGCTCGATGCGCCGGTGGTCCCGTCGGCTGATCTCGTCGGCGAGGATGATCTCCAAGAATGAGGCGTAGTCCAACTGGTCCCTTCTGGCCAAGGCGATGCGCTCGGGCAGCGTGGCCGCCATGGGCCCCAGCTGGAGCCGTTTGAGCAGAGGCGTGAGTTCAGTGACACGGGTCATGGCTGATCTCCTGGTGATGACTGGTGGCTGAGGGCAAAGACTGAGCCGGGCCGGGTGAAGCGACCCGCAGGCAATGGCGGGGGATGCTCCTGCACCTCGCTCTGCTCCAAGGCTTCCACCAGGATGCGCTCCACGCGACGCACGTCGATGAGGTCTACGGTCAGGGCCTTGCGGCATGCGGCGTCGAGGCGTTCCGGGGTGTAACGCTGGCCGAGGCGTATGAGCTTGTGGCCTTGCCGCACCTTGGCCCAAGGCAGAGGGCCGTCGAAGAGACGCTCGACGAAGTCAGCCACCGCGGGACCCTGCTCTGCTGCGCTGCGCTTGATGCTCTCAGGCGCCCGCAGGGTGTAGGCGGTCAGCTCCGCCGGATAGTCCTCTGAGTCGGTGGAGCGGCCACCGCGAGGCTGACGGGGGTGGAGCTTGATCAGCCTGCCCCGGTGGTAGATGCGCACCAGTTTGCTGCCCAGCCCGATCTCCACCTGCTGGCCCGGCGGACAAAGGGCAGCCGGGACTGAGTAAAGGGCATATTGGCAAGCCACGTGGTGATCGGAATGCACCTTGGCCGTGCGCCAGTGAGTGACCTCGTAGGGCTCGCCATCCCAGGGAGCGAGGGCGTGCCGCTCCTCATCCTGGAAGACGACCAGGGGCTGCTGCCGGGTGGCGCCATGCACGCGATGTCCAGCAACATCACGACACCAACGTGCCGCTTCCTCCCTCAGGTGGGAGAAGCTGCTGAAGCTGCCGCCCTTGAAGAAGCGCTCCCGCACGTATTGGACGCTTCGCTCCACCTTGGGCTTGTCCTTGGGGTGACGCACGCGGGCCGGATCGGCGATGAAGCCGCGGTGCTGTGAATACTCCAAGAAACCCCGGGTGAGCCGGGGATGCAGAGCGTCAGCGCCCGCGACCGCGGCGGGGAAGTTGTCGATGACGAGATAGTTGGGAATACCGCCGAAGAAAGCCCAGGCCGCCTCCAGTCCGTCGACGACGTCTTCCAGCTTCTGGTTGAAGGTGGGCCACACGAAACAGTGCCGGGAATAGGCCAGCACCACGATCAGCGCCCACACCGTGCGGTGGCGGCCGGTCTCTGGGTCCGGCGCCAATCCCAAGCGTCCAAAGTCCAGTTCCGCCACCTCACCCGGTGCACTCTCTGCCATCCGAACGGTCCTGGGATTGCGCCGACGCCAGTTGCGATGCGCCACGAAGCGATGGAGCGAAGCATAGGACACCCGACAATCCCGCTCCGCCAGCAACTCCAGGATGCGCGTCACCTGCAGCCGGTCGACGGTGAGCCACTGATAGATCTGGTCTGCCCAGGGAACCAGCTTGTCCTCGGCTGGCGTGGCCACCGCCCGCGGACCGGAACGACCGATCGCCGCCAGCCGATTCAGTTGCAGGTCGGTGGGCGCCGGTCCCTCGTGAGACACACCCAGCCCCTCCGCCGCGGCGATGTATCGTCCAACGGTCTCCCGAGACAGCCCGGTCCCCAATGCTATGTGCCGCTGGCTGCTCCCCGCCTGCCAGCGGCGGATGACTTCAGATATCTCCACTCTCAGCACCTCTTTATAGGCCATCTGCTGCACCTCGTCATGAAGTGCGGCTATGGTCTCCGATTCGGCGCGCAGGGTGACCGGATGATCCTGAATAGCTGGCCTAATGACCTTGAATTTCTCTCAACTTCCTGGCCTCAAGATCATGACTATTCACACACCGACACGGACACGCCCGCCGGGACCCCCTACGTATACCGGGTCAAAGCCATAGGCTCCACAGGGCTGAGCGGGCCGTCCAACTTCGTGCAGGTGGAACCTGTCGAGGAGACCGGCCAGGGGTCCGAGCAGCCCGGGACCAACTCCCTCGCCACCGGCGCTCCCACCATCAGCGGCATGGCGCTGGTGGGCGAGACGTTGACGGCGGATACCTCGGGCATCGCCGACGCGGACGGCCTGGAAGACGCCTCCTTCTCCTACCAGTGGACCGCCGGAGGATCGGACATCGACGGGGCCACCGGCTCCAGCTACACCTTCACCTCCAGCGAGCAGGGACAGACCATCCGGGTGCGGGTGAGCTTCACCGACGACCAGGGCAACGATGAGACGCTGACCAGCGGGGCGACCGCCGAGGTAACCCTCGCGGCCCTGCGGATCGAGTCGGCCACGGTGGACGGGTCTGCCATGACCCTGACTTACAACGAGATCCTGGACGAGGGTGTGTCCTTGCCCACCGTCGCTTTCTCGGTGAAGGTGAACGGCAACAACAGGGCGGTGACCGGCGTGTCGGTGTCAGACAAGACGGTCGTCCTTACTCTGGCCTCGGCGGTACAGGCAGGGGAGCCGGTATCGGTCAGCTACACGCGGCCCGACGGCCCGGACTTCATACGCGACACCCTGGGGAACGTCGCGGTCTCCTTCACCGACCAGGCCGTCGTCAACGACACCGATAGCGAGGGGACTTCCCAGCAGAACGCACCACAGAACTCCCCGGCCACCGGCGCTCCGACCATCAGCGGCACGGCGCAGGTGGGAGAGACGCTGACGGCCGACACGTCCGGCATCGCCGACGAAGACGGCCTGGACAACGTGTCCTTCGGCTACCAGTGGGTTCGGAACGACGGCAGTACCGACACCGACATCCAGGACGCGACGGGCTCGACCTACACGCTCACGTCGCAGGATCAGGGCAAGACCGTCAAGATGCGCGTGAGCTTCACCGACGACGCGGGCAATGAGGAGTCCCTGACCAGCGAGGCCACGGCGGCAGTCGAACTCCCGCCAAAGCCCACGAACCTGACGGCGGCGGTGAACGCGGACGGGACCATCACCCTGAGCTGGGACGCACCCGACGACGACTCGGTGACCGGGTACCAGATCCTGCGGCGGCGGCCCAGGGAGGGTGAGGACACCCTGCTGGTGTACGTTGCCGACACGGGCGCCACGGCTACAACCTACACGGATGCCAACACGCCATCGGGGACACTGTACGTGTACCGGGTGAAGGCCATCTACGGAGAGGTGCTGAGCAAACGCTCCAACTACGTAAACGTCGATCCGTAAGGCGCGGGCCGGCCAGCTCCGCATAGAAAAAGGGGCCTCATACAACGGAATTCCGATTTCCTCCCCCGTGTCCTGTGTGACAGTCTGGCGTCCCGCGCCGGCCGGCCACGTCCCAAGCTCCAGTTGACTGGGATGACCACGGGCTCCATCTCCTGGACAGCCGGTGTCCGAGAGCCTGCAGCTCCCGGTCCCGCTCGTCTTCTCGGCTCATTTCTCCGCCTCGATTGGGACCCGGAAGCCCCTGCGGTCTCGCCGTCCCGGACCGGCTATGAAGGCAAGAAAGAGAGTGTCCGCACCCAGAAAGTCCAAGGTCATCACCTTCTCACGCCCCCGAGATGGCGGAGCAGGTCCAACAGGTGGTCAGGGAGGAGGGCCGCACCGTGAGCGAGTTCCTGCGCGAAAACATCCGCCTGTACATGGACGAACGGAAGTGGCTGCGGCGAGAGGGCCTCCAACAGGCTAAGGCCCTCCCGAAGGAGTTCAAACTCCCATAAGGATTGTGGCGCAAAAGGTCACAGGCCCCCTAGCCACATCTCGAAGACGGTTCTGTCTACCGTACATGTTGGTGGACCTGGGGGGATTCGAACCCCCGACCTCCTCAATGCCATTGAGGCGCGCTCCCAACTGCGCCACAGGCCCACATGAACCAATTTGGGGAGTGCTGCTCCGCAAACAAGCCATGGAGAGCATGCCCAAACGATTTGAGGATAGCACCAGCTCGTTTCGGCCAACAAGCTGCGCGCTCCGTCTGGCTACAGGTCCAGGCCTGGGAGCCTCTTGAGACTGGCGCTTGTTGGCCTCTCAGCACCTCTTGCCCTGCTTCGTTGACCGCTGCGTCGGTGGGGCATATTGTTTGCTCAAGACGCGCGACTCGTGCGCGCAGCAACGACAGGGGAGTGACAATCATGGCTAACACAGCGGTGGTGGCGGCGAAGGTCGGTTCCAATCAGACGGAGCGTATGGAGATTGAGCTGCCGGAGATACCAATCGACGGCGCTCTCCTCAAAGTCAAGGCCGCCGGCGTGTGCGGCAGTGATGTCGGAGGATACGAGCGAGACATTAGGGGCGGGCCTGTCATCATGGGCCACGAGAACGTCGGCTATCTTGAGAAGGTTGGCCGCGTGTTCGGCGAGCGCTGGGGCGTGAAGGAAGGGGACCTTGTCGCTCTGGAAGAGTACCTGCCCTGCGGACGCTGCGAGTTTTGCCGCGTTGGCGAGTACCGCCACTGCTTCGCGACAGACGCCTCCTCGAACCCCGCCGCGATCCGCTACGGCTCGACTTCCATCGAGGTCACGCCGTCGCTCTGGGGCGGGTACGCTCAATACCTCTATGTCCCGCCGAACGCTCCCATCCACAAGGTGCCGGATGGCTTGACAGCCGAAGAGGCCGCTATGGCGCTCCCCATGGGCAACGGCGTCCAGTGGGCGCTAATCGAGGGGCAGGTCGGCTACGCCAAAAGCGTCCTCATTCAGGGTCCCGGTCAGCAGGGTCTCGCCTGCGTCGTTGCATCCAAGCAGGCCGGGGCCGACTGCATCATCGTCACCGGCAAAGGGCCCAAGGACGCACGTCGGCTCGAGGTCGCCAAGGCCCTCGGGGCCGACTTCACCATCGACATTGATGTAGATGACCCCCTCCCCCGCGTCAAAGAGATTACAGGCGACGGCCCTGAGGCTGGCGTCGACGTGGTCGTCGATTGCACGTCACACTCCGGAGCCGGGCCCACCTTGCTGGCCATCGAGGCGACAAAGCGCAAGGGCGGCCGCATGGTCGCTCAAGCTGAGTCCCCCCTCTTCCCCGACTTCCCCATCGGCCGTCTCACCCGCAAGTACATGACGCTGGCCAGCGCCCGCGGCCACAGCTTCGAAGCCGTTGAGCTGGCCCTCCGCCAGATTGCGTCCCACCGTTTCCCGCTGGAAATCATGCGCACGCATACGTTTGGGCTTGTCGACGTGCACACCGCCATCCGTGCAGTTGCAGGTGAGGGCGTTGACAACGCAATCCACGTATCCGTCTTGCCCTGGGAGTGACCTTCATCCTCCCATATACGGGGCACGATTTTAGGAAGTGGCTTTCCCAGTAGGACGAACAAGAATCCAGCGCAGCACGAGGGGTAAGAAATGCTCTCAGTAGAGGAGAACCGCAAACTAGCCGAGATAGGGCCAGGGACCCCGATGGGCGACTACATCAGGCGCTTCTGGTTGCCCTTCCGTCTTTCGGAAGACCTGCTTGACGCGGACGGCGAGCCTGTCCGCGTTAGGCTCATGGGCGAGGACCTCCTCGCCTTCCGCAATACCGATGGCAAGGTCGGCCTCGTTCAGCGCAATTGCCCTCACCGCTGGGCAGACCTCTTCTTCGCCCGGAACGAGGAGTGCGGCCTCCGCTGCACGTACCACGGCTGGAAGTACGATATCCATGGCAACTGTGTCGACATGCCTACGGAGACTGAGGAGAGCACCTATAAGGACAAGATCAAGATCACGGCCTACCCTGTCGAGGAGCGCTCGGGAATCCTCTGGGCCTACATGGGCCCCAAAGACCTCACGCCTGAGCTGCCCGATTTCGAATACCTGCGCGTGCCAGAGACCTACCGGTTCGCGTCCTGGAACTGGCAGCAGACCAACTACGCCCAGGCTATCGAAGGCGGCATCGACTCCGCCCACTCGAACTATCTCCACTCCACGCTCGACGCCTACCACATGACCGACGCTTGGCGCGAGCAGTGGCGGCGCTCCCAGAACCTGCGCGACAAGTTCCATGCACGCGATCAGCACCCCAAGTTCTTCGCCGCCGACACCGAATACGGCGTCATCACCGGCGCGCGACGCGACACGGGGGAGGGCGAGTTCTACTGGCGCTACAACCTCTTCCTCCTCCCCTTCTACACTATGGCCCCCTCCTCTCCCGCTCAGAAGTTCTCCCATGCCTTCGTCCCGATTGACGACTACAACAACATGCGTTGGACCTTCGTTTGGAACCTCCAACGCCCCCTCCTGGCAAACGACATCGAGGAGTGGCGGAATGGCTCCGGCCTTCACGCCGCGGCCCTCCCCGGCCCCGATCACTGGCCCCTCCGCAACAAGGAGAACGACTACCTCATCAGCCGCGAGTACCAGAAGAAGCTCACCTTCACCGGCATCACCGGCACCGGGGAGCAGGATTTCTCGGTACAAGAAGGCATGGGGCCGATTACTCCCCGCAATAAAGAGCACCTTGGCACCACGGACATTGGCATCATCAAGTCTCGTCGGCGATTGCTCAAGGAAGCGACCGCGCTCCAAGACGGCGAGGAACCCCGCGCAGCAAACGATGGCTCTGTCTACTATGTACGCGCCGGCGACACCCTGCTAAAGCCTGAGGAGAACTGGCTGCACGATCAGAAGATAAAGGAGCTACAGGCCGCCACTTGGTGACGCTCCGGCTCATGCATAGCGAGAGCGGCGGTGGGTCTTGCCCTCGCCGCTCTCTTCATGCCCGCCGATGCGCTTCCGTTACAATGGACTGGCGCGAAGACGCATCCGACCATGACCAGCCGCCGCTATCAACGACCATCGCCCTCGCCCCCGCCTGACGCAGCCGTAGTAGACGGCGCCGTGGCAGAGGTGAGGAGGCGCCTCCAAGCCGCCGCACGGAGGAATGTGGCGGAGCAGATACGGAAGGAGGCGGGCCGCGATGTTCCCTGTTACGGCGTTCGCCCCTCCGAGGTCCACAAGATCGGCCTTGACTCTCTCCGTAAGCTGCGCTCCAGCGGCCTCCCCACGACCATCGCCATAGCCGACCCCCTTTTCAAGTCGGGCAATGTCGAGGAAGCGCTCGTCGGCGCGCAGATTGTCGGCGCTTTGGCCCGCCTCATCACGGGCGCCGACTTCGAGCGCATCGCGCCCTGGGGCGACAATCTGACGACGGCGCAAGCCGCCGACGCCCTCGGCGCCAGTTGCCTCTGTCCTTCTTTGGCCGCTAAGCCGTCGCTCGTAAAGACGATGCGTGAGTGGGCGCGATCTTCTAATCCTTCACGCCGCCGCGCCGCCGTATCCGCCTTTGGTCCGCTGGTGCGAGAGGGCCGTTTCATGACGGACGCACTCGAGGTCGCTGAGATTGTCATGGAGGACCCGGACGAGGAGGTCCAGCGCGGCGTGGGAGCCATGCTGCTCGAGGCGACTCGTTTACAGTCGGACCGCGTCATCGAGTTCCTCGAACGATGGAAGGACCGGAGCCCCAGGCTCATCCTGCAAGTGGCCTCGGCGAAGCTCCAGCCGGCCCCGCGTGGAAGGGTGCTCGGCCAGTGACCGAGCAAGCCGCAATAGGGGCGTCCGCCCCTCCCGCGCTCACGCTCAGCCGCAGGTTGTACCGGGGGCTCTTATTCGCGGCGTTCATTGGTGCGGCTGGAGCTGGACTCGCTGCCGTGCCCGCGCTGTTCGTGCAGTCAATCTTCGTGGGCGAGGCCCAGCGCTGCAACGAGGCGATCATACAAGCCGAGGCGGGCGCGGACATCCCGCTGAACTGCGTCGACGAGTTCAGGGATCCACCAGTATGGCTACCGCCAGCCATCGTTTTAGGCGGTGTGGTTATCGGAGTTGCCGGCGGCTTCGGCTACGGGGTCGCGTCTCCGAAGCCGCGTTCGAGGAACCGCGCCGGTCCCGACGCGCCGTGGTTGCCCTTCTGAATTATGTTTGCATGTCTGAATCGTCCTCAACCGTTACGGGAGCGCGTAGTCTTTACTCAGCGTCCCTGCTACGTTATCGGAGCCCCATAGATGTTCGTTCGCTTCATGGATAGCACCCGCGCATACCGCTCTCGACTGCTGCTTGCTGCCGCTCTTCTCCTTGCGGTGGCCTCCGCCTGCGGGCTCCTCTCCAGCACGGGCTTCATCGCCTACACCGTTGGCGAGCCGGGCTCCCGGGATATCGTTGTGTCGAAGCCCGACGGCAGCGATCGCCGCGTCCTCACGGATGACGAGACCGGGCAGAGCGCCGACGACTTCGCGCCCGTGTGGTCGCCGGACCGCCAGCGCATCGCCTTCCTCAGTAACCGCGATGGGAACGTCGAGATTTACATTGCTGTTGCCGACGGATCCAGCTTTACGCGCATCACCAACACGAGTGTCGACGAGTCGCACATTAGGTGGTCTCCCGAGGGGACGCGCCTTGCCTACATATCGCCGACGGAAGACGGCAAGCCCGCCGTATTCTGGCTGTCGCTTTCCAACCTGCTGCCCAACCGCCTGCTGTTCAGTGACCACGGGGAGGCCGACCCCGCATGGTCGCCTCAGGGAACTTGGATCGCCTTCGCCGTGTTGGAAGAAAACGGCGATTCGATTGGTCTGGACCTCCGCAACCCAGAAGGCGTGAATCGTGTCCAGCTCTCTCAATCGCCGGACCGCGCTCCGGCCTGGTCGCCGGACGGAAAGAAGATCGCCTTTGTCTCCACCCGTGACGGGGATGAGGAGATATACGTGGTTGAGGTCGGTGAGACAGGGCCGGCGGGGGCCACGGCCCAAGTGACCGACAACCCTGACCGGGACTTCGCCCCTGAATGGTCGCCCGACGGTAGGCGCATCGCCTTTCTCTCGGACCGCAACGGGAGCGTGGATATCTTCACTTCGTCCGGCGACGGCAAAGACCTCGAAACGCTCACCCGCACGGACGTCGACGAAATCAGCGTCATATGGGGCCCCGACGGCCGCGTCATATTCGAGTCTACAGCCTCAGGCAAGCCCGACATCTACTTGATGGACCCGGGCGGCATTCAGCAACAGCTCACCACGGGCAATCTCCCCTCTACGCTCCCGGACTGGTAGCGAGGCAATCCCCCGTATCCAGAATGGCCGACAGGCCACGCCTCGAACGCAGCCGTACGGCAAGGCGCATCATCACTACGCGCCCCGAATCTCGGCCCGGTAGCGGACTGTCTCAGCCGCTAAAGGGGTCTTCTCGCGACGAGGGGTAGCGGTAGTACTCCTGCGCGGGTTTGAGCGGGCGCAGCAGCCAGTAAGGGCGCCGGGAGCCGTCCGGTCCCGGGGCGGGCCGAGTCAGCGCCTTCCAGCGTTCGTAGGCGGCGTGGGAGCGGGCCGCGTCCACCTCTATGTCGCCATACGCCAGGTGGGAGGCCGCTTTCGTTACACGCACTTTCTGGTGCCAGCAGTGCTGTCCGCTGATAGGGTCGGGTTGGACAGGGAAGGTTATGTTCTGATGAACGCCTCCGTCGCTCCACCAGATGCGTTCCGAGTCGGCGCTGCCCTTGAACGGCTTCGGCCCGTGCTTCTGACGCATCGTCCACCGCGTGCCGCTTCGCGCGATATCCACCACCGCAGACGACCAGCGGTCGCTGCCGCTGTCTTCGTGCAGACGCCAGCGGCCCAAGTGATGCGAGCACGCTACGACGCCAGGCCTAATCGCTTCGGTCACCCACGCCTTGTCCACGAAGTAGCCAATCTCCGTCTCAACATGGACCAAATCACCCGTGGAGACCCCCATGCGGCTGGCGTCGATTGGGTTGACCCAAACGGGGTTTGTGTTGGCGGTCTCATAGAGCCATCCAGCTCCATTCGTCCGTGAGTGAATCAGCGTCGGAAGCCGGAACGTGGGGAGCAGCGCATACTCGTCATGCGACTGGTCGATTCTCGCGGGGTGCACCTGACTCACCAGATGCGGCATCCAGGTCCGCTGCTCCTCCGTCCGCGGATAGATGGGGAGCGCGTATTCCGGCCAGCGCCATTGTTTCAGGGTGGTTGAGTAGAACTCGAGTTTGCCGGACGGCGTTGGGAAACCCTGGACGGACTCCCCTCCGGAGACGACTCCGACCCGGAATCTACCGTCCTGATTACGAAAAGGGCCGGGCATAGGGCGGAAGTTCACCCGCGGGATAGGACTGCCCCACAGAAAGCCTCCGTCCGATTCCGCCTGCGCCGTGACTTCCTGGGCGATAGGCGTCGCGTGTTGGGCGTACACGTCGCGCGTCACTTCGAACGCGCCGTACTTACGCATGTAGTCGAGGGAAGAGAGGTTTTGGGCCGCGGCGGCCTCAGGCAGGCCGGGCACGGAGTTCTCGAATATCCAGGCGTAGTACTCTTCGACGGTTATTTTTTCGCCGGAGCGGTAGGGCGACTCGAAGTGCCGCCTGATGCCTCTGGCTCCGTCAGGATCGACTCGCCAGGAGAGGTCTATCCAGAACTCGTTTTCTTCCCATACCTCGCCAGGGTTCACCTCACGCGTTGAACTGAACCGCTCCCCCATCCGCTCCCTCGCGGCGCGGACCACCGGCTGCCTGAATCCGATCCACTGAGAGGCGTGCGTCTCATAGCTGTGGAGGTCGTGACGCTCAGGGCCAAGTCCGGTTGGCAGCACATAGTCGGCATACTGAGCGCTTTCGTTCCAGACCGGCGTCAGGGCGACATGGAGCCCGACGCGTTCCTGATCGGAGAGCATCTCGATCCACGAAACGCCGTCCGGGTTCGTCCACAGCGGGTTGTGCACCCGCGTGAAGTACACCTCAACACGCTTGCCGTGCTCCTTGAGAATATGCGGCAGCATGAACCCCATCTCGAAGTGGGCCAGCGGGTATTCGGGTGGGAAGTGATTCTCGTTCCACATCTCCGGCGGGTTGGGCATGGTGTGCGGCCTCGGCACGAACTTCGTCCAGTAGTTGGGAAGCGTGCCGCCGCGCGTTCCGACGGAGCCCGTGAGAACGTTTAGGAAGAACAGCGTCCGCGCCACCATCCAGCCCCCTAAGTGCGCGGCAGCGGCGCTGCGCCACACGTGGGACGCAAACGCATGACCGGCGGCGCCGATCTCTTCGGCTACCGCTACAATCACTTCGGACGGCGTCCCGCACTCCTGCTCCGCCCACTCGGGCGTGTATCCGGAGTAGAGGTCGGCGAGGAGCTCCATGAACGCTTCGAAGGAGGGCTCCGCAGGGAGAACGCTGATCAGTCCCTGGGCTTGCAGGTAGCGCAGGTAGTCGGTGTCGTCGAGAAGCTCCTGCCAGTTTGTCCATTCCTCGAGGAACTGGCGGTCCACCCAACCGTTCAGGAGCAGCTGGTTAGCGATTGCCAGAAGCAGGCCGGACTCGGCGCCTGGATGCGGCGACAGCCAGTAGTCCGCCTTCGATGCGGTGTTCGAGAGTCGCGTATCGATCACGGCGGTCTTGGCCCCCTCCAGCGTCGCGCCGATGATTCGTTGGGCATGGGGGACGAAGTAGTGGCCTGACTCCAAGTGGGCGCTGAGCATCAGAACGAACCGGGCGTTCTCATAGTCCGGGTTCGGCCGGTCCATCCCCATCCAGAAGGCGTAACCGGTCCGCGCGCCCGCCGAGCACACGTTCGTGTGGCTATTGTGTCCATCGATACCCCAGCACTGGAGGACGCGCTCCGTGTAGAGGTCTTCGCCGGGCCGGCCTACGTGATAGACGATCTCGTCCCGCCGGTCATCTTCCAGCGCCTTCTTCATCCTCGCCGCGATGTCGTCGAGGGCGTCGTCCCAGCTCACCCGTTCCCACCGTCCTTCGCCGCGGTTGCCCACTCGGCGGAGCGGATAGAGGATGCGGTCCGGATTGTTCATCTGTTGAATGGTGGCAGGCCCTTTGGCGCAGTTGTGACCACGGCTTGCAGGGTGGAAGGGGTTACCCTCCAGTTTCCTGACCTCGAAGGTCTGCTTGTCGACGTAGGCGACCAAACCGCATGCCGCCTCACAGTTGAAGCAGACGGTGGGCACGAGCGAATAGTGACGCTCGACACGTTCCGGCAAGGCGCGCGGGTCTATTTCTGTCCAGTCGTCCCACTGGGCGGAATCGGGGAAAGCGCGTAAGCCGTTATCGGTCTGTGGCGTCTGCATCGGGTTCCTAATCTACTTCAGCGGGACCGATTGGCCGGCCTGGACGTACGCGTGCTCGGATGCGAGTAGTCCGAGCAGCACCGCTACGCCGCCAGGGGCCAAGGCGTCGGTGAAGAGTGCGAGCAACACCCCGCCGAGGGTCAGCGCCAGACCGCCCCAATGGAAGCCGGCCCACGCGCCGCGCGTGAGGTTACGCGCCGCCCGCGCCGCATGGGCCGTTGGCCTGGGCACAATCTCCATGCTCACGAAACCCGCGAAATGCGCTCCCCCTGCGATTCCTATGGTCCATCTTATCCACGCGACGTCGCCGGCCTGCAGGACGAACGGCAGCGTCAGCATCCCCAGCACCGCCCCACCCGCCAGGGCGCCTCTAACCAGAGTGTGCAACGGCAGCAGCGGGTCTTGCCATAGATCACGCCCGGCGGCCTGATTGAAGAGGAAGGCCGTATAGACCACCATGGCGGAGCCGATCGCGACGCCCGTCCATCGCAGTGGGGTCTTCCCCCACTCGCTCCCAGTGAGCTCGGCGCTCAGCGCGGCTACCAGCAGCACCGAGAACACAGAGATCAGCAGCGCGCCCCGCACGAGCCAGGACTGCATACGCGGGCGCAGGAAGATGACGTAGAACCGCTCCGGGTGCGAGAGGTCTGCGATGAGAAGCAGACCGGCGAGTGCGGTAAACGCCGCGCTCACCACGATAGCGCCGACGTCCCAGCCAAAGCGGCCGCCTCCGATATCCGCGAAGAGCGCGCCGAGAGCGGCCATAACGAAGGCGCCGCCGCCAACCGCCTTAGCCCAGGAGTAGGCGGACACGCGCCAGTCCCAGGGAGGTTTGGTGTGGTCCGTATACGAGAGGATTGCGGCGGCGGACGACTCCCCCGGTGCGCTGCCTCCTCTAAGCCATGGCGCGGCGACCGCTGGCAGCGCGCCTAGGTCCGCCGCCGCGAGGGGGTCTAGCGCCGACGAGTCGCCCTGGACGTAGAACAGCTTAGGACGAGTCCCTTTCTCAGGACGGCGCACCATGACCGGCTCCTGCGCCACCAGTTTGGCCACCTGACTTGCCGGATCGTTCAGGTCGCCAACGATGATGGCTCCTGTCGGACAGACAGTCACACAAGGCGGGGCCAACCCAATGTCTATCCGATGTGTGCAGAAGTTGCATTTCTCGGCGCTGTGGGACTCAGGATCGATGTAGATGGCGTCATAAGGGCAGGCGGCGATGCAAGCTTTACAGCCGATGCAGGTCTTGCGATTGAAGTCGACAATCCCGTCAGGCCGCTGGTACATCGCGCCGGTGGGACATATCTCGACGCACGGAGCGTCCTCGCACTGATTGCAGCGGGTCACCTGGAAACTGCGATGCGCCGCAGGGAAGACGCCGCTCTCGACCTGCTTTACGAAGGTGCGACTGACGCCTATCGGGACCTCGTGCTCAGCCTTGCACGCGATCGTGCAGGCGTGACAGCCGATGCACCGCCTCTCGTCAATGACCTTGGCCCACTTCATACGACCGCGTACCGCCCGTGTCCGGCTGCCAGCGCCTCCGCCCGCTTGACGTCTTCCGGAGTATTCAGACTGAGAAATGCGGCTCCGTCCTCTCCCATCGCCACGAGCTCGTCCTGCTCCACCCACCGAGTGTTTGCCGCATCCGCCAGCGCTCCGAGGCGGCGCACGCCGCTGTCCAGGAGACCCTGGATGATAGGGACGCAGCTCTTCGAGTAGACGGCGTGCAGCGGTTGAACGCGCCCCTCCGCGCGGGGCACGGCGGCGTCACATCCGGCTACGAACGCCGTCATCCGGCACAGGAGCGCGCTATTCACGAAAGGCATGTCGCAGCCGACCACTAGGTTGAGGTCGGTGTCTGAGGCGGCCAGACCTGCGCTCAGGCCCATCAGCGGACCACGGCCAGGTTGAAGGTCGGTCACCAACGAGACGCCGGCGTCGACTTCGGGGGCTCTCTGGCCGGGAGAGAGAACGACGATGACGGTCGCCGCAACCTGGCGGAGCGTGTCGACCGTCCGAACGAGGAGTGGAGAGCCGTTGAAGTACAGCAGGGCTTTAGGCATACCCATTCGGCGTCCCATGCCCCCGGCAAGCACGATGGCTGTACGATCCGTACAACCATCGCTCGTACAGCTACAGTCGGATTCGCTCAACTGTTTGCTCCCGCCCTACACTGCACTCCTCGCGTTCCAGAAGCCTGCGGCTCGAAAGGCCGCATGGTAGGCCACCCGCCTCTCATGAGCAATAGAAGGGGTAGCGGGCGTAACTGTTCAGAGTTGGTGAGCCCCTTCTTCCCATTCTAGCCCCCTGCCCCTCACTCTTGTGGGGTGGCTTTGCCAAGAATCCATTTAAGAATCCATCCGGGGGAGGTGTTGGATTCTTAATCCACGGGGTGATAGACGGGTGGAGGGGCTTTAGTGTTCAGAATTCATGGGTTGACGTTTTCGGCGGCCTTTTCCGGTCCTGCGCCAGCTTCAGGCGTCTCGTGTGGGTGGGGGAGGAAATGAGCTTTCGGCCGGGCCATGCGAATCATGGTACGGGGGAGGGAGCGTTGGGGGAAGGGGCAAGTGTCATACGCCCACAGCCCCCCAACCCCTCCAGTTCTGAACAGTTGCCTAGTAGGCGACTGCACTACGAGGGTCAGTCCGACATTGACCGTCCCCCTGACAACCTTGCGCGACTTCCGACCCATCCGCGCCACAGGCTGAAGAGTTCCCCGGTCGTATCTTTCGTTGCGGGAGTTACGAGTGAGAACTTCCCCGGTTGTACATTCCTCTACGAGTAAGAGCTTCCCCGAAATACAAGGGAAATCAGAGGTTTCGAAGGGTGGTTTCATGGCCGTGGCCTGCTTCACGGCTCTTGGAACTACTTCCCCACCCATGATGATTCTATAATCGATGCCGCCGGGTTGGGGCCGCGCTCGTGGTTGGGTCCTTCGAGCCAAGGCGTGATGGACACTCCATCTTAAGGAGCGGAGGGGGATTGGGCAACGGGCAAATGTCGCTGTGCGCCGGCGACACGATGTCGCCGCCAAGGTCTCCACTCGAGAGTAAGTACACACCGCCGGTGAAATGGAATCCCCGGGCGGCGACGTAGACTGGAGCCGCCGCGCACTCCGAATCCAGGCCTAGGGCAAGGCCAGGCGTCAGGCAAGGGAGCAGATGCGACACAGAATCAGGGCAGCGGCGATAGTGGTGGAAGGCGACTCCGTTCTTCTCGTCGAACACCAGCACAACGAGATTATGGGCGGGCAACCTTGGTGGGTCCCGCCTGGGGGCGGCATAGAGGATGAGGAGTCGCTCATCGAGTGCGCCAAACGCGAGGTCCTCGAAGAGACGGGGGTGTCGGTCGAGCTCGGCGGAATCGCCTACATTCGAGAGTTCGTAGAGCCTGGCTTCCACCACTGCGAGGTGTTCTTCATAGCGGACTCGTACTCAGGGACTCCCGTGACGGGCAGCAACCCCGGCATCTTCGACGTGGACCACTTCATCAAGGACGCGAGGTTCGTCGGGAGAGACGAAATGGACGGGATGGTCATCTTCCCAGTGGAGATCAAAAAGGAGCTCTGGGACGATCTGGCCAGCGGGTTCCCGGAGACCAGGTATCTGGGCGTGCAGAAGTCGGAGGTGAAGACGTACCTCGACAGCCAAGTGGAGCCCGACTGACCTGCGAGTCCACCTCGCTGAGGTGCGCCGGGACGAAGGTCTACCGGCGCGCCGCCATGATTGCGTCGGCGGCTGCATTGCCGCTTCGCACCGCGCCCTCCATCGTTGCCGGCCAGCCGGTGTCGGTCCAATCGCCGGCCAGCACCAGGTTGCGAAGCGGCGTCTTCGTCGGCAGGCGGTTGGCCGGTCCGCCGGGGGGCGAACGAAACGTAGCGCGTTGCTCCTTCACGATGGCGAACCGCTCGACCGTGGCGTCGCGCGCGAGGGGAAGCGCCCGGGCCAGCTCCGGAGTGAAGCGTTCGCGCAGCTCGTCCTTCGACAGCAGCCACCACTCCCAGGCACCGCTCAGCGAGACGGTGAGGTAGTCGCCAGGGCCTGCGAGTCCGGCGATGCGCGTCTTGTTGAACACGAACTGCAGCGGGCTATCCACGAACGCCGCCCATTCGAAGTCGGCGACAGGCCGGTCGTACCAGACGTGCAAGTTGACGATCGGCGCGAAGGTGTGGCTCGCGGCAGCCGCCAGCGGCGAGTCGTCGCGCAGGCCATCCGGCAGGACATCGACAAAGGCTTGCGGCGGCAGCGCCGCTACGCACCAGTCGGCGGTCAGCACCTCGCCGCCGGCAAGCACGACTCCTGCAACGGCGCCGTCGTCCGCCGCCAGGCGCTCGACGGTACGGCCCAGCACGAGTTCGACGCCCAAGGCGCGCAGGCGGCGCTCGACAGCATCACCCATGACATCCGACAAGCCGGACCGCGCGAATCCGATATCGGCGCCGTGGGCGTCCTTGAGCAGCGCTACCTGGAAGACCGTGAAGGCCATGCAGGCAGATACGTCGCGCGATGCGTCGTTAAGTGTCGGCACTATGATGAGGTCCCAGAAGTTAGCGATTGCCCGGACTGACTGACCGTTCCGGCGCAGCCAGTCCTCGAAGGACATAGCCCGCAACTCGTCCCTGCCGGGGTCGCGCTCCATCCGGATGCGCAACAGCGCGGGCGACGCGCGGAGCTTGTCGCGCCAGCCAAGGTGCGGATAGCGCAGAAACGATGGGAACAGATGGAGCGGAGCGGGGAGAGGAGCGGCGGAGAGCACGCCTACTTTCCCCGACGGGCTGCGGACCTCGACGCGCAGCCTGTCCTGCTTGACGGTTCGGTCGAGCGTCCCGATAACGCGCAGGAAGTCGATATAGGCGGCGCAGCAGCCCATAAAGACGTGCTGACCATTGTCGACCTGCACGCCGGTCTCGCGGTCGACGTAGGAATACGCGCGGCCGCCGAGATAGGGCCGCCGCTCGACGAGGGTGACGCGGTAGCCGGCGGAGGCCAGACGCCAAGCAGCGGCCATGCCGGCCAGGCCGCCTCCTACGACGACGACGCCGTCTAATTCGGGTTGTTGCGTGGAAGCAGGGTCGTTGCCCAAAGCTTGGCCATGATACGCAGCTTCTCCAGGGAGGAGAGCCGCACGCGTTCGCCGTAGACATCGAAACCGCGCTGCTCGATGCGGTCGAGAAGCCGACTGTAGAGGCCATGGAGGACCGCCGGGCACGCGCGCGACCGGGGCGCGAGGTAAGCCAGCAGCGTCTCGCCTGACCGGAAGTACTCGCGGGCGCGCAGGGCCTCGAAACGCATCATCTCCACGAAGGCGTCGTTCACGAGTCCATGCATGAGGTCGTCTTCGGTGTAGCCGAACCGCCGCAAGTCCTCTTGGGGGAGGTAGACCCGGCCCGCCTCGGCGTCCTCCCGGATGTCCCGTATGATGTTGGTGAGCTGCATGGCGAGGCCCAAGTCGACGGCCGCAGCCGGGGCGCGCGGGTCGGTGTAGCCGAAGATCTCGATGGAGATGAGCCCGACTACCGACGCAACGTGGTAGCAGTATTCGCGCAGGTCGTCGAATGTCTCGTACCGGCGCGGCGCGAGGTCCATCTCGACGCCGTCGATGAGTCTTTCAAAGAGTGCAGGGTCGATGCCGTACTCGTCCGACGCATGGGTTAGCGCGAGCAGGACGGGCCCGTGGGGCTGTCCCGCGAACGCCTGGCGGAGGTCCGCGCGCAGCTCGCGCAACTGCTCCGCCTTGTCGGAGCTCGACGCATCGCCGTCTGCAATATCGTCCGCAAGCCTAGCGAAGGCGTAGGCCGCATAGATGGCGCGTCGCCGCCGGGCGGGCAGAGTAACGAAGGCGAAGTAGAAGTTGCGCGCCTCCCGCTTCGTGACCGCCTGACAGTGGTCGTAGGCGGCAGCGATGGCGGGTGCGGTGGTCACGCGGCCCTCCGCAGCGCCAGCCGCACGGCCGTGGACGCCATGAGCCATAGCTTGCGGCCGGAGGTGACTACAGGACGGTTCGTCAGCACATCGTAGTCCTGGCGGCCTATGGACTCGAGGATGCTCATGCCGCCCTTGGTGAATAAGGCGATATCGAGCTTGAACCGGCCTTCGAGGCGCTCGATCAGCGCGTAGCCCTGCTCGAACAGTTGCTGGGCGCGGTCCACCTCGAACGCCATCAGCTTGCGCAGGTTGTCGTTGACGACGCCCGCCGCCAAATCCTCCTCGGAGTAGCCGAATCGCGCCATGTCCTCCAGCGGCAGGTAGATACGGCCCATGCCGTAGTCCCTTTTCACGTCCTGCCAGAAGTTAGCCAGCTGAAGTGCGGTGCAGGTCGCGTCGGACAGACTGTGGCTTTCCTCGGAGCGGTCGCCAAGCACGTAGAGCACCATGCGCCCGACGGGGTTCGCCGAGCGGTCGCAGTAGTGCAGGAGATCGTTGTACGTGGGGAATCGGACCTCACCCTGGTCCATGCGGTTCGCCTGGATGAGCTTGCGGAACGGTGTATCGGGGATGTCGAAACGGCGGATGGCGTCTTGGAGCGCGATCATAATGGGATGCGACGGTCGGCCGTCGTAGGCCTGTCCAAGCTCTTCCTCCCACTCGCTGAGCTGGGCCAGCCGATCGCCCTCAGCCTCGTCGCCAAGGTCGTCAGTGTGACGGCAGAAGGCGTAGACCGCGTAGAAGTAGGGCCTCACCCCACGAGGCAGCAGCAGCGAGCCGACGGTGAAATTCTCGTAATGGGTCTTGGCTAGGCGCTCGCAGTAGGCGTATGCCTCGTGCAGGCCGGGCGGCTTGCCCATGACGCGATGCGTTGCCACGCTTGCTCCGACGAGGGGTAAGGCTTACGGCCGCGCGACTCGGGCGCCGCCCCCCGCCAATCTAGGTGAGTGGAGGCATTATGCCTCACTTGTCGCGAGTGACGAAATAGTCCGCCATCGCCTGGATGCTCTCCATCGCCTCGGGAGCAAGCGGAAGTCCGTCGAGCGCGTCCATGGCGCCGGAGGCCTGGTCGACCGCAGTCTGCTGAACGACCTCCTCCCCGTCAAGATCGGCGAGCAGGTCGAGAACGCGCTCGACGTCGTCGCCCGCCACCTCCTCCGCGGCGTAAGCAGTCCGGAGCCACTCGCGTTGCGCAGCGTTCGCCTGCTGGAAGAGATACACGATGGGCATGCTCTTCTTCTTGCGCCTGATATCGGAGCCGACCGGCTTGCCCGTCGCCGCGGGGTTGCCCCAGATGCCGAGCTGATCGTCGCGCACCTGGAATGCGAGCCCGAGCTTCCGTCCGCACGCGCCGAAGGCCTCTGCCGTCTTGGCGTCGCCGGTAGCCACCAGCGAGCCAACGTACATAGCGCAGTCAATGAGCGCGCCCGTCTTGCGCGAAATCATGTCAAGGTAGGCGTCGGTTGTGACTTCGTCGGAGTCCTCGAAGGACATGTCGAGGTACTGGCCTTCGATCATTTCCAGGTAGCGAGACGTTAGCGCCACAGATGCCGCCATGACAATGGACGACGCCAGACCGGTCTCCGACAGCGCTTGGAGCGTCCGGTCGGCTACGACGCGCATGGCGTTGCCGGCGGCAATGGCCTCGTGAACGCCGAACAGCGTCCACGCCGTCGCACGTCCGCGCCGCGTCCTGTCTTGGTCTTGGATGTCGTCGTGGAGCAGAGAGAAATTGTGGATAAGCTCCAGCGCCGCAGCGGCAGGGAGGGCGTCGCGCCAGTCGCCGCCGGCGATCTCACAGGACGCGAGGACGAGCGCGGGGCGCAGTCCTTTGCCCGCATCCTCGTCAGCGGGATTTCCGTCGCGGTCCTGCCACCCGAGGTGATAGCGCAGAATGCCGAAGAAGCCGGTCTCGGAGTCGGGCGCGGAGCGTCTGATCTGCCGCCTGACATCAGCGGTGTATCGCTCGACGAGAGCCGAGACTTGGCGTTCGGAGGAAACCATCAGACCCATCCCCCAGACCGCGCAGGCGGCGTCCGCGACTACCCGGCCGCCGCCTCTCGGTTGGCCGGGCTGCGATTTCCTTGCGGCGACGCATCGGGGAAGAAGGCGTTCAGCACCTGCTGCGTGATGCCCTCTGCGTCGAGATCCAGCCGATGCCTCTGGGCGGCAGCCGTGCTGTGCTCGATGAAAGAGTCCGGGAAACCGATGCGGTGGACCGACACGTCCTCCATCCCGGCCTCGGCAAGCGCCTCGAGCACGGCGGAGCCGAACCCTCCGGCGAGGACATTCTCTTCCACGGTGACGATGCGCCGTGTGCTGCGAGCCGCCTCCAATAGCAGGTCAACGTCAAGGGGCTTTACGAAGAGGGGGTTCACGACGCCGCAAACGATGCCGTATTCGGCGAGCTTGTCCGCCGCTTCCACGGCTGCGCTGCCCGGCTTGCCCAGAGCAAATATCATGACGTCCCTGCCCTCCCGGACAACGGCGCCGCGTCCGAGCGGCAGCTCCCTGAGGTTCTTATCGAGCGGCGCGCCGGTAGCGGCGCCCCTCGGTATGCGGATGGCGAAGGGGCCTGGATGCTTGTACGCGGTATAGACGAGATGCTGCAGGTCGTTCTCGTCCATCGGGACCGCGACGATGGCATTGGGAATGCACCGCAGATATGAGATGTCGAATGCGCCGTGGTGGGTCTTGCCGTCCTCGCCAACGATGCCAGCCCGGTCGGCGACTAACGTGACCGGCAGATTCTGCAGACACACGTCGTGGATTATCTGGTCGAACGCCCGCTGGAGGAACGTGGAATAGATGGAGACAAAGGGGTTGAGGCCGGCGGAGGCCATGCCCGCCCCCATGCTGACGGCATGCTGCTCCGCGATACCGACGTCAAAGACTCTGTCAGGAAACTCGGTCCGTACTTCCTCCAGTCCGGTGCCCTCGAGCATCGCCGCCGAAATGCCGACGACGGACTCGTCATCGCGCATGATGCGTTGGATGGTCTGAGCGAACACCTTCGAGTAAGTAGGCGCTCCCGAGGACGCTCCCAGAGGCGAACTCGGCTGGTGAAACCGGATGGGGTCGTCCTCGGCGGGCTCATAGCCGTGTCCCTTATGGGTGACGACGTGGATGAGAGGCACGGGGCCGGTGCACGCCTTGGCCTGGCTGAGCGTCTGTTCGAGCTGCTTGAGGTCGTGGCCGTCCACGGGCCCGAGGTACTGGAATCCCATCTCGGTCCAGAACGTGGTGGGCACGATGATGCTGTCCAGGCCGCCGCTGAACCGCCTGACGAGCCGGTAGACCATGTCGCCCATTGGCGCCCTCTTCGAGAGGGCCTTCATGCGCCCGATCATCGCTTGGTATTCGGGATGAGTGATGATACGCTTGCGCCAGTTGGTGAGGAAGCCGATGTTCTCGGAGATGGACATCCCATTGTCGTTCAGAACGACAATGAACTTCTCCGGGTTGAGATGCACGATATTGTTCAGCGCTTCGAAGCTGGAGCCGGACGTCATTGCCCCGTCGCCAACCACCGCAATGGTCCACGAGTCCACCCTGCGGTTGGCTGCGCCCTGTGCTATGCCCAGAGCTATCGAAAGACCCGTGCCGGCGTGGCCTGCGGCGAGAGTGTCGTGCGGGCTTTCGCTCGGTTCTCCGAAGCCGGACAGCCCGCCTTCCAGGCGGATGTTCTCGAACTCGTCGCGCCGGCCTGTCACCAGCTTGTGCGCGTAGCACTGGTTGGTCGTGTCCCAGACGATGCGGTCGATGGGGCTGTCGAAAACGCGGTGCAGCGCCAGGGTAAGCTCGACGATGCCCAGATTCGACGCCAAGTGGCCGCCACGTTCGGTTATCACGGAGATGATGGTGTCCCGGACCTCTTCCGCCACCTGGACCAATTCTTCCCGCGTCAGGGGCTTCAGGTCGCTCGGACCATCGATCTGGTCCAGGATACGGCTTACCATGTGAGGACCTCCTTATGGAGTGTCGACCTGCGACCCTGGCCTCACCACGTGGTGGACTCTTCCGCGTAAACGTGGTCGGGCAATGTGTAGCGGATTCCCTCCTCGTCGAACAACGAGGTATCGAGCAAGGACGTGAACCTGCTGAAGTTGCTGTCCCGGCGACGGCTTCGAAGCAGCCTATCGAGTATCCGCTCATAACGCTTTTGCAGCTTGAACCACCCGACAGCGCCGAATGCGGACAAAGGCGGATACATCAGCGCCTCGGCAGTCCCATTTCCAATCAGTCCGCGGGAGATACGGTACACGTACCGAGCTAGGCTGCGGCGCGCGTCCGGCTCGGTAACTCCCGCGATCAACGGGGCCGAGTTGACCAAAGAGTGCGCCATCACGACCGATTCGAGTTCGGTGCTCGGCTCGCACATGAGGCCGATGTCATACAGTTTCAAGGCTTCGGCCCCATCGTGGAACAGGATGGTCTCGGGAATGCCCATGAGATAACCGGAGTAGCGCCAAACGGCCATGAAGCTGGCGTACTCTTCGTCGCTGTAGTTAGCGCCCAAGGTCTTCATGTGTTTCAACAGTCTTGCCGAGAAAGCGGAGATGGCGTAGCCCAAGTGCGCTGCGCTGATCGGCGCGCCCCAGGCTTCGGTCTCCCATTCTTCCGAACCGCTCAGGAGATGTCTCATTCGTGCGTGAACTATCCTGATCCGGACCGAAAGCTTCCAGCCGTCGCCATACCTGTAAAGGCCGCCGGGGAGGAATATCTCCGTCATGTGACGGTTATTCTGCCCCAAACGCCTGACGCCCTGGTCGCGCACCCGTCCGGTAATGAAGAAGGACTTAGCTATATTCGTGGTAAAGCCTTCTATCAGAACGCCGGCGACGAACGCCGCCAGGATAATCTGCGAGTTCCTGTGAAACATGCGGACGGCCGGGGCAAAGGCCGCGTAATCGAGCCATTCCGGCGGAGTTTCCGCCTCTCTGAAGAATTCCCGCAGCGAGGCCGGCGCGTTCCGTAGAGCCTCCTCGCCTTCTTCATTCATGGCTGCTTCGATGAGTCGTCTGGACTCTTCTGGGCTGAACTCCATGAGGTCTCGCGTCATCGCTTCGCCCACGGGGTCTCCAACGAGCGTATGTTCGACGTATGTGGACGCCATCTCAGGCGCAACGGCGCGGGCCTTTTCATAACCCGGCCTGTAGTCAGTCGGTATGGTCATTGCTCCTGTACTCATTGCTCCCCTCGCATCAGCTCCGACTCGACACTACCAACTTCAGTCTTCTTGCGGCTCCACCCGCAGATCGGGAAGCCAACCCAGCCACGACGGCAGGTACCAGTTCCGCGTGCCGAGCAGTTGCATGCTAGCCGGAACGAGGATGCTCCGCACCAGAGTCGCGTCCAGTAGGACGGCGACCGCAAGCCCGAACCCTGCCTGCTGGTTGACCACCATGTCGCCCGAGGCGAACCCACTGAACACCGCGACCATGATGAGCGCCGCGCCGGTGATGAGACTGGCGGTCGAACGGAGGCCGTATGCCACCGACTCGGCGTTGTTGTGCGTCTGGTCGTAGCGCTCGCGGATTCGGCTGAGCATGAAGACGTGGTAGTCCATGGACAGCCCGAACAGGATGGCGAACAGGATGAGCGGCAGCCACGCCTCTATCGTCTCGATCTGCTGGAATCCGAACAGGTCCGCGCCCACGCCCTTCTGGAAGACGAGCACCATCAACCCGTAGGCCGCGCCAACGGAGAGCAGGTTCATGATGATGGCCTTGATGGGTATGACGATGGAGCGGAAAACGACCAGCAGCAGGATGAAGCTCACCCCAAGGATGAACGCGAAGATGATGGGCAGGTAGGCGCTCAGCTGTGTGTTGAAGTCCAGGAACTCGGCGGAGATGCCTCCCACGTGCACCTCTGCCGGAACGCCGTCGAACGCCGCGGGAACGTAGTCGTCCCGCAGCCGGTTTATCAGAGCGAATGCCTCGGCTCCGCTGGGAGCTCCGGGCACAGGCGCCTCGATCATGGTGAGGTCGCCGTGAGTATTCGTTGGAAGCGCAGCAGCGGCAGGGTCATTGAGTATGGCCGGGTCGCTCTGCAGCAGAGCCGCGACGATGGCCGGGTCGCTCTCCACGGCCTGCCTGATCTTCTGTAGGGCTTCAGTAACCACCGGATCACTGGCTACAGACTGCTTGAGCGCCTGCACCGCAGCCTCGACCGCCGGGTCATTGATGTTCCCCTTGACGACAATCCTGGCCGGGTTCGCGGAGCCGTATCCGAGCGGGAAGTCCTCTTCCAGCGCGGTGAACGCCTCGCGGGTGTGCGAGTCCTGGGGGAACGTCTCGACGCTGTTGAATCCGGTGTTGATGCCGAAGTAGTTCACCGACGCCCACACCATCAGGCCGCCGACCACCAGGATGCTGACTATCGGGTAACGCATCGTCTTGCGCGTTATGAACTCCCAGAAACCCTCGCGCTGTTCCTCGGAAGGCCCGGCCGTCGCTCTTCGGAGGAAAGGAAGACGGCAGCGGTCTACACGCGGCCCAAGCACCATCAGCACGGCAGGGAGCAGCGTGAGCGTCGCCGTAACCGAGACAAGGACCACCAAAATCGCGCCGAGGGCCGTTGCAAGGAACAGCGTGTGCGGAACGATGAACACGCCCAAGAGCGCGATGACTACCGTCATGCCGCTGAAGAAAACCGTGCGGCTGGCTGTCGCCCCTGCCTTGATGACCGCGTCTCGCGTACTCAACCCCCGCGCCAGCTCCTCACGGAAGCGGGACACCACGAAGAGGCAGTAATCGATCCCCACCGCCAGCCCGATCATCGTTATCCACAGCAGTACGAAGAAGACCAGCTCCCCGAAGATGGAGCCGATAATCGCCACGATCGCCAGGGTAATCAGTATCGAAACGATGGCGAGGCCGACTGGAATCAGTGCAGCCGCCACCGCGCCAAACAGCACCAGGAGAATGAGCAGCGCCACCGGGAGTCCGATGCGCTCGCCCTGCTCCAGGTCCATCGCCGACAGCTCAGCCTGCTCGAAACGGCTGCTCGCGTCGCCCACGATCAGCACGTCAAACCCGTCTTGATCGTCGGCCTCCTCGACGACGTGGATAATCTCCTCGATGTTCTCCAGCGACTCCCCGATAGAGCCTGTCATCTGAACAGCCACTATTGCGCTTCGGCGGTCCGTTGAAACCAGCGCGAGAGAATCCAGAGGGCTGGCGGCCAAAACCTCGTAGTAGTTCGCGCTAGCTTGTATGATCTCGGGCTCCAACTCACGGAGCTTGCCGGTGACCCCTTGGACTTTCTCCTTGAATGCGGCGTCGTTCACAGTCAGCGTTTCCGAGTGAACGATGACGACTTCAGCGGGCGGAGGCTCGATGGGGCTGCCTTCCAACAGCTCATTAACTGTCACCGACTCAACCTCGCCGAACCGCGGGATGATGCGAAGTTCCGTGGTGGTGGCAGTGGGGAGCAACTGGCCAGAGATTCCGAGAGCAACCAGGACCAACAGCAACCACACGCCTATGGTGACCCATGGCCTTCGGGCGCTGACTCGAGCCAAGCGTTCCGTCATAGACGCAGTCCTCCGTTCTTCCGCTAAGCCTGGGCTATCCCAGGATAGCCACCGCATCACGCCATAGCTGCAAGGTCTATCCTAATATGCAGGGAGAGGCAACTAGCTAAGAGCGCCTTGGTTTAAGAAGGCTTGTCCTGCATAAAGAGTCGCCGGAGGACAACATCGCCGTTCCCACCCTCTCCCGTCCGCCAGGAAGACCTTTGCAAACTTCCGGTTATCCGTCATTCCCGCGTAGGCGGGAACCTCGCCCCCTCCTGTCGGAGCGGATTTCTGACCCGCCCGCTGTCCCAGCGTGGAGTTACGCTAGGTCTCCGCTGCGGGGAAGAGTTAGGGAGGGGGCCGTCTGACATTTGCCCCTTCCCCCAACCCCCTTGCCTTCCCTACACTGGCTCCTGTCGCGAGCGCCCGCAGTCCTACGGCGCCGGGCTCGCGCCAGGAGTAAATGGCGCTTAATGTCTCACAATGTCTCACTTGAAGCGATGAGGCAGCCCCCGCGCACTCGTAGGCCGGGGAGAGTACGAATGGGATGCATGAACCATCCTCGGACCAAACAGCGCATTGCGGTCGTGCGGTGCGCCGGATTGGCGCTGTTTTCGGCTTCGTCGGGCGCCGTCCCCGCTTTGCCCATCGCGGTGGATTCGCGGAAATGACGGAAGGGAGATGAGAGGAAAGTGTACTGCGTATGAAGCTGGGCGTGACGTACCTTGGCAACCGGTTCGTCCGACATTTCGTCGAACGAGACCTTCCCGAGATTGTCGATGCGGGGTGCGACTACGTCGTCCATACCTTCAGCGAGTATGACCTCGCGTTTCACTCCGGCGAAATCAATGCTCTGGTGGACGCCACTCGCCAAGCCGGCCTCGAAGCTTGGTTGGACTGCTGGGGGCTGGGAGGCCTCTTCGCCGGTGAAGCGTTCAGCGATCTCCTGCTCCGGCATCCTGAGTCTTGGCAGGTAAGGTCCAACGGCGAACGGGTCCCCGTGACGTGTCCCAACGCGCCTGCGTTCCGCGAGCTGCTACGGACTTGGATCGACACGGCAGCCGGGGCGGGCGCCGACGCCGTGTTCTTCGACGACCCTATGGCGCCCGGAAGTGAGGCGTGTGTCTGCGATAGCTGCCGAGAAGCGCACGTAGCTCTCCTGGAATCGCATGAGCCGGGGAACGCGGGTCAGGTAGGTGAAGAGGCCTTTCAGCAGCGGAGCCTCGCCCGCCTGATCGAGGACGCGTGCGCCGGCGCTCAGGGGCTTGGGCTGCGCGCCGTCGTCGGTGTGCTTCCCGCGCCGGCGGGACAGGAAGGCGGCGCGCTCGTGGCGCAGCTGACCGCTGCCCGCGCGGCGGATGTGGTCGCGGTGTCGCCCTTGTGGCGCGTGCACGGACAACCCGTCTCCCCCTACGTGCGCGACGCGTGCGCCGCGGTCGTCGCGGCATGCCGCGACTCCCGGCAGGAGCCGATGGCCTGGCTGCAGGCGTTCTCGATACCGGCGCGCCGGGAATATGAAATCACCCAAGCCGCCGAGGCGATGGCCGCAGCCGGGATAGGCAATATCTCAACGTGGTGCTACCGCGCGGGCGAGCAGATGACCGCAGTCCGGTCAGAGCAAGCGCAGCTGGCGTGGGAGACTGTCGTAACGACGTATCGCCGGCTCAAGGCCTCGTCCGCCGGCGGCTGACGCGGCTCATGGGCGGGCCAGCACGAGTGCGAATAGCTCCTCCGGGTCCGTATACCAGCGAGCGCTGCCAAAGCCGGTTTCCTGGAGCATTGCGGCAAAGCCGTCCTTGGTGAACTTGTACGAGCTTTCGGTCCAGATTGTTTCGCCCGCGCGGATGCGGACCGTGCCTCTATTCTCAGGCAACGCGACCGATACGTCGGCGCCGGCCTCCAAGTGCATCTCGATCCGCGAGTGCTCAGCGTCGAAGAACGCAAGGTGCGTGAACAGGCTGGTGTCGATGTCGACGCCGAGCAGGTCGTTCACCGCTTTCAGTGAGTTGAGGTTGAACAGGGCCGTCACACCCTTGGCGTCGTTGTACGCCGCCTCGATGACGCCAACCTCTTTGACGAGGTCCACGCCCATGAGCAGCGCATCGTCCGTCCGGGGCATCAGTCCGCGCACCTCCTTAAGGAAGCCGCGCCGCTCGTCCGGGTGCAGATTTCCTATCGTCGAGCCCAAGAATGCGATGAGCCGCCCGCCCTGTGCAGGGGGTATGGCGGAGAGGTGGCGACCAAAGTCTCCAACGACCGCGGCAATCTCGCCGAGGTCGGGGAATGAGTCGAACAGCGCCTGCGCGCCCTCGCGGACGGCCGCCTCGCTGATATCGAAGGGGATGTAGCGCTTCAGCGCTCCGGCCTGCAGCGCAGGGCCGATGAGAGTCCCGCTCTTGGCGCTATTGCCGGGTCCCAGTTCGATGATCTCTTGGGGCCGAACGTCGCGGACGATTTCGGCGCCGAAACAATCGAGCAGCGAATGCTCAACGCGGGTGGGGTAGTACTCCTCCAGCCGCGTAATCTCGTCGAATAGGTCGGAGCCGTCTTCGTGGTAGAGGAACTTTGGGCTCAGAGTCTTCGGCTCAGCGGTCAGGCCCTGAACGATTTCCTCCACCGCAGACAGGCGCTCTTCGTCCGCGGACGTGTGGACAGTGACGGTGAGTCGGCCGGCTATCACGACTGCCTCTGTCCAATCGCCTCGCGTTCCTTGGCAAGGCGGGCCAGCACCCAGTCCCCGAAGGCTTGGGCAACGGTCGAATCAAGCGGGGTCCGCTTGACCATGTACAAGTTACGGCGCGTGTCGAGTCCGGTCAGGCGCGCCGGGTAGACTTGGTCAAATTCGTGTTCGTGCACCGCAAGAGACGAAACGACGCTGAATCCAAAGCCGCTGTTGACCGCCGCCAGCGTGGCATGGGTCGAGTTGACGACCATGACGGGCCTGTAGTCGACTTCCCTCACTCCCGCCCTCTCCAGCGCACGGCGAAACCCATCCCAGGCGCCTGAGCCGGGTTCGCGTTCGATAAACGGCAGACCTCGGAGCTCGGTAACGTCGATCCGCGGCCTGCCCGCGAACGGGTGCCTTCCCGGCACGGCGAGCACCAGCTCGTCTTGGGCAATTACGGTCGATTCCAGGTCTGAATGCGGCGCTCGCATCCCGACGAACCCCAGCGCTGACTCGCCGGCCTCCAACTGGGCGATGGCCGCCGCCGAGTCCGTCACGACGACGTGCGGTCGCACCTTCGGATATATCTCGGTAAAGTCCGACAGCAGGCGCGGCAGCAGGTACTCCCCCGGAGTAGTGCTCGCCGCGATGTGGAGCTCACCCTCGACTGCCGCATCGTCACGAGCCAGAGACTCGATGATGCGGTCATGCGCCGCAATGGCGTCCACCGCGTAGGCATAGAGCCTACTGCCGGCGGCGGTGGGGGCCACCCGCTTCCGGCTGCGGACCAAAAGGGTTATGCCAAGCTCGGTCTCTAACCGCTTCACGTGGCGGCTCACCCCCGGCTGACTGACATGCCGCTCACGAGCCGCCTCTTGAAAGCTGCCGGAGCGGCATACTGCAACGAAGCTCCTGAGCGCGCCTACGTCCATCGTTCGATGATAAATTGTAATCGAATCGGGCGCCAGCCATCACAAGACGGTATTATAAACTGCATCTCTTGGCAGGACCGAGGAGCGATGCGAAAGCTTGTAATCGGGTTGGTCGTCGCCGCACTGGCGGGACTGGCGGCATGTTCAAATGAAGAAGGGCCGGAGCCGCTGCTTATTGCCGGCATCCCGGACCAAGACGTGAGTCTACTAGAAGCGCGTTTCAACAATCTTGCCGAGTACCTGTCCGAAGAGACGGGCCTCGACGTGCGGTACGTGCCGCAAGTGGACTACGCGGCCGTTGTCACCGCATTCAAGCAGGGCGACATCCACATGGCCTGGTACGGCGGCCTGACCGGAGTGCAGGCCCGCTTGGCTGTTCCGGAGGCTGAGGCGATAGCCCAACGTCCGCGGGACGCCGCGTTCCACTCCGTTTTCGTCGCCGCGCCGGACTCCGGCATCAAGGGGCTCGCCGACTTGCAGGGCAAGACTGTCACGTTCGGCTCCGAGAGCTCAACTTCCGGCCACCTCATGCCCCGGTCCTTCCTGAAAAAGGCCGGCATCGACGTGGAGGAGAACCTCGACTCGATAAGCTTCAGCGGCTCGCACGACCGGACTTGGAAATTGGTTGAGGCCGGCTCCTTCGACGCCGGCGCGCTGAACGAGGCGGTCTGGGAGTCGCGCGTCGCCAAGGGCGACGTAGACCTCACGAGGGTGGATGTCTTCTTCCGCACTCCGGCCTATGTGGACTATCACTGGGTCGTGAACCGCTCGATCGACGACACCCACGGAGAGGGCGCCGTGGGCAAGCTCAGAGAAGCCCTCTTGGCCATCGACGTCTCGAAGGGCGGCACGGCCAAAGAGATTGCCGAGGCCTTCCAGACGGACCGGTTCATCGCAACGGAGAACAGCAACTACCAGGCTATCGAGGACGTAGCGCGGTCTCTTGGCATCATCGAACCATAGCAACGCGCCCGCGGTCTTCTTCGACGGCGCATCCAAACGCTATGACCAGACGACGGTCCTGGCGCCGCTCTCGCTGACCATCGCCCCGGGCGAGCGCGTGGCCGTCATCGGGCCGAGCGGCGCGGGCAAGACGACGCTCCTGCGGCTCATGGCGGGCGCCGTCGCCCCTTCCACGGGAGTCGTCGAGCTCCGCGGAAAGGATGTCGCGAGCCTGCGGCCCGGCCGCGAGCTCGCCAGACTCGTCGGGATGATTGCTCAGCAATTCGACCTCGTGCCAAACCTATCGGTCCTCCACAACGTGCTGGCGGGGAGGCTGGGCGACTGGAGCTTCGGTAGGTCGTTACTCTCGCTCGTTTGGCCTCAGGAGCAGCGTTTAGCCTTCGACGCGCTCGGACGGGTCGGCGTCACGCACCTCGTTCACCAGAGCGCGGGACGGCTCTCCGGAGGCGAGCAACAGCGAGTCGCAATCGCACGGGTCCTCGTCCAGCATCCAAGCGTGGTGCTAGCGGATGAGCCGGTGGCGTCGCTCGATCCTGCTCGGGCGAGAGAAGTGCTCCGCCTCCTCATAGCCGTGACGGAAGAGCAAGGCGAAACGCTCATCGCCAGCCTTCACTCAGTCGAGCTCGCGCGCGAGTTCTTCGACCGCATTGTCGGTCTGAGGAACGGCGTCGTACAGTTCGATACGCCAACATTCAATGTCCACGACGGCATGCTGAGGGAGCTGTACGAGATCGAGGGACTCCGGAGTGAGGTCTGAGTTCCCCGCATCCCTAGGTCCCCCTCGGGTGATCGAGAGCCGACGAGTCATCACCCTCATCCTGGTCGGCGCATTCCTGGTGAGTCTTCTCGGAATCGACTGGGATGAAGGCGTGCTCAGGACACGAGGCCTGAGCGCTGTCGGCGAGACGCTCGGCGCACTCTTCCGGCCAGAACTCTCACCGGAGTTGCTTGGCAAGGCGGCGGCGGCGGCTTGGCAGACAGTGGCATACGCGGTCGCAGGGCTGACGGTAGCCCTGTTCATCGGCATTCCACTTGGGGTCATAGCCTCGGGAACGATAGCGCGCTCGCGCGTGGGGGCAATCACTCAGATAGGCGCTGCGCGAGGGGTCCTCGCTTTCTTCAGAGCGATCCATGAGCTCGTCTGGGCCCTCCTGTTCGTTGCCGCGATAGGCCTTTCGCCGATGGCTGCGGTGTTGGCCTTGGGCATTCCCTATGGAGGAATCCTCGGCCGTATCTACTCGGAGCTGCTGCAGGACGTGCCGCAGGCCCCGCTCGACGCTTTGCGCCGCTCCGGAGCGTCGGAGTGGAGAGTGTTCCTGTTCGGACGGCTGCCGATGGCGCTCCCCGACATGCTCTCGTACACGTTCTACCGGTTCGAATGCGGCATCCGTTCGGCGGCGGTGCTCGGCTGGGTTGGCCTTGGAGGACTTGGTTTCCAGGTGCAGATTGCGCTCGAAGATCTCGCGTACCAGCGCGTATGGACATTTCTCTGGGTCTTGGTGGCCCTGGTCGTACTCGTGGACCTCTGGAGCTCACAGGTCCGGCGGAGGATCGCGCCTTGAACTCGTCGCCGACCATCGCTTATCCGGCAGAAAGGAAGGGGCTGAGGCTGACGTTCGTGTCGGGCTCGGTCGTCGCGGCTGCCGTCTTGGCGCTCTCATCGTGGACGTACATCATCTTCGCGCAGTCATGGCCAAGCCATGGCTTCCTCTCCGGGGAAACGGCCTCGCGGGCGTGGTCATTTCTCGGCGACCTCGGGGGCGTAGGCCGTGAAGGCGCGCCTGCATACCTGGACGGAGAAGCGTGGGCCGAGGCTGGGCGACTGGCCCTGGCAACCCTGGCGATGAGCGTCCTAGCGGCGGGCATAGCCGCGTTCGGCGCCTTGCTCACGTTCATGTTCGCAGCACGCAACGTTATGACGGGCGAGCTGGCCCCATACCGGAGCCCGGTCTGGAGCGCGTGGCTCGCAGTAGTCCGGCTTGCCTACGCACTTAGCCGCTCGGTGCCGGAGCTGATATGGGCGATGCTCTTAGTGTTCATCTTCGCGCCGGGAATCCTCCCCGGAGCGCTGGCGTTGGCAATCCACAATTTCGGGATTCTGGGCAAGCTCTCAGCGGAAGTAGTGGAAGGCCTCGACACTCGTCCGGCCCGCGCGCTCAGAACGTCAGGCGCAGGTTGGTTCCAGGTCATCGCTTACGCCATCCTCCCGGCGGCGTTGCCGCGATTCATCACCTACCTCTTCTATCGCTGGGAGGTGATCATCCGGACAACGCTGGTCGTTGGACTCGTTGCGGCGGGCGGCCTCGGCATGGAGTTCCGGCTCGCGCTAAGCCACTTCCACTACACAACGGTGACCCTAATCCTCATCTGGTACCTGCTGCTCGTGCTGGGCGTCGACCTCGCCGCGGCGGGGATGCGACGCCTGGCGCGTTAGCGGGCTTCCGACGCGAGCTCAGCGAGAAGCGCCTTCCAGTCGGCCCGCTCGCGGTCTGGACCGAGGAGCAAGCGAAGCGGCGTTTCGGCCTGCCTTAGCTGAGAAAGAAAAGCTGGGTCACTCTCGCAATGCAGCAGTAGGCGGCGCAGCTCCGCCCCGCCGCCTACTGGGAAGTATCCAGGGTAATCGTCGCCCAGCAGCCCCACGTTGCCGGGCATGTGGGACGCTAATACCGGGACGCCATCGACGACCGCCTCTGAGACTACGTTGGCTCCCCCTTCCGAGAGCGAGGAGATCACCATCACTTGGGACTTCTTGAGCAGTCGCCGGGCGCGCCACGCGGGCAGGCCTCGCTTCCACTTGTACCGCGGATGACTCGCGGCCAGTGCGCCTGCTCGACGGTCCATGTCGGGGCTCATCGGGTCGCCAAGCTGCAGCACGCGGATGCGCGAATCGCGCGGAAGCCGACGCGTCGCATTGGCGGTGAGGAAAGGGTCCTTGACCGGCCTCAGATGTCCCACGACGCTCACGTCGAAGTGGCGGGCGTTTGGGGACGGGCCGAGCGTGGGCGTGGGCCTGGCGGATTGCACGATGGTCCGCACTTTGTCCTTATGCTCCTGCCTGAGCTCATCGACAGCGAGGCGCTGGAGCGTGACCAGACGGTCCGCCAAGTCAAGGACCAGGCCGCCGTCCTCTTCGTATAGCGGTCCATAAACATCAGTGCCAGCAAGGAGCACGACTACGGGTCTGGCAGGCCAGCGGGCTTTGAACGCCGCCACGGCTTGGGCGCTCCGCAGCGCGTGAATAGCAACGAGCAGGTCAAAGCCTTGTCCATCGTAGGTCTGGCTGACTGTGACCCGGTGGTCGAGGTCTCTGAGTATGCCGGCCCAACGGTTCGCAGTGACTCGGTTGCCGTTCCGGCTGTACGGCGGGGCGGGCGTCACGAGGCCTACATGCACGAGCTTCAGGTCCAGAGCGTCAGGCCGAGCAGGTGCGGAAACCGCACATCACGTCGCGCCGGTCGGGTGTGTAGAAGTTTCGCCAGGTGTTGCGCACCAGACGGCTCCGCGTGCTCCAAGCGCCTCCGCGAAGCACCTTGTGCCCGCTGAACCACGGTTCGGAGTACTCCTTGTAGGGATCAGCGACAAATCCAGGGTACGGTCCGAACTCAGTCGCGGTCCACTCCCAAACGTTGCCCAGCATCTGCCGGCATCCCAACGGAGTGTCTCCCGCCGGAAACGCGCGCACGTCGACGGTCCCCCGGCCCTGAAAGTCGAGGTTCGCACGGTCGCGCGGCGGCGGCTCGTCGCCCCACGGGTAACGGCGCTTCGCCGAGCCGTCGGCACCGCCTGCCGCAGCCAGCTCCCATTCGGCCTCTGTCGGCAGACGCCTCCCGGCCCAGGCGCAGTACGCATTGGCCTCGTGCCAATTCACATGGATTATCGCGGCGTGCGGATCCATCGGGAGCCAGGCGTCGTAGCGCCTGACCAGCCATGCGCCGTCGCTCTCGCGACGCCAGTAGACGGGGTGTTCGGCTCCGACCGCTTGTTTCCACCACCACCCCGCGTCTGTCCAACACGAGGAATCGCGGTATCCACCGGCCTCGACGAAGCGCAGGAACTCGCCGTTGCTCACTGCGGCGGCCGCTATCGCGAAGGGCTCGACATGGACTTCATGCCCCCACTTCTCGTTATCGAAGACGAATGGCTGCTCGCCTTCTACGGCTCCCAGGAGGAAGCTGCCCCCGGGGACAGCAACGTCGTGGGAATCGAAATCGAGCTGTGGCGTTGGCAGCGCCGCCGGAGACGAGAGAGCCGGCTCGGGGAAACCCAGGGTCTGCCGGGTATACGCGAAGGCCTCAGCGTGCATGTCGGTGTGGAATGTGGCGAGCTGGATGAAGTACTGCTCCAACGCATCCGGGTCGCCTCGTCCGAGCCGGTCGGTGGCGCTGTGGGCCACCTTCCGCACGAATGCCCGTGTTTCCTCCCAGGATGGGAAGCTCAGCCGCCAACGGGAGTCGTGCGCTATGGCTGCCGAGTCGTAGAGCTCATCAGAGCGAGGGACCAGACCCTGCGCCTCGTAGAGATTGCGCAGTGTCCACTTCTCGAAGAACCATCCCACGTGGCCAACCTCCCAGAGCGCGGGGTTCACCATGGAGATCATCGGCCCCTGCTGCTGGCCAGTGTCGAGGTCGGCCGTTAGAGCGAGGACCGTCTCGACTGCGTCCAAGGCTTCAGCGGTAAGGTTGTGTACGCTGCGCGCGGGGGCTGGCGGTAAATCGAAAGCGCCCATGGACATGAACGCGGCGCCGCTAAATCGCGACCTCGATTGTATTGCCGGTTTCCCCGGCGGCGATGACCCGGCCTATCACCGCTCCCGTAACTCCTCGCTGGGCGAGCCCTTCCAGCACCGTCTGCGTCGACCCGGACGGCACGGCGATGAGCAGACCGCCTGACGTCTGTGCATCGCAGAGGATGAGCTTGTCCTCATCGGTGATACCGGGCCCCCAGGCAATCTCGGAATCAAATGCATCGAGGTTGTTGCGAGTCCCGCCCGGAACGACTCCACGCTCGGCGAGGTCTCGGACGCCAGGCAAGAGCGGCACGTCCGAGAGGCGGATCGCTGCGGCGACGCCACTCGCCTTCAGCATGCCGAGCATATGGCCCATCAGCCCGAAACCGGTGATGTCGGTGGCGGACTTGACGCCCGCTTCCGCCATGACCTCGGCCCCGGCGCGGTTGAGCTGGCGCATCGCCGCGACGGCGCCGGCGAGGACGGCATCGTCAGTAACGCCCGCTTTGGCGGCGGTCGTGATAATTCCCGTGCCTAGCGGTTTTGTCAGGATGAGGTCGTCGCCAACCGCGGCGGCAGCGTTAGTAACAATCCGGTCAGGCCGGACTACGCCTGTGACGGACAAGCCGTACTTCGGCTCACGGTCCTTAACCGTGTGGCCGCCGGCGATGACGATGCCCGCCTCTTTGGCGACATCCATCCCCCCCAGCAGAATGCGTCCGAGCACTTCCTTCGGGAGGTCCTCGGGAAAGCATACGATGTTGAGCGCTAGGAGCGGCACGCCGCCCATGGCGTAGACGTCGCTGAGAGCGTTCACCGCAGCGATAGCCCCGAAGTCGTAGGGGTCGTCGACGATCGGCGGGAAAAAGTCGATTGTCTGCACAACGGCCAAGTCGTCCGTAAGGCGGTAGACGGCCGCGTCGTCGCTCGTGTCAAACCCGACGAGGAGGTCGTCGTGCTGCACGTGCGGCAGATGGCTCAGGACCTCGCCGAGGTCCTCGGGGCTGAATTTACCCGCTCAACCCGCGCAGGCGGCCAGACTGGTAAGGCGGACTTCTTCCTGTTGCATGACGCGATTATAGCCTCTGAGCGTAGGTGAAGCGCCACCATAGACAGCAACCTCCGCCGCAGTCCCTTCCTCGGCTCTCGGCGAAGTGCTCGGCAAACAGGGTGATGTTGCGAGAAACCGTCCGTATCGGCGCGTCGACTTCCACCCGCTCGTCATGCAGGCCGACGGCAGCGGTATCCAACTTTTGTTGCCGGCTCCATACGACGAGCCGCCGGCCTAGCTAGCGGGACTGCCGCCGCAACCGGGGCACGGTCAGCGCGTAGACAATTCCAATGGCCGGTACCACAGCGAATATCGCCGCTAACTCCCAGTCTCCCTTCACCAAGCCGCCGGCTATCAGCTGAGCAAGGGTCAAGTCGGCCAGCACGATCACTATCAGGAGCGCCGCAATCGCGCGGACCATTTTGGTGGAGAGCCAGGGTCGTAAGACCAGCAAAAGCAGCCCGGCGGCACCAAGCGGGTGAATCAGGATAAGCAGGAGCCGCTCCCAGAAGCTCCCCCCATCCGCGAAGGCGCCGACCATGGCCGTGAGCGCTACAAAGGCTCCGTGAAGTAGCGCCAGAACCAGCAGTAGAGTCCGGAAAACGGCCACGCCGCTACGATATGGGCCTAGCTTTGCGTCGTCAAGAACAGCAGTCGCCTAAGCGACAACGCGGGGCAACGACGAAGCACCACAGGAAATTGCCGCTCTCGTACGCGCGTGGTAGATTGCCGACGCCATCGGACGACGTGGCGCGGCCGTTCCCAAAAGCAAACGCGCGCGTGGCCACGGAGGAAACCCTCCATGCTTCCACGCCGACATGGGGAAGAATCGTATGGCCGACAAATCCGCTTTGCGACGTGATATTGCGATTGCATGCCGCATCATCGGCCGGGAGATTGGCTCGATGGGGCATGTGAGCGCCCGGATCGACGATCGTGAAATGTACCTGCGCTGCCGGAGCGACAACGAGGCCGGACTGCTTTACGCCGATACTCCCTCTGTCAGGCGCATGGACTTCGACGGCAATGGCCCACTGATCGGCGAGTACCGGAGACCCCACGAGCTGCCGCTGCACGGCGAGATATACAAAGCCCGTTCCGCCGTGCAGGCAGTGGCGCATTGCCATCCGTACCACGCGCTACTGTGCGGGCTGGTGGGAGTTGAGTTCCGTCCGATTTTCGGGGGGTACCAGCCGCCGACGCTCAGGATAGCGCTGCGCGGCGTGCCTCTCTTCGACCGCGTCACGCAGACGATCACCAATCGGGAACTGGCGCAAGAGATGTGCGACGCCATGGGGGACAATGATCTCGTGCTCCTTAGGGGGCACGGCATCGCGGCTGTGGGGAAGACGGTGCAGCAGGCGACCTCGCTGGCCGTCAACTTCGAGCACCTCGCACAGATTACTTGGCAGCTTGCGCTCTCGGGACGGTACGAGGAGGTCCGGAACATTCCGGAGGAGGACTTGCGACGTTACGGTCCGGAGCGGAGCGGCGCTCCAGACGATTCGGCAGGCGTGGTTGAAGAAGGGGGCGGGTGGCGCAGGCACTTGCTCGCGCTCGAGGCGAGCGTGGGCCTCCCGTCGAGCGTCCAAGGCGACGAGTAACGCGAGGAGGGCCGCCAGACTATCAGGGTGGCCTGGCCCCAGGTTCCACGGAAGGCGGCAAGGGAGGAAGCTATGGAAACACAAGAGATGAATGACCTGATGACGCTCGTCGGGCCCGGCCAGCCGGCGGGCGAGCTGCTCCGGCGCTACTGGCATCCCATCGCGGTGGCGCGCGAGCTTAACGAGGAGCAGCCGACCAAGTTCGTTCGGCTGCTGGGCGAGGATCTTGTCCTATTCCTGGATAAGTCCGGGCGCGCAGGGCTCCTTGCAGACCGGTGCTCACATCGCAACGCGTCGCTCCTCTACGGCCGGGTTGAGGAGCGCGGGATCTCCTGCGCCTACCATGGCTGGCTCTACGACGTCGAGGGGAACGTTCTCGAGACTCCGCCGGAGCGGAACGAAGCCATCATCCGCTCGGTGAAGCAGACGGCGTATCCGGTCCAGAAGCTGGTGGGCCTTTACTGGGCGTACCTGGGCCCTTTGCCCGCGCCCGTCATCCCCAAGTACGACGTGTGGGCCAGAGGCGACGGGACGCGCAAGATATGGGTGCAGCCCATGCTCGACTGCAATTGGCTCCAGCCTACGGAGAACTCGATGGACCCGGCCCACACGCACATCCTCCACCAAGGGCTGAACAGCCGCAGGATCGTCAACACCACGCGGGGACGCATCGACGAGGTCGCGCAGTTCGACTTCTACGAGGTCCCCTATGGCCTGATGAAGAAGCGCGTCCTGAAGAACGGGGTCATCGACGAGCATCCCCTGCTGTTTCCAAATATTCTCAGGCACTTCAGAGAGACCCAGATTCGAGTCCCTATCGACGACACGCACACCCAGATATTCATCATCGACTTCTACCCCACGCCCAATGGGAGCGAGGCCGCCGAGGAGGAGCCGGACGTAGAGTACGTCCGCCCATTCAAGGACCCGCCGGATGCTCTACACCCATTCACGCGCTTCGACCTCAGGCCAGAGTGGCTCAAGGCGCATAACGCCCAACCCGAGGACCACATGGCCTGGGAGACGCAGGGGCCGATTGCCAACCGTACGCGGGAGCATCTGAGCTACTCGGACAAGGGAATCGCCCTATTGCGACGGGTGCTGAGAGAGAACATCCAGATGGTGCAAGCAGGCGAGGACCCCAAGGGAGTGGTGCGAGACCCGGACCACGCGACCATCGACACCAACCTGGACGAGTCGCTGCGGTTGCAGGGGAGGCGGGAAGAACCGGCGACGGAGCCGGTCCCCATTCCCGCTGGCGTCGCCGGACCCTTCCAGTGGAACAAAGAGGAATCGTAGGGCAATCTGCCTTTGACGCCGCCTAGGAAGGAAGCCGACTATGGCGACTCTTGCACTAAAGATGGCGACGGGCGATTACGGACACACACGCCCGCTCAAGGACGGAACGGTAGTCTCTGAGCGCGTGGGGTTCGAGCACATTCAGACGCCCAGCATAATCAACGCGTTCCGTCGCATGATCCGCGACCTCGAATTCGACGTCTCGGAGATGGCACTGTCCACGTACCTCTGCGCTCGGGCCCACGGAATACTCATCACAGCCCTGCCGGTCTTCCTGGTGCGGGCCTTCCACCACGGCTCTATCGTCTGCAACGTCAAATCCGGCATCGAGGCTCCCGCAGATCTTCACGGCCGAAGAGTTGGAGTCCGGGCGTACACGGTGACCACGGGCGTTTGGACGCGCGGCATCCTTCAGTCGCAATACGGCGTGGACCTCGACGCGGTTACCTGGGTCATCAACAGCGACGAGCACGTTGCGGAGTATCAGGCCCCGGCGAACGTCGAGTCGGCCCCGTTCGACCGGAGCCTTGCCGATCTGCTCCGCGACGGCGAGATCGACGCGGCAATCGGCGTGGCGCCCTCGTTGGAGAACGGGTTCTTACCCTTGATTCCAAACGCTCAAGACGCTGCCGCCTCGTGGCTGAAAGGGACAGGCGTCTACCCCATCAATCACACGCTGGTGGTCCGCAACGAGCATCTCGCCGCCCATCCGTGGCTTGCGGCCGAGCTGTTCGGTCTGTTCAGGCAGGCGAAGGAGCAGTTTCTCCCGGCGCTCGACACGCACGCGGACCTCGAGAATGAAGATGAGCGGGCCAGGGAGGCGCGAGGAGTCCTGCAAGGCGACCCGCTCCCGTTCGGCGTCGAAGCCAACAGGGCAACTCTCGAGACGTTCATCGGGTTCACCGCTGACCAGCACATCATCCCGCACGCCATACCTCCCGAGGAAGCGTTCGAGCCAAGCACTCTGGAGCTCGAAGGGTAGGCCGGCCGGGCCGGGTGGAGGGGCGTTAGTCAAGGAGGCAGACTCATGGCCGACCTACGATTGAAAATCGCTGTGTTTCCCCACGGCCAGTGGAATGCGTTGCGCGATGGGCGGGCTAAGCCGGAAGGCATCGTGTTGGAGCACGTGCAAGCCAGCCCCAACACGTACCGGCGCATGGTGCGCAACCTCGAGTTCGACGTTGCGGAAGTAGCCCTTACCACCTTCGTCGCGGCCAAGTGGTCCAAGATTCCCATCACCGGCATTCCCATCTTCTCGAACCGGGACGTCACCATGAGCCCTATCTCCTACAACGTCCGGTCCGGCATAGCGGGCCCCAAGGACCTAGAAGGAAAGCGGGTGGGGCTGCGCTCGTATACGGTGACGAACACCACGCAGTGCCGGGCGTTGCTCAACTACGAATTCGGCGTCGACACGGACTCGATCCGGTATTCGGTCAGCGAGGACGCTCACGTGGCGCAGTACACGAACCCGCCGAACGTCACACAGATCTCGGGGGAGAAGACGCTCGAACAGATGCTGGCCGACGGCGAGCTCGACGCCGGTCTTCAGCTAGCCGTCGAGCCGGGAGGAGACATCCGGCTCCTGTTCACCGAGGAAGAAGCGGACGAGGTGGGGCTGGGATACTTCAGGAGGACAGGCGTCTACCCAATCGGGCACGTGATGACGATTAAGGACGAGGCGCTACGGGAGCACCCGTGGCTGGCTCCGGCGATGTTCAAGGCGTTCGCCGAATCGAAGGACTTGTACGTGGACTCGCTGTCGAGTCTAGCCAACCCCGATCGGCGCGATCTTCAAGCGCTGCGCAATCGAGACCTGGTCGGCGGAGACCCGTTTCCTATGGGCATAGCGAAGAACCGCAAGGCGATGGAAGCCATGCTGCAAATAGACGTCGACCAGCACATCATCCCCGAGCCAATGGACGTTGATAGCCTCTTCGCGCCCAATACGATGGACCTCGAATAGAGAAGCGCACGCCGCTTGGCGCCGCTAGTCCGCCGCCCGCTGAACTGTGGGCAGCGGACTCTTGCTCTCAACCGAACTGCGCTCCGATCCCCAGGGAGTCGGCCCGGAGGGCGCCGTGCTCGAGTATGGCGACGAGGCCATTCCAGCCTCCTCCTCCACGCTCGCGCGACGGGTCGCGGTCGCGGCGGCGCCACTCGGCCTTGTCTTCGTCCGAGATGTCGGGCGCTCCGCCGCCAAGGTGCGCAAGCCAATTCACCCGCGCAAGATCCTCCAGAGCGAGCGCTCGCGAGGTGGCCTCCTCAACGCTCCTGCCCGCGACGACGATGCCGTGCCCGTGCATCAGGGCCATGTTGTGGTCTGCGAAGAGGTCGAGGAAGGGCGATGTCTCTTCACGGGTGTGCAGAGTAATGGACCGGTGGTAGACCGGGGCCAGGTCATACAACGCGATGCGCATCGCTCCGGGCTCGAAACCGCTGAAGATAGGGCGCAGCTTCACGCCGTTCATGGTGCAGAGAAGGACGCCGGGAGGATGGGCGTGGATAACGGCGTTCACGTCGGGCCGGTACCGGTACAGGTCGGTGTGGAGGTATATCTCGCCAACGCGATTGACGTCGCCATTGTCCCCTACGGGTTGTCCTTCGAGGTCCACTCGCATGATGCTCGACGGCTCTGCGAAACGAAGGCCCTTATCGCCACGGGGTCGCCCCCGTATGAGTATGTTGTCGCTGCCGGGCTCACGAGTGCTCACGTGCCCGGTCGACCCCTTCACGAGGCCGTGCTGCGCCAGGATCTGGCAGGAGAGCGCGACCTTTTCCCTGAGGTCGTCTACGTTCGGCGAGTCGGACGCTGTCTGAGTCATGAGGCTCCTCCTCGTTCAGAGTCCAGGGGCGGGGCATAACTTCGAGGGCTATGCCCATCTTCCGGGAGACCTTTGCGTGCTTCCTTTGGCCCGCCATATGAGGCGATAGGACTGGGGAGTGAGGCTCCATGCACGCCTGGGCAAGCATGCGCAGGCGTGAGGAGTCTAGGACGGGTGACATTGGGTGACATTTAGCGCCATTCTTCGAGTGGGCCGGGCGGGCGATCCTCTCTCTAGTCCTTCTCGGCAGGCGGGGAGGAGGTCGGGAGGCACAGCGTAGGGGAGATGGGCGTACTGAGCAATGGGCGACTGTCGAAGCGTCAGCACTCGCGAGCTTCGTTGATGTCAAGCTTCACGTTGGCTGCCCGCGCGACCGCGCGACCAATAGCCTCGTGGTCGAACCCGCCGGGAACCCTGAGCGCCGGTCCCTGACGCCGGATGAGGCTGAGGCCGGTCCCGACCAAGCAGGTCTCGCCGCTTCCCACCCTCTTTATCGTACGTCGTACTCTGAGATCGACTCGGGAGAGCTCGTCGAACGGCAGCTGCTCGCTCGAGAACGCGTAGAGCCACCGCGACTCCATCGCGAATAACCCTTCGCGCTCGTCGAGGAGCGCGACTGTCTTCGAAGGGAAGAGTATCGGGAAAGACATCCCCGCGAGTATGAAGACGATTGCCGCAGCCAGCCAGAACCGACTCCACGCCCGGGAGTGCATCTGGACGATCTTCCCGAAGAACAGGAACGCCACACCCCCCATCGCCAGCAAGAAGCCCACAATCGATGCAACCCAAACGACGCGCACATCGCCCGACGTGTCCTCGAATGTGGCGAGCAGCGGTTGAGGGTCGCGGCCCAAGCGTTCGAGCAGCTGTTCCAGCCAAGCGACGAGCCATGCGGCGGTCCAAAAGGTGATGAAGGCGGTGAGCGGCGCGAATATCCGCAGGATGGTCCCCATGCCGACAGGGCGCACCTCGCCTGTTATGCGCCTCCGCGTTCGGAGGAGGCCGCCGCGCGCCAGGCTGCGCACTCTCGATCGAACGTCTCGCGGATGCGCGGGTCCTCATCCTCGAACTCGATCTGTCCCTGGCCTTCCCCAGCCCTCGCGCCACCGCCGGCGTACCCTGGATGTCCTTCGCGGAAGACCAAGTAGCGCGCCGGCTCGTCGCTGACGTTGAAGTGCTGATGGCCGCCGTGCCCATTCGACATGAGCGAGCCCGACTTGAAGTCGCACCGCGCCCACTCGACGTCCGGCCCCGGCATGGCTCCGGGAGGCCACTGCAGGTCGTAACCCTCGCCGGTCAGGAACAGGTAGCTGACATCGGTCGTCTGTCCCCTTCTGGGGTCCTGCGCCGCGCCGCCGAAGCCATGCCCCTTCTTGTAGGAAGCGGTGGGGAACTCGGACACGTGACAGATGTAGCGTCCGCCGGCCATGATCACGAACATATTCGCGCCGGGTCCCCGGTACGACCACTGGTCCAGCGACATGTTCATGACGCTGGGGATGAAGTTGGCGGTCATCAGACGGTCGGCTACCCGAGTGGTCTGGCCGCTGAAGTACATCTCATCGCTGGGATCGAACCGGTCCGTGAACGCTTTGGGCGTGTTGAAAACGAAATCGGCGCTGGCGAAAAGGTTGAAGATGTGCGGCATGTTGGTGGCCACGTACAGGCGGACGGGGTCTGTGCCGCTTCCGTTGTACAGCTCGTGCCAAGCATTGAGCGGTATCGCGAAGACGCTGTCCGCCCGCCACTCGAAGGTCTGCCGGGGGGTCCCGTCGTACCAGAGGGTGGTTGCTCCGCGTCCTGCCAAGACGTAGAAAATCTCCTCGTACATATGGCGTTCGAGGTTGAGCGTGCCTCCCGGCGGAATCTCGATCAGGTAGCGGATGCCTCCCTGGTTCTGGACCAACCGCTGCTCGGAGGGGTGGTGCGTCAGGTCGAGCAGCGCGGCGTCGCAGCCAGTGCGCTCCCAAGGCGCGAGCTCCTCAGTGAACAAGTCCGGAATCGTATGCTGGGTGATGATTTTCAGGCCTTCGCCTTGCACCCAACGCTCGAAGGGAGTCAGACTCCACGATTCGTTACGCTCGTTGGCCATGGGAATGCTCCTTTCCTAGCAACCCGTGTTTTGGGCGACCCGTGTTTGGCGCTCAGGCCGGGTCGAAATCACACCGTCTACGAGGCGATTGCCGACTCGTGGCCGAGCCACACCTCCGGCGTTGTCCAGACCTTGCCGTCGCCCCAGCCCTCCCAGATCTTGGGAACGTAGCGCTCGCCGTTCCATTCGCGCGACGGACCGACATCGATGATGCCGTCATTGGAGCGGAAGACGCACATGGGGTCGCCTCCGTCCTGAACGATCTTGATCTGGTCGTGAAGGAGCCGACGCCAAATGGCGATTCCCATGTCCGAGACCCCCAGCCGCTCGATGGTGCGGTCCGCTATCGGGCCCTGGGTCTCCCAGGCCATCTCATCCTGGCTGGGGAATGTCTCTAGGTGGAAGTCGCCATTGTCGTCGCGGACCTTGTTGTAGGCGAACACGGACTCGCCGCTCACACCTTCGAGCGTGCCGTCGGGCGTGGGCGTGAAATAGATGATGTAAATCTGCGTGTGAGTGTCGTCGACGGGCACTCGGATCTGGAAGTCGATAGGCCACGCAGAGGCTTCCTCGGGCGTGGGATTGCCCGTCGCGCTCAGCCGTTCGGTGGCGTGCCGGAGGATGTTCGGGAAGATGGCGGGATGTCCGAGCTGCTCCCAGTGCAGGTGGCCGTCCCCGCCGAAGACGCGGCGCTTCACGATGCCGAAGGGATGTTCTTGGAACGAGTAGCGTTCGGGGGCCCGGAGCTCCCTGCCGCGGAACTTGCCCTTCTCGACCATTCTGCGGAGGTGAAGGTAGTAGGTGTGCGCAGGGTCTAACGAGTTCTCCTGGCACTGCAGCCAGTTGCACCCCAACACCTCATGGACTTCCACGGTGCGGTTGCCGTCCTCGCGGGCGAGCACGTCCCACCTGGGCAGCAGCGGCGCCGGCTGGGGACCGAGATAGGCGAAAAGCAGACCGCCGAGCTCCTGTACAGGGTACGCGGTGTGGCGGAAGGCCTCCTTCGTCGTCTCCTGCTTCAGCTCGAAGGGTTGCTCCAAGCACCGGCCCTCCTCGCTGAAGAGCCAGCCGTGGTATGCGCAGCGGATGCCATCCTCTTCGACGTACCCGTAATAGAGCGACGCGCTGCGGTGTGAACAGCGCTCGGCGACCAGTCCATACACGCCCCGGCGATCGCGGTACGCGACGAGATGCTCGCCGAGCAGGGTGACGCGGCGCGTGGGTTTCTCAGGAGTCACCTCGCTCGTAGTACAAATGGGATGCCAGTACCGACGGAGCAGGTCGCCTCCCGCGGTTCCGGGACCAACCCTGGTGAACAGTTCATTATCTTCCGCTGTCAGCATGTGCCACCTCCTGTCGTACGGACGGGGCCGTTTGCGCTCGCTCAGCCGTCCGCGGCGAGTCGTGGCGCACCCCCAGACGCAAGCCGAACCTCCGGGCAGTGAGCGCCGTGCCCAAGATAATCAGTGCGACGAGGATGTTCAGGACGCTCGCAGCCTCGCGCCACCCATTCATAGCGTACTCCAGGGTGAGAAGCGACATGGTCATGGTCTCGCGCGAGGCCAGCAGGATAATGCTGGCGGTCGTTCCCGCGGCGATGGTGAAGTTCAGCGTGCCCAGCAGGATGAGCGTGGGCATGAGGAGCCGCAGCCATATCCTGAAGTACGCGCTCACCCAGCCGGCGCCCGCGATGCGCGCAGCCTCCTCCATCTCGAAGCCCACCTGGACGATTGCCGACTTGGATATGTTCACGCCGGTCGTATTTCCCTGGAGGATGACCACGATGAGCAGCGCCCAAATCGTAGCGTAGAGGAAGGCCAGGCCGGGAGTCCCGAGAAACACCATCAGCAGTCCGAGGGACGTGAGCATGCCCGGTATAGCGGCCGACACCCAGATGATGGAGTCAAGCATCCAGCGGCCGCGCCAGCGCGTACGCACCAGTACGTAGCCGATCATGGAGAAGAGGACCGGGCTGAGAAGCGCCGTCGTGAACGACAGAATGAGGGTGGTGCGGACCGCTATGAGGAAGACCTCCTCTTGGAACACGAACCGCCAGTTATCCAGCGTAAAGGCGCCCTCGACGTTGAAGAAACCCGTCCGCCACATGAAGCTGCCGAGGAGCAGCGCGGCCACGGGCACGAACGTCAGGAGCGCGTGGAGCAAGCCTATAGCGCTGAAGACCGGCCACTTGAACGCGCCGAGGTCTATCAGGCCCGGTTTGAAGCCGCTGGCGATGGTCGTATACCGGCGGCGTTGAAGAATCCACCGCTGCATCGGAATGATGAACGCAAGCACGACCAGCGTCACCGAGGCGAGCACTGTGGCCTGCCCGTACAGGGGCGGCTCATTCAGCCTGACTTGCTCAAATATCAGCGTCGAGTAGACGAAGAAGCCGATGGGCACGCCGAGGAGCAGCTCGGTCTCGAACGACTGAAAGATGCGCATGAGCTGCAGCGCCGTCACCAAGGCGATCGGCGCAATCATGAGAGGGACGGTGATCCGGACCATCGTCCTGATATTGGTGGCTCCGCCAACGCGCGCCGCCTCTTCCAACGCCGAGTCCATGTTGCGGAACGCGGGCGTGAGGAGCATGACCTTCAACGCGATGCCGTTGCCCATGAGGCCGGTCCAGACGATGCCCGCGACGCTGAAGATGTCGAAGAATGGGCCCTCGACGAACGGGAGCTGCTTGAAGAGCAGGTTGATATAGCCAAGGTCGGGGTCCAGCAACAGTATCCAGGCGATAGCCCCGCCCGGGGTGATGTAGGCGATCCAAAAGAAGAACTCCAGGCCGTGGCTGAAGGGAATCCGAGTGCGGGCCAGCACCCATGCGATGGCGATGGACACGGGCATCGCGATGATGAACTGGAGCCCCCAGACCATGAACGTGTTCCAGATCGCGCGGGGGATGCGTCCGTCGTCGAAGCCGGTGCGCCAGTTGTCCAGGCCCCAGAGCCGCTCGCCGATGAACATCTCGGGCGCCGTGTTGAAGCTCATTATGAAGATGACGCCCACGGGCCAGATAAGGAAGAAGCCCATCACGATGACAATAGCCGCCATCATGAACGTGCTCGACTCTGACCGGAGCAGGCGTCGGAGCCGCACCGCTCCGGACGAAGGGCTTCGAGCTATGGTCGCCATCGTCGGTCTCCACCCCCAACCAGTCCGCCCTTATCCCGGCGCCGGGCGGCGGGCGTGAACGGAAACGAGAGCCGACCCCCGCGCCGTTCATGGCGACACGGGGGCCGTGGTCATGCCCTATCTATCGCGTCTCCTCGTATATCCTCGACGCGAATGCGAGCGCCTCGTCCCTCTTGGCCAGCACCTCCGGCTGGGCGAGGAGAATGACGTATGAGACGCCCTCCTTGCGCCGCTCACGCTCCAAGGTGGTGCCCGGCGGGATGTTATCGGTCCGCAGCGTCGGGTTCTGGTCCCGGTTGGGGTCGTTCTGCCAGACGGTCTGGCCCTCGCGGGAGAGCAGCCAGTTGACGTAGAGCTGCGCAGCATTGGGGTTGGGCCGCCGGTTGAGCACTGCCACGTTGTTGCTGCTGCCCGAAGGAGAGATGGTCTTGATTGAAGCGATGTCGATATCGGGCCGGTCGATGGGGAGGCCCTTGTCCCTCAGGTCGTCAAGGTCCTGTGTCCCCACACCCCCGTGGAGGGCGTGGTACTTGCCTTGCACCAGTCGTTCGCCATGCCAAGGGTGTCTGTCGTGAAGGTGACGTCCAGCTCCCTGATGAACCGCTCGACGAAATCGGGGCCGAAGTCGGGGTGGATGTACATCTCGAACCAAGTGCCGCCGGCGCCGCCTGTGGTGGGCGGCAGCATGGCGATGACGCCTCTCCACCGCGGGTTGAAGATCTCATCCACGGAGCGCGGCAGCTCGTCGGGTGAGACCAGCTCGGTGTTGTACCAGGAGGGGAAGCGTTCGACGTCCGCGACGCCGTTCCACAGGAATATCTTGTCCTGGTCAGGGTCGGCGTAGTGGTGCTGGTTGTTGAGCCAGAGGGATTGATTGACCACCTCGGGGTGGAACAAGAGCGGCGTGATGGGGTCGTATGCGCCGTTGGGAATCAGCCGCGTGTTCCCAGAGGTGGGGCCGACGTGGACGACGTCGGCGGTGTACCTGCCGTTGCCGCGCTCGGCAAGCAGGCGGTTCGATTGGTCAGTGCCGGAGCCGCGCCCCACGATGACCTTGATTCCGAACTTGTTCTGGAAGTACTCGAGGTGGTTCTTCATGCCGATGGAAGCGCTGCCTCCGGCGATGATCACCAGCTCGCCCTCTTCCTGGGCGGCTTCGATGAGCGCGTTCCACCTGCCCTCAAAGCTCGCATCCGGCGTGGGGGTCGGCGCGGGCGTGGCAGTCGGGGGTTGGACGAACGGCGTCTGGCCCGGCCGCAGCGTCGGAGTGGGGAGCGGGGTTGGCGTCGCCTGGCCCGGCCGCGGCGTGGGGGTAGGGAGCGAAGCGAGCGCCGCCTGGCCTGACCGCGGCGTGGGGGTGGGCAACAACACAGGGTTTGGGGTCGCCGTCGCCGCCGGTCGCGGTGTGGCCGTCGGCCTTGCCGTTGGCGTAGGGTCAGACCCGCAAGCAACAACGGCCAGTCCGAGCACGATCGCCGTGGTCACTGTGAGGAATATGTGCTTTCGATTCATGAATCGAACCTCCCTGCCAATCTAAACTGGCTGCCCCCTCGGACATGCCGTGGCGCTTGCAAACCTCGATAGCTCTGCGAACGAACGATAGTATACGGCGCAGCCTCGCTGTTCCGGCGTGAACCCCTCCGGGCGGCGTCCGGCGCCAGGCGGCGCGAGCCTAGCGCGGCCCGGTGAGTCCTGTCAAACCTCTTGCTTGGCATTCCGTCGTATGATATGGCCCACATGATGCCCAAGTTTACAGAATGGCTGCAGTTTGTGAGGATTCCTACGCACGCCGCTACTACAACGTTGGAGTGCGCCGACGACGCATCGGATTGTGATGGCCAATGATTGCCGCGCAGCTCCAGCCGCTTGACAGACACGCTAGAGCAATGGTCTGCTTCCCGGCGGCTTAGGCTTCCGTCAACGGGTCCGAAAGGGGGTTCCATGAAGCAATTCTTCATCGCCAGACGCATGAGCCTGGTGCTTCTGTTAGCCATCGGCGCGCTCTTCGGGGCGGCCTGCACCGGCCCGGCAGGAACGGAGGGCCCACCTGGGCCAGAGGGGCCCGAGGGGCCGCCAGGTCCTCCAGGCGCACCAGGCCAGCATGGCCAGGAGGGACTCGCCGGATCTCCCGGCGCGCCCGGCCAGCATGGCCAGGAAGGAGCCCCCGGAGAACACGGCAGTCCCGGGCAACACGGAGCGCAGGGGGAGGACGGCGCTCCCGGCCCGCAAGGGCTTGCGGGTCCCCCTGGCCCTCCCGGCCCCGCCGGCTCCGACGCCTTGAAATCAGCGGTGAGCTTTGAGATCTACCCGTCGGTCATGAACTGGCCGGGCCGGGAGCGCAGCAAGGGCGCCTGGTTCGTAGGCGCAGGTCTAGAGCCGGGACGATGGTTCGACATCATGCTCGAGCCCGGCGGCGAGGCCGTGACCATCCTGCTGTTCGGCGACGAGCAAGGACCGGCGCTGCGGCAGGCGAACTCCGACGGGGCTTTCGCTCTGGGGCTCCCCATCGACGGCAGAGACGGGCGCTTCTTGGCCGGCTTCGTGCAAGAGGACTTTCAGGTCGTAACGGTGCGTCTGGTCGACCAGGACACCCGCGCGGTGCTCGCGACCTCCCAGTGGGTGCTGTGCGACGGCGGCGAAGAGGACCCGCTCCTGTGCACAATCGCGGAAGACCCGATTGATACAGGCCGGGTGACTCGGCCCTGATCAACCGGCAGTGCTGAGAACGCTGGTGAAACGAGCTCCGTCAATGACGGGGCTCGTTTCATGTAAGAACGGCGCGGGTGGACTATCCTCAGCCGCGAGAACGATGGCCTGCGTCTGGCGGCGCGAAGGCGTCTAGGCCCAACGCAACCGAGCAAGCGCAAACATATTCAATGCGCAAGCGCAACCGAGGGGGAGGTGGCCATGGGACCCGTTTTGAGAGTCGGACTCGCCGGGCTGGGCAGCGTCTCGCGAACGATCCTCGGGACCGTTGACACGATCGAGGACGTGAAGCTGACGGCTGTCGCGGACATCCGTCAGGAGCCCCTGGACGCCGCGCGCGAGAAATACGGCGTCGAGACCTTCAACAGCGTCGAGGCGATGTGCGAGAGCCCCAACGTCGACGCCGTTTGGGTATGTACGCCTAACCCGTTCCACTCCGAGCACACCATCATCGCCGCCGAGCACGGCAAGCACGTGATATGCGAGAAACCCATGGCGGTCACCCTCGACCAGGCGCACGCCATGGTCGACGCCGTCGACCGGAACAGCGTCCGTTACGTGCAAGGGCACTCGAAGATATTCGACCCGCCCATTCGACGGATGCGCGAGGTCGTCTCCAGCGGCGAGCTAGGACGGCTGGTGCAGCTCAATACATGGGAGTACAAGCCTTGGATCTCGGGACAGCCGCGCTTGGGTTCGGAGGTCGACTCGAGCATGGGCGGCGGCGTGCTGTACCGCCAGGGTCCGCATCAGACCGACGTCGTCCGCGGCATCGGCGGCGGCATGGTGAAGAGCGTGCGCGCCATCGCGGGCCGCTGGAACCCGTCCTTTCCGCTGGCAGAGGGCAACTACACCGCGTTCCTCGAGTTCGAGGACGGAATCGCCGCGACGATGGTGTTCAACGGGTACGGATTCTTCGACATCACCGAGATGACGTGGGGCATCGGCGAAGGCGGCCAACAGCGGGACATCGACGCGCCTGAAGTCCATGAGCGGTACGACAGCTCCGTGGAGGCGGACATCAAGTACACCTTCGCAGGCGTGCGCGCTGAGCGCGAGCGCGCTCAGCGCATGTCGAGCGACCGGCGCCAACCCTTCTTTGGGCTGACCATCGCGAGCTGCGAGGGAGGCGACATCCGCCAATCGCCGGACGGCCTGTACATCTATGACGAGCACGGCAGGCGTGAGGTGACATTCGACAACAGAGGGCACGGGCGCGGCGAGCTGACCGAGCTCCGCGACGCCATCAGGGAGGAGCGTCAGACCTTCCCCGACGCGCGATGGGGAAGAGCGAGCCTCGAGGTGATCCTCGGCGTCTTGCAGTCGTCCAATGAGCGGCGGGAGGTAGCGATGTCGCTCCAGACGCCGGTCCCCTACTAGTGCTCGCTTGACACATCGGAGGGGGCTTTCTACTCTCGCCGGGCCGGAGCGCCGCCGGGGCGCACGCGCGAGAGGTCAGGCACAGCCAGGAGGTAGGCCATGACGACTACGAACGATCAGCAGCAGGCCGCGAGCAACCCTTACCGCCGTCCCTCCCCCTACGAGGAGTGGATCAAGACCACCGGCCTTCCGATTCACCGCGGCTACTACGTCGAGGACGTACGCGAGATCGAGGTGGGGCCGTGGGAGGAGCGCGAGTGCAACGCGGCCTTCCTCGTCTTGGCCGGCCAGGAGGGCGTGACCGAGGCGCGCGTCACGGAGATTCCGCCCGCCAAGACGCTCCCGCCCCACCGGTTCTCGCTCGACGAGGTGATATACGTCGTCGAGGGTCGCGGGATGACGACGATCTGGGCCGGCGACGGGCCGAAGCGGACCTTCGAGTGGGGCAAGCACAGCATGTTCATCGTGCCGAGGGGCTACCACTATCAGCTCGCCAACTCCAGCGGCTCGCAGCTCGTGCGACTCCTTCACTACAACTACTTGCCTATCTCCATGAGCATCGTGCCCGACCCGAAGTTCTTCTTCGATAACGACTTCGTGAACACTGAGATCATGGGCGAAGGCGACCTGTACTCCGAGGCGACGTCGACGCCGGTGGACCATCCCAGGGCCGCCGGCCGGGTCGTTTGGAACGGTCGCTTCTTCCCGGACATGCTCGCGTGGGACAAGCTGCACACCTACCAAGAGCGAGGCGCGGGCGGCCACCGCGTGGGCGTCATGTTCCCCGGCTCAACGATGTGGAGCCACATGTCCGTGTTCCCGTCGCGCACGTACAAGAAGGGCCACCGGCACGGCCCCGGCGTGGTCATCGTCATCCCGGGGGGAGAGGGCTACTCCGTGATGTGGCCGGAAGGGGGCGAGCGGGTGGTCGTTCCGTGGCATGAGGGCAGCGTCTTCGTGCCGCCCAACCGTTGGTTCCATCAGCACTTCAACATCGGAGAGGCCCCCGCGCGGTACCTGGCCTTTCACGCCCCGCGCGGCACGGGCCAGAGTGAGCGGGTCCAGTACCAGAACGACCAGATCGAGTACCCGGAGGAGGACCCCTGGATACGGCAGAAGTTCGAGGCCGAGCTCGCTGAGCGGAAGCTGGCCAGCCTCATGCCGGAAGAGGCCTACCTCGACGCGGACTACCAGTTCACTTACGAGGAAGAGGACTAAGCCGCTACCACCGACGCAGACAGGACGCAGGTCGCAAAGGAGTACGAAATGACAACGGTGATTGACGCTGATACGCATGTGATCGAATCGGAGCGCGTCTGGGACTTCTTCGACGAGGAGATGGCGCACCGGAAGCCTCAACTCGTTGCCAGCGCCGACCCGAACAACGGGAACGTCCGCAACTTCTGGATCATCGACAGCAAGTTTGTGCCGCATCCGCCCGGCAAGGGCGGTCAGGCGCTGGCGACGCCTCCCATCGAGGACGAGATCCGCAACTCGCCGTCGTGGCACAAGCGCGCGATGACGGATATCGACGCTCGCCTGATCGACGCGACGGACATGGGCGTCGACATGCAAATTATCTACCCCACGCTGTTCATAGGCTTTCTCACGCACGACGTCGCGCTGGAAGTGGCCTTGGCGAGGTCCTACAACCGCTTCATGGCGGACGCTTGCTCCCGGTCGGGGGGCCGCATGCGCTGGATTGTGGTCCCGCCTTTGCGCGACCTCGACAAGACCATGGAGGAGCTCCACTTCGGCAAGGAGAACGGCGCGTGCGGCGTGCTCTTTAAGGGAGTGGAGAAGGACCGTTCACTAGCGGAGCCGTACTTCTTCCCGGTGTACGAGGAGGCGCAGCGCCTGGACCTTCCCATCTGTGTCCACACCGGCCCTGGATCGCCAGTCCTCACGGAGTTCTTCGACAGCCGCCTGAGCTCCGTGTTCCCCGACGTACGGCTCCTGCCGGTGATGGCCTTCTACGACCTGGCCTACAGCAAGATTCCCGAGCGCTTCCCCGACCTGCGGTGGGGGTTCATCGAGGCGAACTCATCGTGGGTCCCCTACCTAGTCCACTTCCTCCATCGGCGTCTCAAGGTCGCCCGTGAGGCGTTCGGGCCGGAGTATTTCCGGGAGAACCGGCTTTTCGTTGCGTGCGAGGCGGACGAGGACCTGCCCTACATCCTCGAACATATCGGCGAGGACAATATGATCACGGGCTCGGACTACGGGCACGGGGACCAGTCCGCGGAGCCGGAGCTGATCCACTTGCTGCGAGGACGCGAGGACGTGTCGCCTCAGGTCTTGGGGAAGATACTGTCCGACAATCCCTCCCGCCTATACGGTTTCTAAGAGCGCCGCGTTCCACGAGGCGCAAGGGACGGACGGCCTGAGAGGCGGCTTCACGTCGGGGAAGCCGACGGCGGCTAGCGGTCTACAGTCCGAGCAGTGCGGGCAGCGAAGCCATGTCCGTGAACGTTTCGACGCCCGCGGAGCCAGCCGCTGCCGCATCCGGTCCCGCCGTGTACGCTAAGACCCTCATCCCGGCTGCCAGAGCGGCTTGTATCCCTGCATCGCTATCTTCGACGACCACGCACTGCTTAGGAGAGAATCCCATGCTTTCTGCAGCATGGAGGAACACGTCGGGATGGGGTTTGCCGCGCGCCACCATCGAGGCGCTGAACAGCCGTCCTTCAAACCAAGGGTAGAGACCGGTGAGCTTCAACCGCTGTTCTATCGCAGCGGGAGAACCGTTCGATGCGACACAAGACGCCAACTCCGACGCGGTAACCAACCGCACGACCTCTGCGACCCCGAGGACCGCCCGGAGCCCGTCCTCCACAGCAGCCCGTTCCGCGTCCTCGATAAGGTCCCCGATGTTATCCGGCAACAACACGCCCCACTGCGCCCTCACCACACTCTGAACGTGGCTATTGGAGACCCCGTGGAAGTGTGCCCGCACCTCGTCCAACTTCAGTCGCAAGCCGTAGCGCGCGAGAACACGTCCAATGACGTGGCGGGTCACGGGCTCGCTATCGACCAACACACCGTCGCAGTCGAAATCACCAGCTTAGGGGAGGCGGGCGGGCGGCGCTCAGCCGTCGATGACGCCATACGGCCCAACGTATCCAGACTGGAAATCCATCCCGTTCACGAGTCCTCTCCTGAATGCGGAGCAAGTCCTACGCTGTTCATTCTGTAAGCAGGCCATCCTACCGAGACGCCGGGCTCGGCGGAAAGCCGCAGAAGAACGCTCGGCGATGGGGAACGACCTATTGCGGGATATGGGGCGCCCGCGCTGCTATGATGCGGACGCCCCCGTTGAGCCCTTGAGCCGACTCGCGCCAGCGTGAGGGCCGATCGGGCAAGCCGAGCCGAGCTTCACTATCGCGCCGGACGCCGTCCATGGTGACGACGGCGACGGGTGAGTGCATATGCGCCTTCTGGTCCGACGAGCGATGGCGACGGCCCTGATCAGCCGTGGAGGGCTCCCGCTGTTCGCCGCGTTCCTGGTCTGGGGGGCGGGGAGCGGCGCGCAGACTCTCGGCCGGCCGCTGATGGCCTTCGAGTTCACTGGATCGGTCTTCCTGGTCACCCTGCTTATCTCGTCGCTCGCCCTCTCGCGGATCGTCTCCGGGCCGATTACGGGCTTCCTCATCGATCGGATGGGACGGCGGCCGCTGGCCGCCATGGGCAGCAGTATCCGGGCAGTCGCTTCGATCGGCGACGTCTTCGCGCAGAACTACGTCCAGTTTTTTGCGCTGGAGTTCGTCGGCGCCATCGGCCTGACGATGTTCAACACCACTTCCATCGTCATGGTCGCGGACCTGAGCGAGACGGGAAACCGAGGGCGGGCGGTGGCGCTCCGCACCACCGCACTGAAGGTCGGGCAGGTGGCGGGACCGCTGCTGGCGGCGGGCATCGCGTACATGTTCGGCCTACGCTACGTCTTCCTCGTAAACGCCGTGGCGAAGCTCATCGTCACCTTCATCATCCTTAAGATGATGGCCGAGACGCGGCCCGAGCCGGAGCTGCCGGAGCGCGGCAGGGAGCGGCCCGCCGCGAGCCTGAAAGAGAGCCGCGCGATTCTGCCTATCCTGCTGAGTCCGGGGTTCGCGGCGCTCGCGCTCTGCACATTCGGCATCCACCTGATGACCCAAGGCGTGTTCCAATCGCTGTTCCCGATCCAATCGAAGGTAGAGGCTGGGCTGACGGACGGCGACGTGGGAACGCTCATCAGCATCGCCAGCATCGTTACCCTGTTCGCCGCCTTCCCAAACGGCGTCATCGTCGACCGGTTCGGGAGGAAACCGTCGCTGGTGCCGGGCCTGCTCCTGCTGGCGGGCACAGCCATACTCCTATCGATGAGCCGCGACTATACGGGAGCGCTCATGGTCGCTCTCGTCTACGGCGTCGGACAGTCGATGACCATCGGCGCGTCCCAGACCTTCGCCATGGACCTCGCGCCCGTGGACCGACGCGGCGCATTCCTCGGGGTGTGGTCCGTTTTTCAGAACCTCGGCTCGTTCGTCGGCCCGGTTGCGGCCGGCGCCATCGTAGACACGTGGGGGTTCGGCTCCGCATTCCTCACGACTGCCGCCTGGCTCGGCGTCAGCGCCCTCATCATGGCCGCGTTGGGACCGGAGACACGCTCCCGCGACCGACCGCCGCCCAGCTAGCAAAACGGACGTTGCTCAGAACGGGTGCTAGGGGTCGAGATATGGCGTCTGGTGGGAGAGGACAATCTCTTGCCGCTGCTCGCTCGACTCCTCGATGGCCATGATGAGCTCGAGCGTCGCCTTGCTCCATGGACCGTCTGCTCGGAGAGGCCGGCCGTCGACGATCGCCTCGTAGAAATCATCGATGCGGCGATTCCTGCCTTCCATGTGCGAGTGCGGAACGGGAATCTCGGACCGGCCGTCGTTCCCGTACACCGTCAGGCCGGTCGGCGACATCTTCACGTCAGCGCGGTCGAAGCTGGCCAACAACGGACCGCCGAGAATCCAGCCACCGCCCTGCCGTGCGCCTCCCTGTTCGCCTCTATCGCCTCTATTGAAGGCGGAGCGCGCCCCTCCGTAGCGCTCCGCCCTCGCTTCTTCGTTTTCCCGCTCCTCGCTCACGCCCTCGGCGATCCGTTCTTGGCGAGCAACGCCATAGGAGACCCCTTCGTCGCTCCCGAAGACCATCTCGCTCGACTGGAAGTGGTCGTGCCCGTTGTTGACGGCAGTGGCCACACATCCGTCCTCGAACTCCAAGTACGCCACGTACGCTCCCGGCACTCGTCGGCCCGGATCCCACGTGCCGACGTACCCACGGACGCTGCGGACGAGGCCTCCGCCGATGGTGCGCAGCAGGTCGAGCTGGTGCGGACCGTCGCGCCATAGCAGTCCGCTGCCGGGCTCCGGCGTAAGCTCGCCGGTCGAGCGGGGGCGGTACAGCCAGTCGTGGTAACGCCAGTGATGGACCATGCGGAGCGGGCCCAGCTCCTCGCTGCGAACGATCTCACGAAGCTTCTGAGCCAGAGGCTCGAAGCTGATGGGCACGTTGACGCCCAAAAGGACGCCGTAGCGCCTCGCGTCGGCGATGATGGAGTCGGCGTCCTCGATGCTCAGGGCGAGCGGCTTCTCGGTGAGCACGTGCTTCCCGTTGGACATCGCGGCGCGCGCGTGCTCGACGTGCAGATGGGTGGGCGTGGAGATGTAGACGAGATCGACCTCGCCCCTCTCGCAGAGGTCGTCAGCAGTGTTGAACAGGGCCGTCCCCGGGAAATCAGCGTCGAATCGAGCGAGTATCTCGGGATCGATGTCCGCCACCGCGGTCACTTCGAACCGCGGGGTCTTGGTGAACTTGGCGAGCATGCCGACAGCCGCGCCGCCGAGGCCTATGACGCCGACTCGGACTACCTGCCCGTTCCTTCGTTGTCCGGTCGACAAGGGTCCACCTCCCGTACGCGCAGTGGGGCCGGACTCGTCGTTCGTCCTTAGCCTGACGAGGCGGCGACGATATCGCGGGCCGGCTGGGGCATCGGCGCCGGGAGGGGCTTGCCGCCGACGGCGGCGTGTTGCAGCTCCACAGTGTCGTATTTGCCGCGCACGCCGATTGTCGTCAGGTCTTTTCGCGCGTACCGCCAGTCCGGGCTGGCCGCGCTGGCGGCCTGTCCGTCGCAGGGCAGCACGATGCGCTGGTTCTTTTGGGGGTCCCGAAAGACGTTCATCGGCTCGCCGCCGTCCTCGACAACCCTGATCTGCTCGCTGAGGAGGCGACGGTACATGAGGATGCCAACGTCCGTTTGTCCGAGCTTTTCGAGCCATCGCTGAGTCAGCGGCCCCTGCGACGTCCATGCGAAGTTGTCCTGTCCGCTGGCGTCGTCGAGCAGCTCCCAGATGGGTAGGCCGCCCCCGTCCACCCCGGGCAGGGGGACCTTGAAGACGGGGATGTCCTCCGGCTCTTGCTCGGTGCTTTCTCCCGGAAGCGGGTCGTGCTCATTGTAGTAGACGTAGTAGGTGTGCGTGTCGTCCATGGGCACTCGAATCTGGAAACCGCGTCCCCGAGAGCCGTGCTCGAGATTAGGGATGACAACGGGGTGCCCGACCGTCCAGCCAGGCGAGGTGGCCTCGTCTTCGTCCTCCATGAGCCGGTGCTTGAGCACCCCATGCTCGAACTGGGTGAAGCCGACCTTTACGTGGTGGGTGACCTTGGCGCCGCGCCGCCAGTGCCGGTTGGCGTCGGGGCCGGGAGTGAACTGACGCTCCCCAAGCCGTCCGCGGTCCTCCAGCACGCCCATGCGTTCGAGGATGTAGTTGTTGAAGTAGCCGTGGAGATACTCGTTATGCACCGGATCCATGGAGTTCTCCATGATCTGAAGCCAGTTGCAAGAGATGACGAGCCAGCCGATGGAGCGGACCATGCCCTCGCGGACGAAGGGCTCCCATCTTGGGAGCAGCGGCGCGGGCGATGGGCCAAGGTAGGCGAAGACCAGACCGCCCAGCTGCTCGACCGGATAGGCCTTGAGCTGGACGCGGCTCGGGAAGGTGGAATCGGAGGCCTCGGCCGGCATCTCCAGGCACTGGCCGGTCTCGTCATAGAGCCAACCGTGGTACGGGCACCGCAGGCCGCGCTCCTCGGGGATGCCGAACAATAGGTTGACCCTGCGGTGTGCGCACGAGGCCTCGATCAGTCCCAGGCCGCCGCTTCGGTCCTTGAACAGGACGAGGTCCTCGCCGAGCAACCGGATAGCCTTCGTGGGGTTGCGCTTCAGCTCGCCGGCGGCAGCGATGGGATGCCAATAACGGCGCATCAGCTCCCCCATTGGGGTACCGGGGCCAACCCTCGTTAGCCTGTCGTTCTGCTCTTGCGTCAGCATCGTCTTCCTCCTGGGCCGGAGTCCAGACCGCCACACGAGCCGCCCGGCTCAACTATACCCCCGACACGGCAGACGCGCCTCAACTGGTAAAGTGCGGGCTCAGAAGATCTCAGGGAACACTCGTTCGGCAGGAGCAAGGAGGGCCTGATGTCTGTTCAAGGAAAGGTGGTCGTCGTAACCGGCGGCGCGAAGGGTATCGGTCGGTGGGTGGCGAAGACGTTCGCCGCGGAGGGCGCCCGGCTCGCCATCGCCGACATCGCTCCAATGGACACGGTTGTGGCCGAAGTCGAAGCACTCGGCGCGGAGGCGCTCCCCGTCACGACCGACGTGTGCGTCGAGCGCGACGTGCGCTCGCTGATGGACCAGGTGTACCGGAGATACGGACGCATCGACGTGCTCATCAACGACGCCGCCATCGTCACCCATTTCCATGAGGGAGCGCCGCGCTGGCCGCGCATCCGTGACATGGACCTCGGTTTCTTCCAGCGAGTCATGCACACGAACCTGGGCGGCACCTTCCTCTGCACCAAGCACGTTCTTCCCTATATGGAGTCGCTCAACGCCGGGCATATCATCCACTTTGGCCAGGGGACGCTGAGGGTCCAGCGGACGGACCACCCCAACATCGGCACGTGCGTCTACGGCGTCTCGAAGATTTCCATCCGCGCGTTCGCGCGCTTCGTCGCCGAGGAAGAACGGGAGTTCAATATCTGCGTCATGAGCATGGGGCCGGGCGGAGGGAGCAGCGCCGCGGCGCGCCCGCGCGAGGCGGGGCCCGGAATCCCCGGCGGAGGCGGGGGAATCGTGACGGAAGACAGCCCGCAGTGGGCCCGAGATAGCGGCCGAGCGGCCCCTGTGGAGTCGGTGGACAACCGCTACGTGATCGCCGCGGAGGCGCCCATGGAGTTTTCCGGCCATCAAGTCACGGTCCGCGACGGCGCCTTGACCATCGTCCAAGACTAGCTCCGGCCTAAGCGCAACCGGCGCGAAGCGTTCGGATTATGTCAAGAAGGGAAGTGGATGGTGGGCCAAGCGGTCCGGCGCCTGCCCTCCAAGGAACCTTCTCCATTTGTCAGAACCCCAGCCAGCCGGCCGGACCCACGCCGCCATCTGCTCCTCGTCGAGTTGGCCCTCGTAGATATCGATCCAGCGGGAGTCTGGATCCTTACTTGATTCGGGCGGAGCAGGTTCCAGCAGGGCGAGTTCCACCGCACGGCCTTGCGCACATGGGGTACGTTGCGCACGATGAGGTTGTCGAGGCTGCGCCCGGCGCCGCCCTTCCACCCCGGCATCGCCGCGATGTAGTCCTGCACGGGGCCGTCGCCGTCCCCCTTCGGGACCTGCGGGTTGCCGCCTGACAGGAGCACCGGCCCTACGCCATCCTGCCTGCCGTTGTAGGCCACGGCCTCGCGCACCAACGCCTTCAAGGCGATGCCGTCTATCGTGTCGCCCTCAAGGATGTCTATCGTCCGCATGGTGTCCGCGTCCAGGCTTGCATTGAACAGCTTGGCGGGGTCGGGGAGGCTCGCGCCGTGCGCGAACGTCAGCCGCACCTTGACCTTAGTCGCCTTGGCGGCGGCGACTACCCCGTCGTGCGACCATACGGCGGAGTTCTGCCATTTCCACTCCTCGTCCGCGGCGCTGCCGTCTTCGCCGACGTCTTGTCTGCCATAGCGCCTCACTCTCCTCCGCGCCGTGCGGCTGGCGTTCATTGCATGCCGATTTAGTTTCTTAGCAATTATGTGAGCGTATAGATCACCTTCAAATGTGTTCTGGATTGTTAATTAGTCGAATGGGTTTCCTATAACTTCGTAATCTCGTAGGAATGTGTATGGAGCTACGCCATCAATTATGCTTACCTCGCCGTCCGTGTACTCCGCATGAGTCATCAACTTGGTCCATTCCGGCATTGGCCTGATCAAGTAAGGGTTTGAATAGAAAACTGCTCTCGACCTGTCTAGGGTGCCAGGATGAATTCCATAACAGGCCACAACGCCGACTACATGCCGATTGATTGGCCCACCTGAGTTGAACAAAAGCCGTTTAGCCTTTGGCTATTGTAAGATTCCGGAAGCGGGGTAGTGTCAGTCGGCTCGCCGTGAACATAGAGGGTAAACTGTTGGCTTCCAAACAACACTTCATCTAACCTGCTATTTGAGATGTCGCAACGCAACGCGATGACTAAATTTTCCACATTCTTGTAACGTTTCGCCTTCTCATAGATGCGATCTTTCGTTTTGCCGATGTCGTCTACGCTGTCGGCCCCCTTTGATACGATGCCCACAAAACCTATATTCGTTCCGCGACGCTCAGGTGACACTGGCCACAACTGGCCAGTCACCGTCCAACCATGGTGTGAAAATAAAGCATTAGGTAAACTCGCTAGGTTAAGTCCCCGTTGCTCTTGTGCGATGAGAAGGAGCTCCTCGTACTTTGCTTCTCTCAGCAGTTGTTCGAAAGGCTCCTTTAGATGGGCTTTGGACGGAGAGGATCTTAGCTTCCCTTCCATTCGAATGTCAACGCGAAAGTCAGGAGAATAAATTTCATCTATTGTGTCGAGCGCCTTAAGCTCGTTCCAGTCTCTTTCTAACTTTGTGCCTCTCTCCAAGTCGATGTCCGTAGCCTCTATCACATAGGATAGCTGACTACCATCTGCGAGTTCTTCAGTTACTCTGAAATCAGGTGTCAACCCATTTATCACGGGATCCACTACGACTTCGCCCCCTGTGCCTAGCAAGAATTCGTGCAGAAACAACTCGAAGAGTGCTTCGTTGAATTGATTCTCTTCCTTTTGGGATCCTGGTGGGTTGTGGCGCATCCTGGCGACAATGTCGCGCTGTTGTTTTTCGGGGAGCCGCTCCAGCCATCGTTCCAGCATGTCTCGGACTCTTTCGAACTCAGGCTTCGAGGGTCGATCAAGAAACAAATAGGTCGTTTCAGCTCGACGAGCAGGCTGGGTGTAGTTTCTAGACTTGGCTTCGAATAGTCGTGTCATCGGATTTCTTCAGGCAACAAGTACCGATCGCATTGCGTTGCCACAATCACGAGCGCCCCAGGGTGTATCTACTTACAGAGTCCACCCGGTTGAGCCAACGTCTGGCCCGATGATCCTCCAAGATCATGCGGCAAGAAGTTTGATTGGCTTTTTCACGACGTGCCAGTCTAGGCTAGCTGGTGGGCGGTAGAGGACTCGAACCTCTGGCCTCCGCGATGTCAACGCGACGCTCTAACCAACTGAGCTAACCGCCCGGCCCTTTTTCGAGTATAGGGCCGCCCACGAGGCGAGTCCAGCAAGAGAGGCGCCGGGCGGAACTCCTCGTCGGAGCGAGCTTGAGGCTGAACGCACTACCGGCAGGCGCCATCCTTGCCGATAATAGGGTCATGGCGACCTCGACCCGACCTAGTGGGTTTGGGCGGTCCTTCTGGCTCGGCGCCGTGCTGCTGGGCGTCGGGGGACTGCTGCTCGCGGCGGCAGGCGCGTACTACGGCTATGGCCTGTTCGCGGCCCGCGGGTACGACGACCTCGTAGCCACGAACCCCGGCGTCACGGAAGTGCTCGAGCCGTCCGTCCGCGAAGACGCTCAACAGGCGACGCCGACTCCACAGCCCCTAGCCGCGGCGCCCACGGAGCCGGGAGCGTCGCCGGCGCCGTCTCCGGGGCCGTCGCCTCAGCCTCCGGCTACCGCTCCCCAACGCCCCGCGCCGGACCTCCAGTATCTCTATCCCGGCTCGCTGATGCCCGCGCGGCAGTGGGCGGACCCGCGGGGGACGATCGCGCTCGCACAGCCCGACCTCGACGGCTTTACTCCCCTGAGTAGCCAGGGACAGCCCCTCATCAACGGCAGCGTCGGCAGGGCCGAGCGCATCATCATCCCCCAGCTGCACATCGACTCGGCTGTCAAGGAATTGACCATCACGAATCTGGCGTCGAGCGCGGAGTACGAGACGCCCAAGTTCGTCGTAGGTCATATCCCCGCAACGCCCAATCCCGGCTCGGGGGGCAACGGGTGGTACTTCGGCCATCTCGAAAGCCCGGTAGAGGGAGAGGGCAACGTCTTCGCCAGCCTTCCCCGTGTGCCGGACCTTCTTCGCAACGGCGAGGACGTCCACGTGATCCTGCATTCTGGCGGGCGCGACTACCTCTATTCCGTTAGCCGGACCGATTTCCTTCATAGAGACGAGCTCGCGCTCTACGGCTCGGACGACGCGCGCGTGACTCTCGTGACCTGTTTCCCACGCCTCAAGTACGATCATCGCCTGTTGATCACCGGCCACCTCATCGGCTTCAGAGATGCCGCTCCCGCCTAGGCCCGAAGCATCCTTCCATGGGCTGACGTAATCTAATCGGCAATGGCGACACACGCTTCATCTCAGCGCTCGGGCCTCCGCATGGCGGCCGCGGTCATGGCGCTTCTTTTGGCGCTCGCGGCCTGTGGAGAAGGGTCGGCCCAGCAACCGGCGGAGGCGACGCCCACGCCGACCGACGCGGCGCCGACGCTCGAACCAACCTCCACGCCGCCGGCCGAGCCATCCTCCCCTGGCGTAACGCCTACGCCGGAGCGGGAGCCGAGCAGCCCCTCCGAGTCTGAAGGCGCGCCGGATCCGGCCCCCACTAGTCCTCCCACGCCCTCTCCTCAACCCACGGCGCAACCCACCGACGGGGGCGGAGGAGCGGGTCCCCTTCCGCCGTTGCCGCCTCCTCTCCCCATCGACACGCCAACGGCCGTCCCCGCCAACACGCCGACTCCCACGCCTCAGCCTCCTGTAAATCAGGGAGGAGAGACCGGCGCTCCTCCGCCAACGGCGCCTGCGTCCGGTCCCACCCATACGCCAACCCCTGAGCCCACGCATACCCCCACGCCCGAGCCCACGCACACGCCTACCCCCAAACCCACACACACGCCGACCCCCGAGCCTACGCATACGCCGACTCCTGAGCCTACGCACACGCCGACTCCTGAGCCTACGCATACCCCAACCCCCGAGCCTACCGTCACCGGTTGGCGCACCGACGTCTCCGTCGGAGCATCCGTTGGCGCGCGGGCAACCGATGCGACGCTAACCCTGCCCGACGGCTCTACGGCGACGATTGAGGAGGTGAGCGGCGGCAAGCCCTTGCTGCTCTACTTCTTCGCCACGTGGTGACCGAACTGTCGCGCCGAGTTTCGGACGCTCAAGAGCCTCTACAACGACTACCGCAACGACGTGGTCATCCTGGCCGTGGCGTGGAACGAAGACGCGTCGACCCTGGGCGACTATGCGTCAGGGCAAGGCCTTGAGTGGGTGTTCGGCGAAGGGCCGTCGAGCCTCGCGCGCGACTACCGGGTGTTTCAGCAATCCAGCAAGGTCGGCATCGGGGCCGACGGCGTGATTGTCCTGAGCGAGGGCTATGGAAGAGGCGGGAGCAGCTACTGGCGCGGCGTGCTCGACCGATTGAGAGAGGCGGGCGCCTAGCCTATGATGAAGAGCGTGACCGAACTCTCCCGCACCAGACCCGCGATTGCAGCGATGGCCCTGACCGTCGCGCTCGTCCTCGCTGCCTGCGGCGGCGCGGATGAGCCACCCGCCACCCCGACCAGCGCCCCGCCGGACCCCACCCCCACGCCGACTGCCGCGCCGACCGGCTCCTCAGGCGGCGACACCTCGACCGCGGGCGGCGGATGGCTAATGACCGGAAACCTCGGCGGAAAGGCCGGCGACTCGTCTCACAACCCCACCCTCACGCACCGCGACGGCTCGATGGAGACGCTCGAAGAGGCGGCGGACGGCAATCCCGTCCTGCTCTACTTCTTCGAGACGTGGTGACCGGCCTGTCGCGCCGAGTTACGGACGCTTGACACAATCTACCCGGACTACCAAGACAACGTGGCGCTCATCGTAGTCGGTTTCGGGTCTTCCGCCTCCCTTGAAACCGTCGCTCAGTACCAGGATGAGCATGGGTTCCCCGGCGCGTTCGTCGTAGGGCCCTCCGAGATGGCGTCACAGTTCGGAATACAGTCGCAGGCGACCAAGGTCGGCATCAGCGCCGATGGCGTAATCACCTTCAACGAAAAATCGAGCTCCGGCGGCGAGGCGGCATGGCGGGAGCGTCTCAGCGGGCTCTCGGCCAGCTGATCCCACCGGTCCCCACCCCCTGTAGGGGCGTCGCCCGTGGGCTCCCGTCCCCTTTCGGTCATCCCCCCGCGCAGACGGGAACCTCGCAGGCCCTCCCTCGCCTCATCGAGGGTCGAAGAATGGGGCCATCTGGCTAGAAACCTCGTGTCCAAGTAAGATTTACGTCGTTGTCCCGCTCCATCCTCCCCCCTCATCGAACGCTTCTCTGCGTCATCCCGCTCGTCGCGCTGTTCGCGCTGACAGTTGCCGCATGCTCGCCGGACGAGCCAACGCTCGAACCCCTGAATGAAGCGCCGTCGCCTTCGATCGACGAGGCGAGCTTGCGCGAGGGCGAGGCGTACCGCGAGATCGACGACGAATGGGCCCCCGAGCGCTCGCTCCTCGACCGTATGGCCGCGGAGGCGCGGGCCGAGGGCGGAGTGCATTGGACCGGCTACGACCAAGGGCAGATCGACGCCTGGTGCGACGGCTTCACCGCGGAGTTGGACGTGCCGTGTACGGGGCGCGCGGTGAATGCGGGGCAGGTCGTCACGACTCTCGCGGCGGAGCATGAGGCAGGCGCCGCCGTCACCGACGTTGTCTATCTTTCGATGTCGCAGATGGCCCAGTACTTCGACCGTGGCCTCGCGGCGAGCGTGGACTGGGGGAGTATGGGCGTCGCCGGGGAGCGAACGTGGTCCGGGGGCGACGCTGCCAACGCGGTGGGCGTCGTTCAGAGCCAGTACGCCCACTTCGTGAACACCAACTTGGTCGACCCCGAAGACGTGCCGCGAACCGTCTTCGATTGGCTCGACCCGCAGTGGGAAGGTCTGATTTGCGCTCCGGACTTCCTGCTGCGCGCGGGAAACGGCTTCCTGGGCTTGTGGTACGACCCTGACACGATGGTCGAGCTCCACAAGCGAATGCTCGACACGTTGGACGTGGTGGTGACGGGCGACTGCGACCCCCTGATCGTTTCGGGCGAGCGGCCGCTTATGTACATGGGCTACGGAGCGCCGCACACCCTGCTGGGCACGGGGTACGTCGAGCCCTTCTGGAACCCGGGGCTTGGCGTCAATCTATTCAGCCACGCTGTCGCCGCGGACGCCCCCCATCCCCAGGCCGCGCGGCTCTTTGCGGCGTGGACCTCGTCGCCTCAGGCCTCCAAGCTCTCTTGGGAGACCATCGGCCAGGGCTGGCCTGCGTTCGGACATGGGCCGGAGGAGCTGGTGAGCGGACGGTTCGCCGACCTCCAGCTGGTCTACGAGAGCCCAAGCACGTTCCGCGTCCGCGGCGAGCGCACGAGGCACTTCCAGGAAAACGTATTCGGCGCGGGCCGCTGACGGCTATCCTCGCCGGGTGACAGTCCGGACTCGCCTGAACCGACTAACGGCTTTACTCACGACTCGTCGGCTAATCGTCCTCGGAGCGATCGTCGGCGTCGTCTACCTCGTGGCGCCGCCGCTCGCCCTGACGCTCGTCAGCGCGTTCCGCGTGCCGGCGGACAGCCTGCCCTTCGACGACGGCGCGTCATGGGGACTGTCGAACTTCACCTCGCTCTACACGAGCGGCGCCTTGGCGTCCACGTTCGTCGATACGGCAATCTTCGCGGCGGCGTCGGTGGCCTTGGCGGGAGCGTTCGCACTGGCCCTGGCCTGGGTGCTGGAACGAACGGACCTTCCCCTGCGCGGCCCCGTGTTCGCCTTGCTACTGCTGCCGGTGCTGCTGCCTTCCATCGTCACAACCATTGCGTGGGTGGTGTTGCTGGGAGAGCGAACGGGCGCGCTCAACCTGCTGATCAGGTCGCTGCTGCCGTTCTGGACCGCCGGACCCATCGACGTGTTCTCGATGCAGGGCATGGTGATCGTGCAGGGCTTCGCGCTCTTGCCGCTACTCGTCGTGTTCTTCGTCGCCGCGCTGAGGGGCATCGACCCCAGCATGGAAGAGGCGGCGCGGGCCTCAGGCGTGTCATGGCTTCGAGTATTGACCGGCGTCACCTTGCCCGTGCTGCGTCCGCACCTGCTCGCCGGGGTGCTGCTCTCGTTGATATTCGCCGTCGAAGCGTTCGAGGTCCCGCTGCTCCTAGCTCTGGGAGCCGACGCCGATATCCTCGCGGCGCGCGTCTACTTCGCGCTGAACGACGCCTCCGGCGGCGCCCCGCGTTACGGGACAGTGGGAGCGTTGGGGGTCCATTTCCTCGTCGTCACCTACGTCCTCTTCTTCGCCTATCAGCGATTGGCCGGGGGCGGGGGACGGTTTGCGATGACGCGATGGCGCCCACAAGCCCAGGCGCCCCTCGGCCGGTGGCGATGGCCCGTGTTCTGCGGCGTCGCGCTCTTCCTGGGCGTCACCTCGATAGCGCCGCTGCTGGCGCTGGTCTGGACGAGCCTGCACCCCCAGTACATCCAGCCCTCCATCGACGCGCTCGGCAATGTATCCCTTGGGCAATACCGAGCGCTCTTCGCAGACGGTAGGCTCTTCGGGGCTCTGGGCAACACGGCGGTGGTCGCGGTCCTCGCCCCGGCGCTCGGGGTGAGCGTTGCCCTGCTCGCAGCCTGGACGACCCAGCGCGGACTTCTTCCGCGGGGCGCGGCGCTGGCGCTCGATGCCTTGGCGTCGTCGTCCATCGCGATACCGGCAATCATCGCGGCGAACGGACTGCTGGTCTTCTATCTGAGAGTGAACAGCGTGCTGCCCGCGTGGGTCCCACTCTTCGGCACAGTGTGGGCGCTGGTGCTGGCGTACGCCTACCGCATCTCCGTGGCCTACCGCATCGAGCGGGCAGGCGTGACCCAAATAGGCGTCGAACTCGAGGAGGCGGCCCACGTTTCGGGAGGGGGAATATGGCGCACCCTGAGACGTATCAGCATCCCCCTGCTCCGGCCGAGTTGGGCGGGCGCCTGGCTCCTGCTGGCCATGTTCGCCTTCCGAGAGCTGACGCTGCCGCTGGTCATCAACCGGGGCGGGCCGCCCCACCTAGTGAGCACCCTCGTATGGGAGCTGTGGGGCAGGCGCACCGGCGAGGCCGCGGCCCTCGGCGTCCTCAGCGCCGTCCTAGCATCGGCGGTAGTCCTTGCCGGGTGGTGGGCCTTCCGCCGCGCCCGGCAGTAACACGCCCTCCTGCCCTCAACCACCACGACACTTGGCCCTTACCTCAACCCGCCTCCACCGCGTACCCTGGACCCTTCATTCCCGCGCAGGCGGGAATCCAAGTGCTCGGGTAGCGCACACGGCGGGGAGAGGGGCTGCGCTATGGGTTAAGCAAAGGTCCCGTCTCGGAGCAGCCAGCCGCACCCCCACCCCCCGCCTGTGGGAAACAATGTGATTTCACATTTCAATCGCATCCTTGATCGCGGGAAGCAGGCCGTGGCCTGCCAAACAGCCCCGATCAAGGATGCGAAAGTACCCCCTCCAGCGACACAAGACCTTCCTCCTTACGAGTAAGAAACCCCATCAAGAAGTCGATTTACTCCCGCAAAACATCGCCCCAACGGCCGTCGCTTGGCTACCGAGCCCATGTGCGATAGCATCCAGGAGTGCGGTTCTGGCGCGGGCCTAGGCGCAACCACAGCTCATCGAGGACGCCCATGACGACTACTCCGATCAAGCAGACCGTCACGGTCACCGTGAACGGCCAGCAGTACACCAAAGAGGTCCCCACCTACAGGACGTTGGTGGACTTCATACGATACGACCTCGGCTTGACGGGCACGAAGGAGGCCTGCAGCGTCGGAGTCTGCGGGGCCTGCACCATCGAGATGGATGGCCACATCACGGCTTCGTGCATCACGCTCGCGGCCAGGGCGGATGGGGCGGAAATCACGACCATCGAGGGAGTCGCGGATGGCGACACCTTGCACCCAGTCCAAGAAGCGTTCATCAACTATGGCGGCTTCCAGTGCGGCGCTTGCACGCCTGGCCAGATCATGGCGGCGAAGGCGCTCTTGGAGACGATTCCCCATCCCTCCGAGGCAGAGATCAAAGAGTGGATGATGGGCAATCTCTGCCGGTGCACCGGGTACTACCAAATCATCGAGTCCATCCAGGCCGCGGCGGAGGCAAAGTAGCCATGCACGACTTCGCTTTCCACGCTCCTGCATCCCTCGACGAAGCGCTGGGGCTCCTCGCGCAGCACGACGGCGCCGCCAAGGTCATGGGCGGCGGCACGTCGCTCACCACCCTCCTCAAGCAATCGCTCATCGCGCCCGACCACATTGTGAGCTTGCACCGCGTCGCGGCACTCGACTCCATCGTAGCGTCGGACGGCGTGCTCCGGATCGGCGGGCTCGTCACCCAGCGTCAGATGGAGACCTCCGATGTCGTAAAGGCGAATGCGCCGCTCCTCGCGGAGGCGTACCGGCGCGTCGCCACCGTCCGCATCCGGAACGTTGCGACGGTCGGAGGCGGCATCGCGCAGGCCGATCCGGCAATGGACCCGCCTCCTTCACTGCTCATCCTGGGCGCGTCGATTACCGCAACGTCGCCGCGAGGCGAACGCACCCTGCCCATCAGCGAGGTGTACGCGGACTACTACGAGACCACCCTCGAACCGGACGAGATCGTGACGGAGGTCCAGGTCCCGGTCCAGCCGGCGGACGCGCAGTGGACGTACATCAAGTACCTGCCCCGCACCCAAGACGACTACGCCACCGTCGCAGTCGCCGCCATCGGGAAGCTGGACGGCGGCGTGGTCGCTGACGTGCGTGTGGGCTTGGGGGCGGTCGCCCCTACCGCGCTGCGGGCCACGGTCGTCGAGGAGGCGCTCGCGGGCCAAGAGGCCACGGCGGAGCGTCTGCGGGAAGTCTCTCAGGCCGTCGCCGACATCGTCGACCCGACGGATGACCCACGTGGGTCGGCCTGGTATAAGCGCGATATGTCGGTCGTCTTTACGCGCCGCGCGCTCGAACAGGTCTTCGGCCTGAACGCCTAGCACCCGTCGGCTATGCCGTCGAGCGCCCTTTCCTCCTCCCCCGGCAGCCGGGGGAGGACTGCGGAGGGGGCCATCTGCTGGGAAGGGTCTGGACGACGGACGCTCACCACCAATGGACCTCGTTGAGGTCCTCGCTGCCTTGCTCGGCTGAGTCCCACGGGTGAGAGGGAAGGTATTTCCAGGCGCCGTCCGAGAACATGATGACGATGTTTCCTTCGTCCATGCTTTCGGCGACGCGGAGCGCCGTGTGCATCGTGGCGCCCGACGAGACTCCCGCGAATATCCCCTCTGACCGGATCACGCGGCGCGCCGTAGCGATGGCGTCCGCGCTATCGACGAGGAAGCGTCGGTTCAGCAGGTCCAGGTCGAGGAGCGGGGGGATATACCCCTCGGCGAGACTGCGAAGTCCTTGGAGCCGCTCGCCCAAGCGGGGCTCGACGCCGATGACCCGCATGTGGGGCCAGCGCTCCCTGAGACGCCGAGCGACGCCCATGATTGTGCCGCCCGTGCCGATGCCCGCCACGAATGCGTCCACGCGGTCGACGGCGTTCGCTATCTCCAAGCCGGTGGCGGCGTAGTGGCACTGAACGTTCGCGGCGTCCGTAAACTGGCCAAGGGCATGATGACGGGGCTGCGAGGCAAGCTCCAATGTCCGCGTAATCGCGCCGCGCATGCCTCCTTCCGGCTCGCGCCACTCGATGGTAGCCCCGTAAAGGTCGAGGACATCGGCGATGCTGGGGACGATGCCCCTGGGTAGGACGAGATGGACGCGATACCCCTTGCGAGGAGCGAGAGCCGCAAGGGCTATTGCGGTATTGCCGGTGCTGGCCTCGACGAGGGTGTCGCCCTCGCGCAGCTCGCCCCGCGCCTCAGCCGCTTCAATCATCGAGAGCACGATGCGGTCCTTCACGCTCCCGCTGGGGTTCTGTCCTTCGAGCTTGGCGAAGATGCGAATGCCAGGCTTCGGGCTCATGCTGCGAAGCTCGACAAGAGGCGTATTGCCCACGAGGGCGTGCAGCCCTTCGCGTTGGATGTAAGCCATGGTCGGATTCTAGCCGCATGCACAGCGCGCCGCCGACCGGAATCCGTCGCCGACTCGCGTTGACTCGCATCGGGGCCGCTCCTAGAATTCGACACCTCGACCCGTTAGCAGCTGACGCGGGCTCTGTGAGACACGTCGGACGTGGAATCGTGTCCGATTCGACCATCCCCCATACCACCATCCTCGACCTATTCCCCAGGACCGCTCGTTGAGGAGCAACGGCCAGCACTTCCGGCCGGGAGACCGGGTTGTCAGACGGCCGCGGCAGCATGAGACCGCGCCCGTTCACATCCGCGTCCACGATCAGCGCCGCAGGATCACTCTTCCCGCCTCCTCGTCCGCGCTCCTCTCGCTGACCATCGGGTTCGCGAGCCTCATCATGCTCGGGACAGCCTTGCTGATGACGCCGTTCGCGAGCGTCGACGCGGGTGGGGCGTCCTTCGTCAACGCGCTGTTTACCGCCACGTCGGCAGTGTGCGTCACCGGGTTGGTCGTCGTTCCGAGCGGGGAGTATTGGAGCGGGTTCGGGCAGGCGGTTCTCGCGGCGCTGATGTTCATGGGCGGGCTCGGAATCATGAGCGCGGGCTTCGTCATACTTGCTGCGGTGGGCAGGCGCATCTCGCTCAATCAACGGCTCGTCGTCCGCGAGACGCTGGGAGGCGCGTCTCTTGGCAGCGCGGTGCGGCTTGGACGGTACGTCATCATCTTCGCGATCGGGGCGCAGCTGGCGACCTTCGGCCTCCTCTTCCTACGGCTCATCTTCGACTACTCGGCCGACCAAGCGTTTTGGCAGGGCCTGTTCCACTCAATCTCGGCATTCAACAACGCGGGATTCACTATCTTCCCTGAGTCCAACAGCCTGTCAGCGTTTCGTTCCGACCCAGTTGTGATGTGGACTATCGGCGTCAGCATCATCCTCGGAGCCTTCAGCTTCCCCGTGCTGAACGAGGTGGCGCGGCGCAAGGGCCTAAGCCGTTGGACGCTCGACACCCGCCTCGTGGTGGTAGGGACTCTGGGCCTGTGGGCGTTCGGCGCGCTGGCGATGATCGTCTTCGAGCTGGGCAACGACGCCACTCTCGGCGGCATGTCCGTGATCGACAAGATCAGCAACGGCGCCTTCCAAGCGACGACGGCAAGGACGGCGGGGTTCAGCTCGATTGACTTCGCCGAAACGCGCGCCGGAACGGACTTCCTATTCATGCTGCTGATGTTCGTGGGCGGAGCGTCCGGCTCGGTGGCCGGGGGCATCAAAATCAACACGGCGATGGTGCTGATCGTCGCGACGCTGGCGGCGTTGAGGGGTCGTCCGCGGGCTGAGGTGCTGCGACGAGAAATCCCCTACGTACAGGTGGCTCGCGCCCTCGCGGTCTTGGCGCTGGCCTTGTCGGGGGTGGTGCTCTTCATGGCCCTGCTCAGCGTAACGGAACAGGCGAGTCTGGACTCTGGCGCGTTCGCATTTGCCGACGTGATGTTCGAGACGGTCTCGGCGTTCGGCACTGTAGGGCTATCGCGTGGAGTCACGCCGGAGTTGTCGGAGCCGGGGAAGTTGGTCGTCACCCTCGCGATGTACGTAGGGCGGCTGGGGCCGTTGACCATCGGCCTTGGTTTGGCGCTTCGTGAACGGCGGGCCGTGTACCGATACGCCGAGGAACGCGTTAGAATCGGCTGATAGGAGTGTGACATGGCCCATCAGGTGGCGGTCATCGGCATGGGGAGGTTCGGCATTAGCCTCGCCCACGAGCTTTACCGCATCGGCCACGACGTTCTGGCCGTCGATCGGGACGAGGCTCTCACGCAACAGATGATGGGCCAGGTCACGTACTCCGTCACCGGCGACTCAACCTCGATGGAGTTCCTCGAGGAAATCGGCATCCGCAACCTCGACACCGCCGCTGTCGCCATTGGGACCGACATCCAGTCCAGCGTCCTCACCACCGTGCTGCTCAAGCGCACGTTCGAAATCCCGCAGGTGGTCGCCCGGGCAACGAACGAGCTGCATGGAAAAACGCTCGAAGCTGTGGGTGCCGACCGTGTGGTCTACCCGGAACAGGAAACTGGCCTGCGGACGGCCCACAGCCTGTTCCAACGGGAAGTGCTCGAGTACATGGAGCTCACCAGTGAATTCGGCTTCAGCAAGATCAACGTCTCCACCGACATGATCGGGGCGACGCTGGAGCAGGCCGGGCTCAGCACCGCCCGCGACAAATACGGAGCGGCGGTTATCGCCATCCGGCGCGGACGTGAGCCAATCCTATCGCCTTCGAAAGATGAGTCGCTCCGCGAAGGGGACCAGCTCATAATCGCTGGTCCGGAGGATACGCTGGAGCGCCTCGGCTCCCGCTGATGTCGAAGGTCAATCGCGCTCTCGCTCTCGTAACCGGCTCCGCTCAGGACGACGCCGTCGTCTCCCTTGCTTGCGATCTCGCCCGTGGTTCAAAGGGCCTCGTGTGGCTTCTATACGTCATTGAAGTCCCGCGGCGCCTGCCGGTGGACGCGGAGATCCCCGCCGAAACGACGCGCGGGGAGCAGACCCTCCAGCGGATGGAGAGACTCGGCAAGTTGCTGAAAGGCAGGGTCGAAGGCGAGATTCTCCAAGCGCGGGATATCGGAGCCGCGATAGTGCGGGAGGCGGTCGACCGCAACGTCGATGTCATCGTCGCCGGCATGCCCTACACGGAGCGCTACGGCAGTCCGACGCTGGGAGAGACGACTCCGTACGTCCTCCGCCATAGCCCGTGCCCAGTCGTTGTCTACCGCGACGCTCAACCAGCGACGGGAGCTCGAGTATGAGCAGCTCGGTGATGATTGTGGGCTGCGGGCGACTCGGGGCTACCCTGGCGAACGCGCTCCTCGACCGTGGGCACGACGTGACCATCCTCGACACGGACCCTGAAAACTTCCGCCGCCTCCGCGCGCGGACGGGGCTGCACATGTACGTGGGCGACGGCGCCTCGCACGAGGCGCTCCGCCGTACGGGCATTGACTCCATGGGAGCGTTCATCGCCGCAACGGGGCAGGACACCACCAACGCCCTGGCGGCGCAGTCCGCGCAAACGACCTTCGGCGTCCCCAGCGTGGTCTGCCGGGTGAATGACCCCACCAGGCGCGCGATGTACGAGAACCTCGGCCTGAAGACCGTTAGCCCAACCCAGATGCTCGCCGACCTCGTTCTGGAAGCGATGGAGGCCTAGCGATGTATGTGATAGTCGTTGGCGCCGGCAAGATCGGGTTCTATCTCACTCGGGAACTGCTGTCGGCCGGACACGAAGTCGCGCTCATCGAGCGCAACGGCCGGGTGAGCGATACAGCCGTCGAAGAGTTCGGCTCTATCGTCATCACGAGCGACGGCACCGAGCCCACGGTGCTTGATGAAGCGGGCGCAAGGCGCTCCGATATACTCATCTCAACCACCGGCTCGGACGCAACCAACCTTGTCGCCTGCCAGGTGGCCAAGTACTCGTTCAAGACCCCCAAGACCATGGCCGTCGTCACCGACCCCGACCACGTCCCGCTCTTCCGCTCATTGGGCGTCGACGTCACCATCAGCACGACGGAGCTGATCCTGTCCCATGTGCAGGAGGAGATGGTCGGCGGGCCGCTCGTTCATGTTCTGCCGCTCAGGAGCGCCACGAACGGCATCGTCTGCATCCGCGTCCCACAGGACTCCCCCGTCATCGGCAGGAGCGTCTCGCGGGTAGATCTGCCCTCCGGGACCGTCCTCGCCGCAGTCATCAGCAAGAACGGCGAACTGCGGTCGGGCGCCTCAAACCCAGAGCTCTCTCCCGATGACGAAATCGTCGCCATCACGCCGCCGGAGAAAGAGGCGCAGCTCTGGAGGGCGCTCACAGGCGGCCCGTAGCCATGCGCATCGCATACCTCGGCCCTCCGGGCACCTTCTCCGAGCAAGCCGCGCACGACTACGCGCACGGCGCGGACCTCGTGCCCTTCGCCTCCACCACCACCGCGGCCCTCTCAGTGCTCACGGGCGAGGCCGAGGAGGCCGTCTGCCCCATTGAGAACAGCCTGCAGGGCGCTGTCACGGACACGCTGGACGCTCTCCTGCACAGGGACGGCTTGCGAATCCGGCAGGAGCTCGCCATCGACGTCGTTCACGACCTCATGGTGAAGCCGGGGACCGCCCTAGCCGCCGTGAAGCGCGTCTACTCGCACCCGCAGGCGCTCGCCCAGTGCCGCGGCTATCTGGAGCGGCGACTGCCCGGCGCGGAGCTCGCTGCGGCGCTCAGCACGGCGGGTGGCGTCGAGCAGGCGCTGGCGTCCGACGTCCCCGCCGCTGCGATTGCGCCAAGCCGCGCGGCGGAAATCTACGGGGCACAGACGCTCGCTTCCGGCATCCAGGACGACGACAACAACGTTACACGGTTCGTCGTGCTCGCAAGGGAGGACCACCCCCGAACGGGCAACGATCTGACCTCCATAGCCATGGCCTTCTCCCAGGACCGGCCCGGCCTGCTCTTTGCAGTGCTCAAGGAGTTTGCGGAGCGCAACCTCAACCTCACGAAAATCGAGTCGCGCCCCACACGGCTGGGCCTAGGCAAGTACTACTTCCTGGTCGATATCGAAGGGCACCGCGAGGACCCGGTGGTCGCACAGGTCTTAGAACGGATTCAGGAGCAGGCGTCGTTGCTCAAGGTCTTCGGGTCGTACCCTCGAATGACCATCGGCCCGTACCTGTCAGCCGTAGTGCGCGAGAACGCGGCGTTGCGGGGCTATCGCTCCAAGGAGCGGGTGATGTACCCCGGGGTCGAAGTGGACGTCGTGCTACAGGCGGGGCTTGGCGAGATCGGGGTGGAGATACGAACGTCGTCCTCTTTCGCAGGCGTCCGAACAGTTGCTGAAGCATTTCGGGACGCCGGACTCGCACGCGCGGTGTTCGTCTTCGCCGACCAGGCGGTCGCCCGGCAAGCCGAGGAGGAAGCGCAAGGCTGGCCGGAGGAGCTAACCGCCTTCGCCGCCTTCACGACGGCGAACCGCATCGGCGAGCTGCTCTAGCCGCAGCCGCTACTTCTTCTTGTCGTCCTTGTCGCCGCGCTTTCGGCGACCCCGCAGTCCTGCAATGAACCCGGTCGCGAAACCGAGCGCGTTGCCCGCCGCCGAGGAGAACGAGACCCCTTCCTGCAACGGCGTCACTACGTGCTCCACTGCCGCCTCGGTTACCTTTCCCACGTTCTCCGTCGCTCGGGTTGCGGCGCCGATGAGGCCGCGCAACGCCTTGTAGAGCATGAACGAAAACACCACCAACGCCAACGTCAGCAGAATGCCTGCAATCAGGTAGACACTGATCAGGATGTCCCGGATAACCTGGACTGCTTCTTCCATTTGTACTCCGTTGCGGGGCTGAGGCCCGTCCGGCAGGCTATCATCGGGCCCTAGGCCCTTCAAATCATCTCCCCCGGCCTCGCCCCGCACTCGGTAGACGGTGGCCTCGTCGCTTCGATAGAAGGGGGTAAGGGACGCGTCCGTCATCCGGTCGAACTTGGCCAGTCCGGAGGCGGAGAAGTAGGTCCGCTCCGTCGGGCCGACGTAGACGTACTCAACGCCGTACTTCCGCGCTAGCTCGATGAACAGCGCCTCATCGGTCGTCTCGTACATCAAGGCGACGTCTCTCATTCGAGCATCGACCGCCTCCGGGTGGGCCCCTCCGTCGCCGCGCTGTTGCGCCTGATGCCAGCGCCACCCGACCACCACGGGCAGCCCCGCGTACTTGGCCACCCTCGGGTACCAGCGATACCCGTGGTCGACGACGCCCTCCAAGAAAACGGGTGAACCCTCGATGTTCTCGCGAATGAAATCGATTGCGTCGGCGTCGATGGCGAGGGCGTATCGCGTGTCGTCGCTTTCGCTGTTGATGGGACCGGGGTCGCCGTATACGGAATCTCGTTGATAGGCGCGTCCGTCCAGCGTCAGGCCGATGTCGGTGTCGAAGCGGTCGGCGAGGCGGGCTCGAGTGCCGAGGACGGGATAGACAGCGCTGGCCAGGACTAGAAGCGCGAGCACCGCAATCCAAAGCCCGCGCGCCCAGAGCAGACCGCCGCCCCGCAGCCGCAGCGCTCCACCGGCCCAGAGACTCCACAGCCCGACACCGCCCACGATGCCGAACAGCACCCAGGCGTTCAGGTAGAACTTGAACACCGTATTCATTCGGTCGATGTCGATCCGCGCGCCGACGATGTCGACTCCAATACCAATGCCTAGGGCGAGAACGAGGGCAGCGATGAGCAGGAGCTGCACCGGCGCCTGGCGGTCTGACCGGCGCATGAGCCAGCCAATCGCGGTCCCCAGGGCGACGATGGTCAGCATGGAGAGCGCGGCCACCGTCGTCCACGGCCGCAAGGCTTCCACGCTCGCAACCAATATCGCCACGAGGAGGACTACAGCGGCGGCGGCCGCCCCCACGAGCCAGCGGAAGGTTGTCGATGGCGCCCGCCTCCGCGCCTCGACGAGAATCCACGAGCCCGCGATGAATATGAGGAGCGCGTGGATGCCCAAATAGTGCCAGGACACCGTCTGCCACTGGCTCCTTCTCAGACCTGCGAACGGGGCCTCGTAGTTCTCGTGGAACGGCAGCCAGGCGAGATACAGGACCACCCAGAACCCGGCCACGAGCAGGACGGCCTTGCCCAGGAGCGCCGGTTCCAACACGCTTTGACGGCGCGCGAAAAGAACGATCGCCAGGGCCGCCATGCCAAGCAGGGCATAGGCGGGGGTGTCCCAAGTGTTGATCGCGGCGAGAGAACCCACTACGAACGCAAGCGTCGCGATGGCCGGGAGCAGACGTCTCAGCGAGGCGGCCACTCGCGCCCCCATCACCAAGTTCGCGGCAAGTCCCACGGCCAGAATCTGGAATGGGATGGATATCAGGTGGGCGTGAAGGTCCGCGAACAGGAACGTCCAGAAGGGGAACTCGGTGATGCTGATCTGGCCGGGCATCAGACGGCTGCTCCGCCAGAAGTCGAAACGTCCGAAGTCGCCGTCGCCCAGCGTACGGGCCGCTCCCTGGAGAAGCTGCACGGCTCCGTCCACGTTCGCGAGCACGACGACGACGAGCGCTGCCGCCACTCCCGCGCCTACTGCGCTCCGTCCACTCACGGCCCAGCGGCCTCGCTGACGTAGCGCTTCCGCCAGGTTGTAGCCGACGCTGAACGCCCCCGCCAGCGTCATCGCAAAGAGCATCGGGACGGCGAGGTTGTACGCGACCTCGGGAACGATGCCCGTGAGCCGAATAAGCGAGCCCACAATCACGAATCCGAAGTAGTAGTAATTGATGTAGCCGCCCGCGTACCAGGGGTCGAACGGCGGAAAGGTCGTGGACTTCACCACCGCGGTGAGGTAGGTGAGATCCATCGGCTTCTCGCCGCCGCGCCACGCATGCCAGAGGTCGGGGTTCGCAGCGCGTATCAGCACGAACGAGAGATACCCGGCGATGAACAACATCTCCACGCTCGCGAGGTATCTCCAGTGGCGCTTGGCCGCGGCTATCAGCCATCTATTGCGGCAGAGGAACACACCCGAGATAGCCGCTACGACAACGATCGCAAGCGCAACGCTTCCACGAGAAAAGCTCCATAGGCCAACGCTCGCTCCCATCCACACCAGCCACGAGACGATCAACAGGCCGAGGGGCCGTGCTAAAACCACCCCTCTGTCCGGCAGCCAGCGCATCAGCCGGACGGAAAGCGGCAGCGAGACGAGGAAGATCACCTCGACGGCGAGCAGCCATACGAGCCACGGCGCCCAGGCATTGAGCCCGCGCTCGTCGAAGATGTCCGTCCACGTGCCGCCGGCAGTCTGCCTGGCGAACACCTCCTCGCTCAACAGGGCCGGTTCGGGAGACTCGACGGTCTCAGAAAGCACGATCCCGCGGAGCTCCGCTGCGGTGAGGCGGCTCGTGTTCTCCCACACCAGGACGAGGGGATGGTCGTAGTTCACCGCGTTCTCGTCCGCGTACCCGAGATCGAGGGCGAGAGGGCCCGTCTCGACGCCGGGAACGGTCTCAGGGCGCTGCACGCCGGCGCGCGTGAATGGGTCGTGAACGAAGGACACGCCGGCGAAGGTTGGGTAGCGGGCGAATCCTTGGACTAGCTCGTAGCCGAGGTTCCCGGCGAAGAGCGCGTGATAATAGGCGCTGCTGTAGGGGTACCGCTCCGGGAGTCTCGCGATGCTGCCCCACGGCCTGTTGCTGTAGGCCATGATGTAGTCCGCCTCTGCGAGCTGGTCCGTCACGCGGGTCATCTTGGCGACGGTGTCCCCCTCATACATCGGCAGCTGGGAGACGTCGTACCTCCCGAGGTCCGCGAACCCCTCGTCCCAATGGTTGTCGGTGAGGATAACCGCGCCCGGAGCGGCGTTCTCGTTCATCCACGCCGACGCCTGCACGCCGGGGTGGTCCCGGCGATAGATGCCTGCAAACGCGAGTGCATAGAAGACGGTAGCGACGAGGACGGCTGCTATCGCCAACGCTACAACGCGTCGTAAGACAACGCGGCGCGCCCCCGCAAAGCGATAAGCTTCCACGAGCCAGCGGCTGCCCAGCAGGGTCATGACCGGCAGCACCGGCACGATGTACCGGAGGAACTTGACCTCGAACAGCGGGATGACCCCAATGATGAGCGCGCCGACCCACGACAGAAGCAACCAGTCGCTCAACCAGGGTCGCCGGAAAGCGGCGACGACGGTCGCGGCTAGTCCGCCCCAGGCCAGGATTCCCAAAGGCAGGCCGAGAGCCCAAAGCGCGGTCTGCCGTAGCTCGTACAGGCCGGTGCGCGGCGTTCCGATGTACTGCACGGTGTATGGAACCATCCCCGCAGTGCGAGCGATGCCGACCTCCCACCCGAGATCACCGACGTACTTGTGGAAATCGAGGAGCGCGTAGGGCTGAAGGACGATAAAGGCGAGGGCGGACACGACAAAGGCAAGAACGGCCTTCGGGGCGACAGCCCCCGCGACAGCGACGGGCGACGGCGTCTGCCGCCATTGGCGGTAGGCGAGCGCCAGGTAGGTAAGTCCCACCGGAGCAAGGATGGGCATACTGCTGCCCCTGAACGCGAATGTGACGCCGATGACGAGGCCGAGAACCACGTGGTCGCGACGGCGCCCATGCTCCAGAACATTGAGCATCCACCAGAACGCCGCCAACGCAAGGAGGATCACGAAAGACTCGGGACGGTAGAAGTGGGTGACCTGGATGTTGACTACGGTGAAGGCGGTAAGCGCGGAGGCGAGCAGGCCGACGGCCGGGCCAAACAGCCGCCGTCCAAGGAAGAACAGGAGCACGACGGACGCGGTGTCGGCGAGGGCGGCCAGGGTGCGTCCTGCCGAGGCGAGGTCCTGCAAGCGCACCTGGTCCATGAACGGCTCGATGATGAACCGGACGGCGACGAGCAGGTAGATGATGATGGAGCCGAGGGGGAACCAGTGGGGGTTGAGGGGGCTCGCGTCCTTGTCAAAGAACGTTGCCAAGCCGGGCAAGCCAGGCTCGTCCCGCGGAAAGTCGCGGTTCTGGCACCCTGCCCAGCCGGGGCCCTCGGTTAGCGCGAGGTGCATGCATTCGGCGCGCAGATAGATTGAGCGTTCGTCCGGGTGGTAGAAGCGACCGCCGTCCCAATCCAGCCCATCTAGCCGCAAGCCCAGCGCGATAGCGGCTATGAGGACGAGGAGCACGAGCCAGCGTCCGGCCAGCAGCCAGGCGACGATTCGCGCCGACGCTGGGGGCGTTGGCGTGGCGGGGTTCATAGGCGAAAGGATTGTACCAATAGCCAGCCTATGTCCCCGTGGGTCAGCCTCACCCGCAGGAGGGGAACCCCAAGCGCGCTAGATGTAGTTCCCATAGAGGTTGTTGACAGAAGAGGGGCCTCGCTGTTGCTGTTGTGGTGAACAAAACCCAGCAGTAACCGGAGGCCCCTCATGTCCCATCCTAACGCACGGTTGACCCCCTTGGCTCGCGCCGAACTGGTCGCAGAGGTCGGGGCCGGGTGGCCTCAAGCCGAGGTGGCCCGCCGGTTCCGCGTCTCGCGGGCAACGGTCGCCAAGTGGGTGCGCCGCTGCCGGAGCGAAGGGCCTGCGGCGCTCGAAGGGCATGGGGGCCCACCAGATCGCCTGGGAGCTGGGGGCCGCCCGCTCCACGGTCTACGCTGTCCTGCGCCGGGTGGGGCTCCATCGCCTCGCCTGGCTCCACCGCACCACCCGCGAGATCGTCCGCTACGAGCGCGCGCGGCCCGGCGAACTGGTCCACCCCGACATCAAGAAGCTCGGTCGCATTCCCCCTGGCGGCGGGAAGCGCTTTGATCCCAGCTTCGCCGAGACTCGCAGCGGCCCGCAGCCGGTGAGGGGCTTGGGCTTCGACTACGTTCACGTGGCCGTGGACGACCACTCCCGCTACGCCTACGCGGAAGCCCTCCCGAACGAGCGGGGCGTGACAACCGCCGCCTTCCTGGAGCGGGTGCTCGCCCACTTCGCGGACCAGGCCATCGCCGTCGAGCGCATCCTGACCGACAACGGGAAAAACTACACCAGCGGCGCCTTCCGGGAGACCGCCGCCGCTCACGGCATCCGCCTCAAGCGCACCCGGCCCTACCGCCCCCAGACCAACGGGAAGGCCGAGTCCTTCAACAAGATCCTCCAAGCCGAGTGGGCCTACATCCACCCCTCTCTGTCCAATGACGAACGGCTCGACGCCCTCCTGGGCTTCCTGTGGCGTTACAATCACCACCGTCCACATGGCGGCATCGGCGGGGCCACACCAGCCTCCCGACTGTAAACAACGTGTCTGGGAACTACAGCTAGAGGCCTTTGCCTGCAATCATGGCGGTAAGGTCGGAGGTGCGGCATGAGTAGCCCCACTCGTTGTCGTACCAGCCGAGAACCTTGACCATGTTGCCTCCCATGACCATCGTCGACTCCGCGTCGAAGATGCAGCTGGAGGGGTTCATCTTGATGTCGCTGCTGACGATGGGGTCCTCGGTGTATTCGAGGATGCCGTTCAGGGGGCCCTCGGCGGCCTTCCGGAAGGCCGCATTGACCTCTTCCTTCGTGACGTCGCGGCCAACGTCCGCTACGAAGTCGGTGATGGAGCCCGTGGGGACCGGAACGCGCAGCGCCATGCCGTGAAGCTTGCCGTCGAGCTCGGGAATGACGACGCCCACGACCTTGGCGGCGCCGGTGCTGGTGGGGATGATGTTCGAGGCGGCGGCGCGGGCGCGGCGCATGTCCGAGTGGACTTGGTCGAGGATCTGCTGGTCGTTGGTGTAGGCGTGGACGGTCGTCATGAGGCCGTGCTGGATGCCGAACTCGTCGTTCAACACCTTGATGAGCTGTGCGACGCAGTTGGTTGTGCAGGAGGCGTTCGAGAGCACGTGGTGGGCGTCGGGGTCGTACTCGTCGGCGTTGACGCCCAGAACGAGCGTCTTGTCCTCACCGGTCGCGGGCGCGGAGATGATGACCTTCTTGGCGCCGGCCTCGATGTGGCCCGCCGCCTTTTCTCGCTGGGTGAAGATGCCGGTGGACTCGATGACGATATCGACGCCCAAGTCGCCCCAGGGGAGATCGGCGGGGTTGCGCTCGGAGAGGGACGTGATGAGCTTGCCGTCGATCTCGATACCACCGTCGACGGCGCTGACGGAGCCGGGGTAACGGCCGTAGTTGGAATCGTACTTGAACAGGTGAGCGTTCACCTTGGGCGAAGCGAGGTCGTTGACCGCGACAACCTCCAACTCTTCGGGGTGACGTTCCAGGGTAGCCCGGAGCACTTGCCTGCCGATGCGTCCGAAGCCATTGATGCCGATTCTGGTGGTCATGTTTGCGCGCCTCCTTACTAGTAGCGCCCTCGCCGGGGCTCCCCCATGCTACTGAACCAGCCTCGCGGACAACAAGGCAGCGGCCTCCTCCCCTGCGCTTGCACCCCTCTCCCTAGCCCCTCTCCCGCGGACGGGCGAGGGTTTCCTGGATTCCCGCTTTCGCAGGGAATGGCGGAGGAGTAAGTAGAAGTGACGCGCGAGCTATGTCAAGGCGACTAGGCGGTGCGGGTGACGGCGGAGGAGTTTGGCGCCCAGTCCGGGTTGTGGATGCTGTCGTCAATCCATTCTCGGAGTTCTATGCCGATCCCGTTAGGGTCGAGGATCTCGGCGCGCCAGCCGTTGAACGAGGAGCCGGGCTTGGGCTCCTGGACGAACCGCACTCCCCGGTCCTTGAGCGCGGCGGCAGTTGCGGCCATGTCGTCGACGGTGAGGGCGAATGCCTTTACTCCCATGCTGCCGACATCGACCTGTTCAGTCCTGCGCCCGGGGGGCGCGGCGATGAGCTCCACCATCATGTCGCCGAGGGTGACGCACGCCTGCTCGTGAGCGCCGCCGCCGGGCCTCTGCGCAGTGGTGGTTCGCAGGTGCTGGAAGCCGAGCACCTGGGTGTAGAAGGCGACAGACTCCTGCAAGTCCTTCGCCCAGACTTCGACGTGGTCCATGCCCCTGATGCTCATTGCGTCCCTCCTGGCACGCTCTCCTCCAGTCCGACCCCGCAGGGAAAATAGTCCTCCCGTGGGCGTAATGCAAATGGGGCTGCCTGCGCGGGATGACGGAAGGGGAGGCTACCTGGTGAGGTAGGCGAAGGGGGTCGCGCCTGCGTAGGCGGCCGCGGGCCCAAGCTCGTCTTCGATGCGGAGGAGGCGGTTGTACTTGGCGACGCGCTCGCTCCGGGCGGGGGCGCCGGTCTTGATCTGGCCGGCAGAGACAGCGACGGCGAGGTCGGCGATAGTGGTGTCCTCGGTCTCGCCGGAGCGGTGGCTGATGACGACGTTCCAGCCCGCCTGCCGGGTCATGTCGATGGCGGCGCGTGTCTCGGTGAGGGAGCCTATCTGGTTGAGCTTAACGAGAACCGCGTTGCCTGCGCCGTCGCGGATACCCCGGGCGATGCGCTCGGTGTTCGTGGTGAAGAGGTCGTCGCCAACGAGCTGAACGCGGCCGCCGAGACGGGCGGTGAGGAGGGCCCAGCCTTCCCAGTCGTCCTCGACGAGGCCGTCCTCAATGCTCACGATGGGGTACTTGGAGGTCCACTCCTCGTAGTAGCCGACGAGCTCGGCGGAGGTGAGGGTCGCGCCCTCGCGGGCGAGGACGTACTTGCCGTCCTCGAAGAACTCGCTGGCTGCAACGTCGAGGGCTAGGACGCAGTCCTCGCCGGGGCGGTAGCCCGCCTTCTCGATGGCCTCGATGAGCAGCTCGACCGCGGCCTCGTTGGTGTCGAGGGAGGGAGCTACGCCGCCCTCGTCGCCGACGTTGGTGGACATGCCGCGCGCCCCCACGATCTTCTTGAGGACCTGGTAGACCTCGGCCCCGCACCGGAGCCCTTCGCGAAAGCTCTGGAAGCCGGTGGGCATCACCATGAACTCCTGGAAGTCGGTCGAGTCCATGGCGTGGCGGCCGCCGTTCAGCAGGTTGAGCATGGGCGTGGGGAGGAGAGCGCCCCCGCCGAGGTAGCTGTAGAGGGGCTGGCGGGCCGACCGGGCGGCGGCGTGGGCGGTTGCGAGAGAGACGGCGAGCACTGCGTTCGCGCCAAGGCCGGACTTGTCGGGCGTGCCGTCGAGATCGAGCATCGTTTGGTCGATAGCCTGCTGATCGGCGGCGTCGAGTCCCTGGATAGCGGGCGCAATCTGGCCGTTGACGTTGGCTACGGCGGTGCGGGTTCCCTTGCCGTCGTAGCGAGCGGGGTCGCCATCGCGGAGCTCGATGGCCTCATGGGCGCCCGTGCTGGCGCCGGAAGGAACGGCGGCCCAGCCCTCGGCGCCGTCGTCGAGAGTGACGACGGCTTCGACGGTGGGGAGTCCGCGAGAGTCCAGTATCTCGCGAGCGTAGGTCTGTCGGATGCGGGGCATGGGTCAGTCCTCCTGGTGGGGGTGGGCGTTAGGCCCTGTTCGCGTCTCGTTCGCGGGCGGCGGCTATCGCCTTCTCTACGGCGTCGACGGGGGAGTCGGCGAGGGTTATGGGATAGGGCGTGCCGTCGCGCTGGGGAAGCTCCCACGTTTCTAGTCCGATGACGGGCATGCCGTCGCCGAGGGCGTGGGCAATCTCGGAAAGGGTGCCGTAAGAGCCATCGATGGCGATGGCGGCGCGTCCTGTCTTTACGACGACGGCGTTCCGCGCATAGCCCATGTCGGTGACGATGGGATAATCGATGAAGTCGTTAGCTGCGAAAGGGTCGGACCCGGGCATGATGCCGATGGTGACGCCCCCTGCGGACTTGGCGCCCCGGCTGACCGCCTCCATGACGCCGAAGAGTCCGCCGCAGACGACGACCACTCCGCGCTTGGCAAGCTCGCGACCGACCTCTTCGGCGAGAGTCACGGCGCGCGGGGGCGGGTCGCCGCCGCCGATCACGGAGATGATGAGGGGCCTCGCGGGGCCGTCGTTCAGTGGGGGAATCTGAGTCATGGCGCGCCGGTCGGGATTCTATCAGGCGGCGCGCATTTCACGGGGTTCTCCTCCCCCGCAGACGGGGAGGGGAAGGCGGTTAGGCGCCTAGGAAGGGGCCTAAGACGTTGGTGGCCGCGTCTACGGCGTCCATGAATGGGGCGGGGTAGACGCCCACGAGAACAGTTCCGGCGAACAGGAGCCAGATAGGGACGGACGCGGCCACGGAGAGGGGGAGGCGTCCTTGCACTGGGGGCTCGCTGACGTACATCTCCTTGATGATGCGGATGTAGTAGTAGAGCGAGATGACGCTGTTGAGGATAGCGATGACCATCAGCCAGGTCAGGTCTGCCTCGACGGCTGCGGTGAAGAGAAGGAACTTGGTGATGAAGCCCGCAAAGATAGGGAGGCCGGCGAGGGAGAAGAGGGCGGACGCCATGACCATTGCGAGGAACGGTGAGCGCGAGGCGAGGCCCGCGTAGTCGGAGATGTCTTCCTTGCCGGTCTTCGCCTCGACGATGACGACCACGGCGAAGGCCGCCAGGTTTGTGAAGGAGTAGCCTACGATGTGTAAGAGTACGGCGTTAGCCCCCGATTCGTTCAGGGCGACTACGCCGACCAGCACGAATCCGACCTGCGCCACGCTGCTGTAGGCGAGCAGTCGCTTGATGTTCTCCTGCGCCAGGGCGGTGAACGTTCCGACCGTCATGGTGAGGGCGGCGAGGACGGCAATCGCCAGCTGCCACTCGTCGAGCGTGCTCCCGCCCGCCTCGGCGAGGAAGCGGAGCGTGAGGGCGAACGCGGCGGCCTTCGAGAGGACGGCGACGAGGGCTGTGACGGGCGTCGGCGCTCCCTCGTAGACGTCGGGGGCCCATAGGTGGAAGGGGGCCATGGAGAGCTTGAAGCCCAACCCCGCGACGAACATGCCGAGTCCGAGAGCGACAACCGGCCCGAACTGGGCGGCCATCAGCCCGCTCATGCGGCTGAAGGACGTCTCGCCGAGGGCTCCGTACAGCAACGCTATGCCGAACAGCATCAGGGCGGACGAGATAGCGCCCAGCAGGATGTACTTGGCGGCGGCCTCGGCCGAGCGGCCGTCGCCCCGGCTCAGGGCCACGAGGACGTAGAGGCAGAAGGTGAGGAGCTCAACGGCGATGTAGGCGGTCAGGAGCTCGCCGGAGCTCGCCATCAGGTCCGCACCCAAGACGGCGAACACGACCAGCGCGTAGAACTCGCCGGGATGCCGGATGCGCCTGTAGACGTAGTCGACGGACATGAGGACGACCGCGGCGCCGACGGCCATGGCTAGCGCCTTGAAAAGGAGGGCGTAGCGGTCGACGAAGATGAGCTCGTCGTAGAGGAACTCGCGCTCGTTCCTCTGCATGACGACGGCGACAACGAGGGAGGCGGCGAGGCCCACCACCGCTATGGCGGCGAGCCATCCGTTGTGGGCGCGCCGGGAACGCCATGCGAAAGAGAAATCGACGACGAGGAGGAGCACGCCCAGACCGGCGAGCAGGAACTCGGGGAGGAGAAGGGAGAAGTCGACCTGCATGGTTACAGGAGACCTCCAAGGACCGCGTCAACGCCGGGCCGGAGCACGTCCAAGAACGGCGCCGGGTAGATGCCGACCAGAACGATGGGGATCACCAGCGCGCCTCCGGCAGCCAACTCGCGCACCGTCAGATCAGGCAGGTGGTCCCATTGGGCGTCGCGCTGGCCGAAGAAGACGCGGGCGACGAGCCGAAGTATGTAGACGGCGGTGATGGCGGCGCCCAGGATGCCCAGCGCCCCCAGGAGGGGCTCCGAGCGGAACGCGCCGATGAACACCAACAGCTCGGCGATGAATCCACTGAGGCCAGGCAGACCGAGGGACGCCAGACCGGCGATGACGAAGAATGAGGTCGCCCACCCCATCCGGGACGCCAGGCCGTTCAGGACGAGGGAGTCGCGCGTGTGGGTCCGCTCGTAGATGGCGCCGACGATGGCGAAGAAGAGGGCCGTCATCACGCCGTGAGAGAACATCTGCAGCTCGGCGCCGGTCAGGCCTACGCTGTCGAGGGTGGCGATGCCCATGATGACGTATCCCATGTGACTGACGCTGGAGTATCCGACGACGTACTTGAGATCGGTCTGGGCCAACGCGGAGACGGCGCCGTAGAGGACGTTGATCGTGCCGAGGATGAAGAGGACGAGCGCCCACCACTCCATGCCCTCGGGCAGCAGCATCATGCCGACGCGGATGATGCCGAAGGCGCCGAGCTTCATCAGGACGCCCGCGTGGAGCATGCTGACGGAGGTGGGCGCGGCGACATGGCCGTCGGGCGACCAGGTGTGGAAGGGCCAAAGACCTGCAAGGAGTCCGAACCCAATCATCACCAAGGGGAAGACGACGTGTTGGAAGTCCGACGACAGCGCCCCACCCTGAACGGCGTCGCGGAGGGCAAGGATGTTGAAGGTCTGCTCTCCCACCGCCACGTAGATGACGATGATGGCGATCCACACCAAGACGCTCGCCGCGACAATCATCAGCACGAGCTTGAGGGCGCCGTACTCCTTGGGGCGGAGGAAATCGGGTTCTTCGTCGTCGCGGGCGGGCCGGTACGCGCCGAGGGTGAAGGCTCCGACCAGCGTCTTGAACCGGGAGCTTGATCCCCATATGGCGATGAGCAGGTACATGGGGACAATGGCAAGCTCGTAGAAGAAAAAGAAGAAGAAGAGGTCGATTGAGACGAAGGTGCCGTAAACGCCCGCGATAAGCACGAAGAGCAGGATGTAGTAGTTCTTCGCGTCCCTCTCGACGTTCGCGGCGATTATCGCGCCGGTGAAAGAGACGATACCCGTCAGCAAGACCATCAGGGCCGCGATGCCGTCTACGCCCAAGCGGAAGTCGATTCCAACGGTCTCCAGCCAGGGATAGGTCCTGAGCATCTGGAACTCGTCGGCCCCCGCGGCGTGGTCGAAGACGATGAACACGTACGCGGAGCCAACCATGAGCAGGGCTCCGGCGCCTATGCCGATGGCGCGCGCGAGGGTCGTCCAAGCGACCGGGACGGCCAACAGGACGACCGCCGTGAGCATCGGCAGGTAGATGAGCGTCTCGAGGACGTGGGTTTCGGCGTAGCTCATACCTACGTCCTCAGCCATAGGATGACGGCCATCGCGCCGACGCCCGCAATCATGGCCGCGCCGTAGTCTGCGAATAGGCCCGTGACATGGCGGCGGAGGCGCCGGCCAGTCTCCACCACACCCAGGCCCGGGCCGTTCACTCCGGCATCGTTCACGACCTTACGGTCGAACCAGGCGAGCAGCCCGCTAACCCGCAGGATGATTTGGTCCACGATCCACTGATACGCGTGGTCCATGTAGTAGCGGTTGGCGACGACCCGGTGCACGCCAGCGAAGCGCTCGCGCAGGGAGTCGACCGTCGCGCTCGATCCGGCGTAGAGGCGGTAGCCGATGCCCAGGCCCAGGAGGGCCAAGAGGATGCTCAGGCCTCCCCACACGACATCGAACTCAAAGGCATGGGGGTCGTGGGCAAGGTCGAAGATGAACGCGCCGACGCCGTCATACCCGCCGGTCAGAGGGAGGGCGATGAAGCCGGTGACCACCGTGAGGGCTGCAAGGAGGGCGAGGGGCCAGGACATGACGCGGGGGGATTCATGGACCTCATTGTTCTCGGGCTTCAGAGGACCGAGGAAGACGGTCCAGATAGCGCGGGCCATGTAGAGGGCGCTCAGGACGATGGCGATGAGGAAGAGGACGACGAACACCGGGTGCAGGCCTCCGACAACGGCGAGGAGAATCTCATCCTTGCTCCAGAAGGCGTTAAGCGGCGGTATGCCGGCCAACGCGAGAGCGCCGACGATGAAGGCGGCGGACGTTATGGGCATCCGGCGGCGGAGCCCGCCCATCTTGCGGATGTCGGTCTCGTCGTGCATCGCGTGCATGATGGAGCCGGCGGCGAGGAAGAGCATGGCCTTGGCGACGCCGTGCATGAGGAGGTGGAAGATGGCGGCGGTGTAACCGCCCGCTCCGAGGGCCAGCATCATGAACCCGAGGTGGCTCATGGTGGAGTAGGCGAGGACACGCTTGAGGTCCGTCATCACCAGGGCCATCGTGGCGCCCATGAGGGCGGTGACGATGCCGATCGAGGCGACGGCCATCTGCGCGCTGCCGACGGACTCGAAGAGGGGGAAGAGCCGCGCCACGAGGAAGACTCCGGCGGTGACCATCGTGGCGGCGTGGATGAGGGCGCTGACGGGAGTCGGGCCTTCCATGGCGTCGGGCAGCCAAACGTGGAGGGGGAACTGGGCGGACTTGCCCATGGCCCCGAGGAAGATGAGAAATGCGCTTGCTGTAACAACTGTCCGGTTGACGCCGGGATCGTCCAGGCCGCCCATGATTTCGATGATGTCGAACGTGCCGAACTCTACGACGAGAAGCACGACGCCAATGAGAAGGCCAACGTCGCCTGCGCGAGTCGTAATGAAGGCCTTCTTTGCGGCGTCGGAGGCGCTCTTTCGCTCGAACCAGAAGCCGATGAGCAGGTAGGAGCAGAGGCCCACGAGCTCCCAGCCGACGTAGAGCAGCAGCAGATTGTCGGCGAGGACCAGGGTAAGCATGCTGGCGCTGAAGAGGGAGTGGACGGCGAAGTACCAGCCGATGCGCGGGTCGTCGACGGTTGCGTGGCCCTGGTGGCGCTGCATGTACCCGAGGGAATAGACCTGCACGACAACGGACACGAAGGTCACGAGGAGGAGCATGGCGACGGTGAGGGGGTCGACTATCGTGCCCCAGCCCATCTCCAAGGGGCCGGCGGTGAACCATTCGCGGGGGAAGTGGTACTCGCCGATGCCCCTCCCGAGCATGTCAAAGAGAGGGGGCCATGCCGCGACAAAGGCGGCGATAACGGCGGCGACGGCAAGGTGCTTGCCCTGCCCGGGGAGATAGTTCTTGAACAGGGCAAGGAATGCGAACGCGCCGACACCGAAGAGGGGGATAATCCAGGCCTGCTCCACGCTAGCCCCTCATCCGATTTATCTCGTCAACGTTGACGGAGCCGCGGTTCCTGAACAGCCGCATGATGATTGCGAGGGCGAGGCCGACCTCCGCCGCGGCAATCGTGATGACGAAGATGGCGATGACCTGGCCGGTCGAGCCGCCGTAGTCCCTGAAGGCGGCGAAGGCAATCACGTTCACGTTCACGGCGTTGAGCATGAGCTCGACGGCCATGAGCACGAGGACGGCGCTGCGCCTGGCGAGCACGCCATAGAGGCCAATGCAGAAAAGCGCCGCGCTCAGCAGCTGGAAGTGAATCAGCGTCATGCGCGCCTCCGCCGACGCTGCGAGCGCGTGCCCCCTGGCCCCTCCTCGTCGACGGGAGCGTCCTGATCGGGGAACGATTCGTCCTCCTCGCGGCCGGCGCGCCCGATAACGACAGCGCCGACAAGGGCGACCAAGAGGACGATGGAGGCGATCTCAAAGGGGACCGCCCAGTCCACAAAGAGGTCCCGGGCGAGCGTCTCTAGGGGCACTCCCTCCCGAACGCTGGAGTTGTACCGGTCGGCGTCGAGGACAAAGGCGGCCGCCATGATGGCGAAGAGTCCGATAGAGGTCACAGCGGCGACAGGCCACCGTTTGGTCTCAGAGTCGACCTGGTACTCGCTGTTCCTGGTGAGCATAAGCGCGAACAGGATGACGATGGTGACGGCTCCTCCGTAAATCAGGAGCTGAACGAGGGCGAGGAACTCCGCGTAGAGGAGCACGAAGAACCCCGCGACTCCCCCCAGGGCAGCCAGCAGGAAGAGCGCAGCATGAACGATGTTCCTAGAGGTGACGACTCCGAACGCAGCGAGGAGCGTAACGGTCGAGACGATGTAGAAGAGGACGGAGCCCACGGTTTACTCGCTGTCCTCCGCCGGTTTGGCGCCGGAAGCAGCGGACGCGGACGCAGCGGCGGCCTTCTTGGCCAGCGCGTCGCCCGCGACGTTTTTCTCACGGTTTGCGGGGATCCAGCCGCTCGCCTCCATGTATCGTCGCCCCTGAACGAGGAGAGTGGGAAGGTCGGCGCGCGCGCCTGTCCTCGCGTAGCTAGCGAGCTCGTGCTCGTAGGACATCTCGATGGCGTCGAACGAGCAGACGTCGACGCATATGCCGCAGAGGATGCACCGGTTCAGGTTTATCTCGAACTCCCGGATGATCTTGCGGCGGTGACTGGTTCCCTCGGCGAACTTGGGGTTGTCGTGCATGGTGGCCGACATGCACTGGGTGGGGCACTCGCGCACGCAGACCATGCACCCGGTGCAGAAAGGCTCGTCCGCCGTGTCATCCATGAGGAGGGCAGGGAAGCCCATGTAGCGTTCCTGAACCGGCAGATGCTGCTCGGGGTAGTGGGCGGTCACCGGGCGCCTGAAGAGCCACGAGAGGGTGGTGAGAAGTCCTTTGAGCGTTGCAATCATGCCTGTGAATTCTCCAGTGGCGCCTGAGATGTCGCCTGGGGCCTTGGACGGGCCTCGACAGACACGGCGCGCTGGGCGTAGCGCTCGGCGGTCGCCACAGCGTCCTCGCGCTGCACGCGGAGCTGAACTACCGCCGCGATGAGGAGCGCGCCAAGGGACATCAGGGTGAGCGTCCACACCGGCCAGCCGTAAAATATCTGAATGGCGGTGGCGAAGATGCTGGCGAAGGCAAGGGGGATGAGAAGCTTCCATCCAAAGCCCATCAACTGGTCGATGCGGAGCCGTGGGAAGGTGGCGCGCACCCAGAAGATGACCGCGGCCAGCAGGTAGGTCTTGCCCAAGAAGAGCGCGGCGGCGGCGGCCTGCGGGAGCTCTCCGAACGGCCAAATCCAACCGCCGAAGAAGAGCAGCGCGCCCAAGGCCGCGATGACGAAGGTGTTTACGTACTCAGCGAGGAAGAAGATCGCCCAGTGCGCGCCGCTGTACTCGACGAACGGCCCGCCGACGACCTCCGATTCGGCGAAGTAGATGTCGAAGGGCGTGCGGCCAACCTCGGCGAGGCCGGCTATGAAGAAGACAAAGAAGGCGAGCGGCTGAATAGCGACGTAGGGGACACTCTTCTGTGCGTCCACTACGTCGATAAAGCTCATAGAGTCGGTCAGCATCACGACTCCGAGGACGGCCAAGATGATGGGTATCTCGTAGCTGACGAGCTGGGCGGCGGAGCGGAAGCCGCCGAGGATGGCGTACTTGCTGTTCGAGCTCCACCCAGCCAAGACGAGGCCGACAATGCTGAGGACGGAAACGGCGATGAAGAAGAAGAGCCCCAAATCGAGGCTTCGCACGACGAGGTCGCGGGCCAGGGGGATCGTCAGCCAGACCACGAAACTGGGCACGAACACCAGCAACGGGGCGACGTAGAAGATCAGACGGGAGGAGGAAGTGGGCGCGACGTCCTCTTTCATGACGAGCTTGATGCCGTCGGCAATCACCTGCAGGAGGCCGAAGGGCCCGACGCGGGTGGGGCCAACGCGCCCTTGCATCCGGCCAAGCTGCTTGCGCTCCAGCCAGACAAGGGATATTCCCAGCACGGTGACCAGCGTCAGCAGGGCGAGGAGTGAAATCGCGACTTTGCCAATCGACAGGAGGGTGATCTGGTCGCCAGGGTCGCCGAGTAGGAGGACCGATAAGGCGAATGCAGTGAGCAGGACGGACACGCCGCCGATCACAATGAAGAAGATCGCGGCCTGCACGGGGAGCGATTTCACCGGTCCACCTCGCCGAGGACGATGTCCAACGAGCCAAGCACCGTGACGGCGTCGGCGACGTAGGCGTCGCTCATCATAGGGCGAAGGGCGACGAGGTTGCAGAAGGAGGGCGGGCGCACCTTCACGCGGTAGGGCCTATCGGTGCCGTCGCTGACGAGGAAGACGGCGATGTCGCCGCGAGGGTTCTCGGCATGCACGTAGACCTCGCCCTTGGGGGGCCGAGCGATACGCCGGAGCTGCGCCATGGTTGGGCCGGGCTCCATCTGGTCCAGACATTGACGGACCATCGAAATCGACTCGTAGCACTCGAGGACGCGCATGTAGTAGCGGTCCCAGGAGTCGCCGTTCTCGCCAATGGGGACCTTATACGAGAGGTAGGGGTAGACCTCGTAGGAATCGTCTTTGCGGACATCGTAGGCGACGCCGCTCGCGCGCAGGCCGGGGCCGGTGAGACCGCACGAGAGGGCCGTCGGCGCGTCGATGACGCCGACGCCGCGGGTGCGGGCGAGGAACACCTCGTTGAAAGTGAGAAGCCGGTCCATCTCGGCCACGCCGCGCTCGACGTGGTCGAGCACGTCGCGAACGCGGGGGACGAAGTCAGGCGGGACGTCCTCTTTGACGCCGCCGATGCGGATGAAGTTGTGCATCATACGCGCGCCGGTGACGGACTCGAACAGGTTCTCGATGCGCTCGCGCTCACGGAACCCGTACATGATGGGGGTCATGGCGCCGAGGTCGATGGCGTAGGTCCCGATGAAGAGCATGTGGCTCGCGAGCCGGTTCAGCTCGACGAGGATGGTGCGGATGTACTGCGCGCGCTCGGGCGGCGCGACGCTCATGAGGCGCTCGGCGGCGCGGCAGAAGACGAGCTCGTTGTTCAGGTTGGCGATGTAGTCGAGCCGGTCGAACAGGGTGACGACCTGTCCGTAACTCTCGTGCTCGGCCAGCTTCTCGGAGCCCCGGTGCAGGTAGCCGATGTGCGGGGTTACGTCGACCACCCGCTCGCCGTCGAGGGTGAGCACCATGCGGAAGACGCCGTGGGTCGCAGGGTGCTGCGGCCCCATGTTCAGCATCATGTCGATGGTGTCGTATGTCTGTTCGGTGGTCACAGGGCTACCATTCCTCATAGTCGTGGAGGGGGAAGCTCTTGAGGCCGGGATAGCCTTCGAAGCCTTCGTAGAGTAGGAGTGGGGAGAGGTCCGGGTTGCCTTCGAAGACGACTCCGAAGAGGTCGTGGGTTTCCCGCTCGTACCAGCCGGCAGCCACCCAGAGGCTGGTCACCGAGTCGGCGGTGGGGGCGTCGGCAGGCAGGTCGACTTTCAGGAGCGCCTTGCGGTCGTTTGCGATGGAGAAGAGGACGTACTCCAGCTCGATGCGGTCCTCGTAGTCCACCGCCAGCAGGCAATGAAGCATGTCTATGGCGAGGCCGGGGCTGGCGATGCAAGCCTCGGCTGCGCGGACGAGGTCGGCCCGTCCAACTCTGGCCCACGGGATGTCGTCGCGTCCGCCCGTCTCGGTCGCCATTGAGCCTAGGGCGCGGGCCAGCAGGCCGGCGGTGTGCTCGCCCCGCTCGTCGAGGACCTCTTCGGCAATCTCGATGGGCGGACCCCGGCGCGCCGGAGGCTGGGCGGCCGGCGGAGTCCGGCCCTCGCTGGGAGGTTGCTCGGTCATTCGGCGCCCTCGGCGCTTGCCGCTTTCTCTGCGTTCTCGGCGGGAGGGGCGGACTCGACGGTGACAGGCCCGCTGCGTCTGCCCTCTTTCGCGTCGCGCTTGATCTTCTCTTGGAGCTTGATGATGCCGTCCATGAGCGCCTCGGGGCGCGGAGGGCACCCGGGGACGTATACGTCCACGGGGACGAGGTGGTCCACGCCCATGACGACGCTGTAGGAGCGATAGTAAGGGCCGCCGCTCGTCGCGCAGGTGCCCATGGCTATGACCCACTTGGGGTCGGGCATCTGCTCATAAAGCAGCTTGATCGGGTCCGCCATCTTCTTCACGACGGTGCCGGCCACAATCATCACGTCCGACTGGCGAGGGGAGGGCCACGTTACGACGCCGAAACGGTCGAGGTCGTGGTGGGCCATGTGCGAGGAGATCATCTCGATGGCGCAGCACGCCAGCCCGAAGGTGAGGGTCCAGAGAGAATTGCTGCGTCCGAGGGCGGCGAGCTGGTCGACGGTGCTCGTGACGACGCCGGGCGCGGCGCTCTTCAGGAGGTTCGGGCCAGGGATGTTGCCCTTGCCGGTGGAGACGGCCCCGCCCTCCGGAGAGTCGAAGAACCGCCCATCGCTGGGGCGCTCCCACGTGGAAGGCCGGAAGACGGGCAGGTTGTTTACTTCCATCGGAGCACTCCTTTGCGCCAAGCGTAGACCACGCCCAGCAACAGGATCGCGATGAAGAGCATCATCGCGTAGAAGACGTAGCCCGGGATGCCTGCGTCGGCAAAGACAATCGCCCACGGGAAGAGGAAGACAGCCTCGACGTCGAAGATGAGGAAGAGGATGGCGAAGATGTAGTAGCGGACGTTGAACTGCGTCCAGTTGAGAGCGGTCGGGAGGATGCCGGACTCGTAGGCTATGCCCTTTTGCGCGGATGGCCGGCGCGACGATAGCAACACCGACGCCGCCAGCATCAGGCCCATGGCCGCGACGCCTACGACGAACGCGAGAACAACCGCCATCCAGTTGACGGCGTAACCGTCTGGGGTCATGCGCTCCTCAAAGCAGGGCTTGCTTTGGTGACTCTACGCCCCGCCCGCCCCTCGCGCTCAAGACTAGGCGCTGCGGGGCCCCGCCTATGTTCCTGTCGCCCCCCGCGATGTGTCAACGTGCCGGTCCGTCGGCATCGCGCGCCATGATGGCCCCCATGTCCTTGTCGCCGCGCCCGCTCAGGCAGACGAGGACGGTTTGGCGCTCCTCCAAGGCCGGGGCGAGCGTATTCACGACGTATGACACGGCGTGGGAGGACTCCAGCGCCGGGATGATGCCTTCGAGCTCGCACACGAGCCGGAAGGCGTCGACCGCTTCGGCGTCGGTCACGTTGACGTATTCCGCGCGTCCGGTGTCCCGCAGCCAGGCGTGCTCGGGGCCCACGCCTGGGTAGTCGAGTCCCGCGGAGATGCTGTGGGTCTCGTGGATCTGGCCGTCGGCGTCCTGAACGATGTAGGACATGGAGCCGTGAAGAACGCCGACGCGGCCCCCGCCGATGGAAGCGGCATGCCTGCCGGTCTCGACGCCTTCGCCTCCGGCCTCGACGCCGATGAGCCGGACCGTCTCGTCGGGTATGAACTCGTAGAACTGGCCGATGGAGTTGGAGCCGCCGCCAACGCACGCGACGACGGCGTCCGGCAGCGCGCCCGTCGCCGCGAGGAACTGCTCGCGGGATTCGCGCCCAATGACCCTCTGCAAGTCGCGGACCATCATGGGGTACGGATGCGGGCCAACGACGCTTCCGATGATGTAGTGGGTATCGCGGACGTTCGTCACCCAGTCGCGAATCGTCTCGCTTACGGCCTCCTTGAGGGTGCGGCTGCCCGCCGTGACCGGCCGCACCTCGGCGCCCAGCATCCGCATTCGGTAGACGTTGGGTTCTTGGCGACGCATGTCCTCCTCGCCCATGTAAACGACGCACTCAATACCGAGGAGAGCGCAGACCATCGCGGTAGCCACGCCGTGCTGGCCCGCCCCGGTCTCGGCGACGATGCGACGCTTGCCCATACGCTTGGCGAGCAGTCCCTGGCCGAGGGCGTTGTTTATCTTGTGCGCGCCCGTATGGGCCAAGTCCTCGCGCTTGAGGTATATCTGCGCTCCGCCCGCATGCTCGGTAAGCCGTTCCGCGTGGTGAATCGGCGTCGGCCGCCCAACGTAGTCACGCAGCAGGCGACCCAGCTCGTGCTGGAAGTCGGGGTCTTCGCGAGCAACGTCCCACGCCTCGGTAAGCTCGTCGAGGGCCGCCATGAGCGTCTCGGGGACGTAGCGTCCACCGAACTGTCCGAAGCGGCCTTGCGCGTCCGGCAACTGGGTCACGTCAACGCCTCCCAAATAGGCGGAGGAGGCCCCGCGGCTTCTCTCTCGGCTCCGACGCCCGAACCGCCTCGACGAACGCGCGGACCTTTTCAGGATCTTTCTCACCGTCGGTCTCGACTCCGCTCGAAGCGTCGACGCCCCACGGGGCGACTCTCTCGACCGCCTCGGCCACGTTGTCGGGCGACAGACCGCCCGCGAGGCACATTTCGAATGAGCGCGCGAGGTCGGCGGCAAGGCCCCAATCGAATCTGCGTCCCGTGCCTCCGTACTCTCCCGCGACCTTGGTGTCGATAACGATGCGGTGACCCGCCAGAGCGTGCCGCTGCTGCATGAGCATGATGCGAGGCATCTGCGCGGCGACAGGCACGTCCGGGTCGATGCTAATGACCTTGCACACGGGCACAGCCATCCGACGGCAATAGTCCATGCCCTCGCTGCCGCAGAGCTGGACGGCGTCCAAGCCTATGGCGGCGGCCGTCTGGTTGACCTCGTCGGCCGGCTGGTCGCCGAACAAGCCGACAACCTTCGGCATGGCGCCGACGGAGGCGCGCGCCTCTTCGAGTATGGCGGCGGCTTGACCAGTGGAGACGGCGCGGCGGGCGCTGGGGACGAACACGAGGCCCACGGCGTCGACTCCGGCCTCGATGGCCGCCAGCATGGGCTCGGCCGTCTGGAAGCCGCATATCTGCACGTAAGTCACGCCTACACCCCCGACAACTCTCGGACCTTCGCCGCAACGTCCGGCGCGGTCATCAGCGCTTCGCCGACCACAATGCCATTCACCCCAGCCCGCTTGAGAAGCTCCACGTCTTCCTTCGAGCTGATCCCGCTTTCGGCGACGACCATACGCCCTTGCGGAATGAGGGGGCGCAGGCGCGCGGACAGCGTCGTGTCGACCTCGAAGGTCTTCAGGTCGCGATTGTTGATTCCGATGATTTCAGCTCCGCAATTCAGAGCGGTCTCGACCTCGCGCTCGTTGTGGGCCTCGACCAAGCATTGCAGCCATATGCCTTGGGCCGCCGCGAGCATCTCACGAAGCAGCTCCGTCGATAGCGCGGCCACGATGAGCAACGCTGCGTCGGCCCCGTTCGCGCGCGCCTCGTAGAGCTGGTAGGGGTCGAAGAGGAAATCTTTGCGGAGCGCAGGGACGCCCTCCGGCCCAACCGCGGCCTTCACGGCGGCGAGATGCTCCAAGCTTCCTTGGAAGTGGTCGACCTCGGTGAGCACGGAGACGGCCGCCGCGCCATTGGCCGCGTAGGTCGCCGCCAGAGCCGCCGGGTCGTAGCTCGGCGCGAGGAGGCCCTTCGACGGGGACGCCTTCTTCACTTCAGCGATGAGGCGGACCTTGTCGCCCCAAAGGGCGCCCGACAGATTGAGGGGGAAAGACGACGTCTTGACCCGCGCTTCCAGCTCGGTGAAGGGCAGCTCTCGCTTGTGGCGGTCGACCTCGGCGCGCTTCGCGTCGAGGATTTTGTCGAGTATCGTTCCGGTCGTCATGTCTCTTACGTCACGTGAGCGTCTGGCTCAACTCGGCTAGTTGCTTCACCTTCTCGATGGGGGCGCCGGAATCGATAACGTCTCGCGCCATGTTTACTCCGGCGGCAATGCCGCTCACCTTGCCGCCCACCATGAGGGCGGCGGCGGCGTTCAGAAGGACGATGTCCTTCTCCGGCGACGCGCCTCGGGAGAGGGCGCGCTCGAACTTCTCCTTGGCTTGCTCGGCGCCGTCAATCTGCAGAGCGCTCAACTCCGCGCGCCGCAGGCCGGCGTCTTCGGGAGCGAGGGTGAAGTGCGTCACCCCGCCGTCCCTGACCTCCCATACCTGTGAGGCGGCGGTCGTCGTCAACTCGTCGAGGCCGTCGTCGCCGCGCACCACCCAGGAACGCCTGGAGCCCAGCGACGCGAGCACGCCCGCTACGGCCTCGGCGACATCGTAAGACGCTTCGCTGGGCTGAGCGACGCCGAGCAACTGGTATAGCGCGCCCGCAGGGTTCGTGAGCGGGCCGAGGAAATTGAAGACTGTCCGCACGCCAAGCTCCCGGCGAACCGGGCCTGCGAAGCGCATCGCGGGATGAAAGGCGGGGGCGAACATGAAGCCGATGCCGACCTCGTCGATGCAGCGCCTGACGGCCTCGGGGCTGAGCTCGAGCTTCACCCCGTTCGCTTCCAGGATATCGGCGGCTCCAACGCTGCCCGACGCAGCGCGATTGCCATGCTTGGCGACCTTCACGCCAGCCCCCGCAGCGACGAAGGCCGACGCGGTGGAGACGTTGAAGGTGTGGAGGCCATCGCCGCCGGTACCCACTACGTCCACCAGCTCGCCATCGCCCGGGACGCGCAGAGCTTTCTCGCGCATGACCTTCGCCATGCCGACGATCTCGTCGACGGTCTCGCCATTCAGTCGAAGGGCGACCAAGAACGCGGCTATCTGAGCAGGCGTCGCCTCGCCGGTCATGATGTCCTCGGCGGCGGCAGCGGACTCGTCCTCTGAGAGGGCGCGGCCGTCGACGAGCTTTCGTATCGCATCCTGAATCATTGCTTCCTCTCCGGCGGCTCCAAGCGTCCTTCCGACCCGGCCTTGACCGGCCCCGCTTGTCCAATCATGCCTGCGCCTCGGTCGCCAGCCGGGCGCCGACGCCCGCCAGCGCCGCCTCCTCTTCCTCGAAGTCTTGCTCGTCGGCCCACTGCTCGACCCAGTCATCGCCGAACGCAGGGCCGGAGCCGCCTCGCGCCATGAGCCGAGCGCTTCCTCCGGGCGCGCCCATCACGCTGACCTCAATTAGCTTGCGGACGCGCTGCTCCGGCTCGCGGAGACGATTCATGCCGAAGCCGCCAAGGATGACCGCGACGAGGAGCGGCGTGGAGATGATGCCGCGCTCGGCGCCGATATTCTCGGCCAGCATTATGAGAAGAATAACCGTCAATGCCACACCTACGCCAAGCGCAATCTTGCCGGTCCGGCGCTTCTGCGCGTCCAGAACGACATCCCGTTTGGCCATGAACTTGCCGTCGAACCGCTCGGACTCGGCGGCCGCTTCGGGGGGCTGCGCCTCGCGCAAGCGAAATCCCAAGCCCCGCAAGCATTGAGCGGTCTCTTCGTAGACCTGGGCAGACGAGGAAGCAACTTCCCGTTCCCAGTTCCACGGGTAGCTCCTTTCGTAGTCGGCGTTCATGCCGCCATCCTCAGGAAGTTCCGCAGCAGCTCTTTGCCATTCTGGGTCATGATGGACTCAGGGTGGAACTGGATGCCCTCGACAGGGAACTCTCGGTGACGAACGCCCATGATTACGCCGCTCTCGCTCCGCGCGGTCACTTCGAGGACGTCGGTCGTCGTCTCCGGGTCGATAGCCAGCGAGTGGTACCGAATGCCCTGGAGGGGGTCCGGCAGGCCCTCGAACACGCCCTTGCCGTCGTGGCTAATCATGCTCGTCTTGCCGTGCATGATTTCGCCTGCGCCGACGATCTTTGCGCCGTAGGCCGCGCCGATGCACTGGTGGCCCAGGCATACGCCCAAGAGCGGCAGCCGTTCGCCGAACCGGCTCACTACATCCGTCGAGATGCCGGCCTCAGCCGGGGTGCAGGGGCCGGGCGAGATGACGATGCGCTCAGGAGCCATCGCTTCGACGTCCCCCAGGGTAAGGGCGTCGTTCCGCGCAACTTCCACCTCGGCGCCCAGCTCGGATAGGAACTGGTAGAGGTTGTAGGTGAAGCTGTCGTAGTTATCAATCAGCAGCAGCATCTCAATCTCCGTCCATCACTTCGATTGTACCGGTCTCCCCGTGGCCGCACTAACCGCTAGGCCCTCCCAGCGTCGGCCTCGGCTATCGCTCTGAGGAGCGCATTCATCTTATGGAGCGACTCCTGCCGCTCGGTCTCGGGGTCGGAGTCGTAGACGACCCCCCCGCCAGCCTGGACATAGGCGGTCCCATTCTTGACGGCCATCGTCCTGATGGTGATGGCCGTGTCCATGTTGCCCGAGTAGCTGAAGTAGCCGACGGCGCCCGCGTAGGCGCCGCGCCGCTCGCCTTCCAACTCGGCGATGATCTCCATTGCCCTTATCTTCGGGGCGCCCGATACGGTGCCCGCAGGGAAGCAGGCCCGGAGCGCGTCGAACGCGGTCATATCGTCGCGCAGCCGCCCCGTCACGTGAGACACGAGGTGCATCACGTGGGAGTAGCGCTCAATCTGGAGCATCTCCGTGACCTCGACCGTGCCTGGCTTGCTCACACGGCCGATGTCGTTCCGTCCGAGGTCGAGCAGCATGATGTGCTCGGCGCGCTCCTTCTCGTCGGCTAGGAGCTCGGCCTCAATACGGAGGTCATCCGCTTCGTCTTTCCCGCGAGGGCGCGTACCCGCGATGGGGTGCGTCTCGACGAGGCCGTCCTCGGCCCGCACCAGCATCTCGGGCGAAGCGCCGACAATCGCGAAGTCGTCGAGCTGGAGAAAGTACATATAGGGAGACGGGTTGACGGCCCGTAGCGAGCGGTAGAGGTCGAACGCGCCGGAGCTGACCGGCACTTCCATCCGCTGCGACGGAACGGTCTGGATGATGTCGCCTGCGACGACGTACTCCTTGGCGCGCCGGACCATTGCGTGATACTCGCCCGGCGTCTTGTTAGAGCCTTCGCGATAGTCGGCCTCTGAGCCAACAGCGACCTCATCGCCCCCGGACTGCTCGCCAAGCTGGGCCTGACGCGGCAAGGGTTGCGCAAGGCGCTCCGCCAGCTCGTCGATACGCTCCACGGCCTTGCGGTAAGCCTCCCCGGGCGAGCCTTCAACGTGCGCTGTCGAGACCACTTGGATCCTGTGCCTGACGTGATCGAAAACGAGTAGGGAGTCGGTGAATAGGAAGACCGCCTCGGGAAGGCCTTGGGGGTCTTTGGGCGGGATGGGAACACGAGGCTCGAAGTAGTGAATGGTCTCGTAGCCCAGGTAGCCGACCGCCCCTCCGACGAAGCGCGGGAGCCCTGGGACACGGGCCGGCTTGAAGCGGCCGAGCTCCGCCTCGATGGACGCAAGAGGGTCGCCTGCGCCGTCCGGCTGGCCGTGGCCCGTGCGCAGGATGCGGTACGGCTCGGCGCCCATGAAGCTGAACCGCGCCAGCCGCTCGCCTCCCTCGACGCTCTCTAGAAGGAACGAGTTGCCCTCGCCGGCGGCGCCCGCGATCTTGAGGTAGGCGGACACGGGCGTTTCGAGGTCGGCGACGACCTCCCTGTAGACAGGGATGAGGTTGTAGCCCTCGCCGGCCAAGGCCGTGAACTGTTCGATTGTCGGAACGCACCGGGCCATCCGATCTCCTCCAGACACAAAAAGACCCCGCTCCCAAGTAAGGGGCGGGGTTTACCGCTGTGCCACCCTTGTTCTCCCCGCGCTCACACGCGGAGACTCTATCGGCACGACCACCTGCGATGGCTTATGCCGCGTCTGTACCGGGACGATCCCGTCGACGCCTACTCCCCAGAGGTTTCGGGCCGCGGCTCAGGGGCCCATTCGACCATCGCGCAGGCACCGGTTCTCACCCATCCCGGCTCTCTGAAGCCCCGCCTGACGGCTTACTATTCCCCGTCTCAGCCTTAGCTAGATTATCCCTGCGCGACGGACTTGTGTCAAACACCGGGAACCGGCGCCTCGAACCCTCAAAGGACGAGCGGGCCCGGAGCCGCTCCCTATCGAGCCGACCGCCTCGTTACAGGTTGGGAAGGTACCGCTTGATCTCGTAGTCCGTGACTGCGGACCTGTAACTGTCCCACTCGATGCGCTTGTTTTCGATAAGCGAGTCATAGGTGTGCACGCCCAGGGCGGTGCGGAGAACTTCACTGTTCTCCGCAACTTGGAGCGCCTCGTAGAGACTCCCCGGCAAGCTTGTGATTCCCAGTGCTTTGCGCTCCTCATCGGTCAGCCTGTTCACGTCGCGGTTGGAGGGCTCCACGGGGGGATACTCGCCCTCGATGCCCGCGAGCCCTGCGGTCAGCATCGCGGCGAATGCGAGGTAAGGATTACAAGCGGGGTCGGGCTGGCGGAACTCGATACGCACCGACGATTCCTTGCCCCGGCGGTAGGCCGGCACGCGAATGAGGTCCGACCTGTTCACGGGCGCCCACGTTGTGTAGGCAGGCGCCTCGTAACCAGGGACGAGCCGCTTGTAAGAGTTCACCCACTGATTGCAGACGCACGCGATCTCTGCAGCGTGGGCGAGCAGGCCCGCGATGAACTGCTGCGCCGTAACGGAGAGCTTGTGCTCCGCGTCCGGGTCGAAGAACGCGTTCTCGTCCCCCTTGGAAAGCGACATGTTCACGTGCATGCCATTGCCATTTTGGTCCTGGAAGGGCTTGGGCATGAAGGTCGCGTAGACGCCGCGCCCCATCGCCACTTCCTTGACCACCTGCCGGTAGGTCATCACCGTGTCGGCCATGGTGAGGGCGTCGGTGTGGCGGAGGTCGATCTCGTGCTGCCCATGCGCCACTTCGTGATGGCTGTACTCCACGGGTATGCCCATCTCTTCGAGCGACAGCACGGTGTCCCGCCTGAGATCCGATGCCGCGTCTAGGGGGGTGGTCAGGTCGAAGTAGCCGCCGACGTCGAGGGGCTGGGGATCCTCCGCGGACTTGAGGTAGAAGTGCTCAAGCTCGGGGCCGACCTGGAACTCGTAGCCAAGCGCGGCGGCGCGCCCGAGCGCCAGCTTGAGCACGTAGCGGGGGTCACCCTCGAAGGGCTCGCCCGACGGACGGAGCACGTCGCAGAACATGCGGGCGACAGCGTTCTGCCGCGGGCGCCAGGGGAGTATCGAGAACGTCGTCGGGTCGGGCATGGCGACCATATCGCTCTCGTCGCGCCGCGCGAACCCTTGGACTGTGGAGCCGTCGAAAGCCATGCCATATTCCAAGGCCCCTTCGAGCTCTGCCTCGGTGATGGCGAACCCCTTGAGGTTGCCGAGTATGTCGGTGAACCAAAAGCGAATGAACTTAACGTCGTTCTCCTTCGCGCTACGGAGAACGTACTGCCGCGCTTGTTCATCGTGAAGAGTGGCCATGGGGGTCCTCCCAGGACCGGCGTCGGCTACGCCATAAACAGAAACACCGGGGCGCAGGCCCCGGCCACCGGGGTGGAATAATAGGAGCTTGTGAAACTCGCGTCAATATAGCTTGTGATGCGCGTCACGAGGCCTTGTATCTAGGCGGCACACTTTCTTAGAGGCGCTATGAATCGGCTAACGCACACGAAAGGCGCGGCCAGCCTAGGCGGTACGCGAAGAGCCTCCGTCAGTCCAAGCTCAACTGACCGAGGGCGCTCTGAGCGGCGGCTAGGCGGGCAACCGGCACTCGGAAGGGGGAAGCGCTGACGTAATTGAGGCCGAGCTCGTTGCAGAAGGCGATGCTCCGCGGGTCCCCACCGTGCTCGCCGCAGATGCCGACAGGGAAGTCGGGGCTGATACGACGGGCCTCCATCGTCGCCATCCTCATCAGCTTGCCGACACCCGATGTGTCGAGGCTATTGAAGGGGTTCCTCGGCAGGATTTCGGCGCCGACGTAGTGGTTCAGGAACTTGCTCTCGGCATCATCCCTACTGAACGCGAACGTCATCTGCGTCAGGTCATTGGACCCGAAGGAGAAGAACTCGGCCTCGGACGCAATCTCGTCGGCGGTGAGCGCGGCCCGCGGCACCTCGATCATCGTCCCGAACAGGTAGGTGACGTAGGTCCCAATCGCCTCGCGCGTGGCGCTGGCGATGCTTCGCAAGCGAGGCCGCAGCCACTTTAGCTCGTTCACGTGGGAGACGATAGGAATCATGATCTCTGGGTAGACCGTAGAGCCTTCCTCCGTCAGCCGGCAGCCCGCCGTCACGATGGCCCGCACCTGCATCTCGTATATCTCGGGCATCGTAAGACCAACGCGGCAGCCTCGGTGCCCCAGCATCGGGTTCGTCTCCCGCAAGCGCTCGACGAGCGCGAGAGTCTGCTGCTTCTCCTCCAACTGAGCACGGAGCTTGGCATCGTTCCCTGACTCGGGCTGTTCGACGCGTTCTCCGAGCCAATCGGCGAGACGCTTGCCCACAGGAAGCTTCTCGATCTCTTGGGCGGAGCGACTCACGAGGTCGCGTCCCCGGTCCAACCATGCCGTGATGCGGTCCCCACCCTCGATCAGCCGCTTGAGCTCCGCAACCTCCTGGACCAGTTCCTCGTATCCGGGCAGGAACTCGTGCAGGGGCGCATCCAACAGGCGGATGACGACCGGCAGGCCCTCCATCGCCTTGAAGATGCCGTAGAAATCGTCGGTCTGGAACTGTTCCAGCCTCGATAACTCAGCGTGGAACTCGCGCACTGTGTCGGAGGACTCCACCTCCTGCCTCGCGGCTTCGAGGCGTTCCGTGAGGGAGTCTCGCTCAGAAGCGGGAGCGTTGGCGAGAGAGGCGGCAAGCTCGTCCGCGCGCCTGATTAGACTCGACGCCTCCGGACCGATAGCGAGGAGCCGTCGGATGTGCGGCAGACGCTCCTCATTGAAGAACATGTGCTCGGTGCGGCACAGGCCTATCCCCTCGGCCCCGTTCGCGCGGGCTCGGCGCGCATCCTCCGGCGTGTCGGCGTTCGCCCAGATCTGGAGCTTGCGGACGGCGTCAGCCCAAGTGAGAAGCCTGTTCAGCTCGTCGAGGTCGTCGGGCCGAGGCGAGACGGCTTCTACCTCGCCGATGAACACCTCGCCGGTGCCGCCGTCGATGCTGATGACGTCGCCCTCGGCGATGGATTTGCCCCGCGCCAATGCGGTCCGGCCGCTCGCGTCGAAGTGCAGCTCCTCGCAACCAACTACACACGGTTTGCCGAGGCCGCGCGTAACGACCGCGGCATGGCTCGTCATGCCGCCTCTGCTCGTGAGTACGCCCGTGGCCTTGATGATGCCGTGGACATCGTCAGGACTGGTCTCGTGGCGGACGAGCACGACCCTATGCCCTGCATCCGCCATTTCGACCGCACGGTCCGGGTCCGTAACGACAATGCCGCTGGCCGCGCCGGGCGACCCTCCCACGCCTTGGGCAAGGAGCCGTCCCTCTTTGGACGCGGCGTCCTTCGCCTCAGCGACGAAATGGGGCATGAGCACCGAGGAAACCTCGGTCGCCTCGACCCTGCCAAGGGCCTGCTCCTTGGTGAGGACGCCCTCTTCGACGAAATCGACGGCGATGCGAACGGCCGCCGGAGCGGTGCGCTTCGCGGAGCGCGTCTGAAGGATGTAGAGCTTGCCGCGCTCCACCGTGAACTCGATGTCCTGCACGTCCTTGTAATGCCCCTCGAGCCGCCGCGCGGTGTCCTCGATCTGCCGGTAGATTCCCGGCCACGTGTCGCCGAGGGTCCCGATGCGCTGGGGCGTGCGGATACCGGCGACCACGTCTTCGCCCTGGGCGTTGGGAAGAAACTCCCCGTATAGGAGCTTCTCGCCGGTTGCCGGACTGCGGGAGAACAGAACGCCCGTGCCGCTGTCGTCGCCCAGGTTCCCGAACACCATCGCCATGATGACGCAAGCCGTCCCCATGTCATGGGAGATGCCTTGAAACTCCCGGTAGGTGATGGCCCGCGGGTTGTTCCACGAGCTGAACACCGCCTCGATGGCGGCCTGCAGCTGCAGCCATGGGTCGGACGACATCGGCTCTCCCGTCGCCTCGCGGATTATCTCCTTGAAGGCGGCGATTAGCGTCCGGAGAGCGTCGGGCTGTAGCTCGTAATCGAACTCGATGCCGGCGTCATTCTTGGCCTGCGTCAGCACCGTCTCGAAGCGGTCCTTGGGGATGCCGAGCACCACGTCCCCGAAGCCTTGCACGAGCCGACGGAACGCGTCGAGGGCAGGGCGTTCATCGCCCATCATTCTCGCGACGCCGCCGACGGTCGAATCGGCGACACCCATATTCAGGATGGTGTCCATCATGCCGGGCAACGACACCGGGGCGCCTGAGCGCACAGACACAACGAGAGGGTTATCCGGGTCGCCGAAGACGCGACCGGTCTGCTCCTCCAACGCGTGAATGTGCTCGACGATGTCGTCCCAGAGCCCTTCGGGGAAATGCCTGCCCAGGCGGAAATACTCGAGCGAGGTCTCCGTGGTGATGACGAAGCCCGGCGGGACCGGGATGCCGATCCGCGCCATCTCGCTCGCATGAGCGCCTTTGCCGCCCAACAGGCTGACCATGTCCGCCCCGCCTTCCGCGAGCCGGTACACCATCTTGCCTGCCGTAGTCGCCATCGAGTCCTCCTCCTGAGTCCATTGGTCGTCCGGAAGTCCTTCTGCTCGCCGGCGGCAACAGGCGAAATAGCAGCGGTTTTCTGAACTTCCGACACGCCGACAGGCGATGCTAGCACAGGGCACAATGGCGGTCTACCGCGCCCTCGAAGCCATGGGCGGAGCGTGTCTGACTCCTCTCACGTTCGCTGAGAGGGCTAGGGGGCCTGCCCTGCCGACGTGTGCCTAATGCCCTCTCCCGTGTGCGGGGAAGGGTCGGGGAACGGGCCGGCCGACCCTGCTCTCCGCTCCGCATAGTAGCCCCGGTAGTCCGGCGGAAGGAGCTCGGCAATCCGGTCCATGATCCGGTGCGTCATCTCCCGGAGCTCCAACCTATCGACTCGTCCCTCCACCACGGGCAGCGTGAATGGCTCCCCTATCACCACCTTCAAGCGTTTGAAATGGAAGGGGATGCGGGCCATGCTGGCCACCTGCTCCGTGCCGGTGATGCCCACCGGCAGGATGGGCGCCCCGGAGCGGAGCGCCACGTAGGTGAGCCCGTCCACTCCTTCCCCTAACGCGCCGGGGTTGCGCTTGCCTTCCGGGAAGACGAGCAACGCCCTGTCCTGAGAGAGAATCTCTTTCGCCCAACGGAGAGAGTCTGCTGCCTGCCCATTCTGCTTCACCGGGTAGGCGTGCCACATACGAAGGACGTAGGACACGAGGGGACCGACGAAGAGCCCGCCCTTGGCCAAGAAGAACATTGGCCGTGAGATCGCGTACACCAACACCGGCGGGTCTGCGTAACTCTGGTGGTTGGCGGCGACGATGAGCGGCCCACTGAGGGGCACATGCTCGCGTCCCACAACCTCGACGCTCCCGAAGGTCGGGAGAAAGATGCGCGCGAGCAAGCGGCCGGTCCGGTACCAGATGTCCAACTGTGGCAGTTTCATTCCCCTACTCAGCCAGCGCCTCAAGGATATTCTCGACCACTGTCTGCACGTCGAGCCCGTCGGTCGCGACAACGTAGGCGTCGTCAGCCGTCCGCAGCGGGGCTTCCTCCCGCTGGGAGTCGATGGCGTCGCGCATCTCCAGATTGGCGCGCACGTCGACCTCCGCGCGAAGCTCCCCCTTCTGTTTCAGCTCTGTCACCCGGCGGCGCGTCCGCTCCTCGACCGATGCGTCCAGGTACACCTTTGCCGAGCCGGGCAGCACCTTCGTGCCGATGTCGCGTCCGACCATCACGACACCACCCTCTTGCGCAACATCGCGTTGCGGCGCGAGCATCGCCCTGCGCACGCCGGCGACGCGGGAGACCATGGAGACTGCCGCCTCGACTTCCGGCGTGCGCAGTCCGCCTGTCACGTCAACGCCGTCCATCAGCACGCCCTCGCCACCGTCTATCAGTCTGAGGTCGAGGCGCTCAGCAAGCGCGGCAAGCGCCTCGTCGTCAGCCAGGGAGACACCGCTGTCGAGGGCGGCGAGGGTTACCGCCCGATAGAAGACGCCGGTATCGACGAACAGGTACCCGAGCCGGTTGGCGAGCTCGCGGCCGACCGTCGTCTTGCCGGACGCGACCGGTCCATCCATAGCGATTACTGAGGGATACGACACGCCGGAGATATTTAGCGCGGCGGGGGCGGGTCGTCAAGCCTTCAGGCAGACGCGAAATAAACCACAAAATGTACGTCAATTCTTTGACCCCGCCTCTGATAATTAGTAGAATCAGAGATGCTCCGGCGCTCTTGGCGAAGCTGCGGAGACCCTCAGAAACTCATTGTGGCGCAGTCCTAGCGCCGCCCCCACACACCAGGAGCCCCAATCAGCATGGTCAAACAAGAAGAGGCCAGGTACACGGCTAGCGACATCCAGGTCCTCGAGGGCTTGGAGGCGGTTCGCCGCCGACCTGGGATGTACATTGGGAGCACCGACCAGCGCGGTCTCCATCACTTGGTCTACGAGATCGTCGACAACGCAATCGACGAGGCGATGGCCGGGTACTGCGACAGCGTTTCCGTGAGGCTGCACGCAGACAACTCCGTTTCCGTCTGGGACAACGGCCGCGGCATCCCCGTGGACACCCACGCCGCCACCGGACGCCCCGCCCTCGAAACCATCATGACCACCCTGCACGCAGGCGGGAAGTTTGGCGGCGGCGCCTACAAGGTATCCGGCGGCCTCCACGGCGTCGGCGCGTCCGTCGTGAACGCGTTGGCGGAGACCATGCGCGTCGAGGTGCGCCGCGACGGCCGCATCTACTCCCAGGAGTACGCGCGCGGCATCCCCACGAGCGACGTGATCGACGAAGGCCCGATATCGGACAGCGATCCCCTCCAAAGCGGCACCCTCGTCCGTTTCATGGCCGACTCGGAGATATTCGGTCCCGCGAACTACGAGCGGGACACCTTGCTGCAGCGCTTCCGGGAGATGGCCTATCTCAACAAGGCACTCTGGATCTCCTTCTCCTCCGAGACTCACCCCGAGGCGGACCGGACTTTCTACTTCGAGGGCGGCATCGCTAGCTTCGTGCGCCAGCTCAATCAGAACCGCGAAGTCCTTCAGAGCGAGCCCTTCTACTTCGAGCAGAACTCCGACGACACGATGGTCGAAGTAGCCTTGCAGTACAACGGCGGCTTCTACGAGTCCACCCTCGCCTTCGCCAACTGCATCAACACCGCTGACGGCGGCACCCACCTCGTAGGGTTCCGCGCCGGCCTCACCCGCGCCATCAACAACTACGCGAAGAAGAGCAAGCTGGTGAAGGACGACACGCCCAACTTCAGCGGCGACGATGTCCGCGAAGGCCTGACCGCCATCGTCAGTGTCCGGCTCGAAGAACCTCAGTTCGAAGGCCAGACCAAGGGCAAGCTGGGCAACGCCGAGACCAAGGCCGCAGTCGAGCAAGCCCTCGTGCAGAACCTCGAGTTCTACCTCGAAGAGCACCCTCACGAGGCCCGGCGCATCATCGAGAAGTGCATGACCTCCCAGCGCGCCCGAGAGGCCGCCCGCAAGGCCCGCGACCTCGTCATCCGCAAGAACGCGATGGACGGCGGCTCTCTCCCCGGAAAGCTCGCGGACTGCGCCGAGCGCAACCCCGAGCTCTCCGAGCTGTACGTGGTCGAGGGCGACTCCGCCGGCGGCTCCGCTAAGATGGGCCGCGACCGCAAGTACCAGGCCATCCTTCCCCTGCGGGGCAAGATTCTCAACGTGGAGAAGGCCCGCCCCGACAAGATGCTCGCGCACGAAGAGATTCGGGCGCTCATCACCGCCCTCGGCGCAGGCCTCGGAGAAGACTTCAACCTCGCCAAACTCCGGTACCACAAGGTCATCATCATGACCGACGCCGATGTGGACGGCGCTCACATCCGCACGCTCCTACTCACCTTCTTCTTCCGCAACATGCGCACGATGATCGACGCCGGCCACCTCTACATCGCCCAGCCGCCGCTCTACCGCACGTCCCGCGGACGGTCGGTCCAGTACCAGTACTCGGAGAGCGACAAGGACACGTGGCTCGCGCGGCAGATGTTCGGGCGCCTCGCCATCGCGTCGAGCGACGGCGAGGTCAAGTTGTCAGGAGCGAAGCTGCAGGGCCTCGTAGAGCGGCTCAAGGAATTCTTGAGCTGGACGCGCCCTCTCTCCAGCTTGGGCGTCGCGCCGGAGCTCGTCGGACCGTTCATGCAGGGCGCGGAGCAAGGCGCTTACCGGCTGGCCTTCGAGGGCGAGGAGACGCTCAACGCCGTCGTCTCCTGGCTCACCATCCAAGGGTTCGAGTGCAAGCCCGTGATCAATAAGGCGAAGAAGGAGTACTTCGTCGAGATTCCGGGCTACGGCACCATCAACGTGCCCCGGGTGCTGGAGTCCGCCTCCGCCCACCGCGCCCAACAGCTGTTCCCGTCCCTCGCGCAATGGGTAAACGGCCACAGGTACAACGTCTCCCGCCGCGACAACGAAGTCGCCGCCGACGTCGCGTGGCAGGACCTTGCCCAAGTGCTGGAACGCAATGCGGAGCGCCAGGGCATCGGCCTCCAGCGATACAAGGGGCTCGGTGAGATGAACCCCGACCAGCTATGGGAGACGACCATGGACCCGGCGTCGCGGACGCTGCTGCAGGTGTCCGTGGACGATGCCGCAGACGCCGATCAAGCGTTCACCGAACTCATGGGAGACCTGGTCCAGCCGCGCAAGGAGTGGATTCAAGCCCACGCCCGCCAGGTCAAGAACCTCGACATCTAGGCCGGGTAGCGGCTTCTGTTAGGCGGGAGCGATGTTGCCTTCCGCATCGGCTACGAGGATCGTCCGGAACGGATAGCCCTCCGCCCTTAGCCGATCGCTGCCCCCCTGGCGCCGGTCCAAGATGCATGCAGCCAGCGCCACCTCATGGCCCGCGGCCTCTGCCGCCTCGATGGCCATGTAGAGCGAGCCGGCCGTCGAGCAGGTGTCGTCCACGATGGCGACCCGAGCCCCAGTGGGAACCGGCCCCTCGAGCGCCTTCCCCATCCCATGCTCTTTCGCTTCTTTCCTGACGAAGAAGCCGGGGACCGGCTCCCCGCCGTCCTGCCCACTTAGCATGCAGAGCGCTGTCACCAGTGGGACTGCCCCCACCGCCGGGCCACCGACCGCCGACGCGCCCGATGCCCTGATCAACGGGAGCAGGCCCTGGGCTGCGAGGTTCGCTCCTCTCGGAGACAGCGTCAGCAGCCGGCCGTCGAAGTAGTAGCTGCTCGTTTCACCGGAAGTCAGGACGAACTCGCCAAACACGAGCGCGTCGAGCTGGCGCGCGAGCTCAAGAATCTCGTTCGCAATCCCGGGTCTTACGTCGGACTGAGTCACTTCAACCTCCCGCTGATAGCACGGTGTTGCGCCCACGGTACAGTTCGTGGCGCAAGATATAGTCGGCGACGGCATCGGGCGCCAAGTAGCGCACCGGTTCCCCGTGGCTCACGCGGCGGCGCAGCTCCGCCCCGCTGATTTCGATGAGGGGCATATGAACCGTCATCACGCGTTCAGGCGCAGTGGGATCGACCGCAGTGAGTTGTCCAAGGTCGATCGCGCCGTGACCGGGACGGAGCGCCACCACCAAGCGTGTCAGTTCCAGGATTCGCTTGGGCTCCCGCCACAAGTGCATCGAGTGGAGCGTATCAGCCCCCATGATGAACAGGAGTTCGTCGTTCGCCATCGGCCCCGCGCGCAGCTCTTCGAGCGTTTCGATGGTATACGTCTCTCCAGGCCTGTCTAATTCCAACGTCGAAACGTGAAAGCCGGGATTGCCCTCAATGGCCAGTTCGACCATCGCACGGCGATGCCGCCTTTCCGTGACGGGCTCCCCTCGCTTCATCCATGGAGAGCCTGTCGGCACGAACCAGACCTCATCCAGCCGCAAGCGCCACTGGACCTCCTGGGCAAGGATTAGGTGCCCCGTGTGTATGGGGTCGAAAGTCCCGCCCAAAATCCCTCGACGCATTTCTACTCCCACACGAACTCGAAGTCTGCGATACGCACCGTATCACCCCGCCCTGCCCCCGCGCGTTCGAGAGCTTCGATAACCCCCAGCCTTTCGAGCTCGCGGTGGAACTGCAGCCGCGCGCGCCAGCTGCTAAGGCTCACTGCTTCGAGGATGCGTTCCGCGGCAGGGCAGGAAACGGAATAAGCATCTTCCTCGCGGACGACCTTCGCCCGGGGATTGGGGCGGGGCAGTCGCGGCGGCCGAGGAGTCGTGCCGTCTCCGTCCTCACCTCCTGGGGGAGGGACGATGCTAGCCAGGCGCGCTATAAGGCCAGGTATCCCTTCCCCCGTCACCGAAGCAATCCCCATCGGCTCCACACCTGCAACTGCCGCCAGCGCCTTCCGCTGCTCCGTGAAACGAGACTTGGCCTCGGGAATGTCCATCTTCGTCACAGCCACGATGCGCGTCTTCCTCTCGAGCCCACCGCCATAAAGCGCAAGCTCATCGGCGATAGCCTGATAATCCGCCGCCAGGTTCTCAGCCATCCCATCGACCAATTGAATCAACACGATGGCCCGCTCGCAGTGGCGAAGGAACTCCAATCCCAAGCCTCGACCCCTATGCGCGCCCTCGATTAGACCCGGGATATCAAGCATAACGACCGTTCGATCGTCGAGGGGCACGACGCCCAGCACAGGGGCCAAGGTTGTGAACGGATAGTCCGCAATCTTCGGCTTCGCATGGGACACAACGCTCAGGAGCGTCGATTTCCCCGCGTTCGGAACTCCGACTAGGCCCACGTCAGCGAGGAGCTTAACCTCCAATGAGACGACTCGCCGCTCCCCAGGCTCTCCTCCAATCGCCAACAGGGGCTCCTGATTCGTTGACGTCGCAAATCGCGCGTTCCCAAAGCCCCCCGTCCCCGGGTATGCCACAATCGCTTCCGCGCGGTCGCGAGTTAGCTCTGTTAACAAAGTCCGTTCGCCATCTTCCTCGCACGTCCAAACGACCGTCCCCACGGGGACATCCACAAATGACGCCTTCCCCTTGCCTCCCGTGCGATCCTTACTTCGCCCGGGGAATCCTGCCGCGCCGACAACTCTCTTCACGCCCTCAAGATGATCCAGCGACCGAAGATGTGACATCGCACGGACAATCACAGCCCCTCCGTCCCCGCCATCTCCTCCATCGGGGCCGCCTTTCGGTCGGAATTTCTCTCTGAGGAATGACACCACGCCGTTTCCTCCTCTGCCCCCGTTGAGTTCAACCTCTATCTGGTCTTGCATCGTTCCTCTATGAGTAGAGAGATAAGTAAGAGAGAGGATAATCGGGCGGAAGGATACTGTGGAGAGTGGCTCGTTCTGATGGCGATGGCCTGCTTACGCAGTTGTTGAGAAGTCGGATGAGAAGGGGGACGCCGTTAGCGAATATCGGATTCCTTCAACCTCGAGGTGAAGGTTGTTGTCCCGGCTGATTGCCTCGGAGGCTCGCCTTAGACCGTACAAGATGGTTGTACGGTCTCGGTTCCCCAAGATTGCGCCAATCTCCTCAGGGCCCGCGCCGAGGAGCGTGTGGAGAAAATGCATTGCCAGCTGGCGGGCGGAGGAGGCCTCGCGGTCACGGCGAGGTCCTGTGATTGCCATGATGGGCACGCGGCGGTATGCGGCGACGGTTTGGAGGATGCTGTCTGGGGAGAGGATAGCTCCGGTGAGCGGCGCTTGAGGCCCTAGCGCATCGCGGGCCAAGTCGAGGGTGATGGGCTTGCCTGTAAACGCTGCGAGTGCTTCTAGCCGCGTGAAGCAGCCTCGAAGCGCGCGGACGCTGCCGTGGGAGCGTTCAGCGATGAAACTGAGGATGGGACGTCCGATGACAAGCCTCGCGCTGGCTGCAAAGGCTGTTAGCATCGCTAGGCGGGTTTCATAGTCCGGCGGCGCGATGTCGGCTTGTAGTCCACCCTCGAATCGCGAGCGTAGGCGGGCCTCGAGCAGGCGCAGCTCGCCGGCGGGGCGGTCACTGGTTATCACGAGCTGCCCCCCGTAACCGTGGAGTGCGTTGAAGGTGTGGAAGAAGCCCTCTTGAGTGGCTTCCTTTCCGGCTAGGAACTGCACGTCGTCGACCAATAGGATCTCAATCGATCGGAAGCGCTCGCGGAAGGCGTTGGTCTTGCGCTCACGGATTGCGCTGAGGTACTCGTTCGTGAACTGCTCAGAGGTCACGTAGAGCGTCGAACGCCCTGCTGCTATCGTGCGATGACCGATGGCGTGCATGAGATGCGTCTTGCCGAGCCCAACGCTTCCGTAGAGGAATAGGGGGTTGTAAGCCGACCCCGGCGAGTTGGCGACGGCCATCGCTGCCGCGTGGGCCAACTGGTTCCCGGGGCCAACCACAAACTCTTCGAAGGTGTAGTCAGACCGGAGTTGTCCCGCCTCCTGTCGCGTCGCGCGGGTGCGAGAAGGCGGGACAGGACCTGTCTGCAAAGGGGCGTCAAACACCTGCCCGACAACATAGGAGATGGCGAGCCGACGCCCTGCAACGGCCGAGACGGCTTCCTCGACGAGGGAGTGGATGCGGCGCTCGATCCACTCGGCGGCGAAGGCCGTCGGCACGGATACGACAAGCAGGTCGTCGTCGAGGCGACCGCCAGTTGTGCCCGCGAGCCACGTATCGAACGTGGGTCTTGGCGTCTGTAGTTGGAGCCGTCCGAGGGCGGCTTCCCAGAGGCGTTGTGCTGCTTCAGAGGACAACGAGAAGGGCTCCCGCGTTGGAGTTCCGCTAATGTGTAGGCCGGGGCTGCCGGCAGGTCCCGCGCCAGGACCAAGATGCGCCAACGGTGGTCAGCCGGAGGTGTGCGGACAAGCTACCACTAGCCGCGCAAGACTATTCAAGGCGGGGAATCGATGGGTATTCGGCAACTTCCCACTTGCAAGTTTTCTGAGTCCTCAGCAAGCGGGCGCTGGCCTTGTTAAGGAGAATCGGACACTGCGCGGGCGGGTGCTAACATCTTGCCGTGAGCGCTGTCGACATCGTATTCATGGGCAGTCCAGCGACCGTGGCGCCGGTCCTCGACGCCGTCTATAGGACTGCCATACGCCAGGGGTGGTCGGTCGTTGCAGCCTACACGGCCCCGGATGCGCCGAAGGGCCGTGGGCGCAAGCTGGCGCCGTCTCCTGTGCGCGTTCGCGCCGAGGAACTGAGCATCCCGGTTATGACCCCGCGGCGTCTGACGACGGACGAGAAGCAGGCGCGGTTCAGGGCGCTCGGCGCCGACCTCGTCGTGCTGGCGGCGTACGGGTTGCTCTTGCCCGCCCCCTTCCTGTTTGGCCCCCGGCATGGCGCGGTCAACATCCATCCGTCGCTGCTGCCCCGCCATCGCGGGGCGGCGCCGGTCGCGGGCGCCATTCTCGCGGGCGATGAACGGTCGGGGACATCGCTGATCTTGATGGACGAGGGACTCGACACCGGGCCGCTGCTGGCCCAGCGGAGCGTCGCGCTTTCGGGGGACGAGCGGACGTCTGAGCTGACGGACCGCCTATTCGCCTTGGGCGCGGCGATGCTCGAGGAGATGCTCCCGGAATACGTCGAGGGGCGGCTAGCGCCGTCGCCCCAGCCTAGCGAGGGCGTGACGCTGACCAGGCGGATGGCCAAGGCCGACGGCGACATCGATTGGACGGAGCCCGCGCTGTCCATCGAACGCAAGGTGCGCGCCTACGACCCTTGGCCGGGAACGTCGACGTCTTGGGGGGGCCGGCGTCTGTCGGTCGCCGAGGCGGCCCTCGCTCGGGGTCCTGGGCTTGCGCCGGGCGAGGTGGGGAGCGTCGGCGGCGAGACGCTCGTTGGGACCGGAGAGGGGGCGCTCCGTCTGCTCCGGGTGAAGTTAGAGGGACGCCCGGAAACCGGCGTCGATGAGTTCGTGCGGGGTCATGGGGCGTTCCTAGGGGCGAGGCTTCCTTCGTAGCTGCGGGCCTGTGTTGCGAAGGTTCCCGCGGACCGGGAAGAATTGAGGAAGGAGCCCCTGTCGGTGATACCATCAATGGCGACGCTCGGGCGTCCTAATCCCTCCTCACGCAGGTCTCATGGCTCTCGAAAGCATCGTCGTGCGCGGCGCGCGCGAGCACAACCTCAAGAACATCGACGTCACCATCCCCCGTGATAGGCTCGTGGTCATCACCGGCCCGTCCGGCTCAGGCAAGTCCACTCTCGCCTTCGACACCATCTACGCGGAGGGCCAGCGGCGCTACGTCGAGTCCCTTTCGGCGTATGCGCGCCAGTTCCTCGGACGCATGGATAAGCCCGACGTCGAGTACATCGAAGGACTGTCCCCGGCTATCTCGATCGATCAGAAGGGCGTGTCGAACAACCCCCGCTCCACGGTCGGCACCGTCACCGAGATATACGACTATCTCCGCCTCCTCTACGCTCGCATAGGCCGTCCCCACTGCCACAGCTGCGGCCGTCCGGTGCAGCGCCAGACCGTGCAGCAGATATCCTCGACCGTGCTGGAGCAGCGGGGCGCCCGTCTCATGCTGCTCGCCCCCCGCGTCGTGCACAAGAAGGGCGAGCACAAGGAGGTGCTCGACGAGGCGCGCTCCGCGGGGTTCGTCCGCGTCCGCGTCAACGGCGAGATCCGCGGCCTGGACGAGACCATCGACCTCAACAAGCAGCAGTGGCACACCATCGAGATCGTCGTCGACCGGCTGGTCCTCGAGGACGAGACCGAGCGCAGCCGCGTGACCGACTCCGTCGAGACCGCTCTCCGCTACGGCGAGGGCCGCATGCTCACCGTCGACGCCGACACGCATGCCGAGCACGTCTACTCGGAGCAGTTCGCCTGCTCCTACTGCGGCATCAGTTTCGCCGAAATCGAGCCGCGCACGTTCTCGTTCAACAGCCCCCACGGCGCGTGCTCCGTCTGCTCGGGACTCGGCGTCCGCCTCGTAATCGACCCCGAGCTCATCGTGCCTGACACCAGCGTCTGCTTGGAAGACGGCGCGATTCATCCGTGGTCCCGCGCCGGCTCCAGCACCGCGTGGTACTTCAGCATCCTGCGCGGCGTCGCGCAGGCCGAGGGCGTCTCGATGCTCACCCCGTGGCGCAAGCTGCCGGAGCATGTCCGCCACATCGTCCTCTTCGGCTACCCGGAGAAGCGCAAAGTGAAGGTGCGCCACCACACCCACCGCGGCCGCGTCTTCGAATGGGAAGCCGGCTACGAGGGCATCATCCCCAACCTCGAACGCCGCTACCGCGACACCCAGTCCGACTACATGCGCAGCGAGATCGAGCGCTACATGACCGCCCTGCCGTGCGAGGCGTGCGACGGCAACCGCCTCCGCTCCGAGGCCCTCGCCGTCACCATCGCGGACCGCTCCATCATGCAGGCCGCCGACCTCTCGGTTTCCGAGGCGAGCGAATGGGCGCGGGCCATCCAGGGTCTCGGCCCCATGCCGCCGGTGGACCCCCGCTGGCCGGAGCACCGCGATACGGGGACGCTCACCGAGCGCGAGCTCACCATCGGCAACCAGATACTCAAGGAGATCGACTCCCGGCTCTCCTTCCTCCTGAACGTCGGCCTCGAATACCTCACCCTCTCCCGCTCCGCGGGGACCCTGAGCGGCGGCGAGGGCCAGCGCATCAGGCTCGCCACCCAAATCGGCTCCGGCCTCATGGGCGTCCTGTACGTCTGCGACGAGCCCTCCGTCGGCCTCCACCCCATCGACAACGAGCGGCTCATCGACACCCTCAAGGGCCTGCGCGACCTCGGCAACACCGTCCTCATCGTCGAGCACGACGAGGCGATGATGCGCTCCGCCGACCACCTCGTGGACCTCGGCCCCGGCGCCGGGGAGCACGGCGGCTGGATCGTCGCCGAGGGGACCATCGACGACATCGAGGCGAGCGAGGCGTCCCTCACCGGCGCGTACCTGTCCGGAAGGCGCGCGATTTCGGTCCCGCCGGCCAGGCGCGCGGGCAACGGCAGGCGCCTGCGGGTGAAGGCCGCCCGCGAGCACAACCTGCGCGGCGTGGACGTCGACTTTCCCCTCGGACGCCTCATCTGCGTCACGGGCGTATCGGGCTCCGGCAAGTCCACCCTCGTCTACGAGGTGCTCTACAAGTGGCTGGCCCAGCGCCTCTACCGGGCCAAGGACCGCCCCGGCGCGAGCGGCGGCGTCGAGGGCCTCGACAACGTGGACAAGGTCGTCAACATCGATCAGTCCCCCATCGGACGCACACCCCGCAGCAACCCGGCCACCTATACAGCGGCGTTCACCCCCATCCGCGAGCTCTTCGCCTCCATGCCCGAGTCCAAGGCGCGCGGCTACATGCCCGGCCGCTTCTCCTTCAACGTCAAGGGCGGGCGCTGCGAGGCGTGCCAGGGCGCCGGCTACGTGCAGATCCAGATGCAGTTCCTCCCGGACGTCACGGTCCCCTGCGAGGTCTGCGAGGGCCGCCGGTACAACGACGAAGCCCTCGAGATCAAGTTCCGCGGCAAGAGCATCGCGGACGTGCTCGGCATGACCGTCACCGAGGCCCACGAGCTCTTCACCAACATCCCCCGCATCAAGTCCAAGTTCGAGACGCTGGAGGCCGTCGGACTCGGCTACATCCGGCTCGGCCAGCCCGCCACCACTCTGAGCGGCGGCGAGGCGCAGCGCATCAAGCTCGCCAGCGAGCTCTCCAAGCGGGCCACGGGCAAGACTCTGTACATCCTCGACGAGCCGACCACCGGCCTATCCTTCGAGGACGCCGCCCACCTGCTGCGCGTCCTGCACAGGCTCGTGGACGGCGGCAACACCGTGCTTCTCATCGAGCACCACCTGGACCTCATCAAGAACGCCGACTGGGTGATCGACATGGGGCCCGGCCCCGGCGCTCGCGGCGGCGACATCGTGGCGGAGGGCACGCCGGAGCGCGTCGCCGCTCACCCCGAATCGCGCACTGCGTTCTTCCTCCGCAACGCCCTCGCCAAGCACGGCATCGCCCCGGAGGAGCCGCCCGCTCCCAGACCGCGTAAACGCGCCAAGGTCGGCGTGTAGCCGCTAAGCGTCATAGCTTGGGCAGTCCTCTTCCCCTGTCCGGTTCTCCGAGGCAGGCGGAGGGGCGCTTGACTCCCCACCAGCTCCTAGCCCTCCCCCGGCGCCTTCGGCGTGGCCCTCCCGGATGGTGGAGGGCGGAACCCCCTCTCCCGTCTGCGGGGGATGGTTAGGGTGGGTGTGAGAAGTTGAAAATGGCCTCATTTGGCTCCGTTTGGCGCCATTCGTTCGTGCGCTGGGGAGCGCCGCATCCCACAGTAAGAGAGGGGAGTCTATAATGCAACGGGCAGCTGTCACATTATTGACTGGTCGCCAGCAAGCGGTAGAGGAGGGACGGGCCGCGACGGGGCAATTTGGGGCCACGGTGGGGCCACTCAGGAGCCAAGATGGGGCACTTTGGGGCCGGAATGGGCCACTGTGAGGCCAGAATGGACAGGGTTGGACGCTCTCCTTCCTTGCCCTCGCAAGCGGGCAACGAACAGCGTCCATCGGGAAATCGCTGAGTCCGGCGACAAACGCGCGAGTCTTCGTTAATGCATTACAATGCGCCTACCACACGATTAAATCGTGTGGTATAGCCGATTAATCATCGCGTCCATGCTCTACTTGCGCTTCACGCCCTCCTTCGCCTCCAGGCAGCTGCTGGAAGAGCTACGGCTCGCCCGCAATACACTGGACTTATATCAGGACGCCCCCGACGCCTACATGGGCGAGCTCCGGCGGCACGCCATCGCTCTCAGCGTCCACTACTCAACCCGTATCGAAGGCAACACGCTCACACTGGAATAAGTCGAGAGCCTGCTGCGAGGCAAGCAGGTGGCCGCGCCGATCAGCCAGCAGCGAGAGGCGCTGAACTACCACGAGGCGATGCAGTATGTCCAAAAGCGTCGCCGCCTCTTCGTCGCCGCGTGTCTCCGAGGATACGGTTAAGGCGGTCCACTTCATCGTCACCAAGTCCCTCCCCGGCGACTACAACCCCGGCCGCTATCGTAGCGGCCAGAACTTCGTTGTGGACCGGGCCACCCGCCGCACGCTGTTCCGGCCCCCGCCTCCTGAGCGCGTCCAGCCGCTCATGGATGAGTACGTCCGCTGGCTCAATACGTCTCAGGAAGGGCTAAGCCCGTATTACAAAGCCGGCCTCGCCCACCTCAATTTCGTCGCCATCCACCCGTTCGACGACGGCAACGGCCGTACGGCTCGGGTCCTCGAGGCTCTCGTGCTCTATCTCGCAGGCTACAAGTCGCAGGAGCTCGTTTCATTGGAGGAGTACTTCGGACTCGACACGCAGGGCTACTACCACGCGATTGCCGATTCCCTCGGACCCTCCTACGAACCCGAGGGCCGCGACGTTACCCCTTGGGTGGAGTACTACCTCCGAGCGCACGCAGAGCAGGCCGGCGCCGCCGCCGCCGAGCAAGAGGCGATCATGGCGCAAGTGGACGCCCTCTGGCAGACGTTCGCCGGGCGCGTCGAGGAGTCTCTCGATCAGATTTACGGACTGCTGAACGCCTGCCGCCTGGGGTCAATCACGAACAGCGTTTACCAAGAGGTCGCCGGTATTGGCAACCAAACCGCGGCAAGGCGCCTTGCTCAGATGGTGAACGCGGGCCTGCTCACCCGCCACGGCAGAGGCCGCGCCACCCGCTACATCCCCACAGAAGCGGTGCATCGCGTCTTCCGGTCGGCGGGAGCTCACGGAAGAGAAACCCCCTCGACAGTGCCCTGTTGACAACGCCCCCCTGATCCGATCAACGATCGGCCCATGGCCATCGCAGGCGGACCGGGGACACTCATGCCGAATCCGGTCTGGACATCAGCCAACGGGGACTCTGCCCTTTACCTGGGAGACGCTCTGGACATTCTCTCCGGGATACCGGAGGGGACGGTGGACTGCGTCTGGACCGATCCGCCCTACAACTTGTCCAACGGCGGCATCACCTGCGTCGCGGGACGGATGGTCAGCGTGGACAAGGGAGAGTGGGACCGCAGCAACGGTCTGGAGGCTGACCACCAATTCAACCTCGAGTGGACGAAAGAGTGCTACCGCATCCTCAAGCCGACGGGCGCTCTCTGGGTGTCCGGCACTCTCCACGTTTACCCCAGCGTTGGCATGGCGCTGCTGCAGAACGGCTTTCGCCTGCTCAACGACATCACCTGGCAGAAGCCGAACCCGCCGCCCAATCTAGGACGCAGGACGTTCACCCACTCCACGGAAACTCTGCTCTGGGCCAGCAAGGCGCCCAAGGGCAGCCGCGATAGGTACACGTTCAACTACGACGCCATGCGGCGGGAGAACGGCGGTAAGCAGATGCAGACGGTTTGGCGGTTCCCTACCCCCGCCCCGGATGAAAAGCGTTTTGGGAAGCACCCGACGCAGAAGCCCGTGGCGCTTATCCAGCGGTGTCTGCGGGCGAGCACGAACCCAGGCGACCTCGTCCTCGATCCCTTTGCCGGTTCAGGAAGTACCGGCGTCGCAGCTTTGCACGAGGGCCGCCGGTTCCTTGGCATTGAGGCCGATGAGCAGTTCATTGGCATCGGTGTGCAGCGGCTCATCGCGGCTTCTTCATCCCCCCCCCCCCCCCGATTTTGGGGCTTGGAAACAACCTCCGGCGGCGAGGGGCTGAGCATGGATAAGGGAACGGCGCTGGAGAAGCTGCAGCGGCTCGTAGGGCAAGACCTGCGCAAGCTCGCCGACAATCTGGGGGTCACCGTGTGGAGCGGCAGCAAGCTCAACAAAGGCTGGGCAGGCCACACAGTGGAGCGCTACCTGGGGCTGCCGCTGAACTCCGCTCAGAGCCCAAACCTCGGATCGTGGGAACTGAAAGTCGTCCCGCTCACCATGGAACCCGACGGCGTCTGCTCCGTGAAGGAGACCATGGCGATCACCATGCTCGACCCGAAAGAGGTCGCCGAGAAGAGCTTTGAAGAGAGCCACCTCTTTATGAAGCTCCGGAAGATCATCGCGGTGGCGCGCGTCCGCGAACATGACTCCGAGCGCCGCTCGCTTTGCAAGCTTGCCCACGCCTTCGACCTGGAAGAGACAGCCCTCTACGGCGAAGTCGCTCAAGACTACCAAGACATACAGCAGGTCATTAGAACCAAGGGGGCCGGCGCCCTTACCGGAAAGATAGGCAAGTACGTCCAGCCGAGGACCAAGGGAGCAGGACACGGAAGCACGTCGAGGGCCTTCTACGCGCGGAAGGGGTTCGTTGAGTACATCATCGGCCTCAAAGAAAGTCCGCGCACAACGGAACTGTTGGCGGACTGCCTCGAACACGGGGGCTATTCCAACAGCGGCAATCGCGAGCGACTCGATGCGCGGATGGCTCGCCTCCCTGCAAATCAAGCGGGAGTGGGCAGGCACAGGTGCCCCTATTGCGCTTACGAGCAAGGCTATCAGCAGGCTCTCGACGATATCCTCACGTCAGTGGGCGAGCGCCGAGGATAAATAATGGGCGCCAAGCTTACGCTATCGTTCGGTAACGCCCTCCGCCGAGGAAGACGAGGATGTTTTTGTCGCGCAACACCTGCAACTGTTGTCTAATCTTTGCGTCTATGTGTCTGTTATTCGGGTAGCGAGAGCGGAGTTCGTGTTCAAACCGCTCTGTGAACTCCCGAAGCGTGAACTCGCTAGTCTGCGTCTCTTGTTGCAAGGCGCGCACACACGACAGGATGTCTGCCGCCCAACCGCTTCCCGTGCCTATGTCCACACCAGGCAATCGTTCTTCTAGGCGCTTGATTTCCTCGTAGGCAGAAGCCAGCTCAGCAGGTGGTTCCGACGTGAGAGGGACAAGAGCCGCCCGCTCATAGACTTCCCGGTAGGCCTCGATGTACTCCATGTCAGGCACAAAGAGAGTCGGGGCCTCAGATATACGGTTGAAGACGTTCCGAGCGTCGACAACCGCCAGCTCGTCAGAAGCTCCGGTCACTACGGTGTTGGTTTCAACGTTGTCCCAGAGGCCGGCACGCGTCAGATTGGAGGAGCCGACCATCACTTGCGCACTTCCTGTCCTATCCGCGCAAATGTAGAGTTTCGGATGAAAGGCGTGATTTAAGGCGAGTCCCCATTTCGAGTAGGTGTAATGGGATACCTCCGAGTACTCCTCGGCCAGCCTCGTAAACTCCTCCATCGCCTCCGGGTCGGTGATGTGGAAATCCAAGCCGTAGACCACATGCACTTCCCCGCCCTTGGCGAGGATCTGTGCAAGAGGATCGATAATTCTAGACACGCCGGACCCCTTAGCGAACGCCGTCGCGATGCGCACGTCGGAAGCCCACGCCAGACTCGCCAAGAGCTCATCGCCGGCGGGCCGGGTGGCATTGTCTATGATTCGTATCTCCGCCATCGCGTCGTGATTATAGACACCCCCGCTCCCGCCCCGGTACGCTCCCGACATGCTCGACCCTATCCGCGACAGCCAAACGATCCGGCGAGTGAGGCAGCGCGTCGAGACGTGCTCGCTGAGGATGGCGATTGCGCGGTGGATAGCCCGGCGCGGGGTGCCCTCCGTCTTCCCCAGGGTCAACCCCTTCTTTCTCAAACTGCTCCGCTCGCCCCTGCACGGGCTGATGAGCCGGTGGGTGGTCGTGCTGCGCTTCGAGGGCCGGCGCACCGGCAAACGCTATGAGACGCCGGTGACCTACCGCCGCGCGGACGACGGAGCGCTCGAGGCAGTGACGAGCGTCTACGGCAGGTGGTGGCGGAACATCGAGTCCGGCGCGCCCGTGACCGTCCTCCATCGCGGGCGGAGTGCTGCGGCGCGGGTCGACGTCGTGCGGATGGGCGGGCGGGCCGAGCCTGAGGCGAGCGCGGAGGCGATCAGGCGGGCGCTGGACTCTCGCGACCTGTTCCGCCGCGCCCTGATGCCCACTCCTGTTGCGGAGACGGTCCTGCTGCGGGTGTGGGTGATCGAATAGGACCCCCTCCCTAACCCTCCCCCAGGATGGTGGAGGGAGAACTCATGTCCCTCTCCCCTAGCCTGCCGCAGCCTCCGCTGCGGGGCTTGTAAGGGGGGCGCCGTCGCGGTAGAGGACCTCGTTGCCGACGACCGCCGGGATGCGCTGGCCGGGAGTGAGGACCCCCACGAGGTTCAGCGGGTCGGTCGCGGACAGGCGCACGATCTCGCCGGCGGGCGCGCGTCGGTGGACCGCTCGGAGGGCGTCGACCGCCTCGGGGAGCGCGAACTGCTCGCCGACTAGGCCCGCGACGAACCGTCCGCCGCGCACCTCTCCTCGCGCCTCGGCGCGGCGGAACACGCGCGCCAGACGCCACCAGGGCGGCGCCATCGGCTCGCGGGCGAGGAGCTCGCGCATAACGACGCCGTAGCGTCGCAGGAGCTGCGCCGCGCGCGCTTCCGTGACGTCCTCCTCGGGCTCCGTGGCGGGCGAGCGCAGCACGGACCACCGGCTGCCGGCGCGCCCAAGCGACGTTTGAGCACGCGCTCGGCGGGCGAAGCGGGACCGCCGCTGCACGCGCTTGGCGACGCCCGTGATCAGGCCCCGCAGCGCGCCGAAGCCGTCGGCCGTCACCCGTCCGGCGGCGACGAGCAGCCAAAGCGCATCATCGACCTCCGACGGCAGGCGGCCCGACCCGCGCACGATGTCCGGCAGGAACGACGCGCCGTTCGTTTCGAGGTAGTCGATAACGTCGGCAGCGGCGCCGGTGAAGGTCGTGTCGGGGTCGGCGGGGTCGAGCAGCCACGACACGTCTTCGCGGACGGCCATCGTGACGGGGCCGTTGCGCGAGAGCGCGGCGCCAGGAGGCGCGCCGGAGCGTCTCGCGAACCTGCCCCACGCCAGCTCGCCGCCGAGGGAGAGCGCGTCGAGGGTCGAGGCGTGGAAGTCGGAGAGACGGTTGGGGAGCAAGGAGCTTTCCCATGCCGCCGCCGCCGCCTCGAAGCCTTGGAGCTGGTCGACGACCTCAATGAGGCCGACGTCGCCCGCCAGCCGCGAGCCGGGCGTGGCGTGCTGCCACTCCAGGAGGAAGCGGATGAAGCTCGCCGCGGGCACGGGTTCGATCTCGCGGCGCAAGCGCCCGATGGTGCTGCGGTGGATGCGCGCCAAGATGCGGCGGTCGCAGAACTCCTCGGCCTCGGCGCCGGGCCTGAACCGCCCGCGCAGCACGACGCCCTCCGCCTCCAGCCGGACGACCGCCTGCGCCACCGCCGCTTCGTCGAGCGCCAGCACGTCGGCGAGGCCCGCCACGGTGAACGGTCCCGAGGACTCGGCGCGCGCTCTCACGATGCCCGCGGCTGCGTCCTCAATCGAACCCCCTGTAGTCCCCCTTGCAAAGGGGGACGGGAGGGGGGTCTCCCTTAGCGATGGGGAAGGTAGCGATGGGGAAGGTAGCGATGGGGACGGGACGGGGGCGCTCTCTGGGCTCCCCTCCTCTCCAAGGAGGGGTTGGGGGAGGTCCCTACTCCCCTCTCCCGTCTGCGGGGGAGGGCTAGGGTGGGGGCCGTAGGCGGCGCGGACGGCGCCGGCGCGCTCCGCGGCGAACCAGCCCCAGCGACCGCCGACGGTCAGCGTGAACGCTCGACCGCCCGCCGCGAGGTCCCTGAGCCAGGCGCGCCAGCCGTCCGCCTCGCCGGGATGCGCATCGAAGTCGCGGTCGGCGAGCACTCCCAGCGACAGCAGCGCGTCGTGCATCTCGTCGACGTCGCGGACGGCGGGCCAGGCGTAGGCCTCCTCCTCGGCGATGGCGTCGGGGCTGAGGGCGCCGAGGTCCCGCGAGTCCTCGGGCAGGGCGCGCCGGAGCGTCACGGCGCGGGCGCGGCGCTCCTCTAAGGGCGCGTCGTCCAGGAAGGCGTAGGGCATCGCGTTCAGGATCTGGTGGGAGAAGGCGGACGGCTGGACCGTATCCTTGCCGAACACCTCGATCTCTCCCTCTTCTATCTTGCGCAGCAGCCGCGCCATGCCCTCGGCGTCGAGCGCCTCGGTGAGGCAGTCGCGGACCGTTTCGAACACGAGGGGATGGTCGGGCGGCTCGACGTAGGCGCCGGGGGGAGCGTTGTCCTGGCAGGCGGCTGCAGCGGGGAACACCGCCGCCAACAGATCGTCGGAGCGTATGCGCTGGATGGGCGTCGGCACGCGCTTGCCGCCCACCTGACGCAGCAGCGCTAGGGAGCGGGACGCGGTCCACCGCCACCGCAGGGGGAAGATGGGCGACTGCAGGACGGCCTGCAGAAGCACGTCCTGGGCCGTCGCGGACTTTACATAACGGAACGCCTCCTCGACGGGGAACGAGTGCTGCGGCCCGAGCGAAATATTGATTCCCTCGTCGGTCGCGGCGGCCTGAAGCTCGAAGTTGAAGCCTGCGCAGAAGCGTTTGCGGAGCGCCAGCCCCCATGCGCGGTTGATCTTGGACCCCCACGGCGAGTGGATGACAAGCTGCATGCCTCCCGCCTCGTCGAAGAAGCGCTCGGCGACGATCTTCTCGGCGGTCGGGACGACGCCGAGGACGCGCTTGCCCTCCTCGACGTAGGCGACAATCTGCTCCGCCGCTTCCTCGGAGACGCCCGCCTCCATCACGAGGGCGACGGCCGTCTCGCGGGCGTGCAGGCGCTCGTCGATGTCGCGGCGGAGCGCCGACACCTCGCCGGACAGCTCGACGGTGCGCCCAGGCGCCTCGCCCAGCCAGAAAGGGATGGTCGGCGACTGGCCCTGCGCCTCCTCGACGCGCACGGACCCCGACTCGATGCGGCGTATCTTCCACGGCGTGTTGCCGAGCAGGAAGATGTCGCCCGCCATGCTCTCGATGGCGAAGTCCTCGTTGACCGTCCCGACCATCGCGCCCTCGGGCTCGGCGATGACCAGGTAGTCGGCGGTGTCGGGGATCGCGCCGCCGTTCGTGACCGCGGCGATGCGCGCGCCCCGGCGGGCCTTCACCCGGTGGTTCACGCCGTCGCGGTGCAGGTAGGCGCCGCTCCGCCCCCAGCGGCTCGCCACGCCGTCCGACAGCATCTCGATGACGGCGTCGTAACGCTCGCGGGGCAGTTCGCGGTAGGGGTAGGCGCTCGTGAGCATGGCGTACAGGTCGTCCTCGGCCCACTCCTCGGCGACGCACGCCGCGATGATCTGCTGCGCGAGCACGTCAAGCGGCCAAGGCGGAATGCTCAGCGCGTCGAGCTTGCCGCTCTTGATCAAGCGGAACAGGGCCGTCGTCTCGACCAGCTCGTCGCGGGTCAGTGGGAAGAAGCGCCCCTTCGGTATGCCGCCGAGGAAGTGGCCGGAGCGCCCCACCCGTTGGAGCGCGACGCCGATGTTGCGCGGCGACGCTATCTGACAGACGAGCTCCACGTCCCCGATGTCGATGCCAAGCTCCAGCGACGCCGTGGCCACGCAGACCTTGACCTTGCCCTCCTTCAGGCGCTGCTCGGCGTCGAACCGCGTCTCTTTGGAAAGCGACCCGTGATGCGCGGCGACGTTCTCCTCGCCGAGGCGGTCCGAGAGGAGATGCGCGACGCGCTCGACCAGGCGGCGCGTGTTCACGAACACGAGCGTCGTGCGGTGCTCGTTCGCTAGCTCGACGATTTGGTCGAGGGCCTGAGCCCACTGCTCATGGGTGGCGATGGGCCCGAGCTCGAAGCCCCGCGGCATCTCGATGGCCAGGTCCATCGCTCGCCGGTGACCGGTGTTAACGATGACGCAATCAGGAACGGGGGCCGGCTCGTCTGACGATGCGTAAGACGGCGCGCCGGTCAGGAAACGACCGACCTCCTCGATTGGCTTCTGCGTCGCCGAAAGCCCGATGCGCGTGACCGCCTGCTCGGCGAGACGGCACAACCGTTCGACCGACAGCGACAGGTGCGAGCCGCGCTTGTTCGGCGCGACGGCGTGCAGCTCGTCGAGGATGAGCGTGTTCACGCTCTTGAGCGCCTGCCTGCCCCGCTCGGACGTCAGCAGGATGAACAGGGACTCGGGAGTCGTGATGAGCACGTGCGGGGGTCTGCGGGCGTGGAGGGTCCGCTCCTTCTGCGGCGTGTCCCCCGTGCGCACCGCGATGCGTATCTCCGGCAGCGGCGCGCCCATCTCCTCCGCCACGGCCCTGATCTGCTCCAGCGGCTCCACGACGTTTCGCTGGATGTCGTTCGCCAGCGCCTTCAGCGGCGAGACATAGACGACCTGCACCGCGTCGGGCAACCCGCTTTCCCCGCCACCCCTGATTCCTCCTCTGTCGCTCCCAATCCCTCCTCCGTCACTCCCGGTCTCTCCTCCGTCACCCCCGATCCCTCCTCCGTCACTCCCGATCCCTCCTCCGTCATCGCGTCGAATGCCCCCTCCCCCGTCGGCGGGGGAGCGAATATCCCCTCCCCCGTCTGCGGGGGAGGCTGGGAGGGGGCCCTCGCCCAGCGCCTGCTTCACGAGCATATCGAGGCTGATGAGAAAGGCGGCGAGCGTCTTGCCGGACCCGGTGGGCGCGGCGATGAGCGTGTGCTTGCCGGAGGCGATGGCGGGCCAGCCGTGAGCCTGCGCGTCCGTCGGGGTCCCGAACCGCCGCTCGAACCACGTCCGGACTATAGGGTGGAAGGTCTCGATGGCCACGGCCCAAGGTTACCAGCGGCGTCTACGGGCTGATGTCGCGCCTGCCTGCCCCCTCCTCAGTCCTCCTCCGCAGATGGGGGAGGAGGTTATGCAAGGGTCTCGTATACTGTGCGCCATCATGGACGCCGCCGCGACGCAGCAGCTCGCCGTTATCGAGAAGGTGCACGACCTCTTGAGCGAGGCAGGCATCGGCCACTGGCTGTTCGGCGGCTGGGGCGTGGACTTCCTCGTCGGCGATGTCACCCGACCCCATAGCGACATCGAGGTCGTCATTTGGCGGCGGGACATCGAGCGCGTCCGTGAGCTGCTCAGGCCCCTTGGCTACCGAGAGAGGTCCGGCGCCCACGTCACTTTCCGGGCCGACTTCGACACCGACGCCGGGCTGCTCAGCATGGTCTACATCGAGCGGGACGCCCGTGGAGATATCGTTACGCCCGATGTGTTCGCGTCCTCCCCGTGGGCTGAGGACGCCTTCGAGCACGAAGGCTCTTTGGAGGGCGTCCGGCTCCCGGTCATAAGCGCGCTCGAGCAGATGCTCTCGAAAGAGGCCTACTTTGGCGAAGCGACGGGCCAGCCGCTGCGGCCCAAGGATGAGCATGACGTCGCTCTTCTGAAAGGCCTGCTTGGAAGGGCTGCCCGCTGAGGTCGCGGTGGTAAGATACTCCCTCAGTTGCTGAGAGAGCCGCCAATGCCGCCAGCCTCGTCCCGCATCTTCACCGACGGAGCCGTCTCGTCCGCCGTGCTCGACCTCATCCGCGAGGCGAAAGAGTACGTCGTCATTGTCTCGCCTTACAATCGCTTCTGGGGCCACCTGAAGGACGATCTTCACCTGGCCATCCAACAGCGGAAGGTGCGCGTGGTTGCCTTCTATCGTTCAGGCGAGGATGTCGGGGATATCCCTTGGCTTGTAAACGAGGGTGCGACTGCGTACGCCGTTCCGTATCTCCATGCGAAGCTCTACCTTAGCGAATCATCCGTGCTGCTGACCTCGATGAACCTCACTAGAGGAGAGTATTCCCTGGAAGTTGGCGTGCAGGTTGACGAGCCCGGGGCCACGGAACTGCGCAACTACGCAAAGCAGCGGCTTATGGGCCTTGGCACGAAGTTCGACCCTGCCACTGCCGCCGCTCAGACCCCGCCCATCCGCGAGCACCGCGAGCCGCGGGAGCCCTCGCGTGAATCGCCGACGCGCGACCGCGTCATTCGCACGCGGGACAGCGTCATGGGAAAAATCAAGGGAACAATCACAACCATCAGGGCCAACGTGGTGGGCGGTAAATGCGTCCGCTGCAATGCCCCCATCTCGTTCAACACTGCGAGACCGCTATGCGAGGAGCACTTCAAGGAGTGGGATCGGTTCAAGAACCCCAACTACGTGGAGCGATACTGCCATAAGTGCGGGCGTGACTGGCAGACCACTTTCGCCAAGCCCCTATGCATCCACTGCTTTACGGCCTCCGGCCCCTCCCGTCCTCCGTTCGGTAGACGAGGGTTCGCCAGCGATACCGAGCCTGCCGCCGAGGACACTTCTACTCCGCCCGCATGATTGCGTATGTGGACGATGCGGGTGACGAGGGCACGGAAGGCGCAGGGTCAAATGGGGGATTCGTGCTGATGCCGACGAACCTGTGGGGAGGGCCGTTCATCAGTGAGTACCCTTGGATTCGCGACCTCCCCCGAACATAAGAGAAGCCTCCTCCGGTGGACTTAGTCAGCAACGCTGACTTTATTGGCCCTCAGGCCTGCCACAAGGAGAAGGCAGAAACTCATCTTTACCCTACGCACTGGCTACTAGGGCTGTCAAGCTTTTTGAGCCTCCTCTAGCGCCGGACCTCGACCCCTGCCGCCTGCTCGTAGAGCGTCACGGCCTTGGTCGGGTCGCCGGGGCCTAGACCGGCGGCTTCCGCCCGGCGCCACACGTCTTCGACGACTTCTCGCAGCGGAAGGCGGACGCCGGCCTCCTTGGCCAGCGACCCCATGATCTCCTGGCCGCGCACGTGCCCCGATAGCCTCGACGTCTGGATGAACTCGCGGTCGAGAATCTTCGGGCCGATGCGCCCGATCTGGCGGGTGGCGGCGGAGGCCGTCCGCATGACCTCGAACAACGCCCCCACGTCCATCCCCAGCTTCGCGGCGAGCACGAACGCCTCCATGATGGCGATCTGGTAGACGTCCGCCGTCATGTTGTTCATGAGCTTGGCGAGGTTGCCGCTGCCGACCGGACCCATGAGCAAGGCCTGCGCGCTCACGGCGTCGAGCTCCGGTCTCACCTTGGCGAACGCTTCCGCGTCGCCTCCCACCATCACTGTCAGCTTTCCGTCCCACGCCACTTGGCCCGTGCCCGAGACCGGCGCGTCGAGGTACGTCACGCCCTTGGCCGCGCACGACGCCGCGAGCTCGCGGGCGAAGTCCGGGTGGACGGTGCTGTGATCGAGCACGATCGCCCCCGGCTTGGCGGCGGACAGCACGCCGTCGTCTCCTCGCATCACCTGGTCTATCGTCTGCTCGCCCGACAGACACAGCACGACTACGTCGGCGTCCGCGGCTGCGTCGGCGGGACTCGTTCCTGCTCTCGCGCCCATGGCGGCGAGCTCCCGCACCTTACCCTGGCTCCGGTTCACCACCGTCACGTCGAACCCAGCCTTCACGAGGTTCTCGGCGATGGGCCGCCCCATCATCCCAAGCCCGATGAACGCGAGCCTCAGCCCCGCTTCGTCGTTCCCGCTCCCCGTTCCGTCATTCCCGCGCAGCCAAACCCCCTCCACCATCCTGGGGGAGGGGCTGGGGAGGGGGCCCGTCTGCGGGGGAGGGGCGCCGGCGACCTCGACGCCTGCCTCGCGCTCCAGCACCTTGATGGACTCGCTGGAGTCCGCGTCCCCAAGGCCCTGTTCGACCGCCTTCAGCCAGTAGTCGCGCGCGGCGTTGCGCAGCGGAAGCTCCATCCCCGCCTGCTCGATCAACCAGCCGGTGTAGGCCTGGTCCTTGACGTTCGTCGACACGTAGGTCGTCTTCACGAAGGTGCGGTCCAGCACCTTTGGCACGAGGCGTTCTAGCTGACGGCTCGCCGCCGACGCCTTGCGCATCGCCTCGAACAGCGCTCCGCAGTCCATCCCCAGCTTCGCGGCCAGCACGAACGCCTCCATCACCGCGATCAGGTTGATGTCTTTGACCATGTTGTTGATGAGCTTGGCCATGTTGCCGCTACCGACCGGCCCCAGCAGCAGCGCGTTTGCGGAGATGTCGTCGAGGAGAGGCCGGACTCGCTCGAATGCCGAGGCGTCCCCGCCCGCCATAACCGTCAGCTGGCCGTCCCACGCCACCTGGCCCGAGCCCGAGACCGGCGCATCGAGGTAGACCACGCCTCGCTCGGCGCAGACCGCTTCCATGCGCTTAGCGAACTCAGGGTGGACGGTCGAATGGTCGAGGACGATCGCGCCCGGCCGCGCTGACTCCAGCACGCCGTCCTCGCCGCAGAGCACCCGCTCCACGATTTCGTCCTCGACGAGGCAGAGGCCGACGACCTCGGCGTCCCTTGCGGCGTCGGCGGGACTCGTCCCGGCCCGCGCGCCCATCGCGGCGAGTTCCTGCACCTTGCCCTGGCTGCGGTTCACCACCGTCACGTCGTGCCCGGCCTTCACCAGATTGACGGCGATGGGCTTGCCCATCATCCCCAGTCCCACGAACCCGATACGCATCCCCGCCTCCGCCTAACGGTTCTCGTCCGGGATGCTATCAGGAAGGGAGGCTCCTTTCCGTACATACCGCGAAGCGGGACTGACGTGACCTTGCTCCTCGCTCATGTAGACTCTTCCTCATGCCCGGCCCGACCCATGAGCAAACGCTGAACGTTGCCCTAGGCGAGGTGTTAGACGGCCTGCGCCGCAGCTGGCGCGCCCGGGCCGAGCAGACCGGCAACATCCTCGACGGCGGAGGCCGCCCCGACATCCTCGTGGAGGACGCCAGCGGCTGGCCGGTCGTCATCGAAGCGGAGCGCGCCAGCCACACGAGCGCGGAGCAGGACGCCGTCGCCCGCCTCGGCCGGAAGGTGTCGCACAGCGGCAAGAGCATCGAGACCGCCATCGCGCTCGTCTACCCGGACGAGCTTACGTACTTGGACGGCGAAGCGTTGCGGAATGCGATTGACCACACCTCCGTGTTCGAGTACGCGCTCTACACCCGGCGTATCGGCGAGCCGCCAGAACGCCTGCCGGAGCAGGGGTGGATACGCGGCGGCGTGCGCGGCCTCGCCATGCTTGCGCACCGGGCTGCGGCCCCCGCGCCCCGCGTCGAGGCGCTTGCGGACGAGTTCCAGACCGGCGTGGAGCGCGCGGCGGACGAGTTCACCAGAAATCACGCCTACGGAAGCGAGGTTGGCGGGAAGGTGGCCGGCGTCCTTAAGCAGGACGACGACAAGGACGGCCAGACCCGGCGGATGGCGATGACGGTGATTGCGAACGCCCTCATCTTCCACGAATCTCTGGCCCAGGCGGGATTCCAAGTGGAGGAAGCGCCTCAAGGGCCGACACGCGGGGTGCGGTCGCCTGCTTCCTTCCGCACGGGCGGCGCTTTCGCACCGGATGATCTCTGGGGAGAGTGGGAACGCATCCTGTCTGTCAACTACTGGCCCATCTTCTGGTCTGCTAAGGAGATGTTGCGTCAGATGCCTATTGAGACCGCTAACGGCCTTCTCGTTTGGCTGTGGCGTACAGCCCGCTATCTGGTCGCTGGCGGCGTCACTCGCTCCCACGACCTTACAGGCATCGTCTTTCAGAAGCTCATCGCAGACCGCAAATTCCTCGCCACCTACTACACGCGCCCCGAGGCCGCCGCCCTCCTCGCAGGACTGGCGCTGCCTGCGAACAAGGCCCCGGGCGGGTCGGACTGGGGAGACCGCGAGACGCTAGCGAGCCTGCAGATAGGCGATTTCGCCTGCGGCACCGGTACGCTCCTCTCCGCTGCCTACCAGCGGCTCTCGCTGCTGCACGAGCTGCACGGCGGCGACCCGCGCGCCCTCCACGCGCCCATGATGAAGCACGGCCTCGTGGGGTTGGACGTGGTGAACATCGCGGTGCATCTCACGGCGGCGATGCTCGCAGGCAGTCATCCTGATACGCCGTTCGACGGTGAATGTCTCCTCACGATGCCTTACGGCAATCGATACATGCGGCCCAGTGGGAATGGCAACGGGAAAGGAAACGGCAGACCGAAAGAGGCGGTGACCGTCGGCTCGCTTGACCTGCTTGCAGAGAGCGTGCAGCCGGGGCTGCTTGGCGAGGCCGCGGCGGTGACATCCGGCGGGCGCGCGCCGGAAGAGGTGCGCGACCTCGTATCGCGTGTTGGGCATGGCAAGTTCGACTTGGTGATTATGAACCCGCCGTTCACGCGTCCGACCAATCACGAGGCGAGCCATGCCGATGTGCCTATCCCCGCCTACGCTGCGTTCGAAACAACTCCTGCCGAGCAAGCGGCGATGTCAGAGACGGTGAGAGAGTTAACGCGGGATGCGCCCTCGAACGACAACGCTGGCTTGGCTTCCCATTTCGTTGAGCTGGCGCATCGCAAGATGCGCGGCGACGGCACGATGGGGTTTGTGCTGCCTCTCAGCGCCCTTAGTGGAGCTTCCTGGGACGCTGTCCGCAGCGTGTGGCGCAGGCAGTTCTCCGACATTACGGTCGTAACGATTGCTGGCGCAGGTTCGTATGAGGCTTCCTTCTCGGCAAACACAGGGATGGCGGAGTGCCTACTGGTGGCCAGAAGGGAAGACGCCGCAGAGAACGAGGGAGTCGGTGCGCAGGCGACCTTCGTGGTTCTCGACCGCTTTCCTGCATCAACTAACGAAGCCGAGCTTCTCGCCGCTCAGATACTGAAATTGCAAGGCGGGGAGCCCGTAGGCGCTGTGAGCGAGGAAGGTGCGAGGACCTACTTGCGGCTTGGTGCGTCGTCGTACGGGATGCTTTGGCGTTCGCTTCTCCCTGAAACAGGCCCCTGGCCCTTGGTCGGCCTAACCGATACGGACTTGGCCCAGTCCGCTGTTTCACTGTCCAGTGGGAAATTGGTTCGAGTGGGACAACCGAACACGCAAGCGGTGGACATCCCTATTGTGCGGATAGGTGAGGTGGCTGACAGAGGCCCTATTGACAGAGACATCAATCAGGATGCTTACGACGGCGCGCCTCGTGGCCCGTTCAATCTGCTGAAACCTCCTGGTGCCGTATATCCAACTTACCCCGTGCTTTGGGGGCATGCCGCCAAACGCGAACGGCAGTTAGTGGTAGAGCACGACTCAGAGGGGGAGATCAAGCAGGGGCTGGATGCAAAGGGTGCTGCAGTCTGGGCGACCGCCACCCGTGCGCACTACAACCGCGACCTCCAATTCAACTCGCAGTCGCTCATCGTCGCGATGACCGAGCGCCCGTGCATCGGAGGCCGCGCTTGGCCATCGGTAATCTTCGAGAACCGTGAGCACGAGTACGCATTCGCCCTCTGGTGCAACTCGACGTTGGGTCTCCTCATGCACTGGTGGATGTCCAACAAGACACAGTCGGGCAGGGGTACGACCACTGTAACCGGCATCCCGAACATTCCCGCACTCGATACCAGAGCACTTACGGCGGAGCAGCATGCAGCGGCCAAGGCCGTTTTCGAGACGATGCGCGAGCGCCGCTTCCTGCCATTCGACCAGATAGACGAGGACCCGGCGCGGGCGGAGCTCGATCGCCGTCTGCTGGTGGACGTGTTCGGCCTGCCGGAATTGCTCTGCGCGGAGCACGGCCCCATAGACCTGCTGCGGCGCAAGTTGGCGCGAGAGCCGCAGATACACGGCGGCAAGAAGAGCCGCGTCGTGTTTGATGAGGCGCCGGGCGCCCAGGGGGACCTCGTGGTGACGGAGCGCAACGAGCGCCGCAACGATAGATGACAAGAACCCCGACTGTGACACTTGCCCCTTTCCCCCAACGCGCCGCCCGACCTACCATGATTACCCTACTATCGGAGGCTCCTACTCCCATCCCCACCTCGCCCGCCTGTGGGAGAGGTCGCCGAGGGCGGAGCCCAAAGGCGGGAGAGGGCACTCCGGCCGCCCTGCCCGTGGAAACATAAACCCGTGGAATCTTGAACACTAAAGCCCGCAACCGCACCACGGCCTTGTCGGTTAAGAATCCATGACCCCTCGAGCTTGGAATCTTAAGTGGAATCTTAAAGGGCCCACCTCGCCCGTCTGCGGGAGAGGTCGCCGAAGGCAGGAGAGGGTCCGCCCCTTGCCCCCTCGCCCCTGCGCCCTCTACCATGGGCGGCGATGGAGCGCCCGCTTACCCACGGCGGCACGCGCCGCTTACGAGTAAATGGCGCCAAATGGCGCCCTTTTAACAGCGACCCTGGCGCCATCACTCCTAACGCATGCCGACTCACGAGCGCGCGCCTAGGGACATTCGCCCACATATCACGTCCATGGAGGACCCATGCAGTACCGCAAGCTAGGCGACAGCGACCTCGAGGTCTCGGTCATCGGCCTCGGCACCAACAACTTCGGCAACCCCAGCCGCATCTCCGAACACGCGCACAGCCAGCGCGTGATCGACAAGTGCCTCGACGTGGGCATCAACTTCATCGACACAGCCAATATCTACGGCAACGGCGAGAGCGAGGTCCACATCGGCGCGGCCCTCAAGGGCAAGCGCGATCAAGCCATCATCGCCACCAAGTTCAACCTCAATAACCTCGACGGCGAGGACCCACGCGACCGCATCAACAAGAACGTCGAGGAGAGCTTGACCAAGCTCCAGACGGACGTCATCGACCTCTACCAGATCCATTTCATCCCTTACCTCGTGCCCCATGAGGAGTACCTTGGGCCGCTGAACGACCTCGTCGCCGAGGGCAAAGTGCGCTACGTCGGCGAGTGCAACTACTCCGGCTGGCGTCACGCCGACGCTGACCGCGCCGCTCTGGATAGGGGATGGGCGCCCTTCGTCTCCTCCCAGAACTACTACAGCCTCATGCGCCGCCACGTGGAACTCGAGCTGCTCCCCTTCTGCACGGAGCACAATATCGGCTTCCTCCCCTACTTCCCCCTCGCGGGCGGCTGGCTCACCGGCAAGTATTCCGCCGGCGCGACGGTCCCGAGCAGCGCACGCCGGATGGTCGGCCAGCTCCAGGGCGACGAGCGGGCCCGCGCCGTCCTCTCCCAGCTCGACGCCTTCGCCAACGAGCACGGCCGCTCGGTGCTCGAGTTGGCGTTCGCTTGGCTGCTCGCCCACCCGTCTGTCAGCTCCGTGATCGCCGGCGCGATGACCGAGGAGCAAGTCGAAGCCAACTCCAAGACCTGCGATTGGGCCCTCACCGCCGAGGAGCGCGACGCTGTGGACGCCATCGCCACTTGGGACGGCAACGACGAGGAGATCGAGCGCTTCGGCATGGGCAACTCCCCCAAATACCCGCCCCGCTAGAGACGGAGATCCCCTTTCCCGTCTGCGGGGGAGGGCTAGGGAGGGGCGAACCAGGAGAGCGCTAGGAACGAGGCGGGCGCAGTTTGAGGGCCGTGACCAGCACCCACGCCATCGTCGTCGCGAAGAAGCCACGCTGCAGCAGACCGCGCTTCCCCTTCCAAGCGTCAGCCTGGAAGGGCATGGCGAAGGCGCTCGTCGCGGCGAACATCGCGTAGGAGAAGCGCCGCCAGCCCGCCCATCCGGGTTTCCTGCGCAGGAATAAGGGCGTGAGGACCGACAGCGTGAGGATGGCGGCGAAGCTGCACCGGCCCGCCGCGCCGTGGACGGCGTCCTGGTCGACTCCGGGAATGACCTCCTCTCCGTCGCCTTCGCGGAAGACCCCCGCGAGGAAACCGCCGAGGCCGTAGACGCCGACAAGCCCCCAGAGAGTCCGGCCTCGCCAGCCGCCGCCCGCCTCGCGGTGCAGCAGCGGGCCAAGCCCCTGCACGAGCGTGGCGTACCCCATGAAGGCAGCGTTGATGAGCTGTGGGCTCGGCGCGCTCGGCGCGGCAAGCTCGCTCATCGTCTGCGCGGTCGAGCTATACCCCTTCGGGCCGAGCAGCGTGGCGACTGCGCCCACAACGACGTAGTAGAACGGCGCGAGCGCCGCCGTCAGCCCGAGCCGCCGGGCCGCGGCGCGCGAAAGCCTCACGGCGTCTCTTCCTACTATGCGCCCTCGCCCTCGACGAGACTGTGGGACCAGTCCGAGCTCCAAGCGCTGTGGCCCTCAGGCCGCAGCCTGAGCCACACCCTGCTGCCCTCCGAAATCGGGTGGTGGCGCTCTCCGTAGATCAGCATCTGGTGCTGCTGGTCCACGTCGACCTGGTACTCGACCCGCTCTCCGATGAAGAGCTGAGTGTCCACGGTGGCGCCGATCATCCCGGCTGGCGCAGTGTCCGCATCAGCTGCGACGATGTCTACGTCCTCGGGGCGGACTCCGATGAAGACCGAGCTCCCCACGGGGAACCCTTCGGGGGCGTAGCCTCGCCCGAACACCACGCAGTCGGGAGCGCCTTCAATCCCTACCGCAAGCTGTCCGGAGGGATTGCTCGACCGCACTTCGCCGCGGAAGAGCACTGTCTTCCCCACGAAGTCGCGGACGAACTCGTTGGCCGGCTCCTCGTAGAGCAGCCGCGGCGAGCCTTGCTGCTGGATGACGCCGAGGTCCATCAGGGCAATCTGGTCCGAAAGGCTCAACGCTTCGATCTGGTCGTGGGTGACGAAGAGCACCGCTATGTTCAAGCGCCGCTGCATCTGCTTGACCTCGATGCGCATCTGCTCCCGCAGCTTGGCGTCGAGGTTGCTGAAAGGCTCGTCGAGCAGCAGTACGCTTGGCTCGGTGACCAACGCCCGCGCTAGAGCGACGCGCTGTTGCTGGCCGCCGCTGAGCAGCGGCCCGGGCCTCTTCTCCAGACCGGGTAGACCCACGAGGTCCAGCACCTGCGTCACCCGTTCCTTGATGTCGCGCCTGTTGACGTGCCGCGACTTCAACGGGAAGGAGACGTTCTCCTCCACTGTCATGTGCGGCCAGATGGCGTACGACTGGAACACCATTCCGACGTCGCGCTTCTCGGGCGGCACCCGGAGTCCGCTGTCAGTGAGTACGACGGGGCGCTCCCCGAAGTGGATCGAGCCGGCATCAGGATTCTCCAGCCCTGCGACCATCCGAAGAGTCGTGCTCTTCCCGCAGCCGCTCGGCCCCAGCAAGGTCACGATCTGACCGTCGTTGACATCGATGCTCAGGTCGTTCACGGCGGGAACGATCCCGCCCGGATAGGTCTTGGAGAGATGCTCCAAACGCATCGCCGGCGGTGGGCCTGAACGGGGCTCCGCCTCGGCTGGTGGTGTTCCTACATTGGTCACGTTGGTGTCCTCCTAGGAGCGCGCGCGCCCACGCGCCTTAGTCTCCACCCTTTATCGCCGGTCTTTCCCCAAACGTCGTTCGGGCTCTTGTATGAGGCGCCCGACCCGCTGGCTGTGGCGCCCAACGACCAGCGGCGCCGGCCGTCGGTTCTGAGAATGCGCCCCCTGGCCAAGCGCTGGACTCCTGCTATCTGGAGCCGCCGTAGGGTGCGCGAAAACCTAGCACCGCCTCGCGGCCATGTCAACGCAAAGCTAGGATATCCGTCGCGTCCGCGCCCGGCTTTTGCGGATTGAGCCGCGCCGCCAGCATGGACCGGGCAGGAATCCTCTCGCCCCCCACGGCAAGTACAGTCGACAGGTGACACGTCCGACCGGTTGGGATATCGTCGCCCTGAGGTTCACAGCGGAGTGGCTGTCTGGCACTTGCGGGGCTTCTTCGGCGCGGGCCGCTTCCTCGCCATGAACCTCAAAAGCAAGGGAAGACCAGCGCCGGTCTGGGGGCATCATGCTTACCGTCGAGCAGAACGACCGTATCACTAGAGTCGGGCCCGGAACGCCCATGGGCGAGCTGATGCGGCGCTACTGGCACCCAATCGCCGCTGTCGGCGAACTCGTCAAGAACCCCACGAAAGCCGTGCGGCTCCTCGGCGAGGATCTTGTCCTCTACCGCGATCGAAGCGGGACGATTGGCCTGATTGAGGCGTCGTGCGCTCACCGCAGGGTCAACCTGCTGTTCGGCATACCGGAGGACGACGGGCTCCGCTGCCCCTACCATGGCTGGCTCTACGACGAGACCGGCCAGTGCATCGAGACCCCGGCCGAGGCGGAGGACTCGACCTTCGCCACCCGCGTCAAGCTCAAGGCCTATCCCGTCGAAGAGTTGGGCGGACTGGTCTTCGCCTATATTGGTCCCGAACCCCGGCCGCTGCTGCCCCGCTACTACCCCTTCGTCGAACCGGGAATGACCCGCAGCATCGGGTGGGCAATCGTGCCTTGCAACTGGCTCCAAATTATGGAGAACTCGTTGGACCCCATGCACGGGGAGTTCCTGCACCGCTACTTCTCGAACTACGTGCTCGAACGGCTCGGCATCCTGCGCGACAGGGGCAACGTGTGGGGGACCCAAAGGTTCGAGGCCAATCCTGACGCCGGCCCCTACTGGCGGAAGGGCGCAAAGATCCGCCACCATGCGAAGGCCGGTTTCACCGCCTTCGAGCACGGCATCCTGAAGCACCGCCTCCTCGATGGCGAGGACCCGGACTCATCGCCGTCGTGGAACATCGGTCACCCGGTAGTCTTCCCGAACCTCGAGCACGGTTCCGGCGGGCATCACTTCCAGATTCGCGTTCCTATGGACGACACCAACACCTACTACGTCTGGTACGGCGCCCACTTCCCTGACGAGGGAGAACCGGTGGACCAGGCAGGCGACGAGATTCCCTACTACCGCGTGCCCCTTCCTCAGGTGGACGCCGACGGCCTGCCCATCTGGGGGCAGCTCGACAACAACAGCGGTCAGGACAACTTCGCCTGGGTCTCCCAGGGACCGCTCACCCGCCGCTATCTGGAAAGGCTGGGGCAGTCCGACGTTGGCGTCATCATGTACCGGCGCATGCTCCTCAAGCAAATGAAGCTCGTCGAGGACGGCGGAGAGCCGATGAATACCTTCCGTGACCCTACGGCGAACGAGACGGTCATGCTTCCGTTCGACGGTCAGGACGAAGGCGTGAACCGGGCCGTCTCCACCGATGACGTCTACGGCTACGGGCAGCACGTGGAGGCGCTCTCCAGCGGGCAGGCGGGCAAGTTCAACTCCGTCTTCTTGGAGCGCGCCGCCCGCAAAGGTTCGACCCTGCCGCCGGAGTACGAGCCCGGCGTGACTCCTGTGACCGAGGTCTCGCCCGGCTAGGCCGAGCTCTCTTGAGGGAACGATGAAAATCGATGGCTTGGAAAAGGGAACACGACTCGTAACGTCCTATGGCGACATCGTTGAGCTGTTGGGCGTTGAGGACGGCGGCCTCGCCGCCACGGTCAGATACGTCGAAGTCTTGGGCAGCGACGCAGTGGTAGGCTCCGAGGGGTCTATCGCCGCCGACGACATAGCGACGTTCGACGGCGGCAGGTTCGTCGGCCCGACGTAGGCCGGGCGGCGCGCTCAGCTCCGGAGACGACCCGCAGCGATATCGCCACGTCGCCGCGTACGGTGAGCACAAGGGAGGAAGCAGTTATGACTAGCGCCCACGACGAGTTGCGCTGGAAGGTGGCGGTCTCATGCCGCATCCTCGGAATGCTGGGGCTCGTGAACGAGTCCACCGGACACGTCAGCGCGCGGATACCGGGCGCGGACGAGATGTTCGTCCGGTGCCGTGGCGGCAAGGAAGAAGGCATCGCCTTCACCGGCGTGCATAACATCCGCCGCACCGACTTCGACGGCGAGGGGCCGCACGTCGGCGACGAGCACGGCTCTCCCAACGAGACTCCCATTCACGGAGAAATCTACCGGGCCAAGCCCGAGGCCGGCGCCGTCGTGCATGCGCACCCATGGTATGCCCTTCTCTGCGGCGTAACGGAGATCGAGTACAAGCCGGTGTTCGGCGGGTACGATCCCTCCTCGCTCAGCATCGTCACGAAGGGCGTGCCGGTATATCCGCGTGCCGCCACGGTGACCGATAAGCAGCAGGCCGCGGCCATGCTGGCTCACATGGGCGACCGGGATGTCGTGCTGATGCGGGGCCACGGCATCAGCGTCCACGCTCCCACTGTGGAGCAGGCCACGTCCCTAGCCATCCGGTTCGACCGGCTATCGCGCATTATGTGGGAGATTGCCCTGTCGGGCCGCGAGCCGGTGCTCCTCTCCGACGAGGACATGGGCCGCTATGGCCCTCGGGCCCCACGGCTGGCTAGCGGCTGGCAGGAGCGCGTCTCCGGCGCCGAGAACTTCGCCTGGAACCACTACGTGAAGCTGCTCCAAGTAAGCGGGTACGGCCTTCCGGACGATCTCGACGCTCCCTAGAGAACAGCGCGCCAGGGAGGGGGGATGGCTACGCCGAGCGTGGGCTTAGGCCACGTCACTGAGCGGCGAGAGCCTCCAGCGCCTCGAACTTCTGGTGGCTGGCGGCGGACTTCTCCGAGCCGGTGATGGAGAAGACTGTGGAGGCGCCCTTCGGGATCAGTATGACGTTGGTGCCCGGCTCCGAGTATGTGAGGCTGTGGATATCCGCTCGAATGATGCCGTCCGCCTTGTCGAGCGCGGCCCGTCTGACGAACACTGATAGCTTCTCCCCCGCCCGTTCCGCGCCCAGCGTCACCCGCTCGAACTCGTCCCGCCTGAACGGGACGCTCACGAGAGCCCTACCCGACGTCCGTGGGCGGTCGTACTTCACGGGCGTGTCTAGGTCCCATCTTGCCGGGTCTTCAAGGTTGTCCTTCGCGCCACGATTGTGTTCCACTCTCACCCTCCCTTCGGATGACGCTGCGTTCCTTAGCTGAGGAGCCGTTCCTCCGCCTGCTTGCATCGCCAGGCGGTGATAGGGCGCCAGACGCCCCGCTTAGTCGTCGGTTCAAGCGGGGACGCTATGCATATCCCCGAGGCGTCCCTGCCGATGGCGAGGTACAAGCCGCTGCGATGATTTCTGTTTCTCCTCACTACGAAGTCCGATTCGTAAAGCATGAAGGCTACCTGCCGTACCGTTACTCCGTGATCCGCGAACTTCTCCTCATTCTGCTCATCGAACACGAAGTCCTGCATCCGCGGTCTTGACAAGCCGGGGGCTGCTCCTTGACCATTTGTAATACCGACTGTAACACAACACCTCAGCCCCCTCAAGGAGCCCCTGGGATGACCAACCTTCCTAACCCTTTCGCTGAAGAGGCGATGGCGATTGAATGGCTGATTCTCGCCGACGCCGCCGAGGTGAACGGCGGCAAGCTCTACCTGCTCGGCGGTGGGTTCGACCGCATCACTGTCTCCTCGCCCCTGCCGATCCGCAGGCGCATGGCCCTCGCCGTCTCCGTAAACGTTCCCTGGGCAAAGACCAACGAGCGCCACCGGCTCACACTGGACTTCGCGGACGAGGACGGCAACCGGCAGGCCAAGGTGGAGGGCCAGTTCGAGGTCGGACGCCCTCCGGGAGCGACCGCGGGCCAGGCCCAGAGGATTCAGATGGCGCTGCAGGCGGAAATCGAGATGAAGAAGCTTGGAGCCAACGTCGTCATCGGCTCGATCGATGACGAGGAGTCCCGCCGCGTCCATTACAACGTAGTCGCCTCCCCGCAGCTACAGCAGATGATGGACCGAGGCAGCGGAGGCGGACCGGGCTGACCCAGCGGCCATAAGAGGAGCCTGCCCTGATTGCCGGCCGCACGCGGCCTCTCCCAGGGAGAGAGGTTTTGCTGTGCTACCATCCCCGCGCAGCTCAAGCTCATGGCGCCAAGACCAAGCAAACGGCAGATCGACGTCCAGGTGTTTCCGGCCTTTCGGGGCTCGGTGAAGGCAGTCTGGGTGCGGCGGACAGCGGCGGCGGCGCTCGCCGTCGCCGACCCTGACGGCGGCGCTTCCGCGAGCATTGTGGTCGCTGACGACGAGACTCTGCACGACCTCAATCGGCGCTTCCGCGGACTCGACGAAGTGACGGACGTCCTCTCATTCGGCCAGCACGGCCAGATCCTCGGTCAGGATGCGCCGGACGTAGATTCCACCCCGCCATTCCCCGATATGCCCGGCGAGACCCCCAGCCTTGGAGAGGTTGTGCTGTCCTACCCCTTGGCTGCTCGGCAAGCAGACGAGCACAATGTGACGGTGGAGGAAGAGGTCGCTCTGCTCATCGTGCATGGCGTCCTCCATCTGCTTGGCTACGACCACGCGGAGCCGGGCGAAGAAGCAGTGATGAAGGCAATCGAGAACAGGGCTCTGGGGACGCTTTCCCTGCTCCGCGTGGAGCAGGGAGAGAGCGTCCGCGCGCCTGGTGGAGCGGCGTCTTGAGCGGCGAGGTGCTCTACCGCAAATGGCGCCCTCCGCGATTCGCTGACATCGTGGGCCAGGGCCCCATCACGCAGACGCTGACCCAGGCCATCGCGAACGACCGTGCGTCGCACGCTTACCTGCTGTGCGGGCCGCGTGGAACGGGGAAGACGAGCACGGCGCGTGTCCTCGCCAAGTCCCTGAATTGCACGATGCGCCCTCCCGGCGTCGGCGACCCCTGCGGGGCTTGCAACAACTGCCGCGCCATAGAGAACGGCAGCTTCGTCGACCTCATTGAGATTGACGCCGCAAGCAATCGCGGAATCGACGAGATGCGCGACCTGCGCGAGAAGGTCCGGTTCGCGCCGATCCTCGGCAACAACAAGGTCTACATCATCGACGAGGCCCACGCGCTGACCAACGACGCCTTCAACGCCTTTCTGAAGACGCTGGAAGAGCCCCCGCCGCATACGGTCTTCATCCTGGCCACCACGGAGCCGCACCGCCTACCGGCGACCATCACCTCCCGCTGCCAGCGCTTCGACTTCCACCGCATCGCTATGGCGGACATCGTCGAGCGGCTCACGGCTATCGCCCGGGATGAGGGCGTCGACGCTTCGCCGGAGGTGCTCCGCCTCGTGGCCCGCACCGCGGGCGGAAGCCTGCGCGACGCCACGAATCTTCTCGACCAGCTCATCACCTCCTTCGGGACGCGCCTGAGCGTCGAACAGGTGCGCGAGCTATTGGGCGCGGGCGGCGAGGACCGGGCACTGGCGCTGGTGAAGCACCTGCTCACCGGCGGAGCGACCCAGGCCCTCGAAGTCATCAACTCCGTTGCAAGCGAAGGACTGGACCTGCGGCCGCTCCACCGGATGACAGTCGACTTCCTGCGCGCCGCGCTGCTGATGAAGAGCGGCGTGCCCGACTCGATGGAACTATCAAAGGAGGCGCAGTCGCAGCTCTCGTTCGCGGCGGCAAGCGTGTCCATCGAGCACATCATGCGCGCGCTCCGGCTGTTCGGCCAGGTCTCTCTCCGGTTCGATCAGCCGTCCCCGTTGCCCCTGGAGCTGGCCACGGTTGAGCTGGCGCTGGAGCCTGAGCAGGCCGCGCCCGCTCCGGTGAACCAGGTTCCCCCGCCCGCGGTGGCTGCACCCCAAGGGAGGCCCGCCCCCGGCCCGCCTCCGTTCCGTCCGCAAGGAGCGCCGGGCCAGCCCCGGCCCCAGCAACCCCCGCAGCGGCCGGGCCCGCCGGTCGGCGCGCCGAGCCAGCCCATCCCGGAATTCGATCCTGCTTCGTCGGTCGAGCAGCGGCTCGCGGCCCAGTGGCCGGCGATTCTCAAGGCTTTGAGCCGCGTACCGCGGCGGAAGTTCGACGTGGCGGCGTTGCTGCGGAGCTCGACGAGCCGTTCGATAGACGGAAACACGGTTGTTGTTACGTTCTCACATCAGTCCAACAGTGAACGATTGCAGTCCGAATTGGACGATCCTCCATGCCGAATCGAGGTCGAGAAGGTCCTACAGCAGGCGCTTGGGGATAACTTCACCATCAGGACCGAGAGCAACGGAGGAGAGCCTACGTCGGCCTCGAAGGGCCAAGGCCCAGCCGGTCATCTCGTCCAAGCGGCCGTGAACCTCGGCGGCCAGGTGGTGTCCAAGAGCGAGGACGCGCCGCCAGCGCCCATCCAGCAAGCTCCCCCGGAGGACACGCCCGAGTCCGTGAGGCCGCCCATCCGGCAAGCGCCCGCGGAGGACACGTCCGCGTCCACCGAGCCGCCCCTCAGGCAGGCCCCCGCCGAGGACGCGCTTGCCCCCGCCGAAGCGGATGACCGGCGGGCAATCGCCCAAGAATCGCCGGGGCCCGCCCCGTCGCCCGTTCAGCCGGCCGCTGCCGGAGAGACGCCGACGCTAGCTGTCGCGTTCGGAGCGACGTCCGGGATACCGCAAGAGGAATAGGACCAATGAATAGAAACATGCTCAAGCAAGCGCAACAGCTCCAGGCGCGGCTGGCCAAAGCCCAGGAAGAGCTCGAGTCGGAGGTGGTCGAGGCGTCGGCGGGAGGCGGGGCCGTGAAGGTTGTCGCGACCGGAAAGCAGACCATCGAGTCCATCACCATAGACCCAGACGCTGTTGACCCGGAGGACGTCGATATCCTTCAGGACATGGTGCTCGCGGCAGTGAATGAGGCGCTCGCCAAGTCCCAGGACCTCGCGGCGCAAAGGCTCGGCGCGATCACCGGCGGACTCAAGCTCCCGGGCATGTAGCGCGCCTTTGACCCCCTACGGCTCGCAAGGCTTCTCCGAGGCGTCGCATCCTTCTCTCGCGCCGCCTGTTGCGCGGCTGATCGATCAGCTGCATAAGCTGCCGGGCATCGGACCGAAGACAGCCCAGCGGCTCGCCTACTACCTGATCCGGATGCCGGCTCAGGAGGCGCACGACCTTGCCGAGGCCATCGGCTCCGTGAAGGATAGGGTCGGCTTCTGCTCGCGCTGCCAGAACGTCACCGAGTCCGACCCGTGCGGGGTATGCGCGGACCCGTCGCGTGATCAGACGCGCCTGTGCGTCGTCCAGGAGCCGTTGGACGTTCTGGCATTGGAACGGACCAACGTGTTCCGAGGGCTCTATCACGTTCTCCACGGCGTCATTGACCCGATGAACAACATAGGCCCGGCAGACCTGCGCATCCGCGAGATGCTCATACGCATCGCCGACGAGCCCATCGAAGAAGTCGTCGTGGCGACGAACCCCACCGTGGAGGGCGAGGCGACGGCAATGTACATTCGCCAGATTGCGCAGCCGCTGGGCCCCAAGGTCACCCGCCTCGCCCGGGGTCTGCCGGTTGGCGGAGACCTCGAGTACGCCGACGACCTCACTCTCACCAAGGCCTTCGAAGGACGCCAGAGCTTTTAGGCATATCGGCTCGCGACAATATATGCTCCGACCAGTGACGTTTCGGTCCTGGAGGACTCTCCCATGTTCAACTCGATAAAGCACACCTTTGCTCTTATGGGTATGAGCTGGAGGGTGCTGATGAAAGACCGGGAGCTCATTCTCTTCCCTGTGTTCTCTGTCGTCGGGCTCATTCCCGTTGGGCTTGTGGGCGCCGTGCTGACCTCGTCGTCAGAGGACGGCGAGGCGCCGATGGTCGCGATGGGCATCCTCCTGGTGGCGGCCTACGTTGTCACCGTATTCTTCAACGCGGCGCTGGTCTCCGCTGCGTTAGAGCGTCTGCGCGGAGGCGACCCGGACATCGGCTCGGGTCTACGCCATGCGATGCGGCACATCCACCATATTGTGCTGTGGGCCATCATCTCGGCGACGGTGAACATCGTCCTCCGCGCCTTGGAGCGGCGTGCCCCCAGCCTCGTCGTCAGCCTCATAGGCGGCGCGTGGGAGTTCCTTACCTTCTTCGTGGTGCCCGTGATGGTCTCCGAGAATCATGGTCCCATCTCGAGCATCAAGCGGTCGTTCAGTATCGTGCGCCAGACCTGGGGGCGACAGCTTACCGCCTCCTTCGGCTTCTTCCTGGTCTACATCGCGGCGTTCGTCGTCGCCGTCATCCCCGCCTTCCTCCTCGCCCTGATCGTTCCCCTGGCGGGCATCGTGCTGGGCGTCCTCCTCGTGGGGTTGGCGCTCTCTACCGTCCAGGCGTTGGAGGGCGTATTCAAGGCGGCGCTCTACGATTACGTCATGGGCGAGCAGCCCGAGGGCTTCGACCTGCCCACGCTGCAGAACGCCTTCCGCCCGGCGCCCGCCTAGCGGGCCGGCGTAGGGTCTGCTGGGCCGCCGCCATGCCGCATACGGCAGTGGGGACAATCCCCCGGTGGCGAACCGATGCCGACGCTTCCCCTTGGCCGTGGGCCAGCGGGAGCGGTAGGCTTAGGTAGGTATGTTCGACGCGCTCACAGACAAGCTCACCGGCGTCTTCTCCCGGCTTGGGAACAAGGGTAGGCTCACCGAAGAGGACCTCGATCAGGCGTTGCGGGAGATTCGTCTCGCCCTCCTCGAAGCCGACGTCAACTTCAAGGTGGCCCGCGAGTTCGTCGCGAAGGTCAGGGAGCAAACGGCCGGCGAAGGTCTGCTACGGGGCGTATCGCCGGGCCAGCAGGTGGTCAAACTCGTACACGACCGCCTGGTGGACCTGCTCGGGGAGGGCGACCGAGAGCTCTGCGTCGCCCCAACGTCGCCCAGCGTCATCATGCTGGTTGGCTTGCAGGGCTCCGGCAAGACGACCACCGCCGCCAAGCTCGCCCTTTTGATGCGGAAGCGACAGGAGCGTGCGCTGCTCATTGCGGCGGACCTTCGCCGTCCTGCCGCCATGGACCAACTTGAATCGCTTGGCAGGCAGCTCGACATCCCCGTCTACCGCGAGAAAGCCGGTCCGGAGGACGCTCCCAAGGTGGCTGCGAACGGCGTAAGGCGCGCCAAAGAGATGGGAGTCAAGTGGGCTGTCGTCGACACCGGCGGCAGACTCCACGTCGATGGGGAGCTGATGGACGAACTCCGGCGGATGAAGGACTCGTTGCAGCCCGCTGAGACGCTCCTGGTCATGGACGCGATGACCGGCCAGGACGCGGTGAACGCCGCCTCCGAGTTCAATGCGCGCATTGGTCTCACAGGCCTCATCCTGTCGAAGCTCGATGGCGATGCGCGCGGGGGAGCGGCGCTCTCCGCAACCCACGTGACGGGCGTGCCCATCAAGTTCGCCGGGACCGGCGAGAAGCCTGACGCCCTCGAACCGTTCCATCCCGACCGCATGGCGTCACGCATCCTCGGCATGGGGGATGTCGTCACGCTCGTCGAGCGCGCTCAGGAGCAAATCACGACGGAGCAGGCAGCCGAGCTCGAACGCAAGATGCGCCGGGCGCAGTTCGACCTCGACGATTTCCTCAAGCAGCTACAGCAAATCCAGAACATGGGCTCGCTGGCCTCCATCCTGGAGATGCTCCCCGGCGCAAGAGGTCTGCGGTCCAAGCTGCCCTCCGGCGCGCTGGATGAGAAGCGTCTCCGGCGCACCGAAGCAATGATTTCGTCCATGACGATGTGGGAGCGCCAGCGCCCGGACCGCATCAACGGGAGTCGGCGCAAGCGCATCGCCGACGGCAGTGGAACGACTCCCGCGGACATTAATCAGCTCTTGAATCAGTTCCGCCAGATGCAGAAGCTCATGAAGCAGATGGCGTCCGGGAAGCGACGAGGCCTTGCGGGCATGGGCCTGCCTGGCTTTTAGCATCCAAAGGGCCAGTGTACGCCGTCAACGCTCTCGACGAAGACTGGCGGAGCTTCAGCTAAGGGTCCGCAGCCGCGCCGGGTCCACTGGCTAAACTTGTTAAGCCCTTTATAGTAGATGGCAATTCCCTAAACGTAGCGACCTTGGCAGTTGCTTTGGACAAATCGTGAGCTGCAGTGAACTCGTTTGCAACCACGATGCAGTCAATACCCGCCGCTATTGCCGACTTCAACCCTCTCGCCGAGTCTTCAATAACTATCGTTTCAGCGGCAGTAGCACCAAGGCGTTGGAGCCCTCTCAGATAGGGTTCGGGATGTGGTTTAGCTCGCTCGTAATCCTCCACAGTTAAATAGAATTCCATATAGTTTAGAATAGATCGCTTTTCGTGTATTAAGGCGAAGTCATCTCGTTTGGATGTAGTAACTATACCCATCCTATACGTATCCGCGAGTTCGGCTAGTGTTTGCAGGACACCCTCGATCTCGATGTCTTCGGTCATCAGGTACTCCTGGTAGTATCGGTTTCTTAGTTCTCGGCCACGTTTAATTTCAGATTCGGATATTCCTGAAACTCGTGCCGCCTCCCACGCGGAAACTCCATCGGCCATATTTACTAAATATGCGTCTCGTGGGAGATCAATTCCGAGAGATGCCAGTGCTCGTTTGTTTGCTAGGTAGTACCAATGTTCTGTTTCGACTAAAACCCCATCATGGTCAAAGAGAATGTATTTTTTCACTTTTGCGCTCGATTCAATTTCGGCTTAACAATTAAGCTAACTTGACGCCCCGGCGACGAACCGTCGGAGAAGAGTTAACGGTGTTTGCGATGCGAAGCGAAAACTCCAAAAATACCTTCGCTGGCTCGGTCAAGTTGAGCGCCTGGTTAGCCTACACTTCATGTCTATTGATAGGTCTTTCTGTCAATTGAAGTGGAAACAGAATCACCTTGGCCCTATTGCCCTCCGTATACCTTCATATGATTCCTTCAAGGTTGCTTTCCAAACGTGTCTCGATCGATTGGTCCGCCTCTGGAAACTCGAAAGAGCGACCGGTGATCTTCTCGTAAAGGTAGATGTAGCGTCTTGAGAGCTCGATTACAAGGTCATACGGTGCTGGTGGTAGGACCTCATCCTCGTAGGGGTTGCAGTTCTCCGTGAACCAGAGCCGGAGAAATTCTTTGTCGACGTTGTCGGGTTCCTGTCCCTCCCGTATGCGCTGTTGATAAGAGTCGGCGATCCAGTAGCGACTAGAGTCAGGGGTGTGGATCTCGTCGATCAGAAGGATCTCACCGTTCTCGTCACGGCCCATCTCATATTTGGTATCGACGAGAACTAGGCCATGCTCGGCTGCCTTGGCTTGACCGAAAGCGAAAAGTTCCTGCGCGATGCGGCTACATTGTTCCCAATCATCGGCCGTCATCCAGTTCTCGGACACGATCTCGTCAGGGCTGATCGGACGGTCGTGACCTTCCTCCTTGGTGGTCGGTGTGAGGTAATTCGTCGGGAGCTTCTGGTTTTTCATTAGGCCGTCGGGCAAATCGTTGCCACAGTAGTGACGCTGACCACTCTGGTAGACCGTCCAGAGGGCGGTGCTCGTGGTTCCGGTGATGTATCCACGCACCACGAACTCAATCGGGAAGACGGTACATCTTTTGGCAATTGTGACGTTTGGGTCGGGGATGGATAGAACCTGATTGGGCACAATATGGCGGGTCTGTTCAAACCACCATGCGCTCGTCATGTTGAGGGCCTGCCCTTTGAAGGGGATAGCGGCCAGCACCCGGTCAAAGGCACTCTGTCGGTCGGTGGTGATGAGTACCATACGATCCCCAAGATCGTATCGATCCCGTACTTTGCCTATGAACTTCTCACCTTGAGAAAGATTCGTTTCAATGAGGCAGTGTCCGAGCTCTTGTCGTATTCGATCCGTGTAGCCCTCCGGGGTGTAAATAGCGTTCTCCATTTATTGTTGTCTCCGCAAGGTCAAAAGCCTATACGAGATGGCCCTATTGCACCAATAAATTACTGGCCTGACGGAAGTTTCCCGTCCCGTAGGAGGGCCTTGGAGTTGGCCCAATGTTGTCTTCTTGAAATGGCTTCTTCAAGTCTTTTCTGGTTTCAATGGGTAGCCTAACTCATAATAGACGCCCTAACGGGCATGATACACCGCACCATATCCGGGGTCTATCATGTCGCAGCGGGTTCATCGACGACCTGCTACCAACAGCAGTTCCGGGATTAGCTACCACGACTGGCGGCACGTTATGTTCCGTCGTGCCTTCCGTCTCCGGTCATCCCCGGATGACAGGCGGAGGGCCGGGTCCACCTGGCGCGCGAATGGTATCACAAGGCGGTGCTGACTCTGATTCGTCGATGTTGCTCACACATCTGTGCTCCGGACCGGACGCACGGCCGGGCGTTCTTCGTCGCCGATGCGCCGACCCGTCTGCACCCGTCGAGAGGAGCACTCCAGTACCGTTTCCGAGTTCTGCCCCAAGGCCGCCCGTGCTCCTGCTTGGCACGCAGACTGACCGCGTCCCATGTTTTGGGACCGGTTCAAGGATAGCGCCTTCACGAAGAGGACGCTTCTCCTTTGTCCGTACGGCCCGCTAAACCGCCGGCCCGCCCCTTGCCTTGGCTTGCTCACGCTCGGCGCGCTGTTGCCGGAGGTGGGCGAAGAGATAGGCGGTCGCGAGGCCGCGGTAGGGCTTCCAATGCTCGATGGCAAACGCGTCGAGCTCGCCCTCTGTTAGCCGCCTGCCGTCGAAATACAGGTCACCGATGGTCCGCTGCAGGGCAAGGTCGCCCGCGGGCAGGACGTCGACTCTGCCGAGTGCGCGCATCAGCACCCACTGCACCGTCCAGCGGCCTACTCCTCGAATCGTGCTGAGCCTCTCGATAACCTCGTCGTCGCTCAGGCGGTCCAGGAGGTCATAGTCGAGCTCGCCTTCCATCGCCCTCTCGGAGACGCCGAGGATGTACTCGGCCTTGCGGGCGCTGAGCTTGAGCGACCGGAGCGCGTCGACGCCGGCCGCGACGATGGTTTCCGGCTTGGGGAACGCGTGGACGACGTGGCCGTCCACTTCGATTGCCGCGCCGTAGGTCGTGACCAGCCCGTCGCGGATGACGCGCGCGACCGCGCTCGATATCTGCTGAGCGGCAATGGCTTGGACCACTGCCTCGTAGACCGACTCCGCGCGGGTCAGGCGCAGGCCGCGGAGATGGCCGATGGCGCCGGACAACACCGGGTCGTCCGCGAGGATGTCGTAGAAGCCTCCGAGGCCGACGTCGAAACCAAGGAGCCGCGCCGCCTCGATCGCCGCCCTATCGAGCGCGCCGGCGGGCCCTCCATTCGGGAGCGAAACGTCGATTGCCTTGCCATCGGCGCTCGGGCGCACCGCCATGGCGACGGCCTCGTCCCCTATCCACATCGCGCGGTAGTACACGCCGTCCGCGAAGAGGTCCGAACCTGCCTTGCCCCGGTAGTTGGTCTGGTGTCCGACAGTAAGGTCGAAATCAAACGGATCCGGCGCGGAGACTCGAATGACGTCCGGCACGGCTAGTTCTTCACCAGCCCGCCCGGCTGACAGGTGCGGCACCAGCTCGTAATCTTCTGGTTCGGACCGATCTCGGAAATCGTGGCGCCGCAGCGCGGGCACGCCTCGCCGCCCTTGCGGTGCACCTGTAAGAAGTCTCGGACCTTGACGTGGATCTTCGGAGGCATGCGCTCCCGCACCACCGCCGTCGCCTCGTTCAGCACCTTGGGAATAGCGTCGAACAGGCGTCGAAGCTCCTCTTCCGAGAGCGTCTTGCGTTTGCGGAAAGGCGATATGCCGGCCTCCCAAAGGATTTCGTCCACGTACGCGTTGCCGATGCCCGAGACGAGCTTGCCCCTGGCGACGATACCCTTGATCTCGCCGGTGTAGGGCTTGATGCGCTCTTGGAAGTCCTCGAACGTCACGCCTGCGTCCAGCGCGTCGGGGCCTTGCTCCTGGAGGCGTTGGATCTGGCCTACTTGGTCGGGTCGCAGGTAGCTGATCCGGCCCATCGACTTGTCGTCCAAGTAGCGCAGGTCCATGTCCGGCGTGCCGAGGAGGAAGAACATGCGCTTGGAGCGCTTGGCCGACGGCTCCGTGTACTGCCAGCGCCCGGTCAGCATGAGGTTGGCGACGAGCACCCTGTCCGGGTCGAGAGGAAAGAGCAGGTCCTTGCCCTTGCGGATGATGGGCCCGAAACGGCGTCCCACCACGTCGTCGACGAAGCTGTCGGCAGCTGAGGAGCGGACAATCCAAGCCTTTGGGGCCTCGGCGCGCACAACCTCCCGGCCGACGATGCGTTCGTTCAGGAACTCGCGTATGACTTCGAGGTCAGGTATCTCAGGCACGGTCTTCCCTGGGCCGCCGGTTCAGGCGGCGGCAGGGGGAGTATAGCAACGCCATCTCGCAGCGTAGGGCGTGGACGGCGGAACCGCCAGGCCTCTACGATGTTCGCGCCCATGTTCTCTCCTCAACCGAAACGGCAGAAGCTCATCCCGATCGCGGACCTTCTCACCGCCGCGCTGACGATGTACTTCCGCGGGGCCGCTCCGTTCATCGCGACAGCCACGCTGGGCGCGCTGGCCGGCAACCTGTTCGGGCTGCTCGCTAACCCTACGTCGATAGTCGCCGCCCTGCTGTGGGGCCAGCTCACCCTCGCAGTGGTCGTAGGCATGACAATGGCCCCGACGACCTACCTGGTCGTTGCGGCCCACCGCGGAGAACGGCCCTCCACCGCGGCCGCTATCGGCGGGCTCGCCGCTTTTGGGCCGCGCTTCTTCGCAATAGGCCTCATCGTTGGAATGGCCACTGGACTGCTGGCGCTCTCGGTTGTTGGCATCGTCCTCGCCGCCTACCTAGCCGTGCGGGCCACCCTTGCGGGGCCGGCGGTGATTTTGGAGAACCGAGGGATCGTCGGTTCCCTCATACGCAGCTGGCGGTTGATCGAAGGGCGATGGTGGCGAACGTTGGGCGTGCAGCTCATCGTGGGGATGTTCGGCGCTCTCTTCCTAATCGCCGCCCTGGGAGTAGAACGGCTCACCGAAAATGTCTTAGCGGCGGCGCTGGCGACCGCCGTCGCCCAGGGAATCTCCGCGCCGCTGTTCGCGGCGGTCGAGCTGCTGATGTTCGAGGAGTACCGGGAAGCGGCAGAGAATGAGCCGCCTCGGCCCCCTCTGGAGCCTGGCAGCCCATCGGAGAGCGACGAGTCGCCTCCTCCTCCCTAGCCATTCTCTCAAACGGCGCCTCTCCCGTCGTAGCGGAGGCCGGGAGAGGCGCCGTTTGAGAAGCAGCTGTCGAGGTGGACTTACTCCAAGAAGTCGCGGAGCTTGCGGGAGCGGCTGGGGTGGCGGAGCTTGCGTAGGGCCTTGGCCTCGATCTGGCGGATGCGCTCGCGCGTTACGCCGAAGTCCCGCCCTACTTCTTCCAGCGTACGGCTGCGGCCGTCCTCGAGACCGAACCGGAGCTGGAGAACGCGGCGTTCGCGCTCGCTCAGGGTGCCGAGCACTCCATCGACCTGCTCGCGCAGGAGCTGGAAGGTTGCGGCTTCCGCGGGAGCGGGGGCGCTCCTGTCTTCGATGAAGTCGCCGAGGTGGGAGTCCTCCTCTTCGCCGATGGGAGTCTCGAGGGAGACGGGCTCCTGGGAGACTTTGAGTATCTCTCGGACTCGTTCCGGTGGGACTTCCATGCCTTCGGAGATTTCCTGAGTGGTCGGCTCGCGACCGTACTCCTGCACGAGGCGGCGGCTCACGCGCATGAGCTTGTTGATGGTCTCGACCATGTGAACGGGGATGCGGATGGTGCGGGCCTGGTCCGCGATGGCCCGGGTGATGGCCTGCCGAATCCACCAGGTGGCGTAGGTGGAGAACTTGTACCCCTTCCGGTAGTCGAACTTCTCGACGGCCCTGATCAGGCCGATGTTCCCCTCCTGGATGAGGTCCAAAAGGGACATGCCGCGCCCGATGTATTTCTTGGCGACGCTCACGACCAGCCGGAGGTTCGCCTCGGCAAGGTGGCGCTGGGCGCGTATCCCTTCCTGCTTCACCTCGTTGAAGTGCCTCCGCAGCAGAAACTCGTTCGACTCGATGCGTTGGCCCATGTCGGCGTCTTGAATGATTTCGTCGAGCTCGCCAATCGCGACGTCGGCGCCCACGATGTTGAGAATGTCGTCCGGCAAGACGTGGCTGTTCAGCGAAAGCTGGACCACGTATGGGGCCACCTCGACCACTTCCTTGGAGTAGCGCTCGCCGAGCCTCTCCAGCATGTCGAAGTTGTTCTCGCCGTCCACGTTGGCGCGCATCTTCGCGTTCCGCAGCAGCTCACCGATGGTCATCTTTTCTTCGATGGCCAGGAACTCGGCGATGGCCTCGATGAGGTCGTTCTGTCCGTGGATGCGTTGGAGCAGCAGCTTGGCGACGTCCGCCGCCCGGGCAGGACGCCCCGTCTCCTCGAGTATCTCCTTCTCACCCTTGTCGATGTGCTTGTAAGAGGCGAGCTGGAGCGCGAGCCGGCGCTCGTCCGCCGCCGTGAGCAGCGTCACTCGGCCGATCTCGCGGAGGTACATGCGGACGGGGTCATCGATAAGCTCGGCCCCCTCCATGTCCTCCTGGCGTGCTTCCTCCTCGGCCTCCTTCGCCTCGTTCTCCGTGGCCTTGATATCGGCTGGGGCAGGCTCTTGCGCCTCGTCAGGAGTCGCGGCGACAACCGCGATGGCGTCGGCCAGCGCTGTCGTCGCGACAGCGACGCCGTTGGGAACGGCGGCTGCGTTCAGGTTAGGCTCGGGGGAAACGAGCGGCGGGTCAGCTACAGCGACTGCAGCGTCCTTGACGTCCTCTTGGACTGCTGGAGCGGAAGCGTTGGCAGTAGGCTCTGCAGCGGACTCCTCGGCCTTGGAGGGCTCCACCTTCACAGCATCGGCCTCGGACTCCGCTTGAGCAGCGAGAACTTTCGCTCCCGCTTTCTTTGGGGCTTTAGCGGCGGGTTTGTTTGCCTCAGCCTTCGACGCTTGCTTCGAGGCGGCGGAAGGCTTCGCCGTCGACTTAGCGGCGGTCTTCGTAGCGGATTTCTCGGTTACGGTCTCGGTTGCGGTCTTCCCATCGGGCTCGGACGATGCTTTCGTGGGCCTGGTTGCTTGCTTGGTCGCCAAGGTTAGTCCTCGTCTCCTGAGGCGGCTCCAGAGCAGCGGGGAAACTAGCTCGAGCCGCCGACGAATAGGTCTCGCAGCCGCTGGTTGGTCTCCAATGCTTGGCGGCTGATGGCCTCTAGGTACTCGGGGTCAATCGGAGCGTCCTTAGCTGCGTCCTCTGCGAACGCCGCTCCCTCCTGGGCCTTCAACTCTCGGAGGTGTCTTTCTTCCAACCTCCGTAGGCAGGCTTGCCATTCCGCCGTGCGCTGCTTCTTGTCGGCCGGAGGTAGCGCCTCCTGCGAAAGCCTGACCAAGCGGTCGGCGAGTGGGCCGTCTAGTCGCGCAAGCGCATCCTCTATTGTAACAGTAGATTGGATGACGCTCAATATCGCTCGGTTCTCCGGACGGTTGAAATGCTGCCCGTCCACCGCGAGCGCCTGTTCCCACTGCTCCGGGTACTGAGCGAGGAGCGTAAGCACTCGTTCCTCGAGCGGATCGGTCTCCGCGACCTTGAAGACGGACTCGATCTGCTCCTCCCGCGAGCGAGGACTTACGGCTTGTCGTCTGGCGGCGAACTGCCCGCGCATACGTCCGACGGCCGCCTCGAGCGAACCGACGGGGACGCCGATTACGTCCGCCAGCCGCTGGAAGTAGCGGTCCATGTCCGCCCAGTTCGGGATGGCGAAGATTATGGGCAAGAGCTGCTCCACTGCGGCGGACTTGCCTTGCGCCGTCGTCAGGTCGAGCCGCGCCGCCTCCGCCTCGATGAGGAACTCGACCGCGGGGACCGCCCCGGCGATTAGCCGCCGCCACTGGCTGACGTCCGTCCGAATCAGTTCGTCGGGGTCCTTGCCGCCGGTGATCAGCGCAACCCTCAGCGACCCCAAGTCGTCGGGCCGGTTGAGCACGTCCGTGCGCCGCTGACCCGTCACCGCGCTCCCGACGAGCTCCCACGACGAACGCAGGCTGCGCAGCATCGCCTCCTGTCCCGCCGTGTCCGCGTCGAGGGCGAGGACGATCCTCGACGCACGCGCCTTCAGCAGAGCGACCTGCTGCCCCGTGAGGGCGGTGCCCATCGACGCGACCACGTTGCGGAGCCCGTGCTCGTGGGCCGCTATCACGTCCATGTAGCCCTCGACGACAACGGCGAAGCCCTCCGTGCTGATTGACTCCTTCGCGCGGTCGAGCGCGTAGAGCATGCGCCCCTTATCGAAGACGGCGGTCTGCGGCGTATTGATGTACTTGGGGTCCGATCCGTCGAGAGTGCGGCCCGCGAAGCCCGCTACCCGCCCGTCCACGTCTCGCAGGGGGAACATCAGGCGACCGCGAAACATGTCTCGGACGGGGCCGCCGTTCTCGTCGCCCCCAAGCGCGAGCCCCGCCCGGAAAACGAGCGTCTGATCGAAGCCGATGGCGGTGAGCCTGCGGAGCAACTCGTCTCCGGCAGCTGAGGCGTAGCCGACCCCGAACCGGACGATGGCCTCCTCGGTGAGACGCCGCCCCTCGGCGTATGCGCGCGCCTGGGCGCCCCGGTCGGCGATGAACGCGTCCCTGAAGAACTGTTGTGCCGCGTCGTTGACCGCGTACAGGGGACTTTCGGCCCTCTCCGACGCACGACGCTCGTCGAGCTTCACCCCTGCCCGGTCGGCCAGCGACCGGAGCGCGCCGGTGAAGTCGACGCCGTCGGATTTCATGACGAAGGAGAAGACGTCGCCGCCGACCGCGCACGCGCCGAAGCAGCGCCAGGTCTGACGGTCCGGGAAGACGACGAACGACGGCGTCCGCTCCTGATGGAAGGGACAGCGGGCGTGGTAGTTCTTGCCCGAGCGCCTCAGCTCGGGGACGTAATCGGAGACCACGTCGACGATGTCGAGGCGCGCTTTGATGTCGTCAGCTGTGCTCATCGCGAAAACTGGGATTCTAGAGTCACGTCACTCGTGAGGTGGCAAGTGGGAGATGTCCACTTTCTGATAGAAAGGAGGCATGAGTATCCGCCTCTTTCACGTCGACGCATTCGCATCACGCCCCTTCACCGGCAACCCCGCAGTCGTCTGCCCGCTGGACGGCCCCGTGGACGCTGATTGGATGCAACAGGTGGCCGCGGAGATGAACGTGAGCGAGACGGCGTTCCTGCGCCCCGAGGACGGGGGCTTTCGGCTGCGCTGGTTCACGCCCACGGTGGAGGTGGACCTGTGCGGGCACGCGACCCTCGCGAGCGCGCACGTCCTTTGGGAGCAAGGGCTGCTGGACCCCGAGACCACGGCGTGCTTTCAAACGCTCAGCGGCCCTCTCGCCGTCGTGCGGCGCGGCAGCTGGCTCGACATGGACTTTCCCACGCGGCCCGTCGTGGGGGCGGACGCCCCTCGAGGCTTGGCTGAAGCCCTTGGAGAAGCCCCCGTATTCGTGGGGCGCGCCGGCAACGACTACGTTGTGGAGGTCTGCTCCGCCGATGCGGTGCGCGAGCTGCGCCCAGACCTCGCGGCGCTGGAGCGTGTCGAGGCGCGGGGCGTCGCTGTCACCGCGCTCTCGGACGATTCACGCTACGATTTCGTATCGCGGTTCTTCGCGCCGCGGTCCGGCATCCCGGAGGACCCGGTGACGGGCTCGGCGCACTGCGCGCTCGGGCCCTACTGGCAGGCGCGGCTGGGGAGGGACGCGCTCGTCGGCTATCAGGCGTCGCGCCGGGGCGGAGTTGTTCATGTAAAGGCGGGCGCCGAGCGAACGGTGATCAGCGGGCAAGCAGTAACGACGTCGGTGGGAGAGGTCGCGCCCGCGGCGATGCCGCGCTAGACCCGTCCGGCAAAGGCGTCCGATGCGATGCCCGGCCGCAGGTTCTCGGCGACGTGCAGAGCGAACTGGTCCGTCATCCCGGCGATGTAGTCGATCGCCGCGCGGTCGGTCGGCTCGCCGGACGCGTGGTAGCGCTCCGGGACCTCATCGGGATGCGCAAGGAAGTATCCGTAGAGGAACTCGACGATGACCCTCGCGTTCTCTCCTTCCGGCCCTGCGCCTGCCGGTTCGTACACCCTGTCGTACATGAACTCTCGCAGCTCGGTGACGACCCGCGCGACCTCCGCGCTCATGGTCAGCCTTGGCCTTGGGGCCCCCTCGTTAGCATCGTAGCCCGCGGCCGACCACGAGGCCGCGACCACGTCCCTGACCATCACGTCGAGCCGTTGGGAGTGGCGCGAGCCAAGGACTTCGCGCGCGCCGGGGGGCAAGTCGGACTCGTCGAGCACGCCGGCCCTCATCGCGTCGCCGATATCGTGGGCGAGGTAGGCGATCGCGTCCGACACGCGCACCACCTGCGCTTCGAGGGTGAGCTGGTCGAGGTCGGCCGCGTACAGAAAATAGCCGCGAGGCTTGGAGTGGTGGAGGATGGCTTGCCGCGTCTCGAAGGTCAGGTTGAGTCCGGCGCCGTCCTTCTCGAGCTTGTCGACGGTCCTCAGGCTCTGCTCGTTGTGCCGGAAGCCGTCGGGCCGCAGCCGGTCCAGCACCTGCTCGCCGATGTGTCCGAAGGGCGTATGGCCGATGTCGTGCCCCAGAGCGGCGGCCTCCGCTAGGTCCTCGTTCAGCCGGAGCGCGCGGGCGATGGTCCTCGCGATCTGCGTCACTTCCAGCGTGTGCGTTAGCCGGGTGACGAAGTGGTCGCCGACGGGCGCTATGAACACCTGCGTCTTATGCTTGAGTCTGCGGAACGAGTTCGTGTGTATGACGCGGTCGCGGTCACGCTGGAACTCGGTGCGCAGGTCGTCCAACGGTTCCGGCGACGGGCGGCCCTTGGACCGGGCGCTGAGGCTCGCGTAGGTTGAGAGACGGTCGGCTTCCCACTGCTCCGCGTGCTCCCGCACCACCGCCAACCCGCCGGGCGTCGTCTCGATCTCCATGCCGCCAGTTTATCAAGCCGCCGATGCCTCCCCTACGTCTTCGAGGGCGCCGTTCTAGTTCAATGCGAGGAGCGCGCCCACTCCCCCCGTTAGCAAGACGACCAGCCACGGAGGCGATTTCCAGAACGCCAGGAGCGCGAACGCGGCCGCCGCTAGGGCGAAGTCCTCCGGCGTCTCGATTGCGCTGGTCCATACCGGATCGTAGAGCGCGGCGAGGAGCAGCCCCACCACCGCGGCGTTCACGCCCATCAGCCCTTGTCTGACCCGTGCGACGTCCCGCAACCGTTCCCAGAACGGCAGTACTCCCCAGACAAGCAAGAACGATGGCGCGAACACCGCCGCGAGCGCGAGCAGACCCCCGAGCCATCGAGGAGTCAGAACGTCCATTACCGTGCCCAGGTAGGACGAGAACGTGAACAGCGGGCCTGGCACAGCTTGGGCCGCGCCGTACCCCGCGATGAACTCGTCCTTCGTCACCCAACCAGGCGGGACGACCTCCGCTTCCAGCAGCGGCAGCACGACGTGACCCCCACCGAATACGAGCGATCCCGACCGGTAGAAGCTATCGGCTACGGCGATAAGCGGGTCGTCCGTGAGCCGAGTCGCCACCGGCAGGGCGATCAGGAGGATCAAGAATGCGGCCAGCGCTACCGCTCCGACGCGCATTCCGGCCCGCCTGCCGGCCATGCCTTTCGGTCGCAGCTCCGAGGGACGCAAGAACGCCAGGCCAAGCGCCGCTCCGGCGGCGATTACGGCCAGCTGCGCCGCTATTCCTTCGGTTGCGAGAGCCGCGATCGTAGCGAGCACGGCAATCGTAATCCGCGGCCTGTCCGGCGCGAGCGTCCTTCCCATGCCCCACAGCGCCAGTGCGACTACCGCGACGGCCACGATTTTCAAGCCGTGCAGCCAATCGCCCGCCTGTCCGCCCAACTCATGCACCCCGTATGCGAACAGGGCCAGCGCGAACGCGGACGGAAGGGTGAAGCCGAGCCACGCCGCCAAGCCGCCGGCGATGCCGGCGCGTCTGATCCCGACGGCTATCCCAAGCTGGCTGCTGGCCGGACCGGGCAGGAACTGGCAGAGCGCGACAAGCTCGCCGAAGCTTTCTTCATCGAGCCACCCGCGCCGGACGACGTACTCCTCGCGAAAATAGCCGATATGAGCGATTGGCCCGCCAAACGACGTGAGCCCGAGACGCGTTGCGACGAGCAGGACTTCCCAGACCCTACCCACGGGCCGAGGTCATTTCGGGCGGATGCTTGCCCACGAAGGCCGGCGCGCTAAGGGGGTTGCGAGCAGCCTCCCCCATGGCGCGGACGCCTAGGCGCGGATCTCCTCGCGCATGAATTTGACGTAGGAGGCCGCTACGAGGAGAGCGACCATGGCGACCAGCACCACGATGTGCGGCCAGACCAGCTGGAGGCTCTGGCTTGCCGACACAGGAGTAGAGAGCAGGTCCGCCAGGCGGGCCTGCTCTACCGTGAAGAGGTTGAGCGCACGTCCGCCTACCGGGTCCAGCAGGGTCGCCGTCGCCTCCGAGAAGAGCCCCGACGGCGACGCGCGGTTCACCCAGGACTCGATATTGACGTGCCGGGTCGCGTCCGCGGTCGTGGCGACCTCCGGCACGACGCGGTCCGCAAGGACTCCGCCCAACAGCGATACGAGGAATCCCAACGCGAACCAGGCGCCGATCGACGCCAGCGCCGATGTCACGGTGTTGCGGAGCAGGACCGACGTCGTGACCGACAGCGCCAACCAGAACGCAAGGTACGCGATCGCGAGGAAACCAAGACCGGTGAGCCGGATGACTTCCTCGCCGCTGGGGGCGATGCCCATTCTGAACATGATGAGCCCCACCACCACGATCATCATGCTCGCCGTCACCAGCGCGAGCGTGAGCAAGCCAGCCAAGAACTTCGCGTTGTAAACGTCGTCACGGTGCAGAGGTTGGGAGAGCAGCCGTGCAAGCGTGCCCTGTGTGCGCTCCCCATTTATGGCGTCGAACCCCAGGGCGATCCCGATGATTGGCCCGAAGAAGCTGATGAATGAGAGCAGCGAGATGGGCACCCCGGATGTCGTTGTGAAGACATCCAGGAAGAAGAACTCTCGCCCCTGCCTGACGAGGGCGTCGAGGTCCACGAACGCCCCCCATAGGACGCCTATGCCGACGAGCCCCAAGAGCAGCGTGAAGCGCCGCTTGCCGAAGTGGTCCGCCATCTCTTTCCAGAAGAGTGCGCTCACGCCGTCACCTCCTGGAAGTACCGCAGGTAGATGTCCTCCAACGAGCTATTCCGCGTCCGCATCTCGAGGAGCCGTGCGCCCTGCTCATGGACCACCGCCGACACCTCGGCCCGCACGTCGCGCACGCTCTCGATGACGATCTCGCTGCCCGCGCGCGTCAGCGCATCGACGCCCGGAATCGCGCGTAAGGCGTCGTCGACTCCGGTGCCGCCGCCGTCCGTGCCTACGGTGACGCGGAAGCCGCCCCTCTCGGTCTGAGCGGTCAGCTCGGCGACAGTCCCTTCCAAGACGAGCTCGCCGTGGGACATGATGCCGACGCGGTGGCAGACCCGCTGCACCTCATGCAGTTGGTGCGACGACAGGAAGACGGTGATGTTGCGCTGCTGGCTGAACTCTTCGATCAGTCCGAGGAGCCACTGGATGCCCGCTGGGTCCAGCCCCAAGGTGGGGTCGTCGAGGATAACGACGCGCGGGTCTTTGAGCAGCACGTCCGCCAGGCCAAGCCGCTGCCGCATGCCCCGCGAGTATTGGGCGACGGGCTGGTTGGCGGCGTCGGCGAGCTCCACCATCGCCAGCAGCTCCGCGATGCGGGCCTCCGCCCGCTGTTTGGGCATGGCGTTCAGCTCCGCCGTGAAGCGCATGTTGTCGACGCCCGTCATGTCGCCGTAGAACCCGACGGCCTCCGGGAGATAGCCGACCTGACGCTTGACGGCTATGGGATCGCGTGTCGGGTCGTGCCCGCACACGCGGATCAGGCCGGCCGACGGCTCGGTGAGACCTAGCATCATCATGATGGTCGTGCTCTTGCCGGAGCCGTTCGGGCCGAGGAAGCCGTAGACCTCGCCCTCGTTCAGGGTCAAGTCGATCCCGTCGACCGCGTGGAAGTCCCCGTAGGCCTTGGTGAGGCCGCGGGCCTCGATCAGCACTTCACTCATCGTCGGCCAAGCCTCCAGAACAGACCGCCCAGACCGCCGATGACGAGCACGACGAGGACGATTCCCAGCCAGCCCCAGATCGTGGACTGGGAGACGGTCACTCGCAGCTCCAGGGCGTCGGCGGTGTCGGCATGGACGGAGCGCAGGGTCACCAGGTAGTCGCCGGGGATTGCGTCCCCTGCGGGTACGACGGTGAAAGGCATATCAATGAGATTGGCGGCGGGCAGCGACGCGACAGAGGACGGCTCGAAGGTCACCTCCCAACCCTGGGGCGCGTCGGCCACCAACGAGATATCCATTAGCTCGGCGGTGCCGATGTTGGTGACGCGGAGCTTGGCCGACACCGGCTCGCCCGCTGTGGCTTCGATGTTCAGCCGGCCGGTGTCGGTGCTGGTGAAGATTTCGCCGCGGCCGCGGATGTTGAGCTGAAGGAAGGTTGTCGCCCTGAAGCCGGCCTCGTCCTCGACGTTCACGGGGATGACATATTCGCCTGCGTCGGTGTTGCGCGGCGGCCTCACGCGCACGTCCACGCGCTCGGACAGCGCGTCGCCTACGCTAATGCTGGATATCAAGCGCTCCTCTCCGAAGGAGGGCGTATAGGTGACATCCCAGCCCGCCAGAGCTTGTGGGTTCTGACTGGTCCTCAGGTCCTCGAGGCGGAAGGCCTCGGACGTAAGACTGAACGAGGAGTCCCCGCCAGTCTCGTTGTCTATGACAATCTCGAACTCGAAGGTGGTCGTCGACGGCCCCTGTAGCGCCGGGAACGTGTTGATAATCATGACGCCGGTGTCCTCGGCGGCGGGCGGCTCCGGCACCGTGATCGTGAATACGGCGCTATCGTACTCGACCCGCCCGTCCGGAGAGGTCACCCGCAGACCGAGAGAGTAGTCGCCTGGCGCCGGACGCTCATCGGGGAGGTCGATACGAAGCCGGAGCGTCTGACCCGGCGCGAAGCTGTCCTCTGGCTGAGGATCGACGATAATCTCGTCGACCTTGAAGTCGAAGAACCGGTCCCAAACGCCGATGTCCCACCCCTCGGGCAGGTTTTCCAACGTCAGCTTCACCTGCCGGCGCTCCTCGATGGTGTTGTGCAAGTCCACGGTGAGGTCGGTCCGGACCTCCCGAGGGCCCATCTCCAGCGACCGGACTGCGGAGTCCATCCGCACGTCGCTCGGGTCCTGCGCCAGCGCAACGGCGCTCTGCCCGACGACGGCCAGGGCTACGCTCAGCAACACAAAAGCGAAACGGCCGATTCGCATACTGCCTACCTTCCTCCGAATAGAGTGGGGGACTGTCGTCCCCATGTGGTTGCCATGGGCCGGATTTAGCAGTCGCACGCCCCGACTGCTAATCTAGATTAAGCCGCCAGCCCGGTTGGGTGTCAATACCCTGTCGCCCGCCTACCGGCGACGACGACCAGGCACACCTAGATAAACGAGCCAAGCGGCGATTTGGTTTGCTAGGCTACTCCGCGAGCTTGGCCCGCTCCCATAATTCTAGCTTACGGGCTGTCGGCATTTCCGCGAGGGTGGAGCCTTCACCCCTCGCCGCCCTCTCGATGCTCCCGAACCGCGAGTAGAAGCGTTTGTTTGCCCCACGCAGGGCCTGCTCCGCGTCGATGTCGAGCCGGTGGGCAGCGCCGACCAGCGCGAAGAGCAGGTCGCCGAACTCCTCCTCTCGCCTCTGGGGCGACTCCGCCGCCCGCAGCTCATCGATCTCTTCGGCGACCTTCTCGAAGCTCATCGCGGGGTCGTCCCAATCGAATCCCGCCCGGCGCGCCCGTCCCAAGACGGCCTCGGCATAGGCCAGTGCTGGCATCGACTTCGATACGCCCGCAAGCATGGAAGCCGCGCCATCGCCTTTGCTCTCGCGTTCCTCCGCCTTCACCCGCTCCCACTGGCCCTTAACCTCCGTTGACGTGCGGGCCGTCGCGCCGGCGAAGACGTGGGGATGGCGGCGGACGAGCTTGGCGTTGAGCTGGGCAATCACGTCCTGCATAGTGAAAGCGCCCTCGTCAGTCCCAATCTGCGCGTGGAAGATCACGTGCAGCAGCAGATCGCCCAATTCCTCGACGCGGTCGGCGGGGCGGTCGGAGACCAGCGCATCCAGCAGCTCGTAGGCCTCTTCCAAGAGCGAGTCCCGCAGCGACGCGTGAGTCTGCTCCAAGTCCCATGGGCAGCCGGAAACCGGGTCGCGCAGCCGCCGCATCGTTTCCAACAGCTCATCGAAGCTAGTCGACACCTCATGACTCCTCGGGGGGACGACCCCTCTGTGCGACCGGTCACACAGGCGACACTCGCGCCAGACGCCAGGATACAGCCCACGAGGTCTCGGGCGCCTACGCCGGCTGGTACGATAGCGGCGTGGATTGGCTTGCGAACAATCGATGGCGGGTGGTGGGGTGGATTGCGCCTGTCGCGTTGGCCCTGCTGCTCATCACCACGAACGTCCGCCTCGCGGCCAATAGTTTGCCCCTGTACGAGGCGCTGTTCGAGCGCCACTCGGTGACGGCCCGAACCGGCATCTCCTCCGAGGGCTTGGCCGATGTCGGGCGGCAGATCCAGGAGTATTTCAATAGCGACGAGGAGCCGTTGCGGGTGACGGCCGTCGTAAACGGCGTCGAGCGGGAGCTCTTCAACGACAACGAGGTCTCCCACATGGCCGACGTCAAGGCGCTCTTCCTCAGAACCTACCGTGCCCAGACAGCGGCCGCCCTGCTCCTCGCGATCTTCACCATCGCCGCCGCTTGGCGATTCCGGGGTGGGGTCTATCCGGCGATCGCCACGTGGATGCGGCGCTGCGCCGTCGTCACCGCCGCATTCGTCCTTCTCATAGGCCTGCTCAGCGTGGTCGCCTTCGATGCGCTGTTCACTGCATTCCACTACCTCGGCTTTCCCCAAGGGAACTGGGCCTTCGACCCACGGACCGAGTACCTCGTGCGTGTGTTCCCGTTGGGGTTTTGGCAGGAGATGACGCTCATCATCGGCCTGCTCGCGCTCATCGAAGCGGCCGTCCTGTGGACGATCGGGTTCGCTGTCCCAATCCTCCTTCGCAAGCAGCCATCCCAGCGGTCCGCGAGGGCTGAGTAGGCGCCCGGCGCGGGCCTGAGTAGGGAGATTAGCGATGGGACTCGTCCGCGTAGAGGTCTACCCTAACGAGATGATCGCGCGGTTGTGCGCGGGTATTCTTCGGGACGAAGGCATCCAGTCCGTCGTGAACCCGGAGCGCGGCGGCTACGGCATGTGGGGGCACGACTCGTTCATCCACCACGCGCTATGGGTTCTCGACTCGGACGCCGAGCGGGCGAAGGCATGCCTGCAAGAGTCGCGGCCCGACACGCCCGCCTAATGCAAAAGAGCCCCGTCAGAGGGGCTCTTCACGCTGACTCGGCGGGCTCGACTATCCGCAGCTGCAGGCGCCGCCGCAACATGCGCTATTGAGCGGACCTACGGGGGAGGGGCCCGCGCCGACGCCGACGGGCACCGGCGCCGCGAACAGCGAAAGGATGCGATGCGCCTCGCGGCCGCACTCGGGACAGTCGGCCTCCCGGCTCGCGGTCATCGGCTGAAGACGCTCGAACTGTGTCTCGCAGGCGTCGCAGGCGTACTCGTAGAGTGGCATCGGCTCCTCCTAAGTCCCAACCATTCTAGGCGCGGAGGGCGGATCAGGCAACGGGGCGACGTCTATCCCCGAAAGCGGTACCCGACGTTCCAGACCGTGTCGATGAAGGTGTGCGTGGCGTCTTCGATCTTGCTGCGGAGGCGCCGTATATGGACGTCCACCGTCCGCGTGCCGCCGAAGTACTGGTAGCCCCACACCTGCTCCAAGAGGGCCTCCCTGCTGTACACCCGTCCGGGCGTCGACGCTAGGAGCTTCAAGAGCTCGTACTCTTTGAACGTCAGCAGGACCGGCTTGCCCGCGAGGAACACGTCGTAGCGGTTCGAGTCGATGACCAAGTCTTCGACTCGAATCACGCCGGGGTCGTCGGCGGGCTCCGCTCGTTCCAGGCGCCTCCGTATGCGGAGCGCCAGCTCGCCTACCCGCCACGGGACGACGATGAAGTCGTCTGCCTTCAGGCTGAGGTCGGGGGCTTGGAGGTGGTCTACCGATACGGCGGCGATCACTGGGCTCGGGGCGTTTCCCGCGCCCCGGCCGATCGTCTCCGCGCGCCGGCGGTCGGCGTCGACCAAGTCCAGCAGGAGTACGTCGGGGGCCGCTAGGTCTTCCGCGCGTGCGAACCGCACGCCCTCGCGGCGCAGGCATTCCACGAGCTCGCGCCCCGGCCCCAGCCCTTCGCTAATCACGCCGACCTCGATGTCCGCGAGCCAGCCAAACGCTCTCGTGTTCGGGAACGGTTTCGGGTCCCCTACCACCATACCTTCCCTTCGACCTCGTCCTGGAGGTCGGTGAATTCTCGGGTCCAAAGGCCCGTGCTCAGGTATTTCCACCCCCCGTCCGCGAAGAGACAGACGATGTTGCCCTCGTCGATGCGGCCCGCCACGCGCAGGGCGGCGGCAAACGCCGCCCCTGAGGATACTCCTGCAAACACGCCTTCATTGCGTAAGAGGGCCGACGTCATGCGGAAGCTCTCCTCGCCGCTGATCATAATCCGGGCGTCGAGCAGCGACAGGTCGAGAATAGGCGGCACGAAGCCCTCTTCCAGGCTTCTGAGGCCTTGGATGCGGTCGTCCAGCTCAGGCGCGGCGGCGATGACTTCCACCGACGGGTTGAACTCCTTCAGACGGCGGCCTACGCCCATGAGCGTGCCTCCGGTGCCCAGGCCCGCTACGAAGTGGGTGACCTCCGGCAGGTCGCGGATAATCTCCGGCCCCGTGGTCTCGTAGTGGGCGCGGGGGTTCGCCGGGTTGCCGTACTGGTAGAGCATCACGTAACCGTCGTCCTCGGCCGCCATGGTCTGGGCGACGGCGATCGAGCCGTTGGAGCCCTCCTCGCCCGGCGAGTACACGATCTCCGCGCCGTAGGCCCGGAGCAGCTCGCTGCGCTCCTTGCTCACGTTGTCCGGCATCACCGCGGTGAACCGCAGGCCGAGACGTTGCGCGACCATCGCCAGCGAGATCCCGGTGTTGCCGCTTGTCGGCTCGAGGAGCGTCCTGTCCTCGGAGAGGAGCCCATCCTCCATGGCGGCGCGCACCATGGCCCGGGCTATGCGGTCCTTCACGGAGCCGGTGGGGTTGTTCCCTTCCAGCTTGGCGAAGATTCGCACGCCTCGCTTGGGGCTCATCAAAGGCAGCTCCACCAGCGGAGTATTGCCGATGGCCTCGACCAGGTTATCGCTGCGCATGGCCGTGCGGGACTCACGGGCGCGGGGAGGTCCGCCCTGAAGGGCGGTCGCTCGTCCTGCTAGTGAGCCGCGGCGACTCCCTCCACGTCAGGCGCCGGAGCCAGTCCGCAGAACACCTCGTAGTCGATCAGCTCGGTGACGGTGGGGCTGTCTCCGCACAGGGGGCAGCCGGGGTTCCTGCGGGTCCTGACGACCCGGAACTCCATGTTCAGAGCGTCCACCAGCAGGAGGCGCCCCGTGAGGGTCTCGCCGATGCCCAGGATGAGCTTGACGACCTCGGTCGCCTGGATGCTGCCGATTGTGCCCGTGAGCGCGCCAAGTACGCCCGCCTCGGCGCAGTTGGGGACCATTCCGGGGGGCGGGGGCTCCGGGAAGAGGCAGCGGTAGCAGCCCCGGCCCGGCTGGTACACCGTGACTTGGCCGTCGAAGATGAGGATGCTGCCGTCCACCACGGGCTTGCCGTTCAGGTACGCCGCGTCGTTGACCAGGTAACGCGTCGCGAAGTTGTCGGCGCCGTTCACGACGATGTCGTACTGGGCGACCAGGTCCATCGCGTTCTCCGAATTGATGGGGAACTCGTGTGGGACGACCGTGACCTCGGGATTGTACTTGCCCAGCGTCTGAATCGCCGACTCGACCTTGGGCATGCCAACGGTGTCGGAGTTATGGAGCACCTGCCTTTGGAGGTTGCTGAGGTCGACGGTGTCGAAGTCCACCAGCCCGATGGTCCCGACGCCGGCGAGGGCCAGGTACAACGCCACCGGGCCGCCAAGCCCGCCCGCGCCGATTACTAGCACACGCGACTCCATCAGCTTGCGCTGACCTCGGCTGCCGATCTGCGGCATGATGATATGTCGGCTGTATCGTTTGACTTGCTCAGGCGTGAGCTGCGGTGCCGTCGTCATCTTGTCTCCTCCTTGCGCCCGCCGCCTCCAAGGGCAGGGGCCTGTCGTTCCGGACGCGGGGCGACGAAACAGTCCATGCCCCGCTTTCGTTTGTTGGTTGGATCTCGCGCGGTCTCTGGTGCCCGCTAGCGGACGTTCAATGCTACTGGTTCCGCCGCGCGCATTCGCTGCCGTTCCGCCAGGTCGCCGATGGTGGTGGTGGTGAGCACGGCGTGCACCGCGTCCTCCACGTCGCGCCAGATGTCGCGCTGCGCACAGTTGTCGGACAGGGCGCACTCCGACGCGTCCTCGATGCAGTCGAGCGGCGGGTTGCGTCCTTCCAACGTTGCGACCACCTCGTCCAGAGTGATGTCAGCGGCGGCGCGGGCCAGCACGTGGCCTCCCTGCGGCCCTCGGCGGCTCTTGATGAAGCCGAACTTGTTGAGAGTCGTCAGCACCTGGTCCAGGTACGGCTCCGGGATGCCCTGGCGCCCGGCGATGTCGGCGGTGCGCACAGGGCGGCCCGCCTCGGCGCATTGGGCGAGCTCAACGAGTGCCCTCACGCCATAGTCCACCTTCATCGGGATGCGCATTGGCCCGTCTCCTTCCCAGGCGCCTCCGCCGTCCACATCATACAACTCGCCCACTCGTAAAGGCCACCTAGTCGGTCAACAATAGGTTTATTCCGAGCGGATGAGGGTGGCTCGGCGCCCTCCGGGGACGAGACCTTTGCATACCCAGGCGCCGCGCGCGGCGACATTTGCCCATTGCCCAATCCCTCCCTCGCCCCCTACGATGGCGCGTCGTCCGATGGAGCCTCCTCCTCCCTCGGACAGGAGGATTCAACCACGGACGCGTGACTGCTTCTCTCCTCCTGGGAGGGTGGGGGGATGATCGAGGAGAGGGCATGATTTACAAGAACATCTCGGTGAGGAAGTAGTTCCAAGAGCCAAGAAGCAGCCCACGGCCATGAAAATACCCTCTGTCAACCCCTCTTTGTCATTCGCTTTCGGATACTTTTTCACTCGCAACCTCACCGAAAGCCAGGGACTTCTTAGCTGTAATCTCCTCGAAAGAGAGCCGGCTTCGGTGGGCGGCGCTTGAGGCGCTAGCGCATCGCGGGCCAAGTCGAGGGTGATGGGATTGCCGGTTCGAGGAGCTCCTCATTTCGCGGCCTACAAGGGCGACTCACAGGAGCGGTTATATGGAAAGACAAGGAAGGGTCTGGTATCCTCTCAGACGAGCCCCGCGTTTCGTCGGGGCGCTTTCTTGTGAAGGGCGGATTTATGGACGAGCTACTCCTTCAAGCTGAGCCGCGCGTAGCGCTGAGGAAGAAGACTCGCGCGCTGCGACGGTCGGGCGTAACCCCCATACACGTCTACGGCCGGGGCCAGGACTCCCTCACGCTGCAGGCGGACACGTACGATTTGGTCAAGGCGCTCGGCGCGGCGGGTCGCACGAGCCCGCTCACGGTGAAAGTCGGCGGCGATGAGCACTTCGTGATGGTCCACGAGGTGCAGCGTCACCCGGTCACCGAGCGGCTCCTCCACGTCGACCTGCTGCGCATCTCGCGCACGGAGCGCATTCATGCCGCCGTGCCGCTACGGTTCGAAGGCGAGTCCCTTGGAGCGCGTGAGGAAGGCGCCCTTCTCTCCGAAGACCTCCACGAGATTGAGGTTGAGGCCATGCCCACGGTCATCCCTCACGAAATCGTCGTCGACATGTCCGTTATGACGGAGCCGGACTGGGCGGTCCGCGCGGGCGAAATAGCTCTCCCTGCGGGAGTCACTCTCCTGACCGATCCCGAGACCTTCGTTGTGCGCGTCCTGCGCACGCATACCGCGACGGAGCCGGAAGAGAGCGCCGACGAAGAAACCCCCGCCGAGTAGGTCCCTACGAGCAGCGCTAGGAGCGGGGACCGAGGAACTCTCGGACCGATTCTAGGACGGCGTGAAGGCCCGCCTCTGTGAGCCTGCCGGTGTTCGTGTTGCGCGGGCTCGGGTGGTAGGAGGCGAATAGCGTCGGCAAGCTCGGGCCGAGGTCTTCTATCGCGCCATGGCCGAACTTGCCGCGTAGGCGCTCGCCCGTGATCTCGGACAGCGCCCGCAAGAAGTGGTCGAAGGCGACCCGTCCTAGGGCGAGGACCGCGCGCACGTTCCCGAGCATAGCCAGCTCGGCCGCAAGGAACCGCCGGCAGTTTGCGAGCTCCCACGGGGTTGGCCGGTCGTTCGGCGGAGCGCACCTCGCCGCCGCGGTCTCGTAGGCGTCCGTTAGCATGAGGCCGTCGCCGCGATGCTGCGAGGTCGGCTGATTGGCGAACCCCGCTTTGTGAAGAGCGCGCATGAGGAAATCGGCCGTTGGGTCGCCGGTGAACATGCGTCCCGTGCGGTTCGCGCCGTGGGATGCCGGCGCCAGGCCGACGATGAGCAGCCGCGCGTTCGGGTCGCCGTGGCCCGGAACGGGCGCGCCCCAGTAGTCCCAGTCCTCGAAGCTCTTCCGCCGCTCATGCAACGCCTTGCGCTCCCGGTATTCGACCAGGCGCGGACATGCCCTGCAAGCCACAACCTCCCGCTGAAGCGCGCCCAACCTTCCGTCAAGCGGTCCGTCGTACTCGCGTTGGATCACTACTCCACCTCGGCCTTCCGCTAGTGGGGGCCTCTCCGTTTAGTTCGCAAGGAGGGTCTGCGCTGCCTCTGGCGAGGCAGCGCAGACCCCGTTAGCATCGACAGCCTACCCCACGAGGAGCTCCCCCATGACCGTTTACCAAGACCTGATACGGACCGTCCCGGACTTCCCCGCGCCGGGCGTCCTCTTCCGCGACATCACGCCCCTGCTCGGCGACGCTCAGGCCTTGCGCGCCGTGGTCCAAGACCTCGCTGAGCCGTTTCGCGACGCCAACATCGACCAGGTGGTCGCCATCGAGGCGCGCGGCTACCTGCTCGGCGCGCCCCTCGCCTTGGAGCTTGGCGCTGGACTCGTGCCCGTGCGCAAGACCGGTAAGCTCCCCTCCGAGACGTTCACCGCCGAATACGCGCTCGAGTACGGGGAAGCGGCCATCGAGATGCACGCGGACGCGCTAAGCGGCCACAACCGCGTCCTCCTCGTCGACGACGTGCTGGCCACGGGCGGAACAATGGCCGCGGCGCTCGGGCTCGTGGCCCAAGCAGGGGCGCAAGTCGCCGGCATCGCCGTCCTGATCGAGCTGGACGCGCTCCAGGGCCGCGCCCGGCTCCCCGCTTACGACGTCGCCGCGCTCATCCACTACTAGCTGGTAGCGGGCCCCCCTCCCCAGCAGACGAGAGAAGCGACGTAGAGAGCGCGCCCCGTAGCGAGAACAGGGGGTATGGACTTCCCGTTAGTGGGCCTTGGCGCGCCAAATCCGCATGACGGCCCGCTGTAGTTGACGGATTTCGTCGTTTTGTGGTAATGTGGCGGCAATCGGATACGATTGAGAGGCGTAGGCATACGCAGGCGTAGGCCCGTCCCTCGAGTGGGACGGGTCTTTTCGTGGAGGGCCTCATGGCCAACGTAACGCTATACGACACGACCCTGCGGGACGGGACCCAGATGGAGGGCATGAGCTTGTCCGTTCACGACAAGCTCAGAATCGCCGAGCGCCTCGACCAGCTCGGCGTCGACTTCATCGAGGGCGGCTGGCCGGGCTCGAATCCCAAGGACGAGGAGTTCTTCGAGCAGGCCAAGGGCCTGCAGCTGAAGAAGGCGTCCATCGTAGCCTTCGGCAGCACCCGCAGAGCCAACTCGACTGTCGAGGGGGACGCGAATCTCAAGGCTTTGCTCGATAGCGGGGCGCCTGTCGTCGCCCTCGTCGGCAAGGCGTCCGAGGACCAGGTGAATAAGGTGCTGGAGGCTCCCCTCGAGGAAAACCTCGCGATGATCCGCGAGTCCATTGCCTACCTGAAGGACCGGGGCCGCCGCGTTTTCTTCGACGCCGAGCATTTTTTCGACGGCTACCAAGCCAACTCCGAATACTCCCTCGAATGCATCCGCGCCGCGGCCGAAGCAGGTGCCGAGTACGTCGTCCTGTGCGACACCAACGGCGGCACGCTCCCCGTGGACGTGTTCGCCACCGTCAGCGCGGTGAGCCGTTCCGTCGATTGCGCCCTTGGCATTCATTGCCACAACGACTCCGATGTGGCCGTCGCAAACAGCATCGCAGCCGTCCAAGCGGGCGCTGCCCAAGTCCAAGGCTCTATCAATGGGTACGGAGAGCGCTGCGGCAACGCCAACATGCTCTCCGTCATCGCAAATCTCAAGCTCAAGCTTGGCATAGACGTGGTGACAGACGAGCAGCTTGGCCACCTGACAGAGGTGCACCGATTCACGTCGGAGGTGGCCAACATGCCCCGCAGTCGCTATCAGCCCTACGTGGGCGAGAGCGCGTTCGCGCACAAGGGCGGCCTGCACGCCTCGGCGGTCGCCAAGACCGAGGACAGCTACCAGCACGTCAAGCCGGAGCTCGTCGGCAACGCCAAGCGCATCGTCGTCTCCGAGCTCGCAGGACGCAGCAACATCGCGGTCAAGCTCCAAGAGGAAGGGCTTACCGCCGACGTTCCGAAGGAGCGTTTGGGCGAGCTGCTCCGGCTCGTGAAGGAGCGCGAGAACCGCGGCTTCCAGTACGAGGGCGCCGAAGCGTCGTTCCGCCTCCTCGTCCAGCGCGCCCTGCCCGACTACCGCCCGCCCTTCGAGCTCGTCGACTTCATGGTCGTGATGGAGAAGCGGCGGCGGCGCGGCCAGGACGAGGGCGATGACTCCCTCTGCGAGGCCATGGTCAAGGTCGCCGTCGATGGCGAGGTGAAGCACACCGTCGCCGAAGGCAATGGCCCCGTTAACGCCCTCGACCAGGCGATGCGGAAGGGTCTGCTGGAGTTCTACCCCCGTCTCCAGAGCGTTCAGCTTACCGATTACAAGGTGCGCGTCGTGCCCCAAGGTTCCGGCGGGACCGGCGCGGTGGTGCGAGTGCTCGTCGAGTCCACGGACGGCGAGCGAGGCTGGGCCACAGTCGGCGCGTCGACCAATATCATCGAGGCTTCCTGGCAGGCGCTAGCCGACAGCCTGGAGTATGCGCTGCTCCGGCGGTAGTCCCGCCCGCCGCACTCGCGGGACACTTTGCATAGCCCGTCTACGGGAAGTGTCCGATCCTCTCCCCGTCTACGGGGAAAGTGTCCGGTCCTCTCCCCCGTCTGCGGGGAAAGTGTCCGGTCCTCTCCCCCGTCTGCGGGGGAGAGTTAGAGAGGGGGCCGCCCCGCCCGCCTTTGGCGGGGGAGGAGCGAGGAGAGGCGAGAAGAGTAATGGCCACCGAAGTCTTCCACATGGACGCGAACGGCGTGCGCATCTCTGTGGACCGCGCCGTCTTCGCCAACCACACCTACGCGACTCGAAACATCTCCAGCGTCGCCGCCATAGCCGACAGGGGCGTGCGCTGGCCCGGCACATTCACGATGGCCCTCGGCTTTGTCCTGCTGCTCGGGGGATTCGTTTTTAGCCACACCTTCACCATGATCTTGGGCGTGGGCGGGGTCCTTTCCGGCTCGCTCAACCTGTCGCGGAAGCGCCCGAAATACGGTGTCCGTATCTTCACCCAACGCGGCCCCGTCTACGTCCTCGCGTCCCAGGACAAGCAGTACGTCGACACTGTCTCGACCGCGCTGCAGAGGGCCATGTCAGCCGCCCGAAAAGCGCGCTCCTCTTCCGAGCATTCCCGCGCCCCCTCCCGTCATCCCCGCGAAGGCGGGGACCTAGGTATCGGCGTCCCTTCTCCCACCGACTCTCCCCCTTCCGTCACTCCCGCGCCCCCTCCCGCTATTCCTGCGTCCCCTCCCGTCATTCCCACGCTGGCGGAAACCGCGCCTCCCTCGTCCGCAGACGAAGACGGAGGTCAAGGCGGCCCCCCGTCCGCTATTCCCGCGCCCCCCTCCCACCCCCGCCGCCCCCAGCGTTTTCGGAAACGGCGTCGGCGTTAGGAGGCGTATTTCCTGCCTCTATTTCGTCCTCCGTGCGCTAGCGCGCACGGGGCGCCGATGCCCTGTCGCTAGCCTCTTTGTACCGCAATGGTAGACTTTCGGTACTTGAGAGGAATGCCGCCATGAGCACTCAAACTCCAACCGAGTACGATGCGCGGGAGCGTCGCGCTCCCATCTACTCCGTAGCGGAGGTAGCGCGTCTTGCGGGCGTCAGCGCGGTCATAGTGCGGCGATGGATGTTCGGCGAGGATGCGGTAGCTCCTCTCCCGCCGTCTGGCGGGAGAGGTCCGCTACTGGTCTCGTTCCTCACTCTCATTGAGATTGTGGTGGCGAAAGGCTTCCGCCATCGCAGAGTACGGTTGGCACGCATCCGCAGGGCGCACGACTTCGCAGTGGAGCGCTTGGGGACCGACTATCCGTTCGCGTCGCTCCGCCTTCGTGCGCTAGGGGGTCAAATCCTCGCGGAGTTTGACCAGGAGAGCCCGGGCGAGGGGAACCTGCTGGTGCTGGATCGTTCAGTAGAACCCGGTTCTGAGCAGTGGACGCTTCCGGTACTGGTGAGGCAGACGATAGAAGCTATTGAGTACGCAAGTGACGAGCTGGCCAAGCGCTGGTTTCCCTTGGGCAAGGATGTGCCCATCGTTGTGGATCCGCGTCTCGCGGCGGGGCAGCCAACGATTACCGGGACGGGCGTTACAGTGAGGGCGGTCCACAGCCGGTTCAAGCAAGAACTGCCTATGGACTTCATTGCCCGCGACCTGCGCTTGAAGAGGACCGAGATTGAAGCGGCGTTGCGTTTCGGCTGCGCCGCTGCATGAGGCTGCTCTGCGACGAGGACGTCGGAACCGGGGTGCCAGTTGCGCTACGCAAGGTTGGGTGCGATGCGACTTCTATGCGTACTCGGCAATGGCAGGGGCGTCCAGACACGGACTGGCTTCCTGATGCTGGGGCATGGGGGTATCTAGTGTTCTCCCTGAACAAAGGAATGCTCCTAATCCCTGAGGAGCGGGACGCAATCATTCGTAATCAGGTGGGCATCGTGTACCTCACGAGTGGTCAGGTGCCAATACGCCAGATGCTGCTGCTCCTCCTAAAGCGCTGGGAATGGCTGGAGGAGATTGACCAACAGCCGAAGCCGTTCGTCCACTTCCTTTCACCATCAAACAGAGTGAGCACGCGCCATCGCTTACCCAATGGCGCTGTGCTCTCGCTCTAAGTCATCCCTCGCGCTTCCTGAGGTGGCGACGGTGTTAGGGAAGTGTCAAATGCCGCTTTGCGCTGTCTGCCCGCCCACGTAGGCTGTTTATCCTAGGCTCGTGCGAGGCAGGGTTAGATTCGCGGCATGGCAAGGCACGGCTTGGCCCGGTACGGCATGGCGCAGCGCAGAGCGCCCCACCCCTAACGTCCTAACGTGGCGCGTCATCCGCAGCAAGGAGGGGCTAGATGAAAATCTGGGGCCGCGACAAACCGTTGAGCCGCCAGTTGCTCCAGCCGCCTGCCGCCCCCTCCCCCGTCTGCGGGGGAGGCCAGGAGGGGGCCGCGACATTTCCCCATTGCCGGGTTAGCCCCCGTTCTCCCTACCATGGTCTGCGCGGAACAACCTGCCATCGCGGGCCGTTGCGTCGCCGCCTACGAGTGAATGTCCCTAAATGGCGCCAAATGTCACCCCGAACATAAGAATTCCCCACCGCCCGCTCGTAGACCGGGCGCCGTTTACGAGTGAGAGGCCGGTGATATTTTGTGGCAAAACGCCTACCGCAGCGCGTCGGCGAGGTACTCCGCCCAGTGGCGCGGCTTCTTCGAGGTGAAGCGCCCGATTTGCTGGCGGCAGGAGATGCCGGAGACGGCGACTGGCCAGCCGCGCTTCTCCTCCGCCTCGATTGCAGGGAAGAGCTTGAGCGACCCCATGGCCTTGGACGTTTCGTAGTGCTCCTTCTCGAAGCCGAACGTCCCCGCCATGCCGCAGCACGCCGAGTCGATCAGCTCCGGTTTGTAGCCCGCGATGCCGAGCGCGTCGAGGGTCGGCCCCGCTCCCACCAGCGCCTTCTGGTGGCAGTGGCCGTGCACCTGCACCGGCGCCTTCTCGCGGTCCGTGAAGATCGACCGCACGGCGTCGGGCTCGCTCTTCGCCAGCTCGACGAGCAGCTCGTCGAGCATGAGCGCCCGGTCTGCGACCGACCGCGACGGCTCGTCGCGGAGCAGCTCCGGGTACTCGTCGCGCAGGGTGAGCAGGCATGACGGCTCCGTGCCGATAATGAGGACGCCGCGCCTGGCGTACGGCGCGAGGACGCGGACGTTCTCGCGCGCCCAGCCCTTCGCCTTGGCCAGCTGGCCCTTCGAAATCAGCGGACGCCCGCAGCAGCTGCGCCGCGCTTCCACCGTGACGTTGTAGCCGAGCGCCTCCAGCACGCGCACCGCCGACCGGCCGACTTCGGGGTGCATGTACTCGGTAAACGTGTCGTTGAAGTAGACGACGTCGCCCCGGGAACCCTTCGTCCGCGGAATGTGCTTTCCGAACCAGGCCGAGAAACTGCGCCACGCGAACTTAGGCAGGGGCCGCTCGCTGGATATGCCCAAGAACCGCTCGGTGAGCTTCCTCGTCAGCGGCAGACTCCCCATGAAGTTTGTAAGGGGCGCGACCGCCTGGCCGATGCGGCTGAGAAGTGCGATTTCGCCGAAGAGCCTGGCCCGCAACGGCGTGCCGTGCTCCTCGTAGTACTTGGTCAGCACCTCGGACTTGAGCTTGGCCATGTCCACGTTGGAGGGGCACTCGGCCTTGCACGCCTTGCACTCGACGCAGAGGTCCATCGTGTCGAAGAGCCGCTTGCCGGTGAGCTCGGCGGCGGGCAGCTTTCCGCTGAGCACCATGCGGAGCATCGTGGCGCGTGCGCGGGTGGAGTGCTCCTCCTCGCGCGTCGCCATGAACGACGGGCACATCCCGCCGTCCAGCTTCCGGCACGCCCCCTGGCTGTTGCACATCTCCACGTGGGCCGCGAAACCGCCGTCTTCGCTGAAGTCCAGGTAGGTCGGGATGTCGAACGCCTGGTAGTCCGGGCTGATGCGCAGGTTCTCGCGGATGCCGGGCGTCTCGATGATCTTGCCGGGGTTCATAATGGAGTCGGGGTCGAAGGTCGACTTGAGCTCCTTGAACGCCTGGTATATCTCCGAGCCGAACATCTTCTCGGTGAAGACGCCCCGCACGATGCCGTCCCCGTGCTCGCCTGTGAGGCTGCCGCCGAACTCCAGGACCAGGTCCGATATCTCCTCCGCGATGGCCGCCATAGTCTCGACCCCTTCGCGCTTCTTCATGTTCACGACGGGGCGGATGTGCAGGCAGCCGGTCGACGCGTGGCCGTAGTAAGCGGACTCAGTGCCGTGCCGCGCCACGATCTCCTCGAAGCGCCGCACGTACTCGGGCAGCTGCTCCGGCGAGACGGCGGTGTCCTCGACATAGGGCAACGGCTTCGCGTCGCCCTTGAGCGCCATGGCAAGCCCGAGGCCGGCCTCGCGAAGCGCGTACCAACGGCGTTGCTCGTCCGGGTCGTTCGTGATCATGGTCGCGTAGCCGAGCCGCCTGCGCTCCATGTCGGCCTTGAGCGCCTCGAGCTTGGAGCGGACCTCCCGGGGCGACTCGCCGTAGAACTCGACGAACAGCAGTTCGCGCGGCTCGCCGATGAAGTAGTTGAGCAGGTGGCGGTAGCCGGGGTTCACCTTGCAGTTGTCGATGATCATGTGGCCTATCAGCTCGACCGCCGACGGGCTGTGCTCCAGGATCGGCGGGGCCGCCTCCATGCACTCGATAAGGTCCGTGAAGTGGATGACGCCCAGGCCCTTGTACTGGGGAATGGGCACGAGGTTCACCCGCGCCTCGGTGACGGCCACGAGCGTTCCCTCGGAGCCGACGACGGCGCGCGTTAGGTTCATCGGGCCCTCTCCCATGAAGTCGTCCAGGTTGTACCCCATGACGCGCCGTAGGATCTTCGGGAACCGTCGCTCGATTTCGTCGGCATGCTCCCAGGCGAGCCGCCGCGTCTCGCGGTAGATGGCGCCTTCCATATTGTCCTGCGCCATCTTGTCCTCGAGCGCCGTGCCGGTCGTGGGCGCGAAGTGGACGCGGCTGCCGTCGGAGAGGATGGCGTCGACTTCCAGGATGTGGTCGAGGGTTTTGCCGTAGATGACGGAGTGCGGGCCGCACGAGTTGTTGCCGATGCCTCCGCCGACGGTGGCGCGGGCGCTGGTCACGGGGTCCGGTCCGTACATCAGGCCGTGTTGGCGCACCGCCGCGGAGAGGTGATTGTTGACGATGCCCGGCTGCACGCGCGCCCAACGCTCCTCCGGCGCGACTTCCAGCACGTTGCGCATGTACTTGGAGAAGTCGATGACGATGGCGTGGTTCGTCGTCTGGCCGGCCAGCGCCGTGCCTCCGCCGCGGGGCATCACGGGCACGCCGTGCCCACGGGCGACATGTATGGCGGCCTCGACGTCGTCAGCGTTGCGCGGGACGACGACGCCGATGGGCGTCATCTGGTAGATCGACGCATCGGTCGAGTACATGAGGCGGTTGTAGCGGTCCATGCGGACCTCGCCGGCGATCTGTCCGCGCAGTTCCTCGGCAATCGCGCTGACCTCGGATGCGGAGATAGCGGCGCCCTTACGGGTGGTCTCGTACAGAAGAGGCATAAATCGTCCCTTGGTCTCTCGAAGGTCAGTAACTAGGAAACCTTAGCGGACGAGGCCGACCTGTGGAAGTCAGGACACGCTTTCTCTTGAACAAGCGGCGTCGTTTCGGCTAGGGCTGCGTTCGCTGAGATCGAAGCCGCTAGCGGTCAGTGCAACTGTTCAGAACTGGAGGGGTTGGGGGGCTGTGGGCGTATGACACTTGCCCCTTCCCCCAACGCCCCCTCCCCCTTACCATGATTCGCATGGCCCTGCCGAAAGCTCATCTCCTCCCCCACCCACACGAGACGCCTGAAGCTGGCGCAGGACCGGAAAAGGCCGCCGAAAACGTCAACCCATGAATTCTGAACACTAAAGCCCTTCCACCCGTCTATCACCCCGTGGATCAAGAATCCAACACCTCCCGCGGATGGATTCTTAAATGGATTCTTGGCAAAGCCACCCCCACAAGAGTGAGGGGCAGGGGGGTATAACGGGAAGAAGGGGCTCACCAAGTCTGAACAGTTACCGGTCAGTAGCCAGCCTTGACACACGGCGCGGGCCGCTCTTACGGTGAGCGAGACTGTAGAGTCGTCCGTAAGACAAGGAGGCTGGTTTGGTTGAGCAGAACGGCGTCGGAGCTGCGTATGCAGTCCCCGATCAGGCGGAGATGGAGCCCGACCAGCGGAAGGGAGTGAAGTCTCTAGGGCCTCTCGAATCGCAGTTGATGGAGGCGGTGTGGAGCGCCGCCGGGCTCTCGGTCCAAGACGTAGTCGACCGGCTTGGACCAGGCCACAACTACAAAACCGTGATGACCGTGCTCAACCGGCTCGTCCAAAAGGGCTTGCTCGAGCGGCGGCTCGACGGTAGGGCGTACCGCTACCATGCGAGTCTGGGGCGCGACGAGTTCCTGCGCTCCGCCGCGGACGAGGTCGTCCATCAATACATAGAGTCCTTTGGCGGAAACGCGACAGAATACTTGGCCGACGCGGTCGACGCCGTCGCGCCGAGACCTGCGCGAGCCGCCTTCGAGGATGTTCCGCCGCCCCCGCTTGTTCACGAGCCTGCGCCCCGCCAGGCCCCGATAGCCGCCATTCTCCTCACGGCCTTGGCCTTACAGATTGTCACCTTCTTCCTCGCCCGTCGCGGCGTCCGCTAGTGGTCGGCGGGCCGTTGGACTGGGACGCGTTTCGTGAGGCGGCGTCCGAGATGTCCATCGATCTCGATGACCGTCAGGTGGGCCAATTTCAGCGGATGTTGGAGATGTTGCGCGCTTCGAACAGGTCGGCCTCGCTGACCTCGGAGGCCAGCCTAGCCGATGCGCTTCGGGTGCATTTTCTCGACTCGCTCACGCTGGCGCCGATCATCCGGGAACTCGGCCTGGCTGAGGGAAGCCTTGTGGACGTTGGGACCGGCGGCGGGTTCCCCGGCCTCCCGCTGAAGATTGCTCTGCCTGGGCTTGCCCTCACGCTCATCGATGCGACCCGCAAGAAGACCGAGCACCTCGAACAAGCTGCGGCCGCATTGGACATTGAGGTCGGCGTGCTCCAGGCTCGGGCCGAGGACGCGGCGCGCGACGCCGCGCGCCGCGAGTCGTTCGACCTCGCGACGGGGCGAGCTCTTGGCCCATGGCCTGTCGTGCTCGAATTGGCCCTGCCGTTCTGTGCAATCGGGGGGGTTGTCTTAGGCCAGCGGGGCGCCGGCGGCCCCGTTGAGGCAGCCGCCCACGAGACCGCCGCCGCGACCCTCGGCGGACGGACAGTCCGCGTCGACGAGGTGGGCGCCGAGGCAGGACTCCCCTCGCGCCATGTCATTGTCGTTGAGAAAATCGGCCCCACCCCCTCGCGGTATCCACGTAAAGCGGGGATTCCGGCAAAGCGTCCGCTGATTTAGGCTTTAAGCCGTGCCGACGACTTCGCTCCAAGCCCAAGGCAACGTATCGCTGCGGCGCCGGTTCCTGTCGCCGCAGACTGCCCTGTCGATGGCCGTCATTCCGGCGGTCGTCGTCCTCATCGTGTGGCGCTTCGATATCGCCTGGAGCGACACCTGGCGAATCGTCCGGACTCTGGACCCTTGGTGGTACGGCGCTGCGCTGCTGACGCACTACCTCACATTTATCTTTCGTGGCGCGCGCTGGCGCATGCTGCTGCAGAACGCCAGCCGCCGGGACGGAGGGCCGGTCCCGTCGGTCTTGTACGCGGGCCGGGTGATTCTATTGAGCTGGTTCGCCAACTCCGTGACCTGGTTCCGGATGGGCGACGCCTACCGGGCCTATGTCTACGCTGAGGACACCAAGACCAGCTTTCCAAGGAGCATGGGCACAGTGCTTGCCGACCGGCTGGTGGACCTCACGGTGGTCGTTCTGCTTATGGTCATCGGCATCGGCATCCTGCTCGTCGGGGGACAGATCAAGCCGCCCCTGTTCCTCGTGGTCATCGCGATAGCGCTGCTCGCCGCCATCGCCGTCAGCCTGGCGGGGATGGCCTTCGCCCGGCGCTGGGTGACGCCTCGTCTGCCGCACCGGGCCGGTGAGATATATCAGCGTTTTCACGATGGCACCATGAGTAGCTTCGGGCGAATGCATCTCGTGCTCGCCTTGGGCGTCGCCGGGTGGCTGTGCGAAGTCGGACGACTCTTCTGCGTCGTGATGGCGGTCGGCTCGCCCATCGCCCTGGGCCTTGTGCTCTTCGTGCCAATGGCAAATGGCCTGTTATCGGCGGTCCCCCTGACTCCCGGGGGGCTTGGCATAGTCGAAACAGGCGTCACTGGCCTGCTGAGGCTGGAGTTGGCCGTGGAGGCGGCTATCGCCGTGGCGCTGGTCGATAGGACCATCAGCTACATCAGCACGGTCCTGTTTGGAGGTGTCGCATTCGCAGCAAGGCAGATAGGAGCGGCGCGCCGGTTGAGCGCGCCTCATATTGGAGGAACGGATGATTGATGGCGCATTCAGAGCAAGGTTGAAGTCCGGCGAGCCGCTGGTGGGCGTTTTCGTGAGCATCGAGTCTCCTACGACGGCTGAGATTCTCGCTGTCGCCGGCGTGGACTACATGATGATTGACGGCGAGCACAACCCGATCGGGCCGTCGGAGGCGGTGGACATGGTCCGCGCCGCCGAGGCCAGGGGCGTGCCCGTGATGGCTCGTGTCGGTGAGAACTCCCAGCAAGTGATTGCCAAGTACCTCGACGCCGGGGCGCTGGGAGTGATGACCCCAATGGTCAACAACGCGGAGGACGCCAAGCGCGTGGTGGACTCGGTCAAGTACCCACCGGTGGGCAAGCGCGGCCTCGCCGGCGTGCGGGCGAACGACTTCGCCACCGCCCCCGATTATGTTGACCACGCCAACGAGTCAACCGTGGTGATGGTCCAGATCGAAACGCTCGACGGGATCGAGAACGCCGACGAGATCATTGCGACTGATGGTGTCGACGCCGTCTTTCTCGGCCCCTCCGACCTCTCAGTTGCGCTCGGCGTGCCCGGCCAGGCCAAGCACCAGACCGTCCTCGACGCTATCGAAGCGCTGACGGAGAAGGTGGCGCGAGCGGGCAAGACCGCTGGCACCATCGCCCGCGCCCCCGAGGACTACGCCTACTGGCGCGACCGTGGAGTGCAGCTCTTCCTCACGGGAGCGAACGGCTTGCTGCTGGGCGCCGCCAAGGCTTACGTGGATGGCGCGCGCGCCGTCGAGGAGGGACGCTGATGGCCAGCGAACGCGAAACGGTGGGCGTCGTCGGGACGGGCATCATGGGCGCGCCCATGGCCCGGAACCTCGCCAAGGCGGGCTTCGATGTAGTCGCCTACAATCGCACCCTCTCCAAGGCCGAAGCCCTGAAGGCTGACGGAGTCGCCGTCGCCGAGTCGATAGCTGAGGTTGGGCGCAGGGCGACCGTCGCCATCACGATGGTGCCGGACACGCCCGACGTACTGTCGGTGGTCGAGGGCGACGGCGGGCTGGCTGGAGCCATGGCTGCGGGCTCGGTGCTCGTGGACATGAGCACGATATCGCCGGCCGAAACGCGCGCCCTTGCCGCTCGGCTTGCCGTCAAAGGCATCGCTATGCTGGACGCGCCGGTCAGCGGCGGCTCGTGGGGCGCACAGCAAGCTACGCTGACCATTATGGTCGGCGGCGAGCAGGAGACGTTCGACCGCTGCCTGCCGGTCTTCGAGGCGATGGGCAAGAGCATCACGCTCATGGGACCGTCGGGTATGGGCCAGACGACGAAGCTCGTGAACCAGATTCTCGTCGCGGGAACGGCCTCCGCCGTCGCTGAGGCGCTCGTGTTCGCGGCGGCGCAGGGCGCAGACGTGCTGAAGACCATTGAGGCGGTCTCCGGCGGCGCCGCGGGCTCCTGGCAGCTCGCCAACCTGGGCCCCCGCATGGTCAAGGGCGACTTCGCCCCCGGCTTCATGGTCAAGCTCCAGCAGAAGGACCTCAGGCTTATCTTGGAAGCCGCTCAGGAGAAGCACGTGCCCCTCACTGTCACGGGCGTCGCACGTCAGTACTTCACAGCCGTCGAGGCGATGGGCCTTGGCGATGAGGGGACCCAGGCAGTGATAAAGGCCGTCGAGAGCCTGGCGGGCGTCGAGGCCCGCCAGCAGGCATGAGCGCCCCGCTCCCCATCGACGCCGTCGTCTTCGATTACGACGACACCCTCGCAGAAACGGTTCCCGCGCGCGTCGAGGCGATGCGTCTGACGTTCGAGGAAACCGGGCTTTCTTACGACCCGGCGGAGTTCGTGCAGGCAATGCGCGGCCTCGCGCTCAAGACGGCCTTCGACGAGATGAGCAACGGTCAGGGCAAGGAGCTGGACCTGCTCGCCGTCTACCGCCGCCACTACTGGGGCAAGGAGCCTGGCCTCATCTATCTCTACGACGGAGTGCGTGAGATGCTCGACGCTCTGAAGCGGCGCGGCATGCCCATGGGCATACTCACGTCGAAGGCGCACGATATCGTGGTAGAGGGCCAGCGGGGCGGCGCGGCGGTCGAGCTGGAGGAGCTTGGCGTCGCCGGACACTTCCTGCATACCGTCGGATTCGAGGACGTGACCCACGCGAAGCCCCATCCCGAGGGACTGCTGCGCCTGATAGAACGCCTGGACGTGGACCCTGCCAGGACGCTCGTGGTCGGCGACAGTTGGGCGGACATTCAAGTCGCGAAGAACGGCGGATGCTGGGGCTGCCTGGCGACGTGGGGCCTCGACGACCCCGCAGAGCAGCTTTCGCGCGCCGCGCCCGACTTCATAATCGGCGCCCCGGCGCAGCTCCTGGCTCTCCTCGTAGACGTTTAGCCTTCCACCAATCTTGGGCCCGACGAACATATGTGCGACATTTGCCCCTTGCGCGTTGTATGGCGCGAAATGGGACACTCTCGTCACCAAATCGCCACGAGCGCGCTAATGCGCGTGTGATACGATAAAAACTGGTAGTGGCGGCCAAGAGACGAGGCCAAACGTGTCTGAGAAGGAACAAGCGCTGGAGCTAGCTCTCGGTCAGATCGAACGCCAATTCGGTCGAGGATCGATTATGCGCCTGGGAGAAGTCGCCCAGGCCATGCAAGTGGAGGCCATCCCGACGGGCTCCATCTCGCTGGACTTGGCCCTTGGGGTCGGAGGAATTCCGAGAGGGCGGATCGTCGAGATTTTCGGGGCGGAGTCGGCAGGGAAGTCCACCCTGTGTCACCACATCGCTGCCGAGGCCCAGCGTCTTGGCGGGATCGCCGCCTACATCGATGCCGAGCACGCTTTGGACCCGACCTACGCGGCCCATTGCGGCGTGCAAGTTGATTCGCTCCTGATTTCGCAGCCCGATTCGGGTGAGCAAGCGCTGGAGATCGTCGAGTACCTGGTGCGCAGCGGCGCAGTGGACGTTGTCGTCGTCGACAGCGTCGCGGCCCTCGTGCCTAGGGCCGAGCTGGAAGGGGACATGGGGGACGCCCACGTCGGCCTTCAGGCGCGGTTGATGTCTCAGGCGCTGCGGAAGCTCACTGCGGCTACGAGCCAGTCGCACACGGCAGTGGTGTTCGTGAACCAGCTGCGGGAGAAGGTGGGGGTGTTCTTCGGGAGTCCGGAGGTCACGCCCGGCGGGCGGGCGCTCAAGTTCTACAGCTCCGTCCGCATCGACCTCCGCCGGATCGAAACGATCAAGCAACATGCCGAGGCGGTCGGGGCCCGAATCAGAGCGAAGATCGTGAAGAACAAGGTGGCCCCGCCGTTCAGACAGGCGGAGTTCGACATCATGTTCAAGGTCGGCATCAGCAAGGTAGGCGATTTGCTCGACCTCGGCACGGAGATGAACATCCTCCGCAAATCCGGCGCGAACTACTCGTACCGCGAAACGCGCTTGGGGCAGGGCCGGGAGAACGCTAAGGCGTTCCTCACCGAGCATCCGGAGATAGCCGATGAGATCGAAGCTGAGGTACGGGGCTTGCACGACCCGCAGCAGGCGTCCAACGGCCATAGCGGGGCCGGGATTCCTGAGACTGAGCTCGTGGAGGAGCCGACGGGCGTTTCGGTCCAATAGGCAAGGGCCTCGTCTCACATAGCCGCTGCTGCCGAATCAAGACCGGTGACGGCAGATGGTGCTACTGCGCAACGTACAGCGAACGAGCCGGCCTGCGGACAGCGGGCTGGCTCATCGTGCGTTCGAGGAAATGAGGCCGGGATGCCGGCGTTCAAGCACCCCTCGGTCGCCGCGCGACGGAGGCGCCGCCGGCCGGAATAAGTCGTGACCGGCCTGTCCGGTCCCCCTCGGACGGGGACGCGCGCGCAGGCCAGGTCTGAAAGGAGACGCTGATGGAAGCGTTGTTAGCCGTGATAGGAGCGGTTGTTGGGATCGCTCTCGGAGTCGCAGGCGCGATAGTCGCCCGCAACATGAAACAGGGCCGGAGGGTCAGCGAAGCGAGAGACGACGCGGACCGCATCCGGAGTGAGGCCGAGGAAGAGAAGAAGCGCGCGCTGCTGGAGGCAAAAGAGGAGGCGCTCAAGACCAAGCAAGAGGTGGAAGGCGAGATCCGCGAGCGCCGCCGAGAGGTGCAGCGCGCCGAGGACCGGCTGGTGAGCCGGGAGGAGAGCGTTGACGGCCGGCAGCAGGCGCTCGAAACGCGCGAGCGGCGTCTCTCGGAGCGGGAGGGCGAGGTCGACCAGGAGCGTGCAGAGATCGAGACGCTCAAGGTCGAGCAGGTCAGGAAGCTCGAGGCTGTCGCTAACCTGAGTCTCCACGAGGCCAGAGATCAGGTCATGCACACCGCCGAGGGCGAAATGAAGCATGAGCTGGCGAAGCGCTATTACGCGCTCGAGCAGAAGATGCTCTCGGAGGTGGACGATAAGGCCAAGAAGGTCGTTTCGCTGTCGATTCAACGCCTGGCGGCGGATGTGGTCAACGAGTCGACCACGTCCCAAGTGTCGCTGCCCAACGACGAGATGAAGGGGCGCTTGATCGGGCGCGAAGGCCGAAACATCCGCGCCATAGAGGCGGCGACGGGCGTGGACATCATCATCGACGACACGCCGGAGGCCGTGACGGTTTCCTGCTTCGACCCCATCAGGCGCGAGGTTGCGAAGATTGCGCTTACGAACCTGATAGCGGACGGGCGCATCCATCCGGCGCGCATCGAAGAGGCGGTCAGCAAAGCGCAGAAGGAGGTCGAAGAGACGATCGCCCGCTGCGGCGAGCAGGCCGTCCTCGACGCTGGGGTGCGCGGGCTGAACCCGGACCTCATAAAGCTCTTGGGCAGGCTGCAGTACCGGTACAGCTACGGGGAGAACGTCCTTCAGCACTCCGTCGAGGTCTCGCGCATCGCTGGGATGCTCGCGGGAGAGGTGGAGGCGGACATTCAGACCTCCAAGGCGGGCGGCCTGTTGCACGACATCGGCAAGGCGCTCACCCACGAGTTCGAGGGCACGCACATTGAGTTGGGCGAAGAGGTCGCGCGTCGCTATGGTCTATCTCCAGCGGTGACGGCGGCCATCAACGAGCACCATGACGACGACCGGGGATCGGCGGAAGCCTTCATCGTCGCCGCCGCCGACGCCATCAGCGCGGCGCGCCCCGGTTCGCGCCGGGACACTGTCGAGCTGTACCTGAAACGTCTCGAAGCGCTGGAGGACGTGGCGAACAGCTTTGACGGAGTGCAAAAGTCGTACGCGATACAAGCAGGCCGCGAGGTGCGCATCCTGGTGCAGCCGGATGAGATCGACGACGTTGAGGCGTCGGACCTCGCCCGGAAAGTGGTCAGGAAGATCGAGGAGAACCTCGTCTATCCGGGTGAGATCGTGGTCACGGTCGTGCGCGAGACGCGCGTTACCGAGGTGGCCCATTAGGAGCCTGCCTTGCGGATACTGATGGTAGGAGACGTGGTGGGGCGACCCGGTCGCCGGGCTTTGAGGCGGGTCTTGCCTGGGCTCCGGCGGGAGCTCGGGCTGGACTTCGTAGTGGTCAACGGCGAGAACGCCGCAGCCGGTTTCGGTCTGACCGAAGACACCGCGGACGAGATACTGGCCGCCGGAGCCGACGTCATCAGCGGCGGCAACCACACCTTCGACCGGCGGGAGTTCATCCCGTTCATGGACGGCGAGATGCCGCTGCTGCGTCCGGCGAACTATCCGGCGTCGACGCCCGGACGCGGCCACCTGCGCGTGGGGCAGACGGCCGTCATCAATCTCCAAGGGCGAGTCTTCATGCCCGAAGGACTCGACTCGCCTTTCGTCGTCGCGAGCTCGATCATCGATGAGCTCGCGGACAGCGCGCCGAAAGCGATTCTCGTTGACTTTCACACGGAAGCAACCTCCGAGCAGGCGGCGATGGGATGGTACTTGGACGGCAGGGTGAGCGCCGTCGTCGGGACGCATACCCACGTTCCAACCGCCGACGCGAAAATCCTTCCTCAAGGCACAGCGTTCGTCACCGACTTGGGAATGACAGGCCCCGTGGACTCCATCATAGGGAGCAAGGTCGAGGACGTGCTGGGGCGCTTCCTCACAGCCATGCCACGTCGGCTGAACGTCGCCGACGGAGGCGGGCCGCTTCAGTTCAACTCGCTGTTTATCGAGACCGACGACCTCACGGGTCTGGCAAAGAGCGCTGAGCGAGTGGACCGCATCATCGAGGGCGCATGAAGATCGACCTCCACATGCATTCCACGCTCTCCGACGGCCGTCTCACGCCGACGGAGCTCGTCCGGCTCCTGGAGCGCCAAGAGGTCGATATCGCCGCGCTTACGGACCACGATTCGACCGAGGGCCTGGACGAGGCGTTCGCGGAGGCCGACCGTATCCCAGGGCTCCGGCTCATCGCAGGCATAGAAATCAGCGCCGACCACCCGGACATGGACCATACGGAGGTCCACGTCCTGGGCTACTTTATGGACCACCGCGACGAAGGGCTGCAGCGAAAGCTGCGCTCCTTCCGCGAGGACCGCGACGTACGCGGGCAGCGAATGGTGGAGCGGCTCGGCGGGTTGGGGTATGCGTTGGAATGGGAGCGTGTGAAGGAAATTGCCGGGGAAGCGGGCGTCGGACGCCCACACATCGCCCGCGCGATGGTCGAACGAGGCTACATTGCCGAGGTCAGGCAGGCGTTCGACGGTCTGCTGAACGACCGCGGGGCTGCGTTCATTGGTCAGTCGCACATCACTGTCCGTGATGCGGTGGCGATGATTCACTCCGTTGGCGGGGTCGCTGTGCTCGCGCATCCGCTGTACGTCGCCGGCTACGAACAAATGCTTCCTCAGCTCGCGGAGATGGGCTTCGCCGGTTTCGAGGCGCATTATGCCGAGTTCAGCCCGGAGCAGCGGCGTGAGCTTCTGGCGCTGGCGGAGCGGTACGACATGCTCCCCTGCGGCGGGAGCGACTACCACGCGATGGGCAAGCAGAGCGAGCATCTTCCAGGCGCGGCGGGGCCGCCTTTGGAAGTATTCGAAGAGCTGGAGCGCCGCGCCGGGCGCGCACGCTAGCGCCATGAACGAGTCATTTCAGATTGCGCTGACCCTCGCCTACGGCTACCTGTTGGGCTCAGTGCCCATCGCCTATGTCATCGGACGGCTGGTGAAGGGCATCGACCTCCGGAAGGTCGGCAGCGGCACTGTAGGGGCCTCCAATGTGTACTACAACGTCGGGCGCTTCTGGATAGTCCCCGGCGGCTTGTTTGACCTCTTCGTGAAGGGACTGACGCCTATCTACCTGGCGCGCCTGCTCGACCTCGATATCGCTGTCCAAGCAGCCGCGGGCCTGCTCGCGGTCGTCGGCCACGACTGGCCCCTGTTCCTCGGCTTCAAGGGCGGGCGCGGCGTCGCTCCCACCGTGGGAGTGCTCATAGCTATAGGTCGATTGGAGCTGGCGTTCTTCATCGTCCTGGGAGCGGCCGGCTGGCAGTTCACGCAAGCCGCGGCTGTCTGGGTGCTGCTCGCGTTCGCGTCGTTGCCCTTCGTGGCTCTCTATTTTGAGCGTCCCACTGCAGTCGTTCTGCTCATGGTTGGGCTGCTGCTCGTTACGGTGGCTAAGCGCCTCGCGTCGAACTCACTGCGAGGCTCCTCCGAGGGCCTGCCCCGGTTGTTGTACAACCGCCTCGTATTCGACCGGGACATCGCCGACCACGACGCATGGATGCGCCGGAACACCGGCCCGGCGGTTTCAAAATGACAACGTTGCCTGTCTGCCACTGGCATCCCGACCGGGAGACCGGCCTGCGCTGCGGCAGCTGCGGCAGATCGATATGCGTCGAGTGCATGCGCCAGCACCCCGTGGGCATTCGCTGCAGGGAGTGCTCGAACCCCACTCGTCTTCCGACGCATGAGGTCTCGACGAGCTACATCGCGCGGGGCGTGGCGGCGGCCATAGGCATGGGCCTCGCGGGCGGAGTGGCGTTGATAATCGTGCTCAGGGTTGTGCCCGGCGCCGGGTTCTTCTTCTTTTTCCTGATGCTGGGCTTGGGCTACGCCATCGGGCAGGGCGTAGGCGCGGCTGTCAACCGCCGCCGCGGCCGCGCCTACCAGTACATGGCGCTCGGGGCCACCCTCTTGGCCACGGCTCCAGTCTCGCTTACGGCCCTCTCTGCACTGAGCTTCGGCGGCCTCATAGACCTGGCGGGCGTCGCGGTGGCCGCCGTCGTCGCGTGGAACCGGCTCGCGCCGTAGCTCGGTGGACTGCCGGCGCCCGCTCCCCTAAAATCGTCACCGGCGCGGGCGTAGCTCAGGGGTAGAGCATCTGCTTCCCAAGCAGAGGGTCGTGGGTTCGAATCCCATCGCCCGCTCCATAGGTGGGTGGAGGACTGGCGGCGGGACCGCTCTTGCGGCCACCCGAGTCTGAGGCGCTTCTCACGCTCACGCCCACCCTAGCTCCGTGTACCATTCAAGACGCACCCTGCTGCCGGAGGAAGACCCATGACCACGTCCAAGCCTGAGATACGTCCTGACCAGGAGCGCATCGTCAAGCACGATGCCTACCGCGAGTTCCAAGCCAGGGAGGGCATTCCCGTCATCACCGGGTTCGCCGTCGATGACCTGCGGACCGTGGAGGTGGGGGACTGGGCGCGACTGGACTGTCGCGGGGCCTACATCAATCTCGACGGCGCCGCCGACACCAACGACGCCTACGTGGCCGAGATTCCGCCAGGCGGCAAGATGGCGCCCGAGCGGCATATCTTCGAGAAGAACATCTACGTGCTGACAGGGCGAGGCGCGACGCTCGTCGGCGACGACCCCAACAGCCGAGTCAGCTTCGAGTGGAAGAAGGGGAGCATCTTTTCGGTTCCCGTCAATGTTTGGCACCAGCACTTGAACGGCAGCGGCGCCGAGCCCGCTCGGTTCGTTGCCGTCACGACCGCCCCCCTCACGATGAACCTCTTCCACAACGAGGGCTTCGTATTCAACAACCCCTATGTGTTCGAGGACCGGATCGGCAATCCCAAGAGCTTCCAGGGCGAGGGCAAGATGTGGACGGCCACCACGGGCCGCACCAACGCCTGGGAGACGAACTTCGTGCCGGACGTGGAGACGTTCACGACCTTTACGTGGAAGGAGCGCGGCGCCGGCGGGGCGCACATCAAGTTCGAGCTGGCCGACCAGACGCAGACGGCGCACATCTCCGAGTTTCCGGTGGGCACCTACAAGAAGGCGCACCGCCACGGGCCAGGCGCTCACGTCATCATCCTCAAGGGCGAGGGCTACTCGCTGCTTTGGCCCTCCCACGGCAGCCCGCACGACGGCGTGGAGCGCGTCGATTGGAGGCCGGGGTCGATGGTCGTGCCGCCCAACGGCTGGTTCCACCAGCACTTCAACGGCGGCGCCACGCCCGCCCGCTACCTCGCCTTCCGCTGGGGCAGTCAGAAGTACTACTTCTCCCTTGGCGTGGCGATGGAAGGCGAGACTGACGTGGACGTCAACTTGGGCGGGGGCCAGATCGAATACGAGAACGAGGACCCTATCATCCACGACATCTTCCTCGAAGCCTTGGCGAAGTCCGGCGCCGAGTCGCAAATGGCCGAGTTCATTCCCCGACTGCGAGCGTAGCCGGAGTGGACAGGTGCGCGGACATTGCCTGACAAGATGTCCGATTGTAGATTACGGTCGGCCAGTCTATTATCTTATAAATCGGCCTATTAGGCTTGGACATTGTCCTGAACATTGTCCACTGAATGAGTTGCAATGCCCTCTTGGGATGTCCATTTCGATCTGCGTGTGGACTCGTCCAATCTTGCGCTGGTTTCAAGCATCGCGGCGATACGTGCTGTCGCCCGAACCATTCGCGGGGTTCCTCTTCCGCCGGGTGTCCAAGACCGGCTCCATGCCCTCAATATCATACGGGCTATCCGCGGAACCACCGGCATTGAGGGAGTGGAGATGTCCGAGGAGGAGGTGCAGAAGGTAATCTCTGCGCCGGAGGGGGAGCCGGTCCCACCTGTCCACAGAGAGGAGGGAATGCAAGGCATGCTCTTTGCGCCGGAAGGCGCGTCAGCCCCGCTTGCTGGCAGGAAACGGGAGGAGAGGGAGGTTCGGAACGCCCATGCGTTGATGAAATTCGTGGAATCCCATCTCCGCGCGGAGCCGAATCAACCCCTCACCGAGCAACTGATGCGGGAGTTTCATCGTATCCTGACGGAAGGCATCAACTACCCGAACAACGAGCCGGGCAGATACCGTTCAGCCAATGTGACCGCCGGCGACTACCACGCACCCGACCACACTGCCGTCCCGGGCCTAATGACTGACTTCACCACATGGCTGAACGAGGGCGCTGGCCGTGGATTGGATCCCATCGTGCAGGCGATAGCCGCGCACTTCCTACTTGTCAGCATCCACCCATTCGACGACGGTAACGGCCGCACATCGAGGGGCGTCGAGAGTTTTCTCCTGTATAAGGCAGAGGTGAACGTCAGGGGCTTCTACTCGCTTGCCAGCTACTACTATGAGCATCGCGACGAATACGTGCAGATGCTGACGCACGTCCGATTTGTCTCGAACCCCGACCTGACCCCGTTCGTGAAGTTCGCCCTGCGCGGCTTGGAGACGGAGCTGGAGCAGGTGCATTCGGAGGTAATCGCCGAGGTGCGGGTCATCGCATTCAAAGACTTCGCCCGTGAGCGGATTGGGGCGGGCGGCAAGTTAGGGCGGAAGACGGGCGAGCGGCAGTTGACGTTCCTGTTGGGACTGGTCGGACACGAGGTCCCAGTGCGGGACTTGCGGCAGAACGCCCACCCCTTGGCCCGCCTTTACAGGGGCCTCGGGCAGAAGACTCTCGCCAGAGACCTGAACTCCTTGCGCGAGATGGGCCTGATAACATCTGACGACGGACTCGTGAGAGCAAACTTGGAGTTTATGGAACGCTTCACGGCGGACTATGCCAATTCTCTTTCGTAGTGGGCTTGTCGCCATCGTTGGACGGGCTAATGTCGGGAAGTCGACGCTGCTTAACTCGCTCGTGGGGCAAAAGGTGTCAATCGTCAGCGCCAAGCCCCACACGACGCGCCATAAGCTGCTCGGCGTCCTTGCGGGCGACGATTTCCAGGTGGGGCTGCTGGATACGCCAGGGTTCCTGCGTAAGGGCCGCGACCAGCTGGACGCGATTATGTCGCGCCAGCTGGCGTCGGCATTGGGTGACGCGGACGTTGTGACGCTCGTTGCGGAGCCTCGCTATCCGGGCGATGTCGAGCAGGAGCTGATGAAGCAGATACGGGCGTCCGGGGCGCGCGCCGTCCTGGCGCTGAACAAGATCGACACCGTCGCGAAGAACAAGCTGCTGCCGGTGATCGCTCGGTATTCGGACGCGCACGATTTCGCAGCCATCGTGCCGGTCAGCGGGCTTACGGGTGACGGGCTCGCCCCATTAGTCGAGGCGATTAAGGCCGCCGTGCCGGAGCGTGAGGCGCTCTTTCCGGCGGAGATGCTCACCGACCGTTCGGTCCGCTTCCTCGCCGGAGAGATTGTCCGCGAGAAGGTGTTCGAGCTCTACGCTCACGAGGTCCCCTACGATGTTGCCGTCGAAATCGAGGAGTACGAGGAACGTGAGGGCAAGGAGCCCGACTTCATAAGGGCGGTCGTGTACGTGGACAAGCGGTCGCAGAAGCAGCTGCTCATCGGGAAGGGCGGGGCGGCGCTCAAAGAGGTCGGCGTCCTTGCGCGGCCCGAGATTGAGGAGCTAGCCGGGCGAGCCGTGTACCTCGAGCTCTGGGTGAAGGTGAACTCGAAGTGGCGGAGCAAGGCCGGATTTATCCAGCGCACGCTCTGAGGCCCGCGCGCCACCGGCCCGGCGCACGTATGATTAGACCCAATACCAGCTGAGGAGGTCGCCTTGCCTCTCGTCCCCAAGGTCATGAGCACGCAGCACCCGGACAACGCGGCGGCGCCTTCCTACGCCATCGACGGCGTAATCAAGGGCGAGGGCGAGATAAGCGAGGCTGTCGACGTATTCGAGCTCGGCTGCGACGAGCAGATGTGGGACTCGGAGGGGAAGGACACCGACACCCACGTCGTCCAGAAGCTCCTTACCAACCACCCCGATTTCTTCACTGGAGAGCGCAAGCTCGGCCGCGACGCGGTCATCACGCTGCGGGTGCCCAACCCGGCCATCGAGATGGAGATGCGCAAGCTTATGGTGGAGGCGCTTCAGGGCGTCACCACTGCCTACGATGTCGCCCGCGAGTTCTACGGCGGCGACCTCGACGCGCCCATCCAAGAGGTCATCCTTCCCTTCACCACCTCCGCCGATGAGCTCTCCTGCATCGCGGCCTACTACGAACGCTTCATCGTCGGACAGGAAGACCAGCCCCTGTTGGGCGAGCACACCGTGGGCGACTGGATAGGAGAGTTTCAGCCCAAGAGCATCCGCATCATCCCCCTCGTCGAGGACCGCGACCAGATGCTGAGGGTCGACGACATCGTCCGCGAGTATCTGCGAGGGCGTGAGGAGGCCTACCAGCGCGTCTTCCTGGCGCGGAGCGACCCGGCGCTCAACTACGGGATGGTGGGCGCGGAACTGCTGCTCAAGACCAGCCTGCGCCGCCTCGACATGCTGTCCGACGAGCTCGGAATACCGATATACCCGATCATCGGAGCGGGCTCCGTGCCCTTCCGAGGACACTTGAAACCAATCAACGTCGATCGGGCGTTCCGGGAATACCCCAGCGTGCGTACGCTGACGGTGCAGTCCGCGTTCAAGTTCGACTATCCGCGGGAACAGGTGCGGTCGGGAATCGCCGAGATACACGCCCACGAACAAACGCCGGCGGCGCCCATCGACGAGGCGCGGGCCACGGCCATCCTGGACAAGGCCGCGGCCGAGTACCAGCAGCAGGTTCGCAATCTCGCGCCGACGGTCGCCGCCGTCTCGGCCCTGGCGCCCCGGCGGCGGGAGCGCAAGCTGCACGTCGGACTGTTCGGTTACGGGCGGTCGCTTTCAGGCTCCAGCGACGTGACCCTGCCGAGGGCCATCGCCTTCACCGCCGCGCTCTACTCGATCGGCGTGCCGCCCGAGCTCTTGGGCCTCGCCGCGCTAGACCAGGAGGACCTCGCATTCGTGCGCGAGGTCTACCCAAGCATCGAGAGTGACCTGGCGGCTGCGCTGCGCTTCTCGAACGAGACACGCGTCAACCAGTTGCTCGGCGACGACTACCGCCGGCTCCTGGTGCGCTTCACCCATGAGATCGACCGGGTCCATGAGGGCCTGACCACCGCGGTATGGGCGAGCCTCAGGCAGACCACGACGGCGCGGACCACGCACTACATCGAGGAGGCGGGGCAGCAGCGGCGGTTCCTCGGGTAGCGTTGTGAATCGCATCCGGCCGGGAACCGTTGCCGACGCCGACGCCGTCTTTCGCCTGCTCACGCTGCTTGCGACGAGCTATCCGACTTCCCGCGCAGCCTTCGACGCCGCCTATCCGGAGCTAATTGGTTCATCGTCAGCCCATCTGCTGGTGGCGGAGGACGACGATGGAATCCAAGGCTACGTCTATGCGGCCGACGTTCGGACACTCTTTGCGAACGGCCCAATCACCGAGATACTGGAGCTCTATGTAGAGGAGTCGGACCGCCGCCGGGGCATTGGGCGCCGGTTGGTTGAGTCCGTCGCCGCCTCGGCAGACAACGGGGCTCGGTCGAGGTCGTCGTGCCCACGCGGAGGGCGAGCGCCTTCTATCGGGCCGTGGGGTTCGAGCTCACAGCCGAGCTCTTCTAAACTGCGCCTCGCGGAGTAGGACATGACCATCAACCCCAATCTCCGGTTCGGCATCGCGATACCCCAGCGGTTTCCCGGCGAGATCGACGTCTCGGTCCTTCCGCCGTTCTTCGCGGCGGTCGAGGAGCTTGGCTATGACAGCTGCTGGGTCGTCGAGCAGGCCATCAACGCCCACAATGACCTCGCGCCGATACCGTTGCTCTCGTATGCCGCCGCGCTCACGAGTGGGGCGAGGCTTGGCAGCTCGGTGCTGATCAGCGTGCTGCGCAACCCCATCAACTTGGCGAAGAGCCTGGCGACGCTCGACCGGCTCTCGAACGGGCGACTCATCGTCGGCGTGGGGATGGGCAACGCGACGGGAGCGCGATTCTCCGACGCCTTCGGCGCGCCCGCCGCGGGCAAGGCGGCCCGCTTCGAAGAGGGCCTGCTGCTGATGCAGCGTCTGTGGACGGGGGAGCGCGTTACGTTCGAGGGACGCTTCTGGCAGCTCGACGACGTGTTCATCAGTCCCACGCCTGTCCAGCGTCCCATTCCTCTGTGGTTCGGCGGACACGCTCCAGCCGCTCTGGACCGGGCGGCCCGGCTCGGCGACGGCTGGATGGGAGCGGGCGCCACGTCGACCGCGCGCCTCAGCGAGGAGCTGGAGGCGCTGCGCCGCTGCCTGGACGCCCGCCAACGCGACCCCGCCGGGTTCACGACCTCGAAGCGCGTATTCGTAGGCGTGGAGGACGATCGCGAGACTGCGCTGCGGCGGCTGCAACCGTGGTTCGACATGCACTCGGGCAGCGGCCAGCGCGCGGAGCGGGTCGGCGTGTACGGAACGCCGGAGCAATGCGCGGAAGGTCTCGCCGAGGTCGCGGAGACGGGAATCGACCTGATCGCCCTCAACCCGGTCTACGACATGGAGCGGCAAGCGCGACGGCTCGCCACCGAGGTGCTTCCGCTCATGGGAGTTCCTCTGAGGGGTGAGTGACGGTCTCCGGGTGACTTCCCCGGCAGCGTTAGGAGGAGTCCTGGGCCAGCGGGGGCTTTGGGGCGCAGGACGTTGTCGGGCTAGGCGGGACTAACAAAAACGCCGGAGCGACCTTTCGGCCTCTCCGGCGCTAGTCCCGCTCCCCGATTGGGGGGAGCTCACCTTCCGCTCCGTTGCCGCTCCCGGCTATCGCTGCCGGATTTGGCGGAGTCCCGCTAGTCGGGTTGCCCGTCGCCCGTGTGCATCAGCGGAGCTTTCGGCTTCCGTCCGCCCCCTACGAAGGCTTACGCCTCCGCGGGGGCCGAATCAGGGAAGTGCCACCGGTGATGGAGCACGTAGACCGCGCGTCTCAACATGGCAGACCTCCTTTCGCTCGGCTCGCGGACTCTCTGGTGGAGCAGACTCGCCCGCTCCCTACCGGTCCATGAATATGGTAAACCTCCACGAACGCGACATGTCAATAGGACCCGCAGTCTGAAATCACGGTTTCGTCCACTACCTGAGACGCTACCGCAGCAGGAGCTTGCGCACAGACCGCGCTTCGCCGTAGAGTCGCCCGCATTCTGCCAAGGAGTCCATGGAATGCCCAGGGTGCTGAAACTGCGGATCGACTAGATGGCAGACAGCGGACTCCGAAGGGGCGCCGGCGTCATCCTCGCCCTGGCCGTCTCAGGGGCCATCGGCTACGTCGCCGTGGTCTGGACGACGGGGAATTGGGGCGGCGTCTCGCCTTTCGACATGGTGACTGACGCGCTCTTGCCGTACTGGACGGGCGCTCTTACGAGGGTCTGCGTCGTCGTCATGGCTTATGCGGCAGTCCGGTCGCTGGCCGGGGATGGGAGGATGGGGCGGCTTGTTTGGGCCAGCTTGATCGTCGCCGTGTGCAGTTCCCTGACCTCGCGGACCCTCAGCTACTTCAGGTGGGAGTCTGAGACCGCCGTCCCGTCCGCTGTTCTCGAGATTGGGATGGTCGTCATGGTGTTCCTGCTCGCCCAACTCGTCATCCACCGCGTTCACCTCGGGCGGGACTAGCCACTGCGCGCTGCGCATCACCACGCTCTTCCCCTGGAATCAGGAGCTGCCCTTGGCCTTGCCCCACCATGTCTCGATGCGCTCGCGCACCGTTTGCTCGTAGCCTTCGCCGCCCGGCTCGTAGAAGCGCTTGCCGGCCATCTCGTCGGGCAAGTTCCGCTGACCGGCGAAGTGTCCCTCGTAGTCGTGGGCGTACTTGTAGCCGTGGCCGTAGCCGAGGTTGCGCATGAGGCCGGTGGCCGCGTTCCGCAGGTGGAGGGGAACGGGGTGCTGCCGCCCATTCCGCACCTCATCCATCGCGCGGTTCAACGCCATGTACGAGGCGTTGCTCTTGGGAGCCGTCGCCAGGTAGACGGCCGCCTGCGCGAGCGGGATGGCCCCCTCCGGCAGACCGACGAAGTGGACCGCTTGCTGCGCCGCGACAGCGATGGGCAGCGCTTGCGGATCGGCCATGCCGATGTCCTCCGCCGCCGAGATGACGATGCGGCGGGCGATGAACAGCGGGTCCTCCCCCGCCTCGAGCATCCGGGCCAGCCAATACACAGCGGCGTCCGGATCGGACGCGCGAATCGACTTGATGAAGGCGGAGATGGTGTCGTAGTGGCTGTCGCCGGCCTTGTCGTAGAGAGGGGCCCGGCGTTGAAGGGCCTCCTCCATGAGCGGGCGGTCGATGCGCTTCCCGCCGTCGGAGTCCCGGAACGCAATCTCCGTCGCCAGCTCAACCGCGTTGAGCGCCACCCGCGCGTCGCCCGACGCCACGTCCAGCAGGAACTGGAGCGCGTCTGGGTCGAGGGACACGTTCTCTCCTCCGAGGCCGCGCTCCCTGTCCGCGAGGGCGTGGCGCACGACGCGCGCGACCTCGTCGTCGGTCAGGGGTTTGAGCGTGAGCACCCGGCTGCGCGACAGCAGCGCGGAGATGACCTCGAAGGAAGGGTTCTCGGTCGTCGCGCCGATGAAGACGACCGTACCGTTCTCCACGTGGGGGAGGATGGCGTCCTGCTGCGACTTATTGAAACGGTGGACCTCGTCGATGAACAGGATCGTCCCCTTGTCGGCGGTGGCCCGGGTCTCCCGCGCCTCCTCGACGGCCTTCCGCAGGTCGGCCACGCCGGAGGTGACGGCGGACAGCGCGATAAAGTGGGACTCGGTCAAGCTGGCGAGGAGACGGGCGAGCGTCGTCTTGCCAATGCCGGGCGGACCCCAAAGCACCATCGACGGCGTCGGTCCGGTGCGGATAGCGCGTTCGAGCACGTGCCCCTCTCCGAGCAGGTGCTCTTGGCCCACGAACTCGTCGAGCGTCCTCGGTCGCATCCGGGCTGCCAGCGGCGCGTTCTCAGCCTCGCGCTGACGCCGCACGTGCTCGAACAGTGACTGGTCGCTCCGCATCCCCCGGGCGGGCATGGCCATAGGTTACACGCGACCGAGCGCGAAGTGAGAGGCGGCGGGTAGACTAAGAGCCTGGATATCCATGGAAGAGCACTTTGTCTTTGTGGACGAGACGGGAGACCTCGGTCTCGGCGGCACGCCCCATTTCGGGTTTGGCATTCTCGAATTGAAGGCGGACTCCTACGAGAGCCTGCGAGAGCTTCTCGCAGAAGAACGGACTCGGGTGGGCCTATATCGAAAATTCGAGGTGGACTCACGGCATCAGCTCGGTCGAGCGTTGTTGCAAAAGCTCAGTCAACTCTCGGAAATCGATATCGTGCACGCCAGTGGTCTTTATATCCACAAAGTCCGGTACAGAGGAAGATACCTCTCTTGGTTCGACTCTGACGCAAGGCTCGTCAAACTTGGCAAGCCCGAAGCAAGTCACCGACTTCGGAACTACTTGCTGCGTCAATCGCTCGAACACCGCTTCAGCCTAGACGAAGAGGTAGGTGCGAAATCGATTCACTTGGTGCTTGATCGAATTTCAATCAACCGGCGGCAGCGAACAGAGATGGAAGATTACCTTGTGTCTACTCCTCCACATCTACAACGGCCGTTCAGGTTCCCGCCAATCGCTCTGTTTGTTATCAGTGATTCGCGTTATACAGGCGGACTCCAGCTTGCTCACCTGGTGGCGGATATCGTCAAGGAGCACGCGAAGCATCCAAGGGGGACTATCGATGCCGGGGTATCAGGGTTCGTCAGGGTGACTGAGTTCTTGGGCTCGCGCAGGCCGGCAGATGCTGTTGGAATCGGAGAATAAACCGAGGGGACGGCGCCACCCTTCCGGTGACCCGTCCCCCCTACGCTAGCTCAGTCAGCGACCACTCCCATCTTAGCACAGGCAGCAATCCCCGGAACCCATTGCCGCTATAATCGCCCCATGAACGTCCTGATACGCCTCTACGCCTCCTACCGGGAGCGCGCAGGCGCCGACCGCATAAACCTGTCGCTCGGCGATGGCGCGACCGTCGCTGATGCAATCGCGGCCCTGCTCGACGCGACGCCGTCGCTTCCGAGAGACTTCAGGCCGCACCTCATCGTGGTGAACGAGGAGTTCGCCAACCCGGCCTACCCGCTCAGCGATGGCGACGACGTCGCCCTCTACCCGCCGGTCAGCGGTGGAGTGGACGTGCGCGTCGGGACCGACGAGATCGAGGCCCGCGAATTGGCGGACGCGGTGCGCCGCTCTTTCAACGGCGCTATCGTCACCTTTGAGGGCACGACGCGCGACAACACGGGAGGCCGCAAGGTCGTGCGCTTGGAGTACGAGGCTGACGAACGCATGGCCGCGAAGGTTATCGGACAGATTCTCGAAGAGACGATGGTCCGGTTCGATATCCCGGCGATGGCGGCGCGGCACCGGTTTGGCCCCCTCGACATCGGCGACGTGAGTCTGGTGGTCGCGGCGGGCGCCCCCCACCGGCTGGAGGCGTTCCTTGCTGGCCTGTACGTGGTCGACCGCATCAAGCACATCGTCCCGGTCTGGAAGAAGGAACACTTCGCGGACGGCGAAGTGTGGGTCGGCTCGGCATGCGACCCCGAAACGCACGCCCTCCACCTCGCCGAGGCCCCCTACGCCGCCTTCCTCGCCGAGCGCGAAGGCGCTCCCATCCACGCCCACGCCTAGCCCCAGGCCGTCACTCCCGCGCCCTCCCGGTTCGTCATTCTTGTAGATGTCAGCTAATTCGTTGACAGACCCCGCAGGCGGTAACCTCGCTCCCCGTCTCTGGGTCTGCCCGTCCTCCTCTCCCGTCTGCGGGGGAGGATTGAGGAGGGGGTCTGCGGGGGAGGATTGAGGAGGGGTCTGGGGGGCAGGACTGAGGAGGGGGTCTGCGGGGGAGGATTGAGGAGGGGGTCTGCGGGGGAGGATTGAGGAGGGGGTCTGCGGGGGAGGATTGAGGAGGGGGTCTGCGGGGCAGGTCTGAGGAGGGGGTCTGCGGGGGAGGATTGAGGAGGGGTCGGGGGGGGGGGGGCAGGACTGAGGAGGGGCCTTCCCAAGGCCGCCTCTGGTCTGGCCATTCCAACCGGCGTAACCTGCGGGCATCCCTAGAGCTCTGTTCCTTTGACGACGCCTGCCAAAGCCAAACCCCGCTTCTTCTACGGTTGGTACATCCTGGCCGTGATACTGCTGACTGGGGCGTTCGCCGGGCCTACGAGCCAAGCATTCATCGGACTGCTCGTCGACCCAATCAGCGACGCCACGGGCTGGAGCGCGACCGCAATCGCGGGATCGGTGACCGCCGGCGGCATCGTCGCGGGGGTGAGCGCTCCCTTCATCGGACTCCTCGCAGATCGCTATAGCCCACGGCTCCTGATGAGCGCGGGGGCACTTATCATGGCCGGCTCCTTCTTCATTATCGCGGCCGCCCCCAACGTTTGGTTCCTCTACATCGGCTATGCCCTGGCCCGCGGCGTCGCGCAGAACCTCATCGCTGGCGTCGTCCCTCGTGTGATGGTCGTGAACTGGTTCCGGCGGATGCGTGGACGGGCGATCGGACTCACGGGCACGGCCCATCCCATGGGGACGTTCGCGATAGGGCCGGCGGCGCTGATTATGATCAGCGCCGGGCTGACGTGGCGATGGGTATGGGTGGTATTCGGAGTGAGCGTGCTCGTGTTCCTGGTGGTCCCCAATGCGCTGGTCCTCCGACGCACCCCGGAGGAGATGGGCCTGCTCCCGGACGGCGACGACGCGTCAACGGAGGCCGAGGCGGCCGAGCGGACCGAACGCGAGATGGCGCAGTCGTGGACGTTCAGGCAGGCCATCCGAACGCCTGCCCTGACCTTGATTCTGGCGTCGATCATCCTGATGAACTACGGCGGCGGCGGGCTTCCCTTCCACATGCCGCAGTACTACGAGCAGCAAGGGCTCGCGCTCGGCGTCGGGGTGGGAGCGGTGAGCATGTTCGCCATCTCCGGCGCATTCGCCAACACGCTCTGGGGCTTCCTGGCGGAACACATCTCGGAACGCCTTCTTGGCATCTTCACCATGATTATGGGCATGGCCTTGGCGTTCGGGCTCCAGTTCGTATCGAACCCGGTTATCGCCGTCGGCTACGGGGCGCTGCTTGGAGTCGCGTCGCGCGGAGAGGGCTCGATTCTCATGCTGCTCGTCGCCAACTATTATGGCCGCCGCTCTTACGGCGTCATCTCGGGTATGGTGCAGACGGCGTTGCTGGTGGGACTCGCTTTGGGGCCGTACCTGATGTCGCTGCTCCGGGACGCGACCGGCTCTTACCAGGCGGTGTTCTACTCGGCGGTCGCGACGTTCGCGGGGGCGGCCGTCCTGCTGGCCTTCGCGAAGAGGCCTGTTCCGCCGCAACCCGCGCCCACAATCTCGCTCCCAAGAGAGAGCGCATGAGAGCATTCTTCCTCCTCCTCGCAGCCGGGGGCTGAGAGAGGATTGAGGAAGAGTCATCTAGGGGAAACCATGACAACGACGCATGACATCGAAGAGCTGAAGCGGCAGGTCGCCGAAAGCTCCCACGTCCTCGACCACCAAGGACTCGTCGACTTCCACGGCCATATCAGCGCGCGGGTTCCCGGCACGAACGTGATGTACATCAAACCCGTCTTGCGCGCCCACAACCAGATTCGGCCCGAGGACATAATCGCGGTAGACATCGACGCCTACCTCGAGGGCGGCGACGCCCAGTGGGTGCCGGACGACCAGCAGGGGCGCGTGATAAACGCTCCTGTCCCGCCGCGTGAGGCCGCCCTCCACGCCGCGATCCTGCAGGCGAGGGCGGACGTCAACTCGGTGGTGCATACGCACCAGCTGGTGGCGACGGCTATCGGCGCGGCGGACACGCCGATCAAGGCGCTGTACAACCAAGCAGTCCCCTTCGCGCCCGAGACTCCGATCTACCCGAAGCCCGACCTGATTACGACGACGGAGCAAGGACGCGAGGTCGCGGAGACGCTCGGCGAACGCGGCGCGGCGCTATTGCGCGGCCACGGCGTCGTGGTGGTCGGCTCGTCGATGGACGAGTCGGTCTCGAACACTATCTACCTGGAGCGCGCCGCCATCATCCAGGTCATCGCGTCCATCGTCGGAACGCCGACTCCACTGACGGAGGAGTACGCCGCGCGCTTCGGCCCCGACTGGGTGAAACGCGCCTCCCACGCCTATGAGTACTTCCGCTCCCTCGTCCCCAGCCTCAAAACCCTGGAGTAGGCGCCACCCGTCACTCTTCCGAGTCCTCTCTCCCGTCCGCGGGGGAGAGTTAGAGAGGGGGCCGCGCCCCGCCCGCCATTCGAGTCCCCTCTCCCGTCTGCGGGGGAGAGTTAGAGAGGGGGCCCCCGCCTACTAGGAGAGGGGAACGCCGGCGCGTATGATGACCCCACTCACCCTTGCGGGAGGCGCGCTATGGCAAAGGTCGTACTCGGTTTTGCTACGTCCCATGGCCCCCAGCTGCGGATGACGCCGGACAAGTGGTCGCTCCTCCTGGAGAAGGACACCAACGACCCGCGTTTCGACTACCAGGCCCTCCTTGCCCGCGATCTCCCCGGCATCGCCGACGAGATTACTCAGGAGAAGTTCGACGAGCGTTACGCGGCCTGTCACCGCGCGCTGGGCGTGCTCAAGAACACCGTCGCCGAGGTCTCTCCCGACGTGATCGTCGTCATCGGCGACGACCAGCACGAGCAGTTCCTCGAAGACAACATGCCCATGTTCTCCGTCTACTACGGCGACGCTCTCCCCGTGCGCGAGCGTCGGGGTCCCAGCCGCGACACCGCCCTCCGACAGGCGTGGTCGAAAGGGCCTCGGGCCTGGACCGACGCCCAAGACCCCATGGCCGACGCCTCCTAACCCGCGCACCCCGAACTGGCGCGCCACATCATCGAGCACTGCGTGCAATCCGGCGTCGACCTCGCCGTGACCAACAGCCTGCGGGAAGACGTCGGGGTAGGGCACGCATTCGCGTTCCTCTACCGCTACATACTCCCCGAGGGCGGCATCCCCGTCGTCCCCTTCATGGTCAACTGCTTCTATCCGCCAAACCAGCCCACCTCCTCCCGATGCTACGAGGTGGGACGAGTGCTCCGCGAGGCCATCGAGTCCTGGCCAAGCGACGCGCGCGTGGCCATCATGGCCTCCGGCGGGCTTAGCCACTTCATCATCGACGAACAGATCGACCGGGCAACCCTCGCGGCCCTCGAAGCGAAGGACGTCGCGACCCTCACGTCGCTCCCCGCCGACAAGCTGATCCTCGGCACGACCGAGATCAGGAACTGGGTCACCATCGGCGGCGCGATGGAGCACCTGGACATGACCTTCGTCGACTATCAGCCGTGCTACCGCACCCCCGCGGGCACCGGCTGCGCCATGGGCTTCGCCGCCTGGCAATAGCCTCCCTCCCGTCATTCCCGCGCCCCCTCCGTCATTCCCGCGAACGCGGGAATCCAGGAAACCCCCTCCCGTCTGCGGGAGGGGACGCGCAAGCGCAGCGACGCGCGGGGGAGGAGAAGCGTTCGCCCCCAACTACCCTCGTCATTCCCGCGAAAATCCTCACTCCCGTCTGCGGGGGAGAGTTAGAGAGGGGGCCGTCTTCTGCGGGGAGGAGCCGGACGTGGGGTTAGCAAGGAAGATTCGCCAGTTCCATAAGCACGTCCCCGTGACATGACAGGGGAGCGCACCAGCAGACCAGATCCTTGCCCGCGAGCGGTCCGAGCCAGTCCGGCTCCGACACCAAACGATCGACGGCGTATTCGCGGAACTTGACGAGCACTTCCTCCCGCGTTCCGTCCTTGCCGATGACGAACGGATTGCCCCACTGCGACGGACGCCCAACGTAGACCGCGCCCGCCGGCGGATTGCGCTTCCTGTGGTAGACCGCTGGCGTCATACCAATTAGGGGAGCCTCAGCCCTCCACCCCGCCCGCTTGCGCCGCGTAGTGACGCCAGATGCCGCTGGGCTTGCGCGCCGTAGGGGCGACCTCCGGCTTGAGGTGGTCGGCGTCCGGCATGGAGCGCATGTTCGCCACGAACTCGGCGCGCTGTTCGGGCGTAAGGACGGCGTGGTCCCTCCCGACGGCGCAAACAGCCAGATAGTTCATGCGCGCCTGCTCTTCCAGGTGCAGCATGTTGACCATCGCGTCCTCCATGTCGCCGCCCACGGTGGCGGCGCCGTGCCCCTGGAGCATGATGGCGCTGTGTGAGCCCATAAGCCGGGCGACCTCCGCTCCGTCCTTCTCGTGAATGATGAGGCGAGGGCTGGGGAACATCGGGATAGGCTCGGCGAAGAGCGGCATCCCCTCGATGCACATCGGCCCCATCTGCTCCTGCAACACGCTCATCAGCACGGTGTAGCGCGGGTGCACGTGCACCACCGAGTTGATGTCAGGGCGCTCGCGCAGCAGGCACGAGTGCATCTTGACCTCGTTCGGAAGGTTGTTCTCCCTCGGCCCGCCCGCCTTGTACCCGTTCAAGTCCACGACGACCATGTCCTTGGCGTAGGTCTGCGACAGCGACGGCCCGAGCGCCTTGATGATGAACTTGTCCGGCTCGTCCGGAAGGCGAAAGCTCACGTGTCCGCGCTCGATGGTCGAGGCGTCGGCGAGCCCCATCTCGTAGAGCATACGATTCGCGAGGGCGACGTTGTTCATCAGCGTATCGAGGTCTGGCATGGAGCGCCTCCTTGCTCGGGGGACTGCCCGCATTGTGCCACAGGCATCGGCGCGGAGGTGGAGGGACAGCCGGGCAGAGACGGGACTTGCCGCCAACCTAGCCAGAAACCTCCGCCGCTTGCGCCGGACGCCTGGCGAGGCCCATGAGGACCGCCGCTACCGCGGCCATCACGGCGAGCGCCGTCCACGCCGCCTCATAGCGCCAAGCGTCGATGATCAGACCGCCTATCAGCGGGCCGCTGCCCAGCCCGAAGCCCCGCGCCATGTGAACGACTCCCCCTATCGCGCCGAGATGCGTCCTGCCGAAATAGGCCGCGAGCAGCAGCGTCGGCAGCTGAATCGACCCGCCTACGAGGAACCCGAAACCGAACGCGGACACGAACGCCTGCCACGGGCTGTGGACGTTCAGCAGCAGAAGCGTTAGCCCCGCGCCCACCGCGTAGAGGATGGTCAGCAGCGCGCGCACAGCGAACCGGTCGGCCAGAGCGCCCCACGTCACGCCGCCGACGCTGAATCCGAACGCGAAGACGCTGATGACGGCCGCTCCCGTCGACGGCGAGATGCCCCGCTCGACGTAGAAGGCGAGCTGGTGGAACCCGTAGCCCGTCATGACCGCGGAGATCATGAAGACCGCCGGCACGATGAACCAGAGAGCCGGGGTACGGACCGCGTCGCTCAGCGTGTGGCTGGACGGAGGCGCTTGGGCGCCGACGTTCGCCGGTCCCGCCGCGCTCCGCGCCCCGTCCGGCTCCAGGCCCATGTCCTCGGGGCGGCGCGCCAGTAGGAGCGCCGACGGGACCGTGCCCAGCAACAACGCTAGGAAGCCGAACACGGCCCAGCCCGCCGCTATGCCCGCGCCGTTGATGACGGTCTGCGCTATCGGCGGAGCGAGGACCAGTCCGACGCTCGATATGAGCGACAGCAGCGCGATGGCCCGGCCCCGCCGCCGCTCGAACCACTTGGCTGCAGTGATCTGGCTGGAGAACTGCACGAGCCCCTGCCCAGCCATCCTGACTACGCTGTAGAACGCGATGTAGAAGAGGATCGAGTCCGTCGAGGCCAGCGCAAAGCAGGATATCGCCACGAGCGTCGTCCCGATGGGTGTGATGAGCCGCGGCCCGCGCCTGTCCAAGATGCGGCCGATGAACGGGCCGCCCAGCGCGCTTCCCGAGCTGCCGATGAAGGTCGCCGTCGCCAGAAGGGTGCTGCTCCAGCCGTGCTCCGCGATGAGCGCGGCGACGAAAACGCTTGCCACCTCGACTGAGCCCACGACTCGCGAGGTGTTGGCCGCCGCGCCCACGCCTACGACGACCCAGCCGTAGTAGAACGGCATGGCCTTCGCAACTCTGGCGGCTATCGCCACCTACTCGTCGCCCCGCCGGAACCAGCGCCAGAACTTCAGCTTGCGACAGACGCGCCGCAACCGGCCTGGCCCCTGTTCGGCGCGCTGCGAGCGGCGGCGCAGCCGCTGGCCGACCCGCGCCAGCACGATGCCGAGCTCGTACAGCACGATGATGGGGACCGCCACCAGCGTCTGGTTCACCGGGTCGAACGTCGGCGTGATGATCGCGGCCGCCACGAACGCCAGCAGGATGGCGAAACGTCTGAACCGCGACAGCCATCGCGGCGTGACGATGCCCAGCCGCCCCAGCGCGAACAGCACGAGCGGTATCTGGAAGACCACACCCATCCAGAACATGAGCGACGTCACCACATTCACGTAGCTCGATATGCGGATCTCCGCGTTCACGTTCTCCGAGCCGAAGTTGAACAGGAACGCGAACGCCGGCGGAAATAGGACGTAGTAGGCGAACGCGGCCCCGAGTCCAAAGGCGATCAGCACGCCGGGCAGGAACATGAACAGGTATAGACGCTCCCGACCCGTAAGCCCAGGCGATGCGAACATGATCAGCTGGTACAGCGCCACCGGCAGCGACGCCACGAACGCGGCCATCAGCGTGACTTTGAACGTCACGCCCACGGTTTCCAGCACCTCGGTCGCGATCGGCTTCTCGTCCAGGTCCCCGAACCCTGGCTCCAACAGGAAGTCGAACAGCTGGTTGCGGAACACGAACGCCGCAATCATCGCGGCGATGATGAAGACGACTACGAGGATAAGCCGCCTGCGCAGCTCATCCAGATGGTCCCGGAGCGTCATGGCGTCCGAGGCCACGGCTAGGAGCCCTCGCTCTTACGCGGCGCCGGCTCGCCCTCGGCGGCCTCCTCGACGCTGGAGTTGGCGCCCCTCGCGACCGCATCCTCCGGCTCGGGCAGCGGGTCGCGTGGTGGCATTCTCGCCGGCGGGGGAGCGTCCAGATCGACCGTCGCCGCGTCCGCCGCCGTCCGCAGCACGTGCTGCGCCTCGCGCCAGAACTTGCCCGCGGTTCGCGCCGCCTCCACCATCCGCCCTGGACCGAGCACAACCAGAGCGATGATCAGCACCCATAGCAGCTCCAGATTGCCGATGCCGAACAGGTTCATCGCCTGCTCCGGCCGCTCGGCGTCTTGGGGTAGACGGACCTCTCGCACTCGGGACACCGCCGCAGCTCCGGCCACGGCCCGTCGACCGCCGGCTTGACGCGCAGGCCGAACCCTCGCGCCAGCTTCAGCATCGCGCACACCGGAAGCCCGACGACGTTCAGGTGGCAGCCGCGCACTTCCGTGGCGGGAGCGAACGCTTCACTCTGCACCGCGTACGCCCCCGCCTTGTCCATCGGGTCGCCCGATGCGATATAGGCCTCGATTTCGTCGTCGGAGTAGTCCCGCATCGTGACCCGCGACGCCCGATAACCGTCCGCTTCCTCGCCCGTCGCAGCGTCGACCAGCGCAACGGCCGAGACGACGCGATGCTCGCGGCCGCGCAGCGATTCGAGCATCCGCCTCGCGTCCGAGGCGTCACGCGGCTTCCCTAGCGCCAAGCCGTCGAGTTCGACGACCGTGTCCGCCCCCACTACTGTGCCCGTGCTCCGGCGGGAGGCCACGTCTTGGGCCTTGGCGAGGGCGCGCTCCCTCGCTAATTGCACGGCGTCAATGCCGGGCGGCGCCGACGGTTCATCGATGTCCGACGCGGTAGCTGTGAAGTCGAGTCCCAGCCTGCCCAGAATCTCGATGCGCCGCGGTGACGACGACGCGAGCACGAGTTCGGCGCGGGCCCTCAGCTTGGCGAGGCGCTCGTCGTCCCGGACGAGCGTGACGACAGTCTCGACGTGGCGAGTCTGTGGGAACATGTCCACCGGCTGCGTCCGTGCAATCACGAAAGGCCCCGCCGTCAGCACGGCCAGGTCGCGCGCAAGCGTCTCCGGCTCGCACGATACGTAAACGATGCGCTCCGGAGGCGCGTCGAGGAGCGCGTCGAGCGTCCCCGGCATACAGCCCGCACGCGGCGGATCGAGAACGACCGCGTCCACGCCGGACCCGGCGAGGCCCATCAGCACGTCCTCCGTCCTCGCCCGATGCAGCTCGACGTTCCCGATGCCCGCGACGTTCACCCGCGCGTCCGTTAGCGCCGATGATGACTCCTCGACTGCGATTACCCGCTTGGCCCGGCCCGCCATCAGCGCCGCGAACGTCGCGACCCCCGCGTAGGCGTCGACGACTGTCTGCGAACCGTCCAGTCGGAGCTCGTCCATGACAAGCTCCGCCATCCGCTCGGCCTGCCGCGTGTTCACCTGAAAGAAGGAAGGCGACGACACCTGGAACCGCTGTCCCAGCATCTCCTCCTCGTAGTGCTTCTGCCCCGACGCCAGCGGCACGTCCATGTTCTGAAAGGTCGGCTGGAGTAGGAAGCTCCCCGTGTTCACCCCGTAGCGCAACGACAGCTGCGTCGTCTCGGCGACGCGGCCTTGGAGCGCGTCGAGCGCCTGGTTGATCCAGGGCGCCATCAGCAAGCACTTCTCTATCTCGACGTGGCGCCGCCGCTCCTTGTGGACGAAGCCGAGCCGCCCGCCCTGCTTGCTAACGGTGAACCGCGCATGGTTGCGATAGCCCAAGCGGTCCGGGCTAGCTAGTGTCGGCAGCACGTCGACTTCGACTCCCCCGACGCGCGCCAGCGTGTCAACGACGGCCTCGCGCTTCATTTCGAGCTGCCGGTCATAGTCGATGTGCTGCCATTGGCAGCCCGTGCACGCGCCGAAGTAGCCGCATTCCGGCGCCACGCGGTCGGGCGAAGAGTCGAGGACCTCCACCACCTGCGCGGCCACGTACCCTCGGCGCTCGGCTGTCACCTCAGCAACGACCGTCTCTCCAGGGATGCCGCCGAACACGAACACCTGCTTGCCGCCGTCCTCCGCAAGCGCCTCGCCCTGCCTGCCAAGACCATCGAGCTTGAGCGTGAGTAATCGTCCCTCACGCGGGAGAGAGGCCGCCATGCGGAGAATGGTACCAGTACAATCCCTATAGCTTCACGCTGGACCCCCGAGCAGGAGAACTCATGGACGACCCGCCCCAACGCCACATCCCCATACCCGGCACGCATAACTTCCGTGACGCGGGCGGCTACCGGGTCGACGGCGGAGGCTCCATTCGATGGCGCACCCTGTTCCGCTCCGACAGCCTCCACGGTGTCCCACAGCAAGGCCTCGACCAGATCGTTGAGCTTGGGGTGCGGAGCGCCCTCGACGTACGGTACCCCCATGAGGTCCGGAACCGGGCGCACCCCCTGAGCAGCCATGCGGCTGTCGTCTATCACAACAGTCCCCTTTCGGATTTGACAGCCCCTTGGTCCGAGCCCGTCAGCACGTTGGAAGAGATGAATCTCTTCTTCCTCGAAGACAACGCATCCCGCGTATCGACGGCCTTGCAGCGGTTCGCCGCGCCCGGAGCTTTCCCCGCCCTGGTCAATTGCACGGTCGGCAAAGACCGCACAGGACTCGTGGTCGCGCTCCTCCTCGCGATTGCCGGGGTATCGCGCGCCGATATCGTCCGCGACTACATGCTGAGCGACGTTCCCACCAGAGACCTCCGCGCCCGCACGGTCGAGGTCGCCATCGCTAACGGCGCGGATGAGAAGCTGGTGCGCGAGCTGGCCTCCATCCGTCCCTCGGTGATGGAGAGAACGCTCGACCACCTGGGGACGAGCTACGGCGGCGCGGAAGGCTACGCTCGAAGCGCAGGCCTCACCTCGGAGCAGATCGAATCGATACGAGAAGCCCTCGTTGCCGCGCCTAGATAAGCCGCGCCGCGGATGGGAGCGTTCGGCTTCGCCGATAGGTACGGGGCTACGCCCTGTCCGTGCCTGCCCCGCCGCCGCGAGGATCCTGCATCCCCGCCTGCGGGGGGAGAGCTAGAGAGCAGGCGGCCGCGCCTAGGTGAACCGCACGCTCACCATGCCGAGGTTGGCGAATTCGGCCTGAAACTCGTCGCCTGCCTCAGCGGCCGTCACTCCCGCGATGGAGCCGGTCAGGACGAACTCGCCCGCGCGCAGCCCCCTGCCGAGCTCGCCGAGCTTGTTGGCGCACCAGGCCACCGCGTTCGCGGGATTGCCCAACACCTCGACCGACTTCGCCCGCTTGACCTCGTCTCCATTCCGGAAGATCGCGACCTCCTCGCCAGCCAGGTTGAGCGCGCCCGGCGGAAGCCTCGTGCTGCCGATGACTATCTTGCCCGCGCAGCCGTTGTCGGCTGTCGCGTCGGCCGGGCCGAACCTCCAGCCCTCGAACCGGCTGTCAACGATTTCGAGGGCTGGGAACACATATTCGGTCGCCGCGATGACGTCCTCCAGCGTTACCCCCGGCCCCTTGAGCGGCTCTTTCAGGCGGAACGCCATCTCTGGCTCGACCTTGGGCTGGATCATCGACGAGGTCTTGACACGCCCGCCGTTCCTCACCGTCATGTCGTCTAGCAGCGTCCCGAAGTTCGGCGAATGGACTCCGAGCTTCTCCTGGATATCGCGATTCGTGAACCCCACCTTCCTCCCGACGATTCGATGCCCGTGCTCCAGTTCATGCCCTAGCACGTCCGCCGCGATGGCGTAGGCGTCGTCCTCGGTCATCTCCGGGGCCCTGTCCGTGAAGGGCTTGATGGGGGTAAGCGTGTGCTCCGCGTCGATCAACGCGTGGGCGAACTCGTGAAGAAAGTCGTGTGCAAGCGCCATGTAGGACCTCCAAGCAATTCCGATTCTAGCGCGCTGTGGCCATTGCCGTCGCCGTACCCTATAGAATGATGCGACCCATCGGGCTAAACCTCTCCCCCGTCTGCGGGGGAGACCTAGAGGGGGCCGCAAGTGGGAGAGGACCGATCGTATTCCTCCTCCCCCGTCTGCGGGGGAGGACCGAGGAGGGGGCATGGTTGACGGCATAGCTGGGCGCGTCGCGATCGTTACCGGCGCGGGGCGCGGAATCGGGCAGGGCGTCGCCCTGAGGCTGGCGCGTGAGGGCGCGAGCGTCGTGGTGAACGACCGCGATCAAGGCCCGCTGGATGAGACGATTCGGCAGATCGAGGCTGACGGCGGCAAAGCCGTCGGCTTGGCGGCGTCCGTCACGGACCCGGACGTCGGCGAGCGGCTCGCCAATCTGGCCGTCGAAGCCTACGGCGACGTGCATATCGTCGTTACTGCGGCTGGCTTCCTATGGGACGGCATGCTCCACCGCATGACGGACGACCAGTTTCAAACGATCGTGGACGTCCATCTTGGCGGCACCTTTAGGGTCGTCCGCGACGCCTTCAAGGTGATGCGCGAGAAGGCCCGCGCCGAGAAGGAGCGCGGCGACGCCGTTCCCGCCCGGCGCATCGTGACCATCTCGTCGCTATCCGGTTTCGGGAACCTGGGCCAAGCGAACTACTCCGCGGCAAAGGCGGGAATTGCGGGCCTCACTCGCACCGTCGCCATCGAGGGCGCGATGTTCAACGTGCTCGCGAACTCGCTGGCCTTCGGCTTCATCGACACCCGCATGACGCGCGCTATCGAGACCCAGAACGAGTACGTCGGCGAGGCCGTGCAGGGCATCCCCGAGGCGGCGCGCCAGAAGGCCCTCCAGCTCATTCCCTTGAAGCGTCCGGGCGCCGTTGAAGAGGCCGTCGGCCCCATCATCTTCTTCTGCTCCGACCTCTCAACCTACGCCACCGGCGCGCTGCTCGAAGTCAACGGCGGCGTGCACATAACCTAGGTCCTATGTTCGAGTCCTCCGGGGTCTACGAGCCGAAGCCGCGCATCCACGTGGTCGAGTACGTCAAGCTGCGCAGCATCGCCAACACATGCTCGTTCATGAGTATGTCAATGCGCATCTACAACCACGCCCGCGAGCTGCCCGGCTACTACGCCGGCGGCATCCGCGGCCAATGGTGGAGGAAACGCTTCTACTCCTACACCGTCTGGGAGGACCGCGAGTCGATGCTGCACTTCGTGCACACGGGACCCCACGCCAACGCGATGGCCCAGGTGTTGGAGTACGCGGCGCCGGGCTCCTGCTACGCCGAGTTCGTCAGCGAGGCCCCGCCCGATTGGGACGTCGCCGAGAGACGCCTCTCGGACCCAACCCGCTACTTCGTGCCCCCCGAGATCGGCGGCCTCTTCCGTTAGCCCCCGTCCGCCATTCCGGCGAAGGCGGAAACCTCGACCAACCCCTAGCCCTAATACAGGTCCAGCATGTACCGGCGGAGCGCGGCGTGCGTCGCCGACAGGATCAACACCGCCGTCGCGATGAAGGCCACCAGCACCCAATCGAACCCACGCGCCACCACCGCGAGGGCTGTCCCCGCCGCGGGGGTGTGCTCGGCGTTCAGCGCGGCCATCCCCAACATCGCCACTCCCACCGCAACCGCGGAATACACCCCCACTAAGAGCGCGACGTCCGCCACGAACCACAACCCGAACACGCTGTCCGCGAACAACGCGAAGGGCGCGGCGACGACGATGGCGATGGCGTGCCCGCCCAGCACGTGCCGGGGGCCTGTCGCGGTGCTCCGGGGCGAGATGAATAGTAGGAACGCCGTTGACCCGATCGAGGCGACGAGAACCGCCCTAGCGACATTGGCTCCGGTGATGAGGTCCGCCACCCACAGAGTCACCATCAGCGTGATCGTCGCCAGGCTGGATTGGCCCACGTATCGACGCCAGTTTCGGGAAAACTTCGGGTCTAGGAGACGGATCCGCACGCTTACTTGAACAGCTTCAGAAAGCGGTCTTGGTACTCGTCGAACACGCCCCAGCGCTCCATCTCCCCGTGGACTTCTGTGGGATCCATTCTCCCCTTGCGCGCCTGATCGAGCATCCACTCGATGCGCTGCCTGCCCTCTCGCGGAACGCCCCCGTCCATCTGCAGCAGCCCCCGGGCGTGCATCTCCGAAACGTTCGACCGCGCCGACTGTGCGGTCAGCTCGTAGATGAACTTCATCAGAGAGACATCCCAGAGGTCGTCGGAGCCCTGTATCACGGCTTCGAGAGGCTTCTCCTCCTTGTCGAGCCGTTGGATGATCCGCTGGGTCACTTCCCCCACTGTCCCCGATACGACAGACGTGTCTCCTCCCTCGTTCTTGTAGCGGTACATCAGGCCCGGCTCGTCCGGCCCGTACTCTTCGATGAGGCGCTGGAGGTAACGCTCCGCGTTCTCTCCAAACCCTTCGTGACTCAGAAGGTAGTGCGGCGTCACCACCCGCGGACGCTCGGCCCGCACGACGCCCTCCCGCACGACCGACTCCTCGGATCCTGACGGGACGTCCAGTTCTCGATAGACAGGCGACGTGACTAAGTAGTAGCGGACGGAGGTGGAGCCGAAGGTCGCAAGAGTCTGCCTCGGCGGACGGACAACCCATGTGCTCTCGATAGCGTCGAAGAGCCGCTTATCCTGCTCGTCCATACCGTACATTATAGCCCCGCTCAACCCATCCCCGCCCCACCCCTCATTCCCCTGAAAGCCGGAATCAAGGACGCCCGCCACGCCTCACCCCAAGTACCGCATCCCATAGGTTCGTGGTGAAGGAAGCAGTACCGTAGTGCGAACTTTTCAGTGGGAGGTGGCGCGGTGGGCAGTAGAGAACGGGCAGGACTGATTCGCGTGCGACGCAACTTATCGCCGCGCCCCAAGCACCGGTCTTACGCCGGCTCAGGCGTAGCCGTGGTCCCGGAACCAGCGCACCGACTTCTCCAGGGCCTCCGCGATGGGACTTTGGGGAAGTCCCAACTCCGAGATTGCCTTTGTGCAGTCGACCGCCATCCTGTGCTGCGCGAGCAGCGCGGCCTCCAACGGAATGTACGGTTGTCGCCTCAAAACCATGCCTTCCAGCAGGGCGTCCACGTAGGCAGCTGCAAGCACGAGCGTCGAGGGCGCCTTCAGTCGCGGCGAGCGTCGACCGGTGATCTCACTCAGTACGGACAAAGCCTCCGGCAGCGTGGTGTTCCAGTTGCCCATCAGATAGCGCTCTCCCGGGGTTCCGCGTCGCCATGCGGCGATGTGCCCTTGGACCACGTCCTCCACGTCGATGAGGTTGAGGTGCACGCCAATTGCGACGGGCATCCTGCCTCGAATGAAGTCCAGCACAATGCGTCCAGTCGGCGTCGGCTTCACGTCCCACGACCCGATGGGAACAGTGGGGCTGGCTATCACCACGTCCTGGCCCCGCGCCGCAGCGGCGAGCGCCTCTTGCTCCGCTAGCCACTTTGTGCGGCGGTATGGCCCGCGAAGGTCGTTTGGCGACGCCTGACTGTCCTCAGTCGCCAGTGCGGTCGGCGCCGGCCTGCCGACTACTACCCACGTGCTGGTGTGCACCACCCGCTCCACCCCAGCGCTCTCTGCGGCGTTCAAGACATTCCGCGTGCCCATCACGTTCACTCGATAGTGCTTTTGGGGGTCTCTGTCCCAAAGCTTGGTCAGCGCCGCCGCGTGGAAGACCACGTCGCAGCCGCTTACGGCAGCACGAAGGCTCTCCGGGTCCTCCACGTCGCCAGGCGCCTGGTCTACTGCCAGCCCCTCCAATGCGAGGTGGGGGCCCTCGCTCCGGACCAGCGCCCTGACTTCCACGTCTTCACGGACTAGCGCCCGGACAAGGTTGCCTCCCACGAACCCCGTCGCGCCTGTCACCAGAGCTCTCATAGGTCAGAGGTCTCCGCTTCCGAGTCGAGATAGCCGCTGTACATAGGCGCACTCCCAACGTCGAGTGCGCGAGGATGTCGCCGACGGACCAGCCTTGGCAGGGGGGCGGACCGTCCAAGGCTTCGGAGGATAACGGGTTCACAGAGGACTCGCGGCCGGCCTTCCTTGGTCTCCATGACGGCGACGGTCTTTCGGGGCGCTACGGCTGCTCCTCAACCGGGTGGCCAGGCGCGGCGGAGCGCGACGACGGGAATCTGGCGGTCGGCGCTGGCACGGTAGCGAGCGAAGCGTGAATTTGCCGCAGCCACCTTGTCGAACAGCGCGGCGCGTTCCTCGCCTTGGGTTATACGGGCCTTGGCGGCGAAGCGCTCGCCGTTGGTTTCGATGGAAACGTTCGGGTCGGCCATGGCATTCAAGCACCACGCTGGATGGTGGTCCTGGCCGTAGTTCGAGGCAACGACAATGAGGTCGCCTGACTCTTCAAATTGAAAGTACATCAAGGGCGACGATCGCGGCTTGCCGCTCCTGCGTCCCTTGGTCACGAGGATAAGGATCCGCTGGCCTTCCAAGCGGCCCAGAAGGCGGCCCTTGGAGAGGCGGAACAAGAGCCGGTGCATCGGGACGAAAAACCAAGCGATGATGAGGCGTCTATAGGTCGGTATTGCGGGCTCCTTCACGGATGCAGTCCATCCTCTATCCGCGGGCCTTTGCCCGATGCGGGTCCGCCTGCGACTGGCGCTGAACAGCTGGACGCTAAAGACGGGGCCGGAGTTGAGCTGTCGTTACGCGCATGCAGTAGTGACAATTGAGGGTAACAATTGTTCCGTACGCCCGCTCTTGGGGAGCAGATGGGGAGTTTCTTGGTGACCCGCGAGGGACTTGAACCCACAACCCGCTGATTAAGAGTCAGCTGCTCTGCCAAATTGAGCTAGCGGGCCACTCCTCAAAGAGTAGTGAACCTCACCGGCCCCGTCAACGCGACCCTGCCGGGCTTATGTCCTACACCACAGCCGACGGGAGTTTGGCGCGCGGTACGCCGCTCCCTCTCTAACGCTCCTCCGCAGAGAGCCGTCTAGACTCTCCGGCCTCGGCGGAGGGCGAGCACTGTCCCTGCGACCAACAGCAACATTAGCGCGCCGCCCACCGGCAATCCGACCGTGAGCCATGGGTCCAATCCGTCCGGACTCTGAAGCTCCATCTCCACTCGCGCGAATAGGTCTCCGTCGGGCGCTTCCTCGGACAGGCCTGCGCGCCTGGTCTCACGGTGGAGAACGACCGCGCCGAGTGTCGCGGAAGCGAGGAAGCTATCGAAGGCGCGAACATGCACGCGGGAGCTTAGGGTCGCGCGCGAGCCCTCCGGGCTGGTTGTCACGGTCACTTGACCCATCGTGCCGCCCGCTTCACTGACGAGGTCCCGAATACGTTGGACCGAACCCTCCACGTCCTCCACCTCCAGCCACACGGATGCTGAGGGCGCCGTGGGCGTGAAGTTGGGAGGGAGGTAGAAACGCACGTTGATAGTGGCGAGAGCAACACTGTTGCTGATGAAGTCAATCTGGCCTTGCAGGCGCTCGACGTTCGCCCGCACGCGCGAGAGCTCACGCTCGACGGTGAGGACGTCGCTCACCGAGACGGCCCGGTCGAGGAGCTTCAGCAGGCTCTCCTCCGTGCGCAACTCGCTTCTGAGTCTGGCCTCGAGATCGATGACCTCTCCCGTAACGTCCTGCTGACCAAGGCTCTGCCCCAGAGACTTGCCCAGCCGCTCGATGCTGTCGAGGGCGTCGAGGAACCGCTCGCTTGGGACGCGGACGGAGGCGTAGCCGGATTCCGGGTTGGGGCCGCCCGACGTGGAGACTTGCTCGATGAAGCCCCCAAAGGACTCGATCAGCGCTCGGAGCCGGGCTATAGCTGCGCTTACGTCGGTCACTTCGACGTCCAACGAAGCCTGCGAGATGACCTGGCGTTCGGCATTGAAGACCAAGGCAGCAGAGTCCGGTTCCGCCTTGGATGTCGGCGCGGGCATCGGGACCGGCCCTGCAACGGCCGCCGCATTTTCGAATGCCAAAGAACCATCCGCCGCCGCGCCCGGCGCGCCCGCCGCGCCCGCCGGGCCACGTACGCCACGGTCAGCAAGCGTGTTCTCCCATCCGGGGTCGCTAAGCTCTACGAGCTCCCAGCCGGCTGTCTCCAGCCCGCCGTCGTCCCCCGAGAGCAGGCCGTCGGCAAGCTGCGCCGTGCCCACGCCCCCTACGGCCAGCACGACGGCGGCGGCGGCCATCGCCCCAAGGCGCAATCGCCCTCCCCACCAGGCGCGCCCGCCTGCCCGCTCATCCAGTCTCGGCCCGACGCGAGCCCACAGGTCAGCGGGGGCCGGAGCCTCGCTTCCCATGGCCTGCAGCGCCGCCGACAATCGGCGCTCGGTGTCGTCGTATTGTTCGCCCATGTCTCGCCCCTCAGTCGCTCAGCGCCAATCGCAGGCGTTCCAATGACCTGCTCAGGCGCGATTTGACCGTCCCCTCGCGAACGCCAAGCACCTCCGCCGCCTCCCCAGTCGACAGTTCCGCGAAGTAGCGGAGGATGACCACTCGACGCTGCTCATCGGCCAGCTGACCAAGCGCGCGGCGAATCGCTTCCTTGTCGTCCGCGCGGCTGAGCTCCGGGTCCGGCCCGCCTTGCTCAGCCTCTTCAAGAGGCTCGACGGGCAGGGCGCGGGACTTCGCGTCCAAGGCGAGATTGACCGCGATGCGCACTAGCCAGGGCTTTAGGGGGGAGCCAAGCCGGAACCGCCCTATACTCTTCCAAGCCCGCAGAAAGGTCTCTTGCACCAGCTCTTCGCTGACTGCTCTATCGCGGGTCATCAAGTAAAGCGTGCCCATGAGCACGTCCCCGTAACGCTCCACCAAGGGACGAAACGCCTCTCGGTCGCCGCGTTGGCAGCGCCGGACCGAATCCTGTTCGTCGATCACTCTGTCCTCTGACCGCTAGCCGGCCTTCATATGGAACGTACCGGACTTTGGCGCGATTGGTTCCCGATATCTTCTACTTTAGAAGCAATCCCTGGTGTGGCCTGTTGGCCCACACCACAACCGACGAAAGTAGGCGGGCGCGGCCCCCTCTCTAACTCTCCCCCGCAGACGGGGGAGAGGACCTAGCTCCCTCCCGCAGACGGGAGGGGCAGGCCCCCTCTCTCGCTCTCCCCCGCAGACGGGGGAGAGGACCTAGCTCTCCCCGCAGACGGGGGAGGGGACTTTTGGAAGTGCGCTTGGTCATGGTTAGAACCAGATGTTCATGTTGGGGGGCTCCATGAAGGCGAGGGCGAGGGCGTCGGCCTTGTCAGGGGAGGGGACACCCTGCCGGCGCAGCTTGGCCTTGCTTTCGAGGTGGATGCGCCCCGCCGACGAGATGTCGTAGCGCTGGGCGAGGAGCTGCCCCGCAAGCTCGTCGTCGGGCGGGAGCGACATCTGCCCCTCGCGCAGGCGGCGCGCCACCTCCCAGAAGAGCTCGGCCCGCATGTCGGCGAACTGGGCCGGGCGAGGCGCCTTGCCGCCCGCCTCGACGCCGATGACCGGGACGCGCAGCTGCTTCAGGCGGTCGACCACGCCACCGCCGACGCCGGTCTCGTCGACGAAGACGGCGGGGACGCGCAGGGTCTCGGCGAGCTCGCGGACCTCGTCGGCGAGGCGCATGGTGTCCTTGCGCTCGAGGGAGATGAGGCGCTCGACACGGTCGCCGCGGCGGAGGCAGATGACGGACTTGTCGTTGCCGAAGCGGGCGACGTCGACGCCCATGCGCCAGGGCTGGTCGAGGTGGGGGCCGTGGCTGGGCGGGATGAGGTCCCCCCTCCCGGCCTCCCCCGCAGACGGCCCCCCTCCCTGACCCTCCCCCGCAGACGGGAGAGGGGTTTCATGGTCTCCCGCAGACGAGCCCCCCTCCCCCAACCCCTCCCGCAGACGGCCCCTCTCAGTCTCCCCCGCAGACGGGGGAGAGGTTGTGTTGTCCATCCCCGCGGGCGGGCGGGAGTGCGTGGCCTGTCGGCCACTCTGGATTCCCGCCTGCGCGGGAATGACGGAGGGGGACTCGCGGCGCCAGCGTTCGATGGCGGCGTCCACGTGGACGCGGGAGGTGAGGGAGTCTTCGAGGGCCTCGGGGAACCGGCCGAGGACGGAGGCGATGTAGAGCGGCGAGTCCTCTCCCCACTCGCGGCGGCGCTCCTCCACGTCCTCGGGCGTCACGAGGCCGGGCAGCGCGTCGAGACGGCCCTCGCGGACGTTGGGGGAGTCGTAGGCGGAGATGGAGACGCGCTCGTACAGGGGACTCTTGCCGTGGTGGGAGTCGTAGAACTCCCCCGTGAGAGAGAGGGGATTGCCCAACAGGAGCATCTTCTTGGGGTTGAGGCGCTTGAGGGCCTCGAAGTAGGGCTGCTTGACGCCCTGGGCCTCGGTCACGATGACGAGGAGCTCCGGGGAGTGGAAGCCCTGGAGGTTGTGCTGGTTGTTGGAGGTGAGGCAGAGGCCGACGCGGTCGGGGCCCGCGCGGTACTCGCCGACGCGGACCTTGCCGGAGAGCCGGTGTTTGGCGGGGGCGTGGGCGGCGCGAAGCTCCTCCCAGACGATCTCCTTGACCTGCCGGAGGGTGGGCCCGGTGACGATGACCTTGGCCTTGGGTCGTGTTTCGATCCACCAGAGGATGGCGCGGGCGGCGGCCCAGTCCTTGCCGGAGGAGTTGCAGCCGACGACGGAGACGCGTCGTTTGTCGGTGACGAGGGCGTTGAGGAGCTCTTCCTGCTTGGCGTAGGGCGTCCCGGACCCGGAGAGGACGTCTTTGACGAAGCCGAGGGGGTCGTCGCGGTAGGAGGAGAGGTCGATGGGGGCGTCCTGGGGGGCTGGGGGTCTGATGGGGTCCTCCTTTCCTTCCCCTCCCCAACCCTCCCCCGCAGACAGGAGAGGAGGTCGACCGTCGAAACGAAAAAGAGCCGCCGGGCCTTGCTGTGGCGCCGGCGGCTCGTCCGCGCGGGGTGGGGTGTCGGGATGTATGCTGGGGATGTGACGGTATTATGACATATGGCTGTCGGTTATGTCAAGGGAGTGGCCTCCCCCGCGCTCGCTGCGCTTGCGCGTCCCCTCCCGCAGACGGGAGGGGGTTCCTGGATTCCCGCGTTCGCGGGAATGACGGGTGGGCTGACGGGGGGTAGTTGCAGGCGAACGCTTCTCCTCCCCTGCGCTTCGCTGCGCTTGCGCGTCCCCTCCCGCAGACGGGAGGGGGTTCCTGGATTCCCGCGTTCGCGGGAATGACGGGGTTGGGGGGGGGGGTGACTGGCAGGCGGCGTGGTTCGATGGGCTCACCACGAACCTATCGAGGAGGGCTATCGGGGAGGGAGTGAGTTGCCAGGCATGAAGCATCTGCTATTCTGTCGGCGTCTACCTACTGCGTGACGGGGCTCAAGCGGGTTCGCGCCCTTGGGCTTGGCATTATTGGAGGTTTCTTGCCAATCTTACCCTCCCCCCGCATCCACAACGTCCTTCACGGTCTCCGTGCCGAGAGCGTTAGCGAGATAACGACCACGGCCCGCACGTCGTGGCTGGCGGCGATAATGTTCGCTGCGGCGGCCTGCGGCGGCCCTTCCCTGGGAAGCTCAGACGGCGGCGGAGCGTCCACCATCGATTGGGAGAAGGTGGGTGCGTATGACGAGAATTGCAGCGCGCCGTTCGAGAGTTCCGTTTCTCAGCTCGAGGAAGACTCAACGAACGCCGAATGGTCGGAAGCCTTGGGGGAAGACATTGAAGCGTGGGAATCGCAGGATGTTCCCGATGCGCTGGACGCCTACCATAAAGCTACCATAGATATGATGAAGGAAGTTAAGAAGGTTGTCGATTCGCAGCCCCGGGACAGTAGCGTCTGGGAAACTTTTGATAATGAGGAAATTGGGGAGGGCTTGGAAGACGATGTCGAAGCGGCAGAAGAGGCTTGGGCGAAGACTACCCCCCTCGTTCGCTACCGGCTGGGCGAGTCGCGTTGCGTTCAAAACCTGAACCTGGACGTGAACGTAGACCTCACGCACGTTGACGACTACGTTGCTTGGTGCGGCTCCTACTCCTGTGATTTCAGCGTCTGGTATGTGGAACGGGACGCCAAGAAGCTTACTTTTGATGTGGCGCTCATCAACCCTATTGAGGACACGCTATTACCGCTGCCTGACTGCGGCGAAAACCTGGTCGTCCGCGACGGGAATGGAACGTTCTACGGGGCCTCCAGCTGTGAATTCAGAGGGAACATCCGTGACGGCAAGGTCCTGTATGAAGACAGCCCAGAAGAGGCAAGTGTGGGCATAGCCTTGGAGTACGAACTGCCGGAAAGCGCCAGCGACTTGGAACTGCTAGCGGCGTTTGAACTTGACAACGAGGATGGCTATTACGAGGAAAACTATGCGGAGGGCTTCATAATCGGACTGTCTGATATAGAGCCGTAGTCAGCCGGGACAACTTGTCAGGTCCCAGCAGCGCAGCAGGGAGAGGAGGACAGGGAATGAATGGACAAATATTGGATTATTCCGCTCAAACCAACTCGGGACTGATCACGGGGGATGACGGCAACCGATATAACTTTGTCGGGACCGAATGGAAAGACCAGGCCATTCCCAACCGGGGAATGCGGGTGGATTTCGAGGCGCAGGGAGGCGATGCTGTAGCCATCTACCGTGCTACGCCGGCCCCCGGCGCCGGCGGGATTGGCGGCGCTCTCGAGGGCGTGATGGGCTCCGAGAAGACCAAGGTGGTTGCCGGGCTGCTTGGGATATTCCTTGGCTGGGCCGGCGCCCACAAGTTCTACCTGGGCATGAAGAGGCCCGCAATAATACAGCTGGCAGTTGGCGGCGGCGGCCTGGTGCTGGCTACGATTGTGGGCAGTATATTCATAGCTTTGGGGATGTTCGGCATTGGCGTCGCCATTGGGTTTTTGATGTACGTGGTTGGCTATCTTGCTCTGATGGCTGCTGGGGTACTTGGGCTGGTGGAAGGCATTATCTACCTGACCAAGTCCGATGAAGACTTCCAGAGTATCTACGTTACCGGCCAGAAACAGTGGCTTTAGCCGGACGCGAGCGGCGTGTCGGGTGTATGTTGGGGGTGGTGGGCCTCCCCCGCGCATCGCTGCGCTCGCGCGTCCCTTCCCGCAGACAGACGGGAGGGGTGGGGGGCGAGGTTCCCGCGTTCGCGGGAATTGTAGATGTTAGGTAATTCGTTGACAGAATTGGCTGACACATACAGGAATGACGGGCAGGAAAGCTCAGCCTCGCAGGGCCGGGTCCATCTCCGGGAGGAGGGCTTCGCGCCAGCTCTTGCTCGCGGGGAGGACGGCGTCCGCGGCGCGGAGGCGGTAGTAGCTCGACGACACGCCAGGCGGGTCGCCCCCGTCCTGCACTGTCTCCACTGCGTCCGCCAGTAGCTTCCGCGCCGCGATGATCGCCTTGTCGGCCGGGCCCAGGTGCTCGCGGGAGCGGTCGACGATGGGGCCCATCAGCTCCTGCACCGCCCGGTCCTGCGTGTTGATCCCGACGATTCCCGTGAACGTGTCCGTCTTCTGCGCTTGCCGGTCAATCATCCAGTTGTTCGAGCGGTTGCGGATGGACCGGAACCCGTTCTCCACGTCGATGTCGTCCTCGAAGCTGTTCCCGGTGGCCTCCGGCCCGGTCTCCCCGAGGGGGCGGTCGTCCCAGGTGTAGTACCAGTTCCACACCAGGCAGCGCTCGTCGTCGATGGGCGTCCAGTGGTGGCCGTTGGCCCGGTTCACGGCGCCCCGGCCCGCAGGACGTATCTGCGTCCACGGCATGACGTAGTGATAGCCGCGGGCGTACTGCTCGCCCGCGCCAAGCCGCCGGATGCCGTAGTAGCGGTAGCCGTAGTCGGTCGTCTCGACCTCCAGGGCCGGTGGGTCGCCGAGCACGAACGCGTCGGATACGGAGATGCCCGGCTGCGACGGGTCCGGCTTCAGCGCGCGGTGCATGATGGGCGCGTGGGAGGTGTCGATGCCGCCTTCGAGCGCCTGCAGCCAGTTGCACTCCTCAACGACCTTCGTCACATGCCGTTGCTCGTCACGCACTCGGGTCCACTCGAAGTTAGGCGGAGGAGGCTGCTTGTTCTTGGGACCCATGTACACCCAGATAACGCCGCCGGCCTCGACCGCCGCGTAAGCGGTCGTTTTGATCTTCTCCGCGAACTGCCGAGGCTCGTTCATCTGGTCGACGCACTGGCCGGTGACGTCGAACTTCCAGCCGTGGTACACGCAGCGGAGCCCGTTCTCCTCGTTGCGGCCAAGCCAGAGCGAGGTCAGCCGGTGAGGGCAGTACTCATCGAGCACGCCCAAGCGGCCGCTCGTGTCCCGGAACGCGACCATGTCCTCGCCAAGCAGGCGGAGCCGGACCGGCGGGCAATCGGGCCCGGGAAGCTCCCAATCGAGCAGGGCCGGTATCCAATACCGCCGCATCACCTCCCCCATGGGCGTGCCGGGGCCGACTCGCGTCAGTAACTTGTTCTGTTCCTGCGTCAGCATGAGGGCTCGATGCGCGAAGCCCGCGCCTCTTTTTCCTTTGCGCGGGGGGCCAACGGAAGATAACGCCCCCCTATAGGGGTGTCAACGCGCTCGTGGCGGGGCAGGCAGGGACTGTCCCTTCCCCGCCCTGCGCCGTCAGGGGCGGAGCGGGCCGGGAATCGGGCGCGCCTTGACTCGGAACGAGGGGGAACCTACCTTGGCAGGGTTCCCGCCCCATCCATGACTGGACTTGAGTAGGGTTGGGCGTTGCCGCCGATGACGTCGAGGTCAGATGCTCGGGAGAATCTTTCTAGGCTGGCGAGATACCTTCGCGGCGCTGCGCTACCGCGATTTCCGGCTGTTCTGGGCCGGATTGATGGCGCAGATCACCGGCCAGCAGATAACCATCGTGACGCTGGGCTGGCTGGCCTTCGATCTCACCGGCTCGCCCCTCACGCTTGGCGTCATCAACCTCCTCAGCGCGGCTCCCCGACTCGCGATAGGCCTCTTGGGCGGAGTGCTGGCCGACCGCTTCTACCCACGAAACCTCATTATCGGCGCGCAGGCTGTCTCCGCCTCGGTCCTGGTAAGCGTCGCAACGCTCACCGTCACGGGGAACGTGGAGGTCCGGCACCTGGCGGCGGCATCATTCCTGCTCGGAATCGTGCAGTCTTTCGACGAGCCGAGCCGCGCGTCGCTGTTCCCCCGGCTCCTGCCGAACCGGTCGCTCATACCGGTTGCGGTGCCGCTCATCTCTGTCGCCTGGTCGAGCACGCGGATCGTCGCCCCATCGATTGCCGGGTTCATCATCGCCGCCTTCGGCGCCGGAGTGAGCTTCTATCTGGCGGCCACGGGTGCAGCCGTGATGGTCGTCATGATGCGTCTGATCCGCGCCCAGGGAGAGGCGGCGCGGCGGCGGGGAACTATGTTCGGCGACCTAAAGGCGGGTGCGGCCTACGTTTGGCGTCATCCGGTCTTCCAGCCGCTCGTCGTTCTTGCGTTCGTGAGCTCGGTCTTCGGCCAGGGCTACATGCTCACGCTTCCGGTATTCCAAGACGTCCTTGGCGTCGATTCCCGCGGCCTCGGGCTGATGTATTCAGTGCTTGGCGTCGGCGCGATGACGGGGATTCTCCTATATTCGCGCGTCTTCCGTCACATGGCGGCGGGCAAGGTTGAGCTCGCTTTCACGGCAGCCTTCGCGGCGAGCCTCATCGCGTTCGCCGTAAGCCCCTGGTTCGGCTTGTCCCTCGCGCTGCTGTTCCTCGTCGGCATCGTGGGCGTCATTCAGATAACCGCCGCGCAGGTCATCTTGCAGACGCTCGTCGCGGATGAGCTGCGAGGGCGGGTGATGGCGCTCCACGGAATGCACTGGGGACTGCTTCCGGTTGGCGGGGCCATGATGAACAGCGCGGCGGAGCTCGTCGGGGCGCCCCGCTCGCTTGCGGGCGCGGCGGCGGTGCTCTTCCTCGTCACGATCGTTGTCTGGCTCCGCAGCGGCGCGCTGCGGAGGCTGTCGCTCGGAGCCGAGGGCGAGCTGACGGGAGCTTCACGGGCCGCCGGCGGGGGGCCAACTTGACGAATCCGGCTCCGCAGGCGAGAGTGCAGCCCAACAGTTACCGAGGGGAGGCGCACATGACGCAAGAAGCTGAACTCGCAAGAGTAGGGAAGGTCAAGATTGACACGGACTCACGGTCGCGCCAGCTTCCGTACGACCAGTGGATCGAATCGCTTGATTTGCCCATCCACAAGGGCTACTTCGTGGAGGACGTCCGCACCCTGGAGGTCGCCCCGTGGCCGGAAATGGGCTGCAACGCCGCCTTCATCCAGCTTGCAGGCATGGAAGGCGTCGCCGACGCCCGCATCACCGAGATTCCGCCGGGCGGCTCGACCTTGCCCGTGCGATTCGCCCTCGATGAGGTCGTATACGTCGCGGAGGGGCAGGGGCTCGCCACGGTCTGGGTAGAGGGCGTCGACAGCAAGACGTTCGAGTTTAGTCCACGCAGCCTTTTCGTCGTCCCGCGCGGCGCGGTCCGTCAGTTCGCGAACGCTCGCGGCGACCGTCCCGCACGGCTCGTCACCAACACGCACCTGCCGGTTGGCATGTCGCTCGTTCCTGACCCAACCTACTTCTTCAACAACACCTACGAGGACGCCAGCCTGCTGGACACCTCGGAGGATGAGCTGTACTCGGTCGCCAAGCGCTCGCCGGGCGGGCGGGGAGCGAGCTGGTTTGGCAACTTCTTCACCGACCTCGCGGCGTGGAGCGGCCTCGTCCCGCACCGCCAGCGCGGGGGCGGCGGGCACGTCGTGGACATCCAGTTCCCCAACTCGGAGATGGGCGGGCATATGTCCGTGTTCCCGCCGGGCACCTACAAGAAGGCGCACCGCCACGGGCCGGGCGTCGTCATCATCATCCCCGCGGGCGAAGGCTTCTCGATTATGTGGCCCGAGGGGGAGGAGAAGGTGGTTGTTCCGTGGCGCGAGGCGAGCATGTTCGTGCCGCCGAACCGCTGGTTCCACCAGCATTTCAACGTGAGCGTGGAGCCGGCGCGCTACCTCGCGCTCTCGCCGGTGCGCCAGATGCGCGGCCTCGGCAACCGGATGAACCCGATGGTGGACCAAGTGGAGTACCCGGACGAGGAGCCCTGGATTCGCGATATGTTCAAGGAAGAGCTCGGCAAGCGCGGCCTCGAAAGCCTGATGCCCGACGGGGTCTACGAGGACCCGCACTTCAAGTGGGAATACGACCCCGACGAAGAGCAGGGCGCCGTTCTGGACGCCACCGCCGGCCGGGGGTTATAGGGGCGTATAGCCTGGGTTCGAATCGAAGGGGCGGGCCATCGGCCCGCCCCTTCTCTATTCCTTCGGCAGCGTGCCAGCTAGGACGCCGTCGTAGCGCGAGAGGCAACCGTTCACGACGATTTGGACGTCCTCGGCAAGCAGATAGCGCTCGTTGACGAGGCGTTCGGCTGCGGTCCTGATCTGCGCGGCGTAGGCGTCGCGGTCGGGGTAACGCCGACGGACCTCGTCGGGGTCGAAGAAGAGCGAGAAGCCGACCATTGGGATGATCTGCTCCGGCGCTCCGGCTTCAGGCCGACGCGGGTTCCACCCGGAGTGCGTTCCAATGGGCACGGCGATGTCGGGCAGCCGGATTCCCGCCGCTTCGTTGCCTTCCTCGTCCAGCGCGGACACATAGCTGGGGTAGGCGCGGCCTTCCGTCGGCGGGTACGCTCCGACGCCCTCGTTCGCCCGCGGCCCCATGTCCGTCTCGCGGAGCGCCCACAACCGTTCCGGGTCCGGTTTCGCGCCGTCGTCGATAGCCCTCATGCTCGCCAGCGCGTCCGCCCGCGTCACCGCCGTGCCGTCGTGGAGGCGGGGGTAGCTCGACGGCGGAGGCTCGGCCTCGCCGCGCGTCCATGCGCTCAGGTTGACCAGCGCCGCCCTCAACAGCGGTCGATAGTCCAACGCGTTGCCGGGGAACCGGCGCTCCGTGCCGTCAACGTTCGGGTCGCCGGGCGCGGGCAGAGAGTCTGTCATCGTGTGCTAGGTGCTCGCGAAGAGGTAGGTGCGGGACTCGGGCGCTTCTTCGAGGTCGTGCTGTCCCGTGGAGTCGATATGCGTGAGCGAGCCGTCGCCGCGCCAGTACTCGGCGGACGTGTTCGTGTAGATGATGCGAGGGACCGCGCTCAGGCCCCGCACCCTCCTCAGCAGGCCGTCCCGTTCCTCGCTGTAGGGGTCGACGAGCTCGTTGTCCGCGAAGGGGAACAGGTGTCCGAAACCGGGAGTCGATTGCACCGACGGCTGACCGAAGCGCTGATTGAACTCGCCCTTGCGCGCTCCGGCGACGTGGACCAATAGGCCGTCGTACACCTGCCGCCCCTGCTCGTCCACGTTCAGGCCAAGGTAGAGCAGGTGCCTGAGCAGCCGTCCCGTTTGCGAAACGCCATAGGCGTGGGCGTATTCGAACCCCGCTGGCGCAAGCTCCGCAGACGCGTTCTTCAGATGCGCGCCCGCGTCCCGGATGGCGAGCAGTCCGGCGCCCACCACCGGCGCGTGGTCCGTCGTGTAGACAACGTGGTATATCTTCCCCGGCTGCAGGCCCGACTCGACGTGAATGTGCGCAGGTGGCGGCGCAACGCTCCCGTTCACCTCTTGGGCGAACCGCCACTCGGCCCTCGGAATCTCGCTGTACGGCCCGTCCTCCCAGTCCTTGACCAGCAGGCGCGCGCCCGGCTCGTCAACGTCCGCAGCGGGATACGGCTCGTGGACCCGGTTCGCCAGCAGCCGCGTCTTCTGGACGACGTCCGGCCTGATTTCGACGAGCACCTGCCCGCTGACCGGCTTTCCGTTCTCGAACGCCGCCGGGGCGTCGAGGCCCATCATTGCTGGACTGCGCGGCACGTCCCACTGCCAGCCGACCGACATCACCGAATAGCCGCGCCGGCAGAGGAACCCGTCGCCGACCGGAATCTCGGCAGACCCCACCCGCGACGGCGGAGCCAGGTTGAACGTCGGCATCACCTGGCGGCGGCCCCTGTTGACCACGTCGACTATCAGCTCGCCGTTGCCGCGCTCCCGGTCCACCGGCGCCACGAAGGCGAAGTCGGACGTGAACCTGACGAGCCCGTCCGCATCGCGCGTCGCCAGCTTTAAATCCGTGATCAGCGCGTTCGCCGCGTGCCCGGGGTCGACTGCAAAAGTCAGGACGCCGTCGATGCGCTCGTAAGCGCCTGCGTTCCCGAACGGCCTTCCATCCGCGAAGGGGGTCCTTCCTGTAATCTCAACGCTTGTCACGCTCATGGGTTACTCCTGCGTCGTGCACAAAACGGTTGACAGTCATCTCCCGTCTAGGCTATCAATAGTCATGTAAGGCGCGGAGTGGCTGGGGAACGCCGTCCCGTATAGACGGGATGGGCGCCAGACATAGCCGCGCCTTCCCCTTCTTCGCCGCTCGATAACGGACGCTGTGCATGCGGCTTATGGCTTCCGTAACCATACGCTGAAGGCGTAGGGGCGTCTCCAACCCCGATAGGGTGCGCCAAGATTGGCATCCGACACGGCTACCCTAGGCGCTCTCGACCGGCGCGACCTCGGGCTCATGCCTCGCGCCGCCGAGCTGTTCGTGGAAGAAGGCGAATGTGCGTTCCAAGGACAGCGCCGCCGCCTTCTCTCGCTGCGCGGACGAGTCCTGGTTCGGGTTCAGGAAGGAGTGGCCGACGCCCTCATACATGAACAGCTGGTACTGCTTTTCGTAGTGGTCCAGGCTCGCCTGGAATGCCTCGATCTCCTCGATGGGCGTCGTGTGGTCTTTCGTTCCGTAGTGGCACATCATTGGCGCGCTGATGTTCTCCAGCTCCGCGGAGTCCGGGAAGAGGCTGTGGTAGTAAACGACGCCCGCGCCGAATGTGCTGGTCCGCGCCAGGGCCAACAGGGTTAGACCGCCCCCCAGACAGAAGCCGACGACCCCCACGGGAGAATCGTCGGCCACCCACGGAAGCGAGTGCAGGAAGTCCGCGCCCCCGCTGATGTGCGCGACCGCTTGGTCCACGTCGAGGGAGTTTTTGTAACGGAGCTGTGTGGCGCGGCCCTGCGGCAGCTCGCCGTCGAACAGGTCGGGCGCGACGGCGACGAACCCCCCACGGGCGAACGTTCGCGTGATTTGACGCTGGAACCAGTTCAGTCCCCCCATGCCCGAAATCACCACGAGACCGGGGTGTGGGCCGGAGTCCGCTGGCCTCGCCACGTAGCCGTCCACGAAGTCCGGGCCGGCCTCGTAACCCGCGTGCAAGGAAAGGATGCGATGCGCCATGTCGATGGCCCCCTCTCAAATTTAGGTTCCTGGGCCTCCCCTATCTGCGAGAGAGAGGATGGTTTGGGCATCATAGGGCGGCGCCGTGGCCCCAACAACCCGCCCGCCGTGGCATACTCACGCCATGGCAGGCGACGCAACTCTCCATCCGTATCACTCGAGGGGGCGCATGACTCGGGAGGAGCGCCGCATCGTCGCATCGACGAGCGTCGCGCACGGCCTCACCCATGGCGTCGATGTGGTCTACGGCGCGGTGCTCGCAGTCGTTGTGATGGAGTTCGGCGTCACCAATACCACGGTGGGAGCGCTGGCGACGGCATCCTGGGTGGCCTATGGGCTCGTGGCGTTGCCCGCAGGAGAGATGGCCGACCGGATCGGTTCGCAGCGCGTGGTGGCGCTCTCGATGGGTGGCGCAGGCGTTGCGGCGCTGCTGACCGCAGCGGCCCCGAACATATGGGTGTTCGGCATCTCGTTCGTGTTGATGGGCGTACTCGGGGGTCTGTACCACCCCGCCGGACTGTCGCTTATCGCCCGTGGCGTTCGGAGCCGTGCGCGTGCGCTGGGCATCCACGGCGCGGGCGGGAACCTGGGGACAGCGATTGCGCCTGCGATTACGGCAGTCGTGGCTGGCATATGGGACTGGCGGGGATCGTTCGTCGTCTTCGCGGTGGTGTCGCTCTCCATCTCGATCGTGGCGTTTAGGGCGCGCCCGGACGACGCGGGAGGCCCTGGCGCACGCCCGGGCCTGCGCGCTAAGAGCCTACTGGCGCCGCTCGTACTTCTGCTAGTCATCACCGCGTGCTTCGGGTTTGTCTTCCGCGGCCTCACCCTGTTCTTGTCCCTGCACCTGAGCAAGAACCTGGGGTTCGACGTGTTCGATTTCGAGCCGGTGGTGATCGGTGGGGCGGCGGCCACGGTCGCGCTGCTGTTTGGTGTAGTGGGGCAGTATGCGGGGGGCGAAATAGCCGAGCGCTTCCGGCGGGAGCGGCTGCTCGTGCCCGCGACGGCGCTAACGGTTCCCCCGCTGATCGTGATGGGCGTATGGGACGGCTGGCTTCTGCTCGCTGGGGCGTCGGCGTTCGTGTTCGTGTTCTTCCTAGCACAGCCGACGATGGTCACGATGGTCGCGGACTACGCGGCGGGGCGGCTGCAGGGGCGCGTGTACGGGCTCAGTTCGCTCACGGGATTCGGCGTCGGCGCATTCGCCGGTGTCGGCGGCGGGGTACTGGTGGACGGGCCCGGGGTCCAGTGGGTCTTCGTGATGCTGGCTAGCGTGGCGCTGCTCACGGTCGTGTGCGCGCTGGCGATCAGCGTCTACGTCCTCGCCAAAGGCGACTCCTGGGGCTAGTCTAGGCGGCTCGCTGTCTAACTCTTCTCAGTAGACGAAACCTTCCCGTAACCCGCGTCTCCGCCGCACAACGACATTTGCCCCTTCGCCAATCCCACTGACCCCCGTACAATGAAGGGCCGGAATCTCGTCATGCCTAGGGTTGCCAGTATGCCAACCACCGGGGGCGAGGCGCATGAAACAAAAATCATCATGGGTGAGGAAGTAGTTCCAATGCCCGTGAACCAGGCCACGGCCATGAAAACATCCCCCGAAACAGCTGACTTTCCATGTTTTTCGGGGAAGTTCTCACTCGTAGGGGAATGAACGGGTGGGGAACTTCTTACTCGTAGCACCAGTGCAAACTTCCCCACCTGTTCCGTGGACGGAGCGGGAGCCACGTAAAGGTCTCGCAATTGGGGGGAGGATTCAGGGAGATGTGCAGACTCCGTACTCGTGGGAGTACGATTAGGCTGTTTTCGTGCAGAGGAGGCAACCGTGGTAACCGAAGTTCGCACCAAGAGGATCGACGCGGATACTCATTTCAGCTTGACGGTAGACCACAGAGACCTGCGAGACCTGATTCCGCGCGCCGGCAGCGCCGAGCTGCAAGAGATGATTTACCGGGACGCGCTTCAGATTGTCGACCTGGACGTGGTGAGGGCCGCCATCGCAGGGGGCGAGCCGTCCCTCGATGGACACGCGGGGGATCCGACGTGGGACCCTGATGCGCGGCTTGCCGAGATGGACAGGCTGGGCTTCGAGATGCAGGTGCTCAACACGCAGCGGGCGATGCCGAACCTGCTGATGCCTCCCGACAGCCCGTTGTGGCTTCGCTCGGCGCTTGCCCAGCTCTACAACAACGCGGCCGCGGAGCTTCAGAGTCGTTACCCGGACCGCTTTATCTGCCAGATTACCGTGCCTTGGGACGACATCGACGCGTCGATAAGGGAGCTTGAGCGCGCCGCGGGACTGGGGCTACGCGCGGTCAGCATCTGCGGCAGTTACCTGGACCAGAACCTGGACGCCTACGAGCTGTACCCGTTCTGGGAGGCGGTGAGCGGACTGGACATGGCGTGTATGGTCCACAACTTCACCCAAGGGCACCGGGGGAACTTCTACGACCACCGCACCTCGTACCCGATGGTCGGCACGGAGCGCTACCACCGCATGCACATCGGGACGTACGTCGGGTTCGGCCTCGACTACACCATCGCTTGCGCGGCCCTGACCCTGGGAGGCGTTCTCGACCAGTTCCCCAAGCTCCGGTTCCTCTTCTTCGAGGCAGGTGCATCGTGGATGGCGTATGCGATGCACGGCACCGACCGGTCGTTCTACATCGAGCGCGCCTGCGCTCGGACGAACACCAGGCCGAGCGAGTTGATCAAGCAGCACTGCATGACCGCGGTCGAGAGCATCGAGCCGTTGGAGCAACTGGTGGAGGCGTACGGCGCGGATAATTTCGTGATCGGTACGGACTACCCCCACCCGGAGTTCCAACGTCTACCGAACGCGACGACCGACATCAGCGAAAGCCGGCTGTCCGAGGAGTCCCAGCATAAGATCCTCGGCGGCAACTTGGCTCGCGCGCTGAAGCTCTGAGGCCGCGCGGACAGCACGCGTTGACATCAAGACCGGACATCGATTCCAACGCCCTGTGGGCCGGAATCGAGGCGGCAGGCCCCAAGCCGTGGGCGCGCCAAGGGTCGGAGTCCGTCGACTCGGATGAGGCCGTGCGCGAGGAGCACGCGCGCAGGCGGACCTTCATCGCGTTCTACAGCTACGCCGCGCCGACGTCGGAGGCTGTCCGGGCCATCGCAGGATTCTTCGATGGGCGTTCGGTGGTGGAGGTCTGCGCGGGCCTTGGACTGTGGGCGAGGCTTCTCTGCGACGAAGGCGTGAGCGTCGTTGCGACCGATGAGAGCGAGCCGCAGGGCGCGCCTTACGTCTGTGTCGAGCGATGGGATGCGGCAGCGGCAATCGCCACGAACGGGGAGTGCAACGCGCTGTTCATCTGCTGGCCTCCCGACAGGCAACCTGCGGCTGCTCGCGCGCTGCGATGCTTCGGCGGGGACCGACTCGTCTACGTCGGGGACAAACGCTTCACCGGGAGCGCCGCCTTCCACGAACTGCTCAGCCGCGACTGGCGCCTCCAACACCGGCTGCCGCTCCCGTCCTGGCCCGGCATCGAAGACGCCGCCCGCTTCTACGTGAGAAAGCCGATTTCGTGAGCGTAGCTCGGGGGATCTGGGGGCGTCAGCCGGCTTGGAGCCTCTCCGCCCGGGCTGCGATGCGCTCTTCGAGGGGCGTATTGAAGAGACGCATGCCCTCTTCGCGGTCCACGAAGACGACCTGTCCGGGGAGAGGGATCATCTGCTCCGCTTCAACGCCGCGGACGATGCCGACGGGGTCGCCGCCGTCCTGCACGCGGGCTATCTGCTCGTTCCACAGCTTGTGCATGAGGAGCACGCCACGGTCGGAGCTGCCAAAGGTCATCTTCTCCCAGTCGGGAAGGCCGCCGCGCTCCTCCCTGCCCTGGGTGCTCATGATGGCTTCGTCTTCCCAGATCGGCCCCTGGCGGAGGGGGTGGCCCGTGTTCCACCAGTACCCGACGTCCTCGAACCAGCCTTCGTAGAAGGGACCTCCCGAGTCGGCCGGCGTGTCGGCGTGGAGTCGGCGGATCGCTGCCTCGGATATCTGGCCGTTCTCGTCGAAGGGCTCGAAGCTCACGCCGAACCACCGCGTGGAGTGGTCATCCATAGGCACCGCCCAGTTCACTTGGTTGGTGCGGGCTCGCTGGCACGGGAAGACAGCATGGGTCTCGTGGTACTCGTAGATGTCCGGCTGCCGGGTGTTCTGAAGCGTGACGTAGCAAGCGCCCCAAGGCGTGGTCTCGAATCGAATGGGCGTGGAGGGTTCGCCGTTGCGGCCATGGTGGATGGCGTAGACGGGGTCGCCACCCTTGAACCAGCCGTGGGCAATCTCGCGGTGCCAGACGTCCAGCACGTTGTCCAGCGTCTGCAAAAGCGCATTCGACTTCTGAAAGCGGTTGCCCTTTCCCGCCACGCGCATTCCGTCCTCTCGGAACAGGGCAGGGTACCGCGGGAACGGCGGTTGAAGCTCCGGCGGCCCCATGTAGGCGAAGATCAGGCCTCCCACCTCGATGCACGGATACGACGGATGCTTTACAGACGTACGGAAACGCCGCCCCGGAGGCTCGGCAGGCATGTCGAGGCAGTTCCCATCTCGGTCGTATAGCCATCCATGGTAGAGGCATCTGAGCCCTTCGTCCTCGACGCGTCCGTAGACGAGCGACGTGTGCCGGTGCGAACAGTGCTCCTCCAGCAGTCCCGGCTTGCCGGAGGCGTCGCGGAATAGGACCAGGCTCTCACCGAGAACCTTCACCCGCACCGGGTTCTTCGCGCTAGGGCGCACCGGACCGCGACCGCCGTCGAGGTTCGCCGAGGTCTCCACCGGTAGCCAATAACGTCGGAACACCTCGCCCGAGGGGGTCCCCGGGCCGAGCCGGAATATCTCACTCAAATCGTTATTGTCGAAAGGCATCGAACCATCTCCTGGCCGACTAGGCTACATGGCTCCCGGACGTCAGAGTTGCAGGACTCCTGGCCGACAAGTTAGAGGCCGAACAACCGCTTCCCATTCTCGTACAGGATTTTCTGCTTGACATCAGGGCCTAGGTCGCCGCGGGATTCGAGGAACTCAAGGTTGTCCGGGAACCGCGCATCCCAATGGGGGACATCGGACGCGAAGACGAAGTGGTCCGCGCCAAGGTGGTCAATCATGGGAGAGAGGAACGTCTCTTCCGGCTCGACGCTCACATACACCTCGTGCTCGCGGAAGACGTCGGTGGGCTTCTTGGTTACGTAGGGCATCTCCACTTCGCCGCGCAGTTCCCAATGCTCGTCCAAACGGTCGAGGTAGAAGGGCAGCCAGGTCGCGCCGATCTCGAGGAAGGCCATCTTGAGGTTCGGGAAGCGCTCGAGAACGCCGTTGCACATGACGCTGGTGAAGTGAAGGATCACTGACGCGGGGAAAACGAAAGAGTGGACCTCCGCGAAGGTCTTGAACTTGTCGCCGCCGACCTCCTGCGCTCCGGAGCGCGTGCCATGGATGCATATAGGCGTCCCCAGGCGCTCAGCCTCGGCGTAAATCGGATCGAAGAAGGGGTCGCCCAAACCGAAGGGCACCCCTGCAGACAGGACTTCGAAGCTAACTAGACCCAGCTCCGTCACGGCGCGCCGTAGCTCTTGGGCCGCCGCCTGCGGGTCTCGCATGGGCAGCACGCCCACCGGACGTAAGCGATCGGACGGGCCTCCGTAGTCCTTCGCCAAGTGGGTGTTGATGGCTCGTGAGACCGCAACCGCCCACTCAGGCTCCGGAATGTAGGCGACGTGCCCGCTTCCCGTCGGGAACAGCACCGCCGTCTCGATGTTTTCGCGGTCGGCAATCTTGAGCCACGTCTCCACCTGCTGTTCAGGCGCTAGACCGCCGTCCTTGTACTCGTGATTGGTCAACGTCCCAAAGATCTCCGTGTCCCACGGATGGCCGTCTTGGAAGAGGCGCGTTCTGCGCTTGTCCCACGGAGGCTCCAGGTACTGCTGTGCGTCGGTCTGGCGCTCGAGGATGTGACCATCGGCGTCGATAACAGGGGACATGCGAGCCATAGTGTCCTCCTCCGTCTTGCCAGCGAGCGGCGTTGCCTTGTCGGCTCCTTAGCGGAGCAACGTCTCGTACGAGGGTTGCGATGACCTGCCCGGACGGTGGGGCTATGCGCCTCCCAGAGTCTGCTATGTCCGCGCAGGCGCGGGAACCGCGCCTGCGAGTGAGCCGCCGTCCACCAGGATGTCGGCCGCGGCGATGAAGTCGGCCTCGTCGGACGCGAGGAATACGGCGGCGGCCGCGATGTCCGGAGGCATGCCCTGACGCCCAACGAGGTTGGTTACTCCGCGGCCCGTGTTGGGGATGGCGTCCTGACCGACCGCAGAGCCGATGCGGTTTGGGGTGATGGAGTTGACCCGCACGCCATAGGGGGCGAGCTGAATCGCCAAAGAGCGGGTGAGATTCAGGACGCCTCCCTTGGCGGCTGAGTACGCGGTGGCGTCCGCACGACCGCGGTGGCCGGACGTGGAGGCTACATTGATGATTCTGCCGCCCCGGCCTTGGTCGCGCATCTGCCTGCCGGCGTACTTCGCTCCGAGGAACACGCTCTTGAGAGTTACGTTGATCACGTTGTCCCACTCGTCTTCTTCTAGCTCGAGAGCGGGGGTGTGGTCGGTGACGGCGGCATTGTTGACGAGTATGTCCAAGCCTCCGAACGCGGCGACCGTTGAGGAGACCATGCGCTGGACATCCTCGCTCGACGAGACATCCGCGGCGACGGCGAGAGCACGGCCAGGGTTCGCGCTGCTGATAGCGTCTGCTACGGCTTGGGCGGCTTCGAGCCGGATATCGACGACCGCTACGCTTGCCCCTTCCGCAACGAAAGCGTGCGCGACGGCTTCTCCGATGTTGCGGCCGGCCCCGGTCACAATCGCCACCCGGTTTTCGAGTCTCATATTCCCGCCTCAACGTGTTCGACTATGCGGCGACCATGGCACACGCGGTTATCGGCGTCAAGCGCGGGCCCCCTCGCAATCTTCCCCGCAGACGGGGGAGAGGTTGGGGCTGCTGCGCAGACGGTCCCCTCTCAGTCTCCTCCGCAGACGGGGGAGAGAACTTTCGAGGCGATGGCGGGAAGTTGTCGGTTTGCGCGGAAAAAGTTGTTGGGTTGCATTTTGGCTAGGCGTGAAAAGTTGTTGGGTTGCATTTTTGTCAGGCGTGAAAAGTTGCTGATTTGGACGTTGGTTTACGAGTAAAAGTTGTTGGAATTGGGGGGCGAGGCGGGGGTTTTCGAGGGTGTTTTCATGGCCGTGGCTTGCTTCCGGGGGCTTAGAAGTTGTTGGTTCCGAAAAATGTTGTTCGTGAGCTTCCAGGGGTGGGGGAGCTTGTCGCCGGGGGGAACACAGAGGCCCGGGGCGCCGTGCTTCCCAGGACTTTCCGTAGGCATCAGGGGTACTCGATGAGGGCGAGTTGGTCTGACTCCCCCTTTCCTAACCTTCCCCGCAGACGGGAGGGCGTTATTGCCTGCTATGTGTCTCATTCGGTCCCATTCTGTCCCATTCTGTCCCATCCCCTTCGTGATGGGGCCGGGGCTTTGAGACGCAGCCGCACAGCCGTTCAGGAGAGGAATGGGACGGGGCGCGGGCTTATCGCGCCGGGAGTTGGCAGTCGTAGCTCCTCGTCCGGATGGGCTACGGGGGTCATGGTAGCGAGAGCGGCGCCATATATACAACCGCCAGATGTCATAATGACAATCGAGACTTCCTGGTTAGGGAAGCCGATGCCGCGTGGCCTGGCGGGCGCTCTGGGTTCCCGCGTTCGCGGGGGAATCCAGGGAGTGGGCGGGAATGAGGGAGGGGCCCTCCCCCGTGCATCGCTGCGCTCGCGCGTCCCCTCTCCCTAGCCCTCTCCCGCAGACGGGAGAGGGGACCAATAGACGGGAGGGGGATTAGGGGGCTAGGGCTCCGGGGCGTAGCGGGAGAGGACGGGCTTAGCCAGCACCTTGTCCGGCTTCCATGAGCTGTCGGGGCGGTTGAACCGTATCAATCCGAGGAACCGTCCGTCCTCGGAGTATGCCCGACGCGAGTCCAGGTGCTTTGCGTAGGGGCCGAGCCCAGGGAGGGTGACCGGCTGACCGTTGCGCATATGGCGCTCGGCGGCTGAGGGGAGCAGCGCGGGGCCGACGTCCAGCAAAGCGGCGTCGGGCGGCTCCAGCAGACCTTCCCAGTCCTCCTCGGACTCGAACTGTTCGAGCCCAACGGCGTGGTCGAGGGAGAACGGGCCGGCGTGCGTCCTCGTGAGGGCGCTGAGGTGCGCGTGGCAGCCGAGGGCCGCGCCGAGGTCGTGGGCGAAGCTGCGCATGTAGAAGCCTTTTCCACACCGCATCTCAATCCCCACGCGCGGAGGGTCCCATTCGCGTAGCCATAGGCCATGGACGACGACCTCCCGCTCCGGGCGATCGACTTCCACACCCGCCCGTGCGAGGTCGTACAGCCGCTGCCCCTCGTGCTTGACGGCCGAATACATCGGCGGTTGCTGCATGATGACGCCGGTGAACAGTGGGAACAGCGCTTCAACGTCCGCTTGGGCAACGCCGGAGTAGTCGCCGGTGGCAGTGAGTTGTCCCTGGGCGTCGTAGGTGTCGGTTGCGGCGCCCAGGGTAATCTCGCCGACGTAGGTCTTTCCTCCGTCGACCAGGTAGTCCATGAAGCGCGTCGCTTGCCCCAAGCAGACGGGCAAAACGCCGGTCGCGATGGGGTCGAGGGTGCCTGCGTGGCCGACGCGTTTCACCCGCGTCACCCGCTTCACCGCGCGCACGACGTCCATGGAGGTGATGTCTTTGGGCTTATCTATGACGAGTATCCCGTCAATCTCGGGCCGGATCATTCGGCTGGCTCCTCAATCCTCCCCGCAGAGGGGGAGGAGATTCCGGGGTTCCCGCCTGCGCTGGAATGGCGAAGGGGGCTTCTCCCGCAGCTGGCGCTCTCCCCCGCAGACGAGCCCCCTCCCCAGCCCTCCCCCAGGATGGTGGAGGGGGTTGGGTTCCTGAATTCCCGCTTTCGCGGGAATGACGGAGGGAGCGGGAATCACGGACCTCCGTCTTGAGTGTATCGAGCAGGTCGAGCACGTGGTCGCCCTGCTCGATGGAGGCGTCCCGCACGAAGCGTAGTTCCGGGGCGCGCTTGAGCCCCAGCCGCTGGCCGATTTCCCTGCGCAGGAAACCGGCGGCGGACTCGAGACCCTGCATCGCCTCGACAGCGTCGGTCATGTCGCCCATGACCGTAACGGCGATGGTTGCGTAGGCGAGGTCGGGGGTGACCGTCACATGGGATACGGTCACGAGCTTGCCGAGCCGAGGATCCGTCAGCCGCGCGTCCAGTATCCGGCCGACCTCGCGTTGGAGAAGACCGGCGACCCGGTCGCTACGATGACTTGCCATGGCGTTCGCATCCCGCCCTGCTAGGCGCCGACCGTCCGTTGACGGTGAGCTTGGATGACGTCGCCCTCTTGGAAGTCGTTGAAGCCGTCCAGGGAGACGCCGCACTCGTAGCCGGTGGCGACCTCGCGCACGTCGTCCTTGAAGCGTCTGAGGCCGGCGATAGCGCCGTCGAAGATCTCTTTACGTCCGCGCAGAACCCTAGCGCGCGCGCCGCGGGCGAACCTGCCGTCGGTGATGTAGCAGCCGGCGCTCTTCCGGGTGCGGCCGAGGGAGAAGACGGCGCGGACTTCCGCGGACCCTTCGACCACGTCCTCGACGACGGGCTCCAAGAGGCCGTGGAGCGCCTTCTCTATGTCCTCGCTGAGCCGGTAGATGATCTGGTACTGCCGTATCTGGACCTTGTCGTGGTCGGCGAGGCGCTGGGCCCCCTGGTCCGGCTTGACGTTGAACCCGATGATGATGGCGTCCGAGGCCATGGCGAGCAGCACGTCGCTCTCGGTAATCGCGCCGGCGGCCGCGTGGATGATGCGCACCTGGGCGGCGGAGGTAGTGAGCCGTTCGAGCGCCTGCTTGACCGCGTCGAGGCTGCCCTGCACGTCGGTCTTCAGGACCAAGCTGAGCTCCTTGGTCTGGCCGGAGGAGATGCGGTTGCCAATCTCTTCGAGGGTAGCCCCGCGCGTTCGGTTCAGGTCCTCGCGCCGCAGCCGTTCGGCGACAGTCTCACGGGCCGTCTTCTCGTTCGGAACGACGACGAGCCGGTCTCCGGCGCTGGGCAGGTCGCTGAGGCCGAGAACCTCCACCGGGGTTGAGGGCCCGGCGCTCTTGATACGCTTGCCCGAGTCATTGGCGAGAGCCTTGACGCGCCCGCGGGTGGAGCCTACGACGATGAAGTCGGCGACTTTCAGGGTGCCGGTCTGTACGAGCACCGTCGCCAACACGCCCCGGTTGCGGTCGAGCTGCGCTTCGACAACCACGCCGACGCCGGGGCGCTCGGGGTTGGCCTTGAGCTCTGCAATCTCGCCGACGAGCTCGATGCTTTCGAGAAGGTTGTCGATGCCGTCGCCGGTCTTAGCTGAGACCTCGGCATCGACGATCTCGCCGCCCCATTTCTCGACGAGGAGCTCATGCTCGGATAGCTGGCGGCGCACTCTTTCCGGGTCGGCCTCGGGCGAGTCCATCTTGTTGATGGCGACGATGATTGGGACTGCGGCCGCCTTGATGTGGTTGATCGCCTCGACCGTCTGCGGCATGACGCCATCGTCGGCGGCGACTACCAGGACGGCGATATCCGTCACCTGGGCGCCGCGGGCGCGCATTGCGGTGAAGGCTTCGTGGCCGGGGGTGTCGATGAAGGTAATGGGGACGTCTTTGTGGGCGACTTGGTAGGCGCCGATGTGCTGGGTGATCCCGCCCGCTTCCCTACCGACGACGTTCGTGCGGCGGATCGTGTCCAGGAGGGTGGTCTTGCCGTGGTCGACATGGCCAAGAATCGTAACGACGGCGGGGCGCGTCTCGAGCTGCGCGGACTCGTCCTCGGCGACGGCGCCGGCGGCGGCGCTCGCGACGTCCTCCACCTTGCGCGCCGCGTACCCGAACACCCGCGCGATGCTCCCCGCCGTTTCGAAGTCGATGGCCTGGTTGATGCTCGCAAACACACCGGCACGCATGAGCTGCTTGATGACTTGCACCGGCTCGACGTGCATCCGCTCGGCGAGCGTGCCGACCGCAATAGCATCGCCGATCGGTAGCGCGCGCAGCGTTACCCTTCGAGTAGCGGTGGCCTGTCCTTGCGATTGCTCAACCATAGTCCCCCCTATCCGGCGGCTCCGGCAGTCTTGGCGACCGGTAACCTCTCTGCGAAGGCCGCCAGCTTCTCCCTGTCGTCAGGAGTAATCTCGCCACGAAGAGCGGCTGCGAGCCGCCTTCCCCGGAGCGCGCCGCGCCAGCACGCCGGCCGGTGGCAGAGGTAGGCGCCGCGGCCCGGGCGTTTGCCCGTTTCGTCCACGACGCACTCCCGCTGAGGCGTAAGCGCGATCCTGAACAGCTCGCGCTTAGATATCTTTGCGCCGCAGACGATGCAGGAGCGCTGCGGCACGTGGCGATTCGGCATCTCACCCTCCGCGCCCGGCCCCCGCGCCAGGCGGGGCGCCGACCTTTGTTCTACGGTCCAGGCGGGCGGCCAGCGCCGCCCGGCCGCGGTCTATTGCGGTTCTGCCGGTTGCCTCCGGCCCCGCCCCGTCGTCGTCCGCCTGCACGGCGGGCTCCGGAAGGAGCGCCCAGGATGTCCTCGGCGAACCGGATGGTCGGGCCACCGCCAACCCGCTCCGGCAACTTCCAAACGTCCTCGTTGATGATGCCGTCGTCATCGATCTCTTCCTCGATGACGACTTCCTCTTCTTCGGGAGAAACGGCATTGAGGGACTCCAGCGCGAGCATCTCCTCAGGGCTGAGGGCGCCTACCGGCTCCCCGACCAGCGGCTCGGCTACCTCGGCGGATGCTTCAGCGGCGGCGGCTTCCGCTTCGAGCTCGGCCATGATGGCGGCTTCCTCAGCTTCGTCCTCAGGCGCCGCCACCGCGGCGGCGGGTTCAATCTCGGCAGCTGCAGGGGCGGCGGCGGGCTCGAGGTCCGCTTCGTCCGCAGGCGCGGCCTCCGTCGGCGCTTCCGCTACGGCTGCCGTAGCGGCCTCCCGCTCCGCGACTTGGCCCTCGATCTGCACCTTCATCCGCTCGATCTCGATCTCGGTCGAGCTCTTGATGTCGATTTTCCAGTTGGTCAGCTTGGCGGCGAGTCGGGCGTTCTGCCCTTCACGGCCAATCGCGAGGGAGAGCTGCCGGTCGGAGACGATGACGATGGCGGCCTGCTCCGCATCGTTCAGCTCGACGCGGAGGGGCTGGGCCGGGCTCAGGGAATGCGACGCGTACACGGCCATATCGCGCGACCACTGGATCACGTCGATCTTCTCGCCCTGGAGCTCGTTCACGATGTTCTGGATGCGGATGCCCCGCAATCCCACGCAAGCGCCCACGGGGTCAACCCCGTCCTGCAAAGCGTGGACCGCGACCTTCGAGCGCGAGCCGGGCTCCCGTGCGATGCCTCGGATCTCGACGATGCCGTTGTATATCTCCGGCACCTCCATCTCGAAGAGCCGGCGCAGCAGGTTAGGATGCGTTCGGGAGACGATGATCTCGGGACCGCGCTGGGTGCGGCTGACCTCCAAGATCATCACTTTCATCTTCATGCCGGGGCGGTAGCGCTCCATGGGCGCCTGCTCGGGCGGGGGGAGCACCGCGGTGGCGCGGCCGTTGAGGTCCATGGTCACCACACCGCCGTAACCGCGTTGGACGGTGGCGGTGTAGACCTCGCCTTCCTTCTCGGCGAACTCGGCGTAGACGAGCTCGCGCTCAGCTTCGCGCAGGCGCTGGATGACGACCTGCTTAGCCGTCTGAGCGGCGATGCGGCCTGCCGCTTGGGGCTCCATCCCGAATTCGAGGACATCGCCTATGTTGAGCTGCTGGCCCTTCCGCAGCTTCTTTGCTTCGTCCAGGGTCAACTCCGCGAGGTCGTTCTCGACCTCTTCGACTATGGTCTTGAGCTGGAAGACGTCCACCTCTCCCGTGTTGGGGTCGAGATGAACGCGCACGTTGCTCTGGCCGCCGGACGCATTGTCCTTGCGGTACGCAGAGGCGAGCGCGGCTTCCACCGCCGAGACGACCATGTCCTGCGGCAGGTTGCGTTCAGCGGCTAGTTGCGTGACTGCGATTAGGAATTCGCTCTTCATCGCGTCCCCTGTCCTCCAATCTCATGCTCTCCGAAGTCCCGAATGCCCCGAGAAAACGAGAGAGTGGGCCCAAGCCCACTCTCGACGTTGCGATTGTAACCCTCCGGGGTCCGAACGTCCACACGCAGAGCCCCCTCTATGCACTCGAGATGAGGCCGGCGCTGCGCGTCATCGCAGGCGCCCTTATACTGCGCGCCTAAGCCTGGCGGTGGGAGGACGGCCATGCAGTGGGGATCGAGTCTGTCACGTCAGGGCGAGTTGGAGGCGGCTCTCGACGAGTGCGTCGCCTTGCTTGACCAACAGCTGGGCAAGGCAGGCGACGCCGACTTGGTCGCTGTCTTTGCCTCGCCGGTGTACGAGCGGCGAACGAATTCTCTCGCGGAGGCAATCCGAGCCCGGTTTCCACAAGCGGCCATCATAGGGTGCTCGGGCGCCGGCATTATCGGCTCCGGCCACGAGGAGGAAGACACCCCGGCGCTCTCGATAACCGCGGGCATCCTGCCGGACGTGACGCTGACCACCTTCCATCTCCGCAGGGCCGATCTTCCCTCTCCCGATGCGCCGCCTGAGGCATGGGGCGACGCAGTCAACACCCCCGTCGGCGTAGGCCCGCACTTCATCGTTCTGGCCGACCCGTTCACAATGGATGGCGAGGCATTGCTGGCGGGGCTCGACTATGCGTTCCCCGAGGCTGCGAAGATCGGCGGCCTCGCCAGCGGCGGCAACCAGCTCACGCCCCACGGCCTCTTCCTCGACGACACGGTCTTCCACGAGGGCGCTGTGGGCATCGCGCTTTCCGGCAACGTTGTCGTCGACACAGTCGTCGCGCAAGGCTGCCGGCCCATCGGCGAGCCGATGCGCATCACCGAGGCTGAGCACAACCTCATCGTGTCGGTCGACGGCGAACGGACACTCGAGCGGTTGCAGCGCATGTACGAGGGCCTACCGGAACGCGACCGGCAGCTAGTGCACCGGAACCTGTTTGTGGGCGTCGCTATGGACCCGCTGGCCGAGCAGGTGTCGGCGGGCGATTTCCTCATCAGGAACGTCATCGGGGTCGACCCGCAGCGCGGCGCGGTCGCAGTGGGCGCGCTGGTGCGAGAGGGGCAGACCGTGCAGTTCCACGTTCGCGACGCCGAGACCTCGGCGGAGGACCTGCGCCGAAGCCTCGCGAGCTATCTCGACGCGGCCGGCGACCGCATCGCGGCGGGCGCGCTGCTGTTCTCGTGCACCGGGCGCGGCCGCTATCTCTACGGCGCGCCGGACCACGATACGGACATCTTCCGTGAGATGGTGGGCGGTCTGCCGCTTGGGGGATTCTTCTGCAACGGCGAGATCGGCCCGGTTTCCGGAACGACGTACCTGCACGGCTACACGAGCTCGTTCGCGCTGTTCCGGCCAAGAACCGTTCCCGACTAATAGCAAGGCGTAGGAGGAAGAGGATGCGTGGATTGGATGGTCGGGCCGCCGTCGTTACCGGCGGCGCGCGAGGACTAGGAAAAGCGGCAGCCGAGCGGCTCGCGGAAGAAGGGGTGAAAGTCGGCATACTCGACCTGCGCGCAGACGAGGCCGAGGAGGTGGCGCGAGCCTTGGGCGGCGCGGCCTTTCAATGCGATACGACGAACGAGGAGCAGCTGGCCGCCGCGATGAAGGGGGCCGCCGATCAGCTGGGCGGTATCGACATCCTCGTCAACAATGCAGGCCTCATCGCCCCGCGCAAGGAATGGAAGAGCTGGTCGAAAGAGGAAGTCGAACGGTTCGCCGAGGTGAACTACATCGGCTATTTCCTGGCCATCAAGGCCGCTCACCCCTACCTGGAGCAGAGCGGGCATGGCCGGATCATCAACGTCGCCTCCCGCACGTTCTTCATGGGAAACCCCGGCCAGACCCCGTACGTGTCGGCCAAGGGCGCCGTCATCGGCCTCAGCTGGAACATGGCGAAAGAGCTGGGCGGCGACGGCATCACCGTCAACGCCGTCATGCCGGGCCAAGTGGCGACGCCGGGGACGCTCGAATACAACGACGAAGAGATGTTCAACCGGACGATGCAGAACCAAGCGATCAAGGAGCGCGTCTACCCGGAACATCTCGCCGCGCTCATCGCCTTCCTCGCCAGCGACGACGCCGCGATGATCTCGGGGCAGTCGATCGTGGTGGACGGGGGAGGGCTGTTGCACTAGAGCGGTCCGACGATGTTCAACGGCTGCACGACCACGCACATATTCTGCCGTCCTAACTGCCCGCCCGGCAGACGGACCAAACCCGGCCACCGCGTAACGTTCGTCTCGGAGCGCGAAGCCCGCGCCGCCGGCTTTCGTCCGTGCAAGGTATGCAAGCCTCTCAATGGCCAACCGGGGCCGTGGGTGGCGAAGCGAGACGCCGCCCGCCGCCCGTGAGCGTGCCGCGCCGGTATTGGTCGGCCATTGGCGCATGGCTCGACGCTAGAGCCGAGTAGCGACCAACTGGGCAATCGTAACTATCTGCGCCGCCGTCACCAGCGGCTCGTCTCCGACTGGCGCGGTGGACTGTAGTGAGACGAATCGAGTGCCTGCCGTGAAGACCACGCCAGGCCCGGCGCCGCCGCCTTGGAACACGAACGCCCGGTCGCCGATGGGCTGGGGCGCCGGGATCAGGCTTGGCCCGGCGCGGGCCTGAGCGAGGCGCGCCGTCGCGAATGATGCCTCCGCGTAGTCGATCACCTGGAGCAGGAGGCCCCGTCCGCCTGACTTGAGTGAAACGCCCGCCCAACCCTCGATGCCCTCGACCTGCGCAGGATCGACTTCGGCGGCGAGCGCTCTGAAGTCTTGCGCTTCGACGCTCAGTCCGGCGGGGCCTCCGGCGTCTTGCACGTCGGCGGGGGTGAGCAGCCGCGCGACAGTCTCGCCGGTCAGCGGGTGTGCGCCGAGGGGCCCGCCCGTCGCGCCGCCGCAGGCCGTGGCAAAGAGCGCGGCGCCAAACAAGAGCAGGGACAGCCCACTATTGGTCAAAGAGGCCAAGGCTGGCCAAAAAGGCCAAGGCGCTCGTCGTAGTAGTCCAGCATGAGGGCCTCGTAGTTGACAGGGAAATCGTCCCATGCCTGGCCATGGACACAACCCTCGTAGATAGTGAGCCGGGGCGGGACTTTGAGCGCGAGCCGTATCCGAGCGAGGTGCTCGATGGGGATGCGGTCGTCGAAACGGCAGTGGGCAAGTCCGAGGGGGTAGGCGTACTGTCCCGCCGCTTCCGAGGGGTGCATTTCGTTGATGTCGATACCCCTGGTCAGCTGCGCCATCCAGACGAGTCCCGGCAACAGAATCGCTGCTCCCCAGCTCGGCACAATCGTACGGCCGGATACCTCCTGAGTAATCAGGTCGGCCAGATTGGCGAAGGCTGTGTCCGAGAACACCCCGTTGACTCGGGAGTCCTCGGCTCCGGCAAGCAGAGCGATGGACCCTCCATATGACAGGCCGTGCAGGAAGACCTCGCCGTCTACTGCCCCTCGCTCGGCAAAGAGATAGTCGATTGCGCCGAGAACGTCGTCGCGCTCGTCCAGCCCCGCGCCCATCGGCGCCTTGTCGGACTCGCCATGGCCGCGCAGGTCGAACGCCAAAACGGAGTAGCCGCCTTCCACCATCGCCTGGGTGAGTCCAAGCCGGTCTCCCTTGTTGGTGTCGACGCCGTGGACGCGTACTATCGTCGCCTTCGGTTCGTCGGCTGGGAGCCACCATCCGCTGAGCGTGATGTCCGGCCATCCGCGCGGCGTGAACTCGACCTCTTCGTAGGTCAGCCCCAGCTCCTCAGGGCGCTGTTCGATCTCCGTGACCTCCGCCACGAGCGCCTGGCCGACGATAAACCACGACGCTCCGAAATAGATTGCGGCCAGCAGCAAGAGCCCGCCGACGGCGAAGACAAGGCGGCGTTTCCAAGACATGCAGCCCATTGTAGCCAACCAAGCGGGCATTCCACCCTACTAGTGAGCGCCCTGTTACCCTCATAACTGATAACGCCCTATGAAATCCCGACTCCGGTCCTTTCTCCAGACGGTCTGCTCGATGGCCGCAGCGCTCGCCGTCGCCACTGCGTGCGCGGCTCCGACGCCTACACCAACGGCAACGCCTACCCCCCCGTTCGGCCTACCACCGCTAACTCTGCCTGCCGATGAGTCGCCCCACGACTTCCAAGCCGAGTGGTGGTACTTCAACCTGCACCTAACGTCGGACGACGGCCAACGATTCGCTCTCCACGACGTGATATTCCAGGTGCAACAGCTCGATTCCAACCGCACAATCTACGTCCGTCAGATAGGCTTGACCGACGGCGAAAGCGGCCACCTCACCAGCGAACGCTTGCGCTCCACCGAAGCCCCCCTCGAAGCCCCCCCGGGGGACTTCTCGATCGAAATCGGCGATGGGCTGATGAGCGGGACCGCGGGAGAGGCCTATGTTCTTCGCGCCGACGTTGGGGGCTACGCCTACGACCTCCGACTGACTTCCACCGCCCCGCCGCTCCTGCATGGGGGCATCGGTCTGCTCGACTACGGGGAGGCCGGCGTCACCTACTACTACACGCGGCCTCGCCTCGACGTCGCGGGAGCGCTGACCACACCCGACGGCGATACGCTGAACGTCGCGGGCCTAGCGTGGCTGGACAAGCAGTGGGGCGACTTCCAGCCCGTCGCCGTCGAGTGGGACTGGGCCAGCATCCAGCTGGAAGACGGCACGGACCTCATGTTCTCGGTGCTGTATGACCACGACGGCAGTCTCATCGAGAGCTACGCAACGCTTCGCAGACCCGGCGAGGAGGCTCGACACCTGAGTCCCGCAGAGTTCGCCTTTGTTCCCAATGAGGCGGAGTGGCGCAGCCCCCGCACAGCGACCGCCTACCGGGTGGACTGGCGCGTTGAGATTCCGGAAGAGAGAATTGCGCTGCGTTTGCGGCCTCTCGAAGCGGAGTCCGAGTTCAGCGGCACGCTCCTGCCCGTCGCCTACTGGGAGTCGGGCGTCGAGGTCCTGGATGCGGGGAGCGCGGTAGTGGGACAGGGGTTCATCGAGCTCAACTGGGCGCGTGGCAGGGACCGCTAACGTGGCGGGCGCTAGCTGCTAGCGTTTGCGGGGCGCCCGCTTGCTCCGCCCAGTGCTGTCCGCCGCGGCAATCAGCGCCAGACCCTCTTCCGTCGGCACGTAGGCATGGATTGCCCGCGCGAGGTCGTCGACGCGGCGCACGTAGCCTCCCTCGACGAGTCCGCGTAGCGCCGTCTCCCCTAGGTACGGCGGCAGGCGCAGCGAGTGATCGGGCGCCGGACCCCCGCGCTCAATGTGCTGCTCCGCGACGCGCCGGAGCAGCTTCAGCGGGTATGTCCGGACCTCGTCGGCCAGGTCCCTGAGCGGCCCGGTCTCCGCGAGCTTGGCCTCCGCGTTCCTCACGCGCTTCTCCGCCTCGGTCATCGCGCTGGCGCCGGGGGCTGGTCTCGTAGCCCCTTGCAGATCTCCTCGATGAGTCCGGGCCCCTGATAGACAAGCGCCGTGTATAGCTGGACGGTATCCGCACCAGCCTCCAAGGCGGCCCTCGCGTCCCGCGCCGAGCCTATTCCCCCGCAAGCGTTGAGAACCATTTCCTCGCCGACCTCGGCGCGGACTTCGGGAATCATGCGCAACATGTTCTCCAGTATGACACGCCCGCTTAGCCCCCCGCGACCAATGGCGAGCCGCGAGTCCTCGACGGGAATCGTGTTTGCCGCGGTCACGCCTTCGGCTCCTGCTTCCCGGCAAACGCGCGCCAGTCCCAGGATACCCTCGCGCTCCTCGTCGGTCGTGTACGGCGGGAGCTTCACGATTAGCGGCTTTGTCCGGCCTTCGTTTAGCAGACCGAGGAGCGAGCGGAGAGCGCCGGGCTCGTGGAAGCGGCGCAATCCCTCGGTGTTCGGGGAGCTGATGTTCAGCTCGACCCCATCGACCAACGGCATAAGCCGCGTCAGGCAGTCGGAAGTCTCTTGCTCATCGAGCGCGGCGATGCTCACGAATACGCGCGCGGCGGAGCGGCGCATGCGTTCCAGCCGCGCGAGCGCCTTACCGAGTCCGTCGCCGGGGAAGCCGAGCGCGTTGATGGCGGACTCCGACTCCACCAGCCGGAGCACCCGCGGCTTGGCGTTGCCCGCTCTGCCGCGCGCGGTGACCGTTCCCCCTACGACGTACCCAAAACCCCAGTCGCCCAGGCTTGCCAGGTACGCGCAACGCTTGTCGAGCCCCGCGGCGAGGCCAACGGGGTTGCGCAGGCTGATTCCCGCAATCGTCGTGGGGAGGCCGACCTCTGCGTCCGCGGGCGCGAGGGAGCGCCACAGCGGCCTGAGCGCGAGAGAGCGTTCGCTGACGTTCATCGCAGTCTCGGGTGGAAGTCTGAACAGGAGCGGACGCGCCAAACGGCGGTAGAGGACGCCCCAGAGGAGTTTGCGTGCTAAGCGAACGAGGAGCAGGGCTAGAACTTGACCGAGCCAATCCGGTAGCGGCGCGTGCCCTTCGGTGTCTGGACTTGGACCTCTTGGCCTTCAGACATGCCTGCCACGGCGGCGCCCACGGGCGATGCGACCGAGATCTTCCCAGCGGCCGGGTCCGCCTCCATGGAGTCGACCAGCGTGTATGTCACGTTCTTCCCGCTATCGATGTCGTGCAAAACAACAGCCGCTCCGACCCGGGCTCCCGAGCGCCCGCTCTGCTGCTTGGGGTCGACGACGACGGCGCGGCGGACCGTCTCCTCCAGCTCACGGATGCGCGCTTCCGCCTTGCCCTGGTCCTCTCGTGCGGCATCGAGCGGGGCGTTCTCACGGAAGTCCTTGTCGGCGGCGGCGATACGTATCGCTTCGACGATTTCGAAACGCTGGCTCTTGAGCTCGGCAAGCTCGCTCTTGACGGCTTCCAAGCCGCTCTCGGTCATGTCGATCGTCTCGAAGGCGCTCTTTGCGGCAGCGGCGGCTTTAATGCTCGCGCGCGGAATCTTTACGTGGGCTGAGAGACTGTGGTCTGAGAACCCCTTCTTCTTCAGGAAGGCCAGGAATTCCTTGACGGGGCCCAAGCGTCCATGGATGTCGCCGCCAGCGGCGACTACGTCCTCGGCATAAGAGGCGACGTCCGGGGGAACAAGCTCTTCTACGGTGCGCTCAAGGCCGATAGCGCGGCCAAATCGATGCAATTCCTGGTGCGCGTACGAGTCGAGCTTATGGGCGCTGCCGGATAGGTACTGCGATATAGCTTCTGCAACGTTCAAGAGAGTCTCGCCTTGGCCGTCATGCGCTGCGCAGCTATCCGGCTCTAGAGTGAGATTCTACGAGCGGCCGCTCGGCGCGTCAACGACAACGCCCCCTCTCGGGTGAACTGTGCGCCTCGGACTTGTTTTGCTGGCGTTCAACGTGCGGTAAGCTGTATAGGGGCCCAGGCGTCCCACGGAGAATGAAGGAACCATGCCCAACAGGTGGATCGGCAACGCGTTCATCTACCTGATCATCTTCGTGGCGGTCATTGCCATCTTCTTCACGCTGTTTTCGTCAGGCGACAACGGCCAGGAGACTGACCTCACCACGATCCTCGACCAGGCCGAGAACGGACAGATAACCAAGATTGTCGTAGACGGCGACCGGCTGATCGCCACTCCCCGCCAGAACCCCAATAACCTCCTGATCGCCACGAAGGAGCCCGGCGCTAGCATCTTCGACATCCTCCAGGCCGCCGACATTAACCCCGTGCAGGACGGAATCCAGGTCGAAGTCACTCGGTCGAGCGGTCTCGGGAACCTCTTCGGGATCCTCATCCAGTTCCTGCCGCTCATCTTCTTCGGCGGGATTCTGTTGTTCATGATGCGCCAGGCGCAGGGCAGCAATAACCAGACGCTGGGCTTCGGCAGGAGCCGAGCCCGGATGTTCACCGGCAACCGGCCAACCGTGACCTTTTCGGACGTTGCGGGCGTCGAGGAGTCGAAGGCCGAGCTGCAAGAGGTTGTCGAGTTTCTGAAGTACCCGGAGCGCTTCCTCGCCCTCGGCGCGCATATCCCGAAGGGCGTCCTGATGGTCGGCCCCCCAGGAACGGGCAAGACGTTGCTGAGCAGGGCCGTCGCCGGAGAGGCCGGAGTGCCCTTCTTCTCGATTAGCGGCTCCGAGTTCGTCGAGATGTTCGTCGGAGTCGGCGCCTCACGGGTTCGGGACCTGTTCGACCAGGCCAAGCGCAATGCTCCGGCGATTGTATTCGTCGACGAGATTGACGCTGTCGGTCGCCATCGGGGCGCAGGCCTCGGCGGGGGCCACGACGAGCGCGAGCAGACGCTCAACCAGATACTCGTCGAGATGGACGGGTTCGACACCAGCACCAACGTTATCGTCATCGCCGCGACCAACCGGCCCGACATTCTCGACCCAGCGCTCCTGCGGCCCGGCCGGTTCGACCGCCGCGTCGTGCTCGACCTGCCGGACATCAACGGACGCATCGCAATTCTCAAGGTCCACTCGAACGGCAAGCCCCTGGCCGATGAGGTCGAACTTGAACGGGTCGCCAGGCAGACCCCAGGATTTAGCGGAGCTGACCTTTCGAACCTTGTGAACGAGGCGGCCATTCTCGCGGCGCGGCGGCAGAAGAAGCTCATCACCATGGACGAGCTCCTCGAATCGGTGGACCGGGTGACCATGGGCCCCGAGCGCCGCACTCGCGTTATCTCCCAGCACGAGAAGGAGATCGTCGCTTACCATGAGGGCGGGCATGCTCTCGTGGGGCATCTGCTCTCGCACGCCGACCCGGTGCAGAAGGTATCGGTCATCTCGCGGGGCATGGCGGCGGGGTACACGAAGTCGCTTCCAGAAGAGGACCGCATGTTCTACACGCGGCCTCAACTCATGGACCGCATCGCCATGGCCTTGGGGGGACGCGTCGCCGAGGAAATCACATTTGGCGAGGTGACCACCGGCGCCAGCAACGACCTCGAACAGGTCACTCAGATTGCGCGCGCCATGGTCACGCGTTACGGGATGAGCGAGAACCTCTTGCCTCGCACCTTCGGCAAACGCGAGGACATGATTTTCCTGGGCCGCGAGATATCCGAGCAGCGGGACTACTCCGAGAAGGTCGCGCAGGAAATCGACGAGGAGGTGCAGGGCATCGTCGTCGAGGCCTACCATACCGCCAAACGGATCCTGCTGGAGCACTACCCGAAGCTGGCGCAGATAGCTCGCCATCTCATGGTCCACGAGACGGTCGAAGGGCCGGACTTGGATAGGCTATTCACGTCCGAGGCGCCGCCGTTGGAACGCGCCTTCCCCGCCGGGGCATAGGGCAGGCGCAAGTTCTCAACCTTCCCTGCGCAGCGTGGGAGGCAGACCAGGCGAACCTAGTCTGCTTCCTCTACGTCCAGCTCAAGCGGGCGAAAGTAAAGGCCCCACTTCTCCATCAGCCTCCGCACCTCGGGGGAATCAACCTTCATCAGGTCCGTGAAGAATCCGGCGATGGCGTGGGCGTGCAGCTGCTCAGGCGAGGCGACCCAACTCGCCTCGGCCGGGACGGCGTAGAGGAGCCCCGCTTGGTTCTGGGAACGGACCTCGATCCGCGTACCGCCACTGTCCTGCTTCACCGTGATCCCGTTAGCCATCGCTGTCTCCTCGAAAGGCGCGGGAGAATTGCATGAGCCGCAGACGCTGGATGAGCCGTGTCCACCAATTCACGGTGGGTGTACTGGTCACGGGGAGTGTACTGGTTACGGTGGGTGTACTGGCAACCTCGATGTACTTTCTTTTTGCGTAGTCCCAGTCGTACACCCTTGCCTCGACGACACGCTCTGCGGTGATGCCCACGACAAGTTGCTGAACGTCATAGGCAGGGTTGCCGCTCCAAGGATCGATGGCGTTCCGGCGGTCGATGGGGGAAAGGTACGCTTTGCCGTTGGGGTGCGAGTGATAGATAACGCGGGGCGGTTCAGGACCGTCCAAGCTGTTGTTGAGTTCCAGCAGGTCGTTGCCGAATATGACATAGGCGGTCTCTGGGGTTCGATTAGGGGAGGTGGGGTGTGTACTAGGATCGTATGCGTTCACAGCGCGTCGAACCCTATCTATCTCATCCGATTCGCGGGGGGCCGTTAGCCAACCGCAGCACTCGTTGGGGAACTCTTCCCGCGCATGGCGGTACACCTCCTCCAGAATGCTGTCGGGTATCTTGATGCCTCTGGCTTGCACGGGTTCAACTCGCCTTTCGCCTTGGCGTGTCAGAAGAAAGGATAGCACGGAGGCTACATCCGCTCCTCTGAGAGGCCTGCCGCACTCACCTCGCCGCGAACGTCATCGCAGATGGCGCAGGTGTTCGACGAAGCCGGCGGCGTGCAGCTCCCTTTCGAGGACGTGCCGCAACGCTGCCCCCAGCGTGGCTTCCAGCTCCTGCTGGAGGCGCGCGTCCAGCAAGAGGTCCGTCGCCTCCTCGATGGGCCGGGCGGCGAAGTGGCGCAGCACCTTCAGCGCGTCCACCGACAGCGGAAGCGCCGCGCCGCCGGGAACGACACAGGCGTCGCAGACGACTCCGCCCAGGGACGGCGCGAACCGGTGATGCTCAGGCTCGACGTCCCGACCGCAGATGAGGCACCTGCGCAGCTCCGGCAGGTACCCTGCATCCTCCAGCATGGCAAGCTCCGTGCACCGGGCCACCGTCGCCGTGTTGCGGCCGCTTTCGAGCGCCCGCAGGGCCCCGATGAGGAGTCGGTACGCCCCCGGGTGAGGAGCGGCCTCGGGAAGCAGCAGGTCGGCTAGCTCCATGAGATATATCGCTTCCGCCAGTCTGTCCAAGTCGCCTTTAACCCGTGGGAACGTCTCCGCCGACTCAGCCCCCGTCACTACGTCGAACGTATGGCCGATGGCGATGGCGAGGTGAGCGTGGTTCAGAACGTCGAGGTGCCCGCCGAGCTTGCTGGTCGCCCGCCGCGCGCCCCGCACGGCCAGCTTCACCTTGCCCAGCGACGGCGTGAGGACGGTGACGAGCCGGTCGGCGTCGCGCATGGGATAGGCGCGCAGCACCAGGCCCTCAGTCTTATAGCTCCGAGGCTTGCTTCCCTCAGGGGGGCGGGAGAGGCCTTCGTTATGTGCAGGGGACGCCACGACGCATCCCCCTACTCGCCTCCGTGGACAGGGATGACGATGCCGTTCACGAATCCTGCCGCGTCCGACGCCAGGAATAGAGCGACGCTTCCAATGTCGTCACCGACCCCAACCCTGCCGACCGCGATGCGCTCCGCCGCCCTTCCCATCTCTGGGCGCACAGTGCCCGCAGGCCGGGGGGTGTCGATTGTCCCCGGCGCGATGCAGTTCACCCGGACCTCGGGTCCCCATTGGTGGGCCATGTGAAAGGTCAGGCTATGCACTGCCGCCTTGGCCGAGCCATACGCCGCGATGTCGGGCCCCGAGGAGCGCAGGCTCAACCCGGAAGTCGAGCCGATGTTCGTGATCGATCCCTTTCCGGTCTTCCTGATGTGCGGGACGACCGCCTTCGACACCAGGAACGTGGTCTTCACATTGCCGACGTACGCGCCCACGAAGTCGTCGCCGTCCATCTCCAGCAGCGGCGCGCGGCTGTACTGGGGCATGTCGGGGTTGCGGCTGTAGGAGCCGCCCGCGACGTTCACTAGGGCGTCGATACGTCCGAAGCGGTCGAGGGTCTGCTGGACCATGGCGTCGATCTCGGCCGGCTCCGCGACGTTCACCGTCACGCCGAGGGCTTGCGCGCCCATTGCCTCGACCTCTTCGACCGCCGGGGGAATGCTCTCCGCGGGCACGGACGCAATCACCACATTCGCGCCGGCTTGCGCAAAGGCCCGCGTGCAGCCTCGTCCAATGCCGCCGCTGCCGCCGGTGATGATGACCGTGCGCCCCTCCATCGAGAATCTAGACAAATCCATGGCAGTCTCCTGATTGGTGTGGTTGTCCCGGCGCCGACGACTGGGCGGAGGATGCCCATTGTAGCGGGAGACCTCGGATGGCGAGCCGCTCCCGCCCTGGTTCCTCGCCTACGTTCCTCCGTGGAGGTCGAGGTAGGAACCGTTGAAGAAGGCGCCGGCGTCGGAGGCGATGAAGACCGCCGCGCCGGCTATGTCTTGGGGCGTGCCGAAGCGCCCGATCTCGATTTCGGCGAGGCTGCGCGCCTGGCGCTCCGGCCGCTCGGTCCGGGCGCGGCGCGGCGTGATGAAGTGGCCAGCGTTGATGCAGTTGACGCGAATGTTCGGAGCCCATTCCTTCGCCATGCTCCGGGTGAGGTGCATGATGGAGGCCTTGGTCATGTTGTAGACGCTCATGCCGGTCTCCGGAAGGCGGTAGTCCCGCGCCCCCACCGACGCTATGTTGATGATCACGCCCTTCCCGCGCTCCAGCATGTGAGGCACGACGGCCTGGGCGCATAGGAAGGCGCTGGTCACATTGATATTGAACGCCTCGTTGAAGTCTTCCTTGGCTAGTTCGAGCAGAGGGCCGCGCTTGAAGGTTGGCCCTTGGGAACCGCCGACGACGTTCATGAGGATGTCGACCTGCCCGAAACGCGCGATGGCGGCGTCAACGAGCGCCTTTACGGCGGTGGGGTCGGTGGCGTCGGTCGGCACACCGAGAGCCCGTCGGCCCTTGCCCTCGATCTCGGCGACGACTTTGTCGATCTTCTCGCGTCCCCTGGCGGCGACTACAACGCTCGCCCCGGCGTCGGCGAACCCGTGTGCAATCATGCGGCCGATGCCGTCGCTCCCGCCGGAGACGATGGCCGTTCGGTCTTCCAGCGAGTAGGAGTCGAGGCTGAAATGGGGGACTTGCTCCGGGTCTGGGAAGGCTTCAGTCATGGGCTATCACTCGGCGCCAAGCTCCTTCAGCAGCTCAACCATCTCGCTGTACACTTCACGGGAGGGGAGGTCGTCGAACTCATCATAGCCGCCTGCAGCGCCTCTCATGGCTTCTTGCAGCGCAGACGTGTCTTTGTCCTCAACGACTCCGCAGTCGGCGCCGCGTGCGGCCAATAGGCGAACGATCTCTTTCCGCCCATACACGACGGCGTACCGAATCGGCGTTGTGTCGTTGTCCTGGTCTCTGCTTTCGATGTCCGCCCCATAGTCGAGCAACACCTCCACAATACGGGGCCTGTCTTTGTAGATGGCCCAATGCAATGGCGGCGGCGTTTCGTCCCGGCAATTAACGAGAGCCCTGTCTTCTTCGAGCAGCCGCGCCACCGCCTCAGCATCGTTCGCTTCCGTCGCCGCGGTCAGGGCGTTAAGCCTTGACTTGGTCATATTCCTCGGACTACTACCTAGAACCAGCCTTGGCCGCGGAGGATGCCCCTCAGGTACGCCACCTGGCCGATATGTTGGACGTTGTCGGTCAGGACGAGGCTGAGTCGCGAGCCGACGGTCTGGGGAGGTCTGCCCGCGACCGGGGACGGCACGAGCCGCTCCAAGTCGTCGGGGGTGAGCTTCTCAACGACGGCCGCCGTCTCCTTGGCCACGTCCTCAAAGTAGCCCATCAGCGTTTCCAAGTCCTTCGGGTCGAAGGTGTGGACGTTCTCGGGCATGAACCGGGGAACATCGCCGTCGATGCCAAACTTCGCGCCCCAGCCGCCCGATTCCCAGACAGTGGGTTGGCCGCTCACCATAGCGATGAGGGAGTCGCGCGCGCGGGCGAGGTGCCAGACCAACCAGCCGATGGGGTTGCTCCCTTCGCCGGCAGGCTGTTCGCGCAGGTCCTCCATGGTCAGCTCCTCCAGCGCTCGCCTGAGGACGGAGTCACATCTGTTCAAGGTGTCGAGGTATAGCTCAGCGGCGTTCATGATTCTCCGATTGAGGACTGGCAATTTGGGAGCGGCGGATGGCGGCGGGCCGGCTAACGACGCCAGCCGAACCCCTCGAAGTAGCCGCGTAGGTACGCGATCTGTCCTGCATGCTGGGTGTTGTCCGAGATAACGCTGACGAGCCTCACGCCCACCGTGGGGAGCGGGTCGTATTGAGGCTCGTTCAGGACGCGGTCGAGGTCGGACGGCCCGAGCGTCGCGAGGTAGCGTTTGCTCTGCTCGTAGACGGCGTCGTTGTAGCCGAGGAGCACGTCCACTGAGTCCACCTTAAACGCCGCGACTTGTTCGAGCGAGCACCCTCCGCCGGTCGTCATGTCGTCCGCCGCAAAGCCGAACCGCTCGTGCCAGCCGCCGCTGACCCAGAGCTGAGGCACGCCTGCGAGGGAGGAGAGGTGGTCGTCGTGGATGCGGGTCAGGTGCCAGGCCAGCCACGATATCGAGTTGGTCTCGGGCGTGGGCATACGATTCAGGAATTCCGCGGGCAGCTTGGGCAACACGCGGTGCAGCATCTGGTTGACGCGGCCAAGCCCGTCGGCAATCAGCTCAGGACCTTCCATCATCCCCTCCTCGGGCCTACCTATTGGCGGAATGGTACACGGAGACGGCGGCGCGGGTGAGAAGGAAGGAAGTTCCCTGGTTGCGACGAAAAAGTTCCCCAGCGCCTTTTCGTTACGAGTGAGAAAGTTCCCCACCTCATTTTCGGTACGAGCAAAAAGTTCCCCGTTTGCATGTTGGCCAGGCGTGAAAGTTCCCGAAAATCGCGGGGTGAGCCGAGGGTTTTCGAGGGCGTTTCCATGGCCGTGGCCTGCTTCCCGAGTCTCGAAACTTCCCAACTCGAGAAATTCTTGTTCTTGCATCCTTGGGAGGAGGGCATGGTTGGGGAGCCTGTCGCCGGGGATGCCTCAGCAAGGTTTGAGGCTATTCGTTCGGGCGAGCCGGCGTAAGGGGCAAGTGTCGCGGTGGGGGTAGGGCGCCTCCTCCCCCACGCCTTGCTGCGCTTGCACGTCCCCTCCCGTCTGCGGGAGGGGGTTTATTGTCCTCTCTCCCGCCTGGGAGGCCTTATGGGGGATGTCCCCTAGCCTACCGGCCTGGCTTCGGGGGAGCGGTTGCGGCCGATCTGGTCCACGCCCTCGTCGAGGTTGGTGTTGATGATGGGGTGGTCGGGGTCGCGGAAGACGCCGATAGGGTCCTCGCCTCGCTGGACGCGTTCGATCTGCTCCTTCATCACCCGGCGGAGCATGACCACGCCACGGTCCGAATAGCTCAGGTGCTCAGCCGTGCGGTCGGTGATGGGCCCTTGGGTCTCCCAAGCCATTTGGTCTTGGGAGTTGACGTCTCGGAGGATGAACTTGGTGAAGGGATGAAGCTTCTCCGGGTCCTCCTTGTTAGGCGGGTCAATCTGGATCTCGGGGTCGAAGGCGCGCGGGTCCTCGGAGCCGTCTTCGTTCGCGTAGAAGTGCATGCGTATGTGGAGGGTATGCGTGTCGTCGATGGGAGTCCGGAACTGGGAGCTCGACCCCTGACGGAGGATGGTTGGGAACAGGACGGGGTGTTCGTCGACCATCCCGTTCTTGTAGGTGCGCTTCTTAATGAGTCCGCCGTAATCGGTCATGTAGAACTCGAAGTGCTCCACGTCGTCGGTGAAGCCGCGGGTCGTGTTGACGGGCTTGCGTCCCCGACCAGTGAACTCCTGGTGCAGCACTTGGAGGTGAGCTGGGTCCATCGAGTTCTCCATCGCCTGGAACCAGTTGCAGTCCAAGGGCGCGTGAACGCGCACCATGCGCGTGCCGTCCTTACGGAACATGGTGTCGTAGTGCGGCAGGGGAGGCGCCGGGTCCGGCCCCATGTAGGCGAAGATCATGCCGATGTGGGCCTGCGCCTTGTACGCGGTCTGTTTCACCGAATTGATGATTGCCTCGTTCTTCTCCGGCGGCGTCTCGAGGATGTTGCCGTCGCAGTCGTAGAGCCAGCCATGGTAGGCGCAGGAGATGCCTCGCTCCTCGACGCGCCCGTAGACGAGGGATGCGCTGCGGTGCGAGCAGTGGTCGGCCAGCAGGCCGATGCGGCCGGACTTGTCGAGGAACAGGACCAGATCCTCGCCCAAAACGCGGACAGCCTTGGTGGGGGTCTCGGGAGTCAGGTCGCGGGCAAGGCCGATCGGGTGCCAGTAGCGCCTGAGCAGTTCGCCGGCGGGAGTGCCAGGCCCTACCCTCGTCAGCAGATCGTTCTCTTCCTGCGTCAACATCGTTGCACCTCTCGGACGCGCCGTCTGTGTAGAGGTACTGTACTCCCAGTTTTGCCGTTCGTGTCAAGCGCGCCGCGGCGCGCCGGGGGGGAGGCCCGGTGGGGTCTCCGCCTCCCGTGGAAGCCGATTCTTGGTCCGGTTTGGCCCCATTTGGCTCCATTCACTCGTGGGATAGGCGCGGGGCTTGGGCGCGAGAACGGTCTGCCCCGGAGCATGGTAGGGGAGAAGATGTATACGACGCAACTGGCTGATGTCATATAATTGACAAGACTCTTCCTTCGCAGTCCCCTTCCGGGAAGGCGTACGCCCTCTCCTGTCCTCTCTCAAGACCGGCCGGAAGTGGGGAGCAGTCGAGGGGAGCAGATAGACGAGTGGCCAACATGGGCCGGAATGGGGCCGGGCTGGGGCTAGAATGGGGCCGCTATGGGGCCGCTATGGAACCACTATGGGCCACTATGGGGCCACTATGGACATAGGGACCTCGCCTCCAATCGCCCCAGGCTCCGTTTACAAATCCGGTCAGACTCGCCAAGAGATTGGCCTCCGTATTAACCCTCGGGAGCGTCTGCCTGCGTCATCCCGTCTGTTCGCGATACCAGCTGTGAATTTCCGTCGCCGTCATTGGGACCGCGCCGGGCGTGTTCGTGATGAGTTCCAGTATCTTCAGGAAGTACGGGAAGCGGTGGGGCTGGCCGAGCACGAAGGGGTGGACCGCGACGGGCATGACCCGCGCGGTCTCCGGCTCGTCCGCCATCAGCGTGGAGAGATGGTCATGGACGCGCTCCAACATGGACGGGCCCGGATGCCCAAGGCGCACATAGACGCCGATGTCGTTCAGCTCGTTCGAGTAGGGGACCGACAGCAGCTTGCCGTTGGCCACGTTCAACTCGTAGGGCTGGTCGTCGTTCACCCAATCGAGGACGTATTCGACGCCGTGGGCGACCAGCAGCTCGGGCGTGTCGGCGGTCTCGCCGAGGCCGGGACCGAGCCAACCGATGGGGCGCTCGCCGAGGGTCGCCTCGATGGCGGAGAGGGCGCGCTCGATGGCGGCCGCCTCATCCTCCTCCACGGGCAGTGGACGCTGATAGTAGCCGTGGCCGACGACGTCCCACCCGGCGTCGAACGCGGCTTGGGCGACGCGCGGGTAGCTGTCGCAGACAGAGCCATTCAGCGCCATCGTCACAGGGAAGCGGAAGCGCTGCGTGGCCGCGAGCATCCGCCAGAAGCCGACGCGCAGCCCGTACTCGAACCAGGAGAAGTTAGGCACGTCGGGCAGGCGCTCGCGCCCCGGCGGCTGGGGGCTGAGGGGCCGGGCCATATGCTGGTCGAACTCCTGCTGCTCGACGTTTACGACGAGCATGACGGCTACGCGGGCTCCATTGGGAAGCTCGAGGCGGGGCCTGTCGACGATGGGGACGAATTCGGCGCGCGGGTTGGACATGGCTTCTCCTCGCCGGGGATTGTAGTCCGCGGCGACGGGGGGGGGGTCCTCCCCCGCGCTACGCGCGACCCCTCCCGCAGACGGGAGGGGGATTGGGGCGCTAGTCCGCCGCGCTACGCGCGACCCTTCCCGCAGACGGGAGGGGGATTGGGGCGCTAGCCCTTTACGATGCGGAGGAAGCGACGGCGGCCTACGCGCAGAGTAGCCCCGTAGGGGATGCGGGCCTGTTCGGCGGGGGGACGTTCCCCGTCGATTTCGACGGCATTCTGGCTGAGGAGGCGGCGCGCTTCGGCGCGGCTTGCCGCGAGTCCCGCCTCGACGAGCAGGCGTGAGAGGTCGGCGGTGAATCCGTCGGCGTCGGCATTGGTGATTGCCTCGCTAGCGGCGTCTATCGCGTACTCGGGAATCTCGGTTGGGGTCTCGCGCTGTTGGAAGACGCGCTCAAACTCGGCGCGAGCGGTAGCGGCGTCGGCGGGGGAGTGGAACGCGGCGACCAGATCTTCGGCGAGGCGCTTCTTGAGGTCCATCGGGTTCGCCGTTCGTTGCTCGATAGCGCTCCGAATGGCCTCGACCTCCTCGTCCGGTATGTCGGTGAGGAGCTCGAAGTAGAGGGCGATGAGGTTGTCGGGAAGAGACATGGTCTTACCGAACATGTCGGCAGGCGTGTCTTCGATGGCGATGTAGTTGCCTAGGGACTTGCTCATTTTCCGGACGCCGTCGGAGCCCGGCAGGAGGGGCATGGTGAAGACTATCTGCGGGCGCTGGCCGACCTTTTCCTGAAGCTCGCGGCCAACCAGCAAGTTGAAGAGCTGGTCCGTGCCGCCGAACTCCACGTCGGCCTCGATGGCGACGGAGTCGTAGGCTTGAAGGAGGGGATAGAGCATTTCGGTAACGGCGATAGGGCGCTGGGCGGCGTAGCGCTGGCCGAAGTCGTCGCGGTGCAGAAACTGGTTGACGGTGAAGTGGGAGGTCAGCCGGATCACGTCGGCCAGGGTGAACTTGCCGAACCATTCGCTCTGGTAGACGGCGCGCGTCCTCTCCCGGTCGACGACGCGGAAGAACTGGCGCATGTAGGTCTCGGCATTCTCCTTGACCTCGTCCGCGCCGAGCATCGACCGGGTATCGGAATGGCCGGATGGGTCGCCGATCTGGGCGGTCCAGTCACCGACGATAAGGATGAGCTCGTGGCCGAGGTCCTGGAGCTGGCGCAGCTTCCGGAGGCCGACGACGTGGCCCAGGTGCAGGTCCGGCCTGCTGGGGTCGAACCCCATCTTGAGGCGGAGGGGCTTGCCCTCCCGGAGGCGCGCGATGAACTCGGCTTCGGGGATGATCCCTTCAACGCCGCGCTTCGTGATGCGGTGGATGGTCTGCTGGTCGAGCTTGGGCATGGTTAGCCGTCCTGGGCGGCCTCGAGGATACGCCGGACCTCGGCCACGTCGTCTTTAATCTTGGCGGCGAGGGCGTCGGTCGAGTCGAACTTCTCCTGGCCGCGTATGCGCTGAATGAACTCGAGCTTCACGTGCTCCCCGTACAGGTCTCCGTCGAAATCAAGGACGAACGCCTCAACGACCGTCGGGCCTTCGTCGTGAAAGGTGGGTTTGGAGCCGATGCTGGCGGCGGCAGGCAGCTTTCGCTTCCCCAGGCTGAGCCGCGCCGCGTAGATGCCGTCCGCGGGGAGCGCCTGCAGCGGGCCCACGTCGATATTGGCGGTGGGGTAGCCGAGCAGCTCGCCCCCTCGCCCCTCGCCTTCGACGACAGGGCCGTCCAAGGCGAAGGGCCGGCCGAGCAGGCGTTCGGCAAGGGCGATGTCGCCGGCTCGGAGGGACTCGCGGATGGCGGTGCTTCGCACGGGCAGCCCGTCCAGCAGGAACTGGTCCACGATCTCGATCGTGTAGCCGAGCTCTTCGCCAAGAGCCGTCAGGACGGGCATCGTGCCCTCGCGATTGTGTCCTAGAGCGAAGTCGGGCCCCGCCACGAAGTGCTCCAACCCTAGGCAGTCTTTGAGAAGTCCCATGAACTCGCGGGGGCGGAGGAGCGATAGCTCTCGGGTGAAGGTGACCGGCGCGACAATGTCCGGCCCCGATCGCCTCAGCAGGTCCAGCCGTTCGCGCAGCGACGTGAGCAGCCGGACCTGCACGTTCGGGCGCAGGACTGACAGGGGATGGTTCGACAGCGTGACGACGACGGGCGCCAAGCCCCGCTCACGCGCGGAGCGTTCGAGCGAGCGCAGCACGTGCTGATGCCCTAGATGCACCCCGTCGAAAACGCCGAACGCGACGGCCGCAGGACCGGCAGGGCGGTGGGTGCTGAGCTCTTCACAGAGGCCGGTCACGGCGCAGACGGCCGCCGGTTAGGCCACCGGCTCGGCGGCCAAGCTTTCGTGCGCTTCCACGATGAGAGCGTCGGTCTCGTCCCAGCCGATGCAGGCGTCCGTGATGGAGACCCCATAGTCGAGCTGCGATGGGTCGTCGCCGAGGTTCTGGCGCCCAGGGTACAGGTGACTCTCGACCATCAGGCCGACGAGCAGGTCGTTGCCCGCCCGGCGCTGGGCGACAACGTCGCGGAAGGCGATGGTCTGGCGGTTGTGGTCTTTCTCGGAGTTGGCGTGGGAGCAGTCGACCATGATCCGCGCGGGCAGGCCCGTGGCGTCGAGCTTGGTCTGCACGTCTTTCACGCTGGATTCGGCGTAGTTGGGCCCGCCGTCGCCCCCACGGAGAATGAGGTGCCCATAAGGATTCCCGCCTGTGTGCACCACACAGGTGCGACCTTGAAGGTCGATGCCGAGAAAGGCGTGAGGCGCGCGCGCGGTCTTCATCGCGTCTATCGCGATCTGGGAGTTGCCGTCGGTGCCGTTCTTGAAGCCGACGGGCATGCTCAGGCCGCTGGCCATCTCGCGGTGGGTCTGGCTCTCAGTGGTGCGTGCGCCGACAGCGGCCCACGCGATGAGGTCCGCGGTGTACTGGGGCGTGATGGGGTCGAGGAACTCGGTTGCCGCGAGCACGCCCATCTCGGCGAGCTGCAGGAGGAGTTTGCGGGCGCGGAAGAGGCCGCTGGCGATGTCGAAGGAGCCGTCCAGATTGGGATCGTTTATCAGCCCCTTCCAGCCCAGAGACGTGCGCGGCTTCTCGAAGTAGACCCGCATCACGACGAGGAGCCTGTCCCGCACCCGGTCCGCCGTCTGCTTGAGTTTGGCGGCGTACTCGAGAGCGGCCTTCTCGTCGTGAATCGAGCAAGGCCCGACGATGACAAGGAGCCGCGAGTCCTCTCCGGAGAGGACTCGCTCTATTTCTTCACGACCTTCCGCCACAGTACGGGCGATGGACGCGGTGAGAGGGAGTCTTCGCTGAAGCTCTTCGGGAGAGACCAGCGTTTCCATGCGTTTAACGTGTAGGTCGCTGATTGAATGCGCCATGACGATATCCCCTTTCTCGATCGTGTATGCGAAGCGCGGAAAGGCAATCACAGGGAGCTAGCTATAGCTGTAGCTAGCTCCGCCGCGCCGCGTAAACAGAGGGGAGAGCCGGACCACGCCGAGGGTCCAGACGCCATGGGCGCGAGGCTCGCTATCTGACGATGTGCGCATTTCCCTCCGCCGACCTATTCATTGCTTGGCGCCCGGAGTTCACGAGCGCCTTTCAGGTAAACATAGCTCAGTTCGTTCTTCCGCTTATCGGTGTTGATCAGCAGAAGAACCCGGATGACGGACACGGGAGCGCCGGGAGCCGGTATCTCGACACTGTCCATCAGCGCGGTGTCCCGCCAGCCCAGACGCACCCTTGCGGCTTTTGCAGGGAACTCCGCATTCAAATCAGCCGTCATCGTAAAGAATACGGCGCCGATATCGGCTTCCGCAAGGCCGTTGGCTGCTACAAGCTCCCTCAACAACTCCTCGGTAGCGTCGAGAATCGCCTCCGGAGTGTTGGCATCCGCAGTCGTTGCGCCGCGCAGTCCCAGCGTCTGGGTCATGAGTCCGCTCAAAAGTCTTGTATCTTGGGTGGAAGCCTAGGCCCTGCCGGTGAGTCCCGCTATGAAGGCTCCCGCCCGCGATGCCGCCTCGCCCGGCGGCGCCGAGTCTATCACGTTGATGAGCGCGCTCCCGACTACGGCCAGATCCGCGACGGAGCCGACGGTCTCGACGTGCCGACGCTCAGCTATGCCGAACCCGACCGCGATGGGAAGGTCCGTGTGCCTCCGCACGCGCCCGATGAATGCGGGCAGGTCGTCCGGCAGGTCAGCTCTTGCTCCCGTGACGCCGGTGACGCTGACGCAGTAGACGAAGCCATCGGCCTCGCGGACGCCGATCTCGATGCGTTCTTCAGGGCTAGTTGGCGCAAGCATGCTGACGAGGCCCAAGCCATGCCGGCGAAGAGCGTCGTGCAGCGGACCGGCCTCGTCGGGCGGCAAATCCGGAACGAGCAGCGCGTCGACTCCCGCTTCGGCGCAGTCCTTGGCATAGGCCTCGACGCCGTAGCTGAGGATGGGGTTGTAGTAGCCCATGAAGAGCAGGGGAATCCGCACTCCCGCCTCGCGGAGCCTACGGACGACGTCCAGGCAGACGCCGGTGTCGACCCCGCCGGACAGGGCGCGGTAGCTCGCCGCCTGTATCGTCGGCCCGTCGGCCAGAGGGTCGCTGTAGGGCACGCCTAGCTCGATCGCGTCGGCGCCCGCCGCCTCGATGGCGGGGACGATGGCCAGCGTGTCGTCCACGGTCGGGAGACCGATGGTGACGTAGGGCACGACGCCGGTGCGTTGGGCGTCGCGGACGTTGTCGAGGGCGTTGCGTAGTCGGTCCAGCATGGTCAGGTCGTTAGGGCAAAGGCTACCGCGTTCTGGGCCGTATGCGCCAATACCGCAGGCCAGACGGAGCCGGTGCGCCGGTAGACAGCCGCGTAGACGACGCCCGCAATGAAGGCAGGCGCCATCAACCGAGGGTCGACGTGCGCGACGGCGAAGATGGCGGCGCTGGCAAGGACGGCCCAATGAGCGCGCCAGTGGGAGACAAGTCCGCCGAAGACGAACCCCCGGAAGAACGCCTCCTCAACTATCGGCGTGGCGATGACAATGAGGACGAACACGACCAGCCGCAGCTCGCCGCCTTCCAGCGCTGCGGGAAGAGGCGGCGGGAGGAAGTCCTCAGAGACGGCGCTAACGACCACGGCGTAGAGGATGGTGAGGCTTACGGTCCCCACGAACGCGGCGCCGCCCCAGAGGAAGAGCCTCGCCGTGCCCAGCCGTACGGGGCCGAAGAGCTGTCGAAGCCTGTTCAAGGAGCGCGGCCCAAGTCGGTATGCCGCCCCCGCCAGCCCCGCTTGTAGGATGAACGTCGTCCCGAGCGCTGCCCACAGCGGCGCCTTCCCTACGCCGCCGTACGCGAACTCCAGCGCGCGGAGCGCGCCGATTGACGCTGCGCTGACGACTGCCAGCGCGGCGAGGCCAATCAAGACCTCACGCGGTCCCCAGGAGGGTTGAGCTAGATTAGGTTCGTTGGACAGCATCGTGCCGGTAGGGCCAATCGGTTGCCCTACGATACATCCAGCGCCTCCACGTGTTTACTGCTACAGACAATCTGCGAGGCCGCGATGCCGTCCACGCAATCATCTTAGGCCCGGAGGTAGTCACGGTAGGAACGTGCATGAGGAGATATGAACTGCGCGCGTAGGCGAATCTGCGATTGGCCCTAGGAGCAGGCCGTGGCCTAGCGGAGGGGTCTACGGGGCGCTTGACGAGTGGGAGGGCATAGTGGTATTATTTCCGCGCTTCCACATCATTTTCCGCTAGGAAGGGAAGTAGTACGGAGTCAGCGCGCCCCAGCGAGCCGGTGAGAAGGTGAAAGACCGGCGGCGGACCAAGCCCTCCCGAACTCGTCCCTGAGCGGCTTGCCTGAACAAGCAAGTAGGGCAGGCGGGGCGCGCCGATACCGCGCAGGCAAAGCTGCCCCGGCTTCAGGCCGGGGAAGTAGGGTGGTACCGCGGGTATTCGTGACCCGTCCCTATCGTGGGGCGGGTTTTTTTATTGGCCGAGGAAGTGACTGTTCGAGACTGAATGAGTAGGACGAGGGCGGCAAAGACGATGATTGCGCTTGTGGTTGCAGCGTGGGCCTTCGCGGCGTGTCAGGGGTCGCCTACGGCCACTCCTACGTTGACGCCCCGAGCTACGGCCGCTGGGTACTGATGACGGATACAGGAACGCCGAGGGGGAAGAATTGCGATTGACTGGCGCGCAGATGATCTGTGAGAGCTTGCTCCGCGAGGGAGTCGATCTCATGTTCGGGTTGCCCGGCGGCGCCATTCTGCCGCTCTATCAGACGCTGCCCGAGTACCCCCAGCTGAAGCACGTCCTCGTACGGCATGAGCAGAACGCCGGCCATGCGGCGGACGGCTACGCGCGGGCGTCCGGAAAGGTCGGCGTGGCCGTCGCCACGTCCGGGCCCGGCGCCACAAACCTCGTGACGCCCCTGGCCACCGCGATGATGGACTCATCACCCGTGGTCGCGATCACGGGGCAAGTGCCTCGCGCAGCCATCGGCCGGGACGCTTTCCAAGAGACCGACACGACGGGCATCACTCTCCCCGTCACCAAGCACAACTACCTCGTGATGCGGGCGGCGGACATACCGCGCGTCTTGAAGGAGGCTTTCCACATCGCGCGGACGGGCCGTCCGGGGCCGGTGCTCGTCGACGTGCCTCGGGACGTGCTGACGGAGAGCGCCGAGTTCGACTATCCAGAGCAGGTAAACCTCCGCTCCTACAAGCCGACTCTCGACGGACACTCCCAGATGATCAAGCGGGCGGCTCGCCTCATCGGGGAGGCGCGCCGACCTCTGCTGTTGGTCGGCCACGGCGCCATCATCGCCAACGCCAGCGCCGAGGTGAGGGAGGTCGCAGAGAAAGCGCAGATTCCAGTCATCACGACGCTTCTCGGCATCGGGGCCTTCGCCGGCGGCCACGTGCTCAGCCTCGGTATGCCCGGCATGCACGGACAGGCGCACAACAACTGGGCAATAGACCGCGCCGACCTCGTCATCGGCGTCGGCATGCGGTTCGACGACCGCGTCACCGGCCGGATCAGCGCCTTCGCGCCGAATGCCCAGGTGATTCACATCGACATCGACCCGGCGGAGGTCGGCAAGAACGTCCGGGTGACGGTCCCGATCGTCGGGGACGCCAAGCGCGTCATGCATGCGCTGGCCAAGGAGGTCGAGCGGGCCTCGCGTCCCGAGTGGATCGCGGAAATCGAGGCGCTTCGGCAAGGGCACCCGATGCAGGACAGCGAGCGCGAGGGGCTTCTTCCGCAGCAAGTCGTGCGGGAGCTCTGCGAAGCGACCGGCGGTCGGGCGGTCGTCGTAACGGGAGTGGGCCAGCACCAGATGTGGGCGGCCCAGCACTACGTCTTCAAGGAGCCGGGTTCGTGGATCACCTCCGGCGGCCTTGGGACCATGGGCTTTGAGGTTCCCGCCGCCATGGGAGCGGCGTTCGCCCGGCCTGACCGGCAAGTCTGGAGCATTGCCGGCGATGGCGGCTTCCAGATGACCATGTCCGAGCTGGCGACGATGGCCGAGCACAACGTGCCGGTGAAGTTCGCCATCCTGAACAACAACAACCTCGGCTTGGTGCGGCAGCTCCAAGACCTGTTCTATGGCGGCGTCCGCGTCGCGTCCGGCTACTCGCGCAACCCCGACTTCGTGAAGCTGGCCGAGGCTTACGGGATATGGGCCAAGCGGGTCACGGACAAGTCCCAGGTGCGCTCGGCGATTGACGAGGCGTCGACCGTTGACGGTCCGGCGGTTATCGATTTCCACGTCGAGCCGGAAGAGAACGTTTACCCGCACGTGCCGGCTGGAGAGAGCGTCTTCGAAATGATCGAGTCGCCCATCCGCGAGGAGGCGCCGTCGTGGCTGAAGTAGCCGGCAACGGGCGTGGCCCGTCCCACACGATCACGGCGCTCGTCGAGGACAAGCCGGGCGTACTGGCCCGTATCGCGGGGCTGTTCTCGCGGCGCGGGTTCAACATCTCCAACCTGTCTGTCGGGCACAGCGAATCCCCTGGACTCTCGCGGATGACGTTCGTCGTCGAGGGGAACGAGTGGGTGGTCGAGCAGGTCATGAAGCAGCTGTACAAGCTCATCGACGTAGTCCGGGTGACGGACATATCGGCGGAGAGCATCGTGGTGCGGGAGCTGGCGCTGGTGAAGGTCAAGTCCAACGCGACGACCCGTCCGGAAGTGATGCAGATTGTCGATATCTTCCGTGCGAACATCGTCGACGTGAGCAAGGACTCCGTGACTATCGAGGTTACAGGCGACGAGGAGAAGGTCGACGCTCTTCTTCGTCTCCTCCAGCCCTTCGGCATCCGCGAGACGATGCGGACGGGCCGTATCGCCATGACCAGGGGGGGCGCAGCCACAGGCGCGAGACCGGCCGCCTCCGCCGTTGACCACAGCGCGCCCGATACAGAGGTCGTCCCATAGGGGTGGAGACAACACGAAGAGGGGGATACACAAATGGCAACGGTTTACTACGAGAAGGACGCCGACCTGTCGCTGATGGAAGGCAAGCGCGTCGGCGTCATCGGCTACGGCAGCCAGGGACACGCGCACGCGCTGAACCTGCGCGACAGCGGGATTGACGTGATGGTCGGCTTGCACGCGGGGAGCGCGAGCAAGGCGAAGGCCGAGACGGAAGGGCTCCGGGTCGACTCGCCTGCCGCGGCGGCCAAGGAGAGCGACGTCATCATGATGCTCGTACCGGACACGGTGCAGGGCACGGTCTACCGGGAGTCGATCGAGCCGGAACTGAACAGCTCCAAGACGCTCATGTTCGCCCACGGCTTCAACATCCACTTCGGCGAGATCAAGCCTCCGCCGGAGGTGGACGTCTCGATGATCGCTCCCAAGGCGCCGGGCCACCGCGTGCGAGAGGTGTTCGTCGAAGGTCAGGGCGTGCCCTCGCTTGTCGCGATTCACCAGGACGCGTCGGGCAACGCTTTGGCGAACGCGCTTGCCTACGGAGCGGGCATCGGCTCGATGCGCGCGGGCATCGTCGAGACGACGTTCAAGGAAGAGACGGAGACGGACCTCTTCGGCGAGCAGACGGTGCTCTGCGGCGGCGTAACGAACCTCATCACCAACGCCTTTGAGGTGCTCGTCGAGGCCGGCTACCAGCCGGAGATCGCCTACTTCGAGGTGATGCACGAGCTGAAGCTCATCGTGGACCTGCTCTACGAGGGCGGGATGAAGTACATGCGCTATTCGGTGAGCGATACGGCGGAGTACGGCGACTACAGTCGCGGCCCGCGGGTCGTGGACGACCACGCGCGTGCAGCGATGAAGCAGGTGCTGAGCGAAATCCAGAACGGGACGTTTGCGAAGGAGTGGATCGCCGAGAACCACGAGGGTCAGCCGCGCTTCAAGGCGATGCGCGAGTCCGCCGCGAACCACGAGATCGAGGAGGTCGGCGCGCAGCTGCGCGGGATGATGACCTTCTTGGGGAAGAAGTAGCCGCGTAAACGCCGCATCCGGAACCGCGGCGGGAACAGGCCCGAAGGAGGGACGAGATGGAAGACCGCGTACTGATTTTCGACACGACGCTCCGAGACGGTGAACAGTCCGCTGGCGCGGCGATGACTGTCGAAGAGAAAGTGGAGATAGCCAAACAGCTGGAGCGCCTGGGAGTCGACGTGATCGAGGCGGGGTTCCCGGTCAGCTCCCAGGGCGACTTCGAGGCTGTCCAACGTGTGGCGCGCGAGGTCAGGAAGCCCATCATTGCGGCGCTTTCGCACGCCAATGAGGCGGCTGTCGATCGGGCGGGCGAGGCCCTCAAAGACGCCGCGCGCCCGCGGATTCACGTGTTCATATCCTCCTCCGACCAGCACATCCAGCATCAGCTGCGGAAGAACCGGGAGGAGGTCGTCGAGATGGCGACCAAGGCTGTTGCCCGAGCGCGACAACACACTGAAGACGTGGAGTTCTCGCCGATGGACTCCAGCCGCACCGATCGGGAGTTTCTGGCGCACATGGTGCGGGCCGCGATGGACGCGGGCGCCACGACCATCAACATTCCGGACACGGTGGGGTTCGCGGTGCCCGAGGAGTTCGCGGGCCTGATCGAGTACCTGCGCGAGCAGGCGCCTGAGCTTGGCGAGACAGTCAGGCTGTCGGTGCATTGCCACGACGACCTGGGCATGTCGGTCGCGAACAGTCTCGCGGCGGTCAAAGCAGGCGCCCGGCAGGTTGAGGGGTGCGTCAATGGCATCGGGGAGCGCGCCGGCAACACGGCCATCGAGGAAGTCATCATGGCGCTCCGCACCCGCTCGGACTACTTTGGCGTTGATTCTCAGGTGGAGACGTCCCAGCTGTACGCCACGAGCCGGCTGGTCAGCCAGGTGAGCGGTTTCCCTGTGCAGCCCAACAAGGCTGTCATCGGGCGCAATGCGTTCCGCCACGCCTCCGGCATCCACCAGGACGGCATCCTGAAGGAGCGCTCGACCTACGAGATCATCAACCCGCTGGACGTTGGCGTGCCGCGCAGCGAACTGGTCCTCGGCAAGCTGAGCGGTCGCCACGGTCTGCGCGCTCGCCTGGAGGAGCTGGGCTACACGTTGACCGATGCCGAGCTGAACAAGGTGCACGAAGCGTTCAAGGAGCTCGCGGACAAGAAACGCGAGGTCACGGACCGCGACCTCATTGCGCTGATGGGCAACGAGCGGACCGCGGTCGCCGAGACCTACTCCCTCCAGCACGTGCAGGTCGCCTGCGGCAGCAATCAAATCGCTACGGCGACGGTGCAGCTCATGGACCAGGACGGCCAGGCTCGCACGGACGCCGCGACGGGCACGGGCCCGGTGGACGCGGTATACCGCGCAATCAACCGGATCGTGGGCGTCCCGAACGAGCTTACGGAGTTCAGCGTGAACTCGGTGACCGAGGGCATCGACGCCGTGGGCGAGGTGAGCATTCGCATCGAGCAGGACGGTCGGCCGTACATAGGCCGCGGCGCGGACACGGACATCATCGTTGCGTCGGCGCGGGCGTACATGAACGCGCTCAACCGGCTGTTGTCGATGGGGGACACGACCCGGGCGCCGGAAGCCGTGGGGGCGGTCTAGTTGACGGGGCGCATTGCATGATTTACCATTCGCTTTGTTTGCAAAGCGAATGGAGGACTGCAATGCCGACGACGACTATCAGCAGCAAGAATCAGATAACACTGCCCGCCGATATCGTCCGCCGGCTTGGGCTAAAGGCGGGGGACAAGCTCGCTGTCGAGCTCATTGATGGGGAGGTGCTGGTCGTTCCGGAACCCACGAGCTGGGTTGAGTGGGGGCAGGGGGTCGCCGCAGGCCTCTACGGCGGCACGAAGGAGAGCGTAGACCGCTATGTAGCGGAGGAGCGCGCCGGTTGGGACGACTCCGCCGATTCCTTCGAGAGCTTCGCCGACTACTACATGGTCCAGGGCCCCGCGGTGCGGGCGCTTATTGACGCTCTGGCTGAAGCGCCCTGGCAATCCGGCGCCTCGACTGAAGACCTCGCCCGCGCCGCAAGCCTCTCCGGCGACCAGACGGTCGGCATCTTGGACTACACGCTGACGCCCAACGGCTGGGTGCGACGCGTCGTGAGGGAGGATGGTGTTCGCTACCGGCTCCGGCGCGACCTCGCCCACGAAATCAGGAGCGGCGAGTGACTGAGTCTCGCTGGACTGCGGCCACAGGCACACTCCGAAGAGTCGCCTTCGACACTAACAGTCTGATTTACTTCTTTGAGGCGGCGCAGCCGCGCGCCGGGCTGGTTGCGCACATGTTGTCGAGGGTGGAATCGCGGCAGGCCGTCGCGGTCGTATCGACGATTGTTGAGATGGAGATTCTTGTCAAGCCGCTAAGAGACCGCGATCAGGCTCGGTTGCGTAGGCTTCGCCTCTTCTTCGATTCTCTGCCAAACCTCGTGCTCCGCGAAGTCGACCGCGTCGTCGCACATGCCGCCGCGCGCGTCCGCGCCGGGACCCACATGAAAGCTCCCGACGCGCTCATCGCCGCCACGGCCATGGCGGAGCGCTGCGATGCTATCATCGGTAACGATCGCGATTTCGCCCGGCGCAGCGAGATCCCCTACCTCGTCTTGGACGACTTTGCGGTATGACGCGCCTCGCGGAGGAATAGATGTCCCCGAAGACTATGTTTGAGAAGATTTGGGAGTCGCACGTGGTGCGCGAGGAGCCGGGCAAGCCGTCGCTGCTCTATGTCGACCTTCACCTGGTGCACGAAGTCACCTCGCCCCAGGCGTTCGACGGCCTCCGAATGAGCAATCGGCGCGTCCGCCGCCTCGACAAGACGGTCGCGGTCGCCGACCACAATGTGCCCACCAGCGACAGGGACAAGCCGCTGAGCGACGAGGTCTCGAAAGCGCAGCTCGAGGCGATGCAGAGCAACGCCGACGAGTTCGGGCTCGAATACTTCGACATGTTCAGCGAGAAGCAGGGCATCGTCCACGTCATTGGTCCGGAGCAGGGCCGCACGCAGCCCGGCATGATCATCGTCTGTGGAGATAGCCATACCGCGACCCATGGGGCCGTCGGCGCGATGGCGTTCGGCATCGGCACCTCTGAGGTCGAGCACGTCCTCGCTACGCAATGCATCTGGCAAGCCAAGCCGAAGACGATGGAGATGCGGGTCAACGGCGAGTTGGCTGACGGCGTGACGCCGAAGGACGTAGTCCTCGCAATCATTGGCAAGATTGGCACGTCAGGCGGTATTGGCCACGCAATCGAGTACACCGGCGACGTATTCCGGGATATGTCCATGGAAGGCCGCATGACCGTCTGCAACATGTCCATCGAGGCAGGCGCGCGGACCGGTATGGTCGCGCCCGACGAGAAGACGTTCGCGTACCTCCGCGGACGCGAGCACGCCCCCTCCGGCACGGACTGGGACGCCGCGGTCGAGGCGTGGACAGCCCTCCGCACTGACGAAGGCTCGGAGTTTGATACGGTCGTGGAGCTGGAGGGCGCCGATATCCAGCCCCAGGTGACGTGGGGGACGAACCCGGCGCAAGTGCTTCCCGTTGGCGCACGCGTGCCACGGCCCGAGGACTACTCCTCGTCGCAGGAGCAGGCGGCCGTCGAAAAGGCGCTCGCCTACATGGGGCTGAACGGCGGCGAGCGCATCCAAGACATTTCGGTCGACACCGTCTTCATCGGCTCGTGCACGAACTCGCGCATCGAGGACATGCGGGCGGCTGCCGCCATAGCGAACGGCAAGACGGTGGCCAGCTCGGTCCGCGCGATGGTCGTCCCCGGCTCATGGGCTGTGAAGCGGCAGGCTGAAGCCGAGGGGCTCGACAAGGTGTTCACTGACGCCGGCTTCGAATGGCGGGAGGCCGGTTGCTCGATGTGCCTCGCGATGAACCCGGACCGTCTGACGCCCGGCGAGCGCAGCGCTTCCACCTCCAACCGTAACTTCGAGGGCCGCCAGGGCCCCGGCGGGCGGACGCATCTTGTCAGTCCCGCCATGGCCGCCGCGGCCGCGATTGCCGGACATTTCGTGGATATCAGGGAGTGGGACTAGGACATGGACGCATTCACGCAACACACCGGCAAGGTCGTTCCTTACGACATGCCGAACGTCGACACCGACCAGATCATCCCGGCGCGGTTCCTAAAAAAGATCGACCGCGTGGGCTTTGGCGAGCTGCTCTTCTACGAGCTCCGCTATGGCGAGAACGGCGAGCCCAATCCCGCATTCGTGCTGAACCAGGCCAAGTACGCGGGCAGCACGGTCCTGGTCAGCGGGCCACAGTTCGGCATCGGCTCCTCTCGCGAGCACGCCCCGTGGGCGCTGCAGCAGTACGGCTTTCGCGCCGTCATAACGCCGAGCTTCGGCGATATCTTCCGGAACAACTGCTACCAGAACGGGCTTCTGCCCGTGCAGCTCACGACTGCTGAGGTGGACACGATCATCTCGCGCGCCCAGGAGCTGGACGGTTACGAGGTGACGGTAGACCTCGAAGCGCAGGAGGTCCGTGATTCGCACGGGCTCGTTGCTCAGTTCGAGATCGACGGCTTCCGCAGGGAGAATCTGATCAGCGGGCTGGACGACATCGGCCTCACGCTCCAGCACGTCGACGACATCGACGCCTTCGAAAAGGCGAACGCCTAAATCATCTTCCCCGCCCGCAGCGGCGGGACGCCGGAGGCGTCCCCATGGCCACTTTCGACATCATGGTCCTGCCTGGCGACGGCATCGGACCGGAGGTAACCGGAGCGTCCCAGCAGGTGCTCGACGCCGTCGCCGCCCGCTGGAAGCACACCTTCCGGTACGAGACCGACGTAGTCGGGGGCGGGTCAATTGACGCCCACGGGACGCCGTTGCGCGACGAGACGGTCAAGGCGGCGAAGAAGGCGGACGCCGTGCTCTTCGGCGCTGTAGGCGGGCCGAAGTGGGACAACGAGCCCGTCCGGCCCGAGGCGGCCATCCTTGGCTTGCGCAAGGCCCTTGGCCTCTACGCGAACATCCGCCCGGTTAGAGTGTTCCCGGGCATGGAGGAGGCCAGCCCCCTGAAGAACGAGCGCGTTCGGGGCGCCGACATGATTATCCTGCGCGAGCTAACCGGCGGCCTCTACTATGCGACGCCCAAGAAGCGCTGGGAGACGAAGGCCGGACGCAAGGGAGTCGACACCCTCCTCTATAGCGAGAAGGAGATCGAGCGCATTCTCCGCGTGGGCTTCGAGCTCGCCCGCTCCCGCCGCAAGAAGCTCACGTCCGTCGACAAGGCGAACGTGCTCCAGTCCTCGCGTCTCTGGCGCGACATCGCCATCGAGGTGGGGAAGGACTACCCGGACGTGGAGCTCGAGCACCAGCTGGTCGATTCGTGCGCGATGGTGCTCATCACCCGCCCAACGAGCTTCGACGTGATGGTCATGGAGAATATGTTCGGCGACATTATCTCGGACGAGGCGGCGGTGCTCTCCGCCTCCCTTGGCATGTTGCCCTCCGCTAGCCTGGCCGGGCTGCCCGGAAACGACTCCCGGGGCAAGCCTCGCCGCATCAAGGGACTGTACGAGCCGAGCCACGGAAGCGCGCCCGACATCGCAGGCCAGGGCAAGGCCAACCCCATAGGCTCGGTCCTCAGCGCCGCCTTCATGCTCCAGTACTCGTTCGGTCTCGTCGAGGAAGCCGCCGCCGTCAACGCCGCGGTTGAGGAGACACTGAACGACGGCCACCGCACGGCGGACCTCGTCCCCCCTGGGGCCGAGTTCTCGACGACTCAGCACATGACAGACATGATTCTCGAACGGCTGTAGGCCGAACGTGCTCGACATCAGCCTGCCGCTGGCGGCGGTGGTTGCCGCCACGTCGCTGGCGGCCGCCGTCATCGGCGGCGTGACGGGCATGAGCACGGGCATCATCGCCATTCCGGTGCTGACGTTTGCTTTCGGCGTTCGCGCCGCCGTCCCCATCATCACGGTGGCGATGATGTTCAACACGCTCTCCCGGTCGGCCGCCAACTGGAGCGACGTGGACTGGCGCGTCGCCCGCTGGTACAGCCTGGGGGCCGTGCCGGCGGCCGCAATCGGCGGCGTGGTGTTCGCGAGTATTCCCGCCGAAATCCTGGCGCGGGGGCTGGGCATATTCCTCATCGCCCTCGTCGTCTACCGCCGTCTCCCCATAGCGGCGCGGGAGATGCCCCTTCGGGGCTTTCTGCTGGTCGGTCTTGGCCAGGGCTTCTTCTCCGCCATCTTCGGCGGCGCGGGCCCATTCGGCGCCCACTTCTTCATGGCCTATGGCCTGCGGAAGAATGCGTTCGTCGGCACTATCGCAGTCGGCACGTTCCTCGTCAGTGTCACCAAGGCGTTGGTCTACGGCGGCTTCTCGCTCTTGGACCGCGAGACGCTCACTGTCGCCGTCGCCATCGGCCTGGTCATGGCCGCCGGCGCATGGGCGGGCGCGCGCATCGTCCGTCGCATTCCGGAGCGCGCATTCGTCTATATCGTCGAAGCCCTCATGCTGCTCTCCGGCGTCGCGCTGCTCCTCACGGCCTAGCCGCAGGCCAGGGCAAGCTCCGTTCGAGGTCGGAGTAGCGCCGCGTCCCGCTAGCTTTTGAGAGCTGGCTCAGGCGTTCTTGGTCCTGCGGGCCTGGCGTTCGTAGTACCGGACGTAGCTGACGACAACCGGAAGGTAGGAGCGGTCGGCCTTTGCGGGGTCGGCGAACATGTGGCGGCGAACATCGTCCTCCATCTCCGCTTCGCTCTTCCCGGCGGCCATGCCCGACTTCACGATCTCGCCAAGCTCGACGGTTATGCGCTCGACGGCGTCGATGGCGAACGCGGGGTTCGAGGCGAGGAAACCCGAGTGCACCGGAAGCAGGTACTTGGGAGCGAGGTCTCGCGCCTTGCGGATCGACGCCAAGCTGGCCTCGACATCGAAATAGGGAAGGGTCATGGGCGGGTCGGGTATGAAGCGGTGGGGCTTGTAATTGCCCAAGCCGTGGCCGCAATACAGGGCGCCGCGAGACTCGTCGTACACGCCGATGTGGTCGAGGGAGTGGCCGGGCATGAACACGATGCGATAGTCCTCGGAGCCAAGCCGAAGCCTGTCGCCGTCCTCGACCGTCACGAGCTTATCGTCGGGCACCGGAAGGAGCGGGCCGAACACGTCCTCCCATGTCTCGCCGAAGACGTCGGCGGTACCGGCGGCGAGCCGAGAGGTGTCGCGCATGAAGGGGGCTCCACGAGTATGAAAGACGGCCTTGGCCTGGGGAAGCTCGCCCACGAGCCAGCCGCTGCCGCCTGCGTGGTCGATATGGATGTGCGAGGGGACGATCCACTCGATGTCGTCGGTGTTGTGGCCGAGCTTCCGGATGGCGTCCAGTATCTCCTCGGCGATAGAGGTCGGCCCCGGATCGAGAATAGCGGAGCGCTCGCCTGCTACGAACCAGGCGGCGTGGGGCATGGGGCCGTCCGTAAAGAGCTCGGCGGTGTCGCGCCCATAGGACGTGCGGAGCTCCCACACCCCGGAGAAGATCTGCTCGACTTCCACGCGTTCCTCCTAGGCCGGATTGACAAGCGAACTCTTCAGCTATAGAGGATATATCACGAGTTGGGCTGGGACCCACTTGGTCAGCGTTGAGGATGGGGCTTGCTGCTCACTCGTCCTCCACATCCCCTCCTCAGTAACTCGCCCGTTGGAAGCAGGCCCGCTGTGAAACAGGACGATAGATTCCACCTTCCTCGTACGGGGAGAATTGTCTTTCCTACCAGCCTCAAGAGGGCGCTGTTTCAGTCACAACGAGGCAGGTGCTACTACTGCGGCAAGACTCATCGAATCCACTACTTGGAAATAGACCACAAATGGCCGGTTAGCCGTGGCGGCGGAAATGAGATTGACAATCTGCAGCTTCTCTGTGTCCCCTGCAATATGCGGAAGGGGATTCAAACGGATGCGGAATTTCGAGACCGATATCGCCGTCTCATGCCTCCCAGTGGCGGCATCCCCTATCCTGCGATAGACCAGGAGGACTTTACTGACGAAACCCAGCGCACCAGGGCAGCGCGCGAGGTCCGTTCAATCTACCACCAACGGTTCTCCAGCTATCGGCGAAGCCGGTCCGGTTGTGGTTCGCTTATAGCGATAGGACTTGCTGCGGCAATTGTCGTTCTGTTATGGGGCTTAGGCTCCCTTTCTGCTTAGGCGTCTAGCCGCCAGGATGCGCCTACGGAGCCGCCGCGCCGGCCAACTACCCGCTCGCCGCGCGGCGGGCCTCGTCCTCTGGGAGGCCGTACACCTCCACCGCCTTCTCGGCACTGAGGACGCCGTCCTCGATGTCGCCGGCGACGCGGTCGTGGGAGCGGTCGGAGGTGGGGAGGACGCCGCCTCCGCCGCCCGTCTCGATGCGGAAGACGTCGCCCGGTTCGAGGCCCACGTTGGAGACGATGCCAGGGTAGCGCTGCTCGCGGTCAGTGTCGGGGTGGACGACGACGTAGGCGTTCCGGCCGTCGCCGCCGCCATCGACGCCCGCGGCCTCGCGTCTTGCGGCGCCGCCGGAGAGTCGGCTGGGGGCGCGAACGCGATACTCGCGCACGTAGCCGGGGCCGCCCCTGAACTTCCCGTCGCCGCCCGTGTCCGGAAGCACCTCGAAACGCAGCATGTCGACGGGGAACTCGGACTCGACGACTTCGCAGCTCGTGAGCTTGGCGTAGCTGGCGCGCGAGCCGATGCCGGTGAAGCCGTCCCCGCCATCCCAGGCGGGGGAGCCCGCGTACATCAGCTCGTACTGCACGTACTGGCGTTTGCGGTCGCCCGCGTAGCCGATCACGATGGAGCTCTGGGTGGCTATATGGGCGAGGGCCGGTTTGCCGGAGGCCTTCGCCATGACGGCGCCGATGGCGCTCTCGACGAGCGCGAGGGTCTTCGAGTAGAAGCCGACAGGACCGGGGAACAACGGGTCCACGAGGCTCCCCGGCCTGAACCGGCACTCGACGGCCTCGGCCATCCCCCAGTTGAGCGTGATATGGCGGTCGGTGAGGCGGATGGCGGCGTTGCGGGCGAGACCCTCGATGAAGGGCGGACGCAGGTTGATGGGAGCCGAGGCTTGGTCGCCCGTGCCGGAAAAATCGAGGACGAGCCGGTCGCCTTCCTTGACGGCGGCGACGTGCAGGCGTATCGAGTCGCCGGCGCTGGGATCGTCCACCCACGCTTCGACCTCGCTGACGCCGTCGGGCCACGCGGAGAGCTGCTCGCAGGCGCGCAGCGCGGTGCGCTCCCCGGCCTGCTGGAACTGGGTGGTCAGCGCATCGGCCCCATAGGCGCCAATCAGGTCCTTCAGCCGCGCCTCGCCGATGGTGTGACATACGCCCGCCTTGGCCGCGAGGTCGCCGATCATCATGTCGGGCACACGGCTGTTGGCGCGCACGAAGGTGGCGGAGTCCTGGTCGAGCCGGTAGTCGCGCATGAACCGCACGGGCGGAACGAGGAGGCCCTCGCCGAAGACGTCGCGGGCAGTGGCGTTGCGCGTGCCTGCGGACACGCCGCCCGTGTCGGGCGTGTGACCGATGCTCGCGGCGAAAGCGATGAGCGCGCTTCCGTGGAAGATAGGCGTCATGACGACCATGTCGTTCGCGTGGGGGCAGCCGCTGTGGTAGGGATGGCTGGCGAGGAAGGCGTCGCCTTCGCGCATGTCAGCGGGGGCGTAGAAGTCGAAGAGTCCAAGGACCGACGCTGGAAGTCCGCCCATGTGGCCGGGGTGCGAGCCGCGCGCAACGAGGCGTCCGGCGGCGTCGAGCAGTCCGCAGCTGAAGTCGTGGGACTCGCGGACGATAGTGGAGAAGCCGGTGCGGAAGACGGCGTTCTCCATCTCGCGGACGATGCCGTCGAGGCGGGCGCTCATCACCTCGAAGGTGATGACGTCGAGGGAGTTGGAGGTCACGGTGTCCTCCGTAGCGGTGGTTGGGCCGCATGATAGCGTGCGAGGGAGGCGCCTTCGCGGTCTGGCGGCGGCTCCGTTATACTGTGAGAGGGCTAGGCCGCGGCCCGTTTCCTTTGTGTGGCGCATTCGTCTAGCGGCCCAGGACACCGCCCTCTCAAGGCGGAGATCACGGGTTCGAATCCCGTATGCGCCACCACTTCCGATTGACGAGGACTGTAATCAGGGCCGGGCTGCGGAGCGCGGTATATGCACTAGGGAGGCGCTGTGGCCGTCCGAAGATTACTCCTGGTTCGCCATTGCCAGTCGTCCGGTCAGACGCCAGACGCCGAACTGACAGAGCTTGGATTCAAGCAGGCAAACGTTCTCGCCGATTTCTTATCCGGCAGACAGGTGGACGCCATTGCGTCGAGCGTCTACAAGCGAGCCCAACAGAGCATCGAGCCATTTGCCGCAGCTATGGGACTGACCGTCCGCACGGACCATCGATTAAATGAACGAACACTCTCTGCTTGCCCCTTAGATAGCTGGCGTGAACTGGTTCGCGATTCTTTCGAGAACCCGGACTTACGCGCCTCTGGAGGTGAATCGGCGCGAGAGGTCTTGGATCGCGCCTGGGCTAGCCTGAATGGCCTTTTGAAGGGCGATTATCGGCTTCCGCTAGCCGTAACGCATGGGAACTTATTGAGCTTGGTCTTCAACTCCCTTGACGCAACCTTCGGATACAAAGAATGGGAGACTTTGTCCAATCCAGACGTATTTGTGTTGTGGGAATCTAGGGATGAAGGATTGATATTCGAAAGATTGTGGGCCCCGTGAGGCTTGGCTCCCCCGAACGGACTAAAGATACTTATACGGCTTTGGAGAGACCGCTTCGCCGTACAGCGGGGAGGCCGCGAGGAGGAAATGGGTGGCGTTCGATGTAGCTGTGCGAGGAGTGCTGAAAGGATCCGTTCGACGGGTGGCGTGGACTGGGCTTGCTTGCTTGCTGGCCGTTGTGGCGCTGTGGGGATGCGAGAGCGAGCCGACGCCTACGCCGCAGCCGCCGACGCCTACTCCCGCGCCCACGGCCACCCCTGTGCCGACGCCAACGCCCGAGCCGACGCCAACGCCCGAGCCGACGGCTACTCCAACTCCCACGCCCACCCCCATGCCGGAGCCGGTCGCTCCATCCGGCGAATTCGAGATCGATGGCAATACTGCGTGGCAGGAGCTGTTCGACGCATTTACCGCCGAAGAGAAGTCTTGTATCCGAACTCAACTGGGCGATGAGCTATTGGGGTCGGTGCTCGTGCAGCAGGTGATGTCTGATTCCAACACGTCATCCAGTGAGATGGTGGCGGCGTCGATATTGGGCTGTATCGCTCCTGAAAAGGCCGACGCGATATACCTTGCCATCGTAGCTTCGCAGTTCGGGAGGCTGACCGAGGATGCCGAAGCCTGCCTGCGGCAGTTGTTGGCGGATATCGATGTCGCCAGCATCGTTGTTAGGCCCACCGACGGCGACAGCGCGGCGGTGCTTGCCGAGTTCGGCGGCAAACTCCTGGCGTGTGTCCAGGGACAGCTCCCGCCAGTGGTTGGGCCGCCGACGGACGAGGCCTTGCTCTGGCGCCACGCCACCGGCGGTTCGGTTGTCAACGCGCCTGCCGTGGTTGGCGGCGTGGTCTACGCCGGTTCGGACGACCATCGCGTGTACGCGCTGGATGCGTCGACGGGAGAGCTGCGATGGAGCTTCGAGACGGGCGATGTCATACGGTCGACTCCCACGGTGAGCGGCGGGGCCGTCTACGTGGGGTCCAACGACAACCACGTGTACGCCCTGAACGCGGAGACGGGCGAGCTGCTATGGAGGTACGACACCGGCGGGTGGGCGCAGTACTCGCCTACCGTGAGCGGCGGGATGGTCTATCTCGGCGCGTCGGGGGAGGGCGGCCACCGGGTCCACGCTCTCGATGCGGCGTCCGGCGAGCGGACGTGGATTGCCGAAACGCCGTACTCGGTGACGCTGGAGCTCACTCCGACCGTTGTAGGCGGCAAGGTCTACGCGCCGGGCGACCTCGGCAAAGTCCATGTTCTCGACGCATTGACCGGGAAGGTTGCCTGGAGCTTCGAGACGGGCATCGGAGGAGAAGCCCCGCCAAAGGTCGTTGAAGGAGTCGTTTACTTAACGGGCGTGAACGCCGCCTACGCGCTGGACGAGTCCACGGGAGAGTTGATCTGGAGCTACGACACCGAAAGGCTGCCCGCGAGGGAGTTCCCCGCCGTCATCGCGGACGACGTCTACTATTTCTCGCCGGACGACCACCTTTACGCGCTCTACATTTCAACAGGAGAACCCCTCTGGTCTTACCAAGCGGACGCGATGATCAGCACCACGCCCATAGCCTCCGACGGTATGGTGTACGTGGGCTCGGAGTCCGGCCGGTTCCATGCCGTGGACGCCGCCACCGGCGATCGCCTATGGAGTCGGGATGCAGGACTTGACTCGCCCGCCGTGATAGATGGCGTCCTCTACGCCGAGTCCAGCGAGGGCTATCTGCGAGCCTTGGACGCCGCAACCGAGGACGACCTCTGGGAGTTCCAGAAGGGTTACTTCTCGGGAGTTCGGTCCTTCACCGTCGCGGATGGCGTGGTGTACGCAGGCGCTGTGGACGGCGGCATCTATGCCTTCACCGCTCCGGCGGCGCCCACCCGAGAGGAGAAAGCGGAGGAGGTCCTGACGCTTCTCTACTGGCAGGCGCCCTCCCTGCCTGGCCCCTACCAGTCGGGCGGCTTCAAAGACCGGGATGCCGGGGCAATCACGCTGGAGCCGTTGGCCAAGTACGGCCCGGACGGCGGTCTGCTGCCGGCGCTAGCCTCCGAAATACCAACGCTCGAGAATGGCGGCGTTTCTCAGGACCTGATGTCGATCACCTGGAAGCTGAAAGAGGGCCTGAAGTGGTCGGACGGCAGCGACGTGACTGCCGCCGACGCGGTCTTCACGTGGCTCTACTGCGTTGACGAAGCTACAGGCTGTACGGCTGTTGACGCGTTCAATGGCGTCGCCTCCATCGAAGCGCCCGATGACCTCACCGTCAAGATCACCTTCGACGAGCCGACGCCTTATCCGTACAACGCGTTCGTCAGCACGGGGACGCCCATCATCAGCCGCACGCAGTTCGCGGAATGCGTCGGCGCGGCGGCCGCGGCCTGTGAAGCGCAGAACACAGCCCCACTGGGCACGGGCCCCTATCGGATTATTGGATTCAAGGTCAACGAGGAGGCCGTCTACGAGCGCAACCCGTTCTACCGGGGACCGGCGCCCTACTTCGACCGGGTAGTCCTCAAAGGCGGTGGAGAGGCGCTTTCGGCGGCGAGCGCAGTTCTGGAGAGGGGTGAAGCCGATTACGCCTGGAACCTGCAGGTGGGGCCCGAGACACTGGTCGCAATGGAGGCGGCGGGACAGGGCGTCGTGGTTTCCGCCTTCGCCAGCTTGGTGGAACGTGTAGTCGTCAATCAGACCAACCCGGACCCAGCGTTGGGCGACGACCGCTCCGAGTACCTGAACGGGGAGAACCCTCATCCGTTCTTGACCTTCACGCCTATTCCCCAAGCGATGTCGATGGCCATCGACCGCGGCCTCATAGCGGAGCGACTCTACGGCTTCGCCGGAGAGCCCGCGTGCAACCTGATTGCGGGCCCTCCGATTTATGCCTCGACCGCCAACGACGGGTGCCTGTTCCAGGACATCGAGGGGGCGAACCGGCTGCTGGACGACAATGGCGTCCTCGACACCGACGGGAACGGCATCCGCGAATACAACGGCGTTCCGCTCCGGGTCACTTACCAGACCTCCACCAACTCCATCCGGCAGGACACCCAGGCCCTCGTCCGCGACTGGTGGGGCCAGATAGGCATCGAGACCGACCTGATTCACCACGACGCCAGCGTCTTCTTCGGCGGGGACCCGGTGACCGACGCGGATGCGTCGTACCGTAGGTTCTTCGCGGACGTGCAGATGTACGCCACGGGTCCCGACATCGACCCGGAAGGGCACCTGTCCGGCCTGCGCTGCACTCATATCCCAACGCGGGAGAACAGCTGGTCGGAGGGGAACGTCGCCCGCTCCTGCAATCCGGAATACGACATGCTGTTCGCGCAGCTTGCCCAGACCCAAATCGGATCGGAGCGCGCGGAGCTGATCAAACGGCTGAACGACATCCTGGTGCAGAGCTACTACGAGATTCCGCTCGTAAGCAGAGGCTTCGTCTCCGCGCACTTGAACACGCTGCAAGGAGTCCGCATCAACGGATGGGACAGCGAGCTGTGGAACATCGCCGAGTGGCGCCGCTAGCGCAGGCTGGTCGCCGCGCGGCTGCGTTTGCTGCGCTTGTGCTTGGGTCGCTCGCGGCGATTGCTTGTTCGTCCGCGCCTGACGAGAGCGGGGCGGCTTCGGTTGCCCGTGCGGGGCAGGAGGTCTTCGCGGCCACATGCGCCGCTTGTCACGGCGTCGGCGGCGAGGGCCAGCCCAACTGGCACATCCCCAACGACGACGGCACTCTGCCCGCGCCGCCTCTCAACGGCGACGGCCATACCTGGCACCATTCCGATGGTCTCTTGTACCGGATCGTCAGCGAGGGCGGAGCGCTACAGGAAGCCCCAGGCGTGACGAGCTTCAGGAGCGCCATGCCGGCCTTTAGGGGTCAGCTCAGCCATGACGAGATAGTCGCAGTACTGACGTACGTCAAGAGCCTCTGGGGCGAAAAGACCAGCCGCGGTCTTTCTATCCGGGAGGCCCAAGCGCGGGCGAGCGAAGGCGACCCCTTCCCGTCGAGTGGAGGGTAAGGTCAGCCCGCCTGCGGCACGCTGCTCCTGGCCCCGAAGCACTGCACCGCGTTCTCCCAGAACAGCTTTCGCTTGGCCTCGGCGTCCAGGCTGTCCCACCCGAGAACGATATCGACGGAGTCCGGGAACCGGGACTCGGCATGGGGGTAGTCCGACGAGAACATCAGCATGTGGTCGCCGCAGAGGTCGCTGACCATCCGCACCATGTCCTCGCCCTCGTGGAGCACGATTGCCGCGAAGAACCGGCCTCCCGTCGTGTACTCCCACATGGACTGTTGAAGGTCGTCGGCGACGTAGCCCATGTAGTTGACCTGGTCCTCCATGCGCTTGGCCCAGAACGGTATCCACCCGAAGCCGGACTCCAGGATTGCGAGCTTCAGGTCTGGGTGGCGGTCCATGATTCCGGAGCCGAAGACCGCGGCCATAGTGCGCATTGCACCCCACGGGTGGGAGGCTGTCCGTCCTACGAATGGGTTGCTCCAGAGGTCGCGCTCGCCCGGATAGCCTGATGAGCTGCTGTGGTGGACGAGGGTTAGGCCTTGCCGGCTTGCCTCCGCCCAGATCGGCTCCATGTCAGGGTGGTCGATAGGGTAGTCAAGCGGCAAACGCGCCTGCGTCGCAACCGCCCAAGGCGCGTCAGCCCAACGCCTCATCTCAGTAATCGATCCCTCGATGTCTCTGGCCGTCACCTGAAGTATCGATGTGAACCGGCCAGGATGCCTGGCGCAGATTTCGTCCAAGTAGTTGTGGAGCGCTCGGATGAACGCCATGTCGACGTCGGGGTCCTCGTGGGACCCGAAGGCGCTGCAAACAAGGAACTGCGTATCGACGCCTTCCTGGTCCATCTCCTCGACCCGTTTGTCAATCAGGTCGTCCTCGACGCCGACCGTCGGGTATATCCGGCCCATGAATTGCTGGAAGCGGCGCTCTTCACCCTCTCGTGGCCCGGCCTCCCCAAGGTGGCGGGCCTTTCCCTGTCCCCACCCCTCGCCGCGGTCGCTGAACCGGTACCAGTTCCTGAAGGGCTCGGAGAGCTTCTGCCCCGCCCTGCCGGTCTTCACCGGGCGCTTGAACGGCTCGAACTCCGGCAGCCGCTTGCGGTAGGCCGGCTCGAGGTACTCTCCGATCGTCTCGGCAGAGGGTTGAAAATGCGTGTCCACGTCCCAAACACGGTAGCCTGCTCTCATATCGCCCTCCAAAGACGACGGCATCGCCGCTGATCAACACCGGCGATGATACTCCCAGCGCCTAGGGTCGTGCAGCAGAGGCGAGTTGCGCACGGGAGAGCGCCTGCCGGGTTCGCGCTGTCTTGTGCGGAGTGGCGTCATTTGGCGCCATTTGGCGCCGCCGCGCCTTGGTCCGTTCGCAGACCGGCGGGGGTTGCCGATCTCATGGTAGGCGATGGATGTTCGCGATGCAACGAGCAAATGTCATATCATTGACAGAGAGGAGTACGCGTCGTCCGGGGTGCGGGGAAGCGGGGGAGGGGGGAGGCCAGGTCACGCCTGCGCCGGAGGGGGCGGAGAGGAGGCCAGGGGCGAGGGCTGCTTTGAGTCCACGGCGATGCCAGGATGGAGCATTTCGACGCCGCGATGATGCCGAAGTGGGGCGATTTGAGGCCACGATGAGGCCAGAACGAGGCCAGAATGGACAGCCATTGGATGCGCGCCCGGGGTTAGGCAAATGCTCTGCCTGCGGGAGAGGACTCGCGTATCATTCATTCTCCTTCGTCTGCGAGGGAGAACTAAGGAGGGGGCGACGAGGCGGCCATGCTCAACGTACGCAGGGTGGTGACGGGACACGACGAACGCGGCAAAGCCATTGCGTTCATCGACGATATCGCAAGCAACATCGCGGACCCCCGGCCCGGCGTCCAGACCGCGCTGGTCTGGACGACCGACTCGACGCCGGCCGAGCTCACCGGCGCCGAGGACTTGGGCGCGCGGACTGTCCCGCGCCCCCCGGCCTACCGTGGCTCGATCTTCCGGGTCATCGAGTTCTCGCCGGGCAACCAGACCGACATGCACGTTACGCCGACAATCGACTATGCAGTCGTCATCTCCGGCGAGATCGACATGGAGCTCGACGACGGCGTGGAGACGCACCTAAAGGCGGGCGACGTGCTGGTGCAGCGCGCGACAATCCATAACTGGGTCAACCGGGGCGACGTGCCGTGCGTCATCGCCTTCGTATTGATCGACGCTCAGGAGTAGACGCGCGCTCGGTGGGCAGCGTTAGTTCAGCTGCCGCGGCGCGGCCTTCTTGGCCGCCTTGTAACGGCGGCCGCGATTGGCGATGACGCGGTCAGCCTCGAACGACATGACAGGGACGCCGTAGCCGCAACTGGTGCTGGTCTGCTCGATTTCTACGACGATTGCCTGGCGCTGGGGCAGGGCGAGCTCGCTTGCGGGGTGTTCCCGCAGGAGCGAGGCGAGGGGGGAGTCCGCGATGGGCGTGACGGTCGCGCGCCCATAGAGGCGGACGACAGCGGCGTTCTCCTGCTCGAAAGCGCAGACCATCACGGTGATGGGGCCGCCCGCTGCCGAATGCCGAGCTGTTTCGTTGCCGCTGCCCGTGTAGTCGAGGTAGGCGACGTGGGTGTCGTCGATGATGTGCAGGGGAGTGCCGCCCTTTGGGGAGACGTTGACCGGCCCGGCGCCGTTCGATCCCGGCGACAGTTGCGGGTCCGCCGTGGCCACGAAGAAGAGACTCGACGCCTCGATGAGGGCGGCCTGCTCGCGGGAGATGCGGTCGAAGAAGTCCGCCACGCCTACACCGCCCTCGCGATCCAGACGAGGTCCTCGGTGTCCTCGGTGATGGATCCGCCTTCGAAATTGCCGTGGACGGCTTCGACCGAGAATCCGGAGAGCTCCAGCAGGTGCTGCATCTCATAGCGGAAGGTGTAGCGCTGCTCGAAGTCGCGGAAGAGGCGGCGCTCGACGACGCCCTCGTCGCTGACCTCCTCGATGATGACGCGGACGTCGTTCACCTGCTCGACGGGGTTCCAGCCGTTCTGCGCCCACACGACGATCGTGCCGCCGTCGGCGCGGGCCACGTCCATCAGGTGCAGGGGAGTGGCCGAGGCGTTGTCGTCGGCTAGGTGGCGAACGTCGGGGTTGAAGGTGTCCATGGCCAGCGCCCCGCCGGACGCGAGGTGGGCCCGCACGCACGCGAGCGCCTTCCGTTGCTCCTCGACGGTGAGCATGCTCTGAAAGGAGCGGAAGGGCAAGACGATGAGCGGAAAGCGGTCGGCGAGCTCGACGTTCGCCATGTCGCCGGACTGGAAGATGCAGCGCTCCGTAAGCCCGCGCTCGGCCGCCTTGCCGCGCGCGACCTCGATCATCCTTGGGGAGATGTCGATGCCGACGATGTTGACGCCCGCCTCGGCGATGGCCAGGGCGATGCGCCCCGTGCCGCATCCCAGCTCGAGCACGGGCCCGCCGGACGCGGTCGCTTGCTCCACGTAGAAGTCCAAGTCGTGGTCCAGCTCGGCGTACACGGCGTCGTAGATGTCGGCCCAGTCGTCGTAGGGGAAGTCGAATGGCATGGGTTAGGGGACCTCGGTTCCACGGTGCGGAGTGAACGTTCCGCCGCAGTGTATCAACTACCGCCCATGCGCTGGAGGGCGCGCTTGACGCGCTCGTCGGTGGCGAGGCCTTCTTCGGGCTCGACGGAGAGGGCTTGACGGGCCTCCAATGCCGAGTAGCCCAGGGCGAGGAGCCATTGCAGGGCGGAGTCGCCGATGGTTCCGGTGGGGGCGGTCCCGACCGGCGTGATGGGCGCGCCGAGCTCCTCCTCCAGCTTGCCCTTGAGGTCGAGGATGATGCGCTCCGCGGTGCGCTTGCCGACGCCGGGGGCGCGGCTGATGGCGAGGGCGTCGCCCGCGACGATGGCGCCCGCCAGGTCCGCGGGAGCGAGGACGCTCAGGACGGCGAGTGCCGCCTTGGGGCCGACTTGGCTCACGCCGATGAGCATCTCGAATAGGCGGCGTCCCTGCTCCGTGGCGAACCCGTAGAGCTGGAGGTCGTCCTCGCGGACGATGAGGTGGGTGAGCAGGCGGACCTGCTCGCCTGGGTTGGGCATCGCGCTCAGGTCGTTGGCGGGGACGAACGTCTGAATGAGGATGCCGCCCACGCGCACGATGGCCGAGTCCGCGGTCTTGCGTTCGAGGGCGCCCTCGATGCCGGCGATGATGCTCATCGATGGGCCAATCGCTGGGCGGCGCGCAGCTGCTGGACATGGCACAGCGCGATGGCGACGGCGTCGGAGGCGTCCTCTTCCATGGGCTCGTCCCCAAGGCCGAGGAGGATTCGCACGGAGCGCTGCACCTGCGCCTTGTCGCCTGCGCCATAGTTCGAGACGGCGCTCTTCACCTTGGCTGGCGGGTAGCGGTGGATGGGGATGCCGCGCCCGGCCGCGACCAAGAGCGCGACCGCCTGCGCCTGGCCGACGGCAATCGCTGACTTGGCGCCGCGCTGCGGCGATACGAAAGGCTCCTCTATGGCGAGGTGGTCGGGTGCCCACCGTTCGGCGACGGCTTGGAGCTCGCCGAGGAGGAGGAGGAGGCGCTCAGCGAGCTCCTTCGAGCGTCCGCCGTCGAGCGCTCCCCACGCCACGCAGCGCGGCGTTTCGCTGCCGTCGTCGAGGTCGAGGACGCCGTAGCCCATCTTCTGAGTCCCGGGGTCAACGCCGAGTATGCGCATGCCGCTCCTGGGGATGGCGCGAGGTCAGGCTATCGCTATTCGCTGCTGTACTTCTCAAGGGCCTCGTCCGTGAAGTCGGCGTTGGTGAAGACTTGCTGAATATCCTCCAGCTCTTCGATGTTGTCGAGGAGACGCAGCGTCTGGCCCGCGTTGGAGCTGTCCAGCTGGATGGTGGCGTTCGGGAGCATCGTGACGCTTGCCTGGGCGGGCTCGGCCCCCGCCTCCTTCACGACTCCGATGATCGCCTCCAGTGAGCCGGGCTCGCCGGTGATTTCGAGCACGCCGTCCTCCACCTTGAAGTCCTCGGCGCCGGCGTCGATGGCCGCGAGGGCGATCTCATCGGCTTGCTCCTCGGAGACCTCCTCGATCGTGACGACCGACTTGCTCTCGAACATCCAGGCGACGGAGCCCGCCTCGCCGAGGTTCCCGCCGCTTCGGCTGAACGTGGAGCGGACGTTCGAGGCGGTGCGGTTGCGGTTGTCGGTGAGGGCCTTGACCATGATTGCCGCGCCGCCGGGAGCGTAGCCCTCGTAGACGATCTCCTCGAAGGAGGCGCCGTCGCCTCCGATGCCCAGCCCCTTCTTGATGGCGCGGTCGACGTTGTCGGCGGGCATGTTGGCCGCGCGGGCCTTGTCCATCATCAGGCGGAGGCGAAAGTTCATGTCGGGGTCGCCGCTGCCGCCTTCGCGCGCGGCGACGGCGACGTCCCGCGCCAGCTTGGTGAATAGGGCGCCCCGCTTGGCGTCGATCGCCGCCTTCTTGTGCTTGATCGTGGACCATTTCGAATGACCGGACATAGGACGAGCTCCTGGTCAGCCGGGACGGCTGCGTGCTGCTGTGTGGTTCACCGACTCAGAATAAGGCAAGGCGCGGCGTGCTTTCTAGCCGTTCGCCTTGGTGGATTCTCCTCCCGCTGGACGAAAGCTGCCGGGCGGCCGCCGCTTCGTCCGCCGGGGCTTGGTCTTGGGCGTTTCGAGCGAGCGCCATTCGAGGCCCTCGGGAACGGCGACCGTCATACGCTTGGCCGCGATGTCCACGCTCAGGACGACGTCTCCCAAGGCGGGCAGCAGCAGCTCGGCGCCGCCGGAGACGACCACGTATACGTCGTTCGCGCCGCCGGCGGGAACGATCTCCGTGAGCGTCCCGATCTCGGCGCCCGACTCGTCCACGACGGTCATGTCGAGGAGCTGATAGTGATAGTAGACGTCCGGCGGGGGAGACGGGAGGTCGCCTTCCGCGACTTCGATGGTCTCGCCGCGCAGCTCGACTGCCTGCTGGCGGGTGTCCACGCCGTCGAGCTTGAGGAGGACCCCGCCGCGCGCCGCGCGCTGCACGCGCTCCACGGCGAGCGAGCGTCCGGCGATGAGCAGGCGGGCGCCCCGCCGGAAGCGGTCGGGGTCGCTCGAATGAGGTTGGACTCTGATGCGGCCGTCGGGGCCGTGGGCGTTGACGACGGCGCCGACGGCGACGAGGGCCTGGGACGGCGGTCCGGGGTTGGGCCCCCGGGGCGGCGGTTCGAGATTAGAGTCGACAGTGGCCACGCGGCCGGGCTAGACGATTTCGAGGTTGGCCCGCGTGTCCTCTTTGACGGCGGCCACGCGGATGAGCGTCCGCATCGCTTGGGCTACGCGTCCCTGCCGGCCGATCACCTTGCCCTTGTCGTCCGGGTGGACCTCGAGCCGGATGATGACCTGGCCGTCTTCCTCTTCCTCGGTGACCTTAACGTCGTCGGGGTGGCTCGCTATAGCCCTGGCGATGTACTCGACCAGTTCCTTCATGGCTACCCGGCTTTCTCGACGACTCCCTGCGCTTGAAGGATGCGCTCGACGGTCTCCGAGGGCTGGGCGCCAACGCCGAGCCAGTGCTTGGCCTTGTCCGCGTCGACCACGATGGTGGGGGGATCGGTGAGGGGGTTGTAGTGGCCTACCTGGTCCACGAAGGCGCCGTCGCGCGGGGCCCGCGCGTCGGCAACGACGATTCGGTAGCTAGGCTGCTTCTTCTTGCCAACTCTGCGCAGACGGATTCGTAGCATGGCTGCTGGGCGCCTCCAGGTATCGCGGGACGTACATTCCGCCTGATTCTACCACACGCCGGAACGCCGTCGCCTTACGGCTACTGACCGGGGTAACTGTTCAGAGTTGATTAGTTTAGGTTCGTGGTGAGTCCTTCCCTGATTGGTGCGTGGTGAGCCTGTCGAACCACGCCGCCCCGCCAACCAACGCCCCCTCCGTCATTCCCGCGCAGGCGGGAACCTCGCCCCCTCCGCTCCGGCCTCCTCTCCCGTCTGCGGGGGAGGATTGAGGAGGGGGTCTGCGCGTCTGCCCGCCAATCAACCTCATCAACTCTGAACAGTTACGCAGCGCCTCCCCAGCGGCGCGACGCCCCCAAATGCGCCGGGCCGCTCACTCGTAAGGGCGCCGTCGCCACGAGCGGCGGGAGGCGATTTACTGGCGAGGAGGGTCATTTAGGGCCATCTAGGGTCATTTACTCGTAGTCGGGCTGGGGTTCGCTCAGGCGCGACCGGGCCCGCGCACATCCATCATAGGAGGAGCGTGGTCGGCGGGGAAAGGGGCAAGTGTCGTAGCGCCCGAAAGGCGGCGACACTCCGTCATTCCCCCAACCGGCGGGCAGACGCTATCCTAACGCCATGACCGGCGGGCAGGACAACGGCGGCGGCTTCGGCGGCCCTCTCGATGCGTATGCAGAGGCGGTCGCCACGAATATCCGCGGGCATTTCGACGCGTATGCCGACGCCATCGCCGCCAATTTCCGCCAGCACGTCGACGCGCAGCCTGAGGACCAGCTGAAGGCTCCCGTCGGCGAGCTGCTGAAGGGGTTTGGCCGCATCATGGGCAAGACGGTGGCCTACCGCACTGAGGTCCGCGCCCACGACATCGATGGCAGGCCTGACCTCGGCGTCACTCACGATGGACAGCTCATAGGCCTCGTCGAGCTGAAAGCGCCGGGCATCGGAGCGCGGCCCGAGAAATTCACCGGCCACAATGCCGACCAGTGGAAGCGGTTCCAGGAGTTCCCGAACCTCGTCTATACCGACGGCGCAGAGTGGAGCCTCTACCAGAACGGCGGTCTCAAGTCCCGCGTCCGCATCAGCGGCGACATACGTAACGGCGGCAGGCGGTCTCTCGTGCAGGGTGAGACCAATGCTCTCGAAATGCTGTTGCGCCTTTTCTTGGATTGGGGGCCAACGGCGCCCGGAACGGCGGAAGGGCTGGCGGCGTACCTCGCTCCCTTGACGCGCATTCTGCGCGATGAGGTGAGCAAGTCTCTGGCGCGGCCGGACAGCCCCTTACGGATCCTAGCGAGAGAGTGGGCGGGAATCCTCTTCCCTGAAGGAGGCGACGCGCAGTTCGCCGACGCCTACGCCCAGACCGTGACCTACGCCCTTCTGTTGGCGCGGTTCGAGGGCGCGGAGCAATTGCGGCCTGCCTTCGCCAATGAGGCGCTGCGGCGCGAGCATGGCCTGCTCGCCGAGGCGATTAGGCTTCTTGAAGTTGACTCCGTGAAGTACGAGCTCCGCATGCCCATCGAGCTGCTCGAACGGGCTATTGGCGGGGTGGACACGATCCGGCTCAACCGGCAGGGCGACCCGTGGCTCTACTTCTACGAGCAGTTTCTCGGCGCTTACGACCCGCAGCTGCGGAAGAACAGGGGCGTCTTCTACACGCCGGTCGAGGTCGTCGGGGCGCAGACGCGGCTCGCGGCGGAGCTGCTGCGGACCCGGTTCGACAAGCGTTTCGCCTTCGCCGAGGAAGGCGTCAACGTCCTCGACCCCGCTACCGGCACCGGCACGTACCTCCTGAGCGTCTTCGACCACGCTCGCGACGCTGTCGCGGCGGTCTACGGTCCGGGAGCTCCGCTGGACCGTTTGTACACCCTCGCCGACCGCCTGTTCGGGTTCGAGCTGCTCGTCGGGGCGTATTCGGTCGCGCGCCTGCGGCTTACCCAGCGCCTTCGGGAGTGGGGAATCAACAAGTCCCCAAAGGTTTACCTCACCGACACCCTGGAATCACCCAACCGGCCGCCGGAGTTCCAGCGCAGCATCATGCAGGAGCAGATGACGCAGGAGCACGACCGCGCCCAACAGGTCAAGCGGAACACCCGCGTGCTCGTCTGCATCGGCAATCCGCCTTACGACCGCGAATCACGCGACCCCGCGGAAGACGACCGGAGCAGGCGCAAAGGCGGCTGGGTGCGCCACGGAGAGCCCGGGGGGAATGGGAAGAACGGAAACGGCAATGGCAACGGGGCCGCGCCGATTCTGGAGGACTTCCTTGCACCGGTGCGCGAAGCGGGCGGGGGCGTCCACCTCAAGAACCTCTACAACGATTACGTCTACTTCTGGCGATGGGCGCTATGGAAAGTGCTCGAAACGCTCGGACAGAAGGACGGCGGCATCGTCACCTTCATCACCGCGTCGTCCTACCTGCGCGGCCCCGCCTTCACCGGCATGAGGCGCAAGATGCGCGAGGCGTTCGACGACCTGTGGATCATCGACTTGGAAGGCGACAATCTGGGCGCGCGGAAGACGGAGAACGTCTTTGCAATCCAGACGCCCGTCGCCATCGCCGTAGGCGTTCGCAACGGCGCCCCAAACCCCGACCAGGCCGCCAACGTCTGGAAAGTGCGGCTCACCGGCAGCGCGGAAGAGAAACTGGCGCGTCTCGACGACGTGACGAGCTTCGACGACCTGCCCTGGCAGGAGTGCGCTACGGAATGGGACGCGCCTTTCTACGCCAAGGAGTCAGGAGCGTATTTCGATTGGCCTGAAGTCACGGAAGTGTTCCCATGGCAACATTCGGGGGCGCAACTAAAGCGGACATGGCCCATTGGCGCTACTCCCGACGTTCTCCAGAGACGGTGGGCGAACCTGCTGTCATTATCGGGCAGTGAGCGGCGCACGGCATTCAGAGAGACACGAGACCGCAAGATTGCTGATCAGTACAAGTCCCTTACCGGCGCTGGTCAGCCTGAGCCGTCCATTGCCTCACTTCAATACGGCTCTGAACCGCTGATAGAGCGGTATGCCTACCGTTCGTTCGACCGGCAGTGGGTGATAGCTAACTCACGAGTTGGGGATTTTATGCGGCCTGACTTGTGGCGCGCGCACGGGCCGCAGCAGATATACATCACGAGCCTGCTGACGAACGTGCTTGGCGATGGCCCTGCGGCGACCGCAGCCGCTGCGATACCAGATCTGCATCACCTTTGTGGGCGTGGGGCTAAGGACGTCATGCCACTTTGGCGCGACGCGGAGGCGACGGCGCCGAATACCACGGGCGGGCTGCTCGCGCTCCTTGGCAAGACGTATGGCGCGGAAGTCTTGCCGGAGCGCTTGTTCGCCTACGCTTACGGCATCCTGGCGCAGCCCACGTACGTCGAGCGGTTCTGGGACGAGCTGGAGCTGCCGCCGCCGCATCTGCCGCTGACGAAGGACGCCGCGTTGTTCGAGCGCGCCGCCGACCTAGGGTCGCGGCTGCTCTCGTTGCACACGTACGGGGAGCGATACGGCGGGACTATTCCCACCGGAGAGGCGACTTGCGCGCGGCCCCTCTCCGTTGACCGATACCCAGAGGAGCACGCCTACGAGCCGGGCACGCGAACGCTGACCGTTGGGGACGGGCAGTTCGCGCCGGTGTCGCCGGAGGTGTGGGGTTACTCCGTGTCCGGGATGCAGGTCGTAAAGTCGTGGCTCGATCGGCGCAAGCGCGACCCCAGCGGGCGGAAGTCTTCGCCCCTGGACGCCATCGGACCGGAGCGTTGGACGTTCACGGAAGAGCTATTGGCGTTGCTGTGGGTCTTGGAGGAGACGGTGCGCCTACAGCCGGAGGGGGCCGCGCTGCTGGCGGAGGTGTGCGCGGGGCCGCTCTTCACGGCAGACGAGTTACCCACGCCGTCTGCGGCCGAGCGCCGCCCGCCCGCCGCGCCGGGGCCGCAAGGCCAGGCCTCGTTCGACGGCTGAGCCCACGTCACCCCGACCGGTTCGCCACGAACTCTACGGGGGGCGCTCCTTCTCTAACTCGAAGCAATTCTCGCCGCCCTACTGCCCGGCGCTGAGGCGGGTGATGAGGGGCTCCGGCAGACCAACCTCCGCCATCGCCCGCTGCGTGGCGGCGATGTCGTACCACGCGCGTTTGAGCGTGAGGAGCCGCGCCTCGTCGTCGTATATCGCGTAGGCGGCGCGCGGGTCGCGGTCGCGGGGCTGCCCCACGCTGCCGGGGTTCACGACGAGCCGGGCAAAGCCCCGCGGGACGGTCAGGCCCTGGGGGCCCGGCTGTTCGAGGCCGCGTCCCGCCTCGGCGGCGAACTGGTAGTGCGTATGGCCGACGAGCACGTCGTCGGTGATGGCGCGGTCCCATGCTTCGATGGCTTGGGGATAGCCGAAAAGGTAGTCCCAAAGCGGGTCCTTGGGCGAGCCGTGCACCAGGGTGAAGCCGTCCTCGTGGATGGTCTCGGGCAGGCCGGCCAGGTACTCGCGCGCCTCGTCGTCGAGCTGGGCGCCGCTCCAGCGGCAAGCCTGAGCGGCGTAGTAGTTGAAGTCGTCGAGCGTCACGCGCCCCACTGCGCCCGCGTCGTGGTTGCCGGTGATGCTCATCGCGTCGAGGGACCGGATGCGCCGCACCGTTTCGAGCGGCCACGGCCCATAGCCTACGATGTCTCCGAGGCACCACGCCTGGTCGATGGGGCCGTCCTCCTCGGCGGCGGCGATGACCGCGTCGAGGGCAATGAGGTTGCTGTGGATGTCGCTGACGATCAGGGTGCGCACGCGCCCATGCTACCCGAAGGCCCCCCTCTCCGGCTCTCCCCCGCAGACGGGGGGCCCTCTCCCTAGCCCTCTCCCGCAGACGGGAGAGCAACTGTGTTGGAAGTCAAGCCATCTGGGGGTCCCACGGAGTCCCGTGCCGGAGCATGGCGTTGAGGACCGTGAGCAGCTTGCGCATGCACGCGGTGAGCGCGACCTTCGGAGGCTTGCCCGCCTTGACCAGCCGTCCATAGAACTCCTTGATCACCGGGTTGCACCGCATTGCCGTGACCGTCGGCATGTAGAGGGCTGCCCTCACCTCCGCGCGACCGCCCCAACAGGTGCGCGCTCCACGGAACTTCCCACTGTCTCGCGCGAAGGGAGCCAGGCCCACCAGGGAGGCGACCTGCTTGTTGCTGAGGGCGCCCAGTTCGGGCAGGTCCGCGAGCAGGACGAAGGAGAGCGCCGGTCCCACGCCTGGGACACTGCGCAGCAACTCGTCGCGCTCCCGCCAGAGGGGGGACTCCCGCAGCCGCCGGGTCAGGTCCTCATCGATCTCTTCCAGCTCCTGGTTGAGGAAGGCAATGGTCCGGTCGATCCCGCGCCGCACCACAGGGGCCGCTTGTTTTCGGTGCTGTAGTTCGACCGTCCGCATGCGGACGAGCTGGCGTCGTCGGGTCACGAGGGCTGCGAGCTCCCGCGCCTCTGCGGGAACCGGCGGTTGAGGTTGGAGTTCGCTCACCTCGCCGAAGTGGGCGATCACCGCCGCGTCGAGCCGGTCTGTCTTGGCCAGCTTCCCGTGGGACCGTGCGAAGTCGCGCACGTGGCGGGCGTTCACCACGGCGACGGGGAGGCCAGCGGCGGCGAGGACTGCGGCCGGCAGCCGCTCGTGCCCGCCGGAGGCTTCCATGACGATGAGCTGGGGCCGCAACGCTTCGAGCTGCCGGACCAGCTGCTCGACGCCGTCCTCGTCTTGGGCCGCGCGCCACGCGGCGCCGGTCGGCCGGACGGCCACGTCCAGCCAGTCCTCGGAGACATCGATGCCGACGAACACGTTCTGAGGGACAGTAGACACTTCGTTCCTCCTGCTTGGCCCGTCCTTGTGCGATGCGGGCTCACTCTGGCCCCGGCAACTGTTCGGGCTCTCTGGTGGGGGAGGCGGAGCGACCTCGCTCTCCCACGGTCTCTTTCAACCGAGAGGACAACGGCCTGCCCCGCCATCTCAACATACAAGGGGACCAGAGGGGGGCGGGAGTGACGGAGGGAAGCGTTGGTTAGGCGGTGGGGCGCTCTCCTCCCCCGCGCTTCGCTGCGCTTGCGCCCCTCTCCCTAGCCCTCTCCCGCAGACGGGAGAGGGGACCAACAGACGGGAGGGGGTTTCCTGGGTTCCCGCTTCCGCGGGAATGACGGCCCTCTCCTAGCCTCCCCCGCAGATGGGAGGGGGTTTCCAGGGTTCCCTGAGTTCACAAACGAAGTGCAACACCAGATTGGGGTGTTGGCATGGGATATCGACAGCTCTCCATTGAGGAACGATGTGAGATTGCCCGCCTACGTGCCGAGGGAGCCTCGGTCCGGGAAGTTGCTCGACGTCTGGATCGCGCGGCATCGACGGTCGCACGGGAGCTGAGGCGGAACGCCTCGCCGACTGGGGGGCTACCGGCCGTCGGTCTCGCATGGCCGGGCTTGGGGACGCCGCTGGTCTGGCTCGCGGCTCGAACGAGACGGTGAACTACGCGCGTGTGTCCTGCAACGCCTCCGCTGGGGATGTTCGCCGGAGCAGGTGGCGGGGCAGCTGGGCCAAGAGGAAGGCGGGCGGGTCATCTCCTATGAGAGCATCTACCGGTTCGTCTATGGCCAGGTGGCGCGGGGGAAAGACTACGACTGGCGGCGCTACCTGCCGCGGGGGAAGTGGAAACGGGGGAGACGGGGGCGTAAGGGGGGAAGCTCGGTCTCCTTCATCCCCCTCCGCCGGCCGATCGCCGAGCGTCCCCCAGCCGCCGCAGACCGGCAGACCTGCGGCCACTGGGAGGCGGACACGATGCTCTTTGGGAGGTCCGGGGGGGGGGGTGCTCGCCCTGCACGAGCGGCACTCGCGCCTCCTCATCGCGGCGCGGGCGCCTTCGAAGGCTGCGGGGCCGATTGCGGAGACCACGGCCGGGCTGCTGGGGCCGTTGCCGGCGGCGCTCCGGCAAACGGTGACCTTCGACAACGGGACGGAGTTTACCCGCCATTACGAACTCCACGCCTTGGGCATCGAGACCTTCTTCTGCGACACCTATTCGCCGTGGCAGAAGGGGGGAGTGGAGAACGCGATCGGACGGCTGCGGCGCTTTCTGCCGCGCAAGACAGACCTGGCGGAGGTGTCGGAAGAGCGGTTTGCCCTCGTGGTGGAAGCGTACAACAATACGCCACGCAAGCGCCTCGGGTACCGGACGCCGGCCGAGGTCTTCAAGGCTCAGGTGTTGCACTTCAAATGTGAATCCACCGTTGGGGGCGGGAGTGACGGAGGGAAGCGTTGGTTAGGCGGTGGGGCGCTCTCCTCCCCCGCGCTTCGCTGCGCTTGCGCTCCTCTCCCTAGCCCTCTCCCGCAGACGGGAGAGGGGACCAACAGACGGGAGGGGGTTTCCTGGGTTCCCGCTTCTGCGGGAATGACGGGTTGGGGGCGGGAGTGACGGAGGGAAGCGTTGGTTAGGCGGTGGGGCGCTCTCCTCCCCCGCGCTTCGCTGCGCTTGCGCCCCTCTCCCTAGCCCTCTCCCGCAGACGGGCGAGGGGACCAGAGACGGGAGGGGGTTTCCTGGGTTCCCGCTTCTGCGGGAATGACGGACCTCTCCTAGCCTCCCCCGCAGACGCGAGGGGGTTTCCTGGGTTCCCGCTTCCGCGGGAATGACGGACCTCTCCTAGCCTCCCCCGCAGACGGGCGAGGGAATCCGTAACAAACCCTTAACATCAACGTAACCGAGTGGCAACACTTCGCCCCTACAGTAGTACTTGCGACGCCAAGCACGGACGTGGGAGCTCCGCCCTAGATAGACAACGGAGTATGCAGATAGGTGTGCAGCGGACGCAGCGAGTGGGAATTGAGGCGGGGGCTACCCCGCCTTTTCCTTTTGCGTCGGGTCCCCGCGCGGCTAGCCCGCCCCGTGCAATGCGGTGTCCGGGTGGAAGGTGAACCACCCGTGCCAGAACGAGGTGACGGTTGGGATGCGCGCGAGGGTCCCGTCGCCGTCCGATTCGGCGAGGGCTTCTTCCCCGGGAACCCATAGGGCGCCGTCGCCGTCGCGGACGGCGCCGTCGCTGTCTTGGGCGAACGTTTGGCCCTCGCGCTCGTAGACGCGGGCTTCGCCGAACAGGTTTGACCCGACGACGACTATCGGCTGCCCGCCCACCACGTCATTGATGACGGGCTCGTCGGCGAACGCGTTGATCGGGTAGGCCTTGTACTCGCCCCCGACGCCTACACCGATGACGGTGGCCTTGGCGGCAAGGGAATCGTCGCGGTTGAAGACGGGGAACATCGTATCGGGGGATGCGAAGTACTCGTAGTAGATGGCTTCCGGCTCCCACTCGTTGACGTAGAACTCCGCTGGGTACAAGCCCGTATCCTGGCTGATGACCGTGGTGTCCGGATGCTCCGCCAGCCAGTCCTCCCAGGTCGTGAGCACGGACGGGAAGATTGAGAGCCGGATGCCGCTCTGAGCCAGAGGGCCGATGACCGGCTCGCCGGTGAACTGGTTCCATATCGAGTTCGTGGCGCGGTCGTACATCAGCTTGTTGCTCTGGTAGAGCATCCCGGACGTGCCGAAGGTGGTGTCCTCGCCGTCGATTCTTGCGGAATACACGATTCCGGCGAAGCAGAGCGTTCAGTAGGCGAGCGCTATCTGCTCACCTCCCAGCCGGTCGTTCGCCATCTCGTGCGCGTTGACGATGCGCAGGGGATAGGCGCGATGCTCGCCGTTGATAGATACGCCGAACACCCTATCCCGCGGATTGAGATACGTTGCCTCCTCTGGGGAGAGCGCCTCCGGGGACTGCAGGTCGGGTATGCCGTCGGTGCGCACGCCGCCCCAAACGACTTCCGTCAGGTCGATGCGCTCCGAGCCCGGCGCCGCCGTGAGGAAAGCGGCCATCCGAGGGTCGATCAGCGACAGGATGTTCGATTTCCATTCCAAGTACTCGGACGGTGGAGGGAACTCTCCGCGCCGCGGGCCGAGCCACTCCATGGCGTCGTTCCACGCCGTCCTCCCACGGAAGTCTTGGCCGGTGAGCGCCAGGAGCGCATCCGCGTAGGCCGTGCTCAACGCCGGGTTGTTCCATAGACGCATGATTTCCACGATGACCGGCGCCTGGGAGGTGTCGCCTCGAGCGGTTGCGTCGCCGACCGCCGACAGGGTCGTCGCAAGCGTTTGGTCGGCGCCGGCGAAGATGCGCCACATCGTTTCGTTCGAGTCATACGGCCCGCTGGGAGGTGTGATCGTGGGCGTCGGGGTGGGGGTGACGGTAGGCGTAGCAGTCGGAGTCGGCGTGGGAGTCGGAGACGAGCACGCGGCTAGTGCGACGGCGGTCCCGAGGACGAGGAAGGGGAGTATGAGGATTTTCGGTGAGCGCACGGGCTTTGTCGATCGGACCATTTAAGGACTCTACGCACGGAGAGCCGCTTAAGTTTGCGATAATACCCGCATGGCGACGGTTGGCGATATCGGCGAGGTCGCGCTCATTGAGCGGCTGGCGAGGCGTGTCGAGGAGGCCCGCCTCTCGCCGCCGGCTGGGATGGACGCGCTTCTCGGCATCGGCGACGACGCGGCGGCATGGCGCCTCGACGCGCCGGGCGTCGAGACCGCTACGACAGACACGATGGTCGAAGGCGTTCACTTCCGCCGAGAGACGTCCGGTTGGTCGGACGTTGGGTGGAAGAGCTGGGCGTCGAACGTGAGCGACGTCGCGGCGATGGGCTGTGCGCCGCAGGCGGGACTGGTGACGCTGGGCTTGCCCCCGGACCTGCCGGTCGAGGCCGTCGACGCGCTGTACGATGGGATGCTGGACGCCTGCGCTTGCTATCGGACGGCGCTCCTCGGCGGGGACATCGTCAGCTCCCCGGTCGTCTTCATCACGGTCGCGATGACTGGGCGCTGTGGCGGCAGCCTGCTGACCCGTTCGGCGGCGAGGGCCGGAGACGCCGTGGGCGTGACGGGGCCGCTCGGCGCGTCGCGGGGAGGTCTGCGTCTGCTGGAGGCGGGACAGGCTATCGACAGCCCGCGCCGCATGGAGCTGGCGGCTGCCCACCGCAGGCCGATGGCGCGGCCCGATGCGGCGCCGGTCCTGCGCCGCCACGGCATCCGGTGCGCGATGGACATCTCGGACGGGCTCATCACGGACCTGGGCAAGCTCGCGTCCGCGGCGGGAGTGTCCGCGCGCATCGCGTCCGGCGATGTTCCGGCGCATCCCGCCTTACGGGCTGAGTTCGGCGACGAGGCGATGGAGCTTGCGATTGCAGGCGGCGAGGACTACGAGCTCCTCTTCACCGGCCCGCCCGCATCCGTTCGGGCCGTCATTCGCGAGCTGAAGGGCGGCGCTGTCATAGGCGAGATTGTCGAGGGAGAAGCCGGCGCCGTCGAGGTCCTGGACGCGAACGGCGCGCGCGTGGAGACCGGCATGTCCGGCTGGGAGCACCTCCGTTGACGATGAGGGCGGAGTCCCACAACGCGGAGGAGACACAGGCACTCGGCCGGCGTCTGGGCGAGCTTGCGCAGGCCGGCGACCTCTACCTGCTGCACGGCGTGTTGGGGGCCGGAAAGACGACTTTCACCCAAGGGCTCGCGTGGGGGGCGGGAGCCACGGGCTACGCCCATAGCCCCACGTTCGTGCTCGTGAACGAGTACCGGGGCCGCGTCAATGTCCATCACGTCGACCTCTACCGGATCGACGGCGACCTCGAAGCGCACGACCTCGGCTTCGAGGAGATGCTGGAGGACGGCGTGGTGGTCGTCGAGTGGCCTGAGAGAGCTGAGTCCGTCTTCCCTGGCGAGCACCTCAGCGTGACGCTGGCTTTCGGAGACTCCGCCGATCACAGGGTCATCGAGATCGTAGCGATCGGCGAGCGGTACGAGGCCCTCATCATCGAACTGAGAGAGAAGGGCGAGCTGCGAGAGGCGGCTGCGCCGTGAGCGCCCCGCCCGCCGCTTCCACGCAGCCCGTAACCGGGTCTCCGCTCCTGGTGATCGACACCTCGACACGCTTCGGCGCCGTTGGGCTGTGGAGGGGAGGCGGAATGGAGCGCACGGTCTCGTGGAAGTCCCGCAACAACCACACGGCCGAGCTCATGCCCGCCATCGACTCGCTGCTGCGGGCGGGTGGAGTCTCGCCCGGCGAGCTCGGAGGGGTGATTGTCACCGTCGGCCCGGGTGGTTTCAGCGCGGTGCGGGCGGGGCTGGGCGTCGCCAAGGGACTCGCGATAGGCGGCTCGCTGCCTGTGGCCGGAGTGAGCTCGTTGGAGGCGTCGGCCTATCCATACCGGCAGGCGTCGGCCCGCGTATGTGCGCTGCTGCCTGCGGGTCGGGACACCGTGTCATGGGGCGTGTACGGGGCGCCCGGGGGCGTCTGGCGGGCACTGGTTGACGAAACCGTGACCTCCATCGATGAATTCGTAGACTCGCAGAGCGCTGCGACGCTCTACTGCGGCGAGGCCGCTCCGGAGATTGCCCAAAGAGTCGGGGATACGATGCGCGAGCGCCTAGGGGGCGAAGCGCGCCTCGTTATCGAGAGCGCGCCCCTCGGCCGCTTGGGCGGCGCCGGTGAGCTCGGGGCCGAGGTCCTCAATGCCGGCCGCCAGGAACCGGTTGCAGCCATCGAGCCCCGGTACCTGCGCCCTCCGCACATCACTCCGCCGAACAAGGCCGTCCGAACGACCCGTGGCGCGCAAGGCGCGACCCGCTAATCCGCAACTGTGGTAGGGTGCGGAAACCGTAGCAGAAGATAGGCGTTTCTCGTCGCCCCCTTTTCTGTAGGAGAATCAGCGTGACCGAGCGAACTCTCGTACTTCTCAAGCCTGACGCAGTCCAGCGGGGCCTCGTCGGCAAGATTATCGGCCGCCTGGAAGACCGGGGCCTCAAGATCGCCGGCCTCAAGCTGATGCGGATGGACATGCCCCTGGCGCGGTGCCACTACGCCGAGCACGTCGAGAAGCCCTTCTTCCCAAGCGTGGCCGAGTTCATGACGTCGCGTCCGATTGTCGCAATGGCGATAGAGGGCGAGAACGCCGTCGAGATTGTGCGGAAGACGATGGGCGCCACCAACCCGCGGGACGCCGCCCCCGGCACGGTGAGGGGGGACTGGGCAGTGGACATCGGCAAGAACCTCATCCACGGCTCTGACTCGCCGGAGTCTGCGGTCAGGGAGCTGGAGATATTCTTCGGCGGCGACGAGCTGTTCGGCTACGAGCGCGAGATGGAGTCCTGGGTCTACTGAATCCTGACGAGCTCCTTGCCTGCCCGCCAGACGTGCTCCAGCCGGTAGAAGTCCCGCTGCTCCTCGCTGAATACGTGCGCGACGACGTCGCCGAAATCGAGGAGCACCCAGCCCGATTCGGCCGTGCCCTCTTGGTGGTGGAGGCGTAGCCCGGCCTTCTCGACGGCCTCCTCCACGTCCTCCGTTAGCGCCCTGAGCTGCCGTATGCTGCCGACGCTGAGGATGACCATGTAGTCGGTGAAGGTGGACACGTTCCGCACGTCGATAAGCACGATGTTCGACGCCTGCTTGTCCGATGCGACATCGATAGCCTCGCGGGCGGCTGCCCCAGCGTCGGCGGTTGTGCTGTCTCGCGTGGTCATCTGACCGGATTATAGGCGTCGCCTGGTATGATTGACATGGCGGCTACGGGCCGCCTTTTCTCTTATGGACATGGACAGCACGAATACATCCCGCACAGCGCCCAAGGGCCGGGTGGCGGTCGCCATGTCGGGAGGCGTCGACTCGTCGGTCGCCGCCTATCTGCTTGCGCGGGACGGCTACGACGTCGTCGGCGTGACCATGCGGCTGTGGTCGGCCGGCGATGACGACGAGGTATCGCCTGACCACCGGGGCTGCTGCTCGATCGAGGACATCGAGGACGCGCGCCGCGTCTGCCAGACCATTGGCGCGCCGCACTACGTCATCGACGCCCGCCGCGAGTTTCGGACCCACGTGATTGACTACTTCGTGGCCGAGTACCGGCGCGGACGCACTCCCCATCCGTGCATCGCGTGCAACGACCGCATCAAGTTCGACTTCCTGATGAGGCGGGCCTCCATGATGGACGCGGAGTACGTCGCGACCGGTCACTACGCGCGAGTCGTTGAGACCGACGACGGCGAGCTCGCGCTCCGGCAGGGAGTCGACTCGTCCAAGGACCAGTCGTACGTGCTGTTCGGCCTCGGCCAGGAGCAGCTGCGCCGGGTGCTGCTGCCGGTGGGGGCGCACTCCAAGGGGGGTATCCGCGAGCTCGCCCGTGAGGCGGGCTTGCACCTCGCGGACAAGGCTGACAGCCAGGAGGTCTGCTTCATCCCTAGCGGCGACTACCGGAGCTTCATGCAACGGCAGTCCGAGCCCTCGGAAGGTGAGATTGTCGACGCCTCCGGGAGGGTCCTCGGCTCGCACGCGGGCGTCGAGTTCTTCACCGTCGGCCAGCGCCGCGGCATCGGCGTGACGGCGTCCCAGGTTGGACTGGCGGAAGGGTCGAAGGTGTTCGTAACGAAAGTCGACGCCGCGTCGCGGCGGATCACCGTCGGCGGAGGCGACGACCTGCTGCTGCGCGGCGTGCGGGTCGGCGACGTGCGCTATGTCGCCGGAAAGCGTCCGCCGACGCCCGTGCGAGTCGACGCGAAGATACGCTATAACGGTCGCGCCGCCTCCGCGGTGCTGCACCCTGGCGAGGGAGAGGTCGTGCTGAGGTTCGACGAGCCCCAGCGGGCTGTTACCCCTGGTCAGGCCGCCGTCTTCTACGAAGGCGACCGCGTGCTTGGCGGCGGCTATATCGACGGCCCGGCCGACTGACCCTCGACCGCGAACTGAGGAATCCAACGAACGGCCTAGCGGCGCCAACACAGAGCGAAGAGCGGCGGCTGCACGATGAGGGCTACGCGCTCGTCGCGGGCGTCGACGAAGTGGGCCGGGGGCCTATCGCCGGACCGGTCGTCGCGGGCGCTGTAATCCTCCCTGACCTCGACGGCTTCGAGCACGAGGACCTCCCTTTGCTCCGGGACAGCAAAACGCTGACTGCTGCGCAGCTCGAACGGGCCGACCGTCTGGTTCGCGAGATTGCCGTCGGAGTCGGCATCGGCGAAGTCGGCAGCGAAGAGATCGACCGCATCGGCATCGCCCCGGCGGTGCGGAAGGCGATGCGCCAGGCCTTGGAGCGGCTGGCCGCGCCGCCGGACCACGTGCTGGTCGATGCGTTCGCGTTCGATTGGCGCCGCAAGCCGTGTACGGCGATCGTGAAGGGGGACGCGCTCTGCACCGCCATCGCCGCCGCGTCCATCGTCGCGAAGGTGCACCGAGACGAGGCCATGCGCCGCTTGGAGGAGCGCTACCCCGGCTACGGGCTGGGCTCGCATAAGGGATATGCCTCGGCAAGCCACCTCGCCGCCGTCGCGTCGATGGGCCCGTCGCCCGTGCACCGGCTCAGCTTTTCGCCGTTCAAACCAACATTGTTCGACCTCAATGCCCGGCGGGCGTAGCAAGCTCGGCGCGGAGGGAGAGCGGATAGCCGCCGCCCATCTTCGGGCGCGGGGACTCTCGATTGAGGCGTGGAACTACCGTACGCGATTCGGTGAGATTGACCTCGTCGCTCGCGACGGCGAAGACGTGGTGTTCGTTGAGGTGAAGACGCGCCGCACTGCGGTCTACGGCGGGCCTGAGGAATCGGTCACGCCGCGGAAGCAGGCGAGACTCGCAAAGGCCGCGATGCAATACCTCGAGGAGCACGGCCTCGAACAAAGCGCCTGGCGCGTCGACGTCGTCGCCATCACGCTCCAGCGTAACGGCCCGGCGGACATCACCCACCTAGAGTCCGTGGTGGAGGAAGCGGGTTAGCGCTCTGTCTCTTCTCTGAGGAAAGGAGGGCATGGAGGCGTGAAGCAGGGCTTACAGTTGGTAGGGCTCCAGCCGGATGCGTTCGCGGGTTCTCTCTCCGTGCGCACTAACTCGATAGTGGACCGGTCCTTTTGCCGCATCGAATCGGTTTAGGTAGTCCTGGATAACGTAAGCGATCGCCCGCAATTGGTCAGCGCCTGACATGCCGTGCTTTGGTCGTTTCACCCAGAGCGTTGAGATGCCGGAGGAAAGCATCTGTCGACGGTGTTGCTTCTTCGTCTTGTCGTCAGCGTGAACCCACACTCCACCCTGATGTGCGACCCAAGGGATGATTTCTGTATCGGAGACGCCCTCTCGGGGCCAGCCGTCGCGTACGCTGACGGCGTTGAAGCCCACCGCAGCCAATGCCTGTGCAATACCAGGGTCTAGGGACTCGTCGATGAGGATTAGAACGGAGCTAGGCAGCTAGCCTCTCCTCCCAAGCGATGGCTGCCTCCACTTCCTCCCGCTCTATGTGGTAGGCGCTTGCCAGGTGGTCTATGGAGTCGCCCCCCAGATACGAGTTGTGGAGCGACCAGGTTGGGATGCGTGTGCCCTTGATGCACGGCGCCCCGAACTGTATCTCTGGCCTCAGCAGAACGCGCTCCACAGGCTCCCAGGAAACTGCGACTCCCTCTTTGAAGTCGAGTCCGTGCACAGGGATCAGGTGCTCCTTGATGATGTCCATAGCAGTCTGCCCGCGCAGGCTGGCGGCAACTAAGCGATGGCGAAAGGAGGTGAATATGTCAGATGTGTCTGTCCACAACGATTCTGTCGCGAAAGGCCTCGGGTGGCCGGTAATCTCTCGGAGATAGACTGCTGCGGCAGAGATGCGTTGGAGGCTCACGTTGGCGGCGCGTAAGGCGGTGATGGTCCGTAGGGAGACCAAGTCCTGGAATGTGACGAGCAGGTCTTCCGCGGCGACATCGCGTAGGCTGGCGTGCGCAAGTCCATTTCGGACCCAACGGCGGAGCTTGTCGGACGAGAGGGGGAAGGATTCGCGCGGCTTCCATGCCGCGCGCAGGATGCTCGCGGCCTCCGGTATCTCGTAGATGCCCGTGAAAACGTCAGTCTTGGCGAATTGTATTGCCGTCAAGTAGGCCGCTCCTCCCTATGCAGGACAGCTTAATCGGTGAAACGCATCCCCTCAAACCGGAAATGACGCATCCTTACTGCTTGCGGAGCGCGATGCCGATGGCGCCAGGGCCCGCGTAGGTCCCGACGACCGGCCCGATACGACCGCTCAGGACCGGCTTGCTCGTCAGCGGGACGAGACGTTCGCGCAGGTGCGCGACCTCCGCTTCGGGAGCCTGATGGATGAAGGCGACCTCCTCGTAGGGAGCGCCGTGGGACGCGATCTCCATCATGCGCTGGAGCGCTTTCGATCGGGTCCGCACCTTCTCGTGCGGGTGAATCTCCCCGTCGACCATCGACAGGATCGGCTTGACCGACAGCAGCGAACCCACGAGCGACTGCGCCTTCCCGATCCGTCCTCCCTTCTGGAGGTATTCGAGCGTGTCGAGGACGACGAACAGGTCGATGCTCCCTGCCACGTCCCGGGCGGTCTGCGCGACCGTCTCGAAATCGGCCCCGGAGCCGGCGGCTTCGGCTGCCGCCTTCGCGACCAGCGTCATCCCCATCGACGCGAGGCGTGTGTCGACGAGCTCGATCTTCGCGTCGGGCAGCTCTTGACGCGCGCCGCGGGCGGAGTTCAGCGTCCCGCTCAGCTTGTCCGAGATATGAATCGAGACGATCTCATGCCCTTGGTCGGCGAGCGACTTATAGACGTCGAGGAAGTCCCCGATGGTGGGTTGCGTAGTCCTTGGGAGGATTGCGCCCGTCGTCAGCCGCCGGAAGAACTCGTCGTGCGTCATGTCGATGCCGTCTTTGAAGGCTTCTTCGCCGAAGAACACGGTCAAGGGCACGACGGCGATGTCGAGCTCCTTGGCTAGTTCCGGCGGGATGTCGGACGTGCTGTCGGTGACAATCTTGACGGCCATGGCCAATGTCCTCCCGTCTGTTTACTCGCTACCGGCCTGCTACTCGATGGAGACGATGTACTGATAGTGCGGCTGACCGCCCTCGTGGACCTCGATCTCGACGCCCTGGAAGCGGGACCCGACCTCGGCCGCCGCGGACTCAGCGTCCTCGGGCGCCAGGTCGGCTCCATGATAGAGCGTCACCAGGGAGCCGTCTTCCAGCCCCGCTGCTTCGAGCATCTCGATGAGGGCTGCCTCAGGGCTCGCGCCAGCGGCCACGAGCCTGCCGTCCAGGATGGCGATGGTCTGACCTTCTTCCACGTCTATCCCGTCGATGCTCGTCGAACGGACGGCTATCGTGATCTCGCCGGACTGGACGCCGGCGAGCGCGCGGGCCATCGCAGCCACGTTCTCGTCGTCGCCGCGCTCCGGATTGTAGGCGAGCATCGCGGCGATGCCTTGGGGAACCGTCCTCGACGGCACGATGTCAACGCCGGCGCTGGATAGGTCGCGGGCCTGCTCCGCCGCGAGCACGATGTTCTTGTTGTTCGGCAGGATGACCGTGCGCTGACTGTTGGCGCGTTTCACCCCTTCGAGTATGTCGGCGGAGCTGGGGTTCATCGTCTGCCCGCCTGGCACGATGGCCGCCGCGCCGAGGTCTTCGAATACGCGCTCGATGCCGCCGCCCGCGGCCACTGCGACGATGGCGAAGGCGGATGCCTCGGCCGCGCCGTACCCGTGGCGGGCCATGAATTGCTCGTGCTGCAGGTCCATGTTCTGGATGTTGATCTGGTCCAGGGCGCCGATGGCCGCGCCCATGCTGAGGAGCGGTCCGGGGTCCTCCGCGTGGGCATGGACACGCACGACAGTGTCGTCGCCGACGACGACGGTGGAGGCCGCGATGGCCATGACGCGCTCACGCATCGAGTCAGGGTCGAGACCCTCGCCCTGGACCACGAACTGGGTGCAATAGCCGTACATCTCCTCCTCGGTATGTTCGAGGAACTCGTGGCTTACGTCCCCGGCGGCGGTTGGGACGCCCCCTTCCGGCGCCGTGATTTCGAGGCGGACGTCGCTCCCGCCTACGAACCCCAGCGCCCCTGCGAGGAACGCGACGACGCCCTGACCGCCTGCGTCGACGACGCCTGCTTGTTTGAGCACGGGCAGCTGTTCGGGCGTATGGGCAAGCGCTCGCTCGGCTGCGCCGTAGGCGGCGGTGAGCACATCCGCGACACTCTCGCCGGGCGGCTGGACGGCGTCGGCTGCGGCGCGCATCACGGTCAGCATAGTTCCCTCGACGGGCGTGCCGACAGCTTGGTAACCGGCGTTGGCGGCGGAGAGCAACGCGCCGGCTAGCCCGCCGCCGTCGCAGTCCTTGCAGCCGTCGAGGCCGCCTGCGAGGCCTTTCATGAACTGGGAGAAGATGACGCCGCTGTTGCCGCGCGCTCCGAGCAACGCGCCGCGAGCGATGGCGCTGCTCATTGAGCTGACGGTCGCGGACGGGGAATCGGGGAGGGCGGCCTCATTCGCGGCCCGCAGCGTGAGCAGCATGTTGATTCCCGTGTCGCCGTCCGGGACAGGGAATACGTTCAGGGCGTTGATAGCGTCGACGTTCGCCTCCAAGCACTCGGTCCCCGAAAGGACGAGCTGCTTGAAGTCCTGAGCGTCGAGATGGGAGAGGATGCGACCGTTCATGAGTTGGCTACTGGGCCGTGGCCATGCTAAACTCCATTGCGCCGGGCGCTCAGCGCCCGCATCTTATGGTCTGGCGGTAGCCGCCAGCAACACGGGATAGCATGGCAAGCTGCGACATATGCGGGGCCCGACGCAGGGCGGGCAAGAACGTTAGCCACTCCAACAGGCACACCAATCGCTGGTTCTTTCCCAACGTCCAGCGGGCGACGCTGTTGCATCAGGGCAAGCTCCAGCGTCTGCACGTCTGCACGCGCTGTCTGCGGACCGTGCAGAACAAGCGCATGACGGCATAGCGATTCTCACGCGCCAAATCATGGGCCGCCTTCGGGCGGCCCTTTTGTTTGCTCGCGCCTTGGGACAACGGGGCGGGGACGCTCTAGTTGATTGCGACCAGCTCGATCTCGAACGTGAGCGCCTGCCCGGCGAGTGGGTGATTGGCGTCGATAGTCACCCCTTCGTCGGTTACGGCGGTGACGCTGGCGATGCCGCCGTTCACCAGCTCCACCCGGTCCCCCACGACCAGGTCCGGCGGCGCTTGGTCGGTGGGAACGGTTATGACCAGGTCGCTCCGTGGCTCTCCGTAGGCCTCCGCCGCCTCTAACCGCACCGTCACCGACTCGCCGATGGCGAGGCCCCGCACGGCGTTGTCGAAGCCCCTGATGAGTTGCCCGCTGCCGACGACGAACTGCAGCGGCTCGCGCTGCCGCGACGAGTCGAAGATGCTGCCGTCGTCCAAAGTGCCGTGGTAGTGGACTGCCACGCTGTCGCCGTCTTCTGCCACGGGAGGACCTCCTAGTGTCGGCGTCGGCGCCGGGGTTGGCGTCGGCGTTGCTGTTGGCGTCGGGGTCGAAGTTGGGAATGGAGTAGGGGTTGGTTCGCTGCTGCAGGCGGCAACGATGACTACCGCGGCGATGAAGGCCGCAGCTGTGAGAGAGACTCGATGCGCCTCGATGGTGCGGGAGAGCGAGCTAACGGGCCACGCCCGGTCCGGAAAGGCTGGCGCGCAGCGCCGCCACAGATCGAGCGATGCTCATGCGGTCATTGTAGACGGCCGATCCCGCGACAATGACCGTCGCGCCCGATGCGGCGACCCGCCCGATGTTGTCCGGTTTGACGCCGCCGTCGACCTCCAGCTCCGTCGCAAGCCCCGGCTCGTCAATCATGGCCCGCAGGCGCTCGACTTTCGAAAGGACGCTGGGAATCAGCGACTGTCCGCCGAATCCGGGATTGACCGTCATCACTAAGACTAGGTCGAGGTCGGTCAGTACCTCCGCCAGCGTCGTCTCGGGCGTCGACGGGTTCAACGAGACTCCCGCGGTGGCGCCGAGCTCCTTTATCTGGTGGACGACGCGATGCAGGTGCGTCACCGCCTCCTGGTGGACCGTGACGTTGTCCGCGCCCGCGGAGACGAAGTCGGGAATGAGGCGCTCCGGCTCGACGATCATCAGGTGAACGTCGAGGGGCAGGCTGGTGTGAGGACGGATGGCCTCGACGACCATGGGGCCGATGGTGAGATTGGGGACGAACCGTCCGTCCATCACGTCGACGTGTATGTAGTCCGCCCCCGCCTGCTCGGTCTCTCGGACGACTTCGCCGATGCGCGCGAAGTCCGCCGAGAGGATGGAGGGCGCGAGCTTGATCTCAGCCACGGGCCGCCTCCAGCCGCGCACGCGCCTCGGCGAGGGCAGCCTCGACGCGCGAGGGCGACGTGCCTCCGGGCACGTCCCGCGCCGCCGCGCTTGTCATCGCCGTCAAGCCCCGTACGTCATCGTCGAACGCCTCGGACGCGGCGCGCATCTCATCGAGCGGCAGCTGCGTCACGGGGACTCCGCGCTCGGCGGCGAGGTCGCACAGAGCGCTGACCGCCGCGTGCGCCTCGCGGAAAGGAACGCCCTTCGCGACGAGGTAGTCGGCCATGTCCGTGGCGAGCATCGAGCTGTCCGCCGCCGCCTCTTGCATGCGCGCGGCGTTGATTTCGCAGTCGTCCAACATGCCGCGCATCGCTTCCAACGTCGCTCCCAGGGTGTCGACGGCGTCGAACAGGCCCTCCTTGTCCTCTTGCAGGTCGCGGTTGTAGGTCATCGGCAGGCCTTTGAGGGTCGTAAGCAGTCCGATCAGGCTGCCGTAGACGCGGCCGGTCTTGCCGCGCGCGATCTCCGCGAAGTCCGGGTTGCGTTTCTGCGGCATGATGGACGAGCCCGTCACCCACGGACGCCCCAGCTTGACGAACCCGAACTCCTGGGAGGTCCACAGCACCAGCTCTTCGGCCAAGCGCGAGCAGTGCATCATGCACACGGCCGCGTTCGCGAGCAGCTCGACGATGTAGTCGCGGTCGGAGACCGCGTCCATTGAGTTGGCCGAGATGCCGTCGAACCCAAGCTCCTTGGCCACCCACTCGCGATCGAGGGGGTAGGGGACTCCCGCCAGCGCGCCGGAGCCGAGGGGCAGGACATTCGTCCGCTTGCGCGTATCGGCAAGCCGGGCGGCGTCGCGGTCGAACATCTCGAAGTAGGCCAGCAGATGGTGCGCGAAGAGCACCGGCTGCGCCCGTTGGAGATGCGTGTACCCCGGCAGCGCGACGCCCGGCTCGCGCGACGCGACGGCCAGCAGCGCGGCTTGCAGCTCGCGCAACAGTCTCGCGAGCTCGTCGATGGCGTCGCGGACGTAGAGGCGCGTGGCGGTTGCGACCTGGTCGTTGCGGGAGCGGGCGGTGTGCAGGCGGGCCGCCGGCTCGCCGATCAGCTCGTGCAGGCGCGACTCGATGTTCATGTGCAGGTCTTCGAGGTCATCGCGCCATTGGAACGACCCATCCGCAATCTCGCTGCGCACGGCTTTCAGTCCCTCCACGATAGCGTCGGCGTCGGCTTGAGCGATGACGCCCTGCTTGCCGAGCATACGGGCGTGGGCGATTGAGCCGTCGATGTCGTGCGCGTACAGCCGGCGGTCATACCCGACGGAGACGGTGTAACGCGAGGCGGCCTCGAAGTGGTGGGTCGTGTAGTTCGTCATGGCGTTGCGTCTATTGTATGCGAAGGTCTGTCACCGACTGGGCCTCGGCTGTGGGGCTGGCGCACGCGTACGAGGTAGATGAGGAGCAGTTGCAGCGGGAACAGCAACAGGACGACGACACTCTGTAGGAAGAAGAGCGTGGGGGCCAACAGCAGCAGAGGCAGGTAGACCAGTCCTTCCAGCACCACGACCGCAGCGGCGACGGATCTACGGAACAGGGGACCGCGCACGTCAAAGTTGGCCAGCAACCAGACTGCAAGAATGCTCGCAGCCAATCCCCAGATCCATCTGAAGTAGAAAGGCAGTGATTCCGGAAGATTAGGCAGCGTCAGCCCTCCGACGATGAACACGAGGAAGAAGGCGTGCGCAAGGCTCAGCCTCGACGCGCGGCGGGCGAACCAGAGCAGCGGCAGGAGCGACAGCAGGGCACTAAGCGTATACACCCAGCTAAGTTGCCATAGGGAGGCATAGCCCAGGAGCACAGCGCCGAAGTACACCGGTGCCGATACGGTCGCGAGCACAAGCGCGTAACTCCAGACGAGGCGCACGATAGCCTGTTCAATGTTACGCACGCGCGGGTAGAGGATGCCCAGCAACACCGCTGTCGCCAAGTTCCTTACTCCTGGGAGCCTGAGAGACAACTCGTATGAGCCCGCGTTGCCGGAATCGGTCCAATCGTAAAAATATGCAGTGGGAACGCGGCTTAAATCCGCGACGAACGGAATTCCCATGAACAGGAGGAAGGGCCAGCCATACTTCTGCAACTCGTCACTCCGTTTCGCGCCTATTGTACGCGTAGGCCGCCACGAACCCTCCCTTTCGAGACCTTTGCGTAGATGCCAACGCCGGGGAATGGTTCGTGAGCCTGTCGAACAATGAACCGAGGGACGGATTCTCCCATCAAGAGCAGAACCGCGCCTATCGCGTAGCGGTTCGCCCGTCCATCTGTGCAATGCGGATGTCGATGACGGCCGCCTGGCCGGCCCGCACGCGCTCCATGCCCCGTTGAAGGGCCGGGAGCACCTGGGCGGGGTCGTCCACGCGCTCGCCGTAGCCGCGGCACGCTTGGACGAGCACGGCGTAGTCCGGCGAGGGGTCGATTTCCGACCCGACGTAGGCGTTCTCGTGGGGCCCTACACCCTCGGGGAAGTAGCGGTTCCATGAGTTGATCGTCGCCTGATGGCGGGAGTTGTTGTAGACGACGGTTAGGAACGGCGCGTCGTACCGCTCCGCCGCCCAGAACGCCGAGGTGGGGCGCGCAAACACGAATGAGCCGTCGCCCTCCAGCGCAACGACGTCGCGCTCGGGGTGCGCCAGCTTGGCCCCTAACGCCGCGCCGAGGCCCCAGCCTAGGCTCGACCCGCCCGAGGCGAAGACCGTGCCCGGCGTCTTCCTGTCGGTGTAGGCGACCCATGGGAAGCTGCCGGTCATGCCCTCGTTCATCACGATGGCGTCCTCGCTCAGCACCTGCTCCAAGCAGTGCGCGACCCATAGCGGGTGGATCGGGCGCTGGTCTTTCACCTCCATCGCCCGCGCCAGAAGACGCTCGCGCTCGGCCTCCGTCGCCTCCGCGTACCTCGCCGCGCGAGCGGAGATTCGAGTCCTGTCGTCATCGGTGAGCCGCGCCTGCACGGCGGCCAGGAGTGCGGGCACGGCCTTGCTCGGCGCCGCGTGGATGAGCAGGTCGGCGGGAAAGGTCCACAGAGGGATGTTGTCCTTCGTGGGGTCGGGATCGATCCACGCGATGCGGCCCGGAGGCTCGACCGTCTGCTGGTCCGGGACCCACGGCACGTCGTGGTCGATGACGAGGACTACGTCCGCCTCGCCGATTCCCGGCGCCCCGCACGTCCCCGCGTTGAGAGGATGCCGCGTTGGAAGATTGAGCCTCGTGCCGATGGCCCCGGACACCGGCGCGGCGACGGCTTCCGCGAGCGTGGTCAGCGGCCCTACCACGCCAGGGTCGCGTCCCGCCGCGCCCGCGATGATGAGCGGCTTCTCGGCGGCGGCGAGCCAGTCGGCCAGGGTGGCGAGCGTGTCGGGGTCCGCGGTCGGCGGGACCGGCTGGGCATGGCGCCCTGGGGGCGGCACGCTCAGGGACGTCATCTCTTCCAGGAGCAGCTCGCGTGGCAGCGATACGTAGACGGCCCCCGCCGGGTCGGAGGTCGCCACCTGGTAGGCCTTCTGCATGACCCAGTTCACGCTGTCGAGGTCGCGCAGCTCGTAGTCCCACTTGGTGAAATTGCGGACGATGCCGCCCTGGTCGCGCTGCTCCTGTATCCAGTGGATGGGCATGTCCTTGCCGCCGCGCGCTGCACCTCCGAACGTGGAAGGGGCCCGGCCTGCGAACACGAGCACCGCGGCCTTGTCCCGCTGTACGTCGTGGTAGGCGCCGCCGATCTGCACCGTGCCGGCGTCCACGTGCACCAGCACGGCCTGGGCCTTGCCCGTGAGCTGGTAGTAACCCTGGGCCGCGAACATGGCCGTCGTCTCGTCGATGCAGAGGATGACCCGCGGCACGGAACGCTCCTCGACGGTCATGCGCGAGATTGCCTCTTGGATGGGGAAGGTGTCGGTCCCCGAGTTCAGGAAGAGATATTCGACTCCGTTGCTGTTCAGCATCTCGACGAAGGCTTCGGCGCCGTCTTGCACGGGGATGACGCGCATACGGCGGTCGCTGGCTTGCAATGTCATTGCGCTCTCCTAGGCGTCAGGATTGCGAGCGGCAGGCGTGCGCTCCGAACGATTCGAGGACGTTCTACGCGCCGCGTCGGGACAATGTCAAACCGCGATTAACTCGTCGATCAGCTCGTTCAGCTTCTCCTCGGTCAGCAGGCCGCTCCATCTGCGGAAGACGCTGCCGTCGGCTGCGATGAAGACCGTCGTCGGCATGCTCAGAATCTCGTAGTCGCGCACGACGGTCTCGCTGAAGGTCGTGCCCGCTGGGTACTCCACTCCGAGCTCAACCAGAAGCTCGCGCCCTTGGTCGCGAGTGCCGAGAAACTGCTGCGGGCCGATATCGAGGCCCAGCACCGTCACCTCAGCTTCGCGCGCTTCGTGGACTCGTTGGAAGTCCGGTATCTCTATCCGGCAGGGAGGGCAGAGGGCGGCCCAGAAGTTCAGGACGACGGGCTTGCCCTGGCCGGCGATGTCCGAAAGGAGCGCCGTCTCGGCCCCGAAGGAGTCGCCTCCCTGATAGAAGCTGATCTCCAAGGCCGGAAGGGCGTCCGCGGCAGGTGTGGGCGTCGGCTCAGCGGGCTCCTCGGCCCCGCTCGGCGTTGGCTCTACCGGAGATTCCCCGCCGTTGCAGGCCCCGAGCGCCAGAACGCCCAGCGCTGCGGCAGCGGTCAGCAACAATCGCTTTCGCATCCTCATACCTCGTTCCGTCTCCTCCGTCGGCGCTCACGAGCGCTTCGCACTAGCATAGTCGTCTTGCAAGGCGTCGCGGGGACCTGCCGTACCCTCCTCCCCGACGCTATCGCGCGCCCCTCCCGCAGACGGGAGGGGGTGGGTTCCCGCCTATGCGGGAACGACGGAAAGGGCGCGCAGGTTGGGTCCTTGCCTGTTAGATGCCGCGCGCCGCCGGGCGATGCCCCGGCGCGTGTAGACTGCGCCCTCTGGTATCCCTCTTTCCCTGTCCGCGGGGGAGGCTCTGATTATCCTCCTCCCCTGTCTGCGGGGGAGGATCGAGGAGGGGGCATTGGGCTGCATCGTCTTGCTGGCCGGCGGTTTCGGCGCGCTCATAGCGGCTATCGGCTCGCTGGTCGGGATGTTCGGCGGCGGAGTCGGCGTGCTTGCGGGCGTAGCCGGAGCCGGCGGCCAGGCGGCGGGGGGCTTGCTCGCCCTCTTGCTGGCGCTCGCCGCGGGAGTCGGCGCGTGCGTCGCCAGCTTGAGGCCGAGGCTTGGCGCTGTGCTGATGGCCGGCGCGGCTCTTGCGGGACTCGCGCTCATGCCTCTCTACTTTGTGGCCGGGGCCGTCCTACTGCTGACTGCCGCCGCCATGGCCGTCATAGGGGACGTTCGGAAGTCCTAGGTTCGGAAGTCCTAGGATAGAATCGTCTCAGCGAGAGAAGCCATGACTGAAACGCCAATCACTCCCCAGTACGTCAAGTACACCTTCTACAAGCTGGACCCGGAGTGGCGCCGCCTACCCATCGAGACTCGAGCGGAGGACAAGCGCGAGCTTGCCTCGGTTATCAACGGGGCTGCGCCGGAACTCACAGTGCGCGCCTACTCGCTGATGGGAATGCGCGCCGACACTGACATGCTGGTGTGGACCGTCAGTCCCGACCTCGAAAGCTTGCAGGCGTTCGCCACGAGAATCGCGTCGACGGCCCTCGGCTCGCGCCTCGCGGTCGCGCACTCCTATCTGGCCATGACGCGCCGGTCGATGTACGTGGACGACCATCAACACGAGGGCTCGGAGAGCCGCACGCGAATACGGCCGATGGGGAGGAAGTACCTCTTCGTGTACCCGTTCGTGAAGACCCACGAGTGGCACCAGCTCCCGGCCGGCGAGCGGCAGCGGATGATGAACGAGCACTTCCAAGTTGGCCACCGCTACCCCGAGGTGAAGATCCACACGACGTACTCGTATGGATTGGACGACCAGGAGTTCGTGCTCGGGTTCGAGACCGACGACCCGCCACGCTTCTTGGAGCTGGTCATGGAGCTGCGCTCCGCGGAGCAGCGCCCCTACACGGAACGGGACACGCCGATTTTCACCTGCCTGTTGGGAGGGGCGGAGGACGTACTGGATAGCCTCGGGGGGTAGGAGCCGCGCGTGTGAGTCGGCAAAGGGTAGGTTGGCCGAACAGGCCCGCCTGCGGAGTTGCGCCGTTGGGGGCCGCTGCTACGGTTCGCTCTGGTCCTTGTTGATTTCGATGAAGCGCGCCTGGTCGGCGGGGAGGGAGTCTTCGGCGAAGATTGCGGCGACGGGGCACACGGGCTCGCACGCGGCGCAGTCGATGCACTCATCAGGGTTGATGTAGTACATGCGCTCGCCTTCATAGATGCAGTCGACTGGACAGACGTCGACGCATGAGGCGTCCTTCAGGTCGACGCAGGGCTCGGAGATTATGTATGTCATCTTGGGAGCAAACCCTCCAGATAGTGTTCGGTCGCCAAAATTGCCTCTCGCACGTCGCGCCCGCGAAGGCCAGTGCTAGTGTAGCAGACGGGATTCCGTGGTGGAAACAGCTTGCTATTCCTTAGAGGACCCCCACCGGCCCCCCGCTGTTCTTCTTGATCGAGAGGTTGACGAACGTCTCAGAGCGCCGGACGCCGTTGATATCGCCGATGCGATTCCTCAGGAAGTTCGAGAGCTCTAGGGGGGAGCTCAGCGCTACGCGGCAGAAAACGTCATAGGCCCCGGTGGTAACGGCGGAGTACTGCACCTCTTCCATCTTGGCGAGCTCGCTCGCGACGGAATCAACCAGGGCGGGGTCGACCTTCAGGCCGATGAGGGCCGACGTTTCCCGGCCGAGCTTCGAAGGGTCGGGTATCGCGATAACCCGGATGACCTCTTCCTTAACGAGGTTCCGGAAGCGCCGCCGGACCGTGCCCTCGCTGACGCCTATCTTACGGGCGAGCTCGATATTCGACGCGCGGCCGTCGATCTGCAGCAGGTTGATGATTTGACTATCGAGGTCGTCCAATTCAGTCATGGCTATCCCTGTGAAATATCGCACAAGTGTAATGCCGCAGCGCCCCACTGGCAACTGCAACCCCCACTCCTCCCTGCCTGCAGGGGAGCCCGCCTCCGTCACAGCCTTCGGAGTCCTCTCCCCCGTCTGCGACGGAGAGCTAGAGAGGGGGCCGTCCGCCGCGAGCCTGTCGCCCTACCCTCGCCTATGGCAAAATGCGTGCGCACACTACTCACGTGGAGGCGCCCGCAACATGCATCAAGTAGTGCTCCTACGACACGGCGAGAGCGAGTGGAACCTCTCCAACCGCTTCTCCGGGTGGACCGACGTCGACCTAACCGACACCGGCCGCGAGGAGGCCGCCCGCTCCGCCAAGCTCCTCTTGGAGGACGGCTTCACCTTCGATGTCGCCTACACCTCGGTCCTCAAACGCGCCATCCGCACCCTCTGGATCGTCCTCGACGATATGGACCTCATGTGGATCCCCGTCATACGCAATTGGCGCCTGAACGAGCGCCACTACGGCGCCCTCCAGGGACTGAACAAGGCCGAGACCGCCGAGAAGCACGGCGACGAGCAGGTCCTCCTCTGGCGCCGCAGCTACGACGTTCCGCCGCCCGAGCTCGGGCCTGACGACGAGCGCCACCCCGGCCGCGACCCCCGCTACGCCTCCGTGTCCACCGCCGAACTGCCCCTCACCGAAGCGCTCGAGGACACCGTCGCCCGGTTCGTCCCCTACTGGCGCGACGTCATCGCTCCCGACATCTCCGCCGGAAAGCGCGTGCTCATCGTGGCCCATGGCAACAGTCTCCGCGCGCTCGTCAAGCACCTCGACGACATCTCCGACGCCGACATCATCGACCTCAACATCCCCACCGGCGTTCCTCTCGTCTACGACCTCGACGACAACCTCCGGCCCACCGGCAGCCGCTACCTCGGCGACCAAGCCGCGATCGAGGAGGCGATGGCCGCCGTCGCCGCGCAGGGCAAGGCCGCCCAGTGACCAGGACCCTCTTCTCCTGGAACGTCAACGGCCTACGGGCGCTCCATCGCCACGGCGACTTCATGGACTGGTTCCTGAAGGAGCAGCCCGACGCGCTCTGCCTGCAAGAGACTAAGGCGCTCCCTGAGCAGCTTGGTTCTGCTCTGCTCCAGATTGAGGGCTATCACGCCTACTTCAACTCCGCGGAGCGCAAGGGCTACTCCGGCGTCGCTCTCTACTCCCGCGAGGAGCCTCGCGAGGTCGTGTACGGCCTTGGCATACCCGAGTTCGACTCCGAGGGCCGCGTCATCCAGGCCGACTACGGCTCGTTCCTGCTCTTTGGCGTGTACTTCCCCAACGGCAAGATGTCCCCGGAACGCCTCCACTACAAGATGCGCTTCTACGACGCCTTCCTCCACCGCATCGAATCGCTCCGGGCCGATGGGCGGAATATCGTCGTCTGCGGCGACGTCAATACCGCTCACACCGAGATAGACCTCGCGCGCCCCGGTCCCAATGCGAAGCTCTCCGGCTTCCTGCCTGAGGAGCGCGCTTGGATCGACCAATGGCTTGCGGCGGGCTATCTCGACACCTTCCGCATGTTCTCCGACGAGCCCGGCAGCTACACCTACTGGGACCAGAGGTTCGACTCCCGCTCCCGCAACGTCGGTTGGCGGATCGACTACTTCGTGGTCAACCGGGAGCTCGCGCCCCGCGTCGAGCGCGCATGGATACTCTCGGACGTCTACGGCTCGGACCACTGCCCCATCGGCATCAAGCTCAACGCCTAGCCTGTGGCGATTCCTCTCCCACGCGCAGAGGTTAGTGTGAGGGGGGAACGTCGCTCCTAGCTCGCGTCGAGTTTGAAGAACTCTATCGCGTTCCCGCAGGTCATCTTGTAGCGCGCCTCCTCGGGCGCGCCTTCGAATGCCTGGTCGAGGATATTCATCGAGTCGGGCCAGTCCGATTCCTGGTGAGGGAAGTCCGAGCCCCAGATGAGGTTGTCCACGTTCAGCTGGTCCCGCGCCAGCACGCCCGCCCGGTCGTACTGGAACCCCCAGAGCGTGTGCTCCAGCATGTACTCGCTCGGCGGACGCGACAGCGGCTTGAAGCCCAGCAGGTTCTCCGCCCAGTACCGGTTCCGCTCGTACCGGATGTCGGCGCTCTGGAAGAAGAACGGCAGCCATCCGATCTGGTTCTCGGCGAACAGAATCTTGAGGCTGGGGAAGCGGTCGAAGAGCCCGGACAGCGTCCACTGGACGGCGGGCATGGCTCCGCTGCCCTTGATCGGACTGAACCGCGCCATCTGCTCCGAAAGGCTCCGCCCCGGGGCCTCCAGCTCCTTCAGCAGCTCGGGCGTAGCCTTGGGGTAGTCCAAGAACGGGCCTTTCCCGTTTCGTTCGAGGTCCACGTGAACAGTCACCGGCATGTCGAGATCGAGCGCGGTCTCCCAGAACCTGTCGTCCTCGAGGGTTGGGTACTGCTTGCCGGACGGGAAGTCCTGAAGCATCACCGTCTTCGCGCCAATCTCCTTACAGTGCTTTAGCTCCTCGATGTGCGCGTCCAGGTCCTCGACGATTGGCATGATGGTCACGCCGATGAGCCGGTCAGGGTTCTCGGCGCAATAGTCTTGGATGAGCCAGTCGTTGTACGCCCGAACGATGGTCAAGTACGCCACGTCGTCGTCCACCTTCCGCCACATCCTCGGTCCGGTGGCTTGCGCGGGGAACAGCACCTCGGCGTCCACGCCGTCGATGTCCTGCTCTTGCATGCGCTGCTGAGGCGAGCCGGTCCCCGGCGTGCCTTCGTACTTCACACCGGTCGGCAGATAGTGCTCGCGGCCCTTGCCGCCGTAGAGGTCGGCTGCGTTCGCCCTACGTGTCTGCTTGCCGTCGATGAACCAAGCGTCGGTGTCGTCGTCGAGGCGCACGAGCTTGGGCGCGCGGTCTCGATGCTGTTCCGGAACTCGGGGCGTCCAATTCGCAGTGTCGACCTCCATGTGAGAGTCGCCGGAGATGTAGTGGTAGTTCATTCCCTCGCCTCCTTACCCGGCGCTCCCTCGCGCCGTCGCCGCCGCCATTCTAACGGCCCGGACAACCCCTCGCGACGCCAAGCCGCGCCTAGTCGCTCGCGACCTCCTTGCTCTGGTCGTATCGCCAGAGACCGCGCCAGCGCGCCGCGGCCGCCATCGTGATTCCCACGCCGATGAACCCGTTGATGATCAGCGCGCCCGGAGCCCCCGTCGCGGCCGCGAGGGCCCCCATTTCCGCTGATCCTGTAGAGTTTCCCATCCCCGCGAGGATCGTGGAGAAGCTGCCGGCGCGCCCACGGAACTGGTCCGGCGACGCCAGCTGGATGAGCGCCTGCCGTACGGTGAAGCTCACCACGTCCATCAGACCAAGGAACGTCAGCGCCACGAGCGCCAGCCAGAACCAAGGGGAAAGCCCCAGCGCCACGAGCCCCAGCGCATAGGCTGCGTAGCTCGATACGATGATGACGCCCTTCCTCCGTGGGTCTCCCAGCGCCAGGAGCACGATGGACCCCATGATTGAGCCTGCCGCCGGCGCCGAAGCGAGTAGTCCCAGGCCGACCTCTCCGACGCCGTACACCTCCAGCGCCAGGATGGGCAACAGCGGGCGGAAGAAGCCGACCGACATCACGCCGAAATCGAGCAGGTAAGTGGACAGCAGCACCTCGCGGGACCGGAGGAAAAGCGCCCCCTCCCAGATTGCGCCGAGCGAGGCTTTCCTCGGCTCTCCCACCTGCTCCCCTGACGCCCGGATCGCGACCGTCGCCAGCACCGCCAGCAACAGGATGACGGCGTTGACCATGTACGCTCCCCCGACTCCCAGCGGAGCTATGAGCACTCCGGCCAGCGCGGGGCCCACGAACAGCGTTCCCTGGCTGAGCGCTCCGAACCACGTGATCGCATTCATGATGTGGCCCCGAGGCACGGTCCGCGGCAGGTAGGCGCGCTGGGCCGGCCTTCCCAGGGCGTTCATGGCGGCGGACCAGCTCGTCAGCAGCCACAGGTGCCAGACCTGCACCAGGTCCGCGAAAACGAGAAAGGCGATCAGCACGATCGAGGCGAAGCTGGCCAGCTGGGTGTAGACCAAGAGCGTCTTGCGGTTTGCCGAATCGGCCAGGGCCCCGCCCAAGAGCCCGAAAAAGAGGATCGGCGCCCCCTGAAAGACGCCTGTCAGCCCGAGCTGAAGCGCCGAACCGGAGATGTCGAAGACCAGGTAGAACGTCAGCAGGTCCCGCATATTGCGGGCGATTCCCTGCAGCAGTCCATGGACCCAGAACAGCCGGAAATCGCGGAACGCCAGCGCCCCCCAGCGCCCCCGCCTTGCTACCTCAGCCCCCTCCCGCTCAGTCGCCATCCCGCGGACTCTACCATTACGGCATAGAGCGGGGACGGCGGAAGCGACAAGAGTGCTAAGATGGTTCCACACTACTCGCCCAACGCGACGGAGCAGCCATGAAGGTGCAGTACCTCTTCAACTCGAAAGGCGACTGGATAGCCTTCCGCAAGGGGAAGCACCTGTTCGCCCCCAGAGGAGATTGGCTCGGCTGGTTTCCGTGGGATGACGACTACGCCGTAGACCCGCGCGGCGATTATCTCGGCACGGTCTACTTGGGATGGCGGTTTTACAAGTTCTCAAACCACGAGTACCGAGGCTACCCAGGGCGTCCGAAAGATCCGGGCTACCCGGGCTACCCCGGAGGGCCTCGTGAGTACCCGCGACCGGAGGAAAACGGCTGGCTCCCCGCCTTAGCGGACGACGTAGAGTTCGACCTCCCGCCACTCGATGAGTACATGCGGCATCTGGCCAGGTCGGGCTAGGACTGAAGCCGTCGGTGACTACGCGCCAGGCAACCGCCCAGCTAGTGGACCTTCCCGATGCCCCGAAGGCGCCTGAGTGCAGAAATGCACGGCGCGTTTTGGAGTACACACATCGTACGGCGCGATCGTTCTTGAGCGCCTTCGATTCTGCGCGGAAAGGGCGAGGCGCTCCAACCCAGGAACAGATATACCTTGTCCGAGCGATGCTAGTGTTCGCCAGTGCAGGATTGGATTCGATGGTGAAGCACCTTGTCCGAGAAGCCCTGCCTGTGGTTGTCATCAAAGATGACCTGTCTCGCAATGCGTTGCGCGAATTCGTGGAAAGGCGAATTAGGCAAGAAGACCAACCCAACTATACGGCTCTAGCGAACATCCTCGTTGCAGAGAACCCGATGAGGCAGATGACCAACTCGTGGGTCGATGCGCTAACTGCCAATAGCCTACAGTCTGTTGACCAGTTACTCTCGGTTGCGTCCCACTTCAATATCCAATCCAACGTCATCGTCACTAACCCATATGAATTAAGACGAGTTTTTGAGTTACGGAATCAAATCGTCCATGAGATGGACATCGACTTTAATCACCCTCATCGCAACCGCAGGCCGCGTCGGAGAGACACTATGATTGCGGCAACTAACGAATTACTCGGCGTGGCTGAGAGATTCCTCGCCGCCGTCGACGCCAAGCTAACCTGACTCAGATACTCGCAAAGAACGACGTATCGACAGTAACCTGCTCCACCATCTCCGTCTTGACTCCCAATCCAAGCTCTTTCAGCTTGTCAGCTAGCAGGTCGCCGTCAATCAGGTCTATAGGCGGCGCGCCGTCGCGAGTCGCCTCCTGCCTGGCGTCACGAGTGAAGCCGCCAGTAGTGATGAACAAACCCTTTTCGCTGCGTCCCTGCATCGCACCGCGGAAGTCTCGGACGAGATTGGGAGTGACACTGCTTTGATAGCGTTTGCATTGGAAAAGCACAGGAAAACTGATTAGCCCACCCATGCGCATGATGCCGTGCCCGTCAATCCCCCCATCCCCCGAGCGCCCAGTAACGGTTACCTCAATGAAGCCTGACTCCCTCAGCATGAGGCTGCACAGCCGCTCAAACGCCCCTGGGGACATTTCCAACAACGCTGCGATCAATTGCTCTTGCCAGCTTTGACTCTCGTTGTCGGCGTCTTCCACGTCATCGCTACTTGACTGACCGGAAGTCTGGCGCGACTGCCGTTTGGCTTGGGATACCTCTCGGACCACATCGTCGGGATTGACGGTTGGCGTCTCGTTACCGCGAGAAGTCAAAGTCCAGACTCCGCGGGCAGAGTTGGTAATCAACCCGTATTGCTTAAGATATGTCCTGGCCCACGCCAAGCGGTACTCAAGCTCACTTTGGTGGCCACCATTGTGCGCCTCGTTGATCGCATTGTCCGGCAGGCTAAGTCTTTGGATTACCAGCTCGGTAATCTCTCCGATCGAAGCGCTCCTACCTGCTTGGCGAAGGGCGTCAAGCGTCGGATTCATCAGGTCCTTGAACGATGGAGTGGACACTCTAGCGTTCCCTACTTCCCCAAGATGTTCAGCGCCGCGCCCGCCCGGAACCATTCGAGCTGCTCCTCGCTCATCGTGTGCTTGAGCTCGACCTCCTCGTCGCCGCCCTCGAAGTGATGGATGATCGCCTTCACCGCCTGGCCCGGCTTGAGGTCGGCGAGGCCCGTTACGCTGATCGTGTCCGCCTCCAGCACCTTGTCGTAGTCGTCGGGGTCGCTGAACGCCAGAGGGATGACTCCCTGCTTCTTCAGGTTCGTCTCGTGGATGCGGGCGAAGCTCCGGACGATGACCGCCTTGCAGCCGAGCAAACGCGGCGACATCGCGGCGTGCTCCCGGGAGCTTCCCTCGCCGTAGTTGAAGTCGCCGATGGCGACCCATCCGAGGCCGTGCTCCTTGTAGTAGCGCCCCACCTTCGGAAACGGCGCGCGCTCCCCCGTAACCTGGTTCAGGCCCTCGCCGGCCTCCCCGGTGAAGGCGTTGACCGCGCCCAGGAAGGCGTTGTCGCTCAGCCGGTCGAGGTGGCCCCGGAAGCGGAGCCACGGGCCCGCCGGCGAGATGTGGTCCGTCGTGCACTTGCCTTGCGCCTTCACCAGCACCTGCAGGTGATCGAAGTCTGTCCCGTCCCACTTGGGGAAGGGCGAGAGCAGCTGCAGCCGCGTCGACTCCGGATCGACGTTGACCGCAATCGCGCCGCCGTCCTTGGCGGGAGGCTCGTACCCGAAGCCGCGGCCCGCGAACCCCGCCTCCGGCACCTCGGGCGCCGCGCCGGGCGGATCGAGCCTGAACGCCTCCCCATCCGCGCCGACTAGGGTGTCCGTGAGGGGGTTGAAGGAGAGCCGGCCCGCGAGCGCGAATGCCATCACCATCTCCGGACTAGCGATGAAGTTCATCGTCGCCGGGTTCGCGTCGTTCCGCGCCGGGAAGTTCCGGTTGAAGGACGTCACGATAGAGTTCACGTCGCCCTTGTTGATGGTCGGACGCTTCCATTGCCCGATGCAGGGGCCGCAGGCGTTGGCCATCACTCGTGCTCCGGCCTCTTCCAGCGCGCCCATCTGCCCGTCCCGCTGGATCGTCGCGTGCACCGCCTCGGAGCCCGGCGTCACCAGCAGATCGACAGCCGCCTTGACGCCACGCTCCGCCGCCTGTCTGGCGACGTTTGCCGCGCGGGAGACGTCCTCGTACGAGGAGTTCGTGCACGATCCGATGAGCGTCGACGACAGCCTGTCGGGGTAGTTCTCCTTGATGACCGCCTCCGCCATCTCGGAGATGGGCCTCGCGAGGTCCGGCGTGTGTGGGCCCACTACGTGGGGCTCCAGCGTGTCGAGGTCTATCTCGACGACGCGGTCGAAATATCTCTCCGGGTTCGCCTCGACCTCCGGGTCGGCAGCGAGAAGATGGCGGTGCTTGTCGGCGAGGCCGGCGAGCTCCTGCCGGTCCGTAGCCCGCAGGTAGACGGCGCCGTGCTCGTCGTAGGGGAAGATCGACGTTGTGGCGCCGAGCTCCGCGCCCATGTTGCAGATTGTCGCCTTGCCTGTCGCGCTGATGGACGCTGCGCCTGGCCCGAAGTACTCGACGACGGCGTTCGTGCCCCCGGATACCGTGAGGATTCCGGCGAGCTTGAGGATGACGTCCTTGGGCGCGGCCCAGCCGTTCAGCGAGCCTGTCAGCTTCACGCCGATCAGCTTCGGGTAGAGCACCTCCCACGGGAACCCCGCCATCACGTCGACGGCGTCCGCCCCGCCCACTCCCGACGCGAACGCGCCCAGGCCGCCGGCGTTTGGGGTGTGGGAGTCCGTGCCGATAATCATCAGGCCTGGGAAGGCGTAGTTCTCCAAGATCACCTGGTGGATGATCCCCGAACCGGGCCCCCAGAAGCCGAGCCCGTACTTGGAGGCCGACGAGCGCAGGAAGTCGAAGACCTCCTTGCTCTCGGACTTGGCGAGGCTCGTGTCCGCCAAAGCCCCCTCGAACGCGGTGATGAGGTGGTCGCAGTGGACCGTCGTGGGCACTGCGGCGGTCGGGCGTCCGGCCTGCATGAACTGCAGGATGGCCATCTGGCCCGTCACGTCCTGAAGCCCAACGCGGTCGGGCCGGAGGTTGAGGTAGCTCTCGCCGGGCAAGAGCTCGGCGTCGCCCGGATCGTCGAGATGGCCCAGCAAGACCTTCTCGGCGTAGGTCAGCGGCCGCCCAAGGCGTCCACGCGCCACTTCGAGCCGTTGCTCGATCTTCTTGTAAGCCTCCTCCACGAATGCGGGCGTGGAGTCAACGAGCGGAGCAGCCATGCGATTCCCCTCCGATAGCAGTCTGAATCTTGAGCAGTCAGGATTTCCAGCAGTGCGGACCTTCCCATGGCCCCCTACACGACGGGGCGCCTCTCCCGTCTGCGGGGGAGGGTCAGGGAGAGGGCTAGATTACCACAGGCGTGCCGATGAACTGGACATGGGCTCCCCTCAGCTGCTGTGTACAATGAGTTCCCTTTCGCTTGGAGCTTTTGGTGAAGGCGATACTCTTCTCAGACCTGCACTTGGACACCCTTTTCGCGATTGCTGGCGCGCCGGCCAAGGCGCGCCGTCGGCGCCAGGCGATCCGGGACACCCTGACGCGAATAATCGACCTGGCGATTGAGGAATCAGCGGACATCGTCCTCTGCGGAGGCGACCTCTATGAGAACGATCGGGTAACTCCCGACACCGCCGCATTCGTGCGAGACCAGTTCCAGCGGCTGGCTCCTATCCCCATCTTCATTGCGCCGGGCAACCACGACTGGTACGGCCCGAGGAACGCGTATGCAGCTGAGCCTTGGTCGCCGAATGTCCACATCTTCAACGAGCCGCAGCTGACGCCTTACCCCCTAGAGGACGGGCTCACGTTATGGGGCGCGGCGCATTGCGCCCCTGCGGGTACTGAATCTTTCCTCAACGCCTTCCACGTGGACAGGGGCGGAGTGCACTTGGCACTGTTCCACGGCTCCGAACGGAACGCCCTGCTCGAGCAAGGCGAGGGGAAGCTGCCCCATGCGCCCTTTGAGGCAGGGGACATCGAGAGAAGCGGCATCCATCATGCTTTCCTCGGGCACTACCACCGCCGCAAGTATCACCAGTGGTTCACGTACCCCGGAAATCCAAACCCCATCGGTTTCGGAGAGGACAGCGACCGTGGGGCCGCCGTCATTGAGATATCGGTCAACGGGAATGTCGACCGCCGGTGTGTCCGTGTAGCGGCGGGCGAGGCCCATGACGTCGAGACCGAGCTGAAGGAAGTGTCGAGCCTGCAGGACGTGCGCGCGCAGGTTGCCAGGGCCATCGGGGGGCTCGCCGGGTCTGTGCGCTTGAAACTGACCGGCGATATTCCGCCCGAGGTTGACCTCCGCCCCAATGACCTGACTGATTTGGGGTCCAGCTTGGATACGTTCGTAGTAGACACCGGTATGATCCGCAAATCCCTTTCCTTGGCCGACATCGCTTCCGACCCCACTGTGAAGGGTTTGTTCGTCCGTCTGGTGCAGTCATCCGATTTGGCCGAGGACGAACAGCAACGCGTCCTCCTCACCGGTCTGCGGGCGCTCGATAAGCGGGATGACCTGGAAGTGCGCTGATGCGTATCGAATCGGTCACCGCATCCTCTTTCGGGCCGTTCGCCAACAGCCGCCTCGATTTCGCGCCCGGTATGAACGTACTGCACGGACCCAACGAAGTCGGCAAGTCCTCCTGGCACGGTGCCCTTTACTTGGGGTTGTGCGGTCTGCGAAGGGGTCGAGGGCGCAACAGCGTCAATGATGACCTCACCCGGCGGCATCGGCCTTGGGACAATGCCGCGAGATGGGGCGTGTCCTTGGTACTGCGTCTCGATGATGGCCGAACCATGGCGCTCGAACAGGATCTGAACTCACGCACCGGAAAGGCAATCGACAGCGTCCAGGGCCGCGACTACACCCACGAGATCATCCACGATAACGCGCCCGATGGCGCGCGGTGGCTTGGGCTCAACAGGGACACCTTCCTCAGTACAGCCTGTGTTAGGCAGGTATCGATCCAGGCTGTTACGCAAAGCGCTGCGGCGCTACAGGACGACCTGCAGCGGGCAGCCGCTAACGCCGGTGTTGGTGAGACCGCTGCGGATGCCTTGGCAAGACTGGACAGCTTCCGCAGAGAGCATGTAGGGCTGGATCGAGCTAATAGCAGACGCCCACTCCGAGCAGCAAGGGACCGCTTGCAGGAACTCAGGGACGACCTTGAAGACGCCAAACGAGAGCAACGCCGATACGCGGACCTGCGCGCCGAGGCGGATGAGCTAGCCCGGAAAGCGTCGAGCGCCTTGATGGACGTCCGGCTTGCCGAGGCCGCGCTTCGGCTACGCCAAGCCGAAACCGCTGAGAGCCGTTACGAGCGAGCGCGGGCGATTGCAGTCCGGATTCCAGTGGAGCCGTCGCGGCCAAGCGAGGGCGACGAGCAGGCAAACGCCGTGGAGTCCGCGCTGCAAGCCTGGCGGGAGATGCCTCCGCCAGCCGACCTGAGCGGCCGGTCGGCAGCTGAAATCAGGGACGAGATGAATAGCCTCCCGCCAATGCCTGAAGGCGACACCGAGCCGCGGGTGTCCGTCCGAGAAGCCTTCGCCGCATATCAAGAAGCCGTGACCAAGCGCCGGCTCCACCGGGAGCAAGAACCCCGTGCCTCTGCCGGCGACCTCAGCGGCGGCCTCACGTCGGGTCAGCTCGATGAATTAGCCGTCGCGTTGTCCGCCGCGCCGACGGAGGTCTCCGCCGAAGTTCAAGCGCGGTACGACCGAGCGCGAGCGCGAGTCGAAGAGTTGGCGGAAGGGCGCGGTGGCGAAGCATCCGTGCCTTGGTGGATGGTGGTATGGAATCCCCTAAACTGGCTCCGGTTCCTGTGCAATCTGTTCAGCGGCCAATCGAAGCTAGCTAAGGCTGAGTTTGATGCAGCCCGGGAAGAGGCGGCTGTGGCTGAGGCGGCGCTGTGCTTTGCTCAGGAACAAGTAAAGGCAGCCTCCCTAGTGCGTGAAGAAGCCGGTCGGCGCGCATCTGAAGCGGGGTTAGCAGCCTCCGCCGCCAGCCTGAGAGAACTTGCAAGCCGCGTGCGGCAAGAGGAGGTCGCACGGCAGATGCGAGCTGACTGGGAAGAGCGTGCCGAGCGTATAGACAGCGAGATTCGGGGGCTCAGCGCCGCCCTGACATCCGCCTTGAACTCTGCGGGCGCCCCGGCAAGTGAAGACTCCTTTGTCCGTTGGGAGCGGTACAGGGCCGAATGCGAGACGCGCGCGGCACAGGCGAGAGAAGCGACGAGAAGAGGCGGCGTCAGCGAGGCGCTACATGCGCGTGAAGCCCTCGAAGCCGAGGCGCTTGAGAATGAACGCCTGCGCCGCAGCGCTGTCGGCCGAGTCCAGGAATCGAGCGCGGCCCTGCACTTCGAGGGAAGCCCTGAAGCTCAGGTGGAGCAGTTGCAGACTTGGCTTACCGAGTATAGGCAGCAGCAGCCGGAGCGGGAAGCGAAGTGGGAAGACTGGAGGACGCTCCAAGACCTCCTGGAGGACGGCACCCTCGACGATCTGGAAGACACGGCGAGCAGGGCGCGCAGCCTCTTCGAAAGGTTGAAGAGCGGGCTGGATGATGCCGCGATTCGTGCTGTCGATCGCGGAGAACAACCTGAAGCAGACCTCGAAATACGCCGTACTGATTTACAGAAGCTGCAAGCAGACGCCAACCAGCAGGCGGGAGCGGTGGATAACACTAGGGCCAGCCTGTCTGACATCGCTGAAATCGAGGAGGCAGTAGTCGGCGCTGAGTCCGAACTCGCGCGTGTCCAGCAGTTAGATAGGACTCTCGAACTGGCCATCAAGTTTCTGGGAGACGCCCAGGACCAGATCCACCGCGACATCTCGCCCATCCTCCGAACTGCCGTACTCGAATCGTTACCGGCCGTAACCAATGGACGCTACACGGACGTCCGTATCGACGCCGCGAGGCTAGGCGTGCAGGTGCGCGACCCTGAAGGCAGGTGGCGGGACGCTTCTCTCCTTTCCCATGGCGCCTCTGAGCAGATATACCTGCTGCTGAGAGTGGGGCTGGCCAAGCACCTCACGAAACCCAATGAGACATGCCCGCTGGTGCTCGACGATGTGACCGTCCAATGCGATAGCGCCCGCAAGTCCGCAGTGCTGGACCTCCTACACAGGATGAGCGGAGAGCGCCAGATCATACTGTTTAGCCAAGAAAGGGAAGTCCTTGACTGGAGCAGATCGGCTCTTGGTGAACGCGACCGGCTGATTGAGCTGGCTGCCTCTTAGCCATGTACGTCATCGGCACGGCGGGCCACGTCGATCATGGCAAGTCCACTCTTGTCCAAGCGCTGACCGGGATTGACCCTGACCGGCTCGCTGAGGAGAAGCACCGCGGCATGACCATTGACCTCGGGTTTGCGTGGCTCACGCTGCCCAGCGGACGCGAGGTCAGCATCGTCGACGTGCCGGGCCACGAGCGCTTCATCAAGAACATGCTCGCGGGCGTTGGCGGCATCGACCTAGCCCTGCTCATCGTCGCCGCCGACGAGTCCGTAATGCCGCAGACCCGCGAACACCTCGCCATCCTCGACCTGCTTGGCGTCACTCGCGGCATCGTTGTCATCACCAAAGCCGACCTCGTGGACGACGACCTCCTCGAGCTCGTGCATCTCGAGTCTGAGGAGCTCCTCGCCCCGACCACGCTCGCCGGAGCGCCGGTGCTGAGCGTGTCCGCAGCCACCGGCGCCGGGGTCCCGGAGCTCGCCGCGGCCATGGACGCCGCCCTCGACGAGACCCTGCAGCGGCGCGACGTGGGTCGCCCGCGCCTCCCCGTCGATCGCTCCTTCACCATCTCTGGCTTCGGGGCCGTCGTTACCGGAACGCTCATCGACGGGACCCTTGAGGTCGGGCAAGCGGTGGAGATCGTTCCCAGCGGCCTGCAAAGCCGTATCCGGGGGCTCCAATCACACCAGCTGAAGATTGCCGCCGCCGCGCCGGGCAACCGGGTCGCTGTCAACCTCGGCGGCGTGAGCGCCGACGACGTATCCCGCGGCGAGGTCGTGACGCTTCCCGGATGGCTGAAGCCGACCCGCGCGATTGACGTGCGCCTGCGCCTCCTCGATGCCGCGCCCCACGGCGTCCGCCACAACTATCCCGCGACGTTTCATGCCTTCGCGGCGGAGACCCCAGCGAGAGTCCGCCTGCTCGACGCCGACGAGCTTCGGCCCGGCGACGAGGCGTGGGCGCAGGTGTGGCTCGAGGAGCCCGTCGCCTTGGTCCGGGGCGACCATTTCGTCATCCGCTCTCCCGACGCCACCCTTGGGGGCGGCGCCGTCGTCGATATCGACGCCAAACGCCACCGTCGTCGCCACGCCCCCACCCTGGAACGGCTGGCCCGCCTATCCGAAGGCAGCCCCACCGCTCAGCTGTTGTCCGCCCTCGAAGGGCGTGAACCCGCGGACGTCTCAACGCTCTCGAAGCGGGCGAACATCGCCGAGTCCGAGGCGCTCGCCCTCGCCAAGGAGGCCGTCGCGGAGGCCTCGGTCGTCGCGCTCGGCCGCAGTCTCACGCCGGCCGTCAACCTCTACACCGCCGCCGCTTGGGCCCGGCTCTCGGCCAAAGCGCAGCAGGCGCTCGCCGCCTTCCACGCCAACAATCCCCTGCGCGTCGGCATGACTCGCGAGGAGCTCCGCAGTCGGCTCGGCCTGCGAGGCAACCTTGCCCAGCTCGTCATTGCGAAGCTCGCCGAAGACGGCGACGTTACGGATGACTCCGGCACGCTGCGCCTGCCGGACCATGTCGTCGCCGTCAGCAGTCAGCAGCGCGCGGCCATGGACGAGTTCGTGGCCTTGCTGGCGCGCGACCCTTTCCCCGTGGACGCTCCAACCCTTTCCGCCGACCTGCTCGCCTTGCTCGCGGACGAGGGCAGGGTGGTCCGCGCGGCCCAAGGCGTGGTCTTTGACGCTGCGACCTGCGAGCGTCTCAAGGCCCAGGTGACCGCCTGCTTGCGGGAAAACGGCAAGATCACCGTCGCTGAGGCCCGCGACATCATCGGAGCCTCCCGTAAGTACGCCCTCGCCCTCCTCGAGCACCTGGACGACCAGAAAATCACCCGCCGCATCGGCGACGAACGCGTCCTCCTCCAATAGCCGTCCTTCCCTTCTCGACCAACAAATAGGCAGGCCGCCGTACGACTCCCATACCCCTGAACTCGGTTGACGCCGCGCTGACCAACTCCTACGCTCACTGCCGCTATACCTACTGGAAGCCAGTCTGGGAAGGTTTTCGATGTTCGCAAAGCTCTCTAGGCTTCTGAAAGCTGCTCAAAGAACTGCTGATGTCGCTTCGACCGTCCGTGAATACGAATATCGATACAGGATGGCCAAACGCGGAGGAATAGAGAGTAGACGAAGCGACTACAAGTCGTTCAACGATCTCTACTATAACCTGGCTACTGATTTCTACGAGTTCGGATGGGGCAAGTCTTTTCACTTTGCCCCCCGCGTACCGGGAGAGAGCTTCAAGGCGTCGCTTACACGCCACGAGCACTACTTGGCGCACATGCTCGGACTGCGCCCCGGGATGGTCGTTGCCGACCTCGGTTGCGGCATTGGGGGGCCTTTATTAGAGATTGCCCGCTTTTCCGGCGCCAAGATAGTCGGTGTAAACAGCAATGCTTACCAGCTCGACCGCGCCCGGAGATTAGCGGAAGAAGCGGAGATGACGCATCTGTCTGAGTTCCTGCACTGCGACTTCCTGAACGTCGATGCACCGGACAACTCGTTCGACGCGGTCTACGCCATCGAGGCAACCTGCCATGCGCCGGACAAACCCAGCATCTATGGCGAGGTGTTTCGCCTGCTGAAGCCGGGCGCATGCTTTGCTGCCTACGAATTTTGCTTGACGGACCGCTTCGACTCGAGCGATCCCCACCATCTCGCGGTCAAGGCCGACATAGAGCTGGGAGGCGGCCTGTTTGACATTGACGACCGTCAAAAAGTTGATGACGCGCTTCGCTCAGTGGGGTTCGAAGTATTGGAAACACGAGACCTTTCTGTACAAGCAGGTCCTTCAATCCCTTGGTATCAACCGCTGGTAGGTTCAGGTCTATCCTTTGCAAGCTTTCGCAGTTCAAGAGTCGGACGCCGGGTTACCCATAGCTCACTGCGAGCGTTCCAGGCGCTCCACATTGTACCGAAAGGAACGGTCGGCGTATCGAAGAAATTGAACATCGCCGCGGCTGCGTTTGCTGAGGCGGGCCGGCTCGGCATCTTCACGCCGATGTACTTTGTCCACGCCCGCAAGCCGGCGTAGCGCGGTCCAAACTGGCGTTCTAATCACCCTGTCGTCAGCAAGGTACACTGCTACAATACCCGCGTGGACCTTAGCTCGATACGCTGGCCCGCGCTTGGCGGTATTGCGGTCGGTGGCGTCAATGCAGCGGGCATAATCGCCGTCGGCGGCGTCAACGCCATCGGCGTCATCGCCGTCGGCGGAGTCAACGCGATAGGGGTCGTCGCCATCGGCGGCATGAGCGCTCGCGGGATATTCACCCGCACGTGGCGGAAGCGGCTGAAGCCCAACCCCCCGCCTAGCTGAAGACTCAGGAGAGTCGGGTACGGTGAAGGCCGTACGTTGTGTTCCGAGGCGGGCCGACGGCAGCGTGTTCCGGTAAATCGGAGCAACCCGCTCCACGAATTAGCGGTCTGCAAGGGGAAACTTACCTTTGCGATAGGAGCCAGCCTACGAGAGCGTCCACGAAGGCGTCGCCGTAGGCGGGTGAATGGCTGCTGCCCGCGCCCATCCAAAGCTCGATAGTGATTCCCTCGGCGCAGCCCTTCCAGGCGGAACGCTTGTGTTTCATTTGACGCTACTTCGTTAGAGAGCCTTCATTAGACCGTCAATGGCGTCTGGGTATAATCCCTCAACATGCAGGCCCACGTAGAGGACACCCCCCAGGCATCCTGGCACAGTTTGCCGATGGAGGACGCCCTCGAAGGCCTCTCATCGACAGTCTCCGGACTGTCCTCAGTGGAGGCCTCGGACCGCCTCTCCACGTACGGGCCGAACCAGCTGACCGGCGCTCCCCCTGTCTCCGCGCTAAAGCTGTTGTTGGACGAGTTCCGCAGCCCGCTCGTGCTCGTGCTCATCGCCGCGGCTGCGGTCCTGGTGGGCGTCGCGCTCATCGCGGAGGAGTCCGACCACCTGATAGACGCCGGGCTCATAGCGCTCATCGTGGTGCTGAACGCGTGCCTCGGTTTCACGCAGAACTACCGCGCGAGCCGTGGCATCGAGTCGCTGGACCGCCTCGCCGCCCCTTCCGCAACGGTGCTGCGTGACGGCGTGGCGGAGCAGGTGGACGCCAAGGTGCTCGTCCCGGGAGACGTCGTGCTGCTGGAGGAAGGCTCACGCATCCCCGCCGACGGGCGGGTCATCGGCAGCATCGATCTGAGCGTCGACGAGTCGGCGCTCACCGGCGAGAGTCTGCCCGTTCGCAAGAGCACCCAGCCGGTCTCCGATGGCGCGTCGCTCGCCGAGCGGTTCTGCATGGCGTACAGCGGCACGGTCGTCATGCGTGGACGAGGGCGGATGCTCGTGGCCCGGACCGGCATGCAGACGGAGGTCGGCGGCATCGCCGCGGAGGTGCAGACGACGGAGAGCGAGCCGACCGTTTTCCAGCGTGAGGTCGGGCGCCTCGCGACGAGGATCGGGTGGGCCGTTGCCGTGCTGATCGGCATCGTCGCCGCGCTGCAGTTGCTGACTGGGGACCTGAGCCTGCTGGAAACGTTCATCACCGCCGTTGCCCTCGCGGTCGCGGCTGTACCGGAGGGCCTGCCTGTCGTCCTCACGCTCTCTCTCGCGTTCGGTACGCGCCGGATGCTGGAGCGAAAGGCGCTTGTGCGCTCGCTCCCCATCGTGGAGATCGTCGGCGCGGCGGAAGTCATCTGCACCGACAAGACGGGCACGGTTACGGAAGGCCGCATGACGATGCGGCGGGTGACGACGCTCTCCGAGGAGCTGGACGCACACGACGTCGCGCCCGGCGTGCATGGGGAGCCCTTGGGGGTGTCGCTGCTGGTGGCAGGCCTGTGCAACAACGCGCGCCGGCATCCCCAACACGGCTATGTGGGAGACCCGACCGAGACAGCGTTGCTGGAGTTCGCGGAGCGGGCGGGAGCCCCGCTGGAAGACTACGAGCGGACGGGTGAGGTCCCGTTCACGTCAGAGCGGCGGATGATGTCCGTAGCGGTCAAACGCTCCGGGGCCGGACGCTCCGGCGCCGAACTGTCCGGCGCCGAACTGTCCGGTGAAGAACTGTCCGGTGAAGAACTGTCCGGTGAAGAAGAGGGTCTGCTGCTGACGAAGGGCGCGCTGGAAGCGGTGCTCCCGCTCTGCACGAGCATCAGGACGCCGGACGGAGTGTCGCCGCTGAGCGGCGAGGAGCGCAACGCGCTGCTGGCGCAGAACGTCGGCCTGGCGGGGCAGGCGCTCCGGGTGCTGGCGTTCGCGTACAGAGAGCAGCCTGCCGACGCCCCGATGACCGAGGAGGGGCTGACCTTCGCCGCCCTGGGGGCGATGAGCGACCCGCCGAGGCCGGAAGCCACGCACGCCATAGAGGCGGCGCACCGGGCCGGCATCCGCGTCGTGTTGATTACGGGGGACAACAGCCTCACGGCGGCGGCCATCGGCCGTGAGGTGGGGCTGGACGGAGAGGCCATCGAGGCGAAGGAGCTCGACGGGCTGGACGAGGCGGAGCTCAAGCGGGTCATCGACGAGACGAGCATCTTCGCGCGGGCCGAGCCGCGCCACAAGGTGCTCATCCTCCGGACGCTGAAGGAGAAGCACGACGTCGTATTGATGACGGGCGACGGCGTGAACGACGCCCCTGCCCTGCACAACGCCGACGTGGGCGTCGCGATGGGCATCAAGGGCACGGACGTCGCCCGCGACACGTCGGACATGGTGCTGCTCGACGACAACCTCGCGACCATCGTCGCAGCCGTCGAGGAAGGCCGCCGGATATTCCGCAACATCAAGAAGTTTGTGAATTACATGCTCACGGGCAACCTCGCCGAGGTGCTCGTGATCCTCGTGGCGACTGTGTTTGGCTACCTCCCGGTGACCGCGGTCCAGATCCTCTGGATTAATCTCGTCACGGACTCCGGCCCGGCGGTGGCTTTGGCGTCGGACCCAGCCCCGCGGGGTGCGATGCGCGAACCTCCGCGTCACGGCGCGGTGCTGGGCCGCTCGATGGCGGCTCTCGTCGGCAGCATCGGCGTGATCAAGTCCCTCATCTTGCTGGCCACTTTCTTCATCGGGCTCAATCTGTGGGACCTCGAGACGGCCCGGACGATGACCTTCACCGGCTTCGTCGTCCAGGAGTACCTGCGGCTGCTGGTCATCCGCGTCCAGGAGGGGATGCCGATCTGCACGAACAAGTGGCTGTGGGCGGCGGTGAGCTTCAGCCTGTTCATGCAGGCGGTCATCCTCTACACGCCCATCGGCAGCGCGGCGTTCGGTACGGTGGCGCTGGGTCTGGAGCAGTGGGGTATTCTGCTGGCGGGACTGGTGGTTGGGTTCGCTGTCGCGATCGTGACCGGTAAGCTGGTCGTGCGGCGGTTCGGCCCGCTGTAGGCGCTCCGACGGCCCGCTTACTCGAGCAGCCGCGGCAGTCTGCGAGAGCCACTCTCGATGCCCCATATCGCAAATCGTTGTGATGTCGGGCCGCAATGAATTCCGAATGCGCCGCCGTTCGCGGCTACTATTCTGCCGAATCCACACGTATGGGGGATGAGATGACGGTCAAGTCGGCGGCTGGTTGGTCACTCATTCTTGCTGTGGTCATTGGTCTCGTTGCGTCGTTGTTCACCCCGGGCGGACTGCTGATCGATCCTGTAGACGCGTCTAGCTTCGGGGAGGCGGCGCGCGTCCTGGGCGACAACGCTCAATTAGCCCAATTCATGACGTTCCTATTCGTCGTCAGCGTAGTGCTCTATTGGTTCGGGTTGCACAGTTTGCACCGGGCATTCAGCGGGCAGCTCGCTCATGGACCGCGTGTCCCGCTTTGCACTGAATGTCTTTCTGCTTGGGTACGCCTTTCTCGTCGTTGAGTTGAGCCTCCGGCACATTCTGATCCACATGCTTGCGCACGGTGTCGGAGGCACGGCCGCGGAAGAACAGGCTATGGCGACTACGCTCTTTGCGGCAGCTGCGGGAATTCACTTTGCCTTCCTGTATGTCGCATCCATCGGCTCCGCCATCTTCGGCTACGGCCTGGTGCGCAGGTGTGGGGGCATGAGTATCTTCAAGCTCGCGGCGTGGGGGTTGGCGCTCACAGGCATGCTCAGCTTCATCGTCCTGATGATCGCGGAGCACGTGCCGGCCAAAGACCTGCATGGCGTTGCCCTTGTCGGCAATGGCGTGCTGCTCTTCGGCTCACTCTGCATCTTGGTCATCGGCGTGGGAATCAAGCAGGGACGCCAGGAGTTCGTGGGAGAGGAAGCGGCGGCCTAGGCGCCGTCTCAGAAGACGAGGCAATCGGAGGCGGCGGGCCTGTTGCATGCGGCGTTGGCCTGCCGCTTGTGCTGCTCTGACCCCGTTCCTTCGAATCCGCTGGTTGCCGCGCACTCTCCGTCCATTCGTGGCGTCACCCCCTAACGCGACATTTGCCTCTTTCCCCATCCCGCCTCTGACGACTACTCTGTATGGGATGGGCCCGCTCCTGCATTCCCGCTCCAAGCCCCTTTCCGTGCTCTATAACTCGCCGCCCGCTCATAGAGAACAGGAATGGCCGGATTCTTGTTTTCACGTTTAAATCGCGCTCTTAATCGCGGGAAGCAGGCCGTGGCCTGCTAAACAGCCCTCTTTAAGAAGCCGAAAGTACCCCTCCGGCGACACAAATCACGAAAACTTACGAGTGAAAATCCCATTAAGAAGCTGATTTGCTTCCCCAAAACGCCCGCTCCATCCGCTATCCCTCCATTGCTTGGTGGTGTAGCCGTCCTCCGTCCCCACCGCTGGCCGGGATTGAGGAGAGGGGTATGCTGTGACCATGGCCATCGAGACCAAGCCTGAGGAACGGGACGCTCAGCGTAGGCGGCGCGTCGTCCTGCCCATCGAAGGCATGACCTGCGCGTCCTGCGTCAGCACGGTGACCGCTGCGCTCGAGCGCGTCGACGGCGTCGCGGACGTGGTCGTGAACCTCGCGACGGAGACGGCCGCGGTGACCTTCGCGCCGGACGGGGAACGCATCGCGGCCATGAACAAGGCCGTGGGAGCGGCGGGCTACGGCATGGCCTCGGAACAGGCGGTCCTGACCGTCCCCGGCTTGAACGAGTCGGCGTCGATAAAGAGAGTTGAGAATGCGCTGGCCGCCATCGACGGCGTGCTGACCGCCGTCGGCAACCCGGCCGCGGAGCAGATGGCTGTGGCGATCGTGCCGGGCGCGGTGGCCGTCGCCGACCTGCGCGAGGCGGTCGCGGGCGCAGGGTTTGAAGCCGTATCGGTGACCGGCGCCAATGCCCTCGACGCCGAGGTCGAGCGCCTATCGAGACGCGCCGAGATCCGCAGGCTGCGTAACCGCGCGGCGCTGGGCCTTGTGAGCGCCGCGGCAATCATGGCGCTCATGCTCACCCCCGCCGTCGAGAGCGCCATCGGAATGGCGTGGACCAACGTCATCGCGCTCGTCCTCGCGACGCCGGTGCAGCTCTGGGCGGCGCGCCAGTTCTATGTGAGCGCGTGGAGCGCCATGCTGCACCGCACCTCCAACATGAACACGCTCATCGCCCTGGGCACTTCGGCGGCTTACGGCTACAGCTCGGTCGTCACTCTGTTCGGCGACCTGATTGCAGGAACGCAGGAGACCTACTTCGACACCTCGGCGACGATTATCGCGCTCATCTTGGTCGGTCGGCTGTTGGAGGCGCGCGCCAAGAGCAGCGCGTCGGACGCCATCCGGGCGCTTGTCGACATGCAGCCGCGTGTCGCCCATGTCATGCGCAACGGTGTGGAGACAAACATTCCGGCCAACGAGGTCGTCCCGGGCGACAGCGTCGTGGTCAAGCCGGGCGAGCGCATCCCCGTCGATGGGGTGGTGACGGAGGGCTCGACCGCCGTGGACGAGTCGATGCTGACCGGCGAGAGCCTGCCCGTCGAGAAATTCGTGGGCGCGGCGGTGTCTGGAGGGACCGTGAACGCGTCGGGGAGCGTGACCATCGAGGCGACGAAGGTCGGGAGCGCTACGGCGATTGCACAGATTATCCGGCTCGTGCAGCAGGCCCAAGGCTCCAAAGCGCCAATACAGCGCCTCGCGGACACTGTCGCGGCTTACTTCGTGCCTGCGGTGCTGGCGACCGCGCTCGTCACGCTTGCTGTCTGGTGGGCCGTGGGCCCTGAGCCCGCGTTCACCCTGGCGATGCTCAACGCCATTGCCGTGCTCATCATCGCCTGCCCCTGCGCGCTGGGGCTCGCTACCCCAACCGCCATCATGGTCGGCATCGGCGCGGGCGCGCGCCACGGCGTGTTGATACGCGGCGCCGAAGCGCTGGAGCAGGCCCGCAAGTTGGACGTGGTCGTGTTCGATAAGACAGGCACGCTCACTGAGGGTAAGCCGCGCGTGACGGACGTGCTCGCCGAGGGAGTCAGCGAGGAGGAGCTGCTTGCCCTGGCCGCGGCGGTCGAGTCCCGCAGCGAGCACCCCCTCGCCCTAGCGGTCGTCGAGGCCGCCCGCGCTCGCGGCGTCGAAGCGGCGTCCGCGTCCGAATTCCAGTCCGCGCCAGGACTCGGCGTGCGCGCCAAGGTCGGCGCGGATACGGTTACCGTCGGGAGTCTAGGACTGGTGCGGCAGGCCGGCATCGAGGCTGGCGAGCAAGTGGAATCGGCGGCGCGGTCAGCGGCGGAGCACGGCAGGACGCCCGTCCTCGTGCTCCGGGGTGATGCCGTCATCGGAATGCTGGGCGTCGCGGACACGGTGCGCCCTGAGTCCGCGGAAGCCGTTAGACTGCTCGAAACGATGGGCATAGAGGTCGCAATGCTTACCGGCGACAACCGGGCCACGGCCAACGCCATCGCCGGCCAGCTTGGCGTTAGCCGCGTCATGGCCGAGGTCATGCCGAATGCGAAAGCTGCCGAGATTCAACGTCTCCAAGCCGAGGGCAAGCGTGTCGCCATGGTCGGCGACGGGGTCAATGACGCGCCCGCTTTGGCGCAGGCGGACGTCGGCGTCGCCATTGGGACCGGTACTGACGTGGCCCTGGAAGCAGCAGACGTGGCGCTGATGACGGCGGACGTGCGGTCCGTCGCTGCGGCGCTCCGCCTGTCGAAGGCGACGGTGCGCACGATCAAACAGAACCTAGGGTGGGCGTTCGGCTACAACGTCCTGTTGATTCCGGTGGCGGCGGGGGTCCTCTACCTGGCGTTTGGCGACGGCGGCGTGCCGGACGCGTTGCGCTGGGCGTTGGGCGACAGTGGTTTCCTCAACCCGATGCTGGCCGCGCTCGCCATGGCCGCGAGCTCCGTGTCGGTCGTAACGAACAGCCTCCGCCTGCGCGGTTGGAAGGCCGCGAACCGGGTGGAGTGACCACCTGCAAAAAGGATCAAACGCATGACTCAGCTAGACGTGATTTTCGGAGAACCCAGCGAAACCGCCGTCGACCCCATATGCAAGATGACGGTCCCCAAGGCGGACCCGCCCGGCGGCACGGCCGAGCACGGAGGCGAGACCTACTACTTCTGTGCCCCCGGCTGCCGCCAGGAGTTCTCCAGCCATCCGGAGCAGTACGTCTAGGGCGTACGGGCCCTAGACCGCAGTGAAGCCGAGGCGCTCTTCGAGCATCGTGACCGCGTGCGAAGGGTCCTCTTCTCCTAGGCCCGCCTCGACCGCCGCGCGCCAGAAAGCCCGCGAAGCCTCGAATACCGGCATGTCCACGCCCATCTCGCTGGCTAGGAGATGCGCGAGGTCTTGGTCCTTGGCCGTCAGCGCCGCGGAGCCGTCCTTGCCGAACTCGCGGCTCAGAATGCGGGGGACGTTGCGCTCCCAGGCGCGGCTCGCGCCGGACGCCGTCCTGACGACCGAGAACAATGATTGCGGGTCGAGTCCCGCTTTCACAGCGAAGAGCAAGGCTTCCATCGCCACGGCAAGGTTCGTCGCCATCAGCACGTTGTTCACGATCTTCGTGAGTGAGCCGGAGCCGGACGGCCCCATGAGCGCGACCGTTCTCCCCATTGCCTCCATAGCGGGCTTGGCTCGGTCAAAGGATTCCGGGTCGCCGCCGCACATGATGGTCAGCTCGCCGCGCTCGGCCACGGGACCAGAGCCCGACACCGGCGCGTCGATGAACGAGGCGCCCCGCTCTGCGGCGAGCCGCGCGAGCTCCCGCGCCGAGTCCGGGTGGATCGTGCTGTGGTCGACGATGATCAAGCCAGGACGCGCCCCAGCGAGCAGTCCGCCGTCGCCTGCGATGACTTGCTCAACCGTCTCCGTGCCTGGGAGGCAGGCATGGACAGCGTCGAGCTCCGCCGCCATCTGAGCAAACGTCCCGCCTGCCTTCGCTCCCATCCCCTCCAACTCGCGCACCCTACCTTGGCTGCGATTCTGCACGGTCACGTCAAAGCCCTTGCGGACGAGGTTCTCCACCATAGGGCGGCCCATGCGTCCGAGTCCTATCCAACCGATCTTCATGCGGACGGCCTCCAAGAGATTCGTCAGAGTGTAATGGCGACGGCGCCCGCCGCGGCCAGCGCCATGCCGAGCAGCACAAGAGGGTTGAACGCCTCGGTCTGCCGGTTGATCAGGAACGCTGCGCCGAGTCCGAAAAAGGTCATCGTCTCCGTGAGCGGAGCGACGACGGCGGCATCGGTCGACTCCAGCGCCCCGAATCGCAGGACCTGGGCGAGGGTCATGATGGCGGTCGTCACGAGGAAGAGGCGGGCGGCAGTGCGGTCGATGTTCCGTAGGCTCCGGGCGCGGGAGGGCAGCGCCAGCGAGGCGATGAGCACGACGGCCGCCGCTCCATGCGCCACCAGCGCGCCGAGGAGCGTGAGGCCGGAGTCAGCTAGCGCCCACCGCAAAAGAGCGGTCGAGCCGCCGTAGGTCGCGGCTGCTATGAGTCCAAACACGATGCCCCGCGCTATCTGGAGCGAGCCGAGCTTCACGCTGGGCGGGCGTGCGAATGCAATGAGCGGCGCGACGATCAGCAATGCAATCCCGATGCCCCGCAGCAGACCGACGTGTTCGCCGAGCAGGGTCACGCCCAACACCGCGCCAAACAGGGACGAGAGCACGCGCATCGGCGCCGTGAGGTTGGCGCCAACGGCCTGGATTGCCAGGAACTGGCAGAAGCGTCCCCCCAGGAAGTTCATGATTCCGGCGACAGCGAGGGCGAGGTGCTGCCAGCCGGTGAAGTCGCCGACCCGCGACAGCTGCCCGCTCGCCAGTGCAAGCACCGCGAAAATGGGGACCGCCAGCACAATCGATATGACGATTCCGTCGTAGGCCGACGCCCGCAGCACACTGCGGCGGACGATGGCCGTATTCAGGCCGAGCATCGCGGCCGCTGACAGCGCGAGGAGTGCGCCGCTCACCGCGCGGCTACTGTTCCCCGCCCTGGACCTGCGCCTGCGTGCGCACCGGGAGCCCGAACACCGATATGAAGCCGACCGACGATTGATGGTCGAAGGCGTCGCCGGCGTCGTAAGTGGCCAGGTTGTGCTGGTAGAGCGACTCGCTGCTCCGGCGACCAACGACCGTCGCGCTCCCCTTGTGCAGGCGCATCCGCACTGTGCCGTTCACATGGCGCTGCGTGCTTGCGACGTAGGCGTCGAGGTCGCGGCGGTGCGCCGTGAACCAGAGCCCGTTGTAAACGATGTCCGCGTACTCCTGGGCCAGCCGCTCCTTGAAACGGGCCTGCTCTTTGCTCAGGCACATCTGTTCGAGGGCGCGGTGCGCTTGGTGCAGAACCACGGCGGCGGGGGCTTCGTAGACCTCGCGGGACTTGATGCCGACGAGCCGGTTCTCCACATGGTCTATGCGCCCCACACCGTGAGCGCCCGCCGCCTCGTTCAGAAACTCGATGAGCGCGACACCGCCCAGCTCCTCGCCGTCGATTGCGACCGGCACGCCCTCCGCGAAGCGAATCTCCACGGAGCGCGGTTCGTCCGGCGCAGCAGCGGCCGAGACAGTCCACGCGTAGGCCTCTTCCGGCGGTTCCATCCACGGGTCCTCGAGGTCGCCAGCCTCGATGCTCCGGCCCCAGAGGTTCTCGTCGACGGAGTAGGCGCTGCGCTTGTTCAGGTCCAGCGGGATGCCGCGCTCCTGCGCGTAGGCGATCTCATCGTCGCGGGTCATGCCCCACTCGCGGGCGGGGGCGACGACTTTGATGGAGGGCGCGAGGGCAGCCGCGCTGACGTCGAACCGGACTTGGTCGTTGCCCTTGCCGGTGCAGCCGTGGGCGATGGCGAAAGCCGCCTCCTCCTGCGCTATGCGGACGAGGTGCTTGGCGATGAGGGGACGGCCTAGGGCTGTGGCGAGCGGGTACACACCTTCGTAGAGGGCGCCGGCGCACAGCGCAGGCCAGACGTACTCGGCGATGAACTCGTCACGGACGTCCATGACCTCGGAGCGGACAGCGCCGATTTCGACGGCGCGCTGCCGCGCCGCTTCTAGGTCCACCTTGCCGCCGAGGTCCATCGTAAGCGTCGCGACGTCGGCGTTGTACTTTTCCTGCAGCCAGCGGATGGCGACGGACGTGTCCAGCCCTCCGCTGTAGGCGAGAACGATCTTGTCAGCCATTCGCGCACCGCCGCGCCTGACCATGGTGGCGACGCCATGCGCTTTCTGCCGCGTGAGAGTTTTCTTGCATGGTGCTTGACCTCTGTTGTCGTGTCTCTGAGAGTGGGCGGGCGAGAATCATCGGGAATCCAGCCGCGCCCTCCAGTCACCGTATTCGCTGCAGGAAGACGTCCGCTTGCCGGAACTCCTCCAGTCCTTGAGCTGTCCCTATAAGGTCGCAAGCGCCAGCGGGCGCCGAACAATAGAGAACGTTGTTCGCTACAACCAGCACCCTGAAATCGCCGATAGTGGTGTTGAACGCGAAGTACTCGATGAAGTCGGAGAAGAACACACCTACGATGATGAGTCCGATCAGGATCAAGACGAGCCAGCAACAACAGCCGGAACAGCCTGAGCCGGATTTCTCCTTATCATTATCGTGAGGAGGGAAATTTATCTCGTTCCTCCAGCGGCCTGGATGTCGGGGCTGCCGCTAACGCGCAAGGACCTTCGCGAGCGCCCTGTCCAGCTTGACCAGGCACTCGTCGACATCGGCTTCAGTGAGAATGAGCGAGGGCATGAAGCGGATGGCGTCCGGGAGCACAGGGTTGAGCAGAACGCCTTCCTCGTTGGCGGCGGTCACTACGTCGCGAGCAATCGTAGCATCGAACTGGAGGGCCAGCAAAAGGCCGACTCCTCGAACGCTCTTCACCGCAGGCTGATGCGCGTCCTTGAACGCTTCAAGCTGGGCCTTTAGATAAGCGCCAGCCTGTTTGGCGTGACCCGGAACGTCGTTTTCAGTCATGTAGCGGACGGTGGCGTTCGCCGCGGCCGTCGCCAGGACGTTGCCGCCGAACGTGCTGCCGTGGTCGCCCGGTTCGAGGACGTTGCAGGTTTCCTTGCACAAGAATGCGCCCACCGGGATGCCGTTTCCGAGGCCCTTGGCGAGAGTCATCACGTCAGGCTCGACGCCGAAGTGCTCGTAGCCCCACATATGCCCGAGCCGTCCCATGCCGGTCTGCACCTCGTCGAAGATGAGCAGCAGGTTATTTTCGTCGCACCACTCCCGCAGGCCCTTCAGGTACCCCTCGGTGGGGACGTTGACGCCGCCCTCGCCCTGGAGCACCTCGACCATGATGGCGCAGGTGTCGTCAGTGGTGGCCTCACGAATGGCGTCAAGGTCGTCGTACGGTACGTTGGAGAAGCCCTCCGCCAAAGGGAGCCACGCCTGCTGGTAGGCGGGCTGGCCGGTGGCGGCGATCATGCCCAGTGTGCGCCCGTGGAAGGAGTTGAGGGCAGTAATAACACTCTGGGCTCCGTTGCGGTGAAGCCGCCCATACTTCCTTGCGAGCTTGACGGCGCCCTCGTTCGCCTCCACGCCGCTGTTCGCGAAAAACACTTTGTCCATGCAACTGTTCTCGACGAGCGCCTCGGCGAGCTCGAGCTGGGGCACGGTGTAATACAGATTGGACATCTGCATGAGCTTGGCCGCCTGCTCTTGGATGGCCTTGGTGACGACCGGGTGGGCATGGCCCAGGTTGTTCACGGCGAGGCCCGCGGTCATGTCCAGGTATTCGTTGCCGTCCACGTCCCACACGCGCACGCCCTCGCCTCGCTCGACGACGATGGGCTGCCGGTTGAACGTGTGCATGTAGTACTTGGACTCTTGCGCCTTCCAGTCTGTGGCCATTAGCTACTCTCCCCTGCGAGTTCGCGCAGCGCGTTCACTGAATCCTCCAACTCCCCCGCGCCGCTTTGCAGAGATTCTAACGCTTGGAGCAGATTATCCAAAGCGCGTCGGAGGTCCTCGGGCGGGATTCCGCCGGGCGTCGGCTCGCCGTTGCCCGGCTCTGCCGGGCGCCTCCCGCCAAGCAGAGCGGCGACTGCCTCGTTGAGCGTCGGCTCCATGACGACCTTATCGTTTGTCGCCAACACGACGCGCTTGAGCTCCGGAAAGGCCAGCGACTCGGCTTGTAGGTAGATGGGCTCGGCGTACAGGAGCGCCTCGCCAATCGGGATAACGAGCAGATTGCCGCGGAAGACCTGGGAGCCGGACTGGTTCCAGAGCGTGAACTGCTCCGAGATGGCGGGGTCGTTGTCAATGCGGGCCTCAATCTGGCTAGGCCCGTTGAAGAGGCGGTCCTTGGGAAACTCGAAGACAATGATCTCGCCATAGCCGGGCCCGTCGGAGCGGGCAGCCATCCACGCGACCAGATTGGGCTTGTTCTTGGGAGTGAAGGGCAGGATGAGGACAAACTCCTCGCTCTCCTCGCCTGCAAGCCTCATGATGACGTAGTAGGGCGTGATGGTGCGGTTCCGGGGACGCGCGTCGCCAGTCTCCACGTCGACCACCACATCGACGCCGACGACCTCCTGAGCGAGTTGCCACTCGTCCTCTTTGAGGAAGAACTCCTTCACGTCGGTCATGTGGTACTGCAGGAAAGTGTCGGCTTGGGCGCGGAGTAGCTCCTCCGGATAGCGGATGTGCTGCCGCAAGCCGGGCGGCATTTCGGCGATGGGCGTGAAAAGGTCAGGGAAAATGTTCCGGTACACCTGAAGAATGGGGTCCGGCTCACCGACCTCGATGGTGTAGAAGTCCATGGACCCGTTGTAGGCGTCGACGACTACCTTCACGGTGTTGCGAACGTAGTTGAAGGGTTTCTCGAAGCTCTCGAAATCGTCGTCGAGGCCGATGCGCTCCACGCCAACGCGGCGCGAGTAGGGCAATCGGTCGGTGGTGGTAAAGGCGTCCTGCACCCAGTAGAGGCGTCCCTCTTCCACAACGAGATAGGGGTCGTCATCGAGCTCTAGGAATGGGGCGACAGTGCGAACGCGCTCGCGGATGTTCCGGCGATAGAGCACGCGGCTGTCCGCCGTGAGCTGCCGGCTCAGGACGACGTTCATGTCCAGCAACTCCCAGGCGAACGCCGCGCGCCTGAGTATGCCGGATAGGTTTACCCCTCCGTCGCCGTCGTAGCTGTCGATGAACTCCGGCGTATCACGGGCACCGTCGCCGGGGCGGTCGAACTGGGGCTCGGTTGTGTTTACGATGACGGCGTCGCTCGTGATGATTCCTGGTCGAACCTCAGCGGCAGCCTCGTCGGTCAGGTTCAACCGTTCGGCGTAGTCGTCGGAGTCGATGCCGAAGGACTCGCCGTAGTAGATCCGAGGCTGATCAATCTCAAAGCTGCCTACAGTCGGCACATCACGGACGATGAAGTTCGGCTGGCCGGACTGGTTGAAGTCGGTCGCGGGGCTCATGACCATTCCATAGCCGTGGGTGTAGACCAATGTGCGGTTCACCCAATTCTGAGCACTCTCGTCGAGTCCGTTCTGGAACATCTCACGCGTGCCGACGAGCACCTGGCGATAATCGCCGTCCACCACATAGCGGTCCACGTCCACGTCGAGGAAGCTGTAGTAGAGGCGAAGGTGCTGGAGCTGATTGAGCACGGCTTCCAGTGGGCGCGGGTCCCATAAGCGGATGTTCCGTATGGTCTCCGGGTTCGCAGCGATATCGGCGGCGAGCGTTTCCTCCTGCACGTCGTAGGGGCGGACGTCGATGCGGCCTAGGTCGAAGCCCAGGCGGGTCCAGTCGATGTTGCGCTCGATGTAGGGACGCTCGCGCTGTAGCTCCGACGGCGAGACGGCGAGGCGCTGGGTGAGCGCAGGCCAGACGAGGCCCGCCAGCAGCCCCGCAATCACCCACAGCCCGAACGCCGCGATAATCAGCCGCAACGACTGGCGCAGGTTCGCCACGCGCAGCGCGAAGAGCATGATTGCGGCGGCGGTAACGGCTACCAAGGTAAGCAGAATGAGCGCAGGCACACGGGCATTGGCGTCGGCGTATGTCGCTCCGGTCACCGCGCCAAAGGAGGAAAAGAGAGTCTCGTACCGGTCGAGGAAATGGGCGAGAGCAATCGTCAGCATCAGGGCAGCGCCCGAGAGAGCGAGCTGGGTGCGAGCGGCGGGGCTCATCACGGGGTTCATGCCGCGGGCGCTGAAGATGAGCAAGTAGATGCCGGCGGTCGTGACAATCGCGACGATCGCCAGTCCCATGAGCCAGCCCTGGATGGTGTGGAGCATCGGCAGCGTGAAGACGTAGAAGCCAACGTCGTTCCCGAACTGGGGGTCCTCGACGCCGAAGGGCGCAGCGTTCATGAACCGCAGAAACAGCTCGTAGCGGTCCGACAGTCCCGAGGCGAAGCTGAAAGCGATGAGAGCGCCCATCAGTACGCCGCCCGCGATGATTGCCCCCCGAATCCAAGCGTACATGGATTCCGAGAATGGGAGGACCGTCGGCCCCCAAGCCGCTCTGTATGCGGCGCGGTACACGAAACCTATCGTCGCCGCGCTGACGATAAGCCCCGCCAGAAAGAGCCAGACCCGCGTGAAGAGGACGGTGCTATAGACGCTTCGGAAGCCGAGGTTGGAGAACCACAGCCAGTCGGTGTACGCGCCGCGCAGGAAGTCCAGGACCAAGTAGAGAAAGAAGAGCGCGACGGCTCCCAACCCCAGCTTGAGGAAGGGCCCCACCTGTTGTGGGAACAGATAGCGTCCGATGCGCCACGCGCCCTCGGCCTCCCCGTCGTCGTCCGGATACATCGCCATTGGCGCCCTTCCCTAAACGACGGTCGTTCCGGCCGCCGAACCGTCGAGGCAAGCGAGGAGCGCGCGGGGGCTGGCGCCGTTGACGATGCTCGCCTTTGCGCCGGCAGTCCGCGCCTCGATGCATGCTTCGAGCTTCGGAATCATGCCGCCCTTGACGATGCCGGAGTTGACCAGATGCTCGCCACTTGCCAGCGGCACGCGTTCGATCAGGCGCCCGTTCGCGTCAAGGATGCCGTCCACGTCGGTTAGAAAGACCAGATGTTGAGCCCCAATCGCCGCCGCTATTGCGCCTGCCGCAGAGTCGGCGTTGACGTTCAATAGCTGACCCACGTCCGACGCGTCGACGGCAATGGGCGCGATGACGGGCGCGTATCCCGCGTCGAGCAAGGCTTTCACCGCGGAAGGGTCGACATCAAGGGATCCCGCCACGAAGCCAAGCCGGGAGTCGGTGACAGTCCCGCGCAGCAGGTTAGCGTCGGCCCCGGAGAGGCCGATTACCTTCGCGCCGGCGGCCTGGAGCGCGGCGACCAATTGCTTATTGATGAGGCCTGCGAGGACGGCGGCGGCGACCTCCAGGCTAGGCTCGTCGGTGACACGAAGTCCGCGCACGAACTCGGCGCGTATGCCAAGCTTGGCCATCCACGAGGTTATGGCGGGCCCGCCGCCATGCACAATAACCGGTTTTGCGCCCCGCCGTTGGAGCTCAGCGATGTCGTCGAACGACGTGTCGTCAAACCCCAGCGTGCTGCCGCCAATCTTGACGAGGATGGTCGAGCCGTTTGCATCCATGGATAGCCCTTGCGCCTTTGGCAGCGCGGCGTCTTACGTGGTGTAAGCGCTGTTGAACTGGACGTACTCCTCGGTGAGCTCGCAGCCCCACGCCGTGGCGGAGTGTTCCCCGAGCCCGAGCTTCACGGTAAGCGCGACCTCGTCGCGGCTCATGATGGCGATTACGCTCTCCCGATGGAACGGGATAGGCGTGCCTCCCTCCATGATGGCGACGTCGTTGATGAAGAAGCTGACCTTTCGTACGTCGAGGTCGGCCCCACTGTATCCCGCGGCGCAGACGACGCGGCCCCAGTTCGGGTCGTTGCCGTGTATCGCCGATTTGACGAGCATGGAGGACGCGATTGCACGGGCGGCGAGGCGCGCGTCGCCAGGGCTGGCCGCTCCGTCCACCCGGACGGAGAAAATCTTGTTGGAGCCCTCCGCGTCACGCACGAGCTCTCGCGAAAGGTGAAAGGAGAGGGCGCGCAGCGCCCCGCTGAAAGCGTCCGCGTCCGGCCCACCCTGGCTTATCTCTGGGTTCCCCGCCGCGCCGTTGGCCAGCAGCATGACCATGTCGTTCGTGCTGGTGTCGCCGTCTATGGTCACCATGTTGAACGTATCGTCGCTCGCCTCGCGGAGCGCGGCGTCGAGAAACGCGCCATCCACGGCGGCGTCCGTTGTCAGGAATGCGAGCATGGTTGCCATGTTCGGGTGAATCATGCCGGAGCCCTTGACGCAGCCGCCGATGGTGACGGTCTCTCCGCCGGAGCAGCGGAACGCCACGGCGGCGGACTTGGGCACACGATCCGTGGTCATGATGGAGCGGGCGAACGCGCCCCCGCCCTCCCGGTTGAGGGCAATGCCCGGCATGCCGCTTCGGATGAGCGCCATGGGCAGCTCCACGCCGATGACGCCGGTGGTCCCGATGCCCAGCTCGCCGGGACCAATACCCAGGTGACTCGCGGCCAGGCCGAGGCATTCCTTCGCGTCGGTCATACCCTGCTCGCCCACTCCGGCGTTGGCGATGCCGCTCGTCACGAAGACCCCCCGCACCTTTCCTGCGGCGACGTTCTCGCGGGTCAGCGTCACCGAGGGCGAGACGAACTTGTTGGTGGTGTAGACGCCTGCCGTACGGCACGGGACCTCGGAGAGGAGCAGGCCGACGTCCATCTTGTCTCGCGCGTAGGTCTTGAGGCCGACATATGAAGCCCCAGCGATGAACTGCTGCGGGCTCGTAACGGAACCGTCCGGCAAGAATTGGGCGTCGTCGCTCATCTCATACCCCAAAATGCAGATAGTGGCCCCGACAATCCGGGGCCACCGGACGAGTCTAGCAGGAAAGCCGCGCTCGCCTCAACGAGCGGCGGGCGCGAGACGCGTCCGCAGGCTGCCCCAGCCTCGCTAAGGACGGGATCGGCGCTCATTGTTCGCTAGGGCCGACTGGCGCTTCGCTTGCTCTTCAGGGGTGCGTACGTTCCTGAACATCAGGTAGAGCGAAACGACGTAGGTGGTCTTGATCAGGGCGGAGCCGATGAGGGGAGCGCCGACGGCTATCACCTGGAGGACGCTGGTAGAGAGCGTGGGACCGATAGTGCCGGAGATGGAGCGTCCGAGGATGTGGATGCTCGCCATCGCGACGCGCTCGTGCGGCTGCACGACGGACATGATGTACGAGTCCCGCGCAGGCACGTCTATCTGATCGAACAGCGACCTGAACAGGAGCAACGCCACCGCCAGCCATGCCCACGGCGCGAACGCCACTCCCAACAGCAGCAATGCGGATGGGAAGTGCGCCCATGTCATCGTGTTGACCAGCCCGATGCGGTTCGCAACCTTTCCCGCGGCCCAGATCGACCCCACTCCTATGACCTGCGACAGGAAAAAGAGCACGGCCAGGGAACCGAGGTCCAGCCCGAACCGTTCGCTGAACCAAAGCGCCAGCAGGCCACGGACGATGACAGCGCCTGCGAGGTGGTCGAGGCTGAACAGGGCCGTAAGCGTGTATATCCTGCGTCCTGAAGGAAGGCGCAGCGGGTTCACCCACTCGCGCCGTTCCCGCTCCGCCTCCACCTGAGCGGAGAGCAGCGCATACAACGCTCCAACGCCCAAGCGCAGCGCCACGAGCGCTCCCAATACGATGCGGAATGAGGCGAGCTCGCTGAGCCCCCCGAACGATTGCAGCACGACGGGCAGCCCGGCGGCCAGGGCTCCCAGCGCAGCGGCGGACGCCGCGGTGACCCGGTACAAGGCGAAAAGCTCTGTCCGCCGCGCAGGCGCCACCACTCCCGCGAGCGCCGCCTGTTCGAGCGATTGTGTCGGGCCCACGTTGCCGCCGGCGCCGGTGAGAGAACCAACGAATGCAAACGCCAGCAGCAGGAACGGGTCGGCCGTCGCAATCAGTACGATGCCGCCTGCCAGCGTCATCCCCGTGTAAGCGGCGAGCAGGGTGCGCCGCCCAATCCGCTCGCTGATGAGAGTGGCGACGAATGAGAGCGCCGCCGTGCCGGCGAACCCCAGACTGAAGAACAGCCCTATCTGAAACGCCGGGAGGCCGAGCTCGGCAAGGTAAACGCCTAGGAGGACTGCCAGCACGCCCTGGGAGAACGTGTGGAGGGTCCGGGCCGCGATGATGACAGCGGCGTCCTTGGTGATCCAGCTGTGGCGGACTATGCCCATTGGGCCTCGCTACCTGAGCGCGTAGAGGTCCGCGCAGTTGTCCCAGAGAATCTTCCGCTTGGCGTCGTCCGCCAGGTCGTCGTGGCTGAGGAACTCCTTTACCGACTCGGGGAACTCCGAGTCGTGGTGGGGGTAGTCCGACGAGAAGACGATGTTTCCGTCGCCGACGGCATCGACGGTGTAGCGGAGCTCGGACTCGTCGGCCTCCGTGCCCACGTAGCAGTTCCGCTTGAAATATTCGCTGGGGAGCATGGTGAGGAAGGGAGCATCCCACTCGCGGTAGAGGCTGTAATCCCGATCCATCCGGCCGAGCCAGAAGGGGACCCAGCCGGCATTGGCCTCCAAGTAGGCCGCACGCAGACGGGGGAAGGTCTCGAACACGCCGCCGCAGATCATGCTAATGACGGCCTTCATCATGCCGATGGGGTGCGAGCAGGCGTGGAGCATGAGCCGGTTCTGACCGAACTCGGAGCCGTCCTGCCGGTAGGCGGAGCCGGTCCCCTCGTGGAAGCCGACGGGAACGTTGAACTCCTCCAGCGTCGCCCATAGCTCGGCATAGTCGGCGCTGTGCAGGGTGACCCCGTTGACGAAGTTGGGGCGCATGTAGATCCCAACCGCCCCCAGCTCCAGAACGGCGCGGCGCGCTTCCTTCACCGCCTCTTTTGGGTCGTGCTGGGGGACTATCGCCGCGACCTTCATGCGGTCGGGGTTGGTCTGGCAGAGGTCGTACAGCCAGTCGTTGTAGGCGCGGCAGACGGCGGCGGAGAGCTGGCCGTCCACGTTGTCGAGCCCGTTGGGCACGTACAGGCAGACGGTGGGATACATGACCGCGACGTCGATGCCCTCCATGTCCATCGCCTCGAGCTGGGACGGGCCGTCGTAGCCGCGCTCGCGCATCGGGCGGCTGGCCTCGTCGGCGCGGCTGCTCATGCCCTGCATGCGGTGGGGGTTGTCGACGTCGCAGGCAGGGAGTCGTTCGCCCTGGAAAAGGAACACGCCGCCGCGCTTGCCGGGGGCACGGGAAATCTGGGGCGCCCACGCGGTAAAGCGCTTATCGATGTACTTGTCGAACATGTCCGACGGCTCGATGACGTGCATGTCCGAGTCCATCACCTTGTATCCGTTCTGGGCCATGTAGTCCTCCTCAGGGATTGGGTCGAAGCCTTTTAGACAAACCTTGTCCGCTTGCTGCGGGCCTTCTGGGACGTGGGGGTCGGCAGCTTCTCGGAAGCGAGCGTTTCGTAGACCAGGCGGGCGAAGTACTCGCGGTCGGCGCCACTGATGACGGCTTGCTCGTGCGCCTCCTGAAGAGCCAGGGGGTAGCCGTGGCCCTTCACCGACTGGGAGAGGAGGCCCGCATGGGCGAGGGAGACTGCCTCCGGGCTGGTCCAGCTCGGCATCTCGACCCGCGCGATCTCCTCGCCCACGTTCACGTAGAAGAAGGCGATCTGGTGGTTGCCGTAGTAATCCGTGACGATAGTCGACGTGCTGCGAAAGAGGGGTGAACGCTCTCCAACGCGGAGGGTCGCGGCGAAGAGGTCGGCGTCCGTTACGTCGGCGACAACGTCGCAATTGCGGTCGCCGCGCGGCCGCTGACCGCAGTTGGCGTCGCAGTTGACCTTGTCCCACCCACACACCCCGCGCGAGACACGCACGGCGTTCACGACCTCGGAGCTGCGGGGGAGGCTGATATGGCCGGCGACCGCGAGCGTGCGCCTTTCGGACTCGGCGCGCAGGCGGTCCATTGCCGTCGCGAGCCTGCGGTCGATGAGCTCCTCGCGTACGAACTCGGGATAGGCGCCGCCGACGAGTCCCCACAGCACGAGGGTCCCATCGAGGAGGGCAAGGACCGGCAGCCCTTCAGGAGCGCGCTCGACCACGCCGGCCAAGGCCTCGATCTCCGTCACCGCGCGGAGCATGCCCAGCAGCGCGCCCTCAACCGGGACTTCGCGGGGCCCATGCGGGTCGCGCAGCATCAGCGACGACTCGTCGGCGCAGAGGGTCGGCCGGCTCCAGAGGTCAGCGCGGGGGAGCTCGCCGTACCGGAGCAGGACGTAGCCCAGGTTGATGAGGTAGCAGCGGGCGGGGCCGTGGCGGTCAACGTCGACATGGGAGCCATCGACGGCCGCGACGGCGTGGTCGATGGGCATTGGAGGCGCGGGATAGCTCCCCGCGAGCGCGCCGTCCAGGCCCGCGATGAGCCAGGTGGCCTTGCCGGCCCGGCGGCGGGCTTCCACGTCGTTAGGGTCGGCGGTGTCGAAGCGCTCCACCGCCGTCGCCAGCGCCTCGATCTGGGCAGTCCGCTGCCGCCTAAGGATGCCGGCGGCCCCGTAGAGCTGACCGGCGGTCTTGGTGAGGTCGAGGGCCATGGGCCGATGGTCGGCTAGCGAGCCCATTGGCGCAAGGGGGAGGGGTGGGGGAGTTGCACGTTCGGCTAGGAGCAAGAAGTTGTTGGGTTGCATTTCGGTTACGAGTAAAAAGGTGTTGGGTTGCATATCCGGTTACGAGTAAAAGGTTGTTGGATTTGCATGGCGAGAAGGAGGTTTCGCAAGGTTTTTTCATGGCCACGGCCTGTTTCGCGGCTGTCAGAAGTTGTTGTCGTGAAAAGAAGATTTCATTTCCCGGCGGGCTTTGGGGGGAAGGGTCCAGCACCACCGCTCCTTGGGGAAGTCGTGGGGCCGGGTGCGAGTGGTGAGGACGCGATGGAAGGCGCGAGCTTGCCGGAGCTGGTGTAGGGAGATGCCGCAGGCTTCGGCTTCCCGCTTGACGAGGGCGGCGGGTTTGGGGCCTTTGGCAAGGGAGTGAAGGATGAAGTTGCGAGCGGCATCGCGCTTGCCCCGGTTGTCGGTGCGGGCGTTGCGCCCGGCGCGGACGAGGGCGTTGAGGCGCCAGGGCGGGATGGGTCTGCGCCAGGCGATCTTGGGGGATGCGAGGGAGTAGGGGATGGGGGGAGGGGCGTCGTCCATGGGCGGGCGGAGGGGGACGAGGACGCGTCGGCGGTTGGGTCCGGCGAGGGCGGTGGTGAAGATGGCGGAAGCGGCGGGGATGAGCCGTCGCATGGAGCGGGCGGCTTTGGGGAGGGAGGGCTCGGGGTTATGGGCGACGGCGATGACCGCCGCGCCTGTGCGCGCGGCGAGGCCGTTGAGCTTGCCGAGGACGGTGAGGGGCCGGGCGGCATGGCGGGCGGCGAGGTCTTCGACCTGGTCGACGACGAGGAGGGCTACGCCGCCGCGGACGATGAGGTTGTGGAGCCGCCGCATGAGGAGGTCGAGTCCGGGCCATGGAGGACGGTCGGGGACCTCCAGGGGTTGCTTCATCTCGTCGGGCATGGGGGACTGCCAGAGCTCTCCGAGGGAGCGTGCCCTTTCGTGGAGCTTGGCCTGGCGCTCCAAGGCCTCGTAGTCGGGGAGGGCCCGGCCTTCGGGGAGGTCGGCGAGGTGCTCGGGGGAGAGGGTGTCGGCGAAGTAGACGAGGGAGAGGTCTGCGCCGGCGGCCCGGAGCAGGGGGACGTCGATGGCGGCGTGGTCGCCGTTGAGGGACGCGATGAGGACGGGGGCGCGGACGAAGGAGGCGCGGGGGTCGTCGGGGGTGGGCGCGCCGAGGGAGACGCGGGCTGCGATGTCGCGTGCGATGGCGGTCTTGCCGGAGGAGGGGTACCCGGCGATGAGGGAGAGGCGTCCCATGGGGATGCGGTTGGGCCAGAGCCAGTCCTGGGGGTGGGGAGTGACGAGGGACGCGGGATGAAGTCCGGTCTCCTGGGCGCCGGCGGGGGTGAAGAGCCACGAATCGGGAGCGAGCCCGCGTTTGGCGAGCGCCGTGGGGATGCGGGCGTCGTCGCAGTGTTCGGAGGAGCACTGGAAGGTGAAGCCGAGGTAGTCGTCGAAGTCGACGGTGAGAGTGGGGACGTCGGGGGTGGGGTGTATGGGGCAGTGGAGGCGCGGGGGCTCTGAGGCGCATAGGCAATCGGGGTTGCCGCACCGGAGTGCGCGGGAGATGGCGTGGAGGTAGTTCTCGTCTTGGGGCGAGGGCATGGGGGGGGTGGCCTTTCGTTGGGGGATGCAGACCCTCTCCCTAGCCCTCTCCCGCAGACGGGCGAGGGGACCGGAGCAGACGGGAGAGGAGGCAGGGCAGGACCTCGTTGTGGGGTTAAGGGTAGCTATTGGGGGTTAGTGGGGTAAGGGGCAAGTGTCGTGGTTAGGGGGGGCGCAGACCCTCTCCCTAGCCCTCTCCCGCAGACGGGCGAGGGGACCGGAGCAGGCGGGGGAGAGGGCACCCACAAGGGGCGCCCCTACGGGGGGATGATTTCCCGGCTGCGCGGGGATGACGGGTTGGGGCGGGGGTGACGGGGTTGGGGTGACAGGGGTAGTTGCGGGCGAACGCTTCTCCTCTCCTGCGCTTCGCTGCGATCGCGCGTCCCCTCCCGCAGACGGGAGGGGGTTTCCTGGATTCCCGCGTTCGCGGGAATGACGAGTGGGGGCGGGGGTGACGGATGGAAGCGTTGGTTAGGCGGTGGGGCGCTCTCCTCCCCTGCGCTTCGCTGCGCTTGCGCGTCCCCTCCCGCAGACGGGAGGGGGTTTCCTGGATTCCCGCGTTCGCGGGAATGACGGGCTGGGGAAGCGGGTGACCGGGGTAGTTGTGGGCGAACGCTTCTCCTTCCCCGCGCTCGCTGCGCTCGTGCGTCCCCTCCCACAGACGGGAGGGGGTTTCCTGGATCCCCCCTCTCTAACTCTCCCCCGCAGGCGGGAGAGCAACTGTGTTGGAAGTCAAGCCATCTGGGGGTCCCACGGAGTCCCGTGCCGGAGCATGGCGTTGAGGACCGTGAGCAGTTTGCGCATGCACGCGGTGAGCGCGACCTTCGGAGGCTTGCCCGCCTTGACCAGCCGTCCATAGAACTCCTTGATCACCGGGTTGCACCGCATTGCCGTGACCGTTGGCATGTAGAGGGCTGCCCTCACCTCCGCGCGACCGCCCCAACAGGTGCGCGCTCCACGGAACTTCCCACTGTCTCGCGCGAAGGGAGCCAGGCCCACCAGGGAGGCGACCTGTTTGTTGCTGAGGGCGCCCAGTTCGGGCAGGTCCGCGAGCAGGACGAAGGAGAGCGCCGGTCCCACGCCTGGGACACTGCGCAGCAACTCGTCGCGCTCCCGCCAGAGGGGGGACTCCCGCAGCCGCCGGGTCAGGTCCTCATCGATCTCTTCCAGCTCCTGGTTGAGGAAGGCAATGGTCCGGTCGATCCCGCGCCGCACCACAGGGGCCGCTTGTTTTCGGTGCTGTAGTTCGACCGTCCGCATGCGGACGAGCTGGCGGCGTCGGGTCACGAGGGCTGCGAGCTCCCGCGCCTCTGCGGGAACCGGCGGTTGAGGTTGGAGTTCGCTCACCTCGCCGAAGTGGGCGATCACCGCCGCGTCGAGCCGGTCTGTCTTGGCCAGCTTCCCGTGGGACCGTGCGAAGTCGCGCACGTGGCGGGCGTTCACCACGGCGACGGGGAGGCCAGCGGCGGCGAGGACTGCGGCCGGCAGCCGCTCGTGCCCGCCGGAGGCTTCCATGACGATGAGCTGGGGCCGCAACGCTTCGAGCTGCCGGACCAGCTGCTCGACGCCGTCCTCGTCTTGGGCCGCGCGCCACGCGGCGCCGGTCGGCCGGACGGCCACGTCCAGCCAGTCCTCGGAGACATCGATGCCGACGAACACGTTCTGAGGGACAGTAGACACTTCGTTCCTCCTGCTTGGCCCGTCCTTGTGCGATGCGGGCTCACTCTGGCCCCGGCAACTGTTCGGGCTCTCTGGTGGGGGAGGCGGGGCGACCTCGCTCTCCCACGGTCTCTTTCAACCGAGAGGACAACGGCCTGCCCCGCCATCTCAACATACAAGAGGACTTTAGCTCTCCCCCGCAGACGGGCCCCCTCCCCAGCCCTCCCCCAAGATGGTGGAGGGGGTTTGGGTTCCTGGATTCCCGCGTTCGCGGGAACGACGGGTTGGGGCGGGGATGATGGAGGGGGGGTGCCCCCTCTCTAACTCTCCCCCGCAGACGGGAGAGAGGACCAGAGCAGACGGGGGAGAGGACTGTGACTCTCCCCCGTAGATGGGGAGGGGTCGCGCTATGCGGCCTACCTAGATGCCGACAGTTCCGCCGTGGCGCTAGGGTTTCCGATAAATCCTACGATATGGACATCGGACCGACCCGGCTGTGGCGAGGGTACGTTGTGCGGAGGTCCCAGCGGCGAGGCCTGGCCGTCTGCCTTGCAATCATCTCCCTGACGGTTTCGGTTGCTGCTCGGGCGACTCCGGGCCTCATCTCGCGGCGATTCCAACGCCGACCCCTGATCCCTCTCCCAGTGTCACTTCAAAGTGTACACTCCGAAACCATTGCTGACTTCTGAGATAGGCTCAGTTGGGTACGCTCCGGCCCACACCGTGCACACTGCAGCTCGAACACAGCGGCCCTGCTAGGATTGGATCATTTCAGGCTTCACAAGGAGGGCATGGCATTGGATCAGATGGATTACTATCGGCACAAGCTCGCTTATGAGATGGATTCAGCGGACCTCTACGAGGCTCTGGGAAAGGGCGAGCCAATCGTTGTAGTCGATGGACGCGCTGACAGCGCCTACGGGCAGGAGCATATCCCTAGCGCCATTAGTCTGCCTCATAGGACAATCAGTTCGGAATCCACGGGGTCGCTCGACAGGTCTAAACTGTACGTCTGCTACTGTGACGGAATCGGATGCAACGCCTCGACAAAGACTGCCATGAAGCTTCTGGAGCTAGGGTTCCAGGTGCGCGAACTCATAGGCGGCTTGGACTGGTGGAGACGTGACGGCTACGCTACTCACGGCGCCGGCGCCAGTGTGGATACCGGGACGCGGTGTGCGTGCTCGTAGGGTTGCCCAACCAAGTGCGCGTATTGAACTTGATTCGTGGGGTCTGAGGAGTGAGCCCCCTTTAATCAGGACCTCCCACCAAGAAGTTCGCAGTGCAGTACGCTCCGGCCCACCATCTTTGACGGTAGACAGAACCGAGCCATCCAGCGCTATTCTCATCTCGAAGGCAGAACCCGAGAAGTGGTCCAGCCTGCCCCCTCTCTAACTCTCCCCCGCAGACGGGAGAGAGGACTTTAGCTCTCCCCCGCAGACGGGTCCCCTCCCCAGCCCTCCCCCAGGATGGTGGAGGGGGTTGGGTTCCTGGGTTCCCTGAGTTCACAAACGAAGTGCAACACCAGATTAGGGTGTTGCCATGGGATACAGACAGCTCTCCATTGAGGAACGATGTGAGATTGCCCGCCTATGTGCCGAGGGCGCCCCGGTCCGGCAAGTCGCTGCAAGTCTGGATCGCGCGCCATCGACGGTTGCTCGGGAGCTGAGGCGCAATGGTCCGCGACGGGGCGTCTACCGGCCGGTGTACGCGCATGAGCAGTCCCGCGCCCGCCGCTGGTCGGGCGGACGGCTGGAACGCGAGGACGGGCTGCGCGCCTCGGTCCTGGGGGGACTGGAACGGGGGTGGTCGCCGGAGCAGATCGCGGGCCGGCTGGCTGAAGGGTCAGGCCGGTGTGTCATCTCCCACGAGAGCATCTACCGGTTCATCTATGGCCAGGTGGCGCGAGGGAAAGACTACGATTGGCGCAACTACCTGCCGCGGGGGAAGTGGAAACGGGGGAGGCGGGGGCGTAAGGGGGGGAGCTCGGTCTCCTTCATCGCCCATCGGCGGCCGCTGTCGGAGCGTCCGGGGTCGGCGGCTGACCGGCAGACGTTCGGGCACTGGGAGGCGGACCTGATGTTGTTCGGGAGGTCGGGGCCGGTGGTGCTGGCGCTGCACGAGCGCTGCTCGCGGCTGTTGCTCGCGACGCGGGCTCCTTCGAAGGCGGCGGGGCCGATCGCCGAGGCCTTGGCGCGTCTCCTGGGGCCGCTGCCGCCAGAGTTCCGGCAGACGGTGACCTTCGACAACGGGACGGAGTTCGCCCGCCACCACGAGCTCCACGCCCTGGGCATCGAGACCTTCTTCTGCGACACCCACGCGCCGTGGCAGAAGGGCGGGGTGGAGAACGGGATAGGTCGGCTGCGCCGGTTTCTCCCTCGGAAGACGGTCCTGGCGGGGTTGCCGGAGGAGCGTTTTACGTCGGTGGTGCGGGCGTACAACAATACGCCGCGCAAGTGCCTCGGCTACCGGACTCCGGCCGAGGTCTTCGCGAGCCAAGTGTTGCACTTCAAATGTGAATTCAGCTTCCCGCTTTCGCGGGAATGACGAATGGGGGCGGGGGTGACGGAAGGGGACTGCCCCCTCTTGGTCTCTCCCGCAGACGGGAGAGCAACTGTGTTGGAAGTCAAGCCATCTGGGGGTCCCACGGAGTCCCGTGCCGGAGCATGGCGTTGAGGACCGTGAGCAGTTTGCGCATGCACGCGGTGAGCGCGACCTTCGGAGGCTTGCCCGCCTTGACCAGCCGTCCATAGAACTCCTTGATCACCGGGTTGCACCGCATTGCCGTGACCGTTGGCATGTAGAGGGCTGCCCTCACCTCCGCGCGACCGCCCCAACAGGTGCGCGCTCCACGGAACTTCCCACTGTCTCGCGCGAAGGGAGCCAGGCCCACCAGGGAGGCGACCTGTTTGTTGCTGAGGGGGCCCAGTTCGGGCAGGTCCGCGAGCAGGACGAAGGAGAGCGCCGGTCCCACGCCTGGGACACTGCGCAGCAACTCGTCGCGCTCCCGCCAGAGGGGGGACTCCCGCAGCCGCCGGGTCAGGTCCTCATCGATCTCTTCCAGCTCCTGGTTGAGGAAGGCAATGGTCCGGTCGATCCCGCGCCGCACCACAGGGGCCGCTTGTTTTCGGTGCTGTAGTTCGACCGTCCGCATGCGGACGAGCTGGCGTCGTCGGGTCACGAGGGCTGCGAGCTCCCGCGCCTCTGCGGGAACCGGCGGTTGAGGTTGGAGTTCGCTCACCTCGCCGAAGTGGGCGATCACCGCCGCGTCGAGCCGGTCTGTCTTGGCCAGCTTCCCGTGGGACCGTGCGAAGTCGCGCACGTGGCGGGCGTTCACCACGGCGACGGGGAGGCCAGCGGCGGCGAGGACTGCGGCCGGCAGCCGCTCGTGCCCGCCGGAGGCTTCCATGACGATGAGCTGGGGCCGCAACGCTTCGAGCTGCCGGACCAGCTGCTCGACGCCGTCCTCGTCTTGGGCCGCGCGCCACGCGGCGCCGGTCGGCCGGACGGCCACGTCCAGCCAGTCCTGAGACCTTTGCATAACTTCCTTGATTGGCCACAATCAGCGGAGGGTGACATTCGGGAGGTTCGTGATGCACCGTTCTACGAGTGAGCAGTCGTTCGTTGCTGTACTTCTCCCCGACCGGATGGGGCGGAATGAGAGGCTGGAGCGGATAGACGCGGCGATTGACTGGCGGCAGCTCGCCAAGGTGGTCGATGGGGTCTACGCGGCGCCCACCGGCCGGCCGAGCTACCCGCCAGTGGTGATGGTCAAGGTGCTGCTGCTCCAGCAGTGGTACGACGCTTCCGACGAAGGGATGGAGGAAGCGCTATGGGACCGGGTCTCGTTCAAGCGGTTCGTCGGTCTCGGCATGGAGGACGAGGTCCCGGACCACTCGACGATCAGCCGGTTCCGGAAGGAAGTGACCGATCGGGGACTCGGCCGCCGCCTGTTCAAGGAGCTGACGCGCCAACTGGACAAGAAGGGGTTGGTGGTGAAGAAGGGGACGCTGCTGGACGCAACGATCGTGGAGGCGCAGGCGCGGCGGCCATCGTCTCGCGAGCAACCGGGAGGGAGGAGCGGGACCGACCCCGACGCGCGGTTCACGCGCAAGAGGGGGAAGTCGCACTACGGCTACAAGGCGCACATCGGGATGGACGCCGGTTCGGGACTGATACGGGAAGCGGTGTTCACGCCGGCGAACGTGAACGACACGGAGGTGGCGGACTCCTTGGTGAGCGGGGATGAGGAGGCGGTGTACGCGGATAAGGCGTATGGGTCGAAGCAGCGGAGCGCGTGGCTCAAGTCCATCAAGATCAAGGACCGGATCATGCGGCGCGCGGACAAGCATCACCCGGTGCTGCCGCCCGTGGAACAGCGCCGGAACGCGCTGATAGCGCGGCTGTGTGGATAATCAGGGTCATTAGGCCAGTGCTATTCACGGACATCCGGCCACCCTGAACGCCGGTGGTTAGGGCTTGTATCAGTGAGTCGTTGACGAGTCAACCACCTCCTTTGCCCCCAGCAAGGCCCGATGCGGAGAGAGCCTTTGCCGGTAGCTGGGGCCTTCGATGACGATCTGGTAGCTGGCGTTGGCGAGTCGGTCGAGGGCGCTGTTGCCGAGGATGGGATCGTCGAAGAGGCTGAGCCATTCCTCCACGGCCCGGTTGGAGGTGATGACGAAGCTGGAGACGCGGTGTCTGCTGATGATTAGCTCGTAGAGGTCGGCGGACTGTTGGGCGGTGAGCCGGTGGAGGCCGAGGTCGTCGAGGATGAGCAGGTCTGGGGAGAGGAACGAGCGGAATGTGCGTCCCACGGAGTTGTCGACCCTGGCTTGAGTCATGGTCTTGAAGAAGTCGTCAGCATGGATGAAGCGGACGGTGTGTCCGGCGCGGACGGCGGCGTAGCCCAGGGCCTGTGCGAGGAAGCTCTTGCCAACTCCGGCGGGGCCGACGAGCAGGATGTGCTCGTTGCGGGCTAGGAACTGCAGGGAGAAGGCGGCATCAAGGAGCCGGCGGTCCAGGGTGATCGACGCAGTCCAGTCGAAGTCCTCGAGGCGGGAGACCCGCTCGAAGCCAGCGCTGTGCAGTCGGAGCTCGATGCGCCGGTGGTCCCGTCGGCTGATCTCGTCGGCGAGGATGATCTCCAAGAATGAGGCGTAGTCCAACTGGTCCCTTCTGGCCAAGGCGATGCGCTCGGGCAGCGTGGCCGCCATGGGCCCCAGCTGGAGCCGTTTGAGCAGAGGCGTGAGTTCAGTGACACGGGTCATGGCTGATCTCCTGGTGATGACTGGTGGCTGAGGGCAAAGACTGAGCCGGGCCGGGTGAAGCGACCCGCAGGCAATGGCGGGGGATGCTCCTGCACCTCGCTCTGCTCCAAGGCTTCCACCAGGATGCGCTCCACGCGACGCACGTCGATGAGGTCTACGGTCAGGGCCTTGCGGCATGCGGCGTCGAGGCGTTCCGGGGTGTAACGCTGGCCGAGGCGTATGAGCTTGTGGCCTTGCCGCACCTTGGCCCAAGGCAGAGGGCCGTCGAAGAGACGCTCGACGAAGTCAGCCACCGCGGGACCCTGCTCTGCTGCGCTGCGCTTGATGCTCTCAGGCGCCCGCAGGGTGTAGGCGGTCAGCTCCGCCGGATAGTCCTCTGAGTCGGTGGAGCGGCCACCGCGAGGCTGACGGGGGTGGAGCTTGATCAGCCTGCCCCGGTGGTAGATGCGCACCAGTTTGCTGCCCAGCCCGATCTCCACCTGCTGGCCCGGCGGACAAAGGGCAGCCGGGACTGAGTAAAGGGCATATTGGCAAGCCACGTGGTGATCGGAATGCACCTTGGCCGTGCGCCAGTGAGTGACCTCGTAGGGCTCGCCATCCCAGGGAGCGAGGGCGTGCCGCTCCTCATCCTGGAAGACGACCAGGGGCTGCTGCCGGGTGGCGCCATGCACGCGATGTCCAGCAACATCACGACACCAACGTGCCGCTTCCTCCCTCAGGTGGGAGAAGCTGCTGAAGCTGCCGCCCTTGAAGAAGCGCTCCCGCACGTATTGGACGCTTCGCTCCACCTTGGGCTTGTCCTTGGGGTGACGCACGCGGGCCGGATCGGCGATGAAGCCGCGGTGCTGTGAATACTCCAAGAAACCCCGGGTGAGCCGGGGATGCAGAGCGTCAGCGCCCGCGACCGCGGCGGGGAAGTTGTCGATGACGAGATAGTTGGGAATACCGCCGAAGAAAGCCCAGGCCGCCTCCAGTCCGTCGACGACGTCTTCCAGCTTCTGGTTGAAGGTGGGCCACACGAAACAGTGCCGGGAATAGGCCAGCACCACGATCAGCGCCCACACCGTGCGGTGGCGGCCGGTCTCTGGGTCCGGCGCCAATCCCAAGCGTCCAAAGTCCAGTTCCGCCACCTCACCCGGTGCACTCTCTGCCATCCGAACGGTCCTGGGATTGCGCCGACGCCAGTTGCGATGCGCCACGAAGCGATGGAGCGAAGCATAGGACACCCGACAATCCCGCTCCGCCAGCAACTCCAGGATGCGCGTCACCTGCAGCCGGTCGACGGTGAGCCACTGATAGATCTGGTCTGCCCAGGGAACCAGCTTGTCCTCGGCTGGCGTGGCCACCGCCCGCGGACCGGAACGACCGATCGCCGCCAGCCGATTCAGTTGCAGGTCGGTGGGCGCCGGTCCCTCGTGAGACACACCCAGCCCCTCCGCCGCGGCGATGTATCGTCCAACGGTCTCCCGAGACAGCCCGGTCCCCAATGCTATGTGCCGCTGGCTGCTCCCCGCCTGCCAGCGGCGGATGACTTCAGATATCTCCACTCTCAGCACCTCTTTATAGGCCATCTGCTGCACCTCGTCATGAAGTGCGGCTATGGTCTCCGATTCGGCGCGCAGGGTGACCGGATGATCCTGAATAGCTGGCCTAATGACCTTGAATTTCTCTCAACTTCCTGGCCTCAAGATCATGACTATTCACACGGCTGCGTGCGCCGGTGGAGCAGGTGTTCGGGACGCTGAAGCGGACCTACGGGTATAGGCGCGTGCGGTACGTGGGTTTGGAGCGGAACGCGACGGAGCTGTTCTTCAAGTGCATGGCGTACAACTTGCGGAGGGCCGACCGGCTGCTGCTCGGCGTCGCCTGACGGCCGGGGGCGGCGTGCGCCCGGAGGCGGTGAAGCGTCCCGGAGAGCCCGGAGAGGCCGGGGGAACCGGGGGAGGAGAGAGACGCCGCAGACCCTCAGCAGACCCCTCAGCCTCCGCCAGGAGCCGCATTCCAACCGAACGGAGCTCAATAGCGGTTACGCAAAGGTCTCAGTCCTCGGAGACATCGATGCCGACGAACACGTTCTGAGGGACAGTAGACACTTCGTTCCTCCTGCTTGGCCCGTCCTTGTGCGATGCGGGCTCACTCTGGCCCCGGCAACTGTTCGGGCTCTCTGGTGGGGGAGGCGGGGCGACCTCGCTCTCCCACGGTCTCTTTCAACCGAGAGGACAACGGCCTGCCCCGCCATCTCAACATACAAGGGGACTTTAGCTCTCCCCTGCAGCTGGGCCCTCTCCCCAGCCCTCTGCCAGGATGGTGGAGGGGGTTTGGCTGCGAGGGAACGGCGGAGGGGACGGACCTCTATACTTGGTCTGATGAACGAGATGACGACTATCGGGGCGGCGCTCTTGGGTGGGCTTGCTGCTGCTGCGGTCGGAGTGGTCGCGATCGTTATCGTGACGCCGCTGCCGTGGTGGAGCGGGCTCTTGCTGCTGCCGGCGGCGGATGGGTTGCTGCTGCTCTGGGCCCGTCGGCGCCTCAAGTCCGCCGCAAACAAGCCCCTGCCCTAAAGGCTCCCCCGCAGCAGGCGAGACCTTTGCTCAGCCCTGTCTTCTAAGGGCGTAACTCTTCCCGCTCGCCCGTCATGTTGTGGGGGCGTCCCCCCCTCCCCCTCCCCCCCCCATGTGTATAGACTGGAGAGATGGTTTACAGGTGTTCGTGGACATACTTTACACATCCGGGCGCCTCGTGACCTCTGGTTCAGACCCCCGCAGGTCCACCTCCGCGAGGGGGTGTGTCATGAACCAGACTCCCCAGACGCCGTCGGTTGCCCGTTGGCCGGAGTGCTACGGGGTATCCCCGCAGCGCCCGGCCCACCTTGAACTCGTAGCCCTTGAAGCTCACCCATCCTTCTGCCATCACCTTGCGCACGAGGTCGCCGTCTCCGTATTCGATCGGGGGGAGCGTCTCAAGGAAGCTTCGCGGGCTCGGAGCGTAGCGGCTGAGTGGCGTCGCCAGGTCCAATGCCTGATGCGGGCGCTCCCTGTTGTAGACGCCGCGCCAGAGGTCGAACGCCACCTGGCATGAGGGGAGGTCGGCGAAGCGCCTGCCTTGCAACACCTCCGCCTTCAGCGTCCGGTGGAAGCGCTCGGCCTTGCCCTGCGTCTGCGGATGGTAGGGCCGCCCGTGGCTCACCCGGATGCCGAGACGCATCAGCCAGACCGTCAGCGGCGTGCGCGGGTGCTCCGCGTCGTTGCCCCATGGCGACCCGTTATCCATGAGCATGCATTCCGGCAGTCCGTAGAGACGGAAGAGGGAGGTCAGGCACTCCCGCACCGTCTCCGTTCGCTCGTTGGCGCACGCCTGCAACCCAAGGGCGAAGCGGGAGTGGTCGTCCAGGACGGTCAGCGGGTGACACCGGCCTGCACCTGTGGGGAAGTGGCCCTTGAAGTCCATCTGCCAAAGGTCATTGGGATGGGGATGCTCGAACCGTTGCCCATCGCGCCGGGGCCGTTCGCCGCCCACGATGCAGCCGTTCCGCCGCAGGATGGCGGTGATGGTGCTGGGGCTTGGGACCGAGCGATAGCCGCTGCGCACCAGGACCTCGCGTATCGTGCGGCCTCCCCAGGCGGGGTGTTCCTCGCGAAGGGCGACTACGGCTTGTTCCATCTCGGCCGGTGTGCGGGTTGGTGAGGTATGGGGACGGCGGGAGCGCTCGGCGAGGCCGGAGTCTCCCTCTCGTGCGTAGCGGTCGAGCAGCTCGTAGGCCGTGGGCGGCGAGATCGTGTAGCGCCGGCAGAGCTCCCGGATGTTCGCTCCTTCTTTGCGTGCGAGCGTGACGAACTCATGCTTCAGGGACATCGCCGAAGTCTCCTTCCAGGGAATGGTCCACCTCCTGCCGCATCAGTAGCGGGCAGAAGGTGTAAACCATGTCCCCGAACAGGTGTAAAGGATGTCCCCGGTCTATACACCCTCCTAACCTCCCCCCGCAGACGGGAGGTGGGGACTTTTCGAGGGAATGGCGGAAGGGGGGCGTTCTGGGTTCCCTGAGTTCGCGGGAATGACGGGCTGGGGGGCGTCCTGGATTCCCGCGTTCGCGGGAATGACGGGCTGGGGAAGCGGGTGACGGGGGTAGTTGTGGGCGACCGCTTCTCCTCCCCCGCGCTTCGCTGCGCTTGCGCGTCCCCTCCCGCAGACGGGAGGGGGTTCCTGGATTTCCGCGTTCGCGGGAATTGTAAGTGTTAGGTAATTCGCTGACAGAATTGGGCTGGCGAAGCAGTCCATTCTGGAGGCGAAGATGCGTGACAACAGGAAAGACCACACCCTCGAACGGAACTACCAGCACAAGTGGCGCCACCTGATCGGCGAGTACGAGCAGGTCAAGGCCGGCAAGCATCCCCGGTTCCGTTTCGTCCAGGACTTCTACCACGTCCACGGGACCAACCGGCAGACCTTCGCCAAGTACTACAATCGCTACCGGCTCGCCGGTGACGACGAGGCGCTCCTGCCCCGCAAGCGGGCCCCCCGGTGGAAGAGCCGCCGCACCATCCCCCACATTGAGGAGAAGGTGCTGGAACTGCGGCGCAAGGGCATCGACCGCTACGAGGTCTATGCCATACTCAAGCCGGAACTCGAAGACCGCACGCCTGCGCCGGCCACCATCTACGCCATCAGCAGGCGGCACGGCCTGAACCGGTTGACCACGCCGATGAAACAGTCAAAGCGCCAGATCACCAAGACCCGCGCCGGAGAGCTGGGCCACTTGGACGCGCACTACCTGAGCAAGGACCTCATCGTGGGGACCAAGCAGCGCTACTACCTGGTGTGCGTGCTCGACGCCTGCACGCGGCTCGCCTGGGCGGAAGTGGTGGACGACCTGAAGAGCCTGAGCGTGATGTTCGCGGCGCTCAAGAGCATCAACATGCTGAATGCGGAGTACGGGGTCCGCTTCGAGGCCATGCTCACGGACAACGGGGCCGAGGTGGCCTCGCCGCGGAACAAGGCTGGCCATCCGATGGAGCGGATGCTCCTGGAACTGGGGATCAAACACTACTACACCCGTCCCTACCGGCCGCAGACGAACGGGAAGGTGGAACGGTTCTGGCGGACGCTGAACGAGGACCTGCTGGACGAGATGGTCTTCGCGTCGGTGGAGGAGCTGAAGGACGAGCTGCTCGCCTACCTCATCTACTACAACACCGCGCGGTCACACCAGGCCCTCGGTGGCAAGACCCCCCTCGAAATCATGCAAAAATCTGTCAACGAATTAGCTGACATCTACAGGAATGACGGAAGGGGGCGGACGTTGGACACCACAGCCGACGAGTAGGCGGGCGGGGCGCGGCCCCCTCTCTAACTCTCCCCCGCAGGCGGGGAGGGACTGCTAGATGGGCATTCCCCAGACGGGGTACCACTCCTTGATGTCGCGCGACGTGGGCAGCTCGCGACGGCTCGCCTGCTCCATGCGCAGCTCAAGCGGGTGGTCGCGCTCCTCTTCTCCCTGTTCCGCAGGCGCGAAGGGGGTGAACGCTCCGATGCGGGGCTGGTATATCCAGTAGATTCTCCGGTCATTCCATCGGAACGCGTAGACGGCGGCGAGCACTCTGGGGCCCAGCCCCGAACGCGCTAGCACTGCGCCAACGGTGCGCGTCGCGTCGGCGAGCGCCGGGAGCGCCGGGTCGCTGACGACAACCCAGGGGTGCGGGCTACCGCTCGCGTCGATGGTTACGGTCCACCGGGCCACCGATGGGGGGAGGTCCGACAGGGCGCGCTCGATCTCAGCTTTGGCTTGGATGCCGTTCTGGTCGGGGCTGGGGCGGACGAGAATGCCAGCATTGCCCGTCGTAGAGGTCTCGAGGATCTCCTCGAAGGCCTGGGCAGCCTGGGCCATCGCCTCGTTGGCTTCGCCCCAGTCGCCCCTCCGTCGGCGGTTGAAGAGGAATCCACACATTCTGCTAGCCTAACATCTTGATGTCGCGCTCGAGCGCTTGGAGGCGTTCGATGCGCCGCTGCATCGGGGGATGAGTCGAGAACAGGCTGGCGAAGCCGTCGCCTATCGCGGGCATGATGAAGAAGGCGTTCATGGTCTCGGCGCGCCGCAGGTCGTCCTTGGGCACCTGGGTGAAGGCGCCGGCGATGCGCTGGAGCGCGCTGGCGAGGTCTTGGGGCCTCCGGGTGAGCTGGGCGGCGCCCCGGTCCGCGGCGTACTCGCGGTAGCGCGAGAGCGCAGCGATGAGTATCTGGCTCACGACCCAGACGAGGATCGTGACGATATAGGCGATCATCATGTAGTTCCCGCCGCTCCCCCGGTGTCTGCTCATGCCTCCGAAGATCGCGGAGAACAAGAAGAAGGTCATCAGGGTCGAGGCGACGACGGATAGGAAGCTGGCGTACGTCATCACCTGCACGTCCCGCGAGGCGATATGGCTAATCTCGTGGGCGAGCACGCCTTCGAGCTCCCGTTCGTTCAACACCTGCAGCAGGCCGGTGGTCACCGCGACGGCAGCGTGCTTCTGACTGCGGCCCGTCGCAAATGCGTTGGGCACGCTCATCTGGGCGATGGCGACCTTGGGCTTGGGGATGCGGGCGGCAAGCGCTAGCCTATCGATCATTGCGTGGAGCTGGGGCGCCTCTTCCGGCGTCACGACCTTCGCCCGCATCGACATCAGCACGAGCTTGTCGGACATGAAGAACTGGACGAGCACGAGGACGAAGGCGATGGCCAACATCAGGACGGCGCCGACGACGCTGACGAGGAACCAGAGGAAGAACCCATAGACCGTGCCGAGCAGCAGCATGGTGAAGAGCATGCGCGCCAAGAGCTGGTTGTCGCGTCCGAGACTGCGTGGCTGAATCAACGGAAGATACCTCCGGCCTCGACCGTTCCTCCCTCCATCATAGCGCAGGCGGCCCCCTCCTAGCCTCCCCCGCAGACGGGGGAGGGATTTTAGGGCTTTCCCCGCAGACGGGCCCCCTCCCCAGCCCTCCCCCAGGATGGTGGAGGGGTTTGGCTGCGAGGGAATGGCGGGTGGGGAGGGCGCCCACGAGGGACGCCCCTACGGGGGGGAGGGGGCATCCTGGGTTCCCGCGTTCGCGGGAATGACGGAGGGCGAGGACGTTGGACACCACAGCCGACGAGTAGGTTGTCCTCCCCCGCTTCGCTGCGCTTGCGCGTCCCCTCCCGCAGACGGGGTTGGGTTCCTGGGTTCCCTGAGTTCACAAACGAAGTGCAACACCAGATTAGGGTGTTGCCATGGGATACAGACAGCTCTCCATTGAGGAACGATGTGAGATTGCCCGCCTATGTGCCGAGGGCGCCCCGGTCCGGCAAGTCGCTGCAAGTCTGGATCGCGCGCCATCGACGGTTGCTCGGGAGCTGAGGCGCAATGGTCCGCGACGGGGCGTCTACCGGCCGGTGTACGCGCATGAGCAGTCCCGCGCCCGCCGCTGGTCGGGCGGACGGCTGGAACGCGAGGACGGGCTGCGCGCCTCGGTCCTGGGGGGACTGGAACGGGGGTGGTCGCCGGAGCAGATCGCGGGCCGGCTGGCTGAAGGGTCAGGCCGGTGTGTCATCTCCCACGAGAGCATCTACCGGTTCATCTATGGCCAGGTGGCGCGAGGGAAAGACTACGATTGGCGCAACTACCTGCCGCGGGGGAAGTGGAAACGGGGGAGGCGGGGGCGTAAGGGGGGGAGCTCGGTCTCCTTCATCGCCCATCGGCGGCCGCTGTCGGAGCGTCCGGGGTCGGCGGCTGACCGGCAGACGTTCGGGCACTGGGAGGCGGACCTGATGTTGTTCGGGAGGTCGGGGCCGGTGGTGCTGGCGCTGCACGAGCGCTGCTCGCGGCTGTTGCTCGCGACGCGGGCTCCTTCGAAGGCGGCGGGGCCGATCGCCGAGGCCTTGGCGCGTCTCCTGGGGCCGCTGCCGCCAGAGTTCCGGCAGACGGTGACCTTCGACAACGGGACGGAGTTCGCCCGCCACCACGAGCTCCACGCCCTGGGCATCGAGACCTTCTTCTGCGACACCCACGCGCCGTGGCAGAAGGGCGGGGTGGAGAACGGGATAGGTCGGCTGCGCCGGTTTCTCCCTCGGAAGACGGTCCTGGCGGGGTTGCCGGAGGAGCGTTTTACGTCGGTGGTGCGGGCGTACAACAATACGCCGCGCAAGTGCCTCGGCTACCGGACTCCGGCCGAGGTCTTCGCGAGCCAAGTGTTGCACTTCAAATGTGAATTCAGCTTCCCGCTTTCGCGGGAATGACGAATGGGGGCGGGGGTGACGGAAGGGGACTGCCCCCTCTTGGTCTCCCCCGCAGACGGGAGAGCAACTGTGTTGGAAGTCAAGCCATCTGGGGGTCCCACGGAGTCCCGTGCCGGAGCATGGCGTTGAGGACCGTGAGCAGCTTGCGCATGCACGCGGTGAGCGCGACCTTCGGAGGCTTGCCCGCCTTGACCAGCCGTCCATAGAACTCCTTGATCACCGGGTTGCACCGCATTGCCGTGACCGTCGGCATGTAGAGGGCTGCCCTCACCTCCGCGCGACCGCCCCAACAGGTGCGCGCTCCACGGAACTTCCCACTGTCTCGCGCGAAGGGAGCCAGGCCCACCAGGGAGGCGACCTGTTTGTTGCTGAGGGCGCCCAGTTCGGGCAGGTCCGCGAGCAGGACGAAGGAGAGCGCCGGTCCCACGCCTGGGACACTGCGCAGCAACTCGTCGCGCTCCCGCCAGAGGGGGGACTCCCGCAGCCGCCGGGTCAGGTCCTCATCGATCTCTTCCAGCTCCTGGTTGAGGAAGGCAATGGTCCGGTCGATCCCGCGCCGCACCACAGGGGCCGCTTGTTTTCGGTGCTGTAGTTCGACCGTCCGCATGCGGACGAGCTGGCGTCGTCGGGTCACGAGGGCTGCGAGCTCCCGCGCCTCTGCGGGAACCGGCGGTTGAGGTTGGAGTTCGCTCACCTCGCCGAAGTGGGCGATCACCGCCGCGTCGAGCCGGTCTGTCTTGGCCAGCTTCCCGTGGGACCGTGCGAAGTCGCGCACGTGGCGGGCGTTCACCACGGCGACGGGGAGGCCAGCGGCGGCGAGGACTGCGGCCGGCAGCCGCTCGTGCCCGCCGGAGGCTTCCATGACGATGAGCTGGGGCCGCAACGCTTCGAGCTGCCGGACCAGCTGCTCGACGCCGTCCTCGTCTTGGGCCGCGCGCCACGCGGCGCCGGTCGGCCGGACGGCCACGTCCAGCCAGTCCTCGGAGACATCGATGCCGACGAACACGTTCTGAGGGACAGTAGACACTTCGTTCCTCCTGCTTGGCCCGTCCTTGTGCGATGCGGGCTCACTCTGGCCCCGGCAACTGTTCGGGCTCTCTGGTGGGGGAGGCGGAGCGACCTCGCTCTCCCACGGTCTCTTTCAACCGAGAGGACAACGGCCTGCCCCGCCATCTCAACATACAAGAGGACCGGAAGAGGGAGGACTTCCGCGGGAATGGCGGAGGGCGAGGACGTTGGACACCACAGCCGACGAGTAGGTTGTCCTCCCCCGCTTCGCTTCGCTTGCGCGTCCCCTCCCGCAGACGGGAGGGGGTTCCTGGGTTCCCGCTTTCGCGGGAATGACGGGAGGGCGCGGACGTTGGACACCATAGCCGACGAGTAGGCGGGCGGGGCGCGGCCCCCTCTCTAACTCTCCCCCGCAGACGGGAGAGAGGACTTTCTAACTCTCCCCCGCAGACGGGGGAGAGGAGGGTGGGGCGAGCCTTTCGATGGCTGCGCGGAAGCCTGGGGCGGCGCCTTCGAGGGTCCGCTGGTCGACGCAGTAGGAGATGCGGAAGTAGCCCGGCATGCCGAAGCCCCGGCCGGGCACGACGAGTACGCCCTCCTGCTGCAGGGCGTCGATGAGCTGCATCTCGTCGGCAACCGGCGACTCCGGGAACATGTAGAACGCGCCCTCGGGCTTGCGCACCCGGTATCCCGCCGACGTTAGGACGTCGTAAAGGTAGTCGCGCTTCGCCTGATAGTCGCTCACGTCGACAGTGACGTTCTGCAGGGCGCGGACGACGTGCTGCATCATCGCGGGCGCGTTCACGAAGCCGAGCACCCGGTTGCAGAAGGTGAAGGCGTCCATGAGCTCGCCGGCCTGCGGGTCGTCGGGGCGGACGGCGAGATAGCCGATGCGTTCGCCGGGGAGGGCTAGGTCCTTCGCGTGGGAGGTGACGGTGATCGTCCGCTCGTAATCGAGCTGGGGGAAGGGGTACGTCAGGCCGTCGTAGATCAGCTTGCGATAAGGCTCGTCGCTCACGAGGTAAATCTCGGCGCCCAGGTCATCGCTCTTGCGACGGAGGAGGTCGGCTATGTCGGCGACCAGAGACCGGGGGTAGATGGCGCCGGACGGATTGTTGGGCGAATTGAGGATGACGAGCTTGGAGCGGGCGGTGAGCTTGCTCTCCAACTCATCGAGGTCGGGGACGAAATCGCGGTTGCAGCCGACGACGACCGGCAAGGCCCCGTGGTTCTTGGCGTAGAAGAGGTACTCGGCGAAATAAGGCGTGAGGATGACGACCTCGTCGCCGGGCTCGCAGAGCGCATGCACCACGACGTTCAGCGCGCCGGCTGCGCCGACGGTCATCATGACGTGCTCCGCGCCGTAGGCCAGACCCGTCTCGGCGGAGAGCGAGTCGGCGACCGCCTGGCGCGTCTCGGGATATCCGGCGTTGGGCATGTAGCGGCGCCCGCCGGGGATAGGGGAATCTGCAAGCCGCCGGAGCTCGTCGAAGAACTGGGCGGGCGGCTCGACGACGGGGTTGCCGAGGGAGAGGTCGAATACGTTTTCGTCGCCGCGCTCGCGCTTGAGGGCGATGCCGAGCTCGAACATGCGGCGTATCCACGAGCTGTTCGCCATCTGCTCCCGGACGTTGGACGCTATGGGCATGGATGCTCCCGAATGCGAGGGTCTGGGTTGACGCGAGGATAGGGGGGCCGGCCAGCTCGCCGCAACCGGGCCGCCGCCTGCTAACATTGTGCAAGCCCACTTGGTCCGGGGGAGTAAACCGATGCCTGCGCAGACAGGGAAGCGCTTCGAGTGCGCCGAGCTTGGCGCTCAGTACATGATTACGAAGGGCGGGGACGGGGAGCTATCCTGCGCCGCCGACGGCGACGCCGATCAGCTCGGCAAGCGCTATCAGGACGAGGCCACAGGCGTGATGGTCCTTTGCACGAAGGCAGGGTCCGCTCGAATCCAGTGCGACGGCAGGCCAATGACGATGCTCGCGCCCAAGACGTTGCCGTCGTCCGATTAGCCGTCCTTCATCCACTCGTACAGGTAGTAGTGCTCCCTCGTCATGCCGAGGGCCTCGTAGACCCGTTGGGCGGGCTCGTTGCTTTGGTCGACATATAGCCTGAGCCCCACGAGCTCATCCGACTGCTCGACCTGCCGCCGGAAGTGCTCGTAGAGCGTCGAGAACGCCTTGCGGCGGCGCGCCTCGGGTCGGACGTAGACCGAGTGGACCCATACGACCGTTCCATTTCGCCAGTCGCTCCACTCGGGAACCGTCATGAGCATGCCGACGGGTCCGTCTTCGGACTCGGCGATCCAGTACTCGGCGGGGACGGCGCCGTTGAGGACGGCCCGGACGCCCTGGGTCAGCGCGGCGCGGTCGAGAGTCGCGCCCTCGCTCTCGCGGGCCATCTCCATCTGGAAGTCGACGATGAGGGACAGTTCATCGGGAGTTGCACGGCGGATGTTGTACATGACCGAATACTAACTGACGGCCTGAGGACGGGGTGAGCGGATGTAGGCGGCGGGCAATAGTCCCCTCCTCCCGAGCCTTCTCCCCATGAGAGCAAAAGCGAAGCGCCCCTTTGAGAGGGGCGCTTTCGTGCCGGCGATGTGTTCCGAGTCTAGTGGCCGCAGCCGCAACTGCCGTTCCCGCAGGCGCAGCCGCCCCCGCTGGAGGCGATGTTCGGGTTCTCGATAACGAACCCGCTGCGCATCAGGCCTTCCGAGTAGTCGATCGAGGCGCCGTCGAGGAGGGGGGCGCTTTCGACGTCGGCGATGACGCGGACGCTGGACTCGTACAGGACCAGGTCGTCGTCCTCGACGCCGTCCTCCAAGGAGAGCATGTATTGGGCGCCGTGGCCATTGGGCACGACGATGACCCGGAGAGCCGCCTCGGGCTGCCCCTCTTCCGCCAGAATCTCCGCGAGCTTCTCTGCTGCGAGGTCGGTAACCGTAATCATCAGGGAGCGCTCCTTTATCGCAGGGTTCGCGACCAGTGTAGGCTAGCAGCGGCTCTCCCGAGCGTCAAGGCGGGAGAGGGCCTGGGCCTAGTCAGATTGGGGATTGCGGGGGCACCCCCGCCCCCTCCTCAGTCCTCCCCCGCGGACGGGAGAGGAGGTTATATAAGAGTCGTCCCCCGCAGCCGGGGCGTGGCCTGTCGGCCACTCTGGATTCCCGCTTGCGCGGGAATGACGGGAGGGCGCGGACGTTGGACACCACAGCCGACGAGTAGGCGGGCGGGGCGCGGCCCCCTCTCTAACTCTCCCCCGCAGACGGCAGAGGAGGTTATGTAAGAGTCGTCCCCCGCAGCCGGGGCGTGGCCTGTCGGCCACTCTGGATTCCCTGAGTTCACAAACGAAGTGCAACACCAGATTAGGGTGTTGCCATGGGATACAGACAGCTCTCCATTGAGGAACGATGTGAGATTGCCCGCCTATGTGCCGAGGGCGCCCCGGTCCGGCAAGTCGCTGCAAGTCTGGATCGCGCGCCATCGACGGTTGCTCGGGAGCTGAGGCGCAATGGTCCGCGACGGGGCGTCTACCGGCCGGTGTACGCGCATGAGCAGTCCCGCGCCCGCCGCTGGTCGGGCGGACGGCTGGAACGCGAGGACGGGCTGCGCGCCTCGGTCCTGGGGGGACTGGAACGGGGGTGGTCGCCGGAGCAGATCGCGGGCCGGCTGGCTGAAGGGTCAGGCCGGTGTGTCATCTCCCACGAGAGCATCTACCGGTTCATCTATGGCCAGGTGGCGCGAGGGAAAGACTACGATTGGCGCAACTACCTGCCGCGGGGGAAGTGGAAACGGGGGAGGCGGGGGCGTAAGGGGGGGAGCTCGGTCTCCTTCATCGCCCATCGGCGGCCGCTGTCGGAGCGTCCGGGGTCGGCGGCTGACCGGCAGACGTTCGGGCACTGGGAGGCGGACCTGATGTTGTTCGGGAGGTCGGGGCCGGTGGTGCTGGCGCTGCACGAGCGCTGCTCGCGGCTGTTGCTCGCGACGCGGGCTCCTTCGAAGGCGGCGGGGCCGATCGCCGAGGCCTTGGCGCGTCTCCTGGGGCCGCTGCCGCCAGAGTTCCGGCAGACGGTGACCTTCGACAACGGGACGGAGTTCGCCCGCCACCACGAGCTCCACGCCCTGGGCATCGAGACCTTCTTCTGCGACACCCACGCGCCGTGGCAGAAGGGCGGGGTGGAGAACGGGATAGGTCGGCTGCGCCGGTTTCTCCCTCGGAAGACGGTCCTGGCGGGGTTGCCGGAGGAGCGTTTTACGTCGGTGGTGCGGGCGTACAACAATACGCCGCGCAAGTGCCTCGGCTACCGGACTCCGGCCGAGGTCTTCGCGAGCCAAGTGTTGCACTTCAAATGTGAATTCAGCTTCCCGCTTGCGCGGGAATGACGGGAGGGCGCGGACGTTGGACACCACAGCCGACGAGTAGGCGGGCGGAGCGCGGCCCCCTCTCTAACTCTCCCCCGCAGACGAGACCTTTGCATAACTTCCTTGATTGGCCACAATCAGCGGAGGGTGACGTTCGGGAGGTTCGTGATGCACCGTCCTACGAGTGAGCAGTCGTTCGTTGCTGTACTTCTCCCCGACCGGATGGGGCGGGATGAGAGGCTGGAGCGGATAGACGCGGCGATTGACTGGCGGCAGCTCGCCAAGGTGGTCGATGGGGTCTACGCGGCGCCCACCGGCCGGCCGAGCTACCCGCCAGTGGTGATGGTCAAGGTGCTGCTGCTCCAGCAGTGGTACGACGCTTCCGACGAAGGGATGGAGGAAGCGCTATGGGACCGGGTCTCGTTCAAGCGGTTCGTCGGTCTCGGCATGGAGGACGAGGTCCCGGACCACTCGACGATCAGCCGGTTCCGGAAGGAAGTGACCGATCGGGGACTCGGCCGCCGCCTGTTCAAGGAGCTGACGCGCCAACTGGACAAGAAGGGGTTGGTGGTGAAGAAGGGGACGCTGCTGGACGCAACGATCGTGGAGGCGCAGGCGCGGCGGCCATCGTCTCGCGAGCAACCGGGAGGGAGGAGCGGGACCGACCCCGACGCGCGGTTCACGCGCAAGAGGGGGAAGTCGCACTACGGCTACAAGGCGCACATCGGGATGGACGCCGGTTCGGGACTGATACGGGAAGCGGTGTTCACGCCGGCGAACGTGAACGACACGGAGGTGGCGGACTCCTTGGTGAGCGGGGATGAGGAGGCGGTGTACGCGGATAAGGCGTATGGGTCGAAGCAGCGGAGCGCGTGGCTCAAGTCCATCAAGATCAAGGACCGGATCATGCGGCGCGCGGACAAGCATCACCCGGTGCTGCCGCCCGTGGAACAGCGCCGGAACGCGCTGATAGCGCGGCTGCGTGCGCCGGTGGAGCAGGTGTTCGGGACGCTGAAGCGGACCTACGGGTATAGGCGCGTGCGGTACGTGGGTTTGGAGCGGAACGCGACGGAGCTGTTCTTCAAGTGCATGGCGTACAACTTGCGGAGGGCCGACCGGCTGCTGCTCGGCGTCGCCTGACGGCCGGGGGCGGCGTGCGCCCGGAGGCGGTGAAGCGTCCCGGAGAGCCCGGAGAGGCCGGGGGAACCGGGGGAGGAGAGAGACGCCGCAGACCCTCAGCAGACCCCTCAGCCTCCGCCAGGAGCCGCATTCCAACCGAACGGAGCTCAATAGCGGTTACGCAAAGGTCTCGCAGACGGGAGAGAGGACCAACAGACGGGAGGGAGGCTATGCAAGAAGGTCTCGTCGGCGGGGTGTACAAACGGGGGAAGGGTTTGGGTTGCTAGACTCAGGGTATGACGCACGCGCTGGCCCTTTACGTCCACATACCGTTCTGCCTGTCGAAGTGCCCCTACTGCGACTTCAACACCTACGCCGGCATCGAGTCGCTCATGCCCGCTTACGTTGACGCGCTCGACCGCGAGATAGAGCAGTGGGGGGCGTGGCTGGGCAGACCCAGGCTCGCCAGCCTGTTCTTCGGGGGCGGCACGCCTTCCTACCTGCCGACCCGCGACCTCAGCCGCTTGATGGGAAGGATCAGGTCGGCGTTCGAGCTGCCGGACGACGCCGAGGCGACGATCGAGGCGAACCCCGGCGACTGCGCCCGCGAGCGGGTCCAGGCCATGCGCCGCTCCGGCTTCAACCGCATCTCGATGGGGGTGCAGTCGTTAGATGACCATGAGCTGGGGATGCTGGGCCGCCGGCATAGCGCGGACCGCGCCGTCCAGGCCGTCGAGGACGCGCGCACGGCCGGATTCGACAACGTGAGCATCGACCTGATGTTCGGCTTGCCCAATCAGTACGTCTCGACGTGGGCGCACTCGCTCGAAGAGGCTATCGCGCTGGACACGAGCCATCTGTCGGCCTACGCGCTGACCTTGGAGGGCGGGACGCCTATGGAGGCTGACGTCCGGCTCGGCCGCACGCCCGAGCCGGACCCCGACCTGGCGGCCGAGATGTACGCCCTCGCCCAGTCCACGCTGGCGTCGGCGGGCCTAGCGCAGTACGAGGTCTCCAACTGGGCGAAGCCGGGCCGGGAGAGCGCCCACAACCTCGCCTACTGGCGCAGTCTGCCGTACCTCGGCGTCGGCCCCGGCGCGCACAGCTATCTCTACGACATCGGAGAGGCCGGTCCGTTCGGCGTGCGGTTTGCGAACGCCAAGCCGCCGCGGACCTACATCGAGCGCATCGCCGCCTGGGAGTCGGATGGGCCGATTGGACCGGCAAGCATCGCCGCGGCCGCCGCGACCGACTATTGGGAGGAGACCGACCGCGCCACCGCGATGGCGGAGACGATGATAATGGGCCTGCGCCTCAATCGAGGCGTGGCCGACGTCGATTTCCGCGCTCGTTTCGGAGAGGGCATCGCCGACGCCTTCGCCGGGCCCACCGCCGAATGCGTTGAGCTCGAGCTCCTTGAATGGTCGGACGGCGCTTTGCGCCTGACGGACGCGGGCCGTCCTCTCGCCAACGAGGCCTTCGTGCGGTTCGTTGGCGGAGTCACACGTTGAAGAGGAAGTTGACTACGTCGCCATCCTGCATGGGGTAGGTCTTGCCTTCGGTGCGGAGGAGGGCTTGCTTGCGGGCTTCCGGGAGACTGCGGACGCGGGCGAGGTCTTCGTAAGAGACGACCTCGGCGCGGATGAACCCTCGCTGGATGTCGGAGTGAATCTTGCCGGCGGCTTCGACGGCGCTGAGGCCCTTGGCGATGGTCCAAGCGCGGGTCTCGTCCGGGCCTGTCGTGAGGAACGAGATGAGGCCGAGGAGGTCGTAGGAGAGGTTGATCATGCGGTCGAGGCTGGGTTCGCCGGCCTCCAGGGACTCGCGGAACTCGGCTTCGTCCTCGGGCGCCATCTGGGCGAGCTCCATCTCGAGCTTGCCGCAGAGAGCGGCGGCGCCGATGCCCTTGCGGGCGAGCTTCGCGGCCATCTCCGCCTCGATGCCGGGAGTAGCGGCCACGTCGTCCTCGCCGATGTTGAATACGACGATCAGGGGCTTGGCGCTGAGGAGCTGGAAATTGTCGAGGACGGGCTTCGCCTCGGGGGGCAGCTGCTGCTCGCGGACGGGCGTTTCGTTTTCCAGTCCTGACTTGATGGCCGCTAGGAGGGCCTGCTCCTTCCCGAGCTGGTCGCGCTCCGTCTGCTTGGCGGAGCGCAGCTGCGAGGCAATGCGGTCCTGTCGCCGTTCGAGGATAGCGAGATCGGAGAACATCAGCTCGAGCTGGAGCGTGGCGGCGTCGCGATAGGGGTCAATCGTTTCCTCGACGTGGGGCACGGAGGGGTCGTCGAAAGCGCGGGCCACGAGGAGGAGGGCGTCGCACCGTTGGAGAAGGCTGAGGTACTCGCCGCCGATGCCCTTGGTCTTGCCGAGACCCTCGGGGACGGCGGGGATGTCGATGTACTCGACCTCGGCCGGGACAATCTTCTTGGGTTTGGAGATGTCGGCGAGGTCGTCGAGGCGGGGGTCAGGCACTTTGGCGATGCCGATGTTGGGTTGGGAGGAGCCGGCGCGGAAGGAGGCCGTTTCGGCGTGGCCGCGCGTGACGGCGTTGAAGATGGTGGTCTTGCCGGCCTGGGGCAGGCCGAATATGCCAATGGCCAAGGGGCGACCTCGGTGGACAAAGATAGAGCCCCGAAACGCCGGGGCCGGGCCGCGTGAGATTTTAGCTTGTTTTCGCGGGGAGGGGCGTCCTGGGTTCCCGCTCTCGCGGGAATGACGGGGAAGGGGCGCGGGAATGATGGGGAAGGGGCGCGGGAATGATGGGGAAGGGACAGGTGACAGGGGGGTAGTTGTGGGCGAACGCTTCTCCTCCCCCGCGCATCGCTGCGCTTGCGCGTCCCCTCCCGCAGACGGGAGGGGGTTTTGGGGAGGACTAGGCTAGGTCGAGAGGGATGGCGAAGCGGCGGGCCAGAGATTCGAGCTCCTGGTGGACGGCGGCGCTCATGGGGATGCCGTTGGCCAAGCGGTCGCGCTTGCGCTCGGCCTCGGGTTCGCCGGTCATGTAGACGCGGTCGACGCCAAAGGCGGGCGCCGCGTCGTGGACCATTCGGACGAGGGAGTCGATGCGGGAGCGGAAATCGGCGGGCGGCATGAAGCGCTCGACGTCGATAGCGATGTAGGCCCCGCTGGATACGAGGGGGTCCTCGCCGAAGACCTTCATCTCCGGCGTGTCGGCGCCAAAGGTCCCGCCGGAGAGCACGCCGGTCAGGGCCTCGATCATGACGGCGAGGCCGAAGCCCTTGTAGCCGCCTGCCCATTGGAGGTAGCCGTTCGCAAGCACCTCGGTTGCGTCGCTGCTCGGCCGTCCGCTGCGGTCGAGGCCCCAGTCCATGGGTATCGGTGCGCCCTTCTTCTCGGCGATGCGTAGCTTGCCCGCCGCGACCATGGAGGTGGCCATGTCGAGGACGATGGGCTCCTGCTCGCCCGCTGGGAAGGCGACGCTGATGGGGTTGGTCGCGAGGAGGGGCGTCGTGCTTCCGAACGGAGGGACGATGCGCGGGCCGTTGTTCATCGCGATGCCGATGAGTCCGTTGGCGGCGGCGGTCATGGCGTAGTAGCCGACGAGGCCGGTGTGCGTCATGTTGCGGGCGACGCTCATGCCGATGCCGTTCGCCTTGGCCTGGTCCATAGCGAGCTGCATACCGAGCCGAGCGCCGAGCATTCCGAAGCCGTTGCCGCCGTCGATGAGGGCGCAGGCGCCGTCCTGGGAGAGGACGCGGACCTCGGCGGTCGGGTTGAGGAGGCCGCGGTCGCGCATCTCGACATACCCGGCGAGACGCGTCGCTCCGTGGGAATCGACGCCCCGGAGGTCGGCTTCCGTGAGGACGTTGGCGACGAAGTCGGCGTCGTCGGCCGGCGTCTCCATGCCGCGAACGACCGAGGCGATGAAGGGACGGAGCTTCTCGGCGCGTACGGGGATGACGCGGGACTCGACCATCGAGCTACCCCTAAGTCCGGCGAAGAGGGGCGACGAGGAAGATGAGCGCGCCGGGAGCGGCGACTGCGCCGGCGAGCCAGAAGATGTTGCGCAGAGAGCCGGTGGCCTCGACTACCGCGCCCATGACGATGACGCCGACGGTTGCCCCGAGGAGGCTGCTGAGGAACATGAGGGCGACCGTGGAGCCCTGAAGGCCCGCGGGAGCGGCGTCCATAGCGGTCGCGTTGATGACGTCCTGGCTCGACCAGAGGAAGAGGCCAGCCAAGGCGAGGGCGAGAGTGAGGACGACGCCCGAGCCCGCGGCGCTCATAACGAACATGCTCACGCCGATGATGGCCATGGCGACGACGATGGGGATGCGCCTGCCGATGCGGTCGGAGAAGTAACCGAACGCGGGGCCGACGGCGACACCGAGGAGGGTGAGGAGGGAGACGTGGAATCCGACGCCGAAGCTGTCCATGCCGAGGTCCTGGGCGAGGTAGACGGGCATGAAGCTGAGGAGGCCGAAGTGTGAGAAGGAGCGGGTGAAGTTGGCGTAGGCGAGGCTGACATAGACGGGGTGCTTCAGTAGCCCGACGGTGTCGAGGAGGCGAGTGTTGCGGTCGGGGGTCTGGACGGGGGCCGTTCGGGCGCCTGCGAGCAACCAGTAGAGGAGGACAGTGATGGCGACGGCGGGTATAAAGCTGATGAGGGTGTAGATGCGCCAGTCGTCGGCGAGCCAAGTGACGAGGATGAAACCGACGGCGAGGGGACCTAGGGCTTCGCCGGCGCCGGAGCCTGAGCCGTGGAAGGCGATAGCCATGCCGCGCCGGGCGGGGAAGCGGTTGCTGAGCATGGAGATGGCGGGCGGGTGCCAGAAGGATGCGGCGACACCCCCCAAGGCGCCGAGCACGATGATGGGCCATAGCCAGGGGGAGCGTCCGGAGAGCATCATGAAGAAGGCGGCGAAGAAGAAGGAGAGCGGGAGCATCCAGTGCCAGTAGTTGCGTAGGCGGTCGGACGCGTAGCCGACGAAGAAGTTGGGGAAGCCGCCGGCGAGCTGTTTGACGAGGCCGATGACGGTGAGGCCGGCGGCCGTGATCTCGTACTCTTCGACGATGAGGGGAAGGAATACGGCGAAGGCCGCGATGTACCAGTGCTTGAGGCCGTGGCCTATCGCGATGGTGGCGATATAGGTCGGGCCCGAGGCGCGGAATGATGAGCCGCTAGCGCCGGCTGATGTTTCACTTGTCATAGGCGGAAGCCGACAGCCGCTCCGTGGCGAGCGTCGGACGACATGCATGATAAACGTTCGTGGGCAGGAGCGCGGGGCGAGGGAGCTCTCTCCTCCGCAGACGGCCCCCTCTCAGTCTCCCCCGTCGACGGGGGAGAGGTTGAAATAAACTCCCCCGCAGACGGCCCCCTCTCAGTCTCCCCCGCAGACGGGGGAGAGGTTGAAATAGACTCCCCCGCAGACGAGACCCTTGCGTAACCAATAGCGCAGCCCCTCTCCCCGCGGTGTGCACTACCCGCGCACTCTGGATTCCCGCCTGCGCGGGAATGACGGGACAGCCATGCCATAGCGCAGCCTCTCTCCCCGCGGTGTGCGCTACCCGCGCACTCTGGATTCCCGCCTGCGCGGGAATGACGGGACAGCCATGCAAAGGTCTTATAGAGGCGGAGGCGGGGAGTTGAGCTCGGCGATAGCGGCGGAGAGGTCCAGCACGCCCTCGTAGATGGCGGAGCCGACGATAGCTCCCTCTACGCCCAGGTCCGCCAGGGCGCGGAGGTGGTCGATGCCGGCGACGCCGCCTGAGGCGATGAGCCTGGCGGCAGGAGCGGCCCGGTTGGCGCGGCGGACCATCCCCGCGACGGCTTCGAAGTTCGGGGAGGAGAGGGCGCCGTCGCGGGAGATGTCGGTATAGATGAACCGGCGGACCCCTGCCGCGGCCATAGCGTCGAGGAGATCGGCGGCGGTCGCGGCGCTGCCCTGGGTCCACCCGGAGACGGCGGCCATGCCGTCGCGGGCGTCGATGCCGACGACGACCCGCTCCGGGCCGTGCCGGTCGAGGGCTTCCCGGACGAGGGCTGGGTCCCGAACGGCAACCGTGCCCAGGATGACGCGCCCAGCGCCGTCTGCGATGGCGGAGTCGATGTCGGCAAGGGAGCGCAAGCCTCCGCCGAGCTCAATGGGAATGGAGACGGCGGCGGCTATCGCGCGCACCTGGACGGCTTGGGTGCGGCGGCCTTCCTTCGCGCCATCAAGGTCGACGACGTGGATGCGCGATGCGCCGTCGGCCTCGAACTGTTGGGCGACGCGGACGGGGTCATTGCCGTAGGTGGTCTGGCGGTCGTAGTCGCCCTGGAAGAGCCTGACGACAGCCCCGGCTCGCAGGTCTATGGTGGGGATGATTTCCATTGAACGGGTGAGCGAGCGGCGGGCTAGGCAGGCCGGGCGGCGAGGCGCGTTATGAAATTTTCGTAGAGCTTCAAGCCGACATCGCCGCTCTTTTCAGGGTGGAACTGGGTGGCGACGACGTTGTCGCGGGCCAAGACACTGGCGAAGGGGACCTCGTATTGAGTCGTGCCGACGGTCCAGGAGAGGTCGCTTGGGTCGGCGTAGTAGGAGTGCACAAAGTAGAAGTAGCTGCCCTCCGGAACGCCGTCGAAGATGGGGTGAGGGTGGACGAGGTCAACGGAGTTCCATCCCATGTGTGGGACTTTCATGCCGCCGGGGAACCGTTTCACGCTGCCGGGGATGACGCCGAGGCCGGGGGTATCGCCCTCCTCGGAGTGGTCGAGGAGTAGCTGAAGTCCGAGGCAGACGCCGAAAAAGGGCTTGCCGTCGGCGATCCAGTCCCGGACCGGGTCGGCCATGCGGTGGGCGTTGAGGGCGGCCATAGCCTGGGGAGAGGCGCCCTGGCCCGGGAAGACGACGGCCGAGGCGCAGTCGAGCTCAGCGGGCTCGGACACGAAATCGGCCCGGTAGCCGAGGCGCTCGAAGGCTTTCTGCACGCTGCGCAGGTTGCCCGCGCCGTAGTCGATGATTGCGACGGGATTCACCGGTCGATTGTACCAGGGGGCGTCCCTCTCTCTATAGCTCTCCCCCGTCCCCCCTCTCTAGTTCTCCCCCGCAGACGGGGGAGAGGTTGGCGGGCAGACGCGCAGACCCTCTCTCTACCTCTCTCCCGCAGACGGGCGAGAGAACCGGAGCATGTCTCCCGCAGACGGGCGAGAGAATCGGAGCAGAGGGGGAGAGGACGGAGCAGACGGCCTGGGCTCAGTAGGCCTTGGGGAGCTCCGGCAGGCGGGCGACGGCGTCGCGGCCGATGGCGTCCACGCTGCCCTTGCCGCACATGACCATCGTGGTCTCGACCTCGTCGCGGAGGATGTCGAGCATGTGGGCGACGCCTTCGGCGCCGTTGTAGGCGAGACCCCAGAACAGCGGGCGACCGAGCATGACGGCTTTGGCGCCGAGGGCCAAGGCTTTGACGACGTCCGTGCCGCGCCGGATGCCGCCGTCGAGGTAGACCTGGACGTTGGGTCCGGCGGCCTCAGCGACCTCGGGGAGGGCCTCGATGGTGGGGATGGTAGTGTCGAGGTTTCGTCCGCCGTGGTTGGAGACGATGAGGGCGTCGACGCCATGCTCGGCGCAGAGGGCGGCGTCCTCGCCGGTGATGACGCCTTTGAAGACGATGGGCAGGTTGGTGACGGACCGGAGCCATGCGACGTCGTCCCACGTGGCGCCGGGGTCGACGGCCCGGCGGCTGCTCATGCCAGCGTCGAACTTGGCCTGCTGAACCTCAGGGCCTTGGGGGGCGATCTTTGCCTCGTCGGCGCGGGGCTGGCGCTGGTAGGCGTTGCGGATGTTGCGCTCGCGCTTGGGAGGCCAGACGGCGTCGAGGGTGACGCAGATGGCGGAGTAGCCGTTGTCCTCGGCCATGTGGACGCGGTCGACGGTCTGCTCGCGGTCGCGGTAGAAGTACGTCTGGTACCAGAGGGGGGCGTCGGCGACGCGGGCGATCTCTTCAGGAGGGAAGGAGCAGTTGGCGCTGATGGCGTGGACGGTGCCGAAGCTCCCCGCGCCTCTGGTGGTGGCGAGCTCGGCCTCCGGGTGGGCCCTGCGGTGGCCGCCGCAGGGCGAGAGCATGAAGGGGGCGGGGATCCGATGGCCGAGGACGGTGGTGGTCAGGTCGGCGCCGGGAATCCCCGCGAGCATACGAGGGCGGAGGGCGATGTGGTCGAAGACGGAGCGGGTGCGCGCGAGGGTAATCTCGTCGGTGGCCCCGCCGGCGATGTAGTCCCATTCGCTGAGGGCGAGGGCCTGTTGGGCGATCGCTTCGAGCTCGTAGAGGTTGATCGGCTCGTTGGTCATGGCTGCTCCTTATCGATTCCTTATCAATTGCGGTCGTTAGGCGCGGTCGTTAGGCGCGGTCGTTAGGCGCGGTCGTTAGGCGCCGTCTTCGGCGGTGAGCTTCTCGAACGGGAGGGCGCGGTCTTCGAATCGGGCGAGCATGAAGACGAGGTCAGACGCGCGGTTGAGGTAGCGGAGGAGCTCGTTGTTCTCGATCATGTCTTGGGACTTCATCTCGACGACTCGCCGCTCGGCGCGGCGGAGGGTGGACCGGGCGAGGTCGAGGGCCGCGGACGCTTGGGAGGCGCCGGGGATGATGAAGCTGCGGGGCAGCTCGATCTGCTCGCTAAGGGCGTCGATGTCGCGCTCCAAGGCCGCGGTCATTTCGGGGGTTACGACGCTGAAGTGCAACTCGAGCTTGGCGTATTCGGCCCTTGCGGTGGCGAGCTCGGCGCCGACGGTGAAGAGCTCGCGCTGGAGGCGCTTGACGATGCGCCTGACCTCGGGGTCGTTGGAGAGAGAGCGTCCGAGACCGAGGGCGGAGACGGCTTCGTCGCTGGCGCCGTAGGCCTCGGTGCGGAGGTCGCTCTTGGAGACGCGGCCTCCGTAGAGCAGGCCGGTCTCCCCTTCGTCTCCCTGCTTCGTATAGACCCTAACGGGGCTTCGCTCCTCGGTCATGCCTGGGAGGCTCCTTTGGTCACGGGGTCCGCCGGATGCTCTGGTCCGCGGTAGTCCGGGCGTGAGGCGGATTATACGTCCGGCGGCATCCTCCTCAATCGTCACCTCGCAGACGCCCGTCTCTAACTCTCCCCCGTGTTGGCCTGCGTCCAACACCACAACCAACGAAGTAGGCGAGTGGGGCGCGGACCCCCTCTCTAACTCTCCCCCGCAGACGGGAGAGAGGACTCTTCTAACTCTCCCCCGCAGACGGGGGAGGGGACTTTCGAGGGAATGGCGGAGGGGGACCGCGCCGCTGCGAGGTCCCCGCCTGCGGGGGAATGACGAGACCGGCCCCACTCCTCAGCGGGTGCTATTTGGAAGCAATGACGGGCGGGGCGTTGATTGGCTGGCGTCTCCTCCCCCGCGCTTCGCTGCGCTTGCGCGTCCCCTCCCGCAGACGGGAGGGGGTTTGGGGGGTGAAGTTAGGCGTTCGGGGCGAGTGAGCGGCGTTGACAGGGTAGGCGGGCTACGATAGCATTCTAATGTTCGCGTCCGAAAAGGGCGCGAGGGCTTCGTCAAGCGGCGCAGGTGAAAAGCGTATGCCAACGGTAAACCAGCTCGTGCGGCACGGGCGCAAGCGCGTGGTCAAGAAGACCAAGGCGCCTGCGCTGCGTTTCGTGCGAAACACTTTGCGCAACCGTGTGTACCGGGGGAGCGGCAGCCCGCAGAAGCTGGGGGTCTGCGTTCAGGTGCGGACGGTAACGCCGAGGAAGCCGAACTCCGCTCTGCGAAAGGTGGCCCGGGTCCGCATGACGAACGGGATGGAGGTTACGGTCTACATCCCGGGCGAGGGCCACACGTTGCAAGAGCACTCCGTCGTCCTGATTCGAGGCGGCCGTGTAAAGGACCTTCCGGGTGTGCGATATCACATCATTCGTGGCGCGCTCGACGCAACCGGGGTTAACGGCCGGAAGCAGGGGCGGAGCAAGTACGGGACCAAGCGCTCCTAAGCATTCCGCTTGAATCCCGCCTCCGGCGGTAGCCGGAAGGTGTGTCGGCGTCATGCCGCGAGGCATGGGGTCCGGCGTGGGATTGCGCATGCTCAAGCGCGAGGAGGAAGAGCAAGCAGATGTCACGCCGACGAAGGGCCGAGCGGCGAGTGCCGGTGGCGGACCCGCTGCACGGCAGCGTGCAATTGGCGAGCTTCATCAATCGGGTGATGCGCAACGGGAAGAAAACCGTGGCGCAGCGCGCGGTCTACCAGGCGCTCGATCAGGTAGCCAAGGACAGCAACCGCGAAGCGATGGAGGTGTTCGACACCGCGCTCCGCAACGTCACCCCGATGGTGGAAGTGAAGCCTCGGCGTGTGGGCGGGGCGACGTACCAGGTCCCGGTGGAAGTCCCCGAGCGCAGGAGGAACGCCCTGGCGATGCGCTGGCTGATCAGGTCGGCCAGGGCGCGGGGCGGGCAACCGATGCGGTCGCGTCTGGCGGCCGAGATACTCGACGCCTCCCGCGGGCAAGGGGCCGCCGCGCGCCGCCGGGAGGAGATGCATAGGATGGCGGAGGCGAACCGCGCCTTCGTTCACTATAGATGGTAGGAACGATGGCAGACCTCAATAAGGTGCGGAATATCGGGTTCATCGCCCATATCGACGCCGGCAAGACGACGGTGACGGAGCGGGTGCTGTTCTTTACGGGCCGCACGTACAAGCTGGGCGAGGTCCACGAGGGCACCACCGTCATGGACTGGATGGCCCAAGAGCGCGAGCGAGGGATCACGATTACGTCCGCCGCGACGCGAGCGGAGTGGAAGGGCTACCAGGTCAATATCATAGATACGCCCGGCCACGTGGACTTCACGGCCGAGGTTGAACGAAGCCTCCGCGTACTCGACGGAGGCGTTGTTGTGTTCGACGCGGTGGCGGGGGTGCAGCCTCAGTCCGAAACGGTGTGGCGTCAGGCGGACCGTTACGGCGTGCCGCGCATCTGCTTCGTCAACAAGATGGACCGGATAGGGGCGGACTTCGAGAAGACGATGGACTCGATCCGGCACCGTCTGAAGGCCGTACCGATTCCCGTGCAGTACCCGATCGGCGCGGAGGACCATTTCCACGGCGTTATCGACCTCATCGAAGAGAAGGCGTGGTTCTTCGAGCGCTCCGGAGCGCCCGGCGAGCTTCGGGAGGGGGAGATTCCCTCCGGAATGCGGGACCAGATAGCGAACGTTAGGGAGGAGATGATCGAGCGAGTCGCGGAGAACGACGAGCACGTGCTCGAGCAGTTCCTCTCGGGCGAGACGCCTTCTCCAGAGGAGATCAAGGCGGCGCTGCGGCGGGCGACGATCTCCAACAGCGCCGTGCCTGTCGTTTGCGGCTCGGCGCTGCAGAGCTTGGGCGTGCAGCTCGTGCTCGACGCCGTTATCGACTATCTGCCGTCGCCGTTGGAAGTTCCCCCAGTGATAGGCAAGCGCCCCGGCAGCGAGGAAGAAGTCGAGCGCAAGCCGGACGTGTCCGAGCCGTTCGCCGCGCTGGCGTTCAAGGTGGTCTCGGACCCCTACGCGGGCCGTCTCGTGTACTTTCGGGTCTACTCCGGCTCGATGAAGGCTGGCGCGAGCGTCTACAACGCGACCAAAGGCGTGCGGGAGCGGATGGGCCGCATCATGTTCATGCACGCCAACCACCGGGAGGACTCCGAGAGCATCTCGGCGGGAGAGATAGGCGCGGCGGTGGGACTGAAGAACACGTTCACCGGGGAAACGATCTGCGACGAGCGTGAGCCAGCAGTGCTGGAGACGATCCGGTTCGCCGAGCCGGTTATCTCGGTCGCTATCGAGCCCAACACGCGGGCGGAGCAAGACAAGCTGACGGACTCGCTCATCAAGCTGGCGGAAGAGGACCCGACGTTCCGTGTGCATCATGACCAGGAGACCAGCCAGACGATCATGTCCGGCATGGGCGAGCTTCACCTGGAGATACTTGTGGACCGCCTGCGGCGCGAGTTCAACGTAGCGGCGGCCGTTGGGCGTCCTCAAGTCGCCTACCGGGAGGCAATCACCAAGGCGGCGTCGGCGCGCGGCCGGTTCGTCCGTCAGACGGGCGGTCGCGGCCAGTTCGGCGACTGCGTCTTGGAGATCGAACCGGGCGAGCCAGGCTCGGGGTTCCGTTTTGTGAACCAGATCGTGGGGGGCGCGATTCCGCGGGAATACATTCCGGCCGTCGGCAAGGGCGCGGAAGAGGCGCTGCACACGGGCGTTGTGGCCGGGTACCCGGTGATGGACGTTGTCGTGTCGGTCGTGGACGGCTCCTTCCACGCGGTGGACTCGTCGGAGATGGCGTTCAAGATTGCCGGGTCGATGGCGTTGAAAGAGGCGCTGAGGAAGGCGTCGCCGATCTTGCTGGAGCCGGTGATGGGGATTCAGGTCATTACGCCCGGAGAGTACCTGGGCGAAGTGCTTGCGGACCTGAACGGGCGGCGGGGACGGATCAAGTCGATGGAAGGCCAGGGGGGCACGCAGGTCGTGGAGGCGGACGCTCCGCTGGTGGAGATGTTCGGATACGCGACGGCCCTGCGCTCGCTGAGCCAGGGACGCGCGAACCACTCGATGGAGTTCGGGCGGTACGAGAAGGCGCCTGAGTCCACGGTGCAGGCGGTCGCGCGAAGCGCGTAGGAGGAGCGGCAGTGGTCGAGCAAGCATCACGAACGCGGAGCGCGCCTGCGTCGTCGCCGGGTCAGAAGATCCGGATAACGCTGCGGGCCTTCGATCACAAGCTGTTGGACCAGTCGTCGGTGCAGATCGTCGAGGCGGCGGAGCGCACGGGGGCTGCCGTAGCCGGACCGATCCCGCTGCCGACGCGGATCAAGCGATTCTGCGTGATTCGCTCACCCCATATCGACAAGGACTCGCGGGAGCATTTCGAGCTCCGCACGCACAAGCGGCTCGTGGACATCCTGGAGCCGAACTCCAAGACGGTGGACGCGCTCACCCGGCTGCAGATGCCGGCGGGCGTGGATATCTCGATTAAGTTGTAAGAGTGATGATCGAAGGACTGATAGGCAAGAAAATCGGGATGACGCACCTCTTTGCTTCAGAGGCGCGGGTCATTCCGGTCACGGTCTTGGAAGTTGGGCCCTGCGTGGTCACGCAGGTGCGGACCGCCGCGCGCGACGGTTATGAGGCCGTGCAGCTGGGTTACGGCCCCGCCAAGCAGCTCACCAAGCCGGCCTCCGGCCACCTCGCCGCCTCGGGCGCGAGAGTCAAGCAGCTGCGGGAGTTCCAAGCGGACGACGTGTCCGACTACACGGTCGGTCAAGAGCTTCTGGTCTCGCAGTTCCAGACGGGGGACTTCGTAGACGTGGTCTCGACTACCAAAGGCCGCGGTTTCCAGGGCGTCATGCGGCGTCATGGGTTCAGCGGCGGGCAGAAGACGCACGGGCAAGGCGACCGGGGCAGGGCGGTTGGGTCAATCGGCGCGGGCACCTATCCGGGGCGCGTGCTGAAGGGCAAGAAGATGCCCGGCCACATGGGCGATAAGCGCAAGACGGTCCGAAAGCTCAGAGTGGAGCTGGTGGATAGGGAGCGCAACCTGCTGATGGTGCGCGGCCCGGTCCCCGGCGCCCGCAACACGACGGTGATGGTGCGGTACGCCCACGGCGTTCCGGTCGCGGAGCGCGCCGTCCCCGAGGAGCCGACCGTCTCGTCCGAAGAGACATCCGAGGAGCAGAGCGCGTAATGTGGCTCTCTCAGTATGACATCAACGGCCAAGCGGCCGGCCAGATCGAGGCGAGCGACGTCGTGTTCGGCGCGCCGGAGAACGCCGAGCTGCTGCACCAGGCGCTCGTCTACCACGGCGCGAACCAGCGGCAGGGGACGAGCAGCACTCTCGCGCGCAGCGCCGTGAACGGCACGGGAAGCAAGCCTTTCTCCCAGAAGGGGACCGGGCGAGCGCGCCAGGGTTCTTGGAAGTCCCCGCACCATCGCGGAGGCGGAGTCGCGTTCGGGCCGTCGCCCCGGTCGTACCGCAAACGCATGCCGAAGCAGATGCGGCGGCAGGCCATCCGCACGGCGCTCTCCGGGAAGGCGGCGGCCGAGCGGATCTTCGTCGTCGAAGGGTTGGACTCGATCGAGCAGAAGACGAAGGCGATGGCGGCGACGCTCGCGGGACTCGGGGTGACAGGGTCGGCGCTCGTGGTCACAGGCGCGGGCTCGCAGACGGGCCTCGCGGTGCGGAACATCCAGCGTGTGAAGGCGATCAACGCGGACATCCTGAACGTGCTCGATCTACTGAGATACGACGCGGTGCTCATCAGCCCCGACGCGGTAAAGCGCGCCGATGAGCTGTGGTCGGACACGCGGCGCGTGCGCAAGGAGGCCGTGGCATAATGCACGTTTACCAGGTGCTCAAGCGTCCGGTGATCACGGAGAAATCAACGCTGCTCCAAGAGCAGAACAAGTACGTTTTCGAGGTCCTGCCTAAGGCGAACAAGTCGCAAGTGCGCGAGGCTGTCGAGCGGGCGTACGAGGTGAGCGTTACGAACGTGAATATGGTGAGGAAACCGGGGGAGAACCGACGGCTGCGCAACGGCCGCTGGCTCCGGTCGTCTGCCGTCAAGAAGGCGGTGGTCACCGTAGCTCCGGGCGACACCATCCAGCTATTCGAGGGAGCGTAGGGATGCCGCTGAAGCGACTACGTCCAACGAGCCCCGGCGTCCGGGCAGCGGTGCGCCCCGATTTCTCGGAGGTGACGCGTCGGACCCCGCACAAGGCGCTGACCAAGGGCTTGCACAAGAGCGGCGGGCGCAACGTCCGCGGCAAGATGACGGTGCGCCATCGCGGCGGCGGAGCGAAGCGCGCTTGGCGCGACATCGATTTCAAGCGGGACAAGGCCGGCATTCCGTGCCGGGTCGAGTCCATCGAGTACGACCCGAACCGGTCGGCGCGGATCGCGCTGCTGGTCTACGCGGACGGGGCCCGGCGTTACATCCTCGCTCCCAATGGGGTGAAGGTGAACGACAAGCTCATGTCCGGCCCGGATGCCGAGATACGGCCAGGGAACGCGATGCTGCTGGCGAACATCCCGACGGGCATGATGGTGCATAACATCGAGCTCCAGCCCGGCAAGGGAGGACAGATGTGCCGCGGCGCGGGGACGGGCGCGCAGCTGCTGGCCCGAGACGAGAAGTTTGCGATGCTGCGGCTGCCTTCCGGTCAGATCCGGCGGGTCCCTAGCGCAGCGAGCGCGACGATTGGGCAGGTCGGCAATCCAGAGCACAAGAACGCCTCTCTCGGGAAGGCCGGGCGGAACCGGCACCTGGGAAAGCGTCCGCACACCCGAGGCTCCGCGATGAACCCGAGCGACCATCCGCACGGCGGAGGCGAGGGACGCGCGGGGATCGGCATGACGCACCCGAAGACGCCCTGGGGCAAGCCCGCGTTGGGCCCGAAGACCCGGCGTCGTTTCCACACGGACGTGTTCGTGGTCCGTGACAGGAGGAAGCGGTAGATGTCTCGATCGGTCAAGAAAGGGCCGTACGTCCACCCGAAGCTGGCCAAGAAGGTGGCGCGGGCCCAGAGCATGGACTCGAAAGTCGTGATCAAGACTTGGTCGCGCGCGTCGACAATCATGCCGGACATGCTTGGAATGACCATCGCCGTGCACGACGGCCGGCGGCATATTCCGGTCTTCGTTACGGAGAACATGGTGGGGCATAAGCTGGGAGAGTTCGCGCTGACGCGGACGTTCCGCGGGCACATATCGAAGTCCGACCGTCAGTCGTCGGTGAGGCGGTAGGCGATGCCCGTCAAGGCAATGAGCAAGCAGGTTGGCATCTCGCCGAAGCGGGTGCGGCTGGTGCTGCGGGCGCTTCAGGGCCGCCCGGTGCTGACCGCGCTGGACGAGCTGCGGTTCCAGCCGGGGCCGACGGCGGAGGAGATTGCGGGGCTGTTGAAGTCGGCGGCGGCGAACGCAGAGAACAACAACGGGCTGGACCCGACGAAGCTGGTCGTAACGTCCGCCTATGCGAACCAGGGAGTGCAGATGCGCCGGTTCCGGGCCCGGTCACGGGGCCGGGTTGGGCGGGTCAGGCGGCAGGCCAGCCACATCACGATCGTCGTGGACGAGAAGGACTAGGAGCTTGGGACATAAGACACACCCCATCGGCTTCCGGCTTGGCGTAATCAAGGACTGGCAATCGCGCTGGTTCGCGGGCACGGGCGCGAAGTACTCCGCGCAGGTCATCGAAGACTGGCGTATCCGGGAAGTGATCCGTAAGCAGTACGCCGAGGCGGGCATTTCGCGCGTGGAAATCGAGCGGAGCGCTCAGGACCTGACCATCAACGTGCACACGGCGCGGCCTGGCATCGTTATCGGGCGGGGAGGCCAGCGCGTTGACGAGCTGCGTAGGGTGGTCGAGGGCGCGGCCGGAGGCAAGCGAGTGCGTCTGAACGTGCTCGAAATCCGGCAGCCGGAGCTCGACGCCTTCTTGGTGGCGCGGAACGTGGCCGACCAGCTGGAGCGCCGCGTGATGTTCCGCCGCGCGATCCGGCAGGCCGTGATGCGGTCCATGCAGGCGGGCGCGAAGGGCATCAAGGTCATGGTGTCGGGCCGCTTGGGCGGCGCGGAGATCGCCCGGCGGGAGAAAGTGATGGACGGCCGGGTGCCGCTCCACACGCTGCGTGCGGACATCGACTACGGCTTGGCCGAGGCGAGCACCACGATGGGGCGTATCGGCGTGAAGGTGTGGATATACCGAGGCGAGATCCTCAACGAGTCGGAGAAGGCGCGAAAGGCGGACGTCGATCCCGGGGTGTCGCCCGAGGCGATAGCGGCCGCGGAGGAGGCGCTCGCGGCGCAGGACGCCGGAGTGACGCTTACGCCGCCGGTGGTCGCCTCGACCGCGGTAGCCGAGCCTCCTCCCGCTGCGCCCGCCGTGGAAACAGCTGGCGAGGTGGAAGCAGATGCTTCAACCGAAGAGAACTAAGTTCAGGAAGCAACACCGGGGCCGCATGCGGGGCATGGCGATCAAGGGAAGCTCGGTGCAGTTCGGCGACTACGGACTGAAGACGCTCGACGCGGGATGGGTCACCGCACGGCAGATCGAGGCAGGCCGCCGGGCAATCACGCGGCACCTGCGCCGTGGAGGTCAGGTGTGGATCCGGGTGTTTCCGGCCAAGCCGATCACCCGCAAGCCGGCGGAGACGCGACAGGGCGGAGGCAAGGGCCCCGTCGACGCGTGGGTCGCGTTAGTGAAGCCGGGACGCGTGATGTACGAGGTTGCCGGGGTTTCGGGCGAGCTCGCCAAGGAAGCGCTGGCCCGAGCGGCGCAGAAGATGCCGGTGCAAACGAGGATGGTCAGCCGGGAGGAGCCACTGCTCGTCGGGTAACGGAACGGAATCATGAGACCGAAGATCGAAGCAACCAGAGCGCTGACGGACGAACGCCTCAAGGAGGAGGAGTCCAGCACGCGGCTCGAATTGATGAACCTGCGATTCAAGGTGGCGACGCGGCAGCTCTCAGACCCCTCTGAACTGCGGAACGCGAAGCGGCGCCTCGCACACATTCTGACAGTAGTCCGTGAGCGTGAGCTGATAGGAGACGCGTCGTGACCGAGCGAGTAAAGCAGCGCAAGACGCGTGTAGGGCGCGTAGTGAGCGACGCCATGGACAAGACGGTCGTGGTCGCAATCGAGCGGCGCGTCCAGCATCCGCTGTATCACAAGTCGGTCCGGCGGGTTAGGAAGTTCAAGGCGCACGACGAGGCCAATCAGTATCGGGTCGGCGACACCGTCCGCCTGATAGAGACACGGCCCCTGTCGAGGACCAAGCGGTGGCGCGTTGCTGAGCTGCTGTACCGGCAAGACGTTCCCGAGGTTGCGCCCGCCGTCGCGGCGGCGCTCCCTGAGGAGCCGACCGCCGACGCCGCGCCGGTGATTGCGGCTGGGGCGGTCGCTGTTGCCGATGAGCCTGCGGTCGTTGCTGACGAGCCGGAAGCGTCGGTTGAGGAGGAAGCCGCCGTCGAGGAGCCGGATGCGCCGGCTGAAGAAGAGGCGGTCGCCGAGGAGTCCAGCGAGGCAGAGGCAGCCGTTGAGGAGCCTGAGGCGGTCGCTGAGGAGTCTGGCGAGGCAGAGGCAGCCGTTGAGGAGCCTGAGGCGGTCGCTGAGGAGTCCGGCGAGGCTGAGGCTGCTGTCGAGGAGCCTGAGGCGGTCGCCGAGGAGTCCGGCGAGGCTGAGGCTGCTGTCGAAGAGCCTGAGGCGGTCGCTGAGGAGTCCGGCGAGGCTGAGGCTGTTGCCGAGGAGCCGGAGGCGGTCGCTGAGGAGTCCGGCGAAGCTGAGGCTGCTGTCGAGGAGCCTGAGGCGGTCGCTGAGGAGTCCGGCGAAGCTGAGGCTGTTGCCGAGGAGCCGGAGGCGGTCGCTGAGGAGTCCGGCGAGGCTGATGCTGCCGCCGAGGAGCCGGAGGCGGTCGCTGAGGAGTCCGGCGAGGCTGAGGCTGTTGCCGAGGAGCCGGAGGCGTCGGTTGAGGGAGAGGCCAAGGATGAGGAGAGGAAGTCGTGATTCAGCCACAGACTCGCCTCATCGTGGCGGACAACTCGGGCGCGAAAGAGATTATGTGCTTCAACATTCCCGGCGGCACGCGCCGCCGGTACGCGCGGGTGGGGGATGTCATCGTCGGCTCGGTGAAGGTGGCGCAGCCCAACAGCGCGGTGAAGAAGGGCGAGGTTGTACGGGCCGTGGTGGTGCGCACGAGCGCGGTGACGAAGCGTCCGGACGGGTCGACGATCCGTTTCGACGACAACGCCGCAGTGATACTCGGACAGGCCGAGGCGCCCCGCGGCACGCGCATCTTCGGGCCGGTGGCCCGTGAGCTGCGTGAGCGCAACTTCATGCGAATCGTGTCGCTCGCGCCGGAGGTGCTGTGATGACGGCGCGGCTGCAACGTGACGACTTGGTGATGGTGATCGCGGGTCGGGACAAGGGCAGACGCGGCAAGGTGCAGCGCGTAATACCCGACAAGGGCAAGGCGCTAGTCGAGGGTCTGAACATGGTGAAGCGTCACCTCCGGGCCGGCGCGGAAGGCGCTCGACAGGCGGGCATCATCGACAAAGAGATGCCGATAGACACATCGAAGCTCATGCCCGTCTGCCCCGCATGCGATAAGCCGACGCGGGTGGCGGTGAAGGTGCTGGAGAACGGCTCGAAGGCGCGCATGTGCAAGAGATGCGAGGGGATGTTCAGTTGACGACGGACGCTGAAAAGAACGAGGCGGCGAAAGAGCCGCAGCCCGAACAGAAGCCGAAGCGGCCATCGCGTTCGCGCGCAGCCGCCGGAGACGCTCCCGCTCCTCGCACGCGTCAGCGAAGGACGCCCGCGGCCGCCGCCGCTCCGGCGGCAGAGTCCGCTGCTCCCGCAGCTGCTGAGAAGGCCGCTGCGCCACGGCGCAGGGGGGCCGCGAAGAGCCAGAAGACGGTTGCGGAGGCCAAGCCGCCGCCGCGTCTGATGGCCCGCTACCGGGACGAGATTCGAGGGCAGCTGATCCGGGAGTTCGGCTACGCCAGCGCCATGCAGGCGCCGCGGGTCACCAAGGTGGTGGTGAACGTGGGCCTCGGGGAGGCGCTGACGAACAACCGGGCGATGGAGACGACGCCGGGACACATAGCGGCGATCACGGGACAGAAGCCCGTGATTACAAAGGCGCGCACCTCCGTGGCGGGCTTCAAAGTGCGAGAGGGGCAGTCCATCGGCGTGATGGTCACGCTTCGAGGACGCCGCATGTACGAGTTTCTGGACCGCATGATTTCCACGGCGCTGCCGCGCATCCGAGACTTTCGAGGGGTCCCTCGAAAGTCCTTCGACGGGCGGGGGAACTACTCGTTGGGATTCAGGGAGCAGATCGTTTTTCCGGAGATCGACTACGGAAGCGTCGACCGCGCTCGCGGGTTCCAAGTGGTGATAACGACCAGCGCCCAAACGGACGCTGAGGGCTTCAGACTGCTCGAGCTGTGCGGGATGCCGTTTGCTCGTCCGCAGACGAACTAGGACAGGGGTTTTAACGTGGCGAAGAAGAGCAAGCTGGCGAAGTGGAAGCGGACGCCGCCGTACAAGGTCCGGCAGATGAACCGCTGCAAGCGCTGCGGCAGGCCGCGGGCGTACATCCGATTCGCCGGACTCTGCCGCATCTGCTTCAGACAGATGGCGTTGACCGGTCAGCTTCCGGGCGTCCGAAAGGCTAGCTGGTAGAGGCGCGCTATGACTATGACGGATCCCATCGCCGACATGCTGACGCGCATCAGGAATGCGCAGCTCGTGCGTCACCCGGGCATCGACCTGCCTTCCTCGAAGGTGAAGGCGGCGATTGCCGAGATACTCAAGCAAGAAGGCTTCATAGAGGACTACAACGTCTCGAAGCAGAAGCCGCAGGACAAGCTCACGCTGCGGCTGCGCTACTCGCAGACCCAGGAGCCGGTGATCGCCGGTCTGAAGCGGGTGAGCAAACCGGGCCTCCGGGTGCATGTACAGAAGCGGGAAGTGCCACGGGCCTTTGGGGGCGTCGGCATTTCGATCGTCTCCACGTCGCAAGGAATCATGACAGGCCGGGAAGCCTACCGTCGAGGCATCGGCGGCGAGCTGATGGCTTACGTGTGGTAGGAGCGTTACGTGTCGCGAATCGGTAGGAAGCCAATCCCCATCCCCAGCGGCGTCTCAGTCGAGGTCGCCACGGGCGAAGTCGTGGTGAAGGGCGCGAAAGGCGAGCTGCGCCAAGAGGTCAACCCGGACATCGTCGTGCGGGAGGAAGACGGCGTAATTGTCGTTGAGCGTCCTTCGGACCAGCGGGCGCACCGCGCGCTGCACGGGCTGACGCGGGCGCTGATCGCCAACATGGTCACCGGGGTGAGCGACGGTTTCACGCGGAGCCTCGAGCTGGTCGGCTACCGTGTGCAGGCGCAAGGGACCACGCTCAACCTGCAGCTTGGCTTCAGCCATCCGGTGGTCGTTGAGCCGATGGACGGGGTGGAGTTCCAGGTTGAAGGGAACAATCGCATCCACATCCGCGGAACGGACAAGCAGGTTGTCGGCGAACAAGCGGCGCGCATCCGCCGCCTGCGGCCCCCGGACGCGTACAAGGGCAAGGGTGTCCGCTACGCTGGGGAGAAGGTGCGTTTGAAGCCGGGCAAGTCTGCCGCGAAGAGGGCGTAGTGATGGCAAAGGTGAAGACGAGCAGGGCTGCGCGAATAGTTCGGCACAAGCGGCTACGCAGGCGGCTCTCAGGGGTCGCCGACCGTCCCCGGCTCAACGTGTTCCGCAGCTCGCGGTTCACGTACGCCCAGGTCATCGACGACGAGAAGGGGCACACCCTGGCGGCTGCGAGCTCGCGCGAGCTTCGCAAGGATGCGTACGTCAAGACGGACGCAGCTAGAGAGGTTGGTCGGTTGGTGGCCGAGCGGGCGAAGGCGAAGGGCGTGAAGTCCGTCGTGTTCGACCGGGGAGGGTACCAGTATCACGGGCGAGTGAAGGCCTTGGCCGACGGCGCTCGGGAAGAGGGGCTCGAGTTCTAGCTCATGGTAACTACTAGTCGCAGAGTCGAAGAACCGACCGACCTTCAAGAGAGGGTCGTCCAGATTCGCCGGGTGGCGAAGGTCGTCAAGGGCGGCCGGAACCTCACCTTCAACGCGATGGTGGTGGTGGGGGATGGCGAGGGCAATGTCGGCGCGGGCCTCGGCAAGGGCAAGGCCGTGCCGGATGCGGTCCGGAAGGGCGCGACCATCGCCAAGAAGGAAATGCTGGCGGTCGCGTTGAGCGGCTCGACGATTCCACATTCGGTAACGACGAAGTTCGGGTCGTCCAAGGTGCTCCTGCGTCCGGCGCAACCGGGAGCGGGCATCAAGGCGGGGGGCGCAGTCCGAGCGGTGATGGAGGCGGCGGGCGTCAAGGACGTCGTCGCCAAGGCGCTTGGGAGCCGCAACCCGATCAACGTAGTCAAGGCGACGATGCAAGGCTTGCAGATGCTACAGGGCCAGGGGACGCAGGAGGAGCAGGCCACCCACAAGGCGATCCTTCCCCCCGCGCCCGATCGACGCACTCCCCTGCGGCGCGAGGTAAGCCCCCGGCGCGACCGCGATGACCGTGAACGGCGCGACGCCCCGCCGCCGGCCAGTGCAGCACCCCGTGCGAGCGACGGAGCGTAGCGATGGCGAAATTACGAATCAAGCTGGTCCGGAGTCAGATCGGCTATGACCAGAGCCAGCGACGGACGGTGAAAGCTCTCGGTCTCAAGCGGCTTCAACAGGAGGTTGAGCGCGAGGACACCCCGACGATACGGGGCATGGTGCATAAGGTGCGCCACTTGGTGAGCGTCAGCGCCGGAGAGGGGAGCTAACCGATGCAGGCGCATACAGTGCGGTCGGCGCATGCGCGCCGGAGCCGTAAGCGGGTTGGGAGAGGCGACGGCTCAGGCAGGGGAACGTACTCCGGAAGGGGAATGAAGGGCCAGAACTCCCGCTCGGGCGGCGGCGTGAGGCCGGGCTTCGAGGGCGGTCAGAACCCGCTCATCAAGGGACTCCCGATGCTACGGGGGTTCAAGAACCCGTTCCGCATCGAGCCCCAGGTTGTCAACGTCGCGCGACTGGACACGCTGCCGGAGGACGTCGTGGAGGTGACCCCGGCGGTGCTGGAGGCGCACCGGATGGTGCGTCACGCCGACAAGCCCGTGAAGGTGCTTGCGTACGGCGAGATAACCCGCGCGGTGACCATCTCGGGCGCGAAAGTGTCGGCGGCCGCCAAGGCCAAGATCGAGGCTGCCGGCGGTTCGGTGCAGGAGGCGTAGCCAGTGCGGGCCGGACAAGCGGCAACTCGTCAACAGACCGGAAGGCCGGCGCTCATCCAGGCGATGATTGACGCGTTCCGGACTCCGGACCTGCGCGCTCGGATCCTGTTTGTTCTGGGGATGCTGATTATCTTCCGGCTGCTGGCCCACGTGCCCGTGCCGGGGGTGGACCGTTCGGCGCTCGGCAATCTGTTCCAGAGCAATTCGCTCGTGCCCTTCTTCGACCTGTTCAGCGGCGGCGGGCTCCGCAACATGAGCATCGCGGCCCTTGGCGTGTTCCCGTACATCACGTCGTCAATCGTCATCCAGATTCTGACGCCGGTCCTGCCGCAGCTGCAGGCGCTGGCTAAAGAGGGGGACAGCGGGCGGCAGCGGATCAATCAGATTACGCATTGGATAACGGTGCCCATCGCGTTCTTCGCCGGTTATGGACAGCTGTTGCTCTTCTCCCGAGCGGGTGTGTTCACATTCCCGGTGAGCTTCTTTGGGGACGGCTCATTCGAAACGGTGACAATCGTCATCAGCTTCGTCGGAGGGACGATGCTGCTGGTCTGGATGGGCGAGCTCATCACGGAACGGGGCATTGGAAACGGCATCTCGCTGATCATCTTCGCGGGGATCGTTTCCGGCTTGCCGACGCTGCTTGGTCAGGGGTTCCTTGCGCGCGACAACGCCACCGGACTACTCACGCTGGCCGTCGTGGGGCTGGCTTTGATCTATTTCATTGTCGTTTTCAATGAGGCCCAGCGCCGCATCCCCGTCCAGTACGGGAGGAGCGTGTTCCGGGGCGGGCGCATGTACCGTCAGACAGGCGCTACACATTTACCATTGCGCGTTAACTCGGCGGGGATGATCCCGCTGATCTTCGCTTTCAGCATCATGGTGCTGCCGGGGATGGTGGCGAACTTCATCTACAACCCGTCGAGCAGCGGTTTCGTTTCGAGCTTTGCGGGGTTCGTCGTCGCGACGCTGGCGCCGACCTCCCTATGGTACTGGGTCATGGTGTTCATCCTGGTGGTCGTATTCACGTTCTTCTACACGTTGATCGTGTTCCAGCAGCAACAGCTGGCCGAGAACCTTCAGAAGAACGGGGGATTCGTGCCGGGCATCCGGCCAGGCGTGCCGACCCAGCAGTACCTGAACCGCGTGATCATTCGCATCACGTGGGGCGGCGCGCTGTTCCTTGGCCTCGTCGCAATCATGCCGTTCTTCTTTACGCGCATCACCGGCGTTCAGGCGCTGACGTTGAGCAGCACCAGCCTGCTGATCATGGTCTCGGTGGCGTTGGACTTCATGCGCCAGTTAGAGGCGCAGCTGCTGATGCGGAGCTACGAGGGATTCATCCGATGAGCGGTCGCGTCGTTCTGCTAGGACCTCCGGGCGCGGGCAAAGGGACCCAGGCGTCGCTAATCGCGCGGCGCAAGGGCATCGCTCACATCGCGTCGGGAGACCTGTTCCGCAAGCACCTGGGCGAGGGCACGGAGCTCGGCAAGCTCGCGAAGACGTACATGGACAAAGGCGAGCTCGTGCCGGACGACGTCACGATCCGCATGGCGCTGGAGCGCATCGCGGAGTCCGACGCGCGGGACGGTTACGTGCTGGACGGCTTTCCGCGCACGATGGAGCAAGCGAAGGCGCTCGACGCCGCGCTAGCGGAGAAGGGGCAGCAGATCGACGCCGCGCCGCTGATCGAGGTGGACACGGAGGAACTGGTCCGGCGTCTGGCCGGCAGGTGGATATGCAGGTCATGCCAAACGCCCTATCACGAGACTTCGAACCCCCCCAAGACCGAGGGCGCGTGCGACGGCTGTGGGGGCGAGCTGTATCAGCGGGACGACGACAAGGCGGAGGTTGTGCGTGCGCGGCTCGAAACCTACGAGCGCCAGACAGCGCCCCTGATTGGCTACTACGAGGCGCGGGGCAAGGTGACGCGCGTCAGCGGAGAGCAAGAGGTAGATTGCGTGACGACGGATTTGGAGAGGATCATCGCTGCGTGACTTCGGGTTTTCGTAATGCGCGGCGGAGAGTAGAATAAACGTTTACGAATGGGAACAGAATCGAGATCAGTGCGACTGCGGGGGCTCAACGGTGAGTTGGGCGTGCAACGCGGCGGCAGCGGCATAACGGTGAAGAGCTCGAAGGAGCTCGACCGGATGCAGGAAGCCGGCCGGATCACCGGGGAAGCGCTGGTCGTCCTCCGGGAGTCCATCGCTCCCGGTATGACGACGCTGGAGCTCGATGAGATTGCCGAGCGGGAGATACGGGTCCGCGGGGGCCTGCCCGCGTTCAAGGGCTACCGGGGCTTCCCGGGCACGCTCTGCGTCTCCATCAATGAGGAGATAGTGCACGGCATCCCCGGGAGGCGCGTTATCCGAGATGGCGACGTGGTGGGACTAGACCTCGGCGCGATCGTGGACGGTCTCTACGGCGACTCCGCAGTGACCGTCGCGGTAGGAGAGGTGGACGAGGAGACGAAGAAGCAGATGGAGACGGGGCGCGCGGCGTTGTTCGCGGGCATCGCGGAGGTGCGCGCGGGCAACCGGATCGGCGACGTTTCCTGCGCCGTGGAGCATGAGGTGCTGCGGCGCGGCGGCTACGGAATCGTTCGAGAGTACGTGGGGCACGGCATCGGCCGGAAGCTCCATGAGGAGCCGTCGGTGCCGAACTTCGGTCCGAGCGGCCGCGGCCCACTGCTGAAGCCCGGGATGGCGATAGCCATCGAGCCGATGATCAATTTCGGTGGGGATGGGACCAAGGTCCTGGACGACGATTGGACGGTTGTGACGGCGGACGGGACAATCTCCGTCCATTTCGAGCATACGGTGATCGTCACCGAGGGTGAGCCGATCATCACGACGAAAGTCGCATAGGAGAGGCGTCCAACGCCCGTATGGCAAAGAAAGAGTCGATAGAGGTCGAGGCTACGGTCGTGGAGGCGCTGCCCAACGCGACCTTCAGGGCTGAGCTGGCGAATGGCCATGCAGTGCTGGCCCACGTGTCGGGCAAGATGCGAATGCACTTCATCCGAGTCCTTCCCGGAGACCGGGTGCTGGTGGAGCTTTCGCCATACGATCTGACCCGCGGGCGGATCACGTACCGGTTCAAGTAACGAAGGAGCGTCAAGCAGTGAAGGTTTCGGCATCCGTCAAGCCAAGGTGCGATAAGTGCCGCATGATTCGGCGGGGGCGTGTTATCCGCATCCTCTGCTCGAACCCGCGTCACAAGCAGAAGCAGGGGTGATAGAGATGGCGCGTGTGGCAGGGGTAGACATACCGGACAACAAGCGCATCGAGATTGCGCTGCGGAGCATCTACGGCGTTGGGCCGACGGTGGCGACCCGCATCACGGCGCAGGTGGGCATCGCCGGCAACCCGAAGGTGCGCGACGTTGGGGATGATGAGCTGACCAGGATCCGCGAGATCATCGACCGCGAGTACGTCGTGGAGGGTGATCTCCGGCGCGAGGTGAACGACAACATCCGGCGCCTGATCGACATAGGCTCCTACCGGGGCATCCGGCACCGCCGCGGGCTTCCGGTGCACGGTCAGCGCACGAAGACGAACTCGCGGACCAAGCGCAGCGGCCGCAGGACAGTCGCGGGCAAGCGCCGCGTGATGAAGAAGTAGAGCCGGAGCAGGGGGGCAATCTTGGCTAGGGCCAATAGGACCAGGACCCGCAGGCGGGAGCGCAAGTTCGTTCCGCGCGGCAAGGTGTTCATCACCGCAACATTCAACAACACTATCGTGTCGCTGACGGACCCGGCGGGCAACGTTGTCGCCTGGGGCGCAGCGGGCGGTGTGGGTTTCAAGGGGGCGCGGAAGAGCACCGCGTTCGCGGCGCAGCGGGTGTCGGAGACAGCCGCGCGCAAAGCGATGGAGCACGGTCTGCGCCAGGTAGAGGTTTATGTGAAAGGTCCCGGGGCGGGTCGCGAGTCCGCGATCCGCGCGCTCCAAGGCGCGGGGCTTACGGTCACGAGCATCCGCGACGTGACCCCGATTCCGCATAACGGTTGCCGCCCGCCAAAGCGGCGCCGGGTGTAGAGAGACGAGATGGCGAGATATACAGGACCAGTATGCCGGCAGTGTCGGCGAGCAGGCGAGAAGCTCTTCCTCAAGGGGGAGCGATGCTTCACGCCCAAGTGCGGGGTCGAGAAGCGCCGCAAGACTCCCGGCGAGCAGCAGCCGCGCCGCCGCCGCGCGTCGGAATGGGCGCTGCAGCTGCGTGAGAAGCAGAAGGCGCGCCAGTCCTATGGCGTGCTCGAGCGTCAGTTCCGCAACTACTTTAGCAACGCGCTTCGGTCGCCGGGCGCGACGGGCGACAACTTGCTGCAGCTGCTCGAACGGCGGCTGGACAACGTGGCGTACCGGCTCGGCTTCGGCGATTCCCGGGCGCAGGCGCGTCAGCGCGTGCTCCACGGGCACTTCATGGTGAACGGCCGCAGGGTGAACATTCCTTCCTACAGGGTACGGCCCGGCGAAACCGTAACGTGGAAGCCGGCGAGCAAGGACAAGCAGTTCGCTCAAGATGCAATCCGCACTGTCGGGCAGCGTCCGATTCCAGAGTGGATATCCCTGGACAAGGGAGAGATGGCGGCGACGATTACGCGGGTCCCGGAGGCTGCGGACATCGACAGCAGGATCGAGACCCGGATGGTGGTGGAGTTCTACTCCCGCTAGCGCCAGGGGCGGGAGACTGGTCCCCCCGCTCCTGCAGGCCCGTTGCATGAAGGATGTGATTTGACGATGTTGGAACTTGAATACGACGAGCCTCATGACCCTATGCTCGATACCGCTCCGTCGCCGCGGGCCTCAGTCCGCGTCATCGAGGCAACCAACACCCATGGCGTGTTTGCGGTCGAGCCGCTTCCGCGCGGCTACGGCATGACCCTCGGCAATCCGGTTCGTAGGGTGCTGTTGAGCTCGATCGACGGCATCGCCATCAACTGGGTGCGAATCGACGGGGTCGAGCATGAGTACTCAACCGTCCCGCACGTGAAGGAGGACGTCGTCGACATTCTCCTAAGCGTGAAGTCGATTAACCTGCGTTCGAGCACGAACAGGCCGGGCAAGCTCCGGCTGGAAGTCGAGGGCCCCGGCGATGTCACGGCGGGCGACATCATGACATCGTCCGATTTCGAAATCGTGAACCCGGAGCTGCACCTCGCCACGCTCGACGGGGCTGGGTCGCGGCTCGTGATGGAGATGAACGTAGAGCAGGGCAAGGGCTACGATCCGGCGGCCTCCAGCGACGGCCTCCCGATTGGGGTCCTGCCGGTTGACGCGATCTACACGCCCGTGCGCAAGGTGAACTACTCGGTCGATCGCACACGCGTGGGTCAGCATATCGACTACGAACGGCTGAATCTGGAGGTGTGGACCAACGGGGCAACCTCGCCCGCAGAGGCGGTGCGCCAAGCGGGTCGAGAGCTGGTTGAGCATTTCTTCCGCTTCTCGGCCGTCTCCGAGAACGACCAGATGGGCGGCGCTCGCCCATCGTGGGCCGCCGCTATTCCCGCCTCCCAGTACAACATGACCGTCGAGAGCCTGAAGCTCACGGCCCGCACGCTGAACTGTCTGAAGCGCGCGTCCATCCACAAGGTGGGCGAGGTGCTGGAGAAGGGCCGCAGCGAGCTGTTGCGGATCCGGAACTTCGGGGAGAAGTCCCTGGACGAGCTGGACGAGCGGCTGCGTGAGATCGGCATCATCCACCCGGACTTGGCGAGCGAGGCCGAGCCGGTGACCGCCGGGGCTAGCGACGGCGGCGAGGAGTAAGCGATGCGACATCGTGTGAAGGGCCGGACGCTCGGCCGCTACAGCGAGCACCGGGAATCGATGCTGAACAATCTCGTCGCGCAGCTGTTGCGCCACGAGCGGGTGATGACGACCGAGGCGAAGGCCAGGGAGGCGCGCCCGATCGCAGAGAAGGTCATCAGCAAGGGAAGGCAGGAGACGCTGCACAATCGCAGGCAGGCGCTCTCCATCCTGCCCGACAAGTACGCGGTCGAGAAGCTCTTCGATGAGATCGGGCCGCGCTATGCGGAGCGGCCAGGGGGTTATACGCGCATGGTGAAGCTCATGCCGCGCAAGGGCGACTCCGCGCCGATGGCGCTCTTGGAGCTGGTCTAGGGAGGCCATGACGAGGCGGATAGCGCTCGTCGTTGAATATGAGGGGACGGACTACGCCGGGTTTCAACGCCAGGCGAACGCCCCTTCCATACAGGAGGAGCTCGAAAACGCAATAGAGTCGCTCACGACGGTCAGGTCGACCGTTCACGGGGCGGGCCGGACGGACGCCGGCGTCCACGCGCTTGGTCAGGTGGCGGCCTTCGATACGGAGAGCGCGCTGCCGGTCGAGAGGATCGTGGCAGGGCTGAACCACTACCTGGGCGAGCAGATCGCGGTGCGGTCGGCCTATGAAGTCGACCCGGCATTCGACCCACGGCGCGGCGCTCTGGCCCGAGTGTACCGGTACCGCCTTATCGAGGACAGACAACCTTCCCCGTTGCGGAGGAGGTTTACGCACCACACCGGGCGCAGGCTGGACGTTGAGTCGATGAGATCGGCAGCCGCAGTCTTGGTAGGCGAGCACGACTTCAGGGCTTTCAGCGGCTCCCAGCCGGACGGTAAGACGTTTGTCCGCCGAATGGCAAGGTCCGAGGTCTGGCGTGACGGCGATGAGGTCCTCATCGAATTTGAGGCCAACGCGTTCCTGCCGCAGCAGGTGAGGCGAACGGTCGCGGCATTGGTGAAGGTGGGACTAGGCGGAGCGGCCATAGGAGAGTTCGAGCAGATGCTTGCGAGCGGGGCTCAGGGCGCGGCGGAGACGGTCTTCCCTGCCCGAGGGCTCACGCTCCGGGAAGTGAGATACGCGGGGTTCCCGCCAGAGAACGATGCAGCTACAACGGATAACGAAACACACGAAACCAGTAGACCGTAGCGAGAGATGGCACGTCATCGACGCCGATAGCGAGCGGCTTGGCCGTCTCGCGACAAAGGTCGCCAGTCTCCTCCAAGGCAAGCACCGCGCCGACTACAGCCGACATCAGCTGAATGAGGACTTTGTCGTCGTCATTAACGCTTCGAAGGTCGGAGTCTCCGGCAACAAGATGTCGCAAAAGGTCTATTACCGGCACTCGGGTTACCTTGGCAGCCTGAGGACGCGAACGCTCGAAGAGATGTTGGACCGGTTCCCGGAGCGGGTGATCGAGCTTGCAGTCAAGGGAATGCTCCCCCGGAACAGGCTCGGGCGGAAGATGCTGCGCCGGCTGAAGGTCTACGCCGGCGGCACGCACCCGCATGAGGCGCAGGTGCGCATGGGCATGGGCAAGCCCAAGCAGACGCCCGCGGCGGTCACGACGACGCGCCGAGGTCGTCGTTCCGCGGCGGCCCCCGTCGAGGAGGCTGTAGTCGCCTCAACGGAGCCCGTTGTGGAAGAGGCCCCTGTCGAGGAGGCTGCAGTCGCCTCAGCGGAGCCTGCCGTGGACGAGTCGCCTTCCGAGGAGGCTGCAGCCACGTCAGAGGAGCCTGCCGTGGACGAGTCGCCTTCCGAGGAGGCCGAAGCGGAGGAGAAGCCCGAGCGCAAGGGAGAGAGCAAGTAAATGACGACGCAGCAAAGCTACTACTACGGCACGGGGAAGCGGAAGACCGCCATCGCCCGGGTGCGCCTCTACCTCGGGGGCACGGGGGCGATGGTTGTCAACGGCAAGCCCTTGGGGGAAGCGCTCCCCTGGTTGGACTGGCAGAAGCGCGCCTCTCAGCCGTTCGACATGATCCCGGCGGCTGCGAATCGTTTCAACGTTGTGGCGAAGATAGAAGGCGGGGGAATATCGGCGTGGGCGGACGCTCTGCGCCACGGCATCGCGCGTGCGCTTCTCGTGGCTGACCCGAACCTGAAGAGGGAGCTCCGGAAGAACGGCTTTCTCACGCGGGACTCGCGGATCAAGGAGAGCAAGAAGTACGGCCTCAAGCGCGCCCGCCGCGCTCCTCAGTACACCAAGCGTTAGGCTTGGCTCACAGAGGTCTCTCTGCGAAGGGCCCGCTCAAACGAGCGGGCCTTTCGCTAGGCCGCTCTCGTCCTCCCCGCGAAGGAGGGGATAGGGCAGCGCTTTCCGGCAGAGAGAAGGGGCAGTGGACTACACGCCTGCGATGGCCCGCAGCTGGGCGAGCATCTCGCGGACGCGCTGGGGGCTGTCGCCCTCCGCGTAGATGCGCAGGAGAGGCTCGGTGCCGGAAGGACGTATGAGGCCCCAGAAACCGTTCTCGAGCATGTAGCGAGCGCCGTCCGTCGTGTCGGCGCCTGTTACGCGCAGACCCGCGATGGAGTCGGGCGGGTTTGCGGCGAGGAGGTCCGCGTCGGGCTTGGAGTCGTCCGGCGCGAGGTCTAGGTCGAGGCGGTCGTAGGCGTGCTCGCCGACCTTCTCGTGCAAGAGCTTGACGAGCTCGGAGGCGCGTCTGCCGGTCTTGACCATGAGGTCGATGAAGAGGAGGCCGCTGAAAATGCCGTCTCGTTCGGGGATGTTGCCCCGGAAGGCGTAGCCCCCGCTCTCCTCGCCCGCGGCCACGGCGTCCGTCTCCAACATGACGGGCCCGACGAACTTGAAGCCGACCGGCGTGACGTGCACGGGCAGCCCGTAGAGGGCCGCGAGCTTGTCGACCATCGCGCTCTGGGTAAGCGACCGCACGACGGCCCCGCGCAGGCCTTGGTTCTCCAGCTGGTGCATGCAGAGCAGGGAGAACGTGGAGAGCGTGTCGATGAATGAGCCGTTCTCGTCGAGGACGCCCAAACGGTCGGCGTCGCCGTCGTTCGCGACGACGACATCGAAACGGCCTTGGCGCGCGGCCTCAATGCTGGGGCCGAGATTCGGTTCGATGGGTTCGGGCTGACGCATGCCGGGGAAGTCAGGGTTGCGCTCGGCGCGCATCTCCTCGACGGTCGTTCGCCCGCCGTCGAGGGCGGCTGTGAAGAAGCCCGCGCCCGCGCCGTGCATGGCGTCGACGCCGACGCGGAGGCCGGCGGACCTGATAGCGTTGATGTCCACGACGTTCCCGATGTTCGCGAGGTAGGGCGAGGCCATATCGATGGTCTCGATTCCGGACGCGCTCGCGGGCGCGTCGACGCCGCCCGCGTCGAGGAGGGCGGCGATGTGGGTTTCGAGCTCGGCGACGACTTCGGGGGACGCGCTGCCGCCGTAGTCGGGCTTGTACTTGAAGCCGTTCCAGAGGCCGGAGTTGTGGCTCGCAGTGATTACGACGCCCCCGCCGGCCCGGCGATCGAGGATGTTGTAGCTGACGACGGGCGTGGGGACGATGCGGTTGGAAAGGTAGACGCGAACCCCCAGCCCTGCCGCGACCCGCGCCGCCTCAGCGGCGAACTCGGGTGAGCCGAACCGGGAGTCGTAGCCGATCACGACGCCTCGGTTGGCGAGGCCGCGCTCCTTGAGGTAGCCAGCGACCGCCGCCGCGCAGACACGGACGTTTTCGAACGTATAGTCGCGGGCGATGAGCGCCCGCCAGCCGTCGGTCCCGAACCGGATGAGGGGCCTGCCAGCCATGGCCCTACCTCAGGTTCGCCGCTGCTCGGAGCGCGTCCACTTTGTCGGTCCGTTCCCAGGGCAGGTCTACGTCCGACCGTCCGAAATGCCCGTAGGATGCGGTCTGGGCGTACATCGGGCGCCGGAGACCGAGGTCGCGGATGATGCCGCCCGGGCTCAGGTCGAAATGCTCGTTCACGAGCTGAATGATGAGGGCGCTGTCCACCTTGCCCGTGCCGAAAGTCTCGACGGCGAGGCTGGTCGGGTCAGCGACCCCGATGGCGTAGGAGAGCTGCACCTCGCAGCGGTCGGCGAGACCAGCGGCGACGATGTTCTTAGCCACCCAGCGGGCGGCGTACGCCGCGGAGCGGTCCACCTTGGTGGGGTCTTTGCCGGAGAAGGCGCCGCCGCCGTGCCGCGCCACGCCCCCATAGGTGTCCACGATAATCTTACGCCCCGTAAGGCCAGAGTCGCCGTGCGGTCCTCCGGTCACGAAGCGGCCGGAGGGGTTCACGTAAATGCGGGTTGCGTCGTCCATCATGCCGTGAGGAACGACTTCGCCGATGACGTGCTGGCGGATATCCTGGTCGATCTGTTCGTTGTCTACGTCGGCGCTGTGCTGGGTGCTGACGACGATGGCCTCGATGCGCTTGGGCTTGCCATGCGCGTACTCCACGGTTACTTGCGACTTGCCGTCCGGCTTCAGGTAGGGGACGACGCCTTCCCTCCGCGCGATGGAGAGGCGGCGCGTGAGCTTGTGCGCGAGGGAGATGGTGAGGGGCATCAGTTCCTCGGTCTCGTTACACGCGAAACCGACCATCATGCCCTGGTCGCCTGCGCCGGGGTTCTCAACTTCATTGTTTCCGGCCCCGTCCTCGCGCACCTCCAGGGGAGTGTCCACGCCGCCCTTGATGTCGGGGGATTGCTCGTGGAGGCGGATGACGACTTCGCACGTCTTGTAGTCGATGCCGATCTCCTGGTCGTCGTAGCCGATGCGTCTGACGGTCTCACGGACGATGGCCTCGTAGTCCACCTTGGCGGTGGTGGTGATCTCCCCGAGGACGACGACGATGTTGGTCCCGGTGGCGGTCTCGCAGGCGACGCGGGCCGCCGGGTCCTGCGCGTAGATTGCGTCGAGGATGGCGTCGGACACCTGATCGCAGAGCTTGTCGGGGTGCCCCTCGGTTACGGATTCCGAGGTGAGAAGGTAAGAGGGCGAGGTCTCGAACGTGGTTCCGGTCTGTGTCATTCGGGTGGGTCCTCCGAGTTCTCCCGTGATGGCGTGATGATTGACCGCCGGTCTTTCAATCTTTCAATCGGCAGCCCGGGCGGCCTAGTCTAGGTGCCGGCCTCCCAGCCGGCGAGGTAGGCGGCCTGTTCTTCGGTGAGGGTGTCCGTCGCGAGTCCCATGGCTTGCAGCTTGAGGGAGGCCACTTCGCGGTCCAGCTCGGGAGGGACGTCGTACACGTCTATCGCCATCTCCGAGGCGTGCTTCGCCATGTACTCCGCGCTGAGCGCCTGGTTTGCGAAGCTCATGTCCATCACCGCCGACGGGTGGCCTTCGGCGGCGGCCAGGTTCACGAGCCTGCCCTCGGCAAGGAGGTTGATCCTGCGGCCGTCGCCCATGACGTATTGGTCCACCATCGGTCTGACGGCCCGCCTCTCCGACGCCGCGTCCTCCAGGGCATCGATGTTGATCTCGATGTTGAAGTGCCCGCTGTTGGCGACGACGGCCTCGTCCTTCATCACTTGGAAGTGCTGGGCGTCGAGGGCGTGCTTGCCGCCGGTCACGGTGACGAAGATGTCTCCGACGCGGGCGGCGTCTTCCATCTTCATGACCTGGTGGCCGTCCATCGTGGCCTCCAAGGCCCGGACGGGGTCTATCTCGGTGACGATTACGTGCGCGCCCATGCCGTGCGCCCGCATGGCGACGCCCCGACCGCACCATCCGTAGCCGGCGACGACGACGTTCTTGCCAGCGTAGAGGATGTTGGTCGCTCGCATGATGCCGTCAAGCGTGCTCTGACCGGCGCCGTAGCGGTTGTCGAACATGTGCTTGGTGTCGGCCTCGTTCACGGCGATGATGGGGTACTTTAGCTTGCCGGCTTGCGCCATGCTGCGAAGCCGGATCACGCCGGTCGTCGTCTCTTCCATGCCTCCGATGACGTTGTCGAGGAGGGCCTGACGCTGGGTATGGAGGGTCGCCACCACGTCGGCACCGTCATCCATCGTCAGATTGGGACCCGCGTCGATAGCCGAAAAGATATGGCCGTAGTAGACGTCGTTGTCTTCGCCCCTGATGGCGTAGGTGGGTATGTCGTAGACCACGGCGAGGGCGGCCGCCACGGGGTCTTGGGTGGATAGGGGGTTGCTAGCGCAGAGGTGGACGTCGGCGCCGCCCGCCTTGAGGGCCAGGGCGAGGTTGGCGGTCTCGGTCGTGACGTGGAGGCACGCAGCGAGAGTCAGTCCCTTCAGAGGTTGCTCCGCGGCGAACCGCTGGCCGATGAGCTTGATGACGGGCATCTCACGCGCGGCCCAATCAATGAGCTTGACACCTTCCTCGGCGAGGCTGGGGTCCTTGATGTCTCCGAGCTTTCCTTCAGGCTGCACGTTTTCTCCGTTCTATTCGCCGTAGTCGGTCGGGAGCTGGGCATCTATCCACGAGGGAGCGCCCTGCTCAATGTTGTAGAGGCGCTCCGCCTCGAATCCCAGGGCGGACGCCATCTCGGCGGCTAGGCCGCTGCGCACGCCGGCCGCGCAGATGAAGAGCAAGTCCCGGTCTTTGGGGAGCTTCTCTTCCGCCTCGCCGAGCATGTCGTCCACGGGGATGTGGACGGCGCCGGACACGTGGCCCGCGACCCACTCGTCGGGCCGCCGGACGTCGACGACCAGAGCGCCTTCCTGCTGCATCTCGTGGGCCTCCTGCACGGAGATCCTGCGATACGGCTCGCCGGGTTCCTGTCTGCCTCGCGCCATGGGGAATCCTCCTTGTCAGCTCATGTACCTGGAAATGATTGGGCCGAGCCGGTCCAGCGTCTCTCGAGGTACGCGCTCTTTCGCGGTGACGATTGCGTTTCTGAGGGAGTCGCCGCATCCGCAGTCCCGCGGGCCTGTCAGGCCCGGGACTAGGCGGCGCAGCGCCTGCCTCGACACTTCCGCGTTCCGTTGTAAGTTCGCCACCACAACCTCAACCGTCACGTCTTCATGCCCGTCATGCCACACGTCGTAGTCGGTAGCGCTGGCGAGCACCGCGTAGCACATCTCGGCTTCGCGAGCGAGCTTGGCCTCGGGCAATGCCGTCATGCCGATGATGCTCGCGTCCCATGACCGGTAGAGGCGAGACTCCGCCCTGGTCGAGAAGGCGGGGCCTTCCATAACCACCAGAGCGCCGCCCCGATGCACCGTGGCCTCGGTCTGGCCGGCTGCGGCTGCGAGAAGCTCGCAGAGGTCGGGGCAGAATGGGTCCGCGAACGCGACGTGCGCTACTAGACCATCGCCGAAAAAGGTGCTCTCGCGCAACCTCGTGCAGTCGATCATCTGGTCGGGGACCACGAGATGCAGCGGGGCAATCTCCTCTTTCAGGCTGCCCACCGCGCTGACGGAGACGAGACGCTCGACGCCGAGCTGCTTCAGCGCGTGAATGTTGGCTCGAACGGGAATCTCAGTGGGGAGTATCCGATGACCCCTACCGTGGCGCGGCAGGAAGGCGATGGGGACGCCGTCAATGTCGCCAATCGTGACTACGTCGCTTGGATCGCCGAAAGGCGTGCTGACAGCGACCTCGCGGCGGTTGTCGAGGGGCATGTCGTAGAGGCCGGTGCCGCCGATGACGCCTATGCGGATGGGGCTGGCGGCGGTCATGCGGCCCCTTCCGCGCTGGTCCGGTTGGCTGCCGCGCGCAGTCCGGTCTCGTAAGGCGGGCGGACGACGCCGAGGTCGGTGACGACAGCAGCAATCAGGCGGGCGGGAGTGATGTCGAAGGCGGGGTTGCGCGCGCCGACCCCCTCCGCGGAGACGCGCCGGCCCGCGAAGGAGGTCACTTCCTCCTGGGGGCGCTCCTCGACGCGTATGTCCTCGCCGCGCCCCGTGCCAAGGTCGATGGTGGCTCGCGGCGCGGCGACGTAGAAGGGGATGTCGTGCTCCTTGGCCAGCACCGCCAGCATGTAAGTGCCCACTTTATTGGCGACGTCGCCGTTCGCGGCGACGCGGTCGGCCCCGACGATGACGGCGTCGACCTCGCCGGACGCCATCATGACGGCCGCCGCGGAGTCGACGATGAGGGTCGCGGGGATGCCGAGGCGGGCCAGCTCCCAGGTGGTGAGGCGCGCTCCTTGGAGCCAAGGGCGCGTCTCGGTGCAGAAGACGGAGAAGCGCCGTCCCTGCTCCCACGCCGCGCGAATGACGCCCAGAGCGGTGCCGTAGCCCGCGGTGGCGAGCGCGCCGGTGTTGCAGTGGGTGAGCACGCCGCCCGAGCGCGGCATGAGGGCGGCGCCGTAGCGTCCTATGGCGCGGTTGGCCTGGATGTCCTGGTCGCGCATGGAGTGGGCTAGCTTCAGCAGGCGGTCCCGCGCCTCGCTGGGCGCCCGGCATGTTCTGGCCGTGTCGAGGCACTGTTGGACGGCCCAGCCGAGATTCACGGCGGTGGGCCTGGCGGCGGCAATCTTGGCCGCGAGCGGTTCGAGCAGGTCGAGGAAGGACGACATGGTCGGGGAGTCGATGCTCCGCGCCGCCAGGGCCATGGCGTAGGCGGCCGTGACGCCGATGGCCGGCGCGCCGCGCACCTGCATCGCGCGTATGGCGGCGACGGCTTCAGGGACATCACGGACACGCGCCCACTCGACGACGGCGGGCAGCTTCGTTTGATCCAGCAGGACGAGGCAGTCGTCTTGCCAGGCGATGGGTTGTATCTCGCCAATCGGCGGGGGAGGCTGGGTCACGGGAGTCGTAGGACTAGCTGTGGGGTGATGGGGCCGGATGTAAGTGTAGCAGAGGAGCGGGCCCACCTCCCCGTTCCCCGGCCGCGACGCCACTCCACGGTCCGATTGAGCCGGTAAGGCGGGGCCCGCCCCGTCCTTTCTAGGAGGGAGACTGGAGGCGTTCGAGGACTTCCGTAAGGTCGCCGATGTGGTCGAAGCAGGCCGCTGCGTCCGGTCTCAGGGCGGAGAGGTCGCCCGAGAAGAGGGCGTCGATCTCCGCTTGCGTGGCGTTCCGCCGCAAGCACTCCGTGAAGGGCTCGAACTCCGGCCCGAGCTCTTCGAGCAGGCCGAGCGGGCCGGAGTCGGAGCCAGCTCCATCGCCGAGCCTGTCGGGAGGCGCCTCCATGGCGTCGCCGCCGTCGGTGTTGAAGTCGATGCCGCAGTCGGCCACGGCTTGAAAGACGTCCAGGGACGGGAGGGTGGGCTGGCCGCCGGCGTTGAGAATCTCCAATAGCATGAGTATCTCGGTGATATCGACCTGTTCGACCACGCACGTGAATTGGGCGAGGGAGATGTCGCCCATGGCGTCTCCAAGCAAGTCGCCCGTCGAGACCATCGCGGCTTCCTCGTCCGTGAGGCAGAAGGCCAGCCCGACGGCGCCTCCTATTGCCCCGCCGATATCGTTGACGTCGCCGGTCGGCTCGGCCAGACCGGCGAGCTGGCTGATGTCGACGGTGGAGAAAGTCCCGCGGAGGCAGGTCTCGCTATCGGAGCTGAGTCCGCCGACCCGGAAATCCAGGAAGGCGACGATGAAGTCGATGGCGGTCTCCTGCTCGAGGCAGCCTACCGGCAGGGAAGCGAGGTAGGGGCCGCCGGCCAGCACCGGCTCGTCGAGCAGGGCGTCGTAGGCGTCCCCGCCGAGCTCGCCGTGGACGCAGGAAATCTCGTTGGGCGTGAGCGCGCCGGCCACGTCGCGCCAGACCGTGTCCGCGTCAATCGTCAGGGCCGGCTCGGGAGTGGGGGTCGGCGTCGGAGAGGGCGTTGGAGTAGGCGTGGGGTCGCTGCCGCAGGCGGCCGCCAGCGCGAGGGCGGAGACGGCCAAAGCGAGCAGCGTGAGCAAGGGGAATGCGGGGCGCTTTGAAGAGAGCAAGGACACCATGGCTCCAGATGGTTTATGGACAGCATCGCAGGCAAGCGGCGCACTGGGCAACCGCAGCTGATACGCGCGAGCGTGAAGCGCGGAAGGCCGGCTAGCGTCATTCGTCCCCATCCGACAGTGCCTGGCGGGTTATGCCAGCGGCGCTCCCCCGAGCACTGAGGGGTCAATCCCGCAGGCGCCAAAGGCCTGCAGTATCTCTCCCATTACCTCGAGCACCTCCGGCGGAGGTCCTCCGGGCGCCGTGAAGCCGGCGACGAGAGCCCCGAACTTATCCGCGCCCACTATGTCGACGACGCACCGGAGCTGGGAAGGCGGTGGAAACCCCGACTCGCCTCCCCCCATCCTTGCCGCTTCTTCGTCGGTCAGGCAGAGCGTCAGCTCCAAGAAGAATGTGACGGACTCAGGAGAATCGAGCTCCACGCCCGGAAGCGCAACCGAATCCGAAGTGGCAAATAAGTTGGCCAAGCAGGTCTTGCTCTCAGGACTGAGCCCACCGACGCTCAGGTCGAGGAAGGCGACGTAGAGCCCCGCGGCGTTCTCTGTCTGGAGGCAATCGAGAGGGAAATCAACGTTCGGGGCGGCCATGAGGATTGGCTGATCGAGGAGGGCGGCAAGCGTCTCGTCGCCAAGCCTTTCGCGGAGGCACGATTGCTCTTCCTCGCCGAGCAAGGCAATGAGGTCGCGACCAAGTGTGTTTTCGTCGATAGTCATGCCCGACGTTGGGTCTGAGTCGGGCTCCGGCGCCGGCATCGCCTCTGGGGTTGGCGTGGCAGTCGGCGCGGGGGTCGGCGTAGCTGTCGGCGCCGGGGTGGGGGTGGGGGTCGCCGTAGGAGTGGGCGAGGGAGTCGGAGTCGGGGTTGGGGTGGGGGTCGGGTCGCTACAGGCGGCTACGAGGGCGACAACGGCTATTAGGGCGGCTACGAAGAGTCCCCGGCGCGATGTGAGGTAGGTGGTCAAGGCGGTTCACCCTGCGGTCTTCCTGAGGATTAGTCTCAGTGTAGAGAGACGCGATACGCCGCGACAACCTGCTAGAGAGACGATGTTGAGCGTCGTTGACGATTGCTCTTCGGTAGAATGGCGGAGTGCAGGTCACGAAGCTCTCGCTGACCAATTTCCGCTCCTACCGGCAGCTCGACCTACCCCTCGGACCGGGCCTGACGACGGTTGTCGGAGACAATGCGGAGGGTAAGAGCAATCTTCTCGAAGCGCTCTATCTGCTCGCCATCGGCAAGTCCTACCGCGCGCAGACGGAGCGCGACCTTGTATCGTGGGAGGCGGCGGACGCCGGTGGGTACGCAATCGCCGCAGCGACGCTGGCAGGCCGCGAGGGACCGGTCGAGCTGCGCGTGGGGTTGGACTGCGCCGCTGGGCCGGGGGTGCTGAAACGAGTGCGCGTCAACGGCGTTCCGAAACGCGCGTCGGACTTGGTTGGAGTGATGAGCGCGGTGCTCTTCTCGGCCGAGGACATCGACCTGGTGTTCGGCTCGCCGTCGGGGCGGCGGCGGTACCTGGACATACTGCTATCGCAGACGTCGCGGCGTTACGTGCAGGCGCTCTCGCGCTATCAGCGAGTGCTCTCCCAGAGGAACGCCTTGCTGAAGGCGATGCGCGAGAGCCGAGCGAACGAGGACGAGCTTGGTTTCTGGGACGAATCGCTATCGGCGGAAGGGGCAATTGTCTTGGCGGAGCGATGGACGTCGACGGACAGGCTCGCCGGGCTCGTCGGCGAGGCGTTCGACCGTCTGTACGGCGGCGGGAGCCTGTCCGTCGAGTACGTGGCGACTTCGGCGCGTCCTCAGGACGGGGAGTACGCGCAGGCGATGGCGAAGGCGCTGCGGGCGTCGAGGCGCCGGGAGCGCGCGTTGGGGATGACGCTGGTTGGGCCTCACCGCGACGACCTCCGCCTGCTGCTCGGGGGAATGGAGATAGCCCGCCACGCTTCGCGGGGGCAGGCGCGGCTGGCCGCGCTCGCCCTTCGACTGGCAGAGGGGCGTCTGCTGGCGGAGCGGCGTGGAGACCCGCCGCTACTGCTGCTAGACGACGTGCTTTCGGAGCTGGATGAGCCGAGGCGGACGTTGGTGTTGGAGGAGGCGAGCGCCTACCCGCAGACGATCGTTACGACGGCGGACGGGAACGTGCTGCGGGCCGTCCACGTCGATGGCGCGCGCCGTCTGCGCGTCGTGAGCGGCAGCGTCGTCAACGAGGAAGCGGCTTGAGCGAGGCAATCCGGGTCGAGGGCGTTCGGAAGCGCTTCGGCGACGTCGAGGCGCTCAGAGGCGTTGACCTGAGGGTCGAACGCGGGGAGGTATTCGGGTTCCTAGGGCCGAACGGGGCGGGCAAGACGACCACCATCCGTGTCCTGATGGGGTTCATCCGCGGCGATGGGGGCTCCGTCCACGTGCTGGGGTCGGACGCCTGGCGCGATACGGTGGCGATCAAGGCGAGGGTCGGCTTCCTGCCGGACGTGGTCGCCTTTGGGGGCGGGTTCACCGGACAAGCGTTCCTCGACTATATGGCGAGCCTGCGAGGCATGAAGCAGGGCGCGCCGCGCCAGACCGAGCTGCTCGACCGTCTGGAAATGCCACGGTCGGCGCTTCAGCGGAAGGTAAAGGGCTACTCGTCGGGGATGGCCAAGAAGCTCGCCCTCGCTCAGGCGATGCAGCACGACCCCGAGCTGCTCATCATGGACGAGCCGACGGAGGCGCTCGACCCGCTGATGCGGCAGGAGCTGTTCAGACTCATTCGCGAGGCGCAGGACAGAGGGGCGACAGTCTTCATGTCTTCCCACGTCCTTCCCGACGTGCAGGAGGTCTGCGAGCGGGTCGCGCTGATCAGGGCAGGGAGAATCGTGGAGACAGGGTCCGTGGATGCTCTCCGGGAGGGCAAGACGCGGACGATGGCCATTGAGTTCCGGACGCCGCCGGCAGGCGATATCAGCGCCCCGGGCGTCGAGGTGCTGTCGCGGGAAGGGAACAGGTGGCGGCTGGCGGTTTCGGGCGACCTCAACGCCGTGGTGCGGGAGCTCGCCAAGCACGACCTGGCCGATATGACCTACGAGCGGCTGGATCTCGACGAGCTGTTTCTGCGCTACTACGGAGCGCGCGCGGAGGAGGACGGCAGTGCTTAGCGTGTTCCGCGAGACCTTCCGCGCCTACCGCATCGGGCTGCTTGCGGTCTCGGCGGGCGTGTTCGCGGTAAGCATGGTTATCGTCTATACGTTCGAGGCGTTCGGAGGGATGGAGGCGTTCGAGGAGCTGTTCGACCTCGTGCCGGCGCCCATCGCGGCGCTCTTCCGGGCGCAGGGCGGCTTCGCGACCAGCGCGACGGGCTACATCGCGGCGGACTACCGCCATCCGTTCTACATCATCGCGGGAATCGCGTTTGTCGTCACCGTCGCCAGCGGGGCCTCGGCGCGGGAGATTGAGCGGGGAACGGCGCTGATGCTGCTGGCCTCGCCCATCGCGCGGTGGCGCTATCTGACAGCGAAACTGGGCGTGCTGGCGGCGGGAGCGGTCGCCATCATGCTCGCGACGTGGCTGGGAACGTTCGCCGGGGCCGCGCTCACGGGCATCGGGAGAGACATCGATAACCGGCTGCTTCTGCTCGTGCAGCTGAACATGCTGGGGCTCGTGCTGGCGGCGGGAGGCATCACGGCGCTCATCTCGGCGGCGAGCTCTGATGGCGGTCAGACGGTCGTCTGGAGCGCGGGCGTCGCGACGGCGATGTACTTCGTCGACTTCCTCTCGCTGATCTGGTCTCCGGCAGGCCCGGCGGGCCCGCTGACGCTGTTCCATTACTACGATCCGCTCGGCCTGGCTCAGAGCGGGGAGGTCCCGTGGCGAGACCTGATCGTGCTGTTCGGCGTGGCGGCAGCCGGGTTCGGCGGAGCGCTGGTTGTATTCCAGCGCAGAGACATCGCCCGCTAGAGGCTGGGGGATATGTTATCTACAGGGCTCGTTTGCGCCCTGCCAAGAATCAACGATTCTTCTTTTGAAGCAGTCGGCTTAGTCCGGCTCTGCCAAGCCCAGTCTGCTTCGGACCGAGTATCTCGTGCAGCGTCCTGCTTGGAATAGGCTCACGGGTGGGCTTGACTGTCGCAAACCGGGTATGCGGAGAATCTCCCATTCCGTCACGCTCCAACAGCGAGAGCAGCTGCCATCCGGTGACCGCTGGTATGTCAGCCACGGGTTAAACCGAGACTCCAGTCTTCTCTCCGCGTGTGAGGCCGCCGACGGGAAAGACCCCCGGCTGATAGAAGGGCCCGTTCGAGGTTGACTTCAGCACTTGCTTCCAGTTGGATCCGTGCGGATGGAGGACGATGCTCTTTGGCTTCGCAGGGGAGAGCTCTATCCCCCACCGCTCGAAGAAGGCGCGTCGTTCTCCAGCCTGCTCAAGGAGATTGAGATGCTCTAAGACCAACTCGCGAAGCGCGCTCTCGCAGTCCTTCAGTGTGCGCGCATAGGTGCTGGTGCTCATCTCAACGCATGTCCCCACCCATTTGTTTCCCTCGCGCTCGAAACTGAGCGTGAGTTGAACATGCCGGAGACGCTCGCCCATTGCTTACCCCTTGCCTTAGCCAATCGGAAGGCGCACAAACGACGCTGTCATGCCCATTCTGTCACGTCGTATTCCACGCCGCCACCGCCTTGGAGTGGCTCTCGCGAACGTGGTCCATAGTGCAGGGATATGCCCGCCGGGTGGACGCCCGCTACAGAGACCGCCCGTTAGAGGTCGGGGTGGCGGGTGCGCCAGTCCGTCGATTGCTCGTAGGCGTAGGCGGCGCGGAGGAGCGTTCGCTCGCTGAGGTGAGGCCCCAAGAGCTGGAGGCCGACGGGGAGACCGTCGATGAACCCGCAGGGGACCGAAAGGCCGGGGATGCCGGCGATGTTGGCGGGGATCGTGCAGATGTCGTTTGCGTGCATGACCAGCGGGTCGACGATGCCGCCGATCTCGAACGCGACGTTCGGAGAGGTGGGGAGCGCGAGGACGTCGACGTTCCGGAAGGCGGCGTCGAACTCGCGCCGGATGAGCGTCCGCACCTGCTGCGCCTTCCTGTAGTAGGCGTCGTAGTAGCCCGCCGAGAGCGCGTACGTGCCCATCATGATGCGTCGGCGCACCTCGTCCCCGAATCCTTTGCGGCGCGTCGAGTCGAGGGCGGTCCACATGCCGTCGGCTTCCTGGTCGGAGTAGCCGTACTTCACGCCGTCGTACCGCGCCAGGTTGGCCGAACACTCGGACGGGGCGAGGATGTAGTAGACCGCCAGGGCGGCGCGCGAGGTCGGCAGGGAGACCTCGACGGTCTCTGCGCCGAGGGACTCGAGCTGAGAGATGGCCGCTTTCACCGATTCAGCGACAGCGGGGTCAATACCGTCGCCGAAGTACTCGGAGACGACGCCCACCCGTAGGCCCTTCACGCCGCCCGCGATGCCGTCGGCGTAGTCGGGGACGGGGGCGGGGATGCTGGTCGAGTCGAGGGGATCGTGTCCGGCGATGGCGTTCATCACGAGCGCGGCGTCCTCGACGGACCGGGTCAGCGGGCCGATCTGGTCGAGCGACGAAGCGAACGCGATGAGGCCGAACCGGGAGACGAGGCCGTAGGTCGGCTTGAGCCCCACGATGCCGCAGAGCGCCGCGGGCTGCCGGATCGAGCCTCCGGTGTCGGAGCCGAGTGAGAAGGGCGCGAGACCGGCAGCCACAGCGGCGGCGGGGCCGCCGCTCGATCCGCCCGGCACGCGGGAGAGGTTCCATGGGTTGCGGACCGGCTTGAAAGCCGATGTCTCGTTGGATGAGCCCATGGCGAACTCGTCCATGTTTCCCTTGCCCAACAGCACGGCGCCCGCGTCCGCCAACGCCGACGCGACGGTTGCGTCGTAGGGGGGATGGTAGCCGTCGAGCATGGCGGAGGCGCAGGTGGTCGGCACGCCGCGCGTCGAGAGGTTGTCCTTCAGCTGCATGGGCACGCCGGTCAGCGGCGGCGCATCCCCGGACGCCAGGCGCTGGTCGGCAGCCTCGGCTTGTCGTCGGGCAAGCTCGGGTGTGACGGCGAGGTATGCGCCGATCCGGGGGTCGAGCTCGGCGATGCGTTGCTGATGAGCCGCGGCCAGCTCGACTGCCGAGACATCCTTGGCGCGGAGGGCCCGCGACATCTCGGCGGCGGTGAGGTAATGGAGGTCGACCACCGTTACGACTCCTCCATGACGGCCTGCACGCGGAAGAAATCGCCATCGCGTCTCGGGGCGTTGGCGAGCACGTCCTCGCGGTCGAGGGGGGGCCGGGGTTCGTCAGCGCGCATGACCGTGTGGACCTGCTCGACGGCGTGGCCGGTGGGCTCTACGCCGGTGGTGTCGATGTTCCTGAGGACACTAACCTCGCCGAGGAGCTTGGCCATCTCGTCGCGGAGATGCTCGACCTCTTCGTCGGAGAGGGCGATGTGGCAGAGGGCCGCAACTTGGCGGACCTCGTCGGCGGAGAGGCGTTGGGCTGGTTGTTCGGTCATAGCGTCGCTCGCACGAAATGGGCCGCCCGTCGGCGGCCGTGGTCAGTTTATCAGACGCCCGGAGCGCGCCGCACTGCGCCCGCAGGCTAATGCGCGCTTACGCGCACGCAAGTTTGCTTCTCAGTTCTTGGCGCAAAACCTAAACTCTAGCTAAGTGTTTTCTTAGGAATGATCCAAGGAGCTGGGATGAAGATATCTCAGATAGCCGAGTACAGCCTTCCTGCCCAAGGCGGACTGCCGCCGTTGCAGGCGATGGTCTACGAGGAACTGATGCGCCGCCCCGACGAGGTGTTCGAGTACCAGGGCGACGAGCTCATCAGAGCATTTCCGCGCCTAAAGCGCTCCGCTCTGAACTGGTCGCTCTGGCTGCTGGCCAAGACGGGCCACATCGGCAAGATGCGGGTACGCGTGAACGGCCGGCTCACCACCGTCTATGGGTCGCACGAGGCGGTCTCGGCGTTGAAGGAGCGCATGGGCGTGGCGGAGGAGCCTACAGATGCGGAAGAAGAGCCGGACCAGAATCTCACCGCCGCGGCCGAGGCGTTTCTGGGGTAGGAGGCATGATGGAACATGCCATGAGAACGGCAGCGGGTTAACCGGCAGGCTGGGAGGCCAGATCCCGCAGCAGTTTGAAGGGGAATATCCCTGTTTCGTGGAGGTCGCTGAAGAGCAGGCCGACGGCATAGCGGCCCACCTCCATGTACGCTTCGATGGTTATGTCCGTCGGGACGTCGTCCACGCCGGTGCGCCGGAGGTGCGTTAGCTCGTCGACGCACTGGGCGCAGCCGCAATGGCCGCGCAGGTAGCGGTGAGGCAGGAGCGTTTCGACGCCGTCCCTCCAGACGATGTGCAGGCCGTCCGGGGTGATGTCGATGGCTTTGGGTTCGTACTTCTCTTCGGCCATGGTCCGATGTTATCCGTTTGCGGGCCGCTACAGCTCGATCGCGCGCCCAAGGCCGGCGGCGACGGCCTTACGGTAGACGAGCATCCCGGCTGCAACGTCTTCGATGGCGAGGCCTTGGGACTCGAAGAGTGTAATCGAGTCGGGTGAGGGGCGGCCTGACACACGCCCGCTCACGACGTCTTTGAGGTCGACGGCTTGCTCCCACCTGAAAGCCCTGCGCTCCGCCGCCCAGATGAGCTCTCCGCACTCGATTTTCGCGTCCTGCACGTCGTCCGCGACGATGAGGGCGCTGCGCTTGATCGTGGCCTCGTCGATCTCGCGGCGCATCCAGTGGTTGCTGCCCGCCGCGTTTACGTGAGCGCCGGGCTTGAGCGACTCCCCGTTGAAGACCGGCTCGCGCGAGTTGGTGATGGCGCAGACGATGTCTACGTCGGCGACTGCGGCGTCGGAGGAATCGACGGCGCGAACGTCGATGCCCAGGGCGGCCGACATCTCTTGGGCGAAGGCCTCTCGCCGTTCGGCGGTGCGGCTGTAGACGAGCGCTTGCTCGACGGGGCGCACCGCGCACATCGCGGCCAGTTGCGTCTGCGCCTGGCTCCCGCTGCCGATCATGCCAACGGTCTTGGCGTCGTCCCTGGCCATATATCGGCTGGCCACGCCGCTCGCCGCGCCGGTCCGTATCTGCCCGAGGGCGCTCGCCGAGAGCATGGCGAGGGGTTGGCCGTCCTCGACGCTGAAGAGAAGGACGACCATCCGGCTCCCGCCCCGGGCGCCGGAGACGTACGTCTTGAGGCCGGTCGCCCCAATCTCATCGGACATGCCGGCCATCACCTGCTGCGCGCCTCTCACGAGGGGAAGCCTGTAGCGCGGCGCATTGGATACGGAGCCGCGCGCCCACTCCTCGAACGCGGCGTCGAGAGCGTCGACGCACTCGTCCATGGGCAGCAGCCGGCGGACCTCGTCTTCGTTGATCAGGAGCATGTCGCTTAGACCTTGATCTGATTGATGAGCGCGTCCATGCGGAGCTGGCCAGGCGCTTGCACGGGACGGAGGTTGCTGACCCCGACGCCGACCAGCCGCACGGGCTCCCCTGGCGTCCAGTTGGCGTCGAGGAGGCGGAGTGCGTCGGCAAGTATCGCATCTTGGTGGGATGTGGCGCTCTCCTTGCTCGCGGACCGCGTTAGCGTCGTGAAGTCGGCGCGTCGCAGCTTGAGCGTGACCGTGCGCCCCACGAGGCCGTGGCGTTCGAGGGAACCTGCGACCCGCGCGGCCATCTTGCGCAGCTCCTCCGCGAGGGGCTCGCGTGCGCGGACGTCCTCGGCGAAAGTCTCCTCGGCGCTGACGGACTTGGCCTCGCGGTCCGTCGTCACCGGCGACGGGTCTTCTCCCTGAGCGCGTCGCTGAAGCACGACGCCCCACGGCCCGAGGACGGTGGTGAGCGCCTCCGGCGACGCGCCCGCGACCTGGCCGAGGGTCTCGAACCCGTGCGCCTTCAGCCGCTTGGTCGATTGCGGCCCAATGCCGGGTAAGGAGCGCACGTCGAGGCCAGCGAGGAACGCCGCCTCGGCGCCCGGCTCGACCACGACGAACCCGCCCGGCTTGCCGGACTCGCACGCGACTTTCGCCACCATTTTGTTGGCCGCCAGGCCGACCGAACACGGCAGTCCGATTTCGAGGCGGATGCGCGCCTGCATGCGGTGTGCCAAGCCTTGGGCGTCGTGCATCGTGCGGGTGACGGGCGTGAGGTCGACGTAGGCCTCGTCTATGGACATCTGCTGCATGAGCTCGGACTCTCGGCGCAGGATGTCCATCACCTGGTTGGAGTAGTCGCGGTAGAGATGGAAGCGCGGAGGCATGACGACGGCGTTGGGGCAGAGGCGGACCGCCTGTGACATCGGCATTGCGGAGCGGCACCCGTATTTGCGCGCCTCGTAGGAGGCTGCTGCGACGACGCCCCGGGACTCGGGCCTGCCGCCGATCAGAAGCGGCTTGCCCACGAGAGCGGGGTCCTCGATCTCCTCGACGGAGGCGTAGAAGGCGTCTAAGTCGACGAGGGCGATGTAGCGTTCCTCGGCCACGAGGGTATGGTAGCCGAAGGGATTCGACCGTTGAACCGGGAGTTGACGTTTGCAGAATGAACGAGGCCCCTATTACAGGGCCTCGTTCTTCGTTCTGGATACCTCTGGGGGGAGCGCGCCGGCGGACTCGTTACTTTTTGCCGCTGACGGCTCCTGCAAGGTCGGAGCCGGGCGTGAAGCCGACTCGCTTGTGGGCGGGCACCGTCACGCGCTGTCCGGCTTGGCGTCCTCGAATCGCGCGCACCTGACGTTCCTTTACCTGACGGGCCTCGAAAGAGCCGAATCCGGTAAGGACCACGCGGTCTCCGGCGGCTAGGGATTCACGAATGCTATCGAGCACTGCGTTCAGCGCACTGTCGCCCCAAGAACGAGGCCCGTTCAGCTTACCGGCGACCTTCGCGGCGAGGTCTCCTTTACGTAGCGTTGCCAAGTCAACACCTCCTACTGACGTTCGGTGCTAGCACCCTGCGTGCTGGGGCCGGAGTATAGCAGGTGAAAACTGCCGTCAATAGTGACAATGGCCTGTTTCCCGGCAAATGTGGGGCCCCGCATTTCCGTTCATCGCCCCCTCTCTCGAGGGGCAACGGGAGGCGCTTCAATGGGGCCTTCGAGACATCGTCCGTAGGCTTGGGAACGGGGGCGTCTTTCCCCTAGCTAAGGGGATGGCGGAGGCTGGGCGGGGTCAATACCGTCGCCGAAGTACTCGGAGACGACGCCCACCCGTAGGCCCTTCACGCCGCCCGCGATGCCGTCGGCGTAGTCGGGGACGGGGGCGGGGATGCTGGTCGAGTCGAGGGGATCGTGTCCGGCGATGGCGTTCATCACGAGCGCGGCGTCCTCGACGGACCGGGTCAGCGGGCCGATCTGGTCGAGCGACGAAGCGAACGCGATGAGGCCGAACCGGGAGACGAGGCCGTAGGTCGGCTTGAGCCCCACGATGCCGCAGAGCGCCGCGGGCTGCCGGATCGAGCCTCCGGTGTCGGAGCCGAGTGAGAAGGGCGCGAGACCGGCAGCCACAGCGGCGGCGGGGCCGCCGCTCGATCCGCCCGGCACGCGGGAGAGGTTCCATGGGTTGCGGACCGGCTTGAAAGCCGATGTCTCGTTGGATGAGCCCATGGCGAACTCGTCCATGTTTCCCTTGCCCAACAGCACGGCGCCCGCGTCCGCCAACGCCGACGCGACGGTTGCGTCGTAGGGGGGATGGTAGCCGTCGAGCATGGCGGAGGCGCAGGTGGTCGGCACGCCGCGCGTCGAGAGGTTGTCCTTCAGCTGCATGGGCACGCCGGTCAGCGGCGGCGCATCCCCGGACGCCAGGCGCTGGTCGGCAGCCTCGGCTTGTCGTCGGGCAAGCTCGGGTGTGACGGCGAGGTATGCGCCGATCCGGGGGTCGAGCTCGGCGATGCGTTGCTGATGAGCCGCGGCCAGCTCGACTGCCGAGACATCCTTGGCGCGGAGGGCCCGCGACATCTCGGCGGCGGTGAGGTAATGGAGGTCGACCACCGTTACGACTCCTCCATGACGGCCTGCACGCGGAAGAAATCGCCATCGCGTCTCGGGGCGTTGGCGAGCACGTCCTCGCGGTCGAGGGGGGGCCGGGGTTCGTCAGCGCGCATGACCGTGTGGACCTGCTCGACGGCGTGGCCGGTGGGCTCTACGCCGGTGGTGTCGATGTTCCTGAGGACACTAACCTCGCCGAGGAGCTTGGCCATCTCGTCGCGGAGATGCTCGACCTCTTCGTCGGAGAGGGCGATGTGGCAGAGGGCCGCAACTTGGCGGACCTCGTCGGCGGAGAGGCGTTGGGCTGGTTGTTCGGTCATAGCGTCGCTCGCACGAAATGGGCCGCCCGTCGGCGGCCGTGGTCAGTTTATCAGACGCCCGGAGCGCGCCGCACTGCGCCCGCAGGCTAATGCGCGCTTACGCGCACGCAAGTTTGCTTCTCAGTTCTTGGCGCAAAACCTAAACTCTAGCTAAGTGTTTTCTTAGGAATGATCCAAGGAGCTGGGATGAAGATATCTCAGATAGCCGAGTACAGCCTTCCTGCCCAAGGCGGACTGCCGCCGTTGCAGGCGATGGTCTACGAGGAACTGATGCGCCGCCCCGACGAGGTGTTCGAGTACCAGGGCGACGAGCTCATCAGAGCATTTCCGCGCCTAAAGCGCTCCGCTCTGAACTGGTCGCTCTGGCTGCTGGCCAAGACGGGCCACATCGGCAAGATGCGGGTACGCGTGAACGGCCGGCTCACCACCGTCTATGGGTCGCACGAGGCGGTCTCGGCGTTGAAGGAGCGCATGGGCGTGGCGGAGGAGCCTACAGATGCGGAAGAAGAGCCGGACCAGAATCTCACCGCCGCGGCCGAGGCGTTTCTGGGGTAGGAGGCATGATGGAACATGCCATGAGAACGGCAGCGGGTTAACCGGCAGGCTGGGAGGCCAGATCCCGCAGCAGTTTGAAGGGGAATATCCCTGTTTCGTGGAGGTCGCTGAAGAGCAGGCCGACGGCATAGCGGCCCACCTCCATGTACGCTTCGATGGTTATGTCCGTCGGGACGTCGTCCACGCCGGTGCGCCGGAGGTGCGTTAGCTCGTCGACGCACTGGGCGCAGCCGCAATGGCCGCGCAGGTAGCGGTGAGGCAGGAGCGTTTCGACGCCGTCCCTCCAGACGATGTGCAGGCCGTCCGGGGTGATGTCGATGGCTTTGGGTTCGTACTTCTCTTCGGCCATGGTCCGATGTTATCCGTTTGCGGGCCGCTACAGCTCGATCGCGCGCCCAAGGCCGGCGGCGACGGCCTTACGGTAGACGAGCATCCCGGCTGCAACGTCTTCGATGGCGAGGCCTTGGGACTCGAAGAGTGTAATCGAGTCGGGTGAGGGGCGGCCTGACACACGCCCGCTCACGACGTCTTTGAGGTCGACGGCTTGCTCCCACCTGAAAGCCCTGCGCTCCGCCGCCCAGATGAGCTCTCCGCACTCGATTTTCGCGTCCTGCACGTCGTCCGCGACGATGAGGGCGCTGCGCTTGATCGTGGCCTCGTCGATCTCGCGGCGCATCCAGTGGTTGCTGCCCGCCGCGTTTACGTGAGCGCCGGGCTTGAGCGACTCCCCGTTGAAGACCGGCTCGCGCGAGTTGGTGATGGCGCAGACGATGTCTACGTCGGCGACTGCGGCGTCGGAGGAATCGACGGCGCGAACGTCGATGCCCAGGGCGGCCGACATCTCTTGGGCGAAGGCCTCTCGCCGTTCGGCGGTGCGGCTGTAGACGAGCGCTTGCTCGACGGGGCGCACCGCGCACATCGCGGCCAGTTGCGTCTGCGCCTGGCTCCCGCTGCCGATCATGCCAACGGTCTTGGCGTCGTCCCTGGCCATATATCGGCTGGCCACGCCGCTCGCCGCGCCGGTCCGTATCTGCCCGAGGGCGCTCGCCGAGAGCATGGCGAGGGGTTGGCCGTCCTCGACGCTGAAGAGAAGGACGACCATCCGGCTCCCGCCCCGGGCGCCGGAGACGTACGTCTTGAGGCCGGTCGCCCCAATCTCATCGGACATGCCGGCCATCACCTGCTGCGCGCCTCTCACGAGGGGAAGCCTGTAGCGCGGCGCATTGGATACGGAGCCGCGCGCCCACTCCTCGAACGCGGCGTCGAGAGCGTCGACGCACTCGTCCATGGGCAGCAGCCGGCGGACCTCGTCTTCGTTGATCAGGAGCATGTCGCTTAGACCTTGATCTGATTGATGAGCGCGTCCATGCGGAGCTGGCCAGGCGCTTGCACGGGACGGAGGTTGCTGACCCCGACGCCGACCAGCCGCACGGGCTCCCCTGGCGTCCAGTTGGCGTCGAGGAGGCGGAGTGCGTCGGCAAGTATCGCATCTTGGTGGGATGTGGCGCTCTCCTTGCTCGCGGACCGCGTTAGCGTCGTGAAGTCGGCGCGTCGCAGCTTGAGCGTGACCGTGCGCCCCACGAGGCCGTGGCGTTCGAGGGAACCTGCGACCCGCGCGGCCATCTTGCGCAGCTCCTCCGCGAGGGGCTCGCGTGCGCGGACGTCCTCGGCGAAAGTCTCCTCGGCGCTGACGGACTTGGCCTCGCGGTCCGTCGTCACCGGCGACGGGTCTTCTCCCTGAGCGCGTCGCTGAAGCACGACGCCCCACGGCCCGAGGACGGTGGTGAGCGCCTCCGGCGACGCGCCCGCGACCTGGCCGAGGGTCTCGAACCCGTGCGCCTTCAGCCGCTTGGTCGATTGCGGCCCAATGCCGGGTAAGGAGCGCACGTCGAGGCCAGCGAGGAACGCCGCCTCGGCGCCCGGCTCGACCACGACGAACCCGCCCGGCTTGCCGGACTCGCACGCGACTTTCGCCACCATTTTGTTGGCCGCCAGGCCGACCGAACACGGCAGTCCGATTTCGAGGCGGATGCGCGCCTGCATGCGGTGTGCCAAGCCTTGGGCGTCGTGCATCGTGCGGGTGACGGGCGTGAGGTCGACGTAGGCCTCGTCTATGGACATCTGCTGCATGAGCTCGGACTCTCGGCGCAGGATGTCCATCACCTGGTTGGAGTAGTCGCGGTAGAGATGGAAGCGCGGAGGCATGACGACGGCGTTGGGGCAGAGGCGGACCGCCTGTGACATCGGCATTGCGGAGCGGCACCCGTATTTGCGCGCCTCGTAGGAGGCTGCTGCGACGACGCCCCGGGACTCGGGCCTGCCGCCGATCAGAAGCGGCTTGCCCACGAGAGCGGGGTCCTCGATCTCCTCGACGGAGGCGTAGAAGGCGTCTAAGTCGACGAGGGCGATGTAGCGTTCCTCGGCCACGAGGGTATGGTAGCCGAAGGGATTCGACCGTTGAACCGGGAGTTGACGTTTGCAGAATGAACGAGGCCCCTATTACAGGGCCTCGTTCTTCGTTCTGGATACCTCTGGGGGGAGCGCGCCGGCGGACTCGTTACTTTTTGCCGCTGACGGCTCCTGCAAGGTCGGAGCCGGGCGTGAAGCCGACTCGCTTGTGGGCGGGCACCGTCACGCGCTGTCCGGCTTGGCGTCCTCGAATCGCGCGCACCTGACGTTCCTTTACCTGACGGGCCTCGAAAGAGCCGAATCCGGTAAGGACCACGCGGTCTCCGGCGGCTAGGGATTCACGAATGCTATCGAGCACTGCGTTCAGCGCACTGTCGCCCCAAGAACGAGGCCCGTTCAGCTTACCGGCGACCTTCGCGGCGAGGTCTCCTTTACGTAGCGTTGCCAAGTCAACACCTCCTACTGACGTTCGGTGCTAGCACCCTGCGTGCTGGGGCCGGAGTATAGCAGGTGAAAACTGCCGTCAATAGTGACAATGGCCTGTTTCCCGGCAAATGTGGGGCCCCGCATTTCCGTTCATCGCCCCCTCTCTCGAGGGGCAACGGGAGGCGCTTCAATGGGGCCTTCGAGACATCGTCCGTAGGCTTGGGAACGGGGGCGTCTTTCCCCTAGCTAAGGGGATGGCGGAGGCTGGGGCACCCACCATCGGTGGAAGTGATTGAGCGGGCCGTGGCCGGCTCCGACGGGGAAGGCGGAAGCTATAGCGTCGGTTACGTAAGTCTTGGCGAGGGCGACCGCGCTCTCGACCGTTTCGCCCTTGGCCAGGCTCGCGGCGATGGCGGAGGAGAAGGTGCAACCGGTCCCGTGGGTGCTCGTGGTGTCGATGCGCTTGGCAGGGAAGTCGGCAAACGCGTCGCCGTCGAACAGCACGTCGACGGCGTCAGCGCCGAAGTGCCCACCCTTTACGACGACATAGCTGCAACCTAGGGAGTGGATGGCCTTGGCGGCGTCGCGGGCCTGCTCCATCGTCTCGACGGAGCGCCCGCAAAGGACCTCGGCCTCCCCTGCGTTGGGGGTCGCGACCAGGGCCAATGGCAGGAGCAGGGATGTCAGGGCGTGGACTGCGTCTTCTCGCAGGAGGCGGTCGCCGCCCTTGGCGACCATCACAGGGTCGAGCACGAGCTTCTCGATGGAGTGGGCCTGGACGCCCTCGGCCACGGCCTCGATGATGGCGGCGCTGGAGAGCATGCCGATCTTGGCGGCGTCCACGCCGATGTCAGATGCAACGGCGTCGATTTGCCCGCGGACCATCTCGATGGGCAGCTCATGGATGCCGGTTACGCCGAGCGTGTTCTGCGCGGTAATGGCGGTGAGGGCGCTGGCGCCATAGACCTCGAACGCGGCGAAGGTCTTGAGGTCCGCCTGCACGCCAGCGCCTCCGCCCGAGTCCGAGCCGGCAATCGTTAGCGCGACAGGCCTGCGGGCTTGATTCATACGGGCCACTTCTCCTCGGTCCACGCCATCTCCCAGAACAGGTATTCGTACCGGCTGCTGGCGACGAACGCCTCCTCCACCTTCGCCAGCTCCCTTTCAGGGAGTCCGGCTACTACGCGGTCCATCAGCGTCCGGCACCAGTCGGCAAGCTCGACGAACTCCGGGGATGAGTACATGTCGATCCAGGCGGCGTAACGCCGGTCGGACGGCTTGCCCTTGGCCGCGAGGCCGAGGCCGATTTCGGCGAAGCCCCACGTGCACGGCAGGAGCGCCCCGACGATCTCCGGGAAGCTTCCCGTGGCCGCAGTGCGGACGAGGAAATCGGTGTAGGCCCGGCACGTGGGAGACATCTCCTCGCGCTCGAGCTCCTCATTGCCGATGCCGAACTCCTCCGAGTAGGAGCGGTGGAGCGACATCTCGGTTGCAAGAGTCTCGTTGGTGAGCGCCGCCAGCTTGGTCATGGTTGCGAGGTCGGGGGCGCGCGCGGCGGCCGTGGCGAGTATGCGGGCGTACTCGATGAGGAAGCGGTAGTCCTGCCGCACCCAGTGCCGGAAGCGCGCTAGGTCCAACCCGCCGTCGCCGATGCCTCGGATGAAGGGGTGATCGTGCTGCGCCTGCCAGACCGGGTCCACGACCCGTCGGAGGCGGTCGCTGAAGCGCTCAGGCATGGATGGCCTCCTTCCTGACCTTCCTAATGGGACGCAGCTGCTCGCAGCCGCTCATGCGCCGGCTTCCAGGGGCTGCATGTCGTTGGTGAGCCGGTCGAGGTCGAACCCCGCACCCTTGCCTCGCCGGGCGGCGACCGTGAACGCGACGGCGGCGGCGGTCGATACGACGACGGCCGATAGGAAGCTCGCGAGGAGGTTCCCGGAGGCGAGGATGTGCCACACGCTGGTCAAGCCGTCCCATGTCCACCATCCCGCGAGGCTCTTCGTGGGGAAGAAGAGCGCGCCTACGGCGACGCCGGCCGACGCGCTGACCACGGCGCCTGTGCCGCTGAGCCGCCGCTCCCACATGCCCGCGAATGCTGGGACCATGGCGCCGGCGCAGACGAGGTCGGCGATGAGGAAGAGGTAGAGCACGCTGTCGAACGCGAACCCGACGACGGCGGCGGGCAGGATGAGGAGCGCGGTGATGACGCGCGCCGAGCTGAGCAGCCGCCGTCCGGCCAGAGCGGGTCGGACGCGGGGCAGGTCCGTCGTGAAGATGCTGGCGATGCCGTTCAGGAGAGTGTCCATGCTGCTCATGACGAGCATCAACGCGAGGGCGACCAGCGCCACGACCACCCATCCGGGCAGGACGTCGAGGGCTAGGGTGAACAGCGCTATCGAGGCCGGGTTCTCGTCGTCGACGAGGCCGGCGCCAACGGCCCACAGACCGAAGAGTCCGGCGCCGATGATCATGGGGATGACGATGGCGCCCGCCGCCAGGAAGCCGCGCCGAACGTCGGCGTCGGTCTTGGCGGCGTAGACGCGCTGCCAGAAGCCCTGGTGGAAGAGGTTCGCGGCGAGGATTGCGATGATGAGGGTGAGGCCGAACTGAATGCCGGGTTGATGATTGAGCCGGAGGAGGACGTCGTTGCTGTCGCGGACGGTCTCGAAGGCGGCGGTCCAGCCGCCCAGCTGGGAGAGCGCGGCGATGAGCACGACGAGCAGCAGCGGAACGATGACGGCGAACTGGATTTTGTCGGTGAAAATCGACGCCCGCAGCCCGCCATAGACGGTGTAGACGAGAGTCGACGCGCTGACGAGGAGGAGCGTGAGGAGCAGCGGGGCGTCGGTCGCGAGACGGACGGCGCGCGCTATCGCCCCCACCTCGGCCGCGAGAAAGGTGAACATGTAGAGGACCATCACAGCAAGGGTGAAGAGGTACATGGCCCGGCCGTAGCGGAACCAGACAAACTCGCTGAAGGAGTGGCCGTTGGGGGCCAGCTTCCGCATCCGGGGGCCGACGACCATGAAGGCGACGATGGGGGCCGCCTGACCGACCCCGTAGCCGATGAGCGCGACGAGCCCGGCCCAAGTGGCGGCCTCCGCTGGGCTGAAGAGAACCCACGCGCCCATGACGGAGGCGACCATAGTCGCCATTGCGGTGAGCCCGCCGGTGGACGCTCGCGCCGAGATGAAGTCTTCGACCGTCAGCCGCCTCGTCCTGGCATACGCGACGCCTGCTCCGGCCATGGCCGCCATCGCCGCTACTGCAATCAAGAGTGCCCAAGCGCCCGTCGACATCGCGCTCCCTCCATGATTGAAGCGAAAGGGCCGCTCCTGGAGGGAGCGGCCTTGTGTCGGCGTCGCCGATAGTCGCTCTCCCTCCGCTGGAATGACCCAGGTCAGGTTCGTAGGGTCGCTCGAAAGCCTCTCAGCCAGCCCAACGGCCGGCTCCCCTGAACGCTGCGTTATTCGATTAACAACGATGGTAGGGGCGCGGGACCGGCCGGTCAACCTCTCGCGCTCCGGTCATTCCCTCGGAACCCCTCTCCTCAGTCTGCGAGACCTTGCATAGCTCTCCGAATCTCCGTCACTCCCGCGTACACGGGGGAATTCGCACCTGTGGAGGAGGCGCTCCGAGGGAAATCGTAGGGAAACACGCCGCGAAACCTATGGCGCAATCACGGCTAGGCACTATAATGTGCGCTGACTGCTCACGGTCGGGTAAACTGACTGAGCCAAGAACGTAAAGGCACTCAGGACGTCTCCGAGGGGGAGGTATCTCCCGAGGCGCGTCTTAGTCTACGTGCCCCGATCCATCGGACGAACAGGAGGCGGAATGTCCATGCGCCGAAAGCTCCCTGTCAGCATTGCCCTGGCGCTGGTGCTGACCATGCTCATGACCCTAAGCGCGAGCGCGCAGGAAGCCGCTCTTGAAGGGTCAGCTAACTTCCGTGACGCGAACGCGTCGAGCGACAGCCTCGAGGTCAACCTGGACGGCGCCGGCGTGCTCTCCTCCGGGTCTCAGTACGAAGGCTGGCTCGTCGATATCTCGGGCAACAAGATGAGCGTGGGCACCTACGGAAGGCGCCCGGAGCTCATTGGCATTTTCGTCGACCCGGACGGCCGCAACCTGCTGGCGAAGTACACCACCTTCGTTGTCACGATTGAGCCCAACCCGGACTCCGACCCCGGGCCGTCGGACGTGATTGCCTACGGCGACTCCATCCCGCTCGCGGTTTCCAACTGGATCTCCCAGCTGGCCGGGCCCGGCGGGGCTGCGAGGAGCATCAATGCGCAGGCGCAGCTGGCCGTCACGCATGCGAACCTCGCAGCGGAGGCCGACTCGCTCGACCAGTGGAAGGCCCATGCGCAACACGTAATCAACATTATCCAGGGGAGCAGCGGGCTTGACTACAACGCCGAGGGAGGCGACCCAGGCGACGGCGTAGGCATCTTGGGCCACGCTCAAGCAGCTGAGACCCTGGCCGCTGGCGCCGAGGAGGCCGCGGGTGACGACGAGGTCATTGAAGACACCGCCAAGGAGATTGCTCAGGCCGCGAGGAAGACGGTTCTTGAGGCGCAACGGGCGCTAAGTTCCGCTCGGAACATCATCGCCGCAACGTCCACCAACATCACCGTCGAGAAAGAGGTCGAGAACCTCGTGAACAATACCGAGAGGCTCCTCAACGGGACCGACGAGGATGGCGAGGACGGCAAGGGCAGCACCGGCCTCGAGGCTGGCGCGAGGACGGTCTACGAGAAGTCGCAGGACCTCGGCGAGTTCAGGCCCGGTCTGGGCGAGCCGCCTCCCACTGGCGACTCCACCCTCCCGATTATCGCGATAATCGCTCTGGGCGCGGGCGTGGCGCTCGTCTCCACCGGCGGGCTTTTGGTCTTCCGGGGCCGCAGGGTGGCCGCCTAGCCCCCAACGCCGGACTACGCAGGTAAAGAGAGAGCCCCCCGACCAGTCGGGGGGCTCTTTTCGTTGCGTCCTTCTGGCATTCCACCGCGGGCGGGAACCCCGCAGCCCTCCCTACCCCGCGGAGTCAGTCGAGGCCGAGGGTGGCTTTGAGCTCGCGCCATTCGCGGGGGGACATCTTTAGCGTGGCGGGGTCGACCTCCTCGCCGGCGAGCATGCGCTTCACGACGGCCAAGCCCTCCGCGCTGAGGCGCGCGCCCCCGGCCCGATAGCTGTGGAACGCGTTCGCCGTAAGCGGGACCCAGCGCTCAACGACGTCGAGGACCACGCGGGCGTATTCGCGTATCTCCCACTGCGCGTGGACGTCGCCTCGGAGCGCGAGGAAATGCAGCAGGTTGTGGAGGTCCGTCTTCCAGTACCACTGGGTGTACGTGCTGAGGGGCAAGCCGATGCGCGCCAGCTCGCGGGCCAGGCCCATCGTGTCAGCGTCGATTTCCTGGCCGGTCTGGTCCTCGTTGAGCATCTCGTAGTAGTGGCCGAATGCTTGCTCCGCGTCGCCGCGCAGCAATTCGAGCACCTGGCCGGCGCGGTCAGCATCGAGGACTCCCTCGCGGCCTTGCCGGTTGCCGGTCGATTGGGCGGCGAGCTGAGCATGGCCCGGAACGTAGAACTCGTTGTCGAGCACGGAGTAGCGGGCCGAGTACTCGTTCACGTTCGCCATGCGGTGCCGTATCCACTGGCGCGCCACGAAGATGGGGAGCTTGACGTGCAGCTTGATTTCGCACATCTCGAACGGCGAAGTGTGGGCGTTCCGCATCAAGTAATTGATGAGGCCCTGATCGTCGCGAGTGCGCTTCGTCCCGCGTCCGTAGGAGACTCGCGCGGCCTGCACGATGGCCGCGTCGTCGCCCATGTAGTCGATGACGCGCACGAAACCGTGGTCGTCGAGCACGCGAAGTGGCTTATAGAGGATCTCCTCGACTGCGGCGACGGTGGCGCGTCTCGTCTCGTGGCGCTCGCTGCGGAGAGCGTCAATCTCTGCCTGTTGCTCGGGAGTAAGCGGCATGTCTCTCAGAGAGTATCGTGGCTTGGGGGTCGATATTACACGCTGGCGCCCGCGTCGTGGCGGCGCCCGGATCAGTCCAGAAGCGAACGCGGCTCTTCCAGCAGGCGCTTAATCTCCCCCGCGAACTGCGCGGCCTCCGCGCCATGGGCCGCGCGGTGGTCCGTAGTGAGCGTCGCCGACATCATCTGGCGTACGACGACCTCGCTGCCTCTGACGACAGGGATCGGCGTGATCGAGCCCACCGCGAGCACGCCGACCTGGGGCGAGACGATGATTGCGTTGAACGCGTCGACCTGGAACATGCCCAGGTTGCTGACGCTGAAGGTCCCCGTGTATTCGTCCTGCCGCAGCTTGCCTGACTTCGCACGGTCGGTCAGGTCCCTCGCCGCCACCGCTATCTCGGCCAGCGACTTGCGGTCGCAGTCGGGCACCGCTGGAACGGCGAGGCCGCCGGGAAGCGCGACCGCGACGCCGATGCTGACGTGGTCCTGCACACGGAGGTGATCGCCCTCGAAGGTCGAGTTGTAGACCGGGTGCGCGAGCAAGGCGATGGCGCAGGCCTTGAGCACCATGTCGTTGACGCTCACGCGTATCTGGTCCCGCGCGCGCAGCTCGCGCCGCAGCTCCAGCGCGTCCGTCATGTCCACGCGGACCGTCAGGTGGAACATGGGGGCCTCGGCGGCGGTCCGCTCCGTGCGCCGCGCGATTGCCTCGCCCATGCGTCCGAGCTCGATTCGATCGTCCGCGCCTGGGACGCGCGGCGGGTATCCCGCACGCATCGAGGACTCAGAGACGGCTGGGCGGGGCGTAGGCGGGTCTCCGGACGCCCGTATCGTGGCAAACGCGGGCGTTTGCTCGCCAGGCTCGCCCACGTACGCCACGGCAGCGCCCACCTGGACGATGGCTCCGGCCTCGGCGGCGATGGCTAGAAGCGTTCCGCCAACCTCGGTTTCGAGCTCGACAATCGCCTTGTCCGTCTCGATTTCGGCGATGACTTCGCCAACGGCGACCTGATCGCCGGGCTGTTTGAGCCAAGCGGCGAGGACGGCCTGCTCCATCTCATAGCCGAGCTTGGGGAGCGTGACGGGCGTGACCATGCGCCTTACTTTAGCGCAGGGCCTCTTCCTCAGTCTTGCTCTACAGAGGCCCCCTCTCTAACTCTCCCCCGCAGACGGGGGAGAAGGCCAGAGGAGGTTACATCATGCGCTGGAGGATCCGCTCCGCCTGCTCGTCGGTGACGCCGCCCTCGCGCTTAGAGATGGGGCCGTCGCGCAGGACGGGCTCCAGCTCGCTCAACGATTCCTGTTGGATGTCGAGGAACCTGCCGATGTAGATCTCGTCGCCCCAGATCATCGCCTTCTCGCAGGCGGCGGCCCAGTCGGTAGCGTCGTGGCCATCGTCCTCGAGCTTCTTGATGCGGGACTTGAAGAAGGCGTGGGTGTTGTCCAGATTGAAGGTGACGCAGGGACTGAAGACGTCGATGAGGGCGAAGCCGTGATGCTCGATGCCGCCCTTGATGAGGTCGGTGAGGTGCCTGATGTCGCCGGAGTAGCCGCGGGCGACGTAGGTCGCGCCGTTCATGATGGCGGAGGTGAGCGGGTTCAGGGGGTACTCAACGCTTCCGAACGGGGTGCTCTTGGTCTTCTGGCCGACGCGGCTGGTTGGGGATACCTGGCCCGTGGTGAGGCCGTATATCTGATTGTTCATGACGACGTAGGTCAGGTCCACGTTGCGGCGGGCGGTGTGGGTGAAGTGGTTTCCGCCGATGCCGTAGCCGTCGCCGTCGCCGCCGGTTGCGATGACGGTGAGCTCGTGGTTGGCCATTTTCACGCCGGTGGCGAAGGCGAGGGAGCGCCCGTGCAGGGTGTGCATGCCGTAGGTGTTGATGTAGCCGGGCAAGTTGGAGGAGCAGCCGATGCCGCTGATGGTGACGATTTCATGCGGCTTGAGGCCGAGCTCCGCGGCGGCGCGTTGCAGGCTGTTCAGCACGCCGAAGTCGCCGCATCCGGGGCACCAGTCGGGGTCGATCTTGCCCTTGAAGTCTCTGGCGGTCAGTTCGATGGTGGTCATGGGGGCCTTTCTCCTTGGCTAGACGACGACTTCCTGGTATGGGACGAAGACGGCCGACTCCCTTTGGAGGAGGTCGAGCACGCCTTCGGTGATGTGGTGGGGCGCGAACGGCTCGCCGTCGTACTTGCGGATGTGGCCGTTTGCGTTGAGGCCGGTCTCGCTGCGCATGTAGCGGGCGAACTGGCCTGAGTGGTTGTTCTCGACGATGAAGAACTTCTTGCCGTCGAGGGCAGCGATGACTTCATCAGCATGGAAGGGGACGATCCACTTGATGGGCAACTGGTTCGCCGTTACGCCCCGCTCCGCGAGCTGGCCGAGGGCTTCCTTGATGACGCCGGCGGTGGAGCCCCAGCCGACGAGGGTGACTTCAGCGTCGGCTGGGCCTTCGATCCGGGGGGCGGCCATCATGGTGCTCACATTCTCGAACTTGCGGGCGCGCTTCTCGACTGACGCGCGGCGCTTGTGGGGGTTCGTGAACTCGTCGGAGAGCAGGCGGGAGGTCTCGTCGTGCTCGTCGGTGGCGACGGTGTGGACGTAGCCCTCAACGCCGGGTACTGCCCGAGGGGAGACGCCGGACGGCGTGTCCTTGTAGCGCAGGTACTCGTTTCCGTTGGCGGGGGCGCCTTCGGTGATGAGCTCGCCACGGTCAATCACCGGTTGGAAGTTGAGGAGCTTGGGGTCGACGCTGAAGCGGCCCTCGGAGATCAGCAGGTCTGTAAGGATGATGGCCGGGCACTGCAGCTTGTCGGCGAGATTGAAGACATCGGGGACCGTATCGAAGGCGTCGAGGGAGTCCCTGGGGGCGACGATGAGGCGTTGGAAGTCGCCCTGGCTCGCTCCGAGAACCTGCCAGAGGTCGCCCTGCTCCGTCTTGGTGGGGACGCCGGTGGAAGGTCCGGCGCGCTGGACGTTGATGAAGACGCAAGGGATCTCCATCATGGCGGCCGCTCCAACGGCCTCCGACATGAGGGCGAAGCCGCCGCCGGAGGTCGCGCACATGGCGCGCGCCCCGGTGTGGGCAGCGCCGATGACCATGTTGGCGACGCCGATCTCGTCCTCGACCTGGCGGACCATGATGCCGAGGTTGCGCGCGTGCTGGGCGTACCAGTGGAGCACGCCGGTGGAAGGGCTCATGGGGTAGGCGGCGTAGAACTTCACGCCGGCCGCGGCGCCGCCCATGGCGAGAGCTTCATTGCCGGACCACATGGCCTGGGGCTCTCCGCCTTCCGGCACGGGGTCGGGGAAGGGGACGAAGTTCTCTTGGGCGTGGGTGTAGCCCGCGACGGCCACGCGCACGTTCTCGTTCACCACGTCCTCGCCCTTTCGGGCGAACTGCTGGGTGATGCTCGATTCGAGGATTGAGAAGTCGAGGCCGAGTAGGTGCATCATCGCGCCGAGAGCGACAGTGTTCTGGTTCAGGCCGGCGCGTGTGGAGCCGGTGAGCTCGTTCACGGGCAGTGGGCAGAGCTGGACGCCGCCCGCTTTGTCGCCGGGGGTGATGGTGTCGCTGTTGTAGATGGCGACAGCGCCGTCCCCGAGGAGCCGGAGGTGCCGGTCCATCGTATCTTGATTCAGGGAGAGCAGCAGGTCGAGCTTGTCGCCGTGGCTGAGGACCTCCTCGTCGGACACGCGGACGGTGAGGAAGATGTGCCCTCCGCGGATGATCGACTGGTAGGCGTTATAGGTGGACAGGTGGAGCCCACGTCGGACGAAGAGCCTTGCCAAAGTGTCGCCGGGGGTGGCGATACCCTGACCTGCCTCGCCGCCGATCGCTAGGGCGAAATCGAACTTGCCTTCGCTCATCTGTAATCCCTCCGTGGCGGTTGCGCCACATCCTCTCTCGCTAGATATGCACCGCGCGGCCTTCGGCAGCCAACGCAGCCTCTTTCACCGCCTCCGACATGCTCGGGTGAGCATTGACGACGCGCCCAAGCTCGATGTCCGTTCCGTCGAGCAACCGGGTCAGGCTCAACTCGCCCAACAGCTCGGTCACCTCGTGCCCGATCAGGTGCGCTCCGAGGAGCTCGCCCGTCGAGGCGTCGGCCACAATCTTAGCGAATCCCTCGCTATGTCCGGCGGCTAAGGACTTGCCGTTGGCGAGGAAGGGAAACTTCCCAATCTTCACCTCGTAGCCTTGGTCCCGCGCCTCGGCCTCGGTGAGGCCCATGCTGGCGACCTGCGGACTGCAATACGCCGCCCTCGGCATGGCCAGATAGTCTAACGGCTGAGGGTCTAGTCCGGCGATACGCTCCGCGACGAAGACACCCTCGGCCTGGGCCACGTGGGCCAACGGCAGCCGGCCGTTCACGTCGCCGATGGCGTAGAGGCTGCCGCCGTTGGCGGAGAGGTTATCGTCCACTTGCACGAAGCCCCGGTCCAAGGTCGCTCCGGCGTTCTCCGCGCCGAGTCCCTCTGTGTTCGGCCTGATGCCGACGGCTACGAGTACGCGATCGGTTGAGAGGGAGAGCTTTCCGTCCGGGGTGTCGACCACGACCTCAGCCATTGCGCCGTCCACCGCGACTTTCGTCACCATCGAGCCGGCGAGGATCTTCATGCCGAGCTTGGTGAGCGCTCGGGCGAGGGCGTGCGAGACCTCTTCGTCTTCCTGCGGGAGGATACGGGGCATGTCCTCGACGATCGTGACCGCCGAGCCATAGGCGTTGTAGACGTAGCCGAACTCCACGCCAATCGGGCCGCCGCCGATGATGACGACCCGCTCCGGAACGCGGTCGTCGACGATTGCTTCACGGTAGGTGAGCACGACCTCACCGTCGACCTCGGACGCGTTTAGGGTCGCCGGGACGGCGCCTGTCGCGATGATAAGGTGGTCTGCCTCGATACGTTTGCCGTCAACCTCTATCGCGTGGGGGCCTACGATAGAGGCTTGGCCTTCGATGTAATCGACTCCGTTCTTGCGGAACAACGCTGCTATCCCCTTCGTGAGACGGTCGACGACCTTGCGACTGCGAGCGACGCCCGCGGCGTAGTCGGCGTTTACGCCTTGGACGGCAATGCCGAAAGCCGATGCGTTGTTCACGGTGTTCAGCACCTCTGCGTTGTGCAGGAGCGCTTTGGAGGGGATGCACCCCCAGTTCAGGCACACCCCGCCCAGCGCCTCGCGCTCGACGCACACGGTCTTCAGTCCGAGCTGTGCGGCCCGGATTGCGGCGGCGTACCCACCGGGACCCGAGCCAATGACCGCAACGTCATAGTCTGCCATAGATAGAATCTTTCGGTTGCCGACGAGGAGTTGCGGACGAAAGAGCCTCGTAAAGGGCAGTCTGCCCAGACAACCGCGTGACAGTATACGTGGCGCTCCCGCGGGGGGCAAACGGAGAGGCCTTTCCTGGCGGAGAGGCTGCGCTCTTAGTATAGAAGAAACCTATCAGTACGGGTTTCGACGGCTAGCTGCGCCTCTAACTTGCGGATTCCGTAAAGAACGGCAGCCGGTCTGCGCGTGTCCCTCCCACCAGAGACGCCGCTACGCGCATTCCCACCGCGACCCCGCCCGCGGGTCCGGTCATCGCCCCCATCATCCGCAGTCCGACGTCGAGATCGACTACGACGATTGCAGGCGATGGTCCGGCCTCACCGGTCCATGGCTCCATGAGGCTGAATACGGTCCCTGTCGGCGGAGCGGCCGCCCATTGGAGCAGGGGAGACTCGCAGCGCTCGCAGGAAGAGGCATCCGGTCCCTGCCACGCTCCGCAGCGCTCGCAGCGCGGCAACTCGAACCGTCCGTCGGCCATCGCCGTCCAGAAGCGGGGAGCGAGGGGTTGCGCGCTCATCATCATCAAGGAGGGTTGTACATCTTCCAGACGCTCGATCCGGGCTCCAGGGCGCCTCTATGCCCCTGGGGCCCGGTAGGGCACGTCCTTCTTGACCGCCTCGTCGACTGTTTCCGGCGTAATGAGCACAGTGATATCCACATCCAGGGCGCCGGCGGCGCCGACGGCCAGGGAGACGGCCGTCGCCGTTGCGTCGTCGGGGAGGTCGGCGGTGATGATGAGGTCGCGGTCCCCGAAGGCGTAGTAAAGCGACTCCAGGGAGCCTCCGACGCCCTCGATGGTCTGGGTCAAGGCCTCCCGGCGCTTCGTGCCGCCCTCCTTCACCAGGCCCGCGATACCAGCCTGGGTGTAGTTGGCCCGGATCAGGTACTTGCCCATTGTCTTCCTCCGACTAGTAGTAGCGCATGGTTATCAGGACGCAAGGGCTTGGTCAAGGCGAAGGACGTTAACGGCGTTCTTCCGGCTTCGCTCCCCCGCGCTACGCTCTATGTCGGCCTCTCCCTCAGGATGGGGAAAGACGGCGAGGCTCTCTTCGGGTAGTGGGTTCTTCGGTGGTAAATCAGTGGGCGACAGTGGTCTAGCCGGAGGAGCCGCTGGCGACGGTGCTATGCTGCGTTCCTAGGGGCGGCTGCCCGGCGCGGCCGCTCGCGTGAACGTCGCGTTTCGCTTTGCGCGGAAGGAGGAAAGCGGCCCATGGCGGACGGACAGCGCCGCCTCTACGACGACCTCGCCTACCTGTGGCCGCTGATGAGCCCTCCCGAGCACTACGAGGAGGAGGCCGGCTACTGGCTGCGCGAGCTCCGGGCGCGACTGGCGCCGGGCAAGCGCCGCATCCTCGACCTCGGAGCCGGAGGCGGTCATAACCTCCACCATCTGATCGGCGAGTTCGAGGCGGTCGCGGTCGATCTATCCGAGCCCATGCTCGAGCACTCGCGGCGCCTGAACCCCGGCGTCGCTCATCACGTCGGCGACATGCGGACCGTGCGCCTAGGCGAGACGTTCGATGCCGTCCTCGTCCACGACGCCATCGACTACATGACGACGGAGGCCGACCTGCTTGCCGTATTCGCAACGGCGCGCGCCCACCTCGGCCCCGGCGGTCTGCTGCTCGTCGCTCCCGACCACTACGACGAGACCTTCGTGTCGCCCTTCGTCGACTACGAGACCAACCGCAGCTCCGAGCCCGAGCTCACGTACGTTGAGTACTCGACACGCCTCAACCCCAACGACACGACCGTCGAGACAACGTACGTGTTCTTCATCAACGAGGGCGGCGAGCTGCGAATCGAGATGGACAGCCACACAACAGGCCTGTTTCCCATCGCCACGTGGGAGCGTCTGCTGATCGAGGCCGGCTTCGAGGTGGAGCGCGTCGATTACCCGGTCAGCGAAGACGGACGACCGATGTTCATCTGGGTAGGGATAATGTCATATCTATGACATTATCCCGTTGCGTCTCCATCGCTTCTCTCTGAGGGGCGGGGCTCAGCCTCCCTCACGATCGAGAGTATGACCGCCGCCAGCTTGTCGGGGTCGTGGCGCGTGCCCCAGGATGGGTCGAGGAGGTCGGCCACTACGGGAATGATTCCGGTTTCCTCTACCGACGCCTCCGGCGGAATCGCTTGCTGGTGAAACTGGGGAGCAATCTCCACGAGCGTCTCGTTCATCACGAAATGGGTGGGCGCGACGCCCGCGTGGCGCTTCAAGGCCGCCAGGTGATCGGCGGCCCCCAGACCGTCCGTCTCCTTGTGCTGAGTCGCAACGTTGCAGATGAATATCTTGGGGCAGTCGGCCTCGCGAACGGCCTCCGCCAAGCCCCTGATGAGGAGGTTCGGCAGGATGCTGGTGTAGAGGCTCCCCGGACCGACAAGGACCGCGTCGGCGGCGCGGACCGCATCGATGGCCGCGGGGTTAGCGGCGACGTCGTCCGGGGTCAGGCGGAGGGCCGCTATGCGCTCGCCCGCCTGGCCCACGGCGGACTCGCCATCGAGCAGCCGACCGGACTCCGTTTCAGCTTCGAGGGTAATCCCTGCCTGCAGCGACGACGGAATGACGCGCCCCCGGACCGACAAAAGCTCGTGAGCGGCGTCGAGGGCCTCGCCGAATCCGCCCTCGGAAGTGACCATCGCAGAAAGCAGAAGGTTGCCCAGACTATGGCCTTCGAGCCCCTCTCCTTCGTCGAACCGGAATGAGAAGACGCGCTCCATCAGGGGCTCGGCGTCCGAGAGCGCGATCAAGCATTTCCGAGCGTCTCCGAGGGGAGGCACGCCGAGCATCTCCCGCAGCCTTCCAGTGCTTCCTCCGTCGTCGGCGGGAGTGATGATTGCGCTGAGATTGTCCGTCCGGCGCTTCAGACCTCTCAGCAGGATAGGCAACCCTGTCCCGCCGCCGATGGCCACGAGATGCGGACCCCCGTTGCTCTGCTGGCGGAAGGCCGGACTCTCTGTCTGATGCAGGCGCGTATTCATGGGCGACACGACAACGATAGCCGCAAAGAGGAGGGATAGCCATCGCCGAGCAGCCATCCAGGACGGCTCCTTCTGCATGGCCCAGCCGCCGTTCTGGATGGAACCTAGGCTATTCCGTTAGAATGGGAAGAGACGGGGCGGTTAGCTCAGTTGGTTAGAGCGCTTGCTTCACACGCAAGAGGTCACAGGTTCAAGTCCTGTATCGCCCACCATCTCGAGTGCCGAGGTGGCGGAACGGCAGACGCGCTGTGTTCAGGGCGCAGTGTCCTTACGGGCGTGCGAGTTCAAATCTCGCCCTCGGCACCAATAGAGATGACGATGAAACGCCGGTCTCGGCCGGCGGACTTGTGAGAGTAGGCGCTAGTAGCTCAGTCAGGATAGAGCGCATCCCTGCGGAGGATGAGGTCGTGGGTTCGAGTCCCACCTAGCGCGCCACCTCCTATACTCACGTGCATGGACCCGAGTGAAGAATCCCAGCTCATGCCCGATGTCTGGAAGAAGGGGCCTCTCTTCGGCAGCCCCAAGCTGAATATCGATGAATAGTGAAGCGCCCATGGGGCGCCGCTTCTGGCGTCGCAGGCGGGCATCCTAATCGTAATGGCCGTTGTCCTTGTACGAGTCAAAGCGGACACAATCGCTCCTCGTCCGTGGAAGCACCGGACGTGCTTCGCGCTGGGGAGCGTCTACTTCACAGTCATGGCGTTCCGCCTTGTCGCCGGGGTGACGCTCCTCGCCGAGCACTCGTGGTTCGCCGCGAGCCTCCCGGCCCTCTTCCACATCGTTCTTACGACGTTCATCCTGACGCTGGGCCACCACGTCTATCGAAGAGGGACACAGGAGGCAGCCTCCTCCATTAGACAGGGGGCTTCAGGTAGACAGGGGGCTTCAGGTGCGCGGCGTGACTGAACCGAAGGCGAAGGCGGGCCTTTCGAGCCTGGCGGTTGTTGGCTCGTACCCGGTAGTCATCGCGCTGGGGGCCACGCTCTACGCGGCATTTGCCGCAGTGGGATGGCCCGCGACACTCGCCTCCTACACGGCGGTGCTGATCGGCGCGGCCCTCATCACGCTGCACGAGCTCAAGCTGCCCTATCGCGCGGAGTGGCGGCCCCCGGCTGAGGATGTCCGCGCCGACGCGCTGTTCCTGGCTACGGTGCAGGTTGGGCTTCCGTATCTCTTGTCTCTTACCCTGGTTATCGCGCTGGCGGGAGCCCTCGAAGCCAACGAGCTCACCGTGGACGGCTTCTGGCCTCACGACCTTCCTGTCGTGGCGCAAGCCGCGCTGATGCTGTTGGGAGCCGATTTCCTGCGGTACTGGCTGCATCGAGCGTTCCACCGCTTCACGCCCATGTGGCGGCTGCACGCGGTGCATCACTCGCCGGCGCAGCTGTACTGGTTCAACGTGGGACGGTTCCATCCCATCGAGAAGGCGATTCAGTACGGCGTCGACACGTTGCCCTTTGCGCTCATGGCCGTCTCGCACGAGACGCTCGCGGCGTATTTCGTCTTCTACGCGCTCAACGGGTTCTTCCAGCATTCGAACTGCCGGGTGAGGCTCGGCCCGCTGAACTACATCGTCAGCGGTCCCGAGCTGCACCGGTGGCATCACTCGCGGATAGTGCAGGAGTCAGACAGAAACTTCGGGAACAACCTCATCGTATGGGACATGCTATTCGGCACACGGTTCCTACCGAAGGGCCGCGACGTTGGGCCCCTCGGTCTTCTCAACCCGGAGTACCCAAGGGGGTTCTTCGCACAGATGAGGAATCCATTCATACGAGGCTTGGAGAATGGCTAGCAACGTCCTCGGGCCCATCGCGCACGCCGCCAGCTATGCCCTGCTGCGAAAGGGCCTCAGCCTGACGCAGTCCCGCCGTACACGAGCGTTCGTGGCGGGAGCGAGGCACCCCCGCGACGCGCAGCTATCCCTACTGCGCCGCATCCTGACACAGAACACCGATACGGAGTTCGGCAAGCGTCACGGGTTCTCGCGAGTCGACGGCGCAGCCGCGTACCGCCAGGCGGTCCCTTTGCAGACGTACGAGGACCTCCGCCCCCTGATCGAGCGGCAGGAGCTGACGGGAGAGCGATGCCTCACCATGGAGCAGCCGGTGTACTACCACCGGACGAGTGGGACGGTGGGAGCGCCGAAGAACATTCCGGTCACGGCGTCCGGCCTGAAACGGATGAAACACGACCAGCAGATGGGGGCCTACGTATGGTCGCGAGACTCGGCGATCCTCGAAGGAAAGGCGTTCGCAATCAGCGGCCAAGCCATCGAAGGCAGGATGAAGGGCGGCACGCCGTTCGGCTCCGCGTCGGGGCTGCTCTATAAGACCCAGTCGCGGTTCGTGCGGTCGAAGTACGTGCTGCCCGCGGAGCTTGCGGATATCGAGGACTACGAGGCGCGCTACCTTGCGATGGTGGTCCACGGGCTCGCAGAGCCCGGAGTCACCGGCATCGCCACCGCCAATCCCTCAACGTTCCTCCGCCTGCTGTCGGTCGCGGACCAGAACGCCGACGTCGTTCTCGGGGCCATCGCGTCGGGACGCCTGCCGGGCGCCGACTCGCTGCCCGCAGCCATGGGGCGAGGGCTGAGGGCCCGTCCGCGGCGGGCTGCGTACCTAGCGGACCGCTTAGAAGCGACGGGGCGCTTCACCTACACTGACATCTGGCCAGTTCTCAAGGGCGTGGTGACGTGGACGGGCGGCAGCTGCGGGACTGCTCTGCACGGCCTGTCCGGTCTGCTGCCGGCGGATATTCCCATCATCGAGGTGGGCTACCTAGCCAGCGAGTTCCGGGGAACGCTCAATATCGACGCCCGCAACAACGTATGCCTGCCGACCCTCTTCCAGACCTACTTTGAGTTTGCCGAGCGGAGCGCCTGGGAAGCTGGAAGCGCGGAGTTCCTCGGGCTCCATGAGCTCGACCAGGGCGGCGAGTACTACGTGTTCGTAACCACGCTCGATGGGCTCTACCGGTACGACATGAACGATATCGTCCGTGTCAGCGGAAGAGTGCACGAGACGCCAACCCTCGACTTTGTGCAGAAGGGGAAGGGGACCACGAACATCACGGGGGAGAAGCTGACCGAAGCGCAAGTGCTCGACGCGGCCCCCGCCGCTCTGTCGAGACGGGACGCGCGGCAGCAGTTCTTCATCGTTATCGCTGATGAGAACGCGGCCCGTTACACCCTATTCGTCGAAGCCGACGGACACGGGGACGGCGGCGACATCGCCGACGAGGTCGACGCGCGGCTGTGCGAGCTGAACGTGGAGTACCAGGCCAAGCGGAAGAGCGGTAGGCTCAAGCCCTTGAACGTCCGTTGGCTCCGGCGCGGAACGGGCGAACAGTATCGCGCCAGCTGCGTGGCGGACGGCCAGCGAGACGCTCAGTTCAAGTACCTGCACTTGCAGTACGCCCGCGAGTGCAAGCTCGATTTCGCCGACCTGGCGGAGACGGGGTAAGAGACTTGCATATCCAACGACTGGAGGTCGCGAGCTTTCCCGTCCCCTTCCGGGCCGTCTTCCGCCACGCATCCGCCAGCCGCGCCAAGGCGGAGAACCTTATCGTCGCGGCCCATTCGGACTCCGGCCAGGCGGGCTACGGCGAGGGGTGCCCTCGGAGCTACGTAACCGGGGAGACCGTGGAGAGCGGCGGCGCGTTCATTCGACAGCACACAGACTCGATTGTCGACAGCGTAACCGACGCCCAGAGCTTGCGGGCGTGGGCCGAGGCCCACCGCGAGGTCATCGACCGAAACCCTGCAGCGTTCTGCGCAATCGAAATCGCCGTGCTCGATCTGCTGGGAAAGACGGAGTTCAGCCCCATCGAGGAGGTCCTGGACCTGCCGCGGCTGACCGGCCGGTTCCCCTACTCCGCGGTGCTGGGGGACGCGCCGCACCTGGCCTATTGGTGGCAGCTCCGGCGCTACTGGAAACGGGGCTTTCGAGACTTCAAGGTGAAGGTGTCGGGCAACCTCACGCGCGACCGGCGGAAGATGCGCCTGTTCGAGAAGAAGGCAGACCCAGAGCTACGGGTGCGGTTCGACGCGAACAACCTGTGGGAGTCCGCAGACGAGTGCATCTGTCACGTGAACGCGCTCCCCCATGAGGTCTACGCAATCGAGGAGCCGCTGCGGGAAGGGGACCTGGCCGGGTTCGAGCGTGTGGGCGTGGAGTGCGGAACGAAAATCATCCTCGACGAGAGCCTGCTGCGCGCCGAGCAGTTGGATAGGCTGAATGACCGGGACAGGTGGATCGTGAACGTGCGAGTCTCGAAGATGGGCGGCCTGATGCGGTCGTTGGAAGTGGCCCAGCGCGCTGCCGGGCTTGGGCTTGGCGTCATCGTTGGCGCACAGGTCGGGGAGACGAGCATCCTCACCCGCGCGGGCCTGACGGTGATGCACGCGGCGCGGCCGAACCTGGTGGCGTCCGAGGGCGCGTTCGGCACGCACTTGCTGAAGCGGGACCTCACGTCGGAAGGCCTGATGTTCGGCGATGACGGGGCGATCATTGCCGAACGGGATGGCGTCGGCGCGGCGCCGGGGTTGGGGCTCGAGGTGCGCAGGGAGGGTCTCGTCCCGCTGCGATTTTCTTCGTCCTGAGGGCGGAAAGCTGCTCTCGTGGAGGGAGCTAAGGGCGAGTCAGCCGCCGAGAACGACGCGGACGATCTGGCGCTCCAAGCGGCCGCCCAGCTCGACGGCCAGGTCGAGGTAGGTCTTGTCCACCTTCGCCACCGCCGTCGCGACCCCTAGCACTCGGCCCACCTGAAACTCGACAATCGTCGAGACCAGCTCGCCGCCGGGAACTTCGCGAAGGACGAGCAGACCGGCTGAGTGGCCGTGGAACCCGGACGGCTTCAGCATCTCGACGCCGGTGATCTTGCGGTCCATCGCATCCGTCTCGCCCACGCTCCTCCTCAGACGAGCGACGAAAGCCATGTCGATCCACGCTTGCGCGTCCTCGGGGCGCTCGAACAGGTGGACGGCCGTGGACGCCTCCAGGAGTTCCGACGGCTCCTCGGCGAGAGTCGAGCCCCCTTGCGGGACGATGAACCCGACCTCATAGCCGTCAAGCCGGTTCGCCTCCGTCAGCGACTCGACCGTGTACGGGCCGTCGGAGCGCTTGGCGAAGGTCTCGTTATCGAGGTCCTCCTCGCGCAGAGACTCGAACCCCGTCAGCTCGTCGGGCAGCTGAGACTTGTCCAGCGCCATGAAGCGCAAATCGCCTGACGTGACGCCGAGCGTCAGCTGTGAGAGTCGGTCTTGGGTTGCTTCAGTCATGGCGCGGCGCTCCTTGGCCGCCAAAGGTTACGCTGGCGCGACGGCTGTGGCCACTAGCCTCGTCGTCGAACGCCTCCCGTCACCTGGCCAAGTCGAACAAAGCGGCGGCGTTCTCGCGGAGAATCTTGCGCCGGGTCTCGGCGGAGAGGTGGGCTGTCTCTCGCGTGACAACCTCATCGGAGTAGGGCCATGTGCCGTCGGCGTGGGGGAAGTCGGAAGCCCACATCATGTGGCCGTCGCCGAAGAAATCGACCAGATGTAGGCCGACCTCGTCGGCCTGGTAGGTGGCCCAGACCTGGCGCTTGAATACGTCGCTTGGGCGCTCTTTCAGGTCGGAGTGTTGGCCGGCGCCCACCGCCTTCTTCAGGCGATAGTCCATCTCTTGGACCACGTAGGGAATCCATCCCGTGCCGGACTCGGCGAGGACGAACCGCAAGCCTGGGCGCCGTTCCAGGACTCCGAGCGAGAAGAGGTTGACGAAGGGCTCCAAGAAGGCATTGCCCGCGTTGCCGAGGCCCAGATCGAAGGCGGGGACGCGGGCCGTTCCGGCGAGGGCCGCCCGGCGCGCCCGCATCGAGCCTGTCTGCAGGCTGCCGCCGACGTGATAGGCCACGACCATGCCGGTCTCCTCGGCGGCGTCCCAGAAGCGGTCCCACGGCTCCAAACACATGTCGATCGTGACATCGTTGACCAGAAAGCACGCCTCCCGCAGCCGGCCCCTTTTCGCCAAGCGCAAGAGCTCGTCGGTAGCGGCCGCGGGGTCGACGGGCGATAGAGCGGCGACGGGGAAGAAGCGTCTCGGCGCGGCGTCTGCAAACTCGGTGGCCCAGTCGTTGTATGCGCTCACGCAGGCGTTCCTGAGCTCGGCGTCTTCGATGTGCAGCTCGATGATAGGCGGATACATCAGAGAGGCTTCGAGGCCGTCGCGGTCCATGTCTTCCAGGCGCTTGGAGGGGGTCGTCGGACGGCCGGGGCCGGCGAGGCCGATCCGGTCGAGCGCCGTCTTATTGCGCTTGGGATTCGCGAAAAAGCGCTCGCCCCGGAAGTCGCCCCACGCGAAGCCATCGCAGACCCAGGTCTCACCGTCATCGCCCCGGTCTTCGACGTGGGGGGCGCGCTCTCGGAGCGCCCTTGGGACGCGATCGAGCCATAAGTCCTTGGGCAGGTACCCTAGGTCGATGTGATCGTCGGCTGAGATTTTGAGGTAGTCCACCGCTAGCCCTCCATCGGCGACTGCGTCGAGGGGTAGCCTCAACGTCGGCAAACTACTCCCACGCCCAAGGCGGGGTCAACAAATCGCGTTCTCCGGGGCGTGTTGTTGTATCGTTGCCTCGTCCGGCAGGGGGACGCCCAACGGCTGGAGGCGCGGATGCTCAGTATCGAGGACAACACGAGGCTGACAACGACCGCTCGGGGCACGGAGATGGGGAACTTCCTTCGCCGCTTCTGGACGCCGTTCCTGCTATCCGGCGAGCTGCCGAAGCCCGATTGCCCCCCGGTGCGGGTCCGGCTGATGGGTGAGAGCCTCGTCGCGTTCCGCGACAGCTCAGGCCGCGTCGGTCTGCTCGCCGAGCGGTGCCCACACCGCCGCGCCAGCCTCTACTTCGGACGAAACGAGGAGTCGGGCCTCCGCTGTGTCTACCACGGCTGGAAGTTCGACATCGAGGGACGGTGCGTTGATATGCCGTCCGAGCCGGAAATATCCAACTACAAGGAGAAGGTGCGCCAGCCCTCGTATCCGACGGCGGAGCAGAGCGGCGTCGTCTGGGCGTACCTAGGGCCGTCGGACACCACGCCGGAGCTGCCGGGGTTCGCGTGGCTTGACCTGCCGCCATCCCACGTTCACGTTACGAAGCGCCTGGAGCGCACGAGCTGGGTGCAGGGGCTGGAAGGCGGCATCGACTCGGCGCACTCCAACTTCCTGCACGCGTCGGTGGACTCGTTTCGGCGGACGCCTGCGTGGCTGGAGCGCGCCCAGAAGGCGAAGGACCTGCGCTCCCGCTACCACGCCCTGGACCGCTCGCCGGTGTTCGTTGCGGAGGATACGGACTACGGGGTGCGGGTGGGAGCGAGGCGGGACATCGGCGAGCACAAGCACTACTGGCGGTTCACGCACTGGCTGATGCCGTACTACAACCTGTTCAAGCAGGGCGCGTTGGAGCTCGGATACAACAGCCAGGGTATTGCCTGGACGCCCATCGACGACAACAGCTGCTGGACGATTGTCGTGACGTGGAACGAGGAGCGGCCTTTGTCGGGCGAGGAGATCGAGACAGCGGAGGATTTCGCGGGCCCCGCCCTCCCGGGCACTTTCTTGCCGGTCCGCAACATCGACAACGAGTACCTCATCGACCGCGAGGTCCAGCAGTCATCGACGTTCACGGGCATCGCGGGCACCCAGGCGCAGGACATGGCCGTGCAGGAGAGCATGGGGTCGATCGTGGACCGGAGCGAGGAGCACCTCGGCACGAGCGACACGGCAATCATCGCGATGCGGCGGAGGCTCCTGCGGCAGGCGCGCACCCTGGCGGACGGCACCGAGCCCATCGCCGCGCGGGACCCGTCGGTGTACCGAGTGCGCTTCGCGGAGGCCCTGGTTGCTCAAGACGCGGAGCTAACCGCCACGGCGCGTGAGGAGCTTTGCTCCCCCATAGCAGGAAACGCTAACAACAAAGGAGCATGAAGATGGCCAGACTCGCGATAGCCGACTTGCAGCAGATGAAGGAGGAGGGCAAGAAGATCGCGGCGGGGGTGTGCTACGACGTTCAGATGACGCGGATATGGGAGCGCGCCGGAGTCGACCTCCTCTCGGTGGGAGACAGTGTCAGCCGCACGTTCCTCGGCATGGAGGACGAGAACGAGTTCACCATCGACGCGATGCTCCTGTTCGGCAAGGCGGTCAGCCGGGTGGCGGAGCGGGCCGCGGTGAACGTCGACATGCCGACGGCGACGTGTAATGCGGGCCCGAAGGCGGTCGAGGCAGCGGCTCGGCGGATCAAAGAGGAAACGGGCGCGGACATGACCAAGGTGGACATCCGCACTCAGGAAGAGAAGCTGTTCGACGACGTGCTGGCGGTGATCGAGACGGGCTTGCCGGTCTACCCCCAGATCGGGTTCGACGTCTGGGAGCCGCGGCACGAGGACGCAGCGGCGCACGATCACGTGATGAAGTGGTGCAGCGCCGTGCAGGACGCCGGGGCTGTGATGATCGACCTGACGAACGTGAGCCACGAGATATACGCGGACGTGGCGAAGGCGATGCGCGTCCCGGTCATCGGCGGGCAGACGGGGCCGGAGGCGGACGGCCGCATCTATGTGAGCTACGCGCTCACCGGCTACCGGGCCGACTCCATCGATAGGACCGACGGGGGCCCGAGCGCGGCCAAGTACATCTACGACATCACCAGCCAGGCGGTCGCGAACATTCACGCAGGGGTCTGGTAGGGCCGCTCCGGACTACGCCCGTCGCGTGCAAGGCTCCCGCCTGCGTGGAATGACGGGGGCACGAGGAATGACGGCGCTGTGCCCCGCACGCCTTCGTTCTGGGGTACCATGCGGCCGTTGGCGGACGCTGTCGCCTAGCGGGCGTCCCGGACTCATTGGATAGGAGAGCGGCTGGATGATTATCGACTCGCATGGGCACTACACCACGGCCCCCGCCGGGGTGCAGATCTTTCGAGCCACGCAGATCACGTTCATGGGAGCTCCGGTCAAGCACCCGGTGAACGTCACCGACGACCAGATACGAACGTCGCTCGAAAACGGGCAGCTCAAGCTGCAGAACGAGCGCGGAACGGACGTGGCGCTGTTCTCGCCGCGCGCCTCATGGATGGGCCACCACTTCGGCGGCGAGCTCATCAGCCGCTACTGGACCGAAATCAACAACGACCTCATCAGGCGCGTCTGCGACATCTACCCCGACCGCTTCATCCCCGTCGCGTCGCTGCCGCAGTCGCCCGGCGTGCCTCCGGAGCGAGGCGTCGCGCAGGAGCTGGAGCGGGTCGTGAATGAGATGGGGTTCGTCGGATGCAACCTCAATCCCGACCCGTCCGGCGGCTGGTGGACGGACCCGCCGTTGGGCGACCGGTACTGGTACCCGCTCTACGAGAAGATGGTCGAGCTGGACGTGCCTGCGATGATCCACGGCTCCGGCACGTGCAACCCCGCGTTCACGACGACCGGCTCCCACTACATGAACATAGACAACACCGGCTTCGTGCAGCTGCTGGAGTCGGACGTGTACCGGGACTTCCCCGGCATCAAGTTCATCATGCCCCACGGCGGCGGCGCCATCCCCTACCAGCACGCTCGCTTCAAGGGCCTCAGCATCATGGCCAATCGCGAGCCGTTCGACGAATTCCTCGGCCGCATGTTCTTCGACACCGCTATCTACAGCCAGGCGGCGGTCGAGTACCTGATCAAGACGATGGGCGTCGACAACGTGCTGTTCGCTTCGGAGATGATTGGCGGCGTGCAGGCCGTGGACCCCGACTCCGGACGGCAGTACGACGACACGAAGCCCTACATCGACGGCATCGATTGGCTGTCGGACGAGGACCGGAAGAAGCTGTTCGAGGACAACGTGCAACGGGCGTACCCTCGGATGAAGCCTTACATCGAGAGGATCGCGAAGGCCCAAGGGGAGAACTGAGGGAAGGCCTATCTTCGTCCACTTTCCAGGGAGGACCAGGGAGAGGGCTTGGAATCACCTGCAACAGACAACAAGGGCAGCAGACAACAAGGAGGAAGCCATGGACACGACTCTCGCCGCAGTGAAGGTTGAGCCCCGTAAGGCGGAGATACAGGAAATCGACGTCCCCGATATCGACTACAACAGCGCTCTGATGAAGGTCGAAGCGGCCGGCATGTGCGGGTCCTACGGCTACTTCACGGGAGCGGGGCGCGGGGGAAGTCCGGTCCCGGGGATGAACGCTCACGAGAACGCCGGAGTCATCGTGAAGGCCGGTCAGGGCTTCCTGGAGCGCCACGGCGTCGAGGAAGGCGAACTCGTCGCGCTGGAGGAGTACCTTCCCTGCGGGCATTGCGAATGGTGCCGCAAGGGCGAGTTCAGGCACTGCTGGTTCACCGACACGCACAACAACCCCAACCCCAACAGGCTTGCGGGCGGTTTCCGTCAGTACCTCTACCTTCCCCCGAACGTGGTGCTGCATAAGGTCCCGCAGACGATGACGGCCGACGAGGCCGCGCTGGCGCTGCCGGTCGGCAACGGCGTGCAGTGGGCGTGCGTCGAGGGCGAGGCCGGTCCGGGCAAGACGATTGTCGTGCAAGGGCCGGGCTCCAAGGGCCTGGGCTCGACTCTCGCAGCCAAGAAGTTCGGCGCGACGGTCATCGTGACCGGCCTGTCCAAGGACGGGGCAAGGCTCGAAGCGGCGAAGCGGCTCGGCGCGGACTACACCATCGACGTCCAAGCCAATGACTTCACCTCCACGATCATGGACATCACGAACGGGCGCGGGGCGGACGCGGTCGTCGATTGCACAACCGGCCGCTATCCCGTCATCTTCAACCAGGCCATCGACGTCCTGGTGCGGCGCGGCGGCATCGTGGTCACGCAGGCGTACGAGCTGGAGTCCTTCTCGCTCGAGAAGCTGACGGGCAAGTACGGCACGCTCCGAGCGTGCAGGGGCCACAGCTACGCGAGCGTAGCGATGGGCCTCGAATGGATCGCGTCGGGCGAGTTCCCGCTCAAGGAGCTGATGACGCATCACTACCCGCTCGAGATGACCGGCGAGGCTTGTCTCGCCTCGGGCGGCGAGGGCGATGCCGCCGACGCCGTATGGGTTATGGTCAACCCCTGGATGGGGGCCCCCTAGCCTCCCCCGCAGACGGGGGAGGGATTGTAGGGAGTCGCAGACGGGGGAGGATGAATGTGGGTTCCCGCCTTTGCAGGGGATGACGGGCAGAGGGATGAGGAGCCCGCCCTTGCGGGGGATGACGGGCAGAGGGATGAGGAGCCCGCCCTTGCGGGGGATGACGGGCAGAGGGATGAGGAGCCCGCCTTTGCAGGGGATGACGGGCAGAGGGATGAGGAGCCCGCCTTTGCGGGGGATGCCGGGCAGGGGGATGAGGAGCCCGCCTTTGCGGGGGATGACGGACAGGGGGGACTGGGAAAGGAGCAACTGGACATGGCGACGCTCGTAGGAACGTTCTTTCATTCGCACGGCGGCACGACGTCGCTCCCGCCTGAGCAATGGGTGGAGCGCAGGAACGCGCGGCCAATCCGCGCGGACGTGCCCAACGAGTCCCTCGAAGTGAATACGGCCAAGGCCAATCGCACCCATGAGGGGTTCCGCGTGCTGCGGGAGAAAGTCGCGGAGCTGGAGACGGACGTGCTCGTCGTGTTCAGCGACGACCAACTCGAATGCTTCGACTTCAACAACTACCCGGCGTTCGCGGTGTACGTGGGAGAGCGGTTCAATAAGTCGCCTCGGGAGACGCCGTTCCCACAGATCGGGCGGCACGCGGAGCCCGGCCAGTCGCTCCTCGGCCATCCCGAGCTGGCGGTGGCCGTATTGGGGGGCGTGATGTCGCGGGGGTTCGACCCGGCGTTCTGCATGGACATGCCGAAGCCCGACCGGGGCCTGGCAGGCGGGGTCATCCGGTCCGTTGAGGAGCTGACCGACTTCACGACGCCTGTCGTGCCGATCATGATGAACCTCTACTTCGCGCCCCAGGTGACGGGTCTGCGGAGCTACCAGTTGGGCAAGGCGGTCCGCGAGGTCATCGACGAGTTTCCCCGCGACATGCGGATCGGAGTTGTCGCGTCGGGCGGTCTGTGGCACACCCCTGGAATGCCGGGGGCCTGGCTGAACACGGAGTTCGACCGCGAGACGCTGGCGCGCCTGGAAGCCGGCGACGCCCGCGGCATGGCCGAGCACTTCGACAGCTACGTCATTCCCCCGGGCGACACGAGTCAGGACATGTCGCAGCGCGCTCGCTCCATCACGGGCATGCCGTCGCCGGGAGGTCCGGCGCTGGGGACACGGGAGACGTGCGCGTGGATAGCCGCCGCCGCCGTCACCGACGGCCGCCCCACGACCATCGTGGACTACATCGACGTGTTCGCCTCGCCGGTGGGGAACGCCTTCGCCTACTGCGTCGACGTGTAGTGAGGGGGCGGAGCCGGGGTTCCTTCCGGCATTCCTGAGGAGGGGCTCAGCGCCATTCATCGTGCGGCCTCGCCGTCGTCGACCTCGTCATCGTCGTCGTCATACTCATCGAGGGGATAGTCGCGGGACTCGCGTTTGAGGTCGAGTCCCGGGATGAGGGGCTTGCGGGCGGGGCATGAGCAGAGTCCGGTCCTGAAGTTATCCTCGGCGTAGCCATGGACGATGCATACGATGATGCGCCGAGGGTCGGGGACGCTGTACTCGTACGCGCACTGATCGAGGTAGGAGAAGAGGGGTATGTCGGTGAGGACAGGGACGCCGTGGGCTTCGGCGGCGGCAGTGAGGTCTTCGATAGGGTCAAAGGGGCGACCGCGCTCCATGCAGCTTTTCCAGGATTCGACGTAGTCGTCGACGATGGGTCCGAGCGCGACCTGGGCGATGAGGCAGGCCATGGCGTTTTCGATGGCGTCGAGGGAGTGCGTCATTTCGTCTCCTTGAGCAGATGGAAGGCCCCGTTGACGAGGGCGATGCGTTTGCGGAGGTCGTGGTTGAGCTCGGCTTTGAGGGCGATATCGAAAGCGAGGCGGGTTGCGCGGAGGCGGAGGGACTCGTTGTCGCTGTTGAGGAACTCCTCGAGGTTGGCGGCGCCAGTGAGGACGAGCTCTTGGAGCTTGGCGTAGGCGACGGAGGCCGCGGCTTCGCGGACGCGGTCGAGCTCATCACGGAAGGCGGGGTCTCGCATCCACCGGAGGATGGTGGAGCGGGCGACGCCGACGTTGCGGGCGGCCTGCCTGAGGGAAGGGGCGGCGACGATATGGGGGATCGCGCCGGTCTGCCTGGGGGTGAGGGCTGCGGGGCTGTTAGCAGTTGGAGTTGGCATCATTTGGCAGCGTTTGGCTCTCTTTCGTTCGTGAGTCTAGGGTTGCTAGACCCATGGTAGGCGAGAGAGTGACTATCGCGCTACTGGCTGATGTCATACTATTGACATGAGCCTTGCCTAGCCTTCCCCGCAGACCCCCCTCCCTAGCCCTCCCCCGCAGACGGGAGAGGGATTTGGACCTGTCAGGGAGACGGGAGGGGGATTGGGCTTGTCCCGGAGGCGAGAGGGGGAGTCCGGCGACGGGAAGTTCGAGCTCGTGCAGGAGCGTTGATAGGAGTGTGGATAATCAGGGTCATTAGGCCAGTGCTATTCACGGACATCCGGCCACCCTGAACGCCGGTGGTTAGGGCTTGTATCAGTGAGTCGTTGACGAGTCAACCACCTCCTTTGCCCCCAGCAAGGCCCGATGCGGAGAGAGCCTTTGCCGGTAGCTGGGGCCTTCGATGACGATCTGGTAGCTGGCGTTGGCGAGTCGGTCGAGGGCGCTGTTGCCGAGGATGGGATCGTCGAAGAGGCTGAGCCATTCCTCCACGGCCCGGTTGGAGGTGATGACGAAGCTGGAGACGCGGTGTCTGCTGATGATTAGCTCGTAGAGGTCGGCGGACTGTTGGGCGGTGAGCCGGTGGAGGCCGAGGTCGTCGAGGATGAGCAGGTCTGGGGAGAGGAACGAGCGGAATGTGCGTCCCACGGAGTTGTCGACCCTGGCTTGAGTCATGGTCTTGAAGAAGTCGTCAGCATGGATGAAGCGGACGGTGTGTCCGGCGCGGACGGCGGCGTAGCCCAGGGCCTGTGCGAGGAAGCTCTTGCCAACTCCGGCGGGGCCGACGAGCAGGATGTGCTCGTTGCGGGCTAGGAACTGCAGGGAGAAGGCGGCATCAAGGAGCCGGCGGTCCAGGGTGATCGACGCAGTCCAGTCGAAGTCCTCGAGGCGGGAGACCCGCTTGAAGCCAGCGCTGTGCAGTCGGAGCTCGATGCGCCGGTGGTCCCGTCGGCTGATCTCGTCGGCGAGGATGATCTCCAAGAATGAGGCGTAGTCCAACTGGTCCCTTCTGGCCAAGGCGATGCGCTCGGGCAGCGTGGCCGCCATGGGCCCCAGCTGGAGCCGTTTGAGCAGAGGCGTGAGTTCAGTGACACGGGTCATGGCTGATCTCCTGGTGATGACTGGTGGCTGAGGGCAAAGACTGAGCCGGGCCGGGTGAAGCGACCCGCAGGCAATGGCGGGGGATGCTCCTGCACCTCGCTCTGCTCCAAGGCTTCCACCAGGATGCGCTCCACGCGACGCACGTCGATGAGGTCTACGGTCAGGGCCTTGCGGCATGCGGCGTCGAGGCGTTCCGGGGTGTAACGCTGGCCGAGGCGTATGAGCTTGTGGCCTTGCCGCACCTTGGCCCAAGGCAGAGGGCCGTCGAAGAGACGCTCGACGAAGTCAGCCACCGCGGGACCCTGCTCTGCTGCGCTGCGCTTGATGCTCTCAGGCGCCCGCAGGGTGTAGGCGGTCAGCTCCGCCGGATAGTCCTCTGAGTCGGTGGAGCGGCCACCGCGAGGCTGACGGGGGTGGAGCTTGATCAGCCTGCCCCGGTGGTAGATGCGCACCAGTTTGCTGCCCAGCCCGATCTCCACCTGCTGGCCCGGCGGACAAAGGGCAGCCGGGACTGAGTAAAGGGCATATTGGCAAGCCACGTGGTGATCGGAATGCACCTTGGCCGTGCGCCAGTGAGTGACCTCGTAGGGCTCGCCATCCCAGGGAGCGAGGGCGTGCCGCTCCTCATCCTGGAAGACGACCAGGGGCTGCTGCCGGGTGGCGCCATGCACGCGATGTCCAGCAACATCACGACACCAACGTGCCGCTTCCTCCCTCAGGTGGGAGAAGCTGCTGAAGCTGCCGCCCTTGAAGAAGCGCTCCCGCACGTATTGGACGCTTCGCTCCACCTTGGGCTTGTCCTTGGGGTGACGCACGCGGGCCGGATCGGCGATGAAGCCGCGGTGCTGTGAATACTCCAAGAAACCCCGGGTGAGCCGGGGATGCAGAGCGTCAGCGCCCGCGACCGCGGCGGGGAAGTTGTCGATGACGAGATAGTTGGGAATACCGCCGAAGAAAGCCCAGGCCGCCTCCAGTCCGTCGACGACGTCTTCCAGCTTCTGGTTGAAGGTGGGCCACACGAAACAGTGCCGGGAATAGGCCAGCACCACGATCAGCGCCCACACCGTGCGGTGGCGGCCGGTCTCTGGGTCCGGCGCCAATCCCAAGCGTCCAAAGTCCAGTTCCGCCACCTCACCCGGTGCACTCTCTGCCATCCGAACGGTCCTGGGATTGCGCCGACGCCAGTTGCGATGCGCCACGAAGCGATGGAGCGAAGCATAGGACACCCGACAATCCCGCTCCGCCAGCAACTCCAGGATGCGCGTCACCTGCAGCCGGTCGACGGTGAGCCACTGATAGATCTGGTCTGCCCAGGGAACCAGCTTGTCCTCGGCTGGCGTGGCCACCGCCCGCGGACCGGAACGACCGATCGCCGCCAGCCGATTCAGTTGCAGGTCGGTGGGCGCCGGTCCCTCGTGAGACACACCCAGCCCCTCCGCCGCGGCGATGTATCGTCCAACGGTCTCCCGAGACAGCCCGGTCCCCAATGCTATGTGCCGCTGGCTGCTCCCCGCCTGCCAGCGGCGGATGACTTCAGATATCTCCACTCTCAGCACCTCTTTATAGGCCATCTGCTGCACCTCGTCATGAAGTGCGGCTATGGTCTCCGATTCGGCGCGCAGGGTGACCGGATGATCCTGAATAGCTGGCCTAATGACCTTGAATTTCTCTCAACTTCCTGGCCTCAAGATCATGACTATTCACATAGGAGTGAGATCGCCGATGGCGCAGACGGGCCACGGCGAGGCCAAGATGCGGCCACAACGAAGCCACGCTGAGCCGAAATGAAGCCATGACGAGGCTATGACGAGGCCACGATGAGGCGTTATGAGGCCACTATGGACAGGGGGACCGCCTCCCTTCATGGGGGATGCAGTTGCGTGCTACGGAGGCGCGTAGGGGACTAAGGAGAGAAACCGTTGTCCCTCCGGAAGGCGTCGTAGTCGGTGTAGACCGATAGAAAGACCGGCGCACCGGTGAAGGAGAGCGGCGACACTGGACCGGTAAGCATGAACGAATATCGCGATGGTTGAATTGCCTGAGGATCTACAAACGACCGATAGAGTTCCAGGGCATCATCATTCCCGATGGTTTCCCCTAGCCGACGTAATTCAGTGCCAGAGGTTAAGCCATATCCGAAGCTACGAACCCTTAATTGGTCGTATATGCCACGACGTAAAGAGCCAACTGCCTGGGTTATGAATGCCCAGCCTAAGCCAAATTTCCTTGTTGTTAGGACGTAATCGACAAGTCGTTCGGCCAAGACTCTTGCCTCTTCTCCTTCTGCATCCTGCGCTGCAAACCGTTGGGCTTCGTCGAATACGACCATCGTGTTTAACGATTTACCTTCTTCAAAGTGCTGCTCTGCTGTACGGGATATCGTGCTGCATATCTCACGCAATATCCGAGCCTTTACGGGTGTCGACTCAAGGATATCATCCGCTTGCGCCTTCAAGTTGATTATTACTAAGGGGCGAGGCTCATGCCTGGTGTCAAGCAATTGTTGTAATACTTGCTGAAGGTTACGTCGCGGTTGCCCTGAAGTATTCGTCGTAGTGAACAAAGAATGGAGCGGTTCGAATAATTCCAAAGCTATCCCGAATTCGCTATGGTTATTAAGTATCGAGTCAATCTGGCCAAGTACGCGATCCCGTGCTCCTTGAGTTGCGTAGATACGTCTCATCGCCGCAGCATCTGATTGCAAGCTGGTAAGCACGGATCGAAGGAGTGTTTCGGCATCAAGTTCAATCCATCCTGATTGCGCCTGAATGATTCTGGTTATTTCGGCAATAGCAGACTCGGCATTTTCGCCGGACTTAATCGTGAGTATATCCCGAATGAACCTTGTTTGGCTTAGGAAATCCACGAAGAGCGGTGCGTTCTGGCGCAACTGAAGTTGCTGCGAAACGGATAGAACTTCAACAGTTCTTCCGATTTCCTGCGCGTATCTCTGCAAAGAAAATGGTAAGCCTTGTTCGTTAGAAAACTGTCCTTGCGGGTCCATTATCAACAGTCCTAAGCTTGGATGTCTTGCATAGACCGCAAGCATATACGTAGCGAAGCCAGACTTGCCGCTGCCTGTCATTCCAAAGATGCCGATGTGGTATGCCTCTCCCAGTCCTCCATCCCCAGTATTTCCGAAATGCCGGAGATTGAGAGATAGCCTTACATCGTCCATGCCGTAAGCTGTCCCCAGGTAAACGATCTCGCTTTGGTGACGCCTCAATAATTGTAAGAGGTATGCATCAGTGATTCTACGAACGCCAGCTCCTGTTGTTGGTGACATGTCTAGCGCACCACCACTTTCTACAGGTGGGGCACCAACGGCCGGGTCTTGATCTGATGCTTTATAGACTGCTTGGATAGAAACATCTGCTGTCCGTACGTCACCGATACCGCTCAGGTGAGGGAGGCTTCCATGCCGCTTAAGAATCCCTCGCATGTTCGGGTCCTCATGCCAACGATTGGAAGTGCGTATCTCAGCAACCGTTCCGATGGCGATGAGGTACCCCTCCTCCATCGGGTGCGTAAGCGACACGAGCTGGCCACGCAAAGGAAAGCTCGTGGCGTCCTCGGTAACATCAACTGTTACCTTTGCCGTTGTGCTCGGGGACCCAACCAACCCAACCTCTTCAATCACTAGACTCCCTCCGTTCTGTATGAGCGGATTAACATCTCAGCGATCTCTGGCCTGCCCATGCCACTGAGTCCAAGGTGCACTGCTGACTGGAGCGCTGTTAGCCCAAGCCCGACTGACTTGGCCATAACGTCTGCAAGGTACTGCGGATAAGGCTCCCTTACAAAGGGGCCTGTGATCTGACTGCTGAGTGTGGAGCATAGCAGATCAACATCAATTCCGTCGGAGCGTCGCTTAAGTTCAAGTCTAAATGCGGGCGAAAACTCGTCAGGCTTATAGTATGTAAAGTCGATATTACGATTCTTAAGTGTAGCAATGGAACTAGCAAATCCATCAGCAAGGGTTTGGTCTGCTACATTTCCGGGCGTAAAATGCAAAGACTGCCAAGGGTTAGGAGGGACTTGCTGAGGCACCAATAGTTCGCCAGGTTCCAGCACCAAGCCCATTAAGTACTTATCGTCACCTGATATGGCAAAGCCAAGCTGTCCTTCAAGTCGTTCGGCGACGGTCCGCGAAGAGTCGTACTTCGGCATCGCCACAACGGTTGGCGCATTGCATATAGATGTAAGGCCATTGATTATGTCGAGACCCTCCCAAATCTCACGCGCCTTGGCGCGAACTACGTTCGAACTAGAGCTGAGAGCAGCATTTAATTGGATAACCAATGTCAAGTGTGACCCGTCTAGGATACGTAAAGCATGAGGAGCACTCTCTAGTATAGAGACTTCTTGAGCTACCATTATTCCACGCGCGAGTCTCTCAGCATCGATCTCGTGTTTCCCGACCCAACTCCAAGATTTGTACTGATTTGAGTCCCAGATGGTTGCCGATGTAGGAGCAAGTCCCTCTACACCGACGGCTACGGCAAGGTAAAGGTCAACTGCTGCGGTACGCTCAACAGCAAAGCCACCGTCTACACCCGCAATAGTCGCCGGTGTTACTGGATTGAACCTCCGAATTAGTCCTGCAGTTCCCAAAGCGTCTCGCAGACGATCACGAGAGTCAAATATTGGAACCAGGAGGTCCGCAACTTCTTGGACAACCGTATCCGCACCCTCTAAGAGATCGTGAAGCAGGTCTTCGGGAAGCCTAGCGTATCCTTCGCTTGAGTTCATCATGGAATCATTCGAGGCATCTGACAGTTATCCGGCCAAAGCAAGTAGTCTTCCGGTCGGAATTCACGATAAGAGGGATTGTGCTTTGCTCTGGCAAATAGCCATCGCTTACGAAAATGCTGAGATAGCTTCATCGCACTTTGAGAGTGGTGGTAAAGTGTGTTCTCTTCCCCACGCAAGAATTGCGCGGTATTCTTCGCCAATGGGGCTATGAAAACCTCGCGCTCGATTCCATGATAATTGTAAGCAATAGGTAACTCTAATTTCTTGAGGACTTTTCGGACTACTTCTCGCCTGCTTCGGAAACCTGTTCCCCAATTTGTATTCTTGGCCGTGGGGAAGGCATACGCTCCGGCGTAAGCGAATATGTCATTGTACAGACCGTTGGCAAAATGGAATTCTCCTGATCCCCTAGTGAAACCGACCGCCTTAAACAGCAGACGATTAGCAAAGCTTATTCGATTGTACATAGAGGAGCGACCGAGAGCTGATATTGTCGTTATCAACGCAACTCTGGCATCGCCTTCAACTCCGCTTATAAGAGAGGTTTTTCCTGCATACTTTTTCTCAAATGCCTTTCTGACATCGCTGCTTGTCGCTAGCATCGCCACGAGTTTGCCGCCCAGCAAAAAGGAGTACGGCGGCACCGCGCCTAAGACGTAGGCGTCCAGCACATGCCGTAAGCGTCTCTTCCGCTGCATGGAATCCCACCCAATCCACTGGTCTCTTGCCGCCAGAGCAAAAACCGGATCCCCTAGTCCAATGATGCCGATGAGCTTACCATTGTAGTCATCTCTCACTAAGAATCTAATACGTCGACCATAGCCTGATGATACAGGGATGCTCCAGTGAAGTGAGGCGTAGCGGAAGAGCAGCTCATCCTCGGTGCCTGCCTCAACCTGCACTAGGCGCGGTTTGATGCGCCAAGGCAGCACCTCACTACCTGAGGCGATGTGCTGGATGAGCGTCGGCTCTTTAGGCTTGAGAGCAGAGGCGCGCTCAAGGCGATGAGCGACAGCCTTTGCGTGTAACTCCCGAAGCGCGTCCTTGTTCGCGTCCTCAGGGATAGCAACGCCTGTTCGTGTAATGCGGAACCCCTGCTCCTTGAGCGATGACCTTATCCGGGCGCGAAGCGTACGAGGATTGGTTACGGTCTGCGTAGACATTCTCGTAGTTCCCCCTACCCCGGGAACATGGCGATGATCTCGTCGATGGCGGGGTTGTAGCGCTGGTGGCCGTAGCGGATCATGCGGGCCTGGTTGCGGTCCGGGGTGTAGTAGACGCTCTCCTGGGTCATCATGATGCACTCGTTGGCTGAGGGGTCGCGGAAGACGTTCATGGGGTCGCCGCCGTCGGCCACGATAGCCATCGCTTCGTTGAGCATCCGGCGCAACTGAATGACGCCGACGTCGGACTCGCCCAGGCGCTCGTTGGTGCGGTCGGCAATGGGGGTCTGGGTCACCCAGGCCATGAAGTCCTGGACGAGGGGGACTTCCAAGTTGAGCTCGCCGTCGCGGTATAGCGGAATCTCGTAGTAGGGGACAACCTGCTGGGGCGGGACGTCGACCTCCGGGGGGAACTGGTAGCGCGTGTAGACGACGTGGAGCGTGTTGTGGTCGTCGATGGGCACGCGAATCTGAAACTCGGTGCTGGTCGTGCCGGTGGTCGAGCGGAGGATGTTGGGGAACACCCACGGGTGGCCGACCTTCCAGATGTCGTCGTCCTCGGTGGTCCCCTCGACGATGCGCTTCTTGAAGACGCCATTGGCGAACTCCCGGAAGCCGATGCGGCGGTGGGGGCGGGCCATAGCGCGGCGCCACGGAGGGACCTCCTCGCCGGTCTTCTCGGCGAGGTAGAGGCCGTAGACGCCGTGCAGCCATTCCGCGTGGACGGGGTCGGCGGAGTTCTCCTGGCACTGGAGCCAGTTGCACGGGAGCTCGGTGAAGGCGACGTCGCGCCAGGCGTGGTCGGTGACGAAGAGGTCCCAGCGGGGGACGAGGGGCGCCGGCTGGGGACCGAGGTAGGCGAAGAGCAGGCCGCCGAGCTCCTCGACGGGGTAGGCGTCGACCTTGACCTTCTCCTTGAAGCGTCCGTCGGGGTGGACGGTCTCCTCGAAGGGCTGCTCGATGCACTGGCCGGTCTCGTCCATCATCCAGCCGTGGTACATGCAGCGGAGGCCGCGCTCCTCGGGTATGCCGTAGGAGAGGTCGACGCGGCGATGGGGGCAGAAGCGGTCGATGAGTCCGAGCGTCCCTGACTTGTCCTTGTAGAGGACGAGGTCCTCGCCAAGTAGGCGGACGGGCTTGGCGGACCGCTCGGCGAGCTCGGCGACGGCGGCGATGGGGTGCCAGTAGCGGCGCATGAGCTCGCCCATGGGCGTACCTTTGCCCACCTGGGTGAGGCGCTCGTTCTCCTGTTGTGTGAGCATCGCTATTCTCCCCCCTCCTCGATCCTGCCCCCTCCTCAATCCTCCCCCGCAGACGGGAGAGGAGGATTAAAAACCTTCCCTGCAGACGGGGGAGGAGGAATCAGAAGGGTGTCAGGGTGAGCGAACGTTAGCACACGACGCGCGCCGAGGGGATAGAATCACGATTGCAACTCCCGAGGAGGTGATAGCGATGACGACGTATGGGTTCGAGGACCACTGCTGGCAGGATGTCGTAAGCGCCGAGGACTTGGAGCTGTACAAGCACTATCAACGCGAGCTGTACGTGGGGCAACGGCCCGCGCTGCTGGCGATAGACCTGTACAACTCGGCGTACCAAGGCGGGCCGCGCCCGGTGCACGAGGTGGCGAAGGAGTTTCCGAGCGGGTGCGGCGAGTACGCGTGGAACGCGATCGAGCCGACGAAGCAGCTGTTCGCGATGGCGAGGTCGCGCGGCTTTCCGGTCTACTACACCACGGGCGAGGACCGGCCGGAGGCGAGGCCGAACCGAGTGCGTTCGACGAACCGCCGCTCCGCCCAGAGGGGCGAGAATCCTTTAGAGATATACGAGGCGTTCCGGCCGGAGCCCGAGGACACGATCATCTACAAGCAGCGGGCGAGCGGGTTCTACGGCACACCCCTTGTGGCGCACCTGACACAGGCGGGAGTCGATACGGTCATCATGTGCGGCGAGAGCACGAGCGGGTGCGTGCGCGCGTCGGTGTTGGACGCGTACTCGAACGGCTTCCACGTGGTGCTCGTGGAGGAGTGCACCTTCGACCGGGCGCTGCTGTCGCACAAGGTCAATCTGTTCGACATGCATCACAAGTACGCGGACGTGATGCACCTGGACGAGGTAGGCGAGCGCCTGGAAGCGTTCCCGGAGGTCTAGGGGGCTGTCGTGAGAGGGGCCGACCGCTAAGTTGGTTGGCGCCGCCTCATGGTTGAGATTCGGCGCGCCACGATAGAAGACGCCCCGGTAATCGCGCGGGTCCACGCGGACAGCTGGCGCAGCACCTATAAGGGAATCGTCCCGGACCACTACCTGGACTCCATCGACGTCCGCGAGTGGGCGGAACGGCGGCGGCGGAGCCTGACGAATCCGGGGGACGGAGTGGTCTCGCACGTCGCCGAGGTGGAACGCGAGGTCATCGGGTGGGCTGTCGGCGGTCCAAACCGCGATACGGACTCCACTTACGCTGGGGAGCTTTACGCGATCTATCTGCGACGCGATCACCAGCGTCGAGGAATCGGCCGCCGGCTTACGATGGCGACCGCGGAGGACCTACTCGATTCCGGCATCGGGTCGATGCTCGCGTGGGCGCTAGCCGACAACCGGCCTGCCCGCCGGTTCTATGAGGCGCTTGGAGCCGAGTACGTCCAAGAGCGGCAGATCGCAGTCGGCGGCGCTTCGCTGCGCGAAACGGCCTATGGTTGGGGCGACTTGGAACGCCTTGTGACAATGCGCGGTTGAGCTAAGGGTGACGGCGGGAGAAGGAGGCGCCAGCAAGGGAGCAGGGGGGGCGCTCGCCGAAGGGCTGCTAATGAAGCAGTTCGATAAGGTCGGCTGGGGAAATACCGGCGTCGCGTATGAGCCTGCGCAATAGTCCTCTGTCCAGCTCCCGATGGCGGGGCACAGAGAGCGTGTCTCTGTCGGGGTGCGCCAGAATCATATGGCTGCCTCTCGTTCGTGATGTCTCGCACCCGATCTTACGAAGCGCTTGCACCAACTGGGCTCCAGAAATGATCGGGAGAGGCGGCACTAGACCGCTACCTCTATCTGTTCTGAGCCGACTTCCTCAGGTATCTGCTCTCCACGGCGCCGTAGGCTGGCAAGGTATCCCCCCACCGCCTCGCGGATGTTGCGTTTAGCCTCCTCCAGCGTGCGTCCTTGCGAGTGGCAGCCGGGGAGCACAGAGACGCTGGCGATAACGTAGCCGTCCTCGCCGCGCTCGTAGGTGGCGGTGAAGCGATAGACGGGGCTCGCGACGCGTTCCTGCCGGCTGGCATCCGTAAGGAAATAGAAAACCTCGCGGCCGACGCGCTCCTTGCTGATGCGACCTTGGCTTGCTAGCTCAACGAGCGACTGTGCGAGAGTCCCAACGTTGAGCCCGTGTTGTTCCGCCAAGCGCTCAGTGTCTGGGCCGACTCTCTTGTACTTCTTACCCGGGTTGCGCTGCAGCTCGTCATACATGACGCGCCTCGATGGAGACAGGTAAACAGTTGCCATGCCAGCCTCCAAACAGTCAATCTACAGTGATTATATAACTGTTATCTAACAACTCTAGAGGAGAATATCGAGGTCCAGAGAGGCAAGCGATGCCCCGGAAGGATGCCCCCGGTAGAGGGACTCAGCCGCAGAGGCCTAATCCCCCTCCGTGCTAACGGGAGTCGGCTCTGGGGAGTCGGCGGCGAGGCGGACGAAGAGGCGGTCGGTGAGGGGCGAGACTTTGCTTGCGGCGGCGTTGAGCGCCTTGCGCCACTCCTCCTCGATCGGCGCGCCGTCCTGCTGCCAGATCCGTATCTCATCGATCTGCTCGCATCCGTCGCGCAGGAGGACGACGTCGATGGGGTAGTCGACGTTCGACGCGGAGGACTTCGTTTCAACGAAGGCGAGCAGGCCAGCGCGCAGGCCGTCGGCGAGGGAGTGCTCGAAGCTCCACAGATGGTCCAGGATGGGCTTGCCGTAGCGGCTGTCGCCAATGATGGCGTAAGGGGTCGCGGCGTTGACTTCGACCCAGTTGCCCTCCGGGAACACCAGGAACATCTGGGGCCGCTTGTCCTCCGCCAGGCGGCCGCCGACGATGCAGTGGAGGTCGAACACCAGGCCGGACTCCCGCAGCCACTCCCTGTCTTCGGTGCGGACGCGCCTGATCTGCCGAGCGAGGGTGTTGGTTGCTTCGTAGGCGCGCGTAGCCTCTTCCGCTTCGCCGGACATCTGCTGGGCGAAGTAGGTGATGACCTTGTCCCGCAGCGAGCGCAAGCCGCTCGTTAGGACGAATAACGGGTAACCGCCGATGTCGTGTACGGCGATCTTGGGGGCGCGGGATATCTCTGTGCCGCTCGTGATGCGAGTGTCCGCGATGGCGAGCAGTCCGTCCGCGCTCTTGATTCCTAGGCAGAATGTCATCGAGTCAACCGGCGATGGGTAGTCGAGGCCGACGGCGGCCGCGCTTGGGAGAGTTTAGCGCAGCGGAGGAGCGGCGCGCCCCTGACTCGCGGACGGCGCTAAGGAAGTTGCGCCGGCGGGCCGGAAGATTTCCCCGGTGAGCCTATCGTTGATTGCGGCCAGGCGGGCCTGCACGAGGTCCACGAACTCGTGCAGGCCGCTGATGATGACGTCGTCGGCGGTGGCGGCCTTGAGCTCCAAGCCGAGGAGCGTAATCTCCTTGGCGGCCTCCAGCCTGCGGCCTGCCGGAGTGCGGGCGGTCGCTTCGTTGAACTCCTCCATCAGCCGTTCGATGCAGAACACCAGGCTGCGGGGGAAGTCCGGCTCGAAGACCAACATGTCCACCACGTCTCCTATGCGCATGAAGCCGCGGTGCTGCTTCCGGTAGGCCTCGAGCGCGCTGGCCGATCGCAGCACCTGACGCCATTGTGAGCGGTCCAAAGCGCTCCCCACGCCTCGCTCGGCAGGGAGCTGGACGAAGTATTTCACGTCGACGATGCGGCTCGTCATGTCGGCGCGCTCTAGGAAGACGCCCACACGGAACCACCTGGCGCCCTCCGTCCAAAGGACCGTGTTCTCGAATAGGCCGAGGATCATGGGAACGGAGCTGCGGACGAGGTCCAGCTCGTCGGGGAGGCGTCGGCCTCGTTCGCGGCCGAGAGCAAGGTGCAGCCAGTTGATCTGCTCGAACACCTCCCGGGAAATCTGGTCCCGCAGCTCGCGGGCCAGCCCTCGCGCGCTGGACACGACGGAGCGTATGGAGACGGGGGAATCGGGAGAGAATACGAGGTAGTCCTCAGGGGTGAGCGTCTCGTCGGCCCGGTGGGCTTCCTCGAACGCCTGGTTCGCGTCCAGAGCGTAGAGCACGGTCTGCAGCCCCGCAGCGGCGCGATTCTCGTGGCTTATCGAATGGTGAACGTCCGCCATCCTGGCGATGTTGTCCGCGCGTTCGAGGTTCCGGCCCAGCCAGTACAGGTTCTCTGCGACGCGGGCGAGCATCAACCGGCCTCCGCGGGCCTGCGCAGCACCCAGGTGTCCTTGCTGCCGCCGCCTTGGGACGAGTTCACGATGAAGGAGCTGCTATTGGGGGCAACGCGGGTAAGGCCACCGGGCAGCACCCACGACCGCTCTCCCGTCACTACGAACACCCGCAGGTCGCACCGCCGCGGCCCGAACGAGCCGTCCTCGAAGGCGGGGACGGCGCTGAACCGCTGAAGCGGCTGCCCTATCCAATGGCCGGGGTCGGCGCGCAGCTCGCGCCGCATTCGCTCGGTCCGGTCCTCGTCTGCTTGGGGGCCGATGAAGACGCCGTAGCCGCCTGACCCGTCCGTTGGCTTGACCACCAGCTCGCGCAGGTTGTCGAGGATGTACTCGAGGTCGTCGGAGCGCCGCCCCAGGTAGGTCGGCACGCCTTCGAGGAGCGGCTCCTCTCCAAGGTAGAAGCGTATGAGGTCGGGGACGTAGCGGAAGACCGCTTTGTCGTCGGCGACTCCGGCGCCGAGGGCGTTGGCGATGGTCACGTTGCCCGCGCGGTACGCCCCAACGAGGCCGGGAACGCCCAAGAGGGAGTCTTGACGAAACAGCGTCGGGTCGAGGAACGCGTCGTCGACGCGGCGGTAAACGACGTGCACGCGTTCGAGTCCGGCGGTCGATCGCACGAAGAGCTGGTCGTCGCTCACGACGAGGTCGCGGCCCTCGACCAGCTCGACGCCCATCTCGCGGGCGAGGAAGATGTGTTCGAAGTAGGCCGAGTTGTAGGGGCCGGGCGTGAGGACAACGACCTTGCACTCAGCGGCGTGGACTCCCGCCGGCCTACAGGCGACCAGGCCCTCGAGGAGGTGGTCGCCGTACTCGTCGACGGATGCGACTCCAGCGGCGGGGAAGAACTCGGGAACGGCGCTACGCATCGTGCGCCGGTTCTCTATCACGTAAGAGACGCCGGAGGGCGTTCGCAGATTGTCCTCCAATAGTCGGAACTCGCCGTCGTCGCACCGGACCAGGTCGCACCCCGCGACGTGCACGAAGCAGCCCAGTGGAGGGACGACGTCGACAATCTCTCGAATGAAGGCGGGATGGCCGAGCACGAGATCGGGAGGGACGACGCCGTCGGTGACGCACCGGTGGGCGGTGTAGACGTCGCGCAGAAAGAGGTTCAACGCGGCGATGCGCTGCCGCAGTCCGGCGTCCAGACGGTCCCATTCGTCCGGCTCGACGACCCGAGGGACGAGCGAGAACGGGAATATCCGCTCCGCGCCGGCGTCGTCTGAGTACACGGTGAAGGTGATGCCGTTGTTGAGCGTTTCGAGGTCGGCGATCTCCTGGAGCTCGTGGTATTGCGCCGCGTCCAACTGTGAGAACGTCCGGAAGAGCGCCTCGTAGGACGGCCGGACCGAAGCGCCGTCGAACATCTCGTCGTAGCCGGAGATCTTCCGGTAGTCTGCGAACAGGTCCGTCATTGCCCCTAGAGGATAACGGCTTCCGTTCGTCAGGCGCAGGGCCTCTGCGGGCGCGGAGCTAGACGGTGGCCAGCGCACGCGAGGGTATTTCGCGGACGCGCTCTGCGCCATCGCGGGTCAGCTCCTCTCGGAGGCTCAGAAGGCGCTGGGCATGGGCGCGGCACTCCGGCTCGGACCCCGCCGCTCGCCCGCGCTCGATCCAAAGGGCAAGGGCGACGTTGCGTATCTCTGACTCGGTGACCATTACTTGCCTCCCCTATAGGAATCGCGTCTCCGCCGCGTCTTCCAGGGTGACGCCAAGTTGTTTCAATGCGGTTGCCGAGGTGTAAAGAAACGGTTACGGCTCGCCGGAGGAGCGACGGCTTGTTCCTCTGCTCCAACGGCTGCCCCCCGTTGACCTGCGGGCCGCTGCTTGGCACACTCGCGGCTGCCGGAAGCAGCGCAATCGAGGAGGAGCTTTTGAATCGTCGCGGCGGACATTCCGGAGACCACAGCCACCCAGCAGGCGGAGCAGCGTGATACGCATCGGCGTGCCGGACCTCGTCTCGAACTCGTACTTCCCAGCCATCGCCGCGGTCGACCTCGGCGCGTTCCAAGCCGAGGGTCTCGACGCGGATATCGAGCTCGTATTCCCCGTCCCGCGAGCGATGGAGATGCTTCGCGACGGCGAGCTAGACTACGTGGCGGGCTCGGCGCACGCGGTGGTGACGGCGTTCCCCCAATGGAAAGGCGCCAAGCTGCTCGCCGCGCTCGCACAGCACATGTACTGGTTCCTGGTGCTCAGGAAGGACATCGGCGCGCGGCGCGGCGACATCGAGGCAGTGAAGGGCCTCCGCATCGGCGCGGCGCCGGGTCCCCGGGACGGTCTGGAGCAGATGCTCCGCGAGGCAGGCGTCGACCCTGAGCGCGAGGGAGTGCGGATAGGCCCGGTCCCCGGAGCGCTCACGTCAGGGGTGTCGTTCGGAGTACAGGCGGCGAAGGCGCTGGCCGACGGCGCCATCGACGGCTTCTGGGCGAATGGCATGGGCACGGAGGTTGCCGTACGCTCCGGTGCCGGGACCGTCGTGCTGGACGTTCGACGAGGCGACGGCCCACCGGCGGCCCGCGGCTACACGTTCCCTGCGTTCGTCACCACGGACCGCAAGATCGCTGCCCAGCCGGACGAGTCCGCCGCGGCGGTACGGGCCGTCGTGGCCGCGCAGCGCATGCTGAAGGCCGACCCCTCGCGGGCAAGGGAGGTCGGCGAGCGGCGGTTCCCCGCGCAAGAGGCGGCGCTGATCGCGGAGCTGATCGAGCGAGACCTGCCGTACTACGACCCCTCGATATCGGAAGAGACGGTGGAGCAGATGGGCCGGTTCGCCCAGAACATCGGGTTGCTGTCCGAACCCGCTCCTTATGAGGATGTCGTCGCGGTCCGGTTCGCCAGCCTGTGGGCGCCCGAAGCGCCCGAAGAGAGGAGCGAGCGTGGCGAAACCTGAGCTGGAATTCTTCGACCCCCGCGACATCCCCAGCGAACCGATTGCGCCTGTGGAAGGACTGAGTCAGCAGATACTCTCTCACGACGAGGAGACAGGCGATTACACGCGCTTGCTGCGGTTCGAGCCGGGAACGGACACCTCGCCCATGGGCCCCCAGGTCCACGACTTCTGGGAGGAGGTTTGGATCATCGAGGGGAGCATCCACGATATCCCGCTGGACAAGACGTTCACCGCCGGCATGTACGCCTGCCGTCCGCCGGGCATGCCCCACGGGCCGTGGGTCTCGCCGAACGGTTGCCGCACCTTCGAGGTGAGGCGCTATGAGCGATGACGGAGCGAGGGGAGACGCACGGAACTCAGTGAGAACGCCCCGCCGAACGATCGCCTTCAGCCACGCCGGCGCCGCGAGACGCTTCACCGCCCGCAGACTGCTCGTCGCCGGCTATACCGGTCGCGACCAAGCTGCGGTCGACGCGCACGTCGCCGAGCTTGCGCGCCAGGGAGTGCCGCCCCCCGATCACACGCCGTGGATATTCGTGGCGAACCCCGAGACGCTCCAAACGGGCGGGACCATCTGGGCGTACGACGGCGCATCGTCCGGCGAGGCCGAGTACGTGCTGCTCATCGGCAGGGACGGGATCTTCGTGTGCATCGGAAGCGACCATACCGACCGCGGCCTCGAACGACTCTCCATCGAGAAGTCCAAGCAGGTCTACCCGCGAGCGCTGAGCAAACAGGCCTGGCGCCTCGATGAGCTCCTCCCGCGATGGGACTCGCTGCGACTGCGGAGCTGGACCGGCGAAAAGGGCCGGCTCGCGCCCTACCAAGACGGAACGCTTGGCCAGCTCATCCGGCCTGAGCGGCTGCTCGAACTCGTTGGGCCGCGCCCCGCCGCCGGGACTGTCGTCTTTTCGGGCACATTGCCCGTCATCGGCGGACAAGTGCGCCCGGCCCCTCGCTTCGAGGCCGAGCTCGGCGACACGGACGGACGACCGCTTGCAACCCTGGCATATGACACTCTACGTCCTGCCTCCGCAGCCGCAGCCAACCTAGCCCCACTTGCCGCCCCGCCCATCCCATCCCTACACTTGCCCCGCTCGATTCCCTGAATACTCCCTCACCGGAGAGGCGCGCCATGACCATGCAACGCCACGAGACCATCACCAAACCCTCCACCTCCCGCGACGACCCCAACCTCCGCGACTACGAAGCTACTCGCGCTTCGTTCGACTGGGCCAGCGTCGAGCAGGAGATCGACGGGCTCCCCGGAGGCGGACTCAACCTCGCCTACGAGGCCATCGACCGTCACGTCGTCCACGGCAAGGGCGACAAGCCCGCCATGATCTGGGAGGGCAAGAACGGCGAGTCCGAGACCTACTCCTACGACGACATGCGCCGCGAGACCAACAAGTTCGCCAACGTCCTTGCCGGGCTCGGCGTCGAGAAGGGCGACCGCGTCTTCACCTTCATGGAGCGCATCCCCGAGATCTATTTCACGGTCTTCGGGACCCTCAAGGCCGGATGCGTCATAGGCCCCCTCTTCTCCGCCTTCGGCCCTGACCCCGTGCGCGACCGCATGGAGAACAGCGGCGCCAGGGTCCTCGTCACCCAGCCCGAGCTCCGCAAGAAGATCGACTCCATCATCCCCCAGCTCCCGGCCCTCGAGCACATCATCGTCGTCAACAAGGGCGGACGCTCCGCCGAGCCCCTCGCCGACGGCGACCTCGACTACTACGAGCTGATGGGCGCCGCGTCCGACGAGTTCGGCCTCATCGCCACCACCCGCGACGATTACTCCATCATGCACTACACGTCCGGCACCACCGGCAAGCCAAAGGGCGCCGTCCACCGCCACAACGCCGTCATCCAGCACTACCTCACCGGCAAGTGGTGCCTCGACCTCCACCCCGACGACATTTACTGGTGCACCGCCGACCCAGGGTGGGTCACCGGCACCTCCTACGGCATGTCGGCCCCCTGGACCAACGGCGTCACCCAAGTCATCTACGAGGGCGGGTTCAGCGCCCGCAAGTGGTACCAGATACTCCAGGACTACAAGGTCACCGTCTGGTACACCGCCCCCACCGCCATCCGCATGCTCATGAAGTCCGGCGCCGAGCTCCCCCGGACCTACGACCTCTCCAGCCTCCGTTTCGCGGCGTCCGTCGGCGAGCCCCTCAATCCCGAGGCCGTTGAATGGGGCGTGCAGGCCATCGGCATGCCCTTCCACGACAACTGGTGGCAGACGGAGACCGGCGGCATCATGATCGCCAACTACGCGTCCCTCGACATTCGCCCAGGCTCCATGGGCAAGCCTCTTCCCGGCATCGAACCCGGCATCATCGACGCCGACGGCAACGAGAAGCCCGTCGGTCAGGAGGGCAATCTCGCGGTCCGCACGCCCTGGCCCTCCATGTTCCAGACCTACTGGGAGCAGCAGGAGCGCTACGACTCCCGCTTCGTGAAGGGCTGGTACCTCACCGGCGACGAGGCATCGAAGGACGCGGACGGCTACTACTGGTTCATCGGACGCTCCGACGACGTCATCAACACCGCCGGGCACCTCGTCGGGCCATTCGAGGTCGAGTCCGCCCTCATCGAGCACCCCGCCGTCGCCGAGGCGGGCGTCATCGGCAAGCCCGATCCCATCGCCATGGAGGTCGTCAAGGCCTTCGTCTCCCTCAAGGAGGGCTACGAGCCGAGCGACGCGTTGCGCCGCGAGCTCATGGGCTTCGCGCGCCAGAAGCTGGCCGCCGCCGTCGCTCCCCGCGAAATCGAAATCATCCCCGGCTTGCCCAAGACGCGCAGTGGCAAGATCATGCGGCGCCTCCTCAAAGCCCGCGAGCTCGGCCTCGACGAAGGCGACACGTCAACGTTGGAAGAGGACTAGTCGCTGCGGTGATAGTGAGCGTCCCTTGCACGTCCGCTCGCTGTCGCCGGGAACCCCGGCGAAGGCTACCTCAGTCAGCAACCCGGGCGCCCGGGGTTGCCACAGCACTCCTGCCCCCCTCTCACCTTCCGCCAATAGTTGCCAGCCGCGACGAAGAGCGTCTTGTACCATGGCAGCCCGCTTCCCCGAATGTTGGCTACGGTCATAGACCAGGCTTCGCGCGAGAAGGCGTCTCTCCACCCCCGTTGCCGATGGTGGTTGTGCTCGCCGTGATGGTCGTGGTGGTGCTCGTCGCTCATCGCCGGACTTCCCTGATTCGACGGTCACTCTATGTAGACGGGATAGGAGCGTCAATCCGTGCGCGCAACTCCTCCCTAAGTGGGCAGGGAAGAATTCTCGAAGCAATGACGAACGCGATTGTACGCCTTGCTAGAATCACCTCATGCCTGACCTTCCCGAAAAGCTCAACCTGCTGCTCTTCATGGATCCTAAGCAGGCCTCCATCGCCGAGCTGGAGGCCGTCGCGCCGGGTCGCCTGAGCGTCGCCGCCGCGCCTGGACGAGCGTTCGGCGACGACGCCGGCATGCACCCTCCGACGACCGGCCTCTGGAAGGCCGAGCCTTGGAGCGCCGACCTCGCCCCCGAGGAGTGCGAGCGGCTCCTGCGCGAGGCCCACATCCTCGTCGTTACCCTCCCCTTCCCCAAGCGTCTGTTGCCTCGCATGCCCAACCTGCTCTGGGCGCAGTACCTCTGGGCCGGCATCTCAGACCTGCGGTACTCCGACCTCTGGGGCTCCCGCGTCCGTGTCGGCTCTTCCCGCGGATACGTCGAAACCCTCCCCATCGCCGAGATGGTTATCGCCGCCTCGCTCTACTTCGCGAAGGAGCTCGGCCTCGCCGCCCGTCAGACCGCGAGCGGCGAGCTGAACGCCGCTCCCTACGACCTACGCCTCCTCGCCGGCAAGACCATGGGAGTGATCGGTCTCGGCGGCATCGGCCTAGAGGTTGCGCGGCTCGCCAAGGCCATGGGCATGCGCGTCGTCGCCTCGCGCCGCTCAGCGGACCGCCGCATGGAGAACGTCGGCGACGTCGATGTCCTCCACCCCCCGTTCGAGCTGACCGCCCTGCTCGCCGAGTCCGACTACGTCGCGCTTGCCCCCGTCCTCACCGACGACACCCTGCGAATGATCAATCGCGCTTCTCTCGCATCGATGAAGGACGGCGCCGTCCTCATCAACGTGGGCCGAGGCGAGCTCATCGACGAGGCCGCCCTGAAGGACGCGCTGCGCTCCGGCAAGCTTCGCGGCGCCTACCTCGACGTCTACGACGACGAATGGTCCCGCCTTCCCGACCCCGAGCTGACGGCCCTTCCCAACGTCATCATGACGCCCCACAACTCCGGCCACGTCGACGTCCCTTCCACCTCCTCGATGGAAATCCTCGAGGAGAACATCCGACGCTTCCTCGCAGGGGAGCCCCTCATCAACGAGGTCGACTGGGCCCGTGGCTACTAGTCCGCGCCAGGGGACGCGGGGGCTATGGAAGGAGCAAGGCGTGGTTTAGGGCGCCGGAGGAGCCTTCCTGGGCAGGATCGAGACCATCGACGAGGCCGCTATTGGCGGTCTGCCGCATCCGGTTCGCGACGACCTCGAAGACATCCTCGTGCTCGGCGACGTACTCCGCCGCGCGGTCGGCGCCTCTACAACTGAGCGCCGGAAGGCCCACGTCGAGCCGGCAGTTGATCGTCGCCCTCGACCAAGTCAACGTCGAAGGCATTGTTGAAGACGGCTACGTACCGGTAGAGGCCGATGGTCGCGACCATGAGGACCAGCCATCGCCGGCCATGCCTTGCCATCAGGGAGTCGAACATTGCTTGCTCGACTCGATTCGTGCGGCACAACTGGCGGCATAGCTCGATGACATGGCGCTCGTCGTCGTCCAGGAAGCTACTGTCAGCGCCGGTGCGCGCGACCTCGATCGCGGCGTCACGCAGGCCCGCGGCCCGGGCGCTTGCAATGTGGGCCGACCACTGATAGGGAGCGTCGTCCTCGTAGGCAACAGCGAGGATGGCAAGCTCGTGCAGCGCGTCGCCGACCACGCCGTCGACATGCGAGTGGTGGATGCTCGTGAGGAAGCCCACAGAGAGCCCAGGGCTGTGGAGCATGACCCCGAACGGCCCTCGGACACGTCCTCGCTCGGCCAAGACCGCTTCCCACTCGTGTTGTCGCTCTGGCGGCAGCTGGGCCTTTTCGGTGATGGGCTCGATGCGTGTCATGACTCTCTCCGGATGGGCGCCAGTTGCGACAGTCCTCAGGCGTTCTCGGCCGAAAGGGATGCGGAAAGGATATCGTCTGGCGCCCCGGCGCGTCTGATGGCCGTCTTGGCGACGCCACAGCTATACTCGCGGCGCGGGGCATTCGCGAGCATGGCGTCCAGGCAGGCTGGGAGCACCCGGCGTCGGGGAGAATGGCATGGAAAAGGTTGCGGTCTTGGCGGACGGTATGGCCCGGGCTGCCTCCGACTTTCTGAACGCTCTGTCTTCGGAGCAGCGCAGCGCGGGCTCGCTACGATTCGAGGACGAGGAGGAGCGTCGCCGTTGGTTTTACACTCCTACCCCGCGCGTGGGTCTGCGCCTCGGCGATCTTGTCCCCCGGCAGCAGCAGAAGGTCATGCAACTGATGGCAACGGGACTGAGCGAGCCCGGCTACAACTATGCGTCGTTGCTCATGGGCATGGAGAACATGGTGGACCGCTGGTCGAGATTTCCGGACCGGACGTATGGGGATTTGCCGAACACGCGGGTGCGCGACCCCGCCAACTATTTCGTCGCGGTCTTCGGCACGCCCGGCGACGAGAGCGGGTGGAGCTGGCGCATCGGAGGGCACCACTTGAGCCTCCACTACACGGTGCGGGGTGGTTTGGTGTATCCAACGCCCGCGTTCTTCGGCGCGGAGCCCGCATGGTCGACGTTGCCCGGAGGGGTGGTCCTACGTCCGCTGGCTGCGGAAGAGGACTGCGCCCGCGAGCTGCTGGCGCTCCTGACGCCGGAGCAACTGACTCAGGCTGTCCTCGCGCCTGTGCCCCCCACCGACATTGTGCAGACGAATAGGCCTCAGGTCGAGGACGGCGCGCTGCCGCGCATCGGCGGTCCCGGCCCCGGCGGCGAGCGCCTCCGCATGGCCCTGGGCCTGACGCCGGAACTGGACGAGATGGTCCGCTATTCGCTCACGCCGAAGGGACTGCCCGCCAGCGCGATGGATACGGTCCAGCGCGACGCTCTCGTGCGCTTGGTGCGGGTGTATCTCGATCACCTGCCTGAGGAGATTGTGGCCGGGTACACATCGCTGTTGGAGCCAGACCGCGTTGAAGAGCTGGTCTTCGCGTGGGCAGGTCCGCCGGAGCCGCGGGAGCCACACTACTACCGCGTGCAGTCCGACGATCTTCTGATCGAGTACGACTGCACGCAGAATAGCGCGAACCATACACACAGCGTGTTGCGAAACCCGCGAGGCGATTTCGGGAGCGATCCTCTCGCCCTTCACTACGCAGAGGCGCACGGGGACCGGTAGGACGGCGTTGCGAGGCTCGGGCTGCGGGACTGGTTGGCGGGATCTCACGGCAGCGGCGCAGGAGCACGTCTACGAGCGGCTGCGGTTCGATATCCCCTACGGACATCCCGCTAGCCAAACGTCAGGAGGCCAAAGGGAGGGCTACGGAAGGAGCAAGGCGTGGACTAGGGCCCCGGAGGAGCCTTCCTGGGCAGGACCGAGACCATCGAGGAGGCGGCCTTTTGCGGTCTGCCGCATCCGGTTCGCGACGACCTCGAAGATATCCTCGTGCTCCGCGACGTACTCTCCAGCCTCGGAGGGGTCGATGCTCGCCAGGCGCTCAAACAGCTCGTAGGCCTCCGCGCTGGTGAGGGGCGCGCCTTCGGCGAGGCTGTCGGCGAAGTGAGCCAGCGAGTCGTCGGTGAGCGGCGCCGTCCAGCCGAGCAGGTAGCCGAGAGCATGCTCGCTCGTGTGGCGGTCGGCGAGCCAGGCATCGACGCGTCGGTCGATGAAGTCCTCGTAGATGGGATGAGCGGGGTAGGTGAGCAGGTCGGTCTCCAGGCTTTCGTCGAGAACGAGCCAGAACGCTCGCTCGAAGACATGCGCTTGCGCCTCCGCAAGCCCCTTCGCCTCGTGGGATGGGAAGGCGCCGGTCGGGTAGTGGACGGTCTGCAGAGCATGGCCAAGCTCATGGGCCAAGGTCCCGAGCGCCTCTGAGAACCGGCGCTCCACGTCCACCGCCACGACAATGCGCCCGTGCTCGGTGTCCTGGAGGCCGACGGCGTCTCGTTTCAGCTCTTCGCGTTCTTCCAGGAGGGACGGATGGTCCTCCGGGTCCTCAACGGCGAATCGGCCCTGGTAGAGGTTGTCGACGCGGTCGAGGAAGTCCTGTTGGGAGAGTAGCTCGATATCGACAGGAATGTCCGCCGTGCTCGCGCCGGTGAGGAGGTAGACCCCGGCGTCGGCGACACGGGACAGGTCCTCGGTCAGGCCGGAGCCCTCGTCGCCCAACACAGGCCTAGAGTCATCGAGGAGGGCTTCCAGTCCGGCGAGCATCTGGGCGACGTCGTCGTCCGTGTATTGGACGGGCGTGGGCGGCGGGCTATCGAGGGCCAGCCATTCGACCGTTAAGGCGTGGACGTTGTCGTCCTCGTCCCACTCCTCGATCTCATTGTCGGGGTCGATCACCATCTCAAAGAGGTGCGGGCCGGGAGCGAGCGACGCGCAGATCTCGCAGCGAGCGCTGGTCACAGCGATGCCGGCTCCCGCGCGCACAAAGCGCTCCTGTCGATCGAAGACCTCGCCGTTGATGCGGAACTCGGTCTGCACTCCCTCCACGTGCAGCGCGCTCTGCTGCGGGGCCTCATTGAACAGCGCCCCTGCGAGGAAGGGCGCGTCCCCGACGAATGGGGCGACGCTCTCCACGCCGCCGAACGTGTCCGAGACGACCAGCAGCGCATCGTGTCCATCGGGCCAGTAGGGAGTCAGGTTGGGGAGCTGGACGGGCGGCGGTGGAGTCGGCGAGGGCTCTGCCTCGGGCTTGGGCAGCCCCGGCAGAGCGCCGGTCCCCCAGGTGAAGGTCTGCTCATACACGTTGTTCGACTCGTCCGATTCGGCGATGACGTTTCCCGGGTCCAGGGTCAGACGCAGCGTGTGCTCGCCAGGGGCAAGGGCAAGGACATCGAGCAAGCCGTCCCAGGACGCGTCCTGCTTGACTCTTCCACTAAGCAATCCGTTGTTGACCAATGCATCCCACACGACGCGCCCATCAACGGAGACGTGCACCGAGATGTCTTGGAGCACCGAAACCGCACCGGAATTGGCGAGCGAGAACAGGACGAGGCTCGTAACGTCGACAGAGAGGGCGGACGAGGTCGTAGCGCCGGGGTAGGAAGTGACGACGAGAGGCGCCGTCCAACCATCCGGAGTAAAGGGGACGAGGTCGGGCAGGCGGCCGCTCGGCTCATCGGGCGGGTCGCCGGTGACGAGGACAGCGACTGTATAGGAGTTGTCGGTCTCGTCCGGCTCGCCGACTTGGTCGAGGGGGTCGATGACGAGCTCGAATTCGTGGGCGCCGGGAGTGAGCAGAACACGGCTCGCCAGCTCGCCCCAAGCCCATGTCTCGCTGAACCAGCCGGACGAGAGGGATGCGCCCCGCCAGCGTTCAACGAGCACTCCATCGACGAGGAGGTCGACAGAATGGGGAGTGCTAACGCTTTCTGGACCGGTGTTCTCGTAGGCCCAGCTTATGAATATGGGTTCGGGCTCCAAGCTGACCTCGTGCTTGCGGCTCGTTTCCAGGTTGTTCATAAAGAGGGGGGCAGGCCAACCCAGAGGCGCGTGGGGGGCGAGGTTGCCGCGAACGACCCGCTCAGGAGGAGGAGTTCTCGTCGGCAAAGGCAATGGGGTAGGACTCGGTGGCGGCGTTGGGGTCGGTGTGGGCGTCGCGGCTGGGTCGGGCGTTGGAGTCGGCGTGAGCGTAGCAGTCAGGTCAGGCGTGGGAGCAGGCGTGAGGGTAACGGTCAGGTCGGGGGTTGGAGTCGGCGTGAGGGTGGCGGCCAAGTCCGGCGTGGGAGTCGGCGTAAGGGTGGCGGTGAGGTCGGGCCTGGGAGTCGGCGGTGGTGTGGCGGTGAGGTCGGGTATGGGAGTCGGCGTAAGGGTGAGCAGAGACACGTCCTCCGGCGTGACCGTAGGCGTCGGCTCGGGGGTGAAGGCCGGGGTGGGTCCCGTTGTCGGGACTTCGGGGGTTGGCGGACCGGGGTCGCCAGGAGTGCTCGTCGGCGTTTGGGTAGGCGCAAACAAGTCACAAGCCGCGCCAGCGAACGCGACTAGGAGTACGCAGATCGAGAGTCTCCTCAGCATGGGGGAGTAGTCTACGTCAGACGGTGTGTTGGTTTGCCAAGGTTATGGCGTTGGCGTGGGTCTGACGAGCCTAGCAATGGCCGCCGTGCGGTGGGGCGCGAGGGCCGGTCCTGGGCGGGAACCGCCCAGGACCCTGGCTCTCTCATTCCTGCTACGTTGCCCCAAGCAAGCGGCTGAAGACCTGGTGTTCTTCTTCGCTCAGCCCGGCTACTACGCCGAGCAGGTCATTGATTACATCGGGGGCGATGTACCCCCAAGCGCTCTGGTCATAACCCGCGATTCCCGCGTGCTCTATGAAGTCTGCGTCTTCCGCCGCCGCCTTGATGGCGTCCCTCCACGTTTGCACTATCTCGTCAGGAGTTCCCGGCGGTAGGATGTATCCCCTCGATGCGCCGATGATCTCATACGCCGCATCGAATGCATTCTGGAAGCCTTGCGACGCGCCAGTAATCTCGTAGATGTGGGGAATCTCGCTCCAGTCTTTCTCGTACCCCATCTCCTTGAGGAATTCGATCTCTTCCGGAGTCGCCGGGTTGCCCCAGCGGAACAGCGGCACGAACGGCTGTTTTTCTATCCATTCGGGGAATAGTTGCCTGACGTTCCTCGGCGAGACGCGGCCGGTGGCGTCCAGCTCCCCACGGTCCATTGCCGCCATGATGTCGCTGCTTCCATCGTACCCGTAGACGATTCGCACCGGCCCGCCGAGCACCTGCACAAATTCGGCGCCCTGCTCAGACGACTGGCCGGGTGAAACGCTGCCCAGGTTGATCGTCCTGCCCTGTGCAATCAGATCATCCCAGGATTCAGCTACTTCGCGACGCACCCACACATCGCCCATCGACCCGGTCCCCGACAGCGCCCCAAGGTAGACCAGCGAGTCTAGCTCGAAATCAGGGATGTCCACCCCAGCCAGTTCGCGCGCGATGAAGTTGGGGTGCAGCGTGGCCATTGTGAACCCATCGGGATCGGCCTTCACCGTGTACCGGACTCCCCGCTCGCCCCCGCCTCCAACGAGGTTCCGTACGAAGAATCGCGGCTCGCCCGGTATGTATCTGGGCAGGTAGATCGCGAGCATCCTGGAGAACGTGTCATAGCCGCCTCCAGGTGAGTAAGGGACGATGATCTCGATGGTCTGGTTGCTGAAGTACTCTTCCGCATTGAACGCCGTGTCGTCGGCGGGAGGAGGCTCCGTTGGCAGCGGAGCCGGCGTCGCAGTAGGCGTCGGTGGCGGTATGGAGGGTGGCTCGCCGGGCGCCTGCGTAGGGGTTGGCGTTGCGGGCACGGGGGTGGGCGTCGGTAGGGAGGACGCCGGCGTGAGAGTGGGAGTCGCTGTCGGCTCGGGTGAATCCGAACCGCAACCAACGCCAATAATGACTCCCAGGACTGCTATCGCAACCGCCGCCAAACAAAGTCTGTATCTGCCTGATGTTCGACTCATGGGACTCCTCGTGTCTCCTATCTTCAGCCCGCGCTCATATCGACGGCCGACTTGCTCCTCTTGCAGAGGTCGGCAAGCTGCCTGGGTCGTCCTAATGGAGGCGACCATCGACGCCGATGGTCGCCTCCATGTTCGTATCCATCTGCTGCGGCCAGGATAGGGGCCGCTACTCTGTTGCGGACGCTCCACTATGGAGGCGTCACGCCCATCAGCCGGTAGTAGATCGGCAAGAGTTCCGGCTGCTCTTCCAGTGCTCGCTTTCCGTTGGCGAAGATGCCGACGAGCTCCTCAGGCGAGCAGTAGAAAGGCTCGTACCCCGCTATGTTCGCGGCTTCGTGGTATCCGTCGTCATGCGCGGTCTGCCGAAGGACCTCCCGCCACACTTCGACGATCTCCGTCGGCGTTCCGGGTGGCAGAATCCAGGTGCGCCCGAACTGGCTGTTCAGCGATAGGACTGTCTCGAGAATCAATCGCTGTCCTTCCGTCGATTCAACCACCTCGTACACGTGCGGCGGAACGGGCGCGTCGAGCTGTTGGATCCAGTCGACGTACTGCGGATCTTGCTCGGGGTCCACGCCCCACCTCAGGATCGGAATGTGATACTTGTTAGTAACCCACTCGGGGTACAGCCGCGGGACGCTGGAGTACGAACCGCGGGTGGTCGCGCTGATCTCGCCGCGGTCGAATGCGGCCATGATCTCGGAGGAGCCGCCGTAACCGGTGATGTTCTGGATGGGCGCTCCCAGCATCTCCATCCAGCGCGGCACCGTGCCGCCGCCCTCGTCCGGTTGGGTCATCCCGTTGACGAGCGTGAGTCCTTTGGCCAGCACCTCGTCCCAGGAGGATGCGATGCTCCGAGGCGTGTATAGAGAACCCGTCGACGTTGGCAACGCGCAGTCCACGCCGCCGATGATGGGGATCTCTGAGAAATCGAACCCGAGGTCCTCGCCGCGCAAAGCCGCGTGAGGGATGGACGAGTGGATGGAGTGCGTCGTAAAGCCGTCCGGGTCAGACTTGACCGTGTAGGCAAGGGCCCTACGGCTCCCTCCGCCGGGGAGGTTCTTCACAACGAATCTCGGGTTCCCCGGGAAGTATTGTCTCGCGAACTTGGCCACGAGCCGCGAGAAGGTGTCGTACCCGCCTCCCGGAGCGAAACCGACGACAATCTCGATTGTCCTGCCCGAGAAGTGCTCTTCGGCGTCGAACGCCGCATCCGGCGTCGCCGTAGGCGGCGCGGGCGGGGAAGTCGGCGTTGGAGGGGCTGGAGTGGGCGTCGGCTGCCCGGGGGCTGTCGTGGGAGTCGGCGTTGGAGGGGCAGGGGTGGGCGTCGGCTCGCCGGGGGCCGACGTAGGAGTAGGGGTGGCGGCCGGAGCCGAGGTTGGCGTGGGGTCGCTTCCACACGCGGCGAGCGCCAGCGACATAACGAGAACCAAGACCAGCACAGGCGCAAATCTTGCCAATACGCGGTCTGCCATTTGATTCCTCCTTAGCCCCGGCGACCTAGGCAAAGGCGCGGGGCTTGGACAACGGCCAAGGAGAGTCTCTCTCCTAACTAACTACGCAGCAGAGCCGCGTCGGGTTTTCTAGTTGCCGCCCCGAACATAGAACCAGCGGCGGACGCCGTCCCAGTACAGTTCGGGGTCGGCGAAGATTACCTGGCCGTCATGCGCGCGGCCCAACACTAAAGTCCCCCATGCGTCGGGGTCGCCCTCGTCGCCGTCGACGGCGCGCCACTCGGACCACTGCCGCCACCGCTCCATGTCCCCGGTCACGTCCAGGTAGTCCTTGATGAGCTCTGTGGTGGGGGCGGCCGCCCCGGCGACGCTCATTTTGTCGTCGTCGACCAGCAACAAGGAGTCGGCCTCCCCAAGCAATCGCCATTCAACGGTTAGCGCCATAGCTCTCCTGATCAGCTGGACGGTCTAGAAGAAGAACGTAACGACCTTGGCCAACAGGACGTTCTGATCGAGGAGGATTGAGCGTTTCGCGACCTTCCAACCCGTATCCGGGTCGCGGCGCAGGACGTGGTCCCGCCGTCCGACGAACAGGTTCACCTCTTCGATCAACCGGTTGTGCCACACGAAGAAGTTGTCGGAAACACTCACCTCGTCGCCCTGAACGTCCGTGATGCGGATGTTGGTGATGATGTGACGTATGCGCGAGACCGGCTCCTCGGCCCAGTGGACCCCGGTCATCAGCTGCCGCACCCGTCCCTCCAGAACGTCTTTCCCTTCGTCGAACCACGAGATCTCCGAGGCGTGGTCCGAGTTCTCGCGGTCCCATTGGTCGAACTTCACGTTCTTCCGAATCGGCATGAAGTAGTGGATGTCCTCGGCCATCAGGTCGATCCACTCTTCGTAGCGCCGTTCGTCCAGCAGAGCGGCCTCGTGATAGATGAACTGCTCGACGTCGTCCTTCAGGACGAGGCGCTCTATGACTTCAGGCGAGATTGTGTTCGTGGTCAAGGCTACGGCTCCTTGAGATATCTCGTATCCCATGCTCTATCCCGTGGCGGAAAGGACAAGGGCGGGGAACGGTCCTACACCTCTTCGGCGAAGTCCTCCACGTCGGTGAAGAACGTCCACTCCTCCTCGCCGACCGCGGGAGACCCGGTTGCCGACTCGATGTAGCGGACGTTCACCCATCCGCCGTCCCCCGGGTTCCCGACGATCTCAACGATCGAACCGTCCTTCAGCAAGAGCTTGACGCCAACCGGCACTTCGCGAAGCAGCGGGCCCCCGGCCGGGGTGCGGAATCTGCTGCTGTCGCCCCTGTTTGTCGTCATTGTCGTTCTCCGTATGTCCTATGCCCGTCTCGCTATTTCTTCACCGGGAAGATGTCGTCCCACGAGCCGGCCTCCATGAACTCCAGCCACCGGCGGAGCCGGTTGCGCTGGTTCTCTTCCGCGTAGGTCGTATGGTGAATGACGAATCCGGGGACACGGTCGTCCGGTTGCGCTAGGCCCAAGCCCTGCACGAAGGGGTAGCCGAGCTTCTGGGCCATGGTTCCCTTGCTCGCCGGGTAGGCGTAGTTCCAGTTCTCCATGTCGTCGGACTCGGTGCAGCCCATGGGGCCGCAGTACCGCATGGCGTAGTGACGCTTCCCGTCCTTCACTTCCTGCGGAGCGTCCTTGTCGACTTGGAAGATGCGCCAACTCTCCGTCATGCCGGGGGCAATCGGGTGCCAGTGAAGGATGCGCCACGAGTCGACCGTCACGTTGGGGAAGACGTTGAAGTGCCCGCCTCCCTGTCCGCCCGGCGGAAGGTACTGGCCCTCGTACTTCGCGGCCTTCTTGTCCCTGGCCTGCTGGTAGTACTCGTCGGCTCCCGGAACGCGGTCCCAGGTGTTCCGATAAGGGGGGACGCCGGGCTCGTGATAGATGGTCATGTGGCCGCCGTGGCCGTACTCTCGGCTCACCATCTCATGGTTCGAGCGTGGGGAAGCCGCCCTGAGCAGACCCCTGCCGCCGCCTTCACGGGCGCCATGCGGGCCGATTGCCGCCGCATTCACCGAGAGGTGCGTCATGGCGCCGTGCGTTCCGTCGCCCGCGAAGCTGAAGGCGGGGAACTTCCAGTTGGTGGGGATGCGCCACCGCATGATCGGCATGAATACCTCGATGCCGTTGTCATCGCCGGCCGAGCTCTGGAAGCAGTGGCGGACGCTGGGGGCGATTGGGCCAAGGTACTCCTCGAACGGCGGCGCCTTCGGGTCCCAGGTGGCCCAGATCGACCCGTAGTAGTTGCATATCTGGGCGACCTCGTGGAGCGGCCACCGGCCCTTGTCGAAGTCGGGCCCGTACGCCGTCTTGGCGTGCCCCATCCCGACCAAGCGCCCGTCGGTGTCGTACGTCCAAGCGTGGAAGGGACAGGTGAACACGAGCGCGTTGCCCTGGTCGTACCGGCAGACCTTCATCCCTCGGTGACGGCACGTGTTGAGGAACACGTGGATTGTGCCCGACTGCCCTCGGACGAGGAGGACTTCTTCTTCGCCCATGCGGGACGCGGCAAAGTCGCCTGGGTTGGGCACCATGCTTTCGTGGCCGACGAACAGCCACGCGCGCTGGAAAATCTGCTCCATCTCCTGCCGGTAAATGTCGTCGTTGACATAGACCTCGCGGCTAATCATCCCGCGCTCCACGTCCACGAGCGATCGTAAAGACCTGTCTCCCCGATTCGAGATTACACTCGTCATTTCTTGCTCCTTACCGCAGCTATTTGTTGGCTCAAATGCCGTTGGTTTTATCGGAACCGGCAGGGACTTGGATTGTGCAATATTCCGTACTGTTATCAGTGACTATATAAGCGCGACTTCACTCCAAAGCGTCGACAAAACAGACTTGGCGGCCTCTGAGCGCGACTGTACCACCAGGCACGTTGGCAGTCAATCGACGCGGACCGGCTACGGAGACGCCTGCGGCTAGGCGTCCGCGCTCCGCGAGCGGGCCTCCTCGCGCGCTCGCCGCTTGCGTTCGGCGCGCTCCACCTCCTCAGGGGCATGGACGTTCCTAAACGCAAGGTACAGACCGATGAGGTAGACGGTCTTGAGCGCGCCCGCAGCGACGAACGGCGCGCTTGCGGAGACGCTCTGCCACAGAAATGTCGCGATGGAAGGCGTGGCTGCGCCCACCGCTGCCTGGCTAACGTTGGTGACGCTCGCCATGGCCACTCGCTCGTCCCTGTTCACGATCGCCATGGTGTAGGACTGCCGTGGTGGACCGTCCATCTGCGAGAAGAAGGCGCGCAAGAGCCAGAAGAGCACCGCCAACCCGCTCGTCGGCGCGAACGGGATTGCGACCGTGAAAATCACTGCGGGGATGTGGGTAAAGACAACTGTATTCAGAAGCCCTATCCAGTTCGCCAACCGCGCCGCTATCCAGAGAGAGACCATGTTGAGCGCGGTGGATCCCGCCAGCAGGTAGCTGACCTCTTCGAGCTCGAAACCGTACTCCACCCGAAACCAGGCCGCCACGAGGCTGAAAAAGACGAATCGCGTCGCGAAGTTGTCGACCGAGAAGATAGCGGCAAGCGAGAAGATGGTCTTCCGGGACTCCAGCTTGAGCGGGTTCCGCCACCCTCCTCTGCCTACGCCGGCGTCGATGATCGGCGAGAGAAAGCCGTACATGGAAGCGGAAGTCAGCATGAGGACGGCGTACCCGACGAACATCAGCTTGAACGCCGTGAGCTCGCCGATGCCTAGGACCACGACCAGCACAGCGGGCAGGGCAGCTCCAAGAGTGCCCGACAGCCGGGCGGCCCGCTCACCGATTCCAGCGAGGGCGAACAGGTCGGTCCGGTGTTGGGCGGTAGTCGTGTCGGGAAGCGTCGCCTGCTCCAGGGGCTGCATTGGTCCACGGGGACCGCTCCCGGAGATGGCCAAGCTCCCCACGAAGAACGAGACAAACGCCAACAGGGTGTATCGCTCCGTGAAGGCGTAGCCCAGACCGGCCAAGGCCATCATCACCGAGAAACCGATGAGCAGACGCCGCTTGCCGATGGTGTCGCCGATGAAGACGATAAGCGTGGCGAACAGCGTGCTGCCGATGGAGCCGATGGTGATCAGCAGTCCCATCTGCACGAGGCTGTAGCCAAGCTCGATGAGGTAGATCCCAAAGAAGACCGCGATCAACGCCTGCGCGAAGGTCCTCAGAAATCGAGCAGTTACGATGAGCCAGGCGTCCCTGGTGACCCAGCCGAGCGGACGGGACGATACGGCCAACGCATCCACCTTAGGGGCCGATTCGGGGCCGGACCTACGCACGGTCGTCGCGACAGCGACGCCGCATCGACGGCTAGTCTAGCACCAGGAAGGCGATGGGTCGGATGCTAACGGCAACGAAGTGTGCAGCCTGCGCCACATTCCGCGCCGAGATAGGCCGGGCGGCGATGGGGAAATAGGAAGGAAGTGAAACGACCCACCCGCCGACGAGGAAGGAAGCAGCGATCCGCCCTTGGCGCGTTCGTGGGATGAGGCGGGAGCTAGCTCTTCTCGGAGGAAGCCGGGGTCTTCTCCTCGTCCTTGGCCTCGCTCTTGCCCTCAACGTCGTTCTTAACGTCGGTGACGGAGCCCCGGAACTCTTTGATCCCGCGACCGAGCGCGCGGCCAATCTCGGGGACGCGGTTCGCGCCGAAGATGACGAGGACAATCACGAGAACAATCGTGAGCTCTGGCCAACCTAGTCCGAATGGCATCGCTGCCCCCCTCTTCCGCTGCTCGCGGAATGCTTAGGATAGCACGAGCCTGTCCGCCCTATAAAGCGAGACCCCTCACCACCGGGCGCGGGCCGCTACTTGGAGCGTCGCAGCCCTGGCGAGCATTTCAGTGAGGGCCAAGTCCTCGGAGGCGCCGGACTTGAGGGCAACGTCCGTTTCCAGCAGAAGCCGGTACAGGCCGCGCACGGCGTGCGCGGAGAAACGGCGGGCTTGCTCAGAGGTCTTGCGGACGACGAATTCCGAGCTGGTGCCGAGGCGCGCCCCCCACTCCTGCTGCGGCGTCCGCTGCGAAGCCAACTCCTGCGCTATCGCAATCATGCGGGCCTGACGCGCGACCATCGACAGCAGGTACGGGCCCGCTGCCCCGTTGTCGAGGAGCGTTTGCATCGCGGAGAGGGCGGCGTCGGGGCGGCGGTCCATGATTGCGTCGACGAGCTGGAAGACGTTCGCCTCTTTCGCGCTCGAGACCAGCGCCTGCACGTCGTCCGTGCTGATTGGCCGTCCGTTGCAGTAGATGGACAGCTTCTCAATCTCCGAGTCCATCGCCCATAGGTTCGGTCCCACCAATTCCGCGAGCATCGCGACGGCCTGACGGTCGATCGAGGCGCCCTTCTTCGCGGCGCGGTCCTCGATCCAGGCTGCCAGGGCGTCTCGCCGGAGCGCGGGGAACTCGCGCACCGTGACCAGCTCGCTTCCGAGGCCCTTCACCGCCGCCAGCACGGGGTTGCCCGCGGAGAGCTTGGCTTCGAGGAAGACGACGTCCGCCGTCGGGGGCAGCTGGCTGAGGAGCTCGGCCAGACCGGGGGGAGCGCCGGGCGGACGGTCCGGACCGCGCCTGCCCCGCCGCTGACCCTCCGCCGCCCCCATCAGCCCCCGCACTACGACAACGCGGCGGTCCGCGAGGAACGGCATGACCATAGCCGCGCCGCCCAGCTTGTCGACGGAGAACCCGCTCGCCTCCAACGTCGATACGTTGGACTCGCGGAGGTCGTCCGGGCCGACGGCGACGAGCAGCGAGCCGAGGACCTCGGCTGCCGAGAAGGAGTCTTCGCCGTGAAGAACGTAGATCATGGTTAGCGCGTCGAGGGTGTCGGGCGTTCTATACTAGACCGAGGAGGACGGCGTGGCGCTCTTTGCATTCCTCAAACGGCTGCGGACGGTAGCCTACCTTATGTCCCATCCGGCAGTGTCGCTGCTGCTGAAGGCGTTGCCTATCGCCGCCATCGCCTACGTCATCTTCCCACGCGACCTCCTTTTCGACTTCCGCATATTCGGCTACCTCGACGACGTGGTCGTCGTTGGGCTCCTGCTCGGCTTCTTCACTTCCAAGGGCGCGGAGCAGGTCACCAAGGCACAGAAGGCCAAGGAAGAGGCGCTCCCTGCCGACTTCGTCGTCCTCAACAACGACAAACCCCCAGAGCCGGACGACGCCTCCGATGAGGCCGAAGAGCCGGTCAGGGAGCCTCCGCGCGCCGACATACGGCCGTAAGGCCGCCCCGTCACCACCAGCATCTTGTTTTAAGCGGCGCCCGCCGCTAAGGAGTCCCCGATGGCGACGACCCCCCCGACGAACCCTCTGAAGAAGCACTCCGCCGAAATGACCGACGGCCCTGCTCGCGCGCCCGCCCGCGCGATGCTCAAGGCTATCGGCTTCACTGACGATGACCTGGCCAAGCCCATCATCGGCGTCGCGACGACATGGATCGAGACGATGCCGTGCAACTACAACCAGCGCGAGCTGGCCCAGTACGTGAAGGAGGGCATCCGCGAGGCCGGCGGCACGCCCATGGAGTTCAACACCATCTCTGTCTCCGACGGCGTGACCATGGGCACGGAGGGCATGCGCGGCTCCCTCGTTAGCCGCGAGGTCATCACCGATTCCATCGAGACGGTCGCGAGGGCCCACGCCTTCGACGGAATCGTCGTGCTCGTCGGCTGCGACAAGACGCTCCCGGCGGGCGCCATGTCCTTGGCCCGTCTCAACCTGCCCGGCCTCGCCCTCTACAACGGCTCGATTGCCCCGGGGAGGTTCGAAGGCAAGGACATCACCATCTTGGAAGTGTTCGAGGCCGTTGGGGCCCACGTGGCGGGCAAGATCGACGACGCGCGGCTGAAAGAGATCGAAGACGCGGCCTGTCCCGGCGCGGGTGCCTGCGGAGGACAGTTCACCGCCAACACCATGGCCATGGCCCTCGAGTTTCTCGGCATCAGCCCGGCGGGCGCCAACGCCGTCCCGGCCCTCGGCAAAGCGAAAGCCGAGGAAGCCCGCAAAGCCGGACGCCTCGTCATGGAGCTGCTGAAGAACGACGTCAAGCCCCGCGACATCATGACTCGCGAGGCGTTCGATAACGCAATCGCGGGCGTCGCGGCGACGGCCGGGTCAACCAATGCCGTCCTGCACCTCCTCGCCATCGCGCGCGAAGCCGGCGTGCCCCTCACCATCGACGACTTCGACGAGATATCGTGGCGCACCCCCATCGTCGCGAGCATGAAGCCGGGAGGGCTTTATGTCGCCGAGGACTTGTACAACGCGGGCGGCTACAGCCTTGTCTCCAAAGAGTTGGTGGGCGCGGAGCTGGCCCACGCGGGAGCACGCAACGTCAGCGGCGACAATTTCGGCCAGATCGCGGCCTCGGCAGTCGCCGCGCCTGAGCAGAAGGTAGTCGTCTCCATGGCCGAGCCGATCAGTCCCCACGGAGGCGTCGCCATCCTCCGGGGGAACCTCGCGCCCGAGGGATGCGTCGTCAAGCTCGCCGGCCACGGACGCCGGCTCCATCGCGGTCCCGCCAAGGTGTTCAACCGCGAGGAGGAGTGCTTCGCCGCCGTGAAGGCGGGCAAGATCGTCGACGGCGACGTGGTCGTTATCCGGTACGAGGGCCCCGTGGGCGGGCCGGGGATGCGCGAGATGCTCGGCGTGACCGCCGCGATTCAGGGCGCGGGCCTCGGCGACACCGTGGCGCTCATCACTGACGGACGGTTCTCCGGCGCGACCCACGGGTTCATGGTGGGCCACATCACCCCCGAGGCCGCGAATGGCGGGGCAACGTGCCTCGTCCAAGACGGCGACATCATCGTGCTGGACGTCGAAGCGCGTCGCCTGGACCTAGACGTTAGCGAGGATGAGCTGGCCAAACGGCGCGAGGCCTGGGTTGCGCCGCCCCCCAAGTACACCACGGGCGTCTTCTCCAAGTACGCGAAGAGCGTCGCGTCCGCCAGCGAGGGCGCCATCACCAGCCCCGGTCTACCTGGCAGCGTCTGGTAACCGCTAGTGTGAGAGAGAAAGTCTGCTAGCAAAGGGGAGGAAGCGTGGCTGGGAGAAGACGAGTGAGACTGGGACTCATCCTGCTAGGTTGCCTCATTGCGATTGTCGGGACGGGGTGTAGCGGGGGAGACGGCGATACGGGCTCGGTGGTGGTCGAGCCGGACGACCCGGTGCAAATTCGCTCGCTGCACTCGTTCACCGGCGCGCCGTCCCTTGGCGCCACGTTGCGGCACGGCGTCGAGATGGCGGTGCGGGACTTCCGGCGCGTCCACGGTCACGAGATCGAGCTCGGAGAGCCCATCGATAGCATGTGCTCGCCTGAAGGCGGACGCGCGGCGGCGGAGCAGGTTATCGCCGTCCCGCAAGTGCTGGGCGTCGTCGGCACGTCCTGCTCCGGCGCGGCGGTGGCCGCCTCGCCGCTGCTCAGCCACGCGGAAGTGGTGATGATCGCGCCGTCCAACACGTCGCCCTCCCTCACGTCGGATCTGGCGGGCAACCCGAGCGTTTCCCACCATCCCGGCTACTTCCGGGTCTCCAACAACGACCTCTACCAGGCGCAGGCGATCGCCGAATTCGCCTACAACGAGCTCGGCCTCCGCCGTATGGCCGCTGTCGACGACGGCGACCCATACACGACCGCACTGGTGAGCGCGTTCCGCGCGGCGTTCGGGCGCCTCGGCGGCGAGGTCGCGGGCGTGTCCGCCGTCGAGAAGGGGGCCACGGACGTGACTTCCATCCTCGTCCAGTTCGCGGCCGTGGGGCCGGACGGCATCTTCTTCCCGCTCTTTCGCGCGGAAGCCTCCGTCTTCGCCCAGCAGGTCCGGGAGTTCGACGGCCTGGAAGACGTAACGCTCATTTCGGGCGCGGCGAGCCTCGTGTCGGAGTTCCTCGCCACGCCCCAGTCCGAGGGCGTCTACTTCGCAGGCCCGGAGCCTGCCCCCGGCTCGAACGTCAACATATCCACGGGTAAGAGCGCGGACGAGGCGCTCGCCGCCTTCGAGGCCGGTTTCGGCGGCCCACCGGGCACTCCGTACTGGGCGCACGCCTATGACGCCACGACGCTCCTGCTCGCCGCCATCCAGCGTGCAGGACAGCGCGACGACGGCAACGTCTTCACGCGCGCCATCGGCATCGACAAGAAAGGAACGCTGCGCATAGAGCGCTCGGCTCTCCGGCAGGCGGTGCGGGACGTTTCGTCCGACTTCCACGGCCTAACGGGAAGGCTCGCCTGCGACGAGTTCGGCGACTGCGCCCAGGGAGTCCAGAACATCTATCATCACACGGACTCCGCCGTCACCGACATCGCCGAGCTCCCTGTCGTCTACCGCTTCGAGCCGTAAGAGAGGGCTGCGTCTGTCCATCGAACGCAGCCCGGCTACCGGAGAAGCAGCTCCGGTTCGACGAGCAGTTCTGGGACTTGCCTCCCGAGGGCTTGGGCAATGGCGGTCAGGGTCTTGAATCTGGGGGTCTGTTCCCCTTTCTCAATCCGAACTAGGGTCACCCGCCCGATGTCAGCTGCCAGGGCGAGCGCTTCTTGGGTTAGACCGGCCGACTCCCTGAGCTGGCGGATGCGTTTGCCGACGGTCTGCCGCCCTCGCATGGCTATCGCCTCGACGGTTGGTCGGTAAGACTCGTCACAGTAGTGGCGAGCGAAGTCCCCGGGGACCTCGACTTGTTCGCCCCCGACCGTCTGCAAGACCATCTCATATGGGTTCGGCAATTCGAGGCCGGACAGGGCAGCGCGCCCTTCGATTTCAGGAATGTCGGCGAAGGGTATCAGTCCCTTGCGCCCGTCTGCGAAGCTCAACTCGATCCCATCCTCTAGGAGGCTGGCGGCTGTCATCATGCGGTCTGCGTTCTTCACTAGAACAGCGTCCATCGGCTACCTTCCATGAATGGTGTCCCACACGCTCCTGATTTCCCCGACGTGTCTTCCGTATGTCTTCATGATGTCCCGAAAATTCGCCCGGCGGGGGACTGTCCATATAGGTCCCTCCATTCAGCTCTATCCGACACACATCTTCATTGCCTATCCAGACGTGTACATGGGGAGGCTCAAAGCTGTTCTCCCTGGTGTTGACAACAAAGCGGAACTGGCCTTCTATCGCCACGGTCGGCATGCAGATTCCTCGGGCGAAGCGCTACTTTCCGCGTTGCGGCACGCCAAATGTATCATTTGGCGATACATTCTGTAAAGCGTCTCTGTGCGACAGTGGAAGCCCAGGCTCGTTAGCTGATCAGCACTATCTCGCGCTGCACGGGCGTGGTGATTTCGAGGCCGGCCTCCCCGACGTAGAGGTCGATCTCCGACCGCACGCCGAAACCGGGCAGGTAGACGCCGGGCTCGATGGTGAAGCCCAGCCGGGGCATGAACGTGCGGGTGTCGTGCGTCTCCAGGTTGTCGAGGTTAACGCCGCCGGCGTGCACCTGCTTGCCGAGGCTGTGACCCAGGCGGTGGACGAAGTAGTCCGCGTACCCGGCTGCGGCGATGCGGTCGCGGGCGACCTGGTCGGCCTCCCAGCCTTGCGCGTTCTCGCCGGAGGACAAGCGATCAGCGAGGAACTCCGCCGCAGCGTCGCGGGCGTCGGTCACCACGTCGAAGACTCGCTGATGCTCGGCCGGGGCCTCTCGTCCGATGTAAGCGGTCCACGTGATGTCGGCGTAGATGCCGTCAGCGCCCGGCTCGCGGGCCCAGAGGTCGATCAGTGCCCAGTCGCCGCGACGGAAGGCGACGCTGGCCTCGGGAGTGGGGTCGAAGTGGGGGTCGGAGGCGTGCGCGTTCGCCGCGACGACCGGCCCGTGGTCCGTGACCAGCCCTGCGTCCGAGAACCGGCCCATGATGTATTGCGCCGCGTCGTGCTCCGTCACGCCGGACGAGAGACCCTCCCCGATGAACGCGAACGCGTCGAGGACAACCGCCGAGATCACGGCTGACGCGCGAAGGTGCGACGCGAGTCCGGCCTCGGTCCAGCGCTGCGTCGCGTACTGCAACAATTCGGCGGAGGACGCGACTTCGACGCCGAACGAGCGCACCAGCTCGACCGTTCCGGCATCGACGCGCCCGGCGCGCGGCAGCTCCCGATTGGGCGAGTACTCCATCGCCACCCGCCTGAACGGCGCTAGCGCCGTCCGCAGCAGCGTGTGGATATCCTCCAGGCCGCGATAGACGGCGAGGAGCGGGGCGTCGGAGCGCACTTGCCCGGCGTCGACCGCGCTGACGAACAGCGAGGGCCTGCCGTCCGGCGGCACGAGGAGGAACACCGGCCTGGTGAAGTGCCCCTCGATGCCCGTCAGGTCGGCGAGCGCGGGGTTCGAGCCTTGGTAGTCGTAGACGAGCCAAGCGTCGAGGTCGCTCGCGGCCAAGAACTCCTGGGCCTGCTCGATGGGGGAAGGCTCGGGCGGGGGGGATTGCATGAGCGCCTCCTAGAACATGCCCTTGATCTGGCCGCCGTCGACCGCTATGGACTGCCCCGTCACGAAAGCGGCGCGCTCCGACGCCAGGAATGCAATGAGGTCGCCGACCTCTTCCGCCCGCCCGAACCGCTTCGCAGAGACAGTCGCCAGCCGGACCTCCCGCTGCGCCTCGACGCTCCTCCCGGCGGCCTTGGCCTGCGTCTCGATGACCGACCGCAGGCGCTCCGTTTCTATCGAGCCGGGGAGCACGTTGTTCACGGTGACGCCGTGAGCCGCGACTTCCAACGCGAGGAGTTTCGCATAGGAAGCGAGCGCGGTGCGGGCGACCGTGGACAGGCCGAGCTTGTCCTCCGGCTCCCTGATCGTCTTGGACAAGACGGACACGATCCGCCCGAAGCGACGGTCCAGCGTCTCCGGCAGGACGAGTTCGTTCAGCCGCCGCGCGCTATTGAAGTTCAGGTCGAACGCCAGTCGCCACTGCTCCTCGGTGAAATCGAGCAGCTCGCCGGGCGGCGGGCCGCCCAGATTGTTCACCACGATGTCTATGCGCCCCCACCGCTCCCGCGTCCGCTCGACCACGGCGCGTATGTCCTCTGGGTCTGACAGGTCAGCCGTGACTGCCAGAACGTTGTCGTTGCCGGTCTCGTCGCACAGCCTGGCCGCGGCGCGCTCAAGCTCCTCGGCGCGCCTGGCGGCGATGGCGACGTTCGCCCCCTCGCCCGCTATCGCGCGGGCGGCGGCGTAACCGATTCCTTGGCTGGCGCCCCCCACGATCGCGATGCGCCCATCGAGTCCTAGTTCCATATCGCAGTCCCTTTTCGCGGCCTAGAACACCGCCACGGGGTTCACCGGAGAACCCGTGCCGCCTTCGATGCGGAGGGGGTTGATGGTGATCATGAACTCCCAGCGGCCCCGCTCCACGCACGCCTCCGCGAGCCTCTCGAGGTCCGCGTTGTCCAGTATCCACAGGCCCATGCCCACGATGCCCACCTGGTGCACCGGATTGGTCAGCCGGTCAAAGCCTGGGTGGGGCAGGCTGTTGCCGGTGTCCGACCCCAGTATGGCGACGGAGCGCTCATGGTAGAAGGGCAAGCAGTTGGCGTGCGTGCCCGTGCCGCCCTCTGCCGAGATGTTCCATGGGCCAAGCTCCGCGCGGCGGCGCAGCTGCCCCGTCCGCACCAGCAGGACGTCGCCGGGCCCGACGCGGACGCTTTCGGCGGCCTCCGCCGCCTCCAGGTCTTCCCGTAGCACGCCGTCGCCAGGATCCAGCCAAGGCGCGCCGCGCAGCCGGGGAATGTCCAACAGCACTCCGCGGGCCAGGATGCCGCCTTGGAGCACTTCTATCGACTCTCTAGTCGCGCCGTAGCGGGTGGACACCAAGTTGGAGGGCTTGCCGTTGTACATCTTGCCATCAAAGAAGAAGTGGGACAGGCTGTCGACGTGGGTGACGGTGTGCCCGTGGAAGGCGACCCCGATGAAGTCCGAGGAGGTCTGCGCCGGACGGGGCGGCCCCGCCTTCTCGTCATGGGCGTAGCCCTCGCCCGATTCGATCATGTAATGGACCGGCTGCGCCAGCACGTCCGGCCCCGGCGCGTTGCTGAGCGTCCGCGAGCACGACACGGCGACGCCCTCTTGCACCAGGGACGCCGCTCTGAGGCGCGTCTCCGGGGTAATGTGGTTCACCGTGCCTAGTTCGTCCTCATCGCCCCATCGCCCCCAATTGCTCAGGGAGGTGAAGTAAGCCAAGACTTCATCTTGGGTTGGCAGGTCCGGCATGATTGCCCCTTCTCCTAGACTGCGGCAGACCGGCCATAGCGCAGGCGACCGGCGCGCCGATGATAGCCCATGAGCCGCCCTCGTCTTCTCCTGCGCCTCCCCGTCTGTCCGTCCTCTCTCTCGTCTGCGGGGGAGAGTTAGAGAGGGGGCCGTCCGCAATCCTTGTCTCCACCGAGGCCTTGTCTCCACCGAGGCGCAGACGCGATAGTAGGGAGCGCTCCTCACGTCTACTGGAGTGGAGCAGCGCGGCATAGCAAGGCCGCGACCCTAGAATGTCTCTGAGAGGGCGCTTTGGTGCGGATGACGATGTTGGTTTGCTTGGCGTTCGTCGTCATGATGATCGCCGCGTGCGCCGATCCTGACGCGCCGATTTGTCCTGAGGGGACCGAACCGTTCGTGAAGTACGAGCTCTTCATGGGCCGCAGCGATCAGTCCGGCGAGGTCGTGGATGACGCGGCATGGGCCACTTTCCTCGGAGATACGGTGACCCCCCGGTTCCCGGATGGCCTAACCGTCCTCGATGCTCAGGGCCAGTGGCGCGACTCCGAGGGGCAGATCCTAAAGGAACGCTCCAAGCTGCTCGTAGTCCTGACGCCGCCTGGCGGCAACAGTGTGCTCCTGCTCAACGAGATTTCGGACGAGTACGAGCGCCGGTTCAATCAGGAATCCGTGCTCCACGTCCAGTATGACGCCTGCGTCTCATTCTCCTGAAGCCGGCCCGCATAAGCCTGGTTTGCCAAACCCCCTCTCCCGCTGCGAGCGCGACCCCTTAGACCCCTCCACCGTCTGCGGGGGAGGTTGGGAGGGGGCCGTCTGCGAAGTCACGCGATCGAAAGCAGCATCGTCCACGATCCGTCCGTCTCTCCCACAATCTTGAACCCAAGCCTTTCGTAGAGCCGGCGCGCTGGATTGCCGGAAGATACGCTGAGGCTGAGCATCCTATGTCCGCTCATCGCCGCGCTACTTATCAATGCCCGTAGTAGCCGAGTCCCGATGCCCTGCGCTCGCTTGTCGGCGCGGACGGCAATCGACAATTCGGGAATCGAAGAGTCGACGAAGCCATAGCCAGGACTGTCTTCTGGAAAGAGGCGACACCAAGCGGCCCCGATCGGCGAATCCTGTTCGTCGATGGCTATGACTCCAAGGTCACCCGGTCTTCCCCAGTCGGCGACGTAACGCAGGGTCTCTTCAGGGAGAGACTCGTTCAGCGGGTCAGGATTGGTCTGCCAGTAAGCTGCAGCCAGGAGCATGCGTTCCACGAACGGCATATCTGCGTGGGAGAGTTGTCGTATGGTCGCCACGCGGCCACCTTCGGAACTCGCTATGCGAGTGTGATTCCCAGGCCTACCACCTTCGCTGCTCGCCGAGTCTTGGAGCGAGAACATCTTTGCGGCGTTACTGGCGTCAGTCTTCCTGCCGCTTCTTCTCGTACTCGAATACGTTTATGCCCTTTTCCTGCTGCTGCGGCAGGATCGGCGTGAAGTTCAGCCGCTCTTGTTTGGCGCCCGGCACCCGGCCCGTGATGTGCATGATTTCGAGCTTCTCGTCGCCCATGCTCTCGAACCAGTACTTTACGCCGTGCGGGATGAGCACGCCCTCGTGCTTGCCGAGCTCGCACGCCACCGACTCCGCGTCGTCGTAGAACCGGGCGCGGCCCGCCAGCACAAACCAGATGCCGTCGGTTCCAGGGTGCGCGTGGAGGTTGGTCTCGCCACCGTGCTGCACCGCCTGCACGCTCGCCCCCACCACGTCGGTCCTTGCCAGGGAGGCGCTGCCTTTCCCGCGGCGCTGGTCGATGTCGGGTGTCTCGTACTTGAACGGCTGTAGCTTATGCTCGACCTTGACCTGCTGCGTCATCTGTCACCTCGCACGGTCGTTATTGCGCCATCGAACCTACTCGCGCGCCCGTCGCTCGTCAACGCTGCGAAGCGGCTGCCCCATCGGAGCGAGGACGCTGATAAGCTCCCCCCATGACCGCATCCCTCGCAAACGCCGCGTTCGACTCCTTAGCCAAGCGCATCCTCGATGAGCGCTGGGAGGCCTACCCCCACGAGGCCTCGGCGGTCGGCTTGCATGAGTACGACGGACGGCTGCCCGCCCTCTCGGCCGAAGCTATCGCGGCGCGCGTCGAGCAGCTGCGCGAGTCCGCCGCACAGCTCGCCGCTCTCGAGCCTGCGTCGCTGACCGATCGGCAGTGGTTCGACCGCGAGCTGCTGATTGCAGGGGTCGATGGCGAGCTTTTCGAGCTCACCGAGTGGCGAGCCTTCCAGCGCAACCCGATGGCGCTGATGGGGCCCATCGAGGTCACGAGCTACATGGACCGTTCGTACGCGCCGCCCCAAGAGCGGGCCGCGTCGCTGGCCCAAGCCCTGCGGCAGGCGCCCGCCTACCTCGAAGCGCTGGCTGCACTGCTCGAACCGCCGTTCGCCGAGCCGGTCCTGCGCCAGAGCATCGATTCCTACCAAGGCGTCGCGGGGTTCTATCGCGACGAAGTAACCGCGTTCGTCCGGCTGCACGGAGGTGGGTCAGGCGAGGAGCTGGCGAGCGTTGTGGAGCGCGCCGCCGACGCAGTGGACGCCTTGGTCGCGCGTCTCAGGACCCACGAGCCGACCGGCGATTTCGCGATGGGCCCGGACCTCTACGCCAAGATGCTGGGGCACGGCGAGATGGTCGAGCTTTCCCTCGCCGAGATTGAGGCCGCGGGGGAGCGCGAGCTGCGGCGGAACCTCGACGTCGCGGGGTCCGCCGCCAAAGAGATCGTCGGCAGCGGGAACGTAGCCGAAGCGATGGCCGTGATCGCCAAGCGCCACCCGACCGCCGAAGGGCTGCTCGACGACGCCCGCGCGATGCTCGAGGAGATACGGGCTTACACCATCGATCAAGGTGTGGCGAGCGTGGTCTCCGAGGTTCGCGCGGAGGTGAAGGAGACGCCCGCCTTCATGCGATGGGCGTTCGCGGCGATGAACAGCCCCGGCCCTTTCGAGACAGTCGCGACCGAGGCCTTCTACTACGTCACGCCCGTCGACGACCGCTGGACGGCGGCCCAGGCCGAGGAGTGGCTCTCCAATTTCAATTACCCGACCCTGAGAATCATCTCGATCCACGAGGTCTATCCCGGCCATTACGTCCACTTCCTCCGCAACGGCGGCGCGCCGTCCGACGTCGCCAAAGTCTTCGGCGCGTACTCGTTCTGGGAAGGGTGGGCGCACTACTGCGAGGAGATGTTCTTGGAGGCGGGATATGGCGTGGGCAACCCCGAGCTGCGCCTCGCTATGGCCCAAGAAGCCCTTGTCCGCGTCTGCCGGCTCCTCTGCTCGCTGCGAATGCACACCCAGGGAATGCCGCTGGCTGACGCGGCGCGCTTTTTCCAAGACAACGCATTCATGGCCGAGCTGCCCGCGTCCCAGGAGGCCCTCCGAGGGACATTCGACCCCGGCTACCTGAACTACACCCTGGGCAAGATGATGATCTACAAGCTGCGCACCGACTGGCGGGCGCAACAGGGCGCGGCTTACAGCCTGGGCGCCTTCCACGACGAGCTCCTCAGCCACGGCGGGCCGCCGCTCCCCCTCCTGCGCAGGACGATGCTCCGCAACGACGACGGCCGAATCCTCTAGACCGCGCCCCGCGAGCTAGAATTCGGCCATGGCCCTGTTCGTCTTCATCGTCGTGATGCTCGTGATCGCCGCCTCCGTCGCGCTTCCCCTGGCGTGGATGGGCGGCGACCCCCGCCGCGAGCCGAACGCCCTCGCCATCGGCGCCGCCGTCCTCGGTGGGGGCGGCGGGGCGGTCGGCTTTGGACTCGTCGTCTTCTTCCAGGCTACGGAGGGCTTCGAGAGCTCGACGGTCCAGCTTCTCGCTTACACCTCGCTCTTGCCGGTCGTCGCCGCGCCAATCGGACTTCACGCCGCGCTACGGAGTAGGCCGCGAGCGGCGCGCCGCGCCCTGCTGACCCTTGCGGCGGCGCTCACGCTGGCCGGAACGCCGGTCCTCTTTGTGTTCTCCATCGGAGGGCTGACCGCCCTCGTCTCCGGGCTCTGCTACTTGGCGGCGACAGGGAATCCACGAGAGCTCATCCGCAAGCTAGACCCTCGCCTTCCTCGCTCCTGAGGCCTTGCCTATCTTCTCCCGTGATTCCCGCGCAGGCGGGAACCTCGTAGCAGCGCGACAGCGCCGCGATTCCTCCCCCGCCCCCTTTCCTCATTGCTCCCTCGCGATCGCACTTTATACTCCCCCCGAGCGTAGGCGCCGCATGACCAACCCCAACCACATGCAGCGGGCGATTGACCTTGCCCGGAAGGCCGTAGGGACCACCAGCCCCAACCCTCCGGTGGGGGCCGTCGTCGTGAAGGACGGACGCGTGGTCGGCGAGGGGCAAACGCTGCCGCCCGGCCAGGGCCACGCCGAGGTCGAGGCGCTCCGCATGGCCGGCGGCTACGCTCGTGGGGCGGAGCTGTTCGTCACGCTCGAGCCCTGCGCGCACCACGGACGAACGCCTCCCTGCACGGACGCCATCATCGACGCCGGAGTGAGCGCGGTGCGCGTCGCGATCATGGATCCGGCGCCGCATACCGCCGGACGCGGCGTCGAGACGCTGCGACGCGCGGGAGTGACCGTAACCGTGGACGACGGCCCGCGCGAGGCCCGACGGCTCGTCGAACCCTTCGCCAAGCACGTCACGACCGGCCTCCCGTTGGTCGTAGCCAAATTCGCCATGAGCCTCGACGGCAAGATCGCGACCCGTACGGGCGACTCGCGGTGGATATCGAACGAGACCTCGCGCCGCGAGGCGCATCGCCTGCGCGCCGAGGCCGACGCGGTGATGGTGGGCATCGGCACGGCCCTCGCCGACGATCCCAGGCTGACGGTCCGCGACGTCCCGAACGAATCAGGCAGGCAGCCGCTGCGCGTCGTCGTCGATAGCTCAGGCCGGCTTCCCGCGGCGTCCGCGATGCTCGGGGAGCCGGGGCGGACGCTCATCGCCGTCGCCAACGACGATGCCACGCGCGCCGCTAAGGAGACCGGGGCCGACGTGTTCGCGGCAGGCGCCGGCAGCCGGGTGGACTTGGCGCGGCTCATGGTTGAGCTGGGGGCGCGCGGCATGATGTCGGTGCTCGTCGAGGGCGGCGCGACGCTCCATGGCGCCCTGTTCGAGCAGCGGCTCGTGGATAAGGTCGTCGCATTCGTTGCGCCGGTCATCATCGGCGGCGATAGCGCGCCGGGGCCGGTGACGGGCGGAGGGGCTGAGGCGGTCGCCGGAGCCCTGCGCCTCGGCGCCGTCGAATACACGGAGCTGGACGGCGACATCATGGTCGTCGGTTATCCTTCTGCTGAAGACAACTGAAGTTCCCCCTCCCCCGTCTGCAGGGGGAGGTCGGGAGGGGAGAGCGTGTTCACAGGCATCGTCGAAGAGGTGGGCGAGGTTGTCGAGCGGTCGCGGAACGGCCTTCGCGTGGCGGGCGGCTCGGTGATGGAGGACCTCTCTGTCAGCGATTCCATAGCGGTCAACGGCGTCTGCCTCACCGTAACCTCGCGCACGCCGACGACGTTCACCGTTGATGTGGTCGATGAGACCCTCGCCCGCACGAACCTCGGGGCCCTCGGAACAGGCGACCCGGTGAATCTGGAGCGCGCCCTCACGCCTGAGTCGCGGATGGGGGGGCACATCGTTCAGGGGCACGTGGACGGCGCCGCCGAGATTGTGGCGTTCGGCGGGCCCGCGGAGAATCGCGTGCTGCAGGCGCGGCTTCCCGAGGGGCTGGCGCGCTACGTGGTCGAAAAGGGTTTCGTCGCCGTCGACGGGGTCAGCCTCACGGTCACGGGCGTCGAAGGACCGGACTTCACGGTCGCCGTGATACCGTATACCGTAGAGTACACCGCCTTCAGGGCCAGAAGGCCGGGAGACAGGGTGAACATCGAGGTCGATATCCTCGCCAAATACGTCGAGCGCCTCGTCTCGTCAGGAGCGAGTCGGCCGGACGGATAGTGGAGCAAGCGATGCCGCTCATAAGCGTCGAGCAGGCCATAGAAGACATCCGCACGGGCAAATTCGTCATCGTGGTGGACGACGAGAGCCGCGAGAACGAGGGCGACTTCGTCATGGCGGCCCAGTGGGTCACCCCGGAATCGATCAACCTGATGGCGACCCATGGGCGGGGCCTGATCTGCGCGCCGATGACGGGCGAGCGGCTCGACCAGCTGGGCCTCAGCCTGATGGTCGAGCGCAACACCTCGAAGCACACCACTCCCTTCACCATTACCGTTGATATCGATAACGGCAGCACCGGCATATCGGCGCATGACCGCGCCGCCACGGTGAAAGCGCTGGTGGATTCGGCGACGAAGCCCGAGGACCTGGCGAGGCCGGGGCATATTTTCCCTTTGCGCGCCCAAGAGGGCGGCGTTCTCGTCCGGGCCGGCCAGACAGAAGCGACCGTCGACCTGGCGAGGCTGGCGGGCCTGCGGCCTGCCGGAGTGCTGTGCGAAATCATGAATCCTGACGGCACGATGGCGCGGATGCCCCAGCTGGAAGAGGTCTCGCACGAGCTCGGAATCGACATCGTCACGGTCGCCGACATCATCGCCTACCGCCTGGAGCACGAGCGTCTCGTCGAACGCGTCGCCGAGGCGCGCCTCCCAACGGCGTACGGCGTGGCGAAGGCCATCGCCTACCGTTCCGATGTTGACCCAGCCGAGCATGTGGCCTTGGTGTTCGGGAACATCCGCACGAAGCAGCCGGTCTTGGTGCGCGTGCACAGCGAATGCCTGACCGGCGACGTGTTCGGGAGCATGCGCTGCGACTGCGGCGCTCAACGCGATATGGCCATCAAGGCGATAGCCGAGGCGGGCCGGGGCGTGTTCCTGTACATGCGTCAGGAAGGCCGAGGCATCGGCCTGCACAACAAGATTAAGGCCTACGCGCTCCAGGACGGCGGCGCCGACACCGTCGAGGCCAATCAGCGGCTCGGCTTCCCCCCGGACCTGCGCCACTACGGCGTCGGAGCCCAGATCTTGGTGGACCTGGGCGTCCGCAACATGCGCCTGATGACGAACAACCCCAAGAAGATCGTCGGGCTGGAGAGCTACGGCCTCAACCTCGTCGAGCGCGTGCCTATCGTCGTCGAGAGCAACCCAGAGAACCACAATTACCTACAGACCAAGCAGGACAAGATGGGCCACCTCCTCGGCCCGCTCCGCTCGTAACTCTCCGCTCGTAACTCTCCGGGCATTCGTCATTCCCGCGCAGGCGGGAGCCTCGCAGCCCTAGCGCCCCTTACGATTGGGCGGGCGCGCTCGCTACAATAGGGGCATGGCTCACGAGATCAGCGGAGAGCTCGACGGTCAGGGGCTCCGCGTCGGCATCATCGTCTCGCAGTTCAACGAATCGATTACGTCACGGTTGCTGAGCGGCGCGCGCGAGGCGGCCGTGAAGCACGGGGTGCGCGAGGAGCGCATCACCATCGTCCAAGTGCCCGGCTCGTTCGAGCTGCCGCAGGCCGCTGCGCGCATGGCTTGCAGCGGGGGGTGGGACGCTCTCGTGGCGCTTGGCTGCGTGATTCGAGGCGAGACGGCCCATTTCGATTTCGTGGCCGCGGAAGCCGCCAGGGGCATCGCTCAGGTGGCGCGCGACACCGGCGTGCCGGTGGCCTTCGGCGTCCTGACGACCAACGACGTCGCCCAGGCGATGGCCCGCTCCGGAGGCGCGGCGGGCAACCGAGGGTTCGACTCAATGGAGTCGGCCCTCAAGATGGCGAGCCTCAACCGGCAGCTCGACGAAGCCGTCCAGCCCGCCGCCACAAAGAACTGAGAGATCCAAGCCGATATGCCTATCCAAGAACAGCTGAACGAAGACCTCAAGACGGCGATGAAGGCCCAAGACCTGATCACGAAGGACACCGTCCGCCTGATCAGGGCCGCGATGAAGAACGCCGAGATCGAGAAGGGCAAAGAGCTCGACGATGAGGGAGCTCTCGACGTGCTGGCCCGCATGGCCAAGCAGTACCGCGACAGCATCACGACTTATCGCGACAACGGCCGCGAAGACCTCGCCGCAAGGGAAGAGGCGGAGTTCGAAGTCCTCGTCCGCTATCTCCCCGAGCAGCTCGGCGAGGACGATATCCGCGCCCTCGTGCAGCAAGCCGTGAGCGAGCTTGGCGCATCCGGCCCCCAGGACCGCGGCAAGGTGATGGGCAAGCTCATGCCCCAGCTGAAGGGCAAGGCGGACGGCGGCCTCGTAAGCCGCATCGTCGGCGAGTTATTGGCGTGAGCGGCCCTCCTCATTATTCCCCTCTCCCGTCCGCCAGTGGGCCCCTCCGTCATTCCCGAGAGGGCGGGGACCTCCTAGCGGCTCGACAGCGCCCCCGTCCCTCCTCCACGCTTCGCCCGCCTACTTTGGTTGGTTGTGGCGCAGGCCGACAGGCCAACGTGAGGGACAGGGAAGCAGCGTAGACAATGTCAGCTAGATACGGAGTAGTCGTATTCCCCGGGACCTGGTCCGAGGTCGACTGGTGGGATGCGATTACGGGTGTGATGGGCGGCGACGCGGAGTACGTCTTCCACAAGCAGACCGATGTCTCGAGATTCGACTGTCTCGTCATCCCGGGAGGCTTCGCCTACGGCGATTATCTCAGGCCCGGCGCCATCGCGCGCTTCTCGCCCGTCATGCAGGCGGTCGTCGACTTCGCGGATGCGGGCGGGCCGGTCATTGGCAGCTGCAACGGCTTCCAGGTGCTATGCGAGTCGGGCCTGCTCCCCGGCGCGTTGATGCGCAACGCGAGCTTGGAGTTCCGATGCCAGCCCCAGCGCCTCCTCGTCGAGCGGGCGGCCGCGCCCTTTACTTCCCTCACGCGCCAAGGCGAGGTCCTCTCCATACCCGTCTCCCACGGCGACGGCAACTACTACGTCGACGATGAGACGCTCGCTCGCATGGAGGCGAATTGCCAGATCGCTTTCCGCTACTGCGACGCCGACGGGAACGTAACGCCGGAGGCCAATCCCAACGGCTCCCGCGCGAACATCGCCGGCGTGACGAACGAGGTTGGCAATGTAATCGGGCTCATGCCCCACCCCGAGCGTGTGGTCGAGCCTGCCCTTGGCGGCGACGACGGACTGAAAATCCTCCGGTCTATCGAAGAAGCCCTCCACGAGCGCGCGGGCGCATAGGCGCGGAGAAGCGTGGGCCTCGGCATCATCCTCGCACTCGTGGCCACGCTGGGGTGGGGTGCAGGCGACGTCTTCGTGCGCAGGGCCATGTTCGGCGCAACCCCCGAATCGGTGCTCATCGCCGTCGTCGGGATGGTGGCCGCCGTCCTTGGCGTCGTGATCGTCGCGACCGAGGGGCTCGCGGCGTTCGGCGATATCGAGCCTGCGTTCGTGGGAGTCGCGGCGGTGATGGGAGCGCTGGCTTGGGTGACGGGCAACCTCTTCTACTTCCACGGCATGAAGCGCGCGGGAGTAACCCTCGCCGCGCCTATCCTGGGAGCGGGCCCGCTCTTCGCCATCGTCCTCGCCGTGGTCATCGCGGGCGAGCGGCCGAACCTGGCGACGGTGGCGGGCGCGGTCGCAGTCGTGATAGGGGTCGGCGTGATACTGACGGACCGCCACCGGGTGCTGCGGTGAGCGCCATGGCCGGGCGCGCGGACAGCCGCCGCATCACGATTGGCCTCGTGTTCGCGATGCTGGCGCTGCTGTCGTTCGTCTCGGTCGGTCTGCTGGCGAACCACCTGGTGGGCAGAGGCGCTTCGCCCGTGGTCGTCGCGTTCTACGAGGCGTTGTTCGGTCTCTCGTTCACCCTGGGAATCAAAGCGCGGGCCCTCTCGGGGGGAGGCCTCCCTGGGAGAGGACTGAAGAAGAGCTTTCCCAGCCCTGGCCGTCCCCTAGCGGGGTCGACCTTGGCATGGATGCTGACGGCCGGCGTCCTGTTCGCTCTGGCGACGGGCAGCTTCTACACGGCGCTTTCTCGTATAGACTTCAGCGTCGCCGCCCCGATCACCGGCGCCGTGCCCCTCGTCTCCTATTTGTTCGTGCTCGTCATGCTGCGCGGCCATGAACGCCTAACGCCGCGAGTGGTCTTCGGCGCGGCTCTCGTGGTCGCGGGAGTAGGCCTCATCGGAGTCGCCAACTGATGTGAGCTTATCGCCGTCAGGGTGACCAGCGAGATTGTTACGACGCTCAACCTCACGCCGCACGAGCGCGGAGGCGCGTAGGGCGTAGGAAGGATGGAGCGTGAACGAGGAAACGAACGGAAGAGGGGGCATGCAACGCTTGGCGTGGGTTTTGACTGCAATCAATCTGGCAGTGCTGCTTGGGCTGGGCATAGCAGCATTGCTTATCGTGGGCAAGATTAGGGCCATCGAGAACCCGTCGTCGTTCAGTTCCGAGGGTCAGTCTGGCGAGGCCTTGCTGCAGGTCTTCCCCGAGCTCCGGTTCGACGGGATGCTCTCAGACGGGTGTGTCAGCGATATGCGGGCATACGCTCGGCGCACGGACGATTCTAGCGAGCGGCGGAGGCTGCTACAGAGGATTGATGTGTGGCGCTCCCACCCCTATTCCATGATGAGCAGAGACATGCTCTATCAGATGAGCAGCTTAATTGACGCGCTTGCTCACTCGCGCGGGTGGTATGACTGGAACAGCGAGTATGGGGAGTATCAAAGGTACGAGCGCTCCTACGATGTGAGCGATGTGGGCGCGTCCAGCCCTCTCCCGTGCATAGAAGAACGGAAGCGCATGAGTACGTTCGTGGAGCTTCGGTACTCAAATCCGATGGGCGAATTTCGCGGGAGAATTCTCGACACCCACTGGGAATGCGCCAACCGGATTACCAGCAGAGAGTACGACGAGCGCAACGAGCGGGCGTGCCGTACTTTCAACGACCGGTATTCGCAATGGCTTCCTCTCCTTCCTGAGTCGGATGGTTCCCACTCCCCGAACGGGTCCGGCGGAATGCCGGGGAGTACCCCGTATGCTCCGACGGCAACCCCTACCCCAACGTACAGGTGACGAGCGTATGCCCGTATCCCAACAGGCCCTCGACCAGATCGCCCTCAGCCTCGAGGAGTACGACCTCATCGTGCAGAAGCTCGAGCGCGAGCCCAACGAGCTGGAGCTTGGGCTGTTCGGCGCGCTCTGGAGCGAGCATTGCGGCTACAAGCACTCGAAGCCGCTGCTCAAGGGCTTCCCCACCACCGGACCCGCCGTCCGGGTGCAGGCGGGCGAGGAGAACGCGGGCGTCGTAGACATCGGCGATGGCCTGTCCGTCGTCTTCAAGATCGAGTCGCACAACCACCCGTCCGCCGTCGAGCCCTACCAGGGCGCGGCGACGGGGGTTGGCGGCATCGTGCGCGACATCCTCGCCATGGGCGCGAGGCCTATTGCGCTCCTGAACTCCCTGCGGTTCGGTCCGCCGGATGACGCGCGCAACCGCTACTTGTTCCAAGGGGTCGTCGCGGGGATATCGGGATACGGCAACTGCATCGGCGTGCCGGACGTGGGCGGTGAGGTGGTCTTCGCGCCCAGCTACAACGGCAACCCGCTCGTCAACGCGATGTGCGTCGGCCTGCTCCCCGCGGGTGGTCTGATGCGCGCCGCCGCGACGAACCCGGGCGCCGTCTTGATGGTCGTCGGCTCGACGACGGGCCGCGACGGCATGCACGGCGCCTCGGGCCTAGCCTCGCGCACCTTCGAGGAGGAGCGCGAGATGCGCCCGACCGTGCAGGTCGGCGATCCCTTCCTGGAGAAGGTGCTCATCGAGGCGTGCCTGGAAGCCGCCGCCAGCGGCCATCTCGACGGCATGCAGGACATGGGCGCCGCCGGCTTCACCAGCTCGGTGATGGAGTGCGCCGCCCGCGGCGGCACGGGCGTCGAGATCGACGTGGCCAAGGCGCCGCGCCGCGAGGAGGGAATGACGCCCTACGAGGTCATGCTGTCCGAGTCTCAGGAGCGGATGCTGCTCATCGTGAAGCCGGGCCGCGAGGACGCCGTGGCTGCTCTCTTCGAGCGCTGGGACCTGGGGGTGACGGCTATCGGCGTAGTCACCGGCGACGGTTTGGCCAGGATATACGACGGCGAAACGCTCGCCGCCGAGGTGCGCGTCGACACGTTGGTCGAAGCCCCGCAGTACCGGCCTCCCGGCGCGCGTCCCGCCTATCTCGACCGCCTTCAGTCCGCGCCGATGCCCGATGCGCCGGGTCCGTCGGAGGCTGGCCGCATCCTGCTCACCCTCCTCGCGGCCCCGAACATCGCCAGCAAGCGCGCGGTGTACCGCCGCTACGACCACGAAGTGCAGACCCGGACCGTCGTCAAGCCTGGAGCGGGCGATGCGGCCGTTCTGCGCCTGCGCGAAACGTCCAAGGGGCTGGCGTTGTCGGTTGACGGCAACGGCAGGCTCGCCTACCTCGACCCCTACACGGGAGGCGCGATGGCCGTCGCCGAGGCGTGCCGCAACGTCGCCGTCGCCGGCGCCGCTCCCCTCGCCGTCACCGACTGCCTCAATTTCGGGAACCCGGAGAAGCCCGAGGTCTACTACCAGCTCGAAGAGTGCATCCGCGGAATGTCGGACGCATGCAGAGCGCTGGGAGTCCCCGTCGTCAGCGGAAACGTGTCGCTCTACAACGAGACCCAAGGCGAGGCCATCTACCCAACGCCGGTGGTGGGAGCCGTCGGTCTGCTGGACGATGTCGCGGCGCGCGTCGGCGCTGCCTTCTCGCAACCGGGCGACGTCGTCCTGCTGCTCGGCGCGCAGCTCCAAGCCGGGGAGTCGACGCTTGGCGGGAGCGAGTACCTCGTGGTCGAGCACGGCGCTGTCGCGGGCAAGCCGTCGCTGGATATGGAGGCCGAGGCCCGGCTGCAGCGGCTTTTGGTGGACTTGGCGAAGACCCAGCTGCTGAGCTCCGCTCACGACTGCTCGGACGGCGGGCTTGCCGTCGCCCTGGCGGAGAGCGCGCTGCTCGGCGGCGTAGGGTTCGTCGGCGAGGGCGATTGGGCCGGTGGGCGCTGGGACGCGGCGCTGTTCGGCGAAGCGCCGTCGCGTGCTGTCGTTAGCTGTCCCGCATCGAGCGTTGCGGCGGTCGAAGCAGCGTCCGCGGCAGCCAGAGCCCCCGCGGTCAAGCTCGGCGCCGTGGGCGGAGACCGATTCGTCCTGCCTTCCCTCGTGGACGAGCCCGTCGAAGCCCTAGCCGATGCCTATTACGCCGGATTGGAGCGCGCGCTCGGAGCGTAGCGCCCGTCTGCGGGAGAGAGCTAGGGAGAGGGTCTGCGAAGGGGCCGAGAGGCACCGCGTCGCTGCCGCCAACTTGCAAGTGGGCCGGACTGCGAGATTCCCCTATTGCCTCACTTGCAATCCCCAGACGTGGGCATCCGATAATCCGCGCCTGAGCCGGATGACAATTGCCCCTTGCGCAATGCTCCCCGTTATGTGGACTGTAATCCGGTATGATGTTATGCGGCCTATGGGCCGTATCGTTCCCTGCGGCGCTAGCGGCAGGAGTATCCAGTCCAAGAGGAATTCAGATGAAGGTCATCTTTTTAGAAGACGTGGCCGGCACTGCGGATGCCGGAGAAGTCAAAGAAGTGAAGAACGGGTTTGCCCGGAACTACCTGCTGCCGCGCGCCCTCGCCGCCCCCGCCACCCCGGACCAGCTCCAGCGGGCGCGGGCGATTGAGAAAGCGGCCCGGGAGAAACGCATCAAGTACTCCCAAGAGTGGGGAGACGTCGCCGCGCTCATCGATGGGACCGAGGTGGCGGTCGAAGTCAGAGTAGGCCCGTCCGGCAGGCTTTTCGGGTCTGTCACTGGCAGGGCTATCGCCGAGAAGCTGACCGAGGCCACGGGCCGCGCGCTCGACCACCGTCAAGTCCTGCTTGGCTCCGCCATCCACGAGCTGGGCGACTACCCGGTGACCCTTCGCCTCTACCGGGACGTGACCGCCGAGGTCAAGGTCTCCGTCGTGCCGGAGGGCTACCTCCCCGGCGAGGCTGAGCTCATGAATGAAGCCGGCGACGAGGCTGTCGAGGACGAGCTCGCTGAGGACTACTTCGCTGAGGAAGCGGAGGAGGGCGAAGACGAAGACGAGGAAGAGGAAGAGTCGTAGCTAGGAACGGATGTACGCGGAGAAACTGCCACCCCATGACCCGGACGCTGAAGAGGCGGTGGTCGGCTCCCTTCTAATCGATGGGGAGGCGATCAACCGGGTCGCGGCCCTCGTCAAGCCCGAGGACTTCTACCGCGAGCGCAACCGTTGGTGCTACGAGGCCTGCAATTCCCTCTACCATCGCGGCGAGGCTATCGACCAAATCAGCGTTGCCCGTGAGCTGTCCCTCAAGGAACGATTGGAAGAGGTGGGCGGGCCTTCTTACCTGAGCCACCTCATCGCCGCCGTTCCGACCTCCGTGCACGCGGAGCACTTCGCCCAAATCGTCAATCGCACCGCCACGATGCGGCGTCTCATCCAAGCAGCGGGCGATATTGCCGCCATCGGCTACGCGGACGCGCCCGACACCGAGCAAGCGCTCCAGCAGGCTGAAGACCTGCTCTTCCGCGTCCGCAACACCCACGTTACACGCGACTTCGTCACCATCCGTGAGGTGTTGGACCAGTACCTCGAAGAGACGTCGGGCCTCGAGCCCATGGACCGCGGCGTCGCCCCCATTCCCACTGGCTTCATCGATATCGACAACGCTCTTGGCCGGTTGCAGCGAGGCGACCTCTTCATCCTGGCGGCCCGGCCCGCCCTCGGTAAGTCGACCCTCGCCATGAACGTCGCGAGGAATGCGGCGGGGCAGGGCGCCGTCGTGGGCGTATTCAGCCTGGAGATGAGCCGCGAGCAACTCGCCCTGCGCTTGCTCTCCGCTGAGGCTGAGGTGGACAGCCACCTGCTCCGTCTCGGACTGCTCGGCGAGGCTGCGATGAACCGCGTCATGACCGGCGTCGGGGCGCTCTCCGACCTCGCTATCTACATGGACGACTCGCCCGCTCAAACTGTGCTGGAGATGCGCTCGAAGCTGCGCAGGCTTCACACCGACCGCAGCGTCGACCTTGTTATCGTCGACTACCTGCAACTCATCGCCGGACGCGAGAATAGGGGCGAGAACCGCGTGCAGGAGCTGAGCGAGATTACCCGCCAGCTCAAGGCCATCGCCCGCGACCTGAACGTCCCCGTCATCGCTATCTCCCAGCTCTCCCGTGCAATCGAACAACGCCCCGACCACCACCCTCAGCTCTCCGACCTGCGCGAGTCGGGCTCGATCGAGCAGGACGCGGACGTCGTCGCGTTCATCCACCGCGAGGACAAGTACCTGACGCCGGAGCAGTGGGAGCAGCGGCACCCGACCGACCCCTACCCGGAAAATCTCGTGCAGTTGGTCATCGCCAAGAACCGGCACGGCCCGACGCGCGCCGTCCACCTCTACTTCAGAGGCAACTTCTCTCGCTTCGAGAACCTCGCCACCGAGCTATCGACGCCATGAGCGCGACCGCCTTCGCGGGGTTCGCTGCGGGGACGAAATCGGTCCCCGTGCCCGCGCCGCTGCTCGGCTCGCTCCTCGCCGAGATTGACGACGTGGCCGAGCTGAAGTGCACCCTCCGCTTCCTATGGCATGCGGCGCAGGTGAGCGGCGCGCCAAAGCGCGTTCCAGTTTCGCGCCTGGAGACGGACTCTGTGCTCCTTGCCGCGCTCGGTTCGCAGGCGGAGATCGCGCGCGGACTCGGCCTCGCGGTGAGCCGGGGGACCCTCATCGAGGCCTCGGGGTGGTGTCTGCTGCGCACGCCCCAGAACGAGCGTGCGGCGGAGAGCCTCGGCTGGGCGCCGTCGGCGCGCGGGGAGGCGCGGCGGGAGAAGCCGAACGTCTTTGACCTGTACGAGCAGAACATCGGCATGCTGACGCCCCTGATCGCCGACGAGTTGAGGGCGGCCGAGGAGGAATTCCCGGCGTCGTGGATAGAAGCGGCGATACACGAAGCAGTCGCGAACAACGCACGTAGCTGGCGGTATGTCGCAGCGACACTGGAGAGATGGAGTAGAGGGGGTAGGGGAGATACGGGAGCCAAACGACGTGGAGAGCCTGGGCGACATCCTGAGACGCTTACAGCGGCAGAGTATCTCGAACGCCAGCGCCGCTCCTGACTGGATGGAGCGGCTCGACGCCGGGCCTAACGCTGAAACATGCCCCATCTGCGGAGGCCAAGGGTGGGTGCGGCGCGACGTGCCCGTCGGCGACGCTGACTTCGGGCGCGCGTTCCCTTGCGTCTGCCAGGAGCAAGCAAGCGCCGACCAACGCCTTGCGCGCCTGCAGCGCTTCAGCAACCTTGGCGTGCTCGGCAACGTGAGCTTGGAGGACCTCAATGCCCTCGGTCCCGGCGCCGGCGCGGAGGCCCAGGCCCGTTACCACGCCGCCCTGGAAGCCGCTCGGAGATTCGCCGACAAGCCGGAGGGCGTCCTGCTACTCGTCGGCGGGAATGGCGTGGGAAAGACGCACCTCGCCGCCGCCGCCGCCAACCGGCTCATGGAGCAAGGCCGCCCCGTCTTCTTCGCTTTCGTCCCGGACTTGCTGGACCAGCTTCGCGGCTCCTATAGCCCCGATTCCGAGCTGAGCTACGAGGAGATGTTCGATCAGGTGAAGAACGTCCCGGTGCTGGTCCTGGACGACCTTGAGGCCCACAGCGGCGCGCCCTGGGCGGAAGAGAAGCTCTTCCAGATAGTGAACCACCGCTACGTAACCAGCCTGCCCACCATCGTCACGTCGTCCGTCCAGGTCGAACGCCTCGACGGCCGCCTGCAGAGCCGGTTGACCGACCCCCGTTCGTCGCGCGTGATCGACCTCGGCGGCAGCTCGAAGGCGGGCGCGACGGCTATGGGGGCCATCGTGCCTGCGCTTCGCCGCCAGATGACTTTCGACTCCTTCCAGCCCGAGGGGCGCTCCCGTGACAGGCTGGGACGCGAGACCCTTCAAGGCGCCCTCAGGGCGGCGCGCGCTTTCGCCAGAGACCCGGACGGCTGGCTCGTCCTGATCGGCAACTCCGGTTGCGGCAAGACCCACCTCGCCGTCGCGGTCGCGAACGCGCACCTTGAGAGAGGCGGCGATGTCTTCTTCGCCTTCGTGCCCGACCTCCTCGACCACCTGCGCTATACGTTCAGCCCCGACAGCCGGGTGACCTACGACGAGCTGTTCGACCGCATCAAGCAGGCCCCGCTGCTCGTCCTCGACGACCTTGGCGCCGAGAGCTCCACGGCCTGGGCGAACGAAAAGCTCTACCAGATCATCGTGCACCGCCACCACGCTCGCCTGCCAACCGTTATCACCACTCGCGACATCCGTTCAGGCGAGAACGACCCCATAGCATCGCGCCTAAACGACCCGCAACTCGCGCAGGTTATGGCTATCACGGCACCTGACTACCGGCAAGCGGGCCGCCCGCAGAAGGACCGGCGCCCGGATGTCGGAGCCTAACAAGGGCGCAGCGGGTGGCTGCGCTTTCTGCGGCATCATCTCCGGCGCCCTGCCGCGCACCGTCAGGTACGAGGACGACGAGCTCATCGTCTTCCGTAACGCCCTGCGCTGGGCGCCGGTCATGTACCTCGTCGCTCCTAAGGAGCACATGAGCCAGAGCGAGTTCTGGCGGTCGCCGTCGTTCGCCCGCGCCGGACGGCTCGTCATCGAGATTGCCGAAGCCGAGACCCCCGGCGGTTTCCGGCTCGTATCGAACTTCGGAGAAGATGCGATGCAGTCCCAACCGCACGGGCACCTGCACCTGCTTGGCGGCGTGCACCTGGGCCTGTACATGGATTTCCCTCGCAAGGGCGACTTCTGGCTGCGGAACTACGGCTACACGGAGCGCGCGCCCCAGCCTTCGCAAGTCATCACCGACGCCCCTCCTCCGGCCCTGGGAGACCCGAGCCCGTGACGGATGTTCTGCTCGTCGGCGCGGGAGGATTCATCGGCGCTGCGTCGCGCTACGGCGTGCTGCTCGGCGTCGGGCGCCTGCTGGGCCAACCAGCGTTCCCGTGGGGCGTGCTTGCGGCGAACGTCCTTGGCTCCCTCATCATCGGAATGCTCGTCGGCCTGGCCGAGACGCGGCAGCTCTTCAGTCCCGAGGCGCGGCTGTTCCTGTTCATCGGCATCCTCGGCGGCTTCACGACCTTCTCCTCCATCAGCAACGACACCTTCATGCTGCTGCGCAACGCCGAGTACCTGTCAGCCGCCGGGAACGTGCTCCTCTCGGTCGTCCTCGGCCTCGCTGCCGTGGCCCTGGGCTACGCCGCAGCCCGCGCATTGTCGTAGAGCGCGGTCGCAGTCCAAACTTCTCCCGTCTGAGGAAGTGTCTGGTCCTCTCCCCCGTCTACGGGGAAGGGCTGGAGAGAGGGTCTGCGCGTTCTCCCGCAACCTCCCCTGCGCCCAGCCCAAGCACTGTGACACTTGCTTCTTACGCGAACCCGCCGACCACTGCGTACCCTGGAATCCCATCATGTCTACCCCTCGTCCCACCCCAACATCCCAGTCCTTGTCAGCCCGGGCCTAGGCGCCCCAGAACGTCTCAGAGGAACGTGTTGCTGCCGTGTTTTACACTTATTTCGTACCCTTGATCGCGGGAAGCAGGCCGTGGCCTGCTAAATGACCCCGATCAAGAATCCGAAAGCGCCCTCTGCGCCGACACAAACCCCTCGCTCTTACGAGTAAAGACCCCATCAAAAAGGTGATTTACTTCCCCCTACAGCCGCCCATTCCCCTTGCCCCCTGCCCGTTGCGGGAGGGGCGGCGCTAGTGCTAGCATTCGATTGTGCATTCTTTCTCAATCACTGGTCGGGCGAGGCCCGAAACCGGTAGCGAGGCCGGGCGCTGATGACACTGCACATCGTGGTTACGGCCAAGCAAGTCCTGGATCCTGAGACTCCTCTCTCAGCATTCCGGATCGACGCCAACCAGGTGTCGGTCAGCGGCAATACGGCGCCCGTCGTAAACGGGTACGACGAGCAGGCCATCGAGGCGGCGCTCCGCATCAAGGAAGCGTCGGGAGACGCCACGGTAACGGTGCTGTCTTACGGCGCGGATTTCGCCTTGGACGTGATTAAGAAGCCCCTCGCCATGGGCGCCGACAGCTTGGTCCTCCTGCAAGACCCCGCGTTCGAGAATTCGATCGACCCCACGATGGTCGTGGCCGCGTTGGTTGCGGCGATACGCAAGCTGGGCGACGTCGACATCGTGATATCGGGGCGGCAGGCGAGTGATTGGGACAATGCGCTCGTGCCGCTGGGCGTGGCTGAATCGCTGGGATGGCCCGTCGCGACCATAGGGCGGAAGGTAGACGTGAACGGCACGACGGTGAGGGTGGAGCGTGTACTCCCCGACGGACACGAGGTCGTCGAGGCTGAGTTGCCCTCGGTCGTTACCGTGTCCAACGAGCTCGGGACGGCGCGCTACCCGAACATGCGCGGCATCATGGCCGCCCGCCGCGTTCAGCCGACGGTCTGGAGCGCGGCGGACCTTGGCATAGACGCCGCCTCCCTCGCGCCCGCGTTCGAGCTCGTCTCCCTTGTCAAGCCGGAGCGCTCGGTCGAGACAGAACTGGTTGCCGGCGACGATGATGAGGACGCCGGTCGCAAGCTGGCGCTCCGGCTTCGAGAGGAACGGATCATCTAGATGGCGAACGCGCTGGTCATCGGCGAGATAGCTGAAGGCGCCGCCTCTTCCACCACCCTGGAAGGCGTGACTGCCGCGCGGGGACTCGGCGCGGAGCGCGTGTCTGTCCTGCTCGCAGGCCCGGACGCGGCGAGCGCCGCGCAGTCGGCCATAGCTGGCGGCGCGGACGCCGTCTACACGGTCTCCGAGGGCCCCGCAGCGGACGGCGAGTTCGACGCCATCGTCGACGCCGCCTACGCTGCCGCTGGTCAGACATCGCCTGGATGCGTGATTGGCGCCAAGACCCTCACCGGCCGGGACGTGATGCCGCGCCTCGCGTTCAGACTCGGGACGGCCCTCGCCGCGGACTGCACCGCCCTCGCCCTCGACGAGTCGGGTCGTGTGCTCGCGACGAGGCCGACCTACGGCGGGAACGCGGAAGCCACGGTCGCCTGCCTCGGCTCTCCGGCGGTGATCTCGCTGCGGCCGAAGAGCATAGACGCTCAAGCGCCGGACCCGTCCCGCACGGGCGAGGTCGCGGAGCTTGCGTTCGAGGCGAACGTGCGGACAAGGAGGTTGGAGCGCGTCGAGGCCAGGGCTGAGGGGGTTCGGTTGGAGGACGCGCGCGTTGTCGTCTCGGGCGGACGCGGCCTTGGCGGCCCGGAGCCCTTCGAACAGCTGCAGCAGCTAGCGGACATGCTCGGGGGCGCGGTCGGCGCTTCGCGAGCAGCTTGCGACGCCGGATGGGTGGCTTCCAGTTACCAGGTAGGACTGACGGGCAAGACCGTGACGCCCGACCTGTACATCGCGGTTGGCATCTCGGGGGCAAGCCAGCACATGGCGGGCTGTAGCAATGCGAAGACGCTCGTGGCGATTAACAAGGACGCGGGAGCGAACATCTTCAAAGAGGCGCGCTTCGGCGTGACCGGAGATTGGCGGAAGGTGTTGCCTGCGTTCATGGAACAGCTACACGAGTTGTTAGACTAGAATGAGATTGGAGAAAGGGGGCGGCGATGGCAGACTCCGACTACGACCGCGAGATGGCGGAAGCTCTTCAGCACGCTGAGGAGGCGGAGGTCGTTTGCATCATCCTTCCCCTGATCAACCAGTGCTTGGTCTACGACAGCCGGAGTGCTGAGAACGATCCCCCACGCATATCGGTGTCGGCGCCCTTAGGCTCCGCCGAGCGCAGGCTGCGCCACGTCAACCGGGCCCGGCCGAACATTTCGCACGCCCGCGAGCTTGCTGTTATTCCGTGGAGCGGCTCCATCCAAAGCCTGGAGGCTTCCGGGGTTTGGGAGATGCTCCAACGGCGCATGCGAAACTCGGGCTTCGACGATTCGCAGGACTCGTGCGACAGGGCGCTCGAAGAGCTTCAACAGTGGGAGCGCCGGTCCATGATGGCGATGATAAGAGGCCAAGGCCCCTACCACACCATCTGGGCGCGGAACGCCTAGCGCGCCGTCAAGCGCGGTCAGCCCGAAGCGCCCGCCAGAGGGCCGCGATACGCAGAAGCACGACGACGTTCGTGACTGCCGCCAGCGCAATCAGCGTCTCGGTCCCGAAGCCGGCGACCGCCCCGATCATCACGCCTAGCAGGCGTACGTCGCGCGACGCGAGGGACGTGAAGCCGCGGTCGAACATGGTGCGGCGGCTTTCGTCGACGCGGGCGCGGGTATAGGTCACAGCGAACGAGCCCGCAAGGGCCGCAAACCCGGCGACCCACGGGAGGTCGCTGCCGGTCCCGCTCGCGGCCCATATCGTGAGGCCAAGAAGCACGAGGGAGTCCGAATAGCGGTCGATGACGGCGTCGAAGAACGAGCCGAAGCTCGAGCTGGCGCCGGTGATTCGTGCGAGGTCGCCGTCGACGCCGTCGAGGATGGAGCCGGCCTGGGCCAGCAGCCCCCCGGCAATCGGGTATCCGAGAACGAAGGCGGCGAGGGCGCCGGCGGCCGTGGCGAGGCTCGCCACCGTGACGAGGTTCGGAGTCGTCGGCGTATGGGAGAGGGCGCGGGCTATCGGTCGCGATATGCGGCGGTTCAGGTGGCGGGAGACGACGCCGTCATAGGAAGAAGCTGCCCTGGGCGTTCTCAATGTGGTCATCGGTATTCCAGTAGTCCTCGACAGTGTCGATATCGCTCCAGAACCGGCCCTGGATGTCGCACGTCTTCACCTGCCGCCGCTGGCGGGCCAGGTACTGCATGACGCGAGTGAGCTCGAGGGCTTCGCCATCCTCGCCATAAAGGCGATCGAAGGTCTCGAAGATGGACGGCTGGAACTTGAACACGCCGATGTCGACGGCGTTCCAGCGGCGCAGGCCCTTGCCGATGCGGACCAGGCGGCCGTAGCCGTCCACGAAGACCTTAGTGGCGTCGCTGAGCTGTCCGGCCATGGAAGCAGCCGAGTCGACGCCCAAGACGGCGGGGTGGGACGGGGCGTTGACGACGCGCGCCGCAATGCCTGGGGCGATGATGTGGTCGCCCATGGAGAGGATGAAGTCCTCGCGCCCCACGAAATCGCGGGCCGCGCGCACCGATACGGCGTTCCCGCCCTTGTACTCGGGGTTATAGAGGCACCTGACGCGGACGCCGGGCGGAACGAACTCGACGACTTTCTCCATGATTTGCTCGGCCAGGTGGCCGACGACGACGCCGATCTCGGTGATGCCCGCCCGGGCCATGGCGGACATCGGGTACCAGATGAGCGGCCGGTTCCTCAGCGGGATCAGGACCTTGGGCGTGCGGTCGGTGTATGGCCGAAGCCTGCCGCCGTCACCGGCGGCAAGAATCACTCCTCGCATGAGACTCCTCCTCGTCAGGTATGTCATGGCACAGTCCGCGAGAGCGGACAATTGGTGCGCGCCAAAGGGAGCGCCGTAACTGCCGGGCCAGGTTAGGTCTTGGCCGGCTCCTGGGACCCCTCCACGATTCTCTGGGTGAGGTGGGCGGGGACTTCGCTGTAGTGGTCGAACCTCATCGACAACGTTCCCCTCCCTTGCGTCAGCGCTCGCAGCTGCGTGGAGTACTGCTGCGCTTCGGCTTGCGGCAACTCAGCCTCAATGACGGCGACGCCGCCCTCGGGGGACATGCCCGCGATGTGCGCTCGTCGCGTGTTCAGGTCGCTCACAACTGCCCCGGCAAACTGCTCCGGGGCCTCGATAGTCATACGCATGACCGGCTCCAGGAGCGTGGGAGCCGCCTCGATAACGCCCTTCTTCATCGCCATTCCGCCTGCGATCTCAAAGCTCTGCCCCGACGAGTCGACGGAATGCGAGCTGCCGTCGGTCAGGACCACCTTGACGTCGACGATGGGATATCCGGCCAGAGCGCCCTCGTCCATCGTCTTGTGAACGCCCTTCTCGACGGCGGGAATGTACTCCCGGGGCACGTTGCCTCCGACGACCTCACTGGCGAACTCGAAACCTTCGCCTCGGGCGCGCGGCTCGAGTCTCAGGAGGACGTGACCATATTGGCCATGCCCGCCGGACTGTTTCTTGTGCTTGTATTCGACCTTCGTGACCTTGGAAATGGTCTCCTTGTACGGTACGCGAGGCGCGGCAAGGTCGAGTTCGACGCCGAATTTCCGCTTGGCGCGCTCCGCCATGACATCGACGTGGGTGTCGCCCATGCCCGCCACGATCAGCTCGGCGGTGGACTGATCACGCGTCAGCGAGAGCGAGGGGTCCTCCTCGATGAGGCGAGTCAGCGAGGAAGACAACTTCTCGAGGTCGGCCTTGCTCTTAGGGTGGACGGCGACGCGGAAGATCGGCTCCGAAAACTTGATCTTGGGCAACGAGATTGCGTCCGCCTTCGTAGTAAGCGTATCGCCGGTGACTGCGTGGGCCAGTTTGGACACGCTGCCGATGTCGCCCGCGGCGAGGCTCGGCACGGCCTCTTGGTGCTTGCCGACCGGCACGTAGACCTGGCCAACGCGCTCGGTCTCGCCAGTCCTGCTGTCCACTACCTCGCTGTTGGCGGACAGCGTTCCGCTGACCACACGGAAGAAAGAGAGCTTGCCGACGAATGGGTCGGCGGTAGTCTTGAAGATGAAGGCCGCCAGCGGCCCGGCGGCGTCCGCCGAAAGCTGGACCTCCGCGCCGCCCTTCGAGGCCTTCTGGGGAGGCGCCTGGTCTGGCGACGGGACATAGCTGACGATAGCGTCCAGCAGCTCTTCGACGCCGACACTGGTCGACGAAGACCCTGCGAGCACAGGGACGACCTGGCCCGAACGAACGCCCTCGTGCAGGCCATCGGCGATCTCCTCGTCGGTCAGGCCGCCATCATCGAGGAACTTTAGGGTGAGGTCGTCATCCGTCTCGGCGACGCTCTCCGCCAGCAGGTCCTTCGCCTCGGCGGCGGCCGCCTCCAGGTCCGAGGGTATGCTCCCGCCGATGAGGCTGACGACCCCGCTGAACGAGGACTCCGCGCCTATGGGGAGGTTCAAGGCGGCGCACTCGCGCCCCATCTGGGAACGGACCTGCTCCATGACGGAGTCGTAGTCGGCGTGCTCCCGGTCCATCTTGTTGATGAACACGATGATTGGCTTGCCAAGGCTACGGAGCCTCTGCCAAGCAATCTCGGCGCCGACCTCCACCCCGCTGGGTGCCGAGACGACGAGCACCGCCGCGTCGGCTGCGCGCAGGGCCGAGAGGGTCTCGCCAAGAAAGTCGGCGTACCCTGGAGTGTCGATTACGTTGATCTTGGTGTTCTTCCAGACGGAGGGGACAATGGACAGCTGAAGGCTGGTTTGTCTACGCTGCTCCTCCGGCTCGAAGTCGGAGACGGTGTTGCCGTCCTCGACGCGCCCGGGACGGTTGATGGCCTTGGTTGCAAAGCGCATGGCCTCGGCAAGCGAGGTCTTTCCAGCCCCCGAGTGCGCCAAGAGCACGACGTTGCGGATTCGACCGGTGGCAAATTGGTCCACGTTGCAGAACCTCCCCTGCTCGCAAAGTGGGTAGCGGAGCGATGATAGTGGCCAGAGTATGAGCGCGCAACGCGGGGCGGGCCGCTCGCTCGTCTGGCGCGAGCGCCAAGCAGGCGCGAACTCGAATGAGAGCAGTGAAAAGCAACCTCTCCCTTGGTCTAGCCACCGCCGTCGTTCTGCTGATGGTCGTGGTGGGCGTGGGCCGGGGAGACTCCATCAGCGACATACGGCGCGCGACGGCATCCTACGAGCAGGACCTTATCCGCTGGGAAGCCTCCCACTTCCTCGATAAATGGCTGCATCTCGCCTCTGGCCTCATTCGCGACGATCCGGGGCCAGACGAGCGCCTCGAGGTTATCGAGGAATTCTTTGCCATCGGAGAAGAGCTCAACCGAACCAGCAGGGAGATGGAGCGCGCGCTGGCGGCGGAGCCCGGGGGGCCAGCCGCCCTGGCGGTCCAAGTGGGCATCGACGAGTTGGAGGAGCGTCGAAGGCGTATCGCGCCGATTGTCGAGGAGGCCATCGAGTCGACGGTGTCGCAGATTGCCGACGAGCTAGGGGTGATTGACCGCTTCGGCGCCGTCAGGTGGCCGCCCGTCGATTTCACCTTCGCGCCGAACGGGCTCATCCTCGTGCGGTCGCCGCGCGATGAGATTGTCCGCATAGACGATCGCATTCTCAAGCATGACCTGAGTCTGCTCGAGCAGGTGGAGCTGGAAGAGCTGATCGAGTCGTTCGACGACAACATTGCGGCGCTGGTCGTCCGGATCGGGGGCCTAGCGACCTATCCGGCTCACGTTACACCTAGGACCTCACTCCATGGCGTGCTGAACCTGGTCACGCACGAGTGGCTCCACCACTGGCTCTACTTCCGTCCCCTGGGGAGAGCTTGGTTTGCAGGCGGAGAGCTGACAAGCGTGAACGAGACAGTGGCGAACATTGCCGGAGAAGAAATCAGCGACCTCGCCTTGGAGCGGCTAACGGGCCAGGTAGTTGAACGCCGACCCTGGCAACCTCCGCAGGTGCGGGAACGGATGGAGCCGGCCCCCGGAGTATTCGACTTCCGGCGTGAGATGCGGGCCACGAGACAGCGGCTGGAGGGCCTCCTCGAAGAAGGAGATGTCGACGGAGCGGAGCGCTACCTCGAAGAGAGGCGGCGGGCCTTCGTGGACAATGGCTACAACATCCGCAAGCTCAATACCGCCTGGTTCGCATTCCATGGGACATACGCGGACAGCGCGGCTTCGATTAGCCCGATCGAGGGGCAGTTACGCGCCCTTCGCGCCGACTCCGCAACTCTGGCCGAGTTTCTCGACCGCGTGGCTGTAATCGATGAGGAAGGCGATCTGGAGCAGTTGGCCCGAGAGGCGGGATGGACGCCATTTCCTCCCTAACTCTCCCTCCTGCGACTACAGGAGTGACGAGACGTTGGGTTTGCTGCTAACTTGACGTCAGATTACACACAGGGGAGCATCCCCACCCCGTGAGGCCAATCCGAAGGAGGCGCTATGGCTACTCAAACGCAGGAGATCCGCAACATGCGGCTTATCTCCCACCACGACCTCAAGGGCTTCGGCAACATCGGTGAGGGGGTGCACCTTTACCAGACCAGGGAGGGCCGCCGGATCCTCTACATGGCCCATGAGAGCGCGCCCAAGGACATCACGAGCGTCGACGTTACGGACATCGCTAACCCCAGGGTGGTGGTCCAGACGGAGCTGGACTACCCGCACCTGCGCTCCAACTCTCTGTCCATCGTGGACGACGTAATGCTGGTGGCCTATCAGTCCGTGCAGCCGGGACAACCGGGGACGGGGATGGGCGTCTACGACATCAGCAATATGGAGGAGCCCCGACGCATCGGCTTTCTGGACTTGGGAGGCCCCTACTCCCGGGGCTGCCACTGCCTCTGGTGGGTGGATGGGGAGTATGCCCACCTCTCTACTGGCGCCGCCGACTTTCAGCCGCGCAACCAACTGGACGACCAGTTCTACATGACCGTGGACGTCAGAGACCCCACCCGTCCGGTGGAAGCCGGACGTTGGTGGGTCCCCGGCACACGGGAGGGGGACGATGCTCCCCCTATGCGGCGGCATCCCCACTTCGACTCCGGGCACCGGCTCCACAACGCCAACGTCTATCCCCAACGCCCCGACCGGGCCTACTGCTGCTATCTGGACTCCGGGATGCTCATCCTGGACATCTCGGACAAGGCAAACCCCTCGGTGGTCAGCCGGCTCAACTACTCGCCGCCCTTCCCGGGGTTCACACACACGGCGCTGCCCCTGTTCAGCCGGGACTTGATGGTGGTGACCCAAGAGGCCGTGCGGAACAACGGCGAGGACTATCCCAAACTGATCTGGATGATGGATATCCGGGATGAGACCAACCCGGTAATCATCAGCACCTTTCCCATGCCGGACACCGACGACTTCTTCAAGCGTCCCGGCCGCTTCGGCGCGCATAACGTTTACGAGAACCAGCCCGGACCCACCTGCTTCCACTCGGACACGTTGATCTTCGGCACCTTCTTCAACGCAGGGGTCAGGGTGTTCGACACGAGCAACCCCTTCCAACCGGAGGAGGTGGCCTACTTCGTGCCGCCCATCCCGGAGGGGGCTCCGTCCAACGGCATCAACGATGTTTACGTGGACGAGAACGGCATCATGTACGTGGTGGACCGGCTGAAGGGCGGGCTCTACATCCTAGAGTTGACCCTCTAGCGGCGCAGGGCTGAAAGCATGTCTTGCGAAAGGCCCCGGCCTGCTGAGAAGTGGTGACTTGAGGGAAGCGACGAACCCGACACCGCTGGGAACTGTCAGCTCACGGGACGATTTCTGCTGAACTAGCCCGTACGGACTAGGAAGAACCGTGAATCGCCTTCAGCGCAAGCAAGAATACGGGGGTCTGGTGGGCCACCCTGGAATCGAACCAGGGACCTCAGTCTTATCAGGACTGCGCTCTAACCGACTGAGCTAGTGGCCCACGCAATGCGGCTCTCAGTATAGACCAACCGCCAAGCCCATAGCAGACCGCCGTTCTTCTGGGGATGAAGTGGCGCGAGGCCGACGGACCCTTCCAAAAAACGAGAGGCCAGCAGTGAGCTGGCCTCTCGCGCAGGGTGCCTTAACCGGTGAATAGTGGAAGGAAAGACTTTTGTTTGCCGCCAGGCCCCCGTGAGAGGGATTGAGGCCGCCGTTGCCGAGACGAGGGAGCAGAACTCTACCAATCGCCCGGCGCGGGTCGGTCTCCCTGAACGGACCGACCTAGGATTCCCCGAAGGGAGCTCCCTAGAAAGGAGGTGATCCAGCCGCACCTTCCGGTACAGCTACCTTGTTACGACTTCGTCCCAGTTACCAGTCCCGCCCTCGGCGCAGGCCTCCTTACGGTTGGCTGTACGACTTCAAGCGTTACCGGCTTCCATGACGTGACGGGCGGTGTGTACAAGGCCCGGGAACGTATTCACCGCAGGATGGCTGATCTGCGGTTACTAGCAACTCCACGTTCATGCAGGCGAGTTGCAGCCTGCAATCCCAACTGGGGGTAGGTTTAAGGGATTAGCTTCGCCTCGCGACGTTGCTGCCCGTTGTCCTACCCATTGTAGCGTGTGTGTCGCCCTGGGCGTAAGAGCCATGATGACTTGACGTCATCCCCACCTTCCTCCTCGAATTACGAGGCAGTCTCACTAGAGAGTGCAACTAGTGACGAGGGTTGCGCTCGTTGCGGGACTTAACCCAACACCTCACGGCACGAGCTGACGACAGCCATGCAGCATCTGTGACGGCTCCCCGAAGGGTCCCCCATCCTTTCGGGCGGGGTACCACCGACATGTCAAGCCCAGGTAAGGTTCTTCGCTTTGCATCGAATTAAACCACACGCTCCGCTGCTTGTGCGGGCCCCCGTCAATTCCTTTGAGTTTTAGCCTTGCGGCCGTAGTTCCCAGGCGGAGTGCTTAACGCGTGAGCTTCGGCACGGAGGGGGTCGATACCCCCCATACCCAGCACTCATCGTTTAGGGCGTGGACTACCCGGGTATCTAATCCGGTTCGCTCCCCACGCTTTCGAGCCTGAGTGTCAGGGACGGCCCAGAGCACCGCTTTCGCCACCGGTGTTCCTCCTGATATCTACGCATTTCACCACTACACCAGGAATTCCGTGCTCCTCTACCGCCCTCAAGCCAAGCAGTATCCGTAGACCTCTCCAAGTTGAGCCTGGAGCTTGCACCACGGACGAACTCGGCCACCTGCTCTCCCTTTACGCCCAGTGAATCCGGACAACGCTAGCCTCCTACGTATTACCGCGGCTGCTGGCACGTAGTTAGCCGAGGCTTATTCCTCGGGTACCGTCAGATCTTCTTCCCCGAGAAAAGGGGTTTACAACCCGCAGGCCTTCTTCCCCCACGCGGCGTCGCTGCGTCAGGCTTTCGCCCATTGCGCAAGATTCCCTGCTGCTGCCTCCCGTAGGAGTGGGGGCCGTGTCTCAGTCCCCCTCTGGCCGGTCGTGCTCTCACACCGGCTACCCGTCGATGGCTTGGTGGGCCGTTACCTCACCAACTACCTGATGGGACGCAAGCCCATCCACTGGTGGCCGAAGCCTTTGGATACCCGCCATCAGCGGGCAGCCACATGCGGTATTAGCTCGGATTTCTCCGGGTTGTCCCCCGCCAGTGGGTAGATTGCTTACGCGTTACTCAGCCGTCTGCCACTCACTCACCCCCCGAAGGGAGTTCGTTCGTTCGACTTGCATGCATTAGGCGCGCCGCCAGCGTTCGTCCTGAGCCAGGATCAAACTCTCAATCAATTTTGGGTCCCTTGAGACCCATCTTGTCAGATTGACAAAGGGTTGCATGCCCCCAAAGGGGCACGCAGGCGCTTTCCTTCCACTATTCACCTGTTAAGGAGCGAGTCGGTCAATCCCCCCGGAGGGGAACCTGACTAGAATAGCTAGGGCGGCGCCGTGCGTCAACCCCCTCCCCTACCGCAACAGGGCTTGCACGCGCTCATACACTCGAGCGTGAACGTGGTCTGCAGGCTGCCCCGCGTCGAGCACCACCCAGCGCTCCGGATTCGCCTTCGCCAGCTTCAGGTAGCCGTCACGCACCTTCTGGTGGAACGACGCACCAAGCTCTTCGAAACGCCGCTTGGCGTCGTCTGCGCGCGGGACAGGGTCCACGCGCGCCTCCTCGTCGAACGACATCTGAACACTCACACGGCGCAAGCCGGTGTCCTCCGACGTATCGAGGAGAAAGGTCAGGTCGGGCCACGTGTCTCCCGTCGCGATGGCGTTGGCCGCCTGCACTTGGTCAAGCTGCAGTCCGCGGGCGTATCCCTGGTAAACAGTTGTGGAGTCAGCGTAGCGGTCTGAGATTACGACCACTCCTTGGGCGAGCCACGGCGCAATTACTTCCCGAACGAGCTGGGCGCGCGCCGCGGCGAACAGCAGGAGTTCCGCTTCCAGCGTCATGCGTGAGGTGGACGCCTTCACCCAACTGCGAATGTACTCTCCCAGGGGGGTGCCGCCCGGCTCATGCACTCGCACGGCGCGGCGGCCATCGGCTTCCAGACGCGCCGCCAGCAGCTCCGCTTGAGTGGTCTTGCCCGCTCCCTCGCCGCCTTCGAAGGTTATGAACAGCCCGCTCAAACCCGCCTCCCTCCGACCGTGGATACTCGCATTGACTCGCCCGCCGCTACTGTGAGCGGCGGATCGTCACGCGCCTGCGCGGCTCACGGCCGACGCTGTGGGAACGCAGGAACGCCTGCTCGGCGATTCGGTGTTGGACGCGGCGCACGAACGCCGCCTGCGGCTGCAGCTCAACCTCGTTCATCTCGCCCGCGAGAATCCGGTCCACGCCGTCCTGCGCCTCCAGGGCTCCTTCGTTGAGGGACTCGCCCGCCACGGCGGGGAGGCCGCCGCCCATTTGCTCGAGGAAACCGATGATCTGGCCCGGCGTATTGCGCCGCAGGACGAACACCGGCACGCCGTGCTCCTCCGCCGCCACGAGCGCCCCCGCCCGCCGACGAAAGTGCGCCTTGGTCGTGAGCACCACATCGGCCTCTCCGGGATTCTCAGCGATTCTCACCGATAGGCCGGCTTCCTCGGCGGAACGCTGCAGGCGCTCCCGGCTCACGCCGAAGGGGTGAACGCGAGCCGCTGGACGGCCGATTTCGCCTTGGCGTAACTGCGGACGCGAAATCCTCGGGCTCCCTGCCGACGGCTCCCGCCGCTCTGAACGCCTGCCCGTGTCCTGGCCATAGACGAAAGGCGCCACCTCGAACTCAGGCGCCCCGCCAACCTGCTGGATGCTCTTGCGGACCGCTCCTGCATCGTCCAGGTCGCGTAGCTCAGGCGCCACCGAGCGTCCTCTCAGAACGGCGTCGACGGTGCGTGCGACATCTCCGTGGACCGCGACGCTGTTCCAACCTTGAATCTCGACCAGGACATCGAATGTGGGCGGCGCCTTCCGTTCCAGGATTGTCTTCTGCGTGCGCCGTCGACGGGCTTCCTCGTCTCCTAGGGTGACGGTCTGAATGCCGCCGACCAAGTCGGAGAGCGTGGGGTTCACGAGCAGATTCTCGAGTGTATTGCCGTGGGCGGTGGCGATAAGCTGTACGCCGCGCTCGGCAATGGTCCTGGCGGCCGCCGCCTCCAGCTCCGTGCCCATCTCGTCCACGACGATCACCTGCGGCATGTGGTTCTCAACCGCCTCGATCATCACGGCGTGCTGACGTGCGGGCGTGGGCACTTGCATGCGTCGCGCCCTCCCGATGGCGGGATGCGGGATGTCCCCGTCCCCCGCAATCTCGTTGGAAGTGTCCACGATGACCACGCGTTGGCCGGCTCCAGCCAGGACCCGTGCGAGCTCCCGCAGAATGGTCGTCTTGCCCACGCCCGGACGGCCCACCAGCAGGATGCTCTTGCCGGACATCGCGAAGTCCTCGACGACGCGGGCGCTTCCGCTGACCGCCCTCCCTACCCGGCACGTCAGTCCCACCACTTCGCCCCTGCGGTTTCTGATCGCCGAAATGCGATGAAGCGTGCGCTCGATGCCCGCGCGATTATCGTCCCCAAACGCCCCGACCCGTTCGATGACGTGGTCAATGTCTTCCCGCATGATGTCTCGATCGCTCAGGCAAAGGTCTCTGCCTGCGAACCGCGCCTCGGGAGGTCTGCCAAGGTCGAGGACGACTTCGAGCAAGTCCTGCTGGCCCTCTTCGGCCTCGATAGCCCGACGGACGCGGGGCGGAAGCACCCCGAATAGCGCGTGGCGCTCCTCTTCTAAAGTCCACTCTTGGATGGCGATTTGGGGTTCTATCAATGGACCTCCGCTAAGCCTGGGCCGGCGCCATCGACGGCTCGCGGACGCGCCGCGCAACCGGCCTCACGTAAACGTCATACCTACCGTCCGACCGCCAGCCGCGGGCGTCGAGGGCCTTGGCCAGCGCGGGCTCGTAGCTGGGCACAATCCACCGCACGCGGGTCTCACGGTCCACCATCCCCGCGGCGCCTTCCACGAACTCCTGCGCCCGAGAGGAATGGTCCGGGTGCAGGACTGCCTCGACGGTCGCCTCGTCGCCCCTGCGGTCCAGGCAGAGCCAGGCCACCAGCCCGCGCTCCGCATCCCACACGAACTCCTCGGTTCTTCCCACCGCCTGCTCGCGACCGGCCGTCCACTGATCGAGGGTCATGCCGACGGCGGGCCTGGCGGATGCGGGCAACGCGGCGGTGTGCAGCCGGAACACCCCGTGGATGTCGCTCGCTTGGAGCCTGCGCAGGCCCAGGGCGGAAGCCCCGCTGCCGCTGAGCACGCCAGCGAACACCTCCTCGGTGAAGGCCCGTCTAAAGCCGGTGCGCTCCGCGGGTCCGCAGGCCGGGCCCATCGACGGCGAGCGCAGGAAGAGGCGGTCGGCCCCCCGTCGCCCCGCCGCACGCACGCCGGCCGTGACTAGCTCGTCGAGCTGCGCGTATCCGCGAGCGGATGAGAAGAGCCGCGCGACCTCCCAGGCCGTGGGCTCGCGCCTCGCCTTGACTACTACCACCGCCTCCAGACGTCCGTCCTCGAATGCGCCGATTGCTTCGCGGTGGCGGGAGGGAGACGTCGTCCAGCGGGCCATCTCAATCTGCGACAAACGGTCCCTAGGCGATTGGAGCGTCACATGGGTGGAGACTAGGTCCTTGCTCTCGAGGCGGCCGGGCAGAAGCTGACGGGGAACGTCGCTCAGGCGAAGCGTCCGTATCACCGCGCCGCCTCCTCAGAGAGCATGCCCAGAAGAAGGTCGTGCATACGGGAGTCGGGAGTCAGCTCAGGATGGAAGGCCGACGCCATCACATTCCCTTGCCTCACCGCAACGATGGCCCCGCTGTCGAGCGTTGATAGCACCTCTACACCTGGCCCCACCTCTGTCACGAGCGGGGCGCGGATGAACACCGCGTGCATTGGCCCACCGTCGACCCCGGCGATAGCAAGGTCCGTCTCGAAGGAGTCGACCTGCCGTCCGAAACCGTTGCGGCGGACGGTCATGTCAATCAAGCCAAGGGGCTCAGGGCGGTCCTCCACGAGGCGGGAGGCCATCAGAATCAGACCGGCGCAGGTGCCCCACACGGGCCGCCCGCTGCGCGCATAGGCCGTCAGCGGCTCCCTGAGGTCGTAGGCGTCCATCAGCTTCGCCATCGACGTGCTCTCGCCGCCCGGCACGATGAGCGCGTCCACCGCGTCGAGCTCGTTGGCCGTTCGGACTTCGACGGCGCGCACGTCAAGCCTGCCCAACGAGGCGCAATGCTCCGCGAAGTCTCCCTGGAGCGCTAGAACGCCGACCGTTGCCGTTGGTTCACCTCTCAGCAGGCGGGGCTACCAGCCCCTTGTGGCTAGCTCCTGCTCGGGAGCCAGAGAGCGGACGCTGATGCCGACCATCGCCTCGCCCAAGCCTTTCGACGCCTCGGCTATCGCCAACGGGTCGTTGTAGTGAGTAACGGACTTGACGATTGCCTTCGCCCGCGCCGACGGGTCTCCGGACTTGAAAATCCCCGACCCCACGAACACTCCGTCCGCGCCCAAGTGCATCATCAGCGCGGCGTCGGCGGGCGTTGCGACTCCTCCTGCCGCGAAGTTCACCACCGGCAAGCGCCCGAGGCGCTTCACCTCCAGTAGAAGGTCGACGGACGCGCCAATCTCCTTGGCGTACGCGGTCAGCTCGTCGTCGCCCATCCCCTGCGTTCGGCGTATCTGCTTCATAACCGTACGCATGTGACGGACCGCCTCTACCACGTCGCCAGTCCCGGCCTCGCCCTTGGTGCGGATCATCGCGGCGCCCTCGCCGATTCGGCGGAGCGCCTCCCCCAGGTCGCGGCAGCCGCAAACGAAGGGGACCTTGAAGTCATGCTTCCAAACGTGATGCTCCTCGTCGGCGGGCGTGAGCACCTCGGACTCGTCGATATAGTCGATGCCGATGGCCTCGAGAATCCTGGCCTCGACGAAGTGGCCGATGCGGACCTTCGCCATGACCGGGATGGTCACGGCCTTCATAATCGCCTCGATCATCTCGGGGTCCGACATCCGGGCAACGCCGCCGTCGGCGCGGATGTCAGCGGGCACGCGTTCGAGGGCCATCACCGAGCACGCGCCCGCGTCCTCGGCGAGCTTGGCCTGCTCCGCGGTGACGACGTCCATGATGACGCCTCCCTTGAGCATCTGCGCCAACCCCGCCTTCACGGAGAACGTGCCTGTCTCTCTGCCGTTCTGAGCGCCGTTCGTGTTCATGCAGCCCTCCCATCCCCAGTATACGGCGGACGAGGAAGGCGCTCAATCAGAGACAGAGTCGAGGAGAAGTAACCAAGCGTTGTTCCGACAGGCTTCCGGCCTCGCGGCTCCCTAGGAACAGACGGTCCCGCCGCTGAGGCCGGACCTCCCCGCGGCTGGAGCCGCTACCCCTCGTTGGAGGTTAGGGCCCTACAGCTCATCCCTAGCAAGCAGCTCTCCGACCAACGACAGGGCTTGGTCCGGCGGGGCCTGCACCGCCTCCGAGTCGCGGCGCCGCTTGAGCTCGACGATGCCCTGCTTGAGGTTGCGCGGACTCACCACGGCGCGCACCGGGAGACCGAGGAGGTCCGCGTCGTTGAACTTCACGCCCGCAGACTCGACGCGGTCGTCGTACAGCGTCTCGTAGCCTGCCGCCTCAAGCTGCTCGTAAAGCGTCGTTGCCTCGGCCTTCACCTGTTCATCGTCCGCGTTCAGCGCCAAGAGATGCACCTGGAAGGGGGCGATGGGAGCGGGAAAGATCACGCCCTTGTCGTCGTGGTTCTGCTCAATGGCGGCGGCAAGCACCCGCGTCACGCCGATGCCGTAGCACCCCATGAGCACGGGATTGAGCTTGCCGTTCTCGTCCGAATACTCGACGCCCATCGCGTCCGTGAAGAACGTCCCCAGCTTGAAGACGTGGCCGACCTCGATGCCGCGAATCGCCGCGAGCTTCCCTCTGCTGTCCGGGCTCGTGTCCCCCTCGCGGGCCGTCGCGATGTCCGTGATCTCGTCGACCTCGAAGTCGCGGGGATAGTTCACGTTCACGTAGTGCTTGCCGGGTTGGTTGGCGCCGGCGGCGAAGTTGGCGCCCTGTTGTATCGACGGGTCGGCGATGCGCCGGATACCGCTCAGGCCGACGGGCGAGGTGGAGCCAGGCGTGAGGCCCGCCGCGGCCGCCTCGTCCGCATTCGCGAGTCGCAGATTGTTGGCGTGGAGGTGGTTCTTGAGCTTGACCTCGTTCACCTCGATGTCGCCCCGGATGGTCACGAGCGCCGTTTCGCCGTCGGCCTGCCCGTTATCGACCTGATAGAAGACGGCTTTCAGCGTCTGCGACTCAGGGATGCCCAAGAGTTTCGCGAGGTCGGCGATGGTCGTAACGCCAGGCGTGTCGACCATCGCCATTTCGAGCGGCGCGCCCTCGGGCGCAGGATCGATGATGGACGTTGCACGCTCGACGTTGGCGGCGTAGCCGGACTCCTCGCACACGAGAATGACGTCCTCCCCGCTCTCGGCGGGCATGATGAACTCGTGGGAGTCCTTGCCGCCGATGGCCCCGCTGTCCGCCTCGACCTCGATGGTGGGTAGGCCGCAGCGACGGAAGATGTTGCGGTACGCCACCCGCATTCGCTGGTACGTCGCGTCCAACGACTCCTGGTTGGCGTCGAAGGAGTAGGCGTCCTTCATGCTGAACTCACGCCCGCGGAGCAGCCCGGCGCGAGGCCGGGGCTCGTCCCGGAACTTGGTCTGTATCTGGTAAAGCGTCAGCGGGAGGTCGCGGTAGGACTCGACGTGGGCGGCGGCGATAGCGGTGACCGTCTCCTCGTGAGTGGGCGCCAGCACCATGCCGCGCTCTCGCCGGTCGAACAGCCGGAAGAGGTTCTCGCCGAACGCTTCGTCCCGCCCGGTCAGCCGCCACAGCTCGAGGGGCTGGAGCGTCGGCATCAGAACCTCCTGCCCGCCTGCCGCGTTCATCTCCTCGCGGACGATCTGCTCGATCTTCCGTATCGACCGCAGAGCGAGAGGCAGGTACGAGTAGACGCCGGCGGCGACCTGCATCATCATGCCCGCGCGGAGCATGAGCCGGTGGCTGACGGTCTCGGCCTCGCTGGGGTCTTGTCTCAGGGTGCGTGAAAGAAACTGTGATGCGCGCATGGGTCGGTAGGATACCAGAGCCCCTCCTCAGTCCTCCCTGCGGACGGGAGGACGGGCGGGGCGCGCTAGGCGCCGACGGCTGCGGCGGGCTTGTAGAGCGAGGTCTCCATGGGCGCGAGGTCGCCGCCGATGTGGGCCTTGATGGCGTCGAAGAACTCCAAGTCCCATTCGCTCACGAAGGTGACCGCGACGCCCTCCCGGCCCATGCGGGCGGTGCGCCCTATGCGGTGGACGTACTCCTCGACGGTCTCAGGGATGTCGTAGTTGATGACGTTCGCCACCGCCGGGACGTCGATGCCCCGGGAGGTGAGGTTCGTCGAGACGAGGAGCTTGAGCTTACCGTCGCGGAAGTCCTGCATGACGGCGTTGCGCTCGCCCTGAGGCAGACCGCCGTGGATCGCCTCGACCCGGACGTCCCGCCGCTTGAGCGAGCGCACGAGCCAATCGACGTCTTCTTGGGTGCGCCGGAACACGAGGGTCTGCTCACGGTGGTCGAGCAGCTCGAGGAGGGCGGAGAGCTTATCGCGCCTGGCGACCTCAATGTAGCGCTGGGTGACCTGCTCGACCGGCTCGGACTCCTCGCCCACGCGGAACCACTCCGGGTCATTCAGATAGGAGTAGATGAGCCGCTTGATCATCGTCGGGACCGTTGCGGTGAAGAGGGCCGTCTGACGCCCGCGAGGCGTGGCGCGCAGGATGCGCCGGATGGCGGGCAGGAACCCGATGTCCAGCATCTGGTCCGCCTCGTCGAGCACCACCATGCGGACCCTGTCGAGCCGGAGCACCCCGCGGTCTATCAGGTCGATAACCCGGCCCGGCGTGCCCACGATGACGGGCGCGCCGTTCTCGATTGCCTTGATCTGCGGGCCAAGGCGCGCTCCGCCGTAGACCGGCACGACCTCGGCGCCCCTGTACTTGCATATCTTGCTCAGCTCTTCGGCGACTTGGCGGGCCAGCTCCCTCGTGGGCGTCAGGACGATGGCCTGGACGTAGCCCGCGCGGGCGTCGACCACCTCGGCGATTGGTATGCCGAACCCGGCGGTCTTGCCCGTGCCCGTCTGCGCCTGCCCGACGAGGTCCTGTCCCCGGAGGAGCGGGTCTATCACCAGCTCCTGGATGGGCGTCGGCGCGGAATACCCCATGCCCGCAAGGGCGCGGCCGACGGGCGCGGAGACCGTGACCGGCCCGAACGGCATGTCGCGCGGGACAGGGCCGGCGACGATGTCCAGCTGCTCGCGCCGCCGGGCGCCGCCTGCGCCGGTCTTGCCTACTCTCCCATCTTCGGGGGAGGACTGGGCAGGGAGGCTTCCTCCACGGCCGCGCCGACGCCGCTTACGCGGCGCATGGTCGTCATTGGAGGCAGGGGCCTCGATTGGCTGACGCTCCTCCCGTGGACGGCGGGAGCGCGACGGACGCGACTTCCCGCTCTCCTGCTTGTTACGCCGGAAATCGAGAGCGTCGATGCGGTCTGTCGGAGAGGTGGCGGGCGGCCCACTTGCCGCCGGAGCCGGCTTCCCGAGAAGCCGTGAGAAGAACCTGCGAATCATGCTGCCTCAGTATAGCACACCGCGTTCCAGAGGTAGAGGCGGGGAATGCGAGGTTCTCGCCTCCCTGGATGAAGGGTCAACCCGGCCAGCCTCCCCGGCCCGTCCGCAGAGTGGGGAACTTCGTGTTCCGCTACGAGTAATAAATTCCCCGGTCGTGCATCCTCTTACGAGTGAGAACTTCCCCGAAATACACTGAAAATCAGGAGTTGCGAGGGGCGTTTTCGTGGCCGTGGCCTGCTTCACGGGTCTCGGAACTACTTCCCCACCCGTAATGTTTCTAATTCGTGGGGCGCCGGCTCCGGGACAGCGACTCGTAAGCTGGGTCCTTCAATCGAGGCATGACGGACACTTCATCGTAGGGAAGCGCAGGGGGATTGGGCAATGGGCAAGTGTCGCTATGCGTCGGCGATACGCGTTGGCGATGGCGCCAACCACCCCTGCGTTCGCTAAAGTGAAAGCAGGCTTCGGCGCATCACCGGACAACCAAGGCCCATGGACATCCAGCCCATCATCGTCGCGGTCTTCGCAGCGTACTTCCTGCTCTGATCGCCATCGCCGTCGTCGGCGCGCGCCGGATGCGCGAGATGACGGACTACGTGCTCGCCGGCAGGAGGATGAGCACCTTCACGTCGGCGCTGAGCGCCAGCTCGTCGAGCAGCAGCGGGTGGACGATGCTCGTGTTCCCTGCGCTGGCGTTCTCCGAAGGCACGGTGCATCTGTGGACGCTCCTGAGCCTCGTACTCGGTGCCTGGTTCACGTGGAGCATCATGGGCAAGCGGCTGCGGCGCTACACGATAGCGGAGGAGTCGCTGACGTTGCCGGACTTCTTCGAGAAGCGGTTCGCGGACAGGACAGGCGTGCTGCGCACAGTGGCGGCGGCGCTGACGATGTTCTTCATCATGTTCTACGTGAACTCCGGGCTGATCGCGGGCACCAAGCTGCTGGAGACGATTTTCGGGCTGGAGCACAACCCGAGCGTGCTGCTGACCCTTGCGGCTGTCGTGTCGTACACATTCATCGGCGGCTTCATGGCCGTCTCCCGCACGGACGTGTTCCAGTCGCTCGTGATGCTGGTGAGCTTCATCATCCTGCCGCTGACGCTTATCGCCGCCACGGCGCAGCCGTTCACGGGGGTCGGCGGTTCGCCGGGCTTCATGAACCCGCTGACCGACGCGGCGAACGACCCCACCACATGGGTCTTCCTGCTCTCGACCGTTGGCTGGGGCCTGGGCGCGCTGGGGTCGCAGCGGGTGCTGCAACGGTTCATGGCGATAGAGAGCGAGGAGAAGATCACCAGCAGCCGCAACATCGGCATCACGTGGGTGGTGCTCATCTTCTCGTTCGGGTTCCTGCTCGGAGTGGTGGCGCGCCCCGCGCTGACGCAGATGGGCCTGATGGGAGAGCTGACCGGAGAGACGGGCCTCTTCGACCCGGAGCGCGTCTACTTCGTGGCCTCGGAGGCGTTCTTCATCCCTGTCTTTACCGGCCTGCTGCTCACCGGAGTGGTTGCGGCCATCATGAGCACGGCGGACTCGCAACTGCTGCTGGGCTCAGCCATCGCCACGGATGACCTGCCGCTCATACGGCGACTCGCGCGGCGGCTGGAGCAGACGCACGCGCTGGGTGCGTCCGGCAGAGTGTGGCTGGGCCGTGCACTGCTGCTGGCTATCGGGGGCATCGCAGGAGTGTCCGCCATCGTCGCGCCGGACTCGATATCGAACCTTGTCGCCTACGCGTGGGGCGGCATGGGGGCGGCGTTCGGGCCTGTGACCATCCTTGCGCTCTACTGGCGCAGGTTCAACTTCCAGGGCGCGCTGGCGTGCATCGTCGCGGGCGCGGCGATGGTCAGCGTCTGGCAGGTCAGCTCAGGAGGGCCGTGGGGGATATTCGACATGGCCATCGCGACAGCGCCCGGCTTCATCGTGGCGACGCCGGTCGCCGTCGCCGTCACGCTGCTCACGTCGTCGTCCTCAGCCGGGGTGACGGCGCAGTTCGACCGCGTGAACCGGAAGACGCAGGCTGAGGCGTAGGGCGCGGGGTTCGACCGGCTCGCCACGAAGGCAACGGCGACCTTGAGGGGATTTCTGTTACCCATCCAGCGCCGCCTACGGGCCGGTCGTTCAGAGGCGGACTCAGGAAGGCGTGTAGGGGAGCACGCGCGCGCCGAAAGCGTCCACGATCACGAGGACGTTGTCTCCGGGCGCTGCGTTGACTTGCTCAGCAAGTCTGTCCACGTTGGGTTCCGTGAGGTCGGGCGCTTCGGCGGCGTCCGCCGTGCGCCACCACCGGACTCGATAGCCGAGCCTCGCCTCGATGCGCCGCACCGGGTCGGCGGCGCTGGCTGCGACGGTGACGCTCTTGCGGCGAGGCCGCGCGACGGCTTCCCGGGGCTTTCCGGCGCCTGCCTGCCGGTCCTGTCGCGCGATGAGCCAGTGGTAGACGCCGATCGCGCCCGCCATGAGCAGAGCGCCGATGGACCACTTGCTGCCCTGCAGAGCGGAAGCTCCAAGCTCGCCTTCCAGCAGGTCCCGAAAAACGACGAACAGAAGCGCGCTCAGGTTGCCCAGGACGATCAAGACAGCGACGCCGAACACGCCATAGATGAACGTTCGCCGAGACTGGGAGTCGCGCTCTTCGTCCTCGCCGGTAGGCGCGCTGACAGCGACCGCCCTCTGGATGGTCCGCCAATAGAAGCCCCATATGAGCGCCCCCACCAGCGTTAGCGTGAGACCCCAGCTCATGGGCTGCTTCCACCAGTCGCGTCCGGCCAGGGTGTCGCCGGTCTGGGGCGCGAGCGTGCCCACCGCAACCCCGATCAGCAGGACGAGGCCGGCGGCGAGCACGCCCAGATCGAGGGCGGCGACAAGGTAGCGGTACACTCGCCGCGCCGCCGTCCGCCCACCCTCCAGAATGCCGGTCTCTTGGTGAATGACAGCCGCGTGGTAACCCCATATCCCGCCGCCAACGGCAAGCCCCGCCAGAGCGGCAGGCATCAGTCGGAAGTAGACGGTGGCCGTCCCTATGCCCGGAGCGTCCACCGCCCACTCCAGCAGTCCGTCGATGATGACGCTGAGGGACACCACGACCGTTACGGCCCCGCCCAGGACGGCGTAGAGATAGAGGTAGATCTGCCGGGGCGCCGACTGCTCGTCCGCAGCCGCGACCCGCAGCCAGTGCTGCCACCACCAGACACCGCCCACTATCGCCATCGGCGCACCCGCGCGGACGTCCGCGTTCCAGACGTCGGCGCCCCCGGGGGAGACCAGCAGCGTTCCCACGACCGCATCGTAGGCGCTCGTGAGGAACCCCGCGAGGATGAGTCCGCCGCCTATCGCGAGTAGGCCCAAGCCGTATCCGCCGGTAATGTAGACGTACAGCCGCCGCACGAGCCGGGCCACCTCGGTCGGCTGGCCCTCCGCGGCCTCGCTACGCCAGTGAAACCACCACACTCCGCCCATGACCAAGGGAAGCGCGAGCTGGCCGGGACTGAAGTCGTCGTCCACGCTGAAGACGGCCATCAGCAACCCAACGAGGCCGGCAGCGGCGATCTGCGCGGACAAGCCCAGCACGAGGTACGCGTAGAGCTTCCGGCCAAGGGTCCCCGCTTCGACGGGGTGCTCCCGGAGGGAGCGTTGGGCCAAGCTCCATAGGTAGAGCCACAGGGGCGTTCCTACGAGGGTGAGGGCGAGCGCAAGGGCAAGCTCCGCTTCTCCTCCGGCGATGACTCGCTCGCCCGCGATGACCTCCAGCAAGCCCCTCACCAGAAGGGTCAGACCCGAAGCGGCGACTCCCAAGGCTGCAAAGCCGAGCAGGTAGTAGTACGCCCGCTTGAGAGAGCCTATGCCGGGATCGTCAGCGTCGGCCCTCTCACCGGCGTGCCGGAACAAGGCGACCACAACGACAACCACAGCGGCCAGCGCCCCCAGCGGCAGGAGGACGAAGAGGAAATCAGGCCCGATGCCCAACATCGGCTCCTAACCCGCCACGCTGGGCTCTGGGGTGGGTGGAGTCTTCTCCGCAGGAGGGCAGTAGTTCAGCGGCCAGGCCGGCTCGGTGAAGCGCCACGCGCCTTCCTGCCGCTCGAGGGTGTACTCCCGCGGATAAGAGGACTCGCTGGGCGCAAAGGGCGCCTCCGTCTCGACTCGGGAGATGCGGACCATGACGATGGTCTGGCCTTCGAAGACCTCGGTCCCCTCCAAGACGACGCGATGGTCCCGGTCTGCCGTCCGGCGAGTCCTCTCGCGGAACTCCTGGAGGGTGCACCCCTCGCGGAGCGCGGCGCCGAGGTAGCCGTAGGCCGTCTGAAATTCGTCGTCTTCGATGGCCTGCAGGTAGCGTTGGACGACGCCCTCCGGGGAGTCTTCCGGAAACGTTTCCGCATCCCCGCGGCCGGCCAAGACGCCCGCGAGCACGCTCGCGACCACCAGCACGGCGATTGCCGCCCCCGTTCCGACCAGCCAGCGGGTCGACCAGCTATTCATGACCGGCTATTCATCCAGCTATCCATGGGGGATGCTCCCGGGCCACAGCTCCCCTCCTGTCCTCCTCCGCGAGACGGTGGAGGGATTTTCGAAGCGGCCTCCTCCCCTGACGCCACGCGTGTTCATCATTGTACAGCGCGGCCTGTCTCAGGCGGCGCCGCCTGCTAGAATGCCGCCGCTGAGGGGAGGCGTCGATGGTCCTGAGCGACCGGTCCATACGCGAGGAGCTCGCCAAAGGGCGGATCGTTATCCATCCGTTGGGCGACGGCTGCATCCAGCCCGCCAGCGTCGACCTCCATCTGGACCGCAACCTCCTCGTGTTCCAGAACAACCGGGTCCCCTACATCGACGTGCGCGCGACCAGCGAGCGGCTCACCGAGATGGTCACAGTGGGCGACGACGACCCGTTCATGCTACACCCCGGCGAGTTCGTGCTGGGCAGCACCTTGGAGCATATCGAAGTGCCCGCCGACCTGGTGGCGCGCCTCGAAGGCAAGAGCTCGCTTGGACGCATCGGCCTGCTCATCCACTCGACGGCGGGGTACGTCGACCCCGGATGGAAGGGGCATCTGACCCTCGAGCTAAGCAACGTTTCCAATTTGCCGATCACGCTCTATCACCGGATGCGGATCGGCCAGATATCGTTCCTCCAGCTGACGACTCCGGCCGACGTCCTGTACGGCTCGGCGGAGCTCGGCTCCAAGTACCAAGGCGACCAGGACCCGACGCCCAGCAAGGCCCACCTGGACTTCGATGGGCGTGACGGGCGGACCGTCTAACCCCCTGGCCACGCTGTCAGGAGGCGCCATGAAGCGCAGCACGGACCGCATTCGAACGATGCACGCGGGAAGCCTGCCGAGGCCGAACGACGTGCGCGAGATGGTGGCGGCCAAGGCGGCGGGGACGCTCGACGATCCGGCGGCGCTCGAAACTCGCCTCAAGGAGGCCGTTGCCGAGGTCGTCCGCCTCCAGCTCGAATGCGGCATCGACAGCATCAACGACGGCGAGCTGAGCAAGACCAACTTCACGAACTACGCCAACGAGCGACTCGGCGGCATCCAAGTGAGGACGTTCCCCGAGGGCGAGGGGCCCGAGCCGATGCAGATATCCGCCAGGGACCGCTTCGAGTTTCCCGAATACTTCGCCTCCCCCCACGGCTTCACCGTAGGGCGGCCGCGGGACCGTCAGCTGTTCTGCGTGGGGCCGGTCACGTACGCAGGGCGCAATCTCGTGAACGCCGACATCGCGCGCTTCAAGGCGGTGCTCTCCGAGACCGACATAGGCGACGCGGAGCCGTTCCTGCCCGGAGTGGCGCCCGGCAGCATCGAGCACTGGCTCTGGAACGAGCATTACTCAACCCAGGAGGAGTTCCTCTACGCAATCGCGGACGCTATGCACGAAGAGTACAAGGCGATAGCCGACGCGGGACTCGTCCTCCAGATAGACGACCCCGATATGTTCGACGGGTGGCAGATCAAGACCGACTTCGACGTTCCGGCGTACCGGAAGTACGCCGAGATGCGGATCGAGGTGTTGAACTACGCGCTCCGAGACATCCCCCGCGAGCAGATACGCCTCCACGTCTGCTGGGGGAGCTACCACGGCCCCCACGTTTACGACATCCCGCTCAAAGACGTCGTCGACCTCTTCCTCAGCGTCAAGGCGCAGGCCTACTCCGTCGAGGCGTCGAACGTCCGCCACGCGCACGAATGGTCAGTGTGGAAAGACGTGAAGCTTCCCGAGGGCGCCATCCTGATACCCGGCGTCGTCGGCCATTTCAGCGACTTCGTCGAGCACCCCGAGCTGGTCGCGGAGCGCCTGGTGCGGTACGCGGAGCTGGTGGGCAAGGAGAACCTCATGGCCGGTACGGACTGCGGCCTCGGCACGCGGGTCGGCCACGCCACGGTCTGCTGGGCCAAGTTCAAGGCCATGTCCGAGGGCGCTCGCATCGCCTGCCAAGCGCTCTGGAGCTAGGGCCCTCCTCGTCTCCTGTTCCGGCTCCCATCTTCCTGGTCCCCAGCATTCGAGGAACGCCCATACACATAAAGTTCGGCCCGAGAGCAATGAGCAAGATACTGCTGAACAAGCCGCCACTGTTGGTTGTGGGGGTCGCCGCGCTCCTCGCGCTCGCGGGAATCGGACTTTGGCTGGGCGTGTTTCGTGGGTCCGCAGCGCCCATCGTGAGCGCGCAGGAAGCCTGCGACCTCATGGACGTTTCGTACGACACGCTCTTGACCTACGAGCATGAGGGAGAGGCTTGGAGGACGGAGATTCGTACCTCTGGGGACGATTACCATAAGGAGAGCACGCGGACCAGCATCGCCACTGACGAACTAGTGCAGAAGGGGGAGGAGATACTCAAGGACGGCACCGTATACAGCCGTAATAGCGTGGGGGGCGCCCCGAATGTCTACGGGCCTTGGCGCGTCGTGGGGACCGACATGCCGGGTAACCCCGCGTTGCCGTGTCTCGACGTCAGCACCTACGACGCACGCCGCTCGGCCAATGGGGACCCGCATTACACGACCGCGAACCGCATATCTGACGTCCACGGCGAGTACGTGAGCGAGTTCTGGGCCGACTCCGCTGGACGTCCCATCCGAGGCCGCAGGAGTTTCTACCTGCCGGATGACAGTTCTGACAGCAGTTCCGGCGCGAGGAGTTCGGACAGTACGCCCGTGCCGCCCCCTCCGACCTTGATAGTCGATTTCACATACTCGGGATTCGGCGAGGCCAACGTCATCACGGCCCCGACGCTACCTGGGGCGCCGACCCCGACACCTACAACGTGACCGTGAGTTGGGACGGGCATAGGCCGCTCGGGGCGTACAGGGACGTGCGCGTCGTCTACCGTCCGCCAGGCGAGAGGGACTGGGCGCATGGGAGCTACGTTTGCAGGCGGCGAGCACATGGGTGACGTGGGGAGCGATAAGCGGCGGCACCGGAGCTTGCTGAACCTCGGCGCAGCGCCGAAAGCGGATGGCGACGCCACGCCGGGAGAACGCCCCAGCCGACTGGCTGGGGCATTCTCACCTATCGCGGTGAGGGCGATACGCGCCGAGGGGGGGGGCTGGGGCAGGGGCCGCCCGGCGAACGTTTCGCGCCTGCTGTGTTAGAATCGGGCGCGTCCCTAAACAGCCGTGGGGAACGTCGAGCCTCGCGGAAATATCTTAGATCGACGGAAAGGTAGGTCCCATGGTCCAACAGGTCACGTCAGCCCCTGCTCGGGATGTGGCGCCGCAAGGCGAGGAAGCCCTGAGCATGAAGGCGCTGCTAGAGGCGGGAGTCCATTTCGGTCATCAGACGCACAGGTGGAACCCGCGGATGCGGCGTTTTATTTTTGCCCAGCGCAACGGCATCCACATTGTCGACCTGCAGCAGACCATGGGGTTGCTGGAACAGGCGTGCGACTTCGCCAGGGAGGTCACGGCAAGCGGGAAGCGAATCCTGATGGTGGGCACGAAGAAGCAGGCGCAGGACGCCATCCGCGAGGAGGCGATACGCGCGGGGCAGTTCTTCGTCAATCAGCGGTGGCTCGGCGGCACCATCACCAACTTCGCCACCATCGAGAAGAGGATCGACTACCTGGTGCGGTTGGAGGAGCGTAGGGCGCGGGGCGAGTTCTCGCGGCTGCCCAAGAAAGAGGCCCTCAAGCTGGAAGCCTCCATTGAGAAGCTCAACCGGTACCTGGGAGGCATCAAAGAGATGACCATTCTCCCAGGCGCCATGTTCATCGTCGACGTGGGTCGGGAGGACATCGCGGTCGCGGAGGCGCGTCGTGCAGGAGTTCCGATCATCGCGCTGGTGGACACGGACTGTAACCCCACGACGATTGACTGGCCGGTGCCGGGGAACGACGACGCGATCCGGTCGATTCGGTTGGTTTCCAGCCACATTGCGCGCGCCGCGTTGGAGGGCCACAACCAGTGGCTCGCGACGCGAGGCGGCTATAGCATCGTGAGCGACGAGCCCTCCACGGCGGAAGACGTCGAGCCGGAAGCAGCTGAAGAGGCGGACGTCGAGGTTGCCGAAGAGGCGCACCCCGGCGCCGCCGAGACATAGTCCACTAAACCTTAGCGAGGTAGCTAGTGCAGGTTTCCACGGAATCAATCCGCCTGCTCCGTGAGCGTACGGGCGCGGGCATAATGGACTCGAAACGGGCCCTCGAGGAAGCTTCGGGGGACATCGATAGGGCCGAGGGTGCCCTTCGGGAGAAGGGCATGGCCAAGGCCGCGACCAAGGCGGGCCGCGCGACTGCCGAGGGAATCATCGACTCCTATATCCACGCTGGGAGCCGAATCGGAGCGATGGTCGAGCTCAACTGCGAGACAGACTTCGTCGGCAGAACGCCGGAGTTCAAAGAGCTGGCGCACAACATCGCGATGCAGGTCGCGGCGATGTCTCCCCTCTTTCTGGACGTGGAGGACCTTCCTGAGGAGACAGAGGCCAGGCCCGAGGAGGTCTGTCTGCTGAGGCAGTCCTTCATCAAGGAGCCGAGCAAGACCGTCGCCGACCTTATCCTGGAAGTGCGGGCGAAGGTGGGGGAGAACATCCGCGTGGGACGGTTCGCGCGGTACGGTCTGGGCGAGTAGGGTCGGGAGGACGTTATGACGGCGCACGCCGCATACCGGCGCGCGGTGCTCAAGCTGAGCGGCGAGGCCCTCCGCGGGCGCTCGTCCGACGGGCTCGACTGGTCGGTGCTGGACACCCTCGCGAACGAAGTGAAGGACGCGATTGCCCTCGGCGTTCAGCTCTCCCTTGTCGTTGGCGGCGGCAACATCTGGCGCGGGGCTCAGGCGGAGCGGCAGGGCATGGACCGCGCCACTGCGGACTACGCCGGGATGCTGGCGACGCTCATTAACTCCCTCGCGCTACAGGACGCCCTCGAACGCGCGGGAGTGACGACCCGTACGCAGTCGGCTCTGGAGATACGGGCGGTCGCGGAGCCGTACATCTACCGCCGGGCGCTGCGTCACCTGGAGAAGGGGCGCGTCGTGATTTTCGCGTCCGGGACCGGCAGCCCCTACATGACGACGGACACAACCGCCGCACTCCGGGCCGTCGAGATGAACGCGGACGTGCTGCTAATGGCGAAGAACGCCGTCGACGGCGTGTACGACGCGGACCCGAAGACCCATCCCGACGCCAAGAAATTCGAGCAGGTCAGTTACATAGAGATCCTGAACCGGCAGCTCGAGGTGATGGACTCGACAGCGCTCTCTCTCTGCATGGAAAACAAGTTGCCCATCCGCGTGTTCGACGTGTTCAATCAGGGTTCGATGCACCGCATCCTCTCCGGGGAGCACATCGGCACGTTGGTGAGCGCCCAGCCGGTTACGGCATAGGGCAGAGTCCCGCCCTGCGTGGGACGCAGGGAAGAACGAGAGGTCCGCGAAGATGGCTGAGAACGAGGAAGTCGAACTAGTCCTGGAAGACGCGGCGGAGCGCATGGATAAGACCGTCGAGGTGCTCCGGCACGAGGCCAACGCGATCCGCACGGGCCGCGCAAACCCCAGCATGCTTGATTCGGTCAGAATCGAGGCCTACGGGACTTTGATGCCGCTCAATCAGCTCGCAACCGTCACGGCTCAGGACGCGCGGTTGCTGGTCGTGCAGCCGTTCGACAAGAGCGCTCTCAGCGTGATCGGCAAGGGGCTTCAGAAGGCCGACCTCGGCCTGACGCCGAACGTCGACGGCAACGTCATCCGCCTGCCCATCCCGGCAATGACCCAGGAGCGCAGACGGGAGATGGTCAAGCGGTTGAAGCGTCAGCAAGAGGAAGCCCACATTGCGGTGCGTAACGTCCGTCGCGACGCTCTGGAGCACCTGCGGGGCCTCGAAAAGAACAAGGAGATTTCCCAGGACGAGCTGCGCCGCGAGCAGGAAACTCTCCAGAAGATCACCGATGCCCATATCGCCAAGGCGGACGAGGTGGCCTCCAAGAAAGAGGCCGAGCTGATGGAGGTCTAGGGCGCATGACGCTCGAAATCTCCGGCGAGCGCGCCGCCCGTCGTACGGCCTCGGGCGCGCCCCGGCACGTCGCCGTCATCATGGACGGCAACGGGCGCTGGGCGGGGAAGCGCGGGATGCCGCGGCTGGCGGGCCATGAAGCCGGAGCGCGCAATCTCAGGGAAGTCCTCCACGCGATGCACGGCGCGGGCGTCGAGTTCGTCACCATCTTCGCGTTCTCCACGGAGAACTGGAGGAGGCCGGATGACGAGGTCTCCGGGCTCCTCGATCTCTTACAGTCCGTAATCGCGAGCGAGGTCGGCAAGTTGCACAGGAACAACGTCCGCATCCGGCGCCTGGGCGTCCGCAGCCGTCTGCCGGCGCCGCTCGCCGAAGCGATCGAAAGCGCCGTGTCGCTCACCGCAGCCAACACCGGCCTCGAACTGTGCGTCGCCTTCGACTACGGAGGGCGCGCCGAGATAGTCGAGGCGGTCCGCCGCATCGTCGCCTCGGGGACGGCCCCGGAGGACGTAACCGAAGAGTTGGTGAGCGCGAACCTCTACCTGCCCGACGTCCCAGACCCGGACCTCATCATCCGCACCGCGGGCGAGCAGCGGCTCAGCAACTTCCTCATCTGGCAGGCCGCGTACAGCGAGTACTACCAGACGCCCACCTTTTGGCCCGACTTCGACGCGGCCGAGGTCGAGCGCGCCCTCGACGAGTACAAGCGCCGGAATCGCCGGTTCGGGGCGCTCCCGAAAGAGGACTAGTGGCCGCTGCCGGGCGGCCTGAGCTGCTGCTGCGCCTGCTGAGCGCCGCTGCTGGCCTGCCCTTGCTCGCTCTCGTCCTCTGGGCGGGGGGCTACTGGATAGCCGGCGTTGCGGCAGTCGCCGCCTTTATCGGCACAGTCGAGCTTCTCATCCTCCAGCGGCTCGCAGGATGGCGCCCGTTCATTCTTGGAGGCTCGATCTGGGCTGGAGCGACGACCGGCGCCGCCGCCATCGACGAGCGCGCCGTCCTCATCGCTCTCGCGGCCGGCGCCGCTGCCCTGGCGCTCGTGTCCATCGTTTGGCGCAGGTCCTTCGAAGCCGTCGGCGACTGGACGCTCACGACGATAGGCGCGGCCTACGTGTCCCTCTCCCTTGCAACCCTGGTCCTGACGCGGCTGGGCGACGGCGACGCGGCAGCCGCCGACTATGTCCTCGATTTCGGGGACGCCGGTCTGCAATGGGTGGCGCTCGCGTTCCTCGCCACCTTCGCGGCGGACACCAGCGCCTATGTCGTCGGACGGCTCATCGGACGGCACAAGATGGTCCCCGGCATTTCGCCGGGCAAGACCTGGGAGGGCGCAGCGGGAGGCCTGCTCGGCGGCGTGGGCGCCACCATCGCCCTCGTCTACCTGTTCGACCAGATCCCCTACTACCTGCTCGACGCGGCCGTGGTCGGCGTGGGCATCGGGCTCCTCTCGCAGGCGGGAGACCTGCTGGAATCGAAGGTGAAGCGGCTGGCCCGCGTCAAGGATTCGAGCGGGCTCATCCCCGGCCACGGCGGACTCCTCGACCGGCTCGACAGCCTTGTCCCGGTGTTCCCCCTCGTCTACTATACCTCTCGTAACTGGCCCGTCTGATAGAAGCGATTGCTGACTCGGCGGACTAGAGTTCCAGCGACATGAAAAACATCGTCGTTCTCGGCTCAACCGGCTCCATCGGCACGCAGACGTTGGACGTGGCGCGCGCCCTCCCCAACGAGTTCAAGGTCGTCGGCCTGGCGGCGGGGCGCAACGTCGACCTCTTGGCGAAGCAGGCCGAAGAGTTCGCCCCCTGCATGACGTGGCCGGACGCGTTCGGCTCGGCGAAGCGCACGCCCATGGAGGAGATGGTCACGGCCCCGGACGTCGACGTCGTGATGGTGGCGACGACGGGGCGTGCGGGCCTCGTCCCCACGCTCAACGCGCTGCGGGCCGGCAAGGCGGTCGCCCTCTCGAACAAAGAGGTGATCGTCATGGCGGGCGAGCTCGTCACGCGCGCCGCCGCCGAGCACGACGCGCCCCTCCTTCCCGTGGATAGCGAGCCATCCGCGATTTGGCAGTGCCTCCGCGGGGAGGACGAGCCGGTGAGCAAGCTCATTATCACCGCGTCGGGCGGGCCGTTCCGGAAGCGGCCGCTGGATGAAATGGGGTCGGTCACGCCCGCGGAGGCGCTGGCGCACCCCACCTGGGTGATGGGCAAGAAGATCACGATCGACTCCTCGACGCTGATGAACAAGGCGTTCGAGGTTATCGAGAGCCGGTGGCTGTTCGACGTGCCGTTCGAGCAGATTGACGTGGTCGTTCACCCGCAAAGCGTCATCCACTCGATGGTCGAGTTCGCCGACGGCTCGGTGAAGGCGCAGATGGGGCCGCCCGACATGCGGCTGCCCATCCAGGTCGCCCTCGCGCACCCGCAGCGCGTGCCCAACGGCTCGCTGTCCAAGTACAACCCCCTCGCCTACCCCTCGCTGACCTTCGAGGAGATGGACGCCGCCCGCTACCCGTGCTTCGTGATGGCGGTCGAGGCGGCCCGCAAGCAGCAGAGCTATCCCGCCGTCCTGAGCGCCGCCGATGAGGAGGCGGTCCACCTGTTCCTGGACGGCCGCATCGGATTCGGCGACATCCGACGCCTCGTCGAGAGCGTGCTCGAACGGCACGAACCCTTCGACGTGTTGACTCCCGAGGCCGTCCTGGAAGCGGACGCGTGGGCGCGCCGGCAGACGGCGGCGGCAGTGGCGAGCCGCTAGCGGCCCCAGGGCCATGACTATCCTCGTTTTCATCGTTGTCCTGGGCGTGCTCGTCATCGCCCACGAGCTCGGCCACTTCACCGTGGCCAAGCTCTCGAAGGTCAAGGTGCTGGAGTTCGGCGTCGGCTATCCGCCCCGCATCTTCGGCTTCACCCGGGGCGACACCACCTACTCGCTGAACCTTCTTCCGCTCGGCGGGTTCGTGCGGATGCTGGGGGAAGAAGACCCCGACGGTCCGGAGAGCTTCGCGAGCAAGAGCGCGTGGCGCAGGCTCGCCGTGCTGGGGGCCGGTTCCGCCATGAACGCGCTCCTTCCCGTCGTCCTGCTCACCATCGTCTTCATGCTTCCCCAGCCGGTCCGGGTGACGGACGCGGCGGTCTTGGAGGTCGCGCCCGGGTCGCCCGCGGAAGCCGCAGGCGTGCTCGCCGGAGACATCGTGCGGACCGCCGACGGGCGTCAGATCGACAACTCGGCCGACCTCCAGACGGCCATCCATCTCCGACTCGGGGCCGACATGGTCTGGACCGTCCAGCGGCAGGGGCGGCTCGTAGAGCTTCGCATCCCGGAGGCGCGGGTCGCGCCGCCGCCGGGCCAGGGGGCGGTCGGCATCCTGCTGACGGACGGACGGCTGACGGTCACGGACGTGGAGCCGGGATCGACGGCGGAGCAGATCGGCCTGCGCGAAGGCGACCTCTTGCTCCGAGTCGGCTCGTCGCGGGTGCTGAACGAGGGCGACCCTGAGGAGGTCGCGGCCGGCGAGCTGGAGGCGGACCCCGGCGCTCCGGTGAACGTGGACGTGCTCCGGTCGGCGGGCATCGCCAGCCTGGAGCTTCCGCCCGGTCTGGGCGGGCTGGACGGCCTGACCGTTAGCGAGCGCCCGGAGGAGCCCCGGTCGCAGGGGCCGCTGCGGGCGTTTGGGTCGAGCATCCGGCAGATGTGGGAGATACTGGTCCTGTTCCGCAACGAGGTCTCGCGCTGGGTGGCGGGCTCGGGCGGCATTCAGGTGTCGGGGCCGGTGGGCATCGCCCAGATAACGGGCGACGTCGCCCGCGCGGGCCTCAGCCCCCTCATCATGTGGACGGCGCTCCTCTCGATCAACCTCGCGATCATCAACCTGCTCCCGATCCCAGCCCTCGACGGCGGCCGCATCCTCTTCGTGCTGGTGGAGCTGGCCCGCGGCGGCCGGCGTCTTGCTCCTTCGAAAGAGCGCATGGTCCACCTGGTCGGCTTCGTCGTGCTGATAGGAGCGATCATCGCCATCTCCGTCAACGACATCCAGCGCCTGCTCACCGGCGGCAGCATCCTTGGGCAGTAGCCTTTCCGTCGTTCCCGCGCAGGCGGCCCCCTCCTAGCCTCCCCCGCAGACGGGGGAGGGATTTAAGGCGCCCGTCTGCTCTGGTCCTCTCGCCCGTCTGCGGGAGAGAGTTAGAGAGAGGGTCTGCGGCGCGCCCTCCCCCCTCTTAGTCTCCCCCCGTAGACGGGGGGAGAGACGTGAGGTCCCCCGCAGACGGCCACATCCCCGCCGCAGCGCCGAAAGTACCCCGTTTGCATTGAAAAAGTTGCCGGCCTTCATTTTCGTTACGAGTGAAGAAAGTTGCCGACCTCACTTTTCTTACGAGTAAAAAGTTGCTGGTTTCATGTTGGACCAGGCGTGAAAGTTGTCGAAAATCGCGGGGTGAAACAGGGGTTTTGGAGCATGTTTTCATGGCCGTGGCCTGCTTCCTGGGTCTCAAAACTTGCCAACCCGAGAATTCTTGTGATTCACGCCGTCGGCTTCGGGTCGGCGACTCGTAGTGGGGCTCTCCAATCGAGGTATGACGAGCCATCCATCGTAGGGGGCGCAAGGGGTCTGGGCAATGGGCAAGTGTCGCAGTGCGGCGATGCGCGTTGGGGATGGGTCGGCGTTTGCGGGAGGGGGACGCGCCCTACACCGCCACCTTGGTGGTGGAGTCCCCGGCGGCGAGGGCGCTCATGTAGGCGAGGACGAGATCGCGGGTGCGGTAGGAGCCGAACTCTTTCTTGTCCTGGGCGCGCACGATAGGGAACGTGCTCATCACGTAGTCGGCGTCGTCGCGGGAGAGGCCGTAGAGGTGGAAGTAGAGCGCGTCGAGCCGGGCGCGCAGGTGACGGCGCTCCTCCTCGTCCCAGACGAACGGCGGCCCCTGATGGCCGAGGTCGCGGGCGAAAGGGGCCATGTCGTTCGAGGTGTACGTGAGGCGCAGCACGTGGTCGCAGACGAGCTCCCGGGCGGTCTTGGCGCCGAACTGCCGGTCGTAGCCCCCCGGCGCGATGACGGGAAGCTGCTCAACGATGAACCAGTTCAGGTGCTGACCTTGCACCTTCTGTCGGGCAACAAAATCTAGGGCGAAAGAATTGAGACACGCAGTCAGTAGCCACGCATCCTTCTTGTAAGAAGCTGCTTGGAGTGCGTTGGGCACTAGGATAGGCAACGTATTACCAACCGCTGAGTGGGGAATGACCGCTGCGATCATGGTGCGTGAATTGGTCGGGGCAGTGACATCTTTGAAGCTCACAGCCCAACCTAGGTCACGCGGCCAATCAACCTCGCTCTCACTAACCCAAAACTGAGGCCCCGGTAGCCAAGCTGGATCGGTATGTTCGGTCAGGCTGGTCTCTAGTGGCGCAGCGGGGCGGTGTACCTTCAAGGGGTTGACGACCACGCTGGCGGCCCGGTGGTCGAATGCTTGTACCATTTTCCCCTCATAGAGCGGCAGGTACAGGTCCTCTCCCCTCTTCCAGCGGTTGCCCTCGACGGGGTAGTAGCCCTCGTTCTCAAGCTGCGCCGCAGTCCTGAAGAGGTGGGAGTCATTGGTCATATGGAACATCGTGTGGTACCGGACGGGCCACGCGCGGCGCTCCTTGCCGCCCGAGCCGTCGACCAGCACCGGATGCCGCTCGTAGATGCGGCGGGTGAGCTCCGCGTCCCGCCGCGTCCGGAAGACAGGAGCGGTCCCGGTGTTGGGGTTGACCCGTGCGAAGTCCGAGGGGGCCAGCGGAAAGCAGCGGTTAGGGTCGCTGATGGTTTCGGTGTCGTGAAGGAAGAAGGCGCACGAGGTCTCGTCGGACCGCCGTTCCTCGCCGCCGAATATCAGCGCGCAGAACTTGAACGAGGCGTGAACGTCCTTGAAGAAGATTTTCTTGTTCTCGAAGTCGAACAGTCCGGCGACGCGCCCGCCGGTGGAGACGGACTTGAAGAAGTCGGCGGCGGTCTTGTCGGCATAGATGCCCGACGGCGTGAGCAGGCCCACGAAGCCGTCCGGCTTGACGAGCCTCATGGCGCGTTCGACGAACAGCGAATAGAGATTGATGTCGCCGCCGCCCAGCAGGGGGTAGTGGCCGGACACGCGGACTGTGTCGGCCAGACCTTCCGCCTGTTCCCTCGCCGCCTCGAACTCGGCGGCAAGGGGCGCTCCACTGACGCGCAACCGCTGTATGGCCGTCTTGCGGGCAGCCGCGGTCAGCGCCTGGGCTATGCCGGGCGAACGAGTGGCGAACCACTCCACCTCCTGGAGCTTGATGCGGTCCCACGGCGGATTGCCGATGACGGCGTCGAACCCGCCTTCGGGACGGTCGTCCGCCCATCCGCGCCAGACGCCCGGGAACGCCGCCTCCCAATGCAGGAAGCCCTCGCGCTCTGCAACGGCCTTGGCCTTGTTCCATAGGTCGGTGAACGTCTGCGGGGGCGGGCCGTTCGTGAACGCTCCCCGCGCCAGCAAGGCGTAGGCATCGGCCGGCTTCAGGCCGGCCGCTTCGGTCAGAGGCGCCTCGAAGGCGGCGGCCTCCCTCTGCTTCATGTCGGCGGTCAGCCAGCGCATGCCGGTGAGAAAGTCGAGCAGGCCGCGGAGGTCGGCGGTCGCATCCTCCACCCCCTGGAATAAGGAGGCCGATTCCTGCACTTCGGAGATGTCGGCGTCGGAGATCTCCTCGATGCGCTGCATCCCGCTCGTGGCGGCTTCCGCCCCCGCCACGGCGGAGCCGGCGAACAGGCCGCCAAGCCTCGCTACTTCTGTCCTTGCCTCCGCCGCCCGCAGACCGATGAGGGAGTCGCCGCAGCGCAGGTGGTGATCGAGGAAGGACAGCGGCGCGCCGACGGTGAAGCTGTGGAGCCAGAGCGAAACCTTCGCCAGCTCGACGGTGAGTGGGTTCTTGTCCACGCCGTAGATGCACCGCTTGAGCACCATGCGCCGGATGATGGCCTGGTCCGTGAGCTGCGCCTCGTCAATCGTCCAGCTGGACCGGCGGGCGCGCCTGAGGATGTCTTCCCGCTCCGCCGCGACGCGCTCCGCCAAGGACGACGCGTACTCGCCTCCGAGCCACTCAGGGACCGCCGGGACGTACTCGACCAGGTCGGCGATGTAGTCGGAGAGGAAGTCGACGGCAGTAACAAGAAAGTGGCCGCTCCCCATCGCCGGGTCGAGCACTTTCAGGTCGAGGACCGCCTCTGCCGGGTCCAGCTTGCGCAGCTCCGCCTCGCGGTCGGCCTTGGCGCGAGTGTCGTGCGCCAACTCGTCTGCCCTCTTCTCGAACGCAGCGAGGCGCTCCTCGGCCAGGGGCTTGAGAGTGCGGTCGACGATCAGGTCCACGAGCTCCTGGGGCGTGAAGAAGCTGCCGCTGTCTTTCCGGGCGTAGATGTTGGGGCGCACGATAATCTCGCCGTCGTCGCCGCGGACTGGCTCGTGCTCCAGGAGCCGCTCGTAGAGCGAGCCCAGCTGCTGGACCGACATATCGCGGTAGTTGACGAAGCGCCGTCCGCTGGGCGTCTCGGTGTGGCTGAGGTTGTAGACGATGGGGGCGATGACCGTGTCGGGCAGGCTGACCTTGGCGAGAAGGGGGGCTTCCATTTCCTTGAACAGGCCGCCGTTATACGGGGGTAGGCCGATGGACCGGTCGCCCTGGTCGATGAGGCCGAACAGCGACATCAGGTGGTCGTAGCAGTTCGTGGCCCTGTCCGAGAAGACGGCCCTGCTTCGCATACGCTCGGCGACGCGATCGCGCACGTTCTTGCGGAGGCCGTAGTCCTCGTACCGCCGGTCGTTCACCGGGAGCAGCCCTCGGTCCTCGGCGTAGAGGAGGAAGAGCAGGCGGTAGAGGAAGATGAGGGCCGCGTGGCGGACCTGCGGCAGCTCTTCGCCGCTCGCGTCCGCCAGCGCCCGCAGCAGATCGGGGAAGGCGCTCTCGAAGACGACCCTTGAAAGGTCTTGGGCGACCTTCTCCTCATAGCGCCGCCCCTCGGCCAGGGCCATTTCCAGGAAACTGGCCGTGGCGCCGTTCTGGGGCGTGAAGGACTTGCTGTGGAACAGCAGATAAAAGAGGCGGAGGCCGTCTTCGTCGCCGGACTTCAGCATCGCGCCGAGGTCGGACTCGTAGTAGGCGGTGGCGCGGGGACGGGCGCGGTGGTCGTAGAGGCGCCACAGGCCGCCGTTGGTCAGGATTCCCCATCGGATTCTCCCGTCGGACGCGTCATCGGCCGTCGAGAGGTAGCGCAGGATCTGGCCGTGTGGCGTGGCCGCCTGGACCTTGTCGTCCGCGTCGCGGGAGTCGAGGGGAAGGCCGAAGCGCTTGCTCTCCTCCACCGCGGCGGCATGACGGTAGCGTTCAGCGGTGGGGCTTGCGGCGGCGTGGCCCTTGGCCGCGGCGTCGGCAAAGAGGAGGTGGTCGGGGATGTCCTCGTTGCGCGCGGCGCCTTGCTGGGGTAGGTAGTCAGCCCAGCCGAGACTATCCAGTATGGGCCGGATCAGGTCCTGTTCCGTTAGCGCCTCGTTGGGATGGTCATACTCCGCGAAGCGCTCAAACGCCTTGGCGGCGCTCTCACGGAACGCGGCGAAAGCCAGAGCCGGCGCCCTCCACTCGGGAGTGGCCTTGATGCCGTCGGTGAGGAAGTAGTGGGTGAATAGCTGGCCGGGCATGGCGCCTAAGCATACCCCACCACGACACTTGCCCCTTCCCCCATCCCTGACCAACCCCTACCATGATTGTGTCGGCCGGTTGGGTCTCCGCTCGGCGGCGGCGGCCCAGAATTACGAGTAAATGGCGCTAAATGACTCACTTTGACTCACTTTTTTCGCTCTTCACTCGTAGACCTGTGCATTTACGAGTGATTGACGGCGCCATTCCGGGCCGATTCGCGCGCAAACGCCCCCGCCCTCCCGCGCTTGACGCGCTTTGCGCGGGCGCCTAGGGTTGCGGCATCCGGCCTGGTCCGAGGAGACGCCATGCTCACGAGAGAGCAGAACGAACGATTCACGCGCGTGGGGCCGGGGACTCCCGGCGGCGAGCTCATGCGCCGCTACTGGCACGTCGCAGCCACGAGTCAGGAGATGCGCGACAGGCCAACCAAGCCCGTCCGCCTGCTCAACGAGGACCTCGTCCTCTACCGCGACAAGTCCGGCACGCTCGGACTCATCGACAGGTCCTGTCCGCATCGCAGGGTCGATCTCTCTTACGGCATCCCGGAGGAGCACGGCCTCCGCTGCATGTACCACGGCTGGATGATGGACGAGACCGGCCAGTGCATCGAGCAGCCCTTCGAGGAGACGGTCCACCCTGACGGACGCTTCAAGGAGAAGGTGAAGGTCGCGGGCTATCCAGTCGAGGAGCTGGGTGGGCTGATCTGGGCGTACCTCGGCCCGTCGCCCGCGCCGCTGCTGCCCCGCTGGGACCTGCTCGTCCGCGACGACCTGCTCCGCAACGTGGGCACGACCATGGTGCCGTGCAACTGGCTCCAGTGCATGGAGAACTCGATGGACCCCGTCCACACCGAGTGGCTGCACGCCTACCTCACCCAGCACCTGCGCGACCGTCAAGGCATCGACGTTCCCCGCGCCGCCGACCGTCTCTACGCCGTCCAGCGGCACGATCGGATCGGCTTCTACTCGTTCGAGCACGGCCTCTATAAGCAGCGCCTGCTGGCCGGCCAGTCCGACGAGAACGACGACTGGCGCACCGGGCATCCGGTCATATTCCCCACCATCCTCCGCAACAGCGGCGGCCCCCAGGGCGGCGGGACGTTCCAGATCCGCGTCCCGGTCGACGACACGCACACCTGGCATCTTCTCTACCGCGCCGTCAACGCCCCCGTGGACACGCCCTTGGAGGACCGGACCAACGTCACCGCCTACGACCTGCCGCTCTACGACGACGAGGGGGAGTACCGCTTGGACATCACCCTGGTCCAAGACTTCATGGCCTGGGCCACCCAGGGCCCCATCGCGGACCGCACCAAGGAGGCGCTCGGCGTCTCGGACGAGGGCATCATCCTCTTCCGCAAGCTCCTCGACGAGCAGATAGCCGTCGTCGAGGACGGCGCCCAGCCGATGAACGTCTTCCTCGACGCGCAGGCCAACGGGCGCTTGGACCTAGGCGCCGAGCAGAGCCAGTACCAGTCCCTGCCCAACCAGCGCAGCGGCATGCCGTTGCTAGCCGGCCGGTAGCCCCCTCTCTAGCTGTAGTTCTCACGGACGTTGTTTACAGGCGGGAGGCGGGAGTGGCGCCGCCGATGCCGCCGTGGGGACGCCGGTGATTGTAGTACGCGAGGAACCCGGTCAAGGCGTCGAGCCGCTCGCGGTTGGAGGAGTAGGGGCGAAAGTACGCCCACTCCGCTTGCAGGAGCTTGATGAACGCCTCGGCCTTGCCGTTGGTCTGAGGTCGGAAGGGCCTGGTGCGCTTCACCCGCAGACCCCAGGCCGTCGCGGTGCGGGTGAAGACGCGACTCCGATAGCAGCCGCCGTTGTCAGTCAGGATGCGCTTGACGGGGACGCCTCGGTCCTCGAAGTGGGCCAGGGCCCGGACGAGGAAGGCGGCGGCGGTAGGGCTGCTCTCGTCAGGCAGCGGCTCGACGTAGGCGTAGCGGGAGTGATCGTCCACGGCGACGTGGAGGAAGTCGAAGCCAAGGCGGGGGCCGCGCCTCGGACCGCTGTGGGTCTCGGCGAAGCCGGGGGCAAAGCGCTTCCCGCCGCCGGGAGGGATGCGTCCGAGCTTCTTGATGTCGAGGTGGAGCAGTTCGCCGGCCCGCTCGTGCTCGTAACGGACGATCTCGCGGGTAGCGCGATGGAGCCAGGCGAGCCGGTGGAGGCCCGCGCGGCGCAGGACGACGTAGACGGTGGAGCGGGCGATGCCCAGCTGCTGCCCGATGCGATGCGGCCCTTGGGCAAGGATGCGGCGAGCGGCGCAGATGACGGCTTCCTGTAGCTCACTGGTCCGGCGGGGGCTGCGGTGGGGACGGCTGGAGCGGTCGCGGAGGGCGTCGTGCCCCCCTTCGCGGAACCGCCGCACCCATTTGTCGACGGTGGCGCGGGAGACGCGGAAGAGGCGCGCCACTTCGGCCTGGGGCCAGCCGGCCATCACATGTTCGACCAACTCGGCGCGGGTCACAGGGGTCAGCCGTGCGTTACGATGGGTCATGAGGGGCCTCCTGTCACGAGGGTGTCTTGTCCACACCAACAGCAACAGCGAGGCCCCTCACCTGTCAACAACCTCTATGGGAACTACATCTAGCTCTCCCCCGCAGACGGGAGAGCAACTGTGTTGGAAGTCAAGCCATCTGGGGGTCCCACGGAGTCCCGTGCCGGAGCATGGCGTTGAGGACCGTGAGCAGCTTGCGCATGCACGCGGTGAGCGCGACCTTCGGAGGCTTGCCCGCCTTGACCAGCCGTCCATAGAACTCCTTGATCACCGGGTTGCACCGCATTGCCGTGACCGTCGGCATGTAGAGGGCTGCCCTCACCTCCGCGCGACCGCCCCAACAGGTGCGCGCTCCACGGAACTTCCCACTGTCTCGCGCGAAGGGAGCCAGGCCCACCAGGGAGGCGACCTGCTTGTTGCTGAGGGCGCCCAGTTCGGGCAGGTCCGCGAGCAGGACGAAGGAGAGCGCCGGTCCCACGCCTGGGACACTGCGCAGCAACTCGTCGCGCTCCCGCCAGAGGGGGGACTCCCGCAGCCGCCGGGTCAGGTCCTCATCGATCTCTTCCAGCTCCTGGTTGAGGAAGGCAATGGTCCGGTCGATCCCGCGCCGCACCACAGGGGCCGCTTGTTTTCGGTGCTGTAGTTCGACCGTCCGCATGCGGACGAGCTGGCGTCGTCGGGTCACGAGGGCTGCGAGCTCCCGCGCCTCTGCGGGAACCGGCGGTTGAGGTTGGAGTTCGCTCACCTCGCCGAAGTGGGCGATCACCGCCGCGTCGAGCCGGTCTGTCTTGGCCAGCTTCCCGTGGGACCGTGCGAAGTCGCGCACGTGGCGGGCGTTCACCACGGCGACGGGGAGGCCAGCGGCGGCGAGGACTGCGGCCGGCAGCCGCTCGTGCCCGCCGGAGGCTTCCATGACGATGAGCTGGGGCCGCAACGCTTCGAGCTGCCGGACCAGCTGCTCGACGCCGTCCTCGTCTTGGGCCGCGCGCCACGCGGCGCCGGTCGGCCGGACGGCCACGTCCAGCCAGTCCTCGGAGACATCGATGCCGACGAACACGTTCTGAGGGACAGTAGACACTTCGTTCCTCCTGCTTGGCCCGTCCTTGTGCGATGCGGGCTCACTCTGGCCCCGGCAACTGTTCGGGCTCTCTGGTGGGGGAGGCGGAGCGACCTCGCTCTCCCACGGTCTCTTTCAACCGAGAGGACAACGGCCTGCCCCGCCATCTCAACATACAAGAGGACTGTTTGGGGATGCCTGGATTCCCGCGTTCGCGGGAATGACGGGTTTGGGAGCGGGGGTGACGGGAGGGAGGAGGGGGTTGGGTTCCTGGATTCCCTGAGTTCACAAACGAAGTGCAACACCAGATTAGGGTGTTGCCATGGGATACAGACAGCTCTCCATTGAGGAACGATGTGAGATTGCCCGCCTATGTGCCGAGGGCGCCCCGGTCCGGCAAGTCGCTGCAAGTCTGGATCGCGCGCCATCGACGGTTGCTCGGGAGCTGAGGCGCAATGGTCCGCGACGGGGCGTCTACCGGCCGGTGTACGCGCATGAGCAGTCCCGCGCCCGCCGCTGGTCGGGCGGACGGCTGGAACGCGAGGACGGGCTGCGCGCCTCGGTCCTGGGGGGACTGGAACGGGGGTGGTCGCCGGAGCAGATCGCGGGCCGGCTGGCTGAAGGGTCAGGCCGGTGTGTCATCTCCCACGAGAGCATCTACCGGTTCATCTATGGCCAGGTGGCGCGAGGGAAAGACTACGATTGGCGCAACTACCTGCCGCGGGGGAAGTGGAAACGGGGGAGGCGGGGGCGTAAGGGGGGGAGCTCGGTCTCCTTCATCGCCCATCGGCGGCCGCTGTCGGAGCGTCCGGGGTCGGCGGCTGACCGGCAGACGTTCGGGCACTGGGAGGCGGACCTGATGTTGTTCGGGAGGTCGGGGCCGGTGGTGCTGGCGCTGCACGAGCGCTGCTCGCGGCTGTTGCTCGCGACGCGGGCTCCTTCGAAGGCGGCGGGGCCGATCGCCGAGGCCTTGGCGCGTCTCCTGGGGCCGCTGCCGCCAGAGTTCCGGCAGACGGTGACCTTCGACAACGGGACGGAGTTCGCCCGCCACCACGAGCTCCACGCCCTGGGCATCGAGACCTTCTTCTGCGACACCCACGCGCCGTGGCAGAAGGGCGGGGTGGAGAACGGGATAGGTCGGCTGCGCCGGTTTCTCCCTCGGAAGACGGTCCTGGCGGGGTTGCCGGAGGAGCGTTTTACGTCGGTGGTGCGGGCGTACAACAATACGCCGCGCAAGTGCCTCGGCTACCGGACTCCGGCCGAGGTCTTCGCGAGCCAAGTGTTGCACTTCAAATGTGAATTCAGCTTCCCGCGTTCGCGGGAATGACGGAGGCGCGCGCCGGGAGGGGGCCGCGTTAGGCGGGAATTACGGGTTTGGGAGGGTGCGAGGTTCCTGCCTGCGCGGGAGTGACGGGTTGGGGGAGCTTATGCTCCTACGGACTCCATCTCGGCGGCGACGGCTTCGACCTCTTCGAGGAGGGCGGTGAGCATGTCGGCTCATGGGCTACTGCCCAATCCATGATGTCCTTGTCGCTGGCCCTTGGGTCGCCGACGTCGGACCAGTGCACTGCTTCCCACCCGCGCTTCTGAAGCGTCGGCGCCCATTCGGGCGACAGGTTCATGTCGAGCAGGAGCTTAGGTCTCATGAAGTGGGGAGGGGAACCTCGCGCTCTTCCAGCCTCCAGGCGGCATAGGCCAGAGATTGGTCGATGTCTGCTCGCTCAAGATATGGGTAGGCGCTGAGGATTTCGGTATGAGAGCGTCCAGCCGCTAGGAGCCCCACAACCGTCCCAACGGTGACCCGCATACCGCGAATGCACGCCTTACCGCCCATGACGGCTGGGTCGAAAGTAATCCTGTCGAAGGATTTCATGGTCTATCTCCTCTGTCACGCCGTCCTGGGCTCCTCTTGAGGGTCAGGCAGGTTGCAAACTGCGGGACCGCCGAGCACTCTTCTAAGCCCCCACCGACTCCATCTCGGCGGCGACGGTTTCGACCTCTTCGAGGAGGGCGGTGAGCATGTCGGCCTCTTCGACGACGCGGGCTTTGCGGCCCTTGCGGAAGATGACGGCTCTGCCCGCGCCGGCGGCTATGCCCACGTCGGCGTCCTTCGCCTCGCCGGGGCCGTTGACCTCGCAGCCCATGACGGCGACCTTCACGCTCGTCTCCATGCCCTTGAGCATGTCGTCGACGGTGTTGGCGAGCTTGCGGATGTCGACGTCGGCGCGGCCGCATGAGGGGCAGGCGACCATCTGCGCGCCCTTCTTGCGGAGGTCGAGGGCCTTCAGTATCTCGTAGCCGACCTCGACCTCCTCGCGGGACTCGTCGCTGAGCGAGACGCGGATGGTGTCGCCGATGCCGTTGTAGAGGAGGGCGCCGAGGCCGATGGCGCTGCGTATGGAGCCGGAGCGAGCGGTGCCGGCCTCGGTGATGCCGAGGTGGAATGGGTACGGGACCATGGGGGCGAGCTTGCGGTACGCCTCGACGGTCGTGTCGATGTCGTAGGCCTTGAGGGATATCTTGATGAGGTCGAAATCGAGGTCTTCGAGGAGCTGTATCTCCCACAGGCCCGTCGCGACCATGTGGTCGACGGCGGAGACGCCCTCGCCTCCACCCGCCGCCTCCGAGCCCTTCAGGAGGCGGTTGACGCCGTCCGCGTGGCGGTGCTGGCCGCGAGTGACGCCGATGGCGCCGACGGGGGGCAGGCTGCCGAAGTTGACGCCGATGCGTATGGGGACCTGGCGCGTTTTTGCCTCGCGGACGACGGTCCGGACTTTCTCCGGGTCGCGGATGTTGCCGGGGTTCAGGCGCAGGCAATCGACGCCCTGTTCGAGGGCCTCCAACGCGAGCTGGTAGTGGAAGTGGATGTCGGCGACGACGGGAATCCCGACCTGCCGTTTGATGGGGCCAAGGGCCTGGGCAGCCTCCATGTCGGGCACGGCGCAGCGGATGATCTCGCAGCCGACCTCTTCGAGCTCCTGGATCTGGCGAACGGTGGCCTCCACATCGCGGGTGTCGGTCTTGGTCATGGACTGGACGCTGATGGGGGCGTCGCCGCCCACTTTGACGTCGCCCACCCAGACTGGCTTGGTCATTCGGCGTCGCATGTGTGGCTCCTCCGGCTCGCCTGATTCAATCCCAGGCCATTGTATCGCACGGGTGCGCCTCTAGCCTTCCTTGCGGCCGGCGAGGGCGGCCTCGATGAGCGAGCGAATGCCAGGCCGGGCTGCGTCTTCGAGCGAGCGTATCTTTACATGCCGCAGCCGAGCGCCTGTCCCTGTCAGCAACCCCTCGGGGTCCGCCAGGGCGGCGCCTTGGTAGAAGCCGAGGTTCACCCACGCGCCGTAGGGAAGAATGTAGGCGTAGCCGTCGATCATCTTCCTAGGCCCGACGCCGTAAGTGGCCGCGCGGTCGCCGAGACGCACGACCTCGCACGCCTCTGGGTGGACGTCGAAGACGAGCGCTCGCAGCGCCTCGGCCGCCGGCCGGAGAGGCTGCTCCGTCACCTGGAGCAGATCGTCAAAGGTCCCGAATCGCGCGGTGGACATGTCTAACGGGCGACTTCTCCCTCTGCAGTCCTCCCCCTCAGACGGGAGAGAAGGCTAAGGGTCGGTGGGGATGAAGGGAGCGGTGGAGTCGTCGAAGAGGAGGGTGCTGGGGAGGATGCGGCCGAGCTCCTCGGGTGTCCACTTGCCCTTGTTGCGCCAGTCCTTGTGCACGGCGCGGACTTCGGTGGGGTGGGTGTAGATGCCGTACTTGCCGCTGCCCGCCCGGAAGACGCAGCCGTTGACGTTGGACGCCGCGTCGGAGGCGAGCCATACGACGATGGGCGAGACGTGCTCGCCGCCGGGTCTGGCGGACGCGAGCTCGTCGCCGGCCTTCTTCGCGGGAATGCCGGCCTCGGCCAGGACCTGGGGATGGCGGTAGTTGAGGAACCCGCGCGTCTGGGCCATCGGCGCGATGGCGTTGACGGTGATGTTGTGGTAGCGCAGCTCGAAGGCGAGGTCCCACGTCAGGCTGACGATGCCGCCTTTGGCGGCGCCGTAGGCGGCGCGTCCCTCGGGGTTCCGCCACTGGCTGGACGCGGTGTTGATGATGCGGCCCGAGCGCTGCGCCCTCATCAGAGGCACGGCGTGGCGGCAGGTGTTGAACGTCCCTTTCAGGTGAGTCCCGACGACCGCTGCGAAGTCCTCCGGGCTGATCTGATGGAAGAGGCCCTCCCGCGCAATCCCCGCATTGTTCACGAGGATGTCGAGCTGTCCGTAGGCGTCAATCGCCGTGGCGATGATCTGGCCGGCCTGTTCGAAGTCGGCGACGGAGCTGTAGTTGGCGGTCGCCTCGCCGCCGTTCTCCTTAATAATGGCGACGACTTCGTCGGCGGGGGCCACCGTGCCGCCGCTGCCGTCCCGTTCGACGCCGGGGTCGTTCACGATGACCTTGGCGCCCTCGGAGGCGAGGGCGATGGCGTGGGCCCGGCCGATGCCGCGTCCTGAGCCGGTGACGACGGCGACCTTGCCCTCGAGCCGGGCGCCTTTCGGCGGGATGTAGTCGTCTGGCATGGCTGTCTCCTTGTTCGGCGTCTCCCCCCTCCTCAATCCTCCCCCAGGATGGTGGAGGAGGGGGACTAGCTTCCCCCAGGATGGTGGAGGAGGCGGGCTTGCTTCCCCCAGGATGGTGGAGGAAGGGGGACTAGCTTCCCCGGGATGGTGGGGAGGCTAGGGGATGGGGGCTTAGGGAATGAAGGGGGCCTTGGTTTCGCCGCCCATAACCGTCGACGGCAAGGCTTCGTCGAGCTCGTCGAGTGTCCACGGCGAGCCATTGCCGGCCTCCCGGTAGAGGGTGCGCGCCTCCGTGGGGTGGGTGTAGCGGGCCACCTTGCCCGAACCGACCCTGAAGACGACGCCGTTCACGTTCACGGCGAGGTCGGAGGCGAGGAAGACGACGGTGGGCGAGACGAACTCCGGGCCTGCGCGGTTGCCGCCCTGCTCGGCGGGGTCTTTCTTCCGGTCGAGGCCGGCGTCGGCCAGCATGTCGCGGTAGGTGTTGTCGGCGAAGCCGCGCGTGGCTCCCATGGGGGCGATGGCGTTCACGGTGATGTTGTGATTGCGAAGCTCGAAAGCCAGCCCCCACGTGAGGGACACAATGGCGCCCTTCGCTGCGCCGTAGTTTGCGCGTCCCTCGGGGTTGCGCCACTGGCTGGAGGCGGTGTTGATGATGCGACCGTACCGCTGCTCCATCATCACCTTTACGGCGTGATGGCAGGTGTTGAACGTACCGTAGAGGTGGACGCCCATAAGGCCGTCCCACTCCGCCTCCGTGAGGTCATGGAAGAGGCGGTACTGGAAGGTGCCCGCGTTGTTCACGAGGATGTCGAGCCGCCCGAAGTTGTCGAGGGCCGTCTTGATCAGGTTGCCCGCGGCGGCGTAGTCCGATACGTCGTCGTAGCTTGGGACGGCGTTCCCGCCGCCCTCCCTGATGTGCGCGACGACCTCGTCGGCGGGCCCTCGCGCGCCGCCGGTCCCGTCACGCTCGACGCCGATGTCGTTCACGACGACGCTCGCGCCTTCCTCGGCCAGCGCGATGGCGTGCTCGCGTCCAATGCCGCGCCCGGAGCCGGTGACGATAGCCACCTTGCCATCGAGTAGGTTGCCCATAGCGTCCTCCGCCTGCCTCTGGAATCGCGGGCAGTGTAGCGGCGGGGACGGTGGTCGGCTAGTGCCCCTCCTCAATCCGCCCCCGCAGACGGGGAGGACGTAACGGGCAGGGGGTTGGGGGATTGGGGGGCCACCCAGTGGGGTATGATCGTTTCGTCATGGGCTGCCGGATCGAGGAGCTGATGGTTGCGTGGGACGAGAAGACTCACCGGCTCGTTATGGTGGGGAACGATACGCTTGGCTTCCGCGAGTTCGCCGCGCGCACCGATCACTGGCTGCCCGCCGCCGGCGACGCCACAACCGGCACGCCGACAGTCCTCCGGCGTGGGGTCGAGGGAGACAGCGACCTCTGGAAGGTCGTGGAGTCCTTCTGCGACGAGAGGGCCTTGGTCTTCCCTTGGCGATTCTTGGAAATGGTCCCCGACGAGGACGTTCTGGCGCGAGCGGCGTCGGAAGGCCCGCCGTCGACCGGCTAACCCCTTCCCGTCTGCGGGAGGGGACAGCCGCGAGCTCAGCAAAGCGCGAGGGAGGCCCGGGGCCGCGTCAGCCGGATGCGCTCTCACTGCTCCTGATGAGGCCCACGCCCAGGTAGACGCTCCAGGCGACCCAGAGGAAGTAGCACGCCCTCGGAATCGTAGTGGCCTCTGCCCGCAGATCGACCGCGAAGAGCCCCACGATCAGGCTGCCGAGCGCAACGAGAGAGATGAGCACGACGCCGTTCGCCGCGAGCGTGTTGGAGCGGCCCCGCATCCACGGGCTCAGGCCCAGGACGAGGAATCCGGCGGCCGCGAACAGCCCTCCGAGGAGACGGGTCGAGGACTGCACCTCGCTGAGCGCCAGGCCTACCGACAGCGATTGCGCCGACGAAACGTCAATCTCCGAGATCGGGTGGTTCAACGTCTGGGTTATCCCCCACGCGGAAGTGCCGAGCCCCATGAGCAGAACGGCGAGCAGCGCCGCGCCGATCCCGCCGCCCTCACGGATCGCCCCCGCCTGAAGGACGATGAACCCGAACAGCAAGAGCGCCAGACCGAACGGCACGACCAGGGAGGTCAAATGCGTCAGTTCAGTGTTCGACGCCTTCGCCGTGATTCCCGCCACCGCGTCGGTCGTGTCGGCGCGGTCTATCAGCAGCCCGCCTGGCTCGATCAGGAAGAACCCCAACGCGAGCAGCGGCCCGATCACGAGAGCCCATCCTCCGAACCTGTTCATTGCGGGACTCATCACATCCTCCTGTCCAGCGTATGGAGCGACGCTAGCAAGCCAGAGTGAGGACGGTCAAGGCGGCCCAGACGGCAAACAGGGGAACTATCGCTAACGCCTGGGGCGCCGGCGGTCCGCGGAGTCGACGATGATGGTCACAGGGCCGTCGTTGACGAGGGTGACGTCCATCATCTCCTGAAAACGGCCAGTCTCGACGGCGGCGCCCGCGTTCCGGAACCGTTCGACGAGGTCGGCGAAACGGGAGGCCGCGTCGGCGGGGGCGGCGGCATCGGTGAAGGACGGACGCCGTCCCCTGCGCGTGTCCCCGTACAGAGTGAACTGGCTGACGACAAGCAAGCTCCCGCCGACATCGAGCAGTGAGCGATCGAAGCGGCCCGCATCGTCGGGGAAGATGCGCATATTAACGGTCTTATCCACGACGTAGGCCGCGTCGGCGTCGGTGTCGTCGCGTCCCACAGCCGCGAGGACGAGAAGGCCGCGGCCTATGGAAGCTACAGATACGCCTTCGATGGAAACGGACGCGCTGCTGACGCGCTGAAGGACCGCGCGCATCCGCTACTTGGATTCGCTGGAGGCCTTGCTCTTGGAGCTCTTCGACTCGGAGGTCTTGGACTCGGAGCTCTTCGACTCCGCCTTGGAGTCAGACTTCGAGTCCGAAGAGGAGGAAGAGGAGGCGCCGTTCGACGAGCCGTTGCCCTTGCGGGCGTAATCGGTGGTGTAGAAGCCGGAGCCCTTGTAGATGACGGTCGGCGCGATGAACCTGCGCCTGGCCGTCTCGTCGCACACGGGACAGATGGTCTCGGTGCTGGCGTCGAACCCTTGCTTGAGGTCGAACTCATTGCCGCAGGCGCCGCATTGATATGCGTATATGGGCATCCGTATAACCTGGCGACTTAGCAGTCGAAACGAGCGAGTGCTAATGCAAAATAGCGCGGCCGGGGCTTCCTGTCAACCGGGCGGCGCCCGTTAGCTCCCTTAGCTGCCTTGCTCACGGCGCTCGCGATATGCTATGTTTGCTCGGTCGCAAAGACAATTGCTGGAGCGTTCATGGCCTACGTATCGATCAGAGACGGCGAGCCGCCCGAGGCTATCGTTTCGCGTTTCCGCGCGGCGGTGACGCGGAACGGGATTCTCAAGGAGCACAAGGACCGTCGGTTCTTCCGCTCGAAGGGCGAGAAGGCCCGCATCGCCGCCCGCCGCTCAGCTCGACGACGCCGACGCTCAGGCGGGTAGGCCCCCACCCCACCCCGCCACCCCCAAAGGCGCCCGTCAAGCGGGCGCCTTCCTTTTTTGGGGCGACTTCTTCCCGCAGGCCGCTCTTCCTCAGTGTCCGCAGACCGGGAGAAGACCAGCAGAGATTGAGAGTGGGGACGGCGTGATATGCTCGGAGCGTCCTTCGGCAGCCGCAGGCGCGGCAAACGCTGGTTCACGAACGTGACGAGACCACTCCGCCTAGCCCTCGGGCAGTTCAACCCGACAGTTGGCGACCTCCAAGGCAACGCCGACCGGATGATTGCGCTCATCGACGAGGCGCGGGAGCGGGGCGCAGACGTTGTAGCGTTTCCGGAGCTCGCCCTCACCGGCTATCCGCCCGAGGACCTGCTCTTCAAGAAGCAGTTCTTGGCGGACGCCGCGGCGCAGCTCGAACGGCTCGCCGCCGCCAGCGGGGACATCGCCGTGATCGCGGGCGCGCCCGATCTGGTCGATGGCGAGCCGTTCCATCTGGGGGCGGTCCCGTACCCCGATGAGGTCATGGGGCGCATCTTCAACGGAGCGGCAGTCGCCTACGACGGACGTCTGGTCAACATCTACCACAAGGTCCTGCTGCCCAACTACGGCGTGTTCGATGAGGAGCGCTACTTCGAGCGAGGCGACGAGTGCCCCGTATTCACCGTCAACGGAGTGCAGGTCGGCGTGAACGTCTGTGAAGACATCTGGTACGACGTGGGACCGACCACCGTTCAGCGGCTCGCGGGGGCCGAGGTCATCGTGAACATCAACGCGTCGCCCTACCACCGGGGGCGTGGGCCCCAGCGTCACGCGATGCTCTCCAAACGGGCGGCCCAGCACGGGCTGTTCGTTGCCTACGTGAACGTCGTGGGGGGACAGGATGAGCTGGTGTTCGACGGCCAGAGCGTCGTGTTCGACCCGCGGGGCGCGCTCATCGCCCGCGGGCCCCAGTTCGACGACTCCCTCGTCGTCGTCGACATCGACGCCGATGAGGTCGGCCCGCCGTCGCTGGACGGCTCGCTGATCGAGGCGAAGCTGGGCGGCATCGGCCTGCCCGCGCACTACCGTCTGTTCGACGCGCGCCCCGGCAGCCGCGAGCCCCTCCCAGCGCCCATGGCCGAGGAGCTGCACCCGCTGAGCGAGGTGTATCAGGCGCTGGTCACGGGCACACGCGACTACGTCGTCAAGAGCGGGTTCCGCGGCGCGGTCATCGGTCTCTCAGGCGGCATCGACTCCGCACTGACGACGGCTATCGCCGCCGACGCCCTCGGACCGGACAAGGTGACGACGTTCTTCATGCCGTCCCAGTACACGTCCGACCAGTCGTACGAGGACTCCGTGTCGCTCACCGCCAATCTTGGGGTGCGAATGGCCGTTCTGCCCATCAAGCCGGTATTCGACTCCTATCTCGACACGCTCGCGGAGGAGTTTGGGGACGCGGCGCCCGACACGACCGAGGAGAACATCCAGGCGCGCATACGCGGCAATCTGCTGATGGCGGCGTCGAACAAGTTCGGATGGATTGTGCTGACGACGGGCAACAAGAGCGAAATGGCGACGGGCTACGCAACGCTGTACGGCGACATGGCCGGCGGGTTCGCCGTCATCAAGGACGTGCCGAAGACCCTCGTGCGGGAGCTGTCGCGCCACCGCAACGCCATGGCCGACCGGGAGGTCATCCCGGAGTCGATCATCGTCCGCCCGCCAACCGCCGAGCTGCGTCCCGACCAGAAGGACGAGGACTCGCTGCCGCCCTACGACGTGCTCGACGCAATCATCGAGGCGTACGTGGAGGAGGACCGCAGCGTGGAAGAGATGCTCGAGGCGGGCATGCCGCGGGAGGCCGTGGAGCTGACCATCCGCCTCGTGGACAGGAGCGAGTACAAGCGCAGGCAGGCGCCGCCGGGCGTGAAGATCACCCGCCGCAACTTCGGGCGCGACCGTAGGCTGCCCATCGTGAACCGGTACCGGCAGGCGTAAGGCGATGGTCACCGGCAAAGAGCGCACCGGCTGGTACTCGGACCACCCACCGGCCTGCACCTGCGTCGAGTGCGAGTCGCGCCGCAACGCCGACGCCCGCTTCCAGACGTTCGCAGGCAATCGCAAGATCGGCCGCAATGAGCCTTGCCCCTGCGGCAGCGGCAAGAAGTACAAGCGCTGCCATGGGAAATAGCTCCCGCTCGACCTGGCGGTCTCTAGTCCGGTAGCACGCGAAGGAAGCGCTACAACTCGCCGGATGCGAGTTCGGGGAGCCTGCGGTCGAGCGTCACGAGTTGCCCGTCACGGCGCATCACGACGGCCAGCAGGACGGCGTCCGTAATCTGGCGATGTCCTTGGACGCGGGAGACAATCTGGCCGGGCAAGTCGAGCATCGATACGTCGAGAGGCCAGAACGAGTGCCCCCCCAACTGCCTGAGCTCTCCCAACATCTCGAGGGCCTCGCGAGGGGTTATCGGGGACTTCACCGCCGACGGGTTACACGAGAGGCGAACAAACCCCGCTTCAGTCAGCGGACAGGTCGCCCAACCTTCCTCCCGCTGCCGGATGAACCAATACCGAACTGCGTCGTGGTGCACATGGCTGGACCAAGCCAAAGCCACCAACGCGTTGACATCTAGCAGCGCAATCACGGCCACTCGTCGAGCGCCCGGTACACGTCCTCGCTAGTAATGACCTGGGTTCCGGGTGGAACGCGAAACACCGGGAGGCTGAGGTCATCCACAGTGATAACCGTTCGCTCAAGTCCGCGCCGCGCAAGTTCCGACACAGCGCTGCCGAGGCTGCTTCCACTGTGCTCAGCCATCGTCCGTGCCGCCGCCAGCACGTCATCGTCAATCGTCAGCGTCGTTCGCATGAGAGCATCATAGCATCACAGCATCAACCCACCTCCGCCGTTGGCGTCGTGAGAGGCCGACCCGTACAATCGCCGCGCGGTCTATCCGCGAGGAGCGAGGGAATGATGGACGTTGTCATCGTCAGCGGCGCGCGGACTCCCATCGGACGGTTCGGCGGCTCGTTCAAGGACATGCCTGCCTCGGAGCTCGGCGCCGTCGCCATCAGGGCCGCCGTAGAGCGCGCCGGCATCGAGCCCGGCGACGTGGACGAGGTCATCATGGGCAACGTCCTCCAGGCCGACGAGACCGGCTACACGGCGCGGCGCGCCATGCTCAAGGCCGGGCTGCCGGAGCACATTCCCGCCATGACCGTGAACCGCGCATGCTCCTCCGGACTCGAATCGATCAACCTGGCCGTCCAGGCCATCGCAACCGGCGAGTCCGAGATCGTCGTCGCGGGCGGCGCGGACAGCATGAGCCGCGTGCCTTACCTGATGCGCGGCGTCCGCTTCGAGGGCCCCCGCATGGGCGACTACGCCGTCACCGACGGCCTCACGTTGGGCCTGAGCTGCCCCATCTACGACTATCACATGGGCGTGACCGCTGAAAACGTAGCCGAGCGTTTCGAGATCACGCGCGAGACCCAGGACGCCATGGCGCTCCTGAGCCATCAGCGCGCCGTCCACGCCCAGGCCGAAGGGTACTTCGACGGCCAGATTGCTCCGGTCTCCGTGCCCCAGCGGCGCGGCGACCCCGTAGAAGTCACGACGGACGAGCACCCGCGGGCCGACACGACTCTGGAAGGATTGGGCAAGCTGCGCCCCGTTTTCAAGGACGGCGGGACCGTCACCGCAGGCAACTCGGCCGGCATCAATGACGCCGCCGCCGCGGTCGTCGTCATGTCCCGCGAGAGGGCCGAGTCCCTCGGCCTCACGCCGCGACTGCGGTGGGTGGGACGCGGCGTCTCGGGCGTGGACCCGTCGGTCATGGGCATCGGGCCGGTCCCCTCGACCCGCAAGGCGCTGGAGAAGACCGGCATGGCCATCGACGACCTCGACCTCGTCGAACTGAACGAGGCGTTCGCCGCCCAAGCGGCCTACGTGATGCGCGAGCTGGAGATGGACCCGGAGAAGACCAACGTCAACGGCAGCGGCATCTCCCTCGGCCACCCCGTCGGGGCCACCGGCGCAATCATGACCGTCAAGCTCATGGAGGAGCTGTCGCGCACCGACGGCCGCTTCGGACTCGTCACCATGTGCGTAGGCGGCGGGCAGGGAGTGTCGACGATCTTCGAGCGGCTGAACTAGGGGCTCCATGGCCCGCTCCCCCGCCTGTGCAACCGTCTTCCTAATCCCCCCGGATCCTCCGCCACGTCCAAACCCGTGACCAGAGCGTGAAAGACATCCTCTATGAGGCCAGCGCGCCTAGGCATCCTGGCAATCAGGGCACGGTGTTTAGTCGTATGCCTTGGGCAGCCAAGCTTCGACATTTCACTCGCCTTTTTGTAGGATAGGCCATACTCTGGCGAGTCCTACCACTACGCTCTCGACGAGGGATGCCACGGCTGGAGCTTGCCTCCCAATCCCGTAGCATAGGAGACCGCGATGCCATCGATCATCCGTGGGATACCGAGGGTCGTGGCCCTCGCTGCGCTGACTCTCGCCCTGGTTGTCACAGCGGCGTGCGGCGCAGACCCGACCCCGACACCCGCACCGACGCCGACTGCGGCGCCGACGCCGACAGCCCTGCCGCCGGGCGTTACGCCGGAGCCGACCGTGGCCCCGACTGCCGGACCGACCGCGGCTCCAACGGCCACTCCGACGCCAGCTCCGACGCCGACGCAGGGTCCGCCCCACTACGAAGGCAAGACTGTCCGCGTCATCGTCGGCTGGGGCGCGGGTAGCAACTCGGATATCCAAGCCCGCTACGTCGTGCAGAGGCTGGGAGAGTTCATACCAGGCAATCCTCGGTTCGTAATGACGGCGGTGCCGACTCGGTCCGCCTACTTCAACGCGCTGAACCAGCTGTTTGACGGCCCAGGCGATGGACTCACGATGGCTTATGGTGTCGGCGGTTCGACGGTTGAGGAGCTGGTCTTCCCCGGAGAGGCGAAGTTCAAGGCCAACGAGTTTCAGCGCGTCTTCTCGTTCGATCTGATCCCCTCGGTCTGGTACGCCCACAAAGACTCGCCCTACACGAGCGTCGACGACATGCTTGGGGGGACTACCGAGTTCTCCATCACTGCAGCAGCCGAGGGGGACTCGCGATGGACCCAGACCGTGTTCCTCAAAGAGAAGCTCGATCTCCCGATTGATATCCTGACGGGCTTCGACGGCAGCACGCCGGGCTCGTTCCTGACCATGGACCGGCACGACGCCGACACGGTGATTTCAGGTTTCTGGTACCGATTGGGACTCGATCGCCCGGGCTGGCTGACAGACGGGTACGTGATCCCTATGGCGATCATGTCCGATTACTCTGTGGCCATCTCGCCGAACACGGAAGGCCCCCTGCCGGAGGGCATCCAGAACATTCGCGATTACCTCAGCGAAGAGGAAGTGCGCGAATACAACGCGATGCAGTCAGGTGAGGGAGCCCTTCAGCGCACCGCAGTTATGTCCAAGAACACGCCGGACGAGATTCGCGCAATAATCTCGAACGCCATGGTTGAAGCGTTCGCGGACGAAGAATTCAGGGGCGGTCTCGAATCACTCCTCGGCAGGGGACTGACCCTCATCGACGGGCCAACACTCAATGAATTGGCATCCGCAGTGGATGCCAACTTCCTCGATGAGGTCTACAAGAAGTACTCACCGGTTTACGTGTCTCCGTTCTAACTGAAGATGCAGTGAGAGGACCGGACTGGACAGTCCGGTCCTCTCACGCGGCCCTGGCTATCCATCCGTAGCTGCTAAAGGGGTTCATGGACACCCTTGCTCAATCCGGCTCCTACATCGCCGAATTCCTGACGGACCCGACTTTCTGGCTGCTCTTGTTCGCCGCGGTGTTGGTGGCTGGGCCGGTGGGGATGATTCCCGGCGTCGGGACGCTGACTGTGGTCGCAATCGCCCTGCCTTTCGTCGTCCTCAACCTCGAACCAGCTCTGGGGATTGTGTTTATCGCCGGCATCCTGTCGCTCAATAACACGATGGACGCCATTCCGGCCGTGCTCCTGGGCTACCCGACGGCGGCGACCCAGGTGACATTCCTGGAAGGCCATCAGCTCGCCCTCCGAGGGGAGGGCGCACGGACTCTCGGAGCCGTCTACGCCGTCTCCGCGATCGGAGGGTTGGTCTCGGCGTTCATGCTTGCGCTGGTCATGCCCGCAATCCGGCCGTTCATTGTGAACTTCTCGTACGCGGAAATCACCGTAATGGCCTTGTTTGGCATCGGCATGGTCTCGGCGCTATCAAGAGGGGCAGTGCTGAAGGGTCTGATTGCCGCCGTCTTCGGTCTCCTCGTCACGACGATCGGCATCACCGCCTTTTCCATGGTGCCCCGCTTCACATTCGGCGAGATATATCTCAATGAAGGACTGCCGCTCATACCTGTATTGCTCGGAATATTCGCGCTTCCCGAGGTCGTCGATCTCAGCATGACTCGACGGGCCGTCGCCGAGCACGGAGACGTTTCGGTGAAGGAGGTGGTCAGCGGCGTTCGTTATGGCCTCAAGCATTGGGTCGTGGCCGTCCGGCAAGGCCTAATCGGCGTGACGCTAGGCATTATCCCCGGGGTAGGGTCCGGGGTCATCGATTGGATGTCGTACGCGCTCGGCGTTTCCCTGACCAAAGACAAGTCCCAGTTCGGAAAGGGCAGCTTGGACGGCGTGCTGTTTGCGGAGTCGGCCCAGAACGCCCAGAACGCGGGGCAAGCGGTGCCCACGTTAGCCTTCGGCATACCAGGAAGCGTTGCGTGGGCCCTCATCCTCGCGGGCCTATTGTCCTTCGGCCTCGCTCCCGGCATCTCTATGCTGACGGCGAACCTCAATATCACTATTGGAATAGTGCTCGCTATCGGCATCGGCAACGTGTTGATATCTCTCCTCGCAGTCCTGCTAACCGGACCGATAGCCAAGCTTACACGCATCCCCTATCCGTACATTGCCGGACTGCTGTTGCCACTGATATTCCTCAGCGCTTACCAAGCGAACTTCAGCATGCTCGATATCGTTGTCATGCTGTGCTTCGGAGGATTGGGTATGGCGATGAAGTGGTGGGGTTGGCCGCGGCCGCCATTCATTCTCGCTTTTATCTTGGGCCCGGTCGTAGAACGCAATGCCTGGCCAGCATTGCAGATTGGGGACGGACCGCTCGTCTTCCTGACGCGCCCCTTCGCGTTAGGCATCCTCGTGCTCGGGGCCTTGTTCATAGTATTCCTTACCTGGGCCTTGCGAGACCGTGAGTCGCAAGTCGCTCAGGCGACCAGCGTCGTACTAGGGTCGGACGGAGCCAATGAGCAAGAGAACTCTAGTAATCGACCGCCGCCAACTCGACGCAAACTCCAATTGCGATGGCGATGGGAAAACTTGCTGTGGCTCGTCATGCTTGGATGGGTGGCCATCATAGTGTTCCCGGATACGTTGAGTTTCAAGGGGCCGACACGGTTTTTGCCGTTCTGGGCCAGTCTAGCCTTCTTCGGGCTGATCGCGGCAATCTTAGTCCAGACCCTATTCCCGAAGGTGTCCACAGACGCGAAGATAATGGACATTGGTATGCGAAGCGGCACCGGCGTGAGCGCGGTCCGCCAGTTGCTGCCGCAGATTGGGTGGCTTCTCGGCTTTGTCTTTGTAGTCGGGATAATAGGATTCCCTTGGGCTGCGGTGCTGTTTCCGATGGCGTTCATTCCTTTCAACACCACTCTAACGATGCGGCAGCTAGGACTGGCGCTCATCCCATGCCTGTTGGCCGCGGCGGTGATATTCGGGATAATGGATGCAGTGATGCACGTGCTGTGGCCAAACCCATTCCTCCGCGCCCTGTTCTTCTAGCTTAGGAAAGAGCGGAACGCAGGCGGCGCGGACTAGGTCTCGGTCCGGCGAAGGAGGAAGGAGCAATTATGGCGGTCGACTTGGAAACGGTCATCGATGCAGACGGTCACCTCTTTGAGAACGCCGAGGGGATATCGAGGCACATGCCGGGAGGGTACAAGGAAAGAGGGCCCTTCGCGCTAAACCGGCTGTTTCCCCCGCTCGACCACATGCACTCTGCGTCAGTGTTCTCAGCTCCCGCGGGATCGTTTCAACCCACCGGCACGGAAGAATGGAAGACATTCCTCCGCGACGCAGGCATCAACTCGACGATCCTCTACCCGACTTCCGCCTTGTCCTACGGGAAGATTGTCTCCATCGAATTCGCGGTCGCGGTGACGCGCGCGTACAACGACTGGCTGCACGAGACCTACCTCCAGAACGACTCGCGGTTCAAGGGAATGGCCATAATACCGATGCAGGATCCAGCAGCAGCCGTCGTTGAACTCCGGCGGGCAGTCGTGGAGCTTGGCATGGTCGGAGCAATGCTTCCCGCCACAGGTCTCAAAGCGCACCTAGGGTCGCGCGAGTATTGGCCGGTCTATGAGGAAGCCGAACGCCTCAATTGCTGCATCGGGGTCCACGGCGGTTGCCATAGCGGCCTCGGCTTCGACGACTTCAACGTCTACCCGGCAGTCCATGGTCTGGGCCACTCGTTCGGCCAGATGATCTCGTTCTCGGGAATCCTCATGAATGGCATCTACGACCGGTATCCGAACATCCGTATCGGCTTCCTCGAAGGGGGAGTGGCCTGGCTCACGGTCTGCCTCGAACGGTTGAGCGAGTCGTACGCGTCCCACATCCCCTATGACCCTGATGGCATGTACCTCCAGTTGAGAGAAGGCGAGGACGTGGCCCAGTACATCCTGCGGCAGATGCAGGAAGGCCGGATATACGTGGGATGCGAGGGCGGCGAGCACATTCTTCCCTACGCCGTCCAAGTCTGCGGTCCCGAGGCGTTCATGTACTCGTCGGACTTTCCTCACGAAGTGAACAGGGAAACCGTGCGGCATGAGATAGACGAGCTGCTCGAAGCCAACGGCATGAGCGCCGCCGACAAGGAAGCGGTGCTGTCGAAGAACGCCCAACGCTTCTACGGCTTGTAGAGGACTGTCGGTTGTCTACGCGATAGCCATCGACGCCATGACCCGGCCAAGGTCGGCCTCCTCGTCGAGGCGCCAGAGCCAGTCCAACGCAGTCTGCTGACGGGACTCGTCGAGCAGGCCTGTCGTGAGCCGCCGGAACTTGTTCTCGATGTCGGTGTCGCTCATGGGCTTCTTGAAGTGCCCGGTGTAGTAAGGGACCGCCGCCGTGTGCCGGCGGCCGTCCGAGGTCCGGACCGTCAATATGTTGAGGATGGCCTCCGGCCAGGCCGCGTCGCATTCCGGGTCCTGCACGACCTCGATACGCTGCATCAGGTCCAGCAACACAGGGTCGCGTAGGACGTCGTCCTCGAAGTGGGCGGGCTCGAGCGTGCCGAACCGAAGGGCGCAGGCTACGACAAAGGGAATGCTGTGGTCGGCGGTCTCTCGCGTTTCAGGGCGCCAGCGAGTGGGGTCGCCCGCCATGATTCGTTTGCCGCTCTCGAATGTCCGGATGTGGACGTGGTCGATTTCGTCCGCGTCGGCGATGCCCAGCACCCCCCGCGCCTCTATCGCGCCTTCAATTGCGGTCTGGGAGACGAAGCCCGCCGGGAATCGCTTGAAGCGCGACTCCATGAGCCGGAACGCGCGGTCATTGCCGGCTTCCCGCGCCAAGGGAGCAAGCTCGACAGGGGAGCCCGTCACTCCCGCGAAGAAGCCGTGCGAGCCGGAGAACACCTCCGGTGGGCCCGTCATCCCACGCCGGGCGAGCATGGCCGCGAACACGCCGTTCCTGCCCGCGTTTGGGACAGCCGCCGCCTTCCAGTGGGAGATGGTCCCGCGCCGGGCCTCGCCAAGCGTCATGCTGCTGACCACGGAGATGCGCAGCGCCTCCGCGAGCTGCTCCACCGTAAGGCCGATCACTTTGCCCGCTCCGAGGGGCGCCGAGATGGCGGCATAGGCGGCTTGGTCCCAGGCGCCGCCTGAAGCGAGCTGGAAGCTATCCGCCCAAGCAGCCTGCACCTCGTATGCGAGCGCGACGGCCGCGATCAGCTCTCGGCCCGACTTGCCATGGGCCTCCGCAGCAGCCAGCACCGCGGGGATGTTGTCGGAAGGGTGGGCGATGTCCTTGCCGTTGTAGGAATCGTTGAAGTCCAGATAGCGGACCATGGCGCCGTTCACGAAGGCGGCCATGTCCGGAGTGGTCGTCTCGGTGGTCCCCAGCAGCGTGGCCGGCGACGAACCATGCGCCTCGAGGGCCAGGTCGCGGGCCGCGCGGACCGGAGCGGCGTCGCCGGCCGCCAATCCACAACCCATGGAATCGATCACGAGCCGCTTGACCTGGTGCACAACCTCGCTGGGCAGGTCCTGGTATTCGACGCCGGCCACGTAACTCGTAAGACGTTCAACGATGGGATCGCTCATGCTTTGGCGCCTCCTCCGGGACTCACGGGTTTGGCCGAGTGTAGCCCCCAAGAGGAGCAGGTTCCACCCAGTCGGCACGGCTCCCCCCGCGAGCCCTCGCCTGCCGCTCTCGAGCCGGCTTTCCTCGTTGCCTGCTTTGATGGCATGCTCCGCGTCGCCGGGACAATCAGAACACCAGCCGTTGCTGAAAGGCCAGGACATCATCGGCTGCCGGCAGTGGCGGATACCCTGTATGGTGGCAATTGGGCCGGGGTGTCCTCCTCACTGGCGGCAACACTCAGCCCGTGAAGGAGAACGGCAATGACCCTGTGCAGGGGTGCGTCGCGGCCACGAGTCACCACGTGTTCACTTGCTACTACTGATGACCTGCCTCAGTTGGGCGTCCGGCGTTCCGTCCCACTTGGCTCGGGCGAATACCAGGACTGGCGATTGCTAGGCTTCTACGAGGACGGGCTCGACGGCGCCCAGTGGCTTGGGGGAAACCGTGGGTGGTGAGGGGATTTTCCCGGCCGAGTGGGTGGAGAACATCCCAGCTTGGTTGCGGATCGTGATGTTGGTTATAGCCTTCCCCGTGGTGATGGTGGTTGTCTTTCTCCTGTTCGGGTACCTCAGCGCCCTGCTCTATTCGCCTCTGTTCCTGGTGCGGTGGCTGCGGAGGAGACGGGCGCAAGTGGAGAAGCCGGAGCGAGGACGGGGACGCGGCTGCCTCATGTGGGTGATATACCTGCTCGGCATAGGAGCGCTGGGCCTGGTGGTGCTGGTCGGCATCAACCTGACCTCACCGGCTGTGGACCCGTGTCCAACGGATTCTCCAGGTATCCCGCCACCCGGGCAGATGCTTGCGATCCTCGACGTGTTCTTGGACGAGTGCGTGAGCGTTACCGGAGATGTGGTGTCGCGAGACGCTGGCGAGCTGGTCGTGGAGATAGACAGGGGAGAGTACGTGCAGCATGTGAGGGTCCGTGGACCGGCGGAGGTCTTCGAGCAGGTTCCCCTGCCTGGCCGGGTCCAAGTTGCCGGCCGCATCAGGGAGGATGAAGACTGGGGATACGTGGTCCATTACGGAGTGGACCGCGGGTGGTGGGGTAATCTCCGTGAGAACCTTCAGCGGGTCGTTTTCACACCCTAGGGAGGGGCCAAGCGCGTGATGTCATAACTATGACATCTTCTCGTTGCGTCATCAGCACTCTCTCGCATATCATTGGCCTGTGCAACCCCGCGGTCACGAACGAAGAGAGTCAAACGCCTGCCAACGAAAATGCAGCCGGGAACTTTCTTCACCCAGTCCGAGAACTTCGGAAGTCCTCTCCCCCGTCTGCGAGACCTTTGCCCTAAAAGACTCCCCAATCCCTCTCACCTCCTCCCTGGGCCTGTCTGAGGAGGCCCGGAGGGGAGAAGGACTCCTACGAGTGAAATGTCCCAAAATGTCTCACAAATGTCCCATGCTTCGCGGCGAATCCGCCCTTCGCCACTCGTAAATGGGCGGCAGCTAGGAGTGCTGGCGGAGTGACATTCGCGCTCATTTCGGCCGACCAGGGTCGTCTTCGTGCTCGAAATGGGGTTATGCAAGGGTCTCGTCTACGGGGAGACTGAGAGGAGGCTATCGCCCTTGTGACATTTTCCTGTTGCGCGAACGAACCCTCTTCCCTACCCTGTCTCCGACGGCCCTGACCCGCCCGAGGCATAGCAGGGCGCAGGGCCGGACCTTAGAGGAAGCATGAGACCGAATGAGACCAAATGAGACCGCTAGGAACACTGCCCTCAGCCCGCTCCAGGCCGCGGCTCTGCCGCCCACCTACTTCGTTGGTTGTGGTGTGGGCCGGCGCTCAATGAATGAAAACAAAGAATTTCTCGAGTGGGGAAGTTCGACGACCCAGGAAGCAGGCCACGGCCATGAAAACGCCCTGCCAAACCCCCGGTTCACCCCGCGATTTTCGGGAACTTTCACGCCTGGCCAACATGAAAACGGGGAACTTTTACTCGTAGCCAAAATGAGTTGGGGAACTTCTTCACTCGTACCGAAAATGAGCTGGGGAACTTTTTCACGCAAACGGGGAACTTCTTGCACCCGGATTCCCAACGACGCCGCACTGCCCCCTTACCAGCGGAGAGGCCGCCAGGGGGCCGTCCTTCACGCGTAGGCGGGAGAGCCGGACGTTGCTAACCCCCCAGCGTAACCCCCATGAGCGGCAGCACCTCGGCGGTGTGGATAATCAGGGTCATTAGGCCAGTGCTATTCACGGACATCCGGCCACCCTGAACGCCGGTGGTTAGGGCTTGTATCAGTGAGTCGTTGACGAGTCAACCACCTCCTTTGCCCCCAGCAAGGCCCGATGCGGAGAGAGCCTTTGCCGGTAGCTGGGGCCTTCGATGACGATCTGGTAGCTGGCGTTGGCGAGTCGGTCGAGGGCGCTGTTGCCGAGGATGGGATCGTCGAAGAGGCTGAGCCATTCCTCCACGGCCCGGTTGGAGGTGATGACGAAGCTGGAGACGCGGTGTCTGCTGATGATTAGCTCGTAGAGGTCGGCGGACTGTTGGGCGGTGAGCCGGTGGAGGCCGAGGTCGTCGAGGATGAGCAGGTCTGGGGAGAGGAACGAGCGGAATGTGCGTCCCACGGAGTTGTCGACCCTGGCTTGAGTCATGGTCTTGAAGAAGTCGTCAGCATGGATGAAGCGGACGGTGTGTCCGGCGCGGACGGCGGCGTAGCCCAGGGCCTGTGCGAGGAAGCTCTTGCCAACTCCGGCGGGGCCGACGAGCAGGATGTGCTCGTTGCGGGCTAGGAACTGCAGGGAGAAGGCGGCATCAAGGAGCCGGCGGTCCAGGGTGATCGACGCAGTCCAGTCGAAGTCCTCGAGGCGGGAGACCCGCTCGAAGCCAGCGCTGTGCAGTCGGAGCTCGATGCGCCGGTGGTCCCGTCGGCTGATCTCGTCGGCGAGGATGATCTCCAAGAATGAGGCGTAGTCCAACTGGTCCCTTCTGGCCAAGGCGATGCGCTCGGGCAGCGTGGCCGCCATGGGCCCCAGCTGGAGCCGTTTGAGCAGAGGCGTGAGTTCAGTGACACGGGTCATGGCTGATCTCCTGGTGATGACTGGTGGCTGAGGGCAAAGACTGAGCCGGGCCGGGTGAAGCGACCCGCAGGCAATGGCGGGGGATGCTCCTGCACCTCGCTCTGCTCCAAGGCTTCCACCAGGATGCGCTCCACGCGACGCACGTCGATGAGGTCTACGGTCAGGGCCTTGCGGCATGCGGCGTCGAGGCGTTCCGGGGTGTAACGCTGGCCGAGGCGTATGAGCTTGTGGCCTTGCCGCACCTTGGCCCAAGGCAGAGGGCCGTCGAAGAGACGCTCGACGAAGTCAGCCACCGCGGGACCCTGCTCTGCTGCGCTGCGCTTGATGCTCTCAGGCGCCCGCAGGGTGTAGGCGGTCAGCTCCGCCGGATAGTCCTCTGAGTCGGTGGAGCGGCCACCGCGAGGCTGACGGGGGTGGAGCTTGATCAGCCTGCCCCGGTGGTAGATGCGCACCAGTTTGCTGCCCAGCCCGATCTCCACCTGCTGGCCCGGCGGACAAAGGGCAGCCGGGACTGAGTAAAGGGCATATTGGCAAGCCACGTGGTGATCGGAATGCACCTTGGCCGTGCGCCAGTGAGTGACCTCGTAGGGCTCGCCATCCCAGGGAGCGAGGGCGTGCCGCTCCTCATCCTGGAAGACGACCAGGGGCTGCTGCCGGGTGGCGCCATGCACGCGATGTCCAGCAACATCACGACACCAACGTGCCGCTTCCTCCCTCAGGTGGGAGAAGCTGCTGAAGCTGCCGCCCTTGAAGAAGCGCTCCCGCACGTATTGGACGCTTCGCTCCACCTTGGGCTTGTCCTTGGGGTGACGCACGCGGGCCGGATCGGCGATGAAGCCGCGGTGCTGTGAATACTCCAAGAAACCCCGGGTGAGCCGGGGATGCAGAGCGTCAGCGCCCGCGACCGCGGCGGGGAAGTTGTCGATGACGAGATAGTTGGGAATACCGCCGAAGAAAGCCCAGGCCGCCTCCAGTCCGTCGACGACGTCTTCCAGCTTCTGGTTGAAGGTGGGCCACACGAAACAGTGCCGGGAATAGGCCAGCACCACGATCAGCGCCCACACCGTGCGGTGGCGGCCGGTCTCTGGGTCCGGCGCCAATCCCAAGCGTCCAAAGTCCAGTTCCGCCACCTCACCCGGTGCACTCTCTGCCATCCGAACGGTCCTGGGATTGCGCCGACGCCAGTTGCGATGCGCCACGAAGCGATGGAGCGAAGCATAGGACACCCGACAATCCCGCTCCGCCAGCAACTCCAGGATGCGCGTCACCTGCAGCCGGTCGACGGTGAGCCACTGATAGATCTGGTCTGCCCAGGGAACCAGCTTGTCCTCGGCTGGCGTGGCCACCGCCCGCGGACCGGAACGACCGATCGCCGCCAGCCGATTCAGTTGCAGGTCGGTGGGCGCCGGTCCCTCGTGAGACACACCCAGCCCCTCCGCCGCGGCGATGTATCGTCCAACGGTCTCCCGAGACAGCCCGGTCCCCAATGCTATGTGCCGCTGGCTGCTCCCCGCCTGCCAGCGGCGGATGACTTCAGATATCTCCACTCTCAGCACCTCTTTATAGGCCATCTGCTGCACCTCGTCATGAAGTGCGGCTATGGTCTCCGATTCGGCGCGCAGGGTGACCGGATGATCCTGAATAGCTGGCCTAATGACCTTGAATTTCTCTCAACTTCCTGGCCTCAAGATCATGACTATTCACAGGCGGCGAGCCGTTGCGCCTGGCGCTCCATGTCGTAGACCGGGTTGAGGGCGATCAGGTCGATTCCCGTCTCCGCGACCTCGGCGAGGCCCCCATCGCCCGATCCTGACTCACAACTCCGGCTCCGGACCTGCACCGCAGGGAGGTCCTGGCCCCCCGCGTCCACAGTGGCCCCATTTGGCCCCATTTGGCCCCATCGTGGCCCTGCTATGGCCCCATCGTGGCTCCGCTTTGGCCCCATTATGGCCCGCCGTGACCCATTGCGGCCCACCGCCCCTCCCGCGCTCCTGCGCAAGCCCAAACTCCCCCTCCGGGGGCTCCCTCGCTCCCGTCTTGTTAATAATACGACAACATCCCGTTGCACGATAGACAATCGGCCCCTACCATGGACCCCAACAACCCCGGTTCACGAACGAATGGAGCCAAATGGAGCCAAATCTACGTCAAAACCCCCGCGTCATGATCCCCGCGACAGATCCGGAGGTCGACTACAAAGCGCTGGTGAGGCGCGGGTATGACGCGTGCGCAGCTGCGTACAACGAGTCTCGGGAGAGTGCGCCAGGGGTTGAGGTGCGCAGACTGTCAGACCGTCTGGGCGACGGCGGCGCCGTGCTCGATGTCGGCTGCGGCGCCGGGGTCCCCAATCGCCAAGTCGCTAGCCGCGCGCCCCCGCGTCCACAGTGGCCCCATCGTGGCTCCATTTGGCCCCATCGTGGCTCTGCTTTGGCCCACCGTGGCCCCGCTTTGGCCCCATCGCCGCCCGCCGTGACCCACCGTGGCCGCCGCCCCTCCTGGCCGCTCCTGCGCAAGCCCAAACTCCCTGTCCGGGGGCCCCTCACTCCCGTCTTGGCAATTATATGACAACAGCCTGTTGCGCCATAGCTAGTCCGCTCCCTACCATGGGCCTCAACAATCCCGGTTCACGAACGAATGGAGCCAAATGGAGCCAAATCTACGTCAAAAACCCCCGCGCATGATCCCCGCGACAGATCCGGAGGTCGACTACAAAGCGGTGGTGAGGCGCGGGTATGACGCGTGCGCGGCGGCGTACAACGAGTCTCGCAAGAATGCGCCAGGGGTTGAGGTACGCGGACTGTCAGACCGTCTGGGCGACGGCGGCGCCGTGCTCGATGTTGGCTGCGGCGCAGGGGTCCCCATCGCCAAGTCGCTAGCCGCGCGCCACCGCGTCACAGGAGTGGATGTCTCGCAGAAGATGCTCGATTTGGCGCGGCGGAACGCGCCGACCGGCGACTTCATATGCGCCGATATCATGACGGTCACCCTGCCTCCATCCAGCTTCGACGCGGCGGTGGCGTTCTACTCGGTATTCCACCTCCCCCGAGAGGAGCACCTGCGTCTGTTTCGAAGAATCCACCGGTGGCTCAAGCCGGGCGGGCTCCTTCTGTGCACCCTGAGTCATCGCAGTGAGGAAGGCTACACGGAGGGAGACTTCTTCGGAGCGACGATGTATTGGAGCAACTACAGCCTCGATGAGTACACAGAGATGCTCACTGGAGTGGGATTCGTGCTGCTCGAGATACAGTCAACGGGTTGCGGCTACGATTACGAGGAGACAACCCCGAAGACCAATGAGGACCACCCTCTGGTCCTGGCGCGAAAGGGGTGATACGCAAGGCCCGAGCATGTCCCGGGACACTCCTCGCCCCAACGCGCGGGGAACTCCCCGCCGGATGACCTAGAGCCCGTAGAACGCCTTGGGGTTGTCCTCGAGTATCTTGCGGGCGGCGGTCTCGCTGATGCGGCCCTCGGAGGCCCAGCGGCGCACGGCGTCGATGGCGTTGGGCTCGGCCGAGGTGTCGAAGTGGGTGTAGTCGCTGCCCATCATGAGGCTGTCCTCGGCGCCGAACGACAGGATGTAGGAGATGTCTTCGACTGCGTCCACCGCGATGAAGAAGCGGTTCCTACGCAAGAGGTCGTCGCCCATCTCGAAGGAGCGTATCCACGACCGCCGTTTCTTCTCGGCCTTCAGCCGGTCGAGCACGTAGGGAAGCCACGTCGAGCCAGCTTCGATGAAGCCGAACCGGAGGTCCGGGAACTTGTCCGGCACGCCGTAGAGCACCAGGGCGTGGAAGGCGTCCATGATGGGGATGCCGCCGAGGCTGTCGCCGTGGCCGAGCCGCGCCTCGGTGGGATTGCCGCTGCCGGTGTGGATGCATATGGGCAGGCCCAGCGAGCTCGCCTCCTCGTAGATTGGGAAGAAGTACGGGTCGCTGACGCGCTTGCCGTGCTCCAGCCCGCGCTTGAAGACGCCAACCGCGCCGTTCTCCTTGGCCCAGCGCAGATAGCTCACCGAGGCGTCGATGTCCAAGAGGGGCGGCACGGCCACCCAGCGCAGCCTCCCCTCCGTTGGGGCGCACTTCTCAGCCATGTAGCGGCTCCAGCTGTCGGTCAGGGCGCGCTCAGCTTCCGGGTTGCCTGTAACGTAGCTCAGGAAGAACGTGGGATAGATGACGTGGATGTCCACGCCCCGCTCGTCCATGTGCCGGAGCCGCTCGTTCACGTCCAGCAGCTCGCGCGAGTTGAGCGTGGTGCTGGTCAGGTAGTCGTCGCGGATCATGCGCTGGCGGAGCCTTCCGTCCACGAGCCACCACCGGCTTGCGGAGGCGTCCATGCCGCCGGGGACGACGCCTTCGGGCGGCGAAACCGTCACCGGGCGGAACCGCGCCGCCGCGCCCTCCATGTATTGCCAAGCCTCCTCCGGCTCGTCTACGTGGGTGTCCGCGTCGATAACCGGCATGCTCTCTCCTCCTCGATGTCGCGATTCCGCGCTAAGCGGCGCGAGTCTACTACGCGCCGCCCGGCTAGGCACGATGCGGCCAGTTAGAGCTACGCCACCGCTTTCGTGGCGCTCTCGATAACGTCCAGCGCCTCGTCGATGTCCTCGGCGGTGACGCCGTAGTGCGGGACGAACCGCACCCAGTTGAAGCGGCCGTTGCCGAGGACGCCACGCTCCTTCAGCCGCGCCGACAACCCCGGCCCATCGCCGTCCTCCAGCTCGACGTAAACGATGTTCGTCTCGATGGTCGAGGGGTCGACGTTGAACCCCGGGAGGCCCGCCAGCCCCTCGGCGAGTCGTCGAGCGTTCGCGTGGTCCTCGGCCAGGCGGTCGACCATGGTGTCGAGCGCGACGAGGCCGGCAGCGGCGAGGACTCCGCCCTGGCGCAGGCCTCCGCCGGCCATCTTGCGGATGCGCCGCGCTCTGGCGATGAACTCGGCGGCGCCAACGACCACGGAGCCCACCGGCGCCGAGAGGCCCTTCGAGAGGCAGAACGTCACCGAGTCGGCGACGGACGCCAGCTCAGACGGCGGCGTGCCCAACGCAACCGAGGCGTTGAAGATGCGCGCGCCGTCCATGTGAACGGCCATGCCCCGGCTCCGCGCCACGTCCACGAGGGGCTGCATCTGCGCCACGGGATAGGCGGCCCCGTTGCCCCGGTTGTGGGTGTTCTCCAGGGTCAGCAGCGCCGTCCGGGGGAAGAACCCGCCGGGCGAGACCGTCGCATCGACGACTTCGGGGTCCATCAGGCCTCGCGCGTCATTGGGCAGGGCGCGCATCTGCACGCCTCCGAACGTGGCGATGGCGCCCATCTCATTCACGAGCAGGTGGGCGTCCGCGCCGCAGATGAGCTCGTCGCCTCGATTGCACCAGGACAGGGCGGACACGAGGTTGCCCATGGTGCCGCTCGTAACATACAGCCCGGCCTCCTTGCCGAGCCGCTCGGCGGCTGTGCGTTCCAGCCGGTTGATGGTGGGGTCTTCGCCGTAGACGTCGTCGCCCACCTCCGCCTCCGCCATCGCCTGGCGCATCGCCGTCGTGGGTTTGGTCAGCGTGTCGCTTCGCAGGTCGATGACGCGGGGCGCCGTGCCGTTCATAGTCATGGGCCATTCCTCCGGTGGGTTCCCGGCGATTCTATCAGCGGCGGCCGCCCTCTCCCTAACGCTCTCCCACAGGATGCGAAATGCCACGTTGGGACCACTGGGAGCGGCGTCCGGTTGGGGGAGCGACGCCGATACCTGGGTTCCCGCTTTCGCGGGAATCCCTCATGTTGGCCTGCGTCCAACACCACAACCAACGAAAGGCGAGTGGCGCGCGGACCCCCTCTCTAACTCTCCCCCGCAGACGGGAGAGAGGACTTTAACTCTCCGCCGCAGACGGACCCCCTCCCCAGCCCTCCCCCAGGATGGTGGAGGGGGTTGGGTTCCTGGATTCCCGCGTTCGCGGGAATGACGAGAAGGCGGACTGGTAGACTGGGCGGGTTATGGCGGGCTTCCTCCGGCGGCATCAGACCGTCATCCTCACCGCGCTGGCGGCGTTCGCGGCAGACCAGGGGTCCAAGCTCTGGGTCGTGCGAACGCTGGCCCTCGGCGATTCGTGGCCGGACGCCGGGTTCTTCCGGTTCACGCACGTTGCCAATACGGGCAGCGCGTTCGGCCTGTTCGGCGGTCAGAACCTCATCCTGACGGCGGCGTCGTTCATCGGGATCGGCGTCCTGCTGATGTTCTACCGCTCTCACGAGCAGCCCACCCTCTGGGTCAGACTCAGTCTGGGACTGATGTTCGCGGGCGCCATCGGCAACCTCACCGACCGCATCGTCCTCGGTCACGTGACCGACTTCATCGACGTTGGCCCGTGGTACATCTTCAATCTGGCCGACGCCTCGATCGTGACCGGGGTCGTCATCCTGGCCGCGACGATGTTCCTCACGTCGCAACAGCGCCCCGCCGTCCCCGCTCTGGTGACTGTCAGCATCCCGGGGGACGAGGAATATCACGACTAGCTTTCGCGAGGACCCCCTCCTCAATCCTCCCCCGTAGACGGGGGAGGAGGAAAGGGGCTCTCCCCCGCAGATGGGGGAGGAGGAAGGGGCGCCGCCCCGCGGACGGGGTAGGAGGAAGGGGCGCCGCCCCGCGGACGGGGTAGAAGAAGGGAACCCTACCCTACAGACGGAAGCAGGGGGAAAGGAATCCACCGTGAGGGGGCAGGAGGAGAGATTCACCGCAACCGAGGCGGACTCCGGCATGCGCTTGGACGTGTTCGTGCAGGCGCGGATGCCGGAGGTCAGCCGGTCGCGCGCCGCAGGGCTCATTCGCGAGGCGCACGTCACGCTCAACGGCCGCTCAGCTAAGCCGTCGGCTGCCGTTCAGCGGGGCGACGTCGTGGAAGTCGCGATACCGGCGCCAGAGCCGCTTGGGCTCGCCGCGCAGGACATCGCAGTGGGCGTCGTTTACGAGGACGAGCAGATCATCGTGGTCGACAAGCCCGCGGGTCTGACGGTCCATCCCGCGCCGGGGCATCCGGGCGGCACGCTCGTGAACGCGCTGCTGGCGCTTGTTCCGGAGCTGCCGGGCATAGGCGGGACGCAGCGGCCGGGCATCGTGCACCGGCTGGACAAGGACACGTCCGGGCTCATCGTCGTTGCCAAGACCGACGCGGCCCACCGGAGTCTGAGCCGCCAGCTGAAGGAGCGCAGCGTCGGCAAGACCTACCTCGCGCTGGTCTCGGGCTTGGTGAAGGGCGACGGCTCAATCGACGCGCCGATTGGGAGGAACCCGAGGCGACGAAAGCAGATGGCGGTGGTCGAATCCGGCCGGGCAGCTCTTACGGAGTACCGGGTCCGCGAGCGGTTCGACGGGCCGCTGGGCAGGTTCACGTTGGTCGAGGCCCACCCCGTGACAGGGCGGACGCACCAGATCCGAGTTCACCTGGCGCACATCGGCCACCCCCTCGTGGGCGATACGGTGTACGGCAAGCGGTCGGTCCTCGTTCCGCGCCACTTCCTGCACGCCGCGCGGCTCGAGCTCGCTATGCCCCCCGGCGAATCGGAGCGGCGGACGTTCGAGTCTCCGTTGCCGGAGGACTTGGCGGGGGCACTCGCTGCGCTGCGTGGCTAGAAGACGTTCTCGCGGAGCCATTCGGCGATGAACGGTTTGGGGTAGATGACGAAGAGCACGTTGTCGAGGAAGATGAAGATGAACGCGAAAACGAACGCGGTGGAGAGCAGCGCGAGGGGCCACCGGCCGTAGCCGCGCAGCAGGACAATCGGCCCGGCGAACGCGAAGGCCAGCGCTCCGTACTTCAGTCCGATGGTCGTGCCGACGAGCACGAACAGGACGAATAGGCCAAGGAGCTTGAACCCCGCCGTCCACGCGCCCTCCGCCCCGGCGCTCAGCAGGCCAAGGTCCATGATCGTGAGCGGACGCGGCCAGCCTCGGACGGCGCGCCAGAGCTCGAGGACCAGTAGCGCGAGGGCGCCGGTCGCCAGCCAGAATGGGAAGGTGGTGTACCGCAGCTCCGGCCGGACGGGATTGCGCAGATGGTCCGACAGCAGGAGTGCGACGCCCGCGAAGACGACGAGCGGGATGAGGGTCTCGGGGCGCAATAGCATGGACCGCAAGCTGCCGCTGACGCGCTTGGGGGGCGCGTCGCCCTCCACTGCGGCTTGGGCGTGCGTGTCCCGCTCCATCTGCAACACGGAGCGCATCAGCACGGCCCCCACGGCGGCGGCTATGACGAGGATTGCGATTGTCAGCGGCCGGCTCAGCGTGCCGACGTAGCCGAATAGGCTAACGCCATTCGAGAAGTTCCTCTCGATGATTGGCTCCAGGATGAAACCGAGGATCATCGGCGGGCGCGGCCATCCGTAGCGTTTCATCACGATTCCCATGGCCCCAACACCAAGAACGACCTGGATGCCGCGCCAGCTCGTGGTGTCGATGAAGGCGGACAGCAAGACCACGGGGATGATGACCGAGCCGATAATCGGGTAGGGGATAGTCGTGAGCCTGGCGAGAAAGCCGGTGACGCCCAACCCGATGCCGGTTATGGCGAGGTTGGCCAGGGCCAGCGTCATCACGAGCAGGATGGTGATGTGGGCGTTCGTCCCCAGCATCTCAGGGCCGGGCGCCACGCCGTAGGGGATCATCGCGCTCACAACCAGCACCCAGGTCGGAGCTCCGGGAACGCCGAGCGCCAACGTCGGCAGGGCCGCGCCGGCCTCCTTTGCGTTCTGCGCGGACTCCGCGAACAGCACGCCGTCCAGCGAGCCCTTGCCGAACTGGGACTTGTCCTTCGTCAGGACGATTCCGAACGCATAGCTGAGCCAATCGACCACCGCGGAGCCGACTCCGGGAATGGCGCCGAGCAATACGCCGAACACGGACTGCCGGACTGTCATGCGCCAGCGGGAGAGCCCGTAGCGGGCGCCTCGAAAGACCTCGGCGCGCGATACGACAGCGCCTGCGGCGGCGACCGGGCGTCGGCTGACCATCAGGTCGATCATCTCGGGCAGCGCGAACAGGCCGATGATGAACGGAATGAGGGGGAAGCGGACGAAGGGGTCGACCGTGAGCCTTCCGAAGTCGCCCACGATGGCGAGCAACATGCCGACCAGCGCGGCGATGAGGCCCTTCACCATCGCGCCGCGGCTCAGGACCGTCACCATGACGATGCCGATGACCGCCGTTGCCGCAATCTCAGGGAAACCGAACCTGAGCACCCAGGGGCGCGCCACGGGTATGGCGATGATCAGCAGGGCCGCGCCGACGATGCCGCCGAGCGCCGACACGGCGTAGACCGCGCCCAGCGTGTGCGCGGCCCGGCCCTGCCGCGCCAGCTGATGCCCCTCCAGGAACGTCACCTGCGTCGCGGCGCTGGGCTGACCGATGAGGATGGCGGGTATGGAGTCGAGGGTGTTGCTCACGCCGCTGATGGTGGCGAGGACGACGAGGCCGATGGCCGGCTCGTCGATTTCGAAGAGGATGAAGGGGAAGGCGAGCGCCATCACGAGGAAGGCGTTCATGCCGGGAATCGTGCTGGCCAGCGCGGAGAGGGCGACGACGCTCAGCAATGCTATCCAGTAGGTCGGCTCCAGGAGGAAGCCGGCGGCTGTGGCGATTGCCTCCATCGGCTAGCCGCCCGCGCCTTCGCGGGGATGACGGCCCCCTCCCGGCCACACGAGTGGACGGGAGAGGGGGGCTCCTAGGGAGTCTCTCGTGTTGGCCTCGTCTAACGCCACGGCCAACGAAAATGGGCGAGCAGCCTGCGGGGCGTGGCCTGTCGGCCACTCTGGATTCCCGCCTTCGCGGGAATGACGGGAGGGGCAGGAATGACGGGAGGGGCAGGAATGGCGGGAGGGGCGGGAATGACGGTCCCTTCCGGCCTCCATCCGCCGGGGCGTGGTATGTGAGTTAGAGGACCGCAAGCGGGTTGATCGGCGAGCCGGTGGTAAGCGGAAAGTGCAGTGGGGCCAAGGAGAACATGAACTCGTAGCGGCCGTACCGCTCGCACGCCTCGGCTAGGGCGTCGAAGTCGGCGTTATCAACGATCCACAGGCCCATCGCGACCTGCCCCACGGAGTGAATCGGGCCGAACATACCCTCGTACCCGGTGGGCCGCACCTCCTGGGCGCTGTCGCAGGCAAGAATGGATATGCCGCGCTCGTGCAGCCACGGCAGGCAGGAGGCGTGCAGCCCCGCGCGGCCCCCCTCGCGGGGGACGGGACCCAGCATCTTGCGACGCCTCGTCCAGCCGAACCGGACGAGGAGAGCGTCGCCCTCTTCCACCTTGACTCCCTGCGCCTCCTCCGCGGCCTCCAAGTCCTCCACGTAGGCGGCGTCGCCCGGCTCGAACCAGAGCACGCCGCGCAGCTTGGCGAGGTCGAGGAGCGTTCCCTTGGTGACGACTCCGTCCTTCATGCCGTCGACCGCGCCGAAGGTGGCTTTCTCGGCGACGGAGACGACGCTGGCGGGCCTGCCGTTGTACATGCGGCCCTCCCAGAACTGATGGCAGAGGGCGTCGAGGTGGGTCTGGCCAGGGCCGTGGATGCCCATGCCGAAGTAGTCCATCGAGTGCTGGGTCGTCCACTCGCGCTCGTCGTCGAGGCAGTAGATTTCCCCGCTCTCGACCATGAAGTGGACCGGGGTGAGGGGCTGGTCAACGGCGTACTTGGTGGTGATGGGCCGCGCGCAGCCGATGGTGACGCCCTCCCGAACGAGGGAGGCGGCCTGCCGCCGCTTGGCGTCGGTGATGAGGTTCAACGTGCCCAGCTGGTCGTCGTCGCCCCATCGCCCCCAATTGCTGAGCGACTGGAAATAGCCGCGTACCTCTTGTTCGGTGGGCAGCCGGCGCGTCGTCATCGCGTCTCCTCCTCGCGAACCCGCGCGAGCATAACAAAAAGCTGCACAGGGCGTGGGAGAGCGCTAAGACGGGAGAGTCCTGTCCAAGCGGAGATGACGGACGTAAGAGAGGCTCGCCATATGGCGAGCCTCTCCCGACTTCAATCGCAGTGGCCGTCCGCCTCTTACAGGACGTCGCCGACGCGAGTCGGCCTGCCGCCTCGCTTGGTGGGGTCTTCGATCTGGATGCCTTTCCACTCAGGCAGAGCGGCGCCGGCGCCGGAGAGATTAGCCTCGACTTGGTTCTTGACCACGATGTCCTTGAACGGGCCGCGCAGACTGCCCTCGTAGCCGGGGTACTGGAAGTGCTCCACCGGGTAGATGAGTATCTCGTTCTCGTCCTCGTTCCGGTGGACGTTCATGGGCTCGCCGCCCTGGGCGACGATCTCCATCTGCTCGTTCAGCATGCGGCGGAACATGATGAGGCCGACGTCCGAGACGCCGAGGCGCTCGGTGCTGCGGTCCATGATGGAGCCCTGCATGATCCAGGCGGCCTGGTCCTGCCCGAGCACCCAATCGGCCTTGATCCTGCCCTTCTCGTCGAAGCAGGGGACCTCTTGGTGGGGCACGACCTCAGGCTGTTCCTGGCCGGGGGCGAGGGGCTGAAGGTCGATGACGAAATGGAGCGTGTGGGTGTCGTCGACGGGAACGCGGTACTGGAGGTTGGACGTGATGTGCAGGATGTTGGGGAAGAGGATGGGGTGGCCCATCTGCCAGTGGTCGTCCTGTTCGGTCTCGTCGCCGACGAGGCGGCGCTTGATGACGCCGTAGTCCGTAATCTCGAAGCCGATTTTGCGGTGGTCGGCGCCCCGCGCGCCGATCCTAGCGTTCCAGGCGTCGCGCTCCTCGGGCGGCCTCTGCTTATTCATGATCCAACCGCCCCAGTAGCGGTGCAGCCACTGGAAGTGCAGCGGGTCGAGGGAGTTCTCGTGACACTGCAGCCAGTTGCAAGGGATATGGACCGACTGGGTGCGCCGGATCCCAGGCCAGACGAGCACGTCGATGCGGGGAAGGAGAGGGGCGGGCTCCGGGCCCATGTAGGCGAAGATGGCCCCGCCAAGCTCCTGGGCCTTGTACGCCTTGATGCGGACCTTCTCCTTGAACTTGGAGCCCTCGGGCTCGGAGGGCTGGTCTACGCACTGGCCGGTCTCGTTGAATATCCAGCCATGGTAGGCGCATCGGATGCCGTTCTCCTCGGGGATGCCGTAGGAGAGGTTGGCCTTTCGGTGGGCGCACGACGGCTCGACGAGCCCGAGCGTGCCCTTGGCGTCGCGGTAGAGGACGAGGTCCTCGCCGAGGAGGCGCACCTCTTTGGTCGGGTTGTCGGCGTCGAGCTCGACGCTGGCGGCGATGGGGTGCCAGTAGCGGCGCATCAGCTCGCCCATAGGCGTGCCCGGTCCAACCCTCGTTAGTCGTTCGTTCTGCTCAACGGAAAGCATAGTCGTCCTCCCCGCTCGGGCGCCTGCGCGCACTCAAAATCGTTCGGCGTAAGCATAGCACGGTGCGGGTGCGGCTATGGGGGGAGGGGGCGAGTCCGGCGCGAGTGGTAGACTTTAAGTTCACTACAACACGGACGCGCCGCGTGGCGCGCTTAGGGACCAAAGGAGGCCGCACCCCCATGAACTCCACTATCGAATTCAGCCCTGCTTACACGATGCTGACGGTCGAGCTGTCGCCGGGGGAGTCCATCAAGGCGGAGCCGGGGGCGATGGCCGCGCAGCAGGGCGTCGAGATGAAGACCGGCATGGGGGGAGGCGGGTTGTTCGGCGGCTTCAAGCGGATGCTGGGCAGCGAGTCGTTCTTCGTGAACACGTTCACCGCGGGGCCGAGCGGCGGCTGGGTGAGCCTCGCTCCGCCCACGCCGGGGGACATCCAGTCCCAAGAGCTGCGCCCCGGCGAAGATTTCTTCATACAGGGGAGCTCCTTCCTGGGATGCACCGAGAACGTGCAGACCGACTCGAAGTTCCAAGGGATGAAAGGCATGTTCAGCGGGGAGAAGATCTTCTTCCTGCGGGCCTACTCCGAGGGCGGGCCGGGGACCGTCTACTACAACTCCTTCGGCGCGATCAAGCAGATGACGGTGGAGATGGGCAACGAGCTCGTGGTGGACACCGGGCACGTCGTGGCGTTCACCAGCGACGTCGAGTACTCGATCGGGAAGGTCGGCGGGCTTGGCTCGCTCATCGCCGGGGGCGAGGGCTTGGTGATGAAATTCCGGGGCAGCGGTTACGTGTGGGTGCAGACGCGCACGCTCTCCTCCCTGATGGACAAGCTGGTTCCGTTCCTGCCGAGCACGAAGGGGAACTAGAGGGAACGCGGTCCCTCCTCAGTCCTTCGTCGTAGACGGGGCGTAGCTGGTCCCACCCACCCGCCCGCCATGTTGGGGGGCGTCCCCACACCCCCGGCAGAGGGCGCTGCGCCTCTGCGCTGCCCGGTAGGGCTAGGGAGGGGCAGAGCCGCCTGGTAGTATTGGAGTCCATGACCGTCCGCGTTCGTTACGCCCCCAGCCCGACCGGCGAGCCGCACGTCGGCAATATCAGGTCGGCGCTCTTCAACTGGCTGTACGCCCGTCACATGGGCGGCTCGTTCATCGTGCGTATCGAGGACACGGACCAGGCGCGTCTGGTCCCCGGCGCAATGGACGCGATCCTCGATGCGCTGACGTGGCTCGGTCTCGATTGGGACGAGGGGCCGGGCAAGGACGGCGGCTACGGTCCGTACATCCAGTCCGAGCGGCTCGCGATCTATCAAGAGCACGCCGACCGGCTCGTCGCCGAGGACAAGGCGTACCGCTGCTACTGCTCGCCGGAACGATTGGACCAGGCGCGCAAGGCGCGGCAGGCCGCCGGCGAGCGCCCCGGCTACGACCGCCGCTGCCGCGAGCCACACGGGGCCGAAGAGGCGAAGGCCGAGAACGCGTCGTCGGTCGTGCGCTTCAAGATGCCGCTCGAAGGCGCCATCACGGTCGACGACGCCGTACGGGGCGACGTGACGTTCGACGCGTCGGTGCTGGACGATTTCGTACTGCTCAAGTCGGACGGCTTTCCGACGTACCACCTGGCCAACGTGGTCGACGACCATCTGATGGAGATCACGCACGTGATGCGGGCCGAGGAGTGGCTGCCCAGCGCGCCGCGCCACAAGGAACTGTACCGGGCGTTCGGCTATGAGATGCCGCGCCTCGTTCACCTGCCCATCATCCTGGGGCCGGACCGCTCGAAGCTCAGCAAGCGTCACGGGGCGACGTCGGTGCTCCAGTTCCGCGACGACGGCTACCTGCCGGAGGCGATGGTCAATTTCCTGGCGCTGCTTGGCTGGTCGCTGGATGAGACCAGCGAGCAGTTCAAGGTGGATGAGCTGATTGAGCATTTCACGTTGGAGCGAATCCTGGCGAACCCGGCCGTCTTCAACCACGATAAGCTGGACTGGTTCAACGGGGTCTACATCAGGCGGATGGACGACGCGGCGCTCGCTGATGCGGTTACGCCGTGGCTGGAGGACGAGACGCGCGGCCTGCCCTCGAGCGGCCGCCCGATCGACCGGGACTATCTCGCCTCGATTATGCCGCTAGAGCGCGACCGTCTGAAGAAGCTGTCAGACGCTCCGGAGATGCTGTCGTTCTTCTTCGAGGGGCGTTTGACGTACGAATCCGCATCGCTGGTGCAGAAGGGGATGGACGCCGCCGGCGCCAAGGACGCGCTCGAGCAAGCCATCGCCGCAGCGGAAGACGTGTCCGACTGGAGCGCGGAGCCGCTGGAGACCGCGTACCGCGCGCTCGCGGAGCGGACCGCCCTCAAGACGGGTCAGCTCTTCGGGACGATACGCGTCGCGGTCACGGGAAGGACGGCTGCCCCGCCGCTGTTCGACACGCTGGCGGTGTTGGGGAGGGACCGTTCCCTGGGGCGAATGCGCGCGGCGCTGGAGTCGTTGTAGGCGGGGATGCCCTGCGCAAGGTGCGGAGGCGCGCCTCGCTTTGCTACCATGTAGGCGTACTGGGGATTCGGCTAGTGGTAGGCCGCCTGACTCTGGATCAGGTAACGATGGTTCGAATCCATCATCCCCAGCCAGCCTCCGCGAAATCAAGAATCTTCCTGTTGCGGCTCAGGCTGAGATGCACCGACTCCAAGGTGTGAAGCGGTCTTTCATGCTGTGGCTTCGAAGTGCCGCCGAACCTGACCGTTGCCGACGAACTGAGAGAGCAGCCGGTAGTTGCCAGTCTCGTGGCGGATTCTGCCGGCGACGATGGCCGGATGGACCGAGGCTTCATAAGCCAGATTGAGAACGGAGATTGCTGTCGGACCTGCCAAGATGCCGCTGGCATCCCAAACGGATTTGGGGATGAGAGCTTCCTCTGCCCACTTGTCGGCCTGCGCCTCTTTCGAATCCTCACCCACTCCTTGCACGCCCCGCAGTGTTAGGTCGTCAACGAACGCGCCATCCTCGCCATCATCTAGGTGGAGGCCGATGTGGGCGAGTTCGTGCATGAGGCAGAACCAGAAATTGTCTATGCGGTCGTACCGGAGTGTGAGGCCGATGACCGGGCGGCCGTTGTCAAGCCGGAGCGCAGCGCCGTCCAGGTAGGTACGGGGCAGGTGCGGTACGATCTCGACGGCGATTCCATGATTGGTGAGGAATTCTCCCGCTTGCCTTGGGCCGTCTTCCGCCGCGCTTAGTTGGGCCACCTGCTTGAGGAAGCTCGGCATTACCGTGCCGGGGTTGTATGCCGCGTCGATGGGGTGACTGTTAGCAAGCGCCCTCAGGTGCAGCAGCCAGGCAGCAAGCGCGTAATCGTCGGTCTTGGCATTGAGCCGCCGGTGGTCGTTCTTGCGGAAGAGGAACGCCGGAGTGGCCTGCTGTCCACCTGCACGCCCTATCAATCCCGATATGAGTTCTTCAGCCTTCTCTCTCAGGTCAGGCAGATCCGGTATCCATTTCCGTCTCGCCATCTCTTTCAGGGGAAATCTCCGCGGGTCAACGCCGTCGAATGCAGGGTCGAGCGTTGCGCCTTGTTTTTGGAGGAGAACGTCGGCGGATATGCCCAGATGTTTGTGGAGCGCTCGAGCCATGGACATGGTGATGTCTCGTTTGCCCGATAGGACCTCTGACACCTTTGCGCGGCTCCCGATGAACGGGACGAGGTCGCGCGGGGTCAGTCCAGCTTGCTCCATGCGGAACTCTATAGCTGCGGTGGGGGTGGGGAGTTCCTTCTCCACATGCCTAGACTCGTAGAGGATGACGAGGTCTCCCAGAAGGTCGACCTCCTCACCTTCAGGCGTGCCCGGCGCAGCATTCATCAGTTCCCCAATGCGCGCCACCGCAGCATCGTAGTCCGCTTCGGTCCGAATCGGCTTGACAGCGACCATGATTACGCCTCCTCTGCGTCGACCCTGTCGTATTCGGCGTGAGTGCCCAGGAACCGTATGTACACCAACCGGTACGGGTAGTTGATATGCACTACCAGCCGGTAGTCGTTGCCCTTGATGTTGAAGACAACGCGGTCGTTCCTTATGACGCTGGCATGGGGGTACCGGGATTTGACGGCGACTGGGGTGTCCCAATCCGCGTTCTCTGCATCTTTGTACCAGGCGAGCAGTGGTTGCTTGGCATCCGGGTGGGTTTCCCAGAACTCGCGCAATCGCTTGTAGGTAAAGATGCGCAACTCAACCATCGCCCCGCGCAACGGTAGAAGATATTCCCATTATAGCATTTGATTACTATCTGATGCTAGGGGAACATATATTATCTGCTTGGCTGTTGCAGCCATACTCCAGCCACGCCAGGCGCATCCCTGACACGATGGCGACGTGTTGCGCTAGACTCGCCCGCAGGCAGGGGGAGGAGGCAGGGCCTATGACGAACCAAGCGAACGAGCATCCGCGGATGGGGGCCGGGCGGGACAGGCTCCAAGGCAAGGTCGCCGTCGTAACGGGGGCGGACAGCGGCATCGGGCGGGCGACTTCCCGGCTGTTCGCCCGCGAGGGGGCCAGGGTCGTATGCGTCGACATCGCGGAGCGGGGCGAACCGAGGGTCGATCACCTCATCGAGGCCGACGGCGGCGAGGCGCTCTTCCTGCAAGGCGACGTTTCACGCAAGGAGACTTGCGAGGAGATGACGGCGGCCGCCATCGAGCGGTTCGGCGGGCTCGACGTGCTCTTTCTCAACGCCGGCACGGGAGTGCGGCAAAAGATTCACGAGATGTCCGACGAGGCATGGGACCACGTGGTGAACCTGAACCTGTATGGCATCTACCATGGCGTGCGCGCAACGCTACCCCACTTCATGGCCCAAGGCCACGGGAATATCGTAGCGACGGCGTCGAGCCTGGGCGTGCTCGCCAGTCCACGCTACCCCGCTTACAGCGCAACGAAGGCTGCAATCATCAACCTGACACGTCAGCTGGCGGTGGACTACGGCCCCGACATACGGGTTAACTGCGTGTGCCCAGGCCCGATCGACACGAACCGGGTCCGTGAATATCCGCCGCGTCCGCGTCCGCCCACAGCCGAGCAGCGAGAGGCCACTGCGGAGCGCGTAGCGGGCCTTCACCGGATGGGCCTGGCGGAGGAGGTCGCGTACTGCGTGCTCTTCCTCGCGTCCGATGAATCATCCTACGTGACCGGCCACGCGCTCGTGGTGGACGGCGGCCAGACGGTGACGACGCAATGAGCAGGATGAGCTACGAAGAGATGACAGCGTTCCTGGCCAAGCCATGGATAGCCGACCTGGTTACGCTGCGCGCCGACGGCTCGCCCCACGTTGCGCCCATCTGGTACGAGTTCGTTGACGGGAACTTTCTCATCTACACGAGCCATGGGTTCCAGCGGGTGCGGAACATCGAGGGCGACAGCCGCGCCGCAATCTCCATCGCCTCCGACGTCGAGCCGTACGCGTACGTCGTGGCTGAGGGACGCGTCACGGTCAGCCGGGAGCGCGTGGCGGAGATTGGCCAGTCCATCACGCTCCGCTACAAGCAGGGCGAGGCGGCTGAGCAATTCCTGCGGGAAACGCTTAACGACGACACCGTCGTCATCGAGCTGGCGCCGGAGCGTACTATGACTTGGGTCAGCGACGACTGAGCGACAGTCTCTCTCCTAGCTTCCCGCCAGAGAGGGCGGGAAGGGACCAGGGGGGCCTAGTCGCGGAAGTTCACGTACTGCAGGGGCAGCTCGATTCCCATGTCCTTGACGAAAGCGATGGCTTCCTGAAGGTCGTCGCGCTTCTTGCCCGAGACGCGCAGTTCGGGGCCTTGGGCTGAGACCTGCACTCTGAGCTTCGTGCCTTTCACGGCCTTGATGATCTTCCGGCCGAGGTCGGCGTCGATGCCCTGCCGGACAATCACCTGCTGGCGGATGCTGTCGCCGGAGGCCTTCTCGGTCGACTTGAAGTCGAGGGCGCGGCTGTCCACGCTACGGCGGGCGAAGTAGGTGTGCAGCAGGTCGTGGACCTGGCGGAGCTGCATGTCATTGTCGGCGGTTACGGTCAGCGCGTCCCCCGAGCGCTCGACGCCGACCTTGGTCCCTTTCAAGTCGAACCGTTGCTGCGTCTCGCGCTTGATCCCGTTGAGCGCGTTGTCGACCTCGGCCATGTCGACCTTCGAGACGACGTCGAATGAAGGCATATAGTGATCCTCCTGCCTAGCCTTACTCCCGCGTACGGGGGAGGACTTCATAAGAAAGAAATCCCGGCAGCGAGGGACTAACTATAGTGTATTCTCGCCGACGCTACTCCGAGGGTTCCTCTTGCCCTACTCACTTCCCCGCACTGCCGTTCTATTGGCGTTGACGCTCATCGCAGCTTGCTCTGCACCTACGCCGACTGTCACACCAACGGCGACGCCGATGCCCGCGCCAACCCCGACTCCCACGTTCACTCCGACGCCGACCTCCGTGCCCCCTCCTTCCGCGCCTCACGCTCCTGCGGTCAGAGCTCGGAGCGCCTCCATCAACGTGTCTTGGGACGCGCCGCCTTCCGGCTCACCCATAGCGAGTTACGACTACCGCTACCGGACGGAATCCAGACCTTGGATAGAGGTGCTGGACACGGGCCACAGAGAAACGAGCGTGGATATCGTCGGCCTGACTCCCGGGGCAGCCTACTACGTGCAGGTCCGCGCAGTGAGCGGCGCGGGGACCGGGGACTGGTCAGAATCGACCTATGTTAGGACAGCGTCGCCGTCTCCGACGCCAACCCCTACTGCGATTCCGACTCCCACTCCGGCTCCAACGCCTACGCCGTCTTATCCCGAGCCTCATGTGGAGCTTGCCGAATCGGGGATCGAGTTCACGGAACGCTTCACGGCCCCGTTCTGGTATTCGAAACCCAAGCCGGAGGACAACCCAACGCATGTCGGGATATTCGGAAGCGTTGACGGCGCCTACTATTACGTCTCTGCGGGGGTCGGAAATGCCTTGACCTCTCTCTCTGTCATTTCCAACTCCTATCCCGATCCGTACTCACAGCAGGACCACGAGGATGCGCTCGTCGATGTGATGGTAGCCATTGGCTACACCGCGGAGCAGGCGCGCAGTATCGCCAACCCTCATATCTCGCGAGCTGTCACCTCGCCCCACAAGTTGCACACTTGCCAAACGCCGTCGCTGTTGAACCTGCACACCAGCATGGAAGATGGCGCATGGACGACACTATTAATCGCGGTCTCCGATGAAGAATGGAGTGTCGAATCTCCGTGCGAAGCGCCTACCCTTGCCTCCACGCCGGTCCCCGCGCCTGACGGTTCCGCCGTCAAGGGCCAAGGCGCTACATCGTTTCCGGGGCGCTTACTCCCATCAGGTCCAGAGTGCGGGCGAGGGCGACTTTCGCTGCCTCCACGAGCTTGAGACGCGCGCCCATGATGGGCGCGTCTTCCGGGATTGACGATAGGACGCGGCAATGGTCGTAGAACCAGTGGAACGCCGTCGCGAGCTCCACGGCGTAGTGGGGAAGGGAGTGCGGGGCAAGGGTTACGGCGATGGCGTCGATCAGCTCGGGCAGCTGCAGCATCTTGCGCACCAGCGCCAGTTCCGCATCGTCAGTGAGCAGCGAGACGTCGCCGTCTTCCCAGGCGACGCCGCGCTCGGCGGCCTGCCGGAGGATGCCGGCGATGCGCGCGTGGGCGTACTGGACGTAGTAGACGGGATTCTCGCTCGACTCCCGTTTCGCGAGCTCGATGTCGAACTCCATCTGACTCTCGGCGGCGCGCGCGAGGAAGAAGAATCGGCAGGCGTCGGGTCCGACCTCGTCGACGAGGTCGCGCAGGGTAACGATCTGCCCCGTGCGCTTTGACGCCCGCACGATGTCGCCGCCGCTCTTCAGCGTGACGAGCTGGGATATGAGCAGGATCAGGCGCGCCGGGTCCAGGTCCAACGCCTGCATGACCGCCTTCATGCGCGGCACGTGGCCTTGGTGGTCCGCGCCCCAGATGTCGATGACCCGGTCGAACCCCCGCCGACCGAACTTGTCGCGGTGGTACGCGATGTCCGACGCAAAGTACGTCGGCGCGCCGGTGCTCCGGACAATCACGTTGTCCTTCTCGTCGCCCAACATGGAGGACGTGAACCACTCGGCGCCGTCGCGCTCCGCCGTGAAGCCCCGCTCGCGCAGGAGCGCCATAGTCTCGTTGTACAGCCCGCCGTCGTACAGATCCTTCTCCCGGAACCACACATCGAACCCCACGCCGATGCGGTCCAGATCGGCGCGGATCGTGCCGAGCATCCCTTCGAGCGCCTCCTCGCCGAGCAGCGCGACGGCCTCGCCGCGCTCCATGTCCAGGTAGCGCGTCCCGTGGCGTTCCGCCAGCTCCTTGCCGAGGTCGACGAGGTAAGCCCCCTGATAGCCGTCCGGCGGCAGCTCGACGTCCTGCCTGCCCAAGGCTTGGGCGTAGCGAGCGAAAGTGGACTGGTAGAAGAGCTCCATCTGCGTGCCCGCGTCGTTCACGTAGTACTCGCGGGTGACCTCGAAGCCCGCGGCGGAGAGCGCTCGGGCCAGTGCGCTGCCGAGCACCGCTCCGCGAGCGTGTCCCACATGGACCGGCCCCGTGGGGTTCACGCTGACGAACTCGATCTGCACCCGTTTGCCCGCGCCCGCGTCCACCGTTCCGAACGCGCCGTCTGACTGTCGCACTTCCTCGACCTGCCCGCGCAGCCAGTCGGCGCTCAGCCGGAAGTTCACGAACCCCGGCGGCGCAACGGACGTTTCGCCGATGGGCGTGTCGACAGCGATGGCGTCCGCGACGGCTTGGGCGATCTCCATCGGAGGGCGGCGGGCGGCCTTGGCGACGCGTAGGGGCAGGCTCGACGCAAAATCGCCGTGCTCCGCCTTCTGCGGCCGCTCCACGAGGCCAGACGCGGGCAGCTCGAAAGCGGGCAGCGTCCCCCACCGCTGCGCATCGGCAACGGCGTCTCGCAGGCGTTCAACGATAAGGTCACGGACGAGCATGGGAGTCTAATGATAGCAGGGGCGGTGGGGCGGGGGTCAGTCCGTGGAGCAGGCTCCTCCCGCCTACTACCCCGCGATGACGCCCATTACGTCCGTGGTGTAGTGGTCGACGGCGTCGAGGTCGAGCTGGACGCCCAGGCCGGGAAGGTGGGGGACGGTGATGTGGCCGCGCACCGGGACCAGGGGTTTGGCGAGGAGGTCGTTCTCCAGGCGGGCGCCCGTGCCCAAGCTGGAGGGCGAGGCCTTGCCCAAGGCCGTCGAGAGATGCAGGCTCGCCGCGATGCCGATGCCGGTCTCGAGGGACGACGACACCGTCGAGCGCAGACTGTGTCGGGCCGCGTAGGCCATGATTGCCTGCGCGTGGCGGATGCCGCCGGCCTTCGCCGCCTTCACAACGAGCACGTCCGCGGCCTCGGCAGCGACGACCCGTTCTGCGTCGCTGAGGGTGGAGATGACCTCGTCGGCGGCAATGGGCACGTGGGTCGAGCGGCGAATCCGGGCGAGACCGCTCAGGTCCTCGGCGATGACCGGCTGCTCAACGAACTCCAGGTCGTAGGGCTGGAGGCGGTCGATGGTGTAGATGGCCCGCTCAGCGGTCCAGCCCTCGTCGGCATCGGCGCGCAGCGCGACATCGGGGCCGATGGCCTGACGGACGCGCCGGATGATTTCGATGTCGGCGCCTGGGTCGCGGGCGCCAAGCGACGCCTTTACGCATTCGTACCCGGCCTCGACAGCCGCCGCCGCCTGCTCCGCCGCTTCCTCGGGCGGCAGGAAATCGAGGAGCGCGACCATCGGGACCCAGTCGATCACGCCGCCGAGCAGGTCGGTCACGGGCCGTCCGGCGTTCTTTCCCATCGCGTCGAAGGCGGCGGTCTCCAAGCCGAACCGCAGCGCGTCGCCCGCGCCGCTCGGCGGCGCGAGCGCCGACAGCACGTCGAAGGCGATGGCGGGGTGGAGGCCGAGGGCGGACGGAGCGAGGTCGTGGAGGACGGAGGCGATGTCGGCGATGCTCGGAGGCCTGCCCGGTCCAACGGGGGCGGCCTCGCCAAAGCCGACGACGCCGTTGTCCATGTGCATCCAGATGATCAGCGCGTTGCGACCGGCCTTGGCGGGATCCAAGGCCCTATGGAGGTCGCGCATCGGAACGCGCACTCCCCGCCATTCCAACTTGCTGATCTGCACCGCCGCATTATGGGCGCGGGAGGAGAAAGCGGCAAGGCAGCGCGTCCGGAGGCTTATGCGGCGGCACTCTGTCGGAGTAGATGGAGACCGGCCTCTATTACCTGCTGGACTGCGACGATCCGCTCGTGCGACAGGTCGCCTTGCGCGAGGTCTTCCATCGCCCGCGCCAACTCGGGTTCGGACTCGCGGACTTGGTCCGCCATCTCAGGGCGAGAGAGCGGCATGACGCCGCGCTTCAAGAGCACTGCCCGCGCGAGGTGGCTGGCGGCGTACAAACACTGCTCCTCGAAAGCGTCCACGTCCCCCGCATCCAGCAGTTCCGCCGCCCACTTCAGCGACTTCTCAACCCGCGCCGCCTTTGGAGTCCAGTCGGGAGTGTGAGGGTTGGTTTGCTCCTCCTCCGCAGCTCTCGCCCACCAGCCGTCAGGGTCGTGCAGAGCCTTCCCGTACAGCAGTGCCCAGACCGGGTAGTCGTCGCCGGTCCGCAGGCGATCCATCAGATGCGCTCTGCTTTCCTGTTGCAAGTGCAGGTCTGCCGGAGGCCGTAGGGCGAGTCGCTCGTCTCCCGCGAACACGACGAGCAGGTCAACGTCGCTCCGCCATGTCTCTCTTCCGCGCGCAGCCGAGCCAATCAGGACAATGGCGGCGCGTTCAGTCGTCCCCGCGTTCTGCAGTTCGTCGCGAATCCAGTCGGCAAGTTGTCGCCATCGTGGCTTCATGCCTTGCCTACCGATTCAACAAGGGCCGCCACTTCGTCAATGAAGGCTTCCAATTCAGAAGCTAAGTCTTCCAAGTCAATTTCAATCAATTCCGGTCCGGGGTCTCCTTACTGAACGTCCTTCCTCAACTCGTTCAATCGCTCTAACTCATCCCCGACGTCTCTTTGCGGTTTACCGCTCCCGTACAACTGCCGCACGACGGCTACCTTGTCGTAGTGCAGTTTTTTCCAAGGGATGCCCTGTGCTTCCGCCGCCGCCACTACACAGTTCTCGTAGGCATAGAACGCCCACGTAACCGCTTCCTCGTGCTCCTCCGGCGGCCCAGCAGCAGCACTAACCCGCTCCCACTGCTTGCGTGCTCTAATCAAGGCGCTCTGTGCTTCCGCATATCCCATGTGTGCTCCACTTACCTTATGGCGCGAAGTATATCCCCCTACGCCATTTCGTCCGTTACGGCGGCGGAGAGGCGTTCTACGGCGGCGCGGAGGCCGGGGAGCGTGCGCAGCTCCGGGTCGGCTTCGAGAATCGTGGCGGCCTGCGCCCTCGACGCATCGAGGAGCTCGCGGTCGTCGAGGCGCGCCATCCTGATGGGGGCGGCCCCGGACTGGCGCGTGCCGAAGAAATCGCCCTCGCTCCGCATCCTCAGGTCGGCCTCCGCGATCTCAAAGCCATCGTTCGTTCGAGCGAGCACATTGAGCCGTTCCCTGCTCGACTCCGCCTGAGCGAGGGCCCTCCTGGACCAGAGCTCGGTCTCCTGAAGGTCTTCGTCCGTCGCAGAGCGGCGGCGCCTCACTTCAGTCAGGCGCGTCATCGTCTCGCCTTCGGACTCCGCGACGAGGAAACAGTAGCTGCGGTGCGAGCCGCGTCCGACCCGTCCGCGCAGCTGGTGGAGCTGCGCGAGGCCGAACCGCGTCGGACTCTGAATCATCATCACGGTGGCGTTCGGCACGTCTATGCCGACCTCAATGACGGGAGTTGAGACGAGCACGTCCACTTCTCCGTTGCGGAACGCGTCCATGACGCTCTGCTTCTCGGCGAGCGGCATCCGCCCGTGGAGCAGCCCGGCGCGCACGCCGGAGAGCGTGGTGGAGCGCAGGCGCTCGTACTCCGGGACGGCGGTGAGGGGCGGGAGCGCGACCGGCTCGGGGGCGATGTCTGAGTCCTCGTTATTGGCGTCTCCGGCGGAGTCCTCGTCATCGTCGTACGCTCCGCCGGACCTATCGTCGGCGTCGTCGATGCGAGGGTAGACGATGAAGCACTGGCGGCCGGCGCGCACCTGCTCGACGAGGTAGTCCTCGGCGTCCGCCGCGCGAGCGAGCTCGACGTTGCGAGTCACGATCTCCTGGCGGCCCCCCGGCAGCTCGCGAATGGTGGAGATGTCGAGACCTCCGTAGAGCGTGAGCGCAAGGGAGCGGGGAATGGGAGTGGCGGACATGAGGAGGAGATGGGGCTCGCCGATGGCGCTCTTGCCGCGCAAGGCGTCGCGTTGGAGTACGCCGAAGCGGTGCTGCTCGTCTCCCACGGCCAGAGCGAGGTTGGGGAGCGCCACCTGCGCCTGAATGAGGGCGTGGGTGCCGATGAGGATGTCCAGCGCGCCGTCCGCCGCCATCCTGAGGATCTCGCGCCGGGCGCGGGCGCGGGTGCTCCCAGTGAGCAGGGCGACGGTTACGGGCTGCTTGCGTCCCTCCAAGTAGACCGCGAACCAGTCCTGGTCCTGAACGGGTTGCGCCACGCCTCCGAGCAGGCGGCGGACGTTCAGGAAGTGCTGGTCGGCGAGCACTTCGGTGGGGGCCATCATCGCGCCTTGGTAGCCGCCCGCCACGGCGGCGAGCAGCATCGAAAGCGCGACCACGGTCTTGCCGGAGCCGACGTCTCCCTGCAGCAGGCGACTCATGGGTCTGCCGCCGCTCGACACGTCCCGCATCGCCTCGGCAATCGCTCCGCGCTGGCCCTCCGTCAATTCGAACGGCAGCGATGCAATGAACGAGCGAACCATCTCAGGAAAAGCGGGGAGCGCTATGCCCGTTTGGCCGGCCGTGTAATTGCGCTCCATCCCCACCCTTAGCTGAATGGCAAGGAACTCGTCGAAAGCGAGCCGGCACCGCGCCTGCTCTTTCGTGTCCTCCGAGACGGGGTAATGGGCTTGTTCGATGGCTCCGGCGAGCGGGAGCAGCCCCACGGCCCTGCGAGCGGCGTCCGGCAGCGGGTCGGGCACGTTCAGGCGGTCTCCGCCGGCCTTCAGGCTGTCGAGCGCGTCGCGGACGATCTCCCGCATCCTGCGGGGAGGTATGCGCTTGCCCTTCGTCGTGGCGGGAGAGGGGTAGACGGGCACGAGTCCCGCCGTGTGCAGGCCGGGGGACGCGGCGCCGCCCTGTAGTTCCCACTCCGGCGACTCCATCTGCCGTTTGCCCTGGAAGAGGGTCACTTTGCCGCTCAGCACGATGGCGGGGGAGCCGCTCGGAGTCTGCTCCGTTCTGGCGATGGCGGCCTTCAGCTGCTGGGCGATCCAGGGGTTGCCCCACCAGATAACGCGCAGGTTGCCGGTCGCGTCGCCGACGGTGGCCTGGGTGGCGCGGATGCGCCCGCCGCGCCCCAGGCGCACCTCGTAGGCTTCCCAGAGCACGACCTCAATGGTCTGCTCCTCGCCGATGCGCAGCTGGGAGATGGTCCGCCGCTCGGCGCGGTCTATGTGGCGCAGAGGGAAGAGGTAGAGGAGGTTGCGGACAGTCGGCTCGACGGACTCGGCAATCATCCGCCGTCTGACCAGCATGCGGCGGATGGCGGCGGCGTTCGGGCGGTTGACGCTCCGCAGTCCGCTCAACGGAGCGTCGAGCCCCCTTCCGGCCTCCCCCACGGACGGAGGAGGGGTATTCTGGGTTCCCGCTTTCGCGGGAATGACGGAAGAGGCGGGAATGACGGAAGAGGAGGGAATGGCGGAAGGGACGGGAGCAGCAGAAGGGGCGGGCGGCGCGTCGCCGAGGAAGCGCCCCGCCTCCGTCGCCCACCGCTCGCGCCGCGTCCGGTCGAGCTCCGCGTAGCCGACGGACAGCAGGCCGTGGTCGGCGAGCGCCCTGACGGCGGGGTGCGCGTCGGGCTCGCGCCGTAGCGTTTCGAGGAACTTGTCGAGGCCGCCGCGGACCGCCTCGTTAGGGAAGCCCTTGTCGGCCTCCATCTTCAGGATGTCGCGCAGGGCCCGAGCGAGCTTGGCTCCTTGGTTGGGCTTCGTGGTCACGCGGTTAGGGTAGCGGAGCGACCCGGTTTTCGCTGTGCTCGTTTTGGCTCCATTTGGCCCCATTTGGCCCCATTCGTTCGTGAGAGCAGGGTCTACTGGTCCCATGGTAGGAGGCGGAGGCCGACGGGGCAACGGGCTAATGTCATATCATTGACGGCGCCTCATGCGAACCCCCACCCTGGCCCTCCCCCTGGAAGGTGGAGGGGATTTTCGAAGCAATGACGGAGGGGGAGGGCGCCAGGCGCGCGGGCCGGAACGGGCCAGAGTGGGGCCATGGTGGGCCGAAATGGGCCAGGATGGGGCCAAAACGGGGCCACGAAGGGGCCGAAATGGACCGCTTTGGACAGGGAAGCAGGGTCCCCGCGTGGCGGTCACAGGCGCAGGGCAGCGTAGCGCCGCGCCCAGCGCAGGCAGGCTATGGCGCTCCGCGGTCCTCGAAAGTGAATTGAATTGAGTACGAGTACGCCCTTAGCGAAATGTTCGGGATGGGCTTGGCCGCCATGACCGTCCGTTGGTGGAAGTCGTTAGCGACGAGGATGCCTCGGATGGACTTCCCTTGGGGATTTTCGATGCTGCCCATGTAGGACAACAACTGGCTGACGCTGTCGTGCTCCGCTCTACCGGCTTTCAGTTCGATGACGACCAGGTTGCCGGCAGTATCCTCGGCGGTAATGTCGATCCGACCCGCACCGACTGTTCGCTCCGTGCCGCCGTCGATGACACGGAGCCCCGATTCCAGTTGCTCGATGTTGGCGCGCAAGGCTTGCTGGAGGTGTTTCTCGAGGCCGAAACTAGCATCCTCTGAGAACTCGTACGGGGGGTCCGCCCCGTCTTGACCCTCGTCGATTCCTGGGGATTCTCTCCGGAAGAAGGGGTTGATGCTAGGGTTTTGGTAGTCGAACACAGTCCCCAGATTCCTGGTTAGCTGGTGCACGCTGCCGGACTTTACTCCCGAGGAGGGAGGATTACTGAAGTTGCCACTGGACTCAAAGAACCAATTGCGGTGCTCCAAGCGCGTCACGCCGTGCTCTTTCATGAGGTCGATGAGCGGCCGGATACTGCCTGCGCGGAGCAGGTATTGGCCGGGGCGCCACGGCTGAAGCACGCCACGCCACCTCAAGTCCTCGAATTCAAAGCGCGCCAAGAACTCTCTAACGTCCATTCAAACCCTCCCGTACTAGCACCCCCTACACCGCACTGTATTCTCCCTTCGATTCTGAGTCCCCCCATCAGACCGTCTGCATCTGGCCGGTGTCCGAGGCGCGTTGGACGGCGTCGACCAGCAGGTGGTGCTGCACCGCGTCGGCGAACGTGGGGTGGAACTCCGTGTCGTTGAGTATCGAGTCGGCGTAGGCGGCCCACGTCTTGCCGATGTTCACCGGCGAGCCGCTGAGGCCCGCGGCCGTCACCCACTCGTCCTGGGGAGCGGCGACCTCCCGCAGCTCCTTCTCGCCGTCGGTTGCGACCCTGAGCAGGCCCTCGCCGGTATGAGTCGAGCCCGGCGCGTCGAGGGTGATCGTCCCTTTGCTGCCGTGAATCTGCATTCGATGCCCCGTTCCGAGCGCCGCGACGGAAGCGATATGCACGGAGAAGGCCGCTCCGCCGGCGAAGAGGCCGCTCACCAGGATGGTGTCCGGAGAGTCGACGTCGAACTGCTCGCCCGTGTCGGACGCCGTCCATTGCTTGGTCTGGGTGCTCACGACGGACGAGACCTTGGCGATGGGGCCCAGCATCGCGATGAGGCCGTCGACGGCGTGTCCGAAGGTGATGCTCAACGTGTTGGCGTGCTCCGCCGCGTCGCGCATCCAGATGCGGCCCGACGGCCGGGCGAGGGCCCCGCCCGAGAACTGGATGAGGTTCACCGTGAGCACGTCGCCGATCGCCCCGGAGTCGATGAGCCGCCGTATCTCGCCGTACTCGGCCGACCGGCGGGACTGCAGCCCGACGCACGTCCGCAGCCCAGCCGCCTCGGCGAGGTCGGTCATCTCCTGGGCTTGTTCGGTCGTCGTCCCAAGGGGCCACTCGGTGTAGACGTGCTTGCCTGCGGCGATGATGTCCTTGGTCAGCTCGTAGTGCATGGGCAGCTTGACGGACACCGCGGCCACGTCGACCTCGGGATTGGCCAGCAGGTTGTGGTGATTGTCATAGGCGAACCGCGCTCCGAACTTGCTCGCCGACTCGTCAGCGGACTCCTGGCGCGTGGTCGAGACCGCCACGAGCTCCGCGCCCGGAATCCCCGCCGCGAACGCGGGAAGGTGCGCCCGTCCGGCCCATCCGGCGACATTCCCCCCGATGATCCCAACGCCAATCGAATCAGCCATAGCTCCTCCTCCTCAGCAAGCGCCGTCAGTCATACCACAGGCGTCAGCCCGAGGCCACCGGAGGGGGCGGGGATTGACGCAGGTGGCGCTACCGGATGAAGGACGTTCCCAGGGAGTCGGCTCTATTTCCGAACTCGGGCGTGCGGCTGGCGTTGTTGTAGCCCCAGACGATGATTCGTTTTCCTATGGAATCGCCCGCCGCAGGAGGCCATCTGAAGCGGATGGTGAATGAATTCCCGATGACCTCGAACTGGTCTGCGACCACGTCTGCGGCGTCATCCAGGACCCATGACCGGCCGTCGGTTCTTGCGGGAAGGATTGAGCCGATGTTGTCCCCTCCGGCAATGATGGTGAACGTTGACGGCCCTCCTCCTTGCTGCGCTTCGAAAGCGCTAAGGGCGCTGAGAGTTGCTTCACCCGTGAGGCTACCGGAAAAGCTGACGACGCCGTCGATGTATGTAGGCTTCTGTGTCCAGACCACGACATCGTGATGCCTGGTGTTGATGGCGTCGTCCGGGTCCCAACGATGCGGCGCATTGATGTCTCCGCTGTAGTGCAGGTCGATGATCTCCTGTTGATAAGGGAAGGCTTGGCGGACCTCGTCGATGCCTGCCCGGTGCTCGCCTAGGGTTTGCGGCTCCGGCTTGGCCTGGCTGGCGCGGTACAGTGCCTGTATCGCAGCGGTGAACTCTCCTTCTGTCATGCTGTCCTGTAGAGCGCGGAACAGTTTTTCGCCCAAGTAGTAGTTACAGTGGAACTGCGGCGTGCCTCCTCTAGCGTGTCCCAGGCTGCTGAGATTTTCGGTCGTGCATTCCTTGCGGCGGTTGGGCTTAGCGGCCAAGTTGTCGCCGTAGGCCAGCGACGCCGCAGCGGCTATGGCGTCGGCCATTCCTTCGTCAATCCAGTTGATGTTTCCGCGCCACCAGTAGTGGGCTGCCTCGTGACGAAGAGTGCTCCGCAGGGTGTCTTGTCCAGCACTAGGCTGCTCCTGTTTGACGCCGAACAGGTAGCCGTGATTGGTTCCAAAGAGTCCGGGGACTACGGCGCGCGGGTCGAAGGCAATGATTACGTGACGGGTTGGCAGCGGCAGTTGCATCACAGCTTCGACGCCGGCAATCGCTTGGCGCGCGTCTTCCATGGTCGTGTCCACGCCTGCAGCGTTTCGCAATCGTACTATCGTGATGGTTAACGGCAACCCGGAGGCGGTGTACTGTCCGGTTTCGAGGGTGAGTGCCTGCTCGTCCAGATACTCCCTGATGGCGGCGTCCTCCTCTGTGGCCGCGGCAGCGGCGACCACCGGCGCCCATTCGTCGGTGATGCCGATCTGGAACACGTGAGAGGAGGTCAGCGCCGTAGTCAGGCCTCCCCGGAGAATGGTCTGTATTCCGTTTAGAGCGTGGGTATCGGCCTCTTCGTGGCTGGACAGGAAGGACATGCCCATCAGAACTCTTGCTACGGCCGCGTCTTCATGGGCTGTGAAGTAGATCTCTGAGGTGGCTTTCGCTTCTCCGGCATCCATTGAGTCCTTGACCCAGGGGAGCATGATCAGGGCTTCTGCTACGTACGCGTCCGAAACAGCGGTGTAAAGGATGTAATCGATTCCCCTTTTCTCTTCGTCGGTCAGGCCGTCGCTTACCCAAGGCAAGGCGACTATGGCCCTGTGGAGTTGCGGATGCTTCTGGGCGACCCAGCGGGCGTTGTTAGTGTTGTGCATAGACGCCAGGCTGGGGGGGCGCAGGGTGGCGGTGGGGGTCGGTGTGGGGGTTGTTCGTGGAGTAGCGGTTGGGGTTGGTTCGGGAGTGTCGGTGGGAGCGGAGATGGCTGTTGGCGTGGGCGTGGGAACGGTCGCAGGTGCGGGCGGTGACGGGGCGGTGCACGCGATGAGGGGGAGCGTGGCGAGGGCAGCGGCTGCGAGGAATAACGCGAGGCGGGTGCAGGAGTTCACAGATAGGAATCCTACCAGAAGGCGGAACGTGTGTTCGAGTTCGGGGACGGGAGTGGCTCACAGGTATTGCCGGATAGATTTCCGCCTTGGCGGGAACGACGGGAGGGGTTGGATGGCTGGTGCGCGGCGTGGTTCGACAGGCACACCTGGAGCCTACCGGATACTGGATTCCCGCTTTCGCGGGATTGCCGGGAGGGGGTTTGTTGTCCTTCCCCTCGTCTGCGGGGGAGACTGAGAGGGTCCTCCCGCCTGGCGCATGCGCCTGCCACGCATCTACCGCCTCCCCCGCGCTTCGCGCGGCCCTCCCGCAGACGGGAGAGGGGAGCGGGCCGCGTGTAGCCCTCGCCTGATAACCTAACGGCGAAGCCGGAACGGAGGGACTTATGCGCATCGGATTCATCGGCCTCGGCAATATGGGCGGACCCATGGCCCGCAACCTCATCAAGGCGGGCCATCAGCTCATCGTGCACGACATCGACGAGGCGAAGACGGCGCCGCACCGGGAGATGGGGGCGGAGTGGGCAGCCTCGCCGGAGGAGGTCGCGCGGCAGGCGCCCATCGTGCTGACGTCGCTGCCGGGGCCGGCGGAGGTGGAGGAGGTCGCGCTCGGTCCGCAAGGGCTCGTGCTCGGTCTGAAGCCGGGTTCCGTGTACGCCGACCTCTCGACCGGGTCCCCCACGCGGGTCCGCAAGGTCGCGGAGCGCATCGAGGCCATCGGGTCGCACATGCTGGACGCTCCGGTGAGCGGCGGCACGATCGGGGCGGAAGCGGGCACGCTCGCGGTGATGGTCGGGGGCGACGAGGAAGTCTTCGAGGCGACCCGATCGGTGTTCGAGGCCATCGGGCAGGGAGTGAGCTACGTCGGGCCCATCGGCTCGGGGACCGTGGCGAAGCTGGTGCACAACTCCATATCGCTCACCACCCGCATCGTCGTGCAGGAGGGGATGGCGCTGGCGGTGAAGGCGGGCGTTGCGCCGGGGGTGATGCTCCAAGTGCTCCGGGACGCCGCGTTCGGCAAGCAGACGCTGCTCAACCAGCTGCCGGACGTGGTGTTCAAGCGCGATTTCGAGACGCCGCGCTTCACGCTGAGCCTTGCCCATAAGGACGTGAGCCTGGGGCAGGAGCTCGCGCAAGAGATGGGCGCGCCGATGGAGCTGGCGGCGATGGCGATGCGCGTGCAAGAGGAGGGGATCAGCCGGGGCTGGGGCGGCTACGACAACCTCGCCACCTTCATGCTCGCCGAGGAGCGGGCAGGGGTCGAGGTCCGAGAGTGAACGATCTCGTGAGGCTGACGGCCCGCGAGGCCGTCGCCAAGCTCGCGAAGGGCGAAGTCTCGCCCCTCGACCTCATCGCTGCCGCCGCCGAGCGCATCGGCGAGGCCGACGGCGCGGTAAACGCGCTGCCGACGCTGGCCGTCGATCGCGCCCGCAAGCACGCCGAGCGGCTGATGGCGTCCGGCCCGCCGTCCGACCCGCCGCCCGGCTACCTCCACGGCTTGCCGATTGCCGTGAAGGACCTGAAGGATGTCGCAGGCGTGCGCTCCACGAAAGGCTCGCCGATCTTCGCCGGCCACGTCCCTGAGCGCTCCGACTACCTCGTCGAGAACATCGAAGCGAGGGGCGGCGTCGTGCTCGCCAAGTCCAACACACCGGAGTTCGGAGCGGGCGCCAACACCTTCAACGAGGTGTTCGGCAAGACGCGCAACCCGTGGGACACGCGCATGACCTGCGGGGGGTCGTCGGGCGGGGCCGCCGTCGCGCTGGCCACGGGGCAGGTTTGGCTCGCCACGGGCAGCGACCTCGGCGGCAGCCTGCGCATCCCCGCGAGCTTCTGCTCCGTGGTCGGCCTGCGCCCGACGCCGGGCCGCGTGCCGCATGGGCCGAAGGAGCTGCCCTTCGCGAGCCTCTCCGTCGAGGGCCCGATGGGCCGGACGGTGGGCGACGTTGCGCTGTTCCTGGACGCGCAGGCGAGCGGAGCGACGCCGGTGGACCCGATCAGCCTGCCGCGCCCGGAGCGTCCGTTCGTCGAGGCGGTCGACAATCCCGCGGCGCCCAAGCGAATCGCTTATTCCCCAGACCTCGGCATCGCGCCCGTAGACGCGGAGGTGCGCGCTATATGCGCTCGGGCCGTGCGCTCATTCGAATCGTGCGGCGCATCGATCAGCGAGGACCACCCCGACCTCTCCGACGCCGAGGACGTCTTTCAGACCCTCCGCGCCGCGCAGTTCGCGGCGGGGTACGGGAAGCATCTGAGCGCTCATCGCGACCTGCTGAAACCGGAGATCATCTGGAACGTGGAGAAAGGGCTCGCGCTCTCCTCGGAGGACGTGAACCGGGCGGAGCTCGCCCGCGGGGCGCTTTACTACCGTACGGCGGCGTTCTTCGAGCGCTACGACATCCTGGCCTCGCCGACGGTGCTCGTGCCGCCGTTCGAAATCGAGCAGCGTTACGTCGAGGAGGCGGGAGGCGTCGCCTTCGACACCTACGTAAGCTGGCTGATCATGTCCTTCGCGCTCACGCTCACCGCGTGCCCGTCGGTCTCCGTGCCGTGCGGGTTCACGTCGTCGGGGCTGCCGGTGGGCTTGCAGCTGATGGCGCCCCGCGCCGACGAGCACGCCCTTCTATCGGCCGCCGCGCTCTTCGAGCAGGCGTCCGGCCTCGCGGCCAGCGTCCCCATCGATCCGGTTGTGAGGCATTAGCAATGTGGCGGACGCTGATAGCCGCGGGCGTCGTGTGGGTGCTGGTCACCGTGTGGCTGGGCGTGGTGCTGCTGGACCGCGCGGCAGGCGCCGCCGATGAGGGCCTCATTCCGGAGCCCGGCAACGCTCAGATGGTCGTGGCGGTCATGTCGATAGTCATCTTCGGCCTCCCCGGAGTGGTGCTCGTGATAGCGGGGTGGCGCCGCCGTCCGGGGGCATAGGGGCCTCGTTCCCGCGCAGGCGGGAATCTCGCTTGCCCTTGCCCCCACCCCCGAAAGCTGTAACATCCCCTCGCAGCCACTGAGGAGAGGGGCCATGACCACCGACACCGACCGCGACATCCTGCGCGCCCAAGAGCCGACCGAGAAGCTCGATGACTTCACCATTGACGACCACTACCGGAGCTGGCTCGCCCGCGAGGGCGTGAAGGTCATCGAGGAGTACGCGTTCGAGAACCTCGGAACCGTCGAGCTAGGGCCGTGGGAGCGCAAGGGAGGAAAGGGCGCCGTCCTCAACATCCCGTATCCCGTGCTCATCAACGACGCCCAGCTCGTCGAAATCAGGCCCGGCGGCTCGTCGGAGCCGGAGCATCACCTCTACGAGGAGATCGTCTATGTCGTTAGCGGACGCGGCGCGACGAGCGTCTGGACGGGCGACGGCCCCAAGCGCACTTTCGAGTGGAAGAAGGGCAGCCTCTTCGCGGTCCCCCTCAACGCCTGGTACCAGATTTTCAACGGCAGCGGCTCCGAGCCCGCCCGCTACCTCTCCGTCACGACCGCGCCCCCGACCATGCGCCTCTTCAAGGACCACGACTTCATCTTCAACAACGACTACGTGTTCACGAAACGCTTCCGGGGCGAGGACGATTTCTTCAGCGGCAACGGCAAGCTCTACAACGGCCGCGTGTGGGACGCGAGCTTCATCCCCAACGTGCCGGACATGCCCCTCTACTCGTGGGAGGCGCGCGGCGCGGGCGGCATCAACGCTATGTTCGAGATGGCCGGGAACGCGATGAAGGGCCACGTCTCCGAGTTCCCGGTCGGCACGTACAAGAAGGCGCACCGCCACGGCCCAGGCGCACACCTGCTCATCCTCAGCGGCGACGCCAGCTACTCGCTGCTCTGGAACGAGGACGACATGTCGGACCTCGTCAAGGCCGACTGGAAGCTCGGCTCGATGGTCGTCGTTCCGAGCGATCACTGCTACCACCAGCATTTCAACAGCGGCTCGCGCCGGGCGCGCTACATGGCCCTCGGCTACGGCGCGGGCGGCACGGCGGCCGGTCTGCAGACTCCCTTCGCCGGCTCCGGCGTCGCCGACGTCAGCCTGAAGAAGGGCGGCATTCAGGTGGAGTACGATGACGAGGCCCCGCTGGTTCTCGACCTCTTCGAGGAGGAGTGCCTGAAGCACGGGGCCGTGCCGGACATGCGCCGGTACTTCCCGAATAGGACCGAGTTCAAGACGAAGCTGCCGGGCTAGGCCACGACCGGCAACCGCAGGGACAGAAGCGGCGACCGTGGGGAACAGAAACAAGATAGCGAGAGGAGGACGGCGATGGCGGAACTGAGCGTGAAAGGCATGACCCACTGGTCTATCCCCGTGAACGATCTGGACGAGGCTGAGGCGTTCTACGGAGGGCTGCTCGGTCTGGAGTCGAAAGGCAGGCTTGGCAACAACAGCATGTCGTGTTTCAGCACAGGCGACACGAACCTCCTGCTCTGCGCGCAGAAGACTCCGATCTCCGGCTCGCCGCCGGGCGTGCATCACTCCTTCACGGTCGCCCCGGAGACTCTCGAGCGCGCGTGCAAGCTCTTCAAGGAGCAGGGAGTGAGGATAGACAGCCTGGTTTACCGGGCCACGGGTCACTTCACCGGCAGGGAGCTCTACTTCTTCGACCCGACGGGCAACCGCTTGGAGCTACGGGACCCCACCTGGAGCAAGGGGATGCCCGAGCCGCCCCTGGAGGAGCTGTCGGCCTAGGGACACGCGGACAAGCGGCTGATTCCTCTTAGCCTCGCGTGGCAGGGACTCTCGCAGTTCCTCTCCTTACCAAGGAGGGGTTAGGAGAGGTTCCGCCATAGCGACACCAGCCCATAGATGAACCCCCGTGTCGCCGGGTTGTCAGAGCCCGACTTCGAGGATTTCGACCTCTTCGATGGTCTCGTCCAGCGTGAATCGCCATATGCCGATGTGCCCCTGGCTCAGTTCGCCTTTGGCGTCCCAGTCCAGGGTCCCTCCGGCCCCTTCGAGGTTGATCTCCTTGCCCTCGCGGATTAGGCGGAGCGCGTCAGCGACGCCCTGCGGGGTGGCGTGGACCATCTCGCCGGGAGGAGTCGCGATGGGGCGGAGCTTGTCGCGGATGGCTGCGCCGTCGACGCTGCCCGCGGCCTCGGCCGCCAGCATGATTGCCAGCGCCGCGTCGTAGGATTCCTTCACGTAAGTGAGCAGCGGCAGCTCGCCGTACTTCTCCACGAAGCTGGCATTCCACTCTTCGCCGACCTCGCTAGGAGGAGGCGGAGACCCTGCCGTGCCATACATGCCGCCGAGGTGCTCGCCCCCAATCTCCTCGACGATGCGGACCCTCTTCGCGGCGTCCGCGAAGAGGAACTGATCGTAGAGTCCCGCATCGAGCGCTTGCCGGACGATTCCCTGGGCAGCCGTTCCGAAGTCAATGACGACCAGCGCCTCCGCGCCTGCGCTCGCTGTCTCGCGGAGCGCCGCCAGGTAGGATGTCTCGCCGGGGTCGATGCTGACGCTGACCAGCGTCCCCGTCCACGCCGTCTCGAACACCGCCGCCAGGCCCCGGCCGTAGGGATCGTCCCGGTAGGTGAGGCCGAGGTTGCTGAACCCGCGGTCCCGGGCGACCTGCGCGAGCACGGGGCCTTGCGCGCTATCGGAAAGCGTCGTGCGGAAGAAGAAGTCCTCGTCCGCCGCGTCCGCCAGAATCGGCGCCGTAGCCGAGGGGCTGATCGTGGGGATTCCCCCGGGGCCGGTCAATTGCTCCGCGACGGGCAGGGATGCGGCGCTGGAGTTCGGCCCGACGATGGCGTGAACGCCTTCTTCCTCCAACAACCGCCGCGCCGACTCGAGCGCAACGTTCAGGTCGCGTGGCGCGTCCGCCGCGACGCTCTCGACGGGCCATCCGAGCACGCCGCCGTTGTCGTTGACTTGGGCGATGGCGAGCTCGAACCCGCGCTGCCTATCGGCCGAAGCCTCCGGAGACCCCGAAAAGTCGAGCAGCAGACCTATCTTCAGCGGGACGTCGCTCTGCGGCGCATCGTCCCCGGCGCATCCGGCGACGGCGACGAGCGCCGCCGCCAGCACTGCAAGAGTTCCTAATCTCACCACCATCACCCTATCCAAGCGCGCACACGCCACCCCCTGGCAATCGGCGCCGCCGACCGCACAGCCCATCCTCCCCCTTCTTTGATCCTCGTCTCCCGTCTTTGGGGATGGATCAAGGAAGGGCCTACGAGTAGCGCTTGCCGTAGACGCTCCGGGCGTTCCCCTCGTAGATGGCGCCGCGGTCTTCGTCCGAGAGGAACTCGATGCCGTCGATGAGGGGCTTGGTGTTGTCGTACCACTCGCCGGTGCGGGGGTTGTCGGCTGAGCCCGCGCCGGGACGCTCGGTGCCGAACAGGCAGCGGTCCGTGCCCACGATCTTGAACAGCAGTTCGAGGGACTCCGCGTTGTAGAGGCAGGTGTCGTAGTAGAGGTTCTTCACGTGGCGGTCGAACGTCTCCTCGCCGTTGGCCCCGCGAAGCCGAGCGCGCCATCGGCCTATCTGGTAGGGGATCGACCCGCCGCCGTGGCTCATGATGATCTTGAGCCCCGGGAAGTCGTCGAACACCGTGGACTTGGCGAGCGACAGGATCCCGATGCTCTCCTCCGTGATGAAGTGGTTGTGGAACGACTCGCGCAGGTCCTTGCAGCTTGCGGGATGTATCAGCGCGGGTATGTCCTCTTTCTCCATCTTCTCGTAGAGCGGGTACCAGTACTCCTCGCCCATCGTCGGCGTGGTGTGCTGCCCCTCGCTCGGGTCCGGGTTGATCATGATGCCGATGAAGTCCAGGTCATTGATGCAGCGGTCAATCTCCTCGAACGTGTCGGTCACGGGCGCGCCGTCGCATTGGGGCAGGCCCGCGACGCCCCGGAACCGGTCGGGCTCGTTCTGCACGGCCAGTGCGATGGCGTTGTTGTTCGCCTCGCAGAACCAATGCACGATCTTGTCCGGCTTCTCCGAGTGCATCAGCGAGTAGGGGCGCGGCGAGAGGAAGGCGACGTCCGTGCCCACGTCGTCCAACAGCTCGGAGTGCCGCTTGCCCGCATTCCGCCAATTGGCGACGGTCTCCGCCGTAACGCCGGGGTGTCCCTTGCCGTGGAACCCGCGTCCGTTGATCAGGAACGCCTGGTACTGACCCATCTGTGACCCCGTAACCAGGTGCTGGTGCGCATCGATAATCATCCCCGCCTCCTCCGTCGCGTAGTGGCCGCATTATCGGTCAAGCGCGCGCCAGCGCAACCTGCACAGGGGGTTCTCGCCAACCCTGAATGTGTCCCTTAAAGGCAGGGAAGAGCGCTTCCTTTGCGCTTGCCTGCTGGCTGTACCGCAATCGGCCTAACCGAACATTGAACAAGCTCCTCGTATATTCAACGATGCGTGCTATCCTTGAATAAGGAGAGTAGCTATGGCTAGCTTGGAAGAGCGGTGCTGGGAGGGCGACCTCGCTGGACTGACCCGGCGTGACCGTCGTCCTTGCACCTACGCCGTCTATATGCCCGATCCACTGGCCGGTCGCCGGTTCGTCCTCGACGGCGACGTCGCCGCGGACGTTGCCGATGCCGAGGCTGCCCTCGTGCGGCTTGACACGTCCTCGGCGGCGCTCGCTGATACTGAGTCCCTCGCGCGCCTGCTGCTCCGCGCCGAATCCGTTGCCTCATCCCGAATCGAAGGCCTCGAGGTGGGCGGACGACGGTTGCTCCGCGCCGACGCTGCGCGCCGGATCGGCGAAGACCCCCGCGACGTGACGGCGGCGGAGGTGCTCGGGAACATTGATGCGATGGCGTGGGGCGTGGACGCTGTCGGGCCCGGCGGCCTGATCACCATTGAAGCCCTGTTGGAGGCGCACCGCCGCCTGCTGGTCGGAACGCGCCTCGGCGAACACGGCGGCCGCATCCGCACCGTGCAGAACTGGATTGGGGGAGGCGACTACAACCCCTGTTCGGCCGCATTCGTGCCGCCGCCCCCCGAGGCCGTGGCCGGTCTGCTGAACGACCTCCTCGCCTTCTGCAACGACGACTCGCTTCCGGCCTTGGCGCAGGCGGCAGTCGCCCACGCGCAGTTTGAGACGGTCCACCCTTTCGTGGACGGCAACGGGCGCGCTGGGCGCGTGTTGCTCCAGCTGGTCCTGCGCCGACGCGGGCTCGCGCTGCGCGTCTTGCCGCCGGTCTCCCTCATCCTGGCCACGTGGTCGCGCGAGTATGTGGGCGGCCTGACAGAGACGCGCTACGTCGGCGCGCCCGACTCCGCCGAAGCGCACGCGGGAACGAACCGCTGGGTCGCGTTCTTCGCCTCGGCGTGCCGCCGGGCGGTCGAGAATGCAGGCCGGTTTGAGGAGCAGGTGCGCGCGCTGCAATCGTCCTGGCGCGAGCGTGTGGGAAACCCCCGTCGAGACTCGGCAGTGCGCCTGCTCATCGGTGCGCTCCCCGCAGCGCCGGTGCTCACGACATCTATCGCGGCAGAACTAACCGGGCGGTCGTTCCAGGCGGCGAGCCAGGCGATATACCGGCTTGTGGGCGCAAGCGTGCTTACCCAGATCAACGTGGGCCGACGCAATCGCGCCTTTGAGGCGCCCGAGCTGATCGACGCCTTCACTGCGCTGGAGCGGCAGCTCGCGAGCCCGGAGGGCGACATGCGCGTCTCCGCGCCCGCCCGCCGTGTCCCTCGGCGCGGGGGTGAGATGCTGGGCGGGCCAGGCGCCCCCGCTGCTCCTGCTTTCGGTATTTCAAAGAGGCAAGCTCGCGACTGAGACGCGATCGATAGAGCCTACTACCGTGCGAGAATGGTATGCTCCCCCCATACGTAGGGGGCGCGGCCCCCTTCCCGGCCTTCCCCAGAGGGGGCGGGGAATACGCTGGTAGGAGGCATGGGATGCTTACGCAAGAGATGAACGACCGGCTGGCCCGGGTGGGCCCCGGAACGCCCGGCGGCGAGCTCTTCCGCCGCTATTGGGTGCCCTTTCTCCCATCGGCCAAGCTCGACGAGGACCCCGTGCAGCCCGTCCGGCTGCTCGGCGAAAACCTCACGTGCTACCGCGACAAGTCCGGCAACGTCGGCCTCATCGGCCAGCGATGCCTGCACCGCGCCGTCGACCTGCGATGGGGCATCCCGGAGGAGAACGGCCTGCGCTGTCCATACCACGGCTGGCTCTACGACGCTGAGGGCTCGTGCGTCGAGGCGCCCCTCGAGGCGCGCCCGGACATGTTCAAGGACCGCCTGAAGATCGCCGGTTACCCCGTCAAGGAAATGGGCGGCCTGCTCTTCGCCTACATGGGTCCGGCGCCGGCCCCCCTACTTCCCCCGTGGGACCTGTTCGTCTGGCCGAACTCGGTGCGTCAGATCGGCTACGCCGTGCTCAACGCCAACTGGCTCCAGTGCCAGGAGAACACCGGCGATCCCACCCACGGCGTCTATCTGCACGGCCATCTCTTGAAGTACATCCTCGAAAAGATGGGCGACCAGGACCGCCTCTCCCGCATGAGCCCCGGCTTCGAGCGGGCGGGCGTCGGCATCAAGGACCTCTACGTCCATCCTACCCAGTACGGCATGGAGAAGGGCGTCATCTTCTCCAAGGAGCTCGGCGCCGACGCCGACCGGAGGACGCGCCATTCCACGGTCATCTTCCCGTTCTACACCGAGCAGAACGCAGCGGGCGCGCCCTGGAGCGAGTTCCAGATCCGCGTGCCCATCGACGACGAGCACACCTACCACATCTCCTACAACTGCTACGCCGCCCCGCCGGGGGTCGAAGCTCCCAGGCAGGACTTCATCCCCTACTACGAGGTGCCCATCTGGGACGAGAACGGCAAGCCCGTCCTGGACTGCGTGCTCAACCAGGACTTCATCGGCTGGTGGTCCCAAGGCCCGCTCACTGACCGCACCGCCGAGAACCTCGGCCGCACGGACATCCCCGTCGTCTTCCTTCGAAAACAGCTCGACGAGAACATCAAGATCGTCGAGGACGGAGGGGAGCCGTTGAACGTCTTCCACGATCCGGAGGCGATGGGCGACATCCTCTACGGGGGCGGCGCCCCCGCAGAGACGTGGCTCGACCCCGATTGGGCGAGCAAAGGCATCGAGCTCAACCGCAACACCCGCGCCCAGTACCACAAGGGCGGCGCTGTGTGGGAGTCCGACCGGTACGGCCCTGCCCTCCCCCTCGTCGGCGAGCTCCACCGTCGCATGGAGGAGGCGGTCGAGAAGGCGTCGGGCGCTCCGGCATAGGCTAGGCGCTCGCGTGTCGGCGGGCGGCAGAATCACGTAACAACGGCCCAATCCGTTGCCCCGGGCCTGTCGATGGCTCACGAATGAATTGGGGCTGCGCGCCGGGGCGTTATCATAAGCCTATGAGCATCATCTACAGCGCACATGAGGCCAAAGCGCGATTCGCTGAAATGCTCCGTCGCGTGCGGAGCGGCGAGACGGTAACCGTCTCCTACCACGGGGAAGCGGTGGCCGAGGTGCGCCCGCTGCCGCAGGGCAACCCGGCCCCGCAGACCAACGACGCGCAGTCCAGCGACGCGCCGATCGGACCCAACGCGCGCGCCTTGACCGTGGTCGCGCAGCTGGCCGCTAAAGCGGACAAAAGCAAGTCCGAAGAAGAACGCTTCGAGGACATGCGGCGTCGCGGCATCCTCTACCCGTCGAGCCAGCCTGACAGACCATTGGAGCCCGTCTGCACGACACCGGGGGCCCTCGACCGGTTCCTCGCTGAGCGGGATTGATGGCCACCGCTTACATTGACACGTCCGCGCTCTTGGCAATCGCATTCAACGAACGGGGAAGGCGCTACTGTCTCCCAGCGACTGGCTGAACACTCACGCTGGGTTCCTCGAATCTCCTCGAGGCAGAAATGCGGTCGGCGTTCGCACGAGAGGGACACTACCATGAGGAGGTCTTCGCCCCTCGTGTTGAGTGGGTGTTGCCGGAGCGTCCGCTGACGCAGGAGATTGCTGCCGTGTTGAGCGCCGGATACCTCAAGGGCGCAGACCTATGGCATCTCGCAGCCGCTCTCTACGCCGTTCCTGAAATGGGCGAGACAACCTTCATCACTCTCGACACGCGGCAACGGGCTATCGCCCAAGCCCTGGCATTTCAGGTGTGAGCGGCCCAGCCCTCCCGATCGTCGGCGAGATCCACCGTCGCATGGAAGAGGCGGTCGAGAAGGCGTCGGGCGCGCCGGGATAACCCCGCGCTCTCAGGCCCCTCTGGGAACGCGGATTGTCCTCCCCCTAGGGGCCTACGGATTGGTTAGGCGCGGCGGGAAACGCTACTCGAACAGGCTGCCTAGCCAGCCAACAAACCGCTGCGCCAGCTCGCCGTCGGTCCGCAAATCGCCCGCACCGATGGCCGCGCCCATCAGCTTGGGGACCTCTCGCGTAGCAAGCCAAGAGTGGACCGGGCCGCAATCGCCAGCAGCTCACGCGGAGTCGAAGTCGTCCTTGTTGATGGCTAGTTCGCGGACAATCCGGGGGGGGGCTGTCCCAGTCGCCAAGTCCTTGCTTCCCCAGTTGGGAATTGTCGTCCGCTCTCCGCTGGCCCTTCGCCATATCTCGTGGCTGCCGTCGGCCTGCCGGTCGAGCGCGCAATCGAACTGTGCGAGTTTGCGGATGAGCTCCCTATACCTCAAACGGCGGCGACCACCAGTTCTTCGAAGTCCACAGCCTGCACGCCTGCGGGGAGCTCGTCGCCGTGGCGCTCATACGAGGCGATGAACTCAGTGGCCACGCTCCGCAAGTGCTTGTAAGCCTCTGACCAAGTCTCTTCCCACGCTCGACACCCCGGTAGGTCCGGCGCCTCCGCCATGAACAGACCCTCCGTCTCCCCGGAAGGCTCGTGTATGACCCATCTGAGCCGGTACTGCTTCATCTCTTCTCCCTGCCAGCCCCGGAACATGAGAACATTCGTTCACTTTTGACAGTCAGAGTGTGAGCGTGGGCAGGCGAGATTGTCAAGGTTCGCCCCGCCGCGCCAGGGCGTTGTCATAGGCTTATGAACACCACCTAGCGAGACCAGGGCGCGATTCGCGGAGGTGCTCTGTCGCGTCCGGGACGGCGAGACCGTAACCGTCGCCTACCGTGGAGAGCCGGTCGCGGAAGTCCGACTGCTACGGCCAGCCCTCCCGGTCGTCGGTGAGCTCCACCGTCGCATGGAAGAGGCCGTCGAAAAGGCGTCGGGCGCGCCGGCATAGGTTAGGCGCGCCCACTACGGCGTCTGTCCTGGCTCGTCCCTTCCTTGAGGAGCGTGCGCCGTTCCCCTTGCCAAAGGGGGGACTACAGGGGGTCGGCCCCGTCGCCTGCGTGCGGATGCGCGTTGTACCATAAGCGCATGGGCATCATCTACAGCGCACACGAGACCAGGGCGCGATTCGCGGAAGTGCTTCGTCGCGTGCGGGACGGCGAGACCGTAACCGTCTCCTACCATGGAGAGCCGGTCGCGGAAGTCCGGCCGCTGCGGCAGGGCGGCGCCCCGCCCCGGAACGGGGCTCCAGGACCCAAGCTCAGCGACGCGGAAAGCGACGAGCGCCTGAACGACATGCGGCGTCGAGGCGTTCTCGCTCCTCCGAATGGACCGAGGCAGCCTTTCAAGCCCGTCGCCACGATACCTGGTGCGTTGGGGCGGTTCCTCGCTGAGCGCGGCAGGTCATGGGAGTAGCCTACGCCCAGCTTCTACTCCGTTGTTGGTCTCAATAGTCGTTCGGCTGCTTCGGCCTCGTTGTAGTTTTCGTAATTTGCGGAAGCGTCTCTTAGAATAAGTTCCTGTGCTACTCTCTCTGCATATTCTCCGGCGAAAGGATTCTCGGATGTCTTCACAGCTGTCAATACATCAGCCAAATTGTTTCCAACCGCCGCTATAGTACGTTCGTCTCTGTCGTACCAGAGCAGAATAATTGCAGCTTCCCAATCAATTCTGTCCCATGGCTCAGGATTTTCCGCCAAGTAGCCAAGCCACTCAGCCGACGGGAGGCCTAACACGACCGCTTGAGCCAAGATATTCTTGATCCTCACATTACGTGCTGTTTCTAGATTAGAGACATCTCTGTTCCATGGCTTGATTGCGAGGACACCGCTCATGTATTCGTCAATAGTCGTGGACGGCAGCGTCGGCGTGAACGTGGGCGTCAGCGAAGGTGCCGGTGTTAACGTTCGTGTGGGCGTCGGACCTGGAGTTGGCGTGAGTATGGGCGTCGGCAGTGGGGTAGGTGTGCCGCGCTTGGTGATTCCGCGTCCACTTAATGCGCCCAGCCTGCGCTCAAGCTCAATTACGGAAACGGCAAAACCGATGCTCTGCACGGGCCTTCCGCTATCGGTCTTCTCGATTCTCGATGTGTTGACGCCGACTACCCTACCATCACTGTTAACAAGCGGACCGCCGCTGTTGCCCGGATTTATCGCCGCATCGGTCTGCCATAGGTCGACGCCACCTGTGTTTCTGGCAGAAGAGATGATTCCCCGGGTTACGGTCAAGCTGTTGCCAATTGTGTCCGCCAGAGGGAAGCCGAGCGCAAGCACCTCGTCGCCGACCCGAACGCTATCCGGATTTCCAACCACGATGGCGTCGAAGCGCCCGCTGCCGTCTATTTGCACTAGCGCAAGGTCGGCAGTTGTATCTCGCTCCAGCACGTCGCCGTTATAACGGCGTCCGCTGGTCAGCCAGACACCCACCCTAGCCCTACTTCCTACTACATGCGCGTTGGTTACGACCAAGCCGTCCGCCCCGACAATGAACCCGGAACCGCTGCCGCTGCCGGTGGTTATCTGCACTACGCCCGCCTGAATATCCGCAATGAGGTCCGCAAGCGATGATTTGCTTTCGCCGGACAGATCGTCGGCGCCAAAGAACTGCACATTAGTAGTAGAGGAAGCTGGCGGAGTGGGCGTGGAGGCCGATGGCGTGGGTGTGGAGGTCTTGGGCGAAGGAGTGGGTTCGCCGCTCCCGCCGGTATCCTCTCCGCACCCAGCCACGAGGAGAATCAGGAACGCGGCTATGACAAGGCCCGTCGTGAACGGGGCCAATAGTCGAGTACGGCTTGCTCCGTTCCCATCTGCAGCAAACACCCGAGTGGTCTTCAACGACATGCCATGAACAGACTACAACGAATGCCTCAGCCTTGCCCCTCGAGTGGACTGGGCATAGCGGCACCTCCTTGTCGACGGCGGACGGCCCCCCTATGTGGTCGGGCGTGATAAGGCAATCCTATTCGAACAGCTTGCCCAGCCAGCCCGCGAACCGCTGCGCCAGCGGGCCGTCGGTCTGCAGGTCCCCCGTTCCGATGGCCGCGCCAGCGCGTCCGGGAATCTCCCGCGTGGCCAGCCAAGAATGGACCTGGGCTCGGAGCAGTTTCCCTTCCTTAAACTTCCGTTGATCGACAGGGATGCACTGGATGTACTTGTCCGCGCACAGCCACGCCGTATCGCCTTGCGGAATCATTGTTACGATGAAGTCTTCGAGCTCTCCGGCGGAGCGGTTATCAGGCATGAGCCAGATGCCGATACGTGGATTATTCTCTATGAGGATTACCCCTTCATGTGTAGGCTGGGAAGGGATGACTACGTCTTCCTCTGCGAATCGGTCCGTCAGACGACTCCAAGTATCATCCACGCTGTCGTCGGCATCTACCAGTATTCCAAGGATCTCACGGCCATCTACGGCGAGCGCGGGGCCGATGGCGTCAATAAGCTTATCGATGCCGTCTACCGGGTGGACAGTAAACTCCGGCAGACCGCTCTTCCTGCGGATATGCTCCACGACGTGTTGGTCATCCTCTCCTTCAACGAGGAGAATCCGTTCGGGTTCTACGTCCGGCACTGACTCACCTGACTTCTATTTCTTGCTCAGCGGCAACCCGGAGGTTTTTCTCGGAATACTCGACTGCGCGCAGACTTCCGTCATGCGTTGTCAGGCGCACTAACACTCCGTCAACGTCTTCGCACTGCACCGCCGCCTGCGCGAAGCCCCGCACGCAATCGAAGCTGTGCGTCGTAGCCAGCACCTGCACCTTGTTCGCCTCCGCCGCTCGAAGGACCATCCGCCAGAGGTCGGCATGCACAGAGTAGTGCAAACCGTTTTCTGCCTCGTCAATGAGCATGAAGCCATTCTCGATTCTGACGAGCGCCAGTCCGAGCCCGAAGAGTCGCACTGCGCCTTCTCCTAAACTCTTCAATGGTGCCCTGCGGGACATTGACTGCATCTTCACCATGGGAATTCTCGGTTCTCCGGCTACGAGAACATTGTCTACCCCGGGGAAGACGACCCGCAGAACCTCGGCAGCAGATTTCTCGCTTCCCTCAGCAACGGCATGATTCCAAAGAGTTTCTATCTCTGCGTTGGCGAGCGGTGCAGGACCGAGTGGGATAAATGGCGTAGGAGGTTTATCAACGTGCAAAGGCCCATTAGACGAAGTATCCCAGGTAATTAAGTCCCCCAGTAGCCGGGGGAACACATCGATAAGTTTGTGGCTTACGTAATGCAACGGAACCACTTGCGTGTGTTCTGCGAATCTAATTCTCACCGCCGCCATGCCCGTTGGAACAGGGCCGAACTGCGAGTATACCTGTGCGGTCTGTTCTTCATTGAGATTGGTCGGCTCTATCGTGAGCTGCTGTGATTCGGGACCAATTCGTATAGCCCCCTCTTCGTTGCGGTCCATCCGACCCGTGAAGAGAGCTTTCCAGTCGTGCACAATCGCCGGGCCTTGCCTGGCTTCTGAGGAAACTAGTTCGTCATGCCGTTCTAGCACTTCAGCCAGGCTCCCCACTTGCCCCCTCGCCGCGTACACTCGCACGGCGTCCAGCACCGTCGTCTTCCCGACGCCGTTCTTCCCGACGAGCAGCGTGACGCGGCCTAGCCGGGGGATGTCCAGGTTGTCGATCCCTCGGAAGCCGCTTATGTGGAGGTCAGGGAGGTGCAGTTCGCTCTTCTCGCCCATGATTCGCTCCGCGCCGGTCACTTTCCACGAGTTTAGCACCCCTGGCCCCCGCGACATTTGCCCCTTCCACCAACGCCCCGCTCTCCCTACCATGTCTGCCTTGCGCCCTTGTCCCCTCCACCATCCTGGGGGGAGGGGACAAGGGAGGGGGCCTTACGAGTGAAATGGCACGAAATGGCACGAAATGGCACGAAATGACACTAAATGGCGCCGCTGGGCAAAGAACGCGCTGCCCCGCGCTCGTAACGCCCGCTACCGCACGAGTGCGCGGGCGAGGACATTCGGGGACACCAGGGCTCGGAGCGGGACGGAGCCTGCCGCGCCGGTGCGCCCCAGGTTTCGGGAACGCTCATGCGGAGTCGAAGTCGTCTTTGTCGATGGCTAGTTCACGGACAATCCGGCGGACTGTCCCAGTCGCCAGATCCTTGCTCCCCCAGTTGGGAATCGTCGTTCGTTCACCGCTGGCCCTTCGCCATATCTCGTGGCTGCCGCCAGCCTGTCGGTCGAACGAAACAATCGAATTGCGTCAGTTTGCGGGTGAGTTCTCTGTATCTCAAACAGCTACCACGAACTCCTCGGGGCTTACGATCTTCACGCCCGCGGGGAGTTCGTCGCCATGGTGCTGATACGAGGCGATGAACTCAGCGGCCACACTCCGCAGGTGGTCGTAAGCGTCCGGCCAAGTCTCCCCCCACGCCCGACATCCAGGCAGGTCCGTCGCCTCCGCCATGAACATGCCCTCCGTCTCTTCAGAAGGCTGGTGCATGGTCCACCTGAGCCGGTACTGCTTCATCTCGTCTCCCTGCCAGCCCCAGGGCATAGAACATTCGTTCACCCTTGACGGTCAGGAGTGTGGGTGTGGGGAAGCGCGATTGTCAAGGCGGAGCTCGCCGCGCCGGTGCTACAATCCCGCCTAGCCTGTATCGGGAGGCGCAAGATGCTGTCAACGGCGGAGAACGAACGGCTCACGCGCGTAGGTCCGGGAACGCCCATGGGCGAGCTGATGCGCCGGTATTGGCAGCCGGTGGCTGTCACTTCGGAGCTCAACGCCAGGCCCACCAGGCCTGTCCGCATCCTCGGCGAGGACCTTGTCCTCTACCGCGACAAGTCCGGCACGCTCGGCCTCATCGAGCGCTTCTGCCCCCACCGCCGCGTCGACCTCTCCTACGGCATCCCCGAGGAGCACGGCCTCCGCTGCATGTACCACGGCTGGATGATGGACGAGACCGGCCAGTGCATCGAGCAGCCCTTCGAGGAGACGGTCCATCCCGACGGCCGCTTCAAGGAGAAGGTAAAGATCGCGGGCTACCCCGTACAGGAGCTCGGCGGCCTGGTATGGGCGTACCTCGGCCCGTCGCCCGCGCCGCTGCTGCCTCGCTGGGACCTCCTCGTTTGGGACAATGCCCTACGGGATATCGGAGTCACCGAGCTGCCGTGCAACTGGCTGCAGTGCATGGAGAACTCGCTCGACCCGGTGCATACGGAGTGGCTGCACGTCTACCTCACGAGCTACGTGTTGGAGCAGGAGGGCGCTGTCGCCGACCGCCGCGAGATAACCCGCAAAGCCCACCAGCGCGTCGGTTTCGACCTCTACGACAACGGCGTCGTCAAGAAGCGCGTCGTCGAGGGCACGACCGAGGAGGACCCCGAGTGGGCGGTCGGGCACCCCATCATCTTCCCGAACTGGCTGGGCGGGACGACGGGCTTCCAGATGCGGGTGCCTATAGACGACACCCACACCTGGCACATCCTCTACAACGTCTACGTGCCCCCCGAGGGCGTCGTCCTCGAGGAGCAGGAGGAGATTCCCGGCTACGACGTGCCGTACGTGGACGAGACCGGTCGATGCGTCGTGAACTTCGTGATTGGCCAGGACACCGTGGCTTGGGTGACCCAAGGGCCCATCGCCCAGCGCGAGAAGGAGAAGCTCGGGCAGTCGGACGTCGGCATCATCCTCTACAGGAAGCTCCTCCAGGAGCAGATGCGCATAGTCGAGGACGGCGGCGACCCCATGAACACGTTCCGGGACCCGTCCGAGAACGAGATTGTGTTCACGTTCGACGAGCATCGCCCGGCGGGCGAGCGCCGCATGAAGGGCCGTCGACGGATCGGCGGCGCCTTCCAGTCCGTCGCCATGTCCGGGGAGCGCGACCCGGAGACCGGCGAGATTGTCCGAAGCCCGACCGGCAAGTACGGCCCCATCGCCCGCGCCGCCCCCGCGATCTTCGCCAACGCCGCCAAGGGCTAGACCGGCTTCAGGCGCCTCGGGCACCGAGGAGAGGGACGAGGAGTAGGGATGCTCTCGCAGGAACAGAACGAGCGCTTGACCCGAATCGGTCCCGGGACGCCTGCGGGCAACCTGCTGCGGCGCTACTGGCACCCGATAGCGACAAACCAGCAGTTCGCCGAGAATCCGGTCAAGGCCGTCCGTCTGCTGGGCGAGAATTTCACCCTGTTCAGGGACCGCCAAGGCCGCTTGGGGCTGGTGCAACAACGTTGCGCGCACCGGAGCGTGGATCTCAAGCACGGGATACCAACGGAAGAAGGGCTGCGCTGTCCCTACCACGGGTGGATGTACGACGCGACCGGACAGTGCCTCCAGCAGCCCGCGGAGGACCCGGAGCACAATTTCGCGGCGCGCGTGAAGATCGCGGCATACGAGGCGGAGGAGCTCGGAGGGCTGATCTGGGGGTACGTCGGCCCGCAGCCGGCGCCGCTGCTCCCCCGATGGGATATCTTCGTCGCGGAGAACGTGTTCCGTCAGGTGGGCACGACGGTCGTCCCCTGCAACTGGCTCCAGTGCCAGGAGAACGCGGTGGACACGGTCCACGTCGAGTAGATGCACGGGGCCTTCGCGCAGTACGCGCTCGAACGCAAGGGCATATCCGACGAAGCGGCGGTCCGCCAGACGCAAAACTTCATGCGCCACAATCTCAAGATCGCTTTCGAGCGCAACGAATTCGGCATCCAGAAGTACCGCCTGCGCGAAGGGGAGGACGAGGCGTCGGCCCCGTCCTGGCTCGAAGGCCACCCGATGGTGTTCCCGAACTACGTGCTCATTGGCGGCCCCGGGCGGGAGGAGCTGCAGATCAGGGTGCCGGTGGACGATACGACCACTTGGCACCTCACATACCAGATATATCACCCAGCCGACGGCGTTGCCCTGCCCCCGCAGGAGTGGATCGAGACATTCGACGTTCCGCTGGAGGACTACCCGGAATACGTCTTGGGCCAGGACATCCTCGCTTGGCCGGCGCAAGGCGCCATCACGGACCGTTCGGTTGAGAAACTTGCCGAGACGGACCGCGGCCTCATCATGTTCAGGAGGATGCTGGAGGAGCAGATACAGGTGGTCGAGGACGGGGGCGACCCTATAAACACGTTCAGGAACCCGGACGCCAACGTGCGGCTCGACCTTCCGATGGAGCACTATCCGGGACTGGGCGCCTATCGTGCGGGGACGGCCCGCTTCGGCCGTGGCCCCAACAATCCCGTGGAACGGTACATGGACCTCTTGATGGGGACCGCGGCCCGCTGACGCGGGGCCCTCTTGCGGCTGCACAACGCCCAGGGCTGAGTAGAAGCGATGGCGGGCGACGGAAGGGGCATCGCTCGGCGGCACGACCTAGACGCGCTGCGGGCGTTCGCGATGCTGCTCGGCATCGTGCTTCACGGGGCGCTGATGTTCCTCTGGCCCGTGCGGGACGAGATTTCGCAGGGTGAAGAAGACTTGCTCGGTCTCGTCATTTCTTGGATACACGGCTTTCGCATGCCGCTCTTCTTCCTGATGAGCGGCTTTTTCACGGCAATGCTGTGGCGCAGGCGCGGCCTGGGCTCTCTGCTGCGGCAGCGGGCGCTGCGAGTTCTGCTGCCGCTCGTGCTTGCCGTGGCGGTCGTCGTGCCAATGACGAACTGGGCGGTGGAGTTCATCGTCGACTCGGCTGACGAGAGAGTCGTGGGAGAGGTCGATCCAAAGCAGAACGTGTGGCTCGCGGCGAAGACAAACGATGTCGCAATGCTGGCTGCAGATCTTGCGGCAGGAGCGGACGTCAACGCGCCGGACCCCCTGTTCGGGGTTACGCCGCTGGCGTTCGCCGCGCTGGAAGGGCACACCGGGATGACGGAGGAGCTGCTGAAGCGAGGCGCCAAGCTTGAAGCGCCGAACCGCGACGGCAGCACCGCGTTGCACAGCGCGGCGTTCATGGGGCGGGCGGAAACGGTGCGGCTCCTGCTGGACAACGGAGCTGACCCCAACGCCCTGAACCACAATGGAGAGACACCGCTCGATTCCACAGGGAGCGAGTTGGAGGTTGCGAAGTGGGTGGCCGAGGTGCTGGATCTCGAGTACGTCGAGCGGCTGGTACGGGCAGGGAGAGAGCAGGCGTCGGCGCTGCTGGCCGCGCGTGGCGGGGAGCGGAATGCGTCGGCTTCCGCGCCGGTCGCCGAGCCGGCCGCTGCGCCGGAAACGGAGGGAGACCCGGCGCGCGAGTACTCGGAGCAGATCGCTCCAAGGGGCGAAGGTAAGGAGGATGTGTGGAGCGGCAGCGCAGCGCCCTGGTACTGGCGCGCAGTGTTCTCGGAGTCGCTGACGCTGTCCGATGGAGACGGCGAGGAGGAGCCGTTCAACCTGGTCCACACGGATGTCTTCTTCCATCTCTGGTTCCTCTGGTTCTTGCTCTGGCTCGTGGGAGGGTTCGCGGCGTTCGCCGCGGCGATGCATCGCGTGCGGGGCGATAAGCCGCTGCTGCCCGCGCGGCTGGTGCTCTCTCCATGGCTGTTCGTATGGGCCGTGCCGCTAACGGCGGCGTTCCAATGGTTCATGGGAGTGGAGGGCGCCTACCCAACCTACGGACCGGATACGTCGGGCGGCCTGCTGCCGCTGCCGCACGTGCTGCTCTACTACGCGGTGTTCTTCTGGTTCGGCGCTGCTTACTTCGACCATAACGACGGCGGCGAGCGGATCAGCCGCGGGTGGGTGTGGATGCTGATCGCCGCGACGGTCGTGGTGTTCCCGCTGGGGCTGGCGTTCACGTATCCCGCCGATTTCGAGCTGGGCGACGGAGGCGGGGTGTTCCGAGTGCTGTCTGTGCTGCTGCAGGCGGCGTTTCCGTGGCTGATGACGCTGGGACTGATGGGGCTGTTCCGCTCCGTGTCCTGGCGGGGGAGTTACCCGGTGCGGTACGTGTCCGACTCGGCGTACTGGCTGTATGTCATGCACCTTCCGCTAGCGGCTCTGGCGCAGTACGCCACCCGCGGGTTGGGTCTGCCTGTGCTGTTGCACTGGGGGCTAGTCGTGGTGGTCGTGACGGGCTTCCTGCTGCTCTGTTATCAAGTTTTCGTTCGATACACCCCCCTGGGGACGCTGCTGAACGGACGCCGGACGCGGCCGGCAAGGAGCGAAGCAGGGTAGCGTAGGAGCCGCGCGCTCTCGTGGATTGCCTCGAAATCTCCTCTCTCGTCTGTAGAGAGGCCGACAGGGGGCTGCGCTAGCCGCGTTTGTATCGGGGCATGTGAAGAGGGCGTCCCGCTGGTGATAGGGTCTAGGGGACGCTGTTAGGGGAGGTCTGCGTATGACGAGCGATAAGGCGCGCACGGAGCGGATTCAGCGGGTCTATGACTCCAAGGACTACGAGGAGCTAACGAGCGAGTACAACGTTTGGGCGTCGGAGTACGACGCGGACCTTCAGTCGCTTGGGTTCAGCGGACCCAGGGCTGGGGCCCAGACGCTGGCGAAGTACGTAGCCGACAAGGAAGCGAAAGTCCTCGACGCCGGCGCGGGCACGGGGATGGTCGGCGAGGAGCTGGCTAGCCTCGGCTTCAAGCGCATCACGGCGCTGGACCTCTCGCCTATGATGCTGATGACGGCGAATGACAAGTTCGTCTACGAGGAGCTCGTGGTCGGCGAGCTGGGCAAGCCGTTGGGCTTCGAGACGGGCCAGTTCGCCGGGACGACGTGCATCGGCACGCTGACGTTCGGCCACGCTCCGCCGGAATCGCTGGACGAGCTCGTGCGGGTCACGAAAGCGGGCGGCACGGTCGTGTTCTCGATGCGGACGGACTTCTATACCGAGGGCGGGTTCGACGTGAAGCAGGCGGCGCTCGAAGAGGCCGGGAAGTGGCGGCTGGTCGAGCGGGGCGAGCCGTTCCAGCCGATGCCCAACGGCGAGCCGGACATCTGGTACGAGATCTGGGCGTACGAGGTGCTGTAGGGCGTTCCTTCGACCAGACGGGAGCATAGATCGAGGAGAGCTTTCAATGCGGCAACGGCCATTCGGCAAGCTGGGCGTGGCGAGCGCCCTCACCCTTGGCGGCGGGGGAATCGCCGGGATATGGGGACAGACCACCCGCGAGGAGTGCGTCGCCACCGTCCGTGAGGCCGTCGACTCCGGGATCGACCTGCTCGACCTCGCGCCCTCCTACGGCGCGGGGGAGGCGGAGTCCGTCATCGGCGCAGCGTTCGACGGCAAGCTGCCCCCCGACGTGCGCGTCACCACCAAGTGCCGCGTGGGCGATACGCCGCCCGACCGGGTCTACGACCTCCTCTCCGAGAGCCTGGCCGGGAGCCTCGAACGCATGAAGATCGACCATGTCGACGTCATGTTCCTGCATAACTCCGTGACTCTCGGAGACGAGGGCGGCGAGCGCGAGACGACCGCCGCTTCCGTAGCTGAAGCTGTCGCGCCCGCGTTCGGGCGGCTCGTCGCCGAGGGCCGCGTCCGCTACTGGGGGCTGACCGGCATCGGTCGAGCCGACGCCCTCATCGAGCTACTGACCAACGGTCCGCGACCCGACTACGTTCAGTGCATCGCCAACCTCCTCGACTCGCCCGGCGGCCTGCTCCGGGGTGAAGGTCCCGCCCGTCCACGCGACATCATCGCCGCCGCAAACGCCAACAACGTGGCGGTTATGGGCATCCGCGCCGTGCAGGCCGGCGCGCTCACCGACGCTATCGACCGCCCTCTCCCCGACGGCCACTCCGAGCTCGCCGACTACGACCGCGCGGCCCCTTTCCGCGCCATCGCAGCCGAGGTAGGCAAGTCCGCCGCCTTCCTGGCCCACCAATACGCGCTCTCGATCGACGGCGTATCCACGGTCGTCCTCGGCGTGAAGAACAGGGACGAGCTTCGAGAATGCATCCGGGCCGAGGCCGCCGCCCCCATGGACCCCGCGCTGATGGAGCGCATCGACAAAGCCGTCGGGCGGGTCTGACCTTCAGGAGAAGCGTTCCATCGGGGAAAGTTGGGTTCGCGGTAAAGCCTGTTGAACCAGCCCAAAATGCCGCAACTAATTTGGTGAACAGCTAATTGCCCCGCCCGTGTTGCAATACATATCAGCAATGGCTATCCTGTAGCTTAACTTAGAGCGTGCTAAATCCCTTTGGGCCAATCTAAAGGTCTAGCGGATTCGCAGAAAGTACTAGGCAGATGGCTTTAACCTCACAGACGAGTTTCGAGGAATTTCGGGAGCAATGGCTTGAGGACGTTAGAACAGATAGCCCTTCTACAATTGAGTTGGGGCGACGATTTGCTCACAAATTGCTTACACAATGGCTAGAAATAGACGATCCGTCAGCAGACTTAATCTACTGCGATGGTAGCGGTGACGGAGGCATAGACATCGCATACTTGGATCGAGGGGATGCTGATGACGACGGCGAATCTTCATCAGTCGGCGATACCTGGTACATTGTGCAGAGCAAATATGGTAAAGCCTTTCAAGGTGTTAACACTCTTCTCGAAGAAAGTCGGAAAATTATTACCACTTTAGAAGGACGGCAACAAAGACTCTCTTCGTTGGCGGAAGGTCTTATGGAAAGGTTGAAGGCTTTTCAGTCTCAAGCGTCTGATCAGGACAAGATTGTTCTGATATTTGCTACCGAAAAGCCGCTCAATGCTAACGAGGCTAACACCTTGAAGGAAGTCAGACTTACCGGAAGAGAGCGACTCGGAAGCTTCTTCGATGTCCAAGCAGTTTCCATCGACACCATATACCAACGTATTCTTGAAGAGCCTGTAAATGAACCAATTCACGTCCCCATCAAAGGGAAGGTTGCAGAATCTGAGAACGACCTTCTTGTAGGAACCGTAACACTGACTGATATCTTTGATTTTCTGAAAGCCTACCGTGATGAGACGAACGATCTGGATCGACTCTATGATAGAAATGTCCGTCGATTCCTCGGTAGTAGGGGAAAAGTTAATAAGGCAATTCAAGAGACTCTGCGTGAAAACCCTGAACGATTCGGACTTTACAACAACGGCATTACTATTGTTGTGACTTCCTTTGATTTCAGAGAGGATGGCCGAATAGACCTTGTTGAACCTTACGTCGTGAATGGATGTCAGACAACAAGAGCAATCTGGGAGGTATGCTACCAACGCTTGGAATCTGGAGGGCACGGGGAATCTCCGGAGTTAGAAGAGTGGAAGAGAAAAGCATCGCAAGGAGTAGTTGTAACCAAGATTGCTCGTGTTGGTGATCGAAGCGACCTTGAGCGCACCATTACAAGATACACTAACAGCCAGAACACCGTTCGTGAGCGAGACTTCCTCGCTCTGACAAGCGATTTTCGAGACTGGGCACGTCGGATGGAAGATGAGTATCAGGTCTTTCTTGAGATCCAGCGCGGTGGGTGGGACTCGCGTCGTGCATTGCAGAAGCAGAGACCAGCCATGCCTCAACTAAGCAAATATGCTAATGCATTTGACTTGGTGAAAGTGTTCGGTGCTGGATGGCTGGGAGAGGCAGGGCTCGCATTTGGTAAGAACCCACCCTTCTTGCCAAATGGAACGATATTCAAGCGTATCATTGAACCGACAGAGGACGAGGCTGGCACTTTCGGTGTTAGGGATTTATATGCCAGTTTCTTACTCCAGAAGGCGGCCGACCAAAAAAGATTTGGACGTGGCGCAATGGTCACCCGTCGGCAGACACGATTCCTGTTTTATATGGTGGTGCTTGAGTTATTATCCGATGTACTCACACGGATGAAAGGAAAGCAACCATCAAATCAAGAAAGGACGGAAGCCCTAATTGCGCTTTTTGGCCCTAACAACGAGCTTGTGAAGGATGCACTCTTAGAAGTGGCGCTAGACTTCATAGACGGCTACCTAACAGAGGGGACAGACAACTCCGCCTTTGGGGAACCAGCATATAGGAATGCTTTCAACAATGACTTAAACGGGTTTCTCAAATGGGAGAAACTCGGAAAGAGTGAGGAAAGTTGTCCGATGTTCAGAACGCATATCAACGTGATGAAGGCCACTCTCGGCCAGAAGCATGGAAATCAGTCTTCCACGCGAGAGCAGATCATAACCGCTTTGTCGGAGTAATCCATCCCATTACGACATCGGCCCTTTGCCCTCACTCCGCCTACCCGGGAGAAGTGTGACATCTGCCTGTTGCGCAAACGGATCACCTTCTCTTACCCTGCCTCTGACGGCCCGCCCTCTCGGTCCACCGGCGCCCTGGCGGAGCCCCTGTCGGAAAGTGTCGGATTTGTGTCGGAAAACAGAGCAGTACTGTAGGACGCGGACCTGCACATTTACGAGAGAAACGGCATGGAGAACCGACAAAAGCCGACAGTTATCGAGAAAACCGCTCCCCCGTCTGCGTGGAAGGCGAGGAGGGGCCGCCTGCGGGCCAAGTGCTAAACTCACCCCATGGTCTACCGGCAGGGCATGAACCGGTCGAAGCTCCGGGAGGGCTCCGGCAAAGGCGTTGAGATAGCCGACGAGCACTTCCACGAGGTCGCCGGCTCCAAGGACTTCTACGTCTACGTTACGCCCAACCGCAAGGCGAAGGGCTATGAGGCGCTCCGCGATTGGCTGAAGCAGCAGGGCTACGCCGTCAGCGTCTCGGATGAATCCCCCCTTCTGCCCGCGAGAGGCTACAAAGCCATAAAGGTCACCACCGCTACGGGCGTTCTCTCCGATGAGGCGCTCAAACGGGCCCACCGCTGGGCCCACCAGCGCAACTTCCTCCATAGCTTCTTCAAGCCGCTGCGGGGAGGGTAGGCGATGGCCCGGAAGGCCGACCCCCAACAGGGCCCCTCCTTCTTCGGCGACCCCGCCGCCGAGACGTCCTCGAACGCTCCTGGACAGGCTGTTCCCCCTGTCCCGCCGCCGCGAGAGCGGGAGTCCGTCGCCGCGCCTTCGGGTGGACCCGCGCCTCTCGACGGCAAGCCGCTGCTGCTCGTCATGGACGGTCACGCCATGGTCTTCCGCGCATGGTTCGCCCTTCAGAACGCGCGGCCGCTCACCATCCGCACGACCGGCGAGGACGTGCGGGGCGTCTACTCATTCACCACCACCTTCTTCAAGACGCTCGCCGACCACCGTCCCACCCATACGGTGATCGCCTTCGATCCGCCGGGTCCGACCTTCCGGCATGAGCAGTTCCCCGAGTACAAAGCCAACCGTCCCGAAATCCCCCGTGAGCTCACTCAGAACGTCGAGCGCGTGAAGCAGGTGATGACCGCCTTCCGCGTCCCCGTTCTCGAAACCGCCGGCTACGAGGCCGACGACGTTCTCGGAGCGATCTCGGCGTGGGCCGACGAGCACGCCGTCGACACCCTTATAGCAACCGGCGACACCGACACTCTCCAGCTCGTCTCTCCGCATGTCCGCGTCCTCCTCACCACCGGGTTCGGCGACATCAGAATCTACGACGTGGACGCCGTTCGCGAGCGCTACGGCGGCCTCGAACCCGTCCAGCAGCGCGACGTGAAAGCCCTCACCGGCGACACTTCGGACAACGTTCCCGGCGTGCCGGGCGTCGGACAGAAGACCGCGGTTAAGCTCATTCAGGAGTTCGGCAGCGTGGAGTCCCTCGTCGAGCGCCTCGACGAGGTCAAGCCTCCGCGCATTCAGGGCCTCGTCCGCGACCACGCGGAACAGCTCCTGAAGAGCAAGGCGCTCGTCACCATCGACACCGCCGCGCCCACAGGTTTCGACTTCGACGAGGCGCGTTTCGGCCAGTTCACCCGAGACGAGGTCCTCGACGTCTTTGGCGAGCTGGAGTTCAGCAGCCTCGTCCCGCGCATCCCCCTCCCCCTCGACGAGCAGGCAGCCGGCGAGGCGCCGCCCGAAGCGCCTGCAAGCGCCGCCACCGGCGTGACCATCATCGACACCCCCGACGCCCTCAACGCCCTCGTGCAGCGCCTGCGGGACGCTCCGGCTTACGTCATCGAGGCCCACGCAAGCGTTCCTCGCGCCATGGAGGCTGAGCTCGTGGGCCTCGCCTTCGCCGTGGAGGAGGGCGCCGGCATCTACGTCCCCATCGCCCACGTGGCCCAGACGCCGTACGAAACTTCGCAACTGGCTGTCGATACCGTCATGCAGGCCGTCGCGCCCGTGCTCCGGGAGAAGCCGGCCTCCGGCCACAACCTCAACTTCACGCTGACGCTGCTGTCGAACTATGGCGTCTCTCCCATGTCGGCGACGGTGGCGTTCGACACCATGATTGCCGCGCACCTCACCGGCCAGAAGGCGCTGGCCCTCAAGCCTCTCGCCTTCAACCGGCTCAATCTCGATATCGGCCAGCTTGCGGACCTCACCGGCACGGGACGCAAGCAGATCACATTCGACGCCGTGCCCGTGGGGGACGCAGCGGCATTCGCAACCGCCAACGCCGCCGCCACGCTCCGGTTGGCTAACGCCCTGGCGGAAGACCTGGAGCGCGACGGACTGACCGAGTTCAACCGCGATCACGCCATGCCGGTCGTTCCCGCCCTCGTCCGGATGCAGGCTCACGGCATCGCCATCGACGCCGGCATCCTTGCCGAGCTCGATGAGGAGATTGTCGGCGAGATTGATATCGAGGAGAAGGCGGCCTACGAGGCAGTCGGCCACCAGTTCAACATCAACTCGCCCTCGCAGCTGGGCGATTTGCTCTTCAAGGACCTGAAGCTCCCCTCAGGCCGACGCACCCAGAGCGGCTACTCCACCGACGCTTCCATACTCGAGAACCTGCGCGACCACCACCCCGTCATCGGCCATGTCCTGCGTTACCGTGAGCTGACCAAGCTGAAGTCCACCTACGTGGACACCCTCCCCCAGTCCGTGAACCCGCGCACCCGCCGGATCCACACCACGTATAACCAGGCTGGCTCCGCGACGGGACGGCTCGCGAGCTCAGACCCCAACCTCCAGAATATCCCCATACGCACGTCCCTTGGCCTGCGGGTTAGAGAAGCGTTCATCGCGGAGGAGCGTCCCGATTGGCTCCTGCTCAGCGCCGACTACTCCCAGATCGACCTCCGCGCTCTCGCCCATCTCTCGCAGGACCCCGAGCTGATGGCGGCCTTTGAGCGCGACGAGGACATCCACGCCTCCACCGCTTCTCTCATCTATAGGGTCCCCCTCTCCGACGTGACGCGGGACATGCGCCGCCTCGCAAAGGTCATGAATTTCGGCGTCGCCTACGGCCTGAGCGCCTTCGGCATCTCCCAGCAGACCGAGCTGACGCGCGAGGAGGGAGCCGCGTTCATCGAGTCCTACTTCGCCACCTACCCCATGGTCCGGGAGTTCCTGGACGAGACGGTCGAGAAGGCAAAGGAGAACGGCTATGCGGAGACGCTCTTGGGTCGCCGCCGCTACATCCCTGAGCTGCGCTCCCCTCACTACCCCGTCCGCCAAGCCGGGGAGCGCATAGCCCTGAACATGCCTGTGCAGGGAACTTCGGCCGACATCATCAACGAGGCCATGGTTGGCATTCAAGAGCGCCTGGACGCCGATGCATACCGGTCCAAGATGCTCCTCCAAGTCCACGATGAGCTCGTTTTCGAGACCCCCCGTGAAGAGGAGCAGTCCCTTCGCGTCATGCTCGAGGAAGTCATGCCGAACGCCATCGAGATGAGCGTGCCCATCAAGATTGACGTCAAGACCGGCGAAAACTGGGCTTCGATGACCTACCAGGAGTGAGGCGCGAGGCATTAGTACGGATGATTCCCTCGCCCGTCCGCGGAGAACGTGGGGCGGGAGAGGGCGGAAGGGCTAGCGGGCTTCTCTCATGCTCGCAGGTCCTCGCGAGGGGGAGTGTCGCCCGCTAGGCCGGCAATCTCCTTCTCCAGCGCGTCGACCGCCGCGAAGTCCTCGGCCAGGAGCTTGTAGCAGCGCTCGACGTAGAGCTGGGCGAGCTTCGCCGCCGAGTCAGAGGGGTCCTGCGCCGCGTAGCGCACCCGGTCCGCCCAGAATCGGCTATCGAGGGCGCTGGCCAGCGTCCCCAGCGACACGTCCGTCTCCTTGATTAGCGCTTCGTCGTACGACTCTAGGGCGAACCGCATCGTTCCGACGAGCTTCGACAGCTCAGCCAGGCGATCGCGGTCGCCCATGAGCTGGTAGATGACGTGCTGAACGTTCGCGCCGCCATCGTCAGGCTCGCCTACTGCACGGCGGGCGACGGGCTCGGGGTTGCTGTCGAGGTATCGTTGGTGCATCGCCGCATACTGCTGGACGGACTCGGCCGCCTGATGCATCGCCGCTTGCATGTCGCCGAGCGTGACATTGCCGCCCCAGATGAGGTCGTCGCCTCTCATTTCGGCCAAGTGCCGGAGCCATTCGATCGACTCGACCGGCTCCGGCACGGGCGGGACGGCGAAGCCCCCTGCTCCGTCGCCGAGAAGGTCGCCGACTGCGCCGCCTAGCTGGGCGGCCAGCATGGGCGGCAGGTACTTACCGATGTCCATCTTGATGGGGAGCAGCACGGCGTAGGTGGCGAGCAGCTCGGTCTCGGAGTTGCCGAAATACAGGACTGCGTGACCTTTCGGACGTGACTCGTCGCCAATCTCGAAGGTGAGCGTCAAGGCGGGGCCTCCTTCCCAGAGTATATGCCCTCGCCAGGGCGCCGCGCGCTTGACAGGCCACATGGCCATTCGTAGATTGGCGGCCACGTCGCAGGGCGGAGGTTGGCGGCGGCCCCGCCCGCCATCCGCGGCGCCCATCGATCTATGAGCACCGAGCCCCGCGCGGCCCAAAGCCCGCCAACCAAGACACGGCGCGTCGTTACATGGACGGTCCAATCGGTCGTTCACTTCGGCGTTTGGCTGGCGTTCTCCGGTCACTTCGAGGCCGAGTTCCTCGCTCTGGGGGTCATCGCCTCCGTAGCCGCCACCGCCGCAGCCAACTGGCTCTTTCACGGCGTCTACGATCCGATGTTCTCGGGTCCGCGCCGGTCCTACGGCTGGGTCTCGCTGGCCATCGTTCGTTTCGCTTTCTATATCCCGTGGATCCTGTGGGAGATCATGGTCTCCAACTTGTACGTCGCCTACCTCGTCCTGCACCCGAAGCTGCCCGTGGACCCGAGCCTGGTGGAGTTCGACACCAGCCTGACCTCGGAGCGCGCTCAGGTGTTGCTCGCCCAGTCCATCACCCTCACGCCAGGCACCGTCACCGTAGACGCCTCGAACAGCAAGTTCGTGGTGCATTGTCTCTCGGCCAAGAGTCGCGATGGTCTGGAAGAGGGGAGCATTCAGCGAAAGGTCGCGGGGATATTCGAGGAGTTCGCGCCCGATCGCGTGCGCCTCCTTGAGATCACGTCGCCCAGCCAGGTGCCGCAATGATCTCGGAGTTTTCCGTCGCCCTCGTCGTCGTCATCGCCGTCACTGGCGGAGCGTTTTACCGCATCATCGTGGGGCGGTCCGTCTACGATCGCCTGCTGGCGGCGGGCGCGGCGGGCACGAACACCATAGTCATTCTCGCGCTCTTCGGATTCGTGTTCGAGCGCCCTGACATGTTCGTCGATCTGGCAATCAGCTATGCGCTGCTCAACTTCATAGGCACAGTGGCCGCCGGCAAGTATCTCGAAAGCCATCAGGACGAGGAAGAAGCGTGATCATCGTCGGGACAGCGCTCATGACTGTCGGCATTACGCTGATGGCAATCACGACCCTCGGCTTGGTGCGTCTGCCCGATTTCTTCTCGCGAGTCCACGCGGTCTCGAAGTCCGAGACGCTCGGCATAGCCTTGGTGCTTCTCGGGCTCATCCTGCACGACGGCGCGACGCTGGTTAGTCTGAAGCTCGTGTTGATCGTCGTATTCGTCGCCATCGCCAACCCGGTGGGCGCCCACGTGCTCACTCGGGCCGCAGTCAGGACCGGACTCATGCCCTGGCGAAGGAACGGGCGAGGCGGCGCGTGATCTGGTGGCTCGAGCTTCCGCTATTCGGGCTGCTCGTCTTTGCGGCAGTCATAGCGTTGAGCGTCCGCGACTTGATCGCCGCCGTGGCCGCGCTCACCATCTACAGTCTCCTTGTCGCGGCCTTGCTTGCCCTCATGGGGGCCGTGGACGTCGCCCTCACGGAGGCCGCGCTGGGGGCGGGCATCACCGGCGTCTTGCTCATCGCCGCCATCAGGCTGTTGCGGAGGAGGTCGGTCGATTGAGGAACCTGGAATGAAGTGGCTCACCTACGCATTTCTCGCCGGGGCGCTCGCCCTGCTGGTCTGGGCGTCCGGGGACCTACCCGACCGCGCCGACCCCCACGCGCCGGCGAACCAACACCTCTCCCCCGAGCTCGTTGAGCTCACGGACTCCGAGATCGCGATACCCAACATCGTCTCGGCAATACTGGCGGACTTCCGGGGCTACGATACGCTAGGAGAGACGTTCGTCATCTTCACCGCGGGCCTGGCCGTGCTCCTCGTTCTACAGGGCGGTTACCGGCATGGGAAGGACGATAGCGAGGAATGACCGAGCACCACGACAGCGTGATCCTACAGCTCGTCGCGCGGGGCTTCATGGTCCCGTTTATCGTCGTGTTCAGCGTCTACGTGCTCGTACACGGCGAGGCGAGTCCGGGCGGGGGCTTCCAGGCAGGCGCAATCTTCGCCGCCGCCGTCATCCTCGCCCGTCTGACCCACGGCAGCGAGCAGGGCGAACGCCGCCTTCCCAGGGGTCTGCTGGTGTGGCTCGCCTGCATCGGACTCGGCATTTACGTCCTCGCCGGCCTGCTCGGCGTCCTCTTCGGCGCGAACTTCCTCGATTACGCCGCGATCCCCCTCCAATGGTTCAACGACTTCGCGGGCGAGGACCGCACCAACCGGGCAATGGGCATCTTCATCATCGAGCTCGGCGTGTTCACCGGCGTCGCCAGCGTCCTGATCATCATGTACGACTACCTCGCCGGGATTCCCGCCTCAAGCCGCGAGAAGCAGAGCGACGCGGAGCCGCCCGAGGTCGCCCATAATGATTGACGAGATTGCTGCACGCTTCCCCTACTGGGCGACGGCCCTCCTCATCGTCATCGGTCTCTATGGGATGATCGGCAAGAGGAACTTCGTCAAGAAGGTCATCGGGCTGAACATCTTCCAGTCGGCCATCATCCTCTTCTTCATAGCAGGCTCCATGCGCGAGGGCGGGTCCGTTCCCATCCTCTTCGCCGTGTACGGCGAAGAGCACGGCGACCCCGAGGACTTCGTCAACCCGCTGCCCCACGTGCTCATGCTCACCGCCATCGTCGTCGGCGTCGCCATCACCGGCGCCGCGCTCGGCTTCCTCGTTCGCATCTACCGGGAGTTCGGAACGCTCGACGAGGCCTTGCTCCTGGAAGAGGTCCGCGAGTAGTCATGGAGCAGCTGCCAGTCTCCGTGCCCGTCATTCTGCTGGTCTTCTCCCTCGTCGCTCCCATCGTCGGCCGTGTGCGCGCCTCGTTCACGTTTCCTCTCACCCTGGCGGTCGCCGCTCTGTCCACCCTCGCGGCGGCGCTCCTGCTGGCGAAGGTCCTCGACGAGGGGCCGCAACACTACGACCTCGGCGGCTGGGCGCCGCCCGTCGGCATCGAGTACGTAGCCGACGAGGTCGCCGCCTACGTAACGCTGGTGGTCACGAGCGTCTCCCTGCTCGTCTTGGCCGGGACTCGCCGTTGGGCGCTCCGGGAGGCCGGCGACCGCTTGGGGTCCTTCTACGGCCTCGTGCTTCTTCTCCTCGCCGGACTGACGGGGATGGTGCTCACGGGCGACCTGTTCAACCTGTTCGTGTTCCTGGAAATCTCCTCACTCGCCGCCTACGCCCTGGTGTTCATCGGCGGGCGCAGGGCCATGATCGCGGGCTTCCGCTACCTCATCATCGGTTCGATTGGCGGCGCCTTCTATCTGCTGGGCGTCGGCTTCGTCTACTTCGCTACCGGCACGCTCAACATGGCGGAGGCGCGCCAGCTCATCCCCGATGCGGAGGCCACCCGCGCCGTGCAGGCGGGCGCCGTGTTCATCTTCGCGGGGCTCGGGCTCAAGATGGCCCTCGTGCCCATGCACGCCTGGCTGCCCGACGCCTACCAGTACGCGCCGTCTTCCGTGAACTCGCTGATTGCGCCGGTCATGACCAAAGTGGCGGCGTACGCGATGCTCCGGATGTTCCTGAGCGTGTTCCCCACCGGCTATCTGTCGTCCGTGATCCCCGTCGCCGACGCCCTCGTCGTCCTGGGGCTGATCGGCATGGTCTTCGGCTCGGTCGCGGCGGCGTCGCAGAAGGACCTGAGGCGGATGCTCGCCTATAGCAGCATCAGCCAGCTGGCGCTCATCGCCGTCGGCATCGGTCTTGCCTCGCCCCTCGCATTCGTGGCCGCGCTGCTGCACGTCGTCAACCACGCCGCGATGAAGTCGACGCTCTTCCTGGCGGCGGCCTCCATCCGCCTGCAGACGGGCTTGCAGCGCATCGACAACCTCGCCGGAGTGGCGCGGGCCATGCCGATAACCATGGCGGCGTTCGCCCTCGGCGCAGTCTCGATGGTCGGGATTCCCCCGTCGGCCGGGTTCTTCAGCAAGTGGTACATGGTCCAGGCAGGCGTGGACCAAGGCCAGTGGGCCGTCGTCGTCGTCGTGCTCTTCAGCAGCCTGCTCACCGCGGTCTATCTGTTCAAGGTGCTGGAGCGCGCCTATCTGCGCCCCGCTGTGGTCGAGGTCCACCATGGGCGCGACGGCGACGAAGGTCACGGCGCCGAAGCAGCGCACTCAGGACATGCTCCTCAGCCTTCCGTCGCAGGCGCAGGACAGACGGACGGGCCGTCCGTCCGTGAGGAGGTCGCGAGGGCCTCGGAGTCGCCGGTCGACGTTTGGGCGCCGCTCGCGGTCCTGGCCGCCGCAACCCTCATCCTGGGCATCCTCAACGTGGCGATCGTCCAGAACGTCTTGGAGCCGGGGGTCTCGTGAGCGAGACCTTCTCATCCCCGCTGCCCTTCATCGCCGTCCTGATTCCGACCGGCGCGGCGGCGCTGGTCGCGCTCGCCACCGAACGCCGGCCGAACCTGCGCGACAGCTGGTCGAGCATCGCCACCGTCGCGTTGCTCGTGGTCATCATCCTGATGCTGGCCGACACGAGGGACGGCCGTGTGGCCAGGAGCACGCTGCTCGAGCTCTCTCCCGGGATAGAGATTGCCTTGCGGGCGGATCCCGCCGGCATGGTCTTCGGCGCGCTCGCCTCGACGCTGTGGGTTCTCGCCGCCGCCTACGCCGTCGGCTACATGCGCGGCGGGCGCGAGCATAAGCAGACGCGGTTCTTTGCAGCTTTCGCCTTGAGCATTGCCGCCGCCGTCGGCGTGGCGCTGGCCGAGAACTTGCTGACGTTCGTTCTCTTCTACGAGCTCCTCTCGCTGTTCACGTACCCTCTCGTCGCCCACCGCGAGACCGAGGAGGCAATCGTCGCCGGACGCAAGTACCTGGCCTACACGCTCTCCGGCGGCCTGATGCTCATCGGCGCGACGGCGTGGGTCCACGTCCTAGGCATCGACGCCACGTTCCAGGCGGGCGGGTTCCTCGGCGACAAGGACCTGGGCCGCGGGACGCAGTGGGGACTGTTTGCGCTGCTTGTCGGCGGGGTCGGCGTGAAGGCCGCCGTCATGCCGCTGCACAGCTGGCTTCCCAGCGCGATGGTGGCGCCGACGCCCGTCTCCGCCTTGCTGCACGCGGTTGCGGTCGTCAAGGCGGGGGTATTCGGCATGGCGCGCGTCGTCGTCTTCGTTTTCGGGGCGACGCTGCTCGACGACATGGGCGCGTGGCTCGTCCTCGCCATCATGTCCGCGGCGACAGTGCTCATCGGGTCGACGCTCGCGCTGCGGCACGACAACCTCAAGCGGCGGCTGGCATATTCGACTATCAGCCACCTCTCCTACATCGTGCTGGGTCTCGCCCTCATCGGGCCGATCGGGCTCACTGGTGCCCTGCTGCACATCGTTGGGCACGGCGTGTCCAAGATCACACTCTTCTTCGTCGCCGGCGCAATCCACGTGCGGACGCACAAGGAGAACGTGAGCGAGTTGGACGGCATCGGGCGGCAGATGCCGGTCACGATGGGCGCATTCGCCCTTGCCTCGCTTAGCATGGTGGGCATTCCCCCGTTCATCCTGTTCACGAGCAAGCTGTATCTCGGCTGGGGCGCGGTGGAGGTCGGCCAGCAGCTATTCCTCCTCGTCTACCTCGTCAGCGGCGTCCTGAGCGCCGGGTACCTCTTCCCCATCGTCATCCGCGCCTTCGCGCGCCGCTCGCCCGACCACGCTCGGCGCGGCGAGGCCGACGTGCGTATGGTCGCGCCCATCGCGATAACCGGCGTCTTGGCCCTGATTTGGGGCATTGCGCCCGACTTCCCGCTCGGCTTCTTCGAGCTCGCCTCGACGGTGGCCGCCGACGCCTTCCCGCTGCCCGTTGCAATCGCCGGAGGGGTCCGATGAACTTCGACCGCACCCTCGCAATCGCGATTGTCTTCGGCGTGGCGCTGTCGGCCGTGTTCGAGGTGTTCTTCGTCGAGCACCGTGAACGTCTCTTTGCGGGCAGCGACCTTCTCCTGTTCTGGGTGGGCTTCGGCTTCGTCGGCTGCATCGGCATCGTCGTCGCCTCGAAATGGGTGGGGCACGCCTTCCTGATGAAGCACGACGACCCGTACACCGGCGAGCACGTGGGGGCTGAGCCTGAGGAGCGCGGCGATGGATAGCTTGCCGCCCGTAGTCATCATGGTCGTCGCGGCGGGAATCGTCGCGCTGGTCCCCACGAGCATCGTGCGCAAAGTCATCGCGGTCGGCGCCCCGCTGCTCGTCCTCGCCCAGCTCATCTGGATCCTCGATGCGGGCGACTCCTGGACGCTGACCTGGCTATCCCTGGAGCTCGAGCCACTGCGCGCCGACGCTTTGAGCATCGTCTTCGGGTACGTCTTCGCGATCGCTGCGGCGCTGGGCGGCATCTACGCCTGGCACCTCGAAGACCGCTTTCAGCAGGCGGCCGCCCTCGGGTACGCCGGCTCGTCAGTCGGAGTCGTCTTTGCCGGAGACCTGCTGACGTTGGTGCTCTTATGGGAGCTGATGGCGCTGACGTCCGCCTACCTGGTATGGGCGGGAGGGTTCCCCGGCTCGCGCGGCGCGGGCACACGCTACCTCTTCGTGCATATCGTGGGGGGCAGCACCCTGCTGGCCGGCGTCTTGTGGCATATGGGCACGGGCGGCTCGCTCGATTTCACGCTCTTCGAAGGCACGATTGCCGGCTGGCTCGTGCTCGGCGGCTTCGCTATCAACGCCGCCATCGTGCCGCTGCACGCGTGGCTCTCGGACGCCTACCCGGAGGCCGGAGTCACCGGCAGCGTCTTCTTGAGCGCCTTCACGACCAAGACGGCGGTCTACGTCCTGGCGCGAGGCTTCGCCGGTTGGGAGATCCTCATCGTTCTCGGCGTGATTATGGCCCTCTACGGGGTGGTCTTCGCAGTGCTGGAGAACGACATCCGGCGCTTGCTCGCGTACCACATCATCAGCCAGGTGGGGTACATGGTGGCGGCCGTAGGCATCGGGACCGAAATCGCCATCAACGGAGCGGTCTCGCACGCCTTCGCCCACGTCATTTACAAGGGTCTGCTGTTCATGGGCGCGGGCGCCGCAATCTACGCCACCGGACGCCGCACGCTAACGTCCCTCGGGGGGATATCGGACCGGATGCGGACGGTCATCGTGCTCTATATGGTCGGCGCCTTCGCCATCTCGGCCTTCCCGCTGTTCAGCGGCTTCGTGTCCAAGTCTTTGGTCATCTACGCGGCGGAGAAGGAGCACATCTACTGGGCGGTCGCTCTACTCTATCTCGCGTCCGTGGGGACATTCCTGCACACCGGGCTCAAGCTCCCCTACTTCACCTGGTTCGGGCCGAGGCGGGATGATATCCACGTCGGTCCCGTGCCCCGCGGCATGATCGCGGGGATGTTCCTGGCCGCCGTCCTCTGCATAGGGATCGGCGTCTATCCCGCCGCCCTGTACGACCTGCTGCCCTTTCCGAACAGCTACGAGCCATACACGGCCGACCACGTGGTGCGGACGCTCCAGATGCTCGGCTTCACGGCGGCCGGCTTCTGGCTGCTGCGGGGAAGACTCGGCGGCGAGGCGACAATCACCATCGACGCCGACTGGCTCTACCGCAAGGCCGGCGCGCCAGCGCGCATCCTCGTCCAGGAGCCTCTCGAAGCCGTCTTCACGTTCTTCGAGCGCCTGGTTTCGCGCGTCGTCGCGCGCTTGGTCGTGCTGGCGACCGCCCCCGCGACGGGACTGACCGGTCTGCTCAGGCTGACGGGCTATGGCCGTCGTAACGGCCCCGAGGCCGCCCTCGCCTTCCTCGGCCGCCCGCCCATCGGCCTGGCCGTTGCCGCCGTGCTCCTGACCATAGCCGTTGTTCTCCTCATCGGCGGCTCCGGCTGACTGCTGCGCCGGCGTCTCACCACAGAAGCGCCGCCGGATTTGCTACACTCTCTCGCGCTTGTGATTTCGAATGTACGCCCCGGGGCAACCCGCTCTACACCATCTTCGGCTGGCAGCGTCCCTGCTACCTTCTGCAGGATGGCTATGCCTCCACCTTCCGCCAGCTTATGGACGAGAGGCCTCCGGGACTCCGCCGTGGCCACATTCACCGGGAGGCTGTAGGCCGTGAGCGATTGCTCGACAAAGGAAGCGCAGCACAGCTCTCGTAGCGGCAACGAAATTGCAGGCTTGGTGGAGCGCGCCTTTCACTACCGCGGCGACATTACGGTGCGGACGGTTGAGGGTCTAGAGGTCATCGGCTACCTCTTCAACCGCGGAAGCAGCGCATCCGGAGCCTCCGCACAACTGTTTGAGGCGAGAACCGGACGCCAGGTCACGATTCCTTACGGCAGCATCACAGACGTGCTCTTCACAGGCTCCGACGCCGCTTCGGGCAAGCATTTCCAACACCGTCGAGAGGAGTCGGCCCGGACTGTTTCTCCTCTCTCCGATTGGCATTCCACCTTGGACGAGTGAAGATGGCAACGAGCACGCCCACTCCATCTCTCCTTACCGTCGCCCCGACCCAACGGGAGCTGGGCGGCCTGCAAGACCCGAACGCCCATACGCGGGCGGAGGTGGTCGGCATCGGGCGTAGCGCCGGCGAATGCGCCGCCGCGCTCCTCGACGCTGCGCCCTGCCATCTCCTCCTCTCGCTTGGATTCGCCGGAGCGCTCGACCCCGACCTGCGCCCGAGCGACGTGGTGGTGGCGACCGCCTACCTCCACGGCCCCAATGCAGCCATTGCGAGCAGCGCTCACGCGGCCCGTGCGGCAATACTCCTGCGGCAGGCCGGATTGTCCGCCCTCGAAGGCGCGATGCTCATCGTGGATGAGCCGCTCTTGACCCCACAGGCAAAGCGCCGTGCGCACGAAGGCAGCAGGGCGCTCGTCGTGGACATGGAAGGGAGTTGGATAGCGGGCGCGGCGGCGGCGCGAGGCGTTCCCGTCATCGTCCTGCGCGCTGTGCTGGACGAGGCTACGTTTGCCCTTCCCGATTTCGTCGCGACCATCATAGCGGACGGCGGACGCCACGAATGGGCGCACGCCGTCCGTGCGCTACGAGACCCCTTGACGGCCAGATGCTTCCTCCCGCTCGCGCTGAAGTCCCGCAAAGCGGCCCGAGCGCTGCAAATCGCGGCGGGGAGGATTCTGCCTGCGCTCGCCGCGCAGCAATGACCCGCGTCCTCGTAACCGGGGCATCCGGTTTCATCGGACGGCACGTGGCGGAAGCAGCCTGGCGCAAAGGTCTCGAAGTCGTGGTGCTGGTGCGAAACGGGCTTGCCTACGGGCCGCCGCCGCACCGGCCGTCGTTTTCGAAGGAGACGTGCGCGATGGCACGGCCGTCCGCGCCGCCCTGGATGGCTGCTCCGCCGTCATACACGTCGCGGGCTTGTACACATTTGATCCCGCCAAAGCAGCCCTCATGCATGACGTCAACGCTCCTGGGCGCTCATAGCCCTCATCGCGGCGGGTGAAGCAGCCCACGAGTCCGTAGAGCGCGGCATCGAGTTCCTCCTCGCTCGGCAACGAGACGACGGAGGATGGAATGAGCCGCAGTTCACCGGCTGCGGTTTCCCTGGGTATGGCCCCGGCGACAGACCGGATGAATATATGTCACCGGACGGCGTGAACTCTCAGGGCGCCGAGCTCGGCGCTGCATTCCTGATTTACTATCACTTGTACCGCAACTACTTTCCCCTGTGGGCGCTCGGCCGCTACCTACGGACAGACGGGGAGTCCTAGTGCTACGTTCTCGCCAGGCCGACGCCACTTCTGACAGCCCGTCCACTGACTGACGGCTGCGCTGGGAATCTAGGGACTTAGAGGACTGGCCGCCGCTGGAAGATCAGCTGCCCGCAGGCGCTTGGCGCTCGTGCCAGTCTGTTGCGGTCTGGTAGGCGTGGGCGGCGCGGAGAGCGCGTGCGTCGGCGAACGCCGGAGCGCCGAGCATGAGGCCGATGGGCAGGCCGTCTTGCGAGAAGCCGCAGGGAACGGAGACGCTCGGCATACGGGCGAGATTGAAGACGCGGGTCAGCCGCAGCAGCGCCTCGCGGACGGGGACGGCAGCGCCGCCGATGTCCATGGTGTCGAGTCCCTGCCTTGGAGCGGGTGTGGCGACAGTCGGCGTCGCGATGAGGTCGACGGTCTCGAACGCGGCGGCGACGGCGCGGGCGTAGGCGAGCCTGGCGCGCTGGGCTTGGGCGTAGGCTGCCGCGGAGATGAACAGGCCGGACTCGAAGCGGCGGCGCACCGTCTGATCCATCTTGTCGCCGTGCTCGATGACGCGTTCGCGATGGGCCATGGCGGCCTCGGCGGTGGTGATGCCGGCAGCCAAGGTGGGTGTCCACTCCAACTCGTGGATGCTGATGCCGACGACCTCGGCGCCAAGCTCTTCGAGGACGGTCAGCGCCTTGCGCACGGCGGCCTCGACCTCCTCGTCGAGAGGGTCCCAGACGTACTCCTCCGGCACGCCGATCCGCATGCCCCGAACGCCGCCGTCGAGGCTAGAGAGATAGTCGACGCTCCCCGAGGCTGCCGAAACGGGGTCGCGCGGGTCGTGGGCGGCGAGGACGTTCATGGCGAGGGCGAGGTCCTCGACTGTCCTGGCCATCGGGCCCGCGGTGTCTAGGGAGTGCGATAGGGGCGTTACGCCATACCGGCTGACGAGCCCGAAGGTGGGCTTGACGCCGGATATGCCGCAGAGGGCCGATGGGATGCGAATCGAGCCGCCGGTGTCGGAGCCGAGCCCTATGGGGAAGAAGCCGGCCGCGACCCCGGCGCCTGTGCCGCTGGACGAACCGCCCGGCATACGGTCGAGTCCCCAAGGGTTGTTCGGCATGCCGTAAGTCGCGTTGCGGCCCGTGGGGTCGAAGGCAAGCTCGACGGTGTTGGTCTTGCCGATGACGATGCCGCCGGCCTCTTTCAGCAGGCGTACCGCGGTTGCATCCTCGTCCGGGACGAAGTCGGCGTCGAGGGCGGCGCCGGAGGTGGTCCGCACGCCGGCGGTCCAATAGATGTCCTTCACGCCGAAGGGCACGCCGTGCAGCGGTCCGCGGCTGGCCCCTGCAGCGAACTCCGCATCGGCCTGCTTGGCCTCTGCCAGCGCCTGCTCCGCCGTGCGTGTGATGAACGCGCCGATGCGTGGCTCGAACTCATCGGCGCGGGTCACGAATGCTCCGACCACCTCGGCGCTGGACACGTCCTTGGCGGCGATGCGCCGCGCGAGGTCGGCCGTGGACGCGGATGTGAGGTCGCTCATCTCGCCCCGCCGATTGCGTCCTCGATAGCAATGCCGGAGGCGTCGATATCGTTCAGGGGCGCGATGCGGGCGAGCGTCGCCTCGACCTCGGGTTGGAGGACCTGGAGATGCTCAGCGTCGGCTTTCAGGCCGACGGCCCTCGCCCATGCTGCGAAGGCTTCAGGGGTCAGTTCGTTTGCCACAGCTTGCTCCTTGGGAGAGGGGGCGAGTATACGGGCGCGACACACAAGCCTCAAACGTCGCCCTGTCCGCTATAGTGGGGGCCATGAGCCATCCCTTTCGCGCCATAGTTTTCGACTTCGACGGCCTGATCGTCGAGACCGAGCAGCCCATCTACGACGCCTACCACACAATCTTCGAGGAGTACGGCGTGTCGCTGACAATCGACGTTTGGTCGGGCGTCATCGGCGGGACCGGTCATCGCGACATGCTGTTCGACTACCTCGAAACCCACTTGGGCCGCGAGGTGGACCGAGAAGCCGTGCGCAGACAGGCGCGGAGGCTCCAAGCCGGTGTGATTCATACGCTCCCGGTCCAAGACGGAGTTGCGGCGCACATCGAGCAGGCGAAAGAGATGGGTCTGAGGCTTGGGGTAGCGTCGAGCTCTACCCGAGAGTGGGTGCACAGGCACCTCGGTAGGACCGGACTTCTTGAGTCGTTCGACGTGGTGTGCGCGCGTGAGGACGTGCGGCGGACCAAGCCGCACCCGGAGCTGTACACGCTAGCGTTGGAGCGGTTGGGCATGCGGCCGCACGAGGCGTTCGCCATCGAAGACTCGCCCAACGGGGTGACTGCGGCGAAGGCGGCGGGGATGCGGTGCGTGGTCGTGCCGAACCCGCTGACGGCGCAGATGTCGATAGGCCACGCGGACCTGCGCTTGGGTTCGCTGGCGGATATGTCGTTCGTGGAGGTTGCGGCGGCGCTGGCGCGGTGAGAGCCGCGCATTCCGACGTCTGAGGAACAATCATTCGACGCCCCCTCGGCCGGATGGGGAAGGGACCCAAAAGGCCAGGCGGCCTTCGGCCAGCGGGCGCGGGGCGTCGGAGCCGGTTGCGTCCACAACCCAGACCTGCGGCTCGGCGCCGCTTTCTATCGAGCCCGCGAAGGTCAGCTTCGTAGAGTCGGCCGACCATACGAGGTGGGATGGGGCGAATTGGTCGAAGAACTGGAGGTGGGTGAGGAAGTCCGGCGTGGTGGTGAAACTGGTCATATGCCCTGTGCCGCCAGTAGTAGGGTCGACGACCTGCCACGCCAGGTCGTCGACCGCAATTGCCACGCGGGCGATGCTCTCTCCGTCCGGCGACCAGTAGAAGGCGGCCATGCGGCCAGGCACGAGCATCCTGGCGGCGTTTGACCCGTCCTCGTCCACGACATACAGCTCGCTATAGAAGAGCTCCGACAGCTGCTTCGTTGCGACGGCGATGCGTCCGCCCGCGGGCGACCAGGCGAAGGCGGCCTCGCCGGGGATGTCCATCAGGACCACGCGGTCTGACCCGTCGGTGTTCGAAGTCACCAGCCGGCCGGCGCCACCCTCCTCAATCATGTAGGCGATGCGTTCGCCGTCCGGACTGAAGGCCGGGACGCGGTACCGGAGCGAATCGGCGTCAAGGTCGCGCGTGGAGCGATTCCGGGTGTCGTGGAGCAGCAGCTGTTCGCGCCGGTGAACGAGCATGAGGGTCCCGTCCGGCGACCAGACGTGATAGAGGGGGGCGTTGGCTGCGACCTGATGGGGGTCGCCGCCCTCCGGGTCGACGAAGAAGAGGCCGAGCCCCCGGCGGGGCGCCCTCGGGGCAACGAAGGAGAGGAGCTGCGAGGTCGGCGACCAGTGGACGTAGTGGGGAGCGCCGGGGGCGACGAGTCCGACGGAGCGCGGTCGCGTTTCGTGCAGCTGCCGCTCGGTGGAGCTGTCCGCGCCGCTGACCACGACGAGACCGGCGACGGAGTCCTCCCCTAGGCCGGGAACGCGGGAGAGGGCGACGCGTTCTCCGTTGGGCGACCAGGTGGGCCAGGTGTAGCGGACCGATTCGGCCTTCTGGGGACGCCACGAGGCGAGGGTCGCGGGGCTGTCGGACGCGCCGTCGCCGATGACGAGATCAAGGCCGTCGCCGTCGCCGCGGATGGTCCAGACGTCAAAGCGCGGCCCGACGAAGACGACGCCCTGGTTGTCGGTGGACTGCGGCGAGTCGACGGCGGGCGCGGCGCTGTCGCATGCCGTGACGACGAGGAGCGCCGAGGCTATGAGGCCGGTCCTGAGTCCAGCGAGAACGCGAGTCACCCGTTAGGGCGCACTTCCAGGCTGATGTCGAGAGCCTTGACGGAGTGGGTGATCGAGCCGGAGGAGAGGAGGTCTACACCGGCCTCAGCCACCTCACGCACGTTGTCGATCGTGATGCCGCCGGAGGCCTCGGTGAGCGCCCGGCCGCGACAAATCTCCACGCCCTCCTTCATCTGCTCGGGCGTCATGTTGTCGAAGAGGATGATGTCGGCGCCGGCGTCGACGGCCTCGCGGACCTGCTCGAGGGTGTCGCACTCGACCTCGACGCGGATGGTGTGGGCGGCCTCGCGCTTGGCCCGCTGGATGAGGGCGGTCATGCTTTCGCCGCGCGTGGCCATGGCGGCGATGTGGTTGTCCTTGATAAGGATGCCGTCGCCGGTGCTCATGCGGTGGTTGTGGCCTCCACCCATGCGGACGGCGTACTTATCGAGGAGCCGCCATCCTGGGACCGTCTTGCGGGTATCGATGAACTGAGCGGGGAGGCCCTCGATCCTACGGACGAACTCGTTGGTGGCGGTGGCGATGCCGCTCATGCGCTGGACAAAGTTCAAGGCGGGGCGCTCCGCGCGGAGGATGCTGGACATGCGGCCGCGAATAGCGGCGACGTACATGCCGCGCTCGACGGGCGATCCGTCGTCGACGAACCGGACGGTTTCGAGGTCGGGATCGGTCTGGCGGAAGACCTCGAGGGCGACGTCCACGCCGGCGAGCACGCCGTCTGCCTTCGGCATCATCAGCGCCTCGCTGGTGAGGTCGCCTGGGAGTAAGGAGGAGGTGGGGTCGTAGGCTGTTTCGTCCTCCGTGAGGGCCATGTGAATCAGATGAATCGTTCCGTGCCAGTGGTGGAGCATCGTTCGCCTCGGGCCGTCGGTATGGGCTACGGGTTGATTGTAGGGCGATGCAAGGGGGTGATTGTGAGAATATTCACGAGACGTTCTTGGCTGTCCGGCTGTCGCCTCGGACCCTGTGCCGCAACCGACGCCAACGGTGCCTAAAGGCCCGGCGGACCAGCCTACGCCGACCCCGGTCACTTCGAGCCAAGAGCCCGATCCGACTCCGACCATCAGCTCAGAGCCGGCGGCAGACCTCACCTCAGTCTGGGCCGGCAAGACCATCACAATTTCGGTGGGCTACGCCCCGGGGGGCGGAGCGGACGCGCAAGGCAGGCTCTTGGCTACCAGACGGAGAAGGGAGCACGGGTACACCTGCCCACTTTTCTGCCTGGGAACCCACGCGTTGTGGTCGCAAGCAGACCCGGAGGCGGGACAGCGCTCAACGCCAGGGACATGCAACGACGACCGATGGACGGCACTTACATCGGTCAGTTCGCCCAAGGCCTCATGGTGGCGGGCGCGATGGGCCAGGCGGAAGACTGGTTCGTCTGGGATGACTACATCTATCTCGGAATGGTCGACGGCGCTCAGGAAGAGACTCTGGCGCTGGTGTGCGGGCAGACCGACAAGATGCAGGACCTCGACGACTTCTTGAACGGAGGACCGTGGAGGCTGGGCGACATCTCGCCGGACACGACGGGCGGGAAGCAGCTCAGGTGGTTCGACCTCACGGAAGTGCCGCTGGATATCTTTTACGGGTACGGCGGCTCGGCGGAGACCGCCGCGGCGTTCGACCGCGGAGAGATGGATGTATCCACGCGCTGCAATCCCACCTACGCCAAGCAGTACTCGGACTGGTTCACCGAGACGGCGCTCACAAGGTGATCCCGCTATTCGGCTGGGGCAACTTCGACCCCGATGTACAGGTGCCCAACGACCAGCCGCTTGCGGATGGCATGCGCGAAGGACGCTGGCCTTGGTTCGGCGACATGCACGAGACGCTCACCGACTACATCTCCGAAGATCAGTTCGCCGCCTTTGACGCATTCACCGCCCTCGGAGGCACACACGTTTGGGCCATGCCTCCGGGCGTGCCCCAAGAGATTGCCGAAGCGATGCAACAGGCGTTCCTGAGCACCGTCAATTCCCAGGGGTACATTGACGACATGACGAGACGCGAACGTGTAGTCGCTCCACTGAGCGGGGTGGAGACAAAGCAGCGCATCCAGACGCTCCAAGACCTACCGCCGGCCGCAAAGGCAATCCTGGAGCAGATGCTTTAGGAGGAAGCGGCACGGCGCCGGCCCAGCAGCGCCGCCCTACAGTGCGCAAGCGGAGCCCCAGGCATCGTCCTGGGGCTCCCTGTTGAATCCGTCGCGACCGAGGCCCCCCTTTCTCAACTCTTCCCACAGACGGGGGGAGGGCGACCTTGGGAGGCGGCGACAGAGGGAGCAGAGTGCCTATTCTCCCTGGCCGTCCTCCTCTAGGGATAAGAGGCAATCGCAAGGGAGAGATTCGATCCCACCGATGCCCAAATCCGGCCGTAGCAGCTAGCGAAGCCTCAACGGAGAACGGCTCCTTGCAGTTTGGCGCAGCTACTGCCCTGCCAGTCACCCAGCTAAACGCGGGGGCGTAGACGCCGTAATGTACTGTAGCACGCGGGCGCAGGCCAGGCGGGCGATCACAAGTTGCAGACCTCACAAGGCTGGGGACTCGCGGGGGGAGGGCGGGGGAGGCGCGGTGCGGCGGACGGTGGTGATGAAGCCGGTGTGTCCGACCATCCGGTGCTCGGGCCTGGCGCTGGTCTCGGAGAAGCGCCAAGGGCGCTCGATGAGCTCGACGGCCTCCGCCATGTGCCACCTGCTGTCGCGGCTGAGGCGCATGACGAGTTCGTGGACCTGAAGGATGGTGGGGAGGTACGCGGCGAATACGCCTCCGGTCCTCAGCGGACCCGCTGCCGAGTCGAGCAGGCGCCACGGCTCGGGCACGTCCGCTACGACGCGGTCAATCTCGTCGTCGCCGAGGCCCTCGACGTAGGCGTCGGCGACGATGACGCGGTGGTTCTCGGCGCCGGGGGCGAGCTCCTCGACGTTCCGCTTGGAGGCTTCGATGATCTCGCCGCGCACCTCATGGGAGACGAGGCTGCCCTCGGGGCCGACGGCCCGCAGGAGCGCGGCGGCGGTTGCGCCGGAACCGAGGCCGACCTCGACGACGCGGGCGCCGGGGTAGATGTCGGCGTGGAAGAGGAGGGCGGCGAGGTCCTTGGGGTAGATTACCTGGCTCTGGCGCGGCAGCTCTCTAACGGCGTCCCCAAAGGAGGGGCGGACGACGAAGAGCCGGTGGCTCTTGTTCGTGATGAGGAAGAAGCCCTCGCGTCGGCCGATGACGTCGTCGTGGCGGGCGTAGCCGAGATGGGTCTCGATGCGGGCGCCGGCCTCGAGCTCGACACGGTAGCGACGGTTGCGTCGGTCGTAGACGATGGCGACGTCGCCCTCGGCGAAGGGCGCGCGTTTCAGATTTGCTTCGTCGTTGATGACCATCAGGTTGCGGTCAAGAGAACGGGGCCGTCGCCTCCTTGGCGCGGCCCCGTTGCATCACTGTCGACGGGACCTACGCCTGCAGCTTCTCGAGCTCGGCGAGAACGGCTGCGGGGTCGGGGAGGGTCCCTTGGTGGACCTCGGTGTGCCGGACGACGCCTTCGGGGTCGATGATGACGATGGCGCGCCTAGGCATTCCGGAGTCGGGGTTGAAGAGGCCGTAGGCGTCGAGCACGGCGCCGTGGGGCCAGAAGTCCGACAGGAGAGGGTGCCGAACCCCTCCGAGGGAGTTCGACCAGACCCTGAGCGCGTTCCGGGAGTCGACGCACATGCCGACGAGCTGGCAGTTCTTTTCTTCGAATGACTTCAACGCACGGTTGAAGGACGCCGTCTGAGTCGTTCAGCCGCCTGTGAAGGCTGCAGGGAAGGTATGGACGACAACCCACTTGTCGCCCTTGAACTGGCTGAGGGAGACGTCGTCGCCGTCTTGGCTCTTGAGAGTGAAATCGGGAGCGGCTTGGCCAGCTTCGACCATGGGGACCTCCTTGGCTTGGTTGGGGGGCTTAAGCAGGATAGTTGCGCAGGGGCGGCGGGTAAAGCGCTTGGCCCCTCAGCAGGCGAGCGGAGACCGCGGCGCGATAGCGCCGCTACGAGGTTTCCGCCTGCACGGGAATGACGGAAGGGGGAGGGAACTACGGATGCGAAGGACGGGAATGAACGAGGACTATTCGGGGCGCCAGCGGAGCTGGGGGCGGCGGGCGGCTTGGGCCTCATTGAGGCGCGAGACGGGTGTCTCGTAGGGAGCGCCGTGGAGGAAGGCCTCGTCGAAGGCGGCCTCGGCGTCGATGCGCCGCAGGGTCTCGATGAAGGCGTCGAGGGTCTCTTTCGACTCGGTCTCGGTGGGCTCAATCATCAGGGCTTCGGCGACGACTAAGGGGAAGTACATGGTGGGGGCATGGAAGCCGTAGTCGAGCAGGCGCTTGGAGACGTCGAGGGCGCTTGCGCCGGCGCGTTTCTTGGCGGAGAAGACGACCTCGTGCATGACGGGGCGGTCGTAGGGGAGGTCGTAGAGCCCGCGCAGCGCCTGCCGGAGGTAGTTGGCGTTGAGGACGGCGTTGGCGCTAATGTCCAGCATGCCCTGGTCGCCGAGGAGGGATATGTAGGTGAGGGCGCGAATGAGGACGCCGAAGTTGCCTTGGGCTCCGCCGATGCGCCCGATGCTGCGCGGGGGCATCTCGGCGCCGTAGACCGGCGAGCCGCCGTTGCTACGCAGCACGACGACCGGTCCGGGTATGAAGGGAGCAAGCTCGCCGGCGACACAGATGGGGCCGGCGCCCGGCCCTCCGCCTCCGTGGGGCGTGGAGAAGGTCTTGTGGAGGTTCATGTGGACGACATCGAAGCCGAGATGGCCGAGCTTCACTCTGCCGAGCAGCGCGTTCATGTTCGCGCCGTCGCCGTAGACGAGGCCGCCAGCGGCGTGGACGATGTCGCACATCTCGACGGCGTTGCGGTCGAACAGTCCGAGGGTGGTGGGCTGCGTGAACATGACGCCCGCCAGGTCGTCATCCGCCTCGGAGCGGAGGGCGTCGAGATCGATGTTGCCGTCGGGGGTCGACGTGATGGAGACGACGTTGAAGCCCGCCATCGCCGCGGAGGCGGGGTTCGTGCCATGGGCTGTGTCGGGGATGAGCATCTTGCGGCGGGGGCTTTGTCCACGCGCCTCGCCTCGCGCGTCGCTCCGTGCATCGAGAGCCGCGCGGATGGTGAGGACGCCTGCAAGCTCGCCGTGGGCGCCCGCCAGTGGAGCGAGGCTCGCAGCGGGCAGTCCGGTGACCTCGGTGAGGTAGCTTTGCAGCCGGTGCATGGCCTCCAGCGCGCCTTGGACCTGGCGCTCCGGTTGGGCGGGGTGGGCCATCGCGAAACCGGGCAGGGCGGCGACCGCCTCGTTCAGCTTGGGGTTGTACTTCATCGTGCAGCTGCCGAGGGGGTAGAAGTTCGTGTCGATGGAGAAGTTGAGCTGGCTGAGGTGGGTGAAGTAGCGCACGACCTCGCCCTCGGTAATCTCGGGCAGTTCGAGGTCGTCGCGGAGCATCGAGGAATCGGGCATGGGCTGGGGAGGAACGTCGGACGCGGGCAGCGTTACGCCGGTCCGTCCGGGGCGGCTGCGCTCCATGAGGGGTCGGCGGCGGTTGTGCGCCTCCTCTTTGGGCTCTCTGTCTATCGGGAGCGGGGAGGCTACCCGAGTCAGGGGGGCGCGGTCGATGGTCATGGCGAGGACGCCTCCGCGAGGGCGGCCACGAGGCGGTCGATTTCGCCCTTCGAGTTGACCTCGGTGACGCAGAGGAGCATGCCGTTCGGATAGCAGTTGCTCACGTCGAGTCCGCCGATGATCCCGGCCCTTTCGAGGGCCGCGCTGACCTCGCCGGCGGGCCTCGGGCAGCTGACGACGAACTCTTGGAAGAACGTTCCCTCGATAGGCAGGGAGTAGCCGGGGAGCTCGGCGATGTGCCCTGCCGCATAGTGGGCCTTCTGATAGCAAAGCTCGGCCACATGACGCAGCCCGCGCTTACCCATGAGTGACGTGTAGACGGTCGCCCATAGGCCAATAAGGGCGGTGCTCGTGCAGATGTTGGATGTAGCGTGCTCGCGGCGGATGTGTTGCTCGCGCGGCTGAAGCGTGAGGACGTAGCCGGTGCGGCCCTCGGTGTCGACGGTCTTGCCGGCGATGCGTCCGGGCAGCTGGCGGATGAACTCTTGGCGGCACGTGAAGATGCCGACGTAGGGGCCGCCGAAGCTGGGAGGCACGCCGAGGGCCTGGCCCTCGCCGGTGGCGATGTCGGCGTCGAAGTCGCCGGGGGCCTTGAACATGGCGAGCGATGTGGGGTCGCAGGACATGACGAAGAGCGCGCCAGCCGCATGGGCGCGGTCGGCCAGGGCCTGCATGTCTTCGAAGTAGCCGAGGAAATTGGGGTATTGGCCGATGACGCACGCGGTGTCGAACCGGAGCTCGGCGGCGCCGGGCGGAACGGAGTAGACCTCGATGCCCTGGGGACCGGCGTAAGCTCGGATGGTCTCCACGTAGTTCGGGTTGACGGCACCGGCGACGGCGACGCGGGCGCGCTTGGTCACGCGGCACGCCATCAGGGCGGCTTCGGCGAGACTGGACGCGCCGTCGTACATGCCGGCGTTCGAGACCTCCATGCCGAAAAGCTGGGCCGTCAGCGTTTGGAACTCGTAGAGGGCTTGGAGAGTGCCTTGGGAGACCTCGGGCTGGTACGGCGTGTAGGAGGTCAGGAATTCGCCTCGGGTAACGAGGGGGCCGACGACCGCCGGGCAGAAGTGGCGATAGACGCCCGCGCCCAGAAAGCTGGGATGGTCTCCGGCGTGAAAGTTGCGCTGGGCTAGGGCCTCCATCTCGGCGCGGAGCTGCATCTCAGGGATGGGCGCGGGAAGGTTGAGCGGAGGATGCCTGAGCCGCTCGGGGATGTCGTCGAAGAGGGATTCGACGCTGGGCGCGCCGATTTCGTCGAGCATCGCCGCGCGGTCGTCGTCGGTGTTAGGTATGAAGGGGGAGGTGAAAGCGGACTCAGACACGCCGGGCGCCGGGCTCCTTGGGGATTGCGATTGCCGTGGCTACTCGGTTAGCGAGGCGTACCCGCCCGCGTCGAGCATGCCGTCGAGCTCCGACAGATCGTCGGGCTTGACGCGGACCAGCCAGCCCTTCTCGTAGGGACTCTCATTGACGAGCTCGGGGGTCGCCTTGACCTCGTCGTTGACGGCGACGATCTCGCCGGTGACGGGAGAGAAGAGCTCGGAGACGGCCTTGACCGACTCGATCTCGCCCATCTGGGCGCTCTGGGCGACGCGGTCGCCGGGCTTTGGAAGCTCGACGTACACGACATCGCCGAGCTCGTGCTGGGCGAACTCGGTAATGCCAACGAGGACCGAGCCATCGTCCTGGCCCTGGGCCCACTCGTGCTCTTTGGAGTATCGTCGGTCTTCTGGAACGGGCATCGTCAAGGGATTATATACGATTCCACCTAGGACCTACTCAAGGCAGGACTGCATCAGGTCTCCATTGTCACCTGGGTCTGGCGTAGAACGGGAGGGGCGCAACCGAGGCTGCGACGGGCCTTCCGCGAACGTCGATTCGGAGCTGAGTCTCGGGGGTGGTGAAACTCGCCGGGACATAGCCGAGACCCACGTTGGCGCTGAGGGAAGGCGAGTAGCCGCCGCTGGTCACGTGGCCGATGACGACCTCCTCGCTGAGGATTTCGGCATGGGCGCGAGGCACGGAGCCGCGACCCTCGGTGCGGAACCCGACGAGCTTGCGCTCCACGCCCGTTGACGCAGCTGCCCGAACGGCCCCGGCACCGCAGAAATCGCCGCCGAGATGCACGAAACGTTCGAGGCCCGCTTCCAGGGGGTTGACGCTTTCGTCCATATCGGAGCCGTGGAGGAGCAGCCCAGCCTCCAGCCGGAGCGTGTCGCGCGCGCCCAGGCCGCAGGGCGTGGCGCCCTTCTCGATGAGGAGGCGCCAGAGCTTTCCGGCGACCTCGGCGGCGGGCATGATCTCGACGCCGTCCTCGCCGGTGTAGCCAGTGCGGGCGATCAGCGCGGGCGCTCCGAGGACGTCGGTCTCCATCACGCGGAAAGGCCGAACGACGGACGGGTCGAACGCCGAGACCTCAGAGGCTATGCGCGTTCCCTCCGGCCCTTGGAGGGCAATCATGGCGACATCGGCGGTGCGGTCGGCGAGGGCGGCGTTGGGGAAGCGTTCGGAACGCCAATGCTCCAGCCATGCGAGCACCTTTGGCGCGTTCGCGGCGTTGGCGACAATCATGAAGCGCTCCTCGCCAAGCCGGTAGACGATGGCGTCGTCGATGATTCCGCCGTCCTCGTTGCAGAGCAGGCCGTAGCGCGCGCGGGCTAAGGGCATGGCCTCGCCGACGTCGGCGGTGTGGACCCAATCGAGGAGGGCGCGGGCGCCGGCCCCCTCGACGAAGAAGCGGCCCATGTGGGAAACGTCGAAGATGCCTGCGTCGGAGCGCACGGCGCGCGCCTCGGCGAGGATGCCCTCGTACTGAACGGGCATGTCGTATCCGGCGAAGGGGACCATCCGGCCGCCGAGGGCCACGTGGTCGGGATGGAGGACGGTATGCAGGAGATCGTCGCTATTCGTCATACGGAAAGCGTACCGCAGGGCGCAGCTACGTTGCGAGGAGAATGGGGTTAAGATACGGCCACTCGAAAAGCGGAGGACACATTGATGCCCAACATGGAGTTCGGCGTCTGGGACCAGATGCAAACCTACGAGGTGCTTCACGCCCAGACCGCGGCGGACGTTTACGAGGCCCATATCCGCCAGGGCCAGCTGATGGAGCGTTCGGGCTTCGGCTACTACTGGACGCTCGAGCACCAGGGCTCCTACGTGGGGGCGGTGACCTCGCCGCAGATATTCCTGACAGCCGTCGCGCGGCACACGGAGTCCATCAGGCTGGGCACGATGATCTGGCAGCTGCCGTTCCATCACCCGATCAGGTTGGCGCAGGACGTTGCGATGCTCGACCACCTGTCGGGCGGGCGCGCCGAGCTGGGCACGGGGATCGGCGTACACGAGCACGAGTTCATCCGCTGGGGGATGAGCTTCTACGACCGGCAGGCGATGGGCGAGGAGGCGCTGGACATCATCGAACTGGCGTGGCGCGGGGACGGGACGGTAACGTATGAGGGCAATTTCTGGCAGATCAAGGAGGCGCTTATCCAACCGATGCCCTACCAGAAGCCGCACCCGCCCATCTGGGCGGCGGTCCACAGCCCGAAGGCGATCGATTTTGCTGCGAAGCGCGGCTACGACATGGCGCAGAACATCGATACGGACGAGTCGATGATCAAGAAGTTCGCGGAGTGGCGCGAGGCGTGGAAGGGGTACGGTCACGCGGGGCCCATGCCGCGCCAGTTTCTGATGCGCGTCGTCCACGTCGCGGAGACGGACGAAAAGGCGCATGAGCAGGCCCGGGAGTACCTGATGGAGGCGAACACGCTGGGCAGGGAGCTAGTGGCCGCGAGCCAGGTGGGCTTCGGCTCCCACCCGCGCGGGATGGGATCTGAGGACAGCGAGGACATCCGTGAGCGCGGCCGGATATTCCGGGAGTGCGCGAAGTCGTACGATTTCTGGCTGGACAACGGCCTCGCGCTGGTGGGATCGCCGGACACGGTGGTTAAGAAGATAGCGGAGGGCCGCGAGAAGATTGGCTACGACCACTTCGCGGGCAAGTTCCACATCGGCCGAATGCCGCACCGGATGGTGGAGTCGTCGATCAGGCTGTTCGGCGAGGAAGTGATTCCGGCGTTTCGGTAGGGTGACCTCGCAACCTCCACGGGAGAATCTATTTTCTTCCCCCCCTGGCAGGGAGGTGAAGAGCGGGATAGTAGGTGTGGGGCGGCGAGGCAAAGCGATTGCAGTGCTTGCATGGCGGCAACGCCTACAATGATGGCATCATATGTGGAGCGCGGGCGATGAGCAGCATCACGGTGCGGAATATCGAGGACGAAGTGAAGCAGCGGCTGCGCGTGCGCGCGGCGGAGCACGGCCGCTCGATGGAAGAAGAGGTCCGTGTCATCCTGCGGCCCGCGCTCGGCTGGGACGAGACCCCGGCCAAGGGCCTCGGCACGGCGCTCCACGAACTGTTCAAGCCGTTTGGGGGGGTGGAGCTGGACATTCCGCCGAGAGCGCCGATGCGGGAGCTCCCGCGCTGCGAGCGAACCTGTCCTCGTGATTGTCCCCGATACGAACGTCATCTCGGAACTAATGCGGGAGCAGCCGCAGCCGGAAGTGCTGGCTTGGTTGGATAATCAGCCGCCAAGCACGCTGTTCACCACCACCATCACGGAGGCGGAGATACGGGCGGGCATCGCGGTGCTGCCGGACGGAAGGCGGCGGCGCGGACTCGCGGCTACGGCAGAACATGCCTTCGATTTACTATTTGCGCAACGCATCCTGCCCTTCGACAGTGAAGCCGCCAGCGCGTACGGCTTCATAGCGGCCAGCCGCCGCGCTGCCGGGCTGCGCATCAGCACGCACGATTGCCTGATTGCGGCGATTACGCGCTCTCATGGCGCAGGGATCGCAACGAGAGACGTGGGCGGTTTCGAAGCGTGCGGGATAGAGATAACGAACCCTTGGAGCGTGTGAGGATGCCGTCACTGGAATTCGGGGCGTGGGGCGCGGTAAAGATAAACGACATCAAGCGCTTAGGGTCGGCTGCCGCCGCTTACGACGAGCATATCCGTCAGGCCCGCATGATGGACGAGCTCGGCTACCGCTACTACTGGATCATCGAGCACCAGGCCTCCTACATCGGCGCAATCACGGCGCCGACGGTGTTCCTTACGGCGGTCGCCGCGGCGACCGAGCGCATCCACGTGGGCGCGATGATCTGGCAGCTGCCGTTCCACAATCCGATGCGGCTGGCGCAGGAGGTGGCGACCCTCGACCACCTGTCCAAGGGACGGGTGGAGTTCGGCTCGGGGCTGGGCACGCACGAGCACGAGTTCATCCGCTGGGGCATCAACTACTACGACCGCCACGCCGCGAGCGAAGAGGCGATGAAGGTGATTGAGGACGCGTGGACGAAGCCGGAGGTCACGCATCGCGGGCGGTTCTGGCAGTACGAGGAGATGCTGCCGATGCCGAAGCCGTATCAGGAGCCGCATCCGCCCATCTGGATTGCTTGCCACAGCATGCGCGCCTTCGAGTGGGCGGCGGAGCGCAATAACGACGTGGCGACGAACATCTCGACCGACGACGAGCTGGTTGAGAAGCTCGAGCACTACCGGCGCATCTGGCGCGAATGCGGGCATCCCGGCCCGATGCCGAGGCAGATGCTCGTGCGTGTCGTCCACGTCGCGGAGAGCGACGAGAAAGCCCGCGCCGAGGCGGAGCCGTACCTGCTGGAGTACTACGGCATCGACCGGGAGCACGTGGTCAACACGCGCATCGGCTTCGGGAGCGATCCGCGTGGCAAGGGGACCGACAACACCCGCTATACACGGGCGAACGGCAGGATTTTCGCCCAGGCGCGGCAGTCGTACGACTTCTGGATCGAGAACGGCCTGGCCCTTATCGGCAGTCCGGAGACGGTCGCGCGGAAGATCGCGGAGACTCAGGAGCGGCTCGGCTTCACCGTATGGGCGGGCAGCCACCACGTAGGCAGGATGCCCACCGAGCTCGTCGATAACTCAATCAGGTTGTTCGGCGAGCAGGTAATCCCCGCTTTCGACGCGCCGTCCGGCCTGGTAACCCCCGCGAGCACGGTCCTGCAGCGGCAGGGCCCATCCGGCCAGGTCGGGCCGTGGGGCGCCAGCTAGTTAGGGGTTCTTGTCCTCGCTGGGGGCGGCCTTGGTGTCTGTCGTGGTTGGCTCAGCGTCAGCTTGTTCGGGCGAGAAGTTCACGCAAAGGGGACTGCTGAAGGCGAGGCGCTTGGCCATGATGCGGGCGGCCTCGGGGTTGCTGTCGATGAGGTAGTAGCGCCGGCCCAGGCGCGCCGCCGCCTCGCCCGTCGTGCCTGAGCCCGCAAAGAAGTCGAGGACCAGGTCGCCGGGGTCCGAGTGGACACTGACGATGCGCTCGAGGACGGCGAGGGGCTTCTGCGCGGGGTAGCCAGTCCGCTCGCGCCCGTTCGTGGGGACGATGGTCCGCCACCAGACATCGGTGGGCGTCTTGCCGCGCTTCGCCTTCTCGGGGCCGACGAGGCCGGGGGCCATATAGGGGATGCGGTCGATGGCGTCGTAGTTGAACGTGTAGCGATCTGGGTCCTTTACGTACCAGAGGATGTTGTCGTGCTTCGCCGGCCACCGGCTCTTCGGTCGGGCGCCGTAGTCGTAGGCCCAGATGATCTCGTTCATAAAGCAGTCGCGCCCGAACACCTCGTCCAGCAAGACCTTGCAGTAGTGGACCTCCCGGTAGTCGACGTGTAGGAAGAAGGACCCGGTCGGAGCGAGGACGCGGCGCGCTTCGGCGAGCCGGGGCCCCAGGAACCCCACGAAATCGTCGAAAGCGTCCGGGAACGACGAGACCCCGAGGCTGGCGGTACGGTACCGCCGTCCCTGAAACCCTGTGCGGTCGCCGTTCTGCTCGTCCCGGACGGTCCGCAGCCGGTCGCGGGTCTGGACTTTCCCGGTGTTGAACGGCGGGTCAATGTAGACGAGCGCCGCCGCGCCGTCCGCGATGGCGGGCAGGGCGTTCAGGTTGTCGTCGAGGACGATGGTGTTCATGGGCGCTAGCCGATCACCGAGAAGCGGTCGCGCGTGAGGCGGCGGCCTGTTGCGGCGAGGGCGAAGGATGGGCCGTGGCCGGACTCTAGGGCTAGGTCGGCGAGCAGGTGGAGGGTGTCGGAGAGGGCCTGACGCGGAGGGCGGGCTTCGACGCCGAGGGCGGCTGCGAGGTCCAGGGTGTGGACGACCAGCTCCGTCGTGCGTCCGGGGAGATAGTCGATGAGCCTGATGCCGCCGATGAGCGTGCCCAGGGGGTGGTCGTCTGGCAGAGCGTCGACGACTCCAAGGACTCTATCGCGCAACTCGGCGACGGCGCGGGCCGGGTCGGGGCCGAGCTCCTCGCCAGTCTGGCGGCCTCGCTCGGCGATGCGCTCGTTTGTCCCTTCGCCGGTGAAGGCTCGCAGGTAGTAGTCGACCGAGTCCTCGATGTCGATGGCCGTGGGCGTCGCTTGTGAGAACTGTTCGACGATGAGGAGGGCCCGGCCGGCGTGGCCGACGAGGCTTCGGACGCTCCAGACTCCGAGGGCGGGCGCGTCCCATTGGTCGCTGGGGATGCGGCGAACGGTCTCGACGAAGAAGTCGGCCGCTTCGCGGTAGCCCTGGCGTCCCATGGTCAGCCGAGGACGGAGAAGCGGTCGGGAAGGACGCCCCGTCCGGTGGCCGCGAGGGCGAGGCTTCCGCCGTGACCCGAATCGAGGGCGAGCTCGGCGAGGAGGTGCAACGCGACGCCGAGGGCCTCGCGCGGAGGCTCGGTCTCGATTCCGAGGGCGTTGGCGAGGTCGAGGGTGTGCACAGTGAGCTCGAGCACGCGGGTCTCGAGGTAGTCGCCGAGCCTGATGCCGCCGTTGGTGTAGGCGATGACCGTCTCCTCGTCCGTTTCGTCGACGAGGCGCTCGGCGCGCTCCCGGCCAGCGGCAAGAAGCGATAGGGGGTCGTTCCCAAGGGCCTCGCCGGCTGCGCGGCCACGGTCGGCGATGGCGTCGTCTATGCCCTCACCGGCTAGGGAGAGGTGGTAGTGGTGGGCGGGGGAGCGGACGTCGACCGTGTCGGAGCGCTGGGAGCCGAACTCCTCGACGAGGAAGATGGAGCGTCCCGTGTGGCCGACGAGATCGCGGATGGTCCAGACGCCCAGGCCCGGCTCGTTCCACTGGTTGGGTCCGATGCGAGCGACTGAGTCCATGAAGAAGCTGACGGCTTGTAGGTACGCCTGCTTGGTCACCGGCTAGCTCCTGAGGGCCTTTGCAGCTTCGACCATGTTCTGGAGGGAGGGCACGACCTCTTTCCAGCGCCGGGTCTTGAGGCCGCAGTCAGGGTTCACCCAGAGCTGCTCAGGGGAGAGCACGGCTACTGCCCTGTCGAGGAGGTCCCTCATCTCGCCGGCGTCAGCCACGCGAGGGGAGTGGATGTCGTACACGCCGGGCCCGATCTCGTTGGGGTAGGCGCGGCTGCTGAAGGTGTCGAGGAGGGCGCCGTCGCTGCGTGAGTTCTCCATGGAGATGACGTCGGCGTCCATTGCGGCGACGGAATCGATGATGTCGTCGTAGGCCGCATAGCACATGTGGGTGTGCATTTGGGTACGGTCGTCGACGCCGCTGGTTGCGAGGCGGAAGGCCTCGACAGCCCATTCGAGGTACTCGTCCCAGTCCTCGCGCCGGAGGGGCAGGCCCTCGCGCATGGCGGGCTCGTCGACCTGAATGATGCGTATCCCGGCCTTCTCGAGGTCGGCGACCTCATCGCGGATGGCGAGGGCGAGCTGGCGGCAGGTGTCGCTTCGCGGCTGGTCGTCGCGAACGAACGACCATTGCAGCATGGTCACGGGGCCGGTGAGCATGCCCTTCACGGGCAGGGACGTAAGGGATTGGGCGTAGGCGATCCAGTCGACAGTCATGGGTTTGGGGCGGCTAACGTCGCCGAAGATGATGGGCGGCTTGACGGCGCGGGAGCCGTAGCTCTGCACCCACCCGTTGCTGGTCGAGATGTAGCCCGATAGCTGTTCGCCGAAGTACTCGACCATGTCGTTTCGCTCAGGCTCGCCGTGGACGAGCACATCGAGGCCTGTCTTTTCCTGGAAGCGGATAGCCTGCTCAATCTCTCCTTGAAGGAACTGCTCGTACTCGGCGTCAGTGAGCTCGCCCCTGTTGTGGGCGGCGCGGGCCTTACGGATATCGGGGGTCTGCGGGAAGGAGCCGATCGTCGTGGTGGGGTAGGAGGGGAGGCGCAGCGCCTGTTGCTGGACCTTCCGCCGCTCCAGGTACGGGTTCCCGCGCTCCGACATCGCGGGCGTCACAGCTGCGCTGCGCTTCTTGACGGCGGGGTTGTGGATACGCCGTGAGGCGCGACGGCTCGCCATTGCCTTTGCGTTGGCCTCGAGCTTGGCGGTCACCTGGTCGGCCTGGTTGTTCAACGCTTTCGTGATGGTCGCGATCTCGTCGATTTTCTGCTTGGCGAAGGCCATCCAGGACTTCATCTCTTTGTCTAGCTTGGTGTCGGAATCGAGGTCGACGGGGGAGTGGATGAGAGAGCAGGACGGGGCGATAAGAACGCGGTCGCCGCCGATGGCGGAGGTCGCCTTGCGCGCAGTTGCGATGGCCGCTTCGAGGTCCGTCTTCCAAATGTTTCGTCCATCGACAAGGCCGAGGGAGACGAACATGCCCTCCGGCAGCTTGGCCAGGACGTTTTCCATGTCCACGCGGCCCCGGACGAGGTCCAGGTGCAGGCCCTTGACAGGCAGCGCGAGGGCCGTTCTCAGGTTCTCACGGAGGTCGCTGAAGTAGATGGCGACGAGGAGGTTGAGCTTGGGGGCAGTCGCCGCCATTCGGGCGTAGGCGCGGCCGAACGCAGAGCGTTGCTTGTCGTCGAGGGTGAGTCCGAGCGCGGGCTCGTCGAGCTGCACCCACGTGGCGCCGGCCTGGGTGAGCTTCTTGAGGACGTTCTCATAGACATCGACCAGGTCGTCGAGGAGGGTTAGCGGGTCAAATCCGGGAGTGGAGGACTTGGAGAGGAGGAGGTAGGTGACGGGGCCGAGGAGGACGGGCCGCGTACGGATGCCGAGTTCCTTCGCTTCGATGAACTCGTCGATGGGCTTGGTGGAGCGGAGGGTGAAGCGCTGGCCTTTGTCGATTTCAGGGACGATGTAGTGGTAGTTGGTGTCGAACCACTTGGTCATCTCCATGGCCGAAACGCCGGGCGCATCGACAGTTGCGGCGACGCCGCGGGCCATGGCGAAATAGGAGTCGAGGTCGATCGGCCCATCGATTTGGCCGTAGCGTTCGGGTATGGCGCCGACCATGGCGGTGATGTCGAGGACGTGGTCGTAGAGGGAGAAGTCGTTGGAGGGAACGTGGGTGACGCCGGCCTGCTTCTGGGACAGCCAATTGGCGCGCCGTATGTCGGCGGCTCGCGTGAGCAGCTCTTCCTGTCCAATCTTGCCGGACCAATAGGCCTCCACGGTCCACTTGAGATCGCGATTGGGGCCGATGCGCGGGAATCCAAGGTTCGTCGCGGTAGCCAAGACTCTCTCCTCTCAGGGTGTAAAAAGGCTCCCCAGTGGGGAAGGAGGCCGTGGTTGGCAGAGGTGTGTGAGGGGGCGCATCTATTCTACCGCGAGGAGGCCGACAGTCTCAATGCCGAATGTCCGTGCAGCAGGCAACGGCCTTGTTCCTTCAAAGTCCACGCCGCTCGGCAAACGGGCCTGTTTCAGTGCGGGGCAGGGCTCGGGCGGCGTATTCCCCGCAGCCAGAAGAGGGGTTAGGGGGCGTAGCGCGTGGTACTATTTGACGGTGGCGAATGCACCCCGCAATTACTGGATGGTTGTCGTCCGGCCCGAGTACTACGACGTCTGCGCCGAGAAGAAATTCTCGGTCCTCGGCATGGGCAAGCAGCAGCGAAAGCGCGTGCAGCGGATGGAGCTCGGCGATCGAATTCTCTTCTACGTAGCTGAGCGGATGGTCTTCGGCGCGGTGGCCACGGTCTCCGGCCCCTACTTCGAGGACGCGACGCCGGTCTGGCCGTCAATCGACCCGGACGAGACCTACGCGTGGCGCGTGAAGACCAAGCCGGATGTCGTTTTGGATGAAGAGCACGAGATTGACGCCAGGCTCATAGCGCCTCGGATGGAGTACGTAAAGAAATGGGCGCCGGAGGAGTGGCCTCTTGCGTTCCAGGGTCTCCTGCACCTGGTGCCTAAGAAGGACTTTCAGCTCATCGAGAAAGAGATGCGGCGGGGCAGGAGGCGGCCGAAGATTGCCCTCGAGCCAGACCCCCGCCACGGCCCGCTCGCCCGGGAAGCGCAGCACACCGGGAAGGCCTGAGGAGCCCCATGGCAGTTGAGATTGACTTGGCCGGCCAGAGCGCCGTCGTCTTTGGAGTCGCCAATCACCGGAGCATTGCGTGGGCGATAGCGCGGCAGTTGCACGCCGCCGGCGCGGAGCTGACGGTGACGTACCAGAACGAGCGCATGGGCCGCTCTGTGCTGGACCTGGTGAAGGAGATGGACCGTACGAAGGCCGTGGAGTGCGACGTGCTGGACGAGGCGTCGGTCGTGTCCGCCATCGAAGCCGCCACGGCGGACGCGCCGCTCAGCGCCGCGGTCCACAGCGTAGCGTTCGCCAATCGGGAGGACCTGGAGGGCGCGTTCTCGGCGACGGGCGTCGACGGCTTCCGCACGGCTTTGGAAGTGAGCGCGTACTCGCTGCTGCCGGTCGCGCGCGCGGCCGCCGCGAGCATGGGCGACGGCGGCAGCATCCTTACGCTGACGTTCCACGCGGCGGACAAGGTGTATCCCGGGTACAACGTGATGGGGGTCGCCAAGGCGGCGCTGGAGAACGAGGTGAAACAGCTCGCGGCGGAGTACGGCCCCCGGGGCATACGGGTCAACGCCATCTCAGCGGGGCCGCTGAACACGCTGGCGGCCCGCGGCATATCCGGTTTCACGGGCATGCACGAAATCCACGCGCAGCGTTCGCCGCTGAAGCGCAACATCAAACAGGAAGAGGTTGGCGCGGCAGCACTGTTCCTTGCGAGCCCGCTCGCCTCCGGCATCACGGGCCACGTGCTCTACGTGGACGCGGGCTATAACGTGATGGGGGTCTAGCTAGCGCCGCTCCGGCTGGATTGCTTCCAGCGCCGCAAACTCCTCGTCGTAGACCCGGTTCAGCTCGGCGACTTCCTCCTCAGTCAGGGGCGGCACGTCGGATGCGGCGGCAAACTCGGACAGCTGGTCGCGACGGACGATGTTGGGCAGGACCGAGGCGATGGCCGGCTCGGTGAGGCAGAACCGGACGGCGGCCTGGGCGAGGGTGCGCCCCGTGTCGCCGCCAGCGATGAACAGCACCTGCTCGCGCTTTAGGAACGCCTTGTCCAGCCATTCGCGATGGCGGTGCGCGCGGTGGTCGCCCGGCTCGAACTCGACGCGGGCCTTGTCGGCGAAATCGTCCGTAAGGATCTCGGAGGCGTGAGGCACGCGGGCAAGGAGACCTGTCCCGTGCTCATGGGCCGTTGGGAAGAAGTAGCGCGCGGGTTGCTGCTCGATGATTGAATAGATGATCTGCATGCTGGGGACGCGCCGCTCGGACATGGACGCGTCGCCCTCGTCGCGCCAGCCGATGTCCGGGCCGAGAGCCGTGCCGGACCAACGCACCTTTCCCTCGTGGACGAGGTCGCCAAGCAGGTCAAACAACTCTTCGTCCCGGATGGCCGCGAGCCGCGGGTTGTGAAGTTGGTAGAGGTCGACGTAGTCCGTTCCGAGGCGCCGGAGGCTCTTCTCGACGGCAGCGCGCACGAACTCCGGGTCCCAGCACTGAGGGCGCTCCTTGTGGGGGCCGAGCCGGGGCGCGTCGAGGTCGTAGCCGAACTTCGTGCCGATAACGATCGAGGAGCGGTCCTTGGGGAACGCCTCACGGAGGAGCTCTTCGCCGTAGCCTTGGCCGTAGGTGTCGGCGGTGTCGAAGAAGTTGACGCCTAGCTCTTTGGCCTCTTGCAGGAGTCTGATGGCGTCCGGCTTGTCAATCTTGCCCCACCATCCCGTGCTCACGCTCCAGACGCCGAAGCCGACCTCCGACACGTTCAAGTCTGTCTCGCCGAGCTGTCGGTACTTCACCAGTCCTCCTCAGGGGACCCGCCCACTCCTAGAACGTCTCCCGGCTGCAGATAGCCCCCTCTCGGGTCTCCCCCGAATACGGGAGAGAGGTTAGGAACTTCTCCCCGCCATTCTATGCAAAGGTCTCGCAAAGGGGGGAGAGAGTCTAGAGGGGGGTGGAGTAAATCAGTTTCTTGATGGGGGGTTTTACTCGTAAAGGTTTGTGATTTGTGTCGCAGGAAGGGGGTCTTCGCCTTCTTGATCGGGGCTGTTTACCAGGCCACGGCCTGCTTCCCGCGATCAAGGATGCGAGCGAAATGAAAACGCATTGCTCGATGCCCCTCTCGAACTCTCCCCCGCAGATGGGAGAGAGGGATTTCGGAGGGCGGCACGGTAGGGTTGGGACGTCGGGGCTAAGCGAGGGATAGACATGATGGGGATTTAAGGATACGCGCCGGAGGCGGGTTGAGGTAAGGGGCGGATGTCGTGACCTCCTCTCACTCTCCCCCGGCGTCTGCGGGGGAGAGAACCGGCGTTGGTTGGCGGGCGGCGTGGTCGACAGCTCACCACGAACCATTGGCAGCGGCGCTGGGGAGGAAGGAGGCGGACACCTGGGTTCCCTGAGTTCACAAACGAAGTGCAACACCAGATTAGGGTGTTGCCATGGGATACAGACAGCTCTCCATTGAGGAACGATGTGAGATTGCCCGCCTATGTGCCGAGGGCGCCCCGGTCCGGCAAGTCGCTGCAAGTCTGGATCGCGCGCCATCGACGGTTGCTCGGGAGCTGAGGCGCAATGGTCCGCGACGGGGCGTCTACCGGCCGGTGTACGCGCATGAGCAGTCCCGCGCCCGCCGCTGGTCGGGCGGACGGCTGGAACGCGAGGACGGGCTGCGCGCCTCGGTCCTGGGGGGACTGGAACGGGGGTGGTCGCCGGAGCAGATCGCGGGCCGGCTGGCTGAAGGGTCAGGCCGGTGTGTCATCTCCCACGAGAGCATCTACCGGTTCATCTATGGCCAGGTGGCGCGAGGGAAAGACTACGATTGGCGCAACTACCTGCCGCGGGGGAAGTGGAAACGGGGGAGGCGGGGGCGTAAGGGGGGGAGCTCGGTCTCCTTCATCGCCCATCGGCGGCCGCTGTCGGAGCGTCCGGGGTCGGCGGCTGACCGGCAGACGTTCGGGCACTGGGAGGCGGACCTGATGTTGTTCGGGAGGTCGGGGCCGGTGGTGCTGGCGCTGCACGAGCGCTGCTCGCGGCTGTTGCTCGCGACGCGGGCTCCTTCGAAGGCGGCGGGGCCGATCGCCGAGGCCTTGGCGCGTCTCCTGGGGCCGCTGCCGCCAGAGTTCCGGCAGACGGTGACCTTCGACAACGGGACGGAGTTCGCCCGCCACCACGAGCTCCACGCCCTGGGCATCGAGACCTTCTTCTGCGACACCCACGCGCCGTGGCAGAAGGGCGGGGTGGAGAACGGGATAGGTCGGCTGCGCCGGTTTCTCCCTCGGAAGACGGTCCTGGCGGGGTTGCCGGAGGAGCGTTTTACGTCGGTGGTGCGGGCGTACAACAATACGCCGCGCAAGTGCCTCGGCTACCGGACTCCGGCCGAGGTCTTCGCGAGCCAAGTGTTGCACTTCAAATGTGAATTCAGCTTCCCGCTTTCGCGGGAATGACGGGGGATTCCACCAGGCGGCGGGGGCTAGAATCTGTTCGTCCGCCGTGACAATGAGGCGCCGCTATGCCCGGTCCGCTCGAAGGGATACGAGTCGTCGATCTCACCCGCATCCTCGCCGGCCCTTACTGCACGATGATCCTCGCCGATCTGGGCGCGGACGTCGTGAAGGTCGAGCAGCCGGGCGGGGACCAGGCGCGCCGCAACGGGCCGTTCTTCGAGGGGCGAGACGGCAATCCACGCAGCACCTACTTCACGAGCGTGAACCGCGGCAAGCGCAGCATCGTTATCGACCTCAAGAATCCCGCTGGAAAGGACGCGTTCCTGCGCCTCGTGGACGGCGCGGACGTGGTCGTCGAGAACTTCAGGCCCGGTACGATGTCCAACCTCGGTGTGGACTATGCAACGCTCAACACTCGGAACCCGAGGATGATCATGGCGTCGGTGTCCGGCTTCGGTCAAACGGGGCCGTACGCTAAGCGCGCCGCCTTGGACGTGATCGTGCAGGCGATGGGCGGGATGCTCAGCATCACGGGAGACGAGGGGGGCGCGCCGGTGAGGCCCGGCGTGAGCATGGGGGACATCACCGCCGCCCTGTTCACGACCATCGGCGTGCTGTCGGCGGTCGTTGAGCGCGACCGCTCGGGCTTAGGCCAGCACGTCGACATGTCGATGCTCGATTGTCAGGCGGCAATTTTGGAGAACCCGTTGATGCGTTACATGGCTGTCGGGGAGATTCCGGAGCGCCTGGGCACACGCCACCCGGTCGTCGCGCCGGTGCAGGCGCTGGGGACGAAGGACGGCTACGTGGCAGTCGCCGTGTCCGACGGCCCAAGCGGCCACTGGGGCCGGTTTGCGGAACTGATCGGCAAGCCGGAGCTTGCGGAGGACGGGCGCTTCGCGTCCGGCTGGCTGAGGCGCGTGAACTACGACGAGCTCAGGCCTCACCTGGAGTCGGCGCTGGGCCGGCGGACGACCGGCGAATGGGTCGATACGCTTGGCCCCGCGGGCATCGCCGTTGGGCCCGTACAGGACGTCTCGCAGGTGGCCGTCGATCCGCAGCTGAACTCGCGCGGCATGTTCATCGAGGCCGAGACGCCTTCAGCCGGGCCAGTGAGGTTCACGAACACGCCGGTCAAGCACTCGCGGACTCCGGGCGGAGTGCGGGCCGGAGCGCCGGAGCTCGGCGAGCATACGGACGCTATCTTAGCCGAGGCGGGGGTCGCTCCTGATCAGACCGCCGCTCTGCGCGAGTCGGGGGCTGTGGCGTAGGGGAGCCCGAGGCATTTCGCGCGGCGGAACGATAGCTCCCTTCTCTAGGCGGCCTCATTTGGGTAGGGAGTCGCTTCACTGAGCCGGCGCGTCAGCGGCGAGGGGACCGTCGGAAACGACGGCCATCACGAACCCGTCGTAGCCTTTGGCGCCAACCGTCTGGACTGCCGTGGCTTCGAGCCGGGGGTGCTCGGCGATGAGGTCGAGGAAGCGCTGCACGCCTTGCACCTTTGGGTCGTCGCTGTGAGCGTCCGCCACGGCGCCTCCGCGGATAACGTTATCGCCGATGATTACGGTCCCCGGACGCGACGGCTTCAGCACCCAATGGAGGTAGGCCGGGTTGTTGGGCTTGTCGGCGTCGATGAACACAAAGTCGAAAGGCGGGGCTCCCTCTTCGGCGAGGCGGAACAGGGTCGTGAGCGCAGGCCCGATTCTCATCTCAACAATACCGCTCAGGCCGGCACGCTCAATGTTTGCCCGCGCGACGGCCGCGTGGTCCGGGCTGACTTCGAGGGTTACGAGCTTGCCGTGGGGAGGTAGTGCGCGGGCGAGCCAGATGGCGCTTTAGCCGCCGAGCGTACCCAGTTCGAGAATGCGCCGAGCGCCGCAGACCCGCGCGAGCAAGTGAAGCAGCTTGCCCTGGCTGGGAGATACGGCCTCGGCGGGCAGCCCCGCGGCTGCGCTGTCCTGCAGCGCAAGGTCGAGCGCCTCGTCCGGTCCCACGAGCAAGCTGTCGAGGCGCCGGTCCACTGCCGTCCAGCGCTCTTGGGTCATGCCATTTTCGGGGCGGCGGGCAGGGGGAGCGACGAGGCGTCGATACGGCCGCCGAGCATGCGGAGATAGTTCTCGGTCGTCTTGGCGGCGACGGTCTCGATGTCCGTCTGCTGGAGCTCGGCGAGCTTTTCGGCCACCTGAGGGAGATGCCACGGCTCCGTGCGGCGCACCGGGTTTTTCTTGAAGGGCTGCGGGTAGGAGTCGGTCTCGATAACGATACGATCGAGGGGGATGCTTTGGACGGCCGCCTGCAGCTCGGGCAGGCGTAGCAGCGGCTTGGCCAGGGAGACGTAGAAGCCCAGGTCGAGAATGCGTTCGGCGAGGCGGGCCCCGCCCTGGAAGTAGTGCCACGCGCCCCCTACCTCGGCGGCGCCCTCGTCGGCGAGCAGCCGCAGCGTGTCCTCGTCGGCTTCGCGGGAGTGGACCACGAGCGGCAGTCGAAGCTCGCGGGCGAGCCTGATCTGCTTGCGGAAGGCGTCTTGCTGGAGGTCATGCGGCGGGGAGTGCGGCATGTAATCGAGGCCGGTCTCGCTCCACTCGACGACCTTGGGGTGGCTCGCCAGCCGCCGCAGCTCGTCGGTCGTCGCGTCATCGACCCATCCGGCGAGGTCTGCGGGATGGAGGCCGACACCCGCATGGACGACGGGATGGGAATCCGCCAGCAGGAGCACGCGCCGACACGAGTCGAGGGTCGTGCCTGCCGAGACCAAGAGTCCAACGTTGACGTCATGGGCGCGGGCGAGGAGAGCGGGGATGTCCTCGGGCGGGAACTGGTCGATATGGGAATGGCCGTCGACCAGTGGATGGTCAATCCGTGGGGTTTCGGCGAGGGCGGCCTCCATTGCTCCATTCTAGCGGACGGCGCGCGCGCCCTCCTATCCTTGCTCATGGTTGAGAAGCAATAGCAACGGAAGTTTTCTGAGACAGGGATGGGCAGAGGATGCGCAGACCGCCACCGCCGACTGCCCACCTCTCAGACAGCTAGCCGGTCTAACTACACAAGCTCACTCACCCGCTGTGCCCACCATCTGTGCCGACACGAGCTGAGCGTACAGCCCTCCGCGTTCTAGGAGTTGCGGGTGCGTTCCCTGTTCGATCACCCGGCCGTGATCGAGGACCAGGATGTTGTCAGCCTCACGGACCGTCGATAGCCTGTGCGCGATCACCACGGTGGTTCTGCCCTGCATGAGCCGGTTGAGCGCGTCCCGAACGGCGGCCTCGCTGATGGCGTCCAGGTGCGAAGTCGCCTCGTCCAGAATCAGCACGGGAGCATTCTTGACGATGGCGCGGGCAATCGCGACCCGCTGCCTTTGACCGCCGGAAAGCTGCATTCCTCTCTCTCCGACGGGGGTGTCGTAACCGTCCGGGAAGGACTCGATGAACTCGGCGGCGTTCGCCTGCCTCGCCGCCTCCTCTACTTCCGAGTCAGTAGCATCCTGCCGACCAAGCCGGATGTTCTCGCGGACCGTGTCGTTGAATAGGTACGTGTCCTGCGTGACAAGCGCCATCCGACCGCGCAGATCATCGAGCCGAAACTCGCGCAGGCGGTGGCCTTCCAGCGCGACGTCGCCGTGCGCCGGATCCCAGAAACGCATCATCAAGTAGGCGCTTGTGGTCTTGCCGGCGCCGGAACGGCCCACGATGGCCACGGTCTGGCCCGACCCGATCTCGAAGGACGCATCAGTCAGGGCCTGGGGGTCGCCGTCGGAGTATGCAAAGGCCACGTCCTTGAACTCGACGGAGGGCGTTATCGAGAGGCCGTCGACCTTCTCCACCGTCACGCCGGGGCCATCCTGCACCGGCACCGCTTCGTCGTGGATCGACAGTATGCGCCGGGAGGCGGCCAGGGTTCCCATCATCTGTTTCATGTTGCGGGCCAGTTCGGTTACGGGACTGAACGAGGTCAGGGCAAGCACGCTCACGAGGGGCAACTGCGCCCGGGCGATCTGTCCGTTCAGCACCAGCCAGACACCCGTCGCCAAGACCGCCAAGCCTCCGAGTCCCATCATGGCCTCCATGAAGCCGATCTGGGACGCCTGCGACTTCTGGAACCTGACCAGGTAGCCGGCATATGCCCAGCCCTTCTCCTTCAGCTCTTCGTTACGGTCGGATCCGCGCCCGAACGCCGATATCTCCCGCATCCCCTGGATGCTGTCAACCATGTAGGCGTGGATGTCGCCCATGCGACCGCGAATCTCGTCGCCGAGGCGCTCAATGCGCGTGTTGGCGAAGAACGGACTGACGGCCACGGCGACCAGGAACGGGGTCAGCACGACCGCGACTGGCCATGCGATAACGGCCAACGCAACCAGCACCCCGCCCGGCACCAGGACCGCCACGACCATCGGAGAGACGGCGTGGGCGAAGAAGAACTCGACGGTCTCGACATCTCCTCCGACTACGCTCACCAGGTCGCCCGAGCGGCGCCGCACCATATACGCGGGCGCCAGCGGCTCCAGTTTGTTGTACAGGTCGATCCGCATCCTCGCCAACAGGCGGAATGCCATGTCGTGCGCCTGCCATGTCTCCAGATAGAACAGGAGCGACGACAGTGGGGCGAAGACGCACACGAGGACGAGCAGCGCCGTCAACGGTTGCTCGCGGAACACCGCTCCAACGAGAAGCGCGCTAAGGGCGCCGAGGACGACGACCGAGCCATGGTGGAGCATCCCCAGCGCCAGAGTAATCATGAACTGGAACCTGACCGGCCGGACCAGTCCGAACAACCGAACCCAAACAGCCAGGGAGCGGATGTTGACTTTGCCGGGCTCATCCGTGCGGCGAGACGGCGGCGCATGCTGGCCGTGACCGGCTGACAGATGCGAAAGATCGGGGGAATGTTCGACCGAGACCTGCGGCCGATCCCATTGCGCGGGGCCTGGAGCCATCTTGCCGACGCCCATCTGAGTCTGCTGACGCATCAGGCCCGCATACGTGCCGTCGGCAGCGACCAACTCGGAGTGAGCCCCGGTCTCCACGACCCGACCTTCGTCCAACACCAGGATACGGTCGGCGTTGATGACGCTCGAAAGGCGGTGAGCGATGACGAGCGTCGTTCTGTTCTCCATCAGACGGTCGAGGGCAATCTGGATGGAGGACTCGTTCTCCGCATCCACACTAGAAAGCGCCTCATCGAGCAGCAGGATGGGGGCATCTTTCAGCAGTGCTCTGGCGATTGCCAGCCGCTGGCGCTGGCCTCCGGAGAGCCGGACAGCCCGCTCACCAACCACGGTGTCGTATCCATGCGGCAAGTGCGCAATGAACTCGTCGGCGTTCGCTGCGCGAGCGGCCTCTTCCAACTCGCTTTGCGTCGCGTCCGGCTTTCCGAAACGCAGATTGTCGGCGACCGTCCCATGGAACAGGTACGTATCCTGCGTCACAACCGCTATGTAGTTCCTGATAGTGCTGAGTGGAAGTTCTCGAAGGTCGTGACCACCGAGTTTGATGGAGCCGGCTTGGGGATCGTAGAACCGGTACATGAGCCAGATCAGGGTTGACTTCCCTGCGCCGCTCGCTCCCACCACACCCAGCGTCTCACCCTCACGCAGTTCGAACGACACGTTCTGGAGCGCTGGTCTGTGCCCTCCGTCGTACCCGAACGTAACCCCCTGGAACGAGACACTCGGCCGGATGTCGGGCGTCTGCGGTTCCATGCCCAATCCCGGATCGCAAACCGCGACCGGCTCGTCCATGATTTCAAAGACGCTCTGCGCTGAAGAGAGCACGGTCATCCCCTGGTGGTAGAGGTTGGTCAGCTCGCGCATCGGCCTGAATACCTCGACCCCAAGCATTAGCACTATCAGCAGCGGGCGCAGTTCCATCTCCCCACTGCTGACTCGAACGGCTCCCACAGCCAGCGCCACTGCTGCACCCGTAGCCATGAAGAAGATGGACGCTCCACTCGTGGCTCCGTTGGCAGCGACTACACCCATCGTGCTCCGGTAGAGGTGATGCGCGCGCTGCGCCAAGGCCCGGCCACGGGTCTTGGTTTGGCCGAATGCTTTGAGCGTCGCCAGACCCTGAACGCTGTCCAGGAAGTCTGAACCCAAGTCGCCATACGCCCTGCGACGATCGAAGCTGCTGTTCCGATTCCACCGGTGAAATGAAGTGGGCACGGCAAGGGTGAGAAGGGCGAACAAGAGGAAGATGAGCGCGATGAAGATATCGAGAGTCGCCATGTACGCGAAGATCGCCAATGGAGCGATGGCGGACACAAGGATCTGCGACAGGTATTGACCAAAGAACGTCTCGAGTCGCTCGATACCTTCGACCATCGTGAGGACTACGTCGCCCGTCCTGTTTCGGTCGAAGTATCCCGGTCCCAGCTTGACGGCATGTTCATACGCGTCGTGGCGCAGCCTAACCTTGACGATGTTCGCGGTGTGGTGGCTCACCGCATTCTGCCAATACAGGAAGAGGCTGCGCGCGACGATAAGCGCCGCGATAGCCGTCAGCGGCAGGGCCAGAGTCGAGAAGCTCGCCTGTCCGGTCAAGACTCGATAGATCACCACGCCGGAGATGGCCAGCCGCGCCACACCGGCCCCCACTGCAATCAAGCCCAGGGCGGCCGCAAGGAGTATCCGAGGCCTTACACCGCGAGTCAGTCCGAACAGTCGCCAGTCGAAGTACATTCTTCAATTCCTGAATTCAAGGAGAACCAGTGTAGCTGAAGAAAACTATATAGTCCGTATGCGCGACTCGGACCGCGGCTCCACCTCGGAGGCAGGGACAAGGATGTCCTGAGGATGACCGTGGACGAGACCGTGATAGACCGGGAGAACAACTGAATATCACGCTGGCTACACCTGTAGCATCCCATGCACGCCTGCAGGCGGGGGAAGGAGGCCAAACATCCTCTCCCTCGTAGCCGCGTAGGCATGAATCAGTGGAAAGCAGCACCCCGAAGCGGGGGCCAAGAGGTGGGCATGCTGATATCATTTTGTCATTGGACCGTGGGAGTCGTCTGGAAGTGCGCCTTGCTCGCGGGCCTCGGCCGGAGCGGCCTCCGTTATGGGCTCCGAACCGACGTTGTAGGCACAGGGTGACGTGGGCGTGTCCCTGACGCATGGAATACAGACAGCCGTCCGGCTGGCCCGCAATAGGTGGGCGCAGGTCATCCTGGGAGTGGTGGCCAGCTCCGGGTTCGCATACCTCGTGGGCCGGACCCTCGCGCTGCGGGACGTAGCCGAGATTTTCCGAGACTTTCCGGCGGGCGTAGCTCTTCTAGCCTTGGCGCCGCTGACGGCGGCGATACTGCTGCGAGCCGCGCGGTGGCACGTTCTGCTGCCAGGAGAGCCGGCCAAGTTTGGCCAGGTTGTCTTGACGCAAAACACAGGCATCGGTCTGAACAATCTTTCGCCGATACGGATGGTGAGCGAGCCCGTGCAGCTGGCGCTTATCACCCAGCGGTACAAGGTCCCGTTCCCAACTGCGTTTACGACGCTCGTGGGGGGCAACGTGCTCGACATCTTCACGTCGGCGTTGCTTATGGGTCTGGGCGTCCTGCTCGTTCCGAGTCTCCGAGAGGGAAAGATCAGTATTCAGCTGCTGGGCGCGTTCATCATGTTCGTTGTCAGCGTGTTGGTCTTCGTCGCCGTCGCCCGTGGTCTACAGAGCATCCCGCTGGCCAACCGGGTACGGTTTTTTCAGCAGATCACCGTCGCGTTGGGGACGCTCAAGGATAGGCCTGCGCGGCTGTGGGCGTCGTTCGCCGCGACCGCCTTTCACTGGCTGGCTCTTGGTCTCGCGGGCTGGATCGTGGCCCAGGGACTCGGCATCGATGCGTCGCCGTTGACGATGGTGACGGTCCTAGTGGCGGCGACCTTCTTCACCTCGGCGACCCCGTCGGCGCCCGCGGGGGTAGGGGTCTACCACTTCGCGGTAGTCACTATGCTGACAGGGCTCGGGGCCGACCCTGCCGCAGCCTTCAGCTTCGCGGTGGTCATGCATCTGATGGTCGTGGCCCCGCCGTCGGTAATCGCGCTGGTCATGGCGGGTCGGGTGGGACTTGGGGCCCTTCGGAGCGCGGACGTGAGCGTGGAGCCTAGGTACCGGCCCGTACCCTCAGGCGCCGCTCCCGACGCAAGAGAAATCTAGCATTGCTCAGAGCCCCGCGTGCAGCGGCGGGGTTGCTCCCCGTTCTGGCGCTCCTCGCCGCTTGCGTCGGCGACACCCCGACGCCCACACCGACTCCGTACCCGACGCTAACACCAACGCCGATAATTGCCCCGACGCTCGCGCCGACGCCAGCGCCGTCGATCTTCCCAACGGTCACGCCAACGCCAACGCTTGCGCCTACTCGGATGCCGCCGACCGTGCCAGCCCTGACGCCCACCGTCGCACCGCCACGGATGCCTCCTCAGGGGACGCTGCGTGTGGCCGTGACGGGAGCGCTGCCGCACCGGGACATGCATAGGGTTGTCTCGGAGTGGGCGACCCTTTACGGGCCAGGGCCGGGCTATGGACGGCTGATGAAGTTCAGCCTTGGCGCCGAGGGAGCTCCATCGCTCGCGGTCCAGTGCGACCTCTGCGAGTCGTGGCGCATCGTGGACGAGCTGACGTTCGAGTTCGACCTCGACCCAGCGGCGGCCTGGCAGCCGGGCGAGAATTTCGAGCCGAGGCCGGTCACGCCCCAAGACGTCGTCTTCAGCATGAACCGGCTGCGTACTCCCGGCTCCCCCCACACCGTCCTGCTCGATTCAGTTGCTAAGGTGGAGCCTGTCAGCGAGCGGACCGTTCGCTTCAGTCTCCGTTTCCCTGACCCCGACCTTCCGCTCGCGCTTGCGAGCCCTTACGCCGTGATCATGGCCCCCGGCGCCCTGAACCGCGTCGACGCGCGCACGGGGCGGGTCATCGGCGCCGGGCCGTGGCTGTTCGAGCAGGGGGCGTCGGGGCAAGCGACGCTCAAAGCGTGGGACGACCATCCCTTGGGGACTGCGGTGCAGCGTGTCGAATTCCTGCTCGCAGCCAACCAAGACCTGACTGTCAGGTTGCTGAGGCTGGGCCGCGCCGACGCCGCTCACGTTCCCAACGCGGCATGGCCGGAGCTCGATGCGGAGGGCTTCCGGTCGATGGTCGTCGAACGGCAGGGTAGGGGAGTGCTGTTCGGTATGAACTCGCGGCGCGCGCCCTTCGATGACCTGGGGCTGCGTCAGGCGGTCCTCGCGGGGCTCGACCTGCAAGCCGCACTCGACGAGACGTTCGGCATCGGCTCGGTGGGCTCCGGCGTGCCGCTGTTGGACGAGACATGGCGGCTCGACGCCGCGGAGGCCAGCCTCCTCTTTGGCCCGTCGGCGCCATTCACGGGCTCCGAGCCCCCGCCCCCCTTCACGCTAACCGTCGCGAACTTTGGCGAAACGCACGTCGCGCACGGCGAGACGCTGGCGCAACAGCTGCGCGACGCAGGTTTCGACGTGGAGGTAGAAGTGGTCACGCGCGCGGCCTACCTCCGCCGCGTCTGGGAGGAGCGCGATTTCGACGCATTTGTCGGTCCCATGCCGCCGACCGACATGCCCAACGATTTTCTGCTGGGTCTTGCGCACTCGCGAGGCAGCGCGAACGTGACAGGCGGCGACGATGAGCTGGACGAACTCATCGTCGCCATCGCCGTCGAGCTGGACCCCGCCACACGCGCCGACCTCGTCCGGTCGGCGCAACGGCTGCTCATCGAGCGGGGCTACTTCGTCATGGCTGCGTCGTCCGCGGAGCGGTGGGCGTTCGACGCCCGGGTCGAGGGTTTCGTCCCGGATATGCCCATGGGGGCGGGCGATTTGTGGAGGCGCGTGGGAGTCGCCGTCGATCCGGAGGACGCCGACTCCTCAGACAGATGAGGCCTTTGGCCGATATACTGTCGGGGAGGCGCATCGTTCGGCGCCTGCCCGCATCCTATGGGTAGAGTCCGGCTGGTAGAGAATGAGAGCCTGTCCCTAGCGCAAGGCACGGCAGGCTCGCTGGGAATGTAGATGGAACGGAGGTCTCGATGGCAAAGCCACAGCAGATTAGCGACGCCGACTTCTCGACGAACGTGCTGGAGAGCGACCAGCCGGTGCTCGTCGACTTCTGGGCCGACTGGTGCGGTCCCTGCAAGATGATTGCCCCGGTGGTCGAGGAGCTCGCCGAGGAGTACGACGGCAAGTTCTCGTTCACCAAGGTGGACGTCGACGCGAACCCGCAGACCGCAATGCAGTTCGGCATCCGCAGCATCCCGACGCTCCTGCTGTTCAAGGACGGCAAGGTCGCCGATCAGGTCATCGGGGCGGTGCCCAAGGCGGTCCTCAAGAAGAAGATCGAGAAGGTCCTCGAAGAGGCGTAACCAGCTTCTCGACGATCGAACGGCTGAGGACGGCGCCCTTTCGCTTGGAGGGCGCCGTTTCGTTCGCGCGGGGTCGGGCCGGGCATATACTGGCCCCTCGGGCCCGTCATCGGATGCGTGGGCGGACTCGTGGAGCCGATGGGAGTGGATGGGTCCCGGTGGGTCTCGCGGTCTTCAAAACCGTTGCCGGGCTAGCTTCCTAGTCCGGGGTGGGTTCGACTCCCACGCACTCCCGCCAATGAGGGTTGGGCTCATATCCCCGCAGACGAGAAGGGCCAGCGTCGCTGGCCCTTCTCGTTCCATGTCGCGCGGGCCTAGCCGCCTTCCGAGGCTTCCGGGCGCTCGGGGTACTCGAAGAAGCCGGCGCAGTAGGTTGTGGGGCGCGGGTCCTCCGGGTTCGCGGCGTAGTCTGGAGCGCCGCGCGGGTAGGCCCCGACTCGTGATCGTCCCTGTGGGTCGCACATGGCGACGGGCGCCGACGCCAGGGGCGTGAAGTCAGCGTCGGTGACGGTTAGGCCGACGACTCCTTCGGAGAGCACGCGCTCGAAGCGTCCCATGTCGAAGCTGGCGGCGAAGTTACCCGTCTCGTCAATCATTTCGATCGGCGGGTTGACGTTCTCCGTGATGTCGTTAACGACGCCGCCAGTGAAACCCCGTCCGATGGTGGTCTGAAGGAGCACGTGCACCTCTTGTCCCGGCTCAAAGCCGGCGCCCATGATGGCAAAGCTGCTACTGCTGTGCAGCTCGCCGACACCGGGCCAGACAACGACGCTGGGCGCTATGTCGGTGTCTTGCCCTCGGGCTTCTTGAGGAGAGAGCGGCGCGACCCCCAGCGCCCAAGCGAGAAGGAGTGTGAACCCCAATGCCGCGACGGCGGCTGCGCTGGTGGTCTGTCGGACTGTGATACGGCGCATATGACTGGCCTCCTAGTTATCGATATCGGCGCGTTATCCCCGGCCCAGGAGCGCGTCGAGTAGGACACGGTCCGGCCAGATGACATGCATAGTCTGATCGAGGACTCCGAAAACGACTACGGCGACAATCAGCCCCGGGACCAGGGCCCATAGTCTTCGGCGGCCTCGCCACTGAAGCGTTGTGAAGCCAAACAGCACTGCGAACCCGACGGTGGCGTATTGGAGCCCCACAATAGCCCCGGCGACGACCATGGCGGCAAGCCATAGGGCGATGACGACGAACGCCCGGAAGGCCACCTGTCCCGTGCCGGTGCGCATGCCGAGGTCCATGATGTCCACTCGCTCCCGCCGATAAAAGTTCATGCGGAGCATCTCGTAGAGGACCAAGGGCAAGAGAGCGAAGCTCAGGTAGAGCGGGAGGAACTTCGCGGCCCCGGACCGCAACGCGGAGACGTCGACCAGGAAGGCGACCGCCAGCGCTAGGAGGGCTAGCGGGAAGATGGACTCCCAGGTCCAAATCAGCCGCGGCCTGCCAAGTATCCTCTCCGTCCAGCCCTTTGCCGCCAATCCTTCGCCTGAGCCGCCGCTTATCGGCGCGGGTCCTCCCGGACCAGAGTCCGCGGTGGAAGCGATCTGCGCGACCGCAGTTCCTTTGGACATCGCTTTGGTCAGGTAGATAACGCTTGCGACCGCAAAGATGAATAGGATGACCGAGATTGGCCGTGTGAGCATTCCCACAGGGCCGAACACGCCCAAAGCGGTCCAGAGGTTCCGCTCGATGATGGGCCCCAGGATGAAGCCGAGGATGAACGGGGGCCGGGGCCAGCCGAGCCATTTCATCGCGAGGCCAAGCCCTCCAGCGGCGAGGAGGACGAGGATGTCGCCCCATGCAGTCGTCGTCTGGAACGCGGCGACGAACACCAGAGGGAACAAGGCCGCCGCCAGCAAGGGGTAGGGCACCAGAGTGACCTTGGCGATCTGGCCGGTCGCCACCAGGCCGAGCATCGTAATCAGTAGATTCCCCAGCGCCAGCGTGACAACGATGGCGATCATCACGTCCAGGTGCTGGTCCAGCATCCCCAGACCGGGAGCGATGCCGTAGAAGATGAGCCCGACGAGGACGATCGCCCACGACGATCCGCCAGGGATTCCGAACGCGAGGGTCGGGATAGCCTGTCCGCCCTCCTTCGAGTTCTGGGCTGCTTCGGCGAAGAGGACGCCGTCCAGCGAACCCTTGCCGAACTGGGACTTGTCCTTGGTCAAGGCCATGCCGAACGCGTAAGAGAGCCAGTCGATCACCGCGCTCCCGATACCGGGGATGGCGCCCATAAAGACGCCGAAGATACTTTGGCGGATCGCCATCCGCCACTTGCCTGCGCCGTACCGGGCGCCGGCCATCACCTCTCGGGTCGAGACCGTTCCGGGAGCAGCGACTGGGCGGCCGGTCATCGTCAGGTCGATCAGCTCCGGGAGCGCGAAGAATCCAATGAGCGTTGGGATCAGGGGGAGGCCGTCGAGAAGGTAGACCTGCTCGAACGTGAGCCGGGGAAGGCCCTGAATGCCGTCGGTGCCGATGGTGCTGACCAGTATGCCGAGCACGCCGGAGATGACGCCCTTGATCATGGCCCCGCGGCTCAGAACGGAGACCATGAGGACGCCGAACATCGCCATTGCCGCGATTTCCGGAAAGGAGAACCGGACGAGGATGGGGCGCATGAACGGGATGGTGGCCAGGAGCGCCACCGCGCCGATCACGCCGCCCAGAGCGGACACGGCGTAGACCGCTCCAAGGGTGTAGGCGGCCCGCCCGCGCATCGCCAGCTGATGGCCCTCGAGGAACGTGACCTGCGTCGCGGCGCCCGGATAGCCGAGCAGGACCGCTGGCACCGAGTCGAGGGTGTTGTTCAGTCCGCCGAGGGCGGCGAGGAAGATGATGCCGGCGGTGGGGTTATCGCCGAAGTTGAAGAGAAGGAAGGGGATTGCGATTGCCGCAATCGTGGTGCTGCCCAGGCCGGGGATAAGGCCAATCGTGCCCAGCAGCGCGACCGCCAGCACGAGCATGATCCAGTAGAGCGGGTCTCCGAGGAAACCCAGGGCGGCGATGTATTCACCCACTCCGCATCACTCCTTGCGCGTGCGCGCTCTCCCGAGGGGGTAGAGACACGGGCCGACCGCCCCGTGGAGCGGCCGGCCGCGCAGACATGGTCTGCTATGGAAGGAACTGCTCGTATACGGCCTTGATGGCGTCGGCGTTCTCAGCCCAGTTGACCAATGCCGTTTCTACGACCTCGGGGGCAAGCCGACCGCCCTGGTCAACGGGGAGGCCGACGAGCCGCTCGTAGATCTCCTGGTACTCGGGGTCGTTGAACATGTCGTCGAACGCCTTGCGCAGCACCGCGAGGATGGCGGGGTCGATCGTCTTGGGAGTGAATATCCCGCGGTAGAAGGCGGTGTCTTCCAGGTTCATGCCAGACCAGATGGCCTGCTGCTCGTCGGTCAGGAGCTCGGAGATGTGCGGGAGGTCGTCGGGAATGTCGATTTCGCCGTTGTTGGAGAAGACGTCCTTCGATCCCAGCATGGCGAAGGGTTCGATCGTGCCGTCGGCGAACCAGCCGGGGCGCGAGCCGGGGGTGCGGTACCAGGCGCTGCCGGAGATGTAGCTTTCGGCGTCGCCGCGGTCGAAGGTCGTGAGGAAAGCGGAGAATCCGGAGCCGATGCCGTAGAGCGGCCTCATGGGCAGGTCGAGCCATCCCCCAAGGGCGAGGGCCTTGGCGGTGCCCGTGTCGGACTCGGTGTTCAGGCCGATGGTGAACTCCTCGGAGCCGCCGGAGGCTTCCTGGATGCGGTTGTACGGGGCGTCGCCGGCGATGACCCACATAGTGGTGCGCTGCATGATGCCGCCCACCGAGGTGTAGTCGCGGAAGTCGTAGCGCACGCCGGGCCGCAGGATCTGGGCGATGGGGTTGGCGCCGGTGTTGGCAAAGAGCCAGAGCCCGTCGTCCTGTGCGTTCTCGTGCCACCAGTTGCCGCCGACGGTGCCGGCGGCGCCGTCCTTGTTGAGCACGATGGACTTGGGATTGCCGGGGATGTACCGCGGCAGGATCCGTGAGACGGCGCGCCCGTGGGCGTCGATGCTGTTGCCGGGGTCCCAGGCCACGACGACGCGGATGGTCTTGCCTGAGAAGTAAGCCTCCGCGTCGAACGACGTGTCCGGCGTCGCCGTGGGGACGGGCGTCGGTGTGGCGGTTGGCTCGACCGCCATGGCCGTGGGAGTGGGCTCCATGGCCTCGGGCGTGGGGGTGGAGGTGGGCGCCGGCCTGGGAGTGGGGGTCGGGTCGGAGCCGCAAGCGGCTAGCGCCAGCGCAAGCCCCGCGACGAGAACCAGCCCCGCAAGGAGTCGCAACATTCTGTTTCGTTGTCCCATGAGTCTCTCCTGCTTCCGAGTTTCGACCACCCAGCAGCGATGCGCGCTATCATCGGCATCAGGCGGCTAGCCGTCAAGTAAACTACGCTCACGGGCCCTGAAGGGTTCTCTCCGGCGAAGTCCCTGCCTAGGGAGACGTGGCCACGCTACCCCAGATTGACGGTCACGCTTTTGCGCTGAGTAAAGCTATCCAGCATCCCTTCGAGCGAGAACTCGCGCCCGATCCCGCTCATCTTGAAGCCGCCGTAGGAGTGGCCGGGGAGCTGGCCCAGGCCGCGGTTGACCTGCACCCAGCCCGAGTCGATTCGATGGGCGGTGGTGAGCGCCTGCTTGAGGTCCCGGCACCAGACGTAGGCGGCCAGGCCGTAGTGGCTGTCGTTGGCCATCCGTATGACTTCCTCCTCATCGGACCAGGGCACGACGACGAGCACGGGGCCGAATATCTCCTCGCGCGCCACGCGCCAATCATTGTTCGCGCGGGTGATGACCGTCGGAGTGACGTAGTAACCCTCGGCGAGGGGGCCGTTTTGCGGGGGCATGCCGCCCAGCAGCACTTGCGCCCCGGACTGGCCCACGCCGTCCTCGATGTAGCCGCACACCCGGTTGAACTGCTTCTCGTTGATGATCGAGCCCATGTCGGTCGACTCGTCCAGCGGGTCGCCGACCTTCAGCGTTTGGAGCTTCGCGACCAATCTGTCGAGAAAGGAGTCGTGGATGCTCTCATGCAGGAAGAGGCGCGAGCCTGCAGTGCAGGACTGGCCCTGCCGGGTGAACCGCATGCCCGCGACGACGCCCTGAACGACGGTGTCGTTATCCGAGTCCGGGAACACGATGGCCGGGCTCTTGCCGCCCAGCTCCAGGGAGACGGGGACGATGCGGTCGGCGGCGGCATGCATGATCAGCTTGCCTACCTCGGTCGAGCCGGTGAAGGAGAGCTTGCGGACCAGCGGGTGTACGGCGAGGGCCGCTCCGGCCTCCTCGCCGTAGCCGGTGAGGACGTTCAGCACGCCGGGCGGCAAGACCTCGTTGCATATCTTGCCCATGCGGAGGACGGCGAGGGGCGCGTCCTCGGCGGCCTTGAGCACGAGCGTATTGCCCGCCGTTATGGACATGGCGATCTTGAGCGCACTGAGGAGAACGGGGGAGTTCCAAGGCACAATGCCGCCGACCACGCCGATGGGCTCGCGGCGGTTGTAGACGAGAAGGTCCTCGCCAAGGGGGACCGTCTCCCCCTTCAGCTCGCCCGCCACTCCGCCGAAATAGCGGAACACGTCGGCCGCGCCCTTCGCCTCGGGCCGCGACTGGGGGACGAGGGCATTGCCGGTCTCCGTCGCGATGAGGACGGCAATCTCCTCGGCGGCGGCTTCCATCGCGTCGGCGATGCGGAGCATCATGCGGCCTCTCTCGCGCGGGGCAACGCGGCGCCAGGTCTGGAAGGCGCGGTGCGCGGTCTGTACAGCGTGGTCGACGTCCTCCGCGAGGGCTCGCGGCGTCTCGGCGATGGGCCGGTTGCGGAACGCAGGGTTTCCGACGGTTATCACCCCGCCAGCCTTCGCAACGGTCTCCTCGCCTCCGACCAACATGGGCGAGAGCTTCACCTGTTCAGCCTGCATCGTCATTTGTCGGACTCCTGTGGGTTATTCGTTCGCGGCTTCCAGCAGTTTGGCGACCGCCGAGAAATCGAGGCGCCCGTAGCCCCTGCGGCTCGTCGCGGCGTACTGCTCGTGGGCCGTCGCGGTAAGCGCTAGCGGCAGCTTCTCCTGGGCGGCCGCGGCGAGGGCCAGGCCCAGGTCCTTGTACATCAGGTCGGTCATGAAGCCGGGGGCAAAGCCGTCGTTCACCGGACTCTCCGGCACGACCCCGGGCGCGGGACACCGCGTCTGGAGCGTCCAGCAGTTGCCCGACGCTTTGGACATCACGTCGAAAAGCACCTTGGGGTTCGCGCCCTTCGCCATGCCAAGGGCGAAGGCCTCAGTGACCGCGATCATCGAGACGCCCGCCGCCAGGTTGTTCGCGAGCTTGACCGTCTCGCCCATGCCGACCTCGCCGCAGTGAATGATGTTCGTACCCATGTGGCCGAGCAGGCCGCGATGCTTCTCCAGTACGGCCGCATCTCCGCCCGCCATGATCGTAAGCGTTCCGGCCGCAGCCCAGGCGGACGATCCGCTGACCGGCGCGTCGAGCATGTCGCCGCCCGCGTCCGCGACGGCGTCCGCGATCCGGCGCGTCGTGTCCGGGTCGATGGTGCTCATGTCGATGACCGTTGCGCCCTTGGCCAGGCCGGCGATGTAGCCGTCCGGGCCGAAGGCGGCGGCCATCGAGTGCTGAGACGCAGGCAGCATGGAAATGATTGCGTCCGACGCTTCCGCGACTTCTCTCGCGGACCCGGCGGCCATAGCGCCCTGACTTGCGAGGGCCTCGACGGCGGTCCCGTCGATGTCATAGACGGTGAGCTGGCAGCCAGCCTTGACGAGGTTGGAGGCCATGGGCCGCCCCATCGTGCCCAGCCCGATGAAACCGACGTTTTCAGACATCAAGTGCTCCTATTGCCAAGGGCTCGTGTTGCTGAAGGTCGCAAGCGCGCCCTTGGCGCAGGGAGCGCCAAGGGCGTTGAGCTGGATCGAGCAGCCGTCGCGGCCCGCAGGCGGGGCTATCACGCCCCCGCGGGCACGGCGGCCATGTTGTAGAACTCGGCGCAGTTGTCCCAGAGGATGCGGCGCTTCTCCTCGTTGGAGAGGGGGAGCTCCAAGAAGCTGTCCACGGCATTGGGGTACCTTGAGTCTCCGTGGGGGTAGTCGGTTGAGAACACGATGCGGTCGCTGCCGAACATGTCGATCATGTAGCGCGCGGGCAGTTCGTCGGGCTCGACGGAGACCCAGCACTGGCGGTTGAAGTAGGCGCTGGGGGGTTCTGTGAGGTCGGGCATGAAGATATCGCCCTCCCGCTCGTAGCCCTCGTCCATGCGCCAGACCAGCCAGGGGGCCCATGAGCAGTTGGCCTCGAGGAAGGCGACCTTGAGCTTGGGGTGACGGGCGAGGACGCCGCCGGCGGCGAAGCTGCCGAGGCCGAGCATCTGCTCAAACGGTTGGGCGTAGATGCGGCGCAGTCCGAAGTTGGGGTCGAAGTGCTCCGCGCTCTGATGCGAGCGCGACCCAGAGGCCTCGTGGAAGCCGAGAGGGATGCCAAGCTCCTCCAGCGCGTTCCATAGAGGCTCGTAGTACGGGTCGTGCCACGTCTTGCCGTTCACGATGTTCGACCGCACAAACACCGCCTTGAAGCCGAGGTCATGCACGGCCCGGTGCGCCTCTTCGACGGCGTCGTTCACGTCGTATACGGAAATCATGCCCGCGCCGATGAGGCGTTTCGTGTCGGGCTGGCAGAAGTCGTAGAGCCAGTCGTTGTAGGCCCTCGCGATGGCCGCGGCGAACTTCGTGTCGAGGTCGGGCAGCGTCAGGACGCTCAAACCCCGGCTGGGAAAGAGCACGGCCACGTCCAAGCCCTCGACGTCCATCGCCTCGAGCTGCACCTCCGGCGACCAGCCGCGCGCTGAATGGTCGCGGTACAGGGCCTGATTGCGCTCGTAGTTGTGGCCCCGGTGGGGGGTGCCGGTGGTTCGCAGGGCGTTCGCCTCGCCGTCGGGGAAGTACAAGCTGAGGTCGCGCACGTTCTCGGACGGGTTGGCGCGGGGCGCCATAGCCCGATACTGGGGATCGATGTAGCGCTGCCAGAGGTCCCGAGGCTCCATGATGTGCATGTCGCTGTCGAAGATGCTGAATCCGTTCTTTGCCATCCGCCACCTCCCGGCAAGAGCCGTGCAATAACCGGGCCGGGTCCGCAGGCCCGACGCCGGACTCGAAATGCTAGCCGTGAGCATACTAGGCCGCGCGGGAACTCGCGACGCCATGCAGTGAGGGCGTTCCTTTCGCCTAGTTGGGGTGGTCGAGGATGTAGCCGCGGCCGAGCACCGTTCGGATGCCGGGGTGGCCTATCCGGTTCAGCTTGCGGCGGAGACGGTAGACGCAGACGTCGACGCGGCGCTCGTTGCCGCCGGCCTCACGCCAACAGCCGTTCACAATTTCATCGCGGGATAGGACGCGGCTTCGGTTCCGGACCAGTATGGTGAGGAGTTCCATCTCCCGGTGGCTCAGTTTAGCCGCCTCCGCCTTGTAGGAGACCGCGCAGGAGTCCGGGTCCAAGCGTAGCTGATCCATAGGGGCGTCCATCAATCGGTTTCCAGTCGGGAGGCCTTCTCTCCCCTCCGGCCTGGCGCTCCATGAAGATTCGCCTGGACCAAGGGAGGCGACCTGCCGTGTCGAGGGCTGCCGCTACGGTAGCGGCTGGGTGTGTCAGCTCGGTTACGAAGATGTTTCGTAGATGTCACGTTTCTCGTCGAAGCCTCTTGCGCCTGATGCTGAAAAGCGTTACACAAAAGCAACAAGCTCGTAATGCCGCCGCAACACATGCCGCCTAGCGTGTGATTGATTTCAAACGCAGAGGCGCCGCGATGTAGTCGTCTGCGGCTTCGGAGGCGCGCCGGCAGTGTCGCGTTGATCACAAGCACCGGGCTCCGGGCCTCCAGCGAAGAGGAGCTAGAGGGGTTGAACATCCCGGAGCAGGAACGGCCGCTTAACCCAGTCGACATTACGGTCGGCGCCTATGCATGGGGAAGTGGCCAAACAACGCCTGGGGGGAGGGCCGGCCGCGGCACCCGGTTCCTCCCCCTCAGGCGCTAGGGCGCCCGCCCCGAGCCAGACTCGCCGCGAACGTTGCCAAGAGGACGGCGCCCTCAATACCATGCTGCGGATGGTCGAATTCGGCGTATCCCTCCCCACCATCGGCATGGACGATCCCTCGGCCGTTCGGCTCGTAGCCGAGCAGGCTGAGGCGGCCGGGCTCGATTCGGTCTGGGCCGCCGACCACATCGTGCTTCCGACGAGTCACACCTCCACCTATCCCTACAGCGCCGACGGCGAGTTTCTCATAGCGCCCGGCTTGCCCTTCCTCGACCAGTTCACGACCCTCGCATATGTCGCCGGGTTCACGGAGCGGGTGAAGCTCGGCACGGCGGTTACCCTACTCCCGCTCCGCCATCCCCTCGGCGTCGCCAAGACCGTCGCGACGCTGGACGTGCTGTCCGGCGGGCGGACAGTCCTCGGCGTGGCGGCCGGTTGGCTGCGCGAGGAGTTTGACGCGCTCGGCCTCGATTTCGAGAGCCGAGGCAGGACGCTGGACGAGAGCCTCGATGTCCTGAAGGCCGCGTGGACCGGGGAGATAGCACGGTTCGAGGGTCGGTCCTTCCGGATACACGGGGTGGAGTCCCACCCGCGCCCGGCGCAGAGGCCGCACCCGCCGATATGGGTGGGGGGGCACACCAAGCCCGCTATGCGCCGCGCAGCGAAGCACGGCGCGGCCTGGTTCCCCCCGCTGTTTGGGACGACGCCCGCATCCCTCGCCGAGGCCCTCCGCCGGATCAATGAGGATGCGGAGGCGCAGGGACGGGGCCGCGGCGCCGTCTCGCTTTCGCTCCGCGTCCTCGTCGACCTCCGTGACGAGCCAGACTCGGCGGGCGCGGAGAAGCGAAACGCCCTCGCGGGCGAGCCCGAGCGCATCGCGGCCACGCTTGCGGAGTACCTGGAGGCTGGCGTGAGCCACTTCGTGTTCCTGCCGCAGGCGCGGAGCCTCGCCGACGTGCAGCGCACGATCGATCGCATAGCGTCTCGCGTCGTCCCCCAACTGCGCGCTGAGGGGGCCGGGCGATGACTCTGTCCGGCTACCAGACCGGCGTTATCGAGGTCGCGCCGGGCGCGTACGCTTTCATCCAAGAGGGCGGCGCGACGGACGCCGGGTTCCTCGTCGAAGAGGAGGGCGTGGTCATCATCGACACGCTCATGACGCGGACGCTGGCCGAGCGGCTGCTGGCCGAGGCGGGGCGAGTCACGGACAAGCCGGTGCGTTACATCGTGAATACGCACTGGCATGGCGACCACCTATTCGGCAACGCGCTGATGCCGGAAGCTCCGATCATCGCTCACGACACCTGCCGCGAAGACCTGTTCACGGAGTGGACTCCGCACCGAGAGTTCCTGCGCGACCTGTACCCCGCGATGTACCCGGAGTGGTCGGACCTTCCTCAGACGCCTCCCAACTTGACTTTCAGCGACTCGCTGACGATCCACCTCGGCCCGCGCCCCATCGAGCTGCGCTTCTTCGGCAAGGCGCACACGCGCGGCGACGTGGCTGTCCACCTGCCGACGGAGGGCGTCCTCTTCGCGGGCGACCTCTCGTTTCACAAGTACATTCCGAACGCACGCGACGGATTTCCGCAGGAGTGGGCGACCGCGGCGCGAGGGGTGGAGCAGGTCGATTGCGGGGTGGTCGTGCCGGGCCACGGTCCGCTTGGAACGCGCGCCGACCTTGCCGAGATGCGCGAGTGCCTAGAGCTGATCGTTGAGCAGGGTCGGCGTTCCTTCGAGTCGGGCCTCTCGGACGAGCAGGCGAGGGCGGCGTTGGACCTGGGCCCTTTCTCGAACTGGGGCCGCCAAGAGGACCGCCTACCAACGCTCGTGTCGAGGCTCTACGGCGAGCTGCGCGGGGAGCTCGGCTGACGTATTGGAGCGCAGACGAGCCGCCCAAGTGGTTTCCAGGGAGGAAGGCGGCAGCAAGCGGTTTCTAGGAAGGAAGGCAGTGGATGGACTCGTTCGTGGTCATGGTGGACGCCGGGTATCTCTACGCCGAGGGAGGCAAGCTGTGCCTTGGCACCGCCAACCGCTCTCAGATCCACTTGGACTTCGCGGCCGCGGTGAAGGGTCTCGCCGAGCTGGGCCGGGAGCACAGCGGCTTCCGGCACCTGAGGACCTACTGGTACGACGCCGCGACCAACGCGCAGCCGACTCCGGCCCACTACGCGGTCGGATTCCTGGCGGGCGTGAAGTTGAGGCTTGGACGTCTCACCGCGGTCGGCCAGAAGGGCGTCGACTCGCGCATTGTCAGGGACCTCATCGTACTGTCGCGCGACCGAGCGGTGTCGGCGGCGTACGTGCTGAGCGGGGACGAGGACATCAGGGAAGGCGTGGCGGAGGCGCAGGACCAAGGGGTTTCCGTCGTCTTGATCGGAGTGCCGCCGGTGGATGGGCCAGGGAACCAGGCGCTGGCTCTCATCAGCGAAGCCGACGATCATCTGCTCCTCGAGAGGTCCGCCCTGCAGAAGTGGTTCAGCCTCCGGGAGACCGACCGGGCACTGGATGGGGAAGCCCCGACGCCCGAAGAGGAAGCCGCCCGGAGCTTTGGGGAGGAGTTCGGCGTCGATTGGGGCGAGGCAGCCGACCCGCAGGCGTTGCAGGCGCTGCTTTGGACCCGTCCGCAGCTGCCTAATGAGCTGGACCGGCGCCTGCTGGATGACGCGCAAACGCGGTTCGGCGACCTGTTCGAGAGGCCGCACTTGCGGCGGAGCCTGCGGGACGGCTTCTGGCATGGCATCGACCGAAATCGAGGGGTCACTCTCGGTTAATCATCATCGTGGCCGCGCGCTCGAAGTACTCGGCCATCTCAGCCTCGTCTTCGGGAGCGATGTCCATCGACGCGACAGCCGCGAGCATGTGCCGGACCCAGGCGTCGCGCTCGGCCCTGCCGATGGCGAACGGGAAGTGGCGCTGACGCAAGCGGGGGTGGCCGCGCACCTGGGAGTAGAGCGGGGGGCCGCCCCAGTACTGCACGAGAAACGTGGCGAGGTAGGTCTTGCCCGGCTCCAGCTCGTCCGGGTAGACGGGCCGCAGAAGTGGGTCCCCCTCCACTCTCTCGTAGAAGCGGTCGACCAGCTCGACGAAGAACGGCCCTCCGCCGACGCGGTCGAACATCGTGGTCTCGAGATTGGACTCAGTCACGGCGTCCGGCCTCACTCCTTCCTTCGTAGCCTGGATGAGGCATCGCGAGGACTGGCTTCGTGCGGACTGGCTTCATTTGGCGCCATTTGGCTCCATTCGTTCGTGAGTCTAGGGTTGCTGGACCCATGGTAGGCGAAAGAGTGACTATCGCGCTACGGGCTAATGTCGTATCATTGACAAGCCCCCTCCCTGCCCTCCCCCGCAGACGGGAGAGGGATTGGGTTCCCGCCCTCCCCCGCAGACGGGAGAGGGATTGGGTTCCCGCCCTCCCCCGCAGACGGGAGAGGGATTGGGCCTGTCCCGGAGGCGGAGGAGGTCCGCGGGCGAGGGAAGTTCGAGCTCGTGCAGGAGCGCCGGAAGGGTGGGAGATTGCCGACGGCGCAAGGGGCCACGACGGGCCAAGGTGGGGCCACAATGGACCGCGCCTTAGCGGTTGAGGTCCATGGGTTGGGAGCATTCGCCGGTGGCCTCGTCGATGTGTTCGAGGCGGCGGCCTCTGCCCCTCATGAGCACGAGCTCGACCGCGCCTTCCGCCTCGGCGGCTTGCCGGTGGACGTTGTATGGGCCGTCGTACAGATAGCCGAACTCGCCCGGCATGATGTGATGGTCCTGGACTATCTCCAGCGTTGCCTTGTCCGTCGAGCCGTCGTCGACGCGGCGCCAGGAAGTGTAGCGCTCGCTTCCCTCGAGGATGCCTATGACGACCCATCCCTCGTGGCTGTGGATGGCGGTTGGGGTGTTGGGCGGGTACTGGGCGAGCAGTAGGCGGAAGAGGCCGTCCGGGTCGTCGTAGAGCTTCTGGCCCGGCAGGCCGGAGCTGATTACCGCGGGCTCGCCGATGCTCCAGAAGTAGTCCCGACTGTTCTCTTCTCCGAAGCGTTGCAGGAGATGGCCGAGCCGGAGGACCGACTCCATGCCCGGGTTGTTCAGGTCGAGCGTCCGGCGGACGTCGTGCCCGAACTCTTCGACTGCGTAGCGGCTGACGGTGGTCACTTGGCTTCCTCGACGCGAGTTGTCGGACGCATGGTAGGACGGGGAGCGCGGCGGGTAAAGCGCGGCCTAGACCGCTCGACGCATGACGTGGCGGCGCAGGCCCGCGCGGGCTACCTCTTCGAACCCGTGGGCCGCGAAGACCGGGATGAAGCCGCAGAAGCGGTAGCTTGGGGCGTCGAATTCCACGGGGTAGGCCTCGACGACCGAGGCGCCATTCTCTCTCGCGCAGCGCACGGCCTCCTCGATGAGCAAGCTCATCATGCCGCGCCTCCGCACGCTGCTCTTGACGTAGAAGCACGTGATCGGCCATACCGAGTCCTGGTCCTCGTTCTCCGTCTGCCCGGGAGGCCGGGAGGGGGCTGGCTCGGGGCCGCCGTGATGGACGAAGGTAGCGCGCGGCGCGGTCGAGCACCACGCGACGGGCTCGCCGTCGCGGTACGCGAGCAGCCCGACGCGGGCGCCGCTCTCGATCTTCCGAAACATCGCCAGCTTCATGTCCGCTCGGGCGTGGGGCATCCTGCCGTTCTCGTCCGCTCTGAACATCCTGCACCAGCACCACTTGGGACCTCCGCGCGACTCGAACAGGCGCTCGAAATCGGGCCAGCACCGGGCGTCGACCTCGTGGACCTCGATGCTGCCGGCCGGTCCGTTCGGCTTGGTCATGGCGGAACGATATACTCTGTGGCGCTAGGAGGACGCAATGCTGAACGGACAGAGAATCTTCGACGCCGATACGCACATCCACCCGTCGGTGGAGTCCCTGGAGCGCTACGTTGATCCCGAGTTCAGGGCCCGGCTGCCCGAGCTAGAAAAGTACACGGTCGGCGCACGGTCAGACCAGACGACGACGCCTCGCGAGGACCCGACCCGGCGCCACTACGCGGTGAGCCTCAGCCCGTACAAGCGTCATCTGGGCGACGCGGCCCCGCGTGAAATGCCCAAGGACGCGCACTCGCGCCTTCACTTTGGCGAGTACACGGGGGCCAAGCTGCCGGGGGTCGGCGTCATCGACGACGCTTTCGAGCAGCGTGTCGCCGACATGGAGGAAGAGGGGACCGACGTCCATATGATGGTCCCGGACACCGCCATCGGAGTCGCGCTGCTGGGCGACCCCACGCTGGAGATGGGGCTGGTCCGCGCCTACCACCGGATGGCGCACGACATCGCCGCGACCTACCCTGGACGATTCAAAGCGCTCATGGCCGTCTCCGGCACGGACATCGAGGGCTCCGTCGCGGAGATCGAGCGATGGGGGAAGGAACGATGGTCGGCGGGAGTGCTGCCCTTCGCAGGAGTCGGCGAGCCGATGGACCACCCGCGGATGGAGCCGATATGGGCGGCGGCGGCCAGCCACGACCTCGGCGCTGTTCATCACAGCATGACGTGGGTCCCGCCCTATTTTCCCGGTTACAAGGACATGGACGACAACCGGTTCCTGGCGCGCCTGTGCTCGCACCCGTGGGGCGCGATGAAGATGGTGGCGTCGTTCATCGGCGCCGGCATCATGGACCGGTACCCCATCAGGCTGGGGGTGCTCGAATCAGGCGTGGGCTGGCTGCCGTTCTGGACGCGACGAATGGACGTGAACGCCGCCTACGTAGGCTTTACGGCCGACCTCCAGCACAAGATGAGCGACTACGTCTGCGGCGGCCGCTTCTTTGCGAGCATCGACATGACGGACGAGGAGGATATCGTCCGCATGGTCCTGGACTTCCTCGGCGACGACATCGTGATGTACGCGTCGGACTATCCGCACGCCGAGTGCAAGTTCCCGGACTCGCCCTCCATCGTGCGGCGGTGGGAGAGCCTCGGCCCGGAGACGATGCAGAAGTTCATGTGGGACAACGCGGTGCGGTTCTTTGGGGAGCCGTAGGGGGCTTCGCCGGCCACTTCATGGCCGACCCGCCTAACGCGGTCTGGCCTGCACTGCCCCTCCGTTCCGGCAGACTATTAGATGAGTCTCGCCTGTTGCAGCGGCCTTAGCACTTCAGGGCCGTCGTTGAAGTGGGAGTTGACCAGGGCGGAAACCGCGTGCGAATGCATGGCGGCGGAGGGGTAGGGAGTCAGCAGGCCGCCAAGGACAGCAGGGTCCTGCATCTCGTGGTCCAGCCAGAGAGGCTCCAGTTGCCTCGGCAGGATGACCGGCATCCGGTCATGGATGGGCCGGAGAAGCTCGTTCGCCTCCGTGGTGATGATCGCGCATGAGCTGACGGGCTCGCCCGCCGGGTCCCGCCACGTGTCCCAGAGGCCTGCGAAGGCGAAAGGCTCTCCCGACGCCAGGGCAATCCGCATCGGTTGCCGCCCGGCGCTGCTGCGCCGCCACTCGTAGAACCCGTCGGCCAGCACCAGGCAGCGACTCCGCCTCAAGGCGGCGCGGAAGCTGGGCCTTTCGGCAACCGTCTCCGACCTGGCGTTAATCATCGGACCGCTCGCAGACGCGCTTTTAGCCCCAGCCGGAATCAGACCCCAGCGCATGAGCGATGCGCTTCTGCGCTCACCACTCGTGACGGCGAGCACCGGTTGGGTGGGAGCGATGTTGTAGCGGGGAGGCTGAGTTAGGCCGTTAGCGTCGAACTCGAATCGCGCTGCAAGCTCTCCTATTTCCGCTACGAGGCTGTATCGTCCGCACATGTCAGGCGTTGCTCGCGACCGCCGGCAGGCCGATTCGAATCACGGTCCAATCATCCCACTGCGTCCAGCAGGCTGTCACGTGAGCGGCATCCTGTTCCCTGGGCGGAGTCGTTAGGCCCGTCCCTACATGCCGTAGAGCTCCTTCGGGTTGTCCCAGAGGACGCGGGCTCGGCTCTCGGCGGGCATGCGGTCGTCGTTCTCCCTTCCAGGGTTACGCAAAGGTCTCGTCTGCGGGGGAGGCGGCGTGACCTCACCGCACTGGCGGCGGCGGCGCGGGCGGGCCGTCGGGGTGGTCGTAGGCGCCGATGTCAGTCATAAACTGGCGCAACTTGTGCGCGTCGGTTATCAGCATGGGCAAGTCTGGGTGCGCGCCGATGCGTCCGCCGTTTGCGGCGAGGCGGGCCTGGCTGGCCGTCGTCACCGCCTCCGCGAAGGCGGGCAGCTCCATCTCGAGTGCGGAGCGGAGCGTCCGGTAATCGTCGGGCCTATAGCGTCTCCAAAGGTCCCTCTCAGGATGGACGGCGAGCACCACACCGTCCTCCCTGCGCTGCACGTCCCATATCCCAAAGACCTGCCATGCTTCAGACGAGAGGTTGACCGGCGGACCGATGAATAGGACCGCCTCCCTGCCGGCGACCCAGCCGGCATACTCGTCAGTTTCAACTTCCTGCCTCAGATGCTCGCCTGTGCCCTCCACGTAAGGGTAAAACAACGTCTGCACCGTCAAGGCGGATGGCCCTTCGCCGAGGACGTAGGCGCTTACGCTCAAGTCGGTGTAGCAGTTGATGCTGAAGGAATCTGGGTAATCGTATTCATCATAACCCAGCTCAGAGGCCACATAAGGCGATGGCCGGAATGGGTTGCCGGCAGTGCAGCGCGTCGTGTTTGGGAGATACGTGCCGCGCAGCACGATGTGGGGCGCGAGAACCCACGCGTCGCCGACATCAAGCATGTCGCGCTGGCTCACATGTTCAACAACTAATGCTAGAGGGCTCCCAATCCCTTCCACCCCCCAGGGCCAGGGCCGCTCCACATCGGGTTCGCATGGGTCCACGGAGGAGCCCGGCGCCGGCGTGCAGGGGGGTATCTCCTCCGTAAGGAGCTGGGAATGGAGAGATGAGTCGCAGCCGCCGAGTGCAAGGGTAAGCGCGAGGAGCAAGGGAACAATCGGCGTAGCGTGGGGGAGCGCCATACTTGGTATACGCCGTCCAAGGCAAGCCGGTTTCATCCAGGCGGCACCCCCTCCCTAGATGGAGTAGAGCTCCTTCGGGTTGTCCCAGAGGACGCGGGCTCGGCTCTCGGGGGGCATGCGGTCGTCGTTCTCGAAGGTCCTGAGGGCGTAGACCTCGGTGGCCGAGTCGGCGTGGCCGTAGTCCGTGCCGATGACGAGCCGGTCGTCGCCGACGTAGCGGTAGACTTGCTCGAGGTCGTCGTTCAGCTGGAGGGTGACCCATATGTTGTTCTCGGCGAGGGGCTGGGCGCTCAACTGTCCGCCCCGTCGCTCCATGCGGCGGGCGAGGTCGTTCAGCATGTAGGGGAGCCAGTCGGCGCTGAACTCGATGATGCCCCACTTGGTGTTGGGGAACCGCTCCGGCAGGCCTGTCATCAGCAGCGTGTGGAAGGCGGAGAGGCCGCTGAACTTGTTGCGCTCAAAGGCGGTGAGGGGGCCGCCGAAGATGGCGTCGAGCTCGAAGCTGCCGGTGCCGGAGTGGGGGCAGATGGGCATGTCCAACTCCCCAGCCCAATCGTAGATGGGGTAGAGGTAGGGGTCGTGGATGAGGCGGTTGCCGACCTCAACGCCGCGCAGGTTGACGGCGACGGCGCCGTTGTCCCTGGCGAACCGGAGCTGCCGCTCGGCCTCGTCCAGGGCGAGGACGGGAACCACCGCCGCCCACCGGAAGCGGCCCTTGCCCTCTGCGTAGACGTCGGCCATCCAGCGGTTGTAGCTCCGACAAAGGGCGACTTCTTCAGCGGGATTGGTGGTGATCGGCCCCGTCCACATGGAAGGGAAGAGGACTTGCATGTCGGTACCCAGCTCGTCCATGTGGGCCACGCGCGCCTGCACATCCAGCATGTACTTGGACTCGATGGGCAGCGGGACGTTGCCAATGAAGAGGCCGAACTCGCCGCGAGGCCCGCCGCCGGGCCAGGCGGTGCGGATGGCGCGCCCGCCGATGACCCAATACTTCACGACCTCGCCGTTCTCTAGCGTCTGGTACGCAGTCCCCGGCTTGTACCGGCGCTCTCCGGGGTCCATGTACTCCCATGTCTCGTCGATCTCAATGACGTGCGCGTCGGCGTCGATGATTCCCACGGGGGCCTCCTTGCGAACTAGACCGGCAACACCGGCTCCGTCGTATCCGGCAGCGGGACCTCGAAGGTGTTGAGGAATCCCGCGTTCGTCACGTACTGACCCACCAGCGCTATGAGGTCGACCGTGTTCTGCATCCCGAACTGCGCGACCGCGGTTTCGAACGTCGCATCCGCCACGCGATGGGCCGTCAGCACCTCGGTCACGAATTCTACGACGGCCGACTCGTCCTCGCCCATAGTGGGGAGCGGTTGGCGGTCGCGGATGGCCTCGATGAGGGCGTCGCCGACGCCGGCCTTGCGCGCCATGCCTGCGTGCGCGTTCCAAACGTACCCGCAGTCCATGTGTCGGGCGGTCGCGAGGACCGCGAGCTCTTGGACGTTCGGGGGCAGCGTCAGCTCCCAGCGCACGTAGTTGCTCAGGGGCCGGCGGCGGAGCGCCATCTCCGGGCTCATGGCCGCGACCATGCCGGGGCCGATGGGCATCGTATCGTTACTGATAGCGACGAGCTCGTCGAATGCGGGGCGCAGCTCATCGGGAACGGACTCGCGGTTGACCTCCGGTAATCGCGGCATGGCTACTCGCCTCCTTGCTTGCGGGCCTGCTCGGCCTCGTGGAGCGCCGCGTGAGCCCTCAGTGTGCTCGGGCGGATGTCGCGCCCGCGCTCCGCGCTCAGTTCGATGCTCTTCAGCCATTTGACGTTCGCGCAGGTGTCGATCTCGGCCGTTCCGCAGGCGGCGGGGTCCGGTATGAGGAAGCGGACTGGCCCGCCCTTCTCTTCCGGCAGCGGCCCGCCGCCGAGCGCATAGAGGATGAGGGCTTGGTCGGCCACCGCCGCCAGCGGAATGCTGGCCGCGAAGTCGCCTTCGGCCTCCAGCGTGATGAATCCTGCGTCGACCCTAGCGCCCGCCGCGTCGAGCACTGACGAGAATCGCACCGCGGACCCCTCGCGGCCCGGCGCCAGGGCCGATACGTCCTCGACCTGGCCCGGCAGCGCGGCGAGGGCCTCGTAGTCGAGCGCGAGCGGCTGGTCCACCAATCCGGTCACCTTGATTTCGTTAGCCATTGCGCTCCTCCTAGGTGGGTTCGAACCATTCCGGCGGGACCTTCACCGCGACCATCTCGCCCGTGGCGGTCTCGACGCCGCCGGAGACGAGGGAGCAGCTCACCAGCGCCTTGCGCGCGCTCATGCTATTGACACGCGCGCGCATGGTCAGCGGTTGGTCGATGGGGGTGGGTTTCTTGTAGGCGACGGAGAGGGAGGCGGTCGCGAACCAGATGACCGGCCCCTCGCCAATCTCGCGGCCCTCGGTCCTGTACGTCTCGGCGATGGCCGTCCAGATGCAATGGCAATCGATCACACTGCTGATCATCCCGCCGTAGAGGATGTGCCTTGGCCCTGCCGCGAACTCCGGGCGGGGCGTCCACGTGCAAACGGTCTCCGGTCCGTCCCAGAAACTCCGAATGCGCAGGCCGTCCTTGGCGTCCGGGGCACAGCCCCAGCAGTGATTGCCGAGCAGCAAGTCTTGGAAAGCAACGTCGCTCAATTAGGGACTCCTCCTCGATCCGGGGGGCCGGGACTCTTCGGTACAGTGAGTCCTAGTCTAGCCGAGGGCGAGGGCGAGGGTATCTTGAACGCCCCGGGGTCAGCTCCTCATTCGGTAGCACGGTAGCGTCTCGTCCAGTGTCCGGCGGTTGAGAGCGCGCCGGAGCGAGGCCGCCGCCCGGCAGGCATCGACGAATCGGGTGGGCCGGTCTAACCTCTGGCTGATCCCGTCCGAGCGGAGGAAGGGTATGAACACCGAGGTCAGGTTGAGCATAGAGCGGCGCATGAGCTTCGCGGACGGATTTTCGTTCGGCGCGGCAGGGCCGTACGAGCGGCTGAGCGGGTCGGCGAGCTTCGCTCTGGACCCCAGCGATCCCAGCAACGCGAATGTGGCTGATCTGTCGCTCGTCCCCCGCAACGCGGAGGGATTGGTCGAGTTCAGAGCGGACCTCGATATTCTGAAACCCGTCGACCTGTATCGTGGCGCAGGGAGCCTGTTCTATGACGTGAACAACCGAGGGAACAGGACAGCCCTGAGGGCTTTCAACGACGCTCCGGCGGACAGCGACCCCCGCACTTTGGCGGCGGCAGGGAACGGTTTCCTCCTCCGGCGGGGCTTCACGATAATCTGGTCGGGCTGGCAGGGAGACTTGACGCCGGGCGGCGGACTGCTCACTGTCGAGCTGCCGGAGGCGTTGGAGGACGGGAAACCGCTCAGGGGCACGGTGCGCCAGGAGTTCATCGCCGAGCAGTCCGGGGTGCTGTCGATGCCGCTGAGCGGCGCTCCGAACATCCACTCCTACCCCGCGCTCGATCTGGACACGACGCACGCAACGATGACGCTGCGCGAGCACGAGCAAGACCCGCGAACGCCGGTCGCCCCCGACGCTTGGGCGTTCGCGGAGGCGGCGATGGTCGACGGAGAGGCGCGGCTGCGTCCTTCGGCGACCTCCTGCTACGTGAAGGGCGGCTTTCAACCGGGCTGGATATATGAGTTGATATACGAGACGGAGGGCTCCCGCGTGATGGGCCTTGGCATCGTTGGCATCCGGGACCTGATGTCGATGCTCCTTCATGACGAGGCCGACGCGAACGGCACGCCGAATCCCGTCTGGGGCCACGAGCGGGCGTACATGTACGGGCAGTCGCTAAGCGCTCGCGTCATTCGTCAGTTCGTCTACGACGGCTACAACGCGGACCCAGCGGGCCGGAGGGTGTTCGACGCCGTCTACCCGCACGTATCGGGCGCAGGCCGTCTGTTCGCGAACGCCCGTTTCGCTCAGGTGGGGCGGTATCCCCGTCAGCACGAGGAGCACCAATGGCCGTCGGAGCGATATCCGTTCGCCTACTCCGCGGCGCCTGATGCTTTCTCGGACGCGGTGGATAGCGTCTTGAAGCGGCCGGAGTCCGACCCTTTGGTGATGCACACGCACACCAACACCGAATACTGGAACCGTCACGCCTCGCTTGGACACACGGACCCACGCACCGGCGACGACATCCCGCTCCCCGAGACGGTGCGCGTCTACTTCTTGGCGAGCGCGCAGCATTCGGGCGCAACGCCTCCGGCGGACGACGTGGCGCAGCAGCCTTCCAACGTGATGAACAACGGGCCGCTGATGCGAGGGGCCCTGACGTTGATGGACCGGTGGGTCACTGAAGGCGCGCCGCCTCCGCCCAGCATCGTGCCCCGGCGCGCCGACGGCACGCTGGTCACGCCTGAGAAGGCACTGGAAGCATTCCCCAAGGCTCCGGGCGTGGGAACGCCGGCCGGCCCCAGTCGTTTGCCCCTGTATGACTACGGTCCCGATTTCGACCGTGGGGTGATTGCCGAGCATCCGCCGAAGCCTGCGCCCGGCAAGGAGTACCTCGTCCAGACGCCGCAGGTGGACGAGGATGGCAACGACCTTGGCGGGCTGCGCTCGCCGGACATCATGGCGCCGGTCGGGACGCATACAGGGTGGAACCTGCGCAGGAGCGGGTTCGCGGAAGGGGACTTCGCCTCGCTCTCGGGCAGCTTCGTACCCTTCGCCCGCACGCGCGCGGAGAGGGAGGCCGCCGGCGACCCACGGCTGTCCATCGAGGAGCGGTACGCCTCCCACGAAGACTACGTTCGCCGGGTCTCCGAGGCAGTCCAAGAGCTGCTGTCGGCCGGCTTCCTGCTGGAGGAGGACGCGGCGCGGTACGTGGAGGCGGCCAAAGCCCGCGATCCGCTGAATGAGGACGTTCCGCCGGCGCCGCTGGCGCTCAGCAAGGAGGCGCCGACCGCCGCCGCAAGCCCCCGCTGACCCCGCACTCGACGACTGAGCGCGGAAAGAGGACAATCCCGTTCCGGGAGGACCGTAACTTCTGAGAGGACCGGGACAAAGGGAGGTCATCGACATGGTCGCAACACGGCGCATCAACATCGGGGTCATTGGCATCGGCGTGGGGGGTCTGGAAATCCTTCGCTCGGTAGTGCAGCAGCCGGACGTCGTCCAGCTTGCGGCGGGGTGCGACGTGGTCCCTGTCACACGGGAACGTTTCCAGGAGCGCTTTCCCGAAACCAAGGTGTACGAGAGCGCAGAGGAGATGTGCAAAGACCCGGACGTCGACGCCGTGTACATTGCGTCGCCCAACCGCTTCCACGCCGAGCACACGATCACGGCCGCGAGGCACGGGAAGCACGTCATGGTCGAGAAGCCCATGGCCATCTCCCTTGCGGAGACGGAGCAGATGGTCGAGGAGTGCGACAAGGCGGGGGTGCATCTCGTCTGCGCCCACACTGCGAGCTTCGCGCTGCCCTACCGGACCATGCGTAAGGTGATTGAGTCCGGGGAGATCGGCGCCGTTCGAGCTATCCACCTGATGGCGTACACGGACTGGATGCTCCGGCCAAGGACGCCGGACGAGCTCGATTTCGCTCAGGGGGGAGGCGTACCGTACCGCCAGGGCCCGCACCAGATTGACACCGTCCGCCTGCTCGGCGGCGGGATGGTCAAGAGGGTCTGGGGCAAGGTTGGACAGTGGATGCCGGAGCGTCCGATGCCCGGATACTACACTGCCCATTTCGAGTTCGAGGATGGAGCGGTGGCCACCACCACGCACAACGGCTACGGCTACTTCACGCTGAGTGATGTCAACGGACCGGCCTCGGGCCGCAGCTCTATCGAGAACCTGGTGCGCGTTCGCAAGGAGATGCGCGACGGGACACGAAATGAGGAGCAGGACAAGCAGGACCTGCGCATCGGCGGGGCCATAGAGGCCCAGCAATTCGCGGAGGCGCTCCGCTCCGACGGCGGCCGGGGGAACTTCGGGCGTCAGCTCAGGCGAGAGCCAGGCGACCGCCGCGGCCTCAACGACACGGGGGACCCGGGAACGCTCTTCGTGACCTGTGAGCGCGGAGACATGCGCATCGGCTCCGAGGGCGTACTGATCTACGACGACAACGGCGTGCGCGAGGTCACCGGCGTTTCGAACGTCCACAGCCGGGGAGAGGTGCACGAGCTCTACGATGCGGTCGTAAACGGCAAGCCCGTATACCATTCGGGGCGTTGGGGCATGGGCACGGCCGAGGCAATCTTCGGGATGGTCGAGTCCTCTCAGACGGGGAAGGTGGTCGAGCTCACCCACCAGACTCCGGTCCACCCCGAGTACGACGCCGACCTCACGGTGGTCCCCATCTAGCGACTTCGGGCCCCAAGGCGGGGGGAGCGCTTTGCTGCGCTTGCGGCGTCCCCTCCCGCGGACGGGAGTGGTTTCTGGATTCCCGCCTTCCCGGGAATCACGGGGAAGGGACCCCTCTCTAACTCTCCCCCGCAGACGGGAGAGAGGACTTTGCGGGAATTACGGGAGGGGACCCCTCTCTAACTCTCCCGCAGACGGGAGAGAGGACTTTCGCGGGAATGACGGGAGGGGGAGTCAGGTCGGACGGCTGGATGATGGAGCTTGCCGGGCTTTCGTGGCGCGCTGGAGTTTGCGACGGGGCGTCAGCAGGTAACGGCCGCACGTGAGGCAGCGGATGCCGATGTCCGCGCCGAGCCTCTCCACGCGCCACTCGACCCCTCCACAGGGATGAGTCTTACGCAGCGTTAGATGGTCTCCAAGGTGGAACTCTACGTCCATCCCTTCTCCATCCGGTCGAGCTCCGCGTTGATTGCGTCCCGGAGGCGAAGCGCCTCGGTCCGGGCGGCGTCGGCGAAGTCCTGGCCGCGCGACGCGTAAAGCACGCTGCGGGACGCGGAGATGAGCGCGCGCCGTCCATTCGAGTCCGTACCACTCCGCACCGACGCTTCGAGGTCGCCGCCCTGCGCGCCTACGCCGGGCACGAGGACCGGCATCGAGCCCGCGATGCTCCGCACCCGCGCGAGCTCCTCCGGAACGGTCGCCCCGACGACGAGTCCGACGTTGCCGTTGTCGTTCCACGCGCACGCCTGACCTGCGACCTCCTCATAGAGCGGCCGCTCGCCCGCAGCGCCGCGCACGCGACGATCTTGGAACTCCGCGCTGCCCGGATTGGACGTTCGCGCGAGGATGAAGACGCCTCGGTCCGCGTAGTCGAGGAACGGCTGTAGGGCGTCCCGGCCCTGATACGGGTTCACCGTCACGGCGTCCGCGCCCCAGACCTCAAAGGCCGCTTTCGCATAGGCGATTGCGGTGTTGCCGAGGTCGCCGCGCTTCGCGTCGAGGAGCATGGGGACGCCGTCCGGCGCTGCCTCGATGGTCTGCCGCAGGGCCTCCAGCCCGCCCAGGCCCTCGGCCTCGTAGAAGGCGAAGTTTGGCTTGTACGCGCAGACCAGGTCTGCGGTTGCGTCGATGATGGCCCTGTTGAACGCGGCGATATCGTCGATGGGCATGGAGGGGGGCCACGGGTCGAGCCCGACGCACAATAGGCTTCTGTTGCGGGCCATCGCAGCGTCCAGCCGTTCGACGAACGAGTCCATCTCCCTCCTCAGTCCTCCCCCGCAGCCGGGGGAGGAGGCTCTGTACACAGTCTACCAGCAGCGATCTGCGGCGCCCCCTGCTCGGAGGGCGGCGTTACTGCGAGCCGGAGCGCCGGCTGGGCGCGCGGTTGCTTATCCCCAGGCCTCGCGGTGTGGCGGCGCGGGCTTCCTTGACGGCGGGCGGGCGCAGGAAGCTGCCTAGCTGTCTCAGTCTTCCTGCGCAGACGGCCCCCTCTCAATCTCCCCCGCAGACGGGGGAGAGGTTATGTCAGTGTTCCTGCGCAGACGGCCCCCTCTCAGTCTCCCCCGCGGACGGGGGAGAGGTTATGTCAGTCTTCCCCGTGCTTCGCATGACCCTTCCTGTCTGCGGGAGGGTATTTGGGGAGCTGTCCTGTACGGCTCGCGTCGTCTAGCTCGCTATCGACGGCCACTCGCGGAGCAGGCGCCCCGCATTCGGCACTGAGAAGCTGTGGCCGAGTATGGATGCGATGCTCCAGAACATAGCGGGGTTGCTTGCGACGACGGGGACGCCTAGGTCGGCCTCCAGCCGTTCGAGGACGTGAAGCGGGTTCAGCGGAGCGCCCTGGAAGTAGACGGCCTGAACGCCGGGGGCGTTGGCGAAGGCGTCGACGGCCAGGTGGTAGACCTCCTCAGCCGTCTTGCGCTCCGTAGCCTGGACGTCCTCGCGGCGGGTATCGGTGCGGGCGTTGGCGGGGAAAACGGCGTTGAGTCCGCGCTCCGCGAGGAAGTCGCGCAGCATCGCGTTCAGGCCGTCGTCGAAGGGAGTGAGGAGGAGGATGTCGGTTGCGCCGAAGGCCTTGACGGCGGCGGCGCCGGACTCGAGGGCGGTTGTGACGGGGATATCGAGGACGGAGCGCAGCTTGCCGATGTGCTCGGGGTTCTGGACCTGCATGGGCGCTCCCATGAGCGCGATTCCCTCCCAGTCCTTCTGCTTGGCAAGTTTGGTGGTGATCTCGATGTGCTCGTCCGCCTTGCCCGCGAGGTCGTAGAGCGAACCGCCCCACAGGCCGAGGGGCATAATCTCCAAGTCGACGTCCCGTGGAACGAGGCGGAGGAAGTCGTCGTAGTGCTGGGCGCGCCGCCCGCTGGCGCTGAGAAAACCGACGTTTAGGACCGCCATGGGTTCACTCTCCGATCTTCTTGGCGAGGGCGAGGTCGCGGGCTTGGGTGAAGAGTCGGTCCACCTCGTGGATGGCGTCGCCGGAGAAGAGGCCGGTGTTGCCGTAGAGCGCGTCGCCCGGCTGGTAGCCGCTCATGTCGCCGTAGTTCTCGATCTCCAAGTCCAGACGCTCGTGCTCTTCACGGAACACGTTGATGGGGTCGCCGCCGTCCTCCACGACGCGGATCTGCTCGTCGATCATCTTGCGCATGAGGATGAGGCCCTTGTCGGTGGCGGCGAGCCGCTCCTGGTTCCGGTCCATTATGGAGGACTGGGCCTCCCAGACGGCCAGGTCCTGCTGGAGGATCCACCCTGGGAGCGGGTCGATCGGCACCTCGAAGGTTGGCAGGTAGTCCTGTTTGGGAACCTCCACGTCCGGGCCGGGGTCGTACACGTGGTAGACGAGGTGCCAGGTGTGCTCATCGTCGATGGGGACACGAATCTGGAACTCCTCCTCGCCGCGCGCGCCGATGTGGACGATGTTGGGGAAGACCATGGGGTGCCCGTGGTTCCAGCTCGGCGACGTGGCGGGGTCTTCTCCCTCTTGGAGCCGGTACTTGAGGATGCCGTACTCGAAGGGCTTGAAGTCGATGGCGACGTGGTGGCGCTTGGCGTTTTGGAAGCGCTTCCAGCGGCGCGGGTCGGCTACGCCCTTCTCCGCCAGGGCGTGGAGTCCCCAATGGCCGTGGTCCCACTCCAGGTGGACGGTGTCCACGGAGTTCTCCTGGCACTGGAGCCAGTTCGCGTTGAGCATGGTCTGGCCGACCATGCGAAAGACGTTCTCTTTCACGAAGATGTTCCAACGCGGAATTGCGGGGGCCGGCTGCGGGCCAAGGTAGGCGAAGATCAGCCCGCCAAGCTCCTGCACCGGGTACGAGCCGATCTTCACGCGGGACGCGAACGTGCTGGACTGGTCCTCCGCCGGCATTTCAAGGCACTGGCCGTCAACGTCGTACAGCCATCCGTGATAGGGACAGCGGAGGCCGGTCTCCTCGGGGATGCCGTAGCGCAGGTCGACGCGGCGGTGGGCGCAGCGCTGCGCGATGAGGCCGATGGCGCCGCTCTTGTCTTTGAAGAGCGTGAGGTCCTCGCCCAGGATTCGGACGGCCTTGGTGTGTGCGTCGCGCAACTCTTGGTCCGTCGCCACGGGCAGCCAATAGCGGCGGAAGAGCTCGCCTCCGGGCGTGCCCGGTCCAACCCTCGTCAGGCGCTCATTCTGCTGGACACTCAACATGGTCGTCCTCCGTCCGGCGGGACTCGCCGCGCAGCGGAGTGTATAACGGCGATTCGCTCCTTCGCCACGACAGGAGCGGTCGCCCCCTCTCAGTCTCCTCTGCAGACTGGGGAGAGGACCAGACAGTTTCCCGCGGACGAGACCTTTGGGTAACCCTTCTTCGGCGGGCGTGACTCTTCCCAGCCACCCGCCCGTTCTGCTGGGGAGGACACCCCCACACTCCCGGCAGAGGTAGTGCTGCCCTCTGCGCCCCACGTTCATATGGTTGAGACCGTTGAATCTCTTTCCTAGCCTTACGCCACGGGAGGCATGGAGAGACGGAGCCCTTCCGGAGCTATGCGACGGTCTTCTCCCGGGGAGAGGGTTATCTGCCCCAGTTCGGGACGAGGTCGCCGTCGGGGGTGAAGCGGTCGACGCGGTGGTTGGAGAGGTCGGAGACGTATACATCGCCCGATGGGCTGACGGCGACGCCCGAGGGCGAGCGGAAGTCGCCCGGACGGCTGCCGCCCTCGCCCCACGCGCCGAGGAACACGCCGTTGGGGTTGAAGCGCTGCACACGCTGGTTGACCGAGTCGACGATGTAGACGTCGCCGGCAGGGCCGACAGCAACGCCGATGGGAGAGTCGAACTGTCCGCCCTCCGCGCCCTGCATGCCGATGCTGTCCACGAAGTCGCCGCTCGTGGTCAGCTTTTGCACGTGGTGCCTGGCGAAGTCGGCGACGTAGACGTGGCCAGCTCGGTCCGACGCGACGCCGATGGGGTTTTCGAACTGCCGTCCGCCTATCGGGTCCGACTCCCACGCTTCGATGAAGGCTCCGGCCGCTGCGAACTTTTGGACGCGGGCGTTGCCGGAGTCCGCGACGTAGACGGCGCCTTCCGCGTCTACGGCGACGCCGACAGGTTGGCTGAAGTGGCCTGGCCCTTCGCCCTGAGCGCCCCACGAGCCTGCGGGCGCGCCTGCGGCGGTGAAGCGGTGCACGCGGTTTTCGAACTCGTCGACGACGTAGATGTCTCCGTTCGGGGCGGTGGCGACGCCGGCCGGCTTCTCGAAGACGTCGCCGCCTAGCCCGCGGGGGCCGATCCGCTGAGCGAGCCGTCCATCCGGAGCGAAGACGAGCAGCTGGCCCGACGATACGTAGGTCACGAGGATGTTCCCGTTAGGGCCCGCCGCCACAAACCGCGGCGACTTGAAGGCGTCGGTCCATGGAGTGTCGCCGGAGGGAGTAGGAGTGGGGATGGCCCCCGCGGGCTCGCGCACGGCGCTACCCGAGGTGCAGGCGGCGACCGCCATGAGCGCTAGGGGCAAGCTCAGAGCGAGGATACGAGATAGGTTGAGGTTAGCGGCTCGCATGGGCTTGGCCTCTAGTTTAGACCAGCGCGGCGGTAAGTCGCTCATAGAGCTACCGCCGCCTATATAATCCGCGGAGGCTCCTTCTTAGCCTCCCCCGCAGACGAGGGGAGGAATCAACTTCCCGACGGGGAGGAGGGCGCTTCGATGAGCGTGACGAGACTGTATGGACCTTAGGTCACTGGAGCTTGGACAGGCGCTGTGCGAGCGGGACATTGTCGTCACCAGCGAACGCGCGGCGCTGTACATCGACGCCGTGGAGGACGACTCGCCGCTCTATATGGAGCAGGGACTGGCGCCGCCGATGGCCGTCGCGGCGATTGTGATGGCGGCGGCCATGGAGGCCGTCGAGCTGCCGGCGGGCGCGGTGCACACCGGCCAGGAGCTGAGGTTCGCCGGGCCGGCGACCATCGGCGCGTCGGTCCGGTGCGTCGCGTCGGTCTCGGCCAACAGCGTTCGTCGCGGCACGCGCTTTCTGACCCTGGACCTAATGGGAAGCGCGGAAGGGGGGCGGGTCGTCGAGGGCCGGGCGTCGCTGGCGATAGCGGAGGAGGGGGAGTGACCGACCCGCCTCAGACGCTGCCGCCGGTCGCGCACCGGATCACGCAAGGCCAGCTGGCGAAGTACGCGGACGCGAGCGGAGACCACAATCCGCTGCACCTCGACGCCGAGTTTGCAAAGGGCACGCCCTACGGCAGCCCCATCGCGCACGGGATGCTCGTGCTGGCGTTCGTCTCGGAGCTGATGACCAAGACGTTCGGCAGGTCGTGGATGTGCGGGGGCAGATTGAAGACGCGGTTTCGCGCGCCGGTGTTCCCGGGCGACATCGTGCGGGCCGAGGGGTCGCTGAAATCGAATGACGGAGCGACAGCGGCCTACCAGGTCGCCGTCACGAACCAGGACGGGGTCCAGGTGATAACGGGCGAGGCGACGGTCCCGCTCGACGGCTGAGGCGATAGGAGGAGGTTTGGCTAGCTCAACGATTGCATTGGATGCGATGGGAGGAGACCACGCGCCGGCCGTTCCGGTCGAGGGCGCGGTGATAGCCGCGCGCGAGTTCGGGGTCGATGTCGCGCTCGTCGGCGACGAGACCGCAGTGAAGGCCGAGCTCGCCAAGTATGACACGGCCCCGCTGCCCATCCGCGTGGTCCCGTCCGAGGACGTCGTCGCCGAGGGCGAGCACCCCGCGCTGTCGCTGCGGAGCAAGCCGCGGTCGTCCATCGCGGTGACGCTCGGCCTGCTGAAGGCCGGGCATGCGCAGGCGGGGGTAAGCATGGGCTCGACGGGGGCGACGATGGCGGCGTCGGTGCTGGCGCTGGGCATGTTCCCCGGTCTGGAGCGCCCGACGCTCGGCGGGCCGTTCATTGGCCTCGCGCCGAAGACCACCATCATCGACCTGGGCGCGAACGTGGACTGCAAGCCGTCGCAGCTGCTGAGCTTCGGGGCGTTGGGGGCGTCGTTCGAGCGCGTCCACCACGGCATCGACGACCCACGCGTAGGACTGTTGAGCGTGGGGTCGGAGGACGGCAAGGGGAACCGGCAGGCGCAGGAGGCGTTTCCACTGTTCCAAGCGAGCGGCCTGAACTTCATTGGGAACGTCGAGGGGCACGAGATATTCACAGGCAAGGCGGACGTGGTCGTTTGCGACGGTTTCGTCGGTAACGTGCTGCTGAAGTACACGGAGGGCCTGGCGGCGGCGGCGGGGCGTCATCTGGCGTCGGCCCTAGGGCCGGACAACCCGGCAGTGCAGGCGATCGCGGGGCTGGCCGAGGCTGCGGAGGGCGGCGGGGGCCCGCTGTTCGGCGTGAACGGCGTCGTCATCGCGGGTCACGGAAGGTCCGGCGCGCGGAGCATCGCAAGGTCCATCGGGCTGGCCAGCCGCCTGCTCGAGATGGGTCTCGTGGAAACGATGCGCGACGACCTGGCGCGGGTGCTTGCGCGGGCGGAGGCGGACCGTGGGTAGGCTGGACGGGAAGCGGGCGCTGGTCACGGGGGGCAGCCGCGGCATCGGCAGGGCGGTCGCGCTGCGACTGGCGGCGGAGGGAGCGAGCGTCGCGGTCAACTACAACTCGGGAGAGGCGGAGGCGGAGGCCGTCGCCGAGGAGATACGGTCCATGGGCGCGGAAGCCGCGGTGCTGCAGGCGAGCGTGGCGGACGCCGAGCAGGCGGAGGGCCTGGCGGCGGCGACCATCGACGCGCTGGGCGGGCTGGATATTCTGGTGAACAACGCAGGCATCACGAGGGACAACCTCCTGATGCGGCTCTCCGAGGAGGACTGGGACGCGGTGCTGGCCACGAACCTGAAGGGAGCGTTCCTGTGCACGAGGGCGGCCGTGCGTCCGATGCTGCGACAGCGCTCCGGACGGATCATCAACATGTCGTCGGTCGTCGCCCTAACGGGCAACGCGGGGCAGGCGAACTACGCGGCGGCCAAGGCGGGTCTCATCGGCTTCACCAAGACCGTCGCCAGGGAGGTGGCGTCGCGGGGCATCACCGTGAACGCGCTCGCGCCGGGGTTCATCGAGACGCGGATGGTCGCGGCGATACCCGCCGATCTCCAGGCCAAGGTACTGGAGCGCATCCCGCTGGGGAGCTTCGGCTCGCCGGAGGACGTGGCGGCGTGCGCGGCCTTTCTGGCCAGCGACGACGCGCGCTACGTCACGGGGCAGGTGCTGGGGGTCGACGGAGGGTTGGGGCTATGACGGGAGTATGGCCGGAAGACCACGCCGGACCGGGCGACAAGATACTCGTGATCGTCGCCCACCCGGATGACGCGGAGTTCATGTGCGCGGCCAGCGTCGCGCGGTGGACGTCGGAAGGACGGGAGGTCGTCTACGGCCTCGTTACGTCAGGCGACAAGGGGACGTCCGACCCGGACGTCGTGCCGTCGGAGCTTGCGGCGCTGCGGGAGGGCGAGCAACGGGATGTATGCCGCATCCTCGGCGTGAGCGAGGTGGAATTCCTTCGCTACGAGGACGGCATGGTGCAGAACACGCTGGAGCTGCGGAAGGATATCGTCCGCCTCATCCGAAAGCACAAGCCGAGCGCGGTGATCACGCAGAACCCAACGGTGCGATGGTCGGGCCACTACATCAACCACCCAGACCATCGGAACGCGGGCGACGCGACGCTGGACGCGGTGTTCCCGTCGGCGCGGGACGTGCACATGTACCCGGAGCTCGCGCTCAACGAGGGGTTGGGGGCGCATATCGTCGAGCACGTCTACCTCGGCGCGCGCGACGATATCGCGGACGTGTATTTCGACGTGACGGATACCGTGGAGAAGAAGATCCGCGCGCTGAAGGCGCACGTCAGCCAGATGCCGTTCGCTCCCGCCAACGGCGGCGCGCCGTCCAAGGAAGAGCGGGAGTTCGGCGAACGGCTCACGAGCCGGCTAAAGAGATGCGGCGAGGAGAAAGGCATCCCCTTCGCCGAGTCGTTCAAGTACTTTTGTCTGGGGGACTAGAACTCCCACAGGCCAAGCGCTCCGCCTACGCCTCGACGGGCTCGGTGGCCAGGGCGTAGGCAGGCTCCGCGAGCGTCGCCTGGCCGCCGCGTGTCAGCCGCAGCGACGCCCCCGCGACAGCGTGCTTCGACGCGACGAGGGCCAGTCCCAACGCGCCCTCGCCGTCCGCGAAGGCCGACGTGACGAGGCCCGCGGGCGAGCCGTTCTCTGTTTCGAGGGCGTCGCCCGGCACGGCGGAGGCGTCGGACGTGAACGACATGAGCAGCCGCTGCACCTTGCGGTACGTCTGGAGCCGAGCGACGACCTCCTGTCCGGTATAGCAGCCCTTGTCGTCGCTGATGGAGCCGAGCAGTCGCGCCTCCAGCGGATTGTTGAACGCGCCGAACTCCGCCCCGTAGGCGGGCACGCCCTGGGCGATCCGGTAAGCCTCGAACGTCTCCGCATCCACTTCCCGCGCCGCGCCCGTCAGCGCCTCCTTCGCGCGCTCCGCCCCAGCATCCGGCAGCAGCACGTCATAGGCGGCGTGCGCTCCGAACGGCGAGGCGACGACAAGGACGCCGTTCGCCGTCGCGCCGTCGAGGGGAGGGATGGGGCACCCGGCAGCGGCGAGGGCGTCGGCGGCAAGCGGCCCCGCGACGGTGAGTTGAGCGGTCGTTGCGCTCTTGTCCTCCACGGAGATGTCCTCGCCGAAGGTGTAGAGGTCGATCCATTCGGCCACGGCCTCCGCCCGTCCGGGGCTGGCGAGGCACCAGAGTCCGCCGCCGATTGCCGTGAGACGCAGATGGTCGATGACGCGGGCGTCGCCGTTCGTGAGCACGGTCGAACGCGCCAGACCCTCCGGCAGCGCTTCGAGCTGGTTGGTCGTGAGGCGATTGAGGAGGTCGAGGGCGTCGACTCCGGTAATCCAGAGGCGTCCGCAGGCGGTCCGGTCGGTGAACCCGGCCCGCTCTTCGAGGGCCGCCAAGCTCACGGCGTCAATGGACATCGTTCTCTCCCTGAGGGGCGGGCGTTCCAGGACGGCCCCTTGCAGGCTAGACCGAGAAGGACGTGCCGCAGCCGCAGGCCTTCTTGGCGTTCGGGTTGTTGAAAACGAACCCCTTGCCGTTCAGGCCGCCTGAGTAATCGAGCTCCGTGCCGGCGAGGAAGATGTAGCTCTTCTTGTCGACGGCGAGCTTGACGCCGTTCTGCTCGATGACCTTGTCGCCGCCCTTGGTCTCGTCCGAGATGTCGAGGGCGTAGGTGAGGCCGGAGCAGCCGCCGCCCTTGACCGCGACCCGCAGAACGCCGCTCTCGATGCCCTCGGCGGCCATGAACCGGCGAACATGGTCCGCGCCGTTCTCGGTGATGGTGATGGTCAGAGGCTGGGGGGCCGTGGTCATAGCTATCCTCGCCCGCGTGCTACCCTCCATCGTAAGGAGAGACGGCGCGGGCGTCAAGGCGTCGCGGGGACGAGCGGCGATGGAGCAGAGAGGAGTGATGCGCGTCGAGACCGAACGGCTGGCGCTGCGCGAGTTCGCGGAGGACGACTGGCGCGCGGTCCTGGCCTACCAGCGCGAGCCCGCCTACCTGCGATTCTATCCCTGGGAGGACCGCTCGGAGCAGGACGCGCGGTCGTTTGTGAACACGTTCATCGCCTGGCGCCGCGAAACGCCCCGCCGCCGGTTCCAGCTGGCGGTCACGCTGAAAGACGGCGGTCTGCTCATCGGGAGCTGCGGGATACGCCGCAAGCCGGACAACGAATGGGAGGCCGACATCGGCTTCGAGCTGGCCCCTGCCCACTGGGGCCGGGGTCTTGCGACGGAGGCGGCCCTGGCGCTGGTCGATTTCGGCTTCGGCGAGCTGGGGCTTCACCGCATCTCGTCATGGTGCATCGCCGGCAACGCCGCCTCCGCGCGGGTGCTGGAGAAGGCCGGCATGACGCTCGAAGGCCGGCTCGTCGAGAACGACTACTTCACAGGGCGCCGGTGGGACACGTTGCTGTACGGCATGGCCCGGCCTCGATAAGCCGCGCGCAGGAGTGAGGGAAGTGCAAAACTCATGGCAGGGGCAAAGCCACTCAGAACAGCTGCCCCTGTAGCGTCTTTAGGGGATAGAAGAGCCCCACGATGATCCAACTGTTCGGGTGGCCGTGTACTGTCCCAACGTAAAAGTGAGTGTCATACCGTTCTTTCATGTACGTCTCGTAGGTCTCCCGGAACTTCGATTCCCAATTCACGCCGTATTTTTCCTTCCAGCGTAGGTACGAAACATCCCATCTCCCAGTCAGTGCACGACATTTGATGTGGAGTCGTGCATTCCAGATCAGAGCATATGTAGTGGTATACCCACCGGAAGGGAATCTTTTGCAGTTCACTACGCGGTAGCGTATCGAACATAGGGAACTGCCGGAGCTTTGCGAGTTGGGCGGCGGTCCAGTCGGGTTCTTTCTCCCGTTGGATTTCGAGCCTCAGGATTTCTTTGGGCTTAAAGATACCGAGTGTCGGGCACTTATGCTCGTCTCGTGTCTTAATCAGGTACTCCATGCTAGGAGCTTGAAGAGGAGCGAGGTATTGCCGTTTGGCCGGCCAACCGGTCAGAGGCTTAGGATCCACAATTCTGATTGAGTCTGGATTGACGTGATAGCTCTCAGGACGGACATCACTGGTCGCCTTCGTCACGTCAACGTCAATCCATTGGTACTTGGCGAATCGCTGATCAGGGGCAAGAAAACGGTATGGGATTGGGAAAAGGCGAATCCACTCGCCTTCGGCAGTAATGCCCGCGGTACAGGAAACCTCAATACCTGACTGGGCTGGAACCGGGTAGGTGCGCACGGTGATCAGCACTCGTTTCGTTATGACTGTATCGGTCATCTAGCAGCCCTTTCCCAATTACAGATCGTACGAACGGAGCCCCAACGCCTCAAGTGCTACCGATAGCCGGTGTCGATGGCAACTTGTAGGGTCCAGTTCGGTGCACATCATTGCGATTGGATGATCGCTGAAATTGAAGAAGTGGTGGAGATTGCGGCGCACGAAGCTAGGCACGACTTCCCGATCGTACCAATCCCAGATTACTTGACGGCTCCCGGTATCCGTTGAGAGGGCACGTATCTCACGGGGCACACCAAGGTCGGGCCGGTGCAAGTACCGAACCCCACGTTTGGCCAGTGCTGCCGCAAGGTTTCGCTTGGAGAACAAGGGCTTGTACATACTGACGGGGTTTTTCCTCACATCTACGAGAGTTGCTACCTCCGCCGCGACAAGCGTGTCTATAAAGACATCCGGCGCTCGCCCCGAATAGCCAATGGTGAAAAAGTCCGCTAACTTTGACTCACGCGAGACGTTCCACTGTTCTTTGTTGGCTAGCTGCGCCTGGGCCGAGTCTTGTGGCAAGTGAAGGAAAGCGGGCTTCCGCAAGTTAGCTGTCCCCTCAGGCTTGGATTGTCCAGTGCATGATGCCTCTGGCATCTTTTTCTCTGATGAGCCCTGCGTCTGCCTCCATTCGGCGGACCCATTGGTTGTTGGGGAACTTCTGAGGCAATCCGGCCTCGGTGCGAACCTCGGTCCAGGTCAAGGGCTGCCCTCGCTGTTTGAGAACAGCGGCAACCTTGTCTTTGAACTCATCGTAGGTCATCGGAGTTCCCCTCCTAGGCTGATCCCAGTACGGGGTCTTGCACTTGGGGCACACCCTCGGCTCTTGCTCAGGAGCACGTGGTACCCACTTGTGGCCACATCGCTCACATCGATAGCCCATAACCGTGATCGGCACTCTTCCCAATTGAACGCTCCCAGCCGAGATAGAAGTAATGTATACCTACGTAATCATATATTTCAAGGGGTTGACATTGTTATTACCTAGCAAATAATATACTAACAACGTAAAGTCCCGTGGGCAGTCCGGCAAGACAGCACCCACGGGGCCTACACGGGGGTTTAGACCGTGCGTGAGCATCGTACCACGCTACGGGAGGAGCTTCAGGCCGTTTGGGACGCTGTCCCGGGTGACCGTCTCCTCGCGGCGCTGAAGGCATACCGCTGGACGGGACGGCGGGGTCACTCCCTTTCGGCGTTGTGGCGTGCCTACGTGGCTAGCTACTACCTCCACCTTCCACACACCAACGCCCTCATACGCCGCCTCCAAGACGACGAAGGTCTGCGGGTCGCTTGCGGTTTCGGCAATGACCTGCCGTCCCGATGGACCTTCAATCGCTTCTGGACTCGCCTTGCCGATCACCCGAATCTGGTTCAAGAGGCGTTGGATGAGTTGACCGACTCCATCGCTCGGCACCTGCCAGGCTTCGGCGAGACTGTGGCTGTGGACAGCACCACCGTCCGCTCCCACTCCAACCCGAACAAAAGGGTTGTGAGCGACCTCGACGCAGGCTGGACGGCCAAGGAATACAACAAGGGCACCAAGAAAAACAAGTGGTTCTGGTGGTTGAAACCCATCTAGCCGTGGACGCAGCGACAGAGTTGCCGATCACGGCTCACGTCACGGCAGGCAACCACAGCGACACTACCGAGCTGATGCCTGCACTTCGCAACGCCAAAGCTCGCTTCAACTGGTTCCAGCCGAAATGGGTGCTTGCGGACAAGGGGTACGACTCTGCTGCCAACTTCAAAGGTGTGGCGGAGGAGCTTGGCGGTGTGGCGATCATCGACGTGCGGAAGTTCGGGTACCGAGGCCATGCACGTGAGACGCGGGCGTGTGAGGCGTATCCTGTCGTCACTCCGACCGGAGTCCGCTATCGCTGCGAGCGCCAACCCTGGGACCCGAAATGCCCTCGGTTTGAGTCTTGCCCACTGCTGCCAACGTATGTGGACAGCGACTTAAATCCACCGCACATGCTGGCGCCCTACGAGCGCTGGTCTCCTTTCCCTTATGGGTCCTCTGCGTGGAAGACGATCTACGCCAAGCGGTCATCGGTGGAGCGAGTCAATTCGCGCCTGAAGGAGTGCCGTCGCCTTGAGCGCCATTGCTTCAGGGGCTTGGCGAAGGTCACGCTACATGCGCTGCTGAGCGTTACGGTCATGCAAGCCACTGCGCTGGCGCACCTGTCGGTCGGCGACTTCACCACGATGCGGTGGTCGCTGCGTCGCGTGGCGTAAGAAGTTCCATGCCTCTACGATCTACGGGAAGTGGGCTTTGATGAATATGTCCTAGGCGGGGTGGGGTTATTCATCAAAGCAACGGTGGTGTCTCAGTTTTGAAATCTGAGAGTGGTTAGGAGTGACCATGCGGCGCGGTCGGCTCAGCCCTCCGCAAACGCCGCATGAGCCGCCTCTGACGCTTCCCAAGCCTCCTGTAGCGTCGTCGCCGCACGACCCCCGGCGTCCGGCGGTCCGACGGCGGCAGCGATGCCTAGGTAGTGTCTCAGTTTGAAAGTCCTTACCGGAGCGGTTACACCAGCACCCAGCCCACGCTGTTGGAGTTGGTCATAGAGGAGCACTCCGTAAGGTAGGCCTTGAAAGGTCATTCGTGGCTGTCGCCTTATAGTGCCGCACTGCCGGGCTTGCTACCTGCTCTTCGAGAAACAGAGGCAGAACGGAAGAGAGAATCCTGAGTTGCTCTTTTCCAGTCATGCGCCCCCCTTTCCGGTACACCCAGATCGTTCTTATACCGCTCGTCTGCAGTTGCACTCGGTGCTGTTTCCTAGCCCTGTCGTCGGCGTGGACCCAAACGGCCTGGTTCGCCTGGCACCATTTGATGATATCCGGGTCTTGAGAGCCAACCTCTCCAGCGATGAAGTCATACCCGACAAGCTCCAGAGCCTTGGCGACTGCAGGAACAAGTGATTCATCTAGGAGAAACCTCACGCTATTTGGCGAGGAGGTGTTCCGAGTCATACGCCGCTTGCATTTCGCTTGACGAGTTGGCGAGGAGGTATTCCCAGTCATACGCCGCTTGCACTTCGCTTGACGAGATTTCGTAAGCCGCCGCCACCCATTCGGGTGAATCCCCAGCCTCAATCATGCCGAAGATTGTTCGGGTGGGTATCCGAGTGCCTTTGACACACGGAGCTCCAAATTGCACCAGCGGTTTGAGCACCACGCCTGCAAACGGCTCCCAAGAGATGGCGAGACGTGATTCATCGCCGAACACAAGGCCGCCTTTGGCTGGCATCACGTACTCACGAAGCAAGTCCAGCCCCGCCTGCCCATGCCGACTTCCAGAAACGAGGTACTCGGCCCATTGGGCGAACAGCTCGCCTTGCCCTGTCCACAGGAATTCTGTCGCAAATGGCCAAGGGACTCCCCTCATCTTCCGCAGCAATTGCTCCATTGTGCGTATCTCCCGCCAACTGATTCCAGACGCCCGCAGAGCAGCGATAACGCGCATGGAGATGAGGTCTTCAAACCCCAGCAGCATCCTGCGAGCCTCCTGTGTAAGTTCAGGCGAAGCGAGCCCGCGCCTGATCCACCGTATGAGTTTCTGAGAGCGAAGCGAGTATTTCGCGGCCCAAGTGGAGCCTGCTGTCAGGTACCGCGCGGCTTCGGGCACATCGTAGATACCGCCGAAGGCGGAGGGAACTGAGGGGTCATCTACTACGAGCATCGACACGGGGGGTGCCTCCGATGGGTTGGTTGCCGGGTGCAAGTGTACCCTGCTAGCCCGTGCCAACGTAGTCCCCGACCTGGTGTCCCAGGCCGTCCTCCGATTTCAGAGCTGTAGACTCCTGCGGCAGCGGCGACTGCCCCCCTAGCGCGAACAGCGTTGTCGCCGCTAGGAGCGCGATTGACCACTTGCTGCTGCCGGGGTCATCAAATATCACGACCTCACCAATCTCGTCTGACCAACTGAGGAACACCAGGCACTCCTTCAGTCTTCGAGCCAGCGCCAGATCCCTATCCACAGCAGACCGACCTCCACAGACCCCACCAACCAAACGAGGGTCTCTCCGCGCCCGGCCGTGTCCGTCTCCCCGGATAGCAAGACGGCTAGGGCGAAGAGCGCCCCCACCGTCGAGCCTGAGCCGCCGGAACCTTGGCACGGATAAGATTGTTTGGAAGAACCACTAAGGCGAGCTGACGAACAGCCGAGTCATCGGCGCTGCGTTGAATGGCGCCCGCCTAATCGTTAGCATCGCAGCATGACAAGCAAGCAGGAAGATTTTCAGAATAGAGCACTAGCTAACCTACTCGTCGATAAGGGAATCCAGGCGGACTTCGAGCAGCGTGGGGGGCGCAAGCGGATGGACGTGGTCGCCGAGGTGGAGGGCCTGCGCGTCATCCTAGAGGCAGAAACCGGGAAGCCGACGCACTCGCAGTCGGAGTAATCGCTATTCTGGCTCACTGAGCTGCCAGATGCGCAATGCGCGCCCCCGAGAGAAGGAGAGAACCCCTGCCGGTCGATCACGTGATCGTCGTGGCCCATGTTGACGAGCACCGCGACGGCGGCGATTGCCCCCTACGCGACGCTTCGGGCCACTGGCGGGCCTGTCGGCCCATAGGGGAGGGGCGAAGGGCAGATTGACAACCCAAAACACTTCCTTCAGACTCCCGTCCACCTATAAACTAAGGGAGGTGGTCGGGTATGGCGGGACGGCCCGCTCGGACAGAAGCGTCTCCGATGGGTGCGCCTGAGGGGATCGAATGACATCCGAAATCGCCATACTGAACCTGCAGGCGGCCGTACTCGCGGCGGACAGCGCTGTGACCACGTCGCGCCAAGACGGACAGGTCTCGCAGATATTCACCTCCGCCAACAAGGTGTTCTCGCTCTCACGGGTCGCCCCGGTCGGGATCCTCATCTATGGCTCCTCCAGTTTCAAAGGGGTTCCTTGGGAGACGCTCATCAAGGAATACCGGCGCATGCACGGCGGGGAGGTCCACAGGACGTTGGAGGGCTGCGCCCAAGGCTTCCGCGATTTCCTGCTGAAAGAAGTGGGAACGTACAGCGATGTCTCTCCCGAAGCGCCGCACATGGGTTCCGGCATCGCCATAGCCGGGTTCGGCCGGAACGAGTTGTATCCCTCGCTGGCGGAGGTCTCCATCGGTTCCGACGGCCAGGGGAGCCAGAGATCGGCGTGACGATGAGCAGGGCGCTGAACCCGCACACCAACTCAGCGCTGATACAACCACTGGCGCAGCGGGAGATGATAGACCACTTCCTTACGGGGACGCAGGCCGACTCCGTGAATTACGTTACAGGGCTTATCGAGACGTTTCTCGAACGGAGCGTCGATGCTATAAGCGACATCCTGAGCGACGCCTACCCAGACTCGCGCAAAAACGCCATCAGGGAGAGCATCATCTCGTGGAACAAGCAGTTGACCGGGAACTTCCTCAAGGAGTTCAGAGGGTTCAGCAATGAAAACTACGTGCTGCCGATTCTCAATACAGTGGCCTTGCTCCCCAAGGAACAGCTGGCGGAGATGGCGGAGGCGCTGATAAGCATCACCGCTCTGAACCGGCGGGTGTCTTCCCAAGAAGAGACGGTCGGCGGTCCCGTAGACGTGGCGGTGATCACGAAGGGCGACGGCTTAGTATGGATCAAACGCAAGCATTACTTCCCCCCGGAGATCAATGCCGCATTCATGGCTAGGACATATGGAAGAGGAGGATGAGACGATGGGCAACAGTTCTCAGAACGGTCCGGCAGTTCGCCAGCTCCCCGATGAGGAGCTCGCTAGGGTCCGTCAAGCGGCGAGGGAGTCGGTAGACAGGATAATGGTCGACAGCGAGAAGCTGAAGGAGAAGATCCGCGAGGCCGTCCGTCCGTCGTCTTCCCCGCGCTAGTTCCGTTCAAGTCAAGTCCACGCGCAAGAGGCGGCCCCGGCAATCTCGCCGGGGCCGCCTCTTCTACGTAATCAGCCGGGCGTACGGCAGGTGGTGCCGGTGCATCGCCCGCACGATCCTGCCATCTGGACCCCCGTGTCCTCCGACCGCATGTTATGCCGGCGTCCCCGTCTCCCTCTGGAGGGCCTGGCCCCCCCCCCGGTGTGACGGGGGGCCGGAGAAGGGAGGCGATCAGATGGAGAACTCCCAACTGATCGCGCTGCTAGCGACGTTGGCTGTCTTGAAGGCCATCGCCATCGCTCCGAGGCACTGCCAAAACGGCGAGCCGGTTGCCGGGAGCCCCCCCATCCCACTAACCTCATCCCACTAAGAGGGAATAGAACCCTTTAGGTCATCGAGCGCCGTGATAGTGCGGAGGGGTTGAGAGATGCCGACACCAACGGGCAAGTGCTGGTGTGGATGCGGTGGGTCAGCAGTCAGGGGGGCATTCTTCGTCCCCTCTCGCGCTGGCCATGGCAATGGAGGCCACGACGCGAGGGCGCTCCATGCCGCACTCTGCCTGCTGCATGGAAGACGCCACAGAACCGCCGCGTTCCTTGAAGCCCACGGCTTCCAACCGGGCGGCCCCAGGCACGCGGAACTACGACGTGCGCTCGACAACTACGACGAGGTATGCGGGTGAGTTGATGATGGTGAAGCTCTGCTGCTCAGCCAAGAGGAGTGTGGCCACCCGCCCCGGCCTCAGGCGTGGAGACGTGGCTAATCGAGTCCACGTCCCACAGCACATATCGTTGACCTCGCCCGCGCCGCCAACCATGAGGTCCACGCCGCCTAAGGAGACCCACTATGGCAGAGATACGATGGCTCCCTGTAGGACGCGTAGAGCGCAAAGACGGATCCGGTTTCAAGTGGATAGGCCAGACCCCCAACCGGAACAGTCAATCCTACTGGCGCACCTTCAGAGGCGAGCGGTATGCACAGGTCAACCTGACTCCGGGGGAAATGCCTCAGCCTGACAATGCTGCCGACCTGCTCGACGAGATGCAGCGTGCGTTTCCCCTAGCTGAAGGCCCCGACGTCCCATACGACGCTGATATCTGAGGGCTAGCTGTAGTTCCCAGACACGTTGTTTACAGTCGGGAGGCTGGTGTGGCCCCGCCGATGCCGCCATGTGGACGGTGGTGATTGTAACGCCACAGGAAGCCCAGGAGGGCGTCGAGCCGTTCGTCATTGGACAGAGAGGGGTGGATGTAGGCCCACTCGGCTTGGAGGATCTTGTTGAAGGACTCGGCCTTCCCGTTGGTCTGGGGGCGGTAGGGCCGGGTGCGCTTGAGGCGGATGCCGTGAGCGGCGGCGGTCTCCCGGAAGGCGCCGCTGGTGTAGTTTTTCCCGTTGTCGGTCAGGATGCGCTCGACGGCGATGGCCTGGTCCGCGAAGTGGGCGAGCACCCGCTCCAGGAAGGCGGCGGTTGTCACGCCCCGCTCGTTCGGGAGGGCTTCCGCGTAGGCGTAGCGGGAGTGGTCGTCCACGGCCACGTGAACGTAGTCGAAGCCCAAGCCCCTCACCGGCTGCGGGCCGCTGCGAGTCTCGGCGAAGCTGGGATCAAAGCGCTTCCCGCCGCCAGGGGGAATGCGACCGAGCTTCTTGATGTCGGGGTGGACCAGTTCGCCGGGCCGCGCGCGCTCGTAGCGGACGATCTCGCGGGTGGTGCGGTGGAGCCAGGCGAGGCGATGGAGCCCCACCCGGCGCAGGACAGCGTAGACCGTGGAGCGGGCGGCCCCCAGCTCCCAGGCGATCTGGTGGGGCCCCATGCCCTTCGAGCGCCGCAGGCCCTTCGCTCCGGCAGCGGCGCACCCACTTGGCGACCGTTGCCCGCGAGACGCGGAACCGGCGGGCCACCTCGGCTTGAGGCCACCCGGCCCCGACCTCTGCGACCAGTTCGGCGCGAGCCAAGGGGGTCAACCGTGCGTTAGGATGGGACATGAGGGGCCTCCGGTTACTGCTGGGTTTTGTTCACCACAACAGCAACAGCGAGGCCCCTCTTCTGTCAACAACCTCTATGGGAACTACAGCTAGAACAGCCTTCCCGTCCCTCTAGCGCCCTCCCCGCCGCCATCCCTTTTGGGGCGCAAGGGCTCTGAGGATGCGTTCGTCATTCGCAAGCCGCTGCTTCCGGTACGCTTCGGTCGCCTGATTGTCCTCCATCCTCAGCCAGAGGTTCCCGACCGTAGCGACCACCGATGTTTTGCACTTCCCTCAGGAGTGAAGTTACACGATTTCGTGTAAACTCAGTCTATGTGTCTATGCGAGTCGTGAGACAGGATGCAGAGGCGCCGGGGGTCGCGCCATGAGCGCAAACGCAAAACGGGAGTGGCCGCCCGATGACGTCTCCGCCCTGCGCTACCGGCTGGGGGCGTCCCAGCAGGAGCTGGCGCGGCTCCTCGGCGTCCGGCAGCAGACGGTGAGCGACTGGGAGACGGGCCTGCACGCGCCTCAGGGCGCCTCGCGGCGGCTTCTTTCGATGGTGGCGGAGCAACGGGGGGAGTACGGCCCGAAGGGCCGGCGGAGCGTCCCACGGCCCCCCCTCCCGATGTCGGCGGAGCAGCCTGCCGAGTACGGCGCGAAGCGCAAGCAGGACGGGCATGACGCCCCTTAGCGTCGCTGAGCCCGTCCGCCGCTACCGAACGAAGAGCCCCGTGCTACCGGAGCGGCTCCTGGCGAAGCTGTGGCGGGCGCGAGAGGGCCGCTCGGTGCGAACGGTGGACGGCAGGCGCGTGAACGTTCTCTACGCGGGACGCCCCGCCCCCGGACACGGCCCCGACTTTCAAGACGCCGTCGTCGAGTTGGACGGCGCACGCGAGGCCGGGGCGGTGGAGCTCCACCGGACGCCCTCGGACTGGCGCGCCCATGGCCACCACACCGACCCCGCGTACGACGGCGTCGTTCTGCACGTCGTGGCGAGGGCGGCGGCCGGCGGGCCGGACCTTCCGGTGGCGGAGCTTCGGCGTGCGGAACGCAAGCCTCCCCTGGAGGCCCCGCTCATGGCGGGCCTGGCGAGGATGGGCTCGTCGGAGCTGCGGCAGACGCTCGTTCGGGCGGGGATGCTCCGGTTCCAGGAGCGGGTGTCCGCGGCTCGGAACGCCCTTGGGGCGGGCGTGGAGCAGGCGTTCCACGAAGCGGTGTTCGAGGCCCTAGGCTACTCCGAGAACCGCGCTCCGTTCTTCGAGCTGGCGCGGCTGGCGTCCATCGAAGAGCTCCGGCGGCTGGCGCTCGAAACGCCGCGCCAAGAGCGGGCGGATGCGCTTACCCGCCGTCTGCTGTCGCTCGCGGGATTTGGGGAGAGGGCGGAGTCACCTCCTATGGAGCGGGCTTCCTGGCGGACGTCCGGAGTCCGTCCCGCGAACCACCCGGCGAGGCGCATCAGAGCGGCGGGCGTCCTGACCGCCGGGGTCGCGGACGAGGGCTGGCTGACGGCGTGCCGCCGCGCGGCCGACAACGGTCCGTCCGCCCTCGAATGCCTCTTCACCTCGGCGGAGGAAGGCGGCGCGCTCACCGGCTCGGGGCGGGCCAGGGAGATCGCCGTCAACGCGGCGCTGCCGCTGCTGGCGGCCTGGGAGGGAGGCGGCGGCAACGGGGCGGCCGCTCTCTACCGGATGTTCCCTCCGCTTCCCGACAATTCCGTGACGCGGGAGGCGCGCCGCCTCGCGGGGGTAGTCGGGATGCGTCTCTCGGCGTGCGAGCAGCAGGGACTGATCCGCCTCTATCGGCGGGGCGTCGCGGGGGCCTAGGCGGCGTACACGGAGCGCAGGCCCCAGAGGATCCTGCGGACGAGGAACGCGAAGAGCGCGAAGAAGGCGGCCGCCCCCAGCGCCGAGGCGCCGCCGATGGCGGCGCCGACGAGCACGTCGGAGGGGTAGTGGACGCCGGCGTAGACGCGGGCGAACCCCCAGAGGAACGCCAGGAGGTAGAGCCAGCCCCCCAGGACGCGGTGGCGCAGGAAGACGGCGGTCGCCAGGGCGAAGCCGACCGCCGCGGCGTTCGACGGGAACGAGGGGTCCGTCGGCTCGTAGAAGAGAAGGGTGAGGTCGTTGTCCACGAAGGGGCGGGTCCTGTTGACGAGGTCGTTGAGGATGGTCGTGACGAGATTGGCGACGCCGATGGCGGCGGCGCCGATCATGGTGGTCGTCTGGTTCGAGGGCCGTGTGGCCCCGTTGCCATAGAACCACAGCCCCAGCAGCACGAGGCTGCCCGCCACAGGGACGAGGTAGTCGCTGACGAACGCCTCCATCAGCAGGTCGAAGGGAGGGAATCTCCCGACGCCGGAGTTGAGGAATCGGAGGATGGCCCCGTCCATCAGCAGCGTCCTCTCACGGCCCGGCTGCGCCCCCGGCGGAGCGATTGGATGCGGGCGGCGGCGGCCCTGGCGAAGGTCGTCCGCTCCAACCAGGTCAGGCCTGACGGAGGGCCCTGCCCGGTTTGGGGGTCCCAGCCATGGTCTGCGCCCCAGCGGTGGTTCACGATCGACGAGACCACGATGAGCAACCCGACGGCGGCGGCGCCGCCGATGGCGAACCAGCGCGCCTGCACGACGCCGTCCAGGCCCTCGGCGGTGTCCGGCGCGTTCCGTTCTCCGCTGGCGAAGAACCAGGTGAAGGCGGCGATCACGAGCAGGACGGAGGCGGCCTCGGTGGCGCGAGGCCAGCGCCTAAAGACGACGAGACCCCACAGCCGGCTTCGGACGGCCGCGAACTGGACGACCCCAAGGGCGCTCACGAATACCCAGAGCGTGTAGGCGAACTCGAACGCGGACATCGGAGGTCTTGCTTAGGAGGCCGTGACTCTCGGCGAAGCTGTGGCGCAGGTGTGAATGTAGGCGGGGTTCTCCCCGCGCACGATGGGGAAGTACAGGTCCTGAAGCCGGCGGGTTACCGGCCCGACGCCGCCGCCGCCCACGGGGCGGTGGTCGACGCTGCCCACGCCCTGGACGTGCGCGGCCGTTCCCGAGAGGAAGACCTCGTCGGCGGTGTAGAGCTCGCTGCGGTCGACGAGGCGCTCCTCGACCTTCAGGCCGAGCTCGTTGCGCGCCAGGTCGATGATCGTGTCGCGCGTGATGCCGGGGAGCACGTTGCTCTCGAGAGTCGGGGTGGCGATGGTGTCGCCGTACACGAAGAAGATATTCTCGCCGGTTCCCTCGCAGACGTGTCCGTCCATGTTGAGCATGATGGCCTCGTCGAAGCCCATGGCTATGGCGTCGGTCTTGGCGAGGATAGAGTTCAGGTAGAGGCCGCTCAGCTTGAAGCGCGGCGGGACCATGGTGTCGTCGATGCGGCGGTATGAAGCCACGCAGCAGCTGATAGCGCCGTCGGAGTCGATGTAGTTTCCGAAGGGCACCGCCAGGCAGAAGAAGCCGTCTCCCAGCGCCCGGAGGTTGAGGTTCGCCACCTTCTGCTCGGCCTTGAAGGCCACGGGGCGGATGTAGAGGTCTTGGGAGTAACCGGAGCGCTCCACCACCTCGATGGTGATGTCGCAGAGCTCCTGCACGGTGTACGGCACGTCGATCCAGAGCATCTTGCAACCGCGCAGGAGGCGCTCGTAGTGCTCGCGGAGCTTGAAGATGTACATCTGCCCGCGGTCGGCATTCCAGTTGCCCCGAATGCCTTCGAAGACGGCGGTGCCGTAGTGGAGGGCGTGGGTCATGATGCCGACTTTGGCGTCCGCCAAGGGCATGTACTCTCCGTTCATGAAAGCCACAGGAGTTGGCATGGCGCTCCTTGGACCGGCTCTCCGCCGGGCGTAAGTCTGACGATTATCGTCAGCAGCCTCGGCGGGTGTCAATCGTGTTCGGTCGAGACCCACCACCGGACGCCGTCCGTCGAGAAGCGGACACGGCCGTTCTCCGCGGTTGAAAAGAGCCGGCCGGGGCCGAGCTTTTCGGCTACCCGCTCCATCACCTCAGGCGAGGGATGGCCGAAGGGACTCTCCGCTGCGACGGAGACAACGGCGGCGGCCGGGCCGACCGCGTTCAGCAGCTCCGGGGAGGTTGACGTGCGGCTCCCATGGTGGCCGAGCTTCAGGATGTCGGCCGAGAGGTCGAGGCCCGCGTCGAGCAGGGCGAGCTCGCCCTCCGCGAAAAGGTCAGCCATGAACAACGCCGACGCCTCGCCATAGACGACGCGCGCCGCGACGCCGTTGTTGTTGACGTCCGAGGAAGTGCCGGTCAGGGCGGGCCCCGGGGGGTTGAGGAGCTCGATCAACACGCCATCCGTCAAGCTGATGGTCATGCCGCGGACCGCTTCCACCGGCGCGAGGCCGAGAGAGTCGAGCTCGGCGGCCCAGGCGTCCGCGTCGCCGGTGGGCGGGGACGAGGAGGGGGATGAGGATGGCGTGGGAGGCGGCGCGATGACGCGTTCGAGCCGTCCGCGCCGCGCGAGCTCGAGCAGGCCGTTCATGTGGTCGGCGTGGGGATGGGTCAGGACCGCCAGGTCGATGCGGAGCTCGCCGAGGGGCAGGAGGTCGTCCACCTGCTCGATGGCCGCGCGGGGGTCGGGCCCGCCGTCGATCAGCGTTGTTCCGCCCTCCGGCGAGGTGATCAGGATGGCGTCTCCCTGGCCAACGTCCAGGACGTCGACGTGGAGCAAGCCGTCGCGCGCTGTGGCGATGAACGCCCAGGGAGCGGCGGCCAGAATGAGCAGGACCCCGATCGCTAGGGCGGCTTCGACGCGGTTCGCGGGGCCATGCCAGGCGGCCCTGGCGGCGTGGGCCGCCGCGGATGCCCAGACGCGCCGCCCTAGGAACGCCGCGACAACGGCGGCGGGGGCGTATGCCGCCCAGACCCAGGCGGCGCTCAATCCGTCGACGTCGACGCGTCCGCCGGGGGCCGCCGCCACGACCTCCGCCAACCCCGTCAGGAAGGCGCCGAACGGCCACGCCGCGCCTCCGGTCGCGTATGCGAGCGGCGGCAGGAAGAGTCCGGCGGCCGCCGTGAGCCCGGCGCCGACGAGGAACAGCGGCATGACGGCCAGGGCCAGCAACGTCGCCGGGGCGCCGAGGAGCGGGACGCTCCCGAAGTTGAAGGCGACGAGAGGCGCGGAGCCGAGGAAAGCGCCGAGGGAAACGACGAGTCCCGAGAGCGCGGCGGATACGACCCAAGCCGTCTGCTTCGGCAGCCGCTCCCCCAGGCCCGCGAGCCGCTTGATGGTCCAGGCGCGGGCAGGCAGGCCGATGAAGAGGACCCCGGCCATGGAGGTAAAGCTGAGCTGGAATGAGCGGTCCCACAGCGAGCGCGGCTCGATGAGCAGCAGGACCAGGGCGGCGAGACCGAGGGCGTTGACGGCGGCGGGCATCCGTCCGGAGGCAAGGGCCAGCAGGAACGCGGACGCCATCAGTCCGGCGCGGACAGCGGACGGCGGCGCGCCCGCGAGGAGCACGTACGCCCACATGAGAAGGAGCGGGGCGATGAGATAGACGCCACGCCGGCGTCCCAGGAGCGCCCGCGAGGCCAGCATCGAAATCGCGAGGACGATGCCGACGTGCATGCCCGATATCGCCAGAAGGTGGGCGAGGCCCGCGTCGCGGAAGGCGTCGGACACGCCGGCGGGCACGCCCGAACGGAGCCCGAACAGCATGGCGGATGCGAGAGATGCTGCCGGCTCGGACATGTGGCGTTCGAGCGACGCCGCCAGTCGGGACCGGAGCTCGTGGACCGAAGCAGCGGCATTCCGAGGTCCAGGCGATACGTCCAGGAAGTGGGCAGGACTAACGACCGCGCCGATTCCCTGGGCGGCGAGGTGTTCCGGGTAATCGAACGGACCAATGCGCTCCGGCGGGCGGACGGTTCCACGGAGCATCACGGTGTCGCCGTGCCGGATGTAGGGGTAGCTCCGGCCCTCCACGGGTGTGACTCCGGCGTCGGCCCAGATGATGACAGCGCCTTGCGCGGGCGCCCAGCCGTTCGGCGTACGGCGCTCCACGAGGTCGGCCCGCAGACGCAGCGAGCGCCCCGCGGCCTCCGGGACGCCGTCGACCACCGCGCGAGCCGTGACGGTCTTCCCGAGCAGCGCGTCGATGTCGTCCTGGACGACGACTGGTCCCGGGCCGGATCGCACGACGCCGAGGAGTCCTCCGGCGAGGAAGAGGGCGGCGATCCCCACTCGCAGACCGGCGGCGCGCGACCGCAAGTAGGCGGCGCCGAGGGCCAACGCCAGGAGCCCGGCGGCGGCAAGGGATATGCCCGCTCCGGCGCCCGCAAACAGTCCGAGGGCGTATCCGAGCGCCAGCCAGGCAAGGGACACGGCGCTACTTCCCCAGCCGAACGAGGGCCCGGACGCGCTCGTAGGTGACTGGTCCGATGCCCCGGACGGCCATCAGCTGGTCGAGGCGCGCGAAGGGGCCGTTTGCGTTCCGGTGCTCCACGATGCGCTCCGCCAGCACTTCGCCGATGCCCGGGAGGGCCGTCAGCTCGGAGGCGGTCGCCGTGTTGAGGTCGATCAGTCCGGTCTGTTCGGTCTCTACCGCAGCGGAGTCTGCCCCGCCCGACTCCGCCGCGGCGAGCGCCGTCGCGGTAGGCGCGGGGCGCGTGATCTCGACGCCGGGGCTGGGTCCGGGAGATACGACCAGCCACAAGCCGCCCGCCAACGAGACGAGCGCCAGGAGAGTCAGGGCTGTTCGGTAAGCGTTGCGCCAATCCATAGCGGCGGGCCCTTTCCTGGTGTGTCGCGGGTCTTTCCTCCTCCCTCGCCTGCAGGACAGGTCGGGAGGAATGCGTCCCGCATTCTAGGGGGAGAGCGCAGTGACGCGGGCGCGGAGGGCCCGGGGGGAGCTCATGGAGAAGGCCAGCGGCGCCATAAGGGCGCAGACGACGACCATCACCCAGATGGAGACGGAGTAGTTGCCGTTCGCGTCGAAGATGACGGCCATGAAGATCGGCCCCACGACGCCCGCCGCCACCGAGCCTCCCTGGAGCAGTCCGATGATTGAGCCGAGGGAGCGCGTGCCGAACATCAGGCTCCCCAAGGTGCCGCGCGTAGGAATGATGCAGCCGAACCCGACGCCGAACAGGATGACGAAGGGCAGGGTCATGGCGACGGAGGTGATGGTCACGAATTGGAGGTATGCGAAGGAGACCGCCATAATCGCCGCGACGGCGGCGAGCACCACCCGGTAGTCAGCCTTGTCGAGCATGTAGCCGGCGCCGATGCGCCCCACCCCGCTGACGGTGAAGACGAGGGTGAAAGTGACGGCGGCGCCGCCGGGGCTAAGGCCCACGTCCTGCACGAAATAGGGAATCTGATGGACCTGGAACGCGGAGTTGACCATGAACAGGCCCGCGAGGTAGGCGGTGAAGAGCCAGAACTCCTTGGTCCGCAGGGCCTGGCGAAGGAGCATCCCGTGCTCGCTGCGCCGGACGGGGCGGCCGGACGCATCCCGTTCGCTCTCTTCGGGGGGGTCTCCGTCGGGACGGAGGCCGTAGTCCTCCGGACGCTCGCGGGCCACGGCGCTGACGAGGGTGAGGAGGACGAGAACGATTACGCCGTAGGCGACGAGGATGTTCCGCCAGCCGAAGGTGTCTTCGAGGGACGTGTTGAGGATGACGAAGGGGGAGCCGAAGATGGGGCCCATCACGGCGAAGCCCGTCGCGAGGCCGCGCTTGCGCCGGAACCACCGCGCGATCACGACGGGCCAGGTGACGGCGTGGCTCATCCCGGACGCGCCGATGGAGATGAGAAAGATTGCCATGTAGAAAGTGGCGACGCCGGTGATGCGGCCGAGCCAGATGAGGCCCACGCCCGTAATGACGGCGGACCAGAAGAGGAGCGTGCGGGCGCTGATCCTGTCCAGCAGGAAGCCGACGAGGGGACTGATAAAGCCGGACTCCAGTTGCCGGAGCGACATGGCGCCGCCGATGACGGCGCGGTTCCATCCGAAGTGGGCCTCGATCGGCAGGATGAAGGCGCTGAGTCCTTGGAAGTAGGCTGCGGACAGTATGGAGTTCGTGAGAACGCTGCCCGCGACGATGTACCAGCCGAAGAATACGCGGGGCCGCCGCTGGGCGCGGCTGGTTGGAGGGAGAGGGTCCAAGAGACCTCCAGCGGCCGGTCGGGGCCGCGCTGGGAGCATGGTAGTGCAGGGTCGGACAGAGGGAAACCGGGCGCTGCTTTGACAGGCAGCTGCGGGCGCGGCTAACGTCGGCGGCACTACGACACCGGAGCGGAACGATGCCTTCACTCGACGACCTTCACCCATTGCTGGACCAGAGCAGAGTGGTCGTGTTCACGACCTACCGGCGCGATGGGATGCCGCAGCAGAGCTTGGTGACGGTGGGGGAGCTGAACGGCGGCCTCGCGTTCACGACGCGCTCGCGCAACGCCAAAGCCTACAACCTGGCGAGAGACCCCCGCTGCGCGATGATGCTGGTGAGTTCGGACCGGCGAACGTTCGCGGTGCTGGACGGCGAGGCGGAGGTGCTGGGGCCGCACAACTTGGACGGGGAGGCGCTGCGCCTCAAGCTGCGGGAGGTCTTCCAAGCAGCGGGCGGCCAGCATGAGGACTGGGACGAGTACGACCGGGCGATGCTGGAACAGAGGCGGGTGGCGGTTACGCTCCGGCCCGCGCGGATCGTGGGGCATAACGTTTAGGAGACGTGGGGCGCATCCCCGCCCAACGCCGCAACCGGCGAAGAAGGGCGGGCCCCTCAACGGTGAAGCCCGCTTCACGAATGCTCGCGCCTCCGTTGGTATACTGGACTCATCCCTACCCAACGAGGCGCCCATTGGCTCGCATCGACGGCAGACACAACAGCCAGCTCCGCCCGACCAAAATCACGGTCGGCTTTCAGGAATTCGCCGAAGGCTCCGTGCTCATCGAGACAGGGCTGACGAAGGTCATCTGCGCCGCCAGCATCGAGGAGCGGGTGCCCCCCTTCTTGCGTGGCCAGGGCCGCGGATGGGTGACCGCCGAGTACGGGATGCTGCCCCGCTCGACTCTCTCCCGCACCTCCCGCGAGCGGAGCTCCACCAGCGGGCGCACCCACGAGATACAGCGTCTCATCGGGCGCTCGCTCCGCGCCGTCGCCCAGCTCGACAAGCTCGGCGAGCGCACCATCAACATTGACTGCGACGTCCTCCAGGCCGACGGCGGCACCCGGACCGCCTCCGTTACCGGCGCCTACGTCGCTCTCTATCAGGCCCTCCTCGGTCTCGTTCGGCGCAAGGTCCTACACCGGGTCCCCCTTGCCGGCTCCGTCGCCGCCACCAGCGTCGGCCTCGTGGCCAAGGAGCCCATGCTCGATCTCTGCTACGACGAAGACTTCAAGGCCGCCGTCGATATGAACGTCGTCATGACCGACGCAGGGGAGTTCGTCGAGGTACAGGGCACCGGCGAGGACCACCCCTTCTCCCGGCAGGCGTTCGACGAGATGCTCGCTCTGGCGGAGGCCGGCATCAATGAGCTCGCGCAGATCCAGAAGGAGGCGGTCCGTCAGATCACCGACGCCTGACAGGTAGACCGTTTCTGGCATCCGGGCCATCCAATAGGAGACCAGCCCTTCTGAATCTCGCCATGCGCAGCCCCGCCCTCCAAGCGCTCCTCGTCCTCGCCGCCCTCGCGGCCTTTACCTCTGCGTGCGCCAGCTCCGCCGCGCCCACTCCCACTCCCACGTTAAGCCATATCTCTTCGTCAATCTCACCTCTGCCTCCCGGTAGCGCCCAGCCCGCCGAGAACGACGGCGCAACCCCCGAGCACCAGGAGCCTTCATTCGGTTTCTTCCCCGACGTCGCGACTGTCGTGGAGCAGGTCAGCCCCGCGGTTGTTCAAGTCATCGCAACAGTGGAGCAGACCAATATCTTCGGCCAGGAGGGTCAAGGGACCTCACAGGGTTCCGGCGTCTTCTTCGACGCACAGGGTTACGCCCTGACCAACAACCATGTTGTCGAAGGCGCAACAGCAGTCGAGGTCGTGCTCTCGAATCGGCAACACGTTCCCGTGGAGATTGTCGGCTCCGATCCCGACACCGACCTCGCCGTCCTCAAGGCCGACCCGAAAGACATCGACGACCTGATCACAGTCCGCTTAGGGAAGACCGGCGATATGCGCCCCGGCGAATGGGTGATCGCCATCGGCAGTCCGCTCGGTTTCGAAGGCTCCGTAACCGTGGGCGTCGTGAGCGCCAAGGGACGCTCGCTCAGCATCGATAGCAATACCCGGTTGGACGACCTACTTCAGACTGACGCCGTCATCAACCCCGGCAACAGCGGTGGGCCCCTCCTCAACCTGCGGGGGGAAGTTATTGGGATCAACACCGCCATCATTCGCGGCCAGCAGGCCGACGGCATTGGCTTCGCCATCAGTATGGAGACCGCTATACCGGTCTCGACCCAGCTCATTGAGAACGGGCGAGTCATCCGCCCGCGTATGGGCGTCGTCATCCAGGACGTGACTCATGCTCTCTCCATAGAGCGCGGGCTCTCCGTCAACGAGGGCATTATCGTTGTCTCCCTCGCCCCGGACGGTCCGGCTGAAAGGGCGGGCATAGAGGTCGACGACGTCATCGTCCAGATTGACGACACTCCCGTCATCACCACCACTGAGCTCGTTCGCCTCCTCCTCACCAACTACAAAGTCGGAGACGTTGTCCGGGCGACGGTAGTCCGCTCAGCGATTCACCTAACTTTCGACGTTACTCTGGAAGAGGTCCTCTAACCGTTTCAGCCCTCGCTTCGTCCTCGACAGGCGATGCGGAGCTAGATGTCGAAGACGGTCTGCGAGTAGGGCTCTGGGTCTACGAAGGCCTCTATGACGCTGGGGCCGTCCAGGGAGAGGGCCCAGCGGAGGGCGTCCCGCAGGGCGGCGGGCGTGTGGACGGGGCGGACGGGCACGCCGAAGTAGTTGGAGGGAGGGTCGCACTGCTCGCCCAGAAACGCGGCGGAGGACTGGAAGGCGGAGCGGTCTTGCTTGATCTTCATCAGGCTGAGCCAGCCGTCGTTCAAAACGATGACGGGGACGGGCAGACCGAGGCGGCGAGCGGTGGCCAGCTCGCCGACAGTCATCTGAAAGCAGCCGTCGCCGACGACGCTGACGACGGTCCGCTCGGGGCGCGCCAGCTTGGCGGCGTAGGCCGCTGGCATGCCGTAGCCCATCGACGACCAGCCGTTGGTGGCCACGGCGGTGTGGGGAAGGTCGGTCGACCATTGGGAGGCGATCTGATGAGTATGGGCGCCTACGTCGTAGGCGATGACGGCGTCGTGGGGAAGCATCGCGCGGAGCTCATCGATGACATGGTGGGCGGCCATGCCGTTGGCGGAAGGGCGGAGGGCTTCCGCGAAACTCCGGCGATGCTCCGCCCAGTCGGCAGAATCCCACTGGTTGGCTTGAGGAGCGAGGCCGGCCAAGGCCTCGATGATGGCGTCAATGTCGCCGACGGCCTGGTAGGCGAGGGTGATGGGCGTGTCGGGCTGCACGGCCTCTGCGTCGAGGTGCGCGACGGGCGTAGATTTCGCCCACTCCTCGTAGTCGATCTCGACGGGGTCGAAGCCGACTGCGATGAGGAGATCTGCCCGATCAATCATGCGCTGGACGTCGGTACGGCGCGCACGGCCCATGACGCCAAGGGCGGCGGGGTGTGAGTCGGGTAGGAAGCCTTTGCCGTGGAGGGTGGTCACAAACGGGACCCGCTGGGAGTCGATGAACCGGAGGAGGGCCTCAGGGCGGCGGGCGCGGGTGAGGGTGAGGCCCGCCACGACCATGGGGCGCTCGGCGGTCTGTAGGAGGGCGCGGATATCGCTTGCGAGGGCGTCGGGCGGCGGCGGAAGCGCGGCGGGAACGACGGCGTGGACTGCGTCCTCGACTGCCTCGGCGACGCCGACGTCCTCGGGGAAGTCGAGGTGGACGGGGCCGGGAGGCTCGCTGGTTGCGATACCGATGGCCTGGGCTATGACGGCGGCGACGGCGCCCTCGGAGATCCGGAGGGAGGCCTTTACGATGGGGGCAAAGAGGGCTTGGTGGTCGATCCACATCTGGGTGCGCCTTCCAATGAGGCGGGTGGCGTAGTCGCACGTGATGGCGATGACGGGCGAGCGGTCCAAGAAGGCGCATCCGACGCCGGTTGCGAGGTTGGTCGCGCCGGGACCGACGGTGGACACGCAGACCCCGGGAACGCCGGTGAGGCGTCCGACGGCCTCGGCCATGAGGCCGGCGGAGGTCTCGCTGGCAGTAAGTACGAAGTCGACCTTGCTGCTGCTGCGCAGAGCTTCGATGAGGGGGAGAACGGGACCACTGGGAACGCCAAAGACCCAGCGGACGCTGGCGCGTTCGAGCATATGGACGGTGAGCTCAACGTTGTTCATCGAGAGTCCTCGCCAGGGATGGTAACGCATAGGGCTCCTGCGGGCGCCCCGGCTCAGCTGTGGCGCTCGCAACGCAGGCCGTAGTCTTCCCCGCCCTCATCCGACCCCCGTCAGCAAGGGCCTATCGCGGCCCCTGGCTCCCGCTGTCGATCTTCCTGTTTTCCCCCAAGGTGTGGGATGAAAGGGCAGCCTTCACCCTAGGTGTAGGGCAATAGAAATACTGTAGAGACTGGCGAGGTTATCCGTAGGATGACGGGAACGATGCGGGTCAAACCCATTGAGTAATCTCTTGGCGGTCGGTAGAATATGTATATGGCAGAGGCAGACGCCGATACTGGAAAATATCCAATTAGTGTGGCCTCCGAGCTCACGGGGGTCCCGGAGCACAAGCTCCGAGCGTTCGAGTCCGCCGGCATCCTCGAGCCTGATCGCACCGAGGGCGGCACGAGGCGGTATTCGGACGCGGAGCTTGCATTGATCAGACGCGCCGCCGAGTTATCGGACAAGGGCGTGAACCATGCAGGGATTCTGGAAATCCTACAGATAGAGGCTCAGGGACAAACCGGATAGAGCGAGGAGAGCAACAGGCGAGAGCACTGGCCACAAGGAGCAATTGAACACAACGCCCAGGCGCGTTGACCCGGCGGACGCGGTTATGTTCGCCGGCCCCGCTGTACAGAGCGGGGCTGCAAAATGAGCAGCCTTTTCATTCGTGATTCGGGTGCTCGTTTCTGGTCTGACCGGAGTACGCCATTGGGCAGGACCGAGGACTTACATGGACTGGGTGGTATTGTCCCTGATAGCCGCGGTGGCCTTCACCGCCTATACGCTTTTGCAGAAGCGCGCGCTCGACAGGCACGTGGGCGCCGTGACGTTCACTGCGCTCGCCGGTCTGGCGCACATCGGCGTGGCCGTAGCGATTCTGATTGTCTCGCCGCCGAACTGGCTCTCGTGGGGCGTGGCGGCGATGGCGATGGGGGGCCTCCTTCACGTTTGCATTCAACTCTTGTCGAGCTATGCGTTGCGTCAGACGTCAGACGTTTCGCGAATTGTCCCGGTGCTCGACGCCTATCCCTTGTTCGTGATGGTGATGGCCGTCGTGTGGCTCGGGGAGGAGCTCACGTTCCTCAAGTGGGGCGCGGCGCTGCTGGTGATGGCGGGAGTGATGGTGGCGTCTTTCGCTCAGACGCTGCCCGGGAACCGGCTGCGGTTGAACCGGTCCGCCCTGGCGGTGTTCGCGGCGTCGGCGGCCATCGCGCTCTATACCGTTCTGGCGAAGTCGGCTTCCGACCAAGTCTCCGTCTGGCAGATGTACGCGATATCCTGGCTCTTTGCGTTCCCGGGCGTCATGGTTGCGGCGAGGGTATCCGGCATGGGACAGGTAGCCTCAGCGCTCCGCTCCAAGGGCGCGCTTACGCTGGTGGGGCTGGCCCAAGTGGTAATAGTCTTCGCCTTCTGGTGTGGTCTGACGGCTATCGATCAGGGGCCGGTTTCACTTAGCTCGGCAATCATGTCGACCAGGCCGGTGCTTCTGCTGCTGTGGGTCGCGGCGACAGGGATAAGCCTGCGCAGGATGCTGGACCGTCGCGAGCCGCGTCGTGAAGTACGGGCGCGCTGGGGGTCGGCGGTCCTGGTGACCGCCGGCGTAGGGGCGATGGCCTTCTAACCGTTCTCATCCTCCATCGCAGATGGAGAGGAAGGGAACCCGTCCTCCCTCGGCGGGGCCTGGGGTTCCTGGCTGCGTGGGCACGAGGGGAGTGCGCCCTCGTGGTCCGAGTCAGACACAATAGCGGCCCTCGACCATTATCGGTCGAGGGCCGCATTGCGTCATAACAGGGGCGTGGGTCAGGTGCCGAGACGGACAGGGTCGGTCTCCTGTTGGAGCGTGCGGATGATCGACATGGCCGTGAGGCGGCCGGTCTTGGGGTTCTCGCCAGGGATGTTTTCCAGGTGAAGGCGCATGAGGCCGAAATCGCCCTCGACCTCGATGTCGTGGCAGTTCCGTTGCAGTCCGGGTGTGGCGATCATCTTGACGGTCGTGCGGTCGGGACCTATGCCGGCGAAGCTGACCGCGGCGGAGACGTTGAGGTTGGCAGGGAAGCCGACGCATGCCTCGCGGGCGGTGCCTTGGAAGATGACCTCTTCCTCTTCGAGGGCCCATAGGTCGATGTTGTTCTCTATGACGTGGGGGGCGCCGTCGAGGGCGGCGGGGGGCTTGCGCGACTCCATGACGACGTGGTCGATCGTGCCGACGGAAGCGGACTTGATGCCGTCGAGGCCGATGATGGCCCCGGAAGGCATAAGGAGGCGGCAGCTCCTCTCGCGGGCCATGTCCAAGAGCTCGGGATGGGCGATGAGCGCGCCGACGCTGATGACCATTGCGCCCTTGCCGGCGGCGAACGCCGCCTCGACGAGGGCGGGGACCGTGGGGCCGCCGGAGGCTTCGACGATGAGGTCGGCCTCTTCGATGAGCTCGCCGATGGCGAGGTAGGGGGGAGGCTGTTCCAGGGAGGCGAGGAACTCGCGTGCGGTGGACTCGGTGCGGCTCGCCACGCCGGTGACGTCAACGTCGAGGACGCCTGTGTCGGCGGCGCGAAGAATGGCGCGGCCGATGGCCCCGCAACCGACTACGCCTATGGAGAGCTTCGCCATGCCTACTTCTCGTTGCCTTCTTCCAGCCAGGCGATGTAGTCGGCCATGGCGGTCTCAGGCGTGTACTGATTCTCAAAGCCGAGCTCGTCGCGGGCGCGGCTCATGTCGAGATAGTTGTTTTCCTTATAGGCGGGACCTTTGCCATCCTGGAGGGATAGGTCAGCCTCGGGCTTCACGGCTTTGACGGCGTCGACGAGGCGCCGGTTGGAGACGGCCACGCCGGAGCTGACGTTGTAGATGCGGTGCTCGAGGTCCTCTTTGAGCTGGACGAGACTGATGCCCAGCGCGCAGTCCTTCACGTAGCAGACGTCGCCGGTGTCTTCGGCGAAGGGCACGCCGCGGGCGTAGTTGGGCGCGGTCCCGTTGACAGCGGCGTGGGCGAGCCTGCTGGGGAGGTTCATCATGGAGTGGTAGAGGGGGCCCCATATGCCGCCGATCCGCATGGAGACGACTTCGAGGCCGGTGCGGGCGGCGTAGTGGTAGGAGAGGACCTCCCAAGCCTTCTTGAAGGTCTCCGTGGGGTTGGAGGACTCGATCGGCAGGCGGTCGGTCTCGCGGTAGGGGCCTTCGGGGATGCTGTGGTAGACGCCGATGGAGCTGGCGAGGGAGAGGCGCTTGACCTCGGCGCTGCGGGCCGCTTCGAGCACGCCGATAAGGCCGTTCATGTTGACGCGGTAGTCGTCGTAGGGGCTGAGGGCGGCAAGGCCGGGCACGGCGAGGTGGACGATGTGCTCGGTCTTGTGCTTCTTGGCAAGCTCCTCGATGACGGCCGGCTCTGAGACGTCGGCCTTCTCGACGATGACGCGCTTGCCGAACTCGTCCTTGATGAAGCTGGGCTCGCGCCAGGTCTGGTAGTAGGTGATAACGACGTCTTGGCCCGCGTCGAGGAACGCCTTTGCCGTGTGCAGGCCGATGAACCCCATTCCGCCAGTGATGAGGACTGTCACGAGTCCACCTCCGCAATCGATGAATTAGAGGGCCTTCGCGCCAAGGCCGCCGCAAAGGGTAGCGCATCGCTCGGTTAGGGGCCAGTGCAGCTCCAATCCGGCGCCTCCCCCCGCAGGCACGGCGAGACCTGCGCAGCTTCTCGGCCCCATCCGCGTCGCAGGGCGGGTAGTTCCTTGGTTGTTACGAGTAAGAAGTTCCCGAGTCGTTCATCCCCTTACGAGACCTTTGCGTAACCCTATTTCCGGCGGGCGCAGCTCTTGCCACCCACCCGCCCGTTACGTTGTGGGGGACATCCCCACGCCCCATTCATGTTGAGGGGGACACCCCCACACCCCATTCATGTTGAGGGGGACACCCCCACACCCCATTCATGTTGAGGGGGACACCCCCACACCCCATTCATGTTGAGGGGGACACCCCCACACCCCATTCATGTTGAGGGGGACACCCCCACACCCCCGGCAGAGGGCCTGGTAATCCAGACCGGTCCATGGTCCGACAGGCTCACCACGAATCAGTTGAGGGTTACGCAAGGGTCCCTAGATGGGCAGCGGTGGACGCGAGGGGAGTCCGATGAGAGGCCGGCGGCCAGGGCAGCTACAGGTCTTGAACATGTTGCCTGGGTCGAGCTCGGCTTGGGCATGGGCGATAGCCTGGACAATGCGCTGGGGATCGGGGACTCGTCTGTCCCTCATGCACTGCCGGAGGTAGCCGGCGATAGGGAGCGGGCTGAGGATGGGGACGCCAGCGGACGTGACAGCCAGGAAGAGGTCTCCAAGGTCGGGCAGCGGCCCGCCCTGCTCCATTGCGGCCTCCCAGCGCTCGGCATTGTCGTCCGCGACGGGCTCGAGGGCGGCCTGCGCCACGAGACAGGCGTAGTAGCGGTGGAGTGAGCGGACGGCGTTTCTCATTGCTGCTGCCTCGCCATCGCCTGGGCGTTCTCGATCAACTCGAGCTGGCGGCGGAGGTCGCGGTTCTGGCGGAGGCTGAGGGACATGGAGAGCGCTGTCTTGGAGACGCGGTGCACCACGTTCGGGTCCTCGTGGTCGAGCAGCTGGGCAATCCTGAAGACGCTTTTGAGAGTGAGCCCTTCGAGCTCCGTGTAGGCGAGGTCTGCGATGTTGTTGCGGACGCGTTCGAGCTCGGAGCGGAAGGCGGGGTCGTTCATCCAGCGCATGAGGGTGCGTTTCCCAATCTGAGCGGCCTGAGCTGCCCGTGCGAGATTGGGTTCGGACGCGATATAGGGGAGCGCCGCAGACTGACGGGGGTGAGGCCCCCTTCTTTCAAAAGCGTGCCATTTAGCGCCATTTAGTGCCATTCCTCCTCTGGTCTTCGGCCCTGCGTCCGGTTTTGCCGCGGGCAGGTCAAGGCCGTCGGAGACAGGGTAGGGAGGGAAGGTCGTTCGCGCAACAGGCAAATGTCACAAAGACGACGCCATGAGGGAAGGGATCCGTCTTGCCTGGGGCAGGGCGCCCGCGAGGGACGCCCCTACGGGGGAAAGGGCTGCGAGGTCCCCGCCTGCGCGGGGATGACGGAAGGGGAGGGCGGCCGGAGCGTTGCGCGGCGCGAGGGGCCGTGATATGCAGGAAGCATGGTGAATCCCGCCGACGGACAGTCGCGCAAGCCGAGGGTAGCGGAGTTCTTTGCCGGCATCGGTCTGGTGCGGATGGCGTTGGAGGAGGCCGGGTTCGAGGTGGTCTTCGCCAATGACGTGGACGCCAAGAAGCGGGAGATGTACGCGCTGAACTTCGGCGGGGCGGAGTTCGCGCTAGCGGACATCAAGTCGATACGAGAGAGCGACGTGCCGGACGTCGATCTGGCCACGGCCTCGTTTCCTTGCACCGACCTATCGCTGGCCGGGAGCCGGGCGGGGCTGCGGGGCAGGGAGTCGGGGCTCGTGGGGGAGTTCCTGCGCGTCCTACGGGAGATGGGCGCGCGCAGGCCCGCGGCGGTGATGATCGAGAACGTTCCTGGGTTCGGGTCGTCGAACGCAGGCGCTGACTTCCGGGATACGCTGGTGGGCCTCAACGAACTGGGCTATGCGTGCGACGCGGCGCTGCTCGATGCAAGGCGATTCGTTCCGCAGAGCCGACCTCGCTTGTTCCTGATAGGAGCGCTGAATCCCCCCTCCCATCCTCCCCCCTGGAATGGGGGGAGAGACGAATTCTTAGCCTCCCCCCTGGACAGGGGGGAGGGAGAATGGGCGGCATTGGCGCCGTCCGCAAGGCCGACGCTCCGCCCGTCTTGGCTGTCGCGCGTCGTGGGAGCGGACGGCTCCCTGCGGATGTTCTCGCTCCCGGTCCCCGCGCCGCCGGAGGAAGCGGCGACGTCATTGGACGACGTGGTCGAGGAGTTTCCGTCCGAGGATGGCGTTTGGTGGGGCCGAGAGCGTCTGGGGGCGTTCCTCGCCAGCCTCAGCCCGATCAATACAGCGCGGGCGGCGGCCCTGCGAGAGGACTCCGGCCTTACCCATGCGACGGCCTACCGGAGGACGCGCGGCGGCAGGTCGGTCTGGGAGATCCGCGGGGACCGCATCAGCGGTTGTTTGCGAACGACGCGCGGCGGGTCGAGCAAGCAGGCGGTGGTCGAGGGCGGCAGCGGCAGTCTGCGGGTCAGGTGGATGACCGCGAGGGAGTACGCGCGTTTGCAGGGGGCGCCCGACTTCGACTTCGGTGGGGCCACGGAGTCACAGGCGAGCTTTGCAATGGGGGACGCGGTGTGCGTGCCTGTGGTGCGGTGGCTTGCGTCGCATTACCTGCAGCCGCTCATGGGACGAGACGTGCCAGCGTCCGCCGCAGTCACGGCGCATGGAGGGTTTGCGCACATACATGTCCACTAGGCGGCCTCGTGCAGACACTCCCGAGGAAGTTGAAGCCATCCTTCGTGAGTTGGAAATCGTCTTGAACGCCGAGGACCCAGAAGGGCGCAGGGTCAGCAATGCCAAGTTTGGAGTCTATGCGTTCTATGATTACGACCGCGAGCCAATTTACGTTGGCCAGACCGCTGAGCAGCTCCGGGTTCGAATCAGACGGCACCTGACGAACCAAAGAACCGATGCGGTCGCGATGAATGTCCTTGATCCCTTTGAGGTAGCCGAGATTGAAATGTGGCCGTTCTGGGACTTGGAAGGCGCTGATGCCAAAGCTGCCCACGTTAAGGACCGGCTCAACTCTGCTGAGTACACCGTTTTCCAAAAGCTAACCACTGAATCTGTGTTCGGAGCGGTGCTTAACGAGGTTCCTGTTGCTCCCGCGGAGCAGATAGACCTCCCACCTTCACTGAGAAGGAAGATAGTACCGGCGGAAGTGTACGGGCGTCGTTCCCACCCAGACATCCGCATTGCCAGGCGGGCAACAACCATCGCGAAGCTCGCAGAGGTGATTAGCCAGCGCTCCGTGCAAGCAGGCTTGCGCAACACTCTGCTTACCCAGGCCCGCAGGCTTGAGCACTTGGCGAATCGACGCCTAGATGAACTTGGTGGGCCGCCTGAGCCTGGGTAAGATGCGTGCGGGAGGGGGCCTGTGAGTCCTGACAACGTCACGCCGGGGCGTCGAAGCTGGATTATGGGCCGGGTGAAGTCGGAGGGCACGGCGCCGGAGATGTACGTTCGGCGCGCGCTGCACGCGGCGGGGCTGCGGTTCAGGCTTCACGACAGGCGTCTGCCCGGCGCGCCGGACCTGGTGCTGCGGAAGCATCGGACGGTGGTGTTCGTCCACGGGTGCCTGTGGCACTGGCACGGGTGCAAGCGGTCTCGTATGCCGTCGTCGAACGTCGATTACTGGGAGCGCAAGATACGCAGGAACGTCGAGCGCGACGCGGCGTCCGCGGCGTCCTTGGCCAGTCTGGGGTGGGCGGTCGAAGTGGTGTGGGAGTGCGAGCTGGCGGCGTCGACGGAGAGGCTGATTGGGCGTCTTGCCCCCCTCCTCAGTCCTCCCCCGCAGACGGGAGAGGAGGTAAGTTAGTTATCCCCGCAGACGGCCTGCGTTGTTTCCATTCCAGCACCCCTGGATTCCCGCCTTCGCGGGAATGACGAGGGAGGGCGGCCCCCTCCTCAGTCCTCCTCCGCAGACGGGAGAGGATGACTTCTCTGAGGTCGTTCTTAGAATTCTTCGCCGGAGTCGAGCCAGGCGACGTAGTCGGCGATGGCGGAGTCGATGTCGTAGGCGGGGCGCCAGGGAGTGGCGCTGGTGAGGCGCTCGTTGGCGAGGTAGGCGTTGGGGCGGTAGCGGGGGCTCGCACCGGGTTGGAGGACTGCGTCGAAGCCGGGCTTGGCCTTCCGCACGGCGTCGACGAGGTCCTGGGCGGTGACGGTCTCGCCGCGCGATATGTTGTATACGCGGTGATCCAGGGATTCGGCTGTGTGGAGGGCGCGGATAGCCTCGCCGACGTCTTTGGCGTAGGTGAGGTCGAACGTGTCGCCGACGAAGGGGACGCCGCCGCGCTGGTCGGAGAAGTCGGGCGGTCCGCCCTTCGAGGCGGCATGGCAGAGGCGGCTGGGAAGGTTGAGCATCGAGCGGTAGGTTGGGCCGAAGACGCCGCTGATCCGCATGGAGACGACCTCCATGTCCGCGGCGGCGGCATAGTTGTTGGCGTAGTTGTAGGCGAGGACCTCCCAGGCCTTCTTGTAGGCGCCGGGCTGGACGCGTCCGGTGAGCGGCACGGGGGTGTCTTCGTGGAAGGGGCCCTCGGGCAGCTCGGCGAAGATGGCGCCGTTGGAGGCCCAGCAAACGCGCTTCAGGCCGGCGGCGCGGGCACCGTCCAGCAGGCGCGAGAGCTTGTCCATGTTGATGCGGATGTCCTCGCCGGGGTCGGCGGAGGAGCGGCGGTGAATGGCGAGGTTCACGAGGCTGTCGGCGGCGTACTTATTGGCGAGGGCCTCGACGGCGCCGGGCTCGCCGACGTCGCACTGCTCGATCGTCACGCCGTTCCCGACTAGGGGCTCGATGAAGCGGGGCACGCGGAGACTTTCGAAATACGTGGCCACGACGGGCTCTCCCGCTTCGGCGAAGGCCTTGACGACATGCACACCGATGAAGCCGAGGGCGCCTGTGATGAGGGTGGTCATGGATTGCTTCTCCTATCCCGCCCTAACGACGCCGATAGTGAGCGTCTCGCCCTCGATGTCCTGTTCCTCGACGTACGCGCCGGGAGGAGGGGAGTCGGGGCGGACGGGCCGGCTGAGAGTCTCCTGCTCGAAGTAGGCGGCGTGGGTCCGGAGGACGTCGGCGGCGCGGGAGCCAGCGTCGGGGACGTAGGTGAGGATGCGGTCCTCGATGTCGAATCCGGCGGCCTTGCGCATGTTCTGTACGCGGTGGACGAGCTCGCGGGCCAGGCCTTCAGCCTCCAGCTCCGGCGTTAGGGTCGTGTCGACTCCGACGAGGAGGCCCGAAGCGGAGCCCTCGGCGGCTGCGGCGACGCCGGGCTTGTCCTCCATCTCGACGAGCAGGTCCTCGGCGTCGAAGGTCAAGTCGCCGATGGCGACGGCGCCGTCCGCGCGGAGAGCGCTTGCGACGCCGACGGGGTCGGCCCCGTCGATAGCGGCGCGGGCGGCGCCCATGCGGGGGCCGAGCTTGGGACCGAGGACCGGCAGGTTGGGTTTGATCTTGATTTCGACGATCTGATGGTCCTCGGCGAGCTCGAGCGTCTTCACGTTGAGCTCGTCGAGCACTTGGGACTCGATGATGGGGAGGAGGTCGCGCTCGTCGGGGCGAGGGCGGACAAGGACGCGCCCGAGGGGTTGGCGGACCTTCACCTTGCTCTTGCTGCGCGCGCCCCGGCCAAGGCTGGCGATGCGCATGGCAAGCCTGATGGCCCGGTCGAGCCGGTCGTCGATGAGCGAGGGGTCGGCTTGGGGGAAGTCTTCCAGATGGACGCTGTCGCGGGCGCCATCGGGCGCCAGGTTCCGGAAGACGGCGTCGGCGACGAAGGGGGTGAGGGGCGCCATGAGCTTGCTGAGGGTGAGCAAGCAGGAATAGAGGGTGACGTATGCCAAGGTCTTATCGTCGTCGCCGGACTGCTCGGGCCCTTCGGCTTGGCTCAGGGCCGGCTTCCAGAAACGGCGTCGGCTGCGCCGGACGTACCAGTTGGAGAGCAGGCTAACGAAGTCTTGAATGCGGCGGCCCGCGCCGGTGGGGTTGAAAACGTCGAGGTCGTGGGCGACCTGCCGGACGAGGTCGTTGAGCTCGGAGATGATCCAGCGGTCGAGCTCATTGGGGGGAGGAGCGGCGAGCGAAGGCTCCCCCACGCGTCCGTTCTTCCAATAGTGGGCGCAGGCGTCGGCGTCGAAGCCGTCGATATTGGCGTAGGTGACGAAGAAGCTGTAGGTGTTCCACAGGGTTAGTAGGAACTGGCGGAGGGTCTCCTGGACGAGGGTGTGAGAGAAGCGGCGCGCCTCGGCGGCGGGCCCCGCAGTGAAGAGGCACCACCGGAGGGCGTCGGCCCCGTGCTGCTCCATGACCTCCCAAGGGTTGACTACATTGCCCTTGGACTTTGACATCTTCTCACCGTCGCCATCGAGGATGAGGCCGAGGACGAGGCAGTTCTCGTAGGAAGGCTTGCCCGTAATCAAGGTTGAAAGAGCGAGCAGGCTGTAGAACCAGCCGCGCGTCTGGTCGACGGCCTCGGTGATGTAATTGGCGGGGAAGAGAGGGCTTGCGACGAGGTCCTCGACGCCCTCGAGGGTGATGTCCTGGCCTGCGGGACCCTTCACAACCGTTGGGTAGGCCCACTGGGCGAACGGCATGGCGCCGGAGTCGTACCAGGCGTCGGCGACCTCGGGAACGCGACGCATGACGCCGCCGCACTCGGCGCATCGGAGCTCCACGCGGTCGATGAATGGGCGGTGGAGGTCGAGGCCGTCGAGAAGCCGGCGTGTTTCGTCGGTGACGCGGGCCTCGATCTCGGCTAGCGAGCCGACGGGTTGGACGTGCTCCGGATCGTCGACACAGCGCCAAATAGGAATGGGAGTGCCCCAGTAACGCTCGCGGGAGACGGCCCAGTCAACGTTGTTGCGGAGCCACTCGCCGAACCGGCCCTCCTGGATATGGTCGGGGACCCAGTTGATAGTCCGGTTCGCCTCGAGCATCTCGTTCTTCTTGGCGGTGGTGCGGATGTACCAGGAGGCCTTGGCGTAGTAGAGGAGAGGCGTGCCGCACCGCCAGCAGAAGGGATAGGTGTGGAAGTAGGGGGAAGAGTCCCGGAAGAGGAGGCCGCGCTCACCGAGGTCGCGGAGGAGGTCGGCGTCGGCCTCTTTGACGAACTTACCCGAGCCGGGGAAGCCCTCCATGAGGACGCCGCGGCTGTCCACTGTGTGGACGGTCTGGAAGCCGTGGGCCTTGCCGAGCTCGGCGTCCTCGGCGCCGTAGGCCACGGCGGTATGCACGATGCCCGTGCCGTCGTCCGTAGTGACGTAGGGCGCGGTGAGGACGCGGTGGACGTGGCCGGAGAGCTCTGGACTGACGTAGGGAGGGTCGTACCGGACGCCGACGAGGCTTTCGCCGCTAAAGCGGGCGATCTCGGTCCAAGGGCCGTTCAGGACGGCGCCCATGAGAGTGAGGGCGACGATTGCGCGCTCGCCCGTCTCGTCCGACTCCGCGAGGACGTACTCCTCTCCGGGGCCGACGGCGAGGGCGACGTTGGCGGTGAGCGTCCATGGGGTGGTGGTCCACGCGATGAAGGCGGGACGGGGCGCGGTCCAGGCGGCGCCGTCGTAGCCGAGCTTGGCGAGGGTCTCGGCCGATGCGCGGATGTCGGTGTTCTGCGGCTCCGGCGCGGCGGCGTTCTGCGCTTCCGACGCGGGGAAGCGTACGTAGACGCTGGGGTCTGGCGTGTCCTCCTCGTAGCCGAGGGCGACCTCGTGGGAGCTGAGGCTCGTGACGCAGCGCGGGCAGTGGGGAGTGACCTTGTAGTCCTCGTAGACGAGGCCCATGTCCCAAAGGCGCTTGAAGACCCACCACGCGGACTCGATGTAGGAGTTGTGGTAGGTGACGTAGGCGTTGTCCATGTCGAGCCAGACGCCGGCGCGCCGGGTCATCGCTTCCCATTCGCTGACGTAGCGGAACACGCTCTCTCGGCACCTGCGATTGAACTCTTCGATGCCGAACTGCTCGATCTCCTGCTTGGAGGAGAGGCCGAGCTCCTTCTCGACTTCGAGCTCGACGGGAAGGCCGTGGGTATCCCATCCGCCGCGCCGCAGGGGACGGAAGCCCTGCATGGTCTTGTAGCGGAGGATGACGTCCTTGAACGAGCGCGAGAGGACGTGGTGGATTCCGGGGCTGCCGTTGGCGGTCGGAGGGCCCTCGTAGAAGACGAAGAGGGGGGCCTCGCCTCTCACGCTGTCCACCTGGCGGAAGACGTCTGCGTCGCGCCAGTGCTCGAGGATGGACTCTTCGAGATGGGGGAAGTTCACCCTGCTGGACACCGGGCTGTAGCGCTTCTGTTTGCTAGTCATGTTTCCTCGAATAAACAACGCCCGTCCGCACAGGCGGACGGGCGTTCCCGTGGTGCCACCACCATTCCCCGACCGGGGCCGGGGCACTCTGGTCCCTCAGTTTCGAGGGGCGCCGCTGTAACGGGCGGCTCGCCCGGCCACGCCTACTAGCCGTTGGGCGTTCGGGTGACGGCTCGGGAGTGATATTCGGCAGTCCGCGCGCGCCGGCTTCCACCGGTCCCGGCTCGCTCTCCGCGCGGCGATTGCCTACTCGTCTCCGTCGAGGCCTGTACTTGGATGGTAACGGGGGGGACGGAACCCGTCAACGGCGTGGCGGGGAAGGCAATGCCGGACGCTTGCGGATGGGGGCTACGGCTCGGTGAGGAGCGGGCGCAGGACGGCTGCCGGAGTCGTTTCGAGAGCGTGGACGGCGGCGACGACGTCATTGGCGCGCTGCTCGCCGTAGACGCTGCCGATGAGGTCCGCCGCCTTGGCGTCGACCTCCTCGGTGGTCATGGGGCTGTCGGCAGTGCCGCGCACGGCGGGCACGTGCCGCTCCAAGACGGCGTTGGCAGTGTGGATCCGCACCGTCGCGGGGCGCTGACGCTCCATCCCCGCGAACTGGGACGAGCCTTCGAGCCGCACTCTGCCCATGAGGTCGACGATTGCCGGGTCGCTCATCCGCTCGTAGGTATGGGTCGCCTCGAACGTCAGCTTTCCTCCATCCAGCGCGATGGCCGCCATGCAGTACTGGAGATTCACGTCGGGCATGTGGCGGCCGTTGACGATCTGGGCGCCCTGGGGCGGGAGCAGCACCTCGACCTCCCGGATGTCGCCGGGGGCGACGGCATGCTCTGCGACGAGCGACGTCATGGCTTCGGCCGCCGCTTGGATGGGCGAGCCAACGGAGAACTTCTTGATGTTCGTGAGGCTGATCTCGTAGTGGGCGCCGAGGCTTGCGACCCATTCGGGGAACTCATCCCGGCGTGGGCAGAATACGTCGAGGAACCCGTTCTCGCCTTCAAAGGCGTCCTCCTCGCCGGTCATGCCGGAGGCCACGAAGAGGGCGGACGTGACCCCATTCCGCGCGCCGTTGCCGCCGAACACGAACGACTTCTCGATGTGCTCGGAGTCGCGGGCCCAAGAGGTGATGCCGGAGGCCTGCTGCGCCGTGTAGGAGAGGGAGTATCGGACTCCGCGGGCGTCGAGTCCCACCAGAGCGGCGGCGGCCGCAGTCGAGCCGAACATGGGCCCGATGGTGTGGGTGGCGTGGCCGTGCATGCCGCGAGCGTCGATGCCGCCCATGAGCCGTGCGATGCGCGATCCTATGTCGTAGCCGAGGGCCACGGCCCGCAGGAACGCCTCGCCGCTTGCGTTCTGCCGTTCCGCGACGGCCAGCGCGGCGGGGACCACCGCGCATCCTGGATGGGTGAGCGATGGCGCGTGGGAGTCGTCGGTCTCGTCGGAGTGGGCGAGCATGCCGTTGGCCATGGCGGCGTTGATGGCAGTGGTGACGACGTTCGAGCCGATGACGGCGGCTTCCGGGACGCCGCCCTGGGCGCGCACGAAACTGATGGCGGCCCCGCCCGGCTTGAGCCGGGAGCCGGTGACCATCGCCGCGATTGTGTCCAGGACGTGGTGTTTGGTCTTCTCATGCACGGCCGGGGGCAGGGGGCTGTCGAGCGCTCCCGAGATATAAGCCGCCAGCGTGTCAAGGGTGGATGGCTGGGTCATGGAAGTCTCCTCGTTCGAGACGGCTACTGGAGTATGTCGCCGCCATTGATATGGAAGGTCTGGCCCGTTACGTAGCCGGCGTGCTTGCTGCAGAGGTAGACGACCAGCGCCGCGACCTCTTCCGGACTGCCGAACCGGGGGATGGGCAGCTTGGGGTCGATGCCCGAGATGTCCACGTCCCGCTCCGTGCCGGGGTCGCGTTCGCCTTCGATGGAGCTTGGAGCGATGGCGTTTACGGTGACGCCGCGCTTGCCAAACTCGCGGGCGAGTCCCCGCGTGAGTCCGACGACGCCGAGCTTGACCGCCGCTTTGAGCGCTCCGCCGCCACGGTAGGCGGAGACGCCAGAGTAGTTGATGATACGTCCCCAGCCTCGCTCCACCATGCCGGGCAACACCGCACGGCTGGCGAAGATGACGCCGTCCAGGTTGACTCCGGCGGTCGCGCGCCAGTCCTCCGTCGTCTGTTCCAGGAAAGGGCCTTGGACCCGGTGCGCCGCGTTGTTGACCAGTACGTCGACAGCTCCGAACCCGCGCTCCGCCGTCTCGACCATGGCGTTCACCTGGTCTTCGTCGGAGACGTCGCAAAGGGCGGTCGTCACCTCGGCGCCCGCCGCGCGACAGGCGACTGCAGTCTCGTTGAGCAAGTCTTGACTTCGGCGGGTGGTCAGGACGAGCCGCGCTCCCTCGGCAGCGAACATCTGCGCCGTGGCCCTTCCGATATTCCTGCCCGCGCCCGTGATGAGCACGACCTTGCCCTCGATGCCTGTATCCATGGCGGTCCTCCCGGTGGCTCGGCGGCGATTCTACGCTCCGAGCGGTGTCTCACCAAACGGCGACGGCCTGGGGACGTGACGAATGGAGAGCCGTCAGCGGCGGCGGCGCCTTGGCGTGGGGCGGCGTCGCTGTCGAGCCGACTCCCGGTCGATCAGGGGCTGCGATCCTTCAGCCTCGTCGAGATCGGACGGTCCTGCCGGCGCGGACGGGGAGGACGTGGCTGCCTCTGTTGCTGGTTCGGGGGGTTGGGGCGCCCGTTCGGGGGATTGGGCCGCTTCTTCGCGGAATTGGGCGCGGCGGAAGCGGATGAGCACCGTCGCCATGCCGAGCTGGATTCCGGCGAACATGAGCCAGCGCGCCATCTGCTCGAAAACGGCGATCGGCGCCAGGGCGCCGTTGAGCGCAGGGTCCTCCCAGCTGGCCAGGAGCCCGTGGGCTATGACGAGGCCGACAATCCAAAGGGCGGTCCGCGTAGCTGAGACGTCGGCGGCTTCGACGAGGCGGCGCGCGAGCCAGACCATCAGCGCGATTTCGGCGGCGGCCAGGAGGGCGGCGGCTAAGGTGAGGAGGGTTGCTCCTTCGATGGGGGCCGGCGCGTCAGCCTCGAACACGGGGAAGCGGGCGGCCTGGGTGAAGACGAACAAGGAGATGAAGCTGATGGCCAGCGGCCCGCCGTGGGATGCAATCACGGTGGTGACGGCGAGGACGATGAGAAAGACGACGCCGTAGGCGAGGATGAAGGCGAGGCCGGTCAGCTCGTCCTGGGGGCCGACGGTGAAGAATCCTGTCGCGAGGAGCACGATTGCGCCCTGGCCGGCCGGGAGCCAGGTAATCATCGACAAGGGGAGCCGGCGGCGGAGGGCGACGGTCGAGGCGGCGACGGTTGCGGCGAGAATGAGAAAGGACGGCGGGGTAAGCGTGCCGATGACGCCCGGAATCTCCAGGGCTCGCCACGGCCAGGCGACCAGAGACGCAAGGAAGAGGAGAGCATATGGCACGCCAAGGGTCAGCAGCAGCCTGCGCCTGTCAGCAAGGCGCGCCTCCGGAGGGAACTCAAAGCCCATGGCGCCGCCTAGCGGTCGATCGGCGGCCTGCGCCTGCGGCGCCGGGACCTATCGCCGCCTGCGAACGATGAGGGGACCTCGCCCGTGGGAGAGATGGTCACGCAGCGCTGGCTGCCCTCGCCTGAGCTTTCAGTCCTGACGCCTCTGTAGTCGGCGAGCGACATGTGAATGATGCGGCGGTCGGCGGGGGTCATGGGGTCGAGGGTCACGTCGCTGTCATTGTTGATGGCGCGTTGGGCCATGCGCTCGGCCAAATCGCGGAGCTGACGCTGACGGCGCTCGCGGTACTGTTCGACGTCGACAATCACGCCCCCCGTACGGGTCTCGCCCTGGTTGAGGATCACGTTGGTGATGAACTGGAGGGCGCGGAGGGTCTCGCCGCGGCGGCCGATGAGCAGGCCTGCGTCGTCTCCTTGGATGTCGATGACGGCGAGCTGGTCGCCGTCGGAGCCGGAACTGCGGATGGTCGGGGCGGCGTCGACGTCCAGCTCTTCGAGGATGCGGGAAACGACACCGAGGGCGGCGCGGGCGCTCCCGTCGTCGTCAGCGAGGAGCCGGACGCGTACTCTCGCGGGCTCGGCGCCGATGCCGAGGATGCCCGCGCGGCCACTGCTAAGAACGTCGACCTCGATTTCGTCGCGGCCTACGCCGAGTTCGAGGGTTGCGAGCTCGATCGCTTCCTCCACGGTCTTCGCTGTGCGGACGAGGCTCTGGTCTTCCATCGCCTTCCTCCTTGTCCGGTAGGGCTCCGCTGAGGGTCGGGCCGAGCCTTGAGACGGGACGCGCGGCGACCGGCTCGTCCTGAGAGCGTAGACCTCCCCAACCGGAAACGAAATACTGCATAACTATGCCGATGAGGGTCGAGGCGACCCAGTAGATGACAAGGCCCAGGGGAAAGAAGAGGCTGAACATCCCGAACATGACGGGGAACATGAACAGCATCATGCGCTGGGTGCTCTGCTGCGCGGGGTCAGGGGAGGGCATCTGGCTCATCTTCTGCTGCACATACATGCTGATGCCGGAGAGGGCGACGAGCACGAAACCGAGGATGCTGCCCGCCCGCATGGGGTCGAGCGCGAGGTCCAGGCCAACGAACGCCCTGTTCACCGGCACGATGCTGTCGAGGAAGGGCAGCCACCCGTAAAGCTTGCTGGAGAGGCCGGCGAGGTTCTCGGGAGTGAAGGGCAGCACGCCGTTGATGGCCCAGAAGAGGCCGATAAAGATGGGCATCTGGATCACAAGGGGGCCGAGACAGCCCACGGGATTCACGCCCATCTCGCGGTACAGCTTCATCACCTCTTGGCCGCGAAGCTGAGGATTGTTCTTGTACTTCTCGTTGATGTCCTTGATGCGCGGCTGGAGACTCTGCATCCGCTTCATTTGCCGGAGCTGGCGGACGACGAGGGGGTAGGTGAGGCCGCGGACGATGACGGTGAAGGCGATGATGGCGATTCCGAGGTTCTGGCCAAGCACGGCATAGAGGACCAACAAGCTGTTGGTCATTGGCTTGGTGATCACTTCCGACCAGAGGAGGGCAAGGAATTCCATCGTTACCGCTCTACTTTACGTCATCCAAGTTGCGCTCCCATGCGAGCTGCTTGGTTTCCAAGTCCACGGCGCTGACTGTCTCATCGAGGGAATGGAGGAACACGCGGACGCCGTCGGTGGAGAGCGGCGCCCGCACGTCGTTGCCGACCCGGCGGTCCCACTGGCGCACACCGTCTCTCGCGCGAAGCACGACCATGACCCCTGAGTCCGACGCGTAGACGAGCTGGCTTCCCACGAGGACAGGAGTGGAGAGGATGGGCTCGCCTGTCCCATCGTTCGGGTAGGCCCACGCCACCCGTCCGTCTCGGATGTCGAAGGCGTATACGTTGCCGTCCATGTTGGGGACGTAGATGCGGTCCCCATCGGTGACAGAGCCGGACCAGAACCAATTCTCCGCATCGAACAGCTCGGTGACGCCTCCGGTGGCGATATTGACTGCGTAGAAAATCTGGTCGAAGGCGCCTACATAGAGGTTGCTTCCGGCGATGGTGGGCGGAGCCACGATTGCGCCGCCAAGTTCGACCGGCCGGTCCCAGACTGGGCGGCAATCGGAGATGGACACGGCATGGACCTCGTGGCTCAGGTCTCCGAAGTAGGCGATGCCGTTGTGTAGCACGGGGGTGGACCATATCTGGCCGATGGGCTCTTCATTCCTCGCCGGGTACCGGCAATTCTCGATGAGGCTGCCGGACTCGAGGACGTACAGCCGGCCTTTGTCGGCGTCCTCGGCGGCGGCGACGACAAGCAGCTCGCCCGCGGGAAGCACGGAGCCGGCGATGCCCTTGGCGAGGTCGTTGCCCTCGATCTCGAAGGTCCTTGCGTCGCCGAGGTCGGCGGCGCTGACCGATACGACGACGCCGTTGTAGGCGCCGGCAAAGACGCGGCCGTTCTCGACTGTGGGCGTGCCGTAGAGAGCGGGGAAGCCCTCGCCTTCGGCGGGGTCCGGGACCATGTAGGGGGCGATGCGCGCGATGCCCGCGTCGAGGGAGAGCTGGATCAGCTTGCCCTCGTTGGTCCCAACAAAGAGGGAATCATCCGTGACCGCGAGGCCCGACCAGCTTTGCGTGGCGGCGCTCCTGTTCTGGGCGCAGCCGGCAAATAGCAGAGTTGCGCTGAGCAATACGAGCAGCGCAAGTAATGGGCCCCCCAGTCCAGCGGGGCGTGGGCCGGTCCGATTCAACTATGCATCCTTACGTTCGGAGTACGAGGCGAGAGGCCCCACGCTCCGGAACCCGGCCGGGGCAGCTACGCGGAGCTGACGCCGGCGTTTTGGTCGTTGTGGCCGTTCGGGCGTTCGGGCACAGGGTCGTATCCCTGACCGCCCCAGGGGTGGCATCGGGCAAGCCGTCTGACGGCGAGCCATCCGCCTCTTAGCATGCCGTGAATCCAGATAGCGTCCTGGGCGTAGTGGGAACAGGTCGGCGAGTACCTGCACACGCTAGGTAAGAACGGCGACAGGACGCGCTGGTAGACCGAGATTACTCCGATCGCAGTCCTACGCATCCTGTCCTCTCCCCGCCTCGGCGGCGGCGTTGGGGCGCGGCGTCATCGCCACGATTCCCAGCCGGCTTGCCAGTCGCTCCACTGCGTCCCGCAGGTCGGCGAACGCAGCGTCCGCGGCGCCCTTCCGGGCGATGATAAGCATGTCCCAGCCCTCCCCCAAGGGCAGGCGTCGGACGATTTCGCGCATTCTCCGGCGTATGCGGTTGCGGACGACCGCCAGCTTGGAAACACGCTTGCTAACGACGAAGCCGAAGCGGACGTAGGGGAGCGCATTGGGGGCGGCCCTCAGCACGACTAAGGGATGCGCCCGCGAGAGGCCGCTCTTACGCAGCGCTTGGAACTCGCTCTGCCGACGGAGATGCTGTTCCCGCCGGATGCCTTGGCCCGCCATTACGGGTGACGCCTCTCCGAAGGCGTCTAGACCGCCAAGCGGCGGCGCCCCTTCAGCCGCCGCGCACTCAACACTCTCCGTCCGCCGGGGGTATGCATACGGGCCATGAACCCGTGCCTCCGCTGACGGCGTCGTTTCTTAGGTTGCCAAGTACGCTTCGGCACTGCTGTAGCTCTCCAATCGAAGGGCGATATCCGGTCAGCAAGTATACTGGTCGCGCAGAGGAGGTGTCAAACCGCGTCAGCCTGGACGGGAAGCCGCTCCGGGCTTTCAGCAGGAGATTGTCGCGAGCGTTCCTTGCCCTGAAAACCATGAAGTCCACGAGAGCATGAAGTCCACGAGAAAGGAACGAGCTGACCAACTGCTCGTCAGCCGGGGGATGGCGCGCTCCCGCGAGGCCGCACGCGCGATGATTCTCGCAGGCGAGGCGCTGCTGCCCAACGGGAGGATCGAGAAGGCCGGTCAGCTGCTCCCCTCGGACGCAGAGATCCGGTTGGCGCTGCGCCGCCGGTTCGTGAGCAGAGGAGGGGACAAGCTGGCGGGCGCGCTCGATGACTTTGGAGTCGAGGTCCGGGGCCTTGTGGCCCTCGACGTGGGGGCGTCGACCGGCGGATTCACGGACTGTCTCTTGCAGTCGGGGGCGAGGCATGTCTACGCGGTCGACGTCGGGCGAGGGCAGCTTGCGGAGAAGCTCCGGCGGGACGAACGGGTGACGTTCCGAGAGAGCCTCAATGCGCGGACGCCGTTTGAGCTGGCGGAGGCAGTTGACCTGGTCGTTGCGGACGTGTCGTTCATCTCCCTTCGATTGGTCCTGCCATCGGCGCTCGCACACTTGCGGCCAGGGGGCCGCGCGCTGGCGCTCGTGAAGCCGCAGTTCGAGGCGGGCAGGGGGCAGGTGAAAGCTCGGGGGGTCGTGCGAGACCCGCAAGTACACGCCCGGGTAGTCGGCGGATTCTGCCTGTGGGCCGTCGAGAGGGGTCTTCGGGTGCTGGGCGTTCGAGCGTCGCGGGTTGCGGGAGAGACGGGCAACAGGGAGTTCTTCGTACTGCTGCGCGCATGAGGGGCGGCGCGGCGGGCCGTTCGACCAACGCGCGTAGGTCCGCAGGAGGCCAGTGTGGCGCGAGCCGGCCTGAATTTGCCCGAAACGGCCCCGTCGCTCACTCGTAAAATGCACAGGTTTACGAGTGGGAGAGGGTTAGAAATGCGCAAAGATGCAGCAAAAGTGCGCAAAATAGGGGCGCCGGGGGAAGGCGCAAGTGTCGTGGTTGCCTCGGCGGACGTGGGAATGGCGGGGCGAGGGTACTTGTTGCGAGTGGGATAGAATGGTATACATCCCCCAGCCCTTCCGGTGTAAGCAGGTTTTTTTGGCCGAAAGCCATAGGCCCGTCAGCACGGAGTCGGATTCGCCCCGCGAAGCTTGCGGGGTGATGGGCGCTTACCTACCGGCGAGCGTTAATAGCGACGCCGCGCAGGTCGCCTTCTACGGGCTGTTCGCCCTTCAGCACCGGGGACAAGAGAGCGCAGGGATCGCCGCCGCGGACGGTCGGACGCTCCGGAACTTCACGAACGTCGGCCTCGTCTCCAACGCCTTCCGGCAAGAGGACATCGACCGCCTTCCCGGACACATCGCAATCGGGCATACCCGCTACTCGACGACGGGGTCGAGCAGCGCCCTGAATGCGCAGCCCATCCTCTCCAAGAGCGATACGGTCGAGATTGCGCTCGGCCACAACGGGAACGTCGTCAACGCCGCCGAGCTCCGAGACCGACTGGAGGACGAGTGGGGGGTGCAGTGCGTCACCGGGACGGACTCGGAGGTGATTGCCCACTTGCTCGCCTGGGCCCCAGGCGACTCGTGGAAGGAGAAGACGGCCTACCTGATGCGCTCGCTGAAGGGGGCGTACTCGCTGGTGGTGGCCTCGCCCGACACTCTGCTGGGCATCCGTGACCCGCACGGTATACGCCCGCTGGCGTTGGGACGCTACGCGAACGGCGGGTGGGTATTCGCGTCGGAGAGCTGCGCCTTCGATCACATCGGCGCCCAGTTCGTCCGGGAGATCGAGCCGGGAGAGACGGTGGTCATCGACCGGGATGGGCTCCACAGCATCCCATCGCAGGCGCCGAACACCCGCAAGGCGCACTGCGTTTTCGAGCATATCTACTTCGCGCGTCCGGACTCCATCTTGGACGGCGAGCTGACCCATAGCTCGCGGACGCGCATGGGCCGGGCGCTTGCCAGGGAGCACCCGGTGGAAGCCGACATGGTGATTGCGATACCAGACTCGGCCAACTCGGCGGCTGTGGGGTATGCGCTGGAGTCGGGCATCCCGTTCGGCTATGGCCTGATCAAGAACCGGTACGTGGGGCGGACGTTCATCGAGCCGGACCAACGCTTCCGGGAGCTCGGCGTCCGCAACAAGTTCAATACGTTGCCCGAGGTGCTCTCCGGCCAGCGCGTGGTGGTCGTCGACGACAGCATCGTGCGAGGAACGACCACCCCGCCCATCGTGGCGCTGCTTCGGCGTGCGGGGGCGGCGGAGGTCCACGTGCGGGTGTGCGCTCCGCCCATCTTCAACCCCTGCTACCTCGGCGTGGACATGGCCACCAAGGACGAGTTGATCGCGTCGAACAGGTCGGTCGATGAGATACGGCAGATGATCGACGCGGACTCGTTGGGCTATCTGAGCGTCGAGAGTCTGCACTCCGCGGTGAACGGCGACCCCACGGGAGAAGGATTCTGCAACGCATGCTTCACCGGGGTGTATCCCATCCCCGTACAGCTGCAGATGGACAAACTCTCCCTCGAGCGCAGGCTCACGCCGCGGGCGACCGAGTAGCCGTCTCCCGTTGGCCGGCGCTTCCGACGTCTCGCTCTCGATAGTCGACCTGCCCAAGCTGGCTGGGGAGCTCGATGCCGCCGACGCCCTCCGATTCCACCGCATCTATTCGGTCATCGAGGCCGAGGGGCGGATGCGTGTCCCGGACTCGATGGCGCCGTGGGTCGAGCGGACGTTTGGGGACGTGTCCTCGGTGGAAAAGCAACGCGTCGTTCGGGTGACGAATCTGGCGACGGGCGAGGCGGCGATTTTCAACGACCTTCGGGCGCGGCGACCCGTGCGGGCTGAGCTCAGAGCGGACGACGAGTTCTCCTCGGAGCTTGCGAATGACCCGTGGGCGCAGCCGCTGGAGTCGACGCCGGAGGACCTTTTTGGGCGGCTGGAGGGGGACGCAGCCCTTACCGCTGCAAACGTCGCCAAGTACGACGGGCTCCACAGCCTGCTGGTGTTCAAGGAGCCGGACCCTCTGCGGTTCGACCGGGACTCCGTGAGGAGCTGCGTGGAGCTGGCCAACCGGTGGTTCGCAGTCGCGCACGAGGCGGACGAGGCGTCGGTCTACCCGTTCTTCCTGTGGAACTGCCTATGGCGGTCGGGCGGTTCCATCGTGCACGGGCATGCGCAGGTGCAGCTCGCGCGCGGACGGCATTACGCCAAAATCGAGGCGCTACGCTCAGCGGCACAGCGCTATCGCGAGGCGTATGGCTGCGACTACTTCGAGGACTTGGCCGCTGTCCACACGAGCCTCGGGTTGTGCGCGTCGAGCGGAGAGGTCCGCGTGACGGCGAGCCTGACGCCCGTGAAGGAGAAAGAGGTCGTCATTCTCTCTTCAAGTCCCGACGGAGGGCCACGTTTCGACGAGGGGCTGGCCGACGCGCTATTCGAGACGCTCGCGGCGTTCCGGGACAGGCTCGGCGTGCGGTCTTTCAACGTCGGGGCGCAGCTGCCGCCGCTCGCCCCAACCTCTGAGGACTGGGACGGATTTCCAGCGGTCGTCCGCGTGGTCGACCGGGGCAGCCTGGGGACGCGGACGAGCGATATCGGAAGCATGGAGCTTTTCGCCGAGCCGGTGGTGGCGTCCGACCCCTTCGCCATCGCGCGCGCCTTGACGGATAGGAGCTAAGGCATGGCCGCCGTAGACATCGTGATTCCGGTGCTCAACGAGGAGCACTCGCTCCCGCGCTGCATCGAGACGCTCAGCGAGTTCCTGAGGGCGAACCTGCGGCATGAGTGGCGGATCGTCGTCGCCGACAACGGCTCGACGGACGGAACGCTCGACGTGGCCTCCCGTTACGCCAAGGAACGTCCGGGGGAAGTGGCAGTGATTCATCTGGACCAGCGGGGACGCGGGCGAGCGCTGAAACGGGCGTGGTCCGAGAGCGAGGCGGACGTCGTGTCGTACATGGACGTCGACCTCTCGACGGACGTAGAGGCCTTCCCGGGCCTAGTGGCGGCGATCCTGGAGGAGGGGAACCACATTGCTTGGGGGTCGCGGCTGTCGCGGGAGTCGCGGACGGAGCGTTCGCTGAAGCGGGATGCAATCTCGCGAGCCTACAACCTCATCATCCGGCTCGGCCTGGGGACGCGCTTCCGGGACGCGCAGTGCGGGTTCAAGGCGATGAGCGGGGCGGCGTCACGGACGCTCCTGCCGCACATACAGGACACGGGCTGGTTCTTCGATACGGAACTGCTGGTGATCGCGGTGAAGCGAGGGTTCCGATGGAAGGAGATTCCGGTGACATGGAGCGAGGACCCCGACACGCGGGTAAAGGTGGTGAAGACGGCCATCGACGATCTTCGAGGCCTGGCGCGGCTGCGATTCGGCGGGCTGCCGAAGGTGGACCCGCCGGACTAGGGCCCGAAAGGTCTCACGGGCAGACAGCTACGCAGACTGGCTGCGCTCCTCAGCCGTGGCGTCGCGGCCGCCAAGGTCGCGGGCAACCTGCCAGTCTTTCAGCGGCTCGAAGTTGATGCGCTCAGCCGCGATGCTGTTGTCGACCGAGGAGACGCGCAGTATCTCCAGCTGGTCGTCGCTCGCGGATTCGAACCAGTAAGGCACTCCCTTGGGGATCGTGATTCCCTGGCGAGGCCCCAGCTCGCCAACTATCTCCTCGCCGTTCTCGGCGTCCTTGCTAACGCCGTAGAAACGGGCGCGACCTGCGAGAACGACCCATGCCTCGTCGGCGTTGGCGTGGGAGTGCATGTTCGTTTCGCCGCCAGCGTTGATGATCTGCACCGAGACGGTCAGCGTGTCCGTGCGCGACAGGCGAATCGATTTCTTGGGGAAGTCGCGGCCCTTAGCTTCTTCATAGCCGAAGAGGCTCGGCCGGTCACCGGGGGCTTGGTCGATGTTTCGATTAGTCATCGCAGGTCCTCCATTCAGGGGCGCTTTCGGTGCTGGCGCCGCGAGGTTACACCCGTTGCTCTCCTCCCCACAGTCCTCCCCGCAGACCTTCCTGTCCGGCGTAAATCTTCCCAATCTCCAGTCGCGCATGTGGTGTGGGGTCCCCCGCGCCACCGGCAGAGGGCGTCGCCCATCTGCGCTCCCCCCGCAGTTCCACGGTTCACACCTTCGCGGGAATCTCTCATGCGGAGCCAAAACCCACATCAGAACTGTCGAAATAGGCGGGCGGGCGCCGATAGCTAGTTTCCCGCCCGCGCGGGAATGCCCGCGCGGGAATGACGGAGCAGTGGCGGATGGAGTTGGCGCGGGCGCGCGTGGAGGCAACGAGAATGGGCGGGGATATCGTATTGAAGGCTCGACGGCGCGGACTTAGCATGTTCGCGCTATTCGTCGGAAGTTGTCCCGTGTGATCGCTTCGGAGGCTCGCCGTTTCTGTGGAACATGCAATTCCGTAGCCCATCATTTGAAGTGCGGCCGTCGATTATCACCGGCGATACCGCAGACCTATACCTCCACCGCACCCAGCGCATCCTTCGCAACGAAGGAATGAATCCAACGGTCGTGATGGAGTTCTCGGCTAGCCGAGCCTCAGTACTTTGCGGGTCGCAAGAAGTGAAGGCTGTGCTGGCCAAAGTGACGTCGGAGGGCAACCGGCAGGTATGGGCTCTTGAAGAAGGCGCGTCAGTGGAAAGGAACGAGGTGTGTCTTCAGGTGCGCGCGCCGTACTCGTCGTTCGGTCTGTACGAGACGGCGATCTGCGGGACGCTGGCCCACCAGAGCGGCTGGGCAACGGCAGCCAGGGAGCTGACGGAGGAGGCAAGGGGCATTCCGGTCGTCTCCGTGGGAGCGCACAACGTACATCCGTCGGTTGCGGCGGTGATGGACTACGCCGCCGTGGTAGGCGGCTGCGTGTCCGGGTCAACAGTGCTCGGCACGCGGCTTGCAGGCTCGCCGCCGGTCTCGACGGTCTCTGGGGCGTTGGTGCAGCTGATGGGAGACCCGGTGAGGGCCTTGCTCGCGTTCGATAGGGCAGTCACGCCGGACATCCAACGCGTTGCGTACGTTGACCCTCGCAAGGACGTGGTCGATCAGGTGGAGTCGGTCGCCCGGGCTGCGGGCGATCGCCTGAACAGCGTGCGGCTCTCGCGCATGCCGGGAGGGAAGGTGGTGTCGGCCACAGAGATCCACGAGGTGCGTAAGAAGCTGGACCAGATCGGCTCGCGCAAGGTGCAGATTGTCGTAAGCGGGCGCATGAGTCCCGAGCGCATCCGGGAGCTGGTGGACTCAAGCGCCCCGGTGGACGTGCTGCACGATACGAGCTACGTCGCTTCCTCGTCGCCGGTCGCGTTCTTCCCGAATATTCGCTCGATCAGCGACCGTGAAGTGCCCCAGGAAACGGAGCCCCCGCCCCCGAATCCTCGGCTGTTGCGGCTACTATAGGGATTGGCGTACTTCTGACGGCCCCTTCTCTCACTCTCCCCCGCAAACAGGGGAGAGGAATGGGCATCAGGCTGTTTTGACCATGACTCTCACCAACCGTAACCTAAACCTGTGACTATGAGACCAGCAGAAGCCAACGATGGTTCCCATAATTCCGGGCCCCAGAATTCCGGGCGACAGATTCCCTGGCTCGCCGACGAGCATTTCGAGGTTGCCATCGACGCCGCGTCAGGCGTATTGACCTCACCTCCGCAACGGGGTGACGCGCTCATCGTTACAAACCAACGGGCGATCAAGGCTGGCTCATACACGGGCGCCCACACGACAACGCTCGTTCCACTGAGCAATCTGACAGCGGTGGAAGTGCTCAGTGTCTCCCGGCCGTCCGAGCGGCTCGGCCAAGGGATGCTGCTGCTCGTCGTAGGCGCGGCCCTCGGCTTGATAAGCTGGAGCGTTATCGGCGTGCCGTTCGTCTCGCTGCTCCTCGGCGGTCTGCCGGTCCTCGTCGCGGTGTACGTCTTGGCCGGCTGGGCTTTCCCCGACGGGGAGGGCGAGCTCCGCCTCTACGCGCAGGGGCACGTGATAGTCCAGCCTTTGCGCAGCTCCAACGCCAAACGAGACTCCCACCTCGTCGCCCAACGCCTCTACGAGCTGATGACAGGCGCCAGCGTTCCAGCCGCCGCGCCGGACTCGGGACCAGCCACCGCCGACGAGCCGACTCTAGGCGACGCCCCGGCCTCCGGCGAAGAGCCGGCGGCGCCTCGCGTGAGCCCACCTCGGGCGCGGGCAAAGGGCCGTCCCTGGTCTCCGCTCAAGCAGCGACATGCTCTGCCTCGCCCGAAGGCTTCGCCGCCGAAGACGGTGCGCTTTCACCGCCCGCCCAGGGCGCTCCGCAGCCGCTCCTGACGCACGCCCGGCAAGGAGGGCGCGGAGGGCTGCGAGGTTCCCGCCTGCGCGGGAATGGCGGAGGGGAGCCCCCTCTCTAACTCTCCCCCGCAGACGGGGGAGAGGGTGATTCTTCGATAAGGGCCATCCGCGCCATCGGTCCAGGCCCAACCGTTAGGCTCCAGCCTTTGCCCAACGCCGTCTTCCCTCCTCTCGCAATGACGAGGGCCGCTTGGTCGAGCTTGCGGCGTCCGAGTGTCGCTCCTTCGCCTTGGAGGCTGCGCCACGCGCGCTCCAACACCCGCACAAGCAGGGGGCGAGGAAGCCTCCGTAGCTCGGCCTTGGGCCATGCAATGCTCCACGGTGACCGCTCCTCGAACGCCGCCACAGCTTCGAGCGCCATGGCTTCCAGCAGCTCCTCGTCCTCCGTCGCTGTCTCGGCGAACCCGGCCAGTGCGGCGCGCACGTCGGGATTGAGCTTTACCAGCTCACGCAGGACGCGCAGCCGCACCCGATTGCGCGCGTACTTCAGCGAACGGTTGGATGCGTCGCGCGCGGGCGAGACTCCGGCCTCCTTGCAGACGGCCTCGGTCTCCACCCGGCTCACGGCCAATAGGGGGCGGAGAAGCGTCAGATTTCGACCGTCCACCACCCGGCTCGACAGTTCGCGTATCGCCCCTGCCCCTCGCAGACCGGCGCCGCGCGTCAGGCGCAGCAGCACCGTCTCGGCCTGATCGTCCTGCGTGTGAGCGGTGAGGACGCCCGCAGCGTCGTACTCCGCCGCGATTCGGCCAAGGAAGCGGTAGCGCTCCTCTCGCGCCGCCGCCTCGCTCGGCTTCGTCCGTCCTTGCCCCGCTTCGAACGGCAGGCCCAGGTCCGCCGCAGTACGCCTGACCAGCGCTTGTTCTCGACGGTCGGCCCATGGCCTGAGTCCGTGGGCGAAATGCGCGACGACCATGCGCTTTCTGAGCCTCGCGCCCACCTCCGCAGTGGCCAAGAGCATCGCCATAGAGTCGGCGCCGCCGGAGACCGCCAGCACCAGCCTGCCGATGCCCAGTCCCTCGTCGTGGCGCGCGAGCGCCCGGCGCATCGCCATAGCCACCCGCCTCGTCGCGGGGCGCGGCCCGCTCGTCATCCCTCGATGAAGGAACGCGTGACTCGCACGCGGACAATGCGCGCCGCTCGCATCTCGAGGATGGCGAAGCGTAGATTGCGATAGAGGATGACCGCGCCCTCCGCTGGGATGCTGCCAAGGATTTCCAGCAGGAACCCCGCCACCGTCTCATACTCGCCAGTGGGGATATTCATGCCGAGGCGCTCGTTCGCTTCTGTGATGGACAACCCGCCGTCCAGTTCGACGGTGTTCTCGTCGAGGGGGAGCACCTCCGGCTGGCCGCCCGGCTGCTCCTCGTCCCGCACGCGTCCGACGATGCCCTCGACCAGCCGTTTGAGCGTCACGAGGCCCGAGACGCCGCCGAACTCGTCCGCCACCATGACGATCTGGTCCCCGCTTGCGCGCATCTCATCGAACAACTCGTTGACGAGCTTCGTCTCGGGCACGAAGCGGGCCGGGCGCGCTCCGGCCGTAACCGAGCTATCGAGCGCCGCTCCCGCGGCGAGCTGGCGCATCACGTCCTTCACCGAGACCAGCCCGACGATGTCGTCGAGGTTGTCCCTGGTCACGGGGAACCGCGTGTGGTAGTTGCCGCTGTACAGAGCAAGGAAGCCGCCGATGGTGGAGCCCGCGGTTATCGTGACGATTTCGGGTCTCGGCGTCATGAGCTCGCTGACATGGTGGTCGCCGAACTCCAACACTCGCCGGATAATCTCCGCCTCTCCCTGTTCCACTGCGCCGCGCTCGCTTCCTACCTGGACGAGCGTCTTGATCTCTTCCTGTGTCACCTCGTCCCGCGCTGATCCTCCGCCGAACAGCTTCACGATGCCTGTGCTGATCGCCAGCAGGATGAACGAGGACGGCCTCAGGACCCAGCTCAACGCCTGAATCGCCGGCGCGATGATGATCGAAGACCGCTCGGCGTGGCGAGCCGCGATTGTCTTCGGAATGGTCTCCCCGAAGATGAGCAGAATGATTGTGACCGTGGCGGTCGCCGACGCAACTGCGACACTCTCGTCCGCGATGAGCGTGAGGGCCAGGCTCGTCGCGACGGCTGCGGCCCCGGTGTTCACGAGATTGTTGCCGAGCAGGATCGGCGGCAGCAACTTCTCCGGGTGTTCGACCATCCGCGCCACGCGCGACGCTCCCGCCGTCTTCGTGTTGGCTAGATGGCGTATGCGCACGCGCTGCACCGAGAGCAGCGCCGCCTCCGAGCCTGAGAAGAATGCAGACAGCACAAGAAACGCCGCCAGCAACAGAGCACTGGCGGCGCTGACATCACCCAGCATCGGGAACCCCTTCGCGGCCCCATTTGCACCGACGGAGCCCGCCACATTCAGTCATAGCGCGATGGTAGCATAGGGGCGCGGCCTCAAGCCGCCAGTCGGCCATGCTCATCTTGGGTATCGAAAGCTCCTGTGACGAGACCGCCGCAGCCGTCGTTGAGGACGGCCGCCGCGTACTAGCGGACGTCGTCTCCTCTCAAGTCGCCCTCCATGCCCGGTACGGAGGGGTCGTTCCCGAGGTAGCGTCCAGGCAGCATCTGCTGCAGATCGTCCCCGTCATCGAAGGCGCGCTCGGCGAAGCGGAGGTCGGCCTCGACGACATCGAAGCCGTCGCCGTCACCCAAGGCCCCGGACTGGTCGGGGCGCTGATGGTCGGCGTCAACACCGCCAAAGCCCTCGCCTACGCGCGCGGTCTGCCGCTCGTCGGGGTACACCACCTGGAGGGCCATACCTACGCCGCCTGGCTCGAGTACGACGATCCGGCTGCGGACCCAGGCTTCCCTCTTATCGTGCTCATCGCCTCGGGCGCCCACACGGACCTCATCCTGATGCGAGGCCACGGCGACTACGAGCTGTTGGGCCGCACCCGCGACGACGCGGCGGGCGAAGCCTTCGACAAGGCCGCCCGGCTCCTCGGTCTTGGTTTCCCCGGCGGCCCCGTCGTGCAGCGCGTCGCCGAGGGCGTCACGCCTTCGTTCAAGCTCCCGCGCGCCTGGCTCGGCGGCTCCCTCGATTTCAGCTTCTCGGGCCTTAAGACCGCCGTCCTCCACAAGGCGCAAGAGCTCGACGTGTATCCGGCGCCCGAAGAAGGCCCGGACCCCGGCGCAGTGGCCGAGATTGCGGCGGCCTTTCAGGACTCGGTCGTAGACGTTATCTCCGCCAAGGCGGCCGAAGCCGTCCGGCAGTCCGGGGCAAAGGGCCTCGTGCTCGGCGGCGGCGTCTCCGCGAACGGCCCTCTCCGCCAGGCCTGCATCGAACGCTCCCCCGCGCCGGTGCTCATTCCCGCTCCCCGGCTCTGCACCGACAATGGAGCGATGATCGCGGCCGCCGGCTACTACCGCTACATCCACGGAGCGAGACGGGGCTTCGACCTTGGCCTTGACGCAGACCCCGCCCTCGCGCTCATTTAAGGGGAACCATCGTGTACGTCGGACGCATCCTGGCAGTAGGCAGGACCAAAGCAGGCGCCAACGCCGTCATGTATCGCGTGTCGAGCCGCTCTTTCCCCAACCGCATGGCGGTCGACAACGCAGGCACGCTGGCGATTGTTCCACGGCCCGGCCACGAGGGGGACATCCAGAAGAACCCCTACATCGCCTACAACGCGCTCCGCCTGGCGGGCGATTGGGCCATCGCATCCAACGGCTCGCATACTGACCCCATCGCCGAGAAGGTAAACGCCGGCCTCCCCATCCGCGACGCCATGACCCTCGCCTTGCTGGCCCTCGACTACGAGCACGACGCTCTCGACACCCCGCGCATAGCCGCCGCCGTGCCTCGGCGCGGCGACGCCGGCTGGCTGGCCATCGTCCGCCGCGACGCCCTCGTGGTAAAGGAAGTCCCCCTCGCTGCCGGGGCCGCCCGCTACGTCGCCACCTACGAAGCCAACGACGTCCGCGACTCCCAGACCACGGACTTCGACGCCGGCACCGCCGCGGAAGCCGCCCAGTTCGCCATCAACGGCGCAGCCTTCGCCACCTTGGAGAATCCTGTCACCAGCGCCGCCGCTCTAGCGAACGAGGCAGGTTTCGCTCTTGGTCTTCGCACGGTCGAATAGGCCCGTTGCTTGACCGCGCCCTTTGCGTAGTCGCGTGGGACGGCCCTCTCGGAAGCGACCGAGACAGGGCCTCTTACGCGACGTAAGATGGCCCTATCGGCGGAAACTGATGCGGCGGAAGAGCTCCGCATACCTATAGGGATGGCCGTGATCGGCGGCCCTGCGGGCGGCGTCCTCGGCGCGGCGTTTCGCGAACTGCTCGATGCGGGCGGGGTCGGTCGAGAGCTGACTCTCATGGGCGGCGAGCCCCCGCATCTTCAGGTCGATCGTGCTCTCGATGTCCACGACGACGTCGGGGTTCTCGGAGCCCCAGAGGAGGATGCTGCCGGTCTTGTGGGGTTCGAGGCCATCGGCGATGTGCTCGGGGAAGTGGAGGATGTCGCGCGCGAAGGGGAAGCACGCGTCCATCGCGGTCTGACCGGAGATGCGATGGTCGCGGTGGCTGTGGGAGGCGACGCGCATCGGGTCCATGGCGAAAACGACGTCCGGCTTCCAGCGGCGTATCTGCTCTACGATCCGGCCTCGGAACTCGCGGGTGTCCTCGAGCTCGCCGTCTCCGTAGCCGAGGAAGACCACGTCCTCGACGCCGAGGACGGCGGCGGCGTTCAATTGCTCTCGTTCTCGGATCGCGGCCAGACGCTCGCTCGTCATTTCGGGGTCGGAGGAGCCTTTGTCGCCGTTCGTGCAGACGACGTAGAGGACTCGGCAGCCTTCCCGCGCCCATTTCGCGGTTGTCCCGGCAGCGCCCGATTCACCGTCGTCAGGGTGGGGTATCACGAGCATGGACCGTTCGGGAGTCTCGATGGTCTCCATACGCCTCCGTATCGAAAAAGGGGGTCTGGTAGGATGATAGCGGTTTATCGCCTGCTCCCGCTGAACTGACCTCCGCCCTCTTGCCCATTACGATGTCCCCATCTCCAACGCTGTGCTCCTACACCCCAGCCGACCTCGAAGCGCTGGCCTTCCTCCAGAAGGGCCGCGCTCCGTCGCCCGCCGAGGTTGAGGGTTTTGCCCGCGACTTCGGTCAGCCGAACCTTGCGCCGGAGCGCGACTGCGTGTTGGCGTTCGAGGGCGAGAGGCCGGTGGGTTATGCGTATCTCACGCACGAGCCTGCCCTCCGGCGCGGCGTGCTGGAGCTCGTGGCAGGGGGCGAGCATAGGGGCGGGGGCGTTGGCGACGCGTTGCTCGAAGAGACGATGGCCCGCGCCCGGTCGGCGGGGCTATCGGTCCTTCACGTAGACGTGCCGGAGGCGGACGAGGGGCGGAGGCGAGCCTACAGTGAGCGCGGGTGGCGCCACGTTCGAACGCACCTGCACCTGACTCGGACCTCCGATGCGCGCGCCAACGCTCCGATTCCCGCCGGCATGTCGGTCCGCCTGGCGGAACGGCGAGACGCGCAGGCAATCACGGACTTGCAGAATGCAGCCTTCACGGGCAGCTGGGGCTACGCGCCGAACACCATGGCGGAGATCGAGTACCGGGTGTTCGATCAGCCGATGCTCCGGCCGGATCCTGTCGCGCTGCTCGAAGAGGCGGGGCGGGCCGTCGGCTACTGCTGGGGCCACCGCGAAGTCGAGCCAGGGCCGGGCGTCGTGGGGATGGTCGGCGTGCTGGCCGCCCGACAGGGTAAGGGGCTGGGACGGGCAATCACGGGAGCCGGGATCGACGCGCTGTTCGACTTGGGGGCGTCGCCCCTGGAGATCACGGTGGACAGCGAGAATCCTCCGGCGATACGAGTCTACGAGGGTCTGGGGTTCGTCTTGGCGTGGCGGTCGTTCTGGTACGAGCTCAACCTCTAACGTTCTCTCAACCCTTCCTGGCGCGAAGGTGGGAGCTAAGCCGTGATATTTGCCCCTTGCGCGTATACTCCGGCCTACAAAGAATGGACTCGCAGCTACGCGGGAACACGCCGGCATCGCCCCCGCGCGAAAGGAGGTACGGCTGATGCTCGCCGACGCGCGCCCCTATCAACCCACATTTAACCCAGAGAAGTTCCGAGAGCTGCTTCTCTACATCGCCTCTGAGTCCACGGACGACCCAACATTCGGCGCGGTAAAAATGAGCAAAGTCCTCTACTACGCTGACTTCGCGGCATTCCGGCAGTTCGGCAAGCCCATCACCGGCGCCACCTACCGCAGGCTGGACGAAGGCCCAGCCCCCCTAGAGATGCTGGCGGAGCGTGGCGCTCTCATTGAGTCCGGCGAAGCCGAGGTGCAGAAGAGCGTCTACTTCACCGGCGTGCAGCATCGCCTCGTCGCCAAACGCGCTCCCGATCGGGAGGTCTTTGAACCCGGTGAAGTCGACATCGTCAAACAGGTCATGGCGTTCTTCCATGGCAAGACTGCCCGTGAAGTGTCGGATTACTCCCACAGGGAACCCGGTTGGAAGCTGGCGAAGCCTCTCGAGAACATCCCTTACGACACCGCTTGGTTGAGCTCCGAACCGTTCACCCAGGAAGAGGAGGAGTTCGCCCGCTCCGTTGCGCAGTCCACATGACCCAACGTTTTGGCGACGAGTGGGTCATCGATGAGACCCCTGACTTCAACCAGCGCGTAGAGAAGTTATTCCCCATTCGGCAGTGGGACTCGCTCTCTACCGGCCTTGTCTGGGCGCTTATGCGCGACCCCACTGTAGATGCCCTCCAAGTAGGCGACCGGTGGATTAAGAAACTAACAAGCGACCCCTCGATTTCGGTCTACTACACCGTCAACTATGAGAATCGCGTTGTCGAACTCCTCGACATCCGCAGAAGGGATACACCATGACCGGACGCGTGGAGGGGAAGGTTGCGATTGTCGTAGGAGGCGGACAAACTCCCGGCGCGACCATCGGCAACGGACGGGCGACCGCCATCCTGCTCGCTCGCGAGGGCGCCACCGTCGTGGTCGCCGACCGCGACCTAGCGTCGGCACAGGACACCGTCGACATGATTGCGGAGGAAGAGGGCGACGCCGTCGCCGCGCACGTAGACGCCACCGACGAGGGGTCGGTCGCAGCGCTCGTCAATGGCGTGGCGGCGAGCCACGGCTCCCTCGACATCCTCCACAACAACGTTGGCGCGAGCCTCGCGCTGGGCGACGCCGTCGCCGTCGACATGACGGAGGAGGCGTTCGACCGCAGCTTTGCTGTGAACCTCAAGAGTCACTGGATGGCCTGCAAGCACGCGATACCAGTCATGCGGGGACAAGGCGGCGGCTCCATCGTGAACATCTCGTCGCTCGCGGTGCTGGAGGCCTATCCGTACATCGGCTACAAGACCATGAAGACCGCGGTCGTTGCACTGACGCAGAACCTGGCGTCGGCCCACGCCGACGCGGGAGTGAGAGTGAACGCCATCCTTCCGGGCCTCATGGACACGCCGATGGCTATCGAGGCGCGCGTCGCGCAGGGAACTCCGCGGGAAGAAGTCGTGGCGATGCGAAACGCCCGAGTCCCCCTTGGGCGGCGCATGGGAACGGCCTGGGACGTCGCCTACGCGGCGCTGTTCCTCCACTCCGACGAGACGCGTTTCATCAGCGGGATCTGGCTGCCGGTTGACGGCGCCGCATGGGCGAGCCAGGGCAAGTACTAGGGGCGGACTTCCGCAGACAGCCCCTCCCGGACTCTCGCGGACGGGGGAAAGGCATTCGCGCCAGCGACGGAGGGTTGCGGCGCTACAGCTACTCGACGTGCTGATGGCTCAGGGCGACGGGCTGGCCGCTCGTCGCGGACTCGGTTACGGCTAGGCACATCTCCAGCATGGACTTGCCCCACCGGGCTGATAGGCTTGGCGGCCTGCCGCGGAGCACCAGGTCGCAGACTTGGTTGGAGACTGCGCGCTGGCCGGTGTCGTCCAAGTCCATCTCCATGGGCAGGCGCGCCTCGTTCGTGTAGAGGACCAGTCCGGTAGGGGTGAGGCGGGCCTCGGCGCGCTCGTAGCTGGCGAGAGTCAGCCCGTTCGATATCCACATGAAGGCAGGACGCGTGCCGGTGAACCAATGGGCGGCCCGCACGTTGGCGTACTTGTGGGCCTTCTCGGCGTCGGGGGTCGCGTCTTCTCGCAGGGCCGCTCTTGCTATTCCGTAGGGCGCGTCGCCGTCCGAGACCAACTCATCGGTCTTGAACCGGTCATAGGCGCTGTAGGACGCGGTTACGATGCAGCCGCTCTCGTATTCGATGTAGGCCACGTAGCTGCCGGGGACGGGCCTGTCGGGATCGTTTGCCCAGAGCCTTGCGGCGCGGACCACCGCGGCGGGCGACTGGATGACGGCCTGAAGAGTGCCGAATTGGTGAGAGCCTTGCCTGAACACGACGCCGCTCCCATTTCTCGGGTCGGGGTCGATCTCTTCCGGCGAGCGCGGCCGGTACAGCCAGTCCCCGTAGTGCCACGTTTGGACCGATTGCAGCGGCCCATGCTCGCCACCGTGCGTCCATGCTCCCATCTGCCGGATGGGAGCATGGAGTCCTTGCGGGAAGTCCACAATGACCTGGCGGCCAGCCTGGTTGGCCGCGTCAATGACCCGGTCGGCGTCGGCCATACTGGTCGCCATCGGCTTCTCGACCAGCACGTGCTTGCCATGTTCGAGGGCCATCAGCGTGTGGGTCGTGTGCAGCCAGTTCGGCGTCGCGATGTGAACGATGTCGACTTTCGGGTCCCGGCACATATCTTCGACGCTCTCGTACACGGCGGAGCCGGTCGCGTCGTGGAACGACTCGAGCAGGTCCCGATCGATGTCGGCTCCCGCTGCGAACTCGATGTCGGGGTTGTCGTTGAAAGCGGACATGATGTGGCGGGACCCGCCGCCGAGACCGGCGATACCTAGCCCGACTCTGGCCATATGGCGCCTCCTCAGGTCGCGTGAGGGTAAATCTAACACCTTGGCGAGGAGCGAGCGCGCCCCGCCCATCCGATAGGCGTCGTCGGCGTTAGGCCGTCGCTTTGCGGCCGCCGTCGTGGGGCATGGACGCGGCGCGTGAGTCAGAGGGGGACCCAGGGACGGGGCTATGAAGGAGGGTCTCGTAGGCGCGGAGGAGGGCGTCGGCGGACTCGGGCCAGGTGTAGCCGCGGGCCCGGTCCGCTCCGGCGGCGCCCATGCGGCGGGCGCGGGCCGGGTTAGAGAGGAGGTCGTTGAGGGCGTTGGCCAGGGCGTCAGGGTCGCCGGGGGCCACGAGGCTGCCGGTCTCGCCGTCGACGACGAGTCCTCGCAAACCGCCGACGTTGGAGGCTACGACCGCGGTGGCGCAGGCCATCGCTTCTAGAGCGGCAAGGCCGAAGGTCTCGTGACGTGAGGGGACGGCGCACACGTTAGCGGCGGCGTAGTAGTCCGGCAGCTCGTGCTGTGGGACCGCGTGCCGCCAATCGAGCCGGTCCGAAACGCCCAGCTCCACCGCGACGTCCTTGAGCCAGTCGACGCTGTGCTCCTCCTCGGCGCCGCCGATCAGCAGGACGCGGACGTTGCGCGGGTCGGGTATGCGGGCCAGGGACTGCATAAGGAGGTCGGGGCCCTTGAATGGCTCGATCCTGCCGACGAAGAGGACTACTCGCTCGTCTCTTGCGATCCCCAGCTTGGTCCGTGCGACGGCCTGGTCGCGCGGTCTGAAGACGGAGTCGTCGACTCCCATCTGGACGACGTGGGCGCGGCGGGGGTCGAGGCCGTAGAACTCGCCGAGCGCGGCGGACTCCTCCTCGGTGAAAGTGACGATGGCGTCCGCGCCTTCCACGGCGAGGCGCTCGGCGTCCTTGCGGAGGCGTGGCTCGACAGCGCCGCCCGCTCGCTCCTTGACCTCGGCGACGGTGTGGTAAGTGAAGACGTGGGGGACGCCAAGGCGCTCGGCGAGGCGTCTGCCGGGCTCGGCGGAGAGCCAGTAGTGGCTATGCACGAGGTCGTAGCGGGCGCGGCTGCTCGCGACGCGTTCGAGCAGCGCATCGGCGTATTCGCCCAGGTGAGGCGCTACGGCGTCCTTTTCGAGGCCGGGGTCGCCCGCGGGAAGGTGGACCACACGGGAGTGCTGATCGAAGTCGAATACCTCAGGGCCGCCGAGGTGATGGCTGCGGGTGTAGACGTCGACCTCGACGCCTTGGTCGGCGAGGATAGGAGCGATGCGACGCAGGAAAACGTTCATTCCGCCGGCGGAGCCCATGCCTGGAGTCATCATCGGGCAGCCGTGGACTGACACGAACGCGACGCGCTCAACTCGGGGAGGAAAGGGGGCGCTCACCATTAGCGGCTCACCACGATGCGATAAATTGCGGAGTCGACGGCGCCGAGGTGGTGCTTGTAGGACTCGGCGCCTCGGAGGAGGTCGAAGTAAGTCAGGCCGTTCTCGATGGCGTCCCGGATACAGAGGGCCTTGAGCAGCAGCCCGGCGGAGAGGCGCGCGTAGTTCTGGCGGTAGCCGCTGTTGTAGAGGAGGCGGCGTCCCGCGTAGTCGAAAGTGAGCACGGCTGCGATGGGCTCGGCGTCGAGCTCGAGCAAGAAGAGCTTGAGGCTGCCTGCGTCGCGCATGCGGCGGGCCATGCGGCCGAAGAATGACTGGCGCTCGGGACTGAGGAAGTCCCTTTTCTCTTCGCGACTTTCGGCCATGACCTGCTGGAAGATGTCGAGGTCGCGGTCGAAGGTGGAGGCGTCGGCGAGGCGCATCGAGGTCTGTCCCGCGGACTCCAATCTCCGGAGCTTGCGCCGCAGCTCGTGGCGGTCCTTCTTTCGCAAGCTGGCGAGGTACTCGTCCCACGAGCCGGGAAGCTCGATGCCGGGAACGATGTCCTCATGCTCGATCAGGACGTCATACCCGCGGTCGCGGGCGGCTTGGGGGAGGAGGTCGAACGTGGGCGTCCACTCGGGAACGGACGCGAGCTCGAATGTCCGCCAGGGCTCGGTCTCGATGCAGTCAAGCAGGACGGGGTAGAAGGCGGGTTCCGCCGTGATGAAGTCGTGGTAGTCGAAGAGGTCGGTGTCTCCTAGGAAGGAGAGCCGATCGCCTTGGAGCTGGAGAGGGGCGACGCCTAGGGGAGCGTCGAGCGGGCCGACGGTGAAGAGACGCAGCTCGTCGCCTTTGCCGAACTCGGCCCACCAAGTCTGCTGCCATTCGGGAGTGAGAAACACGCTGCTCCAAGGCCGGTGGGAGAGGATGTTCTCCCACAGCGAGAGGAGCTCAGCGAAGGAGTTGGTTGGGGGGGCGCAGGTCAATGCAGTCCTTCTTGGAGGAGGCTGAGTACTTCGCCGCGGGTCCTGCCGCTCGCTTCGAACGCGCCGCGCAGCGCGGAAGTGACGATGGACGCGCCGGGTTTGCGGACTCCGCGCATCGCCATGCAGAGGTGCTCGGCGCGCATCACGACGGCGACGCCTTCCGGGTCGACGGCCTGCATGATGGAGTCGGCGATCTGAGAGGTCAAACGCTCTTGCAGCTGGGGCCGCTTCGCGAAGATATCGACGGCCCTCGCGAGCTTACTGATGCCGACGACCCTGCCTCGCGGGATGTAGGCGACGTGGGCGGTCCCGAAAAAGGGCAGGAGATGGTGCTCGCAGAGGGAGTAGAAGGGCATGTCGCGCAGCAGGACCATCTCCTGGTGCGCCTCCTCGAACTGGGTCTGGAGCACCTCGGCTGCGTCGAGGTCGGCGCCGCCGGCGATCTCCGCGTACATCTGGGCCACGCGCTTCGGGGTGTCAATCAGCCCCTCGCGGCCGGGGTCTTCGCCGATGGCGATAAGGAGCTCGCGAACGGCGCGCTCGATTCTGGCTGAGTCCATGCTCACTTCAGGATTCTCCCAGCAAGCGCGCGACGGCCTGCAAGTCGGGAGGGGCGTTCTCTGGGTCGCGGTCAGCCAGCATGTTCGCGACAGGGGGGTCCTTGAGGCCGTTGCCGGTGATGATGCAAACGACAGTGTCCACGGAGAGGTCGGCGCCCGCCCTCGTTTGCTTGATGAGCCCAGCGACGGATGCGGCTGAGGCGGGCTCGCAGAAGATGCCCTCTTGCCTCGCCGTGAGACGGTAGGCCTCGATGATCTCTTCGTCGGTGACGGAGTCGATGACGCCGCCGGACTGGTCGCGCGCGTCCAAGGCGCCGGCCCAGTTGGCCGGGTTGCCGATGCGGATGGCGGAGGCGATGGTCTGGGGCTCGGCCACGGGGGCGCCCTGAACGATGGGCGCGGCGCCGGCCGCCTCGACGCCCATCATGCGCGGGCGCTTGGTCGACTTGCCCATGCCGTGGTACTCGTTGAATCCCTTCCAATAGGCGGTGATGTTGCCAGCGTTGCCGACGGGGATGAAGAGGTAGTCCGGCGCGTCGCCGAGCTCGTCGACGATTTCGAAGGCGGCTGTCTTCTGGCCTTCGATGCGGTCGGGGTTCACGGAGTTGACCAGGGCGAAGCGTTCGACGTAGGCGGCGAGCTCGCGCACGATGCGAAGAGAGTCGTCGAAGTTGCCGTCGATGGTCACGATGCGGGCGCCGTAGGCGATGGCCTGGCTCATCTTGCCGGGGGCTACGTTGCCCTTGGGCACGAGAACGACGGTCTCCATGCCCATGGCGGCCCCGTAAGCGGCGGCTGACGCGCTCGTGTTGCCGGTGGAGGCGCAGAGGAGCTTGGACATGCCGTTCTCGAGCGCCTTTGCCACGGCGACAACCATGCCGCGGTCCTTGAACGAGCCGGTGGGATTGCATCCTTCGAGCTTGAAGTAGAGGGCCCCGATGCCCAGCTCGCGCTCCAACTGTCGCGACCTCACCAGCGGCGTGCCGCCCTCGCCGATGGTGACGGCGGGCGTCTTGTCGGTGAGCGGCAGGTATTGAGCGTAACGTTTGAGAACGCCTTCGCCCACGAGTCCCCTCCTAGTCCCCACGGTCAGGGGACTGTTCGTCATGCAGCGCCGTCTTCGATGCGGATGAGGCGCGGCGCGCCCTCGACAACGTCGAGAGCTTCGAGCTTGCGGACGGCTTCTTGCACGGCGAGCTCGCGCGCCTTGTGCGTGGTGATGACGATCTCGGCGACGCCGTCCGTATCGTCGCCGATCTCCTTTTGGATGACCGATGCGAGGCTGACGCCCATATCACCCAGGACTCCGGCGATGCGGGCCATGACGCCCGGCCGGTCATGGGCCCTTAGCCATAGATAGTACTTTGTTTCGAGGTCGGTTACAGGGAGGACGGCGAGCCGGGTGTGGACCTTGGGGTAGGTGGGGGGTTGTCCGCCCGACGCCACGCTCCTGGCGATGGAGAGCACGTCGCCGAGCACTGCGGAGGTCGTTGGTTGAGGGCCGGCGCCCGGTCCCTGAAACATGGCCCAGTCCACGAGGTCGCCCTCGAGCTCGACAGCGTTATACACGCCGTCCACCTTCGCGAGGGGGTGACTCTCCGGTATGAAGGCGGGATGGACACGCGCCTGGACGGCCCCGTTCGCGAGGCGGCTGGCGGCGAGGAGCTTGACGGCATAGCCGAGCTCGCGCGCGTAGTGGAAATCGGCGGGCGTGAGGGAGCGGATGCCCTCGCGGTACACGTCGGCGTCCCGGAGGACGGTCTTGAACGCGATGGAGCTGAGGATGGCGAGCTTATAGGCGGCATCGACGCCGTCCACATCGTCCGTGGGGTCGGCTTCGGCGTAGCCTCGCGCGCGGGCATCTGCAAGAGCGTCGGCGTAGGCGTGTCCGCTCGCCATGCGCGTGAGAATGTAGTTGGTCGTTCCGTTGATGATGGCGTTGACCGCGGTGACCTCGTTGGCGGCGAGGTCGTGGATGAGCGGCCCGATGATGGGGATGCCGCCGCCGACGGCGGCTTCGAAGGCGACGGCGACCCCGCTGTCAGCGGCCCGTTCGAGGATCTCGGGGCCGTGCTTGGCAATCACTTCCTTATTGGCGGTGACGACGTGCTTGCCGGCTCGGAGGGCGGCGTCGATGTGGTCGAGGGCCGGCTGCTCGCCCCCCATGACTTCGATAATGATGTCGACTTCGTCCGAGGCGACGAGGTCGCCGGCGTTGGTGGTGAGCGCGACGCCCTCGGGCAGGCTGGGCCTCGGCTTTGCCGGGTCGCGGACGAGTGCGCCGAGGAGGCGGAGGGGCCGGCCTGCGTAGTGCTCCAAGGCGTCGGCCCTTGCGTGGAGGGCGTGAGCTACGCAGGCGCCCACGGAGCCCGCTCCGAGCAGACCGACGCCGATTGCTCCCTTTGCCGCCACTAGATCGCCCCGATGGAGCGGAGCACCCAGTTGTTATCGCCGGACGTCAGGTTGAAGAAGAGGCCGGCAGTCTGGGCGTCCATCCATTCTTGGAATGCGTTCTGGGCAAGGACCGCCCGCATCGCTTCATCGACCGGTTGGTCCGGCGACCGGTCGGTCACGCGGTAGACGATACTGCCAATGGAAGTGGCGACGGGGCCTACGACCTGGTTGACGGCGAGGTCCTCGGAGAAGATCAAGGGGTCGAATTCAGTAAGGGCGCCTCTGGGCGTCCAGCCGACGACGCCGTCCGGGTCTGCGATGGTCAGGTCAGTGTTGAGCTCATTGGCGACGGCGGTGAAGTCCTCGCCGGCGGATATGCGGTCGAAGGCGGAACGGGCCTGCTGGGAGTCCGCGCCGACTATCCATTCGACGAAGGCGGACTCGGCAGTGGCGGGGGTGTCTTCCAGGAAAGTCTCGTAGACCGAGCTCTGCCATAGCTGGCCTTCCACCCAGTCGCGGTAGTCGTTCTCCGAGACGCCAAGGGCGTCGGTGAAGGCGTTGAGCGAGCTTTGGCCGACGTCGGTGAGCTGGGCGGGGGGTTCGGCCTCGGTGTCGAGCTGCTCGAAGCGTTGGACAAGGGTGTCCTCGACGTCTTTTGGAGCGAGGCTCGCGCCGAGGTCGGGGCCGCGAGTCTCGAGGATGCTGTCGCGGACGAGGTTGTTGAGGGCGAGGTTAGGCCGGAGTTGTCCGGTCGCCGTGCTGTCCAACAGGGCGTAGGGGGCCACGTCACGGAGTTGGAATTCGACGCCGTCAATCTCGGCGACGACCTTGCGCGGAGGCTGGTAGTAGTTGAAGAACCAGCCGACGGCGAGCCCGGCCAGGAGCAGTACGCTAAAGAGGCCGCCAGCCCAATAGAGCAGACGCTGCAGGAATCGCTGGTTGATTCTGCGGGCGGCGCTGACCTGCGGAGCCGGACGCGCCGAGAACTGGCGTTCCGCACGGCGGCGCTGTCGCATTTAGGCGTTCGACTGGTCTTCGGCGGCTGGCGCTTCGGACTCTACGGGTGCTTCGGCAACGGGCGCTACGGACTCGGCGGGGGCTTCGGCAACGGGCGCTACGGACTCTACGGAAGCTTCGGCGCCCGGCGCGGGGGTCTCGGGGGCGCCGGCTTGCGCGGCGGCTGCGCCCATGGCGGGCCGGGGCGGGCCGGCGGCCGCTTGAGCGGCGGCGGCGCCCATGGCGGGACGGGGCGGGGCGCCGTCACGCGGAGGGAAGCGCCTGCCCCGGTCGCCCCGGTCGGGGCGGCCGAGCTCGATGAGGCTATGGCTGCCGGTGTAGGGAAGGAGGGCGAGGAAGCGCGCGCGCTTGATTGCGACCGCGAGCTTGCGTTGGTGGCGAGCGCGCGTGCCGGTGCGACGGCGGGAGTCGATCTTGCCCCACTCGGATACGAACCGGCGCAGGACGAGGACGTCCTTGTAATCCGGCGTCTTCTTTTCAGCGCTGAAGAAGCAGACCTTGCGCCGAGGGAAGTACCGCCGGCCTCCGGGGCGTCGCCGTCGTGTGTTGAGCATTCAGTGTTCTCCTTCGTGCGTTGGGCGTCCGGTATGGGACGCTAGAACGGCAGGTCGTCGGGTGATGGGGAGTCGGTCGGGTCGAAGTCGGAGGAGACGGGGCCGGAGTACCCGCCCGTATGGCCTCCTCCTCCGTAGTCCCCGCCACCTCCGTCGCCCTGCCCGGGGCGGTCGAGGAAGAGGACGCGGTTGGCGATGATTTCGTTGCGAAAGCGCATCTGGCCGTCGTTGCCCTGGTAGCTGTGGCCGTGCAGTCGGCCCTCCACATACGCCTTCTGGCCCTTGGAGAGGTATTGGTTCACCGACTCGGCCTGTCTGTCCCAGGCGACGACGGTGAACCACTCGGTCTCCTGCCGGCGCTCGCCGTCCCGGGTGTTGTAGGAGCGACTGGAGGCGATGCGGAAGGAGGTGACCGGAGTTCCGGAGGGGGTGTAGCGCATCTCGGGGTCCGTTCCCACGTGCCCGATGACCGTGATTTTGTTGAGCAAGGCGGAGTCTCCTAGCCGTCCTGCCGGATGAGGAGATGGCGGAGGACGTCGTCGGTGAGCTTGAGGGCGTTATCGAGGGCCTTCGTGCCCTCGCCCTCCATGTGGAGGTTTGCGAGGTGGTAGTTGGCCTCGGAGTACTGGCCAATCTTGTAGGCGAGCTTCCGCTTACCCCAGTTGTTCTCGCTGACGATTTCGCCGCCGTGGTCGGAAGCGATGCGGCGGACGCGGTCTACGACAGCCCCCAGCCGCTCTTGGTCGGCCTCGGGGTTAATCAGCATTACAAGCTCGTACTGGCGCACTGGACCTCCTGGGGATGCGCTCGATCAAACGCGAGGGCAAAACGCGGGGCGCATGCCCCGCACACGCGGAGGAGTATATCAGCGCGGGAGCGGACGCTCAACGGCGGAGGCAGCTGGCTAGTAGTCGAGGCCGGGGACGGGGAATTGGGAGGTGAGGTGGGCGACCTCGTCGGCGATGGCCTTCATTGCGGGGGCGTCGCCGCTGCTGTGGAGGACTCGCACAATGAGCTGGGCTACGCGCTGGCACTCCTCGACCCCAAAGCCTCGGGTGGTGATGGCCGGGGTCCCCAGACGGAGTCCGCTTGTAACGCGCGGCGGCTGGGGGTCGTTCGGGATAGCGTTCTTGTTGACGGTGATGCCGACTGCGCCGAGGGCCTCCTCGGCCTGCTGGCCTGTCAGATTGATAGGGCGCAGGTCGACGAGCATCAAGTGGTTGTCCGTGCCGCCGGAGACGATACGCAATCCCTCGCCCTCCAAGGCGGCGGCCATCGCGCGGGCGTTCTCGACGATCTGGCGCCCATATTTGGCGAAATCGGGCTGCAGGGCTTCGCCGAAGCAGACGGCCTTGGCGGCGACAGCGTGCATGAGCGGGCCGCCTTGGGCGTAGGGGAAGACGGCGCGGTCGATGTCCCGGCGGTGCTCCTCTCGGGAGAGGATGAAGGCGCCCCGCGGGCCTCGGAGCGACTTGTGCGTGGTGCTCGTGACGACGCCCGCATGGGGGACAGGGGAGGGGTGGGCGCCCGCGGCCACAAGGCCGGAGATATGGGCCATGTCCACCATGAGGACCGCGCCCACTTCCTTGGCGATCTCGGCGAACCGGGCGAAGTCGATAGTGCGGGAGTAGGCGGTGTATCCGGCGACGATGACTTTGGGCTTGTTGTCGCGGGCAATGGCGGCGATAGCGTCGTAGTCGAGCTGCTCCGTCTCGGGGTCGAGGCCGTAGGGCACGAAGTTGTAGAGCTTGGCTGAGAAGTTGACGGGGCTGCCGTGGGTGAGGTGGCCGCCCTGGTCGAGCCGGAGGCCCATGATGGAGTCGCCCGGCTGGCAGAGGGCCGCGTAGGCTTCGAGGTTCGCGGCGGCCCCCGCGTGGGGCTGGACGTTGGAATGCTCCGCGCCGAAGAGCTCCTTGGACCGGTCTATGGCCAGCTGCTCGGCGATGTCCACGAACTCACAGGAGCCGTAGTAGCGCCGGCCGGGGTAACCCTCGGCGTACTTGTTGGTGAGCGCCGAGCCCTGCGCCTCCAAGACGGCGCTACTCGCGTAGTTCTCGGCCGCGATGAGGACGATGTTGCGCCGCTGGCGGTCGACCTCCTCCCGGATAGCTTCGGCAACGGCTGGGTCACGCTCGGCCAAGACGCTCAATGAAGGTCCCTCCGTGGGTTTCAGCTGGATTCGCGGGGCGCAGGCCCGAACAACCGTCCAAGGGCCTGCCCGCACAGGAAAGGATAGGCGGCCCGTGGGACGCCGCGCAACGCGGAGGGGTCATGTGGTCCGGGCGGTGGAGTCCGGGCCCATGTAGATGCCTCGCTCCCAGGTTCGCTTGAGCGGGTCGGAGACGTTCACGGTCATGCTGCCGACGCCTTCGATCTCGATCGTGCCGGTCTCGCCGTCCTGAAGAGGGCCCAGACCCTCGTGGTTCGTCCCGCAGCTGAGCACGTCGCCGGTGTTGAGCGTCATGATGCTCGTCGCAAACTCGATGAGTTCCGGGACGAGGTGCTCCATATCGTCGGTGACGTAGTCATGGCGGAGCTGGTCGTCGTTCCAGAAACGGACGTGGAGCTTGTTCGGGTCGGCGACTTCGTCGGCGGTGAGGATGACGGGGCCGAGGGGGGCGAAGGTGTCGAAGGACTTGCCCATCCAGCTGCCGGCGCGCCATGTGCTGCGCCCTTGCCCGCGTGCGGAAACGTCGATCATGCAGGTGTAGCCGAACACGGCGGAGAGGTAGTCGTCCCGGCTGACATTCTTGGCGGGGCCCCGGATGACCAAGGCGAGCTCGGCCTCGTGCTGGAACACCCACGGGTCCGTGGTAGGCGGAAGCACAACGGTGTCTTCGGGGCCTATGACGGCGTCGGGAGACTTGAGAAACATGTTGAGCTGGCGCGGCTCGCGTTGGGCGTGCTCCCAGTAGTTGCCGATGCAGCAGAGGATTTTGCTCGGCCTCGGCAGCGGGGCGCGTAGCCGGAAGTCGCCGTCGGCATGGGTAAGGCCGGATGCAGCGAGAGCCTCGAATGCTGGGCGGAGGCGCTCGAAATCGCCAATGACGGCTTCCATGCGCGGCTGCGGAGCAAGGGCTGCGGCTTCCCCCAATGCGGGCGTGAGGTCTATGACGCCGCCGCTCACGACTACGCCGACGGACCGCTCGCCGCGTCTCTCGTTGGACTCGAACAGACAGAGTTTCATAGCGTTGGCGCTCCTTTGGTCATCTTTCACGCGTTTCATAGGCGAAGGCGAGGCCGTAGACGCGCGTCGCTCCGGCATTCCCGAGCGCCCGCGCGGCGGCTTCGAGCGTCGCCCCTGTGGTCGTGACGTCGTCGACGAGCACGATCACTTCGCCGTCGATACTGGCGGAGGCGAAAGCGTCTCGGACGTTGCGCATGCGCTCGCTCCGGCTCGGGGAGGATACCTGGGGCGGGGCAGCCCGCGTGCGTTTGAGGACGTCGGTCCGGAGTGGCCTGTCGAGGGCGGAGGCGACCTCTTTCGCGAGGAGCTCGGCCTGATTGTATCCGCGCTCGCGCAGGCGGCTGGAGTGCAGCGGGACCGGTATGAGGGTGAAGGGCGGGGGAATGGCGAGGGCGAGGTTCCGCGTCATGGGCGCCGCCATTCTCGGGGCGATGGCCCGGAGTCCGCGGTACTTCAGGTGCTGGACGGCGGCGCGCGGGACGCCGGCGTAGGCGAATGGAGCGATAAGGTCGCTCAGGCGGGACGATTCAGGCAGGGGAGTGAGGCCGGAGCGCTTGGCCGACGCTGCGCATCGGTCGCAGAAGTACGTCCCCGCCTTGCCGCAACCGACGCAGCGCGCTGGCAGCAGCGCTTCCAATGCGGAGCTCAGGATGTTCGAGACGGCGCCCAGGGTCACTCTCCAGGTAATGGACTTGGGCCGGGGTGATAGGCTGAGGGCATGATACGGGCCGTCTTCTTCGACTTCTACGGCACGCTCGCTCACTGGTCGCCCGAGGCGGAAGGGATACAGCGGAGAGTGGCGGCTGAAGAGGGCATCAACCTCGACGAGGCGTCGATAGCGCGGGCGTATTTTACGGCCAACGCGTTCATGGACGCGGAGAACGCCCGAAGTCCGCTCCGGGAGAGGCTGCCGGTGGAGGTCGACGCCTTCTTCGCGGAATACGAACGCTTGCTCCTCCGAACGGCGGGAGCGGAGACGACGCTCGAAACGGCGTGGAGGATATGGATGCGCGTGCGCAGCGCGCCGAAGGAGATGGCGCTCTACCCCGACGCAAAAGAGACCCTCGCCGAGCTCCGGGGGATGGGCTTGAAGCTGGGCGTCATCTCGAACGTCGGCGCCGAGCTCGACGGCTGGCTCGACCGTCTGAGCGTCGGCGGCGATCTGCCGGTGCGGGCGACCAGCGGAAATACAGGGGTCGCGAAACCCCACCCCGCTATTTTCCAGAAGGCGTTGGCGTCGATGGGCGTGGGCGCGCGCGAGGCCGTGCACGTCGGCGACAGCGAGGACTCGGACGTAGCGGGAGCGCTCCGGGCGGGGATCGAGCCGGTGTTTGTGCATCGCGATCAAGACTCCAGTCCGCCGGTCGGTGTGAAGGTCGTGACGTCGCTCAGTCAGGTCTCGCAGGTTGTGCGAGAGCTAATGGGCGCGAACGCGTAGGCCGAACGTACTTGGCGAAAGCGCGCCGGACTGGGATAATGAGGCAACACGACCCGAACGGGCGCATCCCCTTCCATGTTTGCAAGAGTAGTGTTGCGATTCCAGCCCTGAGCGGCTGGACGCGCGCGGAAACGAGCTTATGTCGTACCAGGTCTATTTCGCCGATCTATCCGAAGAGAACAACGCGCTCACGATGACCCTCCTCCGGTTGAAGGAGGAGGCGGGCACGATCGAGGCGGACGAGTCGAAGCTGCTCGAAAAGCTTCGAGGGAGTCCGACTCCGTGGCCGCAGACCGTGGTGGACGAGCCGACCCCCCGTTTCTACGGTCGCGGCGGCGGCGGCGGCGGCCGGCGCGGACCACGGCGCGGGCCGGGCAACGGGCGGTCATTCCGCAACTCGTCGGACAACTAGACAGTCCTGACGCAGCGCTTGCGGCTCTGCTTGGCACGTGCGCCTATCTGAACAGGTCCTTCTCCGACTCGCGAACGACGGGGCGGATTCCCGACTCCCCCCGGCGATAGGGGTATCCTCGCACGATGGCGACCGGAACGCGCGTGAGCTTGTTCGTAACGAGCTCCGCCGCCGCCGCGATTTCATCGGCGACGGCGATGACGGTCGAGTGCAGCTCGCGTCCGTCGTTGTCGCGCTCCCCCCGATAGTCCCAGAGCGGGTCGATGCCCGCTGCGCCTATTGCAACGTTCCCTGCGCCTTCCCGCCATGGCCGGCCGAACGTGTCCGACACAATGACCGCGACTTCGACGCCCGCAAGCTCCCGAACCGCCCGCCGGATGCGGTCGGCGGAAGCGTCGCTATCGACCGGCAGGAGCACGGCGTAGTCTCCGCCTCCCTTGCCGACGTTCGACGCGTCCACGCCTGAGTTCGCGCAGACGAACCCGTGTCGTGTCTCGGTGATGAGGACGCCGTTCTCCATCCGCACGACACGCACACTCTCCCGCAACGCGACCTCGACGACGCGGGCGTCCTTCTCCCAAGCGTCGGCGAACGCTTGAGCTTGCGGTGAGGGCTCGACCGTTCGCAGGTCCAGGACGCGTCCCTCAGCTTTCGAGACGATCTTCTGCGTGACGACGAGCACGTCGCCGTCCGTCAGCGGCGCGCCCTGCGCTCCGGCGGCTTCGACAATCAACCGGCCAAGGTCGTCGCCCTCGCCGATCTCCGGCAAGCCCTCAATGCCTATTAGCGTCACGGTGTAGGGCATGGCCGAATCCTATCAGCCAGGACATGCCCTGTTCCTCGCCTCCCCTCAGCGTCGCGGGACGCGGAGGGCGCACTGCAAGGCAGGCTGCTAGACTCGCCGAATGGACTACATTGAGGTTGACGTGGAGGGCGGGGGCAATAGCGACCTCTCCATGACGCGCATGTACGAGCCCTTGGAGGAGTCGAGGGAAGTCCGCTGGGTCGAGGCGGCCTTCCGACCTGACGGCTGGGAAGGCCCGTGCGATGTCACCGGCTGGTCGAGCGAGGGACCGGTCCCCGCGAAGGCCGCCAAAGTCACGGACTCCGGGGACGGCGTTGTCGTCCTCGTTTACGGCGGGGACGAGGGCGTCCGCCTGCGCCCTGCGTCGTCTCAGGCCGAATGGTCCCTCGACGACTCCGAGCAGTGGGGCGAGCCGTGCCTCATGCTGGAGCCGACGGTTGAGGTTAGGTAGGCAAGTGGAGCCTTAGGCTATAATGTTTGTAGTTGTTTGCAGGAGAATGAGATCTCACAATGCCATTCAATCGAGGTCCCTATCTGTCCATGGCGGTGTTTTGTGAGTTAGCCTTACAGGACAATTCTGGCGTGTGGTCACTCATCCGTATCGTCGATCGCAAGACAATTACGGCGCAAGGGTCAAGCGTTCCTGAGTTGATGCCGCCAACGCCTATTGACTGGACGCTTTTCCTGACATTCAAGTCTGGAGAGGCGCGAGGATCGCTTCCCATCAAAATAGAACCAGTCTTGCCTTCGCAAGAAACTCTTAAGCCAGTGATTGTTTCGGCGAATTTCGAAGGAGGAAATCGCGGACACAACATCGTTACAAAGCTCAATATGACCTTGACTATGCCTGGGGTCTATTGGTTTAGGATTTACGTTGAGGACGAATTCGTTACGCAGATACCGTTAGAGATGATATACTCCAGGCTAGAGACGCCTGGTCCCCAGTCTCTACCACAACAGTAGTGGGAGTCTGAGAATCATCAATGGATTCGTTCCAGCTAATTGTCGAAGATTCGCTCCCGAGAGTCACGAACGAAGTACTGATTTCACGACTCATAATTTCGGCAGCGAATTCCCTTAACTCGCGCTCTGGGCGAAGTCCTTCTCTGGTTTCGGTTACTAAGAGTTCAAAGGAGCCCAGTGTATCTTTGACATTCTCCAGCGAGGAATCGTCCCAATCTATAGAAGCGAGCCACTCTATGCAATTGGCCACCGAGAATCGGTTTTCGAGGTAGGCAACTAACACTTGACTAAGTTCTCGATGCATATCATCATCTCATGCAATGGCTAGTAGACGTGTACTTACTGCGGAAGTCAGCATAGCACTTCTCGAAACCATTTTCGCTGACTGTGACTTGTGGGAGCTCATTGACGATGCCCGCCTGGTAACTGAGGAAGTGCGTTCTGCAAGAGCGCCTGCCCGTGTTTCACCCACTGCGACTAGTATGATTCTCAAGCATCGGACCCGGGATGGGAAGCACTTAGCCACGAGCCATTCTATCAGAGAGTGGGATGGCAAAATCCTTCACCGGCATCCTAAAGACCTCCTGGTTGGCGAACTGCGGCTATTCGCTGTAGCCTAATCCTACGCCACCGCGGCGGCCCGCACCAGTTCGGCCAGCCACCACGCCAGCGACGTTAGGCCCGCGCTGCCGCCGACCACGGCGATGTCCCGACGGTTCGGACGCCATCCCGCATCATAGTCCGCTTGCGGACGGATGGGCGCTTCCAGCAGGACGCGCTCGATGCCGCGCAGGCGCGCGTCGATGGCGTCGAGCTTTGCCGCCCAGATGCGCTCGGTGAGGTCATGGGCTGTCGCGTGGGCCTCCTGCCCCGCCTCCAGGGACGCCAGCCGTTCCCGTTGCGTGAGCGCCGCCGTCATGCCGCCCCCAGACGGTACGGGTCGAGCAGCATCCGCACGTCCGTATCCAGCCCGGCGCTGACGTAGAACGGCTCGAATGCGGGCGCGCGCGTCCATATCCTCGCGGTGTTGATGAGCGTGGCCCGCTCGACCGGCGCGGGCCACCGAACGATGGAGACCGCCGTGTCGTTCGAGTGAGACCCCGCCCGCGAACCATTCAACCCTCGGGTTACGCTCAGCGAGTTCGACGCGATCCCTGTGATGAGCATCCGCTCGGAGCCGACGGCGATCGTCTGGCCAACGGCGAAGTCCGTGCCCCTGTCTACGGCTGCCGTCGTTGCCGTGCTCGTGAGTGCGCCGTTTAGGAGCGAGCCGGAGTGTTCGAGGTGCTCGCGGTAGCCCCAGGCCCCTTCGATTCGGACCCTCGCCTGCCCCCGCGCGAACTGCTGCCGGACGCCGCGCGTCCGGACGCGCACTGCGTGGTGAGGCGCTCCCCAGTGGTCCGTCGGCTCCGCGTTGAGCGGCAGCAGCTGATAGTCGGAGGTCGGCCAGACGGTCTCGTGGTCCCCGTCCTCGTCGTCGTCCGACGCGAGTGAGGTCACGGCGATCAGGTCCGGCAGATTCAGCAGCGCGTCCCCGCTGCCGTCGAAGTAGCGCGCCGCGGTCAGAGCGTAGAAGTGGCGGTTGCAGTAGCAGTCCACCGCCTCGGAGACGGCGAGCAGCAGCTGGAAGAGCTCGGCGTCGTCGCTCGAGCCGCTTGCGGGATTGTCCAGTAGCGACGTGTCCTTCAGTTTCGTGAGGTCGCCATAGAGCGACCGGTATGCTTCGATTGCCATTGCCTAACGTTCCTCCGTGTACTCGATTATTAGCTTGTGCGACGTGGCCGGCGGGTAGGTCCATCGGATGCTGAGCGCCTCGTTTCTCTCGCCCACCGGCCCCGCGCCCCGGCCCCAGGTGCGGGTCGAGCCCTGACCGTGGTCCGCCACGCGGATGAGTGCGACGGCTTTGCTCCGGTGCGAGGCGATGCTCTCTCCCGTGCCGAAGAAGAGCTCGCAGAAATGCTGGCTGTCGCTGGCGGTCTGGCTGATCGTCAGCTTGATCAGCCTCAGCCGCTTGCCCCTGCTTGGCGTTAGGAGCGTCCGCCGCTCGTCCGACTGCCCCGGGTCGCTGAAGAAGCGGGACTTGGTGTCGGACAGGTCTTCGAGGTAGCCGGGCGTATACCGGCGCAGTCCGTCCTGCCTGGCGGAACGCGGGCGGACGGAGGGCGTGTAGTGGTTTCGTGGTCTCGGTTGTGTTGTCATCGGAAAAAGAAAGCCCCCGGCCTTACGACCGGGGGCTTGTCCCCCTCTCTGAGTTGTGCTTCCAGCGTACGGCTCGCGGGAGCCGCCGCGCTACGGGCAAGTGTCGCAGTCGGGCTGGTCACGAATGCGACGCGGCGCGCTCCTCCTACCTCCTAGGATGTCAGGAACTCCAATACCACCTCGTTGAACCGCTCCGCGGCCTGCTGGGGCAGCATGTGGCTGACGCCCTCGAACGGCACGAGGCGGGCGCCGGGAATGGCGGCGGCCGTCTGCTCGCCCATCTCGAACGCGTTGGTCTGGTCGTTCGTTCCCCAGCACACCAGCGTCGGCGCCTTGATGTGGGGCATCCGGCGTAGGGTGTTGTACCGGATGCGCGTGTCTGGGTTGGTCATGTGCCGCATAACCGCCGCGAAAGCCTCCCCGTGCCCCGGCAGTGAGTTCTTGCGGATGTAGGGCGCCGTCACCTCGTCGATGTCCACGGTCCCCTCGGGGAAACGGTTCGAGAACTGCTCCCTGATCTGCTCTTCGGACGGGACCTTGAACTCGACCATGTTCTGTAGAGGCCGCGTCGCTGTGCCGCCGCCCGCCACGTTCACCACCTTGTTGACGCGCTCCGGACTCTCGTAGGACAGCAGCGTGACGATCCATCCGCCCATCGAGTGGCCCACGAAGTTCGCTCTTTCGATGCCCAGTTCGTCCATGAGCTCGCGGACGTGGTCGACGAGGTAGGCGAAGGAAAACTCCTGCTGGAAGACGTCGCCGGCGCCCCAGTTGAGGCAGTCGATGGCGTACACGTGGAGCTTCTCCGAGAGCGGGCCGATGTTGCGGGTCCACGACTCGCAGCCGCTCGTCCAGCCGGCGCCGTGGATGAGGATGGTCGGGTAGCCGGCCCCGGCTTCCCAGTACCGGGTCTTTCCGTGGACCATCTCAGCGTATTTCTCAGTCCAGACCTTCGCAGTGGTAGTCATATGTGCTCCTTTGGCGGCCCCGTTCAATACTCAGGGTCTCGGGCGGGGCGGGGTTTAGCTTACACACCACCCCGTTGGAGGGCGAGACCGCGGAAATCCTCTCCCATCTTGCCTTCCCCTGGCGCCGGGAGAATGGGCAAGACGGGAGAGGTTTCCGGCGTCCCTAGGACGTTCCGGTGATGTTGTACTGCAGGGCGGTGTGCGTCGCTTTGGAGCGGTCGCCGGTGCGCTCCGCGAAAGCAGCGCGCATGCTCACCACCATGATGTTCTGCCGCTTTTGGATGTCCCGCTCAGTCTCGATCAGCAGCTCGCGCTTAAAGCCCTTGCGCCACTGAGTCCGGTTCACCAGCAGCAGACGCCCCTTGTCCGACGCGTTGCCCGCCGCCGTCACCTTGCCGTCCGCGTCCGCCGGCTGCATCTGCTCCGACACAATCACCGGCACGCCCTCGACCGACCCCAGCTGCCCGGTGAGCAGCGTCGCGTGCGGACCGAGCTTGTCGACGGTCTGAAAGCCCTCCACCGCCTGGGCCGCGATGTAGGTCTTCACGTCCGTGACGAAGGCCAGCTCGGACGGCCGCAGCCCGTACTTGCCCATCTTCCGCCGCAGCTCGTTGAACATATCGACCGACGCCGCGGCGTTGTGGTTGTTCCGCATCGCCGTGTTGTCGATCAGCGGCAGGTGAATCAGGCCGTCGAAGCCGATCAGGTAGTGGGCGGCGCCGGCCGTCGTCTTCAGCAGGGTGGCGCCGTCGTAGTTCAGGTTCCCGGTGGGAGTCGTGTCTGCGTTCAGCACGACGTCGTCGAGCACCTGAGCCGCGTTCCGCAGCAGCGTCGCCCGTACCTCCGACATCATCGCGACCACCGCGTCCTCGTCGAGCTCGTAGGCCCACGGCACCATGCCCACCAGCTCGTACGCCGTCAGCGTTTGCTTGGCGGTGGCGAGGTCCGTCGAGGTCGCCGCGACGTTCGCCGCTCCCGGATACCAGTTGACATCCCCAAGCTGCAGGGGGATGTCGAACGGGTTCGACGGCATGGTGACAGTGTCGAAGAGCGAGGCTATCGCCGTCTCCAGGTTCACGTCGGCCCAGAGCTGACGGGCCTCCTCCTGCGGGACCAGCTCGTCGCCCGCGCCCGCAGTTGTCGAGTCCATCGCCTTGGCGACGCTCTCCTCCCACGCGCGCAGCTTCCGCGGGTCGTAGTCCTGAGGCCGCGCCTGTTGGGCCGAGAGCAGGCTCCGCGCGATGGCCATGTCTACGAGGTCGAACCCATCGAGCTTGCCGCCCCTCACGCGCATTCGGTCGTTGGTCCCGCGACCCAGGACCGCCTCCCGGCGCGCCGTCCGGTCCTGTTCGAGGACGCGGCGCACCTCCCCCGCCAGCCGTTCCTGCTCCTGCCGCACGAGCGATAGCTCCCGGGTAATCGGGTCGAACCGCTCGCGGACGAACTCCTGGGTCTGCACGATCTCACGTTGAATCTCTTCGATAACCGACATCTGATTCTCCTTCTCGAATCTCTCTTGCTTGGGTTCCTTCTTCACTAGTCAGTCAGCCGTCTACAGCCCTCTACTTGGGCAAACAGGGACGATCCGCCGCCCGAGGACTATTCGTCCCATCTCCTCCTTTCCAGGACCTCCCGCACCCCTCTCTCGAAACGCTCACATCCCGCTCCATTCCAATGGGGCCTAGGAGGGGCTGCCCTCCGCCACGCCGACCCCCTGCCCTACGAGCTGACGGAGCCTGCGCAGCTCCGCGATCACCCGCCGCGCATCCGCCGGATCGATGCGCGCCGGCGGCAGGTCGAACGTGAACATGGACTTGAGGCGCGGCGCCGCCAGACCGCCGTCGAGCGCCTTCGCCAGCGCGCTGGGGTTCGCGGGGACGGGCACGGCGCTCAGCTCTAGCAGCTCCTGGCTTGTGTACTCGACGCCTTCCACGTTCCCGTCGCGGCCCTTCCTGAACGAGAACGCCCGTGCCCGGAATCCGACGCTCACGGCGCGCAGGAAACGCTGCCGGTACAGCGTCTCGACCTCCTGCGCGAACTCTGTTGGCGCGAACTCCAGCGTCGCCACCAAGCGCGTGCCATCGATGCCCACCCACGAGCTGCGGCCGATCGGCGTGCGCGTATAGTCGTGCGCCCACAGGAACACGGGATTGCGCTTGTACGCCCCCAGGTCCCAGCCGTCGGCGCGGACCACGTCGCCGAACCGGTCGACCGACTCGTCCGACGCGACGACCGTCAACGGCCGGTCGTCGTTCGGCGACGCCGCATGGTTCATCGCGAACTTCTGCACGACGGGCGCCTCCGTCAGCCCGCGCTGGTAGGCGTCCAGGGACTCGAACAGCCGTTCGCGCTCCCACCTCTCCCGCTCGTTCCCTGCCGCCGCATCCGCTGTCATCGTCCCTATGTGAATAGTCATGATCTTGAGGCCAGGAAGTTGAGAGAAATTCAAGGTCATTAGGCCAGCTATTCAGGATCATCCGGTCACCCTGCGCGCCGAATCGGAGACCATAGCCGCACTTCATGACGAGGTGCAGCAGATGGCCTATAAAGAGGTGCTGAGAGTGGAGATATCTGAAGTCATCCGCCGCTGGCAGGCGGGGAGCAGCCAGCGGCACATAGCATTGGGGACCGGGCTGTCTCGGGAGACCGTTGGACGATACATCGCCGCGGCGGAGGGGCTGGGTGTGTCTCACGAGGGACCGGCGCCCACCGACCTGCAACTGAATCGGCTGGCGGCGATCGGTCGTTCCGGTCCGCGGGCGGTGGCCACGCCAGCCGAGGACAAGCTGGTTCCCTGGGCAGACCAGATCTATCAGTGGCTCACCGTCGACCGGCTGCAGGTGACGCGCATCCTGGAGTTGCTGGCGGAGCGGGATTGTCGGGTGTCCTATGCTTCGCTCCATCGCTTCGTGGCGCATCGCAACTGGCGTCGGCGCAATCCCAGGACCGTTCGGATGGCAGAGAGTGCACCGGGTGAGGTGGCGGAACTGGACTTTGGACGCTTGGGATTGGCGCCGGACCCAGAGACCGGCCGCCACCGCACGGTGTGGGCGCTGATCGTGGTGCTGGCCTATTCCCGGCACTGTTTCGTGTGGCCCACCTTCAACCAGAAGCTGGAAGACGTCGTCGACGGACTGGAGGCGGCCTGGGCTTTCTTCGGCGGTATTCCCAACTATCTCGTCATCGACAACTTCCCCGCCGCGGTCGCGGGCGCTGACGCTCTGCATCCCCGGCTCACCCGGGGTTTCTTGGAGTATTCACAGCACCGCGGCTTCATCGCCGATCCGGCCCGCGTGCGTCACCCCAAGGACAAGCCCAAGGTGGAGCGAAGCGTCCAATACGTGCGGGAGCGCTTCTTCAAGGGCGGCAGCTTCAGCAGCTTCTCCCACCTGAGGGAGGAAGCGGCACGTTGGTGTCGTGATGTTGCTGGACATCGCGTGCATGGCGCCACCCGGCAGCAGCCCCTGGTCGTCTTCCAGGATGAGGAGCGGCACGCCCTCGCTCCCTGGGATGGCGAGCCCTACGAGGTCACTCACTGGCGCACGGCCAAGGTGCATTCCGATCACCACGTGGCTTGCCAATATGCCCTTTACTCAGTCCCGGCTGCCCTTTGTCCGCCGGGCCAGCAGGTGGAGATCGGGCTGGGCAGCAAACTGGTGCGCATCTACCACCGGGGCAGGCTGATCAAGCTCCACCCCCGTCAGCCTCGCGGTGGCCGCTCCACCGACTCAGAGGACTATCCGGCGGAGCTGACCGCCTACACCCTGCGGGCGCCTGAGAGCATCAAGCGCAGCGCAGCAGAGCAGGGTCCCGCGGTGGCTGACTTCGTCGAGCGTCTCTTCGACGGCCCTCTGCCTTGGGCCAAGGTGCGGCAAGGCCACAAGCTCATACGCCTCGGCCAGCGTTACACCCCGGAACGCCTCGACGCCGCATGCCGCAAGGCCCTGACCGTAGACCTCATCGACGTGCGTCGCGTGGAGCGCATCCTGGTGGAAGCCTTGGAGCAGAGCGAGGTGCAGGAGCATCCCCCGCCATTGCCTGCGGGTCGCTTCACCCGGCCCGGCTCAGTCTTTGCCCTCAGCCACCAGTCATCACCAGGAGATCAGCCATGACCCGTGTCACTGAACTCACGCCTCTGCTCAAACGGCTCCAGCTGGGGCCCATGGCGGCCACGCTGCCCGAGCGCATCGCCTTGGCCAGAAGGGACCAGTTGGACTACGCCTCATTCTTGGAGATCATCCTCGCCGACGAGATCAGCCGACGGGACCACCGGCGCATCGAGCTCCGACTGCACAGCGCTGGCTTCGAGCGGGTCTCCCGCCTCGAGGACTTCGACTGGACTGCGTCGATCACCCTGGACCGCCGGCTCCTTGATGCCGCCTTCTCCCTGCAGTTCCTAGCCCGCAACGAGCACATCCTGCTCGTCGGCCCCGCCGGAGTTGGCAAGAGCTTCCTCGCACAGGCCCTGGGCTACGCCGCCGTCCGCGCCGGACACACCGTCCGCTTCATCCATGCTGACGACTTCTTCAAGACCATGACTCAAGCCAGGGTCGACAACTCCGTGGGACGCACATTCCGCTCGTTCCTCTCCCCAGACCTGCTCATCCTCGACGACCTCGGCCTCCACCGGCTCACCGCCCAACAGTCCGCCGACCTCTACGAGCTAATCATCAGCAGACACCGCGTCTCCAGCTTCGTCATCACCTCCAACCGGGCCGTGGAGGAATGGCTCAGCCTCTTCGACGATCCCATCCTCGGCAACAGCGCCCTCGACCGACTCGCCAACGCCAGCTACCAGATCGTCATCGAAGGCCCCAGCTACCGGCAAAGGCTCTCTCCGCATCGGGCCTTGCTGGGGGCAAAGGAGGTGGTTGACTCGTCAACGACTCACTGATACAAGCCCTAACCACCGGCGTTCAGGGTGGCCGGATGTCCGTGAATAGCACTGGCCTAATGACCCTGATTATCCACATCCCTACCGTCGTCGTCATCACTAGTCCTCCTTTGGCTCGCTGACCCTTTCGTTCGTCAATAAAGAAGCCCCGGCCCTAACCAGGACCGGGGCTCGTCCCCGACTCTTTACCCAACGAGGACAGCTTAGCGCGCGAGATTACATATACGCAACTCCAAACTGTCGCAATTATGACATATTCCTGTGCGCGCCTGAGCGCTCCTCAGTCCACGAACGCGCGCATGAGCAATGCCCAGCGCGCCCAAGCGCCGGGGCGCGCCCTACCGTGCGCGGCGATGTACCATTGCCCCATCACGGCTGGGAGGACGACCCATGGAAAAGATCGAAGCCGGCAACGTGGCGTTCCTCGTCGAGTCCCGCGAGCAAGGCAGGGACGGCGGACCGACGATTCAGGTCTGCGCCTCGGTCGATGGACGCGACGTGCAGCTCCTCAGGTTCGACTGCTTCCGAGAGCGGCCCCACTACCACTACCACCCCAGCGGCGAGAACGTGCAATGGCGGATTGACCCGACCCTCGTGCCGGACAGTCTGGGGTGGACCCTGGCCCGGCTGCGCGAGGACCTGGGGACGATGATCGTCAAAGCAGGTTACCCGGAAATCGCCAAGGACCTCGACTCAACGGCGGTCGCCGGTGCAGCGGATAAGGTCGCGGACTACTTCAAGGCGCCCGTCTCGTAGGGCAGGTAGGCGCCGTCGGGGTTAGATGATGACGCCCTTCTCACGGAGGAGGGCCTACCCCAACCCGCGCTCGGCGCGCGCCTCCTCCAGGGTGAGGATGCCGGCTTGGACGAGCGCCACCTGACGCTTGGTCCGCTCCGTCTCCGTTTCCGACAGCGCCTCGATCGAGGCGAGGTCGAACGCTACCGACAGGCCTTGCGCCGACGGGCCCAGCCGGGGGATGAGCCCCTCGTTGATCGCGCCAGCCAGGAACGTCAGCTCCGGCACGACTGTCTTCTCCCAGAACATGCGCCGCGCTTCGCGGACGTTGTTCAGCGTGGCGTGCGAGAAGTCCTCGAGCAGCGGCAGCGGCACGCCATAGACGCGGGCGACGCCTTCCAGCGCCCAGCGCAGCCCTGCCAGCCACTCCATGTCCCGCTGGCTCAGGCCAAGCCGCTGCACCTCCCAGCCGTCGCCCGTGACAATCGGCCGGTGGGCGCGCGACGGCCCCACGTGCCGCGCCTCCAGGCGGGAGTAGAACTCGGACACCTGGTCGTCGGTCACCGGCCCTTGCGCCCGGAAAACGATGTCCTGCGGCTGCGCTCCGTTCCGGAAGAACTCGCGGTTGAATCGCAGCGCGTCGACTCCCATGTCCGCGGTCAGCCGCGCGGCGGCTATCGGCGAGAACCCGGCGAGCTCCTCCAACGGATTGAAGTACCGGAACCAGACCACCTCCTCCGGAAGCAGCGCCGTCTCCCGGCCGCCCTCTTCGTAGACGAACCCCGCGACGTACCGCGACGGGTCGCGCACGACGCGCACGCGGTCCGGGCGCAGCGTCCATATCTCGTCCGGCATCCCCGCCTCCGCGCTCGAACGGCCCAGGCGCCAGAACGCCGCGCCCCACAGACAGAGATGCGTCTCCGTCGCGATGAGCAGGTCGCTCCGGCTCCACCAGCCGTTCACCCGGTCCAGCAGACGCTGCACGGGATGGTCCGGCCCGACCCACCGGGCCGCGCCCGCCGAATCGGTTTGTCGGACCTGTAGCGGCGGGCGAGAGACAGCCTCTGCGCGGAGCTTCACCGCCGCGTAGACGTCCACGCTGCGAGCGTAGTACTCGCCGTAGACGGTTGACTGCCACTCCGGCCCGACGCTCCGGTCGGGCGAGAGCACGCGCAACGCCGGGGCAGGCGAGCCGTGCGCTCGCGCCGCCGCCGGGGCTCCTTCGATCAAGGTGCGTAACGTGGTAAGCATCCAGTCCTCCTCCGTACGTGTTCATGTGCGCTCGCGCGCGATTCGTTGCTCTTCTTTCCGCCCGGGCTCTCGCGTCCCTCGTCCCGGCGGTCCTGTCCGCGCGGGCCGAGGGAGCAAAGTTCCCGGCCCTCATTCTCGTTACGAGTGAGTAGTTCCCGATTCTCATCCCGGTTAGGAGTGAAAACTCTTCGAAACTGCATGAGAAAACAGGGTTCGCGGGACGTGTTTCTCAGGCCGCGGCCTGCTTCGCGGCTTTCAGAACTACTTCCTGACTGAAGATCGTTTTCTTATCTCCCGTATCTACCGCCCGCTAGAGACGGACCCCTCCGCCTCGCAGCCGCGCCGCCAGCCACGCCCACCAGCTCACAGCCCACGCGCCCGCCAGCGCGACGGCTTCCCACGGCAGGCCGAGATAGCTCGCCGCGAGCGCGGGCGCCAGCGGCGCGGCCCCCAGCGCCGCGAAGACGGCCCCAAGCTCCCCGGCCGCCTTTGGCAATCCTCTGAGTCCGGTCGCTAGGCCTCTGAGTCCGCTCGCCAGTCCCTCGAGTCCGCTCACAGCGTTCCCGTTCACAGCCACACCTCCAGCGACCGCGGACGCATGAACGCCAGCGCCAGCGCGTCCGCCTTGTCCGGCGACGGCATGCCGCGCTTGCGCAGCTCCGCCTTGCTTTGCAGATGGACCCGTCCGGCGCTCGAAATCTCGTAGCGTAGCGCCAGCAGCTGACTGATCAGCTCCGGGTCGTCCGGCAGCGCCATCTCCCCTTCCTCCATCCGGCGGCGCACCTCCCAGAAGATCTCGGCCCGCAGGTCGTTGAACCGGTCCGGCAGGCGCGCCCGCCCGCCGACCTGCACCCCGATGACCGGCGCGCCCAGTTCCTTCAGACGGTCGACGACGCCTCCGCCGACTCCCGCCTCGTCCACGAAGACGGCGCCGACTCCGTGCTCTTTCGCCATCGCGTGCACCTCCCCCACGACGCGCATCGTGTCCGCGCGCTTCAGTATTGCGAGCTCCTCGACCCTGCCCCCGCGCCGCAGGCACATCACCGTGTTGTCCTGGCCGAACCGGGCGACGTCGACGCCCATCATGAACGGCTCCCGGCTTGGCGGGCTCCCCAGGGCCCAGCGCTCCACTGCCTCGTCTATCTGCCGGCGCGACACCAGCGAGTCCTCCAGCGCGTCGGGGAACCGGCCAAGGACCGCCGCCACGTACCGGGCGTCCGTCTCTCCCCACTCGCGTTGTCGTTCCTCCACGTCCTCCGGCGTGAGCATGCCCGGCACGGCGTCGGCGCGTCCTTGAATCAGGTTCGGCGTATCGAACGCCGATATGGCCACTCGCGAGTACAGGTGACTCTTCGAGTGGTGCGATTCGTAGAACTCGCCCGCCACCGTCAGGGGGTTGCCCGTCAGCAGCAAGCGCTTCGGGTTCAGCCGCTTGAGCGCGTCCATGTGCCCTTGCGCCACCGCGTGCGCCTCCGTGACCACCACCAACAGCTCCGGCGAGTGGAAACCTTGGAGGTTGTACGGATGGTCGGTCGAGAAGCCGAGCGCGAACCGCTCATCGTCGACGACGTACCGCGACGAATGCATCTTGCCGCTCAGCTCCCGCCCCGCCATTGCAAACGCGAGTCTCATCTCCCGCCACACGACCTCCTCTACCTGCCGCTGCGTCGGGCCGGTGACAATCGCCTTTGACCTGCGCCGCGTCTCGATCCACCACAGCACGACCCGCGCCGCGGCCCAGTCCTTCCCCGACCCGTTGCATCCCACCACCGTGACCCGCCGGTTCTTCGCCACGCTTGCCAACACCTCCGCCTGCTTCCCATACGGCTCGCCCGCATCCTTCAGGACCTCCATGACGAACCCCACGGGATCGTCCGCATATTGCTCGAGCGCCGAGTCCATTCGACCTCCAAATCGTCTATTGGGTATCGACTTCCGAGCTTTCCAAGCCCTTCTGTTGGCTTGGCTTAAGGCAGACGGCCCTCCTCGCACCACGTGTGCTTGCAGAAAGGGCACATGAATACGGCGTGGCCCTCCTCAGCAAGCCTGTTCAGCTCGCGCATGCCGCGGGCTACGCACCGCGGGCAGCGCACCTCCTCGTGTATCACTAGGCCCACCACTCTCCTCCCTCTATAGACGCATTTCTAAACAAGAATTGTCATGTTTATGACATAATGCAGTCATACGGCCCCACTGCGCAACGCCCTACTGTCCAGCGCTTCGAGGGTCCTCTCCCCCGCAGACGGGGAGAGCTATAGCAGGGGTCATCCCGCCCGACACTCGCCTATTGCGCAACGTCTTACGAACGTGGAAGATTCGGGCATGACGAATGACCCCGGAAAGGACCTCGCGGCCTTTATCGGAGACTGGCTTGCCGATCGGTCGAGTTCGCACCTATCCCTCGCCAAGAGAGCCGGCATACCCCACGCCACCTTGAGCGGACTGTTCAACCACGGCCATGTGCCGCGCCCCGTCACCCTCCGCAAGATCGCCGTCGCGATGGGCGTGCCCGTCGGACGGCTCCTCGTCCTCGCCGGCCACCTCACCGAGGAGGAGTACGTCACTCCCATCAAGGAGACCGACCTCGCGCGCCTCTATGAAGTCGGCGACCTGAACCCCGACGAGTGGGAGCAGGTCCGCGACTTCGCCCGCTACGTCCGCGGCAAGCGGCGCGCCGGGGGCTGAGGTTGCGCGCATTCCAGATGGGACGCTCCCTCGCCGAGCGCGAGGGGGTCGATGACGCCGCAGACCTCACGCCGCTTCTCAATAACCTCGGCCTCGAGGTCGTGCCTTGGCGCTTCGGCGGCCGGGCCCGCGAGGTCATCTTCGAAGGCGCCATCGGCGTCGATGAGACGCTCCCGGAGAACTGGCGGCGATGGCTCACCGCCCACGCCGTCGGCCACCACCTGCTGCACACCGGCGCGAGCTTCTACCTCGCGACGTGGCAGTGGGTGAACCGCGTCAAGGCCGAGCGCCAAGCCGAAGACTTTGCAGCCGGCCTGCTCGTCTCCCCGCGCGCCGTCGCCAACGCCGGCGAGGCCACCGTCGCCCGCCGCTGCGCCATCCCCCGCGAAAAGGCCCGCTGGCTCCTCGCCAATCTCGCCGCCCTCGCTCGCTGACTCGCTTCGTCTCCGTATACTGCAACTGGACGGGCCGCCGTCCAGGAATCCAAGTCATGGCCGGCAATGGCCTTCGCGACGCGACGCGAGGTGAGCGTGAGCAAGTACAAGGCGGTAATCTTCGACCTCTGGGGGACATTGGTGGACGACGTGGTGCATCCCGAGGCCAACCGCCTCGCCTACCAGCAGATGACGGACAAGCTGGCTAATTGGCTCGGCGTAGACCGCGGCGAATTCTCCAAGGCGTGGGATGCCAGCGGAGCCAAGCGCACAATCGGCGGCTTCCCATCGACCGAAGCCGCCCTATCGCATATCTGCAGGGGGCTTGGAGTCGACCCGGGAGAAGAGCGCATCCATGCAGTAGCTGAAATGCGCTATGAGTACGTGCGCGACGCTCTGACGCCTCGTCCTGGCGCGGTGAAGACGCTCTCGACACTGAAGGACTCAGGCTACAGGGTCGGGCTGATCAGCAATTGCTCAGAGGAGGTGTCCCGGCTGTGGGACTCGACTCCCTTCGCGCCGCTGGTGAATGTCGCGCTGCTCTCCTTCAACGTTGGTCTTGCGAAGCCCGACCTTCGGATCTACGAGCTCGCGACCAAGCGGCTCGGGGTCGCCGCCGAACACTGTCTCTTTGTGGGAGACGGCGGCGGCGGCGAGCTCACCGGCGCGTCCAAAGCGGGAATGACGGCCGTGCTGATACGGGCCCCGTACGACCAAGCAGACGGGGCCCGCGAAAGCTGGGAGGGCGAGACGATATCGGATATCCGCGACGTGCTCGGTCTGGTGAGTTAGGAGTTGGCTCTCCGGCGAAGCCCTAACCCTCCAACGGCGCGATCGACAGCGGCGTGTAGACCGCCCCCGACGCGTGAAGGTCGCTCCGGAACAGCACAACCTCATCGACCGCGAACCGCTCGGGCGCAACCGCGACTCCCTCGACCGCCCGCCGCAGCGCGGCCGACTCGTCGCGCTTGAGACGCGCGGCGATGCGGGCCACCGTCAGATGCGGGGTGAACGCCTGCTCCTCGGGAGCGCAGCCCGCGGCGGCCAACGCTTGTTCCACGTCGTCCCTGAGCCGCGTAAGCTGGTCTGTTGCTCCGTCGACTCCCACCCACAACACGCGGGGCGAGCCCCGCCCAGGGAACACCCCGACTCCGCCGAGGGACAGCTCGAACGGACCGCGCGCGGCTACGCCCGCAGCCAGCGCTTCGCCCAACCGGGCCGCGTCGTCGACGGGCGTCGCGCCGATGAACTTCAGCGTCAGGTGCGTTCCCCGCACGTCGCTCCACCGCGTATCCCTTGGCGCGAGGAGGCGCAGCGCGTCGGCGGCGCGCTCCAGCTCGACCTGCGCCGACGTGGGCATGGCTATAGCGACGAACAGCCGTAGCCGTTCCTCAGCCAACGGATGCCTCGCTGAACAGACGGAGCGTCTCACGCTGCGCCTGGGTAAGAGGAAATGCTGGGTTGGTCCGCGGGTATATCTCGGCTTCATCCCATAGCTCGCGCCGGATGCTGGTCGCAATCCCGATCTTTGAGGTGAGTTTCTGAGTAAGTGCAGTAGCCTCAAAGAGGTAGGCTGCTTCGATCACCCAAGGCCGTGTTGTCCCGCGGGAGGATTCCGCCCACATACGCGGGCCGGTGAGCGCCAGATAGATGTGCGGCGGGCTGTCGGTTTTCATGTCCAGCACTCCCTCATTCTTGGCGTAATACTTGACGTCTACAGTCTTGCCCGCATGGGGGGCGCCAGTGAAATTCCCGTCGCTGCCCTTGTGGACGGCGGAGCTATGCAGCGCGATGCCGAATATCTCGGCAGCGACGAACTCCCCGAAATGGCCTGGCAGCGCAGGACGGCCGATGTGCTCTGCTACCTTGTTGTCCGCGTCGTTCTTCGCTTTCACGAGCGCCGCCAGATGATTCATCAGTTCCCTGCCGCTCATGCGCTTCCTCGCTGCTTTTCTGTCCTCAGCCAACAGACGCCTCCGCCTTCACACGGTCCCGCAGCTCGGCGAGGCGCCGGAGCCAGCCCGCGATGTCCTCCAACGAGTAGACAGCGTTCGCCGGACTCGGACTCGGCGCGACGAACGCCCGGCTCTCGCCGATGCGCTCCGCCTGCTCCCCAAGCTCCGCGTCCCGTTTCGAGGCCTCCCCGTATTGAAGGAACCACTTGTACCCCGTGAGGCCGTTGAAGCAGACGACGAGAGGGGCAGCCTCGATGAGCTTAGCCCTTGTCTGGGGCGCCCACCTGCGGAAGTCCGCCGCGCGCAGGCTCGACGCGCTGTTGCTTGCGCGCTTTACCACGTCCGTGAACCCGATTCCGTGATGCTCGAACAGCCAAGCCTCGTCGCCCGGTCCGAGCTCGCGGTCCGCCTGCACCAGCCCCGATAGGCTGAGCGCCCGCCAGAACCGGTTCTGCGGCGTTGCGAAGTACTTTCCCACCGTCGCCGAGTACGCCCCGGGGTTGATTCCCACGAACACGACGTCCAGCCCCGGCGCCAGGTAGTCCGGCAGCGTCGCGTAGTCAGTCATTGGCCAGCCCCAGCAGCCGCGCCGCGTTGCCGCCGAGGACCGCCTCGGCGTCGGCGGGGCCTAGCGCCTCGCGGGCTTGCGCCATGACGCGACCGGCCCGCAGCAGCGGATAGTCGGAGCCGAAGAGCAAGCGCTCGGCGCCCGCCGACCGCGCCGCCACGTCGAATACCGCTGCGTCGTACAGGAACGGCGACGCCGCGCTGTCGAAATACACGTTGGTCAGCGCGTCCCGCACCTCCGGCATGAGGCCGTAGAACGGTAGGCCGCCGCCCCAATGAGCGAACACGAACGTCGTCTCTGGGAACCGCTGCGCCAAGGCGAGGAGCTGGTCCGGCGTCGTTCTTCCTTTGCCGGGATAGGTGTGTCCGACCGGCTCCGAGCCATGCACGACGACGGGTAGGCCCCGTTCGGCGGCCAGACGCGCCATCGGAGCCAGGGACGCATCGCTGGCGATGTCCAGCCCCTGCGTCGTCGGGTGCAGCTCGCCGATGCCCTTCGCGCCCGCCGCGACGCAGCGCTCGATCTCGGCGATAGCGTCGTCGCCCCAGCCGGGGTGGACAGAGCAGAAGGCCACGATGCGCCCGGGAAACCGTGCAGCCGCGTCGAGCAGGCAGTCGTTGGCCTCTCGGGCCACGCCTGGGTCGGACCACCCGTAGCCCAGGACGACCGACACATCGACGCCGTCCTCGTCCATCGCGGCGACGAGCTCCTCCGCGCTCGCCGACTTCCCGCCGCCGCGGAACAGCGCGGCGAACGTGGCGTCGCGGTGCGCTATCTCGCTACGGCGCTCCGCGAACGAGGCCGGATGCAGGTGCGTGTGGGAATCGACAATCATTGGCTGGGGGCGCGGTGGCTAGTGGGGAAACCGCGCTCAGGAGTCGCGCCGTACGATGGCGCGGACTCTAACAGTTGTCCCTTCATCCACTCGGTAGGCAATGAAGAGGTCATCGGTGCTGTACCCCAGCGGGCCGGGAGGATAGCGGAATCCTATCGTGTGCTTGGAACGCCCGTCGGGGTGAGGGTCGGCCTTTAGCTCGGCTATAGCTATGCTCACCTGGATGAGTTCCCTTAGCGACAGCCGGTCGATGACTTCTTCGACACCCCAATCGTAGACGATTTCAAACGGCACGACGCGGTTCGGCCGTGCGCTTTGCCTCGATCTTGGCCTCTATCACAGACCAGGGCTTCGGCGGTGGCAGCTCCCCCCGCGCATCGGCCTCCTCTACCTCGTGAACGGCCCCCATGAAATGCCTGTCGGCCATCATCTCCTGACGCGCGGCCTCCCCGCCGGATGCCGACCGCGCTTCTTCCATGCCCTCGTGGCCGGGCGTGTTGAGCGGTCCTTGCCTTCCGCGGCGCTCGCCTCGTTTCGCGCTCATTGCCTCGCGTTCTCCTGCCATGTGCTCTATCCGCTTTGGACGTAACGGTAGCACATTCGCCTGTCGACGATCACGGACGCTCCGCCCGCCTAGTTCTCGGAGGTCGGCTGCTCGTCCTCGGAGTATTCGCTGTTCGAGAACACGCCGACCTCCCGCCCCTGGTGCACGTGGACCACGAAGTCGTCGCGGGCCAGGCCAATGGCGTCGAGCACCTCGTCGTCCAGGTCCTCGATGATGTCCTGGATCTCGTCGGTCGTGTAGCGTTCGGACACGCAGAGCGTGGCGTGAATGAGGTTCCCACAGAAGTGCACGTCGAACCGGCCTTGGGGCTGATCGTCGTCGAAGATCGTGTACACCTCGGAATATGGCGTGCGGCACTCGCGCTCGAATCGCAACATCGCGGTCTCTCCTTGTCGGTCCGCCGTTCGCCCGGAGCGTGATCGGCCCGGACGGATTCCGAATCGCGGATGGCTAGGGGCGCACCTGCCCCTCGCCCTGGGCAACCCACTTATAGCTCGTCAGCTCGCGCAGCCCCATGGGCCCTCGCGCGTGCAGCTTGTTCGTGCTGATGGCCACCTCCGCGCCTAGCCCGAGCTGGCCCCCGTCGCTGAATCGCGTGCTTGCGTTCACCAGCACCACCGACGCGTCGACCTCGTCCGTGAACCGCGTCGCCGCCGAGTAGTCCTCGGTGACGATTGCCTCTGTGTGGCCGGAACCGTGCTCCTCGATATGGTCCAGCGCCTCGTCCATCGTATCCACCACCCGCACCGACATCGTCAGCGACAGGAACTCCTGGCCAAAGTCCTCCGGCGCCGCGGCCCGGACCGCCTCCCCGACGGGGCCGATGAGCGACAGCGCCCGCTGGTCGCATCGGAGCTCGACCCCGGCCGATGTCAGCTTCGAGGCCGCCGACGGCAGAAGCGACGCGGCGACGGAAGAATGGACGAGCAGCGTGTCGAGCGCGTTGCACACGTCGGGCCGCTGCGTCTTTGCGTTGAACACGATGTCTTGGGCCTTCTCTACGTCCGCCGACGCGTCGACGTATACGTGGACGACGCCGATTCCGCCGGTGATGGCAGGCACCGTCGCGTTGTCCCGAACGTACTTGATGAGCCCCTCGCCCCCTCTAGGGATGAAGAGGTCCAAGTGGTCGTTCAGCTTGATCATCTGTTCGACGACCGCCCGGTTCGTATCGGTGACGAACTGCACCGCCTCGGGCGTCACCCCGGCGGACTCCAATCCCTCCTTCACCAGCCCCACCAGCGCGGCGTTGGAATGGACGGCCTCCTTGCCGCCGCGCATCACGACTGCGTTGCCCGACTTCAAGCAGAGCGCCGCGATGTCCGTCGTCACATTGGGCCGGCTCTCGTACACGCAGCCGATTACGCCCAGCGGCACGCGGCGGCGCTCTATCCTGATCCCGTTCCCCAGCGCCCGCGAATCGAAGCTCTCGCCGACCGGATCGGGCAGCAGGGCGATGGCCCGCAGGTCGTTCGCCATGCCCGTCAGCCGCGATTCGTCGAGGAGCAGCCGTCCCAGGACGGCCTCGCTCAGCCCGGACTCGCGGCCCGCCTCCATGTCCAGGGCGTTCGCCTTGATGATGGGGCCATGGTTCGCGTCGAGCGCGTCGGCGATAGCCCGCAGGGCTGCGTCCTTCTGGCCCGTCGAGAGCTTCCGCAGTTCCTTAGCGGCCCCCCGCGCGGCCTGCGCTTTCGTTATCAGCTCGGACACTGCCGTCGCCATCCCGTCCTCCTGCGCCGCCAGCCTAGACCACCGCCAGATTGTTGCGATGGACGGCCTCGTCCCCGTGGTGACGCCCTAGCATCTCCATGATGCGGTCCGAACGCGCCCCCGCGATGAGCCGCATCTCCCAAGCGTCGTAATTCGCTATGCCGTAGGCGAGGCGCGCTCCTGCTTCCGAGAGGACTTCGACAACGTCGCCCCGGATAAACTCGCCTCTCACCTCCCGGACGCCCGCAGGCAGCAGGCTCCGCTCGTTCTCAACGAGCGCCTTCCGCGCTCCGTCGTCGACGATCAGCGCCGCGCCCTTCCGCGTCATGCCGCTGCGCAGCCACCGCTTCCTGCCCTCCAGCGACGACACGGCTGTGGGGAATAGCGTCCCCACCGGCTCGCCGCAGGCTGCACGCCGCACGGCGGTCGCGTCGTCTCCGCCCGCGAACACGACCGTCACGCCGACGGCTGTCGCCCGCTTCGTCGCCTCCAGCTTCGAGACCATGCCCCCCCGCGTAACGCTGCTCCGGTGCTCCTCGGCAAGCGCCATCACCGAGTCGTCGATGTTCTCCACTCGCTCGATGAGCTTGGCCGAAGCGTCCCGGTTCGGGTCCGCCGAGTACAAGCCCCCCGTGTCCATCACCATCACCAGCAGGTCCGCCTCGACGACGTTCGCCACGATGGCCGACAGCGTGTCGTTGTCTCCGAACCGCTGATCGTTGATCTCGGTGGTGTCCACCACGTCGTTCTCGTTGACGATGGGGACGATTCCCCGCTCGAGCAGTCCGGTGAGCGTGTTCCTGACGTTCAGGTATCCCACGCGCCTGTCCACGTCGCCGCCGGACAGTAGCGCCTGCGCCACCGTGATGCTTCGCTCCGCGAATAGCTCCTGATAGGCGTGCATCAGCCGGCTCTGGCCGATCGCCGCCAGCATCTGGCTCACCGCTACGCCCTTGCCGGCTACGCTGGGCGCCGCCTCCCGTCCTGCCGCGATGGCTCCCGACGTAACGAGCGCGACCTGCGCCCCCATCCCCATCACCTCGGCGATCTGCGCGACCAGCGACTCCATCGCCCCCCTATCGAGGCGGGAGCTCTTGCGCGTGAGCACGTTCGTGCTCGCTTTGACCACGATGCGCTTGTACCGCAGCGATTGGTCGCGGTTGGAGACGCCGGGATTCGCCGTACGGAGTGACATTGCTCCTGCTAACCGCCGCCCTTTGCCCGCGCGTGGCCAAGCGCCTTCCGCCCGCGCGCCTCGGCGCACGCATATGCATGCACCACGCATAAGAATGAAGCGACAACCGTTATTGTATCGTATGCCGCTGCCCCTCTTCGCAGAGCCCCGCGTAGCCGCCGACGGGTCTCCGTCTTCCCTCGAAACGCCTCCCTGTCGGCAGGAAGGCGAAGAGGGGTCTCGCCTGCTTGTTGTCCCAAGCGGGCCGGCGTAGCTTGTTGCTCCAAGCAAGCCGATGCTATGCTCCGTTTGACTTGAGCGCGTTGTCGAGTCGAACGCTGAGGCCTGTGAGTGACTCTCACAGGCTGTGGCGCAGCTTGGGGAACGTATCCATGGTGTTGAAGAGGTTACAGCGACCGCTCCCACGGAGTTGCTTCAGACAGCATTAGGCTGAGTTGTAAGGAGGCGAGATAAATGGAAATCGGCATCGAACGAGAAGGCGGCACGGTAACCGCTGCAATCACAGGCCGCATCGACGGCACCAACGCTCGTGAGTTTCAGGACTCTCTGATAGAGGCGCTCCAAGAGGACGACCGGTCTATGGTCTTGGACTTCGCGAACCTGTCCTACATCAGCAGCGCGGGGCTCCGGGCCATCCTGCTCACCGCCAAGACGCTCGCCAAGCAGGATGGAAAGCTCGAAGTATGCTCCCTCTCGAGGTCGATACAAGAGGTCTTCGAGACCAGCGGCTTCGACAAGATAATCTCCGTCCGACCTTCCTAAACGTAACAGGCGCCTCGCTCAACAAACCGGCTGGGAGCGCCGGAGGATGGAATGACTGATCGGCCGTACAAGATACTGGTGGTCGACGACGAACCAGACCTAGAGCCCCTGATGCTGCAGCGCATGCGCCGAAACATAAGAAACGGCCTCTACGAGTTCGTCTTCGCCCACAACGGCGTCGAGGCGCTCGAGTGCCTGAGTCAAGACCCGGAAATCGACATGGTCCTCTCGGACATCAACATGCCTCAGATGGACGGCCTGACTCTGCTCGACCAGATACCGTCCGTTAATTCCGAAATCAAAAGCGTGATTATTTCCGCATACGGCGACATGAAGAACATTCGAACGGCGATGAACCGAGGCGCGTTCGACTTCGTGACCAAACCCGTCGATTTCGAAGACCTGCAAATTACTATCGAGCGCACCCTGCGACATCTCGCGGAGTGGCGCGACGCCCTCTCGTCGCGCGACCAGCTTGTCGCGCTAAAGAACGAATTGGGCGTCGCCAGCCAGATTCAGCAATCGATTCTTCCCACGCGCTTTGCCGAGCACGCCGAATATCAAGTCTTCGGCTACATGGAGCCCGCCCGCAACGTCGGCGGCGACTTCTTTGACCTCATAGCTCTGGAGGGTGGACGCGTCGGCCTCGCCGTGGCGGACGTCTCGGACAAGGGCGTTCCCGCCGCCCTCTTCATGATGTCCAGCCGCACCCTATTGAAGGGCGCCGCCATTGGCAACTCCCGCCCTAACGAGGTCCTGAGCACGGTCAACGACCTCCTCCACGAGGACAACGACGCCTCGATGTTCGTCACGGTCTTCTACGGAGCGTATGAACCCCGGACCGGAGAGCTCATCTATGCCAACGGCGGACACAACTCTCCGCTTCTCGTCCACGCCGACGGGAGCTCCAGCATGCTTCCCCTCACCGATGGCATCGCCATCGGCCTAGTCCCAGGAATCGGCTACAAACAGGACACCGTCATCCTCGCCCCCGGCGATGTCCTCATCCTGTACACGGACGGCGTCACCGAAGCCATGAACGGCGACTATCAAGAGCTCGGCATCGAGCCTCTTCAAGAAATCTTTGCGGCTGCGCCGCCGAAGAGCGCCAAGGAAGCCACCGAGACGGTCTTTAACGCAATCAAGGAATTCGTTGGCGACACCCCGCAGTCCGATGACATAACTTGTCTAACCGTTCGTCGCAGCGAGGGCGGATCTTGAGCGCGCAACTATCACTGAATATCAGGTCCGAAGCCGACGCATTGGAGCGCATCACGGCGGCGGTCGAAGACCTCGGAGAAAGGGAAGACTGGGCTCCAGACCTCATCTTTCGGGTCAACCTAGTGCTCGAAGAGCTCGGGCTCAACGCGCTCCACTATGGGTGTGTGGATGGCATGCCCGATATCGAAATAACCATGGTCTCAGAGGAAGACGTGGTCACCATCACGATTTCGGATGCCGGCATGCCCTTTGACCCGCTAGTCGAGGCTCCTCAGCCGGATCTGGAGGCGTCTGTCGAGGACAGGCGTATCGGCGGCCTTGGCGTCTACTTGGTGCGCCAAATGATGGATGAGGTCCATTACAAGAGGGAGCAAGACAGAAATCACTTGACATTGATCAAGCGCAGGGTTGAATGACCCCTATGGCGCGCTGCGCTTGCACCCTGCTCGGGCTGGGAGGAGCCGTCGCTCTGGTCGTGGGGCTGGCCGCCTGTCTGCCCGATGCCCCCACTCCCACGCCGCTGCCTCCCACTCCAACTGCGACGCCCCTCGGCCCGCCGCCCGGCATCTCCGATCAGCGCATCCTCTTCGGACAGTCCGCCGCCTTCAGCGGTCCCGCGCAGGAACTCGGCAAGAATATGAAGGTCGGCATCGAAGCTGCGTTCCGGGAAGTGAACGAGCGCGGCGGCGTTCACGGAAGGATGTTGGCTCTCACCTCCTTGGACGACGCCTACGAGCCGGAAGCTGCAATCGCCAACACGCAGCAGCTCATCGATGAGGAAGGTGTGTTCGCGCTCATCGGCGCCGTGGGCACGCCCACCTCTCGCTCTGCTACCCCTGTCGCCTTAGAGGACGGCGTCCCCTACGTCGCCCCGTTCACGGGCGCCGCCTTCCTTCGCGGCGAGGCGCTTCCAAACGTGATCAACCTGCGCGCCTCCTACAACCAGGAAACCGAGGCGATGGTTGACCGCCTGGTCCGCGACCTCGGCATCAACCGCATCGCCGTGATGTACCAAGACGACTCCTTTGGCCGCGCCGGCTACAACGGCACCCGCGCCGCTCTCGCCCGCCGCGCCATGGAGCCCGTGGCCATTGGGCTGTACCCACGCAATACGATAGCAGTGAAGAGTGGCCTCCTCAATTTGGAACGTGGGAACCCCCAAGCGGTCATCATCATCGGCGCCTACAAGCCGGTCGCTGAAACGATTGCATGGGCGCGGCACACGGGCTTCGACCCGGTATTCATGACTGTCTCCTTCGTGGGCAGCAACGCCTTGGCCGAGGAGCTCGGCCCGGACGGCGCAGGCGTCTTTGTTACCCAGGTCGTGCCTTTCCCCACCGACGATTCCGTGCCTGTAGTCGCCGCGTACCGTCGCGCGCTCCTGGCCTATGATCAGGACGCCTTGCCCGGCTTCGTCTCCCTCGAAGGCTACTTGGCCGGACGCTTGGCTATCATCGCCGCGGAGAACTGCGGTCCGGAGCCTGATCGAGAGTGCTTCGTCGACGGCCTGCGCGACATCGACGTAGTCGATATCGACGGCTTCAGGCTCAGCTACACGGACTACTCGTGGGATAACCAAGGCTCGGACCAGGTATTCCTGTCCGTCATCGACCCAGACGGGAACTTCCGCCCAGCCGAAACACTGCAGGACGGCGTATTTTGACCGCAAGACTGAAGGCGCTGCTCGCCATACGCTTCCGCCTCTCGGCCCAGCTCTACGCAGGGATCGGAGGCGCTGTCGTCATGACCATCGCCGCCAGTCTGGTCGGATGGTTCTCCTTCGACCGCGTAGGCGACCTCCAGAGCCGCGTGAATGAGGGAAGCGTCCCCGACATGACGGCTGCTTTCGCGGTCGCCCAGACCAGCGGAACGCTTGCGGCCGCCGCTCCGCGACTCACCACGGCTGCCTCGCCTTCGGTCTTTGACCAGGTCGTCGCCGACATCGACGAGGCTCGGGCCAACCTTCGAGAGCAGATGGCCACCTTGGAGCAGAGGGCCATTGGCCCCGAGCTGTTCGAGCGCATCCGCAGCGACGCTGACACCTTGATCTCGAATATCGACGCCATCCAGAGCAGCATGTTGACCCGATTCGAGCTGAACGCGAGAACGGACGGCGTGCAGATAGAGATCAATGACCTGACCTCACGCTTGGACGCGGTTATGGTCCCGGCCATAGACGACCAGATCTTCTACACCATCAAGGGATATCGCGTCCTTGGCGAAGCGCCCGTGCCCCGAGAGGATCACCTCTCCGAGGACGAGTTTGACCTCTATCAGCGTCTCGCCCAGTTGCAAGCGGACGCCAGCCTCGCAATCCAGGTCTTAGCCAGCGCGTTCTCCCTTTCGGAAGCTGCCGAGGTCGAGCCGCTGCGCGAGCGCTTCGAAGCCGCCCAGGGCCGCATGGAGGGGAACCTGACGGCTCTCCGGACCTTCACGCTGTATACCGATCTCGAAGAGCTCTTTGCCCGCCTCTTTCACTTGGGTTCCGGCGAGGGACGCACCTTTGATCTGCTTACGGAAGAGCTCAAGCTCGCCCAGCGCCAACGCGAGCTCCTCGACGTCAACCGCGGCATTACTGTCCACTTGCTCGACGATGTCAACACTCTGCTGAGCGACGCCCAGACTACCGTGCAACAGGCCGCTGGCGATTCCACCCAGGCGATCTCTACTGGCCGCCTCCTCCTGTTGGCGATTGGCGCTGTCAGCGTCGGCGGCGCGGTCCTCATCGCGTGGCTCTTCATCGGTCGGGTGCTCCTGCGTCGCCTCGAGCTCCTCTCCACTTGGATGCGCCGTATGGCTGGGGGCGACCTTGAAGCCAGGGCCGATGTCGGCGGACACGACGAGGTCGCGGACATGGCCGCCGCTCTCGAAGTCTTCCGTCGCCACGCCTTGGAGGTGCAGCGTCTCAATCTCGTGGAACAGCTGGCTGGAGAGCTGCAGAGCAAGAACTCCGAGCTGGAAGTCGCCCTGGGTGACCTCGAGAAAGCCCAGGACCAGATCGTCATGCAGGAGAAGCTGGCCGCCCTCGGTGAGCTCACCGCAGGCGTCGCCCACGAAATCAAGAACCCGCTGAACTTCGTCAAGAACTTCTCCGAAGTCTCGGTCGAGCTCGTCACGGAGCTGCGCGACATCCTCAAGGAGGAAAGCGAAGAACTCTCCGAGGACGATCGCTCCTACATCATCGAGATATCCGATGACCTAAACAGCAACCTCGACCGCATACGCACCCACAGCAATCGGGCGAACCAGATCGTCCAAGACATGCTCAGAATGGGCGGCGGCTCCAACATCAAGCAACCCACCAACCTCAGCGTCCTGCTGGACGAGTACGCCCGGCTCGCCTACCACAGCGCGCGCGCCGCCGACTCCGAGTTCCAACTCGACCTCAAGTTCGACCTCGACGAGGACATCGGCGACGTCGAAGTCGTCTCCCAGGACATGGGCCGCGTCTTCCTCAATATGGTCGGCAACGCCTGCTACGCGACCAACGAGAAGCGGCGCAATGCGCTGGACGCGGGCGCGAGCGATGCGGACTACATGCCCACGCTGTGGTTCTCGACGCGACGCGAGGGCGAAAACATCGCCATTCGCATTAGGGACAACGGAGTGGGAATGCCGTCCGAGGTGGCGGAGAAGATATTCAACCCCTTCTTCACCACGAAGCCCACTGACAAGGGCACCGGCCTCGGTCTCTCGATATCCAGCGACATCATCCGGAGTCACGGCGGCTCCATCCACGTCGACACGGAGCCCGGCGAGTACACCGAGATGACCATCATCCTGCCCCTCGTTATGCCCGTCCACGAAGGCGTCGCCCAAGGCGCCGCGGACGACGACGAATAGCTCGCTCCTGCGCTCCGCCGCTCGCCCCCGAGGCGACGAGCGTCGCTTCCTTGGGCGATGGGCCGTAGCCAGTCCCAGTCTGCGAAAGGCGTCGGTCCTCTCTCACGTCTCCGGAAGAGAGTGAGAGAGGGAGGCCGCTCCCCCTATCCGTCATTCCACACTAGCGAAGCGGCGCTGAGTTACTTGGAGTCGGACTCGAACCGGCCGAGGAAGTCTAGGGCGTTCCTCTGCGGCATGGGCATCCTGGCTAATACGATCGCATCGGGTAGGACGATGCCTCCTGAAAAGACCAGCTTCATGGCTTCGTCCACCGAGAGGTTGGTCTCCATGACATCGTCTTCGATGACGAACGCCATGTTCCCGGACGTCGGGTTGGGAACGGTCGGGATGTACACGGAGACGAGGGATGTTTCCCTGTCTGTAGAGTACACCTGCCCGGTCACGAAACCCATCGCCACCATCCCCTCCCGCGGCCACTCCAAGAATACGACCCGGCTGAAGTTGTACTGCCCGGAGAACGACGTGACCGCCTGCCTGGTGACTCCGAATACGGTTCTGGCAACGGGAATGCTGTGCAAGACCACAGTGCTCAGTTGCATCAGCTTCCGACCGAGTCTGGTGGCAATAGCGAGCCCTACCAGATAGGAGATGACGATGATGATGATCAGCCCAAGGCCGGGGAAGTCCCAGGGCTGGCCGGATATAAACGGCAGGTCCCTCACTAAGTCGGCGTAGCCGACGATAAAGACGACGACGAGCACCGTGACAATCAAAGGCGCCATCCCGAGGAGCCGTCCCGCCCCTGGAGAGCGCCGTTTACCCGCTGCTGATAAGCTGAGGCTCCAGCCAAAGAGAATGGCTGGCCCTTAGCGTCCCTCGCTCCGCCGAAGGGCGCATCTTTGCGTGTGTTGCGTGCGAATGGAGGAGCATTGGGCCTTTCCGGACTGAAGGATGTACTCGCTGGCGTGCCCGCGTACAGGCGCGTCGCGGGCCTCGCCGCCGCTGGACGCGGCCCCGCCGCCACCGCCCCGGAAGCGGCAAAACCCCTCGTTATCGCCGGTCTCTGGCGCGATTTGCGCTGTCCCTTGGTCGTCGTCTGTCCCCACCCCGATGACGCTCGTCGCCTCGTCGAACAGCTCGACGTCTACTGCGAGGACGACGTTCCCGTGATGCACTTCGCCGAGGCCGAGGTCCTCCCCTATGAGCGTCTCTCCGTCGAGGCCGGCGCCGTCCACGAGCGCATAAGCGCCCTCGGCGCCCTCGCCGGCCCCGCCGATTCCAAGGCCAAGCCGCCGCTTGTCGTAACCTCGGTCACGGGCCTGCTGCAGAAGACGTTGTCGCCGCAGACCCTCCGCGACGGAGCTCGTTCTATCGCCCTCGGCCAGCGCTTGGCGCTCGATTCCCTGCTGCGGCATTGGGCGGCTATCGGCTACAGCATTGGCCCCCTCGTCGACCACCCCGGGACTGCCGCCCGGCGCGGCGGCATCGTCGATGTCTATGGTCCCGGACAGCGGCGGCCCGCCCGCATCGACCTCTGGGGCGACGTGGTCGATAGCATCCGCCTCTTCGACCCGAACTCCCAACGCTCGGGGGAGCGCGTCGACTCGCAGACCGTCCTCCCCGCCGGCGAGGTCCTCCCCGCGCTCGCCGACCACGCCCGCATCGACGAGCTCGTGCGCAGGCTCGACTTCCGGAACACCCGCGCGTCCGAGCGCGACCGCGTGCAGGACGAGCTCGCCGATCTCATGGCCGGCGTCTCCCAGGACAACGCGGCGATGTACGCCGGCTTCCTTCTCGAGCACACGCTCCTCGACCACCTGCCGGAGGACGCCGTCGTCCTGCTCAACGAGCCTGCGGAGATGGATGAGGCTGCGCGCCGCGTCGAGGGCGGCGCCGAAAAGCTGCGCCTGTCGAAGGAGGAGCGCGGCGAGATTCCCCTTGGCTTCCCTTCAGCCCTGGCCGGGTGGGACGCCGTCGCCGCCGCCCTCGACGCCATTCCCCGGCGCGTCGAGATCAGCCGCTACCACCGAGCCGAGTCCGGGACTTCGGCTGTCGCCCTCCCCTTCGACGCCGCCCCCAGCTATCACGGCGCCATCGAAAGCCTCGCCCAAGCCATCAGGCAGCCGGGCCACGGCCCGGTGGTCATCGCCACTCAACACTCCCAGCGGCTGAGGGAGGTGCTGTCTGAGTCCGACGTGGGCGCCTCGGAGGAGCGCTCCTTGGATGCGCCGCCGCGCGACCCCGTGACCGTCGTCCACGCCACCGTCTCCGGCGGATGGACGCTTGCCGCCGAGGACGGCGGCGAGCTCCTCGCAACCCTCCTCTCCGACGTAGAGGTCTTCGGCTTGCACAAGCAGCGCGTCACACGTCCGCGCAGGCACACCCAACGCTTCCGCGCAACCACCGTCGAAGAACTCGTCCCCGGCGAGTACGTCGTCCACGTCGACCACGGCATAGGTAAGTTCGTCGGCGCGATGCGTAAAGCCGACGATGGCGAGGAGAGCCCCCAGGGCCGCGAGTACCTCGTCCTCGAATACGCCGAACACGATCGCCTCTACGTCCCCATGGAGCACCTCGCCCGCCTCTCTCCCTATGCCGGCGGCGGCGATACTCCTCCCTCTCCAACGAGGCTCGGCTCCCAGGAGTGGACGCGCACCGTCGCTCGCGCTAGAGAGTCGACCAAGAAGCTGGCCGTCGACCTCCTCGCCCTGTACGCCCAGCGCGAATCCGCTGATGGCTTCCCCCACAGCGAAGACTCCCCCTGGCAGCGCGAGATGGAAGACGCCTTTCCCTACGTGGAGACCCCGGACCAGCAAGCCGCCATCGACGACGTGAAGTCCGACATGCAGGAGCCGCGTCCCATGGACCGTCTCGTGTGCGGCGACGTCGGCTACGGCAAGACCGAGGTCGCCCTCCGGGCCGCCTTCAAGGCCGTGATGAGCGGCAAGCAGGTCGCTGTGCTCGTCCCCACGACCGTGCTTGCCCAGCAGCACTTCCACACCTTCGCCGAACGCTTGGCCCCCTTCCCCGCGAAGGTCGAGATGCTCAGCCGCTTCCGCACGCCCAAGGAGCAGGACGCCGTCGTCCACGGCCTGCGGAACGGCGGAGTCGACGTCGTCATCGGCACCCACCGGCTCGTGCAGAAGGACGTGGCCTTCCATGACCTCGGCGTCGTCATCATCGACGAGGAGCATAGGTTCGGCGTCGGACACAAGGAGCGGCTCAAGGAGCTGCGGCAAGAAGTCGACGTGCTCACGCTGACCGCGACCCCCATCCCCCGCACGCTCCACATGGCGATGGCGGGCATTCGCGACATCTCCACCATCGAGACGCCTCCCGAGGAGCGCCTCCCCATCAAGACCTACCTCGCCGAAAGGTCCGACGACCTCGCCAAGGAGGCCGTCCAACGCGAGCTCGATCGGGGCGGCCAGGTCTTCTTCCTTCACAACCGCGTCAGGTCCATTCGCCTCGCCGCCGACCACCTCCGCACACTCGTCCCGGACGCTCGCGTGCTCGTGGCCCACGGCCAGATGCCCGAGGAAGAGCTTTCCGACGTCATGGAGCGCTTCTCCGAGGGCGAGGGCGACGTTCTCATGTGCACCACCATCATCGAGTCCGGCCTCGACATCCCCAATGTCAACACCCTCATCGTCGACCACGCTGACAAGTTCGGCCTCGCCCAGCTCTACCAGCTCCGGGGCCGCATCGGCCGGCGCTCGCAACGCGCCTATGCCTACCTCATGGTCGAGCGCGGCCGCCGTCTGACCGACACAGCCAAGCGGCGCCTCGAGACCATCCTCGCCGCGACCGAGCTCGGCGCGGGGTTCCGCATCGCGATGAAGGACCTCGAGATACGCGGCGCCGGGAACATTCTGGGCGCCGACCAGAGCGGCCACATCCACGCCGTCGGATTCGATATGTACACCCGATTGCTCTCGGAGGCGGTCGCCGAGCTCCGGGCCGAGGCCGGCGGCGCCCCGGCGGAGCCGGACTCCCCGGAACCCCTCGTCGACCTCGGCCTCCCCTACGCCATCCCCGAGGAGCTCGTCCCTCACATGCCGACCCGCATGGCCATGTACCAGCGCATCGCCCGCGCCAAGACCCTCGAAGACGTCAACGAGCTGCCCAAGGAGTTCATGGACCGGTTCGGACGAGTGCTCCCCGACGAGCTCTACAACCTCGTCTACTCCATCCGCGTTCGCGTGCTGGCCAAGGCTGCCGGAGTCGAGTCCGTAACAAAGCGCGCCGACCGCGTCACGCTGAAGCTGGTGGATGAGACAGGAGGAGCCCGCCTTGCCTTGGAGCGCGCCCTGGGCCGGCGCACGACCGTCGGCAACCAACAGGTCCATATGCCCCTAGCCGGCCACGACGCGCCCTGGGGTCAAGTGCTGCTGGAAGTCTTGGAGAGCTTGGACGACTTCAGGCAGCGCGCCGCCGCCCTCACCGCCGCCCCCGCCTAGCTCACTTGCCCCGATCGAATGTACTCGGAGGACGTGAGGTTCGGGGTGAGCCTGTCGAGCCGGGGCCCTCGCTTGCGCGGGTTTCGTCCCGCCGCTAACCTCTCCTCGACGGAGTCCGGCCAGTCGGTCGAGCAAGGAGTGCGCTATGACCACGACGATTGCCGCCGCGAGTACGGAAGGGGCCGTGGACGGGATGCTGATTTCAGCCGACTCTCACGTCATGGAGCCGGGCGACCTATGGGCTACCCGCTTGCCCAACGCTCTCCGCGACCAGGCGCCTACCTTCCCTGCTACGTCGTCCGACCAGTCCAAGCCCGGCGGATGGGACCCCAACGAGCGGTTGAAAGAGATGGCGGTGGACGGCGTCGGCGCCGAGGTGCTGTACGCAACGCGGGGCATGACCCTCTTCCGTATTGAAGACATGCCGCTCCAAGAAGCATGCGTTCGCGCCTTCAACGGGTGGCTGGTCGAGTACTGCGCGGTCAACCCTGGCCGCTTGTTCGGGATCGGGCTTGTCTCGCTCTACGATATCGACCACGCCGTCGCCGAGCTTGAGCGTTGCCGGAACGCGGGCTTGCGCGGCGCCATGATCTGGCAGAACCCGCCCGAGGACCTGCCGTTCTCCTCCGACCACTACGACCGGTTCTGGGCCGCCGCGCAGGACCTCGAGATGCCGGTGAGCCTCCACATCCTCACCGGCCACGGCTACATGCAGAAGGCCCACCTTCGACACGGCACGGAGCATTACCGTTCGAGCGTCAACATCAAGATCACCGAGGTGATGAATAGCCTCTTCGATCTGATTTTCTACAAGGCGCTGGACCGGTTCCCCCGCCTGAAGATCGTGCTCGTGGAGAACGAGATAGGTTGGATACCCTTCGCGCTCCAGCAATGGGGCTACTACCTGGGTAGGCACCGGGACCGCGAGCCGGGCCCGACGCCCGACAAGCTGCCGAGCGAGTACCTGGCCGATCAGATATACGCGACCTTCTTCAACGACGCGATCGGCGCTCGATACCTTTCGAGCTGGGGCGAGGACGCTTGCATGTGGTCCAACGACTACCCGCATGCAAACTCCACCTGGCCGAACTCTCGGAAGGTGATCGCCGAACACTTGGGACACCTGCCGCCTGAAACGCGGACGAAAGTCCTCAGCGCCAACGTGTGTCGGTTGTATGGCATAACCGCATAGAAGCTCCGGAGTCCCATGGCAAGCATCTGAGGAGGATGACGATGACTTACGATCTGCTGCTCAAGAACGGCCGCGTAGTCGACGGCTCCGGCGGACCCTCATTCTCAGGAGACGTGGGCGTCGTCGATGGGCGAATCGCGGAAATCGGCAAGCTGGGATCGGATGCGAAGCGGGTCATCGACGTGCGCGGTCAGGTGATCGCCCCCGGCTTCATCGACAACCATTGCCACTACGACGCCCAGGTCCTCTGGGACCCCCTCTGCACGTTCGCGTGCTACCACGGCGCCACGACCGTGATCAACGGCAACTGCTCCCTGGGCCTGGCCCCCGCTCGTCCCGAGGAGCGCGCCGACCTGGTCTCCATGCTGTCGCGGGTTGAGGCCATACCGGTCGGATCGTTGCAGGCGGGCATCGAGTGGTCGTGGGAGTCCGTGCCCCAGTACCTGGAGACGCTGGACCGCCGGCTCGGAGTGAACTTCGGCTCGCTGATCGGCTATTCGGCGGTCCGAAGGCACGTCATGGGTGAAGCCGCCTACACGGCCGCGGCTACCGCCGAGCAGATCGAGCAGATGAAAGAGATCGTGCGGGAGGGCATCCGCGCGGGCGCCCTAGGGCTGTCCTCCGAGCGCAACCTGCGCCACATGGACCTCGAGAATCGTGTGCTGCCGGCGAACGTCGCGTCCCCCGAGGAGTTCCTCGCCGTAACCATGGCGCTCGCGGATGTGGGGGCCGGCTCCATTCAGTTCGGCGACTCCGAGCGCATCGAAATGTCGGAGGGCTTGCTCACGCGGGTGGCCCGCGCGACCGGACGGCCCGTCATCTCCAGTCTCGCTGGCCGCGAAGGCTCGACGCGGAACGACGCCCGCATGTACGCGATGGTGTCGCCCTTCCTGGAGAACACCGCTCGCTGGACGCTGCTCACCGTAGGCAGTTTCGACGGCTTCGCCCACTGGCTGCCGGTCATGAGCAGCTCGCCTGAGGAGAAGCGTGCCGCGCTAGGCGATCCGGCGGTGCGCGCCGGACTCAAATTCGACGCCGAGGCCCCGGACAAGCGCAATCCCGCCTTCCCCGCGGTCAGGTGGGATCTGCTGTACGTGGCCCGAGTGGCGATGGAGGAGCATCGGCCCTACGTCGAACGCAGCATCAGCGACATTGCCCGTGAGGTCGGCAAGGAGCCCATCGACGCGTTCCTCGATCTCGCGCTCGAAGAGGATCTCAAGACGCTCTTCTACTTCCGCTCCGACGTCGGCACGTCGGCGATGGCGGAGGTGCTCGCCGACCCATTCGTGCTGCCCGGACTCTCCGACGGCGGCGCCCACGTGACCCGCCGCTGCGATAGCCACTTCTCGACGTTCCTGCTGTCGTTCTGGGTGCGGGAGCAACAAGCGCTCTCCCTGGAAGAGGCTGTGAGGAAGCTCACCTTCATGGGCGCGAGCGCTTTCGGTCTGCACGATCGGGGCCTGATTAGGCCGGGCTTGGCCGGCGACCTCACCGTATTCGACCCGGATAGCGTCGCGGCGGGCGAGCTGGACGAGGTGGCGGACTACCCTGGAGACGCCGTTCGCATGCGCCGTCCTAGCGAAGGCGTTGCGTACACGATCGTGAACGGCGACGTGCTCATCGAAGCCGGGGAGCACACAGGCGCCTATCCCGGACAGCTGCTGCGGAGCAGCGCATACCGGCGCTAGGCGCGGCTCAGGCCGGCTGGTCGCTCAGCTGGCCCGCTGTTGGTCCGCCGCCGCCTTCTCGGGCTTCTGGAGGGTTTCCTCCAAGAGGAACGCTACGACGAGGGCCGCGGCGAAGGCGCTCGACGCGAGCAGCACGAAGGCCGCCCCGAAACCGAGCGTGCCCGACAGCACTCCGAAGCTGGTGGGGCTAACTGTCGAGCCGCTCTGCGCCACCAGCCGCGAGACTCCGAAGAACAGCCCCCGAGCCTGCGGCGGAGCAATGTCGGTGCCGAGCGTCTGCATGTTCCCCGAGATGATGCTGATGGACAGGTGTACGAACACGAAGCTCGCGATGAACCAGCCCACGGATAGACCGGCGAACGCCGTGACCGACACGGACGCCATGGAGAGGCTCGTCAGCAGCAACCCCGGCACGATCGTGTACTTCCGGCCGAAGCGGTCCATGATGAACCCGGTCGAGAACATGATGGGAATCGTGGCCGCGGCCATCGCGCTGCGCAGAACGCCCAGCTCGACAGGGTCGAGCCCGTAGGCGTAGGACGGGTACAGCAAGATGACGCCGCCCTCGAAGACCGCTCCCCGTGTGACGTTCGTCAGAAACTGGATAGAGAACACCGTGGGGATCGGACGCTGAAGAAGGAGCGCCCAGCGAGACCCGGCCAGGGCGGCCTCCGCAGCGCGCCTCGCCGCGGGCGCCGACTCCTTCACAACGAAGTAGGTCGGCACGATCGAGAGGAGGGACAAGACCGCATGGATCACGAAGGGCGACCATAGCCCCCAGGTCACCGCCGCGAAGCCGCCAAGGAGCGGGCCGCTGAGCGCCCCAAGCTGCTGGACGCCGAACATCTGCGTCACTTGCTTACCGCGTTGCTGAGAGCTGCCGGTGTCGGCGATCACCGTGATCCGGCTCTGCATCCACATCTGCGTGCCGACTCCGGCGATGAACCGGTAGGTCAGCAGCTCTGCAAACGACCCCGACACCGCCGCCTTGGCGATGAGCAGCGACGACAGCGCCACTATCAAAGGGCCTGCCAGCAGCACCCAGCGTCGTCCGATCCGGTCGATGAGGATGCCCGTCGGGAGCGAAGCGGCCAAGGTGCCGAGGAGATACGTCACGAAGACCCAGGACGCCTGGATGATGCTGACGTCGTAGAGTTTCGTGAGCTCCGGCAGAACGGGCAGGGCGATGCCGTTGCCAAGTCCCAGCGCAATCGCAGGGACATGCAGCCCAAGTATCAGGCGGAGTTGAGGATGGAGTCCTCGTTGTGCGGGCGCTTCACCCGAGGGGCCTTGGCTCTCTTCGTCGTTCTGGCGCACAGCTGGGATTGTACCCCTATGGCCGCTCCCTAGGGGATGATGGCCCGGGTCCCCCCAGATCCGCCTCGGCCCGCGGGCCGAGATCCCCCAATCCCCCTTCGCCTGCGGAGCAATCCCCCAAGTTTCTTCCCCGTCTGCGGGGCAAGCCCCCAAATCCCTCCCCCGTCTGCGGGGCAAGCCCCCAAATCCCTCCCCCGTCTGCGGGGGAGGGTTGGGGAGGGGGTGCTAGCTGTTCACATAGACGCTATCCGCGTGGCGGCCGTCTTGCTGGCGGGCCCTGAGCACTTCGTAGTTCACGCGCTGGTTCGGGATGGCGGGGTCGGTGGCGGAGTTGCGCATGATCTCCAGAGGCTCGTCACTGATCGACTCGAACCAGTACGGCGAACCCTTGGGAATGAACAGCGCGTCCTTTGGCCCAAGCTCGACCTTCTGCCCGTCCTTGCCGTAGAACGCCGCCCGGCCCGAAAGGACGAACCAGAGCGCGTCCTGCGCCGAGTGCGCGTGCAGGTTCGTCTCCCCGCCGTCCTTGCTCACGACTTGCACTACGGAGCCGAGATGGCTGGTGCGCGCGAGCAGGGTCGACGACTTGGGAAGACCGCCAAGGTCAGGCGTCTCGTACCGGATCACTTCCATCCGTCCGATAGTCTCTCGCTCTGTTGGCATCTCTGCCCCCTATGCGGCCGAGTATGGCCGTACCATACTCCTAGCCAGGCCGGGCCGGTATGATGGCTCCGCTCCACGAGCGGACTTGGGGAACTCGACACGGGGAGGCGCACAATGACGACGAGCAGCGACCTGAAGGTAGGCTTCCTGAAGCCCGGCGCGGGGCGGGGCCACTATGACGAGTTCGCGGCGATGATTCCGGCGGGAATCGACCTGGACATGCAGGAGCTGGGCGTCATGCAGAGCGCGCTCACCGACTTCGCGGCGCGCGCTGACGCAATCATCGAGCGCGCGGTCACGCTCACTCGCGAGTTGGGTTGGGAGTGCGTGATCGTTCCCGGCGCTCCCGTCGAGGTCCAGAACCCCGGCCTGCGCGAGCGGCTCGCCGAGGCTCTGGACGTGCCCTTCACCACGGCCCTCGGCGCGGGCGAGCAGGCGCTGCGGGCTTACGGCGCGAGCCGCATTCTCCTGATGACGCCCTTCGATCCCTACATGAACTCGATGGTCACCAAGCACCTCGTCGATGCCGGGTTCGACTTGCAGCTCGCCGACCTCGGCTTCGCCAGCGAGCAGGAGGCCGTGGACTTGGACGCGGGAGTCGTCTTTGACATGGCGCGCGGCGCGGTGAAGGCCGCCGGGGACGTGCAGGCCATCTATTTCCAAGGCGCCGTCCTCAACCCACTTCCCGTCATCGACGAGATGGAGAGCGAGTTTGGTCTGCCGGTGATCGCGAGCAACCCGGCGATGCTCTGGGCCGTCGTCTCGAAACTGGGCCGTAGCTTCAGCGTAGAAGGCAAGGGGAGGCTGGTCAGGGAATGGCCGGCGCTCCCCTAGGGGCCCCCATACGGTAATTTCCGCCTGCCGGCGGGAACCTCGCCTCTACTCCCTCTCTATAGGAGCAGCGAAATGAGACTTGGCATATCTCTCCCGATCGGTTCCGGCGAGGTCCCCGACGGTGACGTGATTTCGCGGGGCGCGCGCGCCGCCGAGGAAAGCGGTTTCGATAGCGTGTGGTTCTTCGACTCCATCGGGCGTGGACGGTTCGCGCTCGACCCGCTCATCGGCGTGGCCGTGGCCGCTGCCGCGACCCGGCGCATCGAGGTCGGCATCGGCATCCTGCAAGTGCCCATCCGCCACCCGGTCGAGCTGGCGAACCGCGTGCTCACCGCCCAGATCGTGTGCGAAGGGCGTTTGCTCTTAGGCGTCGGCTCCGGCTCGACCAGGGTCGACTTCGAAGCCGTCGGCAAGAGCTTCGACGACCGAATGAGCCTGTTGACCCATGGGATCGCGACGATGCGCCGGCTCTGGAACGGCAGGACCGTCGACGGCGTCAGCCTCAACCCGGCCCCGGCGGTGTGGGGCGGCCCGCCGGTTATTATCGGTAGCTGGGCCGGACCCCGGTGGATCGCCGCCGCCGCCGAGGAGTACGAGGGCTGGATTGCCTCCGGCTTCTTCTCCGGCTACGACACGCTGAAGGCCGGCATCGACCGCTACCGTTCCGCGGGCGGCAAGCGGGCCTTCGTCACCAACATCTCACTGGACCTCGCTGCGCCCACCGAGCCTCTGGCCGATTCGGACAACGCCTTCCACCTGCGCTGCGCCCCCGACGCGGCCCGCGAGCGGCTCCAAAAGCTCGCGGACGCAGGCTTCGACGACGCCGTTGTCGTCTACCGCGGCGAAGGACCGGCGGACCTCCCGGCTATCCGCGCTCTGCTGCCCTGAGTCCTCGCTTCCGGAGCGCCAAGGGGGACTAGGTAGCCCTCTCCCGTCTGCGTGGGGAGGACTGAGGAGGGGGGCCCTCGTTGACCTGCGGCTCGCGGCTTGGCACACTCACATATGACCGCCATCTTAGGAGCGAGACATGGCCAACCACGATCATCACCACGACCACGACTTCACCGAGCCGCCGTCTGAGGTCGAGCTGCGGGTTAAGGCGCTCGAATCGCTGCTCGTCGACAAGGGGCTGATTGAGCAGGCGACGATTGACGCGCTCGTCGATACCTTCGAGAACAAAGTCGGCCCGAGCAACGGGAAGCGCGTCGTGGCGCGGGCGTGGGCAGACCCGGAGTTCAAGCGCTGGCTGCTCGAAGGCCCAACGGCGGCCATCGCGTCCATGGGTTACGAAAGCTCCCACGGCGAGCATATGCGCGTGATCGAGAACACGGATGACGTGCACAACCTGGTCGTCTGCACCCTCTGCTCATGCTACCCGTGGCCGGTGCTGGGTCTGCCGCCCGTCTGGTACAAGTCGGCCCCCTACCGCTCGCAAGCCGTCGCCGACCCTCGCGGCGTGCTGCGGCAGTTCGGGACCGAGCTCTCCGACGACATCGAGGTGCGTGTCTGGGACTCGACATCCGAGATGCGCTTCCTTGTGCTTCCCCAGCGCCCCGCGGGCACGGAGGGGTGGACCGAAGAGCAGCTCGCCGAGCTGGTCACACGCAACTCCATGATTGGCGTCGAGAAGGCGCAGACCCCCGTACCTGCTCCTCTCCCTTCTGAGGGGAGGACTCCCGTACCTTCCCCTCTCCCTTCTGAGGGGAGGACTCCCGTACCTTCCCCTCTCCCTTCTAGGGGGAGGACTAAGGAGGGGGTATGAATGGCATCCACGACCTCGGCGGCATGGACGGTTTCGGCCCGGTCCAGGCTGAGTCCGAGACGGAGGAGCCCGTCTTTCACGAGGCGTGGGAGGGTCGGGTGTACGGCATGGTCCGGTCCCTGGGCCGCCTTGGCTTGTGGAACATCGACAAGGGCCGCTATGCCCGCGAGCGCCAGCACCCCCTCCGGTACCTTGGCAACTCCTACTACGAGAGCTGGCTAGCCGGCCTCTACACCCAGCTCGTCGAGGCGGGCCTCGTCACCGCCGAGGAGCTCGCCTCGGGCCGCGCCGAATCGTCGGCCCCGGAGTCGCTGCGCGAGCGCGTCCTGCGAGCGGGGCAGGTTTCCGGCCTCTCCCTCGCCAACCCCGACTACAACCGTGAAGCCGCCGCCCCGCCCCGGTACAAGGCCGGCGACGCCGTGCGCGCGCTCAACCGCCGCCGCCCCGGCCACACCCGCGAGCCCCGCTACGTGCTCGGGCGCGTCGGCGTAGTCCATGAGCACTACGGTGCCCACGTCTATGCGGACCTGAGCGCACAGGGCGTCGACGAGGGCCATCACCTCTACTGCGTGCGTTTCGACGCCGAGGAGCTTTGGGGCGACTCCGCCAACTCGAACAGCGTGGTGTACGTCGACCTGTTCGAAGACTACCTGGCGCCCGCCGAGTCCCTTCCCCCCTCTGCAAGGAAGGGTTCCGAGTCCCTTCTCCCGTCTGCGGGGGAAGGTTCCGAGTCCCCTCTCCCGTCTGCGGGGGAGGGTTAGGGAGGGGGGGCATGACCGACCACCCCGACCTCCAAGCCCTTGGCGCGATTCCCCGCGACGACGACGGTCCCGTATTCGAGGAGCCGTGGCAGGCCTCCGCCTTCGCGATGGCCGTTCGCCTCTCCCAGGAAGGCCGCTTCACGTGGGCCGAGTGGGCCGAGACGCTCAGCCGGGAGATTGCCGCCGCCCAGCAAGCGGGCGACCCCGACCTCGGCAACACCTACTACCTCCACTGGACGCGCGCCTTGGAGCGTCTCTGCGCCCGCAAAGGCCTCGTTCCCGAGGCCGACCTGGACCGCCGCGCCGACGACTGGCGCAACGCCTACCGCCGCACCCCCCACGGACAACCCATCGAGCTGTCTCCACCCTCTCCGAGCGGTGAGACTTCTGCATAACCTCTCCGTCATTCCCGCGCAGGCGCGAATCCAGAGTGGCCGCTAGGACACACCCCACGCTCCGCCCGCCTGCTTCCGCCTGGTGTGGGTGTGGGCCGAGGCCAACATGAGAGTGAGAGATTGCTTGGAAGTTCTCTCCCCTCTGTTTGGGAGAGCGCCTGGTCCTCTCCACCGTCTGCGGGGGACAGTCAGAGAGGGGGCGCTCCTTGGGAGCTCAGTGCGCTCCGTGCCGGAGACACGTAAACTCAGGCGGACGTTGAAACCCTCATCCTAGCCCTCTCCTGCCGGGAGAGGGGAAGCAGGAGGCCCACACATGGCGCTCGAACCCAAAGCGTTCCTCGCGGAGGTCCAGGCGCTCCAGCAGCGCAAGCACAGCAAGAACCACGAGATTTTCGACCTCATCGAGGAGGGGAAACTGACACGGCCCCAGCTCAACGGCTTCATCAAGCAGTTCTACCTGCTCTTCCCCAAGCCCTTCCCGAAACCCATCGCCGCGATGTTCGCCCGCTCCCCCGAGGACAGCGAGCTCGAGCGCATGTGGTTCGAGAATCTCTCCGAGGAGGCCGAGGGCGGTGAGACGGGCTCTGCCGGCCACAAGGAGCTGTACATCCAGTTCGCAGAAGCCGCAGGCATCCCCCGCGCCGAGCTCGACGCGGCCAAGCCCCTGCCGGAGACCCGCGCCCTGCTGAACTGGCGCGAGCTGCTCATCAACCAGCGCTCGTGGCTCGAGCTCTACGCCTCGCAAGGCCTGGCCCTCGAGGGCACAGCGAGCGGCCGCATGAATCGCGTCGTCAACGGCCTCTGCGACCACTATGGTTTCGAGCGCGAGAGCGACGCCATCCTCTACTGGACGCTCCACATGTCCGTTGACGAAGACCACATGAAAGTCGGCCCCTACGTCATCGAGAACTACGCCGTCAGCGACCTCGAACAGAAAGCCGTCTACGAAGCCGTCAACACGACCCTCGACATCTTCTGGCTAACCTACGACGGCATCCTGCGCGCCTTCGTCACCGAGGACCCCCTCTACGCCGACTGGCGGTAGGGGGAGAGAGCGCGCTCGCCCCTCCTATCTCAACGCGCTCGCCGTGAACCCATTAGGAGAGCCCATCTCAAACGGGCCGCTGAGCTAAGGCCGCGGGCTACCGTGGCGCGCTGGATGCAGTGTCAACAGGGCGCCTGCCGACCACCTGGGACCATTCGCAACTGGCGCACTCGAACACCAGCTCGGTCCAAACAGTGTCCTCCCAGTCCAAGAGCTGTCTGGGCTCTGTCTCCCTCTGGGTTACGGTCGCGCTCCCGCAGCGAGGACACTCATAGGCGATGACCGGCCTGGCCCCTTTCGGCATGGTTGACTTCCTTACTGGGCCGGCGTGCTCAGCCGTAGACTTCTTCGACCCGCCGGTGCAGCTCCTGCACGAGCTCGCCGGCGGGAGCGTACCGGCCGACGTCGTCGCGCCAGTAGCCGCGGTGGTACTGCTCGCGGTAGCCGCCCTCCCGGTTGCTGATGCGCCGGACGGCCTCATCTTCGTCCCGATAGCGGACTTGCGAGACGATCTCCTCCATGTGATGCGGGTCGCGGAAGACGTTCAGAGGGTCGCCGCCGTCCTCTACGATCCGGATGTTCTCGTCCAGCTGGCGCCGGAGGAATACGATCGGGATGTCGGTGCGACCGAGGTTCTCTTGGGTGCGGTCCGTAATGGCGCCTTGCGACCACCACGCAATCAGGTCCTGGGCGAGGGTGTGGTCGAGGATGGCCTTTCCCTGCCGGTCCCAGATAGGGACTTCGTAGAAGGGGACGATGTCCTGCCTGGGCGCATCGACGCCCCTCGGAGCGGCTGCAATCTCGTAGTGGATGTAGTAGGTCGTCGTGTCGTCGATGGGAACGCGCACCTGAGTACGGTTGTACATCGTGCTGCCGATCTCGCCGCCGGTCATAACCGGGAAGATGACGGTTGAGTGCCCGTCCTCCCCGTCGAAGGAGGCGCCGAGGGCCTTGGAGTAGCGGATCCCCTTCTCCATCCCGTAGGGGGTTGGCCGGGCGTACAGGTCCTCTATGCCGATGCCCGAGCGAATGGAGGTGAAGGCCCTGTGCGTCTGTTCGTCTGGGACCCGGTCCTCCAGCAGTCCGTCTTTCTCCAGCGCGTACTTGAAGAGCTCGCCGTGAAGCCACGGGTTGTGAGCGGGGTCTCCGGTGTTCTCCCAGCTCTGGAGCCAGTTGCAGGGCAAGACTGTGCAGGCGACCTGGCGGATGGCGTTGGGCCACACGAAGACTGGCCAGGGCGGCAGCAGAGGCGCCGGCGCCGGCCCCAGGTAGGCCCAGATCAGCCCGCCCATCTCTCGGGTTGGGTAGCCCCTGAGCTTGATGCGGCTCGTGAAGGCGCTGTCGCGCGCCTCCAGCGGCGTTTCCAGGCATTGTCCTTCAGGGCCGTAGAGCCAGCCGTGGTATGCGCAGCGCAGCCCGTCCTCGTCCGGAATGCCCCACTCCAACCCCGCGGAGCGATGGGCGCACTTGTCCCCGATGAGCCCGGTCTCGCCCTGCAGCGTGCGGAACAGTACGAGGTCTTCGCCCAGCAAGCGCACCTTCATGACCGGTTCGGACAGGAGCTGGGCGTAGGGCCTGAGCGGCAGCCAGTAGCGGCGCAGGAACTCGCCGCCCGGAGTCCCGGGGCCTACCTGGGTCAATCGGTCGTTGGTTTCGGCGGTGAGCATGACGGCTTCCTCTCCGAGCTCTCGGCTACGACCTGGAGTGGACGGTCGGCGGTTACTGCCTCTGGGCGACCGCTCCCCAGCGATGGGTCGGCTGCTTCTGCCACACGTCCTCGTCGATGTTCGTATCGACGATGGGGTGGTCGGGGTCGCGGATTACGCCGAGCGGGTCCTCGCCCCGCGCGACGCGGTCTATCTGGTCGAACATCGTGCGGCGGAGGAGGACGACGCCCCGGTCGGAGTAGCTGAGGTGCTCGGCGCTGCGGTTCGCGATGGGGCCTTGGGTCTCCCACGCCATGTGGTCCTGCGCCAGCACCGAACGGCGGTCGTACCAAGCGAAGGGGTGGCTCTTGTCCGCCGGAGACTTGTACGGCTCTAGGTACTCGACGGGCGGGTCCCACGTCTCGGGCGTCGATTGCCCGTCCTCAGTCAGCCAGAAGTTGATGTGCAGGTGCCAGGTGTGCTCGTCGTCGATGGGCGTGCGGAACTGGGTGCTCGGGCCTTGCCGCAGGATCGACGGAAAGAGCACGGGGTGCTCGTCGACCACTCCGTTCTTGTACGTCCGCTTCTTCATCAAGCCGTAGCTGGTGGTGTAGAAGTCGAACGTGTCCACGTCGTCGGTGAAGCCGCGCGTCGTGTTGACCGGCTGGCGCCGGCCGCCGGCGTAGTACTCCTGATGGAGGATCTGGAGGTGCGCCGGGTCCATCGAGTTCTCCATCGCCTGGAACCAGTTGCAGTCGAGCACGGGGTGGACGACCAGCTTCCGTCGCCCGTCCGCCCGCGTCAGCGTGTCGAAGGGCGTAAAGACGGGCGCGGGCATGGGGCCCATGTACGCCCAGACGACCCCCAGGTAGACCTTGGCCTCGTAGGCGGTCTGCTTGACCGAGTTGATAATCGCCTCGTTCTTCTCCGGCGGCGTTTCGAGGATGTTGCCCTCGCAGTCGTAGAGCCAGCCGTGGTAGGCGCAGGAGATGCCTCGCTCCTCGACGCGCCCGTAGACGAGCGACGCGCTCCGGTGCGGGCAGTGGTCGGCGAGCAGTCCCCACCGGCCGGACTTATCGAGGAAGATGACCAGGTCCTCGCCGAGAATGCGGACGGCTTTCGTCGGACTCTCGGGCGTGATCTCCGACGCAATGGCGATGGGGTGCCAGTACCGCCTGAGCAGCTCGCCCGCGGGCGTGCCGGGGCCGACCTTCGTCAGCTTCTCGTTGTCTTCTCTCGTAAGCATGGGGCGCGTCTCCTAGAGTGCGGACGATCGGCCTGGCCGGTCGCGGGTTGGCTAGACGGTGATCCCGTAGAAGTCGATGGCGTTCTGGCCGAGGATGTTGTCGACCACGGCCGGGTCCAAGCCGCCTTCCTCTTTGATGAGGCGCATGGCCTCGATCTCGCTGGACTGGTCCTGGTGGCCGTAGTCCGTGCCGATGAGGATGTGGCGCCCGCTTGCGTACTTCAGCACGTCGGGCAGATTGTCATCGGTCTGGGCGGTGACCCAGATGTTGTAGGCGCCGAGCACGTCCTGTTCGAGGTCCCGGCCCCGCGTTTCGAGCCGGCGGCGCAGGTCGTGGATGGCGTAGGGCAGCCATTGGGAGCTCGCCTCGATGTACCCCCAGCGCAGGTCCGGGAACTTCTTGGGCGTGGCGGTGGTGATGAGCTGGTGGAAGCTCGCCACGGACATCAGCCGCAGCCCGCCGAACGTCCCGCCGATGCCGTCCTTCGCCATGAGGTTGCGTAGGTAGGCGTTGGAGTTGCCGATGTGGATGGTGATGGGCTGGTTGAGGCGCGCGGCCTCCTCGTAGACTGGGTAGAAGTACTCGTCGATGAGCAGCCGCTCGTCCTCGATGGAGCGCATCGTGACGCCGCAGGCGCCGTGCTCGGCGGACCAGCGGAGCTGGTTGAGCGCCTCGTCCATGGTGGAGAGGGGCAGGATACAGGTCCAGCGCAGGCGGCCCTTGCTCTGCTCCCAGATATCGGCGAGCCAGCGGTTGTAGCTCTTGGCGAGCGCGACCTCCGTGTCCGGGTTCTCGCACATGCGGCCGATGTACATCGTGGGGTAGAGGACCTGCACGTCGATGCCGAGCTCGTCCATATGCGCGACGCGGCCCGGTATGTCCTCCATGTAGCGCTTGGCGTCGTCGGTCACCATATTGCGCTGGACTTTGTCGGAGAGTCCGTGGGCCGCGACGGGCCCGCGTGCGCGTCCGCGCAGCACCCCGTCGATCATCCAGTACTTGAATCCGTCGCCGTTCGGCGAGTCCACGACCTTCGGGCGGTACTTCTCGTCCCCCGGATCCATGTAGTCCCAAGTTTGCTCCGTCTCCACCACGTGAGCGTCAGAGTCGATGACCGGCATGGCAGTCCTCCTCATCGTTCCCGGTTCTTTGCGGCCTGCTGTAGCCGCAAGCTAGCACTGCCCCCTATCCGTGTCAAAGGAGCAACCCTCCGCCGTTCCGCCGTTCCCGCGCCCCCCACCGCCATTTCCGTTCCTTCCCGTCATTCCCGCGCCCCCTTCCCGTCATTCCCGCGAACGCGGGAACCCAGGAAACCCCCTCCCGTCTGCGGGAGGGGACGCACGAGCGCAGCGATGCGCGGGGGAGGAGAACGCCCCGCCCGCCAACCAACGCCTCATCTTGCCCCGTCATTCCCGCGCCCCACCGTCATTCCCGCCCCCCACCGTCATTCCCGCGAACGCGGGAATCCAGGAAACCCCCTCCCGTCTGTGGAATGGGACGCGCAAGCGCAGCGAAGCGCGGGGGAGGAGAACGCCCCCCGCCCGCCAACCAACGCCTCATCTTGCCCCGTCATTCCCGTTCCTTCCCGTCATTCCCGGCCCCCACCGTCATTGCCGCACCCCACCGTCATTCCCGCGAACGCGGGAATCCAGGAAACCCCCTCCCGTCTGCGGGAGGGGACGCGCAAGCGCAGCGAAGCGCGGGGGAGGAGAACGCCCCGCCCGCCAACCAACGCCTCGTCTTCCCCCGCCATTCCCGTTCCTTCCCGTCATTCCCGCGCCCCACCGTCATTCCCGCGAACGCGGGAATCCAGGAAACCCCCTCCCGTCTGCGGGAGGGGACGCACGAGCGCAGCGATGCGCGGGGGAGGAGAACGCCTCGCCCGCCAACCAACGCCTCGTCTTCCCCCGCCATTCCCGTTCCTTCCCGTCATTCCCGCGCCCCACCGTCATTCCCGCGAACGCGGGAAGCTGAATTCACATTTGAAGTGCAACACTTGGCTCGCGAAGACCTCGGCCGGAGTCCGGTAGCCGAGGCACTTGCGCGGCGTATTGTTGTACGCCCGCACCACCGACGTAAAACGCTCCTCCGGCAACCCCGCCAGGACCGTCTTCCGAGGGAGGAACCGGCGCAGCCGACCTATCCCGTTCTCCACCCCGCCCTTCTGCCACGGCGCGTGGGTGTCGCAGAAGAAGGTCTCGATGCCCAGGGCGTGGAGCTCGTGGTGGCGGGCGAACTCCGTCCCGTTGTCGAAGGTCACCGTCTGCCGGAACTCTGGCGGCAGCGGCCCCAGGAGACGCGCCAAGGCCTCGGCGATCGGCCCCGCCGCCTTCGAAGGAGCCCGCGTCGCGAGCAACAGCCGCGAGCAGCGCTCGTGCAGCGCCAGCACCACCGGCCCCGACCTCCCGAACAACATCAGGTCCGCCTCCCAGTGCCCGAACGTCTGCCGGTCAGCCGCCGACCCCGGACGCTCCGACAGCGGCCGCCGATGGGCGATGAAGGAGACCGAGCTCCCCCCCTTACGCCCCCGCCTCCCCCGTTTCCACTTCCCCCGCGGCAGGTAGTTGCGCCAATCGTAGTCTTTCCCTCGCGCCACCTGGCCATAGATGAACCGGTAGATGCTCTCGTGGGAGATGACACACCGGCCTGACCCTTCAGCCAGCCGGCCCGCGATCTGCTCCGGCGACCACCCCCGTTCCAGTCCCCCCAGGACCGAGGCGCGCAGCCCGTCCTCGCGTTCCAGCCGTCCGCCCGACCAGCGGCGGGCGCGGGACTGCTCATGCGCGTACACCGGCCGGTAGACGCCCCGTCGCGGACCATTGCGCCTCAGCTCCCGAGCAACCGTCGATGGCGCGCGATCCAGACTTGCAGCGACTTGCCGGACCGGGGCGCCCTCGGCACATAGGCGGGCAATCTCACATCGTTCCTCAATGGAGAGCTGTCTGTATCCCATGGCAACACCCTAATCTGGTGTTGCACTTCGTTTGTGAACTCAGGGAATCCAGAAACCCCCTCCCGGTCTGCGGGAGGGGACGCGCAAGCGCAGCGAAGCGCGGGGGAGGAGAACGCCCCCCGCCCGCCAACCAACGCCTCATCTTGCCCCGTCATTCCCGCGCCCCACTTCCGTCATTCCCCGCGGAGGCGGGAACCTCGCAGCCTCCGCCATCGCGCGGGGAAGGAGCGGGTGTTTCGGGGGAGCAAATCACCTTCTTGATGAGAGTTTTCACTCGTAAGTGTTTGTGATTCGTGTCGCAGGAAGGGGGGTCTTCGCCTCCTTGATCGGGGCTGTTTAGCAGGCCACGGCCTGCTTCTCGCGATTAAGAGCGCGAATTAAATGTGAAAACACGCAATTCGGCATTGGCTCTCTCTATGAACGGCGGCGAGTTATAGGACATGGCAGAGGGCTTGGGAGCGGACCGCCATAGAGAGTGCATCGCGCAAGCATACCGAGGCGGGAGGCTTGGGGTAAGGGGAAAGTGTCGCAGCGGAGAGGTTGGCGGCGTCGGCTGGGAGCGTGTTCCGAGGCCGGGAAGGGTCTTGGTTTAATAAGGATAGAGTTTGGAGGAACTTCTTGGGCCAACCGACCCACCTCAAGGCGAAGGCCTAGGGAAAACAGTATGTCGATAGAGCGGCTAAGGTCTGAGAGCGTTGTAGGATCGGGGTCACGTCCCGTCAAGTGGTGTAGGAGCGTCATCCTCGGGGTCTAATCAAGCCGCCCCTGCGGGCAGCAACATCGGGTCCTCGATGCGGTCTGCGGTCCCCACGTCCAAGACAGGCGCGGCGAGATAGCGCCGGCCGACCTGCCACTCGTCGTGCTGCTCGGCCAACACCGCGCCGACGAGGCGCTGGACGGCGGCCCGATTCGGGAAGATGCCCACCACGTCCGTGCGGCGCCTGATCTCCTTGTTCACCCGCTCCTGCGGATTGTTCGACCACACCTGCTTCCAGTGGGCCACGGGGAAGGCGGTGAAGGCCAAGATGTCCGCCCCCGCCTCCTCCAAGCGGCCAGCCGCCTCGGGGAAGCGCTCCTCGAGCTGCGCGACCACGCGCTGGTGCTGGGAGTGGACCTCTTCCGGCGATGGCTGTTGGTAGATGGTGCGTATCATCGTCGCCACCCAGGGTTGCGCTCGCTTCGGCACTTTGCTCAGCAGGTTGGTCATGAAATGGGTCCTACACCGCTGCCAGCAGGCCTCGCCGAAGACGGTGGCGATAGCGTCCTTCAGCCCTTGGTGGGCATCGGAGGTGACGAGTTGCACGCCACTCAGCCCACGGGCCACCAGTGAGCGCAGGAAGGCCAACCAGAAAGCGCCGTCCTCACTCGTCCCCACGTCCATCCCGAGAATCTCACGCTTGCCCTCAGTGTTCACCGCGGTGGCCACCACCACGCTCACGTTCACGATCCGTCCCTCCTCGCGCACCTTCTGCGTGAGGGCGTCCAGCCAGAGGTAGGGATACGGGCCACCGTCCAGCGGTCGACCCAGAAACGACTCCACCACCTGGTCCAGTTCCTGACAGATACGAGATACCTGGCTCCTGGAGATCCCCTCGCAGCCCAGCGACTTCACGAGTGCGTCTACCTTCCGCGTGGAGACGCCCTCCACATAAGCCTGCTGCACGACGGCGAGCAGTGCTCGCTCGCTCCGTCGACGCGGCTCGAGGAGCGTCGGAAAGTAACTGCCCTCGCGCACCCGGGGAATCTGGAGCTCCAGCGTGCCCACCCGTGTGTCCCAGGGGCGAGGCCGGTAGCCGTTGCGCTGGGTCAGCCGGCTGGGTGAGCGCTCGCCGTGCTCCGCTCCGATCTGCACTGCCACCTCGGCCTCCATGATCGCCTGCACCAGGACGCCCATCGCCTCCCTCAAGAAGTCCAGGTCTGCGTCCTCTGCCTGATTGCGCACGAGCTCCAGAAGGTCCATCCTCTGCTTGACCATCGTCGCCACCTCCTTCACCGATTTGCTCATTGGTGAGGATGACGCGGTGGTCTCTCTTTATCCATGACCTTCTGTTACACCACTTCCGGGGACTCTACTTAGGATCGGTTCCGCAGGGCCCAAGTGATATGGGGTAGGCTAATATGGCCCTGCGGCAAGCATGGGGAGGGACCAGAATGCGAAAGGCCTGCATTTGGATTTTCGGAGGCGGCATTGTGCTGATCATACTCCTCGGAATTCTTGGTGCAATCGTCGGCGATGAGTCGGCTACGGACGAACTCGCTACCCCTCCACCGTCCGCTACTCCCGCACCGACCGCTACCCCCCCACCGCAGATAAGTGCGAAGGCGCTATTGGCCGAACGAGAAGCTAACGCTACTCGATTCGACGCTACGTTCAAGGGGAAGTGGGTCACCGTCTCCGGGCAAATCGAGAAAATCGATGATGGGAGGGTGTACCTGCGAGGAGATGCATGGGGTCTGTCCAATGTCGCGCTTGGGGATCTCTCAGAAGAAAAACAAATACCACTTAACGCGGGGGAGCACTTCTCGGCCACTTGTAAGGTGGGTGACTACATAATTGGAAACATCTTCATGAACTCCTGCCAATAAGTTGAGCGATCTTCAACCCACGGGCCTCTGACGGGGCACAGGAAAGTCAAAGCTGCCAGTTTGAACCGGCGGCTTGGGAACATCCAGATGAACACCCCCGATTCACTAGTGCGAGGTGTTTGCTCTTAGCACTACCTACACAAATCGACACTGGAGAGCCAGATGTGGTGAACGCTGCACGAGTCCAGTTCGTCAGGGGGTATCGTAGCAGGCTGCGGAAGAGGCAGGTCCGCGCGCCTCTACGCTTGCGCATCCCTCCCGTCTGCGGGAGGGAGCTGGGTACCTGCCACCCGTCTGTGCGGGAGGGCGGTCCGCAGGGGAAGCCAAGCTCCCCCCTACTGCGACACTTGCCACTTACGCCAACCCCCACCCTCGCGTATCGTGGATGCCCCATGGCGACAACCCGAAAGCATCGTCGCGCCGCCGCCTCCGCCAAGAGGAGCGGAGAGGGAGGGCGAGGCCGGACGCCCGCTGCGAAACATCAAAATCTCTCGGTGATCAACTTCTAAGCCCCAGGAAGCAGGCTACGGCCATGAAAAAACCCTCGAAAAGCCCCGTCCCGCCGTACAAATTGGACACCTTCTTACGCCTGGCGCCCAGCGAAACGAACAACTTCTCACGCCTGGCAAATGTGCAGCGGACACCTTCTTCACGCCTAGCCGAAATGCGGTGAACAACTTTTTTCGCGTAAACGGACAACTTCCTGCCTTTCATCCTTTGCTTCGAGAATCCTCTCCCCCGGCTGAGAATTAGAGAGGGGGCCGCCCCCGGGCTACAATGCGGTCCGACGCCCCGCTGGGCGCACTAGGAGAAGACCATGAAGGCTCTGGAAGCGATGGCTGAGATTCTGAAGCGGGAGGGGGTCGAATACCTCTTCTGCTATCCCACGACGGACTTGATCGACGCCGTTTCGGACGTCGGCATCAGGCCCATCGTGTGCCGCCAAGAGCGCGTCGGCCTCGGCATGGCGGACGGCCTGAGCCGCGTCAGCAACGGCGCGAAGATCGGGGTGTTCGCGATGCAGGCGGGGCCGGGCGCAGAGAACGCCTTCGCCGGAGTGACGACAGCCTACGCGGACTCGTCGCCGCTGCTCGTGCTGCCGTCCGGCTACGCGCGCGACCGTGAGGGCTGGCCCCGTTACTTCACCGCCGAGCGCGGCTATCGCAACGTCACCAAGTGGCTCGAGACCGTCAACGTCCCAGAGCAGACCGAGGACGCGATGCGTCGCGCCTTCTCCAGGCTCCGCAACGGCCGGCCCGGCCCCGTGATGGTCGAGCTGCCGACAGACGTAGCGGAGCTCGACGTTGGCGAGATCGGCTATGAGCCGGCCACGTCGACCCGCGCCCTCGCCGATCCGCGGGACGTGGAGCGCGCCGCCCGCGCCCTCGCCAATGCCAATGCCCCGATGATACTGGCCGGGCAGGGCGCGCTCTGGGCGGGAGCCGCGGACGAGCTCGTCGAGCTGGCTGAGATGCTGGGCGCGCCCGCCGCGTCGACGCTCCTTGGCAAGAGCGCCTTTCCTGAGACCCACGCCCTTTCCATCGGGACCGCCGCGACGTCGACCACGCCCATGCTGCGCGCCTACCTGGAGAAGGCGGACGTCATCCTCGCCGTGGGAGCGAGCTTGGCCAAGCACCAGATGAACCTGCCCTTGCCCGAGGGCCGCACCATCATCCAGCTCACTAACGACGAGGCGGACCTCAACAGGAACTACGCCGCCGCCCACCCCCTGCTGGCGGACGCCAAGCTGGGCGCGCGTCAGCTCATCGACGCGGTCCGCGACGCGGGCGGAACGAACGCCGGGCGACGCGCGGTCGTTGAGGCGGAGATCGCCGCCGCGTACGACGCGTGGGTCGACGCGTGGCGCGGCAAACTCGAATCACAGGACGCGCCGATCAATCCGTATCGGGTCGTTTGGGAGCTGAACCGCGTCATCCCGGCGGACGAGGCCGTCGTCACCCATGACTCAGGTAGTCCGCGCGACCAGATGGTCCCGTTCTACCGGTCGGGCGGCCCGCGCAGCTACATCGGCTGGGGCAAGTCCCACGCGCTCGGCACAGGCCTCGGCTTCGCGATGGGCGCCAAGCTCGGCGCTCCCGACAAGGTCTGCATCAACTGGATGGGCGACGCCGCGTTCGGCATGACCGGCCTCGATTTCGAGACCGCCGTGCGGAACGGCATCCCCATCATGACGATCGTATCGAACAACTCCACCATGGCCATCGAGACCAGGCGGCTCATCGGCTCCCATGAGAAGTACGGCACGCGCGACGTGAGCGGCAACTACGCGGACCTGGCCCGCTCGCTGGGCGGCTGGGCCGAACGCGTCGAGGACCCCGCCGAGGTCGGCCCCGCCATCCTCCGCGCCCGACGCGCGACCGAGGAGGGCCGGGCGGCGCTGTTGGAGTTCATCACCTCGGCGGAGACGGCGTTGAACCGTTAGGAGCGGCCTTCTTTTCTCGCGGCTACGAAGCCGCCAAGATAGGAGCATAGAAGAAAGGAGACTAGCATTCCGATAGGAAACCAGAGCCTCGCCGGGTAAAAGACGTAGAAAGAGTAGAAGGCCCAAAGGGAAAGCAGTCCCCCAATTGCGCAGGCGACAAGGCTTGCTCTTTCTCCTGCAATCTTGACGCCAATGACGCCGCCGGAAAATCCGCCCAGCGCGCTGCCAAGCAGGACGAACAACAGTCCCATTGCCTCGGCTGTAGCTACCCGCAAAGCCGTAGCTTCCGGGGTTTGCGGGTCCATCAGTTCCGGCGGCGTGGGGTATATTCGGTCGGCAACGACACTTACGAGAAAGAAGATAACGTTCCCGGCGATTACGCCCAAAATTACTGCAAGAGGTTTTCGCAATTTATTTGTCGTGAACAGTGCTCTTGGCTCACTTGGCCTCGAAGATTGGCGCGGACCCAGCGACGGTCCTCTTCATGGGCCGTAGTATAGCCGCGCCGCTTGCGTCAAGCCTCCCGGCCGGCTTGGGCCGGCTCCCCAAAAGTCCGCTCCGCGCCGGGGACTAGCCAGCGGTAAAGGAGCGGAAAGAGCGCGCCCGCGGCGAGGAAGAGCGCGCACGCTGCCCAGAGGCTCGTCTCGATGCTGGCCGCCCCCGCCAGCGCGCCGAACCCAATGGGAACAACCACCTGCGCCATGCCCCAGTACAGGCCCACGTAGGCCATCGCCATCCCACGCTGATTAGCGGCGCTATGGTCAGACGCCGAGATCGGATACAGGATGCTGAGCGACGCTCTGAACAACCCGTAGAGCAACATAAGCGGCACGAGCGTTGCGTATGCTCCCGCGCCAGCCGATATGCCGAGCACGGTCAGCCCCGCCATCACCAGCGCTATCGTGTATGTCCAGCGCCGGCCCAGCCGTGCGAGGACGTGCCCAAAAACGATGCCTAGGCCGACGCTTGCGCCGACGGCGATCGCCTGCACCCCGCCGGTGGCGGTCTCGCTGTAGCCGATTTCGCTCATGTACGGGATGAAGAGGACACTGGGCATAATCATGGCGGTCGAGGCTGCGAACGCCGCGAACCCGCCGAGGCCCATCCCTCGGTGGCGGGCGATGCCGGGTATCTGGGCGAGGGGAGCGCGGAACCCTCGCCGCGCCGAGCGGCCCGCGAGGGGCGGAAGGGCGATGCTCCCGACCAACCCCGCCACGGCGACTGCCCCCGTGATGGTGAACGCGGCGCCGTACCCGAGCGTCTCCGCAAGCACGCCGCTGAGCAACGCGCCGATGAGCCCGCCCGCGTTGCCGGCGCCATTGAGGCGACCGAAGATCTCGCCCGAGCGCTCCGGGTTGACGCGGCTCGTGTACGACTGGGTAGCCGTCCAGTAGGTTGCCCGCGAGTAGCCCACGAACGACTGCGCGAGGATGAGCATCCAGAAAACACTGGAGACGACGAAGAGGACCATGCCGGCCACCATCGTCACGAAACTGGCCCAGAGCACCCACCGCTCGCCGAACTGGTCGGCTATCGCCCCCGCGAACAGCCGCAGCATCAGCCCAAACACTGCCTGCGACGCCACGATGACGCCGAGCACCTCGAGGTCGTAGCCCAGGTGGAGCGCGTACAGCGGCACAAGCACCTGGATGAGGCCAAGCGTGAGCTGGTACGAGAACGCCGCGCCGTAGATCAGCAGAATGGCGCGGAATTCCGTGCTGCCGTCCCGTTCAGGCGGGAGCGCTTCGGTCATTGGGAGAAGCGGCCAGGATCGTAGCGCCCGATGTCAGCCTCGGCGGAACCGTTGACGATGAGGTCGGCGGTCGCCTTGGCCATTCCCGGCCCCATCATGATTCCCTGCCTGCCTCCGCCGGTTGCGATGTACGCGCCCTCGACGCCGGGGACAGCGCCAAGGACGATCACGCCGTCCTCCGCCACCGGGCGCAGGCATGCGGTCTGCAGGATGAGCTCCGCGTCCTCCAACGCGGGCAGCATGCGCAGCGTCGATTCGATGATTCGGTCGCGGGCCTGGGTCGTTCGGGACTCGTCGAACCCGACCTCCTCCTCGGTCGTGCCGCACCAGACCAGCCCGTCGGACGGCTTGGTCATGGCGTAGTTCGAGCCGTGGCCGATGCTCAGCGCGTAGGGGGCGCCCCCGGCTCGCAGCCGGATGATCTGGCCCTTGAGCGGTCGCACCGGCAGCCGCATGCCGAACCAGGACTCTGCCTGCGCGCTCCAAGGCCCCATAGCGACGAGGACCGCTCCACAAGCAACCTGCTCGCTCCCGAGCGAGACGCCCATCAGCTTCCCGTCGTGATGATGGACCGCCGTGACCTCGCCCGTTCGGATGACGGCCCCTCGCTCCTCGGCGGCCTCGGCGAGCGCCAGCGTCAGACGGTACGGCTCGACGTCCGACCCTCCCTCGACATGGAGCGCGCCGACGGTCTCCGGCGATATGCGCGGCTCCAACGCTTGGGCGGCGGCGGGGTCGATCCACTCGACTTTGTAGCCGTGTTGCGCCTGCTGCCAGTCGAGATTCCTCGTCAGCGCGGCGGCCTCGTCGTCGGAGAGAGCGAGCCGGAGCAGCGGACGGTCCTGGTACTGGATGTCGACGTCGGTCTCTTCAGCCAGCGCCCGCGCGAGGACGGGGTAGAGGCCCATGCTGTACTCGATGATCGGCGTGTTGGGCTGGGGGCCGCCGGTGACGCCGCCGGAGAGGCCTCCATAGGCGAACCCGGAGGCATGGCTGGCGATTCCGTCCTTCTCGATGACGGTGCTTCGCACGCCCATCGCCGCGAGGTAGTACGCGGCGGCGATGCCGACGATGCCCCCGCCGATGATGACGACGTCACGGTCCGCTGTGGTGGTCATGCTCCGCCTCAGCCGAAGCTACGGCCGGGCGATTGTAGCGGGTTGCGGGAGTTAGGGGGTGGGCTCGCTCGGCTACCCCTTAAACCCTCCTACGAGAGCCAGCGAGAGGTTCTTCCAGAAGCAGTCGACTTCCGCGAAGCCTGCCGCGTGCAGCCACTCTAAGTGACGTGCGAGGGTGGCGTCCCGGTGGTGGTGCATCGCGTCGTGGGCGATCTGCTCTGGCGTGCGCCGCTCCTCGCGGGGCGCACGGTTCTCGTCGCGACCGCGTCTGCGCGCTCCGCGCGCCACGCCGTTCAAGAAATCCGTCGCCGGTGACGCGGTGTCGAGGTTGAAGAACGCGCCACCCTGCGTGAGGGAGTCGTGGATGCTTGCGTAGAGGCTGCCCATCAGTTCGGCCGGCAGGTGGTGGATGGCGCGGGCGGAGACGACCACATCGTAAGGCCCCGCCGCGACCGCCTGCGGCGGCAGCACGCCTTCCGCGAAGTCGCCGTGCATGTAGGCGAACCGCTCGGCGAATCGGGCCATGCGGGGCCTGCCCGCCTCCATCATCGCCTCCGACACGTCGAGGCCGACGGCGGTGGCGTTGGGGAAGGCGTCGAGGCACGCCGTCGCGACGGGCCCGTAGCCCGTGCCTATGTCGAGTACCCGGATCGGCGCGTCCTTCTCCGCCTGTACGAGGCGGGTCAGCAGATCGAAGACGGGCTGACGCTCTGCGTCCTGCTGGTCCATCCGCTCGACGTATTCCGCGACACGGTCCTCCTCCTTCCAGGAGTGGCCCCATGGGAGTCCTGGTTGCTCGCCGTGGCCGCGATGCTCATGCTGGTGGGTGGTCATTGCGCGGCCTCCTTAGCCCGAGATGCGGACGGCAAGGTTGCCGCCGTCCACGGGCAGGTCTGCTCCTGTAATGAAGTCGGCATTGTCGGAAACGAGGAAGAGAACGGCCTGCGCCTGGTCCTTGGGCCGTCCCCAACGGCCGCGCGGAACGCTCTGCGGCCTCTCGCTGTCAGGGCGCGCGGGCCTTCCGCCGACCGGCATACCCGTCTGCGTCGGCGTCACCGAGTTCACGCGGATGTCGTGGGGAGCGAGCTCCACGGCGCAGGCCCGGGTGAAGTTGAGGATGCCGGCTTTGGCCGACTGATAGGCGATTGCGCCCGACTTCCCCCGGTGTCCGGAGGTCGAGGCGATGTTGACGATAGCCCCGCCGCCGCCCTGGGCGACCATCTGCTTCGCGACGTGCTGCGTGCAGTTGAACGTTCCCGCAAGGATGACGTCGACGACTTTCCTGAAGGTGTCCAGGTTCTCGTCGAGAAGCCCCGCGGAATTGGTGATAGCCGCGTTGTTCACGAGGATGTCGACATGCCCGTAGGCGGCGACGGCCTGCGCGACCAAGTTCTCCATGTCCTCCGGACGGGTGATGTCCCCTTGAACGGCGATGGCCTCGTAGCCCCGGTCGACGACTTCCCGGGCCGTCGCCTCCGCAGCCTCGCGGCGCATGTCCATGCAGACGACGCTTGCGCCGCTACTCGCCAGCGTGCCGGCGATCTCTCGTCCGATGTTCGGGCCCGCGCCCGATACGATTGCTACCTTTCCTTCCAGCATGTCAGCCTCCTAGAGGTCAAAGAAGCGCCTCGCGTTGCCGCCCATAATCGCGGCTTTCTGGTCAGCGCTCATATCGGCGCGATCGAATGTCTCCTCAATCATATTCTGGGCAGCCGGCACGTCGACCTCGTGGGGGTAGTCCGATGCCCACGCGAAGGCCTCGACGCCGACCTTATCCGACAAGTACGACAGGATGTCCTCGTTGCCCTCGCAACCGATGAGGACGTTCCCTCCCTCGAAGTAGGAGCGAAGGGGACGGCTGGCGCCGGCGCCGGTGGTGTATACCTCGTCGTCGCGCTCCATCCTGTCCAGAAGGAGCGCCGGCCACGCGGCCCCGCCCTCGAAGAAGCCGATCTTGAAGTCGGGGTACCGGTCGAGGACGCCATGGTAGACGAACGAAGCCATCGCCAGCAGCAGCGGGACTGGATGCCGGACGCTTCGGGCGCCCCAAGGGCTGGTGAACGTGTCTATCCCAAAGCCTTTGCTGGAGCCCCCGTGAATGCCCAGGACGGCGCCGAGCTCGGCGGCCTCCTTGTAGACCGGCCAGTAGTAGTCGTGTCCCAAGTGGAGCGGCAAGCCCAGCGACGGCAGCATCGCGCCCCTGAATCCGAGGTCGTTGACCGTCCGCCGGAGCTCGATGGCCGCTTCTTCCGCATTCTGCATCGGGATGATGCCCAGCGGATGGAGTGTGTCGCTCACCCTACGGTAGCGGTCGGCCACGTAGTCGTTGTACCCCCGGCACACCCGAACCGCATAGTCGGTCTGCTGGATGAACCCGACAGAGAGCGCCTCGGTGGCGAAAAGGACCGACGCCTCGACCCTCGCCTTCGCCTGGAAGGCGACGATGTCCTCGCCGGAGCCCTTCCGGTGCTCGCTGGCGGTCACGTACGGACGCGCCTTCGCTTTCTGCTCGTCAGGAATCTCAGCCTCGCGGGGGTAGTGGATCCCGTCCAGGTTGGGGAACACGCCGGACCTGTTGCGTCCGGGGTTCGTCGCCATCTTGCGGGCGATGGGGTCGAGATATTCCGCCATCTCCGGGATGGACTCGACGAGGTGGCCGTCACAATCGATAACCGGGGCGCTCCAATCGCTCATGGCTGTCTCCTCCTGTACGGGGAAGGTATGGCTAGGCGGTCGCACTGTCAACCGACGGGGCCTGGTCTTGACCCTCCGCCACGTATCCCATAGGTTGCGGGATAGTCTGCCGCGGGGAGTGCATCATGCTGAAGGACAAGTCGGTCGTCGTCACGGGCGGAGCGAAGGGGATTGGCCGGTTCATCGCCCACACGTTCGCCCAGCAGGGCTCCAAGGTCGCGATAGCCGACATCGACGAAGCGCGTTTGCAGCAGACGGTGGGTGAGCTCGGCGAGATGGGCGCGGAGGCGATGGCCGTACCAACCGACGTTCGGGATGAGGACGCGGTGCGAGTTCTGATGGCGCAGGTCAACGAACGCTTCGGCGGGATAGACGTGCTCATCAACGACGCTGCAATCGTGCCGCACTTCATGTGGGGCGACAAGCCGCGCTGGCCGAAGATACAGGATATGGACGTCTCGTTCTTCTGGGACACGGTGATGGGAGTGGCGCTGCGCGGCTCTTTCCTCGCTTCGAAGCACGCGGCGCCGTACATGGAGCAGGGCGGCGGAGGCCATATCGTCAACCTTCACGGTGGCGGCGGCCTCACTCCCCCGGGGGCTCTCGCCTACGCGACGGCCAAGGACTCCCTGGTGACGTTCACCAAGTTCCACGCCGAGGAGGTGCGGGACTCGAACATCTGCGTCGTCATCATCTCCCCTGGAGCTGCCATCGCGACGGAGGATGCGCCGGAGGAAGCGCGCAATCGGATGCCCGGACCTGACTACGCCGGCCCGCGCTTCACCCTGTGCGCCGAGGCGCCGATGGAGATGTCCGGCAAGCTGCTGGACTTGAAAGACGGCGAGCTCGTCGTCGCCGGCTAGCATGTTCGACGTCACCCCGGAGGCGCGTCGTCAGCTGAAGGCAATCGCTGGCGAGCGCAAGCTCGAACCGGGCAGGCTACTGCGCCTAGCCGTGTCCCCGGTCTGGACCGGCGCCGGCGACTGGGGCATCGTTATCGATCAGCGGGGGGCTGCCGACGCCGCCTACGCCCACGAAGGCGCGACGGTGCTCGTGGTCGAGGAGGAAGTGGCGCGGTCCCTGGGCAACGCCGTGCTCGACTACAAGACGGAAGAAGTCCCGACGCCCCGCTTCACCCTCGATATCTATTGATAGGCGTCCCTATCCATCCGTGAGACCCTCGTCGACAGGCCTAGAGCGAATGGGATGTGGGCGCCCGTCACGCAGGGCCCCCGACAGGGAGCGTTACTCCACGACGGCGACGACCTCGATCTGCACCTTCATCCCGCCGGGCGGAGGCTCGTATTTCGAAGTGTGCCGCGAAGGGCGGTCGTTTTCGTCGGGGAAGAGCGCCAGCCAAGGCTCGTTCAGCGCTTGCCGGTCGGCGAGGTCGGCTAGGAAGCAGGTGAGCCGCACGATGTCGTCCGGCGTCGCGCCTGCGTGTTCTAGGAACGTGTGCATGTTTCGGAAGCACTGCCGCGCCTGCTCGTAAACGTCGTCGGAGAGCTCGCCGGTGTCGGCGTTGATGCCTTGAATCGCCGAGCTGTACACGACGTTGCCGACGCGCGCGCCGTAGGGTATCGGGGCGTTGTGCTGCACGCCCGGAATGTGAATGGTCTGACGTCTGCCCATGGTTTCTCCTCTGGCGTTTGCTTGACGCGGCCGGATGGCGCGCGCCTGATGGTACGTCACATTCTAGGACGGGAGCAGGCCGAACTCGCGAGCAATCAGCTCGTAGGAACGGATGCGGTCCTCCAGGCGGTAGGCGATTGTCACGATGCCCACATCGGAAGTCTCGTAGCGCTCCGCCGTCTCCAAAAGCGCACGTTTCACCTGAGCGGGGTCGCCATCGATGTAGCCTGCGGTGAACTGCGCGGCGAACTGCTCGGCGTCCTCACCGACTATGGCTTGGGAGGCCTCTTCAGGCGGTACGAGGCCCTCGATTCGCTCTCCGGTTCGTGCTTCCAACAGCCTCCGCGCCCTATTGAGATTGCGGCTCGACGCGATGAACCGCGCCTCCTCGTTCGTCGGCGCGCACACGGCCTGGACCGTGACGTTCACCCGTGGCGTTGGGCACAGCTCGGATGGTCTGAAATTGCGCCGGTAGATCTCAGCCACCGCCGGGCCGTGCTTGCCCGTATTGCCGAAGAAGTCGGCGAATGCGAAGGGCAGGCCGAGGTAGGCGGCGAGGTTCGCTGAGTAGTCGCTCGAGCCCAACAGCCAGACCTCGGGCGCCGACTCGGGGGCCGGCCCCGGCTGCGCCTTGATCGCTGCGAATGGATGGTCCGGCTGCAATGCGCCGTAGAGATAGCCAATGAGGTCGGCGACTTGCTGCGGGAACGTCTCGATGGGGGCGGGCCGCTTCGGGTAGGCGAGGGCAATCATCGTGGCCTTGTCGCTGCCCGGCGCCCGTCCGACTCCAAGGTCGACACGCCCCGGATAGAACGACTCGAGGATGCGGAACTGCTCGGCAACCTTGAGGGCCGAGTAGTGGGAGAGCATTACACCTCCGCTGCCGACCCGCATCCTCCGGGTGTTCGCGAGAATCTGGCCGACCATTATCTCGGGACTCGCGCCCGCGAACGTGCCGGCGTTGTGATGCTCGGCCACCCAGTACCGCGAGTAGCCGAACCCCTCCAGAGCTTGCGCTAGGGCCACGGTGTCGTGCAAAGCGTCGGCGGGGGTCTCGCCCCGGCGCATCGGCGACTGGTCGGTCGCGCTGAGTGTCAGAGTGGACGTCATTGGCTGATCAGATTGATGAAACCGGACTGCCTTGGACAGCGTATAACAAGCATAGGCCGGAAAGCTGGGGCGCGTGGGATATACAATGCGGCGGGTAATGAGAATGCGGCTCCTCAGCCGCGGAGATTGACAGAGGCAGCGACGCTCGTTAGTGTTGCCGCTCGGCTGTTGCGGAATCCTTTCCGACGGATAGACAGGTATAGCTTGGCCGTCCGACGGCGGCTGTCAGTATGCACAAGGAAACCATCGGAGGAAGGTCGAAATGTCTAACAGACTAAGAAGGCTTGCCATGATTGGGGCGTTTGCTCTCGCGTTTGCCCTGACGCTTGCGGCCTGCGGAGGAGAGGACCCGACTCCGACTCCTCGCCCGACGGCCACGCCTGTTCCAGCAGAGCCGACTGCCACCCCGACTCCGCTGCCGCCGGGTGTGACGCCGCCTCCGCCGACGGCCACCCCGACGGCAGCGCCCGCCCCTGAGGCGCCGGCGGACCCCGACTTTGACGCCGAGGCGTACTTTGAGGGGAAGACGATCCGCCTCATGGTCGGGTTCAACCCCGGCGGCGGCACCGACGCGCAGGCGCGGTTCATGTCGCGGGCGTGGTCGAAGTACATCCCCGGGAAGCCGCGGCTCGTCGTGACGAACATGACGCCGAACGTCGTCCAACGGAACTTCGTGTGGCACGCGAACCCAGACGGACTGACCATCTCCATCGAGGCGACCGCGGGCATCTTCGGCCAGGTCGAGCCCGCCGCCGACTACGACCTTCGCGACGTGTCGATGATCGGCGTGACGTCCGGCAAGGACCAGTTCTGGATGATCCGGGGCACCCTGCCCTACGGCTGCATCGACACGGCCTTTGACTCGACGGACCCGGTGCTGACGATTGGTTCGAGCGTGCCAACGGCCGCGGACCTCGGCTCTCTGGTGCAGTTGACCTTCCTGGCCGACCAGTTCAACCTGCCGCTGGAGATTAAGAACGTCGCCGCCGCAGGCTCCGCCGAGCAGTACATCATGCTCGAACGCGGCGACGTGAACAGCTGGACGTCGTCGACGGTGTGGAGCCAGTTGCCAATCACGCGTCCGGGTTGGATAGCCGACGGGTTCCTGCGTCCGTTCGCGGATCTTTCGTACCCGGGCTACAGCCTTCCGCCGAACGCGGAAGGCCCGTACGACTGCCCGAAGGCGGAGTCGTTTTTCACTGACCAGGAGCAGCACGACACGTGGATTGCGGTCACGGGTCCACGGACGTACGCGTCGAAGAACATCATCGGGCCTCCGGGCATGGCGCCCGGACCGCTGAACGCCCTCCGTCAGGCACTGACGGACGCGATGAACGACGAAGAGTTCGCGACGAACATGGTGAAGTTCACGGGCATCCCCAACAACTTCACGGAGGGGGCGACGGCGCAGCAGGAGCTGTTCGACACGACCCAGGCTTTCATTGACAACCTGGATGTGATTGGCGAACTGCAGGATCAGGCGTTTGAGAAGTACGTGAAGTAGGAAGAGAGGACCGGACGCACCGGAGAAGCCGCCCCGCCAGCTTGGCGGGGCGGCTTTATGAATCGGAATATCGGGTCCCAACGTGGCCCATGAAACGGAATTGACAGGTCTCGGCTCCCCGCGATAGCTTTTCGTCGCTTCCAATCTTGGCCCGCAGTCCTGTCCATGCTCTGTCTCGTAGGGTCATTTGCGAGCGATAGGGGGAACAGATGTTGAGGCTTACGTTGAGATTCGCCACTCTGGGGGCGCTGGGCCTGGTGGTTGCGCTGGCGCTCGCCGCATGCGGAGGAGAGGATCCGACTCCGACTCCTCGCCCGACCGCCACGGCAGTCCCGCCGACCGCTACCCCGACGCCGCTGCCGCCGGGAGTGACGCCGCCGCCGGCGACGCCTACGCCAAGACCGACGCCGACGCCGGAAGCAGCCCCGGTCGCTCCGGACGCTGACTTCGATGCGGAGGCCTACTTCACGGGCAAGACGATCCGTCTGATGGTCGGCTACAACCCCGGCGGCGGGACGGACGCCCAGGCCCGGTTCATGTCGCGAGCATGGCCGAAGTTCATTCCCGGCGATCCTCGCATCGTGGTCACGAACATGACGCCCAACGTTATCCAGCGGAACTTCGTGTGGAACGCTGATCCCGATGGCCTCACGATGGGCGTCGAGGCCAGCCCCGGCGTCTTCACGCAGTTCACGCCCGGCGCCCAGTTCGACATGCGGGAGGTGACGATGATTGGCATCACGTCCGGCAAGGAAGGCCTCTGGGCGACCCGCGATTACGTGCCCTACGACTGCTTCGAGGATGCATGGGACGGCGACTACGTCATCACCGTGGGCACTTCCGCGCCCACACCGGCGGACCTAGGCTCGTACGTGGCGATGGGCTGGATTGCGGACAAGTTCAATGTGCCGCTGGAGATCCGGAACCTGGCAGCGGCGGGCTCGGCAGAGCAGTACGTGATGATCGAGCGGGGCGACGTGAACTCGTGGTGGACCGGCACCATCTGGGACCAGTGGCCGCGCACACGGCCCGGCTGGACGGCGAGCGGATTCGTCAAGCCGTTCGCCGACATCTCTTGGCCTGGCTTCGATTTGGGGCACAATGGCGAGGCCGATTTCCATTGCCCGAATGTGGCCGACGCTCACCTCGAGGGCGACGACGTTGAGATGTGGAAGGCGATGCGCGGACCGCAGATCCTGGCTGCGAAGAACATCATTGGCCCGCCCGGGGTGCCGGACGGCGTGACTGGTGCGCTGCGTACCGCGCTCGCGGACGCGATGGCGGACGAGGAGTTCGCCAACAGCATGCAGAGTTTCACCGGCATCAAGAATTCCTTCACGCACGGCGATATGGCTGCGCAGGAGCTCATTGACATGACGAACGAGTTCATTGACAGGAAGGACACGATTGACGCCATCACGCAGGACGTGTTCGAGAAGTACGTGCGGTAAGCAACGCGAGACGAGGATGGACTGGAGCCGCCCCGCCAGCTTGGCGGGGCGGCTTTGTTAATCGGAATGTCGGGTTCCCCATCCCCAACGTGGCCCATGAAACGGAATTGACAGGTCTCGGCTCCCCGCGATAGCTTTTCGTCGCTTCCAATCTTGGCCCGCAGTCCCGTCCATGCTCTGTCTCGCATGCTCATTGGCGAGCGATAGGGGGAACAGATGTTGAGGCTAAAGGTGAGATTCGCCGCTGTGGGGGCGCTGAGCTTGATGCTCGCGGTGGCACTCGCTGGATGCGGAGGAGAGGACCCGACTCCGACTCCTCGCCCGACCGCCACGGCAGTCCCGCCGACCGCTACCCCGACGCCGCTGCCGCCGGGAGTGACGCCGCCGCCGGCGACGCCCACGCCAAGACCGACGCCGACGCCGGAAGCAGCCGCTGTCGCTCCGGACGCTGATTTCGATGCGGAGGCCTACTTCGAGGGTAAGACGATGCGCTTGATGGTCGGCTACAACCCCGGCGGCGGGACGGACGCCCAGGCCCGGTTCATGTCGCGAGCATGGCCGAAGTTCATTCCCGGCAGCCCGCGTATCGTGGTCACGAACATGACGCCCAACATCATCCAGCGGAACTTCGTATGGAACGCCGAGCCCGACGGACTCACCTTGTCGGTTGAGGCATCGCCGGGAATCTTCACGCAGTTCACGCCCGGCGCCCAGTTCGATATGCGCGAGGTGACGATGATAGGGATTACCTCCGGTCAGGAGGGGGTGTGGATCACCCGCGATTTCGTGCCCTACGACTGCTTCAAGGACGCGTGGGAGGGGGACTACACGCTCACTATCGGCACGTCGGCGCCGACGCCGGCCGACCTGGGCGCGACAGTCGCCACCGGCTGGATCGCGGACAAGTTCAACGTGCCCTTGGAGATAAGGAACCTCGCCGCCGCCGGCTCCGCAGAGCAGTACGTGATGATCGAGCGCGGGGACGTGAACTCTTGGCAGACCAGCACGATCTGGTACCAATATCCCCGGACGAGGCCGGGCTGGACGGGGAGCGGGTTCCTCAAACCATTCGCTGACTTGTCCATGCCCGGGTTCGACCTCGGCCACAACGGCGAAGCTGACTTCCATTGCCCGAATGTTGCCGACGCGTACCTGGAAGGCGGCGACCTCGAGCTGTGGGTCGCGATGCAAGGTCCTCGGATATACGCGTCGAAGAACATTATCGGTCCGCCGGGGGTCCCAGCGGGCGCGACTGCTGCATTGCGCACCGCGCTCGCGGACGCGATGGCGGACGAGGAGTTCGCGAACTCTATGCAGGCCTTCACCGGCATCAAGAATATCTTCACGCACGGCGATGTGGCCGCGCAGGAGATGACCGACACGACCAACGCGTTCATTGAGAAGAAGGAATTCATCGATGAACTCCAGCAGACCATTTTTGAGAAGTACGTGAGGTAAGCAAAGCGAGACGAGGATGGACCGGAGCCGCCCCGCCAGCTTGGCGAGGCGGCTTCGCGCTTTGGGGACGGGAGCGCGCCGCGCTCCACAGACACTCCCCGCGAATTGACAGACCAAGGTTCTGCACGATAGGGTTCTTACGCTCAACCTGGACGGCTGCCGTCCAGGGTGAGTTTTTGTTGGCGATTGACACGCAGTTAGGGGAGGAGCAGATGCAGAGAATGACTAGGCGGTTCGCGGCCTTTGGAGCGTTGAGTCTGACGCTTGCCTTGGTCCTTGCCGCATGTGGTGGAGAAGACCCGACTCCGACGCCGCGCCCGACTGCGACGCCGATCCCACCGACGGCGACCCCAACGCCGGTCCCGCCGGGAGTGACGCCGCCTCCTGCGACGCCCACTCCGAGGCCGACGCCGACGCCGGAATCCGCGCCCGTCGCCCCGGACCCGGACTTCGACGCGGAGGCCTACTTCGAGGGCAAGACGCTCCGCATGATGGTCGGGTTCAACCCTGGTGGAGGCACGGACGCCCAGGCGCGGTTCATGTCGCGGGCGTGGCCGCAGTACATCCCCGGCAACCCGCGTATCGTGGTCACAAACATGACGCCGGTGCTGATTGAGCGGAACTTCGTGTGGAACTCCGAGCCTGACGGCCTGACGCTAGGGCTCGAAGCGACGCCCGGCATCTTCGACCAGTTCGTGCCGGGCGCGGACTTCGACATGCGCGAGGTGACGATGATCGGCGTGACGTCCGGCAAGGAGGGCGTGTGGACCGTCCGCGACTACGTGCCCTATGACTGCTTCATGGACGCCTGGGATGGCGACTACACCTTGACCATAGGCACGTCGGCGCCGACGCCCGCCGACCTGGGCGCGACGACCCCGGTCGGCTGGATTGCGAACAAGTTCAACGTGCCGCTGGAAATCAGGAACCTCGCCGCGGCGGGCTCCGCCGAGCAGTACGTGATGATCGAGCGCGGCGACGTCAACTCGTGGGTTTCCGGCACCATCTGGTACCAGTACCCGCGCACGCGCCCGGGTTGGACGGGCAGCGGCTTCCTGAAGCCATTCGCCGACTTGTCCCTGCCCGGGTTCGACCTCGGCCACAACGGCGAGGCGGACTTCCACTGTCCCAACGTCGGCGACGCGTACCTGGAAGGCGCGGACAAGGAGCTGTGGGTCGCGATGCAGGGGCCGCGGAACTACGCGTCCAAGAACATCGTCGGCCCGCCCGGGATACCGGACGGGGTGACGGCCGCTCTGCGCCAGGCCCTTGCCGATGCGATGGCCGACGAGGAGTTTGCGGAGAGCATGGAGCGCTTCACCGGGATATTGAACATCTTCACCCACGGCGACGTGGCCCAGCAGGAGCTGACGGACACGACAAACGCGTTCATCGACAGAAAGCCCGAAATCGACGCGATTGCGCAGGACGTGTTCGAGAAGTACGTGAGGTAGAGGCAGAGAGAGGGCGCCTGAACGGTTGTCGGGCCGCCCTCGCTTTAGGTTAGAATCGCGCCCCGGTAGAACCTTGGACAGGATCCTGCCGGGGCGGCTTTCCGTAACGGGGGCTTAGCGAGAGCCGGCAAGAAGCGCGATAGCGTAAGGAGACAGGCTTTGGAAGGCGAATTCCTTACCGAGATAAGGCAAGGCATTGCGTACTTGGGCGAGCCGATCTACTGGGTCGCGGTGCTCTCCGCGGTGTTCGTCGCGGCCGCCTCCGGCATCATTCCCGGCGTTGGAGGCGTCATCATCATGGCGCTCTCCATCCCCTTCATCGTGGACGTGTTCCGGGGCGACCAGCGCGCCATCGGCCTCGTGGCGCTCGCAACAATGACGGGCGTGAACAACACGCTGGACTCAATCCCCGCGGTGCTGCTCGGCCTCCCCGGCGGGGCCACACAGGTGACATTCCTCGAGGGCCACCAGCTTGCCAGGCAGGGGAAGGCGGCCCACACGCTCGGGGCCATCTATGCTGTGTCCGCCCTTGGCGGCCTGATAGGCGCCATTGTGCTGGCCGCGCTCGTTCCCATCATCAAGCCCGTCATCCTCTCGTTCGGATTTGCTGAGATTGCCGCGATGGCGTTCTTCGGCATCGCCATGGTGTCGGCTCTCAGCGCGGGCGCCATGGTGAAGGGACTGATGGCCGGGGCGCTCGGCGTCATGTTCGGCACGGTCGGCATCAATGCGATAACGGGCGACGTGCGTTTCGTGTTTCAGCAGCCGCAGCTCTGGGGAGGGCTGCCCATCATTGCGGTTACGCTGGGGTTCTTCGCGCTTCCGGAGCTGATCGACCTGACCATCGCCCGTCGGCCAGTGGCGCCGCCTGACGCGGTTATCAGCACGCGCGAGGTCGTGCGGGGCGCGAGCGACGGCCTGAAGCGCTGGCCCGTCATGATCAGGCAGTCGGTGTTCGGGGTGCTGCTGGGCGCGATTCCCGGCGTCGGCGCGGCGGTCATCGACTGGCTCTCCTACGCGTTCGGTATCTTCTGGTCCAAGGACAAGAGCCAGTTCGGCAAGGGCTCGCTCGACGGTGTGCTGTTCGCCGAGTCAGCGCAGAACTCGAAGGAGGCCGGGCAGGCGATTCCCACGCTGTCGCTCGGAGTCCCCGGCGGTTTGGCATGGGCGTTCGTGCTCGTTGCGATGATCGCGATGGACCTGACGCCCGGCCCGCGGCTGCTGGGCGACCAAGCCGACGTCGTCATTCTGCTGGTGCTGACGCTGGCCATCGGCAACTTCATCATTACGATGATGGGCATTGCCGCGACGGGGCAGTTCGTGAAGCTGACACGCATCCCCTATCCGGTGATTGCGGGTGTCGTTATACCGATTGTGCTCCTCGGGGGCGTCATCACGATGACGAGCTGGCTGGCGCTGCCCATCATCTTCGTTTTCGCGGGCATTGGCCTCATCATGAAGCTGTTCCAGTGGCCCCGCCCCCCGCTGCTTCTTGGGGTCATCCTAGGGCCAATCATTGAGAAGAACTTCCAGTCGGCTCGCTCAGTGGTGGAGGCTGTTTCGCTCCCGGGCCTTGGCGAGAGCCAGTACCTCGGCATATTCGCGCGGCCCCTTACCATCACCTTGATTGTCATCGCTGTTGCAACAGCTTTCGTCTTCGCCCGGTCGGCGCAGGGCCAAACGCAGATTACTGCCGCCTCTTCACCGAGCGAGGCCCATCCTCCCGTCGCCGGCGGCTCGGACACGGCGCCGGCCTCGGTCTCGCTCATGCAGGCGCTCTTCAGGCCGCGCAATGTCCCGCTCCTGCTGATTATCGGCGGGGCGATGGCGTTCTTTGCCGGCAGCCTGGGCTTCCGCACGATCGAGTCCTGGATGTTTGCGAGGGCCATGGCAGTGGTGATAGTCGTTCTGGGGCTGCTGCAGCTGTTCTTCCACCTGCGTGAGCGAACAGTCCGCCGCGTGCAGATCATGGACCTCGGCATGCACAGCCTCGCGCTGCCGGGCGCCAGGCAGGCCGGCATCCTCATCACCCTGAGCTTCCTGCTCTTCCTCGTCGTAACCAGTACGGTTGGGCTTCGCTGGGGGGCTATTGCATTCGCCGGCTATATTCCCTTTACGCTCATGGCGCGGGGCGGCGTCCAACTCCAAGTCGCTATCGGAGTCAGCGCCGTCTTGGGGATCATTCTGGGACTGCTCATGGTGACGGGCGGCTTCGCCTTTGCGGCCAACGTGTTCTTGCCCGGCGAGTTGGAGGCTATCGGCTTGGGAGTCATGGAGTCGATAGTCGCCGCATCGGCTATCGCCATCGCGCTGACCGCCGGTCTCGTGATAGACGCGCAGGTTACGGCGACGCTCAGGAAGCCGTGGCCGGTCATCGTCGTATCCTCGATGTTCGCCGTCATTGTGCTGATCATGGCGATCGCGGGCTGGCCGGATACGAGGGAGGGCTGGTCCGCAACGATAGCCGGTTGGGCGGTCCGCCTCGTTCCGGGCGTGGCTATGCTGCTTCTGCTCATCCCGAAGGGACTACGGAACGTGGAGGCTCCGGAGCGCCTCCACTGGTTCTTTGCTTGGCGGGTGTTCGCGCCAGTCATCACGATGTCTTTCGTCTTCCTATTCGAGTTCGTACTGACCGACAACGTGCTCTTCATCATCTGGCCGGGAGCCCACCTGATCGACTGGTTCGGCCAGAAGGTGTTCTAAGCGACGGGGAGAACGCGGCCGAGAGCGCTGAAGGAAGCGCTCATGGAAAGCAGCCGCGCTGCAGCAACTCGTAGCGGAGGCGCGCACAAGATGGCGCGCCTCCGTTGGCGTCATAGCTAAGGTGGTCTAGCCCTCTACGCCGAAATTGGCCCGCCAGGCCATCTCGACGCGCATCATGTTTTGTTCCGAGAGCGGCCCTTTGCCGGAGCAAGCGACGTTGTCTTCGACCTGCTTTGCGTCGGAGAAGCCGCCGAGCGCCGTGGTCACGCCTTCGAGCGACAGGACGAACCGGATGGCCGCCTCGGAGAGGCTGTGGTCGTCCTCTTGGGCGTCGGGGGCAAGGCTACGGGAGAGGAAGGAGAGCGCCTTCGCGCGGCGCAGGCCTTCGTCGCCGGCATTGCCTGCGCTGAGCGCTCGCGCCAGAGGGTGCGTCTCGCCTTCGCTGACGCCGAGGTCGGTGAGCACGCCGCCGGCGAGGGGGCTGTAGACCGCCGCTCCCACGCCCTTGGAGGCCGCATACCCCAGGATCTCCCCGTAGTCCGCGTCGAAGCGCATACCGTACGGACGCACTCCCGCCGACGGGTTGAGCAGGTTTACCGAAGCGTTGATTAAGTTGAACGCGCCGGTGTCGATGAGCGTCTTGGCCGCCTGGGCGTCGCCGCCGCGGGTGATAAAGCCGACGAAACGGGCCTTGCCGCTCTGCTGCGCCCGTTGCAGGCCGTCGAGCGCCCCGCCCTGCTTCAGGTAGTCGTCGGTCCCCAACCGTGTGTACGCCCGGCCGGTCAGTTCCGGGGGGTCGAGCAATGGGCCGTTGTGCACTTGCAGGAAGTCCACGTAGTCGACGCCCAGCCGCTCCAGGCTCTCGTCCAGGGAACGAGCTACGTGTCCCGCGATGTCGTCCAAGTTGTGGGCGCGGACCTCGATTTTGGTGTTGATGTAAGGACGCACGCCCAACTCCTTGAGCACGCGGCCAAGGTTCGCTTCGGAAACGCCGTCTCCGTAGTCGGGGGCTTGGTCGAAGTAGTTGATGCCCAACTCCAAGGCCCGGTGAATCGCCTCGACCTGTTGCTCGTGCGTTCCCCGCACCATCAGGCCGGCGTTGCCGCCTCCGCCGAAACCGATCTCAGAGATGCGTATGCCTGTGTTGCCGACTTCTCGATATTCCACGTCGCCTCCTCAGCCAGGGTCCGGGATTTCCTGCAAGAGCGGGGAGCTAATCAGCTTCTTGATGGGTAGTTTTACTCGTAAGGGTGAAAAGAATATGTCGCCGAAAGGGGTACTTTCGCCTTCTTGATCGGGGGTGTTTAGCAGGCCGTGGCCTGCTTCCTGCGATCAAGGAGACGAATGAAATGTGTTTTCATGCATTGGGGGGGGGGGCTGACGGAAGGCCCCCTCTCTAACTCTCCCCCGCAGACGGGGGAGAGGACTATCGCTATAGTACGCGAGACTTGGGGGTTGGGGTAAGGGCCGGTTGTCACGCCGCCTGGCCGTCTGTTACCTTGACTCTCGTGGCTCGAAGACGCGGCCGCCCTTGGACGGGCTCAGGACGAACGAGAAGAAGAGGGCAGCCGCTGCCCAAGTTTCGGGCGGCCCTGTGCGCGACCTGTCTCGTCGACCAGTTTTACCCGGAGGTGGGCGCGGCGGCGGTCAAGGTGCTGCGTCGGCTCGGCGTCGACGTCGGGTTTCCCGAGGACCAGACTTGCTGTGGGCAGATCGCCTTCAATGGCGGTTTCCGCTCCGAGGCTGCCGACATCGCCAAGCACTTCCTCGACGTCTTCGAGAATGAGGAGCACGTGATTATCCCGTCCGGCTCCTGCGCCAGCATGGTCAAGGTCTACTACAAGGAGCTCTTCGAGGACGACCCCGAGAACCTCGAACGCGCCAAGGCCGTCAGCGAGAAGACACGCGAGCTGACCGACTACATCGTGAACGTTGTCGGCGTCTCGGACGTGGGCGCGGCTTCCAGCGGCCTCGTGACCTACCACGACGCCTGCCACCTGCTCCGCGAGCTCCGCATCTCCACTCCCCCGCGCCAGCTCATCGAGAACGTTGCCGGCGTCGAGCTTCAGGAGATGGACGAGTCCGACGCATGCTGCGGCTTCGGCGGCCTCTTCTCCGTGAAGTTTCCTCACATCTCGACCGCCATCCTGGAGCAGAAGTTGAAGAACATCGAGAGCTCAGGCGCCGATACACTCGTCGCGAACGACTGCGGATGCCTCATGCACATTCGAGGAGCGATGGAGCGGCAGGGGATGCGCGCCCGCGCTGTCCACATCGCGGAGCTCCTCGCCGAGGGGAGCGCCGATGGCTGAGGTCAAGTCCGCGGATTTCAAGAAGGCGTCGGCCCGCGCCGTCCACGATGACAAGCTCCAGCACGCTCTCGACCACGTCATGAAGCACTTTGTCGGCGCGCGCGCATCGAGCATCGAGAACGACTTCGGGGACGAGAGTTGGGACGCCATGCGGGACCGCGCGGCCGCCATCAAGCAGTCAGTCATCGAGAACCTCGACTACTATCTGGACCTCGTCGATAAGAACGTCCGCCGCAACGGGGGCCACGTCTATTTCGCCGACAACGCAGAACAAGCCAACCAGATCGTCCTCGACATCGCGCGCCGCAATAGCGTCAAGACGGTCATCAAGAGCAAGTCGATGGTCTCCGAGGAGATGGGCGTCAACCATGTCCTGGAACGTGAGGGCATCGAGCCTGTCGAGACGGACCTCGGCGAGTACATCATCCAGCTCGCCGGCGAGACCCCCTTCCACATCATCGCTCCGGCCATGCACAAGACCCGCCAGGAGGTCTCCGACCTCTTCCACGACTGGTTGAAGACCGCGCCCACCCAGGACATCAAACGCCTCTGCATATACGCCCGCGACGCCCTCCGCGAGAAGTTTGCGGCGGCCGAGATGGGCATCAGCGGCGCCAACTTCGTCGTCGCCGAGACCGGCTCTGTCTGCATCGTCACGAACGAGGGCAACGGCCGCATGACCACGTCCGCCCCGCGGGTTCACGTGGTCCTCGCCGGCATGGAGAAACTCGTGCCCGCCATTGAGGACCTTGCCCTCTTCCTCCGTCTGCTGCCGCGCTCGGCCACGGGCCAGCGCATCACCAGCTACAACACCTTCGTGGGAGGCCCTCGCGGGCAGAGCGACGAGGACGGCCCGGAGGAGTTTCACCTGATACTCGTCGACAACGGCAGGCTCAACCTCCTGAAAGATGAGACGCTCCGCGAGGCGCTGCGCTGCATCCGGTGCGGCGCCTGCCTTAACCACTGCCCCGTCTACCAGAGGATCGGCGGCCACGCCTACGGTTGGGTGTACTCGGGGCCCATCGGCGCCATCGTTACTCCCCCGATGACCGACATGAAAGTCGCGCGCGACCTTCCCTATGCGTCAACGCTGTGCGGCGCATGCCGCGACGTTTGCCCCGTGAGGATCGACATACCCAAGCTCTTGTTGCACCTTCGCCGGAAGGTGGCCGAGGGCGGCCCCGGCGAAAGCAGCTCCACTTGGATGGAGCGGTTGTTCATTCGCCAGTGGCACACGGCAATGCGCAGCCGGAAGGCCTTGGAGGGCAAGGCGCGGTGGGGCAGGATTGCGCAGAGAATGACCACTCGCCGGGGCAGGCTCGCGGGACTCCTTCCTGTTCCGATGGTGGGAGGCTGGACCGCCAGCCGCGACTTCCCGGAGCCAGCGCCCAAGTCCTTCGCCCAAATATGGAGGGACGAGCTTGCCGACGGGAGCGGAGGTCAGGGCTAAGCGATGCCTACGCCCGAAGAGCACTCCAATAAGGCGGCTTTCCTTCAACGCGTCCGCGAGGCCCTCGGTCGTTCCAATCCTATCCTCTACGCTCCCGACCACCCGCCGCTGAAAGCCAACTCGACGCGTCAGGCCGAGAAGATTAGGACGGTCCTCGCGAGGAACGCGGCGCGGCGCGAGCAGAGCGTCGATCGGCTCGCTCAGACTGCCGCAGCGGCCTCATGGAACGTGCACCGCGTCAACAGTGACGCGGAGGCCGCCTCCGCCGTTGCCGGAATCGCCCGGAGCGTCGGCGCCAAGAGCGTCATCCGCTCCTTCGAGGACGTGTTCAATCGCGTGGACGTGGACGGCGCGCTCCGCTCAGTGGGAGCTTCGCCGACGGTCTTGGCCTCGGGCAGGTCAAGCCGGTCGCGCCGTCGCGTCGACTTGAAGGAGGTTGCGTTCCGCTCGGACATGGGCGTGACCGGGGTTTCCTATGCAGTGGCGGAGACGGCGAGCTGCGCGGTCATTCCGCGCAGGGGCGTCGCGCGTCTCGCGTCGCTGGCGCCGCCGGTGCTGGCCTTGCTCATCGAGCCGGAGCAGGTCGTCGAGACTCTGGACGATTTCTTCGCACTCATGCGGCTCAACGGGATGCAGGCCAGAACGCGCGGCCCCAACTACTTCAACTTCATCTCCGGCCCGTCGCGCACCGCGGACATCGAGCAGACGCTCACCATCGGCGTGCACGGCCCCGGCGAAGTGCACATGATCATCCTGGGCGCGCGGGCCGAGGAGCGGCCCCCTCTCTAGCTGTCCCCCACAGACCGGGGGAGAGGATGAGACAAATCCCGCGGACGTGGGAGAGGACTAGGAAAGGGGCAGCCATGCGTCTCGAAGGCAAGGTCATCATCGTAACGGGCGCCGCCCGGCATCTCGGCCAGGCCTACGCCGTCCGCCTCGCCCAGGAGGGCGCGAAGCTCACCATCGCCGACGTCCTCGACTGCTCGGAGACGGCGGCCCTGTGCGAGGCCGAGGGCGCCGAAGTGTTGCCTCTCACCGTAGACGTCTCCAGCGTGGAGGAGACGGCCAACCTTGCCAAGCAGACGTTCGACCGCTTCGGGCGCATCGATGGCCTGCTCAACAACGCCGGCCTCATGCGGAATATCACCGGCCCGTCGCTGATGGACGTGGACCCCGACTGGTGGGACAAGGTGTTCAGAGTCAACGCGCGAGGCACGTTCCTTTGCACCCGCGCCGTCTTCCCGTACATGCGCGAGCAGCGCGGCGGCAAGATTGTGAACGTCGGCTCGACCACTATGCTCCGCACCTCCAACCACGTGACCGACAGCAACCCTCACTACGTCGCCTCGAAAGGCGCGGTGATGGCGTTCACCCGCGCCATCTGCCGTGAAATGGGCGAGTACAACATCAACGTGAATACGCTGGCCCCCGGCGGCACCGACCAGGACCCCGCGTTGGAAGGCGCCGACGCCACTCCTGAAGAGTCCCGCGCCTTCGGCCGCCGAGGAGTCCCCACCGACCTCACCGGCACGGTGGCCTTCCTCTTCTCCGACGACGCCAACTTCATCACCGGCCAGCTCATCGCGGTCAACGGCGGCAAAGAGGTTTCCTAGCCCCTCCACCGCCGCACGGCCCGTTCGGCGGCGTCCGCCAGCTTGGCCGACGCCTCGTCGCCGGTTGCCGGCAGGGGGTCGTTTTCTTTGGAGCAAGCCTCGGCCAGCACGATGCCGTGAGCGAGTGCGTCGTCAGCGCCCCGTCCAAGCGAACCGGCTACCGCGAGAACAGGAATCCCGCGCGCCATAGCCCGCCGCGCCACCTCGATCGGCGCTTTGTCGTAGACCGTTTGCCAATCGAGACGGCCCTCGCCGGTGATGACGAGACCGACGCCCTTGAGGCAGTCGTCGAAGCGCAGCGCGTCGAGCACCACCTTCGCGCCCGGCAGGAGCCGCGCGTCGGCGAGCGCCACGAGCCCCGCCGACAGACCGCCGGCCGCGCCCATTCGAGGAACGTCCCGCAACTGAATCCCCAGATTCCGTTCGACGACGTCCGCCATCCTGCCCAGCGCCGCGTCGAGCACGGGGAGCTGGGCAGGCGACGCCCCCTTCTGAAGACCGTAAGTCATTGCCGCGCCGGTTGGTCCGGTCAGAGGGTTGGAGACGTCAGCTGCAATTTCCAACGTGACCCGTCCGAGCGCGGGGATCCGGTCCGCGATATCGATTGAGGCCAGGGATAGGAGGCCTTCAGCGCCGAGGGATATGTCACGGCCCTCCGCGTCGAGCAGCCGCACGCCGAGCGCCTGCCCTGCTCCGGCGCCGCCGTCGTTTGTTGCGCTGCCGCCCACGCCGACGATGACGCGGCTCACGCCCTCGTCCAGCGCCGCTGCGATGAGCTGACCGACGCCGTAGGTCGTGGCTTGCATCGGATCGCGGTGGGCCTCCGGCACGAGCGTCAGGCCCGACGCCTGCGCCATCTCGATCACGGCGACGTTGCCGGGCAAGAGGCCCCAGCCCGCCTCGACCGCTTCGCGGAGGGGGCCGACGACATAGGCGGAGCGGCGCTCGCCGCCCGCCGCCGCGAGCATGGCGTCGAGAGTGCCGTGGCCGCCGTCGGCGACCGGCATCTCGATTACCTCCGCGTCGGGGAAGACGCGCCGTGCGCCTTCCGCGACGGCCTGAGCAGCCTCTGCTCCGGTGAGCGTGCCCTTGAACCCCTGTGGCGCGGCGAGGATGCGCACGTCAGTTTGCCAGGAAGCTCGCTATGTGCTTGGCGACTTCGCCGGGGCGTGGGTTGGCCATCCGGTGGCCTCCTCTCTGGACCACTGCCAATGGCCGGCTGGGCCGGGCAGCAGCCGCATGACGGGCTTCCAGAAACGGGGTATCGCGCCCGTTCTGGGAGAAAGATAGCGCGCTCGAATCGCCGCCCAGTATAGGCCGGAGTGGTACGATTCATCTTCCGGAAGGAGGGAGCCCATGGACGTGGCGCAGGTCAGACAGCGAGCGCGCGAGCTCGTCGAGCAGCACACGCAGGCCGCCATCGACGTGGCCCGAGACATCAACGAGCACCCGGAGACTGGGTTCCGCGAGGACCGCACCGCGAGTCTCGTCCGCCAGTGGTTCGACCGCATTGGACTGCCCTATCGAGATGGGCTTGCGCTGACCGGTGTACGCGCTGACCTCGCAGGCTCGGGAGACGGTCCGCGGGTCGCCGTCATGGGCGAGCTCGACTCCCTCATTGTTCCCGGACACCCCTTCGCCGATCCGAACACGTCGTTCGCCCACGCCTGCGGCCACCACGCGCAGATTGGGACGATGCTCACCGTTGCGGCGGTGCTGAGCGATCCGGACGTCAGAGATGCGCTCAAGGGTCATGTCGCTTTCATGGCCGTGCCCGCCGAAGAGTTCATTGAGATCGAATACCGCGATTCACTGCGCAAGCAAGGTAAGCTCGAGTTCATGGGCGGGAAGGCTGAGCTCGTCAGGCTCGGCGAGTTCGACGACGTCGACATCTCCATCCTCACGCACGCGTCGAGCAATGCGACGGAGGGGCTGTTGGCGGTCGATTCGATCAATAATGGGGCGCTTGCCAAGGAGGCCCGATTCATCGGTGTGCAGGCCCACGCGGGTTCCGCCCCGCATCGCGGGATCAACGCGCTGCAGGCGGCCACGATTGCGATGGCCGCGATCAACGCCAATCGAGAGACCTTCCAAGACCCGGACTCGATCCGCGTCCACCCCATCATCACGCGGGGAGGGGATGTCGTGAACGCGGTCCCGGCGGAGGTGCGGATGGAGATGTTCGTCCGCGGCCGCAATCTCGAAGCGATCGCCGACGCCGACTGGAAGGTCGACCGGGCGCTGCGAGCGGGCGCGCTCGCGGTGGGCGGCAAGGTCGAAATCACGAGCTTCTCGGCGTATCTGCCGCTGAAGAACGACAGCGCGCTGTCCGCCATATACCGCAGCAACGCCGCCCAGGCGGTGGGCGAGGACAACGTAACGAAGGCGGGGCCGCGCGGTTCGTCCACCGACATGGGCGATCTGAGCCATCTCATGCCGACCATCCAGCCCTACGCAAGAGGCGCGACGGGCACGGCGCACGGCGTCGATTTCGTGATAGAGGACTATTCCAAGGCTGTCGCCAACCCGGCGCTGGCCACCGTCCTCACCGTGCTCGACCTGCTCTCGGAGGGTGGGGCTGCCGGCGGCGTCATCGCCGAGGCCACGCCGCTGCTCTCGAAAGACGAATACCTGGCGCTCCAGCGCTCGCTAAGCCGCAAACGGCTCTATGAGGAGGCGTAGCGTGAGACTGCTCGAAAGCCGCATCGTCAAGAAACACGACGGTCTTGCGATGGCTCTGCGCGAAGGCCAGGTCCTCCGCCTCGCCCAGCCGGAAGGCCCGCAGGTCATCGACTTCAACGCCTTCAACCTGCATGACCCTTGGGAGCACCTGGGCTCGTCCGTGACGCGCCGACGCGAAACCATCCATCCGACGACCGGCACGACCCTCTGGACGCGGCCTCCGTGGGAGCGTCCGATGCTCAGGATCGTCGAGGACACGGTCGCGCATCAGCCGTCGCCCAGCGGCGCCGAGACGCACGACATGCTCAGCGGGCGTTGCTGCGCAACGAGCCGGATCGAGCGCTACGGCGTCGACTCGCCCGGTTGCCAGGAGATTCTCGCTAGGGCCATCGAGTCGTTTGGGCTGAACGGCAACTACGTCCACGATCCGTTCAACATCTTTATGCGCACCGGCATAGACGAGAACCAGCGGACGTTCTGGGAGGAGCCGTTCGACGTGAAGGCGGGCGACTACATCGACATGCTGGCGCTGATGGACTGCATCGTGGCCGTCTCCGCTTGTCCCGGCCGCTCCAGCGGCCCCGGCGAGCGCTCCCTAGGCATGGAGATCTACGCTACCTAGCGTCAGCGAGCGTTCTAGGGGAACACCGGTCGGGTGATTCCCTTAGTCGCCCTCAAAGACGGCCCGCGCCCGGAAGGTCCGGCGGGCGTCGGAGAGGGCCTCGATAGCGGAGCTGTAGCCGCGCGCCTTGCCGCCTGCCATAATCTCCTCCTCCCCCTCGTTGTGGAAGTGGGCTTGCCACTGCCACGGCCCGTAGTTCTCCTTGATGAGACTGACGAAGAGCTTGGGGGACTTGGAAGAGGAGAGGAAGCGAAGCAGATATGCGACCAGCACGCCTCCCCCTATGGCGATGAGATAGGTAGCGATGACTCCCGGCGCGAAACTCCATTCACCCATGTTGGTTCTCCTCTCGGTCGTCGCCATAGGGCGTTTCCTAGATGCCTACTATAAGGGCGGCACCCGCTCGCGTTGTTCGTCGACGGCGCGGAGGATCGCTGCAACGGTCTCGTCGAGCGCCCCCGTCTCGTTCACGACGACTGTATCGAACCAGTCCGCCTCTTTCATCTCACGCGATGCGGTCTCGATGCGGAGGGTCATCTGCTCGGGCGATTCGGTCTTGCGGTCGCGGAGCCTACGCTCCAGCTCCGGCATCGAAGGAGGCGCGATGAAGACGAGGAGCGCGTCGGGGGCGAGCGCTCGTATGGTGGCGGCGCCCTGCACGTCGATCTTGACGAAGGCGTCCCTGCCCTCAGCCAGCGCGTTCCTGATCTGCTCCTTCGGCACCCCGTAGCGGTTGCCATAGACCTCCGCGTGTTCGAGGAACTCGTCCCGTTCGAGAAGCGAGTCGAAACGGGCGTGCGTGAGGAAGATGTAATCGACGCCGTCCGTCTCGCCCTTCCGCATGGGGCGGGTCGTAGCGGTGACGGCAAAGAAGAGGGCGGGGTGAAGCTCGCGGAGACGGGCGAGGACCGCGTCCTTGCCGACGCCGGACGGCCCGGATACGACGACGAGGAGGGGGTTCGCCTCCTCCAAGCTACGCCTCGCTCCGCAGGGATTCGAGGTCTTCCCAGAAGGAGGGGTAGGAGACGGCGGCGGTCTCGGCGGCGCGGATTGTCGTCGAGCCTCCGGCGAGCAGCCCCGCTGCGCCGAGGGTCATCGCGATGCGGTGGTCGGCGTAGGTCCTGTGGGTCGCGCCAGTCAGCGCCCGGCCGCCCGTGATGCGCAGGCCCTCTTCCATCTCCTCCACGTCGGCCCCGAGCCGCGACAGCTCGACGCGCGAGGCCATGAGGCGGTCGGACTCCTTCGTGCGCAGCTCGGCGGCGTCGCGGATGACCGTCGTGCCGGAGGCGAAGCAGGCGGCGAGCGCCAGGACGGGGACTTCGTCAACGAGACGGGGGATGAGGTCGCCGGAGATCTCGGTTGCGCGCAGGCCGCTGGAGCGGGCGACGATGTCCGCGACGGGCTCGCCGCCTTCGTTGCGCTCGTTCTCGAAGGTCACGTCGCCGCCCATCATGCGGAGGGCGTCGATGACGCCGGTGCGGGTGGGGTTCACGCCGACGTTGCGGACGCGGACCTCGGCGTCGGGGTGGCAGACGCCCGCCACGAGCCAGTAGGCCGCGGAGCTGATGTCGGCGGGCACGGTGACGTCGAGCGCGGACAGCGGGCCGGGCCGGAGCGTGAGCGTGAGGCCGTCCTCTATGACGTCGACGCCCATGGCGCGGAACATGAGCTCGGTGTGGTCGCGGGAGAGCGCGGGCTGCTCGAGGACCGTCTCGCTGTCCGCGAACAGGCCGGCGAGCATCAGCGCGCTCTTCACCTGGGCCGACGCGACGGGCATGCGGTAGCGGATGCCGTGGAGGGCGCCGCCGCGGAAGACGAGCGGCGCGAGCCTAGCGTTGTCCCGTCCGTCCACCTGCGCGCCCATCTGGCGGAGGGGTCCAGTGATGCGGGCCATGGGGCGCGACCTGATGGACTTGTCGCCGGTCATGACGGACATGAAGGGCTGACCGGCGAGCACCCCGGCCATGAGTCGGGTTGTCGTGCCGCTGTTGCCGGTGTTCAGAACGTCGGCGGGCTCGGAGAGGTCGCCGCCTCGAATGACCAGCGAGCCGCTGCTGCGCTCGATCTCCGCGCCGAGGCCGCGCAGGACGCGAAGAGTGGACGCGAGGTCGGCGCCGGTCCCGTAGTTCTCGACGCGAGCCTCGCCGTGGGCGATAGCGTTGAAGATCGCCGAGCGGTGCGAGATGGACTTGTCGCCGGGCGGCGTGACATCGCCAACGAGGCGTTTGGGTCGCCGGACTACCGCTTGCATAGACGCCTCCGCGGGTGTGTCGGCGGGATTGTACCACCGGGCGGGCGCCGGGCAGGCTAACCGAGGCCGTCGGGCAGGATGAAGGCGCCGGCGGAATCTGTCTCGATGGGGAACACGCCAACGACGGCTATCCGGTCGATCGGGCCGTAGATATGGGGATAGTAGTCACCGGGCCTCGACTCCTCGACCCGCAGCTCGGAGGTCAGTTGCCTTGGGTCGATGACTAGGAGGACGAGCGCGCGGTGGCCCGCGAAGCGCCGTCCGAGGACGCCGCGCAGCTGGTCGCGGCGGCAGCAGTGGATGAAGCCGTCGGATTCGAGGGAGTCCGGCTCATAGAACAGGGCGTGGCGGTCCCGCAGCCAGTCGTCCGGAGTCGCGACGTGGATGATGTGTCCTTGCGCTATCATTCCTCGGCATTCCTTCAGAGGTCCTGATCATGGCGCTCAACACACCCAACGACCGCACGCTCCTCAACGTCATCGCCGCGTACGAGCGGGAGATCATGGGGGCCAAGCTGACCACGAACCAGATTACACGCATCGCCGAGACCATGAAGCGGATGATGCTGGACGAGATCCACTCCGAGAAGGCGAGGCGGTAGGGGTAGTTTCCATAGAGTTTGTTGACAGCTGAGAGAAGCATCGGCGCTATCTGTCGCATTCTGTTCCATATCGTTCCATCTCATTCGCGGCATGTCGAGGGCTTTGGGACGTTGCCGGCCGGCCGGTCAGGAGAGGAATGGGACGAGGCTGCGGGCTAATCGCTTCGGGAATCCCCCGATGTGGGCGCCTGTCCCAGACGGCCCCCACCCTAGCCCTCCCCCAGGATGGTGGAGGGGATAGGGCTGCGAGGTTCCCGCCTGTCCGGCGGCGGCTACGGAGCCATCGTAGAGAGGGCGCTGTCATACGCGCAACCGGCAAATGTCACAGGTCCTCCACCCCTACCTCCCCCGCAGACAGGGGAGGAACTTCGAAGCAGTGGGCAATGATAGGCCCTAGTTCGTGTCGGGCGGCGTGGATACCTCGGCGGCATAGCCGGTTTCATCGGGTGCGGGGGAGGATGTAAGACCGTCGTCCGCGCCATCGCCGGGTATGTCGGTTGTGGGGGAGGGCGTAGGGCCATCGTCCACGCCATCGCCGGGTCCATCGGTTTGGTCAATGATGAACCACTCCTTCGCCTGACGGCCTACGTACCGAGTTAGCAAATAATTTGCTGCGCCCCCGATGCTCGCCCCCACCCCAAAGGGGATGGCCTTGACCAACGATTTCCGCGTAAAGGTGATCCCGACCGTTCTGAAAGCCTGCTTGACCGCCTGTAATGCCGGGCCCCTGAGGTATTGGTGAATCATGCGGACCCCGGCCTTGGAGCCAACTCTGGCGCCTGTTTCGACTCCCGCATGTTGAGCAGCCCCTGTCGCTGCGATGAGGAAGACGAGGTGTTTCCCATCTTCTGACGTAATGTCGTAATCGAACGCCGCTGCTAGGCACAGGCACATGTCAACCTGGAGTTTCATGCAAATCAGGTAGTCAGCAGTCCCCCCACCCACTATCGCGACTGCGGTTCCCATACCGGGAATGATTCCTGGTAATCCTGAAGCGGTTCCCACCATTCCCGCTAATCTCGAATACCGACTGATGATCTTGTCAGCTGCTCGCAACTGATGGCGCCAATACTCGTCAGCGGGAAACCGATCCTTACTCTGATCAAGATACCGTTTGGCAATTGCCTGGGCATCTTCGGGTGAAATCGCGATTAATTCGATTGCCCGTAACCAACGCGATCCGTGCTCTTCACTGCGGTCTTCCATGATGTCTCCTCTGCACCTTAGAGAAGGTGTGGTTACTCCATACCAAAGTCATAGCCTTCTCAGGCGCTCATCAAGAACCCCGCAAAGTCGATGACCGGGCCGAAGAGGAACCCCAGCGGGTTGAGGTCCGTCAGGATGGAGAGTCCGATGACGGCGATGAGGACGATCGGGCCGACTCGCTGAAGCCAAGCTACGGCGGGAAGCCACTCGCGGGGGACGACGCCCGTCAGGATGCCGCCGCCGTCCAGGGGAGGAAGGGGCAGCAGGTTGAAGGCGGCGAGAATCAGGTTTAACAGGACGCTGTAGGTCACGATGATGTTCAGCCACGCTCCGGGGTCGAGGGTCCGCAACTCGGCTCGGGAGAAGTCCCCGGCCTCGAGCAGGCCGATCTGGAAGAGGGACGCGAACGCCAGGGCAAGGAGCAGGTTCGTGGCGGGGCCGGCCGCCGAGACGACGGCGACTCCCCGCCGTCCGTTCCAGAGCCGGAGGGGATTCACGGGGACCGGCTTGCCCCAGCCGAACCCGGCCACCAGCAGCATCACCGTGCCGATTGGGTCGAGGTGGGACTTGGGGTTGAGCGTTATGCGGCCCAGGCGCGAAGCGGTGACGTCGCCGAGCCTGTACGCGGAGTAGGCGTGGGCGGCTTCGTGGAAGGTGATGCCGATGAGGAGCGAGACCGCCACTGCCGCGAGCAGCACGAAGAAGGCGAAGGGGTCGCTGAGGAGGAGGTCAGTCCGGGCGAGGAGCATCGCAGAGGGCTACGCCGGGCGCGGCCGCAGCGGTCGCCGGTTACTCGTCGTCCCAATCGTCATCGTCGTCGTCGGGCTCCGGGGGCGGGGCGGAGGGCGTGTTTGACGGTCTGGGGAGGGTGGCGACGCCTCGCTCCCGCTGCTTCTTCTTGGGCGACTCGCGGGGGAGGTCCAACAGCATTTCGCGGGTTTCCTTGAAGGCTTCGGCAGTGAGGTCTTTCGCGCTCACGGCGATGGCCGCGACGCCCGCGTCGCGCAGCTGCTCCGCCTCCTCCTTGGAGGGCAGGGCGGGGAGGTAGGCGAGGAGCCATCGAGAGGTGACTCCTCGTACACGGCCCAGCCGCATGAGCTGGCTGATCGTTAGCGAGTCCGCGTCGGCCAACGACACAAAGAACGCGTCGACCGGCAGTATGTCGATCGTGCGCAGGAGGCTGTCGTCGAGCTCGGGGGCGACTTGCATGACCGTGGTGCGCTTCTCGCCGGCGAGAGCGCCGATGGGGGTGGAGTCGGACGAGAATATCTGGAAGTCGGCGCCGTCCGTGTCCGTGGCTTGCCCCTCGTCGACCCAAACGCCGAAGGTGACCCCCTTCAACGCCTTGGCGGATTTGTCCACGTCGGTGTTCTTCGCGGTCTTGCCGGCGGCCACGATGGCGCCGTCGAGCCCGGCGTCCACGACGGCCTTGGCTTGAGCGGCGTCGCCGGCCGCGACGCCGCCGAGGATAAGTATGGGGGCGATGCGTTCGCGCTTGGCGGCGCCGCCGAAACCGAGGGGCTGCGATGCGCCTTTAGCGGCGCGCTCCAGCTTGTCGATGAGTTCGCTCATGTACGCTTCCGGCGCCTCTTCTCGTTATTCCCCGCGCTAAGCCGCGGCTATCGCGTTGGGGGCGGCGCGATTCTATCAGCCGCCTCTCGGCCTGTGCTACCCTCGCGGAATGGCCATCCTCCCAACTCCCAAGACCGGAGCCAAGCCCTTGGTGAAGCAGCTCGTGGCGGCCGGAGTCGGCTCGCGCCGCCGGTCGGCGGCGCTGATCATGCAGGGGGCCGTCTCGGTGAACGGCGAGCAGGCGCTGGACCTCAACCGTCCGGTGGGGCCGGGTGATTCGGTGCAAGTCAACGGGACTACGGTGGGGCAGGCCGACGACCGGCGCGTCTATCTGCTCCTGAACAAGCCCCGAGGCTATCTGTCGGCGGTGAGGGACGCGCGTGGGAGGCCCACGGTGCTGGACCTCGTTCCCTCAGCGCTCCGCGTTCCCGGGCTCGTTCCGGCCGGGCGGCTCGATCTCTACAGCGCCGGCCTCTTGCTGCTGACGAACGACGGCAATCTCGTGAACCGCATAACCCACCCGCGATACGGCGTTGAGAAGGAGTACGACGTGCTCGTGGACCGGCCCCTGTCGGCGGGCGAGCAGCGGCGCTTGTTGTCCGGGATCGAGATCGAGGAGGGCGTCGCCGCGGCGGTCGCCGTCGAACCGTTCAAGGGGGCTGAGGCGCGCTATCGCATCGTGCTTGTGGAGGGTAAGAAGCGGGAGGTGCGCTTGATGATGGCCGGGCTTGGCCGCAGCGTCCTGCGGCTGACGCGGGTCCGCATCGGCGGACTTCGGCTCGGAGCCCTGTCGCCTGGCTCCGTGCGGCGGCTGACCGAGAGCGAGGCGAAGCGCATAGTCAGCGGCAATGCGCCCGTTGAGGCGGGCCGCCGTTCGCCAGCGGGCCGCCCGTCCACGCGCCGCCCACCGGTGGGCCGTCCGCCTGTGAGCCCCCCTCTCGGTCTCCCCCGCAGACGGGGGAGAGGTTTAGGGGAGAGTCGTCCGCAAGCTCCCTCTCAGTCTCCCCGGCAGAAGGGGGAGAGTCGTCCGCAAGCCGCCTCTCAGTCTCCCCAGCAGAAGGGGGAGAGTCGTCCGCAAGCCGCCTCTCAGTCTCCCCAGCAGAAGGGGGAGAGTCGTCCGGCAGGGGGGCGTTCGCCAGCGAGCCCCCCTCTCGGTCTCCCCCGCAGACGGGGGAGAGGTTTAGGGGAGAGTCGTCCGCAAGCCCCCTCTCAGTCTCCCCGGCAGAAGGGGGAGAGTCGTCCGGCAGGGGGGCGTTCGCCAGCGAGCCGTCCGCCTGCGGGTCGTCCGCCCACGGGTCGTCCGCCTGCGGGCCGTCCGCCTGCGGGCCGTCCACCTGCGGGCCGTCCACCTGCTAAGAGGGGGTCGCGTGGCTAACTCGGGACGTCTCGTTTGGATCGACATGGAGATGACGGGCCTCGAACCGGAGCGCCACGTCGTCATCGAGATCGCAACGTTGGTGACCGACGGCGACCTGAACATCCTCGCCGAGGGGCCGGTAATCCCCATCGCTCGGAGCCGGGAGGAGATGGAGCGCATCGACGAGTGGAGCCTGACGACGCACACGGGGTCGGGGCTGTTGGAGCGGGTAGGGGCGTCGACGGTCGACGCGGCGGAAGCGGAGCGGCAGACGCTCGATTTCGTGAAGCAGTGGGTGGGGCCGCGGGAGGCCCCGCTATGCGGCAACTCGGTCCATCAAGACCGGCTCTTCCTTATGAAGGAGATGAAGACGCTGGAGGCATACCTGCACTATCGCATCGTGGACGTGAGCTCGGTGAAGGAGCTGGTGCGGCGTTGGTATCCGGGCCTGCGAATCCCCGCGAAGAAGGGAGCGCACCGGGCGCTGGACGACATCCGTGAGAGCATCGAGGAGCTGCGGTTCTATCGGGAACGTGTGTTCGTAACGCCTAGTGAGTAGACCGGTGATTCGGTAGACTTGATATCGATGGCTAGGGATTCGCAAGCGCTCGTCCCAGCGCAGCAGCCGCTCCAGAGAGCCGAGGATCGTTCGCCTGCGCGACTCGGTCTGAGGGCGCTCGTAAAGCTGTCCGGATCCCCAGCGGCGCGCCGCGTCGCGATGACGGGGCTGGCGTTCGGCGTCGGCTACCAGCTGAGCCGCATGATCACGACGGGCCGGCTGTCGGAGGTCGCGTACACGGCGCGGAACGCCTACCGCGCCGCTTCCGGCGGCGACCCTGTCGCGGAAGGCGAGCTCGCAGGCCGCTGGGTGCGCCAGTCGATGACGTTCGTGTCGTCCTTCTACGGGTACGTCGACAGGGACGATTAGGCCCCCTCTCTAACTCTCCCCCGCAGACGGGGGAGAGAAGTGGGGCAACTCTCCCCCGCAGACGAGGGAGAGAAGTGGGCAACTCTCACTGCGGACGCGGGAGCTACGACTCCACTCGCTTGGCGAGGTTCTGGCCGAAGTCTTTCATGATGCCGTCGGCCTTGCGTTTGATGATCCCTTGGCCGAATTCGCCGAGCTTGCCCATGATGTTGGCGTCGGAGTCGACGATGAGGTTGCTGGCGCCGTCCCCGGCGTCCTCGACCGCCATCTCGATCTTCACGCGGACGTTGCCCGGCACCTTGCGGTCCGCGCCCTCGCCGGTCATGGAGATGCGGCGGGCGCCGTCGTCGCGGGACTCGACGGATAGCTTGCCGGCGAGGCCGAGGGCGACGGGGCCGACGCGCACTTTCACCGTGCCGGAGTACGTGCCGTCGTCGTTGGCGGCTACGTCCTCTGCGCCGGGGATGCACAAGCCGACGGTGGGGATGTCGGTGACGAAGGCCCATAGCTCGCCGGGAGCAGCCTTTACTTTGTATGTGTAGTGGAAGTCCATGTAGGTCCTTTTGTCCTCGTGGTGGCGCCCGCTGCAGCAGGCGGCGTCCATGATAGGAGGGCGTCCGCCGCTAGGACAACCTGACAACCTCCCTCGCGTTGACAAGGCTTTGGGGCGAGTCTACCGTCAGACAGCCCGCCGCCTGCTCTTCGCCCCTGAAAACGCGGGCCCGGAGGTTACTCGAATGGCGCCTTACACCCGCATATCGGGCGATTCTCATCTGGAAGTCGCCAACGAGCGTTGGACTCACCGCGTCGACCCGAAGTTCCGTGACCGCGCCCCCAAGACGGTCAAGCTCGAAACGGGCGCTGACGCGAGTCAGCTGGAGGACCTGCCGCCCGCGCAGAACCCGATGGACCTGTACGGCGGCAAGGGACGCGACACCTGGTATCCCGGGGGCCAGACGTACGAGCTGACGCCGGGCACCGGCTCGCCCCAGCAACGGGTCCAAGAGCAAGAACGGGACGGCCTCAACGCCGAGATCCTCTACCCCGCAGTGGTCGTTGGTCCGCGTCTGTGGATGAAGGCGAAGGACGAAGACCTCCAGCGCGGCATCTTCAGAGGGTGGAACACGTGGATGGGCGAGGAGTACTGCGCGGAGGCGCCGGACCGGCTCTTCGGCATCGGCGCGATACCGCCCACCGACATCGACGACGCGGTCGCGGAGATTGAATTCTGCAAGGAGGCCGGCCTTACGGGCGTACAGCTGCTGGCGTTCCCGAACGGCGGGGGCAAGCCGCTTCCCGAAGACGACCGGTTCTGGGCGGCGTCGCTGGACCTGCAGATGCCCGTTTCAATCCACGTCGAGCTCGCCAGGACGGGCGTGAACGGCAAGCTGCTCGACTACGCCAAACAGGACAGCCGTCTGACGACGGAGCTGGCGTTCCAAGTGCAGCGGTTCGCGGCGCGCGGGGCGGGGACGAACGCGGTGCAGCTCCTGCTCTCCGGCGTGTTCGACCGTTACCCCGACCTCCGCGTAATGCTCGCCGAGACGTCGATCGGGTGGGTGCCCTTCTTCCTGGAGATTGCGGACGTGCGGTACAACCGCCACATCTATTGGGCGGAGCACATGAACGGCTTCACGCCGCTGAAGGCGATGCCGAGCGAGCTGCTCAACGAGTACTTCTACTGGGGCTTCCAGCAGGACCGCAGCGGAGTCGACCTCCGCCATCACCTGAACGTGGACCATCTCGTCTGGGCGGCTGACTTCCCGCACCAGGAATCGGACTGGCCCGATTCGGACGAGGTCATGGAGCACAACTTCACGGGCGTTCCAGAGGACGAAGTCTACAAGATGATCGTCCAGAACGCGGTCGACTTCTTCCACCTCCCGGCCAGGAACTAGATGGGCAGCCCGCAGCGAGTCCGCAACCCAGCGGGCTTTCTGTGGCCGTTCGACGCCTACTACGGCTGGGCTATAGCCGGGACGGCGCTGGTCGTTTCGTTTGCGTCGTCCATCTTCTACGGGCCCGTCCTGAGCGTCTGGTTCGAGCCAATCCGCGAGGAGACCGGCTGGAAGGCGTGGGAGGTCGCCGCCGCTTTCACGATCGGCAGCTTCGCGGGGTCGGTCCTCACTGCCGCAGTGGGCAAGGTGATGGACCGCTACGGCACGCGCACGGTTACGGCCCTCTCCGGCATGGCGCTTGCGGGCGCGATGGTTGGCCTGGCGCTCATGCAGGCGCCGTGGCAGATGTGGATATTCTTCGGGGTGGGGCGCGGGTTCGCCATCGCGGGCGTTCAACTAGGGACGACGGTCGCCATCGCCAACTGGTTCGTTCGCAAGCGGGGGAAGGCCACGTCGTTCGCGGGATTCGGGCTTCGATTCGGCCAGGCGCTGGTCCCGCTTGCGGTCGTGCCAATCATCGTGCTCCTGAGCTGGCGTTGGGCCTACGGGCTCCTTGCGATCTCCGCCATCCTGCTCATCACCGCCCCGGCGCTCGTGTACCTGCGGCGGCGCCCCGAGGACTACGGCATGCTCCCCGACGGGGACGCGCCGGACGACGCCCACGCGGACCAGCGCGCCGCCGCGTCCCGCGAGCTCGCGTGGACCGCCGCCCAGGCCCGGAAGACGATGGCCTTCTGGCTCGTACTCCTGACCACGTCGGTGATGTTCTTCGGCCAGACGGCCACGAACCTACACGCTGTCCCCCACTTCCAGTCGCGCGGAGTGGCGTTCGAGAGCTCGGTGCTGATTGTGTTCACGTTCGCCATGACTTCGGCAATCACGACGGCGCCTTGGGGTTGGGTGATGGACCGCGTCCACGTCCGGCACGTCATCGCGTTGGTCGCGCTCATCTACTTCTTGTCGATGGTCATCATCGTGAACGCGGAGTCGTTCGCGGGGTCTGTGCTGTTCGGGCTCACATTCGGCGTCGCCCAGGGGGGTTGGACGGTGAGCCAGCGCATCATCGTGCCCAACTACTTCGGGCGGCAGTCTGTCGGCGCGATCCGGGGGCAGATGGGCCTGATGACGGCGTTCATCAACCCCGTTGGCCCGCTGGCGGCGGGCGTCATCCGCGATGTGTCGGGCAGCTACGACGTTGCATTCACGGTCTTCGCGGGAGCGTTCATCCTGTCGGCGCTGATGATGCTTGTCGCGAGGCCGCCCAAGCCGCCTCTTTCCTAATTCCTCCATCTTCCAGGGTGCATGATGCGGAGATGCGCTGGCGTCATTTGGCCTCATTTGGCGTCATTCGGCCTCACAGGCCGTGCTTTCACTCGCAAGCCGGGGGTTGTGCGCCCATTGTACGGAACGGGCTGGCTATGCTGCAACTAGATAGTGTCATAGTATTGACAATATAGGGGTGAGGGGCATTGAAACAGGAGAGTTGTGCTTACGCGGAGTCGCTCGAAATAGGGGCGGAGGCGGAGCACCGGCAGCGGCTTCCACTAGGCCACAGTGCGGCCACGACGAGGCCACAATGGAGCAGAATATGGCCAAGATGAGGCCGCAATGAGGCCACGATGGGGCGAGATGAAGCCACGATGGACAGGCCCCGCACAGGCTCAGGACAGGCTCTTTGCGGGCGCGTTCGCCCTGTCGGCGCTGATGATGCTTGTCGTGAGGCCGCCCAAGCCCCCCGCGTCTGAGTCCTCCCTTGTGGATGGAGGAGGCTGGTAATCCCTAGCCCGCCTGCGGGGAACGATGGACGCGCCAGCCGTTAGCGCGCGATGCCTTGGGCGTTGCGGTCGTCGCCTTGCTCGGCCAGCCTTGCGGCGACTGCGTGGAGGAGGCCGCCCATCGAGGTCTCGGACCAGAACCAGCGTTGAAGTTCGTTGTATTGCTGCTCGGGCCGCTGGCAGAACCGCGCTTCCATGTAGAACGCCTTGATGTCGTCGGAGGCGAGCCGCAGGAAGCGGCCGGGGTCGAGGTCTGCGGGTTTGAGCTCGTAGGGGGCGTCTTCTCCTTGCGCGAACGATTGCATGTAGCGGACGAGGCCACGAAACCGGCGCTGAGGCACGCCGCTTAGTCCGACCATGGTCCGCCCCCCGCTCTCCTCGGTCCAACGCTCGTAGCACCCGCGGAGGGATGTGACCTCGTCAGCAGGGTCAACGTCCTGTGCGGGAGCTTCGGCGCGGGCTTCGCCGGCTTGGAGGAGGCGCGGGGGCGCGTCGCCGTCCTCGGGGAACTCCGCCAGCACCGGCGTGTCCCTCTCGTGGAGCAGGCCGAGGGCCGCTGCGAGCACCTTATGCTGGAAATCGGGGTCGTTGGGCTTGCCGAGGGCGAACCCGAAGGGGAAGGGGACCCAGAGGGTCCGGGGAGGCTTGACCCGTTGGGCATGCTCCTCGATGAGCGCAATCGTTACGGTCGGGAGGCCCGCCTCCTCGATTGCGCGCGCCAGCACACTGACCGTGTGCGTGCAGTTCGGTCAGGTCGGAGTCAGGAAGACGGCGTCGGCGCCCTCGTCGAGCAGGAGGCGTCCGACCTCCGGGCCGGTTTCCTGCTCGATCTGGCGAGGGCTGCGCTGGGCGCCCATGAACGAGTAGAAGTTCTCCGATAGAGAGCCGATCTCTCCGCGCTCGACGAGCTCGCGGACCCGGTCGATCGGAAAGGAGATATTCACGTCGCGCATGAACCCAGTCCGGTCGAAGCCGATGCTGGTGTGGCTCTGGATGATGTCGCGTGCGGGCGTTGAGGACGGGATAACGCGGTAGGTCTGGTCGCCGCCGGCGAAGGGGGCGTCGCCGCGCAGGTGGAGGCCGGCGGTCGTGACGAGGGCGAGCCTAGCGCCGGCGAGGGGTTTGTCGAACGGGGCGCAGGGGGAGTCGTCGTGGTCGAACGCGGGAAAGTTTAGGTGTCCTTGCCGGGCGACGTCCGAGAGTTCTTCGAGCCTGGGCATCGGGTTGCTCCTGAGGGCCGGTGCTGTTGGCCGGTATTGTAGCGTGGGGCGGCTCCTGTTGCTGTTCTGCTGTCCGTCATTCCCGTATGGATATGTTGGATATTGCTGTGGTAGTATCATATCCATGATGAAGGCTGTACAGGTGACAATGGACGAGGGATTGCTGCGCCGGTTGGACAGCTACTCGGAGGTGCGGACGCGCGGACGCTCAGCGGTGCTCAGGGAGGCGGTGGCCGATTACCTGGCGAGAAAAGAGGCGGAGGAGATCGACCGCGCGTATGAGGCTGCGTATGGTCCCGGTATGCCTCCTGACGAGTTGGAGGACTGGATTGACGAGGCTGAATGGCCGGAGTAAGCGGCCTGCGGCGAGGCGAGATATGGCTCTATCGCTTCGACTCCCCAGACAAGCGTCGGCCCGTCGTCGTGCTGTCGCGGGCGGGGGTGCTGCCGCTCTTGCGCACCGCGATAGTGGCGCCGATTACGTCGACAATCCGAGGTTCGCCAAGCGAAGTGATCGTTGGCGTTGACGAGGGCTTGAAGGGCCCCTCCGCAGTAAACCTGAACCACGTGCAGACCGTCTCTCAGCGAGAATTGCGTCACTACGTCGGCACCCTGAGCGAGGAGAAGATGCGGGAAGTCTGCCGCGCCCTCGCCATAGCGACCGGCTGCGAGTGACGCTTTCCCTGGGCCCCAGCCGACCGGCTACTCCTCTTCGAAGGCGGTGGTTCTGGCGTACTTGGTCTGGGCGCGGTGGCGCTTCTCTTGCAGACGGCGTTCGATGGCCTGTTTGCCGGGCGCCGTGGGACGGCGGGAGCGGGGGGAGCGCTCCGCCCGCGCGAGCATCTTGATAAGGCGGTCCATCGCGTCCTCGCGGTTCCGTTCCTGGCTGCGGAAGCGTTGGGCCTTGATGATGAGCACGCCGTCGCTGCTGAGACGCTTGCCCGCTATGCTCCGCAGACGGCGTTTCACGTCTTCAGGGAGAGATCGGGACGCCGCCGCGTCGAAGCGCAGATGGGCGGCGGTCGCCACCCGGTTGACGTTCTGGCCGCCGGGGCCGGAGGAAGGGAAGTACGTCAGCTCGATCTCGTGCTCGGCAATCTGGATGTCGTCGGTAACGTGAATCATGTCTATAGCGTAACGTCTTTTTGCCGTCGTTGGCGCCCCCGCTCCACGCTGCTATGCTCGCCGACGGTCCAGCGACGGCCTAGGAGGAGATTATGGCGCGCAGCAACAACGCAGTCCGGTTCGGGCTCAACCCCCGGGGACTGCCGTACGACCGAATCGTGACTGTGGCGAAAGCGGCGGAGGCTGCGGGGTTCCAGAACATCTCGTTCAGCGACCGCCCGCCGGAGAACAACATTGAGGGATGGACCCTGGCCACGGCCATCGCCCTGCAGACCGAGAAGCTGCGCGTCACCCATTCCACGCTGAACGTCCCCTTCCGCAATCCTGCGCTGCTCTCGAAGATGGCGGCGGGCCTCGACGCCATCACGGGCGGCGGGCGGGTCATCCTCACCCTCGGAGCGGGCACGCAGCGGGACCACTTCACCACCTACGGCATCGAGTTCGGCGCCCCCGGCGAGCTGGTGGACGGGCTCATCGACGCTATCGAGATACTGCGCGGCACATGGGCAAATGAGAGCTTTAGCTACGCCGGCAAGCAGTACAGCGTGGACGGGGCGGTGGTGACGCCCAAGCCGGCCGACGGGGCGATTCCCATCTTCATCGGCGCGGCGAAGCCTCGGATGCTGCGCCTCACCGGCCGCGTCGCCGACGGGTGGATCCGCAATGGCGGCTGGCCCGCCGATCTCGACGCCTACCGTCAGCAGCTGGACACGCTCGAGGAAGCTGCGGGCGCGGTGGGACGCGACGCCGGGACCATTCACAGGGTCATCAACTGCAACGCCTTTGTAGGCGACGAGGACCCCGCGACCAAGCTGGCCGCAGTGTTCGGAAACCAAGGCGGGCTGGCCGGGACAGCCGACCAAGTGCTGGAGATTGTCGAAGGTTGCCGGGAGGCGGGGATCGACACCTTCCACGTTCAGTTCCAGAACGACATCATCGACGAGCAGATTCCCGCGTTTGGGGAACAGGTGATTGCGAAGGTCAGCTAGGAGGTCGCAGCCCTTGGCGGTACGGGACTGCAAGATGTGGGAACTTGGTCCCGGAGATGCACGAAGCCATCGACTCGCAGGTTGGAGACGCCCTTGGCGACGAGCCAGCCGACATGGTCGAGTTGGCGCGACTGGTCTTGCCTAGTTTAGTGGGTAGGGTTGAGGGTCATGACAACCGGTGAGAGAAGGACAATTCAGCGAAGCGTGGCCATTGTTGGCGGAGGAGTCTCGGGGTTGGGGGCCGCATGGGCGTTGCATCACCATCCGGACCGATTCGATTTTCGGCTCTTTGAGGCCCAGGACCAGATTGGCGGAAATGCGATTACCGCCGACATGCCGCAGAATGACGGCAGCTCAATTCCCTTCGACATTTCCGTCACCGCTTGTATTCCGTCGGTATATCAACACATGCTGTTGTTGATGGAAAAGTTCGGCATCGAACTGATTGACACGAGATTCAGCTATAGCGTGAAGTACCGCGACCGTATTTACGCTCATGATTTCGACTCCGACATCAGGGAGCAACTGCAATCCGAGATTGCGAAGTTCCAACGACTCCTGAGGCGTATGCATTGGGTTGGCTGGCTAACCCGTTCCCAATCAAAGTTCCTGAATATGCTGAACCCGCTCAACTACATAAGCATGGGAATGGTCCTGAATCTGGGAGGATTCTCCGGGGACTTCAGATACAAGATTCTGAAACCTATGTTCGTCAACTTCCTGATGGCGACAAATGTGTTTGATATGCCTGCGTCTCTCTTTGCAAGGTATCTCGAATTCTTCGATATTGAAACTGCTACGACGATGCAGACGTGGGACCAGGGAACACGGCGCATCTACGAAAACCTGTCAGCCGATTTTCGGGATAAGATATACCTTAGCCGCCCTGTCCGAAAGGTATACCGCCAGTCGTCCTGCGTCGTAATTGAGGACGAAGACGGCGTAAAGGAGATCTTCGACGAGGTGATTCTCGCATGCAATGCGAACCAGACGCTGATGATTCTCGACAAACCCACGTTCCTCGAGCGCTACATTCTCTCGTCGATACGTTACGACAGCGAGCTCCACAACCATGCGATCGTGCATTCGGACAGCTCGGTCCTTCCGGATAACGAGGTGAGTCCTTTGAGGACGCGGAGCAATCACATCGAACAATACGGCGCCCGCCCGGACAACTATGAAATCACCTACGTCATGCACAACCAGCAGCCGTGGGCCAATCGGTCTGACAAGCCTTGTCTGGTGACCTACAACCCGATAAAGCGGATCGATGAACAAAAGATAATCAAGAGATGGTGGTTCCAACACATTGTGCATGACGTGCGCTACGTTGCGTTGCTCGTCCATTTGTTCCGCTTCATTCAGGGCAAGAAACGGACCTGGCACTGTGGCGCCCATACGCTGATCAACAGCCAGGAAACCTGCTTCGTCAGTGGGCTCGCCATTGCAAGGCAGATGGGCGCCGACTATCCATTTGATGATCCTGACGCAAGGCGGTCGTTCAACTATTACGGGAGTATCATGTACGGCGGACGTTTCAGGAAAGCCAGAACTGAGAACCGCTAGCGTGACAAAGGGGAAATGGACGGAATGTGTTGTGCGCGAGCGGGTGATCGCTGCTGCGTCACCCGGCGCCGCGCGGCAGACAATGAATCCCACTCGTTAGCCGGGACTCGGTTGGTCAGGCCTCAGGCCTTCCCTCGAAGTGAGCTGTAAGGCGGTTTTCGCCTACGGCGCGAAACCGAGGCCAGCCCATCGGGAGGCGCGCGTTCCGTCAGCGGGCGTAGGCGCCTTCACGCATAGCATGGAGAAGGAATAGGCGGAGCAAGTAAGTCGGCCCAGTCCCCCGGTCCCGATTGGGGCAGGGAAGGCGTCCTGCCAATGTGCGCCCCGCGTCTCCTTCCGAGCAGTCCTTTGCTCTCCCCCTCGCCGCAGGGGTATACTATCCTCTCTTGCGACAAGGCGAGGGGCGCTAGACTGTTGGGGTGATGCAGGGAGGAGAACCAATGACTCTTTCTATAGAGGACATAACACCTCGTCGAGCTCGTCCGCCCAGCGCTGCACATTGGAGCGCAGCCGCATGTTCTGGTACGCGCCCCAGACCACCATCGCAGGCAGCACCAGCAGCACGGAGACGATCAAGGAGTAGACGATGGTAATGGTCGCCGTAATGCCGAACTGTTGAGATGCAAGCAGCGGAGAGGCTACTAGCACTCCGAATCCCAACGCCGTCGTCATCGCGGAGCCCAACAGCGCCGAACCCGTGGTCGCAAGCGTGCGGACCGCCGCGCTCTCCGGGTTGCGCGAGCGGGTGAACTCGTCACGATAGCGATGGATCACATGGATCGTGTAGTCCACGCCTATCCCGATCGAGAGCGCGGTGATGATTGACGTGATGAGGGTGTAGGGGATATCCAGCAGCGCCATGGTGCCCAGCACCGAGATGAGGACGAGCACGATAGGCCCGACCGCGATGATCGCCAGCGCCGGCTGGCGCGCCGTCAGCCAGAAGAAGATGGCGAGGATGGTGAGGGCTGCCGCGATGGTGGTGCTGATCGCCTCCGTCTGCCGGTCTGTGATCGCACCCGTAACCGCGACCGAGACGACGCTCTCCGAAATCGCTGTGACGGCGTCGTCGTCGCCGAACAGAGCGCCTCGATGTCCCCCTGTAGCCTCTTGGTCGCCGCGGGCTCGTCCGAGTAGGTTGGGAACTGGAGCAGGATTGCGTCGATGCCCTCCGGATCGTTGACCAGACTGTGTGCGACTGCGGGGTCTTTTGCTTGGAGCTTGTCGAGGAACTCCTGCATCAAGGCCGGATTGAGCTGTACTCCCGCAGAGGCTTCCCGGAAGAGCGCTTCGAGCTCAGGATCGTATTTGTCGCCGGGCTCCCCGCTATTGGTGATCCAGTCCTCCACGAGCAACTCGTATGACGTCTGGATCGGACCTGCCGCCGCCCGCGGGCGGCGTTGCTCGTCCTGGAAGGCAGTCCTGAGGTCCTGCAAGTTCAGGAGCGTGCGGGTCTCCGTAGCCTCGGCATTCACGAGCACACTGGCCATCTCCGTCGAGCCGCCGACAGCCGCGTCCAGCGTGTTCATGTCAGCCAGCACATCCCCACCCCTGGGCAGGATGTCGCGGATGCTGAAGTCCGATTCGAGGTCTGTAGCCGCGAAACCACCTGCTCTGCGATCACCATGCAGAACCGCCGTTCACGACCCCTGAGAAGTGCGGTGGCGTCAGTTGCTCGGCGCCCGGTCTGGCGCAAGTCCATTCTTCACGGCCCAATTCACAAGTTCCTGGAATCGTCTCGCACGGTACGACGATGTCCGTTGCCGACCATTCGCTTGCACGACTAATCGCGATGCCCTGGCGTAGTGAGATTGGCCATAGACTGGTGGGCCTATTCTTGGCGGTAGACAGAGCCACTTTCGAGCTCGCAATGCCATTGTAGCGACGAGGAGTGGCCAGGTTGCAGCAGGAATCCACGTGAACCAATACCCGTTGAGGGCGCTGCGCCGGCGCCATTGGGGTTAGGCCCGAGCTTGGGAAGCTCGGGTGGGATAGTCGCGGTCCCAGTCCGCAGCCGAGAGCAAGTGACTCACTTCCTCGATGGTGTTTTGGGAAGACCGCAGCCACGGGTTCGATGCCGTCGACGGCAAACCCACTGAGGCCTGACCCGTGAGTAATCTTACGGTTGCGAGGGATTCGATTGATCTCCCATTGCAGGGAGTGGGGGACGGCCATGATGTTATGCGGAAAGCTCGGCGGACTCCGGGTTAGGAGCCGGACAGCCACTCCCTGAGCGCCCTGATGTGATCGGGCCTCGTGCCGCAGCACCCTCCAATTATCCGCGCCCCTTGCTCGCGCCACCCCTTGGCGTATTCCAGGTACTGCTGTGGATCCAGGGCATTTGCCTTGGGGGTTGGGCCGCCGTGGCCAGGGAAATGGGCGTAGGCGCCGAAGATCCCCGACCAATTCTTCTTGACTATCTCCAGCCCGGGCCCCGTGTCGTCCACCGGCGTGTGCATTATGAATACCGATGCGACGTCCTTGTACTTGATGGCGTCCATGGCGTCTTGAAGGGTCTCGCCTCCATGCCTGTCGTCGATGCCTAGGTAAAGCCGGTCTCCATCCCGGACCAGGGAGAGCCCGACCCACACCGGGAGACCCAACTCCGCTGCCGCTTCTATCACCGCCAGCGCGTCTGATACGCGGACCAACATCTCGCCCACCGCCACGTCCGGGCCGCCTTTGGCCAGCTCTCCCAGCTGCTCACGGTAGGTCTCTAGAGCTCTCTCATAGGGCACCGGAACTTCCGCGTGCGCCATGGGGACCATCGTAGACACGGAGGCCGCAATGACCACCGAGTCCTCTGTCCCGGCGTTCCTCCTTGCCTGTACCGCTGCTTCGATTCCCAGCTTATTGGCCTCGGCTACCTTGTGCTCGAGGCCGCCCTCTCCCAGCACGTCGCGCCCTGTGCCAAAGGTGTTTGTGATGATAATCTCGGTGCCCGCTTCTATGTATTCCTGATGAATATCCCTCACCAACTCGGGATGGGTGAGCATCGGACCGCCCGACCAGATGATGGGGCTTGCCAGCCCCCGCCTCTCGAACTCCGAGCCCATACCCCCGTCCATCAAGATCGTCTCCCCCGCTGCCAAGCGGCTCCGCAGTTTCTCAAAGTTGCTCATGTTTCTCTCTTGGCGGCACCCGGGTCTACCGCTCCATCCGGGCGCTAGGCATAGACCGCTATCCATCTTCCGTACTCGTACCCACTCAACGAATCGGGCAGCGCCCGGTCTGCTCGCCAACGCGACTCGTCTCAGAACGCATTCTCTCCCACAACGAGGTCAACGTCGATGGTCGGAGACTGATCGGCGCCCCGTCGCCCACAGGCGAGAGACTTGCGGTTCATCTTGGACCTCCTTCCTACCGCCAACCGGCGCGTTGAGGACCTGCCGAGGGTCAGACATAGAGCCTCGCTGCTTGTCACGCTCGCGCGCTGGCCGCTACCCTCGCCCCCCGAGATGCGATGATATGCTGGACCACGAAGGCGCGCCCGAGCGGACCGAAGAGAAGTTTGAGGAGCTCGCCGAGGCGACGCGGAAGGCCCGGGAGAAGCCAAGCCGAAAGGTAGCGTCCAAGTCCCCTACACCTAGGGCAGGACGGTCCCGTCACTGAGGATCAGGCCCTTGCTCCAGGAGCGCGGCCCTTGACCGTCTTCTCCTGCATGTCAGTGACGCCGTACCGCCGGACAAAAGTGTCCATGGCCAATCGGAGAATCATAAGGAAACAAGGAGAACCCAATGAAGTTCGTGATGTACAACGACGACCAGCCGGGCATCCTGACCGATGCGGGGGTAGTAGACATTGGCGACCTTTGTCCCGGCGGCGGCCAGGCCGCAATTGTCCATCTAATCACCAACTACGACGACCTGAAGTCCCAACTTGAGGCCCGCGCCTCCGAGGGCATTCCGGTTGCTGGCGCGCAACTGCAGGCGCCGCTGCCGCGCCCCAGCAAGGTCCTCTGCATGGGCGGCAACTACCGCGAGTTCGGCGCACGGGAGCCCTCGCCAATGTGGGGCTTCACCAAGAACCCCCACAGCATTCTGGGCCCTGGGGGCGCCGTGGTCCTCCCTGACATAGACGCCAACATCTTTCACCATGAGGCGGAGCTCGTGTTGGTCTTCAGCAAGGGCGGCAAGGACATCCCCGCGTCGGAAGCCATGGACTACGTCTTCGGCTACACGGCGGGTGTGGACGTTTCGGCGCGAATGCCGGCGGCTGGCGGCGGCCGGGCGCCCAACACGCTGCCCATCGCGGAGCACAAGTCGCACCCCACCTTCTGTCCCCTTGGTCCCTGCATAGTGACCAAGGACGAAATCGCGGACCCGGAGAAGTTGCAGGTCACTTTGAGCGTCGACGGCGATCTGCGCGTTAACTACAACACCGACGACCTCGCCCACTCCATCGCCGAGTCGATCGAGTACGTGGCGGCTATCGAGGAGATCAGCCCAGGCGACGTGCTCTTCATGGGCACCAACCACCAGGGCCTCGGCGCGATGCAGGACGGCGACACCATCGAGATGGGCGTAGAGGGCGTGGGCAGATTCACCCTCTCGGTGAACGACCCGCTCAAGCGCCGTTGGCCCAGGGGGGTCGACGAGGCGACGGCCAAGGACGTGCGCGAGGGCGCCGGCGGCCCCGGCCGCCAGGCCCGACCCCTGCCGGCCGGATAGCAGAAGCTCAGGAGTGTCGTATGACCCTGCTCCTCATCGGCGAAAGCCGAGCTGAGGAGGCGGGGCCGGGCCATCGGCGGTTGCGAGGACGGCGCCACTCCGATCGCCCAAGGATCCTTGTACCTCGTGCCGTCCGAGGAGGGAGTGAATGCCCTGGCGCCGGTGGGCGACCGCCACGATCCTCACGTGGTCCGGGCTAAGGCGTTACAATCGCCGAGTCGAGGGGCTGATGGGTTCACCAACTGCCCAACCACATCGCGAAGACGGTTCTGTCTACCATGCACGTTGGTGGGCCTATTTTGACGATAGACAGAACCATCTTCGAATTATGGCTGGGCAGCCTGTGAGACGGAGCCCTCGGCCCGACTATTGTGGCGCGTCGGGGCGGAAGAACGCAAGGTTTGAGAGCGCCTTGGTCTACGATTCCTCCGGCCCCTGCGTCTCGCCCTTGGCCATCCGGTAGCCGACGCGGAGCTCGGTGAAGATGTAGGTGGGATTTTCGGCGTCGTCCCCCAGCTTGCGGCGCAGGCTGCTAGTGACGGTGCGCATGGGTCGAACGTCGGCGTCGCCCTCAAGCCCCCAGACCCGTCTCAGCAGTTGCTCGTAGGTCAGCACCCGCCCGGCGTAGGTCGATAGCTCGGCGAGCGTCCGGTACTCGATGGCGGTCAGCTGGACGGGACAACCGGCAAGAGCGACCCGGCGCTCGGCGTAGTCGATGGTCAGGTCGCCCAACACGTAGGGCTGTGACGGCTCGGGGGCATCCCGCCTGCGCAGGGCCGCCCTGATCCTTGCCGCAAGCTCCGTCGGCGAGAAGGGCTTGACCACGTAGTCGGCGGCCCCCATGTCGAAGGCCCTGGCCACAAGCTGGTCCTGGCCGTAGGCCGACAGGAAGATCACCGGCACGCCCGCCGCCGCCACGATGTCCCTCATCAGCTCGATGCCGTCGGTCCCCGGCAGCACCAGGTCGAGCAGGACCAGACGAGGCTTCTCCTCTTCCACGAGACGCAGCGCCTCCTCCGGGTCTGCGGTCACCATCGGCTCGTACCCCGAATTCAAAAGGGTGTCCCGAATGTAGCGGAGCGCCTGGGGATCGTCGTCCACCGCGAGGATGCGCACCCGCTCCGCCGCCCGCCGCCGATCGGAGCGGGTCGAGGGCTGGGCGGGCACGGCTGGAGAGACGTACCCCGCCGCCTCGATCGTCGGAATCGTGAAGGTGAACCGAGCGCCCAGGCCCGGCCCGTCGCTCTCGGCCCAAATGCGGCCGCCGTGCGCCTCCACTATCCCCTTGCAGATCGCCAGGCCGAGGCCGGTGTCGCCCCCCTGCTCCTCGGAGTCGATGCGGGAGAACTTCCGAAACAGGTGCGGCAGGCTCTCGGCCGGGATGCCCCTCCCCTCGTCGGAGACCGACACCCCGACGTGGACTCCATCCCGTTCAGCGCTCACCTGGATGGGAGACGACTCCGGCGAGTGCCTGGCCGCGTTGGTAAGCAGGTTGCCCAGCACCTGCACCATGCGCAGCCTGTCCGCCATGACCCAGGGCAGGTCCGGCGCAAGGTCGATGTGGACGTTGTGCCTGCCCCCGCCGCTGCGGAAGGCGTTGCGGGCCTCGCTCAGCAGGAGGGCCACGTCCGTCGGTTCCGGTGAGACCGCAAGCGTGCCCGTCTCGATGCGCGCCACGTCCAGCAGGTCGCTTATCAGCACGTGCATCCGGTCGATCTGGGCGTCGATGATCCGGAAGAACTGCCGCATCTCGATGGGGTTCAACGCAACGGGAGGGTCGAGCAGGGTGGTGATGGAGCCCTTGACCGAGGTGAGCGGGGTGCGCAGCTCGTGGCTGACCATCGCCAGGAACTCGGCCCGCAGCCGCTCAAGCTCCTCAAGGGGGGTCATGTCCTGTAGGGTGACCACGAAGCTCACGACCTCGCCGTCCTCCGAGCGGATGGGCGTGGCGTTCATCAGCACGGTCACGCTGCGCCCGTCCGGGACCCGTATGACGATCTCCTCGGCCCGCACGGTCTCGCCCCTGCCCAGCGCCGCCGCCAGGGGGAACTCCTCCAGGGAGATCTCCTGCCCGTCGGCCCGCCGGACGGTCACTATCTCCAGCAGCCCTTCAGCGGGCTCGTCCGGGTTGCGCAGCCCGTCGACGATCCTCCTGGCCTCAAGGTTGAACGACACCGGCGCTCCGGTCCTGGCGTCAAAGACAACCACGCCCACCGGCGAGGTGTCTATCAGGGTCTCCAGGTCGGTCCTGGCCCGCAGTGCGTCCCGGTACCGGCGGGCGTTGGCGATGACCATCGCCGCCTGGGACGCGAACATCACCAGGGTCTCCTCGTCCTCGGCGGTGAACTCCCGGCCCTCTTCCTTCTCGGCCAAGAAGAAGTTGCCCACGTCCTCCCCCCGGTGGCGGACTGGAGCCGCCAGAAAGGGGAGGACGGAACCCACCTTCATGGGCAGGTGGAACTCCGGCAGGCCCTGCGACCTTATGTGGCTGTGGAAGTCCGACAGCCGCAGCGGTTGCTCGATTCTGCCAAGGTAGTCGAAGATCGCCGCACCCTCCGGCAACCGCCAGAGCTGCTGCGCCTCTTCGGGGGTCAGGCCCGAGGAGAGGAAGTCCTGTATCCGTCCGGAATCGTCGAGGAGCGTGAGAACCCCGTAGAACGCTCCGGTGAGCGCCCTGGCGGAGTCGAGCACCCCTTGCAACACCGTGTCGAAGTCCAGGCTCGCGTTGATGTGCAGGCTGGCCTCACTCAACCTGGACAGCCGGTCACGCAACGCCTCGTTCTCTCGCAAGAGCTCGTCCGGCCGCTCCAATTCTCCTCCTCGATTGGGCTGCGGAAGCCTTGAGATGCCCCGTCGAACACGGGCCGCAAACGGAGTGCGGATTCGGCGCTGCCGGGCCGATTATACCAGTTTCGGCCAGACATTACGCCAAACTCATGGAAGATGGCCGATTTTCTCACGGCCATCTTATACGCCTCCGGTACAATAGCGCCAACTGACCCGTCGAAAGGGAGGCATTCGCTTGGCGTTCGACAGGCGACAACCCGGATCCGGAGACAGCGCGCCCGCTGGCGGGCGATAGCCGCCGTCACGAACGCGCTCAAGTCCGCCTGCGTCAGTTGGCCCAGCACTATCATGCTACCTCCCGATTTTCTCTCTCCCGTAGCCTCTCCTTTCCCGTCCTGTTCGTCCGGCCCGCGATTAAGCGGTTCGCGCCAAGCGAGCCGCCGGTTCGTGAAGGACGCAAGGAGTTTGCCGATGTCCAACGCCGGGTCTTCTCGTGCCGCCAATCCGTGTCGAGGTCCTGCGCCCGCTCTGAAGGGCGTGTTCTCCCTCAAACGGCTGCTGCCCCTAGCGGCGGTGGCCGCCCTTCTTCTCGCGCTGCCGGGTCTCTTCCCAGCGCAAGCTCAGGCGACAAGCTCCTAAGCGGGGATTTGGTATGGGATGGTTACTGTTCACGCTCATAGTCTACTTTGTAGTGCTCTTGGGTATCGCCATCCGCAACTCGAACAGGATGACAACCATGAGCGACTATGTGCTGGCCTCCAGGAGCATGGGGAGCTTCACTTCCGCCCTAAGCGCAGGCTCATCGACCCTCAGCGCCGCGACGGTACTCGCAATTCCCGGTATCGTCTTCTCGGATGGCCTCATGTGGGCCTTGCCGTCGCTCTCCCTCGTCCTGGGCATCACAGCCAGCTGGATAATCGTCGCAAAAAGACTGCGCCGCTACTCTTTAATGGCGGGCGACTCCCTCACTATTCCTGAGTTCCTTGAGAAACGCTTTCGCGATACGACAGGACTACTGAGGGGCTTCGGCTCCCTTATCTCCTTCTTCTGCATCTCCTTCTATGTTGCCGCGGGCCTTAGTGCCGGCTCCAAGCTACTGGAATGGGAGTTGGGGATCGACCGAGTCGCCGGCGTCTTCATAACCCTCGGCGCCGTCGCCTCGTACACCTTCATCGGCGGCTTCAGTGCTGTCTCCAAAACAGACGTGTTGCAAGCGTTGCTCATGCTCTCAACCATAGCTCTTCCGGTGGGACTGATCTTCCATGTAGGCTCCTCGTTCTATTGGGAGCCGGGCACATCGGACCTCATAAACCCCCTAACCGATTCGGAAGGAAGTTTCCTCGGCGCCGTCTTCCTGATGTCCGGCGTTGGGTGGGGGCTCGGCGCATTCGGCTCCCAGCGACTCCTGCAGCGCTTCATGGCCATAAAAGACGAACGGTCCATCCATGCCAGCGCCTACACCAGCACGGCGTGGGCCGCTGCGGTGGTTTTCATCTGCGTAGCATGGGGCTTGATCGCCCAGCTGACTCTCGTCCACCAGGGGTTGTTTGACACGGTAACAGACTCAGAAAACCTCTACTTCCTGGTTGCCAGTATCGTCCTTCAACCCCCAGTAGCCGCTATCGCGGTCACGGGGGTTGTCGCCACAATTATGAGCACGGCCGACTCCCAACTGCTCTTGGCCTCTGCTATCATGACCGACGACATACCGTTTCTCAATCGCTTTACGCGTGTCATGAGCACTCGCGCGAGGATGTGGATAGGCCGCTACAGTATGCTCGGCATCGGGGTCGCCGCCGCGATGTTGGCCATCACCAACCCCGATTCGGTGCTCGACCTGGTCATCTTCGCCTGGGGCGGCATGGGCTCCGCGTTCGGCCCGATTCTGATCCTGGCGTTGTACTGGCGCAGGTTCAATTTCTACGGAGCCCTCGCCGGAATGACCGTCGGTATAATAGCCACCTCCATCTGGTTCTTCCTCGATGGCGGCCCCGGGAAAGTACTCGACATAGCCCCTACTACCCCCGGGTTCCTGCTAGCCATGGCCGCCGCCATCCTGGTCACGCTCTTCACCCCCAAGCCCTCCCCAGAGACCGTAGCCTTATTCGATGAGGTCATCCCTCCGGATTCAGGAGTTACGGCCCAGACCCCAGCCGTTGGAACCGTATGAGTTGGGGGAGTCGAAAATCAGCTACGCGCAGCGCCGAGTCACAGTGGCCGGTTAGCCTGTGCAGCTCACTGCGACCGAATACAACCTGCTCGTCGAGCTTTCGGCAAATGCCGGGCGCGTGCTAACTCATGACCAGCTGCTGCAAAGGGTCTGGGGCTTGGAATACTCGGGTAATCCCAGGCTCCTGCAGAATTTTGTCAAGACGCTCCGGCGCAAGCTGGGAGACGACGCAAAGAGCCACTCATAACATCTTCACCGAGTTTCGCGTCGGATACCGCATGCCCGGGGACTAGCGCATCAAGCCGCGCGGGACGAGGCGGGCCTGGGGAAAGAGAAGTGTGGCCATGGCCATCCACATCGTAACCGACAGCACTTGCGACATCACGACCGACATAGCCCAAGAATCAGGCATTAACATGTAGGTCGGTTAGTGGTGGGCGAAGCAGGGATCGAACCTGCGACCTCCTGTGTGTAAGACAGGCGCTCTAGCCGCTGAGCTATTCGCCCCGGTCCCTTCCGCCGAGCATGGAAGCAGCGGTCTTGCAGCTCTTATGACGGTCAGGCTTTACAAGGCGACAGCACGCCGGAGTCCTCGGGTAGAGAGGAAGTAGTGGCGTAAGTTCTGGGCGAGAGACTTGTCCTTCATCCCCTTGCGCACGGCCGCCAGGCGCAGCTATGCCCAGCTGCGCAGGTCGACGGACGGGAGCGCCGTGGCCCCCATGAGGTAGGCGTCGATGCTGTGGGCGGCCTGCCGCCCCTCTGCGATTGCCCACACGACGAGCGACTGGCCTCGCGCCATGTCTCCTGCGGCGAACACGCCGGGCACGCTGGTCATCTTGGACACGTCTGTCTTGACGTTGCCTCGTCCGTCGAGCTCAACGCCAAGCTGCTTCAGCATCCCCTCGTGCTGGGGGTGCAGGAAACCCAACGCGAGCAGCACCAGCGACGCTTCCAACTCGAACTCGCTGCCGGGCGTCTCGGTCATCGTGGGTCGGCCTGTCTCATCCGGCGGACCCCATTCGATGCGGGCTGCGTGGAGCCGCTCGACACGACCATTGCTGCCCGATAGACGCTTCGTGAGGATGGAGTAGTCCCGGACGCCGCCTTCCTCGTGGGCCGCGGAGCTGCGCAGGATGAGGGGCCACAGGGGCCACGGATTGTTCGTCGACCTCGAGGCGGGCGGCTCCGGAAGGATCTCCCATTGCACCACCATCTCCGCGCCCTGGCGGTGGGCGGTCCCCAGGCAGTCGGCGCCGGTGTCGCCGCCGCCCAGAATCATGACCCGCTTGCCCTTGGCTGTGATGCGCTGCTCGGGAGGCACTTCCAGACCACGATTGACCCTGTTCTGTTGCGTCAGGTAATCAATTGCCGGATGTACGCCCTCAAGCTCCTCGCCCGGGACATTCAGCCGACGAGCAATCGTCGAGCCGCCGGTCAGGCAAACGGCGTCGTATTCGCCCCGCAGGTTGTCCGCGGGAACGTCCAAGCCGACGTTGCAGTTCGTGCGGAATTCGATTCCCTCCGCGGCCATCAGCTCGACGCGTCGATTGACAACGCTCTTGTCCAGCTTGAAGTCGGGGATGCCAAGCGTGAGCAGCCCGCCCACGTACTCGTCACGCTCGAAAACCGTGACCAGATGCCCGGCCCGGTTCAGCTGGACGGCGGCGGCTAGGCCGGCAGGACCGGACCCAACGACGGCGACGCGCTTGCCGGTCCGCTTCTCGGGCGGATGCGGCGCCATCCATCCCTCGTCGAAGCCGTGGTCCACGATGGCCTTCTCGATGTACTCAATCGTGACGGGCTCCTCGTTGATAGAGAGAACGCAGGAGGCCTCGCAGGGCGCGGGGCATATCCGGCCCGTGAACTCGGGAAAGTTGTTGGTTGCGTGCAGCGCCGCCAGCGCGTCCTGCCAACGCCCCCTGTACACCAGGTCGTTCCAGTCGGGGATGAGATTGCCCAGTGGACAACCCTTGTGGCAGAAAGGAAGCGCGCAGTTCATGCAGCGCGCGGCCTGAACCCGAGACTTGTCCTCGGACCACGCCTCGTAAATCTCGCGGTAGTCCTTCGTTCGCTCTCCGGCGGGCCTGCGCTCAGGGGGCTCGCGCTCGAATTCTAGGAATCCGGTCGCCTTACCCACTGCCAACCGCTTGGAGCGCCGATTGCTTGCCCGCTTCGATCACGCGACGGTAGTCCCTCGGGTAGACCTTGACGAACTTGGTCAGGAATGCGTCCCAGTCGTCCAAGACGCGCGCCGCGTTGGCGCTGCCCGTGTACTTGCGGTGCTTTTGGACCATCGCGCGGAGCTCCTCGATATCCTCCGGCTCGACCACCGGCTCGAGGTCCACGAGCTCCTGGTTGCAGCGCGTGTCGAAGTCGCCCGCCTCGTCGAGGACGTACGCGATGCCGCCGCTCATTCCGGCGGCGAAGTTCCGCCCCGTCGGGCCCAGCACTATCACTCGCCCGTTGGTCATGTACTCGCAGCCGTGGTCGCCCACGCCATCGATGACGGCGTGCACGCCGCTGTTGCGGACACCGAAGCGTTCGCCCGCTAGGCCGCTGACGAACACCTCGCCGCCGGTGGCCCCGTAGAGGGCCACGTTGCCGACGATGATGTTCTCCTCGGCCACAAACGTCGACTGCCGGGGCGGGACCACTACCAGCCGCCCGCCGGAGACGCCCTTGCCGAAATAGTCATTGGCGTCGCCCTCCAGCGTGAACGCGATGCCCTTGGCGAGGAACGCCCCGAAGCTCTGGCCCGCGGAGCCGGTGAACGTGACGTTGATGGTATCGTCGGGCAACCCGTGCTCGCCGTAGCGCTGGGCTATCTCGCCGCTGAGCATCGTGCCGACGGTCCGGTTGGCGTTGCGGATCGGTGACTCGAAGGTGACCGGCTCGCGGTGCGAAAGCGCCCGCTGGGAATGCGCAATCAGCTCGTGGTCGAGCGCTCGCTCGAGGCCGTGGTCCTGGTCCTCGCAGTGGTAACGGGCGACGGAGTCCGGCGCCTCGGGCTTCGTGAGCAGGTCGGTCAGGTCGATGCCCTTCGTCTTCCGCCAATGGTCGATGACGGAGCCGGTCTCGAGCTTGTCGACTCGGCCCACCATCTCGTTGACCGTGCGGAACCCGAGCTGGGCCATGATCTCGCGCAGGTCCTCCGCCACGAAGAAGAAGTAGTTGATGAGGTGCTCGGGTTGGCCCGCGAACCGCTTCCGCAGCTCCGGGTCCTGCGTCGCGACGCCTACCGAGCAGGTGTTGAGGTGACACTTGCGCAACATGATGCAGCCCTGCGTCACCAGGGAGGCCGTCGCAATGCCGAATTCGTCGGCCCCGAGGAGACAGGCGATCGCGACGTCGCGGCCCGTCTTAATCTGGCCGTCGGTCTGCACCACGATTCGGCCGCGGAGGTTGTTCTGCACGAGCACCTGCTGTGCTTCGGCTATGCCAAGCTCCCACGGCAACCCGGCATGCTTGATCGACGACTCGGGCGACGCCCCGGTGCCTCCGGTGTCGCCGCTGATGAGCACGACGTCTCCGTGCGCCTTCGATACTCCCGCGGCGATGGTCCCGACGCCGACCTCGGCCACCAGCTTCACGTGGATGCGGGCGCGCGGGTTGGCGTTCTTCAAGTCGTGAATCAGCTGCGCCAAGTCCTCGATGGAGTAGATGTCGTGGTGGGGCGGAGGCGAGATCAGCTCTACACCCGGCGTAGAGTTGCGTATCCAGCCGATGTACTCGTCCACCTTGTGGCCCGGCAACTGTCCACCCTCGCCCGGCTTGGCCCCCTGCGCCATCTTGATCTGCAGGTCGGACGCGTTGACCAGGTAGTTTGTCGTGACGCCGAACCGGCCCGACGCCACCTGTTTGATGGCGCTGTGCCGCCGGTCTCCGCTCGAGTCGGGGGTGTAGCGGCGATAGTCCTCGCCTCCCTCGCCGCTATTGCTGCGCGCGCCTATGCGGTTCATCGCGATCGCCAGCGATTCGTGCGCCTCGCGGCTGATGGAGCCCAGGGAGATTGCGCCCGTCGCGAACCGCTTGACGACTTCGACGGCGGGCTCGACCTCGTCAATCGGAATGGGCTGGGCCAGGGTCTTGAAATCGAGCAAGCCGCGCAGCGTACAGAGGCGGCGCTCGTAGCCGTTGGCGAGCTCCGCGAAATCACGGTACGCGCGGGCGTCGTTGGTCGTGCTGGCGTATTGCAGCTTCGCGATGGTGTCCGGGTTCCACATGTGGTATTCCCCGTCGCGGCGCCAGTAGTAGAACCCGCCGGGGTCTAGGTCGAGCGCCGCGTCGATCGCGACCTCGGGGAACGCGCGCGCGTGGCGGGTCAGCACATCCGCCTCGATGGCGTCGGTGTCGATTCCGCCGATCCGTGAAGCCGTCCACGTGAAGTACTCGTCCACCAGCCGTTGACTCAGCCCGACAGCCTCGAAAATCTGAGCCCCGTGGTAGCTGTGTATCGTGGAGATTCCCATCTTGGAAATCACCTTCAGCAGACCCTTGGTTGTCGCCTTGATGTAGTTGTACGCCGCCTCCGCCGCGTCCATCCCCTCGGGGAAGAGGCCCTGAAGGCGCATATGCTCCAGTGTCTCCAACGTGAGATACGGGCAGACCGCCCCCGCGCCATAGCCGATCAGCAAGGCCAAGTGGGCCACCTCGCGCGGCTCGCCGCTCTCTACGACGATCCCCACTTTCGTGCGCTCGCCCTCGCGAATGAGGTGGTGATGCACGCCAGCGGTCGCAAGCAGGCTGGGGATAGCCGCGTGATGCGGATCCACGCCCCGGTCGGAGAGAACGAGGATCGTACAGCCCGCTTCGATAGCCTCCGATGCGCCGCGCCGCAGAGCGTCCATCGCGCGGTCCATCGCGCCCGGCCCTTCGCCGGCAGGGAAAAGGAGCGACAGCGTCGCCGCCTTGATGCCGGGCCGGTCGACCGCCTTAATCTTCTCGAGGTCTCGCTCCGTGAGGACAGGGTTGGGCAACCGGAGTTGACGAGCGTGAAGGGGCGTCTCTTCGAACAGATTGCGCTGAGCGCCGAGGTTGATGCTTACCGACGTCACGAGCTCCTCGCGGATCGCGTCGAGCGGCGGGTTGCTCACCTGGGCGAACAGCTGCTTGAAGTAGGCGAACAGGAGTTGCGGGCGATCGGAGAGCACGGCCAAGGGGGCGTCGTTGCCCATGGAGCCGGTCGGCTCCGCGCCGTTGACCGCCATCGGCTCCAGCAGGATGCGGAGGTCCTCTTGTGTATACCCGAACGCCTGCAGCAGGTCGACCAACGACTCCTCGTCGAGCTCATGGCGACCGTTGCGGCTGGGCTCGGGGTCCAGAAGCGAGTCCAAGTGCACCAAGTTGTCCCGCAGCCACTCGCCGTAGGGTTGGCGCGCCGACAACTCCGACTTGATCGTGGCGTCGTCGACGATGCCGCCGCGCTCCGGGTCCATCAGGAACATCCGTCCGGGGTGGATGCGCTCCTTGAACAGCACCTTCTCAGGCGGGACGTCGAGAACGCCCACCTCTGAGGCCATGACCAGCGTGTCGTCGGTCGTGACGAGGTAGCGGAAGGGACGCAGTCCGTTGCGGTCGAGCACCGCGCCAACGCGGTCTCCGTCGGTGAAGGCGATGAGGGCCGGGCCGTCCCAGGGCTCGACGAGGCAGGCGTGGTAGTCGTAGAAGTCGCGTTTGTCCTGCGACATCTGGACCTTCGGGCCGGTGGCCTCCGGGATCAGCGCCATCATCGCGTGGTGCAACGGGCGCCCAGTGTGGAGCATGAGTTCGTAAGCGTTGTCGATGCACGCGGTGTCGCTCTGGCCCGGCCAGATGATGGGGAACAGCTTGTCGAGGTCGTCGCCGAATTCCGGCGAGGCCATGGCGTTCTGGCGCGCCGCCATCCAGTTGATGTTGCCCCGCAGGGTGTTGATCTCGCCGTTGTGGACGATGTAGCGGTAGGGGTGCGCCAGCTTCCATGAGCCCAGGGTGTTGGTGCTGAAGCGCGAGTGCACCAGCGCGAATGAGCTCACCATGAGCGGGTCAACCAGGTCCTTGTAGAAGCCCCTGAGTTGAGTGCCCATGAGCAAGCCTTTGTAGACGACCAGCTTCGAGGAGAGGCTGCAGACGTAGAACTCGCCTCCGCCGGAGAGCCCCGCATCGAGGACGTCGCGTTCAGCGACCTTGCGAATGACGAACAGCTTGCGCTCGAACGCCGCGGAGTCCGACCCGGGGCCGATGCCGATGAATAACTGGCGAATTACCGGCTGACACTCCCGGGCGACGTAGCCGATGACGGACGGATCTACGGGAACGTCGCGCCAGCCGAGGAACCGCTGCCCCTCCTGTTCAGTGGCGCGGACGACGATTGCCTCGCACACCTCGCGCTCTGCGCTGTCTTGCGGCAGAAACACGACGCCGGCCGCGTAGCCGCCGGGTCCCGGAAGGTCGATTCCCAGCTTCGCCGCTTCGCGGCGAAGGAAGTCGTGCGGCATCTGGAGCAGCATGCCGGCGCCGTCGCCGGTTTCCGGGTCGCTGCCCGCCGCGCCGCGGTGCGCGAGGTTGGTCAGCACCTCGAGCCCGTTCCGAACGACCTCATTGGACTTCACGCCGCGGACGTTCGCCACGACGCCTACTCCACAGGCGCTGTGCTCGAACTCGGGACGGTACAGCCCAAAGGGCTCGCCTTTCCAAACGTTTGCCACCGATTACTCCTCGGCCTCTCAGCGTTGAATGCAAAGAGCGCGCCTCTCCAGATCTTGACGTGGAAGCCCAGAGGAAGAGAACGCTGCTCGACCTTACAGGTACATATTCTCTTCAAGAGTAGCAGATTCCGCCGCGTGGCAAAAGGCGCTGTATTGGAATATTAGTGACACTCGGCCTCCTTTCGCTAAGCTGTCCGTTGAGTGAGGAGCTGGGCGGGAGTGAGATAGCCGAGGGCTTGGTGCGGCCGGACGGTGTTACAGGCGCCTCCCAGGCCAGGAGCTCGCGGTTCAGGGCATGAGCGAGTTCCTGAACGAGAGCGAGTTGACCGAGCCCAGGGCCTTCATCGAGACCTTCGTCAAGGAGATCGTCGCGATGCCTGGCAACGCCCTCATGCGCTACACCATCCCCATGCCCGACGAAAGCGTTCCACACGGCGGTAAGGCGGAAGAGATTGGCGCTCGATGGCTCGGTTTGCCTACCGTCAACAATGGTGGGCCATGGCGTACTGAATTGCGAACTTTCCGGTGGGAGGTCCTACTGTGTTAAGGGGGAGCAGCCGGCCTTGTTGCACGCACGGACCTGATAGTAGGAGCCGAATGACAGGTCGAAGGATCGGCCTAGGTCCGTGTGGTAGCTGATGGTCAATGGCGCACTCACCGCGGTCAGCCTATCCCCAGCCCTGTACACCTGGTAATAGGTCGCACCCTCCACCGCGGGCCAGGTCACCTCGTCAACGTCGGGGAAGACGCTAACTTCCTTCCTGACGACATGAACGTCCTTGGGGGCTGCGGGGATGCTGACATCGGCATCGGACTCGGTGAAGCCGGCCACCGGGTCGTCGGAAAACTCAGTGCATCCAAGGTCGTTGCAAGCCCTCACCAGGTAGTAGTAGACGCTATCCGGCTGCAGGCCCTCGTCCACAAGGCCGAGAGCGGCTACCTCAGTCGCCACGACGGCATAGTCGCCATCCTCGGAATCGCTGCGTTGGACGTCGTAGTGCGTCGCGCGGTGGATGGTTTTCCACACCACCGCCAGTGAGTCTTCGGTCCTGTCCACCACGTACAGGTTGAGAGGGGGAAATGCGGGCGGCCATTCCGGAGTAGCCTCCAAGGTGGGCACGGGAGCAAGGGGCCGGTTCGAGAGCTCTGGAGCAGGGACCGAACAAGCCCATGCAGCCGCCGACAGAGCCACGGCGACGCCAATCCAAGCCATCCTCACATAGCTTCGCACCCAGCTACGTACGGCGCTGACATCACGGTGCACTGGGCGGTGTGTGGCGGCCATCTTCATTGGAGCCCCAGCAGGCGGCGGAGCGGTCGACCCGGATTCCGCAACTGTGGTACGCTCCGGCATCCACGGAAATGAACTCGCCCTCTGGCGGCGTCGCCTGGGCCGAACTATCATCGCCCCAGCACGCGACGGTGCCAGATAGATGAAGTCTCCGAACGGTCCGATCCAGTTCAAAACAGCCAAAGCACCCCACCTGATAATCTCACACAAAGTGCCTGGAATTCAATCGCGTCGCAAAGTTCGTCCAAGACGCATATGCAAAAGGCGCTCACATACGTGGTCACTCCAGCGGCGCTTCCCTCCTTCTTTTGCGTCACGGCCTACACGCCCCGCGCCGACCGGCTCGGTCTCCCGCTCCTGTTCATGGTCAGCACCACTCGAACATCGAGAGGGATGCGAGCTGAGCCTTGCGGCCCCAGCCCTTCGGCTTGACCAACTCCGCGGTCATGAAATCGGCCCAGGAGAAGAGCGTCTGCTGCGGCTCGTTCTCCACCAACTTCCAACCGTCCCTGACGTATAAGTGTCTCGGTCGTTTGTCCATTGAAAAAGTTCGAGTCCCCTTTGGTCTTAGCTATAAGCTGGTGGGCGAAGCAGGGATCGAACCTGCGACCTCCTGTGTGTAAGACAGGCGCTCTAACCGCTGAGCTATTCGCCCCGGTTCCTTCTGCAATCACATCCGCAGAGGGGATGTGATTGCAAAGCCTCCTCCGGGGAGGTTGGAGGGTGAATCTCGGAGGAGTGGGACGGCATTGATGATACGCTCCTCGCCGATACTTTTCGCCCCGAGCCACTAGCGGTTGAGCGCCCCACGAGACTCAGCCGCCCTCGAAGCAGCCGCCGTGGTAGCCTGGCCCCCGTCCCTTGCGTTCTCCTGATGATATCCAGCAAGTTCTGGAGCGGCGCGCTCCACATCTATTTACCATCCCTGCTGATGAGCATCGGCCAGGGCATGCTCATCCCTGCTCTGCCCGTCCTCGGCGCGGAATACGGCGTCTCCGGCGCGCTGGGGGTGCAGGTCATCACGGCACAGCAGGCTGGCCGGTTCATATCGTTCATCCCTACTGGCGCGATTGTTGACCGGTGGGGCTCAAAGCCCCCCATGGTGTTGGGCGCGCTGGTCTCGACCGTAAGCCTCTTCGCCGCAGCCTACGCGCCGCATTTCCTCTTCCTGATGCTCACCCAGTTCATCTGGGGGTTCGGGCAGAACATGTGGATGTTCGGCAGGGAGATCGCCGCCGCCGAGATGGTGCGCGCGGAGCAGCGTGGACGCGCCTTGAGCACGCTCATGGGCATCAGCAGCGCGGGCATTGCGTTCGGCCCTGCTGTCGGCGGGTTGCTCACCGAGCCCGTCGGTGTTCAGGGGCTCTTCCTGATATTTAGCGGAGTCAGCGGCATCGTATTCCTCATTTCACTGCTGCACCGCTCCGTCAGGCTAGAACGTCCGAAGAACCCGCGCTCGATGTTCGACCTCACCGCCTTCAAGGAGATTCACCCCTACTACCGGCTCACCTACTTCATCCTGTTTATAGCCACGTTCGGCGTGCTTACCCGGACGCAGGTGACGAATACGATGCTGCCCCTGTTCGCCCAGGACCAGCTCGGCTACTCCCCCGCTGTGACGGGGCTGCTGTTCACGGTCCTCGGCCTGGCGACCTTCTCGATCATCGTTCCCGCCGGGTTCGTCTCTGATAAGTTGGGACGGAAGTGGGTGGCCGCGCCTTCGGCATTGATTGCGGGAGCCGCGTTCGTCGTCCTCCCGTTTACCTCGAATGTCGCCACGCTCATCATCGTGCTCGTGTTCATGGGGTTCGCCAGCGGCATGGCGATGGGTTCGATGACCACTTACACGTTCGATATCGTGCCTCCCCACATGCGCGGTCAGCTCCAGGCATTGCGGCGGACGTTCGGCGAGACCGGCGGCATCGCCGGGCCGATCATCGCCGGCGCCGTGGCCGCCGCAGCCAGCCCATCGGCCACATTCCTGGTCTTCGTGCCGCTGCTGATGGGCGGCGGCCTTGCCCTCGTCTTCCTGGCGAAGGAGGGCCTGCCCAGCAAGCGTCCTTCCAGCGCGCCCAAGCTCGAGTGGGAGCGGACCCGGCCAGGCTAGGATGCCGCGCAGGCATTGGGCTGTGAAGGCGCCTCCAAGAGCCAGATATCGTAGCGCGTGCAAGGCTGGGTGGATGGATGGCGCCGGAGACGGAGGAAGCCGGAGTGAATCGCCAGGCCGCTATCTCCGACGCAATAGCCCCAAGCGCATGGCGGTGAGGACTGCTTCCAACTGCGTGGTGGCGCCTAACTTCCGACGGATGTGGCGGATGTGATTGCGCACGGTGTGGAGGCTGAGGCCCAATCTATCGGCTATCTGCGGACTTCGCCGACCCAGGGACATCATCCGCAGCACGTCCAACTCCCGACGGGTCAGCTGCCTAGCATTCGTCAAGTCTGGCGCTACGACTGGCTCGTCTGAAACGATCTCAACATCGGACCCGGACAGCGCCGTTCGTAAAGCGTCGGCGGCGCGTGAAGAGTCTTCCTCGTCGTTGAACAGATGCACGAGCAAGGGCGTGCCGTTCACGTCGATAATGACCATGGGCGTGAGGGAGACCATCTTGCGCTCCCCCGACGCGCAGAGCATCCGCAACTGGGTCGCGGTTGGGACCAGGCCGACTTGTACGCTACGGATGGCGGGGCAGCCGTGCACACACTCTGGAGTGAGGCTTCCCTCTGCAAGGCTGCTCACAACGTCGGAGCACCGGCGGCCCACAACCATGTCTGGCGAATGGCCGAGGATTCGGTGCGCGCTCCGGTTCCAGAACACGATGGTTTGGTTTAGAGACACGGCGTAAGCGCCGAAGGTCGCTGCGTCCAGCAGTGTGAAGAGGTTGCTTGAGGTCAAAGGGGTTTGCCTCTGTGGGGCCGGCCGGACGGGCAACGAAAGACGGAGCATCGCGCGGGACCCAGATGGGTTAGCCTTGGTTCAAGATACCCACTCTCGTTCGGAAGGGTCTATGACATGTTTGTGTTATTGCTGCTCTTCCCAGTTAGGCTCGTTGCGCCCGTTGTCCTCGTTAGGCAATTGCGCGCGTTGCTTCGAGAAGATGTCGCTCTTCAGGCGTGAGACCGAGCAGCCCGTTGAAGACATAGTCGTTCGCGTCGGCGAAGGGGGGCCGTCCGGTCATCTCTTGCCTTCCGGGAGTCGCCGATAGGTGGATAGAGAGCCCTCCTACATGCATGGGGCCTGATTCCGGGTCGTCCACCGGGACGACAAAGCCGCGCTCGCGCAGGTGCACGTCGAAGTACACGTCTTCGCCGGACTGGACGGCGCTCGCGGGGACACCGGCCTTCTGGAGTAGGAACATCACCTGACGCGGCGTCAACTGTTTCGTCCAAGCAGTGATGACGCCGTCCATCTCGTCGATGTTGGCGAGGCGAGCGTCGAGCGTGGCGAAGCGGGGGTCTTCTGCCAGCGTGGGCTTGTCCATCACAGCGCACAAGGCGCGCCACTGATCGTCGTTCGCGCAAACGATCGCGCAGAATTTCTCGGCCCCGCGGCAGGGATAGACGTCGTGGGGAGTGGCGTTAGGCTTCCTGTTGCCGGACGGTTGCCAGTCGCGGCCATTGATGGACGAGTCGAGCAGCCCGACGCCTAAGGCCGCCGCCAGCGCCTCCAGCTGGGCTATCTCTACCTCCTGGCCGCCTCCGATGATGTCTCTGGCGTGCAAAGCGGTCATGACGGCCAAGGCCCCCTGCGCCCCTGCAAGAAAGTCCGGAACGGCGACTTTGCCGCGCATCTGCATCGGCGTCTCTGGGCGTCCCCAGATGTAGAGCATCCCTGAATCCGCCATCAGCTGGGCCCCGTGGGACGCGTACTCGCGGCCCGGACCGGTGCTTCCGTACCCCGGCATGCTGAGCACGATGATGTCCGGGTTGACCTCGCGGAGCGAATCGTAGCTGAGATTGAAGCGTTCGAGCGTCCCCGGGCGATAGTTGTTCACCAGCACGTCGCTCTGCTGGGCCATCCGCTTGACCAGGTCCTGTCCCTCTGGATTGTGCAGATCAATCGTGATGCTCAGTTTGTTGCGGTTGAGCTCTGTATACGTCCCTGCCCGGCCCTCGCGCTGCGTATCGAACAACCCCGACTCGATCTTGATGACCTCTGCCCCGTAGTCCGCGAGCAGCCGAGTGCAGAATGGCCCCGCCCAGGCCCTGGTGAGATCGATGACGCGGACTCCTTTGAGCGGAGACTGCGCGACGACTGCGCCCAGCGCGGCGGTCCGGTCCGCCCGGCGGTTTCCTGTGTGGCGCAGCACTTCGTCTCTGTGCTCGTCTAGGACGGGAGCGAATCGTGCGAACCGAGGCGGCGTGCCGTTCAGAGACCATGGGAACCCCGGCATGCGGACGTTCCCCAGCAACGGATGCGGCTGGTCCTGGAACCATCCCCGGGCCGCCAGCTGCGGGCTGCGGCTTACGTCGCTGAACGTGTTCACGGGGGCGATAGGTAGACCACACTCGCGGGCGCCGCGCACGAACTCCTCAGTAGTCATTGCCAGTGCGAATTCCTTGATGATGGCGTCGGCGACCTCGGCGTTCTCGTGACGCGCATCCAGGGTCAGCCAGTACGGGTCTTCGAGGATGGGGTCGTCGATCCACCTCGCCAAGCGCTTCCACAGGTGAGCAAAGTGGATGTTCATCATGGCGTATCCGTCGGAGCACTGATAGCAATTCACCCCCGCGACGTTCGTGGCGCCGCCAAAGCGGCGCATGATCTCGGTGGCGGCTGAGAACCGGCCGATGGGCATCGAGGATGACGACGCGACCATCGCTTCTTGGAGTGATACGTCAATGTGCTGGCCGGCGCCGGAAGTCCGACGGGCATACAGCGCTAGCAGTGTCCCCAAGGCTCCGTGCGTTCCGCCGATGTAAACGCTGATGTCTCCCGGCCCTGCGCAAGGGAGGTCGCCTTCGTCTCCGACATTGAACAGCCAGTCCGACATGGCTTGCGCGATGAGATCGTTCCCCTTCAGCTGCGCGTGCGGACCGGTCTGTCCAAACGGGGTGATCGACGTCAAGATGATCGAGGGGTTCGCCTTGTGCAGGTCTTCATAGCCCAACCCCAGAGACGCCAGGCGCCCTGGGGTGAAGTCTTCAATCACGGCGTCGGCGTCGGCTGCCAGGGCCATGATCGTAGCCCTATCCGACTGCTCCATGGGGTCTAGAACGATGCTGCGCTTGTTCGCGTTCAGATGGAGGAAGGGGATGCTCCGCTCTACATCGGGGACATCGCCCACAAAGGGGAGGGCCTGACGAGCCGTTCCTCCGCCGGGCGGCTCCACCCGAATCACGTCCGCGCCGAGGTCCGCTAGGAGCCGGGAAGCGTACTGCCCAATGCTCTGGGTCAGGTCGAGAATCTGGAATGCTTCCAGTGCGGTCCGTTCTGTCGACATGTTGCTCTCCACGAGACGTTGTCATGCCGGGCCGATACCGGACGTTGGGGCCCTGCGACCCCTGCGGTGGCGACAACGCTATCACGCGGCTGGGCCACATGCGACGGACATTGGAAAGGCCTGCGGTGGACGTGACGAAAAACGTCGCGCTGGCTGGACCCCACACGCTAAATTGACGCGTACGGAACGCCAGGATATGTTCGCTGCAGCCCGTTCCGCGCCTCCACTCCCCCTGCCAGTGTGACTTAGAGCGTGGGACGGCAGAAGGGCTGCAATGGCAGACAGCATGCGTGGCGCGGCTGCGATAGTGGGAATCGGGGAGCTCAAGCCGGAGCGGACGCGGCCCGGACGGGACGCAATGAGCCTCCTTGCCGAGGCCGCCTATCTGGCCATCCAGGACGCCGGCCTCACGAAGGCGGACATCGACGGGATGGTTCTCGACCCGGAGCTCGCCGTTGGCAGCGGCGGGGGCTACAACGCCCGCATGGCCGAGTACATGGGCATCTATCCGACGTGGGCTACGGGCTGCGACGCGCAAGGCGCAGCGGGCGTGGCGATGGCTCTGCAGGCTGCCGCCTATATCCACGCCGGGCTGGCGAACTACGTGCTCTGCGGAATGGGAGCGGCGGACCCCGCGGGGCGGCGCAGACCAGCCGGCGGCACCGAGACAGCCACCACAGAGTTCCAGGCCCCTTTCGGGCCGACGGTCGGGGCGAACGGGTGGTACGCGATGATCGCCAAACGATACGAGGCGCTGTACGGCGCCACGGTTGAGAAGCGGGCCAAGGTGGCGGTGGACTTCCGCTACAACGCCAACCATAACCCGATGGCCATCTTCCACGACACGCCGTTGACCATTGACGACGTGGTCAATTCCCGCATCGTTGCAGACCCCCTGCATCTGTTTGAGTGCGTCATGCCCTGCGCGGGCGCATGCGCGTTCGTCGTAGCTCGCGCGGACTTGGCGCGGGGTCTTCCCCATGAGCCCGCGTACATCTTGGGCGGCGGCCTGGGAATCTTGCGCGGCAATCTAACGCACGTAGGGGAGATAACCGTCAGCCCGGTCGGGCGCGGCGCGAGAAAGGCATTCGCAATGGCGGGCTACGAGCCGCCTGACGTTCAAGTGATGGAGATATACGACTCCTTCACCATCACCGTGATGTGCGAGCTCGAAGAGTCGGGCTTTTGCAAGAAGGGCGAAGCCGGAGATTGGGTCCAGGCGCACGACCTGACGTTCAAGGGCGATAAGCCCCTCAACACCCACGGAGGCCAGTTGTCCTACGGGCAAGCGTCGACCGCCGGAGGCTGCGCTCAGGTGACCGAGGCCGTCCGGCAGATTCGGCGGAACGGCGGCCCACACCAAGTGCCGGGGCCGACTGACCTCGTCTACGTGACAGGATCGGGAGGCTCCTTCTCGCAGCAGTCCGCTATGCTGCTCAGCAGCGACGCGGCGCTGTAGCGGGGCCGGATCGGGGGAAGTCGCATGGCTACGGATGCCGGATACAACAAGCCGCTGCCCACGCCAAGCGCCGTGAGCCAGCCGTTCTGGGACGCTGCAAAGGAGCACCGGTTGGTGTACCAGCGCTGCCGGGCGTGCGGCGCTCGCGTCTTCTACCCCCGGGACGTCTGTCCCGGCCCGGACTGCTTTGGAGTCGGCACGCTCGAATGGGTGGAGTCCTCAGGCAGGGGATGGGTCTACTCCTTTACCGTATCGCACCAGCCGGCGCACCCCGGCTTTGTTGCAGACGTTCCCTATGTGCTGGCCATCGTGGAGCTCAACGAGGGGTGGCGGATGAACACGAACATTGTCAATGCAGACCCAAAGGACATTGCGATTGGGTCGCCTGTGAAAGTTGTCTGGGACGATGTCACGCCCGAGTTCACCTTGCCGAAATTCCAACTCGCAAGCTGATGTGCGCGAGTGCGCATTGGCGGGGCAGGGTCCGTCAACCCCAGGAAAGGGTTCACTGTCAATCAGTAGGAAGGTAACGAATCATGGCGCTCACGATTGACGCGGACACGCATGTGGACGAGACGGAAGAGACCTGGGAGTACATGCTCGCGAGCGAGCATGCCTTCAAGCCGGTCGTCGGGTACCCGAGCAACCCGGACCCCAAGCGGGCGACCCAACGGTTTTGGGTGATCGACGGGGACCGTCAACCGAGGCTTGCCCGCGATGACAAGAGAACGGTGACGACAGTTAGCACGCGTGAGCTCTTGAACGTCAACGACCGGCTGAGAGACATGGACACTCTTGGTGTTCAGACGCACGTCATCTACCCAACCCTCTTCCTGATCCAGCCCACCACGAAGCCGGAGATCGACGTGGCCCTCAAGCGCGCCTACAACCGGTGGCTGGGCGACCGCAGCGAAGCGTCGGGGGGACGCCTGCGATGGCTGTGCCTGCCGCCGTTGATGAACATGGAAGAGACGCTCAACGAGATGCATTGGGCCAAGGACCACGGGGCCGTTGGCGTGTTCAAGAAGGGCAATCTGGAAGCCGGCAGGAACTTGGCCGACAAGTATTTCGAGCCCTTCTGGAAGGAAGCCGACGACCTGCAGATGCCGGTGTGCATTCACACTGGAAGCGGCATACCCAATACGAGGGAGAACCGGACGGACACCGACGGGAGAGCCCCGCGCGTGCCATTCGCCTCGCTGCCGGACGCGTTTACGACTCTGGTGATGAGCAAGCTCCCACTGAGGTATCGGAACATCCGCTGGGGGTTCATCGAGGCCGAATCCGGGTGGGTCCCACACCAGCTCTATCAGATCAGGCGCCGGCTCGGTCATCCCGGAGGACTAGGGCCGCCCCCGGCGCAGCTGAGTTACGCAGACATACCCGACGGTTTCGACGCGCTCCAAGACACGTTGCGGGAATGGAACATCTTCGTCACCTGTCTCGTGGACGAGGACCTGCCGTATATCCTCAAGTTCGTAGGCGAGGACAACCTGGTCGTAGGCTCGGACTACACCCACGCGGACCAGTCCCAGGAGCGCGACTTCCAAGAGGCGCTCCGGGCTAGGGCCAACGCCGGGGAGATCGCCCACTCCGCCGTCGACAAGATGCTCTACGACAACCCCAAACAGCTCTACGGTTTATGAGAGGCGCCATGCGTCCCGTTCTGGAAGGACTGCGGGTCATCGACCTCAGCTTTGGCATCGCGGGCCCCGCCACTGCCATGTACCTGGCCGACCAAGGGGCCGACGTCATTAGAATCGACTCTCCGACGCCCCGCGGTTACTCAAATGACCCGTCGACGGACCCGAGCGGCTTTATCGTGCAGGACCGCAACAAGCGCAGCATCGCCCTGGACCTGGGCGAGCCCGAGGGCTACTCGGTGTTCCGCAGGCTGGCGGAGCGGTCGGACGTGCTGATCGCCAACATGCGTCTCGCCGCTGCCAAGAAGCTCGGCGTCGACTATGAGACGGTTCGGCGGCTCAACCCCCGTCTGATCTACGGACATATCTCCGCGTTCGGGCCCAAGGGTCCCTACGCGGAACGGGGCGGGTACGACCGCCTAACGCAAGGGCTCTCCGGCGCGATGTACCGGCGCTGGGAGGACGGCACGCCGGTCTCAACGGGAGTATTCCTCTCGGACCCGTCGATTCCCATGCTCATGGGATACGGAATCATGCTGGCCCTCTGGCAGCGTAAGAAGACGGGTGAAGGCCAGTTGGTGGAGACCTCGTTGCTCCAGGCCGCCATCGCAATGCAGCTGACAAACCTCGTCAAGTTGGAGAGCTCGGACCGGCCATTGGGCGACTACAACTTCCCCAGCTACGGCATCTACCGCTGCGAGGATGGGGCTTACATCAACGTCACGGCGCTGCAGCATCACCAGTTCGAACGGCTCATCCGCCTAATGGAGCTCGATCATCTCCTCGAGGACCCGCGCATGTCCGATCCTGAGAAGCGCCCGGAATACCGGCGCGAGATTCACCCCATCATCGACGCGATGTTCGCCACCAAGCCGTCGGCGGAGTGGCTTGCTCAGCTCAACGAGGCCGACGTTCCCGCCGCCCCGATACTCGGCCGCGACCAAGTATTCTCAGAACCCCAGATGGTGGCGAACAGGATGTTCGTGGAGGTCGATCACCCAAAGGCAGGCAAAGTGCAGACTATTGCCCCTCCGTTCAGGCTTTCGCAGGCGGAAGAGGTCGATCATCGACCGCCGCCGCAGCCGGGCCAGCATACCCGCGAGGTGCTAGAGGGGCTGGGCTACGGGCCGGACGAGATTGCAGGCCTTCAAGTGAAGAATATCGTTCGATGATGGGAGCGGCTAAAGCGTCGGCGCTCGATAGGCGGAGGAGGAGGTAGAGCCGATGGCGGCCATCCATTACGAAAAGCGCGGACACGTCGTCCTCATCACGATGGAGGGCGACAACGACTTGAACCTTGGCGTGGTTGGGCCCGAGCTCCACGCTCGGCTGGCCGACTACGCCGTGGACGACGGCATGCGCTGCTGCATCGTGACGGGTGCGGGAGAGCGCGCCTTCTCCGCGGGCGCGGACCTCAAGAGGGCGCGGGAGCGCGGCGGCGTTGGGACGGTGAGCTCGGTGTGGGACCCGTCGCCGCTTACGCTTATCAACGGCCTAGAGATTCGCAAGCCGATTATCGCGGCGGTGAACGGCGTCGCGGTCGGGGCCGGCTGCATGCTCGCGCTCGCGTGCGACATCCGGATAGCGTCGGACAACGCCCAGTTCGGCATTCCGGAAATCAAGCTGGGGTTTCCGTCAGGCATGGGCGCCCCTCAACGGCTGCCCCGGCTCATCCCGTTCGGAGCTGCGTTGGAAATGCTGATGACGGGCGACCGCATCGATGCGGAGCAAGCCTTGCAATGGGGCCTCGTCAACCGCGTGGTCTCCCAGGAGGAGCTTTTGGACTCGGCGTTCGACCTAGCCAGCCGTATAGCTGCCAATCCTCCCCTGGCGGTGCGAGGCATGAAGGAGATCGCCTACCGTTCTCGTGAGATGTCCTTCGCCGACGGCATCAGGATGTCCGAGCTTCTGGGCTCCATAGGCCGCGCCACGGAGGACGCGAAAGAGGGCCTTCGCGCCTTCGCGGAAAAGCGTCCGCCGGACTTCCAGGGGCGCTGACGGACGATGCGCCCAATCGCCGCGGCGGTGTTCCAGACGCTGCCTGCACTGGGTATGAGGGAGCGAGTGTCGCGGAACGGCTATAGGCTGATGCCCACAAGCTCGGTGGCCTCGATTGACGCCGCGCCTTCAGCTTGGAAGGACCTCACTACGTCCTTGAAGCGGACCTCGTAGTGAGGCATCGTAGACCCGTCGTCATACACCTCATACACCTCCGCCGACCCGTTAGGGCCGTCGACGGTTGTCAATAGATTGCGTTCCTCAGCCATCATGCCTCCTCGGCCGGAGCTAGCCGACCTTCACACGCGACTCGCTCTCCCTGAGATGAAACGAGGCGGTCCGGCGCGCCGGGCCGCCTGCACCCCGGCGCAACTACAGTCCGTAAAGAGCGCGAGGGTTATCGTCCATAATCTTCTCGATCACGCGTGGACTGAGGTCGCTCCGTGCACGCAAGATTTCAAATGCATCGACCTCGCTCGACGGGTCGAAATGGCCATAGTCCGTCCCGATGACGATATTGTCCTCGCCGGTGTAGCCGATGATGTACGGCAGGTCGTCGTCGGTCTGGCACGTCACGTAGACACGGAACTCGCGGAACGGGTTCTCGGGAAACGGCCGCCCAGTCGCCTCATGCCGGCGCGCGGCTTCGTGGGCCACCCACGGCGCCCACTGCGCGCTGGCCTCGATGAACCCCCATCGGAGGTCCGGAAAACGCTTGGGAAGGTCGCTGGAGATATACGAGTGGCAGGACACTGCCGTTATCGCGCGGAACACTCCGAACCCCGAGCCGGGGTCGTAGGGCGACCGCAGCACGTCGCATATGTCCGCGTTCCCGTTCGCTATATGAACGGCGATGGCCATATTCTGCCGGCTGGCCTCCTCGTAAATCGGGTAGAAGTACACGTCCGGCAACGTTCGCGATGCCTCGATGGGGCGCAAACACACGGCGACCGCCCCATGCTCCTTGGCGAAACGGAGCTCGTCTAGAGCATCGTTCATCCGCATCAACGGCAGAACGCACGACCATCGGAAACGGCCTTCGCCGCGCTTCCAGATGTCCGCGAGCCACCGGTTCCACCCTTTGCAGACTGCCAGTTCGACCTCCGGCCGGTCAGCGACTTGCTCGATGAACAGCGTGTTGTGCAGCACCTGCACGTCGATCCCCAGTTCGTCCATATGCCGCAGGCGCGCGTCGAGGTCGGCCATCTCCCGCGCCTTGGCCGGCGTCGTCGTGTTCCGCCCGCGAGGGAGAGACTCGCTGCTCCTCGACAGCAGCGCCCGGCGGCGGAGCTTATCGTCGACCAGCCACCGAAGGTCGTCGGGAGCGTCAGCGGGAGCTGCCAGGGTGGGTCTGAAGCACACCTCCGATGGATCCATGAAATCCCAGGTTCGCTCCGTCTCTACTACATGTGCGTCCGCGTCGATTACCGGCATACCGCTGCCTCCTCGGATAGACGGACTGAGGTCTGGCATCCTGACCGAAAGCGATTCGACCATAGCACCGCGGTCGCGGCCAGTGAAGCTAGAGGACGGGGCCGTCGACCGGATAGTCGAAGTACGCTCCGGCAATCAGGTAGTGCAGTTCGCTGCATTGGTCCAGCGCTTGGCGCAGCAACGCTTCGCGGTCGCCGTTGTCCGGCCAATCGTACTGAAGGGCTGCAAGCAGCCGCCCCGCGGTCCGCTGGGCCGCGGCGCCATAGTCCGCGCCGGGTCCAACCCCCAGCTCCGCAAGCGCCTCTGATATTTCGTTGAGCGACCGGCAGAGAGAGCTGGGCAGCAGCGGGTCCGTAACGAGCAAGTCGAGCGCGGTCTCGGCTTGCACTACGGCGCCGTGCCGTCGGCTGTACGCTTCCTGCCCATGGAAGATTCGTAGCAGGCTTGTCCAGTCTTCCTCGGCGTACTCTCCGCCTTGGGCGTCTATCGCCATCTGTTCCAACAGCAGGGCGGGCGAAAACTGCGCTCGCTCTACGAAACGCCCTAGCTGGAGGAAGCGCCAACCCTCATCCCGATACATCGTGGCTGCCGCCGCGCCGGCGAACGCGTCTGTCTCCGCTATCATCCCTGCGTAGAAGTCCTCGGGCAGCACCGCCCAGATATCCTCGATCTCCAGGTCGCGTATCCGGAGATAGGCCAGATTGAGTCGCCGCCACACCTCGGTGGTGATGAGATGGCGCATCTGCCTCGCGTTCTCCCGGCTCTGGGCAAAGCAATTCCATAGAGAGTCGGGATTGGTTCGCTCGAAGGTCAGGTCGCCTGCCAGCGTGTACGAGTCCGCCAGCGTGAAGTCGTCGCTTTCGAATTGCGTCAGGCTGCCCCCGGGAGGCTCTCGCCGCAGGCTACCATAGACCCTGCGCCAGCCCGCATAGATGTCGCGGACGGGCCGGTCTACGAGCGCCTCCGTTTGGGACTGCAGAAGGTGGCAGAGACGCTCCGTCCGCTCTAGGTAGCGACCCATCCAGTACAGGCCTTGCACGCTCCGCGACAGCATCGCCTACTCTTCGAGCACCCACACGTCTTTGCCGCCGCCGCCCTGGCTGGAGTTCACCACAAGGCTGCCGCGGCGCAGAGCTACTCGGCTGAAAGCGCCCGGCACGATGCGCGTCTCGCGCCCCTGCAGCACGTAGGGACGCAGGTCCACGTGACGCGGCTCGAGATTTCCGTCCACCAGGCATGGCGCTCGGGAGAACGTGAGCACCGGCTGAGAGATGAAGTCCGCCGGGTTCTCCCGGACCTTTTGCGCGTACTCGTTGCGTTCTTCCGGCGTCGCGTGCGGCCCAACCAGCATTCCGTAGCCCCCGGACTCTCCCACTCGTTTGACGACCAGCTTGTCCAGATTGTCCAGCGTGTATTCGAGGTCCTCGGAGCGGCGGCAGAGATACGTCTCCACGTTCTTCAGCGTCGGCTCCTCCCCCAGGTAGTAGCGGATCATGTCCGGAACGTAGGCGTAGACGCTCTTATCGTCAGCGACGCCCACTCCCGGAGCGTTCACGAGGGTTACGTTGCCGCGCTTACAAGCGTCCAGCAACCCCGGCGCGCCCAGCAGCGAGTCCGAGCGGAAGACCAGAGGATCGAGGAAGAGGTCGTCCACGCGCCGGTAGAGAATGTCCACTCGGCGGAGCCCTGTCGACGTCCGCATGTAGACGAATCCGTCCCGTGTGAGTAGGTCCCGGCCCTCCACGAGCTCTGCCCCGATTTCGCGGGCGAGGAACATATGCTCGTAGAGGGCTGCGTTGTACACCCCCGGAGTGAGTAGAGCTATCGTGGGGTTGGGCGCCTCTCTCGGCGCCAATTCGCGGAGCGTCGTCAGCAGTAGGCTGCCGTAGTTCTCCACCCCCCGAACGCGGGAGGCCCGGTACAACCGGCGCAGGCCTGCCTTCACCGCATTCCGCGTCGCCACCATGTAGGCCACGCCCGAAGGGGAACGCAGATTGTCCTCTAGAACGTAGAAGCCGTCATGAGTCCGGAGTAAGTCCGTCCCGCAGATTGCCACCCACGAGCCGCTTGGGGCTGAGTAGCCCTGCATCTCCGTCCGGTACTGCGGGCAGTCTCGCACGATGTCTTCCGGAATAACGCCGTCAGAGATGATGCGCGCCTCGTTGTAGACGTCTTGAAGGAAGAGGTTGAGCGTCCGCAATCGCTGGGTCAGTCCGGCGTCGAGCAGCTCCCATTCGGCGGCAGGCGCCACGCGTGGGATGCAGTCTACGGGGATGATCCGCTCTTGGGCTTCCTCGTCTCCGTAAACCGTGAAGAAGATCCCCTCGTCCAGGAAGGAGCGTGACACTCCTTCCTGGATTTCGGCGAGGCGTTCGGGAGAGAAGCCGCGCAGCGCCTCGTGCAGCTGCAGGGAATGCTCCCGAGGCGCACCGTCCGGAAGCAACATCTCGTCGTAGATGGCCGGATCGAGATTGTAGGAGTCGAAGTCCATCGCGTGCGTTCGTTGCCCTCAGTTCTCCGTGTCAAGACGACCGCGGGGCGTCGGCGAGCATAATATACCCGTACACGCCTGCGATTGACGCCGTGGATGCGGCTACCTGCTATCCTCGCGCCGTCTTCTCTCAGAATTTGCTGCGCTGAATCTCGCCTGGTCACTGGCTTACTAGAGGAGGACTCCATGGCGATTCTCGAACGTACATACGCTCCTGAGGCCGGCCCCGCGGTCGATGAGGTGCTCGTCTCGGCGGACTCTCACGTAATCGAGCCGGCGGGCCTCTGGAAAGACAATCTCCCTAGGGCGTTCCGCGACCGAGCGCCCGATCTCGGCGGGTCACGGAGGAACGACGCCCCCGGGGGGATGGACAAGTCGGAACGAGTCAAGGAGATGGCCCACGACGGCGTGAGCGCCGAGGTGTTGTATCCGACCCACGGCTTGAAGACGCTCGTCCTCGGCGACCGCGATCTGGAAGAAGCGTGCGTTAGGGTCTACAACGACTGGCTGATGGACTACTGCTCAGCGGCGCCCGAAAGCCTCATCGGCCTCGCCCTACTCTCGACGTACCGGATCGATGCAGCCATCGAAGAGATGGAGCGTTGTAGAAGGGGAGGGATGTCTGGGGCGGTGGTCTGGCAGGTCCCCGCCCCCGAGCTCCCCTTCACCTCACGCCACTACGACGCGCTCTGGGCCAGCGCCCAAGAGCTGGATATGCCGATAGCCCTTCACATCCTCAGCGGTCACGGCTACAACCTACGGCGGACCTTCAGCGAAGGAGGCGCGCCAACCTTCGATAGGGGTATCGAGCAGGAGCGGACCAGCGTCAACCTAAAGCTGGTCTACGCGATGGATTCCCTGTACGACTTCATCTTCTCCGGCGTCCTAGAGCGTTTCCCTAGACTCAAGCTGGTGCTCGTCGAAAACGAGATAGGATGGCTTCCGTTCATCTTGGAGCAGTGGGACTACTACTACAAGCGCCACGGTACGGACCGGGAAGCTCTGAGCCTCACTATGCTCCCAAGCGAGTATTTCAATAGACAGGTGTACGCAACCTTCTTCAACGATGCAGTCGGAGGCAGAATCCTGTCTTGGTGGGGCGCTGACAACTGCATGTGGTCCAACGACTATCCCCACGGCAATTCCACGTGGCCTAAGTCCCGCGAAATCGTTTCGCGAGACATGGGCGCCTTGCCTCCCGACGTCCGCGCTAAGTTGTTGCACGAGAACGTCGAAAAGCTCTATGGAATCAAGACTGCTATCCCGGCGAAGGTCCCTGTCTAAGCGTCCAAGAGGAGGCGGACTACGGTCGCCAGGGCCTTGAGGCGGCTGCGCGGGACGGCGCCGGCGCACTTGACTAGCATGCGCGGCTAGCCCATGATTGTCCGCGATTCGAGCTTCGCGTCCGAGAGTCGAGGGGTTAGCATGACCAACTACGACTACGACATGGTCGTCATCGGGTCAGGGCCGGCCGGGCAGAGGGCCGCGACTCAGGCTAGCAAGCTCGGAAAGCATGTCGCTATAGTTGAGCGCCATCCGGACATCGGAGGCGTCAGCGGCGCCACAGTAATCGCAAGCAAGACTCTACGCGAAGCAGTACTGTACCTAACAGGCTATAGAGAGCGCAGCATCTATGGCGAGTCCTACGCCGTAAAGCAAGACATTACAATGGACGACCTCATGGTCCGTACTCGCTATGCGATGCGGCAGCAGGTCGATATACTGCGCGCCCAGCTCGGTCGCAACAGAATAGACATGATAAAGGCAGAGGGGTCGTTCGTTGACCGTCACACAATAAACCTCTCCTCTGATGACGGCAAATCGAACCGCACTATCACTGCCGATAAAGTGGTGATAGCTGTGGGGAGCTATTCCACAACGCCTCCCGTGGTCTTTGTGGACGGAAGACTGGTGTTGGTAAGCGATGACGCTCTGAACTTAACCAAGTTGCCTCATACGATGACTATCGTCGGCGGGGGCGCAATTGGTTTGGAATACTGCAGCACCTATTCCGCGTTGGGCGTGCAGGTTACGCTCGTAGACAGAAATTCACGACTGCTTCCGTTCGCGGACGACGAGATTGTGGACACCCTTGTATATCATTTGCGTCAGAGGCGCGTTACTTTTCGAATGAACGAAAATGTCTTTGACATTGAATACATAAGGGACGAACGCGGAGACCGGGTGCGCGTCAAACTCGAAAGTGGGAAACAGGTAGTAAGCGACGTGGTGATGTACTGCGTCGGACGCACCGGCAGCACGGAAGAGCTTAGGCTGGAGGCTGCGGGTCTGGAAGCCGATCAACGAGGGCGCCTTTGTGTGGACGACAACTACCAGACCAACGTAGAAGGCATTTACGCGGTGGGGGGAGTGATCGGTTTTCCGGATCTCGTGTCGACTTCCGGGACGCAGGGTCGTCTCGCTGCGTGTCATGCGTTCGGCGTGCCGACCAATAGTTTCCCTGGCCTCTTTCCTTATACGGTGAAAACGACTCCCGAGGTGGCCATGGTCGGCAAAACGGAGTCCGAGCTCACGGATGACAGCGTTCCCTATGAAGTCGGCAAGGCGCGTTACCAAGAGACCATGCGCAGCGTGATTCAGGGCGACGACGCTGGTCTCCTAAAGCTGCTCTTCGATATCGAAACGCGAAAGCTGCTGGGCGTGCACATCATTGGGGAAGGCGCCGCGGAGCTGATACACATCGGGCAGGCAGTCATTGCGCACGGCGGAACGATTGACTACTTCGTTGAAGCCGTATTCAGCCATCCGACGCTGGCCGAGTGCTATGCGACAGCTGCCTTGAACGGGATTAACCGTCTCGATTCGTGAGTCCCCCCCTGCGTTGCCGAGGTCAACCTGCCTCATTCCCCCATCGGAGCTAGCGACTCGATCGTCTCGCTCATCATGGCCTTGTCCGCGCCGAACGGGAACATCAGGATGGGCAGAGTGACTCCGGCGGCGCGGGCCTCCTCCAGCCTTTCGCGTGCCTGAGCCCGAGTCCCGACGGCGCTCGTCGTGTCGACCATCTCGTCGGTCACGGCGGCGGCAGCGGCGGGACGGCCTTCACGCCCGGGTTGCAGCCACTCCTCTTTGATTCGCGTCGCCTCGTGCTCCCAGCCGAAGCGCTGCATCATGCGGTTGTAGAACGTGCCCATACCGCCGACATAGAAGGCGATGTGGGCGCGGACCTTCGCTCTGGGGTCGCCGGGATCGTCCGCTACGGCCGAGAGCACGCTCGGAGCGATTTCGATGGCGTCGGCATCGCGCCCTGAGCGCGTAGCGCCCGCCGCCAAGCTCTCCCGCAGCTTGGGTAGCGCGTCGCGCCGCAGGAAGATCGGCAGCCAGCCCTCGGCTAGCTCTCCGGTCAGCTCGACGTTGCGCGGACCCATCGACGCAATCATGATGGGGATATCGGGCCTGGCTGGACTTTCACGCAGTCGAAAGCCCTTCAGCCGGAACACCTCGCCCTCGTAGTCCACCCGCTCGCCGGCCAGCGCAAGCCTCAGGATGTCGACGTACTCGCGGGTCCGCTGCAGTGGCCGCTCCCAGTGCTGGCCGTGCCAGTTCTCGACGACAATAGGCCCGCTCGTCCCCAGCCCAAGAGTCAGCCGACCTCCCGACAAGGAGTCGAGGGACGCCGCGCTCTGGGCCGTCATCGCCGGCGTGCGGCTGAACATCGTTGCGATGTGGGTCCCGATTCCAATCCTGGACGTGTGCGACGCGGCCCACGCGAGCGTCGTGAAAGCGTCGTATCCCCACGACTCGCCGTACCAGACGGACTCGTATCCCAGCTCTTCCGCCCGTCGAACGAGGTCGAGTGTCTCCTGGCGGGTCAACCCGCCGCCCACGGGAATATGGAGCGCAAGACGCTGATGCTCGCCGCCCATGCCCTCCTCCTCTCGTCCGCCGGATTATAGGCGCGCTCGTTCGCCCGCGCTCCATTAGAATGCTCGCCGCCCCTTCGAGGGCAAAGGAGGAGCGCCAGTGCTTCAGCCCCGCCCAACTCAGAGCCGCGAGGTCGTCAACTGCTTCACGGACCGCAAGGTCGCCATCAGCAGGTGGTCCTAGGATGCGCGCGGCAGTCTTCATACAGCCCAACCAACCCATGACGATCGAGGACCTCGTGATGCCGGAGCCGCGCGAGCACGAGGCGCGTATCCGAGTCGCGGCCTGCGGCGTCTGCCACACGGACCTTCACGTGCTCAAGGGCGAGGTCGCTTTCCCGACACCCGGTGTGCTTGGCCACGAGGTTTCGGGCGTCGTTGACGCCGTAGGCCCAGGGGTCTCCGATGTCGCCGTCGGGGACCGCGTCGTCTGCTCCTTCATCATGCCTTGCGGCCACTGCGGCTATTGTGTGCGCGGGCGGGAGGACCTCTGCGAGACCTTCTTCGCCTACAACCGGCTCAAGGGCCAGCTGTACGACGGCGCCACTCGCCTCGCTAGAAGGGACGGCTCGCCCATCGCCATGTACAGCATGGGCGGCCTCGCCGAATATGCCGTGACCCCCGACACGTCGGTCTACCGCTTGCCGGATAGCGTGCCCCTCAACGACGCCGCCATTGTCGGCTGCTCAATCTTCACCGCGTACGGCGCGATTCGGAACCAAGCCGATTTGCGCCTCGGCCAGAGTGTCGCGGTCTTTGCGGTCGGCGGCGTCGGCACGCAGGTGCTTCAGATGGCGCGGGCCTTTGGCGCGTCTCAGGTCATTGCAGTCGACATCCGAGGCGACAAGCTGGAGAAGGCGCTGGAGATGGGCGCGACCGACGTCGTGAATAGTTCGTCTGAGGACGCCCTTGCCCGAGTGCGCGAGCTGACCGGGGGACGCGGCGTGGACGTCGCCATAGAAGCCCTCGGAGCCCCCGTCACCGTCCAGCAAGCGTTCGCCTCCGTGCGCGACGGCGGCAAGGTCGTGCTGATCGGCATCGCCCCCGCCGGAGTCGAGGCGTCGCTGGAGATCACGCGCTTCGTGCGGCGGGGCCTTACTGTCGTCGGTTCCTACGGCGCGAAAGCCCGCAGCGACATGCCGGAGATTATCGAGCTCGTCCGCCGCGGCGCCGTCGACACATCCGCCCCCATCACCCGCCGCTACGCACTCGACCAAGTCAACGAAGCCTACGCCGCTCTGGCCGCCGGCGAGATCGTCGGTCGCGCCGTCATCGAGATGGACGCCTAGCCCCTTCCCTTGTCCGAGTCCTCTCCCCCGCAGACGGGGGAGAGTTAGAGAGGGGTCTGTCATTCCTGAGGAGGCGGGAAGCCATGGTGCGCAGGAGTACGGACAGGCGGGCGGCAAGGCGCTTGCGGTATGCTCTCGTCCCAAGGAGGAGAGCATGGAGCCCCTAACTCTCGACGAATCCGTCCGAATGATGACTGCGGGCCGCGCCAAGGCCGAAGAGCTCGGCGTCAAGGTCAGCATTGCCGTCTTGGACCCGCGCGGCGACATCGTGGCCCTGCACCGGATGGATGGGGCCTTGTGGCGGAGCGTCCCCATCTCGCAGGGTAAGGCCGCCGCGTCGGCGGCGTGGGATATGCCCAGCGGCGACCTTCGAGACCGGTGGGACCAGCCAGTCGTTCGCGCCCTGTCGATGATGGAGAACGGGCGGCTTATCCCCTGGCAAGGCGCGCTGCCGGTAAGACGGGCGGACGGCTCGATGGTCGGCGCTATCGGCGTTAGCGGCGCACGGCCGAACGAAGACGAGGAGGTCGCCGCCGCGGGCCTTGCGGCGCTATAGCCATGGTGGAAAGCTTCAAGATCAAGGAAGAGGATGCGGTTCGGGTCGCGCCTGACCCCCTCCGGGAGGCGACGACCGCGCTGCTCGAGAAGGTGGGCGTTCCGCCCGACGACGCCTGCATAGGCGCCGACGTCATCATTATGGCCGACCTCCGCGGCGTGGACAGCCATGGCGTCTCCAACATGCTGAAGGTCTACCTGGACCGCTACGCCGACGGCACGCAGAACCCGACGCCCGATTGGAAGATCGTCCGCGAGCGCCCGTCGTCCGCCAACATCGACTGCGACCGCGGCCTGGGCATCATCATCGCGCCCAAGGCGATGGGGATAGCCATCGAGAAGGCCAAGCAGACCGGTGTCGGCGTCGTCACCATGTTCAACAGCGGCCATGTCGGCATGGCGGCCTACCACGCCATGCTCGCCTTGGAGCATGACATGATCGGCATGTGCATGACCGCCGCCGGTCCCGCCGTGCTCCCGACGTTCGGCAGGACGCCCCGGCTGGGCACGAACCCCATCGCCATCGCCGCGCCGGCCCTCAACGAGCGTCCCTGGGTCCTGGACATGGCCACGAGCGTCGTCCCGGTAAACAAAGTGCGCAACGCCCGCAGGATGGGCGCGCCGCTCCCGCCGGGCCTCATCGCGGACGCCGAAGGGACTCCTATCATGGAGCCGGTTCTCGCGCCCGACAGTTTTCAGCTGCTGCCGCTGGGGACCGACCGCGACTCCGGCTCGCACAAGGGCTACGGCCTCGCCGTTGCCGTTGACATCCTCTGCTCTGTCCTCGCCGGCGCGGATTTCGGCATACGGGCCGGACGCCTCCACTTCCGGCACTACGTCGCCGCCTATGACATCGACGCCTTCAGCGACGTCGGCGAGTTCAAGGCCCGCATGGACGACTTCATCCGCGAGCTGAAAGCCACGCCGCCAGCCGTCGGCCACGACCGCGTGCTGGTCGCGGGCCAGCCCGAATGGGAGGCCCTCGACGAGCGCACCGTCCACGGCATCCCCCTCCACCGCGAAGTCGTCGAATGGTTCCGAGGCGTCTGCGCCGAGCTCGACGTCGAGTGCAACGTCTAGCGCCGGACAGGGTGCCTCGAAGTCCTCTCCACCGTCATTCCCGCGCCCTCTCCTCCGATTTTCTCGAAACTGACGCATTTCCCCGGCTTCGCAAGGGTTTTACTCGTGAAATTGAGGTTTCAGGCGCGACAGTGCGCTCCATTTTGCGACAGCGATGCGTCACTTTGCGACACTAAATGCGACATTGTGCGACACCAATGCGACACTTTGCGACACCAATGCGACACTTTGCGATAGGGGGCGGTAAGAGGCATCGGGCGTGGAACGTATGGAGCGGTTTGGGACATGGGGAGCAGGATAGGGGGAAGAGTGTCGTCTGCGCAACGGGCAAATGTCACACTCTAAACTAACCCCCGTACAGGCGGGGACCCAGTCGCCCGCCACGGCGCCCGGTCCGCGCCCATTGACAACCCGCCCTTGCCCGGCAAGCCTTAACCTATGTCCGACGCCCACGAGAAACCTGACCTCGACGCCCTCGTAAGGGTCATCGAATCGCTCAAAGAGCGCATCAAGCGCGACCACGAGACCATCGGCTCGAACGAGATACGCACCCGCACCGCACTTATCGACCCGCTCCTCAACGCTTTGGGATGGGATACCACCAATCCCGCGATGGTCATCCCAGAGTACGCAGCCGGGGATGGAGTGGCCGACTACGCGCTCCTCAAAGTCACCCAGGGCGGCAACACTCAGCCCATCGCCTTCATCGAAGCGAAGCGCATGAATGAGGACCTGCGCGCTCACCGCGCCCAGATGCTTACCTACTCCAACATGACTGGCGTCAAGTACGCCGGTCTCACGAACGGCGACCGCTGGGAGCTGTACGACGTCTTCAAGGAGGCCCCTCTTGAAGACCGTCGCATCATTAACGTTTCTGTCCGCCGCCAGTCCGCCGTCGACTGCGCCATCCAGCTCCTGCCGCTCAAGTGGCCCTACCTCGAAACCGGCGAAGCTCTTTCCGCGCGAGGCGCACAGAGGTTGCTCAGCCTGGCGCTGAAGGCTAACGCCGCGCCCTCCGTTGTTGAATTGCTGATTGATCGCGGCGCGAGCCTTGGGGTGTGGAATGAGCACGGCGTAACTCCCCTGCACTTCGTGGCGCAGGAGTGCATGAATCCCAGAGTGATTGAGTTGTTGCTAGACCGTGGCGCAGATATCGCGGCAAAGTTGACTAAGGGCGCGATGCCTTTGCATTTGGCGGCGGCCCACAACATAGAACCATCGATGCTCCTTGCGCTCCTTGACCAAGGGGCAGACATCGTTGCAACGGACAATGATGGTTGGACGCCTTTACATTACACGGCGGCGTTCAACGCCAAATCCATGATTATCGCTACGCTCCTGAATCGCGGCGCGGATATTACGGTCGCGGACGATGACGGCTTGACACCTCTCCATGCCGCAGCAGCGCACAATCCTGTAGCCGCGGTACTCGCGTTACTGCTCGACCGGGGCGCGGATATCGAGGCAACGGACAATGATGGCTGGACGCCTCTGCATACCGCTGCTAACGGCAACTCAAATCCCGAGGTGGTCGCGCTGCTGCTCGACCGGGGCGCGGATATCGAAGCAATGGATGGTGAGTACCGGACGCCCATGGCTCTCGCGCTTTGCTACAACTCAAGCCCGGAGGTTATTGCGCTGCTGCTCGACTGTGGTGCGGATATCACAGTGGACACTGGCGATTTAACAATGCTGCATTGGGCGGCCCTCTACAACCCAAGCACTGAGGTCATAGCCCTCCTGCTCGATCGCGGTGTGGATGTCGCGGCTACGACTCCCGCAGGCAAGACGCCTTTGCATTGCGCTGCGAGAGGAAACTCGAACACGGATGTGAGTGCGCTGCTGCTTGACCGAGGCGCGGACCTCGCTGCGACAGATGATGATGGCTGGACGCCTTTGCATTGTGCTGTTACGTACAATTCGGAACCGGCGGTGACTGAGTTGCTGCTTGGCCGAGGCGCGGATGTCACCGCAGCGGACAATGATGGTCGGACGCCTCGTCAACTGGCTGAGGAGCATGGTGCCGCCAATAGGGTGCTCTGGTTGCTACGCGAGCCTGAAGAGAACCTTCTCGACGAGGATTTCTGGCGCGAGGCTGAAGCGGTGGATGTGCAGGCTCAACTTGGCCGGGGCGTGAACATCAACGAGCGAGACCGTGCCGGTCGTACTCTTCTGCACCGAGCGGCGGCGCTGAATAGGGATCCTGCCGTTGTCAAGGCCTTGCTGGACAACGGCGCAAACCTTCACGCGGTCACCAACGCATGGCAGACCCCTTATGAGCTAGCCGGGAGGCGTGGCGCCAGCGAGGAGGTACTCCGCCTGCTGCGGGGATGAGTTCCCTATCTCTATTCCCCTTCCGTGATCAGCGAATGCCCTTCATGGCCCGCAGAGGACACCCTGTTATAGATATGACACTTGCCTATTTCCATGCCATCGAAGCCCTTGGTACGCTGGCCTTCGCGGCGGTTGGCTGCCGTCCCGCCCGCAGCCCCAGCTCACGAGTGAAATGAGTCCGAATGAGACTAAATGAGCCTCCTTTTCACGGCGGAACGTCCTTCCCACTCCTGGACTCTGCCCTCGTAGGAGTGAGCGCCGAGGCCCATTTCGCTCCATTCGCGCTCGAACGGGCCATAGTTCCCCTTTCTCGTCTGCGGGAGAGGGCGTTCCTCCTCCCTCGTTTGCGGGGGAGGGCTGAGGAGGAGGCATGAAGGCTGCTTGGTACGAACGCTACGGTCCCGCGCGCGACGTGCTCCGGGTCGGCGAGATTCCGGACTCTGCGCCCGCGCCCGGCGAGGCGCTCGTGCGGGTGCGGGCCTCCGGGGTGAACCCGTCGGACTGGAAGTCGCGCACCGGCTCCCGAGGGCCGGAGATGCCGTTCCCGTTCGTCGTGCCCCACAGCGACGGGGCGGGGGAGGTCGTGGGCGTGGGGCAGGGAGTCGACCCGGCCCGCGTCGGGCAGCGCGTATGGTTGTTCGAGGGCCAGTGGCAGCGGCAGCTCGGCACGGCCGCTGAGTACATTGCGCTCCCCGCGGACCACGCCGTGCCCCTTGCCGGTGAGGTGAGCTTCGAGGAGGGCGCGTGCATCGGCATCCCGGCGATGACTGCCTACCGCTGCCTCTTCGCCAGCGGCCCCCTCTCTGGCGGCGGCTCAATGACCGGCATGACCGTCCTCGTGACTGGGGGCGCGGGGGCCGTCGGCCACTACGCCATCCAGCTCGCCAAGTGGGCCGGCGCCAACGTGATTGCGACCGTCAGCTCGGACGTGAAGGCTGCGCGCGCGACGGACTCCGGCGCGGACCACACCGTGAATTATCGGACCGAGGATGTCGCGGCGCGGGTGCTCCACCTCACCGGCGGCCAAGGCGCTGACCGCATCGTTGAAGTCGACTTCGGCGGCAATCTCGCCGTCAGCAAGCAGGCCATCGCTATGAACGGCGCCATCGGCTGCTACGCGTCGACGGGCGACCGCGAGCCGGCCGTCGAGTATCAGGCTTTCTCGCGGAAGAACGCCACGGTGCATTTCGTGTTGGTGTACACCGAGCCCGAGGAGGCCAAGCGCCAAGCGGTGGAGGACATCGCCCAAGCCATTGCAGACTCCGCGCTGACGCACCCCATCGCCGCGACGATGCCCCTCGATGAGATTGTGGCCGCCCACGAGCTGCAAGAGAGCAACGCCGCCATCGGCAATATCATCCTTACTCTGTGATTTTTCGGCGCCTGACAACGAGGTCCGCGTTTCTCGATTGCCGCCATTGTTGTCGTCGTTCTCGGCTGCTATCGTTACGATATTAAGGAAACGCGCAGCCGTGGAGCCGTGCATTTCCGTGCTAGATGCGCATAATTGATGGGGTTGATTCGTTGGGCAGCGTCGGTCCTCCCCCGTAGGAGGTTGCCAGTGGTGAGCAGTGGAAGCGCTCTTTGTGAGAGCGAACTGTTTGAGGGTCTTACGTCGGAGCAGGCAACCCGCCTCGAGAGCCTAGCCTCCATCATTCGCGTTCCAGCCGGGGCCGAGCTGTTCCGCAGCGGCTCGCCCGCCTCTCATCTCTACGTCGTGCTCGATGGGACCGTTGAGTTGCACATGGCGATACCTGATTGGTGGGGGATCGACACCCATCGCCGCAAGGTGTCTACGGCTAGGGCCGGACAGGTCCTCGGATGGTCCGCAATGGTCCAGCCTTCCACCTACTCGCTGACAGCCGTTTGCTCCGGCAAGGCGACGCTAACCCGCTTCAACGCAGCCGACATCGCTGAGGCGACCGAGAACGACCCGCACATGGGGCAGACCTTGCTGGCCCGCATTCTGCGGGTGGTGTCTCGCCGGTTTGACATGCTGGCCGAGGCCGTGCTGGCCCAGCGTGCGGTCCAAGCTTCCCAGGACGCGAGCCAAGCCAGCTAGCCGGCGGTCTTGCCCTCCTGTCCGCAACCAGAGTGAGGAAGTCTGCGAGAGGCCCCCGCTCGGATAAGATACAACTCTCGCCATGACTAACGTCCCTCCGCATCAGACCTACGCAGACTCAGGCGTCGATACCGCCGCCGCGGCGATGGGACTGTCCGGGTTGCTCGAATGGGTGTCTCAGACCCGCCACTTTAGGGAGGGCGTCGGCGAGCAGATCGTGCCCAACGGCTTCTTCGCGACAGTTCTCCGGCTGACCGACAGGCTGTCGCTCGCAATCTCCACGGACGGAGTCGGCTCGAAGAGCGTTCTGGCCCAGCTGACCGGCGACTTCGAGTCAATCGGTTGGGACTGCATCGCCGTCAACGTGAACGACGTGGTCTGCGCGGGCGCCCAACCCTTTGCTCTTGTCGATTACATTTCGCTTCAGTTCCCCCACGAGGACATGCTCGCGGGCCTAGGCAAAGGGATGCGCGATGGCGCCGAGCGGGCGCGCGTGTCGGTCGTGGGCGGCGAGCTGTCGCAACACCCCGACACGCTCACCGGCCCCCGCGAGGGCTACGCGTTCGACATCTCAGGGACGTGCGTCGGGTTGCTCGACGGCGCGGCTCCAGTCTCCGGCGCTCGCATCGCGCCGGGGGACGTGGTCATCGGCATGCCCAGCAACGGCGTACACGCAAACGGGCTAACGCTGGCCCGCCGCGTTCTGCTCGGGGACGACCCGGCCGCGGTGGACCGGCTCATTCCGGAGTGCGGGCTTAGTGTTGGCGAGGAGCTGCTCAGGCGCACGCACATCTACGTTCCCCAGGCGATGGCGATGATCAGGGCGGGCGTCGACGTGCGCGGGCTTGCTCACATCTCCGGCGACGGGCTGCTCAACCTGCTCAGGCTCGACGCCGAGGTCGAGTACTACCTCGACGCTCTCCCTCCCTCCCCGCCGGTGTTCGAGGTCATAAAGCGCGATGGAAACGTCGACGTTGCGGAGATGTACCGTGTGTACAACATGGGCGTGGGCTTCTGTGCGGTCGTTTCGGCGCCGCAGGTCGATGCGGCGCTTGAGTCCATTGCAGGCGTCGGCAGCGAGGCGTCTGTCATCGGCGTCGTCCGGGAGGGCAGGCGGCGCGTGGTCCTGCCCCAGCCGTCCCTCATTGGAGAGAAAGGCGCATTCGCGGTGGGGAATTCCTAGGCGTGTCGAGGCTTCGCGTGTAGAATCCTCCATTGATGCCCGGTCCGGGTCCTAGGCCTGAGATTCCCAATATCCAGTCCCCGCCTAGGACTTTGAATCTGCCTGGAGTGGCGATATGGCCCTGTACGAGGAGCTCAAGGTTTTCTCCGGCAACTCCAATCAGTTGCTGGCGTCCAACGTCGCCGATTACCTCGACATTCCGTTGGGAAACATCGACGCCTTCAAGTTCAGCAACGACAACACGTTCGTCCGTATCAAGGAGAACATCAGGCAGCGCGACGTTTTCTTGCTCCAGTCCTTCTCGACGCCAGTCAACGACCATGTGATGGAGATGCTGATTATGATCGACGCAGCCAAGCGCGCGTCGGCCGGACGCATCACCGCCGTCATTCCCTACTACGGCTATGGCCGAACGGACAAGAAAGACCAACCCAGAGTTCCCATCACGGCGAGGCTCATCGCCGACTTGCTTACCACCGCGGGCGCAGACCGGGTGCTCACGATGGACCTCCATGCCGGGCAGATACAGGGATTCTTCAACATCCCCGTGGACGAGCTCACGGCCCTGCCCATCATCGTCAGCTACTTCGAGGAGATGGAGCTCGAGAACCCCGTCGTCGTCGCAGTGGACATCGGGATATCCAAGCGGGCCCGCGACATGGCCGAGCGGCTGGGCGTGCCCCTCGCGATTATCGAGAAGCGCCGCATGGGGAACGAGGACAAGACAGAGCTCCTCAACATCATCGGCGAAGTCGACGGCAAGACAGCCATCCTCATGGACGACGAGGTCGACACGGGAGGGTCGATGGTGAGCGCAGCCATCGCACTGGTGGACGCCGGAGTGCAGGCCGTTTATGCGTCGTCCACCCACGCGGTGCTGTCCGGCGAGGCCATTCCGCGTTTCAAGGGGAGCCCAATACGCCAGCTCGTTTGCACCGACACCATTCCTTTGTCCGACGAGAAGCGCAACGGGCAGGTGAAGGTCGTCTCCGTCGCGGCGCTGCTTGGCGAGGCTATCCACCGCATCCACAGTGGGATGTCGGTGGGCGCGATGTTCGATAAGTAGGTCCGATGGCTGACGACCGCGCATACGCACGGCATGACCTTGGAGTCTGCACGCTGGTCGAGCCCGAATTCGTGGGCTCTCCCGGCAGCCGCACCTTCCGGCTCTACGCCACGGGGGAGAATGGCTCGGCGCTGCTCTGGTTGGAGAAGGAAGAACTCTATGAGCTCGCCCTCACCATCAAGCGCCTCCTGCGGAGCGCGGTCCGCGAGACCGGCGAGCCGGTCGTCAGCGGCAGCCGGAACACCCGCGTCGATTTCGACTGCAAGGTGACCGCGTTATCGCTGGGCCACGACCGGAGGACCGGACACTACATGATCCTTGCCCAAGTATCCGAGGAAGAGGACGACGCAATCGCCCTGTGGGCGGATTCGGACGTAATGAACTGGCTCGCAGACCGGGCGTTCGAGGTCCACGACGCGGGCCGTGCCCGCTGCTTTCTCTGCGGCGCTCCCATGCGAGAGGGCAAGAGCCACGCCTGTCCGCGCGCCAACTGATGCCGCTGCACAGCCGCTACCCCCGCGAGCAGATCGCGATGGGGCGCCACGATGTGCCGCCCTCCTCTCCGGAAGCGGAGCAGTTCGTCCGCGAGGCGCGCATCGGCGACGGCTGGCTGCACCCCGAGGCTTCGAACTACACCTTCGTGGTGGAGCTGGAGCTCGACGGCTGCCGAGGACATGGGGTGTACAAGCCTCGGGCCGGCGAGGCTCCATTGTGGGACTTTCCAGGCGGGACGCTGTACCGGCGCGAGTGCGCAGCATACGAGCTGAGCAAGACGCTCGGGTGGGGCCTCATTCCGCCGACGGTCGAGCGCGACGGAGAAGCAGGGGAAGGCTCGTTGCAGCTCTTCGTGCCCCACGACCCCGACTCGAACTTCTTCACGTTTCGGGACGCGAGGGAAGAGGAGTGCCTGCGCCTGGCGGTGTTTGACTCCATCGCCAACAATGCCGACCGCAAGGGCGGGCATTGCTTCGTCGGCCCGGATGGGCGTGTGTGGGCAGTGGACAACGGTCTAACGTTTAACGTGAGCTACAAGCTGAGGACGGTCGTCTGGGACTTCGCGGGCCAGCGCGTGCCGGACGCTCTCATCGAGGATGCGGCCAGGGCGGCAGGGGACCTTGACTTGGGCGAGGGCGGTCTGGCGAAGGCCCTTGCGGGTAAGCTCGACGAGTCCGAAACGGCCGCGTTGCGGGGGAGGCTCCAGCTTCTGCTGGACGAGCAGGTTCTTCCGTTGCCCCGTTCGCGCCGGGACCTGCCGTGGCCGTGGCTCTAGGGGGACTCGGGGTTCGTTTGGGGGGCGCGGGGCGGGGCCGTGGGAGCCGGGGCGTCGGATGGTTGGCCCTTGCCGAATAGCCTTCCGACACGCCGCTGCAAGTCGCGGATTGGGTACGCGCGCACGGATATGCCGGATGTGATCTGCTCGACGACCGGAGGTTTGCCGAGCACCATCGCTCCTCTCCAACGCCGGAGCTCACTGGGACGGGGGCTCTGGCCGGGCGCGGCGGAGAAGGTCTCGAACGGGGCCCAGCGCTTGGTGCGGGGAATGCGCAGCAAGGCGACACCGCCCGCCTCCCGGATGATGAGCGATCCCGCCGCGAGGTCCCATACCCACGGGCCATTGAAGACGGCGTAGTCGAACACGCCGCGGGCGGTCATGGCCAGCTCGAAGCCCGCGCTGCCGGACGTGCGGAGGTCGCCGAGACGTCGGCGCAGGCGGCGGTGCTGGTCGAACATGCGCAGGAAATAGCCGGGAACGGAGGCCATACGGCGAGGCGGGTCGAGGTTCGCGAGGGAGATGGGCTGGCCGTCCTCGTAGGCGCCGCCGCCCTTGCGTCCGTGGAGGACGCGGCCTTCGACGCTGCCGATACGTGGCGTGTAGATGGCGCCGGCCACGGGTACGCCTCGCTCCAAGACGCCGACCATGGCGGCGAACATCGGCAGGCCGTGGAGGAAGTTCGTGGTGCCGTCGAGGGGGTCCACGACCCACGTTATGTCGCGGGCCTCGTCGGACTCGGACTCGGTCTCCTCGGTGACGATGGCGTGGTCGGGAAAGCGTTTGGCGATCTCCGAGCGGAGGAACTCGTCGGCCGCGTGGTCGGCGTCGGTGACGGGGTTGCGGTTGTTCGCGGACTTGTAGTCGATGGAGAGGGGACGGTCGAAGTAGCCGAGGAGGATAGCGCCCGCGGCGCGGACGAGATCGACGGTCTGGCGTTCGATGTCTTGGATCTGGGCGTCGTCGAGCATAGGACTTCGAGGATTGTACACCGAGGTTCCCGTCTGCGCGGGAGCTGCGGCCCCCTCCCGGCCTTCCTCCCTAGTAGGAAGAGGACAGGAGAGGGCTGCGAGGTTTCCGCCTGCGCGAGTTGTAGAAACTGGGTCCTAGAGCCGGGCGCCGCGCGTTGTTGCGATCGGCCCCGTCGCGAGGCGCCTACTCCGGCATGGGCATGGGTATGCACTCGTAGACTTGGAGCTCGGCGCCCTCGTGCCACATCAGGTGCGGGTGGCCGTCGAGCAAAGCTGTCGCCTGGTCCATGTCGTCCGCTTCCAGCATCGAGTAACCCGTGATCGTCCCGTCGGTAGGCGAGACGCCCGCGGGGGCGACGGCCCGCCCGCCGACCATCGGCGCGCCCATATCCACGAGATGATCGCCGCACTTCGTGACCCAAGCCATCCACGGCGCCATGGCGTTCTGCATGTTCTCAGGAGTCATGTTTTTCATGGCCTCTTCCATGGCCCCGGGCGGCATGCGATACAGGACGATGTACTTTCCCAATCCGGTTCACCTCGCTTACATGATGCAGCGCCGGGACCGCCCGTAGAGGGAGCCTCGACGCTTGTCTGCATTGTAGGCCATCTCACCTGTCGAGCGATACGCCGGATTGTCCGGCGCTAGGACTTTCTGAGCGCCCGGCCCGGCAGGGCGCCGGTGTGGCGACCCTGCTCCCAGACGGACGTTCCGTTCACGAAAACGTGCTCGATTCCCGTCGCCACGCGCTTGGGGTCCTCGAAGGTGGCTTGGGCGCTGACCGTGTCCGGGTTGAAGACGACCACGTCAGCCTTCATGCCGTCGCGCAGGAAGCCACGGTCCCTGAGACTCAGGCGGCGGGCGGGGGCGCCGGTCATCTTGTGGACGGCGTCCTCTAAACGGAGCAGCCCGTCGCGAACGGCTTGGCCAAGCAGGTAGGGGAATGTGCCGTAGGTGCGGGGATTGGGCATGTCGCCGGTCATGAGGCCGTCGCTGCAAACCATCTGAGCGGGGTGGCGCATGATGGCGCGGATGTTCTCAGGGTTCCCGGTGCGCGCCACGAACGCCGCCTCCAGACGCTCCTCGATGAGCAGGTCGCAGATTGTGTCCACCATGCGCTTCCCTTGGGCGTCCGCCATGTCCTGCAGCGAGCGGCCCTCCCACTCCTTGTTCTTCGCGGAGCCGATGTGCGCGAACATGTAATCGGCGAGGGAGCCTCCCCATTGGGGGTAGACGTCGTTCGCTATCTCGTCGCGCACCTGCTTCGTGGCGATGCGTTCGAGGAGCTTGGCGGGGCCGCCCTCGTGGACCCACGGGGGGATGAGCGAGAGCAGGATGGTGCTGGCGGCGGGGTAGGGGTACTGGTCGAAGGTGACGTCGATATCGTCGGCCCGCGCCTCGTCCACGAGCGCGACCATCTTCTCGCCCATGCCCTCTACCGGGTTGTGGTAGTGGGAGATCTGGACCGGCGCGCCGGTCCGTTTGCCGACGGAAACGGCCTCGCGGAACGGGTCCAGCAGTCGGTCGCCCAGCCCGTAACGGCTGTGGGTGACGTAGATGCCGCCGTAGGGGGCGACGGCTTCGGCGACGGCGGCTAGCTCGTCGGTGTTCGAGTAGACGTTGGGTACGTAGGAGAGGCCCGTCGAGAAGCCGAAGGCGCCGTCGCGCATGCCCTCGACCGCCAGCCGTCGCATGTGCGCGAGTTCTTCGTCGGTCGGCAGGCGGTTAGCCCATCCCATGGCCTCGATGCGTATCGGCGCATGGGGGACGAAGTAGACGACGTTGCAGGACGAGCCCCGGTCGAACAGGTCGAGGAAGGATGCGACGGAGGTCCACGCCGTACCCTGCGGCGGGCGTCCGTTGACCGCGGCCAAGTAGTCGACGAGGTGTTGGCGGTTGGCGTCGGAGATGGGGGCGTAGGAGAGGCCGTCTTGGCCGAGGGCTTCCGTGGTGACGCCCTGGCTCACCTTCGGTTCGTGGAGCGGATTCGTGAGCAGCGCGAAGTCGGAGTGGGAATGCATGTCGATGAAGCCGGGGCAGACGACCATGCCGGCGGCGTCGATCGTCCGGAGCGCCTCGACGGCTGAGACGTCGCCCTCCAAGACGGTCACGGTGTCGCCCTCGATGCCCACGGCGGCGCGGGACCAGGTGCGTCCAGTGCCATCGATGAGCTTGCCGTTGGTTATGAGGGTGTCGAACATGGGTCGTCCTCCAGGGGGTTGAGGGTGGGAGGCCTTCGCTGGTTTCTCCCATCCTAACCTTTCCTTCCCCGCAGACGGTCCCCTCTCTCTAACTCTCCCCCGCCGATGGGAGAGAGCTGCGAGGTTCCCGCCTGCGAGGGGTGACGGAGGGTGATTGCCCTAGTGAATGGGCCTCCACGTGACGATGGCTTGGCGCTGCGGGGCCACCCCCCGGACCGTCAAGCCATCAGGGGTCTCTTCCAGCAGGTCGTCCGCGGCGGCGCGCAGCTGCTCGTCCGCCTCAGTACCTTCCCTCACGGCCAGCCGCTGCCGCAGCTGCCCCAGCGCCGCATCGCGGTCCCTGTCCAGCACGGCGGCCTCGGAGCTGACCATCGCCACATCTGGGAAGATGTCCATGGCCCACAGCAGGTCGAGCACGTTCGGGAGCCCCGGCAGGGGCGTCGGGGCCGAGCCGTACACCCGCTCGTAGAAGGGGACTTCCAGCGCCCCGGGCGCCTCCATCATCTCCACCAGCACTACGCGGGCCCTGGCGTGCTCTTGCATCTTTGCCACGAAGGGCGCTGCTTCCGGCACGTGGTGCAGCACCAGCGAGCAGAGCACCATGTCCGCCGAGGGCGCCTCCGCGTCTTCCCATGGCTCGTTGATGACCGTGATGTTGGCGAGTCCGGCCTCTGCCGCGCGGGTCTTCAGCATCTCGACGGAGTCCGCGGACGGCTCGACGACGGTCACGTGCTGGGCCCGCATCGCAAGGGGGAGCGCAAACCGGCCTGCTCCCCCGCCGACGTCGAGAACATCGGCATCGGCGCCTAAGGCGGCGTAGAGGCTATTCAGCACCGGATCGTCGGTGCGGTAGGGGTCCAGGGGTCTGTTGGCGCGCGTAAAGCTACGGTGGCCGTGGCCTTGACCGTGCCCGTGCCCATGTCCGTCGCCGCGCCGCGCCGCGCCGTCGCGCTCGTGCGCCAATATCTGATCGCGCCAGGCGTCAATCACTGAGTCCATTGTGTGGTTCCTCAAGAAGGGTCTGAGTAGCTTGTAGGGGCCATGCACAAATTACACGATTACACGGCTGCTCCGCTTCCCTTCGCCGCACTTCGCTGCGCTTGCGCGTCTCCTCCGCAGATGGGAGGGGGTGAGGATGGCGGGCGCGTGGCTCGACGGGCTCACCACGAAGCGATTGGGGGCTGAGGGTTGGGCGTGGCCTGTCGGGATGGGCGCCCATGGGGAGCGCCCTACAGGCATCCTAGATTCCCGCCTGCGCGGGAATGACGGGCGCTAGACGTTCTGGGCGGCTCGGGCCGGGGTCGGGGGGCGGCGCGCTAGGAGGAAGAAGAAGGCGCCCGCGGCGGTGGCTGCGCCCAGGGTCCAGAAGGCCAGCGTGTAGGAGCCCTGGGCGTCGTACATGATTCCGGCGTACACAGGGCCCAGGATGCTTCCAGCCGCGGTGATCGTGTTCGACCAGCCGGCGATTTGGCCGAGCCTCCTCGTGCCGAAGTAGTCGGCGCGGATCGACATCATGAGCGGTCCGCGCATGCCCCAGGCGACTCCGTGCAGGGCGATGGCGACGACCACCGCCGGGATGCTCGTCGAGAAGGCGACGACGATGATGCCCGCGCCGTGGCCGAGCATGGCGGCGGCCGCGAGCAACCGTTTCGGGTAGATGTCGCCCATAATGCCGCCGCTGACCTGGCCGACGATCTGCGAAACCATCAGGCCGGGGAGGATCAGCGAGGCTTGGGCGACGCTCCAGTCGTTCCGCTCGACGAGATGGGGCACGAGATGGACCGGAACCGTGCCGACCACGAGGAGCGCCCAGCCATGCCCCATCGAGATGAGCCAGAAGGAGCGGTCGCGCATGGCCTCACGCACGGTGAAGTCGTAGTCGGTGCCCACGGTCCCTCGGGCGGCGGCGCGCTTCGCTACCTGCTCGGCGGTGTCGCCGTCAGGATGCAGCCCCATCTCCTCGGGGCTCCGACGGAAGACCATGGACACCGGCAGGCCGGCGACTGTCGCCACGATTCCGGAGGCGACTACGGTCTCGCGCCACCCGAACGTGATGATTGACCAGGCGATGACCGGCACGAGTATGGCGCCGCAGGCGGACCCGATGGACGTGAAGGACATGGCGCGGGTGCGCTTGCGCACGAACCAGTGGGCGATCGCGGTGTTGACCGTGAGGAATCCGGCCATGCTCGTCCCTACGGCGATGATGGTGAACGCCACGAAGAGGTGCCAGAGCTCCTGGATCTGGCCGAGGAGAATCAGCCCTCCTCCGAAGAAGACCGTGCCGAGGAGCATGACGGGACGAGGGCCGAAACGGTCGACCATCCAGCCCTGAACGGGGCCGAGCAGCCCGGTCTCGATGCGCAGGAGGCCGACGGCCCCGGAGATTGCGCCCCGGCTCCAGGCGAACGTCCGCTCGAACTCAACGACGTACAGCCCCTGCGACAGGAAAAGCATGGACGAGTGCATGGCCTGGTTGAAGAAGGCCGCGATGACTATGCGCCAGCCGTAGAACATGCGGCGGTGCGCCGTCGGGGGCGGTCGAGGGGTGGACTGCGTCAAGTCAACGCCTGCTTAGTCGTACCACTGTCCGGTGAGCGTGCGGACCTCGGGGTAGGCGGGGTCCTCTATCGTAGTCTTGAACGGCGGGAAGAGCAGATCGATGATCAGCCCCGGCCCGCCGGCCGGCCCCTTTGCGTTGCGCGCCTGATGCTGAAGGCTGTCGATCTGCTCCTGGAGCGTCTCGGCGATGCGCAGCAGCGATTCGATCTCGGCGGCTTCGGAGCGCAGCTCCGAGCGCAGCAGCGCCAAGCCCTCCGCGACTTCCCGCGACTTGTCAGCGCGGGCCTCCGCGCTTCCTCCGTGCCACTCGCCCGGCGGATGCCAGGTGATGAACGGGGTCATGTCGCCAGCCCAGCGGAACGACAGTTCGCCGCTCTCGTGGGAGTGCCGCACTCCCGGCTCGCCAGGCATCTGCATCAGGGCCGTGACCAGCACCTGGTCGGTCTCGAGCACGGTGAATACGCGGCGGCGCGGGCGGCCCGACACCTCCAAGCCGCGCCAGCCCTTCCGGTCGTCCGGCAGTTGAAACGGATTAATCTCTGGCGCCATGGAGTGTGCTTCTCCTTGTGCTGCTTGGGGCAGCGGCTATACCTCCGCAGCCTCAGCGTACTCGTCAATGATAGTGTGGTTCGGGTAAGCGAGGTGCTGATTCTGCGCCAACGAATCGATTGAGTCATACGGCAGGAACGAACACTGTTCGTAGAGTGGGCCTCGCTCCAATCGCCCGAATACGGGCCGGTTAATCTCCCGTAAGACCCTCTCCCGCCTGTCCCGCGGCGCCACGATATGCAGCCGGATGTCCATATTGGGTTGCAGGGCCAACAGGTCAGCCATCCGCAACAAGCCTGAGTAGACCGCAGTTGTGTGTTCGATCTCAAAAGCCCTGGCCATCGACCTGCCGTTGAGCCACAGCACGTCAATCTGCTCTACCGTCTTCAGAGTCTGTTCATCGTAGTTCAGCGGCAGCGAATCCAGGAATTGCTTGTGCATTGCCGCAGGGACGTGCTCGAGCACGCGAGCCTTGTCGTTCCTTGGAACCCAAATGCGAAATCCCATTTCGGCGCCGATCTGCGCTATTTTTGCCTGGTAGCGAATCGACTCCCGGCCCGCGAGCACCGGATCAGGCTCAACCCCCTCCGATTCGGATGATGGTTCTTCGTCCTCCCGGTATGGAACCTCGACTTCTACTTCTCTATCCAGCGTCTGAACCTTGCCTACAGAAAGGTGACGTCTGTCTTTATTGGTGAGCGGGTACTTACGCGGGTTCTCCTCCTGTTGCTTGAGGAGCTTGACAAGGAGTTCTCCGTCGCCATCCTCGATACGCCTGAGGGGCCTGCGGACAGCCCATGTCCAGTCGGTGTCCCCCGGAGTGCTTTGCTTCGTGAAAGTCAAGTTATCCCACACATCTGAATCTTTAATGGGCACTGCCGACTCCGGCTCCAGGAGGACGACGGGCTTGATCTTGAACCAGATGGGGAACGCCTCGGAATTACCGAGCCGTGGGTTTTCGTCGAAGTGGGCTGAGGATTCGACTTCGAGCACGCCGCACCACCGCGACAAGCCCCTCATGTAGCAGAGGAACAAATTGCCTGGCCTGACCTGCTCAGCCAACCGAAGTACTGCATTTGGGCGTTGACCCAATCGAAAGCGAGACACTGTTGCGCCGGATTCTCGGAAAGCCTTCCAGGTCTCGGGGCTGACGATATCCACGAAGTAAGCCATGGGTCCTCCTTCCCCTTCTCTAGTTCTCCCCCGTCGACGGGGGAGAGGAGTGCTATTGCGGGTGGTTGCGCAAGTGCTCCACGTAGGCGGCGATGCCCGCGTCGATGTCGTACTCGGGTTCGTAGCCTACGTCCTCCCTGATGCGGCTGAGTTCCATCACTGGGTTGGGAGGGTTGGCGGCGGGGCTGCGTCCAGGCTTGAGCGCGGAGCAGACGGCGTCGGGCAGGGCCTTGCGCACCGCCGCGAACACGTCCTTCGTCGACGTGGCCGTGCCGGAACCGATGTTATAGATATCGTGCGCGAGGTCGTCCGCAGTGTGGAGCATCTGGATGCCGCGCGCCAGGTCGGCGACGTAGGTCCAGTCGCCCTCGTCGTCCTCGCTGATGGCGCCGCCGGGGCGGTCGGAGAAGTCCGGGTCTTCGCCCTTGAGCGCCGCGTGGCACATGCGGCTCATGGGGTTGAACATGCTGTAGTAGTAGGGGCCGTAGATGCTTCCGATGCGGAGCGACACGACGTCGATGTTGGCGCGGGAGGCGTAGTGCGAGGCGTGTATCTCCATGCCCTTCTTGAACGCTTCGACCTGGGTGCGCGAGCCGATGGGCAGCGGCATGTCTTCCCGGAACGGCCCCTCCGGCAGGCTGCCGTAGACCGAGGTCGAGCTGGCGAGGGAGAGTCGGCCGAGACCCAGCACTCGCGTGGTCTCGAGCAGGCTCTGCAGTCCATGGGTGTAGATGCGATAGTCCTCTTGGGGGCTGATGCCGCGGGCGGGCGGCGCCGCAAAGGAGATGATGCTGTCGACCTTGTGGCGGTGCGCAGCCTCCATGACTTCGTAGTTCTTGGTGACGTCGACACGCTCGACGAACACGCGCTCGTTGAGCTCCTGCTGCAGCGCCTCGGGCACGCGATGGGCGCTGTGCTGGGTGATGACGACGCTCTCGCCCACTTCGAGCAGCCGCCGCGCGGTGTTTAGTCCAATGAATCCCATACCCCCGACGATCAGAATCATAGCGCTCTCCCCTTGGGCTCTTTGTGTGGTCTTCGGTCCACACCCGTTTTATCACGTTGCGTGGGTCGCCCCCACTTTCCCCCAACGGACGTTGTGGGGTCGCCCCTATATCCCAGGGGACGGCCCCTCCTCAATCCTCCCCCGCAGACAGGGGAGGGATGTAAGGGCTTCTGCCGCAGACGGGGGAAAGGGACTCCTGGATTCCCGCCTGCGGGGGAATGACGGGAAGGCCGTGTGGGATGGGAGGGGCGCGCGTTGTGGCAAACGGCGGGGCCTAGGGGTAGCATCGCCGCGATGGCAGAACAGCCTCCCATACCCGCCGCAAGCGAACGTCGGGGACGCCGCTGGCCCCGTACATTCGACTCGCTGTCGATACCCGCCTACCGCAGCTACTTCATCGCGATGCTCTTCTACTTCGGGGGGATGCAGGCGATGCAGCTCGTCAGGCCCGTTCTCGCGTTCGACCTCGCCGACCGCGCGCCCATCATCCTCGGCATCGTGATTGCCGCAAACAATGCGCCGTCCCTCGTGCTCTCGCCGTTCGCCGGCGCGCTGGCGGACAAGACGTCGATGCGCAACATCCTGATCGTGGCGGGCGGGCTGATGGCGGTGTTCGCGGCCATCTCCGCCGTGGGGGTGATACTCGACCTGTTGGACTGGTGGCACATCGCCATCATCGGCATATTCCAGGGCTCGGTGATGGTGTTCATCACCCCGACGCGCCGGGCAATCATCGGAGGGCTGGTGGACGAGGGCCACCTGCTGAACGCGACGGGCTTGCATACGATGTCGCAGAACTCGAACAGAGTGGTGATGCCGCTCATCGCGGGCATCCTGTTCGCGCGGCTCGGGCCGGAATGGGCGTACCTCCTCGTCGCCGGCCTCTACGTGGTGGGGATGCTGCTCATGCTCGCGGTTCCCGTATACGGGGCCGAAGGGCGCTCGTCGCGACGTCGCGGCGGCTCTCCAATGGACGGGTTCCGCTACATCAGGCAGGAGCCGATCATCCGGAACCTCATTCTGGTCGGCTTCGTCATCACAGTATTCGGTCAGCCCTTCCAGCACCTTCTGCCCCTGGCGCAGGACCTGTTGGGGATAGGGGCCGACGGCGTCGGGCTGCTGTTCACGTTCTTCGGGATCGGGTCGCTGCTGGGCTCCACGACAGCGGCGTCGCTGGGCGACTTCCGGCGGAAGGGCTTGCTGCTGGTGGGGTTCTTCACGCTGTTCGGGGCGGGGGTCGTGGCGTTCGCGGCCTCCAGCTGGTACGTACTATCGCTGTTCCTGATGCTGCCGATCGGCGTGGGTCACTCGGGCCGGACAGTGGTGCATCTCGCGGCGCTCCAGGCCTACTCGGACCGCGAGATGCGCGGGCGCGTGCAGGCGCTCAACGCGATGATCGGCGGCCTTATACCCGTAGCGATCCTGGGCATCACGGCGCTGGCGGAGGTCTTCGGGGGGCGCGTCGCGCTGGCGACGGCAGGGGGCGTCATCGTCGTCTACGGGATATGGGAAGGGCTGTTCTCGAAGACGCTGCGCAACCTGCGGTAGGCCCGGGGTTTGGCCGTATCCGCGTTCGATAGCCCGCCCTCGCTTTCGGTCATCCTCGTCGGGAGAGGCCGCTGCCGGCGTGCTTGCTCCTGCCTCCTCTTTACGGGCCTTGGGACTCGGCGTCGTCGTCTTCTCCCGAGCTCTCGGGGCCGGGACTGTCCCCGCCGCCGACTTCCACATGAGCGCTCCAGGTCTCGAAGGGCGGAGGCGACGAGGCGAGGGCAACGTAGAGGTCCTGGCCGGGAGCGAGGTCTGCGGGAGTCGTTGGACCGAGCTCGACGCCGTTGGACAGGTGGACCTCGACGCGCACGCGGTCCAGCGTGACATCGGTGGTGTTTTGGACGGTCCCGGAGAAGGAGTTGGAGTCGGCGTTGTAAGTGAGGATGAGCCGGGCCCCGGCCCGCTGCCGGTCGTAGCTCTGTTGTTTGGTCAGCTGCTCCGGCGGCTCTTCGCCGGCCGCCTCCCCTAACTCTTGCCCGTCGCCTTGACGTTCACTCGACTCACCGGAGTCCGCGCCGCCGCTTTCCCCGTGCTCTCCTCGATCTTCCGAGCCGCCAAGGTTGCAGCTCAGGACAACGCCTCCCAGGACGGCCGCCACGGCGAGTCCTCCGGCTAGGGCGGCTATCATCCATCGCTTTTGCACGAATCTCTCCTCGCCCCGGCGTGGGCAGCGCGCCTGGGCCGTTCGGCGACCGGGCCGCCCAGTATAGCGGGAGAGTATGGAGGGAATGCGAAGGACATGCGCAAGCTTACCGTGCGCGGGGGAGACGCTAGGCGCGGGTGAGGTTGTCCCAGCCGAGGAGCCCGTAGAAGGCATGCCCCTCCTCGCTGGAGTGGAGGCACAGGGGCGCAACTGTTCAGAACTGGAGGGGTTGGGGGGCTGTGGGCGTATGACACTTGCCCCTTCCCCCAACGCTCCCTCCCCCTTACCATGATTCGCATGGCCCTGCCGAAAGCTCATCTCCTCTCCCACGCACACGAGACGCCTGAAGCTGCCGCAGGACCGGAAAAGGCCGCCGAAAACGTCAACCCATGAATTCTGAACACTAAAGCCCTTCCACCCGTCTATCACCCCGTGGATCAAGAATCCAACACCTCCCGCGGATGGATTCTTAAATGGATTCTTTGGCAAAGCCACCCCCACAAGAGTGGGGCAGGGGGATATAACGGGAAGAAGGGGCTCACCAAGTCTGAACAGTTACACAGGGGCTGTTTCCTTGACACTCCCCTTGCGCAATCCTACGATTCCCCCACTCCCGTGCGAAAGGCGCGCGTGGACGAAAGGAGCGGGCGATGCCGGAAGAGAACGTTCGAGCAGACAGACTCGGCGGCACGGCGCGGCGGCGCAACGCGAGCTCTCGCGACTTACGAGCGGGCGCCGATGTCGACTACAAGTACATCTCAGCAGACAACCACATCGACTTGGTGTGGTATCCCAAGGACATTATCCAGTCCCGAATCTCCTCCAAGTACAAGGAGAAGGCGCCGAAGATTGTCGAGTCGCCCAAGGGGACGGCTTGGGAGTGGGAAGGCGACATCCACGCCTTCGCCGCCGACGGCAAGGACTGGGCGAAGTACGCCAAGCGGTTCGACCCCATCGAGGTGGAGGAGGGGAAGCTGCCGCCGGCCGACCCGGAGATACTGCTCCAGCACATGGACATCGGCGAGTTCTACGCCGGCGTTTACTATGGCAACACCCGCAAGTGGGCCTTCAAAGACAAGGAAATGGAGAAGGCGGTCTACCGCGCGTTCAACGACTGGACGCTTGAGGTCTGTTCCCACGCTCCCGACCGGCTGATCGTCCTGCCGTGGCTGCACGCCGCCTTTCCCGAGACCTGCGTCGACGAGCTGCATCGCCTGGTCGACCAGGGCGCGCGGGCTGTCGAGCTGAGCCCGAACGACATGGCCGAGGGCGTTTGGTCCCCTGTCTGGGAGCCGCTGTGGGCCGCGGCTGAGGAGACGGGCACGGTCATCTGCGCTCACATCGGCGACGCGGCAGGCACGCCGTACCCGCCGAACGAGTACGGGCAGTCGCTAGCGCACTTCTCGCAGGTGCCTTTCAACCCGGCGGGCAAGCACATCGCCCAGTACGTGTTCAGCGGCATGTTCGACCGCCACCCCAGCCTGCACGTATCGATGGCGGAGTGCCGCATCGGCTGGCTGCCGTTCCTCTTCCAGTGGATGCAGCGCTGCCACAGCGACCGCGCTCCGGACGCGATTCACCAGTTGAAGGAGGGCCCGCTCCACTACATCAACAACAACATGAGCTTCACGTTCGAAGAGGACTACATCGGCGCGAAGATGATCCCCGACCCCGAGTTCCTCATCCGGGACAGCGTCATCTGGGGCTGCGACTACCCGCATGAGCAGGGGCAGACCTGGCCGGACGCGACGCCCGCCATGGAGCGCATGTTCAGCGGGGTCGACCCTGACCTCGTCCATGACGTGGTCTGGGGCCGTGCTCAGCGCATCTTTCGGATCGAGGGCCCGGACGGGCACGGCCCGAACGGGAACTAGCGTGGCTGAGAACCGCTACACCAAAGAGGTGCTCCTCGCCGACGAGCGCAACAGGAACATGGCGGCTGTGCTCCGCTATGGCCCCTACCTCTTCCTGTCCAGCTCCGACGGCCACCGCGACATCCAGACCGAGCAGATCGACCCGGAGCTCGACAATCAGCCCATACCCCAGTGCAACAACGCCTACGGGCGGCAGGCCCTGCGTCTGCGGAAGGCGGGTTACGGCGGCGACTCCGCGGTATGGATCGAGAACTTCACCTCCGGCCAGTACTGGCGCCTAGAGCGCATGGCGACGTGGCCCGATCACTTCGGCGAAGAAGGCCACAAGCTCGCCGTGAGCTTCGGCGCCCAATGCAAGATGAGCGGCGTGAACATGCTCACGGCGGTCGTTCAGGCGGTGACGCCCGACCTCGAACGCCAGGTGTTCGTGCACCAGCCGCATCGCGGACGGGCCTCGCGCATCACGCGCTGTGGCGACTTCACCTACGTCATCGGCGTGCGGGGCCGCTCCAACCCGTTCACCGAAGAAGAGGCCGCGGAAGAAGTCCCCGAGCAGTTCGATACGGAGCTCTTCTACACCTACGAGTGGCTGCGCTCGCACCTCGAAAAGGGCGGCGGCAGCCTCGACGACTTGGTCCGAACGGACTGCGCGCTGAAGCGCATCGGCGACGTGGACCGCTACCGCGACCGTCTGAAGGGCCGGTTCGACGGCAAGGTCCACTTCGCCGCCTACTCCGTCGGCACGCTCTTGGGCGGCCGCGGCCTCATGGAGATCGGCGGAGTCGCCATCAATCCGGGCGGAGCGAAGGAGACCGCCTGGCTCGCCGAGGACCCGGACCGGGCCCAAGCTGTGAAGGCGAACGGTCTGGTGTTCGCATCCGGCGCCTCTGGACTCGCCGACGAGAACACGGGCGCCGTGAAGCAGGAGCTGTACGGAGACCGCGCCGGTCAGGCCCGGCAGGCGCTCCGGCGTCTCGACGCCGCCCTCAACCGGTTCGATACATCCGTCGAAAACGTGCTGCGCCTCGACGTCTTCCTCGACGACATCTACTTCGAGGACGAGTTCGTCGCCCTCGCCAAGGAGCGTTTCGGCGGCGATCCGCCCACCATGAACATCGTCGGGGTCGACCTCGAACACAACGCAGAGGTCGAGCTCTCCTGCATCGCGGGGGCGTAGCCATGACGCAGGCAGAGCCCGTCGCCAAGGGGGTGGACGCGAAGCTGATCGCCGCCGAGATCAAAAAGCTCGGTGTCGACCACGTCGTCTGCATCCCGGACTCGTACCAGAAGACGCTCATCGCGCTCCTCGCCGGCGACCCGGACATACGCTTCATGATCGCTTGCACCGAGGACGAGGCGATGGGAATCAACGCCGGACTGTACATGGGCGGGAAGAATCCGGTCCTCGTCATCCAGAACAACGGCATCTTCGCCTCGATCAACACCATCAAGGCGATCCCGCTCGACGCGAGAATCCCGACGTTGATGTTCGTCGGCCAGTTCCAGCGCGACCCGATGCTCCCCGTCGAGGAGAGCAGGTCGCGGGCGGTCCGCATGGTCGAGCCGACCCTGGACACCTGGGGCGTGCCGAACTACCGTATCGAAGGCCCCGAGGACCTGGGCAATATCGAGAAGGCGTACCGCCAGGCCCACGAGACGATGGGCCCCGTCGCAGTCATCATAGGAGCGCCGACTACGTAGCCATGGAACGTCAGGAAGCAATAGATATTCTTGCGGAGGGCCGCGGCGACGCTGTGTCCGTCGCGACGATGCAGTCGATCCATCCGTGGCATCAGGCAGGGCAGGGCGAGAAGCTCCACGTTGACGCCTCCCAGTGCATGGGGAGCGCGTCCTCCATCGGCCTCGGGCTCGCGATGGCCCGGCCCGACAAGAAGGTGATGGTGCTCGACGGCGACGGCAGCCTGCTGATGCAGCTGGGCTCGCTTGTCACTATCGCGGGGCAGGCGCCCGCCAACCTCTACCACTTCGTCTTCGCGAACGGTCTGCACCAGAGCACCGGCAACCAGGACTTGCCGGCCCAGGGCAGGTTCGATTGGGCGGCGCTCGCGAAAGGCGCGGGGTATGCGGACGCGTTCAAGATCGAGGCCGCCGAGGACCTGATCGAGCGTCTGCCGGCGATCTGGTCGATGACCGGCCCCGTCCTCATCGAGCTGGCCATCGAGCGGGAGGACCGCGAGCCGCGGTGGGCCGGCGTGCCGATGTCCAAGCAGACCGCGCTCTTGAAAGAGCAGCTAGTCGCCGAGTAGCTCGACCGGGGCCGACCGTGAGTCGACGACGGCGTTGCGGCAGCGTTTGCGGCGCTATTAGCAGTTGTGCGGCAGTTGTTAGCAGTCGTGAGCGGCGTTGGGGCGGCGCGGTAGCGGACTTGCGGGCGCGGGCGATAGGCTTCAACAGCTATCTCTCCGAGCCCGAGGAGGACTGAGATGACTGATTCCGGTTTCTGGCGGCTCTCCGCCGCCGAGCTTATCGACGGCTACCGAAAGCGCGAGTTCTCTCCCGTCGAGGTGACCCGTGAGGTGTTCGAGCGCGTCGAGAGGCTCAACCCCAAGCTCAGCGCGTTCCTGGCCCTGAACACCGATGACGCGATGAAGGCCGCGGAGGCCGCGGAGGCGGCATGGCTGGGCTCAGGGGAGCGCGGGTTGCTGTGCGGCGTGCCCATCTCGCTCAAGGACAGCATCGAGCTGGCCGGACACCCCACGACCTACGGCTCGAAGGCGTTCGTCGACAACTACCAGCCCGACTCGGAGATTGCGAGGCGCATCCGGCGGGAGGGCGGCGTAATCATCGGAAAGACGAACCTCCCGGAGTTTGCGCTGCACGGCGCCGTGGACAATCGCATCAGCCCTCCGGGCCGCAACCCGTGGGACCTGGACCGCACGTGTGGAGGGTCGAGCGGCGGGGCGGGCTCGCAGGTGGCGGCGGGACTTGGGCAGCTGGCGATCGGAACGGACTCCGGCGGTTCTGTGCGGATGCCCGCGGCCATCAACGGCATCTTCGCGTTGAAGCCGACGTACCAGCGCATGCCATCCGTGCAGACTTGGCGCGCCGCGCCCGGACGCTCCCACAACGGCCCCATGACCCGCACCGTCCGCGACAGCGCGCTCATCCTCCAGGCGCTCGCCGGCTACGACCTGCGCGACGCCGAGTCCAACCTGCCGCCGGTCGGCGACTACTTCGCCTTCGCGTCGGGCGATCTGCGCGGGCTCCGGGTCGCGGTGAGCTACGACTTCGGCCGAGGGTTCGCGATGGACGAGGAAGCGCTCGGCTTCGTGCGCGAGATGGCCAAGTTCTTCGAGGACGCGGGGTGCCGAATCGTCGAGGCCGACCCGCCCACCATCGAGGAGCCGGAGGAGCTCGAGCCGGGAGTCTGGGCGTACTCCGGCGACCATTACGCCGCCGCCGAGGCGATGATCCCGAACTTTTTGGAGAAGCACTTGGACGACCTGAGCTACGTGGCGCGGCCGGTGTACGAGGCCGGTCCCCACGCAAAGGCGTGGCAGTACCGCCGCATCGTTCGGCGCAACCGAGCGTACGGTCTGCGGATGCAAGAGTGGTTCCGCGATTACGACTTCCTGCTCAGCCCAGAGATGGGCCCGGCGCAGCGGATCGCCGACGTGAAGCAACCCGACCGTTCGAGGCCGCCGCAGAGCTTCAACACTCCGTTCAATCACGCATACAACCCTGCGGCTTCCGTGCCCGTCGGCGTCCACTCCAACGGCCTGCCCCTCGCCGTTCAGATTGTGGGTCGCCTGTACGACGACGTGGGAGTGCTGAGGATGTCCGCGGCTATCGAGAAGTCCCGCCCGTGGGGCGTCCGATGGCCCGCCCTCGCCGAGGAGGGTTAGGGCTCAGGCTTCGACGAGGGCGGTGGTGGTTGTGGGCGCGGGGATGGGCTCCCCGTGCTCGCGCATCAGCTCGAGGTGATGGCTGATGGCCTCGCGCATCAGCGCCCCGGTCTCTTCCAGCGTATCAGCGGCGGCTAGGCATCCGGGGAGGTCGGGGGCGTACGCCCCGTAGCCGTTCCCAGTCTTCTCGATGATGATGGCGTATTTCATGGGAGGCTCCTTAGCGAAGGCCAGCCTGCTTCAAGATACTGTTCCACATCTCGGTGCTGAGGTTTTTGCTCATTTTGCCCGCTATGGTGACTATTCCAGCCTTTTCCGGGTGATGATAATGCCGGTGGTTCCCGCGTGTCCTCACGTGCCGCTATCCGTCTCGCTCGACCAAGTGGATGGCGTCTCTGACCTTTGGCATTATCGGACTCCCTGCGCTTAGCGTCAGGCAGGGACGCTAGTTGGACCGGTGAGACAGGGCAATGGGCATGTGTCACTATCGTCCCTTGCCCCCATTCCCTACCGGCCGTTGGGCGAAAGCGCAAAGTCGCGCTACTGCGCTAAGAACGCCAGCTCTTCTTCCACGAGCTTCACTACGAGGTCGTCCAGCTGCTCGACGGTGTACTGTTCCACGTGGTGGGTCGTCGTGCCGCCGGAGCCGTCGGCATCCCCGCCGTAGACGATGAAGATGAACCGTCCCATGGTGTGCTGCGCGATCTGCCGGAATATGTATTCGCCCTGGTCGTCCAGCCCACTGGAAGCGATGGAGAATATCTTGATGCCCCTGCGGCTGGCTTCGACCATCTCCTCGGCGTAATCGTAGTCCTGAGGGTAGTCCAGGTGCGGCGGGGCGTCGGCCACCAGAAAGACCAGGCGGATCGCGTCGCCTTGCCGCCAGGTTGGTTCGCGGACAGCCACGTGGAGCGCTTCGTTGAGCGACTCCGGGGTGTCGCCGCCGCCGTCGGCATGCACTCCTCGAATGGTGTTGAGGAACCGCTGGACATCCGGGTTGAAGTCGTAGGTCCGGGTTACGAACTCGTCTCCTCGGTCCCGGTAGGTGACCATCCCGAACTGCAAGTCGGGGCGCGACGGTAGATCGCCTATGCGCGCCGATACGGAGAGGAGCGTGTCTTTGATTTGGGCGATCTCGTCTTCCATGCTGCCGGTGGCGTCGAGCAGGAAGAGTACGTCGAGCGCCACTCCCTCGGGGTAGGACGATTCGATATCGAGTTCGACGACCCATTCGGGTTCTCCGTGGCGCTCAGTTTCAATCCGATGGCTGACGCCGTCCTTTTCCACTTCAAGGCTGAAGGTCTCGGCGCCTTCGGCCTGGGGAAATATCAGGGGGAAGAAGAGCGTCTGTCCATTGGCGTAAGTGCGCCCCTCGAAAACGGGGTCCTGTTTGACTGAGACGCGCACCGCCGCGTTCGGGACCGGCCTGCCTTGGGAGTCCCGGACGGTGATGATGTACCGCTCCGACACGTCGGCGTCGTGAACGCTTGGCCCCGAATACCCGCCGCGGTACAGCAGGTACTCGTCCCACCGCTGATTGTCGTTGACCTCGCCCGCGGACAGAGAGACACGCCTGGTCTGACTTTCCGACGGCTCAGAAGCGTCGGGCTCCGTCACAGCGGCGGAGGCGGGGGTGGGGGTGGGAGCTCCCGGAGCCGGTGTCCCCGTGGGACTATCAAGAGAGGAGGAATCGGACGCAGGCCTTGGCGTTGCAGTCGGGTCGTCCCCTCCGCACGCGGCTGCGAGGGCTGCGATTGTCAGCAGGGTGATTGCTAGGCCGATGGAGCGAAGGCTCATGAGGGCTCTCCTCGCCGTTCGATATGTCTATAACGACGATTGAGGAACCCGAACGGTTTCATCCGCGCGCGCCGCCACTCCCAAGATTGGCCTTGCGGGCGCCGGACCGGGGGCTAGGGAAAGCCCGGTTGGAAGGGCCGGGGCGTCAGGCGCAGAACGGCAGGTCGGGCGCCCACCGATTAGCTTCCCACACGCTTCGCAACGCTTCAGGCACGCAGCCGGTCAACCGGTTCTCCGAAAGTTCGAGCCGTTCCAGATTGGCGAGGTTGCCCAGCTCGGCGGGAATCTCCCCGCTCAGCTGGTTGTCCCAGAGGGATAGCAATGTCAGGTTGGCGAGGCTGCCCAGCTCAGGAGGAATCTCCCCGCTCAGCTGGTTGCCCCAGAGGGATAGCGATGTCAGGTTGGCAAGGCGGCCCAGTTCGGCGGGTATCTCTCCGCTCAAGTCGTTGTCCCAGAGGGATAGCAATGTCAGGTTGGGGCTGCCCAGCTCAGGAGGAATCGCCCCGCTCAGGTCGTTGCCCCAGACGACGAGACTGGTCAAGCTCGTGAGGCCGCCCAGCTCAGAGGGTATCTCCCCGCTTAGGCGGTTCAGTGAGAGGACCAGACTGGTCAGCTCGTCAGGTTGCCCAACTCGGGAGGGATCTCCCCGCCTAGCTCGTTGTGGTAGAGGTCCAGGCTGGTCAGGTTTGCAAGGCCACCCAGCTCGAAGGGTATCTTCCCGGTCAGGTCGTTCTCGGCGAGGTCCAGACTGCTGAGGCTCGTAAGGCCGCCCAGTTCGCGGGGAATCTCCCCGCTCAGGTCGTTCTCGGCGAGGTCCAGGCCGGTCAGGTTTGCGAGGCCGCCCAGTTCGGGGGGAATCTCCCCGCTCAAGTTGTTCTCGGCGAGGTCCAGGCCGGTGAGGCTCGTGAGGCCGCCAAGTTCGCGAGGAATCTCCCCGGTCAAGTCGTTCTCCGAGAGGTCCAGACTAATCAAGTCCGTGAGGCTGCCCAGCGAACGGGGCAGTGCTCCGCTCAGGCCGTTGTCGCTGAGCGACAGACCGGTGACGCGGCCGCCGTCGTCGGTGACGACGCCGCGCCACTCGCCGACCGGCGCGACGCTCAGCCATTTGCTGTTGTTCGACCAGTTCGCCCCGCCTGTCGCTATGTAGAACGCGACCACCGCGTCCCTGGCCGACGGCGCTGACGCGGGGTCTTCGACGCAGAACGGCAGGCCAAGATCGGTGAAGTCGTTGTCCGGCACGGTCTGCAGCGCCGCGGGGACGCACCCAGTCAATTTATTGCCCGAAAGAAGCAGCTTTTCCAGGTTGGCGAGTCCGCCCAGCTCTGCGGGCACTTCGCCGCCAAACTCGTTCTTGGAGAGGTCCAGCACTTGCAGCTTGGCGAAGCTGCCCAGCCAGGAGGGGACCTCGCCGCTCAACGCGTTGCCTCCAAGGACCAGACTCCGCATCTCGACGAGACTGCCCAACTGGGGCGGCACTTCTCCGCTGAGCCCGTTCTGCGAGAGGTCGAGCCGCTCCAGCTCAGCGAGCTTCCCCAGCGCGGGCGGTATCTCGCCGCTCAGCGGGTTCCCCGCGAGATATAGAGTCCTCAGGCTGACTATACTGCCCAGCTCAGGGGGGATCTCTCCGCTCAATCTGTTCCGCGAAAGGTCGAGAAGCAACAGGTTGGGGAGGTTGCCCAACCCGGGTGGGATCTCGCCGCTCAACTCGTTTTCCCCGAGGTCCAGATGTCCCAGGTTAGCGAGGCCCGCAAGCTCGGGCGGGATCTCTCCGCGCAGTCCGTTCTGCGAAAGGTTGAGAAACTCCATGTTGGCGAGATCGCCTATCCAGGAAGGCGCCTCGCCGCTCAAGCGGTTGTGGGCAAGGGTCAGGTGTTCCAGGTTGGCGAGGCGGCCCAGCTCGGGGGGAATCTCCCCAGTAAGCTCGTTCCTGTCGAGGTACAGCACCCGAAGCTTCGTAAGCCTGTCCAGCCAGGCGGGAATCTCGCCGCTGAGATTGTTGCTTCGGAGGATCAGGTGCTCTAGGTCGGTGAGGCTGCTCAGTTCGCGCGGAATCTCCCCGCTCAACCGGTTGGCCGACAGGACCAGGGTTTGCAGGTTGGCAAGTCCGGCTAGCTCGGGGGGAATCTCGCCGCTCAGCCGGTTGTACTCCAGCGACAGCACTTCCAACTTGAGGAGGCTGCCAAGCTCGGGCGGTATCTCCCCTGTCAGCCGGTTGCTCCCGACGAGCAGATATTCCAGGCTGGCGAGATTGCCAAGCTCAGGTGGAATCCGCCCTCGCAGGTCGTTGCTTTCGAGGGACAGCCGTTCCAGGTTGGCGAGGCTGCCAAGCTCAGCGGGGATCTCTCCCCTGAGTCTGTTCCGGTTGAGCCTCAGTTCAGTGACGCGGCCGGCGCCGTCAGTGGCGACGTCGGACCAGTTGAGCGGGCCGTCCCCCAGCCAGCCGCTATCGAACCGCCGCCAGTTGCTCCCGTCCGTCGCATGGTAGAACGCAATCAGCGCGGCCCTGTCCGGCGACGCAGGGGTTGGCGTGGGCGTGAGGGTAGGAGTAGGCGTAGGGGTTGGAGAAGGGGTCGGTGTGGGTGTGGGCGCAGGGGTTGGCGTGGGTGTGGGGGTAGGAGTCGGCGTGGGTGTGGGCGTCGCGGTGGGCGTTGGAGTGGGTGTTGGCGTTGGGAAGGGCGTAGGCGTGGGCGATGCGGTTGGGGTAGGGGTGGGAGCAGGGACGGGCGTGGCGGTAGGCGTGGGCGTGGGAGCTGCGCAGCCGCTAATCAGGACGATGCCAAGCAGTGCCGCCAGCCCGTATCTGAGCAGCAAAGGTCGTAGCAACAGGGCTGCCGGGGAGGCCACTCTTCCCTCAGCCCTCTAGAAATGCCTCGCGCCAGGCGCGGAACTCGGCGCCGCCGGTGGCGACTGCGGTCATCTCGGCGGAGGGCTCGCGGTCGGCGAGCTCGGCTGAGGGAGCGCCGGCCGCCTGATGCGCGAGCGATTCGTACATCGCGCGGATCGTTTGGGTGAACGTGCCGTGGCCCCGCAGGACTACCTTCACGCCGTGGGGAGCGAGGACCTCGTTGGTGAGCGATTCAGGAGTGCTCCCGAGCATGAAGGGGAGAGACGTCGCGGCGCGCATCGCCTCCAGCTGGGCCTCTTCCCTGACGCCCATGAGGAAGATGACGTCGACGCCGGTCTGCTGGTAGGCCGCCACGCGCTCGAGGGCGTCGTCGAAGCTGGTCGCGTTGATGGCGTGGGTGCGGCCGATGACGACGGTCTCCGGGTCTCGGCGGGCCTCGACGGCGGCCCTGAGCTTGCCCGTCATCTCGTCCAGCGGGATGAGGGCTTCCTTGCCGCCGGAGCCGAAGCGGCTGGGGAGGTCGGTGTCCTCGATTGTCATGCCGGACGCGCCGGCGTCTTCGAGTTCGCGAACGGTGCGGATTACGTTAAAGGCGTTGCCGTATCCGTTGTCCGCGTCGATGATTTGGCTGATGTCGGAGGCTCGGGTGATCCGGTGGACTTGGTCGGCGAGCTCGGTCAGCGTCATGACTGCGACGTCCGGCGCGCCAAGGATCGTTGCGCTGGCGACGGAGCCGCCGAGCATGCCGATTTCGAAGCCGAGACTATAGGCGATTCTGGACGAGAGCGGGTCGAACACCGAGGCTGGGCGGATGCAAGCGTCTCCGGCGAAGTGGTCGCGCAGCCGCCGTCGTCGGTCGGAAGGGTGCATGAGGGCCTCCTTGTCGTTGCGGGTCTTATCGTCGATTCTGCGCCGGCGTCTTCCCCGTCCGGGGAATCTCGCCTAACCGCCTCAACCCCGGGTCCGGGGGCGAGGCCCACGCCTGTGCGGGATGGTAGAGGGAGTCGTGCAAGGGTGCGTGGGTAAGGTCAGGGGATGGGAGCGTGTCATCCGGGCGATGATAACCGATGCCGGGGCGTGCTATGCTGGTTTGCGTCTCCTGCGAAATAAGGACTACGCATTATGGATTACGCAATTCAAGCGATGGGACTACAGCGGCATTTCGGCGATGTCCAGGCGGTCAAGGGCATCGACCTGGCCATCAGGCCGGGCGAAGTCTACGGTTTCCTTGGTCCGAACGGCGCGGGGAAGACCACCGCGCTCCGAGTCCTGACGACGCTGCTGCTGCCCTCGAGCGGGCGGGCGACGGTTGCCGGTTATGACGTTGTTTCAGAGGCGGTCCAGGTCCGTCTGAAGATCGGGACGGCGCTGCAGGAAGCGGGGCTGGACCCGAAGCAGACCGGTCTCGAACTGCTGCGTCTGCAGGGCGCGCTATACGGCCTCTCCCGCAAGGAGACGAACCGGCGCATCGACGAGCTCGAGCACCTCGTGGACATCGGCGACGCGATGGACCGGCTCATCGGGACGTACTCCGGCGGCATGAAGCGCCGCCTCGACCTCGCGGCGTCGCTGATCCACGCGCCGGAGGTGCTGTTTCTCGACGAACCGACGACCGGCCTCGACCCCATCAGCCGGGCCCGCGTGTGGGACTACGTTCGCGCCATAAACAGGGAGATGGGGGTGACGATCTTTCTGACCACGCAATACCTGGAGGAGGCGGACGCGCTTGCGGAGCGCGTGGGCATCATCAATCACGGCGTGGTTTCGGCGGAGGGCACGCCTGCCGAGCTCAAGCGGTCGGTCGGCTCCGACGTTATCGTTGCCAGCGTGGGCGAGCCTGAGCAGGGCCGCGCCGCGCTGGAACGAGTTCGTTCCATCCAGCAGGTGGACGTTTACGAGAACGAACTCTCCATCTCCACGACGAACGGCGCGGCGCTGATAAGCGACGTCGCGCTCGCTCTCAACCGGGCGGGGGTCACGGTGGACTCGCTCACGTTGCGCACGCCGACACTGGACGACGTGTTCCTCCAGATTACGGGGGCGCGTATGGAAGCGGAGGCGGAAAGCCCGGCGCACGACACTGAGCCGCAGGGGGCGGCATCGTGAGCGCCGCCGTTCAAGCTCGAGTGCAGGTCACGGCGCGCCGCGCGGGTTTCTTCAGGGACGTGATGAGCCTAGGGGGCCGCGCGCTGCGCTCGATCCCACGCGACATGGAGACGCTCATCCCGGCGTTCATCATCCCGGTGTTCTTCTTCATCATCAACGTGGGGGCGCTGCAGGACCTGACCGAGATACCGAGCGGAGCCGCTGCCGAAGGGTTCGACTACAAGGCGTTCCAGATACCGGTCGCCATCCTGTTCGCTGTCACCGGGCTGAGCCGCGCCAACGTGCTGGTGCTGGACATACAGAACGGGTACTTCGACCGGCTGGCGCTGTCGCCGGTGAACCGTCTGGCGATGCTGCTCGGGTTCATGGTGGCGGACATGGCGCTCGCGGTGGTGATGTCGGTCCCGGTGTTCGTGCTGGCGTTCGCCATCGGCGTTGACTTCGCGACGGGTCTGCTCGGCATCGCCGCGCTGCTCGTGCTCACGGTCATCTGGGCGATGGTCTACAACGGCTTCCCGTACGCCATCGCGCTGAAGACCGGCAATCCGGGGGCGGTGAACTCTAGTTTCATCATCTTCTTCCCGGTGGTGTTCCTCAGTCCTGTATTTGTGCCCCAGGATGCGATGACCGGCTGGATGGCGACCATCGTGCAGTACAACCCGGTCACGTATCTGCTGCGGGGGATGCGCTCGCTCATCAGTGAGGGCTGGGCGCCCGAGGATATCTTCGTCGCGCTGGTCGGCATCGCGGCCATAGGGGTTATTACGATGCCGCTGGCGACGCTGGCGCTGCTGGGGCGCGTGAGGCGCAGCTAGGGACGATCTTTCCGGTCCGCCTGCTACTGGGCTACGCGGAGTCCCCCCAAGGGGGTAGGCCTGCGAGGCTCCGCTGGGCCTCGTCGCAGTCTTCGTCGACGCCCGTGGGGTGCAGGAATACACGCTCATCGACGCGCAGATGCTCGACGGCCGCGGCTACGATGCGCCGGGAGTCCGCTAGGCGCGCGACGCTTTGGCCAATGGGCCCGCGGCGCAGGAGTCCCTTCGGCTCGAGCCAGCCGTCCATGAGGTTGAACAGCTCGCAGCAGTGGTCGGTTTCCTGATAATCAAGCCTGGCCGGCTTGCCGTCCCGTAGGACGGTCACGAACTTCTCGGCGCGGTACCGAACGCCCGCGATGCTCTCGGCCACGTGAATCGTGGTGTTGGCTTCGTGGCCCACGCCCAAGAGAAGCACTTGCCCGCCGTGCTCGTAGGCCCGGCCCGGCGGACTGTCGACGCCGTGGGCGGGTTCGATCGGGTGCGGCGCGATGATCAGGTTTGCCAGGGGGCCCACGGCGGCGAATGCGTGAGGACTGTTACTTCGCAGGACGCCGGGCAGCCGCCAGAAGGTGTCGGCCACGATTCCCATGTCGGGGCACGGCGTGGCGCTGGGGTCGAAGGCGTTGTAGTCGTCGCTCGTCATGCTCGGCATGACGAGTGTGCCGCCGGCTCCAAGCGCCGCTCGCAGGGCCGCTATGAGCCCCTCCGGTCCGCCCTCGATGGGCCCAACCTTGGAGAACGCCGCGTGAACGGCCAAGACGCCGCCGGGCCTGACTCCCAAGGCCGTTAGCTGGGAGACGACGGTCTCGATTGGCATTGCCGGAGGGGGGTCTTCCATCGCTTCGTTGGCCCCTTTCTCGCGGTGGCTCCTGCGACCCTCGCCATTTTAGTCGGGGGACCGACCTACCCCCAAGACCTCCTTCCTAGCGCCCTCCCTCGGTTTCCCTCGCAAGGAGGAGGGTTTGGGGGAGGAGGTCTGCGGAGGGGCGGGCGCGTGTATGCTGGCGCGGCATCATGGACGGCCATTCGCATAGGGCGCTTCCCCGGATATGGCCGTCGCGCGCCTTCTACGGCTGGGCAATCGTCTATACGAGCTTCTTCATCTCGATCGCCCAGGTCCCGATGTACGGGCCCGTCTTTTCCGTGTTCGTGAAGCCCATCGAGGAGGACCTCGGCTGGTCCCGCTCGGCGATTATCCTTGCGTTTACCGTTGGGAGTCTGGGCGGGTCGCTGTTGGCTGCGGCGATCGGGTCCACGCTCGACAAGTACGGGGCGCGGCCAATCATGGCGGGAGCAGGGGTGGTGGCGGCGGCCGGACTCCTGGGCGTCGCGGCGATGGGCGAGCCTTGGCATTTCTGGATTGCTTACGGGGCTGCTCGGGCCGCGTCCGTCGCCGGCGTGGGCCTGGGCATGTCGATTGCGATAGCGAACTGGTTCATCCGCAAGCGGGGCCGGGCGACGGCGCTCCGCGCCGCCGGTCAGCGCGGCGGGCAGGCGATCGTGCCCTTGCTCATCCTGCCGGTGCTCTTGCTGATGGGCTGGCGCGAGTCCTTCATGGTCTTCGCCGCGGCCACGCTGCTCTTCGTCGCCGTCCCGTCGCTGCTTTTCATCCGCCGCCGTCCCGAGGACCACGGGCTCTATCCTGACGGGGACGCGGGGGCTGACGGGGATGCGGGTCCGGCAGACGGGAGGACCGCCGCCCGCGAGTACTCCTGGACGTTGGGCCAGGTGCGCAGGACGCGGACGCTGTGGATGCTGACCCTCGGCATGTCGATGGGTCTCGCGGCGCAGATCGCCATCAACGTCCACGCGGTGGCGAATTTCCAGGACAAGGGCGTCTCCGAGGGCTTGGCGGTGACGGTGGCGAGCGTGTTCACGGGCGTCGCGGCGCTCTCGATGGCGGGCTGGGGCGCGCTGTTGGAGCGCGTTCACGTGCGATATGCGACCATGATGGCGATGTCTCTCTTCGTCTTGGCGATGGGCGTGCTGCTCGTCGCCGACACCTATCCGCTGGCGGTCGCGTTCGCCGTGCTCTTTGGACTGGGCACCGGCGGGTGGACCGTCTCTCAGATGATCATGGTCCCCAACTACTTCGGCCGGCTCCACGCGGGCGCCATCAAGGGATTCATCTCGCCCATCGAGGGGCTGGTCGGCATCAGCGGCCCGCTGATCGCGGCGTTTATCTACGATACGACGAAAAGCTACGACGCGGCGTTCATCGGGGCCGCCGCAGCGTTTGCCATTGGCGCGGGCGCGTTCTTCCTAGCACGACCTTTGCAGGCGCCCGTCGGGCCTCCTGCTCCCGTCGGGCCTGCTGCTCCCGTCGAGAAAGAGAGCGCGGCCTGATGAGCGCGCCCCGCGTGCAGTCCCTCCCCGCGCTCTGGCCGTTCAAGCGCACTTACTACGGCTGGGGCATCGTGACCGCCGCCGTCGCGATGTCGTTCGCGCAGGTCCCGGTGTACGGCCCAGTCCTCTCGGTGTTCCTCACACCCATCAACAAGGAGCTGGGGTGGTCGTTTGGGGAGATGTCGCTGGCGTTCGCCGGAGGGAGTCTGATGGGCTCGCTCCTCTCTCCCGTGGCCGGGTTGTGGATGGACCGGTACGGCGCCCGGTCGTCGGTGGTGGCCGCGGGGCTGATGGTTACAGGGGCGATGATCGGCTTGGCCTTCGTGCAGGAGGTCTGGCAGTTCATCATCCTGTTCGCCATGGGCCGGACGGCGGCGATAACGGGCATCAACCTCGGGACTTCGGTGGCCGTCGCCAACTGGTTCGTCCGCAGCCGCGGCCGGGCCACGTCGTTCCTCAGCATCGGGCTGCGGGCCGGGCAGGCGATCGTTCCCCTGGCCATCATCACGCCCATCATGCTCGTAGCGTCGTGGCGGCACGCCTACGCCGCTCTGGCGGTCTTCACCTTCACGCTTATCGTCGTGCCCGGCTGGCTGTTCATCAGGCGGCGCCCCGAGGACTTCGGCCTGTTTCCCGACGGCGACCCCCCTGGGGACGCCTCCCAGTCCGCCAAGGGCGTGCGGCCCCACTGGTCCGAGGAGGTCTCGTTCACGCTCAGGGAGGCCAGGCGCACGTCCGCCTTCTGGCTGCTGACCATCGCTTCGATGGCCGTGGCCTTCGCCCAGACCGCCGTCAACGTCCACGCGGTCACGAGCATCGTGGACCGGGGGATAAGTCAAGCCTTCTCTGGCGCGTTCGTCTTCATCATGATGGGCGTCGCGGCCCTCTCGGCCTACGGCTGGGGCGCGCTGATGGACGCCATCCATGTGCGGTGGGCCACCGTGATGGCGACGGTCCTGTCCGGCAGCGCAATGGCGCTCATCATATTCGTCGACAATCTGGGACTCGCAATCGCATTCGCCGTGCTGTTCGGCCTCGGCACCGGGGGATGGACGCTGGCGCAGACGCTGCTGTTCGCCAATTACTTCGGGCGCGGGAGCCTGGGCTCCATACGGGGCCTCTCGCAGCTGCTCGGCGGACCGCTCTCGGCGATGGGCGCGGTGGTCGCCGGGTACGTCCGCGATTTCACCGGCAGCTACACGGTCTCTTTCGCCATCTTCTTCGGCGCGCTGGTGATGGTGTTCATCGCGTTGATATTCGCCAAGCCTCCAAAGAAACCGCCCCCTCCCACGCCGGAGGGCTAGACGAAGCCGCGCAGCTTGGCGGCGCGGGCGACTCGCTCGACGCCTATCTCGAACGCGGACTGCCGGTACGTGGCTCCCGTCTGTTTCGACTTCTCGGCGACCGCCCGGTAGGCGGCGACAATGCGCTGCTTCAGCTCGTCGTTGACGCGGGCCTCGGACCAGCTGAATTGCTGGAGGTTCTGAGTCCACTCGAAGTAAGAGACAGTCACGCCGCCGCCATTGACCAAGATATCCGGCAGGACGGGGATGCGGCGCTCGGCAAGGATCCGGTCGGCCTCAGGCGTGGTCGGATGGTTCGCCGCCTCGAGCACGAGCTTGGTCGGAAGCGACGGCGCGTTCTCCTCCGTGATGACGTTCTCAACCGCAGCGGGAACGAAAACGTCCGACTCGATGGAGAAGATGTCCTGCCCGTCGCACGGTCGGCCCCCGGGGAACCCTCTGACAGTCCCATTTTCCTTGACGTAGTCGACGAGTGCTAGGATGTCGAGTAGGTCGTCCGAGTAGACGGCGCCGTGCTGGTCGGCTACGGCGACTATGCGCGCGCCCTCCTCGTGGGCGACGCGGGCGAACCAGGAGCCGACGTTGCCGAATCCCTGCACGGTCATTCGGGCGCGGCGCAGGTCGATGCCGAGGTCGCGGGCGGCCTCTTGGAGCACGTACATGGCGCCGCGTCCGGTGGCCGCCTCGCGTCCGGCGGAGCCGCCGACCTCCACGGGCTTGCCCGTGACGATGGCGGGGTTGTAGCCGTTGGACTGGCCGTACTCGTCCATGATCCAGGCCATGGTCTGAGCATTGGTGCCGAGGTCGGGGGCGGGGATGTCGCGGTACGTCCCGAGCAGGTGCTGGATGCTGCTGGTGTAGCGGCGAGTGACGCGGTTCAGCTCCGCCTCACTCAATTCTTGGGGGTCGATCTCGATGCCGCCCTTGGCGCCGCCGAACGGGATATCGAGCAGCGCCGTCTTCCACGTCATCAGCGAGGCGAGGGCGCGGATCTCGTCCTCGTCGGCGTGCGGGTGATAGCGGATGCCGCCCTTGTAGGGTCCGCGGGCGGCGTTGTGCTGGACCCGGTAGCCGATAAACACCTCGACGCGGCCATCGTCCATGCGGACGGGCAGGGACACGCGCAGCTCGCGCCAGGGTTCGCAGAACATGCGCCGGACGCCGGCATCGAGGCCGAGGCTCGCGGCTGCGATATCGAACGACTGCTTGACGTCTTCTTGCGCGCTTCGCTGTTTGACGGCGGCCATGCTCTCCCCCTCTGTCCCCTTCAAGGATAGCACTGGCTTCGACCGCATACAGGGAAGCCGGGCGCATATGGGGACCAGGCGCGAACCAGCGGGGGCGCGGAGAGGAGGCGAGACCTCGCCGCGCTAGGGCTCACTGGCTGGTATGCTCGCCGTCGTGATGGCGAATTCTTCATGAGCGTGACGAATCTGCGGCGGTCCGGGGCGCTCACGCACGCGCCGATCTTCTTCTCCTTCTTCACTTGGGGGTTCGGTACGGGCGCCCAGAACCTTGGACGCCCGCTGTTCGCTTTCGCCGTTACGGGGAACGTGTTCCTGGTAGGCGTGCTGCTCGCCTCGAACGCGGTGCCGCGAGCCTTCACCGGCCCTCTAACCGGGTTCCTCGCCGACCGCTACGGCCGCAAGCCGCTCGTCATCATCGGGCCGATTATCCGGGGCCTATCGAACATCGGCCAGTTCATGGCGGACGACTACGTCACCTTTCTCGTCTACGAGATGATCGGTCAGGTCGGAGTCGCTATGTGGGGCACGAGCTCCAACGTGCTCATGTCGGACGTGACAAAGACGGAGACGCGGGGCCGGATGCTGGCGCTCCGCCACATGTCCATGCGGCTGGGCTTTGTCGCCGGGCCGGCCGTCGGCGGAGTGCTGGCGGCTGTCTACGGGCTGCAGTCCGTCTTCCTGCTCAACGGCGTGAGCAAGATCGTGATCGTCGTGGTCGTCTTCTTCATGGTGAAGGAGACGCGCCCCGAGGAGGCGCGCGCCCCACGCCGGGCCGGGGACAGACGCGGCTTCTCGCTGTCGCCCTTTCGCGACCGCACTTTCCTCGTGCTCGCGATTGCGACGGCAATCTTCGCGATGAGCAACGCCGGAGTCATGCAGAGCCTGATACCGGTCTACGCCGTCGACGTCGTGATGGTCGACGAGGCGACTGTCGGCTTCCTCATCAGCCTGGCGTCCATGGTCACGTTCCTGTTCGCGTTCCCGAACGGAATAGTCGCGGACCGGTTCGGGAGGAAGTGGTCGCTCGTGCCTGGAATGATTCTGATTGCGATTGCGTCAATCGTTCTAGCCGTGGGCAATGTCTACGGGGCGCTCGTGCTCGCCGTCTGCATAAAGGGACTCGGCGAGGCGATGACTATGGGCACGACGCAGACCTATGCAATGGACATCGCGCCGCCCGACCGCCGCGGCGCGATCCTTGGGCTGTGGACGTTGAGCCAGTCCGCCGGCGCGACGATGGGGCCAATGCTACTGGCGGCCCTCTACCACTTCCTCTTTCCCGACGTGGCTTTCTACACGATGGCCGTCCTGCTGCTGCTGGCGGCGCTGATGGTCGCCCTGATGGCCCGCGAGACGGGCGGCCGGGCCCGCATGTCTTCGCAGTCTCCTCCAACAGTCGGGGAAGGAGGGTAGGCCTTCGTCCACGGGGTCGAGCAAGAGGACAACGCGCCAAGTTGAAGTTACGTCCATGCGTCCTTGGGCGTAACCTGTTCCTGCGCCCCCTTCTCAATCCTCCCCGCAACAAGGACTCGATGGAGTTGCCATGCCTGACGCATTCGACCCAAGCCGCGTGATTCTCACCGGCGAAAACCCATTCATCCGCCTCGCCGACCTTAGCGGGCGGGTGATGAGCCAGGCCAGCTTCTGGCGAGTGATTTTCAGCGGCGGAGGCCCCGGCCACGCGCTGTTCGTCAGGACCGAGCTGACGGACGACGAATGGCGAATCTACTCCGACAACATCGCGATGACGCGGTGGCTGCAATCGACGGTGCAAGGGATGTTGAACGGCGAGCTGAGCGACCTGAGCATTCCGGTCGTGGACGCCGATTTCGAGCACCACGGCGACATCAGGTCCTTCTGGACGGAGCGCGTGACGTCGGACGATGACGATATCTCGCTGACCTGGTACGAGGCCGGCGAGGCCCATCTTCGGCACACGTATCCGTTCGACGCTCCCGACCGTCCGTACGGCGTATCGAGCGTGCTGATCCCGTGCGCGGGCGCCCGGCTAACGCTCAACGGGGAACATGCTGCGGGCCAGCCCTTCCCGCGCGACTGGGATGGCGTCGCCTTCAGCTCATGCGCGCTGGCGTTCTCGGAGTCGTGGACCCAGCGGCGTTAGGGGTGGAGGGCCTTCGGCGTGGGAGTGTGATGCAAAGGCGTAAGGGCGTTTCAACCAACTGATAGCTGCCTCGTAAAGGCAGGCCCAGTCGTGCTCATCGGTTCCCGGGCCGCATGCGGCGGAACCGCTTGATATCCGCGCCGGACGCCCGTTGACCCTAGCCCGAGGGCGTCGCATTATCATCGCAGTGAATCATTTCCCCGGCATGTCGGCCCGTTGACGCTCGCCGTCTCCGCCTACGTGTTCGCCGACGAGCAAGCGGCGCTGGACGAGGCCGTCTCGGCGATGCGCGCCGCCCCCGTCGTCGGAGTCGACACAGAGGCTGACAGTCGGCACCGCTATCCGGAGAAGGTCTGCCTCGTTCAGCTGTCGGACGGCGAGCGGACGTACCTCGTCGATACGCTCGCGGACTTGGACTGCGACGGCTTGGGGCGGCTGTTGGCGGACCCGGCTGTGGAGAAGGTGCTGCATGGCGCCGATTTCGACATCCGGGGACTGGACCGGGACTTCCGTTTCGCCCTGGCCCCTTGCTACGACACCTCCATAGCCGCGCGTTTCGCAGGCTTGGAGCGCGTCGGGCTCGCGTCGCTCCTGGACGAGCTGCTCGGCATCAGCATCCCTAAGGACCACCGTCTGCAGCGCGCCGACTGGTCGCACCGTCCGTTGGGCGCAGAGGCGTTGGACTACGCGGCGTCCGACGTGGCGCACCTCGGCGAGCTGCGCGCCGCGCTGGACGAGCGGCTGCGAGGTCTTGGCAGGGCCGGCTGGGTCGCCGAGGAGTTCGAGCGGCTCGCGGAGATTCGCTATGCGCTCCCCGACCCCGCGACGGCCCACCTATCGGTGAAGGGGTCGCGCGACCTCGACGCCCGCGCCCTGGCGGTCCTGAAGTCGTTGTTCGACTATCGCGAGGCCGAGGCCCGACGGCTCAACCGGCCGCCGGGCTACATCGTGCCCGCCGAGGCGCTGGTCTTCATGTCCGCAAACCCGCACTCCGAGCTCCCTGACGTGCCGAGCCTCGGCCCGTCGGCGGTGCGGCGTTTCGGGCAGGGCATCCGCAAGGCCATCCGCGCGGGGGTCAACGCGGAGCCCCTCCCGCGTCCTCGATCGCCGCGGCCGCCGCTCCTCAGAGCGACCCGCGAGCAATCGGCGCGGCTGTCGATGCTGAAGCGATGGCGCGCAAAGCTCGGGGCCGAGCTTGCCCTCGACCCGTCCCTCCTCTGGCCCATGCGGAGCCTCGAACGTCTGGCGCGGGAGCCCGGCGCGTTGGAGAGCGAGCTCGAATCGACCGAGGTGCGCCGCTGGCAGCGCGCGAAGTTCGAGGACTCGCTTCGCGGGCAGCTGCCGCGCGCGGGCTGAACGCGTCCGGCGCTGCTGCTATCCTTCCCCTGTCCCTCCATTCTTTCCTTTCCTGGAGATTCGATGACCGCTCAGTCCACCCGCCGCGCCGTCGGCGCGCCCACGCCCCGCGTCGACGGTTTCGACAAGACCACCGGCCGCGCGACGTACACCGCGGACGTCCAGTTAGAGGGCGCGCTGTTCGCCAAGACGTTACGCAGCCCCTATCCCCATGCCAGGGTGCTCTCCATCGACACGTCCGCCGCCGAGAGGCTGCCGGGCGTGCACGGCGTCGTCACCGGCGCCGATATCCGCGATGGCGCACGGCATGGGCGGGCTGTCATTGACGTGCCGGTCATCGCCCAGGGGCTCGTGCGCTTCATCGGCGAGCAGATTGCCGCCGTCGCCGCTGTCGACGAGGACACGGCGCAGCGGGCCATCGACCTGATAGAGGTCGAGTACGAAGAGCTGTCGGCCGTCTTCGACATCGACTCCGCGATCGCGGACGGAGCTCCGCTCGTCCACGACGATATGCTGGAGATCAAGGGTTACCCCAAGGAGGTCGCGGCGCTCAGCAACGTTTACACTGTTTTTGATTGGGTGAGGGGCGACGTGGACGCGGGTATGGCCGAGGCGGACGTCATCGTCGAGAACACGTTCACGACGCCCAGGCAGCACCAGGGCTATATCGAGCCCCATACCTGCCTGGTGGCCGCGCATCTGTCCGGCAAGGTCGACGTGTGGGCAGCGAACAAGTCGCCGCATCCCGGCAAGCGAATGGTCGCAGCGGCGACGGGCCTCATCCCCGACGACATCGTCTTCAATCCCGTGACCATCGGCGGCGATTTCGGCGGCAAGGGCTCGGCGATGGACATCCCTATCGCCTGGATGCTCTCCGTCCGCACCGGCCGGCCGGTCAAGATCGTGTTTGACTACTCGGAGGACCTGACCTCCGCGAACCCGCGCCATGCCTCCCGTGTCACCATGCGCACGGGCGCGACGCGGGATGGCGTCATCGTCGCGCACGACGCGCTGGTGGAGTACGACAGCGGGGCGTACGCAGGGTTCAAGCCGGGGGGGCACCTCGGCGGGGCGAGCGCGGCGGCGGGGCCGTACAAGGTCCCGAACACGCGCATCGTCGAGCATCAGGTGTACACCAACAGTGTGCCGTGCGGCTTCATGCGCGGCCCCGGCGAGCCTCAAGCGATGTTCGCCGTCGAGTCCCAGATCGACTGCCTCGCGGCGGAGCTGGGGATGGATCCGGCCGACCTCCGGCGGAAGAACCTCGTAACCGAGGGCGAAGAGGACTCGCTGGGCTCCGTCTTCCAAGAGGTGCGCTCCATCGAGACGCTCGACTCGGCGCTGTCGGCGGCTAAGTACAGCTCGCCCAAGCCGTTGGACGCCCGGTTCGCCTATGGGCGCGGCGTCGCCATCGGCGAGCGGGTGCAGGCGGGGGGCGAGACGCACGCCGGCGTAACGCTGAACGCGAACGGCTCGGTCGTCGTGAACACGTCGGTGTTCGAGCAAGGCACGGGCTCCTACACCGTCATGCAGCAGATCGTCGCGGAGGAGCTGCGGATGCCGATAGACCGGGTGAGCGTGGCCGTGTGGGACACGGCGAGCACCGCGTTCGACTCGGGCATCGGCGGCGCGCGGGTCACAAGGATGGCGAGCGCCGCCGTCTGGAACGCCGCGCAGGCCGTGAAGGCGGAGCTCTTCAAGCTCGCAGCCGACATCCTGGGCTGGCCGGAGGACAAGCTGGAGGTCGATGGCCCGCATCTCCGCCGCACGGACTCGGAGGAGAGCATCGAATGGAGCGCCATCGCCGAACGCACGGGCGCCCCGGTCGTCGGCCTTGGGGACGTGCAGGACACAGCCAAGAACCCGTATACGTCCTTCACCGCCCAGGTCGCCGAGGTGGCTGTGGACAGGGAGAGCGGCGAGGTCAAGCTGCTGACAGTCACGACGGCGCACGACACCGGCAGGGTGCTGAACCCCATCGGTCACCAGGGGCAGATCAACGGCGGGCTGGTGCAGGGCATCGGGTTCGGCCTGCAAGAGGAGCTTGCCGTGGAGGATGGGCGCGTGACTGCCGCGTCCTTCGCCGACTACAAGATGCCGACGATGGCGGACTTGCCGGAGCTGAGGACTGTTCTGCTGGAGGAGGGCCCTGGCGGCGGGTGGGGACCATACCAGGTGAAGGGCATCGGCGAGCAGTCGAATTCGCAGACAGCCCCTGCCATCGCCAACGCGGTCGCCGACGCCGTTGGAGTGCGGGTGCGCGACCTTCCGGTCACGGCTGAGAAGGTCTATCAGGCGTTGTTTTCCGGGTGAGGCGTCCGCCGGCAGGCGAGGGTGGCCCTTCGGGTGATGCCCAGTCGCAGGTAGGTCGGCGGCCCCTTCCGTTCGTCTCGCTGGGCAATCGCCAGTATCGCCAGCTCTGGGCCGGGACGTTCTTCACCTTTGCGGCCGGACAGATGACCATGGTCGCTCGGCCATGGCTCGCCTACGAGCTGACCGGCTCCGCGTTCGTCTTGGGCGCTGTGGCCCTGGCCCAGGGGCTGCCGATGTTCTTTCTGGCGCCCCTCGGCGGAGTCGCCGCGGATCGATTGTCGAAGCGGACGGTGCTGCTCTTCTCCCAGGCGGCTTTGCTTATGATGGCTGGCCTCATCGTCGTTGCGGTCTATCTGGACATCATCGAGGTATGGCATCTGGCGGTCATGGCGGTTGTCCACGGCGTTGCGATGCCGTTCAACATGCCGGTGCGACAGGCGTACGTGCCCGTCCTGCTGCCTCGAAGCCTCGTGCCGAACGGCGTTGCGCTCCAGGCCGCGGGACGCAACATGAACCAGGTGGTCGCCCCGAGCATCGCGGGTTTTCTGCTGGCGTTCGACCCGGTCGTCGCGTTCGCCGCAATCGTGGCGCTCCATGTGCTGTCGATGATGATGTCGTTGACCTTCCCCAAGGCGGCCCCAACGGAACAGAAGAGCCGCGGCGTTCGCGGAGAGCTGTTCTTGGGGTTCCGATACGTGCTGGGCACTCCGCTGCTCCGGCTGCTATTCGGCATGCTTTTGCTAACGCTGGTGCTCGGGATGCCGTTCTTGCAGCTGCTGCCGGTGTTTCAGGAAGTGCTGGACGTGGGGCCTTCCCGGCTAGGTCTGATGTACGCGGCGGTGGGCGCCGGAGGGCTCCTCGGCTCGCTGATGGTGGCGTCGTTCTCAGGTTTGGCGCGCGGACTGCCCCAGCTCGTCATGGGCGTCGGTTTCGGCGCCTCGCTCATCGCGTTCGCCCTGTCGCCGGTCTACTTCGTGTCGCTGGCGCTGCTCTTGTCGGTCGGCTTCACGAATCAGGCGTACAACACGATCAATCAGACGCTCATCGTCACGAGGACGGACCAGGCGTTGTACGGGCGTGTCATGAGCATCAACATGATGATGCGCTCGTTCATCACGATGTCCATTCTGCCCATGGGCTTTCTAGCGGACCGTTTCGGAGCGCCGGCGACCATCGCCGCGGCGGCGGGCGCAATGACCCTCTCCTTCCTTCTGATAGGTCTGGTCCGGGGCGTCTCGGTACCGGAGGGCCCGCAGAGCGTTCGCCGGGAGTGATCGGAAAGCCTCCGTTACGTGTGCGTCTCCTTCGTTGACACGAGGCGGAGGCGGTCGCGAGACTTCTCCTCAAGGAGAGGTTGGCTATGACGATGGATGACCGCATGGCGGAGATTCTGAGGCGAGCGACCGCTGCTCTCGAGGAGCTCAACGCCGGACAAGTAAAGCTGGCGGCTGCAATCCAAACCCTTGCCGACGGGCAGAGGCTGGCGGTTAACGCCCTCCGGGCAATGGAGGACGGTCAGGAGCGCGCGGAGGCTGCTGTCCAAGCAATGGCGGACAGACAGAAGCACATGGTCAAGCTGGTCACTCAGCTGCACATAGAGCTGGCGACACTTGTAGAGAAGGGTTAACGCGCCGCCCTCCTTCGATCTTCCTCTGAGACCATTGCACTTAACGCACTGCGAGGGCTAGAAGGTCGCGCAAGTCACCCTCTTCTGTCGCGTACCCGAACGAGTGCAAGCCGTTGCCCGCCTGTTGCGGTCTTGGATAGACTGGCCCTCAGGGACATCCCCGTGGGAGAGATCATGGACGAGGGCATGCGCGACCGTATCGAGTCCGCGCTCAAGAACGCGGGCGGGCAGTACGTCGAGGTCCACGTTGAGGAGGCCGCCTCCTCAACCATTCGTTACCGGGGCCGCGACCTCGAAGAGATTGGCCGGGGAAGCGCGCTTGGAGGCAACGTTCGGGCTTTGGCCGGGGGCGGCTGGGGGTTCGCGTCCTTCAACGACCTGAACGACCTCGAGTTCAAGGTCCGTCAGGCAGTCGAGCAGGCGCGCGTCATCGGCGGCGAGCGCATCGAGCTCGCGGAGGTCGCGCCCGTGGTCGACCACGTTCCGCCTGTCGTAGGGGAGGATCCGACCGTTCTCACCCTCGCGGACAAGAAAGGCGTGCTCGACGAATACGTCTCCATCATGATGAGCACGTCCGGCGTGCAGTCGGCCTCCGTCGGCTACTCGGATGGACGGCGGCGCATGGTCTACGCGAACTCCGAAGGTTCGTATCTCGATCAGGAGCGCATCGACGTCAATCTCAGGCTCAACGCCCAGGCCCGGAACGGCGCCGACGTTCAGCAGTACGGTATAAGCCTCGGCAGCTTGGGCGATTTCGCGTTCGTCATGGGTCTGCAGGAAGACGCGAGAGAGGTCGCGGAGAAAGCGGTGGCTCTCCTCGACGCCCCCGAAGTCAAGGGAGGGGAGTACACGGTCGTCCTCGACCCGATTCTAGCGGGCGTTTTCATCCACGAGGCGTTCGGGCACCTGTCCGAGGCCGACCACATCTACGCGGAACCGCGTTTACAGGAGCTGATGAAGCCCGGAAAGCGGTTCGGCGGAACGCACCTCAACGTGAAGGACGGCGCGACCGTTCCCCGCGCGACGCTGCGCGGCTCCTACGTGTACGACGACGAGGGTGTGCAGGGCCAGGAGACCGACCTCATCAAGGACGGTGTGCTCGTGGGGCGGCTGCACTCCCGGGAGACTGCCGCCAAGCTCGGCGAGCGGCCCACCGGCAACGCGCGGGCGCTCAACTATCGGTTTGCGCCCATCGTCCGCATGACCAACACGTTCATCGTGCCCGGCGAGGCGAGCATCGACGACCTGTTCGCCGGAGTTGAGGACGGGTTGTATGTGAAAAACTGGTACGGAGGCATGACCTCTATGGAGATGTTTACCTTCTCCGCGGGCGAGGCCTACCGAATCCGCAATGGTAAGATCGCCGAGCTCTGCCGGCCCGTGATGCTATCGGGCAACGTGTTCTCCACCCTTCACAACATCGACGCTATCGCCGGCGACCTTGGGATGAACGAGGGCGGAGGTTGCGGCAAGGCGGGTCAAAGCCCCCTCCCGGTGTCGAACGGCAGCCCGCACATTCGTATCCGGCAGTGCCTCATCGGGGGAGCATAGCCATAGCCTCTCACGCCGACTCCAAAGCCGCCGCCGAGCACATCCTCGAGCTGGCCGCCGCCGCGGCGGACCAGGCCGAGGTCTTCTACGTCGAGTCCTCGTCTACGCCCGTACACTTCGAGGCCAACGCCATCAAGGGCGTTGACGCCAACGACGCCGCTGGGGCCGCGCTCCGGCTGATCAAGGACGGTCGAGTCGGGTTCAGCGCGACCTCCAACCTCCGTGACCCCCAGGCCCTCGTCGACGCGGCGCTGGAGACCGCTCCCTTCGGGGCCGAGGCGAGGTTCGATTTTCCCGGCCCGCAGAGCTACCCCGACGTCGTGGTCTACGACGGTTCAGTGGAAAGCGTCACGCTGGAAGAGATGGCGTCCTTGGGCGAGCGGGTAATCGCCGAGCTGCGGGCCTACTCCTCCGAGGTGCAGGTCGAGGGCGGCGTCTCGAAGTCCACCTCCCGCATCACGTTGCTCAACAGCAGCGGGGGAAGCGTTAGCTACCCGCGCTCCCGGTCGGGCATCGGCTTCGAGGGGACGGTAATTCGCGGCGAGGACATGCTCTTCACCTTCGACAGCGAGTCCGGCATCGCTGCCGTCACGGACCCTTCAACGGTCGTTGCGTCGATCTTGCGGCAGCTGGAGTGGGCGAAGGAGACGGCCGCCGCCGACACGAAGACGATGCCAGTCATCCTCATGCCGACGGCGGCGCCCAGCGTCCTGCTCTCGCCCCTTCTCGCGGGGCTGAACGGCAAGGCCGTACTCCAGGGCACGTCTCCGCTGGTTGGTCGGCTGGGAGAACGAATCGTCGACGAACGATTCAGCCTTACCGACGATTCGACGCTATCGCGCGTGCCCAGCAGCCGTCCCAGCGACGACGAGGGCGTCGCAAGCCGCAGGCTCCCGCTCATCGAAGCGGGCGTGGCCGCGTCTTTCTTCTACGACCTGCAGACGGCGGGCCAGGCGGGCGCTCAGAGCACGGGCTCCGGCGAGCGCGGCCTAGGGTCGCTGCCCGGCCCGTCGACGGGCGTCCTGCTGATGGCCGAGGGCGATACGTCGCTCGACGACATGATCGCGGGGATGGAGGAGGCGCTGGTCGTTGAGCGGCTTCTCGGAGCGGGCCAGAGCAACGTGCTCGGAGGCGATTTCAACGCCAACGTACTGCTCGGCTATAAGGTCGAGCATGGCAAGGTCGTGGGCCGCGTCAAGAATACGATGGTCTCCGGCAACGCCTACAAAGCCTTGAACGACGTGATCGCCATTGGCAGCGGCGGACGGTGGATGCGCGGTGGTCTGTTCGCGCCCGCCATAGCAGTCGGAGGCGTCTCCGTTTCGACCAAGGGGTAGGCCATGGCCCTGGGCGCCGTCATCGACGACTTGATTAACCCTGACGCTGAGCTGAAGCCGTCTCTGCTAAGCCGGTTGAGCGCGCTCCTTCCCGAAGAGCAGGAGGAGCTGCGCGCGGGCTGGTCCGACATCCCCGCGCCGCGCCGACTGGGAATCGTCGAGGGCATCATAGGCATGGCCGAGGACGACATCGAGCTCGACTTTCTGCCGGTGCTCCACGGCGCGCTCCAAGACGACGAAGCCGAGGTGCGCGCGGCTGCGGCCTCTGGCCTCTGGGAGACCGACGACCGCATCGTAATCACTCCCTTGTTGGGCCTCCTGGAGACCGACGAGTCGCCTACGGTGCGCGCCTCGGCCGCCTCGGCGCTGGGGCATTTCGTCGAACTGGCCGAGGCTGGCAAGCTGATCGAGCGCGACGCATCGAGACTCCAGGAAGCGCTTGTCCGCGCGCTGAAGGACGATGAGGAGGAGACGATCGTGCGCCGGCGGGCCCTCGAGGCAATCGCCCCGCTGGGCCATCCCAGCATCGGCGGCTGGGTGCGCTGGGCCTATAAGTGCGACGATCCGTCGCTGAGGCAGAGCGCCGTTTACGCCATGGGCCGCACCTGCGACCCGGCCTGGCTGTCCGTCATCGTTGAAGAGATGGAGAGCGTTGACCCCGCTATGCGGTTCGAGGCCGCGAACGCCGCTCGGGAGCTCGCCGACCCTGAGGCCCTGCCGTATCTGCACGAACTTGTCGGCGACCTCGATACCCAGGTCGCGATGGCCGCTGTACACGCCATCGGGGGCATTGGCGGCGCTATGGCCAAGAAACTCCTCAAGCGGTACGTTGATAGAGGCGAGGGCACGGTGAGCGAGGCCGCCGAAGAGGCCCTTCGCGCGCTGGAAACCGACGAGATGGACTTCACCATGCTCAACGTGCGGGAGGAAGCGTAGCGGTGGCGGGCCGGCAGAGAGTCACCGAGGCCGTCTCGGCGGGGGGAGTCGTGTACAAGGACGGCGCGGGCGGACTGGTGGTCGCCATCTGTGGACGGACCAGCTCCGGCCTCTGGGCTCTCCCCAAAGGCACGCCGGACGACGGCGAAACGATTGAGCAGACCGCGCTCCGCGAGGTCACCGAGGAGACGGGCTTGCAGGTCGCGATCGAGGCGCCCCTAGGGCATATCGAGTACTGGTTCCAGCGGCAGTCGGAGCGCATCCATAAGCGCGTCCATTTCTTCCTGATGACCGAGCGCGGCGGCTCATTCGACCACCACGACCCCGAGTTCGACGTCATCGAATGGGCACCGGCGGCGGAAGCTCTCAGAACGCTCACGTATCCCACCGAGCAAGAGGTCGTCCGCCGGGCAATCGAGGAGCTCGGCCGACGGGAGAGCAGCGTTGGTTGAGCCCGTCGCACGCGGCCCCATCGCACGCGGAACGAAAGTTGTGATCCGCGCGAAGCAGATCGAGGACGGCGAGGACGACCACCGCTGGCGGGCCGACCCTGCGCTCGCCGAGCTCGACGCCGCCTCGCCCCTCCGCCAGTCGCTCCGGGACTACCTACGGGACTTCGAGAGCGAGCTGAAGCATCCGACACCCTGGGTGCGCCGCTACGCCATCGACACCCTGGAAGGCCGGCATATCGGCAATTGCATGGTCTACGACATCGACACGATAGGCGGTAGATGCGAGGTCGGCATCCTGCTCGGCGATCGCGCCTATTGGGACGGCGGCTACGGCCGAGAGGCGTTGCGGTTGCTCATGGCCGAGTGCTTCAAGATGGAGAAGATGAATCTCCTCTATCTCCATACGTTGGTGTGGAACGCGCGAGCGCGCCGAGCCTTTGCGGGTTGCGGATTTCGAGAAGTGGGGTCCCTGCGCCGTGCTGGCCGTGATTTCATACGCATGGAGATCACTCGCGAGGAATGGGAGGCGCTCCGCCCAAATGACATATCCCCTTGGAGGCACAGTGATGACCACTGACCCAAAAGCACAGGCCGAGGCGCAGCTTCGACGCATCGAGACGGCCCTGGGAAAGACGGCTGCCGACGTGGCCGACGAGGTCGTGCGCCAGGGCATCGAGCGTCACTCGGAAATCGTTGCGTTCCTCAAGGCCACACACGGCCTCACCCATGGGAACGCCAACTTGCTGGCCCACGTGGTGCGCGAAGGGCTCGCGGGTGGGCCCCAGACCTCGGAAGACTTGCTGGCGGCTCAGTACTCAGGCACCAAGGCCGCGTTGCTCCCTGCCTACCACGCGCTCTCCACAGTTGCCGAGAGCTTAGGGCCCGATGTGATGAAAGTGGTCCAGAAAACCGGCGTGAGCTTCCGTAGGAAGAAGCAGTTTGCGCTCATTCAGGCGCCCTCAGCCAAGCGCTTGCGCCTGGGACTGAACCTCGGCGCGACGCCCGACGACCCCCGCATCGTAGCGTCGAGCGGAATGTGCACGCACATCGTCGACCTCACGAGCTGGGACGCGGTCGACGCCGACGTTGCAGCGTGGATTCATGCCGCCTACGAGCGAGCGGGGTAGGAGCGAAGGCGCGCCGGCGCACAGGCAGAGAGGGGTAGGTTAGGAAGGGGGCTGCGGGCGAAGGCTGTCGCGGGCGACGGACTAGGGCCGCGGGCTAGCGCGAGGGGAGCTCGATTACCGCTTCGCCCGTCGTGGTCTTGGTCCCCTCGCCGTTCTCGATCCATATCTCGCAGCGGACGAGTCCAGTCGATTCGTCCTTCTCGACCACAGCTCCCTTGCAAGTGAGCGTATCGCCAGGGACATCCATCGCCCGGTAACGGACCGACAATGACTTCAAACTCCCCTCCGCGCCTGCCCAGTCGGTCATGAGTTGGCCAAGGAATGCGCTCTTCAGAGCGCCGTGCAGGATTACGCCGGGGAGGCCCTGCGCGCGGGCAAACTCCTGATCGTAGTGGATTTCGTAGAAGTCGCCGGACGCGCCCGCGTACATCACGAGTTGGCGAGTCGTCGGCTCTTTCACGAGGGCCGGTATCTCAGTCCCAGGCCCGACGTCTTGGAAGTGGGGGTGAAGGCTCATGCCGCAGGCATCCTGATCGTAGTGTTGCGTTGTGTCGCGGCAACTTCTCCGTTCTGGTTCACGTACTCGGTGAGGTAGGTCAAAAGGAGCATTGGTCCCATCCGCCCCTCGCGTTCGATGAGCTGTTCGAGTTGAGTGGAGAAGGTGATCGTATCGCCCGCGCGGACGGGCGCGTCATACGTCCATTCGCTTCCGCCATCGAGGGCGCGCGGCAGGCTCTCGCCATCGGGCAACGTCGGAATGGCGCGTCCCAGAGAGCGGAGGAACGTCGGAGGTGCGATGTCCGGGAAGAGCGGGTTCTCGTCGCCGATGGCCCGCGCGAAACGCTCGACTGCGCCGCGCTCGACGGTAGCTTGCTGCGCCTCGCCCTTTACACCGACAACGGCCTGCATGGCTGGCGTGATGATGGAATCCGGCACGCCCTGAAGGTCTCCTTTCCGTCAGGAGTTGAGTCTCCCTCCGTCAGGAATGGCAGGCTATTGCCTGGTCTGGAGGGTGTCAAGAATCGCCGGGAATCGGTCGCGATATCGGTCGGGAAAACCTATTGACAGCACATCACGTTTTAGGATAACGTTTTCCTCTGTTCTCTAGCGGCGCTTAGTCCGAAATGCGGCGCGAAGGGCGCTTACATCACGATCTCCGACGGTTGGGGATTGCTGGCCTCTCCAGTCCTTCAATCGCCTCCGCCCATCCAGCCCTTCCTGACCGGAAGGGCTTTCCTTAGCCCGCGTTCATGGGGTATTGAGCCATGAGAGATTCCTCAGGATTGACCCCCTTCTTCGCGCGATGCTAGCCTGATGGGAGCGCAGGAGTGTAGCTCAGCCTGGTAGAGCAGCGGTCTCCAAAACCGCCGGCCGAGGGTTCGAATCCTTCCACTCCTGCCATTTCCCCTTCTTGGTTCTCCACCGCACATGCGCACGCGGGAGGAAGAGTAGGTCCGCCTTAGACCGGACCGATGCGCGGCGTTTGATCGCTCAGCACGACCGTCGCGGTGAGGCAGGGCTCTCCGCCGACGGCCATCGTCTGGTGTCCCTTGCCGGTGATGTTGTCCATGAGCCGCGCCTCGCCTGCGCCGAAGACCTTCTGCGAGCCGTCAGGGTAGGTGATCCGCAAGGCCCCCGACAGGATGATGACGAACTGGCGCATCGGGGCAGGGTGCCAGTCCTGTTCCACGTCCGGCGGCCTTATGCCGAACTTGATGCTCGTTGCGTCGAAGCCGTCGAGCCAGTCTTGGCGCTCGCTCAGCTCGATCGGCTGCCAAGTCGTATCGCCATTGGCGTCGGTGTACATGCGGGAGGTCCCCATCGTCTGCTCCTAAGGGTCAAGGGGTATCGGGAAGAATGCATTGTGGCGCCCTCTCGTCCGCCCGGTAAACGGTAGACGGTCTCCTTGCTCCGCGGGCAGGGAGGCCGTCGTTTATTGTAGCTTGATACCCGGAGCGGCTCGGCTAGGGCTGCTTGGGAGGAAGCTGATGCGTCGAGTCTTTGTTGCAACCTTGATTCTCGGGGCGGTCCTGTCTGTGTTGGCCGCTTGTGCCAGCCCGACACCGACCCCAACACCGCGTCCGACTCCAACGCCTTTGCCCACGCTGACTCTAATCCCAACGCCAGAGCCAACGGCTACACGGACACTCACGCCGACCCCAGAGCCAACCGCTACAGCTACCCCAACGCCCGAGCCAACGTCCACGCCAACGCCTGAACCGACAGCTACGCCGGAGCCAACCCCGACTTTCACACCGACCCCGACCCCAACTCCAGAGCCAACGGCTACGCCGACTCCCTCACCTACCCCAACGGCAACGCCTACGCTGACCCCAACACCCGAACCGACCCCGACGCCAGAGCCTTTGTCGCCTCACGAGGAGCTGCTTGCATCGATGCTTCCGGACGGAGGAGTTGTGCCTGAGGCGGGAGAGGCTTTCACCTTCCCTCCTGTCTTGGAGACGCTACAACGCTACAGCTTGGCCTTTCCATCGGAGGACCCGGCATGGTTTGTTGCTGAGGGCAGACTGCCTTTGGACGACTCGATTGGGTATGGGACAGGCAGTCCTTTCTTCGAAGCTCCATGCGAGGCGTGTGACGAGCCCGGGGTCGGGAACTATACCGGGATTCTCGGAGTGACTTTCGATGCTGACGTTCACCCCTACGACTTGGTTGGCGACGGTCCAGATGGCCTTCTTACAGAGGAGCAGTTTGAAGAGTACTTGTCTGTTCCTGTGAAGTCGATAACCTTCGGCTTACGTGATGACAAATTCGTCGGGCTATCTTATTTTGGAGAATGGGCGCCTGCAGAGGAATGGCGAACAGTGAACTTGGACGTTCACGTTCAATGGATTGAAATACTGTTCGCTGCACTTGGGTTAGACCCTTCGATCTTCGACGCGAGGGCTCAGGTTGAGGAGCACTACGGAGAGTGGTCCGGTCCTGACGGTTTCACTTGCAGCCTTCCAGGAGATATGGAGATCGGTTTGCTTAGTCCATTCATAGAGACTGGAGAGGAATTCAACCCTTGGGGCGCTTCCATTTACTCGTCGCTGTCATTCTTCGACGAGGCTGCGCCGGAGTGCTAGCTATGTTGGGCCTGCACCGCTTGTACTTCGCCCAGGGGTCGCCATCTGCCAATTTATTATCGAGCGCGTAGAAGGCTCAGCCGCTCACGTAGGGGAGTTTTCGGCCAGCGCCAACCCTCAACGGAGTCTTAGCCTCGCGCACTCTCTCGGAAAGTCGGACGTCGGCATTGTGCGGGGTTCGAAACTGAGGCTCTAGACCGGCAAGCGTGAGGTTGGCGCCCGCGCGCTCCGCGTTCTACAATCAGTTGGTTGCGCGCAGGTGGTGGAATAGGTAGACACGCTGTCTTGAGGGGGCAGTGGGAGCGATCCCGTAAGAGTTCAAATCTCTTCCTGCGCACCAACCCCCTTTCGGTCCGCCCCGCAGACGACGCGTGACGCAAACTTGCTGATGCGGCGGAAGACTGACATTTGCCCCTTCCCCGATAACCCCTGCTCTCCCTACACTGGTATACGCGCTATCCCCCTCCCGGCCCCTCCTGCTAGCGGGGGGCTAGGGGTGGTTCCTCAGGGGCCCCGCTGCCTACGGTGCCGACTCGTGCTCAGGAGTAAATGACACTTAATGAGCCTAAATGAGCCTCTTTTTTCGATGAGGGAGCCCCCGCGCACTCGTAGGCCGGGGAAAGCTACGAGTGAGATGGACGTGCCATCCTCGAGCAAAACGAGCCCCGGCGGTCGTGCAATGCGCCGGACCGGAGCCGATTCCGGCCTCACCGGGAGCCGCTCCCAGCTGCTCCTACCGTGTCAATTCGCATCATGTGTCGGAGACGGGAGCGGAGGAGAGAGTTCCCCCGAGGCTCTCCCCAGCGGCGGGCGAGCGCGCCGCTGCTCAACCCCCTAGAATCAGCCCTCCAGCTCCCATCTCGTTTCTCGGAGGCCCGCCATGCCAACCGTCGCCCACGACCGCCTACAGACCATCGCCAACCGCCTGCTCCAATGCGCCGGCGCCGCGCCTGAAGAGTCCGGCATCATCTCGCGCCACGTCATCGGGGCCAACCTCGCCGGTCATGACTCCCACGGCATCATCCAGATACCGACCTATATCGACCGCGTAAAGCGGGGTCACATCGTCCCCGGCGCTCCCTTTGACATAGTCCAGGAAACGCCCTCGACCACGGTGGCGGACGGACATTGGGGATTCGGCTACGTCGTCTCCGAGCGAGTCATGCGCTTGACCATCGACAAGGCCAGGACGCAAGGCGCCGCCGCGGCCACTGTGTACCGTCAAAGCCACGTAGGACGGGTCGCCGACTACCCTCTTATGGCCGTCCGCGAGGGTTTCATCGGCCTTATGACCGCGGACTCCGGTAGAACCGCTAAGGCCGTCGCCCCGTTCGGGGGCCGTGAGCCTCGTCTGGGCACCAACCCTATCTGCGTCGCGGTCCCCAGCAATCTGGAAGGACCTCTGTTCATCGACATGGCGACCAGCGCGGTGGCGGCGGGGAAGGTCGAGCTCGCCAAGGCCCGGGGCGTCTCCATCCCCGAAGGGTGGGTCGTCGACAGCGACGGGAATCCCGCGACGGACCCCGACGTGCTGCGCGGACAGGGCGGCGCGCTGCTGCCTCTCGGCGGATCCGAGGGGTACAAGGGCTACGGCCTCGCCGTCATCGTCGAGATACTGTCCGGGATCCTAACCGGCCTCGGCTTCGGCCACGACCCGCGCGGCTTCCACAACGACGGCTGCTTCATGGCCGTCTTTGACGTCTCAGCCTTCCGCCCCCTGGAAGAGTTCAAGCAGCAGGTGACGGACCTCGCCGCATACCTGAAGGCGTCCGAGCGCGCTGCCGGCTTCGACGAGATTCTCTACCCCGGCGAGATCGAACACCGCAACACTCAGCAGCGTCTGCGGGAGGGCGTCTTCGTGGAAGACGCCACATGGGGGAAGCTCGTAGACCTCGCGGCGGAGTACGGCGTGGGCGCGGAGCTTGATTTGTAGGCGAGAGGCGCCCGGCGGGTTGCGCGGGAGAGCGGCGGTCCGGAGGCTGTAGGCTCATGCACCTACGCCCCCCAGCGTTGACGGAACGGCCGTTTTCTCGGTAGCCTGAATGGTCGGCGGCGACGTAGCCAAGTGGTTAAGGCGGAGGTCTGCAAAACCTCTATTCGGCGGTTCGATTCCGCCCGTCGCCTCCATCCGACTCCTTCGTGGCTGCCTCTCACGGCGGGACCGGCGCAGCCCCTCGTTCTCATCTGCCGCCCTTGGCCCTATGCCAACGCCGCGACTTCCTCCTCCGTCGCCGATGGCGGCGCGAAGCCCCAATCGTGTGCTCCTGCTCCCGCCGGATAGAGTGTGCCGCCCTTCACCGTGACCACGGGGACGATAGCCTGCGCGCCGATGCGGCTCTCTCCCGTTGCGTCGGTCAGTCTGAAGCGGCCCTCGATTAATTCGAGCACGCTGATGTCCGCCGCCATGCCGGGCCTCAGGCTTCCCGCTGTCTCCTCGATATGCAACACCTTCGCCGGGGTTTCCGTCGCCATGCGTATGACGTCTTCCAGTCCGAATCCAAGTTTGAAGAACATGGCCATGTACTCGACCAGTGTGCGTTCCGAAACAACTCGTCTTCCGGTGACGCGGCGGTTCGCGACCATGGCTTCTTCGGACCTTCCGAGCTGGGAGTGGATCTCGATGTCGGTCGCGATGGTGTCCGGTGGGAATCCTTGGCTCACGATGGCCTCGGCCGTTTCCCAGCCGAACTGGTAGTCGCCGATTGCGCTGTCGATCCACACGCCGCGGGCGCGCGCGGCCTTGAGCGCTTCCAGCACGTTCAGCTCGTCGTCGGTAGCGCTGCCGGTAAGGGGGCTGAACAGGTGTGTGACGATATCGCCGCTGTCCAGGATGTCCAACGCCTGCTTGGTCCCGTCAGCCGTTGTGGAGGGGAGCTCGCGGAAGCCGATGTCGCCGATGTGCAGCATGAGCGGGAGGCCTGCCTTCACGGCCGCCTCCTTGGCGGCTTTGAGGTGCGCTACGCCGTGGATGCCGTTGACGACGGGGAAGCTGTGAATCTTCACTCCTTTGACCAGGTCGCGGTTCGCGGCTGCAGCCTCAGGGATCTTGTCGGTGACGAGCTGCTCCCATGCCCCTGCCTGCCGGCTGAAGCACCCTAAGAAGCTGTAAACCGTGGTGACGGCCCGGGGCAGGACGACTTCCCGGAACCGCTGGATGTCGTCGGGAGCGGCCCCGCCCGCGTCGACCAACGTTGTTACCCCTGCCGAGACCCCCGATATCTCGTCCGGGTCGCGGTGGTTGTCGCCGCGGAACACGTGAGAGTGGAGATCGATCAGACCAGGCGTGACGATCTTGCCCGATGCATCGATGACCTCGCGAGCGCCAGTCTCCGATAGCCCACGCTCCACTCGCTCGATCTTTCCGGACGCCACTGCGACGTCAAGTACGTCGTGGATGCCCTGAGAAGGGTCTATGACGGTCCCGTTCTTGATTAGCAAGTCAGCCATGGCCATGCCTCCTATTCCGGTTGCCGTCTTGCGAGGAAGAGCGCTGAAGCACCGCTCACCGCGCCCGATATCCTGCGTGTTCCTTGGCGCAACGCGCTGGCCGCATTGTATGCCCTTTGGGTTGGCGAGAGCGGGTGACCCTATGGGGAATCGTGCATGTAGACCAGGGGCTCGCGAGCACGTAGGCTCTTGCCTGAGTCCGGGCGACGGTGATTGAAGAGGTAGCTCATGGGAGAGATAGTCAGGAAGGTCGAAACGCGGAAGCAGACTTCGCGAACAACGGGCGGCGACGGCCCCCGGCGTGAGATCGTCATCACCCTCGAGGCCGAGACGCTGGACGGCCAGCAGAAGGTCGCGCGCGTCCGAGCAGGGCAGGGCAGCACTTTCGAGGTGCTATGCGACGAGGGGACGCATCTGGGCGGGGACGACGCAGCGCCTTCCCCGCTGGCCTACTTCTCGGCAGGCGTGGCGTTCTGACTGCTCACCCAGCTCGCTCGGTTGAGCGAGATGACGCACATCGGGTACACGAAGGCCCGCATTCAGCAAGTGACGCGCTTCTACCGCGATGGCTCCGCGCTCGCCGGGACAATCACCGGCGGCCCCGTCGGGTTGGAGACTCAGGTCGACGTGGAGTCCGGCGAGTCGCCGGAGCGCATCCGGCGTCTGGTCGACATGGCCGAGGCGAGCTGCTATGCCCTCCAGTCCCTGATACAGAACGTCAAGGTGACTTCGACGTTCACTCTCAACAACGAGCCGCTGCCGGAGGCCGTGACGGCCTAGAGCAGCTACGGCGGAGGCCCTAGTCCGCGAGGCCTTTGCCGACCTCGTCCATGAAGCGCTCGGCGAGCGCGAGATGCTCGGCGGCCGTCGTAAACCCGCCACGGCTCGTGTTGACGGCCAGATGTGTCGCTCCGAGCTCACGCCAACGCTCGGCAGCTGAGGTCCACTCGGCGGCGCTTCCTCCCACGAGGGGCATGCGTCCTTGGACCTGCACGGCGTCGCGAGGGCGACCCGCGGCCGCCGATGCGTTGCGGATCGTATCGAGCTGTTCCTCGGCTGCTCCCTGGGCGGAGCTGCTTGCGACCCAGCCGTCGGCCAGACGGCCGATGCGTTCGAGAGGCCGTTTGCCGTGGCCTCCTCCGATCCAGATGGGGATGGGCCGCTGCACCGGAAGGACGGTGAGACCGCCGTCGATGATGCGGTGCCACCGTCCCTCGAAGTTCACGACGTCCTCGGTCCAGAGCGCCCGCATCACGGCAATCTGTTCCTCGACGCGCGCGCCCCGCGTGTGGAAGTCGGAGCCGAGCCCTATCGCCTCCTCCTCGTTGCTGCCGAGGCCGATGCCCAGCCGCATGCGTCCCCCGGAGAGGGCGTCGATCTCCGCGGCCTGCCGGGCTACGACGACGGCCTGGCGCTGGGGGAGGATGAGAATCGAGTTCGCGAACTGAATCGTCCGTGTGACCGCGGAAAGGAACGCGAACAAGACCATAGGCTCGTGGATCCGGACATCCGGTTTGTAGTTCCCGCTCGTCCGGACTCCGAGAGTGTGTTCTAGAGCGGTCATGTGGTGGAAGCCGAGCTGTTCGGCCCCCTGCGCGAACTCCTTCATCGCTTCGGGGTCCTGCAGCTCGATTGTTGGGAAGGAGATACCGATTTTCATGGGCGCACCTCTCTGTTGGGCGTATGGTATCGCGTCGGTTCAGGGCCAGCGCTGTAGGAAGGCGATCAGCAACGTCAGCGTCAGTAAGCTGGCGACGGTGCTGGTCGCAACCGCGCTCGCCACGAACCGGGGCGCCGTCTCGAACTCCGTCGCGAGCAACGTCGTGAACACGGCCGTCGGCATCGCAGCGGTGATTGCCACGGTGTTGCGGGCGGCCCCCTCGAGGCCGAACAGCATTGCAAGCCCGACGCCAACCCCCGCCCCGATGAGCAGCCGTGTGACGAGTCCGGCCGCGAGGCTCGCGCGTTGCTCGAAATGGAGTCCTTGCGCCAGCTGATAGCCGAGCACCAGCAGCATCGCGGGAATCGTTGCGTCCGCCATGAGGCTGATGGGCCGTTCGATAGTCTCCGGCAACGTCCAGTCGAATACGCGGACCAGCAGGGCGACGGGGACTGCATAGACGGTGGGCGCCTGGACCGCCTTGATCAGCGGCAGCCAGCCGTGGGCCCTGCCTCGCGCCGCCAGATAGATGCCCACGGGCCAGCTCAGCGATCCCTGCGCCACAAATATGAGGACGGCCACGGACAGGCCGTCCTCGCCGAATGCGAGGAACGCCATGGGGATGCCCATGTTCCCGGCATTCCCGAACGTGCCCACCAGCATGAACCCGCTCTCCGTCGGCCTATCGTGCCGAAGCAGGCGCGACACTACCCACGAGATCACGGCCATTGCTGCGACGACCGTCATGGTCGCTCCGATCACGCGGAGAGAGACGTCGAGGGGCAGCTCAGTCTGGATCAAGCCTTTGAACACGAGGGCGGGACTCAATAGATAGAGGGCCGCCGGACCGAGCGCTCCCAGAGGCCCCGGCCGCAGCCGTTGCAGCGCTGCCCCGGAGCCCGCGACCAGAAAGATGGGCAGCACGACTGAGAGGAGTACGTCGATCAAGGGGGAAGCCTCGGAAGATGCGCGAGGGAGTGTAGCTCGCCTCGCGGCGGCGGCAAGGATACTCCCATTCCCCTTGGGAAGAGGTCAAGGCAACGGTGAACGGGCGCATTGAAGGAGGCTTGGGAGCGCGGGTTTTGTTACATGGTCGTAACCAGCCGGTAACACGCGCGTAAAACCCGCGCGTCATCATTTGGGGCAATCCCCTGTTAGGAAGGAGTGTGCCGCAATGGATAGTGGTTCGATAGCTTGGTTGCTGATGGCTTCCGCCTTGGTGTTGCTGATGACGCCAGGGCTGGCCTTTTTCTACGGAGGTCTCGTCCGCAGCCGCAACGTCATCAGCACCATCATGCTCAGCTTCATGAGCATGGCAGTCGTCAGCGTCGTGTGGGTTCTCTGGGGCTACAGCGTCGCGTTCGGCGAGGGCAGCGCCATAGTGGGGGACTTATCCCTGATCGGTTTGAAGGGGATTGAGCCCGGCGACGAAATGTTGTTCGCGGTCTTCCAGATGATGTTCGCAATCATCACTCCGGCGCTTATCACGGGGGCGATGGTGGAGCGTTTCAAGTTCACCACCTACCTTGTGTTCCTTGTCGCCTGGGTCACGTTGGTCTACGCGCCCATCGCCCACTGGGTGTGGGCCGGCAACGGCTGGCTGTTCGACCTGGGCGCGCTCGATTTCGCGGGCGGCACTGTGGTCCACATCAACGCCGCCGTCGCCGCCGTCGCTGCTGCGCTGCTGCTCGGCAAGCGGCGGGACCCCGGCCTCGAGCCCGGCAACGTGCCGTACGTGGTGATAGGCGCCGCGCTGCTCTGGTTTGGCTGGTTCGGCTTCAACGCCGGCTCCGGCCTCGCGGCGGACGGCGTCGCCATCAACGCGTTCCTCGTCACGAACACGGCAGCCGCAACCGCTGCCCTGACGTGGGGCATCCTGTCGCAGATACAGAACAAGAAGATGAGCGCGGCGGGAGTCGCGACCGGCGCAGTCGGCGGCCTAGTCGCCATCACTCCGGCTGCGGGCGCGGTTGGCGTGATGGGCGCGCTCGCCATCGGGCTCGGCGCAGGCGTGTTCTGCTATATTGCAGTGCAGTTGCGTCCGAAACTCGGCGTGGACGACTCGCTGGACGTGTTCGCGGTGCACGGCATCGGGGGCATCTGGGGCGCTCTCGCCACCGGCATCTTCACGGTTGAGGCGTTCGCCGGCGTGCCGGGGCTGGTCAACGGCGACATCGAACAGCTGGGCATACAGGCTGTTGGGGTTGTGGCGACGCTAGCCTACTCGTTTATCGCCTCCCTCATTATCCTGAAGGTGCTGGACCTGATTCCTGGCTTGGGCCTACGCGTCAGTGAGCGTGACGAGGGGACCGGTCTGGACGTGGCCGCTCATGGCGAGCGCGCCTACGTGAGCGATGGAGCCGACTAAATACGAAAGGAATGAGCCGGGGGTATGCTTGGCGGCGTACCCCCGGAGACGAGGGAGGGACGCCATGATCAGCATAGAAGCGATAGTTCGGCCGGAGCGCATCCACCAGGTGACGGAGGCGCTGCAGGCCGCCGGGTGCCAGGGCTTCTACTACTGCAACGTGACGGGCGAGGGACGCCAGCGCGGCGTCGAGGTCTTCGTGGGGCGCGGCGGAACGATGGCCAGCCGCTCCTCCGTGCCCAAGACGCTCGTTCGCACTGTCGTTGCGGACGACATGAAGGACGCGGTGATCGCGGCCATTATCGAGGCGGCGCGCACGCCTGACGAAGGCGAGATCGGCGACGGCAAGATACTCGTCACGCCCGTCTTGGATGTCGTCCGAGTGCGCACGGGAGAGCGGGGAGAAGCCGCCATCTAACCCATTGCGCCTATTCCCACGGGAAGCGCGAAGGCCCGGCTCACGTAGAGCCGGGCCTTTCTCGTCGTTCGGGAATGGGTTGGGGCAAGGCTCGCCGTCCTTCTTGATTTAGGACCGTGCACGCCTGGAGAAGCAAGCAGGGCAGCCGCAGGTTGAGTCGGAAGACCAGTGCGACAGTCCGTGCATGATTCCACTGTCGTAGTCAAACTTCATGGCGATTCGATCGAAGTCACTCGCCAGTCCGCTGTTGTAGCGCCCATAGATGGCGTTCGAACAGAAATCTGCGAGTTGGAGTTGACGAGTATCGGAAGCAGGGGCAAAGAGAGGACCACCAGTTACGTTATGTAATGTTGTTCCCCATCGTGTTCCTGTGGACTGCAACTCGCGGGCAAGTACGGGGAGTGTCTTGTCGTAGGCGGATTTGGCTAGTACAAGCATCCCGCGCTGCTCAGCATCACCTTCAAGAGCGGCTGTTCGATTTTGACGGGCCATGAACATGTCAAAACGGCTCACCAGGTCCTCGAAAGCCCTCTCGTAAGGGTCAAAGCCACGAGCCTGTGCCCAATTCTTCTCGACTGCGCATCCGAATAGCACTATCCGGCGATTGCGGATGATGTCATAGATTCGCTGCTTCAGTTCACGGCGTTGATCGTGGGATAGGGCACTCCACGGGTGCTTACCGGCACGCAGTTCCGAGGCGTGAAAGTGCGCAGGGTCAGTCAAATCCGGGAGATAAATGCGTTGAAGGGCGTCGAGGTCTTGCCCTAGCCAGTGAATCTCCCGCTCAGGAGCGGCGAACCCCGCCAAGACGAAATACCCAGCCTCCTTGTGAAGGCCGGATTCGTCAAGGTAGAGCACATACATGTGAAAATGGAAAAGAGGTCGGTCAGGCTCTCTAGGAGCCTGTCGGGCCAATGCGCAAGAGGCCCTTCCCGACCAAGGTCAGCATATCTCTATGGCGTGGATATTGTCAATTATTGTCAATTCCATCCGGTGCTCCCTGCTCTTACTCTTGCCATTCCGCCAGCGCGTCCCACTTAGGCTCGAGGCCTAGGCCAGGCGTCTCCGGCATCGTGGTCCAACCCTTCTCGGGACCGACGCAGCCGTCGAACACCATCTCGCCGCACTTCCACATGACGTAGTGGTACTCGATGCGCCAGCCGTTGGGGACGGCGGCTTGGAGGTGCATGTTGTGGTGCGGCCAGCCGCCGCCGTTCGCTATCGGCAGGTTGAACGCTTGCGCTAGCGCCGCGAACTTCATCCCTTCCGTGTACCCGCCGCAGTAGACGACGTTTGGCTGGAGGATATCGACCGCCTGATGCACGAGGAGCTCGCGCGCCCGGAAGCGATGGCCCTCGTTCTGGCCGGCGGAGATGGGGATGCTCGTCCGCATTCGCAGATCGTGCAGCAGGGGCGCGTCGTTCCCCCACACCGGCTCTTCGAACCATTCCACCTGGCATTCCTCGACTGCCTTGGCCAAGTTGAGCGCGTTGTTGAACTGGAACATGTAGTTCGCGTCCAACGAGAGCTGAACGTCCGGGCCGATGGCGTCCCGCACCGCGTGCACCCGGTCCGAGTCCTCTCGCCAACCCTGGTGGTCCCTGGCTACCCCGACCACCATCTTGAGCTTGTCCTCGCCCTGCGCGACGAACCCCTTGGCGACCTCGACCAGTTGCTCGACCGAGTACTCGGGCAGCCCAAATGTGATGTAGGCCGGCGTGACCGGCTGCGCGCCGCCCAATAGCCGCCAGACCGGCTGCCCCGCCGCCTTCCCCTTGATGTCCCACAGCGCGATATCGATGGCGCTGACGCCCGACGACCACGTCCCCGTTTGCGATCGGGGGTTGTGCTCGACGTAGAGCTTGTGCCAGATGCGCTCCGTTTCGAATGGGTCCATTCCGAGGGTCAGCGGGCCAAGCTCCGCGTTGATGTGCTCCCGCACGGCCTTGCGCTGGATGGGCCCGGAGATGCCGTAGCCCGTAACTCCTTCGTCGGTCTCCACACGGCAGAACACGAACGGCCGCATAACCGGCTCATCGAGCAGCGGGACGGGCACCGGCACGTTATGGGTGGTGGCTTGGACGTTCGTAATCTTCAAAGCGAGGCCTCACGGTGTTAGGGATGCGAGGGAAGATACCGGCGCGGCAAGGGAATGGCAACGCGATGCGCTCGTGAAGCCAGCCTCCCCAGAGGCGAGCGCCGCGTTTCCCGGCGCGATTGTGAGACATTAGCGCCGCGTTACTCCTAGGCGGGCAGGAGCCGGCGTCTCCACACGGCATCGTAGGAGGCGCGGGTACGATTGGGCAACTGGCTGATGTCGTAGTAGCGACAGAGCGGGCTCTCTGAGCGGCGATGATGGACGGCGAGGCGTCGGGTTGGCCCAATGGTGTATAGATGTGATGTACACCTTAGCGAGCAGGCGGCAGGGGGCCAATGGCGCCGCTCCCCTTTCCGCCGCTGCCGCTGCCGTGTATACTGTGCCTGAACAAAAGAGAGAGCGGAAAAGAAGGACTCGGTCCGCGGACCAGACATGCTGGACACAGCAACGAAACAACGCATCATCGGGGAATACCAGAGTAAGCCGGGAGACACCGGCTCCACCGAAGTACAGGTGGCCCTCCTCTCCGAACGCATACGCGGCCTGACCGATCACCTCCGCCAGAACCACAAGGACCACGCGACACGCAGAGGTCTCTTGAAGTTGGTCGGGCAACGGCGGCGCCTCCTCCGTTACCTCGCGAATGAGGACGTAGGACGCTACCGAACGGTCATCACAAGGCTCGGGCTTCGTAGATAACTGCCGGAAACGACGCCCCAGGGCGTCGTTTTCTCTAGATGCCCTTCACCGGACTCGACCAGCTTCTCCTCGCGAGCGTGGATACACAGAGGAGTAGCTACGTATGTCCACCCATCATGAGATAGAGATTGCCGGACGGACCCTCTCCATAGAGACCGGCAAGCTCGCACAGCAGGCCCACGGCTCCGCCGTCGTTCGATACGGCGACACCGTCGTTCTCGTCACCGCCGTCATGGGCGGCGTGCGCGAGGGCCTCGACTTCTTCCCCCTCACCATCGAGTACGAAGAGCGCCTGTACGCCGTCGGCCGCATCCCCGGCAGCTTCTTCCGGCGCGAGGGCCGGCCCACCACCGAGGCCACCCTCGCCGCCCGCCTGACCGACAGGCCCCTGCGTCCCCGCTTCCCCAAGGGCATGCGGAACGAGGTCCAGATCATCGTTACCGTCCTCTCCGCAGACCACGTCAACCAGCCGGACATCCTCGGCATCATTGGCGCTTCCGCCGCCCTGTCGGTTTCTCAAGTCCCCTTCAACGGCCCCGTCTCCGCCACCCGCATGGGCTATGTCGACGGCGAAATCGTCGTCAATCCAACGTTCGAGCAGCTTGCTGCGGGCAAGCTCGATCTCACCATCGCCGGCAGCCGGGACGCCGTCATCATGATCGAGGCCGGCGCGAAGGAGGTTAGCGAGGAGATCGTTCTCGAGGCGCTCCGCATCGGCCAGGAAACCAATGTCAAAGTCATCGAGCTCCAGGACAAGCTCGTCGCCGAGGCAGGCAAGCCCAAGGCCGAGGTTGTCGTTGCCGAAGGGTTCGACCCGGATCTCGTGTCGAAAATCGACGCCGCGGTGCGCTCCGCCCTCGAAGGGGTTATCGACCGCGGTCAGGGCCGCGGCGAGCGCAACGAGCACATCAAGGCCGCCGAGCATGACGCCATCGACAGGTATGGCGCCGAGTACGACTCCAAGACCGTCGCCAAGGTCTTTGACGACGTGCTCAAGAAGATCGTTCGCGAGAAGGTCATCAAGGAGGGCAAACGCCCCGACGGCCGGAAGCTCACCGAGGTGAGGCCCCTCTCAAGCGAGGTCGGCCTCCTCCCGCGCACCCACGGCTCCGCCCTCTTCCAGCGCGGCGAGACTCAGATTCTGACAGTGGCCACGCTCGGCTCCCTCACCATGGAGCAGAAGCTCGACGGCCTCAGCCCCGAGGACACCAAGCGCTACATCCACCACTACAACTTCCCTCCGTTCTCCACCGGCGAAGCCCGCCGCATGGGCACGGGCCGCCGAGAGATCGGCCACGGCGCCCTCGCCGAGCGCGCGCTGCTCCCCGTCATCCCGGACGAGACCGAGTTCCCCTATGCCTTCCGTGTCGTTTCCGAGGCCCTCGGCTCCAACGGCAGCACCTCCATGGGCAGTGTCTGCGGCAGCACGATGTCTTTGATGGATGCTGGCGTGCCGATCAAGCGTCCGGTGTCCGGCGTCGCCATGGGCCTGATGACCGACGAGGCCGGGAACTTCCAGGTGCTGACCGACATTCAGGGTGTCGAAGACTTCTTCGGCGACATGGACTTCAAGGTCGCGGGCACCGCTGAAGGCATCACCGCTCTCCAGATGGACATCAAAGTCGCCGGCATCACGCAAAGCATCTTCCACCAGGCCCTCGCCCAAGCGAAGGAGGGCAGGGCGTTCATCCTCAACCACATGCTCAGCACTATTGGGGAGCACCGCTCCGAGCTGAACCCGAACGCTCCCCGCATGACCCGTATCAGCATCCCCGCCGACAAGATCGGCGCGCTCATCGGACCCGGCGGCAAGACCATTCGCAGCATCATCGACGCCACCGGCGCGTCCATCGACGTGGACAACGACGGCTCCGTCACCATCGGCGCGGCGAGCGGAGAGTCGGCTGAAGAAGCCATCCGCATGATCGAAGGCCTTACCAAGGAGATCCAGGTTGGGGACCGCTACTCCGGCAAAGTCTCGCGGATCATGAGCTTCGGGGCCTTCGTTGAGATTCTCCCCGGCAAGGATGGGATGGTCCACGTCAGCGAGCTCGACACCAAGCGCGTCGAGTCCGTCGAGTCTGCCGTCAAGATCGGCGACGAGCTCGACGTGATGGTCATTGAGATCGACCGCATGGGGCGCGTGAACCTCTCGCGCCGCGCCGTCCTGGAGGGCCTCTCCCCAGAGGAGGCTGCGGCGAGCCGGCCGCAAGCTCGCAATGGCGGCGGCTCCCGCGATGGCGGCGGCGATCGTCGTCGCCCGGACCGCGACCGCGGACCCCGGCGCCCCAGGGAGTTCGACCGCCGGTAGGCACAGCCTCGTTAGCGCAATCTCTTCTCAACCCTCCCCTCCCCGACGTGGAGAGGAGGGTCGAGGCGATTCCCCTCCCCAGGTCAAACGGCTGAGGCAAGGGGACCGCACGGTCCGGGCAGCGCATGGGCCTTCTTATACGACTGGCCATCTGGACGCTCGCCGCCACGCCGGTAGGCGTGGGCGTCGGCGCGCTCGTCTCTACTATTTGGGGTGAAGGCGCCGACATCGACCGCGCTACGGCCGGGTTCAACGGCGCCGTCGCCGGGCTTTGGCTCGGGCTCATCGGCGCATTCGCCGCAGCCATCACGACCCGTATCGCACGCGATTCCCTCAGACGCGCGGGCGGCTCGGAGCTCGTCACGGGCGCCGTGATCGTCATTGGCCTGCTCGCCGCCGGTTTGGGGCTCTTGGTCATTGCTTAGAGAGCGCCCGTAGTGGCGACTCCAAGGCGTGGCCGTCTCCCCAAAATACGTCCTTCTTCGGGTATGCTGCGTCCGTGGTCCAGCACATGCTTCGATACGACCCCGCCGCGAGGTACGACGTCCTGTCCCAGGATGTCGAATACCTGCGCGTGGGTGGGGAATCGCTGCTGATGACGGTGTATCGTCCGGTGGGCGATGGGCCGTACCCGATGCTTCTGCGCGCCCACGGGGGCGCGTGGAACACGGGCGACCGCGCAGCCGCATCCCTGATCGACACGCGGCTCGCCGAGGGCGGCATGGTCGTTGCAGCCCACGACTTTCAGCTCGCGCCTGACCACCCGTACCCGGCGCAGGTCGCGCAGACGAACTTCGCGGCGCGGTGGCTGAAAGCCCACGCCGGTGATTTCAACGGCGACGCCTCGTGCGTTGGCGGGGCGGGCGATTCGAGCGGAGGGCATACCGTCCTGCTCGCCGCCATGCGCCCTCGCGACCCGCGCTATGGCGCAATCTCAGCCGACGGCGTCGCCGATGACGTAAGCCTCGGCTTTCTCGTCGCGCTGTGGGCCATCGTCGACCCATTCGCGCGTTACGAATGGGCTAGGGGCGCGGCGGTCGAACGCCTGGTGCGGTCGACCGAGAGCTACTTCCAACCGTGGAACGCGGTGCACGAGGCCAATCCCCAGGAGATGCTCGACCGGGGCGAGGACGCGGAGCTGCCCCCGCTGCTCGTGGTGCAGGGGACCGCCGACGGCAATATCCCCCACCGGATTCCCCAGCGTTTCGCCGAGTCTTATGCGAAGGCGGGAGGCCACGCCGAGTACGAGGTATTCCCGGACATGCCCCACCAGTTCGCGAAAGAGCCAGGCCCGGAGACCGACCGCGCTATCGCGCTGATAAAGTCGTTCATCGCACGGCAGGTGGACGCCCGGCGGCGCAGCGAGTAGTCCAGGCTCCCGAGGAGTTCGAATGCAGATAGGAGCAGTCTTTCCACAGAACGAGGTGGGCGAAGATCCAGGCGCGGTGCGCGCTTTCGCGCAAGCCGCCGAAGACCTCGGCTATGACTACCTCATCTTCTACGACCACGTCCTAGGCGCCGACACACGCTCGCGCCCCGACTGGGCAGGCCCTTACTCCTACGCCGACCCTTTCCATGAGCCGCTGGTCACATTCGGTTATCTCGCGGCAGTCACCAATAGGATTGGACTCGTCACTGCGGTCATCATCCTCCCCCAGCGTCAGACCGCGCTCGTCGCCAAACAGGCTGCGGAGGTCGACCTGCTGAGCGGCGGACGCCTACGCCTCGGTGTCGGCATCGGTTGGAACGACGTCGAGTACGAAGCGCTCGGCCAGAACTTCCACGACCGCGGGAAGCGCTCCGAGGAGCAGGTGGAGCTGATGCGCGCGCTTTGGACCGATGACGTGGTCGATTTCCACGGTCGATGGCATGACGTGCCCCGCGCGGGCATCAGGCCATTGCCCGTCCAGCGGCCCATCCCCGTCTGGTTCGGCGGCGGCAAGACGGACGGCGTACTCCGGCGTATCGCCCGCATGGGCGACGGCTGGTTCCCGCAGATTGCCCCCGACGAGGAGGGCAGGGCGCTGGTGGAGAAGTTCCGGGGTTTCCTCGCCGAAGCCGGACGAGAACCGGGCGACGTAGGGGTCGACGCGCGCGTTGGGCTTCGGGACGGATTCGACGTCGCCGTCGAGAATCTGGGCGCCTGGGAGGAGCTCGGCGCGACCCACGTGGCCGTGAATTCGCTGCGCATCGGCGTTTCGGGGGTCGACGACCACATCGAGGCCATCCGGCAATTCAAGGAAGCGTTGGGGTAGCTATCAAGCACAGGGGAGAGGAACCGCAATGGACCCAGCAATCATCATCCTGGACATGGCGAAGGGCTACGGTTGGGCGCCGGGCAGCTACGGTTACGAGATGGTGGCCAACGTGCGCCGTCTCAAAGACGCGGCCTACGCCGCTGATGTTCCCATCATCCACGTGAACTCGATGCGCCGTGAGACCGACGGCCTCGACGACTGGAGCCGCGTGTCCATGAAGGAGAAGACCGACGCTCTCGATGTCATCCCCGAGCTCCAGCCAGTGGACAAAGACACCATCATCTACAAGCGCTACCTCAGCGGCTTCTCCTACAACGACTTGGACTACGTGCTGCGGACGATGAAGCGCGACATGGTCATCATCGCCGGAGCATCGACGGACAATACCGTGCTGTGGACCTCTGCGGACGCCTTCCAGCTGCGCTACGAGGTTGTGGTCGTCGAGGACTGCACGATGGTCCACCGCCAAGCGGAGCCGCCGGAGGTGAAGGAGTACGCGCTCCGGATCGTGCGGAACGTCCTCCACAGCGAGGTGCTGCCGCTGGACGAGGTGATTAGTCGCTACCTGAGCTGACGTTCACACCCACTCTCCTTTTGAGGAGGAGGACTTAGGAGGGCTGCGCTTTGAAGGGGCGCCGACTCTTCGCATGCTTGCCGGTTGCTCTGTACGCTCTGGTTGGATGTGGAGGTGGGATGACAGCCACCGATGCTGAGGCATTGGAGTGGGGCTACTCGGGGCCGGGCGGCCCGGAGCACTGGGCGTCGCTCGTCCCCGAGTACGCGCCCTGTGGCGACGGCGTGCAGCAGTCGCCCATTGACATCACCGGCTACGAGGATGGCGACGCGCCCGCGCTCTCGTTCTCATACGAGGGCGGCGTGAGCGGAGTCGCGCTCGTCCGAGGCTCCATCGTCGTCTCCTTCGGTTCGGGCAGCAGCCTACTGCTGGCGGAGCGGCGCTACGAGCTGCAATCGGCGCACGCCCACGCTCCGGCCGAGCACCGGATAGACGGCGAAGAGTTCGCGGCGGAGCTGCACGTGCTCCATCAGGACGCCTCCGGTGAGCTTGCCGTGGTGGGAGTCCTCTACCGGCTTGGCGACCCGAGCCCGGTCTTGCAGGCGATGCTCGACGCAGTTTCCGCGCGAGGAGAGTCCGTCGGAGAATTCCCGCTCCGCGCTGCCGACTTCGCCCCGCGTCCCCATGGCTTCTTTGCCTACTCAGGATCGAAGACGACTCCTCCGTGCAACGAGCCTGTGGAGTGGGTCGTCATGCGGGAGGCCGGAACGGTCTCGCAGGAACAGGTGGACGCGCTCATAATCTCGAGCGGCGGGCCGAACAACAGGCCGGTCCAAGCGCTTGGCGGGCGTAGGATCGTTCTCGTTACACCCCCAGCCGCCTAGACGAACTACGACGTAGCAAGAACGACCCGCCGGGTCGCGCTACAGGGCGTACAACCGGGTTGGGTTGTGGTCGAGGATCTTGTCGCAGACGGCGTCGTCGAGGCCGCCGTTCTCCCGCAGATTGCGAAGCGCGTGCAGCTCGGTCGACGTGTCGTTGTGACCGTAGTCGGTGCCGAGCACGAGGTGGTCCTCGCCCGCGCAGTCGATGATGTAGTCGATGTCGTCGGCGGTCTGCGCAGCCACCCAGATGTTGCGTTCCTCCAGCAGCTCTCGCCCGGGCCACGCCTTGCCGCGCTTCTCGAAGCGCAGCGAAAGGTCGTTCATGGCATACGGCAGCCACGATGCGCTCAGCTCGATAAATCCCCAGCGCAGGTCGGGGTAGCGCAGGTGCATGTCCTTCATCACGATGTCGTGGAATGCGCCGACGCCGGACAGTTTGAACGTGGAGAAGCCCGCGTCTCGCCCGAAGTAGTCGAAGAAGGCGAAGTTGCCGGTCGCGGCATGGATGCAGACCGGCAGGTCGAGGCGCTGCGCCTCTTCCCAAAGGGGGCTGAGGTACGGGTCGCTCAGCCGGTGCGGGCCTTCGATGCCGCGCATGAACACGGCGCAGGCGCCGTTCTCCTTGCCGAAGTTCAGCTCCTCGATGGACTTGTCGAGCGACATCGTGGGCAGCACGACGGCCCACCTGAGGCGGCCGCCTCCCTGCCGGTGGATGTCGGCCAGCCAGCGGTTGTAGCCCTGGGCGAGGGCGAGGTCCACCTCCGGGTGGGTGGCGAGGGGCCGTAGGAAGATGCTGGGATAGAGGACGTGCATCGAGACGCCGAGCTCGTCCATGTGGGCGAGGCGCTTCTCGATGTCCCTCGCCTCGCGGGTGGCCTCGTCGGTGTCGAGGCCGACGTTGACTCCCTTTGAGAAGGCGCGGTTGTCTATGTACCAGAACTCCGGCGAGGGCGACTTGTAGCCCTCCTTGGGCAGCAGAACGATGGGGCGGTGTTCTTGAAGCTCTTCAGGGATGAAGTCCCAGGTGCGTTCCGATTCGACAACGTGCGCGTCTGAGTCGATTACCGTCATCGGGTTCCTCCCTGTCCGGCGGTGAGCCGCGTTCAACGATATGGCTTCACTTCAGCGAACCTTACAGCAGCCGAACTCAGAGCGACAATGAGCGCCCAAAGGGAGCAGGGACTGGCAATCCGCCCCACGAGGCGGCATGCTTGCGCGTGAGATGTTGAAGCTTCGACTGCGATGGGTGTTGAGGGACGCGAAGTCCCGCTGGATGCAGGTCGCCGCGATCGCGTTGATGATCGCCATTGGGACGGGGATGTTCGCCGGTCTTAGCAGCGTCACGCAATGGCGGTTCGTCTCCAACGACGCGAGCCTCGAACTCACCAATATGTACGACATCCGCGCCGAGCTGGGCGGCGCCGGTTTCCTCCCGCGCGGCGCGCTGGCCGGAATCGCTGAGAAGATCGACGGCGTCGAATCGGCCGAGGAGCGCTTCATCGTTCAGACCCAAGCGGACGTGGACTCACCGAACCGGGAGTCGGTCTTCGTGCCCGCCAGGATCGTCGGCGTCGATTTCTCCGGCGGCGGACCTCACGTGAACGGAGTCGAGACCTACGCCGGACGAGGGATCGAGGCGTCCGAGGTCGGCGAGCCCGTCGTACTGTTGGAGCGCAACTTCGCGGTCTTCCACGAACTGCCGGACAGCGGCGACCTCGTGCTGGGGGGTGGGGCGGAGGCCCGGTACGTGGGCCACGCGGTCTCGCCTGAGTATTTCGTGGTCGTCGAGCAGGGCAGCTTCTACGCCCAGGCGAACCTCGCCGTCGTGTTCACCTCTTTGGAGACGGCGCAGGAGCTGGCGGGAAGGCCCGGGCTGGTCAACGACCTCGTGCTCACGGTCGAGCCGGGGGCGAGCTTGGACGCTGTCGAGGCCGCGCTCGAGAGCGAGATGGAGGCGCGCTATCCGGATACGGGCCTCAGCCTGACGCGAAGGGAGGACAATGCGTCGTACATCGCGCTCACGAACGACCCCGAGGGCGACCAGCAGTTCTACAACGTATTTGCGCTCGCCATCTTCGCCGGGGCGGCGTTCGCGGCGTTGAATCTGTCGGCCCGCATGGTGGAGGCGCAGCGGCGCGAGATCGGCACGTTGATGGCGCTGGGAGTCCCGCCCCGCCAGATCATGTTGCGCCCCCTGCTGGTCGGCGTGCAGATTGCGGTGCTGGGCATCGTTTTCGGCGTGGGCGTCGGACTGTGGATTGGGAGCGCGATGGGCGACGTGCTCGAGTCGTTCGTCCCGCTGCCGGTGTTCATAACGCCGTTCCAGACCGGCATCTTCGCAAGGACGGCGGCGATAGGATTTGCGATCCCCATACTGGCCGCGCTGTGGCCGGTGTACCGCGCCGTGCGAGTCGCTCCGGTGGAAGCCATCAGGACCGGCCACCTGGCGGCGCGGGGCGGGGGACTGGCTCCCGTCATAAGCCGTCTCCCGCTGCCCGGCGGGACAATCGGCCGGATGCCCTTCCGCAACCTGATGCGAGCGCCTCGCCGCACGGTGCTGACGCTCCTTGCGCTGACCTCCGTCCTCGCCATCCTCTTCAGCGTTCTTGTGATGATGGACTCGTTCCTGTCCGCAATCGTCAAGGGCGACGAAGAGCTGCTCGGAGACGTGCCCGATCGTCTCGTGGTGGAGCTGGACTCGTTCTATCCGATCGGCTCGCCGGAGGCGTCCGGCGTTACAGACACCGGCATATTGCGCATCGCCGAGCCCGAGGTCCACCTCAACGGGACCGTTGCGAACGGAGGCGAGGCGATTCCCGTTCTGCTCCAGTTCATCGACTTCGAAAGCGACGTCTGGCTGCCAACCGCCATCGAGGGAGAGCTCGCCGTCGGAAGGCCTGGAATCGTGCTCGCGCGCAAGGCGGCGCAAGACCTCGGCGTCGGGCCGGGCGACAGCGTGGCCCTCAGACGCCCGGTCCGCACGGAGGCGGACTCGTTCTCGTTCGAGACGGACGACTTCGAGGTGCTTGCAGTCCACTCTCACCCGCTACGTTTCAACGCGTACGCCGACATCCGCCACGCCGGCCTCTCCGGTCTCGCCGGATACACGAACGTCATCTCCGGAGCGCCCGCGCAGGGAGAGACCGTTTCGACGGTGAAGCGCGCGCTGTTCGGCGTTCCGAGCGTGGGCGCCGTGCGTGGACTGGCGGAAACCTCGCAGGCCACCCAGGACGTGTTCGAGCAGTTCACCGGCATATTCGTGGTCATTCAGGCGTTCGTCCTTGGGCTAGCGCTGTTGATCGCTTTCAACACGGCGAACATCAACGCCGACGAGCGGGCGCGCGACCACGCGACGATGTTCGCGTTCGGCGTGCCCGTCCGAAGAGTGCTCGGCGTTCTGATTATGGAAGGCCTGCTGCTTGGGCTGCTTGCGACAGTCCTCGGCGTCGTCTTGGGCTATGGGCTGCTGCTGTGGATACTGCGCGTCATCTTGCCGAGGTCCGCTCCCGATCTGTGGGTGCCCCTCGCCATGGACGTTCCAACGCTAGCCGTCACCCTGGCTGCCGGGGTAGCGGTCATCGGGCTGGCGCCGGTCCTGACCATCCGCAAGCTGCGGCGTATGGACGTGCCGTCGACGCTCCGGGTCCTGGAGTAGCCCTAACCGGCCATCCCGAATAGCTGCTCCCGCTTGTAGCCGAGGTAGTGCTCCGACAGGAAGTTGATCGGCTTCTTCGCCTCGGTGACATGCTCCCCTAGGGTCTGGAACACCTCGCCCATCTCGTCGCCGGACCGGTATTGGGCGGCCAGCGCGTACATCTGGGCCGCGACGTTCTCGTACTCCTCGGTCCCCAACCGGCGGCGTGTCGCCGATTGCGCCCGCAGCGCGCCCGAGCCGGGGTAACGGTGGGCCGTTGCCGCGAAGTCCGGGAACATGCCGAGGATGAAGAGGCAGAGGTCGGCCGTCCGCCGGTACACGGGCAGCCGTTCCTGCTCGTCCGTCTCACGCGCCAGGCGGAGCATGCTATGGACGTCGAGGTCGCTGTAGCGCACCTTGCGGACGACGCCGCGCCGCACCCATACGCGCTCGGTGTGGCTATGCACCTTCGTGAAAGAGGCGAGGAGCGTGGCCAGGTAGTGGAGTATCGAAGGCTTCTCGGTCAGCTCGACCACCGCCGCGGTGTCGAACACTGGCGCACGGTCGGACCCGGTGCGCTCCGCGGTGTAGGGAGCGTTCCTCAGATCGCCGACTGCCCGCCTCAGCAAGACCTCGAAGAAGAGCCGGGGGGACGCGGCGCTCATCGTTTCCTCATGGGACGTGACCGCCTCGAACGTGCGGGGGTCGCCAAGCGTGCTCGCCCGGTACTCCTCGTCCTCGATGAGTAGCCGGGCAAGCTCGCCGTCCTCGGGGACGTCGGGTCCGAGGACATCCCGCAGGAACGCGAGGTCTGCTGGAGTCAGACGGCGTTGAAAGTCCGATGTCTGCATGGCTCTCTCCCGTCTTACCTATCCCCCTCCCCCTCCGCGGGTGTATACAGCGGGGGAGGGGGAGGGGGCCGCGACATCTGCCCCTTTCTCAACACTCCCGCTCTCCCTACAATGGCCTATTCGGAGGAGCGTCGCCCCCCGCGAGGCGAGATCCCCACGCCCTAGGAGTAAAGTGACGCTAAATGAGCCTAAATGAGCCTCTTCTTACGGTGAGGCCCCTTCTGTCACTCGTAAATGGCCAACCACTTACGAGTGGGGCCGAGGTCTCGTTCGCGCTCAATCCCGGTCTATTCGCACTCGAAGCGGGCGCGGTGGTGTCGGGGACAGCGCCTCCTTCCTATTACGCAGGGTGGCATATAGTAGGCCCAAACAACCGCGAGTGAAAGGGAGATTGCATGCCTTCCGTCGAGGTCTTGCTTCATGGAGAGTCCATCAACACCAACTACGGGTCGTTGGGCTTTTGCAGCACCCTCTTGGTGCGAGGCGACCACAACATCATCGTGGACACCGGGCACGTCGGCAGGCGGCGGTTCCTGCTCGCCGCTCTCGCCGAGCGGGGCCTGACTCCGTCGGACGTCGATGTCGCGGTTATGACTCACGCCCACTGGGACCACGCTCAGAACTACGATGTCTTCCCCGAGGCCGAGGTGCTCATCCACGAATGGGAGCGCAAGTACATCCGCAACCCCCATCCCAATGATTGGGCGACCCCCCGCTGGACGGGCGCGATGCTCGACTCCTTGGGCAACGTGAAAGAAGTGGAGGACGGCTATGAGATTGAGCCGGGCGTTCGCGTCCTCCATACGCCGGGCCACTCCGCCGGGACAATGGCCCTGATCGTCGATACCGCCGAGGGCCCGGTCGCCGTCACGGGCGATGGCATAGCGCATGCCGGCGTCGCGCTGACGAAGATAAACGCCAACATCTTCTGGAGCGAGGAGGACTCGCGCCGGAGTATCGAGCGCGTGCTAGAGACGGCCGAGATCATCTACCCGGGCCACGACAGGCCCTTCCGGATGCTGAAGGACGGCGGCGTCGAGCATCTGGCGGCGCGTCAGCTCGCCTTCTTTGGCGTGGACCTGGAGGACCCCACGGTGTCGGTGACGGCGGAAGGACGCCCCCCGTTTGTCATGCCGGATATCGAGGAGCAGACCCTCGATCGTCTTGGGTAGCGGTCCGGTGTACGTAGTCGTAGGCCTGCATACGATCAGACCGGAGCATGTCGACGAATACGTCGAGCAGGTGAGCGTCCACGCCGCCAACAGCAGGGCGGAGCCGGGCTGCGTTCGCTACGAGGTGCTTCGCGACCTCGACGCTCCCAACGTGTTCGCTCTGATCGAGGTATTCGAAGACGAAGCTGCGTTCGAGAGCCATCGCGCCGCCGCCCACTACGAGCGGTGGATGACGATGTCGGCCGGGTGGCGTGTGAACGAGGCGCGAGTCCGGCATGTCATGGACTTCGTCTCTCCATCCGGCGAGCCATAGCCCGGCGAGCCATAGCGGCGCAGGCCCGTAAGGCCTCTCCGGCCCGCAAGTGCTACCATGCGCCCTGGCAGCGAGCAATCCCATGGCCTCTCGAGGTAACAGCAATGACAGTCACGAAGCCAACCAGCACTGAAAGCGGCGGCGCCGGCGAAGGCGCCGCTAACCTTCAGGCCATCCTTTCTCGCATCGCCGATGCGTCCGAGACCATCGACCGGGAGCGACAGATTCCTCCGGACCTGATCGATGCGATGGTGGACCAGGGCCTCTTCCGGCTCTTGGTCCCCAGGTCCGTTGGCGGGGGCGAGATTGACTTCGTCGATTACTTGGCCCTCGCCCAAGCCGTCGCCGCGGCGGACGGCAGCACGGGATGGTGTTTCAGCCAGAACAACATCCTGGGGACGATGGCTTCGTTGATGCCCGAGTCGCTGGCGCGGGAGATATGGAGCGATTCTCGAGCGATCCTGTGCAATGGTCCGCCGCAGCACACCGACATCGTCGAGGTGGAGGGCGGCTACTCGCTGACGGGGCGGTGGAACTTCAGCAGCGGCTCGCGGCATGCGACCTGGGCTGTCGCCGCGGCCCGGGTCGGAGGCGTCGGGACGCTGACCCTCCTCTTCCCCAAGGAGGAGGCCGTCTTCATCGACACATGGCAGGTGAACGGCCTTCGCGGCACCGGCAGCTTTAGCTTCGAGGTGAAGGACCTCTTTGTCCCCAAGGGCCATACCTTCATCGAGTCCCGAGACCCTCACGAGAGCGGGCCCCTGTACCTCATCCCCAGAAGCCTGTTCTTCGGCGCCTCCTTCGGGTCCGTGGCCCTGGGAGTGGCTCGCTCAGCCCTCGACGCGGCGATCGAGGTCGCCACCAAGAAGACGCCCCAGGAGCAGACGTTGCTGCGGGACCAGCCGTCCATCCAAAGGGACATCGGGCGGGCGGAAGCGCTCTGGGGCGCCGCCCACGCCTTTCTGATGGAGAAGGCGGGCCTCCTCTGGCGGAGCGCGGTCGAGCTCGGCTCGCTATCCCTGGAAGACCGAATCCCGCTCCGGCTGGCGGGCACCCACGCCGTCAGGCAGGCTGCTGAGGTCGTCGACATCGCATATTCGGTGTTCGGGGCAACCGCGATCTTCGAGTCCACTCCCGTCCAACGGAAATTCCAGGACGCCCATGCCATAACCCAGCAGATCCAAGGACGGATGGAGCACTACGAGACCGCCGGTCAGTTCTTCCTAGGACTGGAGCCGCAAGGGAGGTTCTTCTAGCGCCACGCTGTGACCCCCGCACCCGGAAACCCATGCTCCGTCGGAGCGTGGCCGGTGTGAAGTCGCGGAGGAGAGAACGGAGAAGTTCGCCTCGTCCGTGCGTCGGCCGTTCTTGGTCCCAAGGTTGCCATGGACATTCCTGACGGCTACAGCAACATCCCGAACGGCAAGACCGTCTCGGTCGTGACGCACCTGCAGATGTTTCAGAGGCCGCCGGCGCGGGCCGAGCGCTCGGACGCGTCGTGGACGCTTCGCAAGGTCGATGTCCCGGATGCCGATTGGTATCGCGCCTTGTTCAGGCGGATAGGCGAGAACTGGCTATGGTTTTCGCGTTTGCAGATGGACGACGACGAGCTTCACGGCGTCCTCAATGCCTCCCACTGCGAGACGTACGTGTTCGAGACGCAGGGACGGGAGGAGGGTCTGGCGGAGCTTGACTTCGGCACGGCGGGCGAGTGTGACCTCAGCTTCTTTGGGCTGACGCCGCCGATGGTTGGCCGGGGCGCCGGCAGGTGGATGATGAACAGGATGCTGGAGCTGGCATGGTCGCGCTCCATCCAAAGGCTACGGCTGCAGACGTGCACTCTCGATCATCCCCACGCGCTGGACTTCTACATCCGGTCTGGGTTCGTGCCCTACCGCAGGCAGATTGAGGTCGCCGATGACCCCAGGCTGATTGGCTTGTTGCCAAGGAGCGCGGCGCCTCGAGTGCCGTTGCTCTGAGGCCGGAAGCGAACGCGCCCCACGACAGGTGGGCAGGCGCTATACTCCTCGGCCATGGGAGACTCGCTGACAGGCAAGACGGCTGTCGTCACCGGCGCGGGCGGGGGCATCGGGAGCGGCGTTGCTCGTTTCCTCGCTGCCGAGGGCGCATCGGTCGTCGTCAACGACCCCGGTCGAGCGCTCGATGGCTCCGGCGCGGCCCGGGCGCCCGCCGACGATGTCGTCGCCGCTATCGAGGCCGCCGGCGGCAGGGCTGCAGCGTCCTACGATTCAGTCACGGAGTTCGAGGCGGGCGAACGCCTCGTGCAGATGGCCGTCGACTCATTCGGCGGATTGGATATCGTGGTGACCGCCCACGGCATCCTGCGCGACCGCATGGTCTTCAACATGTCGGAGCAGGAGTGGGACGACGTCATCGACGTTCACCTGACCGGAACGTTCAACGTCGTGCGGCACGCCTGCACCTACATGCGGCCCCGGCGCTCTGGGCGCATCGTGACCGTCAGCTCGACCTCCGGGCTGGTCGGCAATCCGGGACAGGCCAACTACGGCGCGGCAAAAGCCGGAATCAGCGGGCTGACCAAGGTCGTGGCGCGCGACATGGGGCGGTACGGCGTCACGTGCAACTGCATCGTCCCCGTGGCCTCCACGCGCATGACTCAGAGCGTGAGCGACGAGGCGCGTGCGCGCCGGTCCGAGCGCGGCATCTCGCGGGCGGCGCTCGGCTCGCAGGGCGTGACCCACGACCCGGAGGCCATCGCCCCGTTTGTCGCATACCTGGCCGGAGACTTCGCGCGGAGCGTCAACGGCCAGTTCTTCTACGTCTACGGGAACTCGGTGGCGCTGATGTCCCAGCCCCGGCTGGAGCGGGCCATCGTGCGCGATGATGGAAGCTTCACCGTCGAAGAGCTTCGGGAGCTCATGCCGGCCGAGCTCGTGAAAGGGCTCGCCAATCCCGCCCCCGCGAGGCCGCGCGATGGTTGAGCAGCTCCTCGACGGCAAGGTAGCGCTCGTCACGGGTGGCGGACGCGGGGTCGGCAAGGGGGTTGCCAAACTGCTGGCGGCTTACGGGGCGAGCGTAGTCGTGAACGACCTTGGGGTGTCGCTGGCGGGCGAGGAGCCTTCGTCGGGACCGGCGGACGAGGTGGTCGGCGAGATTGGCGAGGGCGGCGCCAAGGCGGTCGCGAGCTACGAATCGATTGCAGACTTCGACGGTGCCGGGCGCGTCGTGCAGTCGGTCATCGACGAGTTTGGGCGCATCGACATCCTGGTGAATCCTGCGGGCATCCTGCGGGACCGGATGGTGTTCAACATGTCCAAGGAGGAGTGGGACGCGGTTATCGCCGTCCACCTCAAAGGACACTACAACCTGATACGGCACGTGAGCCCGCTGATGCGGGCCCAGCGCTCCGGCCGCATCGTAGCTTTCTCCTCGACCTCCGGCCTGTGGGGCAACTCCGGCCAGGCAAACTACGGCGCCGCGAAGGACGGCATCGCCGGGCTGGTGCGGGTCGTGGCGCGCGACCTAGGACAGTACGGAATCACCTGCAACGCGATCTCGCCCTCCGCCGAGACGCGGATGACGCAGTCGGTCCCGGACGCGGCGCGCGAGCTGCGGGCGCAATCGGGCATCACGTCCGCGTCGTTCGCGGCCATCGCGCCGAGGCCCCGCCCTCCGGAGGCCATCGCGCCAGTGGTCGTCTGGCTGTGTACGGACGAAGCGTCGGACGTGAACGGCCAAGTTTTCTACGTGAGCGGCGGACTGGTAGGGCTGATGTCTCATCCAACGCCGGGCCGCGTTATCTCCAAGACTGGGGCGGACCGTTGGACTGTCGGAGAGCTGGCGCAGGTGTTTCCGAGCACGCTGGGCATGGACCTGCCCAATCCTGCCCCGCAGCAGCAGGGCTAGGCGTAGCGCGATAGGGAGGACTTGGGAAGTCCGAGAGGAAGAGCAATGGCGCAGGGTCCAGGGACGCGGTTCAGGGAGCTGCTGGCCGCCGAGGAGGTCTTGCTCATCCCCGGCGGTTTCAGCCCGCTCATGGCGCGGATGTGCGAGAGCCTCGGCTTCGAGGCGTTCTTCATGGCCGGCTCGCAGACCAACGCCTACGTATACGGCCTGCCGGACGTGGGCCTCATCGGCATGCGCGAGATGGTGGACGCCGCGCGCCGCATCACGGCGGTGTCGGAGATCTGCGTGTTCATGGACGGCGACACCGGTTGGGGGAACGTGCTGAACGTCTACCGGACTGTGCGGGAGGCGGCGCAGGCCGGCGTCGCGTGCGTTTCCATCGAGGACCAGGAAGCGCCGAAGAAATCGGGCACGTCGGCGGGACGGCGGTGCATCCCCCGCGATGAGGCTGTGGGGAAAATCAAGGCAGCGGTCGAAGCGCGGGACGAGATTGGCTCGGACCTCGTCATCTGCGCCCGGTGCGACCTGATTGGGGCGGAGGACAGCGACTTCGACGAAGCGGTCGAGCGATGCACGACCTACGTGGAGGATGGCGGCGCGGACGTCATTTGGATAAACACGGTGGATACGAAGGATCATATGGCAGAGGCGTGCGCGCGCATCCCCGGCCCTACCATTCCGCACTACGGAGGCGGTCCGCCGTTCCCCTCAATCGAGGAGATGCAGGGCTACGGCGCGGCGGCGATGCTTTTCCCCGCGCTCACGACCAGCATTGGTCTGCAGGCGCAATGGGAGTTCCTCAACGACTTCAAGCGTCGAGGCGTCGACGCGCAACGCGATTGGGGACGCCGCGCCCGCGAGTCGGAGTACGGCGCCTTCTCCTACCAACCGCTGCTCACGCCGTCGCCATCCCGTGTGCAAGACCTGGAGTCGCGGCTGCTGCCCCAAGAGCAGCAGCGCGACTACGAGGGCACCTGGGGGCACGGGACTGTCCAGTAGCCGCGACGGCATCATGGACTTCAGCCGCTTCCCCGACCTTGCCGGCGCAACCCCCTCTAGTCGAGGCCTCTGCGCCTATCGATAGACGGCGCTGACGTGGTCGCGGAGGGCGGGCATGACCTGCTCGGCGATGCGCTCCATGTTGCCGACCGTCTGCTCGTGGGGCATGGAGCCGAACTGGGGGAGGAGGACGAGCGTCCCGATGCCCGACTCATCGACGCACTCCCGCAGCCGGCGCGTCACCGTCTCGGCGGAGCCGACGATGATCTGGGAGTTGTCGTTCAGCTGCTCGATGGTCGTGCGCTGGGTCCCGATGGCTGAGAAGGCGCGGAGGACAGCCTTGGCGGAGCCTTCGCTGAGGTAGCCGGGCGGGAAGAAGACCGGCAGCGGACGGCGCACGAGCTGATTGAAGAGGTACTCGGCGTGGGGTCTCGCCTCGGCGATGGCGTCCTGGTCGGTCGCACCGACGTAGACCGGGAGCGCCCACCCCATCTGTTCGGGTTCGGCATCGTAGCCAAAGCCCTGCGCGGCTTCTCGGTACTGGCCCATGAGGCGCGCCACGTTCCGGAACGGTGTAAAGGTGACGATGAAGGTGTAGCAGCGCTCGGCTGCCCACCCGATCGTCTCGCCGCTGCCTTGGGAGGGGATCCAGATTGGTGGGTGGGGCTGCTGGAGCGGTCTGGGCCACGGGTTCACGTACTCGAACCGGTAGTGCTTGCCCTCCCATCGGAAAGGGCCCGGCTTGGTCCAGGACTCGACGATAAGGTCGTGGGCTTCGCGGAAGCGCTCCAGACTGTTTGCGGGGTTCATGCTGAAGTTGTGGTACTCAGGGCCAATGCCCCGGACGAACCCGCAGATAATGCGCCCGCCGCTGATGACGTCCATCATCGCGACCTCCTCCGCCACCCGGAGCGGGTGGTCGCGCAGGGGAGTGGCGTTGCCGAGGATCGCGATCTTAGCCTTCCGGGTCCGCGCCACGAGATAGGAGGCGATGACGTCGGGGGACGGCATGAGGCCGTAAGCGGTCTGGTGGTGCTCATTGACCGCGATGGCGTCGAAGCCGAGCTCCTCGGCGTACACCAGCTGGTCCAGGTACTGCTCGTAGAGTTCGGCGCCTCGCTGGGGGTCGTAGTTGGCGTTCGAGTAGGTTACCCACGCTGAGCGCTCCGACTCGAAGGACTCGTCGAGATGGGGCCAGGGCATGAGGTGGAAGTAGACGAACTGCACGGCTTCTACTCTTTCCTAAGTCCGGGCTGGTCGAAGAGATAGCTCTGAATCAGCTTGCCTACGCCGATGGGATTCTCGTAAATGGGGAAGTGTCCGGCGTTCGGGATGACCTCGATTCGTCCGTCCGCAACGCCGCCGGCGATCGCCTCGCCGTGGGCCTGCGACAAGAAGCGGTCGCGCTCGCCCCAGACGACGAGGGTGGGGATGCTGACGCGGTGCAGGCGGCGCGGAAGGTTGGGGGAGAAGTAGCGGGGCTGCCAGACGAGGCGCGCGGTCATGCTCTCATTCCTGATTGCCGTGTCTTCGTCCACCTGGGGTGCGCAGTCGAGGTCTTCGAAGAAGAGAGCGGCGCGCTCGTCCGGCGTAAGGACGAAATAGTCGAGGGGAGGATCGCCGGGGATGTCGACGCCGGGGGCGCCGATGACGACGAGCGAAGCGGCGGGCGCGCCGCGTATGACGGCTTCGAGGGCGAGCCACCCGCCGAGGCCCGCGCCAATGAGGGCGGGGGAGCCGTCCTGGGCCAGCTTGGCTACGAGGTCGGCGACGACGAAAGCGTAGTCTTCGATGGTCTCGGCCCAGTCCGGGCGCTCGGAGTCCCCGAAGCCGGGCAGCTCGATGGCGGCGACGTCGAACGTCTCGGCGAGTACGTCGAGGAAGGGCGTCCACGCGGAGCAGAGCTCATCGTGAACATAGAGGACACTAGGGCCGCGTCCACGACGGATGCCGGAGACGGTCACGTGGGGGAGTTCGAGGGTGAAGCCGGCCGAAGTCATCAACGCCCCGCGCTAATAGCATCGCGCGACGCGAGGTTCAAGCGACTATCGCTTCCATGCCCCCTCCCCGGCCCTCCTTCGCAGACGGAAGACAGAGCAGACGAGGGGTCAGCCCTGCCCAACCGACAGCTCCAGGTGGTTGCCGTTTGGGTCGTCGACGTACAGCGAGTATCCGGTGCCGTCGCGGTGCTCCCGAACGTGGTCCACGACGAAACCGCGCCCTTCGATCTCGCGCGTCAGCTCGGCGGGGTCGTCCGGGCCGTCGATGGCGAAGGTGTGGTGGGGCACGCCGGGGCTGTCGCCACCTGACGCGTCGAACAGGCCGAGGGCGAAGTCGCCTACGCGGAGCCTGACGACGTCGACTCCGCGCACCTGGTGCCTCGTTGTGACCTCGGCCCCAAACAGTTCCTGATAGAAGCGCACCGAGTCTTCGAGGCTGGCGGCGTTCATGTTCCACGAGCGCATGGTCTTGGCCTTCATATGGACCCTCCTTGCAAGACAGATAGAGCGACGGAGTCGGTTTCGCGGTCTACCGGGCGCTTTCGACCGCCCTTCTTATCGTCTCCGCTAGCCAGGCGTTGAGGCTCTTGCCGTCTTGACTGGCCGCGGTAGCGGCGGCTCGATGGACCTGGGGCGGCACGCGAAGAGGGATACGTCCTGAGAAGGGCTTGTCCGGCTCGCGGCCTCTTTGGGCGCAGGCGGCCAGATAGTCGTCGATCGAGGTCTCGAACTCGATAGTCAACTGTTCGACAGACAGGCCCTCGAAGACAATCACATCGCGGGTGTCTATTACCTCGCCATAGAAGACGCCTTGCTCGTAGTCGAACTGCACCTTTGCCCGGTATCCCTTGTATTCCATCACGGCTCCACACCGGCCTCTCTCAGGAATCTCCGCACCGATTCTGCTGCCCTCTTCCTGGCCTCCTTCTGCGGATGCGGCCTGTGAAAGTGGAGAACGACGTCGTTCAACTCCACATACAACCTCGAACCTGCTCGCTCCTCGATGTAGGCCCCGCAAGCAAGAAACAGTGATTCGATATCGTCCCAGCGAACCCCTGATGATGTAGGACGCTGGAAGATGGCCTCCAGAACGCGGTGATGTTTCTTCCTCACTTGGAGACGATATCAGTTTATGATATCTGATTCAATGGCTACAACGGTGAATCGACGGGGCCCATGGGGACCTCGATGAGGGTTGGGAGGTCGGCGGCGATGCCCTCGTGGAGAGCGGCTTCCAGGGCAGGGGCGTCCTCGACCCTCACGCCCCGCGCGCCATACGCCTCCGCCAGCTTGACGAAGTCGGGGTTGTGGAGCTGGGAGCCGACGATGCGCCCGTCGAACCGCTGCACCTGGTCGCGCATCACGTTGCCGTAGGCGTTGTCGTTGAAGACGACGGCGACGGCGTTGATGCGGTACTGGACGGCGGTGGCGAGCTCCTGGGAGTTGAACAGGAAGCCGCCGTCGCCGGATACGCAGACGACCGCTTTGTCGGGCTGGGCGACCTTTGCGCCGAGGGCCGTGGGCCACGCGAAGCCGAGGTTGCCGAAGTAGGAGGAGTTCAGGTACGTGCCGGCCCTCTCCACGGGGTAGAAGAGGCGGCTGTAGTACCCGATCTGAGTCATGCCTGCGACGAGGATGCCGTCCTCCGGGAGGGCGGCGCGGACCGCCTTCAAGTAGGAGTCGAGGGGCTCGAAGCGCATCGCGGGGCCGAAGCGGGCCGCACGGAGCTTCTCCAGCATCTCGCGCTTGCTGGGGGCGGGGGGCATGGCCCTTTGGAGCGCGATGGCCAGCTTCTCCAGCGACCCCTTTGCATCGCCCGTCACGCCGACGGTCCCCGGATAGTTGCGCCCGATCTCCTCGGGGTCGATGTCGATCTGCACGATCCGGGCGTCGTGGGTGAGCATGGCGGTGGCGAACCGCGTGCCGACGGCGAGGAAGACGTCGTGGTGGTGAAGGTGGTCGCGGAAGTCGTCGGCGCGGGACTTGAGGGTGCCCATGCTGAGGTAGTGGGAGTCGGGAATCGCGCCCTTGCCCTCGTGGGTGGTCATCACAGGCGCCTGGAGATGCTCGGCGACGCTCAAGAGCGCATCGGACGCGCCGGAGGAGATTACGCCTCCGCCGGCCCAGACCAGGGGATTCTTGGCGCCTGCCAGCACGGCCGCGGCGTGCTCTATCTCGGCGTCGGAGGCTGCTTCGCGCTGATAGTCGCCGGGTTCGAGGAGCTCGATGTCGGCGACCTCGGCGAGGGTCTCCGGCGGAATCTCGATTTCGACGGGGCGCGGCCTGCCGGTGCGGAGCTGGCGGAAGGCCTCGTGGACGACGCCCGGGACTTCGGCGGCCTCCATGATGCGGTAGGCGGCCTTGGTCACCGGTTTGATGGCCTCCATTTGGTCGTTGACCTCGTGCAGGATGCCGCGGTCGAGGCCGATGAGGTCCTTCTGTACCTGGCCGGAGAGGACGAGGATGGGCGAGGAGGCGGCGTAGGCCGTGCCGATGGCGGCGGAGGCGTTGAGCAGCCCGGGGCCCGGCACGACCATCGCCATACCCGTTCCGCCGCCGGCGCGAGTGAAGCCGTCGGCCATGTAGGCAGTGGCCTGCTCGTGGCGGACGGTGATGAAGCGCATGCCGGGCTGGTCGTAGAGCGGGTCGATGGCGTGGTACATCTGCACGCCGGGCAGCCCGAACACGACGCGGACGCCCTCGCGGTAGAGTGAGCGTATGAGGGCTTGGCCTGCGGTCATCTGCGGCATGTTGGGACTCCTCGGAACGTTGGGGATCTACAGCCTAGCAGGGAGGGCCGGAGCAGACGAGGGAGAGGACGTGAGCAGACGTGAGCAGACGGAGGAGGGGGCGAAAGTCCGGCCGAGCCTACGCCTGGATGGGACATTGTAGGAGTGGGCAACCGCCGGAAGCGAGACATTGTGAGACATTCGTGTGTGAGCAAGGCGGGGGATTTCTTCTCTAGGAGGCTCATTTAGGCTCATTCGGGCTCATTCCGCCTCTGGGCCGGGCCAATCGTTCCGGAGTCGGGCCTGCCGCGGGAGCCGGACTGTCAGGGACAGGGTAGGGGGTGGTTGGCGATGGCGGAAGGGGCAAGTGTCGCAGTGGGGGTACTCACCCGTTATCGCGCAGGCGGGACAGTCCTCTCCACCGTCTGCGGGGAGAGTTAGGGAGGGGGCCGTCTGCGGGGGAGCGTTAGAGAGGGGGGAGGCCAAGGAGGCGGGCCATGCGGAGCTTGTGGTGGGTCGGGCCTCCGAGGTAGAGGCCGTAGAAGCGGGAGCGTTTGGTGTGGTGGGTGAGGCCGTAGTCGAGGTCCATGCCGATGCCCGCGTGGACGTAGTGAGCGTTCTCGCAGGCGCGGGGGAAGGACTCGCTCGCGATGGCCTTGGCCATGGAGACGGACACCGCCGCGTCCGGCTTGGCCTCGTCGAGCTTCCAGAGGGCCTCGTAGGCGCTCCAGCGGATGGCGTCGGTGTCGTTGAGGGCGGCGACGACCAGGTCCTGCACCCGCTGGAACGTGCCGATGGGGACGCCGAAGGCGATACGCGTCTTGGAATATTCGATGGCCATGTCGGCGACGCGCTGGGCTCCGCCGAGCATATAGGCGCAGAGGAGGGCCGCCGCTTTGTCCATCGCTCGCTCGATGGCGGGCCAGGCGCCGCCGCTCCCGACGACTGACGAGCGGTCGACCTGCACTCCGTCGAGATTAATCTCGCACACCGGCTCGCCAAGCCATCCGGACTGCCGGCGGACGGTCAGGCCGGGCGCGCCCGCTGGGACGCTGAAAACGGTGGGCCCCCTCCCTAACCCTCCCCCTGGAAGGGAGAGGGGATTGTCAGCTTCTCCTGGAAGAGAGAGGGGACTGTCAGCTTCTCCTAGAGGGGAGAGGGGACTGTCAGCTTCAAGGGAGAGGGGGTTCGGGGAGAGGTTGGCGACAATTAGGAACTCGTCCGCGACGTGGGCGTAGGGTACGAAGGTCTTGACGCCGCTGAGAGTGAATCCGCCGCCCGAAGGCTCGGCCACGGCGCCGACGTTGGCCGATTCCCAGCCGTAGTCCGGCTCGGTGAGGGCGACGACGGCAAGGCGTTCTCCGGCGGCGATGCTCCTGAGCAGCGCGCCGTCCGCGCCCAGCTCGGCGAGCAGGTAAGCGGCGAAGGCGTTGGCCAAGAGCGGGCTGGGCGCGGCGCCCTCGCCGAGGGCCTCGAACACGACGGCGTAGTCCATGAGCGTTGAAGCCGAGCCTCCATGGGCCTCGGCTACGGCCATGCCGGGCAGGCCGATCTCGGTCATCTGCCTCCACAGGTCGGGCGAGAAGCCGGAAGGGCCGTCGTCGATCTCGCGGACGCGCGACTTGGGGACCTCGTTGGCGACGAACGTCCGGGCGACGTCGAGGAGCATGCGCTGAGTCTCGGTGTAGGCGAGGTCCATGCTAGCCCGTGTGCTCCGTGGCGGTGGATGGGGTGGGGGCGGCGCGCTCTCGCGTCCGGCTGAGGCCAAGCCTGCGGGCCATGATGAGGCGCATGATCTCCGGCGTGCCGCCGGGGTGGGTCCAAGCAAGGTTGCGCCGCTGCCGGACCTCGGGGGCGCCCTCGAACTCGGCGCCGGGGTCGGTCCCGTCGAGCAAGGCCTGGGGGCCCATGATCTCGCGCTCGCGGTTCGCGTTGCGGACCTTGAACTCCTTACGCCAGAGAGCGCTCTGGGGACCGTGGTAGGTCATCTCCTGCTTGGTGACGTACATCCAGAAGTTGCGCGTGGCGAGGAGCCGGTTGACGTTGCTCTCGATGTAGCAGTCCATTGCGGCGATACGGACGAGGGGGTCATCGGCGAGAGGTCTGCCGTTGCGCTTGGCGGAGCGGACGTGGTCAAACAGCTCCTCGATGTCGAGGTCGGGGGTGAAGGGGGCGCCGCGTCCGCCGTGTTCTTGTTCGAGGGTGGTGGCCGAGACCTGCCAGCCCTGGGTCTCGCCGCCGATGAGGTGGGTGGCCGGGACGCGGGCGTTGTCGAAATAGATGAACTTCTGTCCGGGGCCGTTGAGGAGGACCATCTGCTCGATGGTCACGCCGGTGGTGGGGACGGGGATGAGGAAGTAGCCGAGATTGTGGTGCCGCTCGCCGCCGGGGACGGTCACGAACGGGCCGAAGAGGAGGTCGGGCGTGCGCAGGCCGGTAATGAAGAGCTTGTGGCCGTTCAGCACCCAGTCGTCGCCGTCGCGGTCGGCGGGACTCGTGATGGACGCAAGGTCGGAGCCGGCGTGGGACTCGCTGAATGTCTGGTAGGCGATGGTCTCGCCGCTGAGCAGGCCCGGCAGGAATGCCTGTTTCTGCTCCTCCGTGCCCCATACGAGGATGGAGGGCAGGACGAGGCCGTTGGAGAAGTGGGGCGGGATGCGGCGGAGCGTGAGCTCCTCGGAGACGACCATCTCATGGTCGCCGGTGAGTCCGCCGCCGCCGTACTCCTTCGGGTAGGTGGGGTAGAGCCAGCCCATCTTGCCGAGGCCCTTGTGTACCTCTCGGAAGTAGGCGTAGGTCTCGTCGTCGATGGACTCGGGGTCGCGGGGGGCGCGCCGCTCCGGGGCGACGTTGGCGTCGAGCCAGTCGCGCACCTCGCGCCGGAAGCGCTGCTGCTCGTCGCTGTAGACGTATTCGAAGTCCATCTGCCCCCCTGCCTCCCCCGCAAGCGGGGGGAGAGGATCAAACAGTCCTCCCCCCGCGGCGGAAGCGAGGCCAAGGGACAACCCCCGCAGCGGGGAGAGGAAATCAGGCCTCCCTCTATTTTGCAGAGAGAGGGGTCTGACGTCCCCGCGCCACTCGCCAAGCGCGCGGGCGGCGTCACGTCATAAGATACTACGCGAGGTCTTATTTGTCGGCGGCGCAAGGAGAACGACAATGTCCAGATTGCCCCAGGTTACGCGAGAGAGTCTATCGTCCGAGGACCAGACCCACTTCGACTACGTCGCGGGGAGCCGCGGCGAGGTGCGGGGGCCATTCCTCATTCTGCTGAACAGTCCCGACGTTGCGGAGCGCATCGCCCGCGTCGGCACGTACATCCGGTTCGAGAACACGCTCGATCCTGCGCTGCGGGAGCTGGCCATCCTGACGGTCGCGCGGGAATGGAACTGCCAGTATGAGTGGACGGCGCACCAGCCGATCGCGGAGGGCGAGGGCGCGCGTCCCGAGGCCATCGCGGCGGTCCGCGACCGCACGGCGCCCGCGGGTCTGACCGACGACGAGGCGATGGTGTTCAACTTCGTGAGCGCGCTGCTGGAGAAGGGGCGCATTCCAGACGAGGTGTTCCAGAAGGCGCACGACACGCTCGGCACGCGGACGGTGACGGACCTGACGGCGACGGCCGGGTACTACTCGATGCTGGCGTGCGCGCTGAACGCTGCGCAGGTCGTCCCGGAGGAGGGGAGGGCGCGCCTGCTGCCTGACGCGGAGTATTAAGGGAGGAGGGAGTTGGGACGCGCCTGCGCTCCAACCCCCTCCCTCGCCCTCTATTCGCGGTTGCTGGCGACGACCTCTTCGGCGTGGCTGTCCCAGCTGGAGAGGACGCTCTGAATGTCGTTCTTGACCTGGTCGCTCTCGCCGGCTTGGGCAGTGAAGTATTTGGAGATGCGGCTGACCTCCTGAAGGGAGGGCCAGCGTTCGAGGGGCAGCTCGATGCTCTCGTTCTTCTTGGGGTCGCGGATGACGTTCATGGGGTCGCCGCCGTCCTCGACGATCTGCATCTGGTCGCTGAGCTGTTTGCGGAGCATGATGACGCCGCGGTCGGACTCGCCGAGCTTCTCCCGGACGCGGTCGGCGTTGGGGCCCTGGGTGATCCAGGCGACGAAGTCCTGGTGGTTGACGAGGTCGGGGATTAGGGCGCCGGTCTCGTCGTAGAGCGGCACGATGAAGTGAGGAATCTTCTCCTGCTTGGGGAGGGTCGTGCCGGGCGCCGCCTTGTAGAAGAACCAGGTGATGTGCAGCGTGGTCTCGTCGTCGACGGGGGTGCGGTACTGGAAGTTGCACTTCACGCCGTCGCCGACAAAGAGGATGTTGGGGAAGAGGGCGGGATGGCCGACCTTCCAGTCGTGGTCTTCCTCTGACGTGCCCTCGACGACGCGGCGTTTGATGATGCCGTGCTCGAACTCGCTGAAGCCGATCTTCTTGTGGTTGCGGGGGATGATGGGGCTGAGGTCGGCGTCGCCGCCGAGCTTCACGGCCTTCTCGCGTTGCTGAACGACGCCCCAGTAGCCGTGCAGCCACTCCAGGTGGACGGGGTCGTGGGAGTTCTCCTGGCACTGGAGCCAGTTGCAGGGCAGCTCGGCGATGCCGATGTCCGAGTAGCCGTTCTCCCAGGTGTAGGGCTCCCACATGGGGATGAGAGGAGCAGGGTCCGGCCCCATATAGGCCCAGAGCATGCCCGCGAGCTCCTGCACGGGGTAGCCGGCGATCTTGACCTTCTCCTTGAAGCGTCCGTCGGGGTGGACGGTTTCCTCGAAGGGTTGCTCGATGCACTGGCCGGTCTCGTCCATCATCCAGCCGTGGTACATGCAGCGGAGACCGTGTTCCTCGGGGATGCCGTAGGAGAGGTCGACGCGGCGGTGAGGGCAGAAGCGCTCAATGAGGCCTAGCGTGCCAGACTTGTCGCGGTAGAGGACGAGGTCCTCGCCGAGGATGCGAACGGGTTTGGTGGGCTTGTCGTCGAGCTCGGTGACGGCGGCGAAGGGGTGCCAGTACCGGCGCATGAGCGCGCCCCCCGATGTGCCGGGCCCGACCTGGGTTAGGCGTTGGTTGTCCTGTGCGGAGAGCATTAGGGCGTTCCTCCTGATGCAGGCTGTTTGGCGGGATTGTAGCACGCGCGAAAGTTGCTACGACGCGTGGGAAGGCGAAATTCAGAAGGCGGGCTGGGCGTTCCGCCAAGGGTTGACGAGCTCGATGGCCAAGTAGTCGAAGTCCCCGGTGTTCCGGGTGGCGAGGATGAGTTCGTGCGCCGCAGCCGTTCCGGCGATGAGCGCGTCGCCCACTGCGAGCGAACGGCCTGACCGGTGCGCTTGCGCGCGGAAGCCGCCTGCATACTCCGCTGCTTCGCGGTAGAGAGGGAGGACGCGCTCCTCGTATTCCGCGATGAAGGCGGTCATAGCGAACTCCAGTCCGTAGCGCCGTCGTCCGTGAGGGAGGAGTTGCAGCCCGTACTGCAGTTCGTGCAGCGCAATTGCGGGAATCCAGAGGTCGTCTTGTCTCGATAGGAAGGCGATGACACCCGCGTTGGGCGGGGTTTTCGTCAGTTCGGAGATGACGTTCGTGTCGAGCAGGTAGCCGCTCATGCGCTATGGCTGGTCGTAGTCGATGAAGGGAATCGGCCTGTCTTCACCGCTAGCGGGAATCTCCAGGTTGACGCCACGGGGGAAGTTCTCCACGAGCCACTGGCCGAGCGGCTTGCGGGGGCGCGCCTGCTCCTCCCAGACGCGCTCCGGCACCACGATGAACGGGTGCTTCAGACCGATGCGCTGCGGGCCTTCTTCGTCCGCGAGGCGCAGGATCTCGGACAGCCGCGCTTTGGTTTCGGCGATGGTCCATGTGTGGAGGGGATCAGCGTGCGGGGGTGCGGTTTGCGTGGTCACGGCATCCCTCCTTTCGTTCACGCCCTAGGCGGCCAGGTTGATGGTTGCATGCTAGCCCCTGCCTGCCGCCATGTCAATACTAGTCTAGCTCATCTAGTCCGGACTAGTCTATATTTTGACAAGAGGGCAGGCGTTCTCAGGGCCATCACCGCGGAAGGGGACGCTGCTATACGGGCGGGTCGAACGTGCCGAAGACCGCGCGGAGAGCGTCGCAGGTCTCGCCCAGGGTGGCGTAGCTCTCGATGCATTCGAGCATGGGAGGAAGCAGATTGGCGTCGGTCCGGGCGGCGTCGGTCAGGCGCCGGAGGGCGGCGTCTACGGCGGCGGGATCGCGCTCGTTGCGGACGCGGTCGAGGCGGTCGAGCTGGCGCTGGGCGGCGTCGGAGGGGATGGCTTGGAGCTGGATGCGCTCCTCAGCGTCGGACTCGAAAGCGTTGACGCCGACGATGACGCGCTCGCCGCTCTCGACGAGCTTGAAGTGGCGGTACGCGGCCTCCTCGATCTCGCCGCGCTGGAAGCCGGCCTCGATGGCGGCGACGGCGCCCCCCATCTCGTCGATGCGGCGGAGGTAGTCGCCGGCCACAGCCTCGATGAGGTCGGTCAGACGCTCAACGTAGTAGGAGCCGGCGAGGGGGTCGATGGTGTCGGCGACGCCGGACTCGTGGGCGAGGATCTGCTGGGTGCGGAGGGCGAGGGCGGCGGAGTCTTCGGTCGGCAGTCCGAGGGCCTCGTCTTTCGAGTTCACGTGCAGCGATTGGGTCCCGCCTAGGACGGCCGAAAGGGCTTGGACGGTGGTCCGGATGACGTTCACATCGGGCTGTTGGGCCTGGAGCGTGACTCCGGCGGTCTGGGTGTGGAAGCGGAGCATCCACGACCGCGGGTCCTTCGCGCCGAAGCGGTCGCGCATGATGTGGGCCCACATGCGGCGGGCGGCGCGGAACTTGGCGGCCTCTTCGAACAGGTTGTTGTGCGCGGCGAAGAAGAACGAGAGCCTTCCGGCGAAGTCGTCGACGCCGAGGCCCGCGTCGATGGCGGCTTGGACGTAGGCGACGCCGTTGGCGAGGGTGAAGGCGAGCTCTTGCGGAGCGGTCGCGCCGGCCTCGCGCATGTGGTAGCCGCTGATGCTGATGGTGTTCCAGCGGGGGGTCTCCGCTGAGCAGAAGGCGAACATGTCGGCGACGAGGCGGAGGGACGGGGCAGGGGGGAAGATGTGGGTGCCGCGCGAGATGTACTCCTTCAGCACGTCGTTCTGCGTCGTGCCGCCCACCTGATTGAAGGGGACGCCCTGCTTGCGCGCCACCGCGAGGTAGAGGGCGAGGAGCATGGGAGCGGTGGCGTTGATGGTCATCGAGGTCGTTATCTCGGCGAGGGGGAGGCCGTCGAGGAGGACTTCCATGTCGGCGAGGCTGGAGATGGGAACGCCGACCTTGCCGATCTCGGCGCGGGCGAGCTCATGGTCGGCGTCGTAGCCGGTCTGAGTGGGGAGGTCGAAGGCGACGGAGAGGCCGGTCTGTCCCTGGGACAGGAGGAAGCGGTAGCGGGCGTTCGAGTCCTCGGGGGTGGAGAATCCCGCGTACTGGCGCATGGTCCAGAGCCGTCCGCGATACATGGAGGGCTGGACGCCGCGCGTGAAGGGGTACTCGCCCGGGAAGCCGACAGGGTCTTCTTGCCTTTGGGGAGGCGGGGCGTCGGCGGGGCCGTACAGAGGCGCCACGTCGAGGTCGGACTCTGTCGCGAAGGAGGGCTTGCGCTCGGGCACGCGACGCACCGAGGGCTCGTAAGTCTCGCGCCGCCAGCGCTCGTAGGCGTCGTTGGTCATGGGGGGAGTTTACAGGGGAGCGCAGGGGGATGGTGTAGGATAGCGCGAACCTCGCCCATTCGGGAGGACGCCGTCGTGCTGGAAGACTTGGTGCAGACAATCGAGACGCTGAAAGCGCGAATCAAGGAACACGGGCCTTACATCGGGGCTTATGAGAGCCGCACTCGTGTAACCCTGATAGACCCAATGCTGTGCGCTCTTGGTTGGGACGTATCTGACCCGTACATGGTTCAGATAGAACCTCGAACAGTGAACGGCTGGGCGGATTACGCCCTGCTGGGCAGCAATCGGAAACCCGTTGTCTTCGTAGAGGCCAAGAAACTCACTGACAAAGATGCTCCAATCCGGCAGACCGTGGGTTACGCAGTCAGCGAGAACATTGAGAACCGGACCAATGTCCGTTACTGCGCCTCGACAAACGGGGACGATTGGGAAGTTTACGACATTATCGCCCAGGAATCCGTTATGAAGATTTCGATCTCTACGGAAGATTCAGCTATCTGTACATTGAAGTTCCTTGGTCTGTGGCGACGCAGTCTGGCTGATAGCGGGTTTAATCCTGCCGTTGAACCGTTGATTGCTGTGGAACAACTACCGATTGCTCCTCAGGTTGAGCCCGAGCCGCGCATCTCTACTCCTCCTCAGGGGGTTGAACAGCCGCCAAGCGTCACCACGTTCCTCCTGCCTCTGGGCGCTGAGTGGGTTCCTCTCTGCGATGGTGTGATGCGACACCTTGAGTCCAAAGGGCATACCACAAACTCCGAAACGCGCAGACTCGCTCCAACTGCTATGCGTTTCAGCGATGGACAAGAGGTGTTGATTAATGCTTGGAAATATGTGCAAGTAAGGACCGCGGAGTGGCTGGTTGAAAAGGGCCTTGTTACGCTAGAAAACTGCGAAATTACGGATGCATCTAGGCCCAACCTCAATATCCTAAGTCCTCGTGGGAAGCATGCGAACGGTAAAGATTTCAGATATGGCGGTGATCCGATAGGAGATACCGGAATCAAAATGAATGTAGATCTCTCTGCCAAGCATCTCATACTTAATGCGTGCAAATTGATTGAACATTTCGGGCGTGGTTCCTCTCAGGTGCACTTGAAGCTCCCGTAGGCCATTCACCTGGTAGGGGAGGCAGCGCGGTTCGCCTCCCACATCCATAGGCCAAGGCCTTCTGGTCTCGGTGCATCACGGCGGGCCGGGCTGAGGCGGGGGTATAATCCGCCGACCTTGTCCCGGGCATCGAGCAGCCAGTGTCCATCACCATCCGGCGGCTGTTTGTCGTTCTGCTCATCCCAATCTTCGTTGGCCTGTTCTTTGCGTCGGTCCTCGCCCTGCGGGTGAACTCGACGGTGTTCGAGCCGGAGTTCTACAGCGGCGTCCTCGAAGAGGCGGGCACGATCGATTTCGTGTACGACGTGGGGATACCGGAGTTCATGCGCCAGTCGGAGGAGTCGGGGGGATTCTCTTTCGAGGACGACCTGCCACTGGGCATCGGGCTCACGCCGGAGACGGCGCCGGGGCTCGTGGAGGAGGCGCTGCCGCGCAATTGGGTTGCGGAGAACGTGGACCGGGCAATCGCGGAGGTGGTCCCGTACTTCGGTGGGGAGACGGACTCGTTCGAAGTCACAATACCTATCAATGAGCGCGCCGCCGACGCGGAGGCCGTCGCGCGACGGCTGTTGCGTGAGGCGGAGCTGCACGCGTTCCTCATCGAGGAGGTGGTGAGTCCTGCGGCGGATGCGGAGTCCGACGGTCTGCTGGCCGATCTGCCGTACGGCATCGAGGTCTCGGCGGAGGACGTGGTCGAGGGCTTTCGGACGGTGGTGCCGGAGGCGTGGCTGACGGAGCAGGTGGATGCTGCGTTGGACGACGCGACGCCTTATCTGGTCGGACGTGAGGAGTCTTTCGAGGTTAAGGTCTTCCTGCAAGACAGGGGCGACGTCGCCGTCGAGGTAGTCGAGGGCTGGCTGCTCCGTAGCCTGGAGGAGGGCGTCGCTCACGAGCATCTGCTGGAGGAACGGATCTCGCCCGTGGTCCGCGAGGCTCTAGGCTCGTCGGTCGTGTTTCCATGGGGCGTGCAGGTCTCGGACGCGGAGATAAGCGGCGCCATCGGGCGGGTGTTGCCGCCCGAGTGGGTCGCGAAACAGGTGTCGCAGGGCGTCGACGCTATCGGGCCGTACCTGACGGGACGCACCGATGGCTTCGTGCTCGTCATCCCTCTCGACGACCGCCTCGATGTTGCGAAGGTTGTCCTGGCGGACGCGGTTGACGCCAAGCTTGAGGCGGTCTACGAGCGGTTGCCCGTCTGCACGGCGGCGCAGCTGCTGGACGGCAGTTTGGCGCTGAGCGAGACGCCGCCGTGCCGTCCGCCTCTCCTGTCGTACGACGCGTTCAAAGCGGCGGCTGGGCTGGACGTGGGCGAGCAGACGGAGCGCCGCGTCATCGATCCGCTGCCTTCCGAGATCAGGCTGACCGAGGAGGACCTGTTCGGAGGTGCCGAGGAGTTTGACCTGGACCGGGCGCGCGAGCTGATGCGGGACGGGTACACGTTCTCCGACGCAGACCTGCTGGACCTGCTGGAGCGGGAGGCCGGCCGGGAGGCGGTGGAGCTGTTCATGGACGTGCGGATGCGCCTCCGCGACGGCCTCACGTTCGACGACGGCGACCTCCGCGGTCTGCTGGACGCCGACGCCGAAGCGTTCGACCAAGCGCGCGGCTTCGTAAGGCTGGGACGGGACTCGTCAGTGCTCCTGCTGGTCGCGACGGTCCTGATTGTGGCCGCCATCGGACTGTTGGGGAGCACGCGCTGGCTGGGCCGGCTGGGTTGGGCAGGCGGGGCGCTGCTCGCCGCGGGTGTCTTGAGCGGCATGGTCTTGTTCGTGGCGGACGCGGGCCTGTCGGTGATCGCCGCGGAGCAGGAGACGCTCGTGGAGCAGGGCATGCCGGAGCTCATGGCGGCGGAGCTGTCGGAGACGGCTCGCGTCGCGGTAGACGCCTTCGTGGGGCCGGCCGTACGGCAGTCGCTGCTCGCCGCGGCGGTGGGGGTCGCGCTCGTCGTTTTGGGCGTCGTCAGCGGCCGGCGGGGGAGCCGGCGGGCCGGGCCTAAGGAACAGGCAGGAGATGCATTTCGATGGCCTGGAGCGAGCCGAATCTCGATTTGGGAGAAGGCGGACTAGGTCCGCGACCTAGCGAGTCAGAAAAACGAGAGCGTAGGGCCGGCGAGCCGTTCTTGTGCCCCTTCCGCATCGGCTAGAATCGGCGGGGCCGCTATCTCCGGCCGGGTGTGCTAGCGCATGACGGAACGCATCGTTTCGGGAAAGGCCCGCGAGGAGGACCTCGGAGCGGAGGGCGGCCTCCGTCCGCGCCGGCTCGCGGAGTACATCGGCCAGCTGAAGGTCAAGGAGAACCTGACCATCGCGATGGACGCCGCCAAACAGCGCGGCGAGGCATTGGACCACGTGCTGCTGTACGGTCCGCCGGGTCTTGGCAAGACGACGCTCGCCAGCATCATCGCGGCGGAGATGGGCGCGCACATCCGCGTCACGGCGGGCCCTGCCATCGAGCGCCCCGGCGACATGGCGTCGCTGCTCACCCAGGTGAAGGCGGGCGACGTGCTGTTCATCGACGAGGTGCACCGGCTCGGGAAGATCGTCGAGGAGATCCTGTACCCGGCCATGGAGGACTATTCGCTCTCCTGGATAATGGGGAAGGGGCTGCAGGCGCAGAGCATCAACCTCAAGATCGAACCGTTCACTCTCGTGGGGGCGACGACGCGGTACTCGATGCTCAGCGCCCCGCTGCGGGACCGGTTCGGCTCGGTATACCGGCTCGACTACTACGATCTGCCGGCGATGAGGTCGATCGTTGCGCGGTCGGCGGGAATCATGGGACTCCGCATCGACGACGGGGGCATCGAGGAGACGGCGCGCCGTGCGCGTGGGACGCCCCGCGTGGCGAACCGCCTCCTCCGGCGCGTGCGGGACTTCGCTCAGGTGCGCGCCGACGGCGCCGTAACGCAGGCCGTAGCCTCCGAGGCGCTGGCGCTCCTCGAAGTGGACGTCTTGGGGCTCGATGAGGTCGACCATCGCCTGCTTGGCGCCATCGCCGGGAAGTACGACGGCGGCCCTGTGGGCATCGATACGCTGGCGGCGTCGATAGGCGAGGAGGCGGATACGCTGATGGACGTGTACGAGCCGTACCTGATGCAGCTGGGCTTCCTGAACCGGACTCCCCGCGGTAGGACGCTGACACGGGCCGCATACGCGCACCTCGGGGTTGCGCCGCCGGCGAGGCTGGCCGCGAACCAGGCGGCGATGTGGGACGACCAGCGGCAGTGAGGCGTCTGAGCGCGGCGTTGGCCGTCGTGCTCCTGCTCGCGGCGGGGGCCTGTACCGGTCAGCCGACTCCCACGCCTCCCTCTGTGCCGACTGCTTCACCCACCCCGAGCGTCGAGTCCGTGACGCCCACGCCAACTGCTCTTGCGACGGCAACGCCAACCGGGTCTTTGACGCCAACGCCGACCGCGCCTGCGACGCCAACGCCGACTGCATCTGCGACGGCCACGCCAACAATGCCTCCGATGCCAACGCCGACAATGCCTCCGATGCCAACGCCGACCGCGCCTGCGACGCCAACGCCTGCGACGCCAACGCCGACTATGGCTGCGACGCCAACGCCGACAATACCTGCGACGGCCACGCCAACTGTTGGCTCAGGGCTCCGAGAGGTCGCGGTGACCATCGACGGGGCGACGTTCATCGTCGAGGTGGCTGATACGCCGGCGTCGCGCAGGTTGGGGCTCGGCGGAAGAGAGTCGCTGGGGGCGGATCGGGGGATGTGGTTCGAGCTTGCGCAGACGCGGGAGGCGTCGTTCTGGATGCGCGGGATGCGCATTCCAATCGACATCGTATGGGTGACGGAGGAGCTGGTCGTGGCCGGAGTCGCTGCTGATCTCCCGCCGCCGAGCCCGGGGACGTCCGACGCCGACCTGCCGCGTTACTCGTCCGGCGCGCCGGTGCGCTACGTGCTGGAGATCAATGCGGGACTCGCCGCGGAGCTGGGCATCGGACCCGGAGACCGGGTGACGGTTGGGGGCCAGTAGCTGCGGTAGACTCGCACTAACCGAACGAGGAGGGCGGCGATGATTTTCGAGATGCGCACGTACGAAGCGATGCCCGGCAAGCTGCGAGCGGTGGTCGACCGGTTCGGCAACACCACCCACGCGCTGTTCTTGAAGTACGGCTTCCGGCCGGTGGCGTACTGGACGGAGTCGATCGGCAATAACCGGAAGCTCCACTACATGCTCGCGTGGGAGGACGACGCGGAGCGGCTGGCGAAGTGGGCCGAGTTCCGGGAGGACCCGGAGCGCATACGGGCGTTCGCCGAGACAGAGAAGGACGGCCCGATCGTCGCTGGCATCGATAACGCAATCTGGATGCTCACGTCGTTCTCGCCGGACCCGACGCCCAAGCCGTAGCGGGGCCGCTCCCGGTACAATGGGAGAGTCCAGACGTTGCCCCGTGGTGCAGTGGTAGCACAGCAGACTTTGGATCTGTTGACCTAGGTTCGAATCCTAGCGGGGCAGCCATGCGCCCCTATACGCCCGACGCGTCCAACGACGGAGCGAAAGCGGGACAGGGCCAACGGCAAGTCCTCGGCAGGGGAGCAGCCTGCTCAGACCGCTAGAGCGGCGTAAAACCTTAACGCCGGCTGACCCGTATACATTGAGTGAGAGAAGAAAGCCTCTATGCGCATTCGCGTCGCCACGGCCCTCGTCTTGCTGATCGTCGCGGCCGCCAGCTTCCCCGCGATGGCCGTGCAGGCCCAAAGCGGCAGCGAGATCGAAGTCCGCGTCACCGCGCAGCGCCTGGAAGACGGGCGTACCGAGTTCGCCATCGAGCAGCGCGAAGGCGACGGCTGGAGGGGCCGGCTCGCCCCCCGCGCCCGCTTCCTCCCTGCCGAGCCGCCAATCGACCGATGGTTGGTCAGCACCCCCGTCACAATCGCGGCCACGGTCGAGCAGTCCCAAAGCGGCGGCAAGGTTGAAGTCCGCATCACCGCGCGGCGCGTGGAAGACGGGCGAACCGAGTTCGCCCTTCAGCAGCGCCAAGGCAACGGCTGGAGCGACCGGATCGCCCCGCGCGCTCGCTTCCTCCCTGCTGAGCCGCCAGTCGGCCGATGGCTGGTCAGCACTCCCGTCGTAATCGCCGTGCCGGCGGCGACGCCTGGGGTCGATACGGACGCGGGTCTTGCGGAGGACCAGGCGACGCTGCTGTCGGTACGGGACGCACTGGTGGGGACCGCGACTCTGAACTGGAGCGAAGACGTTCCGATAGAGGACTGGGAGGGCGTGACGGTTGGCGGCACTCCGCTGCGCGTGACGGGATTGGCTCTGCCGGACGGATTGCTGGCCGGGCCAATCCCGCCTGAGCTTGGCGACCTGACGGGTCTGCGCATCTTGGACTTAGGCGGCAACCTGCTTACCGGGTCCATAACGCCCGAGTTGGGACGGCTCTCCAACCTCACTGAGTTGGACCTGCACGACAATCTACTTACCGGGGCGATTCCGCCTGAGCTGGGCGGCCTGACGGACCTGGAACGATTGTGGTTGCACGACAACCGGCTCAATGGGTCGATTCCTCCCGAACTAGGCCGCCTGACGAACCTGGAAAACATGTGGCTGGGGGGTAACCGGCTCACTGGGTCGATTCCTCCCGAGCTAGGCCGCCTGACAAATCTGAGACAATTAAATCTGGTCGACAACCAACTCATGGGCGCGATTCCACCCGAGCTGCGGGGCCTGACGAACCTGGATTGGATGTGGCTATGGGGCAATCAGCTCACGGGCGCAATCCCGCCTGAGCTGGGGAACCTGACGAACCTCGCCGGCCTGAACCTGGGCGGCAACCAGCTCACGGGCGCAATCCCAGCTGAGTTGGGGAGTCTGACGAATCTGTCGGGCTTGAGCCTGTATGACAATCAACTCATGGGGACGATTCCGCCTGAGCTGGGGAGTCTGACGAACTTGACCGGTCTGTGGCTGTTCGGCAATCAGCTCACGGGCGCAATTCCGGCAGAGCTGGGGAGGCTGACGAACCTGAGCACCCTGTCCCTGGAAAGTAACCGGCTTACGGGCATGATTCCAGCGGAACTCGGGGGGTTGGCGAGCCTCAGAGGGCTGTATCTGGGCAACAATCAGCTCACTGGAGAGATACCGCCGGAACTTGGCGGCCTGATGGAACTGGACGCACTGGAGCTCGCACCCAATAACTTCTCCGCCACCGCTTGCGTGCCTGCCTCCTTCCGCAACGCCCGAATCCTGAGACTGGGCGGCCTCTTGTTCTGCGACGAGGCTGAGGGAGTCGCGGAGGACCGAGCTACGCTGCTCGCGATACGGGACGCGCTGGTGGGGACGGCCGCTTTGAACTGGAGCGATGAGGTTCCGATAGCGAACTGGGAGGGCGTAAGCCTCGGCGGGTCCCCCCGGCGTGTCACAGGGTTGTCATTGAATGATAAACAACTCACCGGAGTAGTGCCGCCTGAGCTGGGCTCCTTAGCGAACCTTGAGTCTCTGACGCTAAGCAACAATGAACTTACCGGGCCGGTTCCGCCCGAGGTGGGCAGCCTGACGAATCTAAAGAGCCTGTTGCTAAGTAACAATAATCTCACGGGTGCAATTCCCCCTGAATTCGGCGGGCTGGCGAAACTGAGATGGCTGGGGTTGACCGGCAACCAACTCACGGGCGCAATCCCCTCCGAGTTGGGCAGTTTAGCGAAGCTAGAAGACCTGACACTCTCCAACAATAGGCTGAGCGGACCGATTCCCCCCGAGCTCGGCGGGCTGGCGAAACTGAGATGGCTGGGGCTGGGCGGCAATCAACTTACGGGCGAGATTCCGCCCGAGCTTGGGGGCCTGGCGAACTTAGAACAACTGAGGCTAGGCCGCAATCAGTTCACCGGCCCCATCCCTATTGAGCTTGGCCGCCTGACGGACCTGATATGGTTGGACTTGTCCGGCAATCGGCTCATGGGCCTGGTCCCGACGGAGTTGGTTAGCCTGTCGGACCTGGAATGGCTCTCTTTAGCTAGTAATCAACTCACGGGCTCAATTCCTCCTGAACTGGGGAGTCTGCGCGACGTGAGACGGCTGAGGCTGTCCGACAACCAACTCACAGGCGCCATCCCTCCTGAGATGGGCGCGCTGACGAGACTTGAAGAGCTGAGGCTGGGCAGCAATCAGCTCACCGGCGAGATACCACCGGAACTCGGCGACCTCACGAAACTGGACGTACTAGAGCTTGGCCCCAATAACTTCTCCCCCACTGCGTGTATGCCCGCCTCCTTCCGCAACATCGCCGTGCTGAATCTGGGCGGGCTCGATATCCCGTTCTGCGATGGACCGGACGCAGTCGGCTAACGGTATGGCGGCGGCCCTGCTCCTGCTCCGCCCCTAGGGCGTACTCCTGACGGCCCGCCGCGGTTGACGCAGCACGTATCCCATGGGCGAGAATGCGGGCGTCCTCCGCGATACGGGCGGACGATTAGGAGAGAGCAAGGATGTTGACGCAAGAGCAGAACGATCGGTTGACGAGGGTTGGGCCGGGGACGCCCATGGGCGAGCTGATGCGCCGTTACTGGCAACCCATCGCGGCGAGCTCCGAGCTCGACGCCGAGAACCCCACCAAGGAGGTACGGCTGCTCGGCGAAGACCTGGTGCTCTTCCGGTCGGCCAAGGGCGTGGTCGGCGCCGTGGAGCCTTCGTGCGCTCACCGGAAGGCCAACCTGTCCTACGGCATCCCGGAAGAGAACGGCCTCCGGTGCGCGTATCACGGCTGGATATTCGACGAGAACGGCCAATGCGTGGACCAGCCCTCGGAGCCGGAAGGGTCGAAGTTCAAGGAGAAGGTGCGCATCAAGGCCTACCAGGCGCAGGAGCTGGCGGGCGTGATTTGGGTCTACATGGGCCCGCAGCCCGCGCCGCTGCTGCCCCGGTACGACATGCTGGTGTGGCCCGGCATGCGGACGACGTGGTCCGTCGAGTTGCCGTGCAACTGGCTGCAGTGCATGGAGAACTCGGTCGACCCGCTGCACTTCCAGTGGCTGCACCGCTACTGGGGCGGCTGGCAGATGAACAAGCTGATGTCCGCCGACGAGCGCAACGCTTGGAATCGGCAGGTCGGCGGGCGCGGAGCGGACCACCGCAAGATCGGGTTCGAGATTACGGACTACGGCATCATCAAGCGGCGGCTGGTCGGCAACGAGACGGAGGAGAGCGACCACTGGCGGATGGGCCATCCCGTGTTCTTCCCACACATTCTGCGCATCGGTCAGGACCTCCAATGCCGGGTGCCCATCGACGACACGCACACGCTGCACTTCATGCTGGAGTGGCGGGCGCTCCGGCCGGGCGAGGAGCCGAACGAGCATGTGCCCTACGAGCGCATCGAGGCGTTCGACGAGCAGGGGAAGATTCGGTGCGACTTCATCATCGGGCAGGACCAGGTCTCCTGGATCATCCAGGGCGGCATCATGGACCGCACGACGGAGCGGTTGGGAGTCGGGGATGTCGGCATCATCATGTACCGCCGCCTGCTCGAACAGCAGATGGCCATCGTCGCCGACGGCGGGGACCCGATGAACACGTACCGGGACCCTGCGGAGAACGAGATTCTGATCGCGCCCTGCGAGAGCTTCGACTACCCTGGCTACAAGGGGGTTCCGCGCGGACCGTTCCAGGACATCGTCGTGAATAACACCGTCGAGGCGGTGCTGTCCGGCGAGGGAGAGACGCTCGAAGAGTTCTCGGAGGCCGAGAAGGTGCCGGATACGCCGGGCCAGTTCTCGCTGCTGACCCCACGCCTCAAGCACGATATCCACGGGAGTTAGGCCCCCTCCCGATCTCCCCTACGAGGGGGAGCAGTCACGCCGCGACGTCGGTCGCGGATAGACGCAGATTCCACTATCGAGTGGGCTTCGATGGGGCCGCCCTCACGTGGTCCCAGCCCTCGTGAGTCGGCCTACGGGACTGTACACAGCCGGGCGCCCGGCATATGCTCGCGCCGGTTGCCTGGATACGGCCTTGGAGGTGAGTCGGGACGCTTCGAATGTCGAGTCGGAATCCGGGAAGGAGTTAAGTCAATGGCTGTGATTGATGCTGACACGCACGTGGACGAATGTGAAGAGACTTGGCGCTACATGCCTCCCGAAGACGCGCGGTACAGGCCGGCCACGCTCGTTCCCACCGAAGACATGGACGCCAGCGCACCCGCCCCTGGATACACGAGGCACTGGCTCATCGGCGGCAATCTGTCGATCCGCCGAATCCGCAATGACAAGCGGACCGGCACGACCATTGACGCCCGCGAGTTGAGAAACATTGAAACCCGTCTACGGCACATGGATGACATGGGCGTGGACATGCATGTCATGTACCCCACGCTGTTTCTCACCTACCTGACGAGCGATCCTCAGGTCCAGGTCGCCGTTTGCAGGAGCTACAACCGTTGGATGGCCGATAGGTCTTCTCAAAGCAAGGGGCGCCTCCAGTGGGTGGCGGTCCTACCGATGTTGGACATGGAGGCCGCCGTAGATGAGCTTCGTTGGGCGAGCGAGCACGGGGCCTGCGGGGTCTTCAAGCTGGCGACAGAATTGGGCAGGCGAGTGACCGACCCCTATTTCTATCCTATCTATCAGGAGGCCAATGACCTTGATCTTCCCCTCTGTATACACACCGGCTCAGGGGACTCGCCTCAGGGCGGCAACAGCGTGGGGTTCATTGGCGGCGACGGGGTCGGAAGCACCAACGTCGTAGACGCGTTCCACGCAATCATCTTCTCTGGCCTTGCTTACAAGTTCCCCAAGTTGAAGTTTGGCTTCATCGAGGCGGGATCATCTTGGATCCCGTTCGTCCTCGACAGACTCAGCGCCCGTCGGGAGCGTATGGCTTGGGCATTCAAATCATTCAACTACTCAGACGACCTGAGCGACCTATTCCAGGAGCACCGACTCTACGTGACCTGCCAATCGCAGGAGGACATCCCGTACCTCCTCCAGTTTGGAACTGAAGACCACTTGATGATTGGCACCGACTATTCCCATGCGGACCAGTCGGCTGAGATTGAAGCCATAGACATCCTCCGGCGCAGGGCTGACGAGGGCGAGTTCAGCCAGACTGCGAAGCGGAAGATCCTCGAGGACAATCCGAAGGCCTTTTACGGTCTGTGACGGCTGCGGCTAATCCGGGAGGCTGGGGTGGCCCTACCGGACATCGAGAGCATTCCCTTACGGCCGCCCGCCGGAATACAGCGCTTGACGTGCCGGCGGCGCGCCGAGCTAGACAGGCCCCGGTCCGGTCTCGCTCACGTAATCGCTGATTGCGGAGGCGAACGGCACGCCGAACTCTTGGAGTTTTCGCGCCCCGACGCCCTGCACCCGCGCGAGGGAGTCCGGGGTCGTGGGAAGCTGCGCGGCCATCTCGCGAAGCGTGGAATCGTGGAAGACCACGTAGGGAGGGACCGAGCGCTCGTCGGCCAGTCGCTTCCGGAGCGCGCGAAGCCGCTCGAAGAGGTCCGGGTTCAGCGTTGCGCCCGAAGCAGCGAGAACAGGCCGGGCGGCCCGACTGGGCGCCGCTCCGTTCGGCAAGGGAAGCGCGACCGTCCGGCCCCTAAAGAGGACCTCCTCGCCGAGAGGGGAGACTCTGACGGCGTCGTACTGTTCCGCGTCCGCGCGGGCGTAGCCGGCGCGGAACATCTCCTCGGCGATAATGCGCCACTCTTGACGCGAGCGGCCTCGTCCGACGCCGAAGGTCGGCAGTCTGTCGTGGCCGAGCTGGCCGATGCGCCGGTCCCGCGACCCAATCAGGACGCGGATGAGGTAGGTGAGGCCGAACCGCTCGCCGGTCCGCTTGGCGCATGACAGGAGCATCTGCGCGGCGATCGTGCAGTCCACTTCCTGCAAGGGGCTATCGCAAGCGTCGCAGCAACGGTCCGGCTGCGGCTCGACGTCTTCGTCGAAGTAGGCCAGCAGCAGCTTCCTGCGGCAGGTCCTCGCTTCGGCCCAGTCCATCATCGCGCGGAGCTGGTCCCTCGCAACTTGCTGCTCGGCGGCTGACTCCTTCTGGCGAATGAAGTACTCATGCTTGGTTATGGCCCCGTGGCTGTAGAAGAGGATGCAGTCGCTGGGGTCGCCGTCCCGTCCGGCCCGGCCGCTCTCCTGGTAGTACCCCTCCAGGTTCTTCGGCAGGTCGTAGTGGATGACAAAGCGGACGTCTGGCTTGTCGATCCCCATCCCGAAAGCGATGGTCGCGACCACGATTCGTGTGTCGTCTCGCGTGAAATCGTCTTGAGTCCGCCTCCGAACGTCGCTGGGCAGACCGGCGTGATAGGCCGCGGCGCTGAAGCCATCACCCTTCAGTCTGGCGGCCAGGCTTTCGGCGCCGGCGCGGCTCAGGCAGTAGATGATGCCGGACTGGTGCGTCCGCTCTCGGAGGTAGGCGTGGAGCTGCTTGTAGGCGTCCCGCTTGGGCCGGACCTCGTAGTACAGGTTCGGACGGTTGAAGCTGCGGCGGAAACTGAGCGCCTGCCGCAGGTCCAGTTGAGCGGCGATGTCAGCCTGGACCCGTGATGTGGCCGTCGCGGTGAATGCCGCGAACGTGGATGAGGGGAAAAGCTCGCGCAAGCGTCGGAGCTCCCGGTACTCAGGGCGGAAGTCATGCCCCCACTCCGAGATGCAGTGTGCCTCGTCGATAGCAAAGACCGCCGGCGGGGCTGCTGCAAGAAGCCCAAGCATCGCCGGCGTCATCAGCCCTTCGGGCGCCGCGTAGAGCAGCTTCACCTCGCCCCGGGCGACGGCCGCGCGCCGTTCGGCCGCCTCGGACGGCTCCAGCGAGCTGTTGAGATAAGTTGCCGGGACTCCCATCATCCGAAGGCGGTCCACCTGGTCCTTCATCAGGGCGATCAGCGGAGAGACGACGACGGTCATGCCGTCCAGCAGGAGGGCCGGCAGCTGGTAGCAGAGGGACTTGCCGCCGCCCGTGGGCATCAGGACGAACACGTCGCGTCCCCGGAGGATGGAGCCGACGATGTCTTCTTGCAGCGGACGGAACTCGGAGTGGCCGAAGACGGACTTGAGCTTGGCCGATGTCTCAATGTCGGCGGATGTAGTCGCCATGAGGCGATGCTAGGCGCCGCCCAGCCTAACCGCAAGGCGCTTTTGACACTGCCCGGCTGTCGACCGACGGCCCCGGCCTACAGGCTGAGAATGCTCGGCGCGAAGAGGTCCTCGACCTTCGGCTTCTCCGTGATCAGATGCTGCTCGTGGAGGAAGTCGATGACGGTGGTCAGCATGGGCCTGTTGGCTTCGACGCCGTACGCGAACGGCTCGCCGTCCAGCACCTTTCGGGTCTGGGCCATGTACTCCCGGCCGAACACCATCTGTGAGGGGATCCGCTCGCTGGCCGTCTCCTCGGCGCGGCGCTTCGCTCTGACGAAGGCGTCGTACAGGTTGAACGCGGCCCATGGGTGCTGGTCATAGGTCGACTTCCGGATCGTGTACATCTGGGTCGCCGGAATGAAGCCGTACTTCTGATAGAACCTCGATCCCTCCTCGATCAGGCTCGGGAAGAGGGGCCTGACCTTGCTCCAGTCGCCGCTGCCGCGTATCTGGGAGGAGCGGTCGATGATGTTGCCCTGGGCGCCCGCGCCCGCCCCCATGCCAGATACGGCGTCGATCTGATTGCTGACGATCATGGATGCGAGGCTTTCCGTCTCGGGGATGCGCGCGAACGAGATGCCCTCCGGGGGCTCGAACCCGGTGACGCCGCCGTGGCTCATTTCCTCGCTTCGCTCCATGAACCAGTGGATGTCGTATTGAGACACGCCGAAGTCGTGCTCCAGAACGCCCCGCAGCCAGACCGACGCGGTCATCTGATACTCCGGAACGCCGATGCGCTTGCCCTTGAGGCCGGCGGGCGTCTGAATGCCGGAGTCCGTGTGGTGGCGGAGCTCCGCGTGCATGAAGCGCCGCGACGCGAAAACCGGTAACGCGATGGCGTCGTAGCCCTTGGTCTTGGCGATGATGTATGACGCAACGGAGAGGGAGGAGACGTCGAACTCGTTGAAGTTGAACTGGCGCCAGTAGCCGGTGGAGCCGTCGGCGCGGGTTGCGGCGAGCTGTATCCCCTCCGGCTTGACGTCGCCCTCGAACAATGGGTTGACGATATCGGCGGGGCTCCCAATCATGCTCATCTGAATGTCCGGCATAGAAGCTCCTCCATAGTCATGCGCCAGGGTTTCGCTGATTATTGCCCATCGCCCCGCGGACGGGAAGCCGCCTCCCCCTCCTCAGTCCTCCCCCGCAGACGGGGGAGAGCATAAACCCCTCCCGTCTGCGGGAGGGGTCGCGCGGAGCGCGGGGGAGGTCTGCGGGAGGGGTCGCGCGGAGCGCGGGGGAGGTCTGCGGGAGGGGTCGCGCGGAGCGCGGGGGAGGTCTGCGGGAGGGGTCGCGCGGAGCGCGGGGGAGGTCTGCGGGAGGGGTCGCGCGGAGCGCGGGGGAGGTCTGCGGGAGGGGTAGCGCGGAGCGCGGGGGAGGAGGCGCTAGGCGAGCTCCTGGGGGACGGACACTTGCCGCTCCAACAGCACCTCGCGCCGCTCGCGGGCCGATTGCATCAGCGCAAGCTGGACCTCGAGCGTGGCCATTCCCCAGCGACCGTCGTGGAATATGGGCTTGTCCAGAATGATGCCGTTGTACGCTTCTTCCAGCGTTGGGTCGGCGCCGCCCTCCTCCACGCTGATAGGCTCCTCCCGCAGGCCGTCGTCGTTGTAAACGTAGATGCCGTTTGGCGATTGCCGGAGCGCCCCTCGCTCACACGTGACGATGAGGAGGCCGAGGTCGCTCTGGAAGCGCGGCCGGGGCGGCCCCGATGCGGCGGCGCCCGGCGCATCCGTCCTCAGACCTTGCATGCTGGCCGTCCGCATCGCGTCTTTGGCCTTCGCCTGGTCCGAGACCCCGGTGTTGATCTCGTTCCTTACGCGGGCGCGGGACTCGGCCCCTGCGCCGGCTTCCGTCTCCCACGGGAGCAGCTCGGCCGCAAGGAAGTAGCCGTAGGCGTTGTAGACGATTGTGGCCGGCGTCCCGTCCTCGAACTCCAGGTAGGCCGTGTAGTAGCCCGGCGCCCCCATGCGTCCCTGCATCCAGACGCCCGTGGACCCGCGGACGCTCCGGACGAGTCCTCCGCCCAGGAACCGGAGCGAATCGATCTGGTGCGGCGCCTGCCGGAAAGCGACGCCTCCGCCCCGCTCCGCGTCGACCTCCTCCGGCATGCGCGGCCGCAGCATCCAGTCGGTGAACGACATCACGTTCATCGCTTTCAGAGCGCCGACCTCGCCCGAACGGATGATGCGCCATATGGTCTGGACCGGCGGGTCGAAAGCGCGGGTGTGGCCCGAGAGCAACTTGACGCCGTGCTTCTCCGCCGCCTCGACCATCCGCGCCGCTTCTTCCAACGTCAGGGCCATGGGCTTCTCCACGACCACGTGCTTGCCGTGCTCGGCGGCGAGCACCGTATGAGGACAATGGAAGTGGTTGGGCGTGGCGATCCAGACCGCGTCGACGTTCGGGTCCTCGCAAAGCTCTTCCACGCTCGAATACGCCGTGCCCCCGAATTCCCTTTGGAAGGCCTCGAGGGCCTGCGGCCGGATGTCGGCTGCCGCAACGAGCTCGACGTGGGGGTCGCCGCGCATCATGCGGAGCACCCCGCCTCCCGCGTTGCCAATGCCTATGACGCCGAAACGCAGGACCGGCTGGCCGTCCGGTCCGTTCGAGGACGAGCTGGATGTAGTCACAATCGCGCCTCCCTTGGTGGGCCGCCCCGCGTCGCCGTGGGTCGCGCCAGGGGCCGGAGCACAGGTTAGGCTCCCCCCATCCCGCCCACAAGAGGAGATAGGGGTCGCCCTCGATTCGCTCGCGCTAGAGGAGCCTCTCCTAACCCCTCCCCCCCTCCGGTTCTCTCGCCCGTCTGCGGGAGAGAGTTAGAGAGAGGGTCTGCGGCGCTCCTCCCTCCGCGCGACGCTGCGCTGCGCTCCCGTCTCCCCTCCTCAATCCTTCCCCGCAGACGGAAGAGGAGGCCAGAGCAGATGGGGGAGGGAGGCGAAGGGCTTCCCCCGTCGTTCCCGCGCAGGCGGGAACCTAGGTATCGGCGTTCCTACCTTCCTCCGGCGCCGCTCTCGCTAGGCGGCTGGTGGGCCTGGCGGGGCGAGGGCCCCTGGATTCCCGCGTTCGCGGGAATGACGGTGAGGGGCAGACGGGGGAGGGATCGTGTAGGGGCGTCCCTCGTGGGCACCCTCCCGTCTCCGGTTCTCTCGCCCGTCTGCGGGAGAGAGTTAGAGAGAGGGTCTGCGCGTTCTGCGGACAGAATGACCGCACCAGTATTTGTGGGTGCTCCGACCAAAACGAAGAAACCCAGGAATACCCTACTCGCCCGCCAGCAGCCTTCCCATGGCGGTCTCTACAGCTTCGCCCTCTGCCGATGCGCGCAGCCAGGCGCGCAGCTCGCGGCGCGCGATGGTCACGGTGAGCTTGTCGCCCCGCTGCTCCCGCAGTTCCGCCAACTTCTTCCCCGCACTGGCCGCCGCCGTTGCCCCAGCCTTGGCGATGGCCTTGGTAGAGGACTTTCAGGGCGTCGATGTCCCGCTGGTAGGAGGGGCTGCCCGGTCCGAAGTGCCCGGCTATGCCTTCTCCATCGGGACGAACGCCCTCCATCGACACCAGGGCCGAATCCCGCAGCCACTCGTACAAGGCGACCCATCGGTTCGGTTCCTCCAGGGTGAAGGCGTAGGGACGGGTCAAGAGAACCTCGCCTGCTCCGGGCCAGCGCAGCAGCCACCGCTTGCCGTCGGTGAGGATGCCCATGCGAACCCGGCCCTGTTTCGCCGATTGGGCAAGGTAGTCGTCCAGTTGCTCGACGTAATGCGGGTTGGGCGCGCCGCCGGGAGCCGTTCCGGTGCGTCGCTTGAACTCAATGAAGGTGTCGAGGGCCGTCAGGTCAACGGCGCGGCGGGAAGAGTCTGAGGGCGGATTTTCCTCGACCATCTCTTCGCTGCGGACCAGCCCGGTGACGATGAGAAAGTCCCGCACCGCGCTGGTGATGTTGGCCTCGGGCTCGCCGTTATCATGCCGCCGCAGGATCTCGGTGGCGGCTTCACGGTGCTTGGGATCACCGATGTCAATGTGCATGGGCATGTTCTCGTTAGCCTACCATCAGCCTGCCAATTGCCACTGCCACGACGCACATGGCCATGACTCCCAATGCGATGAGACGCGAGCCGGTGCGCCGGAACAATTCGAGGCCCAGTCCCAAAATGATGAAACCCCGGACACTCCACAGGGCGAGCTCAGCCTGACTCATAGCAGCGCCTTCCAGCGGACCTTAGAGTGAAGTACTCGATTCTTGTCCAGTCTAGTGGCTTGCCGTCAACGGGCCTTTGTCCGGGTGCCCCAGGCTCGCGGACGAGGTGTTTGCCTTTCCTACGTCGCCACTGTGACATTTGCTCGTTGCGCAAACGACCCCTCGTTCCCTACCTTGTCTCCCATGGTCCCAACCAAGCGGCGCCCCCTACGTCCCGATGCTCCTACCGGTCCCCTGTCGGAAAGTGTCGGATTTGTGTTGGAAAGTGTCGGACTACTGTTGGAAAGTGTCGGATTTGCCGTCGGAAAATGGGGCCGATCTGTAGGGCGCGAAACCCCCAAACACGAGTAAATGCCTTGGAAGACCCGCTCAAATCCGACAGTTTTGAGAAAGGACGGCGTAGAGAGGCCGTCATCCGCGCAGACCGGGACCTTGCCCAGCTGCCCGACTCGGGGGATTCGGAGGCGAGGTTCCAGCCTCCTTCGCAGGGGCCGCCGCCCCTTGCCCCTTCGCCCCGCGGATGCCTACGATGCTCGCCGCGGCGGCGCGGACGCCGGGATATTCGCACTGGGGGTGAGGTATGACGCTGGTATTGAGCGACGAGGACGTTGCGCGGGTGATGCCGATGGAGGTCTGTATCGAGGCGATGGAGACCGCTTACCGCGATCATGCGCGCGGCGCCGTCAATATCCCCCGCATCCGTTACATCAGTCCGACGACCGCGCCCGATGCGGTCTACGGGTCGAACATCCACATCGGGACGACTCCGTCCTACGACACGGCGGCCATACGCATCGGCGGGAGCGCTCGGAGCACGAGCCCCGGCGCGCAGGGCGAGCGGGCGCCCCGGTACGGCGGCCGCAACTGGGGATTCATCGTGCTCATCGACATGCTGACGGGGCAGCCGCTCGCCTTCATCCAAGAGTTCCTGCTGTCGGGCGTCCGGGTCGGGGCGACGTCGGGCGTCGCGGCGAAGTATCTCGCTCCGGCGGACGCGCAGACGGTGTGCATGTTCGGCAGCGGAAAGCTGGCGCGGACGGACCTCGAGGCGCTCGTCCAAGTCCGGCCCGTCCGGAGCGTCAAGGTGTACAGCCCCACGAAAGAGCACCGGGAGGAGTTCGCCCGGGAGATGGAGCAGCAGCTGGAGATCGAGGTCACACCCGTCGACGGGCCCCGCGAGGCGATGCAGGGCGCCGAAATCGTCTGCTGCGCGACCAACGCGGGCTACGTGAGCGGCGAGCCGGTGTTCGACGGGGACTGGCTCGAACCCGGGCAGTTCGTGATTTCGCTGCAGAATAGCGACGCCAACTTCAAGAAGTCGGAGGTGGACGAGAAGACGTTCGCCCGCAGCAGCTTCATCTGCATCAACGATAGGGATAGCGTGTTCTCGAACGGCCAGCGCGAGCTGCTCGACCCCATCGAGGCCGGGCTGGTCTCGTGGGACCGCATCTGCACGCTGGGCGAGGTCGTGTCAGGGACGAGCTCGCTCGAAGCGAAGCCCGGCGACATCGTCTACTACAAGAACAGCACCGGCATGGGGATACAGATGTCGGCGGCGGGCGCGCTCATCTACCGCAGGGCCGTCGAGGCGGGCGTGGGGAACGAGATTCCCACCGAGTGGTTCGGGAGCGACCTCTCATACTGGCACAGCCGGGGGTTCTACCCGTCGGCTTAGAGGCGGCGTGGCCGGACAGGCTCACCACGAAGCCAAGGGGAGCAACCGGATGGGCCCGTCGCTCCCCTAGAGCGAATACAGGCGGGCGGGGTTGGTGGTGAGGATCTTCTCTTTTGCCGACTCGCTGATGTCGTTGACGGTGTCGCGGAAGACGCCTATGGCGTCGGTCTCGCTGGAGATGTCGGAGTGGCCGTAGTCGGTGCCGATGACGATGTTGTCCTCCCCGGCGTACTTCAGGATGAAGGGGAGGTCGTCGTCGGTCTCGCATGCGGCGTAGATGCGGTACTCCGGGAAGACGTCGTGGGGCAGCTTGCGTCCGAGCTTGCGGGCGCGGCGGCGGGCCTCCTTGACGAGCCAGGGGACCCACTGGGCGCTGACCTCGATGAACCCCCAACGGAGCTTCGGGAAGAGCAGGGGGACCTCGCTCATGATGTACTCGTGGCAGCTCGTCACGGTCGGGACCCTGAGAGGGGAGAAGCTGGAGCCGAGGTCGTAGGACGACTTGAGGCGCTCGGCGAGCCACGGGTCGGCGTTGGAGACGTGTACGATGATGGGCATGTCGAGGCGCTCGGCCTCCTCGTACAGCGGGTAGAAGTAGGGGTCGATGAGGTGCAGGCCGGCCTCGTGGGCGCGGAGGCACACGCCGACGCTGCCGTTCTCCTTGGCGGTCCGCATCTGTTGGAGGGACTCCGAGATCGTCAGGGTGGGGAGGACACAGGTCCACTTGAGCCGTCCCTTCCCTTGGTGGTGGACGTCCGCCATCCAACGGTTCCAGCTGCGGCAAAGGGCGGCCTCCGTGTCGGGCCGATCGGCAATCTGGGTGATCCACAGAGTGTTGTGGAGGACCTGCACGTCCACGCCGAGCGCGTCCATGTGGTCGAGGCGGAGCTGCACGTCGTCCAGCTCGCGCGCGGTCACGGGCGTGACGACGTTGTAGCCGGACCGTTCGGACATCTCCTCGAGCTGCTTCTCCGAGAGGGTGGCGAGCTTGGTGCCGCGCACCTTGCCGTCGATGACCCAGAACTCCTGCTGGGGGCGGTCGGGCGACTTGTAGAGGGCGGGACGGTAGCGCTGCTCATCGTCGCCAAGGTAGTCCCACGTGCGGGGCGACTCGACGACGTGGGCGTCGGCGTCGATGGTCCGCAGGCCGATTTCGGTGGTCACGGAGAGGCTCCTTTCGCTAAGCGGCGCGCCCGCCGTTGATGTCGATGACCGCGCCGGTCACGTAGGAGGCGGCGTCGGAGGCTAGGAAGAGTGCCGCGCCCGCGATCTCCTCGGGGGCGGCGGGCCGGCCGAGCGCGATGGTCTGAGCGACGGGCGCGCGGCCCCTGGCGTAGGGGTGCGACGCCGCGCGGTCGGCGTGTTCGACGCTGCCCGGCGCGATGGCGTTGACGCGCACCGGCGCCCACTCGATCGCCATCGTCCGCGTGAGCGAGATGACGCCGGCCTTGGCCGCGCCGTACACCCCGTTGTTGGGGCTGGGGCCCTGGCCGGAGATGGAAGCGAGGTTGACGATGGCGCCGCTCCCGCGCTCGATCATGGCGGGGGCGACGGCGCAGCTGCAGAGGAAGACGCTCTGGAGGTTGAGGCGGACCGACTCCTGGAAGTCGCGGAGCGACAGCTCCAAGAGCGGCCCCATTTTGAACGTCTCGCCCCATGTGGCGCCGGCGTTGTTGACGAGGATGTCCACGCGCCCGAACGCCTCCCGGGCGCTCGCCGCCATCCCCTCGACCTGGGCGGGGTCGCGCACGTCGGCGAGGATGCCGACCGCCCGGCGGCCCATCGCCTCGATATCCGCCACGACGGGAGCGAGCGGACGGTGAATGCGCTCCGTCCCGCCCGTTACGGACTCGGGCTCCCTTGCGATGGCGACGATATCGGCGCCGTGCTCGGCCAGCGCCGTCGCGATGGCGCGTCCGATGCCTTGGCTCGCGCCGGTGACGATGGCGACTCGGTCGGTGAGGTTGATGTTGGCCATGATTCGCGTCTTCCCACGCCGTATCCCGGCGGGCCGCCTAGCCTACACAGGCCATGGTTCCCGGACAACATCGGGCCGCTTCCTAGCGCGGGCGGCTAGAGGGGGACTAGCTCGGCGCCTAGGACGATGTCGACCATCAGGGCTACGCCGAACGCCACGCTCACGGCACCGGCTACGCCGGCGACGGCGTAGTTCAAGGCTCGAGCGCGGCTCGTGAGAGCGAAGGGGACGCCGAGGATTATCGTGACGGCGCCCATCGAGACGATGGTCCCGACGCCGAACAGGACAAGGCAGCCGACCCCGACCCAGAGAGCGTCGATCTGGGGAAGGAGGACGAGCATCACCGCGGCGCTGCCCGCCAGGCCGTGGACTATGCCTATCCAGTAGGACTTCACGCGGAACGTCGGCCGACCGAGCTTCCAGAAGCCGCGGGCCGCCTTGGGTCCCCGCTCGTGTCCATCGGCGTGGGTGATGTGGATGTGCACGTGGGGGCGGCGGTGCTCCAGGTGTTCGTGGATGTGGAGTCGCGCGCGCCGGAGGTTGTAGAACACCTGGGCGCCGAGGAGAACGAGCATGACGCCGACGCCGAACTCCAGCATGGGCGCAACCGCCTCGTAGCGCTCCAGCACTGCTTCCTTCAGCACGAGGATGATGACGCCGAGGACGAGCAGCGGAGTCGTGTGGCCCAACCCCCAGGACGCGCCGACCCAGAGCCCGCGCCAAGGATTGCCGTTCTCGACGGCAATCGTGGAGACGGCCACGATATGGTCGGCGTCGGTGGCGTGCTTCAGACCGAGCAAGAAGCCGAGCGCCAGGGCGGCCCATGCTCCCGATTCGATGTCAATCATGCTCTCTAATCTGCTCCTGGTGGCCGCTCGCCTTCCGCTAGCCTGCCCCGGAGTCGTGCCGGTGGCTCTGGGCGTGGGCGTGCGTGTGTCCGCTGTGCGAGTGGCCGGAGTCCTTCCGGCACGCAGCGCATAGTCCGCTCATCGTGAAATGCTCGGTGTGCAGCTCGAATCCGGTGTCCTCCATCAGCTTCTTGCGGAGCTCGTCGAGGTATCCCTGCCCCAGGTGAAACGTCATGCCGCAGTGCTCGCACACCATGTGCCCGTGCCGCTGGCCGGGGTTGGCGTACTCGTAGTGGCTTACGCCGCCGATGCTCACTTCATTGACAAGGTGCAGCCGGCCCAGCAGGCCGACGGTGCGGTAGACGGTGGCGAGGTCGATTTGGGGGTAGTCCTCGCGCAACTTGGCGGCGATTTGGTCTACGGTGACGTGGCCGTCGAGGCGCCTGATGGCGTCCATGACCGCGACTCGCTGGATCGTGAGGCGGCGTCCGGTAGCCTTGATGGCGTCAGCTGTGCTGGGAGCTTCTTGCATGGTGTTGCTTCTGCGAATATTCGCAAAAGCAGGACAGGGTCGTCAAGGGGAGCCCCAGTCATCGCTCGTGCGGCTGCCCTTTGCTCAGACCGGCTTGGCGAAATTCGCGAACTCGGTGCGTTCCCGAAAGCCGGCCTTGGGGTAGAAGTCCCGCTGGTGCGACTCCCTGTCGACGCGGTTGTTCAGCATCAACCGAACGCAGCCCCTGTCGGCGGCTTCCTTCTCGACAGCTTCGAGCAAGCTGCTTCCGATTCCCTTTCCGCGCCACTCCGCTCCAATGATGAGGTCGGAGATGTATCCCTCCCGGCCCGGCAGCATCGGCATGGAGATCCAGTGGACTGCCAAGTAGCCCGCCAGGTGGTCGTCCACTTGGGCTACGAGAATCATGTGGCTGCTTGCGTCGATGCACTCGCCGATCATCGAAGCGATAGCTTCGCCATCCGGCGCCGACCCGCGCTCGTTGGCCAATGACGTCACCAAGGACCGTATGGTGTCGACATCGGAAGGCTGCGCCTCTCGCACCTGCACGTCCGCCACGGTGAGTCCCTCCTTGGTCTTGTCGTTCTTGCCACGACTGCGAGCGCCAGGGGGCGCGCAGCCAGCCTCTCCAATCATCGTATCAGGCGTCCCATGGCAGGCGGCCAGTCCGGTCTCAGCATTGGTGATCAGTTGGGCGGCGTGCCCCGCAGCGCATCAGTTGATAACCGACCTGCTTTTCGGTAGTGTCCCACGGCGTCCGACGCCGGTCTGGACGTCAGGTTTTATCCTGGCGAGAGCGGGGAGGCCGGCTCCGCAGACGCTGCTCATACGCCCACGCCGATTGGGCCGACTTAACTTCCACGGCGGACCTCAGGCCATCCCGCTCAGACGCTCGCGAAAGTCGATACTCACGATTACTCAATGATTCAGGTCGAGAACGTATCCAAGCGCTACGGCGAAACGGAGGCGGTGCGAGACGCCACCTTCCAGGTCGAAGCGGGCGAGGTCGTGGGGTTTGTCGGGCCGAATGGCGCGGGCAAGACCACCACTATGAAGATTCTCGCCTGCCTCCTTCCGCCGACGGCAGGCGCGGCCCGGATCGCGGGTTTTGATACGGTCGACAACTCGGCCGATGCGCGAAGGCGGCTCGGCTACCTGCCGGAGTCGGCGCCGCTGTACACCGACATGACGGTGCGGCAGTACCTCTCCTATATGGCTGCGCTACGCGACGTGCCTCGATCACGCCGCGAAAGGCGCGTGTCCGAAGTCATTGAAGCGGTGGGAACAGAAGAGTATGCGGACAAGCGCATAGGGACGCTCTCCAAGGGCTTTCGCCAGCGTGTTGGGATAGGGCAAGCAATCCTTCACGAACCTTCCGCGGTCATCCTCGACGAGCCAACGAACGGCCTGGACCCGGCGCAGCGGATTGAAATGCGCTCATTGATTGCGGACCTCGGCAAAGAGCACGCCATCCTGCTGAGCAGCCACATTCTCACGGAAGTGGCGCTGGTCTGCGACAGGATGGTCGTCATCGACCGCGGGCAGGTCGTCGCCGACGGAACATTGTCTGAGATCACCAGTGTCGCCGGGCTCCCGTCGGGGTCGACGACGGAGAACGTGTTCCTAGCGCTGACCGGAACGGGCGAGCATCCGGAGCCCTCATGAAGACCTTGGTCATAGCGCGTCGAGAGGCCCGCGCTTACCTGACGTCGCCGGGCGCATACATCATCATCGCGGTCTTCACGGCAATCACGGGCTATCTGTTCGTCGACGGCGTCTCCGTGCCGTTTCCGGAGGCGACGGTCCACCGTTATGCAGGGGCGGTCATCTTCAGCCTCGTCTTCCTCGGACCGGCGCTAACCATGCGCCTGCTCGCGGAAGAGCGGAGACTGGGGACCCTCGACCTCCTCCTATCTTCGCCGGTGAGCGACTGGCAGGTAGTCGCAGGCAAATACCTAGGCGCGATGGCGCTGTACGTGCTGATGCTGCTCGCCACGCTGTTCTACGCCGCGCTCCTGTACTGGCTGGGAACGCCGGACTCCGGCCCGGTGGCGACGGCGTATCTTGGTCTCTTTCTCTACGGGGCGGCCACGCTCGCGGTTGGCCTTTGGGCGTCGTCATTGACGGCCAACCAAGCGGTTGCGGCAGTGGTCGGAGTCGGCGTCCTCGTGTTGCTCTCGATCACACAGCTGGCTGCGGCCTCGACAGACGGATGGGCGTCCACCGTACTGGAGGAGACCTCCATGGTGACGCATTTCGCCGATCTGCGGCGAGGAGTCTTGGACCTCTCGGACATCGTCTACTACCTCAGTGTCATAGTGCTGTTTCTGTTTCTCTCGGTGCGGTCAATCGAGAGCAGGCGGTGGGTATGACCCGAGCGACGTCCGGCAAATGATATGACGCCTCACAGACCACTGCTAAAGGCGCTAACGACGCTCTTCGACATTGCTCCGTTCGCCGTAGCCGCCGCCGGGATCGGCCTCACTGCGCTGGTCGCCGGAGTCTTGACCTCGCTGTTGGTCCCGGAGCTCGAGTCCACCGGCGGTTGGCTCGCGTGGGCGGGCCTCGGACTCTTATTGCTGGCGCTCCTGGACGCGCTTCGCCGTTCGAGCTCCCCCACGGCGAAGCGACGCCGGAAGTACGGACTCAACGTCGCGCTCATGCTTGCGACTCTCATCGCGATTCTGGGAGTGGCCAACTTTCTAGCCCTGCAATCGGACGTGCGGGTTGATACGACCTTCTCCCGGCAATTCACGCTTGCCGATCAGACAAAGACGGTGCTCGACGGTCTGGAGCAGGAGATCGAGGCGACGGCGTTCTTCGTCGATCGGTTCGAGAGTACGAACCCGGTGCAGAGCGCATTGCGCACCAGGACGGACGATCTCTTACGCGAGTTCGAGCGTATGGCCCCGGGGAGATTCTCGTACCGTTTTTCCGACCCTGAGATTGATCCCGTCTTGGCAAGCGAGAAGGGAATCAACCGGTATCCGGGCGTGGTGTTCGAAGCGAAAGGCGGAGACGCGCGCTATTTCGTGCCCGCCTCCAGCAACGTCGAACAGGCATTCCTTACCGCGCTCCTTGTCACGAGCGGCGCCGACCAGAAGACGGTCTATGTTCTGACGGGGCACGGTGAGCTGGGCATCGATGACGCCGCAGTCGCCAGCAACCGGGGTTTCGCCTTGGCGGCTGAAGGACTGCGCAACGATAGCTACCGAGTGGCGCCGCTTAATCTCCAAGAGGAGGGGGCGGCGGCCGAGGATGCGGCTGCCCTCATCGTTCCGTCCCCGATGACGGCGCTCGCTCTCGAAGAACGGCAGGCGCTCTCTTCCTACCTGCAGGGCGGCGGCGGAGTCCTGGCGTTGCTGGAGCCGGAAGCCGACGAGTCTTGGCGTTCGTGGGTCAGGGACTGGGGAGTGAGCGTCGCAGCCGGGTATGTGATTGACCCAGGGAGTCACGTCGCCGGAACGCCGGGCATTCCGCTTATCGCGCCGACGCAATACGCCGCGCCTTACGTAACCGGGCAGCTCGACGCAACGCTCTTTCCAGGGCTTGCGCCTGTGGGACTGACGACGGACCCGCAGCTGATGCCGACGCTAGTCGATCTGGACTTCGTCGCGGTGACGACGCCGGCTTCCTTCGCGTCTAGGGAGCTATCGGCTACCGCGGCAACGGCCGACGACCGGCCTGGGCCCTTCCTCGTGGGAGTAATCATGAGGATGGCGGGTCCGCTGTCCGAACCGCCGCCGAGCGCGGCGGACGCGAACGTCGGAACACTGAGCGTATTCGGCGATGGGGAGTTCGCCTCCAACCGGTTCTTCCCCGCTCTCTCGAACGGCGACCTTTTCCTGAATATGGTGAACGAGCTGGCAGGCGACGTTCCACTGGTCCCCGTTCGCGCTAAGCCTCTCGAATACCGCGTGCTGGTTCTCACGGACCAGCAGCTCACATTGGTGCAGCTGCTAGGTTGGCTTGCGCTGCCGGCTCTTGCGCTGTTCCTGGCGGCAGTCGTCTGGGTCCGAACACGCTAGAGCTTCTACCCATGAGCCGCAAGGAAACTGTGCTTCTAGGCCTCGCCTTAGTGATCGTGCTATTCGGGGCATTCGCATACTTGCGGTTGAGCAGCGAGCCTCCTAAGCGTGTGGCCCCGCCCTTTTTCTACGAGATCGAGGCATCGGACATCGCCAGCGTGAAAGTCGAACGAGCCGGCCTTACGGAGTCTTTCGTTTGGGACGAACAAGCCGAATACTGGCGTTTCGACGACGAGACCAAGGAGCAAGTCGACGACGAGCGTTGGGGCGGCATGCCGGTGCTCTTAGCGGGTCCGCGAGTCGAGCGCACGCTGCCCGGCGGTCTGAATCTGGAAGGACTGGGGCTCGAACCTCCCATGACGACTGTCTCCATAGGCCTCGAACCCGAGGGGGAGGTTGAGGTCCACATTGGACGGCCTACGCCTAACGGCGGAGCACACTATGTGAAGCAGGCCGATAACGACGCGGTTTTCTTGGTGGACACGGCGTGGGGCGACGTGATTTCTCGGCTGGCGACGGACCCGCCAAGGCCGCCGGAATCCGACCCCGTTGAGCCGTAGCTCAGGAGAGCGCCCTTCGGGCGCGCTGCTTGACTGGCCTCCCGTTGTGAGCGTATAAAGCCTGCGTCGTAGGAGCCCGCTTGGAGGGAGATTTCGTATGGCCATCGTCGACTCAGACGCTCACGTAATCGAGAGCGAACGGACGTGGGAGTTCATGGGCGAAGATGAGCAAGATTTTCGCCCGTTCGTAGTTGTTCCCAAGTCCGGCGAAGCCAACCTGGCCGGTGGATTCGCCGGACGCCGCAGCATTGTCACTGAGTATTGGGTTATCGAGGGGCGCGCCGTACAGAAGCGGTCTAATTTTCGCTCGGCCGATGTCCCCGAGGAGGCTGCGGAGGCAGCCGATATTGAGCAACGGCTCGCGCACATGGACGAGCTCGGCGTAGACGTGCACGTCCTCTACCCTACGGTGTTCCTCCGGCCTCTTACTCGACGCCCCGAGGTGGAAGTCGCCCTCTACCGGAGCTACAACCGCTGGATGGACGAGATCCACACCCGCGGCGAGGGACGGCTCCGTTGGGCGGCGATGCTTCCCTACATGAGCCGCGACATCGCCATTGAGGAGATGCACTGGGCCAAGGAGCACGGGGCTTGCGGCTTCTTCATGCACAGCGTCGAAGGCGACAGGCGGCTCTCCGATGTCTATTTCGATCCCATCTATACCGAGGCGTCGGCCCTTGGCCTGCCGATGTGCGTCCACGCGACCTCCGGAAACTTCTCGCAGTTCGATCTGTTCCAGACGGACGCTGGCTTCTCCACCTTCAAGCTGCCGGTGGTGGGAGCGTTTCACGATCTGCTCATGAAAGGGACGCCTTCACGTTTTCCCGACCTGCGGTGGGCGTTCGTGGAAGTCTCGGCGGAGTGGGTGCCGTACGCCCTCAATGACATGATGCTGAGGTTCAAAAAGGCTGGACGGAATTGGCTCGCCCAGGACGTGCTCCGCGAAAACAACATGTACGTGGCGTGCCAGACCGCCGACGACCTCGACTGGATATTGGATACCGTCGGCGACGACAACATCGTCATCGGCTCGGACTACGGTCACAACGACACCTCGTCCGAGCTCGAAGCCCTGAAAGTGCTGAAGGAAAGTGGGAAAGCGCCGGCTTCCTCGGTCGACAAGATCCTGGATAGCAACGCCCGCGCGCTGTACGCCCTCTAGATTACGGTTGAGTCCCGGGAGGAGACTTTATGCAAGCAGCAGACCGCGCAGTAGTTAGATGGCTCAATTGGAAGCTCATGGCCTTCGTGGTCTTGCTCGCTGCGGCGTTCTTCGTCGTGGCGTGTTCCAGCGATGAGCCGACAGCCACGCCCACCTCGGCCCCCGCGGCGGCGGACCCGACGCCCACGCCCGAGCCGACAGCCACGCCGACGCCGTCGGTTTCGAGCAAGGCCGGGGGCATCGGTAAGTTCGCGGTGCGCCGCGACCCGCCGGCGAACTTCGACATGATGGCGACGACCATCTGGTACGACCTGAACCAGATGGGGGCGCCCGTCTGGGGCAGCGGGAACCTCGTCCGGCCGTGCCTGGACGACGTGTACGCAGTCTGTCCGGCTCTGGCCACCGAGTGGGAGAACAACGCCGACTTCACGGAGTGGACGTTCACCCTGCGAGAAGGAGTGCAGTGGCACGACGGCACGCAGCTCACTGCGGAGGACCTCAAGTTCTGGCTCGACCTCTTGTTCGAGGGCTTCGGCGAGCGGGCCCCCGCGTGGTACGGCAACAGGATGGGCGAATACGAGGCAACGACCATCGTCGACCCCACTACGCTCAAGATAACGCTCAAGGAAGGGAACCCCCTCTTCCTCGACGTTCTCTTCACGCCGTACTTCACCATCGGGCACCCCCGCCACCTGACGCTGCCCGAGCTCGAGGCGGGCAACTTGGAGGTTGCGCCGCTCGACGTGGGCTTGATGGGCCTGGGCCCGTTCACGTTCGAGGGCTACGACAAGGGCAGCATCATGCGCGTCCGCGCCAACCCCAACTACTGGGAGACGGACGAGGATGGCTTCCCGCTGCCCTACATGGAGGGCATGGACTTCGCAATCATGACCAGCCCGGACGTGATGGACGCCGCGATCCGGACCGGCCAGCTCGACGGCGGGTCGCCGGGGTTCGGATACATCCTGACCAAGCCGCGCTACGAGCAGTATGTTGAGGACATTGGCGACGACTTCTACGTGGTGAGAGTCCCGTCCGGGTTCGGCACCGGCAGCGGCGGCGGTCTCGCCTGGAACCTCCTGAAAGAAGGTCCCTGGCAGGACGTCCGCGTCCGCAAGGCGGCTTCGCTCTGGATCGACCGCCAAGAGTCCATCGACGCAGTCTCCGGCGGGTTCGGTCTGGTCGGCGGTCTCCTCAACCCCTCCAACCCGTTCTCCAGCTCCGATGTTCTGACCTGGCCGGGCTGGAACCCCGACACCAAGGAGGCTGACCGCGCCGAGGCCCTGCGCCTCATGGAAGAGGCGGGACACGCGGACGGCTTCGACGTCAACTACAACTGTCTCTCCACGGGATCGTGGCCGAACCGCTGCGAGTTCCTGAAGGCGCAGCTGTCAGGGCTGAACATCAACCTGGAGCTCGAGCTGATGGACGCTCCGGCATGGACGGCCGCGGGCCAGACGCTCGAATACGGCGCTGTACAGAGCGCCGCGGGCATCTCCAGCCACCTGCCGGAGCCGAACGAGGCAGCCTTCCTGCCCTACAGCGAGAGCAAGGCCGCCATCGCCAAGCACGAGGACCCGAACGTGAAGGGCTACTTCGACCGGCTGAAGGCGACCAACGACTTCGACGAGCGCGTCGCCATCTGGCAAGAGTTCGAGCAGTACTGGCTCCTGGAGCAGTACTACGGCGTGCCGATCGCGGGCAACCTGGCCCACATTCCCTACCGCTCTTGGGTGAAGGGTCGGCTTCATCCCCCCGAGCAGATCATGGCCTACTTGGACTTTGCCTCGGTCTGGCTCGACAAGTAATGAGCAGAACGCCCTCGGGCCGCGCATACCGCGGCCTGGGGGCGTCGCCGCTCTCTGAGACGCATGACGCGATATATCGGCCGCCGGTTACTGCTTTTCTTCCCGACGCTGCTGTTGGCGTCGATGGTCATCTTCGCCATCATGCGCGTGCTGCCGGGTGACGTGGCGCTTGTCATATTGGGGGGCGATCAGACCACGCCGAGGGCGCTCGCCCAGGCCGAGGACCTCCGCCAGCGCCTCGGCCTGAACGACCCAATCGTGGTCCAATACTTCCGCTGGGTCTGGAGCATGGTCAACGGCGAGTTCGGCGGAGCGTCAATCGTGAGCCGCGAGCCGATCTCGGAGATTATTGCCCGTCGACTTCCCATCACCTTGGAGCTCGCTGCGTGGACGACGCTCATTGCATGGGTTGTGTCCATCCCTGCCGGAGTCATCGCGGCCGTTCATCAGAACCGCCGGCCGGACTACGTGTTGCGTTTTGTGACGCTGGCCGGCACCGCGCTGCCGAACTTCTGGATTGCGTTGATGCTCATCCTTGTCATGCTGCTCGTCTTCTCGTGGACGCCGCCCATCTTCTACAGGGACCTTTGGGAAAACCCTTATGAACATATGCTGAAGATGGTCTGGCCGGCGTTGATCCTCGCCTGGGGCTACAGCTCCTACCTGACGCGAGTCACCCGCTCCACCATGCTCGAGGTGCTGAGGCAGGACTACGTCCGTACCGCCCGCAGCCGCGGGCTGCGCGAGAGTGCAGTTGTCCTACGGCACGCCTTCCCCAACGCCATGATCCCCGTCCTCACCCTCGGCGGTCTGCAGCTGGCTACGCTGCTGTCCGGCACCGTCATCCTCGAAACGGTGTTCTCGCTGCCTGGCATGGGACAGGGAATCGTCCAGGCAGCGACGGAGCGGGACTACCCGGTGATCCAGAGCCTGGTGATGCTCCTCGTGACCTTGATGCTCACGCTGAACGTTGTCATCGACATCATTTATGCAAAGATAGACCCGCGAATCAGCTACGGCTGATCCGGCCTAGGGAGACAACCTCAATGATCCAGACTGGGGTAGCGGAAAGGGCCAGGGGCTCCTTTGCAGACGCGGAGCGCGGGCTCGCCCATCGCGCCCGGCGGCAGATAGGCTCTTTTGCCCGCCACTACCCTCTGGGATTCGCGGGCGGTGTGCTGTTGGCGTTCATGGGCACGGTGTCAGTCCTGGCGCCGTTGATCGCCCCGCACGATCCGGTAGTTCACGATATACCCAACCGGCTAGCCGCCCCGTCCAGCCAATACTGGCTTGGTACGGACATCTTCGGGCAGGACGTGCTGTCGCGAGTCCTCTACGGAGGCCGGATATCGCTCTACGTTGGGTTCGCGTCCGTCGGCCTGGCCACCGTGGTCGGCATGCCGATCGGCGTCGCGTCGGGATACTTGGGCGGCGCGGTGGACCTCGCGCTCCAGCGGATCGTGGACATGCTGCTCGGCTTCCCAGGTCTCATCCTCGCGATGGTCATGGTCGTCGCGATGGGCGCCTCCCTCAACAACGTGGTTCTCGCGATAGCGGTCGTCTTCTCCCCGCGCGTGGTCCGGCTCGCCCGCTCGTCGGCCCTGTCCATAAAGGAAGAGCCGTACGTGCTCGCGGCGCAGTCCATCGGCGCGAGCCACGTCCGTATCATGCTGCGGCATATCCTGCCGAACGCGCTGGCTCCGGTCTTCGTGCTGGCGACCGGGTATCTTGGGACCGCGATTGTGGTCGAGGCCAGCCTTAGCTACCTCGGCCTTGGCGTTCCGCCCCCCAGCCCATCCTGGGGCAACATGATCTTCGCCGGCTCGAGGGGCAACCTGGAGGCGGCCCCATGGCTGTCCGTGTTCCCTGGGCTGGCCTTGGCATTGGTCGTGTTCAGCTTCTCTTTCTTGGGCGACGCGCTTCGAGACGCGTTCGACCCTCGTCTGCGTGGAACGTAACCGGTTGCCGGCAAGCGCCCGCCGTGGCAGGGTCGCGCTCGCAGCGGCGGTTCTCGGCGTCGCCGTCGTGGGGTTGGTGTTAGGTCTGAGCTACTACCGAGAAGTGGTCGCGCCATCGAAAGAATGGGTGGCGAGGATTGAGGGAAAGACGATATTGACAACCGGGCAACTGGCAAGGGCCATCGTCGTGCGAGAGCTGGCGTCGGGCAGTCTGAGCCCGGAGTCAGAGCTCGGGCGGGCGCCGTTTGTCTTGGCGGACGAGAGAGTCGAGCTGGAGCTGATGCGGACGGCGGCGCCCGGAATGGCATTGGACTCCGCCGCAGCTGTGGATGCGGAGGTGCGCGAGCGTTTCCAGCCCCGCGGCCTTCCCGGAGATACGACGCCGGTCGATGAAATCGACAGACTCTTCCGTGAGTCGTACCTTCGCTTCCTCACCCAGCGGGGCGTCTCCGACGAGGAGTACCGAGCGTCCATCGAAGCTGGCCTGCTGAGGGAACGCTTCGTAGAAGCGATGGGGAGCATCGAAGCATTGGAAGAGTGGTTAGCCAGTCAGCGCGCCGAGCGCTCGGCCGAAGTGCGGGTAGGATCGAGCCAATACGCATGGGTCTTGGACGAGGTGCGAACGTCCCGGCCCGTTACGGGCCTGGAGTAGACGTCATACGATGAGCACAGTCCTTGAGATCGAGGACCTACGTACCTACTTCGACACCGATGACGGTGTCGTGAAGGCGGTCGACGGCGTCTCCTACACAGTCGAAGCGGGTGAGACCCTCGGCTTGGTGGGCGAGAGCGGGTGTGGGAAGAGCGTCACGGCGCTGTCCGTCATGCGCCTCATTCCCACGCCGCCCGGACGCATCGTGAGCGGGCGGGTCTTATACAAGGACGAAAACCTGCTCGACCTCAATCTCGACGAAATGCGGCGCATTCGCGGCCGTGAAATAGGCATGATCTTCCAAGAGCCCATGACGTCGCTGAACCCGGTGCTCTCTATCGGGAGGCAGCTAACCGAACCACTCATCTCTGAGCTGGGGCTCAGCAAATACGATGCGGACGCACGGGCGCGCGAGCTCCTCGCCTCCGTTGAGATTTCGGACGCCGAGCGGCGCCTAGATCAATACCCTCATCACTTCAGCGGGGGCATGCGCCAGCGGGTCATGATCGCCATGGCCCTCAGCTGCAACCCCGCTGTTCTCATAGCCGACGAGCCTACGACGGCGCTGGACGTAACGGTGCAAGCCCAGATTCTGGAGCTGATGAAGCGGCTCACCGAGGAGCGCGGCGTCGCCCTCGTAATCATCACCCACAATCTCGGCGTCGTCGCTCGCTACGCAGACCGCGTCAACGTTATGTACGCCGGCAAGATTGTCGAGCGAGCTACCGCTGAAGAGGTCTATGGCGACCCCCGCCATCCGTACACCCTCGGTTTGATGACATCCGTGCCCCGGCTGGACCTTCCCGTCACCGAACGACTCGTACAGGTGGAAGGGCAGCCCCCCAACCTGGCGGACCTTCCAGCTGGCTGCGCTTTCCGGCCACGATGCCCCTTCGCACTGGAAAAGTGTGAAGAAGAGATCCCGGAATTGGTTCAGCCGGTCGACAGGCATTACTCGGCGTGCTTCGTCGCCGACAAGCTGGGCCCCGAGGCGAAGGCGGCCTGGGAATGATCGAGAGTACGGACCGCCCAAGCTCGTCGGGTTTTGACGAGTCAGCGCCCCCCATCCTGGAAGTCAACGATCTGCGGATGCACTTCCCCGTCACCGCCGGGGTAGTGTTCCGGAAGACGGTCGGGATAGTGAAGGCCGTGGACGGGGTGACATTCTCTATTCGTCCCGGCGAGACGCTCGGTCTGGTTGGGGAATCCGGCTGCGGTAAGACGACTCTCGGTCGGACTATTCTCAGGTTCTACAAACCAACGTCCGGGGGGCTCCGCTACCGAGACGAGGACCTTACAACCGTGCGCGGCGGACGTATGCGCGAGCTGCGCAAAGAGATGCAGATGGTCTTCCAAGACCCCTATAGCTCTCTCAACCCGCGCATGACCGCCGGACAGATTATCGGCGAGCCCTTGAAGATTCACAGCCTGGCGTCGAGCCGGCAGCAGGCGCGAGACCGCGTTGCCGAGATCCTCACTCTCGTGGGACTTGACCCTCGCATGGCCTCCCGTTACCCCCACGAATTCAGCGGCGGCCAGCGTCAGCGGATAGGCATCGGGCGCGCCTTGGCCGTAGACCCCTCGCTGATTGTTTGCGACGAGGCGGTCTCGGCTCTCGACGTGTCCATCCAGGCGCAGATCATCAACCTGCTCAAGGACCTGCAGCGTCAGCTGGGCCTGACCTACTTGTTCATCGCCCACGACCTCGCCGTTGTGCGGCATGTCGCCGATCGCATCGCAGTGATGTACCTCGGCAAAATCGTAGAGATTGCCCCGCGGGACGACATCTACGCCAATCCTCTCCATCCCTATACCCAAGCGCTCCTCTCCGCCGTGCCCGTGCCCGACCCGAAGGTCGAAGCGGCGCGGCAGCGGCGGATCATCATCGGCGAGGTCCCGAGTCCGCTCAACCCCCCGACCGGTTGCGTCTTTCACCCGCGTTGTCCGATTGCGCAAGATGACTGCTCGGTGGATGTGCCGGTGCTGAGAGAGCTGCGTCCGGGGCATTGGGTAGCCTGCCCCAAGGTCTGACGGCCCGGCGCTCTCGGGCCAGGGACGTTCGGTCTCGATGTCCCGTGTAGGGACTGCGCCCGCTTGTCAAGCCCTTCCGCTGAGGGCGGGTTCCGTGCTATAAAGAGATGTTGGATTTCTCGGACCCGGCGCGAGCGAGTGAAGGTTTCCACCACACAGCGCGAACCGCGTGAAGCCGTCCTAACCGTCGAGTTGGACAACGACGATGTCGAGCCGTACCTCGAACAGGCGTACAGGCAGGCGGTGCGCCGCCTTGCGATCCCAGGGTTTCGGAAGGGCAAGGCGCCTCGGCGCATCGTCGAGCAGATGTACGGACGCGGCTATCTCCTGAACCAGGCGCTGGACACGCTCATCCAGGAATTCACCTCCAAGGCCGTCGAGGACGAGGAACTCGAGCTCGGCGGCATCCCGTCGGTCTCCGTCGAGGAGTTCGACCCTCCCGCGTTTACCGCAACCGTTCCCCTCCAGCCCGAGGTTGACCTCGGGGACTTCGAGTCGGTCCGCGTCCCGATTGACGACGCCGAGGTCGAGGAGGGGCAAGTCGACGGAGTCCTCGAGCAGTTCAGAACTGAGCTGGCCGTCTGGGAGCCGGTCGAAGACAAGGTTCAGATGGATGACCTCATCAACCTGACCATCGTCGGCTGGGTTGACGATGAGGCGGAGCGCCGCGAGGTCGTCCGCAGCGAGGAGACGGACTACATCCCGCGTCCGAACACCACGTTCCCCGTGCCGGGTCTTGACGAGGCCCTGGTCGGCTTGCCGGTCGGCGAGGAGAGCGCGTTCGACCTCGAGATTGCGGAAGACTTCACCAATCCCGATCTGGCGGCCAAGACAGCCCATTTCCAGGCGACGGTCCACTCGGTCAAGCGCAAGATTCTCGCGGAGCTCGACGACGAGTTCGCGAAGGGCGTCGGCGATGGCTACGAATCTATCGAGGACCTTCGGGGCAAGATTCGTGCGGACTTGGTCGAGCGCGCCCAGCGCGCCGCACAGGCAAAGCATCAGGACGAGATTCTCGCCAAGGTGGTCGAGGGCGCATCCATCGAGATATCCCCTCTCATCGTCGAGCACGAGGTCGAGCACTACGTCCATGACCGGCAGGAGAGCATCAAGACCGGCCGGATGAGCTTCGAGGACTATCAGGAGTACCTGGCTTGGCAGGGGCTGTCCGACGAGGACGTGCACGAGCAAGCCCGGCCGAAGGTGGAGGAGCGGCTGAAGCGCGCTCACGTCCTTCGAGCGGTCGCCGCGCGGCAGGCAGTGGAAGCCAGCGATGAGGATGTCGACGGAGAGATCGAGTCGATAGCGAGCGGGTCCGGCGAATCGGCTAACGACGTGCGGCAGCTGTTCGAGGACCCGGAGCGGAGAGAGTCAATCAGACGTGTCTTGGTCAACCGCAAGACATTGGAGCACTTGAGCGAGATAGCGCTGCGCGACGGGGCCGACCCGGCCTCCGAGGAGGCGCCGTCCGAGCCAGTGAGCGACACAGGCGACAACGATGCCTCTGCAAGCAGGGGCGAGTAAACCCGGAGGAGCGAAAGATGCATGATTGGCCTATCCACGGTCCGTTGAGCGCGGGCGCGGTGCAGCCGCCGGAGAGCGTGTACGTCCCGACGGTAGTCGAGAGAACAGGTGGGATCGAGCGTGGCTACGATATCTATTCGATGCTCTTGAAGGAGCGCATCGTTTACCTGGGAACGCCCATCAACGATTTGGTGTCTAACCTGATCGTCGCCCAGTTCCTCTACCTGGAGCGCGAGGACCCCGACAAGGACATCAACCTGTACGTAAACAGCCCAGGCGGACAGATTACCTCGGGGCTTGCCATCTACGACACGATGCAGTTGATTAAGCCGGACGTCTCGACGATTTGCGTTGGGATGGCGGCTAGCATGGGCACGGTGCTTCTCTGCGCCGGCGCCGCGGGGAAGCGTTTCGCGCTACCCAACTCAACCATTCACATGCACCAGGCGCTGGGCGGCGCTCACGGCCAGGCTTCCGACATCGAGATTGCGGCCCGCGAGATACTGCGGATGCAGGACAAGATTCGCAAAATCCTCTCGTCGCACACCGGTCAGCCATACGACAAGATTGCGCGCGACAGCGACAGGGACTTCTACCTGCCGGCGGAGGATGCGAAAGAGTACGGTCTCATAGATGAGGTGCTGGGAACGCCTCTGGGCTCCACGAATGGCGCTGGCCCCAAATAGGACGGTCTACATCGATGCCGAACAACTCCGGACCCATAACGACTCGCGGGGAGCATGTCTGCAGCTTCTGTGGGAAGTCTCAAGGCAACGTTAAACGCCTGATCGCAGGGCCCGGTCGAGTATTCATCTGCGACGAGTGCGTTCGCCTCTGCCAGCAGATTATCGCCGAGGAGGGCGCTCAAAGCCCCGCCCCAGGCCACGGCGCCACGCGGGGCCTCCCGCCGAAAGAGATGGCGGAGCGATTGGACGAGTACGTCATCGGCCAGGACAGGGCCAAGCGCGTGCTCAGCGTCGCGGTCTACAACCATTACAAGCGCGTCTGGTCCAACTCCGTCTCCCACGACGTAGAGATACAGAAGAGCAACATCCTCCTCGTTGGCCCGACGGGCTCCGGCAAAACCCTCCTCGCACAGACCCTCGCAAAGATCCTCGACGTTCCCTTCGCCATTGCAGACGCCACCTCCCTGACGGAGGCGGGCTACGTTGGCGAGGATGTCGAGAACATCCTGCTCCGGCTCATTCAGGCCGCGGACTACGACGTGGCCAAGGCGGAGCACGGCATCATCTACATCGACGAGATTGACAAGTTGGCGCGGAAGGGCGCGAACCCCTCCATTACGCGCGACGTTTCCGGAGAGGGCGTTCAGCAAGCGCTGCTGAAACTCATCGAAGGCTCGGTCGCCAACGTCCCGCCCCAAGGAGGGCGGAAGCACCCGCAGCAGGAGTTCCTCCAGCTCAACACGGCGAACATCCTGTTCATCTGCGGCGGCGCTTTCGACGGACTGGAGCAGATCATTGCGCGCCGCGTCATGTCCGACCATCGCATCGGCTTCCACTCCGGTAAGACAGGGACGGGCACGGAGGACGAGATCCGTGAAGCCGTCGAGCCGGAGGACCTGCTGGCGTACGGCTTCATTCCGGAGCTCATCGGGAGGCTGCCTGTCGCGGTTGGCCTGCAACGCTTGGACAAGGACTCCTTGGTGCAGGTGCTCACGGCCCCGAAGAACGCGGTGGTCAAGCAGTTCGAGCACCTCTTCGCCTTGGACGGCGTCGAGCTTTCGTTCACGCAGGAGTCATTGGAGGCTGCCGCGGAGCAGGCGATGGGGCGTCAGACCGGCGCTCGCGGGCTGCGGACGATTATCGAGGAGGCGCTGCTCGACGTGATGTTCGAGCTCCCGTCCCTTGATCACGTCGAGAAATGCATCATCGATGCGGACGGTGAGGGCAAGGTCGGCCCTCCGGTCCTCCTGTCGAAAACGGGGCAAGTTATCGAGATGCGTCCCCCTGAGCCGAAGAGCGCCTAGGGCGCGCGACGTTCGAATACGCCCCGCTGCCGGCGCCTAAGAGAACACCTTGCGACTGTGCGAAGCGCTGAGGCTACTTCGGGCTTCCGCCTACCAAAGGGTTGCAGCAGATGAGCCGCCTTACAATGGCCGGCTATCCTGGAAAATGCTATGGCCGGCGCCCCGCGCCAGATAAGGGCTTGGCTCCACGGGACGGCCAGTATTGAGAACCTACGTCTGGGCGCGGTTCCAATGTCCTCAGTCGGTTTCGGACAATACCCTTACCCAGGCCCTAACCCACCCGGCCGCGGCAACCCCGTCGCTCTGGCCCGGGAGTGGGACCGGTGGATCGATGGAGACTTGGGCAAGCCCTTGTCATAGGCGCGCAATTCCGAGGAGGGACGCATGGCGAGGGTGCTGGTTACGGGTGGCGCGGGATTCATGGGGTCGCACGTAGTGGACGGTCTGGTGGCTAATGGGCACGACGTGCTGGTTGTGGACAATCTTTCTACGGGGACCCCCTCGAACCTCTCTCCTAACGTCGAGCTCGTTGACCTTGATGTCGCCGACGATGCGTTTGTTAGTCTGGCGAAGTCCTTCAGGCCTAGCGCGATCTCTCACTTGGCCGCGCAGGCGTCCGTTCCCGTCTCCATGAGCGACCCCCGTTTGGACGCGCGGGCGAATATTCTGGGAGGGCTGAATGTCTGCCGGGCTGCGGTGGAAGCGGGCTGCGAGCAGGTGCTCTACGTCAATACCGGGGGAGCGCTGTACGGAGAGCCCGCCTACCTGCCGTGTGACGAGGAGCACCCGATTCGTCCTATCAGTGCTTACGCGCTTAGCAAGTGGACGTCGGAATGCTACTTCCGCATGATGCTGCCGGACTCGATCTCGCTGAAGGTGCTGCGATTGGCCAACGTCTACGGCCCAAGGCAAAATCCACACGGCGAGTCGGGAGTGACCGCGATCTTCACGAGGAAAATGCTGGACGGCGACGCCGTGCGAATCTTCGGAGACGGGGAGCATGCGAAAGACTACGTTTACGTCGGCGATTTCGTTAATGCCCACGACATGGCGATGAGCTACGGCGAATCGTTTGTCCTCAACTTTGGGACGGGGAAAGGGACTTCGGTAAATCAGCTGTTCCGACACTTACAGGCGCTAACCGGGGTCGATGCGCCTCCGATCTATGAAGACGCCCGACCCGGCGATGTGCGACACATCGCGCTTGACCCGTCGAGGGCAAAGCGGATCCTGGGTTGGGAGCCGAGGGTCGGGTTGCTCGAAGGGCTGGAAAAGACAGTCGCGTACATGAGGAGCGCCGATGATTGACCGAACGATAAACCGGCGGCGGTGAAGTCCCCAATGCCGAACGCATTGGCTCCCGCGGTAGGACTCGAACCTACGACCAATCGGTTAACAGCCGACCGCTCTACCAACTGAGCTACGCGGGAGCGAGGAGCGCGCCCCCTGTCCGATTATCCCTTAGTCCTAGGGAACCAACGGGGCGCTCGCCTATTGTAACAAGCGGGGGCCGCCGGCGCTCCCTGCTGGGGTATCCTTGCGCCGTCGATCTGTGGAGGCGTTATGGAGCTCACTCTTCTTGGCACGGGCTACCCCCATCCGAACCCGCTGCGCGCGGGGCCGAGCAACCACCTCGCCATCGGCGAGGCTTCGGTCATGGTGGACTGCGGCAACGGCGCGGTTGCGCGTATGACGGCGGCAGGGCTCGACGCGAAGGATGTGGATTGCTTGTTCATAACCCACATGCACTCGGACCACACCGTCGACTTGGCCCACGTGCTTCTGACCGGCTGGATCCGGTACCGCTCGAGACCACTGACCATCTTCGGGCCGCCGCAGACCAAGGAGTTCGTCGCGAGGGTCATCCACGCCTACGAGTTCGATATCAAGCTGCGGAAGCTCCATGAGCGGGTGGGGGACGACATTATGAACGTCCGCGTCACTGAAGTCTCCGGGGGCGAGAGCTTCGAAGGCGACGGTTGGAAGGCGACCGCGGTCGAGGTCGACCACGGCTACGTAAAGCCCGCTCTCGGATTCCTGTTCGAGGACGACGGGGGCAAACTGATGATTTCCGGCGATACGACCGGGTGCGACGCCGTCCGCGACGCCGCTAACGGAGCAGACGTGCTGCTGCACGAGCTGATGCGGGCTAATCCGGAGGCCGACCCCCACGGAGACGACCTTGAACGGCTTCCCGAGATTCGTCGCCGCGTCGTCAAGTCGCATACCTGTCCGCACATGCTCGGCCCAATTGCGGAGGAGGCAGGCGCGCTCAAGGTCGTAGCCACGCATCTGCCCCACGTCACGGACGAGGCGTGGATTCGCGAGGTCATGGGCGTCGATTACAAGGGCCGGCTGGTTATCGGCGAGGACCTGATGACGTTCAAGATCGGGACGTAAGGGCCCCATGCCTCCTCGCGTCATCGTCGTCGGCTCCTGCATGATGGACTTGGTGTCGCGGGTCGCCGAGGCGCCGGCGAGGGGTGAGACGGTCCTGGGCGCGGACTTCATTACGACGCCCGGCGGGAAGGGGCTGAACCAAGCCGTCGCGGCGGCGCGCATGGGCGCGGGCGTCAGCCTGGTCAGCCGGGTAGGGGATGACCCATTTGGGCGGCAGTTCCTCGACCTGTGCGACGCGGAGGGCATCGATCGGACGCATCTCTCGACGGACCCCGAAATCGGCTCCGGCGTAAGCCTCATCATCGTCGACTCCGCAGGCGACAACCGGATTGTGGCCAATCCCCGGGCCAATGCCGCGCTTGGCCCCGCGCACGTGGACCCTGCGTTTGCCGGGGGGCCGCCCGACGCGCTGCTCATGTGTCACGAAACGCCGGACGCTCCCTTGATTCGCGGGGCCGAGCTGGCCCGCGGCGCGGGCTCCGTGATCGTGTTCAACGCTGCTCCGGCGAGCCCCGTCCCCGCCGAGCTCATGGCCTTGGTGGACGTGATTGTCGTAAACGAGTCCGAGGCCGCGGCCCTGACCGGGATTGCGCCGGTCACACCCGCGGACGCCCTGGACGTCGCCCGTGCGCTGACTAGCCTGGGGCCCGCGACCGCCGTGGTCACCCTGGGGCGCGGGGGCGCCGTGTTTCGGTCCGCGGGCGAGGCTGGCCACGTCGAGGCCATCTCGTCGGTTGCCGTTGACGCTACGGGGGCGGGAGACGCTTTCTGCGGCGCGCTGACCGTCGGCCTCTGTGAGGGGCTGGACGTCGCGGGAGCCGTTAGGCTGGCAAACGCGGCCGGAGCCTTGGCGGTCCGCGTGTTGGGAGCCGCCGCCTCCCTGCCGCGCCGTGCGGACGTGGTCGAGCTCGCGGGGCTAAGGCTGTAGGGTCTCGTACTCCCATCGCCGCTCACACTCACCCCAGCCCTTGCGGTGGGAAGAAGATTGGCTTGTCCTTTCCGGCCCAGGCGCAGGGGCAGGTGACGCAGGGGCGTATAATGAGGACGCAAGACAAATCTTAGGCAGCAGTTGCCTGACGGAGGCTAAGCATGGCGATACGCATCAATGACACGGCGCCCGACTTCACCGCCGAGACCAACGAGGGGACGATTTCGTTTCATGAGTGGCTTGGCGACGGTTGGGGGATGCTCTTTTCGCATCCCAAGGACTTCACGCCCGTCTGCGCGACGGAGCTCGGCCAGGTGGCCAAGATGAGCGACGAGTTCGCAGCTCGCGGCTGCAAGGTCATCGGCCTTAGCGTCGACAGGGTCGAGGACCACCAGCGATGGGCCGAGGACATCGCCGAGCTCGCCGGCACGCCCTTGAACTTCCCCATCATCTCCGACGACCATCTCGCCGTCGCCAAGCTCTACGACATGCTCCCCGCCGAGGCGGGGGACTCGTCCGAGGGCCGGACCGCCGCGGACAACATGACCGTCCGCACCGTCTTCCTGGTGGGGCCTGACAAGAAGGTGAAGATGAGCATGACCTACCCGATGAGCACGGGCCGCAACTTCGACGAGCTCCTCCGGGTTATCGACTCCGCTCAGCTCACCGCGAACCACAAGGTCGCGACCCCTGCCAACTGGCGGAAGGGCGAGGATGTGGTCATCCTGCCGGCGGTCGACAACGAGGCCGCCAAGGATCTCTTCCCGGACGGCTGGGAGACGGTGAAGCCCTACCTGCGGAAGGTCGCGGACCCCAGCAAGTAAGAGTCGTTCTTAGACCTAGGCCACGAGAAAGGCCCCCCGACACGTCGGGGGGCCTTTGTTGACTGCTCCCACATTGTGAAGCGCCGCGTAGTGAAGTGCCCCGCGTGATGGAAGATTGAGCGATGGCGACCCGGACGGGATTCGAACCCGTGATCTCCTCCTTGACAGGGAGGTGTGTTAAGCCTGGCTACACCACCGGGCCGCGGTGATTCGCCCCGGCGACGCCGGGACAGGCTAGAACGATCAACCTATGCCATGATAACCCACTATCACCAGGTCGCCTTCGACCATGACCGGGGTTATCCGCTCGCCGCCCGTGAGCTTCTCCAGCTCTTCTACGTGCTCCGGATGCTCTTCCAAATCAATCCGGTGGTACTCGACCCCGTCTTTGTCGAGGTCGTATAGCAGAGCATCCGAGTACGTGCACTCGGGCCTCGTGTAAACGATGAGCGCAGGATCGCTAGCCATTGGGCCCATCATACCAGCGCGCCGCTCGGCAGGCCAGAGGCCGCGCCGCCCTGCTACAGTAGGGGCATTCGTCGGACCGCCCCCTACGCCCAGCGCCCCGCTCATCGCGAGTTCGAGGCGAAGCGAGGACTGACCCCATGGCCATGATGCCCGCAGCCATCCTCCGTGGTCTCCGCGACGTCGTCTGCGGCGAGGTCCCGGTTCCGGATCCCGGTCCGGACAAAGTTCTCGTGAAGATGCAGATGGCCTCGATTTGCGGCACGGACCTCCACTACGTGTACTACGGCTGGCCGCGCAACGAGTATCCGATGGCCCCCGGCGAGCCCGGCCACGAGGGCGTGGGCGTCGTTGTGGACCCCGGCCCCACGGGTCTCCCCGAGGGAGCCCTCGTCCTCACCGTCCCCAATATATGGGAGGCGCGCAATTTCGCGGGCTATCAGGCCGTATCGCCTCACTTCATCGTTGAGCTCCCGAACGACCGTCCGCCCGCCGAGCTGATGATGGCCCAGCAGCTCGGGACCGTAATCTTTGCCGCGCGCAAACTGCCGGACATGATCGGCAAGTCCGCCGTGGTGATAGGGCAGGGGAGTGCCGGGCTCTTCCACGACTTCTACCTCCGTCGCCTCGGCGCATCGCGAATCATCGCCATTGAGCCCAACCATGACCGCCGAGAGGCGGGACGCGCTCTCGATGTCGACGAAACGATCGACGTGACAGGGCAACCGGCGGTGGACGCCGTCCTCGAGCTGACCGGCGGCAAAGGCGTAGAGGTCGTGGTCGACGCAGTGGGCGGACATGAGACGCTCAATCAGGCGGTGCGTATGGTCCAGCCGGAAGGCCACGTCCATGTATTCGGACTGCCCACCGGCTTCGACCTCGCGCCGTTCGACCTCAGCACGTACTTCCTGAAACGCTTGGACATGCGCACGATTTTCGGGGCGCAGGACGAGCCCGGACTCGGCTCGTTCAGGCGGGCCCTCGACCTCATTGCCCAGGGCGAGATTGACATGGCGCCCTACGTCACCCACGTTTTACCCATCGAGCGGGTCATGGATGCTTTCGAGCTGGCCCATGAGCCGCGAGGCGGAGCTCTCAAAGTCTCCCTTACGATGTGATTGATGCCCCGCTCCTGAGAGAGCCGGCGGGAGTCGCATGGGGCGCTGGCGAAACCAACACCGGGATTCGCGAGCGAGTGCGCCGTCGCCATGTAGAATGCTTGACACAGCCGAGCGCGCCGCGATAATCTCTGCCCCGCATCTTGTGGGCGCGTATGCGTCTGCGGTGGGCATTCCCGCCCGATATCGCTCCCGCGAGCGCAGGTCAAGGAGGAAGCCGTGATTCGTACGCATTCGTTATTGTCACGACGGTGGGCAGTCGTTTGGATCGCTGCCGCTCTGCTAGGCGGACTGGCCCTTACGGCGGCCCTGTCCGGTGCTCAGAGCGCGCGGGCCGACGAGCACGTCTCCGGCACGGAGAGGCTGGTCGTCACCCCGTCAGAGGCTGATTTCGTTCCTGGGCAGAGGAGTTCTAAGACCACGGTCTGGGTCTACGGCTCCGGCTTCACGCCCGGCGCTAGCATCCTCGTTCTGATTGCAGACCAGCGCGGCGTTGCAACGGACATCGGAGCGCTGGCAGGCGCTGATGTCGTTATCAATGACGACGGCGCATTCGGGTTCCCCTGGACCTTCGGACGCTTCTCTCGAAGGGGCGTCGGCGGCGAAGGGATGATGTCCGTGCGCGCGGTTGACGCTGGAACATTCGACGACCTCGCGACTGCGCCTCTCGCGCTCTGCAACCTCAGCAGCCGCGCCGAGGATGAGGAAGTCCCGAGTCACTGCTCCGCCTAGCCGTGTGTGGACTTAGTAGACCGCGGACTTAGGAGGACTCAGTGACGCGAATGCAGCAATCAATCAAGAGACGGGCGGCGCCTCTCTGGATTGTCGCCGGTCTCGTCTTGGGGCTCGGCCTTGCCCTTGCGCTCTCGGGTATCCAGAGTGCGGGCGCCACGGGTCACATCACCGGCAACGAGCACATCGTGCTCTCTGTCAATGAGGTGGACTTCGAGCCTGGCAAGAGCCGATCCACCAAAGAGGTCTGGATCAGGGGCTCCGGTTTCACCAAATGGCGTGAGATAACCATTCTCGTCACGGACGGCCGAGGCGTCCTCTACGAGATCAGCACTTGCCGCACGGACAGCATAGGACTTTGCGAACCGCGTTCGCGACGCGACGGCGGCGGCGTGCCGTGGCCATTGACCGTCAATGAAGAAGGCGCCTTCGCCAGCAGCTGGCGGTTGGGCCGCTTCACCCGAAACAACGTCGGGGGCGAAGCCATGGCGACAGTCTGGGCCGCCGACACCGGAACATATGAATTTCTTGCCAGCGCGCCGCTGGCGCTCTGCAACTTCAGTAATCGTGAGGAAGGCGAAGAAGTCCCGGACTTCTGCTCGGCCTAAGCGCGAGTCACACAGGAGGAAATCGTGACTAGTACTGTTGCAAACCACCCCCGAGCAGTGGTCCTCGCGCTCATAGCGACGGGACTCATACTCGGACTCATAACCGGATTCACGTTCTTATCCCCGAAGGCGGCGTCCGCGGATGGACACATCAGCGGGCTTGAGAACGTGGTCGTCGACGACATAGTGGTCGACCACGAGCTTGGGAAGCGCACCTCTCGGAAGTCGGTGCGTATCTGGGGCTCCGGCTTCGCGCCCGGCCAAGAGGTGATTCTCTTGGTCAACGATGGCCCTGGCACCCCATCCGACATCACCGGCTTCACGAGTAACCGCGTCAGGGAAAGCGGCACCATCGTGGCCAACGAGCGCGGCGCTTGGACAACCGTCTGGGCGCTGGGCCGCTTCACCCGGCAGCGCTCCGGCATCGGCCCCGGCGACGGCGATGTTGAGCGGATGCGCGCGCTCAGTGTTGTGGACCCGGCCAGCTTCGATGTCATCACCAGCACGCCACTTGCGTTCTGCCGCATTACCGACCGGGTGAACGCTCAGGCCGAGGTCGACGGGATGCAGGCCGAGCTCGACGCTCTCCAAGCGGAGATCGACGCGCTCACCAACCTCGAGCGGCCCGAGGGCGTAAGCGATGAGATCTGGGCGGTCATTGAGGTGCTGCGCGCCTACGTGCTCAGCACGGGCGTTCTGGAAGCCCGGGCAGCCGAGATGGCCGCTGCGATCGAGGCCGCTCAGGCGGAGATCGTCGTCGCGGATCACTGCCCCGCATAGCAGCCGCGAACAGCGAGATAGCTCAAGACCACCCGGCGCCCGCCGGGTGGTCTTCTGTTAATGGACCTTCTTGTCTCCATCTCTGACATCTTCGACTGGCCTCGCAGCCGTCGTTCTCGCGCAGGCGCGAATCCCGGGCGCATCTATGGAGGAGGAGGGTAGAATCCCCCAATCCCACCACGGAGACGCAAATGGAGCCATACCGAGGCATAGACCTCCTCGACATCGAATCCCAGCTCACGGGAGATGAGCGGCAGGCGCGCGATGCGGTCAGGTCTTTCGTGGAAGCCGAAGCTCTCCCGGCTGTCGTTCCCCACTTCCGCGAGGGAACGTTCCCGATGGGGCTGGTCCCGCGCATGGGCGAGCTCGGCATCTTCGGCGCGCACATCGAGGGCTACGGCTGCGCGGGCCTCGGCCCCGTCGCCTACGGCCTCATCATGCAAGAGCTTGAGCGCGCCGACTCCGGCTATCGCTCCTTCGCCTCCGTCCAGTCCTCCCTCGCCATGACCGCCATCCATCTCTTCGGGACTGAGGCGCAGCGCGAGAGTTGCCTGCCCGAGATGGCGGCCGGGCGCGTCCTCGGCGCGTTCGCCCTGACCGAGGCGGACCACGGCAGCGACGCCGGCGGCATGGAGACGCGCGCCGTCAAGGTCGGCGATGGCTACGAGATCAACGGCGCCAAGATGTGGATCACCAACGCCGGCATCGCCGACGTCGTGGTCGTGTGGGCCAAGCTCGACGATACAGTCCGCGGCTTCCTTGTCCCCGCCACGCTGCCGGGCGTCGCCCGCGAAGACATCCACAACAAGCTGTCCATGCGCATGAGCGTCACGAGCAGCATCTCCTTCGACCAAGTCTTCGTCGGCGAGGACGCGCTGCTCCCGGGCACGCGCGGCTTGGGCTCGGCCCTCGAATGCCTGAACGCGGCCCGCTACAGCATCATCTGGGGCGTGTGCGGAGCTGCGGCTGACGCCCTGCACACCGCCGTCGAGTACACCAAGGCTCGCGAGCAGTTTGGGCGCCCGCTGGCGTCGTTCCAGCTCGTCCAGGAGAAGCTGGCGGACATGGCGACGGCCCTGTCCAAGGCCCAGTTGCTCGCCCTGCAGATTGGAAGGCTCAAGGCCGAGGGCAAGTTGCACTGGTCCCACGTCAGCATGGGGAAGTACAGCAACACCAAAGCGGCCCTGGATATCGCCCGTACTTGCCGTGACCTCCTCGGCGCCGCCGGAATCACCGACGACTTCTCCCCCATGCGCCACGCTATGAACCTGGAGACGGTCCATACCTACGAGGGCACGCAACACATGCACCAGCTCATCTTGGGCAGACGCATCACCGGCCTCAACGCGATTTCGTAGGGGGGCTGCCCCCTTCCCCGCGCCGCCACAGAGGCGGATAATAAATATAGCCGGCTGGAGGGCGCCATGAAAGCGATTCGCTACCACGAGTTCGGCGGGCCCGAGGTGCTGAGACTCGAGGACCTGCCCGACCCCAAGCCTGGCGACGGCGACGTGTTGGTCAGTCTCGTGGCGTCGGGCGTGAACCCGGCCGAAGTCTCGCGGCGCGCCGGTCGCATGGGCCGGACTGCCGACTTCCCGCTGCTGCTCGGCATCGAGGGCGCGGGCACGGTCGCTGAGGTAGGCAGCGACGTTGCATCGGTGAAGGCGGGCGACCGCGTAATCGTTCGGCAGCCGCCGTACTCCTACGCCGAGCTCGTTGTCGTTCCGGAGCGCTCCGTTTACGCCGTGCCGGAGAACCTCACCCTCGCCGAGGCTTCGACGGTCGTCATCACGTACACGACGGCGTGGGCCGCGCTCTGCGTGCGGGGCGGCGCGAAAGCCGGCGACACCGTCCTTGTGCAGGCTGCGGCGTCCGGCGTTGGCGTCGCCGCCATCCAGCTCGCCAAGCAGATTGGCGCTACCGTTATCGCGACCGCCAGCAGCGCCGAAAAACTCGACTGGGCCAAGCAGTATGGCCTCGACCACGGAATCAATTACGTCGAGCAGGACTTCGTCGAGGAAGCGAAGAGGCTCACGGACGGGCGCGGTGTCGATGTGATTGTCGATGGCGTGGGCGGCGACGTGCTCGCCAAGGGCATCAACGCCCTGGCCCGCTTGGGCCGCCTGACAGTGTTCGGCGGCGCAGGCGGACGCGAGACCACGTTCCCTGTGGCCTCGCTCTACCGCAACGCCGTGTCGGTGCTCGGCGCGGGCGGTTCTCTCACGCCGCCGGATGACTTCCGGCGGATACTGTCGTGGTTCGGCGAAGGCAAGCTGCATCCGACCATCGACCGCACCTGGCCCCTGGCCGACGCCGTCGAGGCCCACCGCTACCAGGAATCGCGCCGGATCATGGGCAAGTCGGCGCTCATCATCCGCGAGGAGTAGGCTAAATGTTCCTCCCCGTTTGCGGGGAGTCCAGAATCCTCTCCCCCGTCTGCGGGGGAGAGTTAGAGAGGGGGCAACCCCTCGTTGGTCTGAGGGAGGACTGAGAATGGGAACGTCCGAGTGGGTGCGCATCGACGTCGGCGGGAGGCAGGCGGACGCCTACGTCGCGCTGCCGGACGGCGATGGACCGCATCCGGGCGTCGTCGTGGCGATGCACGTCTTCGGTGTGGACCGGTTCGTGCAAGGCAAGTGCGATGAGGTGGCGGAGGCTGGCTATGCCGCCATCGCTCCATACCTCTTCCACCGCTCGGCTGTCGGCAACGACGAGCTCGTTTCCTACGCGTTCGAGGACCCGAAGCGCCGCGAGGTCGCCTTACCCCTCAAGGACAGCCTGCGCGACGACGAGTTGATCGACGACATGCTCGCCGCCCGGAGCTATCTCGACAGTCTTCCTAACGTATCCGGACCATTCGGCGTCACCGGCTTCTGCATCGGCGGGCGCATCGCCTACATGATGGCCGTCCGCACAAAGGAGTTCGCAGCCTGCGCCGACTTCTACGGCGTGGACGTCGATCTGCCGTGGGGCGATGGCCCAGTCCCGCTGGACCTCACGTCGGACCTCGACTGCGCTCTCGTAGGCTTCTTCGGCGACTTGGACGCCAACCCCGCTCCGCCCGACGTGGACAAGCTGGCGGCGGAGCTCACCGCCCAAGGCAAGCCCTTTGTCTTCCACCGCTACCCCGACGGTCAGCACGCCTTCAATGACCCGTACAACCCGGTCCGCTACAACCCTGCCGTCGCCGCTGACTCTTGGGTGAAGCTCACCGCCTTCTTCGATGGCGCGCTCAAAGCGCAGGCCCCGGTCTTATGACCGCGGTCGTCGGCATATTCGACCGGCGCGAGGCCGCCGTCGCCGCCGAGGAGCTGCTCGACGGGGCGGGCTTCGGCGAGCAATTCGGCGTCACCCGCGCGTCGCCCGACGACTACGTGACGCCCCGGCTCGCACGGCGCGGCGAGACGATGCTGCGGGCCGCGATTAAGTGGGGCATTCTGGGCTCGCTCATCGTCGAGGTCCCGTCGGTCATCGCCATATTGGCCTTCCCGCTCGACCTGAACGTTAAGATTCTGCTGGCGGCGACGGTCTGGAAGTTCGGCGCGGCCTTCGGCTCTTGGATAGGCGCGATGGCCGCTACGGAGAGAGGTCTGGACGACGAGGTCGCCGCCGAGTACGAATACCACTTGGCTTGCGGCAACTCGCTGATCGCCGTGGATGTCCGAGACCGCCTGCGCCCCGGCATTCGCGGCATCCTTATCGAGAGCGGCGCTCTGAGCGTCCGGAACGTTCGAGGCGCGTTCGTTCTCAGGCGACCGCCTCAGCCCGTCAAGACGGCAAGCCGCTAACTCAAGCGCTTGGACATCGGCACGTGGTCGATGCCCGCCTCGACGAACGGCGGCCCCATGATCTCGTAACCGAGCTTGTGGTATAGCGACTGCACGTAGTTCTGGGAGTGCAAGCTCACCTCGCTGAGGCCCAATTTCCGGGCCTCCTCCTCCAACGAGGCGAGCATCATCCCCGCGACGCCGCGCCGTCTGCGCGAAGGCAGCACGGCAACGCGCCCGATCCGCGTCTCGTCGTCTCGTGTCAGGCGGGCCGTGCCGACGATTTCGCCGTCGCAGCTCGCCACGACGTGGATGGCGGTCGCGTCCGAATCGTCCTGCTCGATTTCGGCTGGCACGCCCTGCTCGACGATGAAGACCTCGCGGCGCACCGCGAGCGCGGCCTGCCAGTCCTCGTCTCCCGTGACGATGCGCACCTCGATTCGCTCAGGCCCAACCATGCCGCGATTATAAGCGCCCCACCCCCACCGCAGTCCTTCCCACTCGGCGAGACCTTTGCACGACGCGCGTTGCCGTGGCGCCGCGGCGCCTGCCCATTGCCACATCCCTTTCCTGCCGCCTACTATGCATGGCCGCTATCCCCTGCTCGAACGAGCCCCCCCCCAATCCCGTCGCCGGCCATGGAGCGCAAACAGAATTTCGAAACTAACCACTTTTTCGGGCTGGGAAGCAGGCCATGGCCACGAAAAAAACTTGTGAAACACCCTTCTCGCAGGGCAAATCCAACAACTTCTTACTCGTAATCCACTGTATGACCCAACAACCTTTTACTCGTAACGAAAAGTTCGCCCGACAACTTTCTACTCGTACCCAAAGACTACGGCCCGACAACTTACATTCTAGAGGCGTCTCCCATGAAGCTTTCCACCGACCGCATCCTCACCACTCACGTAGGCAGTCTCCCGCGCCCCGATGACGTCGCCGAGCTGCTGCTCGAGAAGGAGCGCGGCGAGCCCTATGACGAGGCCGAGCTCGACGCTCGTGTGACGAGAGGCGTCGCGGCGATAGTCGCCAAACAGAGGGAGGCGGGCGTCGATATTGTCAGCGATGGCGAGATGAGCAAGGTGGCCTACTCCACCTACGCCAAGGACCGCCTTACGGGATTCGAGGGCGACAGCGAGCGCAGGCTTAACTTGGACGTCGCCCCGTACCCAATCTTCAGGGAAAAGATGGCGCGCATGACCGGCGCCCAGCCCATGCGCCGGCCTCGATGCGTGGCGCCCATCGAGGTGAAGGACCGCGAGCCGTTGAGGAAGGACCTCGCGAACTACAAGGCCGCTTTGGATGGCGCGGGCGTGACCGACGCCTTCTTGACCTCCTCCTCCCCTGGGGTGGCCTCCGTGTTCATGCCCAACGCCTACTACCCGACCCACGAGCAATACATTGACGCGCTCGGCGAGGCGATGAAGGAGGAATACGAGGCCATTGTCGAGGCGGGGTTCGTCCTGCAGGTGGACTGTCCGGATCTGGCCATGGCCTTTCACACGGGATTCCAAGACCTGGGCGAAGAGGCGTTCCTGAAGCGGGCCGAGCACCATGTCGACGTGCTCAACGGCGCGTTGGCGAACGTACCCGCCCAGTCCGTCCGCATGCATATCTGCTGGGGCAACTACGAAGGCCCCCACGACCACGACATCCCCGTCGCCAAGATCATGCCCATCGTGCTGCGAGCGAAGCCGTCGGCTGTCTCGTTCGAGGCGGCCAATCCCCGGCACTCCCACGAGTGGGTGGACTGGCGGGACGCCCGGGTCCCCGACGACAAGGTGCTCATCCCCGGCGTACTGGACTCGACGAGTAACTTCGTCGAACACCCGGAGCTCGTTGCCCAGCGCATCGAGACCTTCGCGGGCATCGTGGGCCGCGAGCGAGTGCTCGCAGGCTCGGACTGCGGCTTCGGCACCTTCGCGGGTTTCGGCAAGATGGACCCGGAGATCGTCTTCGCGAAGCTCCGCGCGCAAGCCGAGGGGGCCGCTATCGCGAGCGGGCGCCTCTGGGGCTAGTGGGCCGTCGTCGTCGCGGCTACCGGGTCGCCTTGAGGAGGACTATTCGATCGGTCTGAGGCGTGACTTCGACGTTCTTGAACCCGGCTTCCTTCAGCCACTGCACGTGGGTGTCGATGCCGCCGGCTTGGGCTGCATAGTCCAGGTTCGCGAACACCCCGCCCTCGGCGGTCAAGTTCGCGATGTCCTTGTAGATGCTCGAAATCAGGTCGTCGTCGTACATGTTGTGAATTGCTATGGCAGAGACCACGAAATCGAATGGCCCGCCCAGTCCCGAGCTCCAGTCGCGCTGCGAGAAGTCGCTGTTCACGTAGGATGTGCGGTCCGCGTACTCCGCGAGTCGCTCCCTTGCGTGCGCGAACATCGGCTCGGAAACGTCCTGGAGTGTGACCCTGGCCTTGGCGTACTTCGAGAGCAGATGCTTCGAAAGCAGCCCGTAGCCCGCTCCAACGTCAAGCACCTGGAGCGGCTGGTCGAGGGGGAAAGACGCCGCGTTCACTGTCGCCTCGATCATCGGGCCGCGCTGGTCCTGCCTGCCGTCGTCCCGCGTGACCCAATTATCCACGAACTCCTGCTCTTGCCACTGCTCAGGCACGTCGTGCGTCTGGGCGTGGCTCGAGGGTTGGTGTCGGTTGGTCATAGCTGCGTCTCCTCTTGCCTAGCCGAGCGGATGGGCTCCTTCGAGTATCGAATCTATTGTATGGCGCAGCGGTTCGGTGAGCCGCGGCCCTAGCTGCGTCACGATTCTCGCAGATGTGAAGGAGCCAAGCCTAGCGGCGTCCTCCGGTCTCATGCCTTGCGTCAGGCCGAAGAGCGCTCCCGCCGCGAACGCGTCGCCCGCGCCCGTCGTATCCACCACGGGCACGGCATGCCCCTTAACCTCCGTGATAGTCCCCGAATCGTAGATCATCGACCCATCGCCGCCGCAGGTCATGAATACGAGGGGGGCATCTTCGCCCGCCGCGCGCAGCCGCTCTTCGCGGGAGCCTCCGCCGGCGTAGATCTCCGCCTCGTGCTCGTTGCAGAATAGTATGTCCACGTAGCGCTTCGCCGCCTGTTTGAACGGGTCCAAGAAATGCGTGGCCATGGCCGGGTCCGACAGGCTGAGCGACACTCGCACACCGGCTGCCGCCGCCGCGCGCATCGTCAGTTCCGCCGCTTCCGCCCCAGTTGGCGAGCCGTAGAGGTATCCCTCCACGTAAGCGATGCGGCTGGCCGCGAGCCGGTCGGTGTCGATATCGGCGCTCGCCAGCCGCGACGACGCTCCGAGGCTCGTCTGCATCGACCGCTCGCCGTCCGGCGTCACGAGAATGAGGCAGGAGCCCGTCGCCTCGCCTTCGACGGGATCGACCTCGAAGTCGACGCCCGCCTCGGCCATGCTCTCGCGGTACAGGGCGCCCTGCATGTCTGCGCCGATCTTGCCAACGAAGAACGCGCGCCCGCCGAGCTGCGCGACTCCGACCATCGTGTTCGCTGCCGACCCGCCTGCCGCGTTGTGCAACGGTCGTCCGTCGAGCCCGTCGAGCAGCCGCGTCTGCGTGTCCGTCGAGACCAGGGTCATGATTCCCTTGTCCACGCCGTGATTGGTTAGGAGCAGGTCCTCGACCTGCGCTTCGGTGTCGACTATCGCGTGGCCGACGCCGTAGACGTCGTATCGGTATGCCATGGAGCCGTTCCGTCTCTTCCGTTATGAGCCATGGGCTCTGGCGTTCCAACACTGGGAGCGCAATGGCGCAAGCTACACCGGCCTAAGCAGGCCGTCAACGCATATTGCTAGCTCACGTTGACACCGCAACGCGCGCCCCCTACACTTACGTGGCCCGCTCATGCTCCTCGTTGGTTCGGCGCGCCCCGCCGACCGCTGAGACGCCGGCGCGTGCAGATACGTAGAGAACTCGCTTTAGTATGTACGGCGAACGCCGACCGGAATTCGATCCGGACCAATTACTGCGCAACCTCAGAGCGAATTGGGGCAACATGCGCGGTCGCCTGCCCGGCGGCGGGCTCTTCATCTTCGGCGTCATTGCCCTTCTCATCATCGCCTGGCTTGCCACCGGCGTTTATACCGTTCAGCCCGGCGAGCAGGCGGCCGTCCGACTCTTCGGCCAGTTCCAAGGCACTGAGGGCCCAGGCCTGAAATGGTACTTCCCGGCGCCCATCGGCACCCGCAATGTCGAGAACGTTCTCGAGACCAAGACCATGGAGCTCGGCTTTCGCGGCGAGCCCCGCACCGACGTGCCGGCGGAGTCCGTCATGATTACGGGCGACCTAAACATCGTCGACGCGACGCTGGTCGTTCAGTACAACATCTCGGACTTGGAGCAGTTCCTCTTCCGGATCGACGACCCAGGTGACGCCGACCGCGACCCCCGCGAGGGCAGGCCCGACGGCCGCACGCTCAAGGACGCGACCGAAGCTGCCCTTCGGCAGGTCGTGGGTCAGCGCTCTGTCGACGACATCCTTACCGTCGGCAAGGAGGCCGTGCAGCAGGACACGCAGTCCCTCCTGCAGGAGCTGATGGACGACTACGGCACCGGCCTCCAGATCCTCGAGGTGGCCCTCCAAGAGGTTACGCCTCCCGACGCTGTGCGCGCCGCTTTCGATGACGTCGTCGCCGCCCGCTCCGACCAAGAGACGCGGGTTAACCAGGCGAGCGCCTACGAGCAGGACCGGGTGCCGAGGGCCCAAGGCGCGGCGCAGCAGACCATCCAGTCCGCGGAAGCATTCAAGGAGGCCCGCATCGCCCGGGCCCGCGGTGAGGCGGCCGAGTTCCTCGCCATCCTTGCCGAATACTCCCAGTCCGAGCAAGTCACGCGAACACGGCTCTTCCTCGAAACGATGGAGGACATCCTTCCCGGCGTCTCCATATTCATCGTTGACCAAGGGACCGGCGGCGTGCTGCCGTTCCTGCCGCTCACCGGCGGCGTTCCTGGCATTCCCGGCGTTTCCGGAACAACAGGAGGCACACCATAATGCGCCTCCTCATTCCGCTGATCATTCTCATAGTCGCCGCGGTCATCATCATTCCGCAGGCCGCTTACACCGTTGACGAGACCCAGTACGTCATCGTCACCCGGTTCGGCGAGATTCAGTCCGAGCAGCTCGAGCCGGGGCTGAAGTTCAAGGCGCCGTTCATCGACGCCGCGAACACCCTCGATAAGCGCTTGCTCCGCGTGGACGTGCCGCCCTCCGCCTTCCCTGACATCGAAAGCCAATTCCTCGATGTCGACGCCTATGTCAGGTATCGCATTACCGACCCGAGGACCTTCCGGGAGGTGCTGACGAACGAAGTATCCGCGGGCGCCCGCATCAGCAACCTCGTCGTCGCGGCCCTCCGCGAAGAGGTCGGCCAGCGGCAGCGCGAGGAGATCATCGGGGGGCGTCCCATATCCCTGCCCGATGGGACCCAGCGCGTTGAGCCGATCGTTGAGGAGGGCGTCGCGGCCCGCGAACAGCTCACCCGGAACGTGCGGGCAATCGTCGACACGCGCGCCAAGGAACAGGCGTTCGGAGTCGAAATCGTGGACGTGCGTATCAAGCGCGCCGACTTCCCGGACTCCATCGTCGAGACAGTGTTCACCCGCATGCGCTCCGAGCGTGAGATTCAGGCCAACGCCCTTCGCGCCCAAGGCGAGGAGGAGTTCCTTACCAAGACCGCCGACGTTGACCGGCAAGTTGAGGTCATCTCCGCCGAAGCCGACGAGAGGTCCAACCGGCTGCGTGGTGAAGGCGAAGCCGAGGCGATCAGCATCCTCGCTGACGCCCTCGAACAGGATCCCGACTTCTTCGCGTTCCGGCGCAGCCTCGAGGCCTACCGCGAGTTCCTTGGCGAGAACACGACCCTAGTGCTTCCGGCGGACTCGGACCTCTTCCAGTTCCTGCAGTCGCCTCAAGGCAGCAGCGCCGCAGAAGGCCAGGATGCCGCCGCCCTGTTCTCCCAGATCTTCGAGATGATCCCGGACGGGCTCCTGAGCGGCGATTCGGACGCCAGGGCCTCGACCGGCAACTAGCCTCCATCCACGGGTCGCCATCCTCCCTCTCCACCTTTCATCCCGCGAACACCGGGATTCAGGCGTTCGGCCCGCTACGCCCGTTGTGGCCTGGTAGAATCGGGTCGTGGACTCTTCCCGCATTCGCAACTTCTGCATCATCGCCCACATCGACCACGGCAAGTCAACGCTGGCAGACCGGATGCTCGAGATTACCGGGACCGTCTCAGCCCGCGAAATGCAGGACCAGCTGCTCGACTCCATGGACCTCGAGCGCGAGCGAGGCATCACCATCAAGGCCCAGGCCGTTCGCATGAGCCTGCCCTATGGGGGTCAGGAGTACGAGATCAACCTGATCGATACTCCCGGCCATGTCGACTTTTCCTATGAAGTGTCGCGTTCCCTGGCCGCCTGCGAAGGCGCGCTGCTCGTCGTCGACGCCTCACAGGGCATCCAGGCCCAGACCCTCGCGAACGTGTACCTCGCGCTCGAACACGACCTCGCCATCATCCCCGTCGTCAACAAGATCGACCTCCCTGCGGCCGAGCCGGAGCGCGTCATCGAAGAGCTTGGCTCGGCCTTCGGGTTCACCCCCGACGAGGTGCTCAGGGTCTCGGCTAAGGAAGGCCACGGCGTGCGCGAGCTGCTCGAGGCCGTCGTTGACCGCATTCCCTCGCCGGAGGCCCACTCCGGCAAACCGCTGCGCGCTCTCGTCTTCGATTCGAAGTACGACTCCTACAAGGGCGTGATGGCCTACGTCCGCATCGTAGACGGCGAGGTAAAGGGGACGGACCGGGTGCGCATGATGGCGACGGGCATCGAGGCCGACCTCTTGGAAGTCGGAGTGTTCAAGCCAACCATGGCCAAGATTCCCAGCCTCACTGCGGGCGAGGTGGGCTATCTGGCCACCGGCCTCAAGAGCGTCGGCGAGTGCAGGGTGGGGGACACCATCACCTTCGCCCGTCGAGGCGCCGATCAGCCGCTCCCCGGCTACGGCGAGCAGAAGCCGATGGTCTTCGCTGGCCTCTATCCCTCCGAGGGCAGCGAGTTCCACGAGCTGCGCGAGTCCCTCGAACGCCTGCAGATGAATGACGCCGCCCTCGTGTACGAGCCGGAGAATTCCCTCGCGCTCGGTCCCGGCTTCCGCTGCGGTTTTCTTGGCCTGTTGCACATGGAGATCGTGCAGGAGCGGCTCGAACGCGAATACGGCATGGATCTCGTGGTGACCGCCCCCAGCGTCGTCTACAGGGTGACGATGAACGACGGCTCCGTGCGCGAGGTCTTGCGCCCTACAGACCTGCCAACAGGCGGCGAGTCGGAGCAGGTGGAGGAGCCGTGGCTGGAGATATCGCTCCTCACCCCGTCGCGCTTCATCGGCCCCATGATGGAGCTCATCAATGCGAAGCGCGGCGAGTTCAAGCGAACCGAGTACCTCGACACCGCCGTCTCGCGCCCCACGGGTGCCGACTCGCCGCCCTCGTCTGACCCGCGCGTGGTCTTGGAGGCGTTCGTCCCCATGGCCGAGGTGCTCGTCGACTTCTACGACCAGGTCAAGACGCGCAGCCGCGGCTACGCTTCCCTCGACTACTCCTTCAGCGGATATCGCGCCGCGCCCCTCGTTCGGCTCGATATCCTCGTCAACCAAGTGCTCGTTGACGCTCTCTCCCTGATTACACACCGCGACCGCGCCTACTACCAGGGCCGCACGCTCGTCCAGCAGCTCCGCAAGCTGATTCCTCGCCAGCTATTCGAGGTGCCCATCCAGGCCGCGGTCGGCAGCAAGGTCATCGCGCGCGAGACTGTCCACGCCCTTCGGAAGAACGTGCTCGCGAAATGCTATGGCGGCGACGTGACCCGCAAGCGCAAGCTGCTCGAGAAGCAAGCGGAGGGGAAGAAGCGCATGAAGCGCGTCGGCCGTGTCGAGGTCCCCCAAGAGGCCTTCCTCGCCGTCCTCAAGATGGATAGGTAGGCGAGCGAGCTTTGCAGCCCGGGGACGGGGTTCGTCTGCGGGCGCCGTGGTTCGACAAGCTCCGCGAACCGGCGAAGGCTCATCACGGATCGTCAAGCCCTCACATTATGGGAGAGGACAGGTCGTCCTCCCCATACACTCGTGCTTCCGGGCTGCTCAGGTACGCCGCCAGATTCCGCGGCGCGTAGGAGGCGTCCGCCTTGAAGCGGTCGCGAGCCGTCCGGTGCACGGACTGCGTCGCGTCCCCGCCGATCACTCGTAGATGGGCGGGCGACAATTTGAAGAGCCCTTTCCGCGAGTCGCGTAGCGCGCCTATCGGCTCGGGGTGGGCCGACCGGATCGCGCACGCTTCATCGAACGCTAGGCCGACTTCCGAGGCTTTCTCCAACATCCACGTGAACGGCCCATCTGCGAGTGGGCGGCCGCCGTAACTGCCGCCGATGTCGCCGTGTACGCCTGCGAACCACACCTGCTCGACGGTCTGTCCCGCTTTGGGTTTGGCCTTCCAAAGCGATGCTCTGAACGAGTGCCGCTCCTCATCGATGGCGAGCGCGTGATAGCCGTGCCTTACATTCCTGCTCAGCTCGACGTCGTGGAACTGATAGCGGGCCGCCGTCAACCTTCCCAGACCTCGCAGCGGGATGCCGAGCGCGCCGACCGTGTCCCAGACCCCGATGAAGGTAATGACGACCTGGTGGGAGTGCTTGGTTCGGAACGCGATTGCCTCCTCCGAGCTTGGCGGGGCGTCCGAGCGACGGTAGAGTCGGTAGGCGTCCTGGAAACGGTCGGCCGCGGTCTTCCGCAGCAAGCCGGCGTTGCGGAGCAGCCCGGCCAGGCTGCGGACCGTGTAGGCTCCCCGGCTGTAGCCAAAAAGGTATATCTCGTCCCCCGCCGCGTAGTTGTGCATGAGGAAGCGATAGCCGTCGCCCACGTTCTTCTCGATTCCCTTTCCGGTTACGCCTCCGAGCAACCGAGTAAGCCAGCCGCCGTCCGTCCCGATTCCCGCGTCGTAGAACACTACCTGCGCCGCGCCGTCGGGGGCCGTAGGCAGCACTGCGCGGGCGATGCCCGTAACGTTTGTGGGCGCTGGCTGGTCTGGCGTGTTCCAAGTCCCATCCGAACAGATAACGATGCGTTTCATGCGCGTCCCTCCTTTGACGTAACAGCCTAGAGAGGGAGTGGACGACGGCGCAACGGATACTTGTCAGTGATATGTTGGAAAAGTGACAGGCGCTTCCGCGTGAGGCAGGGCCGTAGGCAGGATCGTATTCGGGGCGGCGTCGTTTAGCGGCGACGGCCCAGCAGCCGCGACAGCTCCGCCATAGCCGGGTGATTGGCGGACGCCGCAGTCGGCATGCGCTCGTACTGCTCCAACAGCTCGGACTCTGACCGCTGCGGCCAGTCTAGGTTGACGGCAACTTGCTCGCCGCTGAGTGTGATGGCGGACAATTCAAGCAGCCCCACCATATCCCGTACGAATGCGCGTACAGGAAACTTGAGGCTAATATAATGCGACCATGCCTTAGCTGCCACGTCGTTCAGGCTGAGCTTCCCTGCTTCCAGTAGCAGATCGAGTATCCGTAGCTGCCGCTCCGCCAGCGTCCTGCGGCGGAGGCTGCGAAGGCGTCCGAACAGCGATTGGGCGAACTCACGAAAAAGCACCCTCTTGTTGTGGACGATGACTTGCTCGGCAAGCGCGTTGCACCGCTCTGCGACTGCCGGCAAAGCGAAGGTCAGGAACGGGGTGAGGTCGTGCCCTCTGCTGCGCGACGCGTATAGGGCGGCCAGGTACTCGTCCTTGTGCTCGTAGTAGTAGTTGGAGAGACTGACCATGACCATGTCGTTGACCCCGGCTTCCCGCAGCATGAACGCTTCGAGCGCGCGGGCGGTGCGTCCGTTGCCATCGTCAAAGGGGTGCATCGCGCCGATGTGGTAGTGGGCGGCCATGGCCTGGATGATGCGGTCATGCCCCCGGAACTCCCTGGCAATCGCCTCGATGAGAGCGTTGAAGGCGGCTTGGCAGTCACCGCCGCCCTCAACGCCGCGGCAGCGTGGCATCCCAAAGGTGACGTTCGAACCGGCGGCCCGCGCCGCGCCCGGTTTGCAGTGGTCGTCGTCGCAGCCGGTCACCATGAGTCGGTGGATGTGCAACACCAACTCGGCGGTGACCGGGTGGTTGGCGGGATGCGACCGCATCCAGCGGTAGGCGGCGTTGGCGGACCGGAGCTGCCGTTGGGACCGAGTCAGGTCGGCGCGCGTGAAAGCGTCGGGGGCGAGGGCTTCCTCTTGCTCGCGCTGGGTGAATTCGGCCCCCTCGATGCGCGAGGTCTCGGCCGCCTCTAGGCGGAGTTGCTCCTCGTGGGCCTGCTCGATCCACCGGGGCAGGTACGGCATCCGGCCGAGGACACCAGCGGCGGTCTTGGCTTCGATAAGCAGGCCGGGTATGGCGGCGATGTCGTAGCGCAGCCATTGCTCAGGGACGAAATATCGGCTGATGCGGGGAGTGGTCATTTACGGCTCATTTCCAATCCATTTTGTATTGTATTGGAAATTTTACTCGTAAATTATGCAGGTGTTCCTATTTCATTTCAACTTCATTTCAGACTCATTCCCACGCGAACGTCTGGGGATCCGCAATCTCCGACTGTCGCACCCTACAATCGCGCCGCCAGATCCCGGAGCCAGGCGCGGACGTCAGCGGCGTACTCGGGGCGGCGGAGCGCTATCTCGACCGACGTTGTCAGGAGGCCGAGCGGCGTGCCCGCGTCGAAGCGGTCTCCTTCGAACCGGTAGGCGTGGACGGGCTCGCGCTGGGCGAGGAGGTCGACACCGTCGGTGAGCTGAAGCTCGCCGATCGCGCCTGCGGTGATCGACTCCAGGCAGTCGAAGATGGCCGGCGAAAAGACGTACGGGCCGACTATCGCCAGGTTCGAGGGAGCCTCGTCTTGCGGCGGCTTCTCCACGCATCGTGTGAGGCGCGTCGCTCGTGCGGAGGCTGCCTCGCCCTCGACGACTCCATAGCGCGACACGTCCTCCCATGGGGCCTCGATAACCCCCAGGACGTTCCCCAACTGGTAGTACGCATCGAGCATCTGCCGCGTGACCGACGGCTCGCCTAGGAGTATCTCGTCGGGCAGGTAGACGATGAACGGCTCGTTGCCGACCGCCTCCTTCGCCGTCAGCACCGCGTGGCCGAGCCCCAGGGGTTCCTTCTGCCGCACGGTGATGATTTCCGCCATCCGCGACACCCGCTCTACCAGTTCGAGCTTCGCGTTCTTTCGCTCGCGGAGCGTCCGCTCCAGCTCAGGGGCCAAGTCGAAGTAGTCCTCCATCGCCGTCTTGCCCCGCGAGGTCACCAGCACCACCCGCTCGATTCCCGCCTCGACCGCCTGCTCGACGGCGTACTGGATGACGGGGCGGTCGACGAGCGGCAGCATCTCCTTCGGCACGGACTTGGAGATGGGCAGGAAGCGGGTCCCAACCCCTGCGGCGGTGATGACGGCTGTGCGGACGCTCATGGCGCGGTAGAGGATACCAGGGGTTTGGGTGGAATCGGGAGCGCCCTCGCCGATCACTGCTCTGAGCAGGACGCGGGACATGCCGGCTGCCTAGGAACCCAGCGTTGACCCCCAGCCTCTCGACGCCTACGATGGCATGCGGCCGTGCTAGACGGGGAGCTAGCGGCGCCCTGCACCCGAAATCCGCTATAGCGGGGTTGAACTCCTCCCCTGAGGGCCGGTCCCGCCGCCTCTGGTCCGGAAACGGGTGTTGAGAGCCGGGCCCTGCGCGACGGAGTCCCGTGAACCGCGTCAGGTCCGGAAGGAAGCAGCGCTAAGCGGAGTGCTCCGAGCGCCGCAGACCAGCCTGGTTCGAGTCTGAATCCTATGGCCATGCGTCGGGTTCCCGGTTCGAGGGGGAGGTGCACGGCCGCTCTTCTCATCCTCATCGCTGGTGGGCAACGCCGGGGCGCCTGCGCCCCCGGCGCGTTCCCCGTCGAGGTCTCCTTGCTCATACGCCCCCCGAAGAAGAGCCTAGGCCAGCACTTCCTGACCGACCGCAACATCCTCGCTGCGGTCGCGGACTCCGCCGCCATCGGGCCGGATGACGCCGTAATCGAGGTAGGCCCGGGCCGCGGAGCGCTCACCGCCGTCGTGGCCGAGCGCGCTCGCGAGGTTATCGCCGTTGAGCTCGACGCGGAGCTCGCCCGCGGCTTGGCGGCCTCGGCGCCCTCGAACGTCCGCGTTGTCCAGGCTGACGCCCGCGCCACAGCGCCCTCCGTGCTCCTGGAAGGCTGTCGCCGCTACAAGCTCCTTGGAAACTTGCCCTACTATGCGGCTATGCCCATTCTGCGCGCCTTCCTCGAATCGGACTGTCGTCCGTTGGCCGCCGCCATCCTCGTCCAGCGGGAGGTCGCGGAGCAGCTGTGCGCTGCGCCAGGCGCCATGTCCCTCGCGTCCCTTGGCGTGCAGCTGTTCGGCAAGCCGCGCATCGTCCGCATCGTCCGTCCCGGTTCCTTCAATCCTCCGCCCAAAGTGACCTCCGCCGTCGTCGCCATTGATATCTATGACCGACTCGCCGAGGGCGTCGACGACGCGCCCCGCTTCTTCACGCTGGCTCGCGCCGCGTTCAGCGCCCCTCGCAAACAGCTCCGGAACGCTCTCTCTGGCGGACTCGCCATCCCCCCCGGCGCCGCCGAGACGCTCCTCGCCGCCGCCGCCATCGACCCCAAGCGCCGCGCCGAGACCCTATCCATGGCCGAGTGGGCCGCGCTTTACCGCACGTGGGCCTCTTGAGCGGCGTGACGATCAACGGCGAGGGCCGCCTCAGCATGGACCCGCCATGCGAGCAGTGCGGGGCTACGCGCGTCCGCGAGGTCCCGTATTCCGAGCGCGGCCAGCCCCTCCTCCCCAACGAACTCGACGCTCTAGCCTGGACCGACTACCTCTGCGACTGCGGGCTGGTGCGCCTACGGATTGGCAAGCGTCCTGAGTAGGAGGCGCCAGGGGAGGCGGCTACAATGGCGGTGGACATCCTTCCAAGCCACTCTACGAGGTGAGGTTATGCTGGGCCGTCCTGTGGCAGCGGTTTTAGGTCTGGGTTCGCTTGCGATGTTGGTCCAGTTCGTCGGCAGCCCGCTCTACGCCGATTGGGTGGACGTCGGAGCCATTTGGGACATGCTCAGCTGGGTCATAGCGGTGGTCTCGCTGTTGGCCTTGGCCGTGACCTACCGGCTGAAGACCGAGGCGGCTGCCTCCAAGAGCGGCTCTGCGGAGGAAATATTCTCCACTATCGCCTTCTACGCCACCGTCTTCCTAGTCGTCGTATTCTTCCGCAATTGGACCAGCAGTCTCATGCACTTGGAGGCAGACGAGGCGACCCGGCGCGTCTGGTGGGTAGCGGTGGATGCGCTCTTCATCGTCATACCGGGATACCTCGCCATCCGCCTTTGGCGAAAGCGAGCCTGACCGCTCGCTGTGTCCAGGCTGACGCGGCCTCCCTACAGGTATCCCTGCTCCTCGTAGTACCGTCTTGCGCCGGGGTGCAGGGGCGCTCCCGTAATTTGCTCGTCCCACTGGCGGTTGATCGGCCCCGTCAGCGACGACCAGTACGTTGGCCTGATCATCGGCAGACCGCCGGCCTCGCCGTTGTCGTAGTCGATCTGGATTGACGTTAGCTCGATGTCCCGCTTCTTATCGTCGATTGCCTTCGCCAGCAGGTAGGCCAGCTCGTCGTCGAGGTCCGCGCGGCAGGTGAGGACGATGTGCGAGTCGTCCAGCGCGGTGAGCGTCCTGTCGACGCCGGGCACGAACCCGGCGGGCGTGATCTGTCGCCGCAAGCCCTTCGCCTCCAGCCGCCGCATGACCTCCTCGCTGACGTCGAGGAAGCGGTACCCGCGCGACCCCACCCAAGGCCACGCAGAAAAGTCGTAGGCGCTGCCGTCGCCCCAGAACGCGTCGAGCTTGCCTGCGTCGTAGCGGGCCTTGGCGTCGCGTGCCGTGTGCTCCATGCGGCCCACCGAGCCGCCCCATCGTTCGATTTCGGCGTAGCTGAAGCCGTACTCCTGCAGCACCACCTCTGCGCCGCTGCCGGCCATGTGCAACACGGGCTTCTCCGCCACCAGCTGCTCGAAAGACTCGATGCCGGTCCACGGCGCCATGGCGAACAGGAAGCGGTCCTCTTGCGGGAGCCACGCAATGGTCCGCAGCCAGTCGTCCGGCCTATCGCCGGCGTAAATGCCCCTGCCGGCGTAGCGGTGCTCATTCACCACCCACTTGGAGAAGACCACGTCCACGCCGCCGTTGGCCAGCGCGCCCATGCCGCCGGGTCCCAGGACGTGCACCGACGCATTGACACGCTTCAGCTCCGCGAGCCCCCGGCCTATCGCCTGCGTAAACCGGAACTGCGTCGACCACGACGCCCCGAATCGGATGCTGGGTACAGACTGCCCACTCGTCATGCTGCCTCCTCGCTTCTACGGGGAATGTCCAGGCTAGTCCCTCCGGCGCGCTCCCCTTCGGTCCCCCCGCAGACAGTGAAGAGTGTTAGAGAGGGAGAGTAAATCACCTTCTTGATGGGGTTTGTACTCGGAGGAGTTTGTGATCTATGTCGCAGGAAGGGGGTCTTCACCTTCTTGATCGGGGCTGTTTAGCAGGCCACGGCCTGCTTCCTTCGATCAAGGATGCGAGCGAAATGTGAAAACACGTGGTTCCCAGCCCCCTCTCTATCTCTCCCCCGCAGACGGGAGAGAGGATTTCGGGGCATCGGCGGCGCGACAGGGCTGGGATGTCGGGGCGGGGCGAGAGATGGACATGGTCGAGCTTCCAGGATACGCGCCGGTGTGAGTTGGGGTAAGGGGCAAACGTCACGGGCAACTGTTCAGAGTTGGTGAGCCCATTCTTCCCGTTCTACCCCCCTGCCCCTCACTTTTGTGGGGTGGCTTTGCCAAGAATCCATTTAAGAATCCATCCGCGGGAGGTGTTGGATTCTTGATCCACGGGGTGATAGACGGGTGGAGGGGCTTTAGTGTTCAGAATCCATGGGTTGACGTTTTTCGGCGGCCTTTTCCGGTGCTGCGGCAGCTTCAGGCGTCTCGTGTGCGTGGGAGAGGAGATGAGCTTTCGGCCGGGCCATGCGAATCATGGTAAGAGGGAGGGAGCGTTGGGGGAAGGGGCAAGTGTCATACGCCCGCAGCCCCCCAACCCCTCCAGTTCTGAACAGTTGCCCCTGGGCCCCTTTCTCACCCTCCCCCGCAGACGAGACCTTTGCGTAATCTCCGCTTCGGGGGTGTGATCCTTGCCGCCAGCCCTGTCTGCACTCCTGCGCGCTTCGGATTCCCGCCTCCGCGGGAAAGACGGGAGGGACGGGCTGCGAGGTTCTCGGCTGCGCGGGGATGACGGGTTTAGGCCGCGGTCTGCTCGACCGGCTCCGGCTCGCGGGCGGGCAGGGCGGCGGGCAGCGTCTCGTCCCACTCCATGCCGCCGCGCTTCCACTCATAGGCCCAGCCAGCCATCATCGCGGCTGAGAAGAAGAGGACCGCGCCGAAGGCCGACCAACCAAGCGTCCCGGCCTGGCTCGCCCACGGGAAGAGGAAGACCACCTCCACGTCGAACAGCAGGAAGAGAAGAGCGAACCGGTAGTAACGCACGTTGAAGCGCTGCCAGCGGCCGCCCTCGGGCTCCATCCCGCACTCGTACGGCGAGTACTTGAGCGGGTTCCGCCGGAACGGCCGGACGTTGATCTTGGAGCTGAGCTGCGATATCAGCAGCACGCTGGCCGGCAGCGCCACCGCCACGACCGCCAGCATCAGGATGAGCCCGTACTGCCGCAGATAGTCTTCCATCACCGTCATGCTATGGAGGGCGAGTTGGAGCGTCAAGCCCGTCTTGCCTGGAGCAGAGACCGAGCGGACCGTGCGGATGCGGCCCCCGTCCGCGATTTGGTATCCTGGCACGCGGCGGGGAGGGATCGCATAGTGGCCTAGTGCGCCCGCCTGCTAAGCGGGTTGGGGGTGATGAGCTCCCTCGCGGGTTCGAATCCCGCTCCCTCCGCCACTACCAAGCGTTGACGAACAGGCATGGGAACATTCAGCGTAAGAGTCACCTTGCAAGGCCCGGACGGACAGGCGGACGTTGACGCTGTCGTGGACACGGGCGCGACGTATCCGGTGGTTCCGGGGGCTGTACTGCGAGCCATCGGGGTACGCCCATCCGGACGGCGTGGATTTCTCATGGCTGACGATTCGCGTGTCGAGTATGAGGTGGGGCCGGTATTCCTGCAGTACGACGGCGAGGAAGTGCCGGTGCTCGTCGTTTTCGAGGACGACGAGGCATCGCCGCTGCTAGGAGCGACGGCCCTGGAGAATCTCAGCCTCTCCGTGGACATGCGCAATGAGCGCCTCACGCCCGTGGACGCCCTGCTGAAGTGAGTAGCCCTATGGGAATGTTCACCGTAAACCTCCGCATAATCGGCCCGAATGGCGTCACCGAGGACGTTGACGCCTTCGTAGACACGGGAGCGAACCGGACTGCGCTCCCCGTCGGTCTCCTGCGGCGCTTAGGCGTCCTGCCCCAGGAGAATGCTCTGTTCCGCATGGCGACGGGCGCGATCGTGGAAATGGAGACCGGAGAGGTGGAAGTGGAGTTGGACGGACGGCGGAAGACAATTCCCATCGTATTCAGCGCCGACGCCGCGCAGCCGCTTCTCGGCGTGACGTTGCTGGAGATATTCCACCTGGCCGTTGACCCCGTCGAGCGGCGGCTCACTCCCGTTCCTGGCCTGCTGATGTAGATCCCATGCCTTCCTACTACATATGGACCGTCGGATGCCAGATGAACAAGGCCGATTCCGAGCGCATGGGCTCAGGCCTCGAACAGCTCGGCCTCGAATGGACCGGCAATCCCAAGGCCGCCGACGTCATCGTCCTCAATAGCTGCGTCGTCCGCCAACAGGCCGAGGACCGCGTCGTCGGCATGCTCACCTCCCTCAAACCCTGGAAGCAGCGCTTCCCCGAGAAGACCCTTGCTCTGATGGGCTGCATGGTCGGCCCCAAGACCGATGACCTCCGCAAGCGGTACCCCTACGTCGATGTCTTCATGCAACCCCAGAAGTTCGAGCCTCTCATCGAAATGGTCGGCGACAAGCTCGGCGTCGACCCCGACGGATGTGTGGGCCCCCTCGTTCCTGGTCACCCCTCTGTTACTACCCACGTCCCCATCATCCACGGCTGCGATAAGTTCTGCACCTTCTGCATCATTCCCTACCGACGCGGGCGTGAGGTCTCCCGCCCAGTCGAGGAAGTCGTCGGGGAATGCCGCATGCTCGTTGCGCGCGGCGTGAAGGAGGTCACCCTCCTCGGCCAGAACGTCGACTCCTACGGCCACGACCTACCAGATAAGACCGACCTCGCCGACCTGCTCGAGGCGGTTCACAATAGCGCGCCCGATCTCGCGCGCATCCGCTTCCTCACCTCGCACCCCAACGACATGAGCGACCGCATCATCGAGGCGGTCGCGGGCCTGCCTCGCGTCATGGAGAACATCAACCTGCCTTTCCAAGCCGGAAACGACGAGGTGCTCGCGAATATGCGGCGCGGCTACACGAACGCCCAATACCGGGAGCTCGTCGCCCGCGTCCGAGATGCAATCCCTGGCGTCGCCATGGTCACTGATCTCATCGTCGGCTTCCCCGGCGAGACCGAGGACCAGTTCGAGGACTCCCTCGCCATGGTCCAAGACCTCCGCTTCGACAAGGTCCACGCCGCCATGTACTCGACCCGCCCCAACACCTACGCCGAGCGCAAGCTCCCCGACGATGTGCCCCACGAGGAGAAGCGCCGCCGTCTGAAAGCCATCGAGTCCGCTCAGGAAGCAGTCCTCACCCAGCTCAACAACGCCTACTTCGGCACGACGCAGGAGGTGCTGGTCGACGGCCGCAACAAAGGACGCTGGCAGGCCCGCACCCGCACCGACAAGCTCGTCTTCTTCGATGTCCCGGCCGGTGAGGCCCACGAAGACGGGAGCCCAGACGCAAGCTCCGACGAGGTCGCCCTCGGCGACGTGCTGAACGTGCGCATCACCCGAACAACGCCGTGGTCTTTGCAGGGCCGGGCGCGCATTCCTTCCGTCGGCGGGACAGGGCAAGGGTAGGGAGAACCCCGTCCCCATCGGCGTCCCGACTCTTTGTACCCGCGCCGTTCCCACTCCTTATTCCCGCAGCCCTCTGACGGTGGAGGAGTGGCGGATGTCGCCAGGGGAGGGTCGCGCTCTCTATGAGAACCCCTGACGGCGATGTAATATCCCGGACATCCTGGTCCGCCCGGAGGAACATCATGGCGGAGCGCGACGATGCAGGCGCGGCAGCGTACGCGAAGACGATCAAGGACCCAAAGCCCCTGGACCCCGCCTTTGCCGCTGAGCGGCTGAAAGAGGTCAAGCGCGTCTTCGAGGAGCTAGGCGTTTTCTTCTGGTTGGGCTCGGGCACTTGCCTTGGCGCCGTTCGCGAGGGGCGCTTCATACCCTGGGACGACGAGATGGACACGGCCGCGGTCATCGGGATGCACGGCCTTACGATCGAGACCCTCGACCGGGTCGCCGAGGCGTTCAGAGCGCGGGGCTTCTACTGCCCTGTCAAACACAACTCCCGCTATTCCATCGTCAACTTCATCAAGGACGGCGTCAGGGTGGACTGGACCTGCCACCAAATCGTCGAGGGCAAGGCCTACGAGTTCCCCGGAGTCGAGCTGCCCCTGAGCATCTTTGAGCACCCGAGAGAGATCGAGTTCATCGGCGAGACGTTCCGGGTCCCGGACCCGCCCGAGGAGTACCTGCGGCTGAAGTACGGTCCCGAGTGCGGACCCCGAAGGGGCCGGGCTTCGAGGCGGACGTCGTCATGAAGATCGGGGACGGCGCGCTGCTCAGCCGGGCCCGCAGACTCCAGCGCGCCGTCACGATGGGGCGGCTGCCTCGTCCCAACAACAGCTTGCGGGTATTCAATCGCGAAGGGGAGGCGGTCAGCGGCGCGGAGGTCATCGTCGCAGGAATAGGCCGCACGAGGACCGACGCCGAGGGCCGGGCTAGGTTCTTCGTGCCCGACGAGGCCTACTACTCCGTTGTCGTCGCGTATCCCGGCCATCGGGAGATTCTCTACGAGGAAGTGCTTACCCCAGGATTCGGCTACACTTACCGCCCCGGCCCCATCGTGACTCCGGAGGAGCATTACAAGGCGGGCGTGCGCGCGCTGGCGCTGGTCAAGGAGTGAGCGGCGTCTACGCTGCGGTGGCGGGAGAGTACGGCTGAGGCGAGAGAATGATGGATGAGAGCAAGGCTCTTGACGATGCGGGGGAAGCGGCCTATCTGGAAACGCTCGCCTCCCCGACGCCGTTGGATCCCGAGATGGCGGCCGGGCGCCTGGTGGAGGTGAAGCGGGTCTTCGACGAGCAGGGCGTTACTTTCTGGCTGCGCTCCGGCACTTGCCTCGGCGTCTTTCGCGAAGGCCGGTTCATTCCATGGGACGACGAAATGGACACCGCGTCCGTCATCGGCATGCACGGCCTCACCGTCGAGACTGTGGACCGCGTGATTGACGCTTTCAGGGCCCACGGGTTCGTCGCTCAGGTGCTGCGGAATGAGCGCTACATCGCCATCTCCCTCGTGAAGGACGGGATCAGGACCGACTGGACGTGTTACCGCACTGTCAAGGGGCGGGCCTATGAGTTCCCCGGCATCGAGCTCCCGTTGCGCCTCTTCGACAACCTCAAAGAGGTCGAGTTCATTGGCGAACGCTTTCTCATTCCGAACCCGCCGGAGGAGTACCTGCAGGCGAAATACGGCCCCGAGTGGCGGACTCCGAAGGGACCCGGGTTCGAGGCGGACGTCGTGCGGCGGGTCCGGGACGGCTCCATGATCAGCCGTAGAGTCCGCCTCCTGTGGAAGCTCAGCCGCGGCAGGCTCCCGCGCTCGTGCATGAGCCTCCGGGTGTACGACCGCGGCGGCGCGCTCGTGCGCGGCGCACAGGTGGCCGTCATCGGCGTCGGTCGTGCGAAAACGGACGCTCGAGGGCTGGCTCGCATCCCCATTCCAGCCGACGACTACTACGCGGTCACGGTCGCGTATCCCGCCCATAGCGAGATTCTCTACACGGAGAAGCTGGCTCCGGGAGCGAGCTACACCTACCGTCCCGGCCCCATCTTGACGCCGGAGGAGCACTACAAGGCCGGCGTCCGTTCGATGGCGCTGGTTAGGGAGTAACCCTTCTCAGACAGGAAGCTGATCGGCGTCCGGGGCCGCAACCACGCCGAACGCTGTGTTGATCGCCGAGATGTATTGGTACTGGCCGATGGTGGCGGCGAGCTCGACGAGCCATCGGGCTCCTTTGCGGTCCTCCAGCGCCTCGAAGAGGTCCTGCTCGACCTTGTTGTTCCGTAGGAGCTGCCGTACGAACTCGATGATGTCGCGGTCGTCCTCTTCGAGACTGCTCGTGTCCTGCCTGTGCCTGACGGCTTCGATGGCCTCTTCGCGCATGTCGGCGGCGCGTCCGGCTCTCACGTGGGCGGCCCACTCGTAGGTCGCGTCCTTCTCCCTGGCGACGGCGATGATGGCCAGCTCGCGCTCGACCGGGCTGAGGGTCGAGCCCAGCCTGACCTGCGCGCCTGCCTGCATGACCTTCTGGGCGAGGCCGGGGCTATGCATGAGGACGGCGAAAGGCCCGCGCACCCCGTGTAGCGTCTCGACGATTGCGTCGAACTCGGCGTGCCGGTCCTCGGAAATCTGGGCCTTGTCGGTGATCATCTCAATGCGTGGCATAACTTCTCCTGGCGTCGTCGCGGCGCCCAATCCGGCCGCCTGGGCCATTGAGGCCCCGACGAACGGATTGGGTAGAGTGTCCTTGCCGGACGAGGAAGCGGAAAGGGCGGCTCGCCCTACCGGTCCGCCCCGCGAGCGCCGATTACCGCGCCTTCCTCTTCGTCGACGCCGTACCCCCACTTGAAGCCGGCGTTGGCGTACGCTTCTTCCGGCATGAGGCTCTCGAGACCGCGCTTGTCCAGCTCCTCCTCGAACTTCTCGCGAATCCAGCTCTCCTCGCGCGGGTACTCGATCTGGTCGCGCCTCCGGTCTTCGACCTGCTCGCTGTGGCCGGAGAACTGGGGCAGGGGCGCCAGCGCCAGGTAACGCGCCGGCTCGACGCTCACGTTGAAGTGCTGGTGGAACCAGCGGTCGGGCGGCGTGAACATGCTGCCCTCGTGCCAGGGTGCGATTACCTTCTCGCCGCCCTCGGGCCAGAGGATCGAGTAGCCCTCGCCGCCGGGAATCACGATGACCCGGCCCGGGCCGTGCCGGTGCCCCTTCTTGTACGTGCCCGGCGGGAACACGGACATGTGCCCGCCCATCTGCGAGTTCGGGAACGAAACGTCCACGACGTGGCCGCCGCCCCCGCGCTGGCGGTGGGGGACCAGGTCGTTCCACGCGGCCATGTCCGTGAAGAAGTTGCCGTACCACGTCGCCCCGCGGCCCATGCCCGGCGCCCGCTTGGCGACCGCATAAAGCTCCTCCTCGCTTGGCCTGAGCAGCTCTGGGTGGCCGTAGGGGTTATTGAAGAAGAAGTCCGGGTCCGGCTCCAACGACATGGCGACCGGCAAGTAGTTGTTGTGTAGTATCCGCAACGGCTGATCGCCCCGCGCGTTCGCGAACTGCCGGTGCGCCCCTCGCGGGAGGAGGAACAGGCTGCGCGGTCCGAACTCGAAGCTGTGCTTGTCCACGCCCTCCGTCCACACGGTCGCGATGCCGTGCCCCGAGAGGGTATAGACGACCTCGTCGAGCGCGAACTTCATCGGCGGCGTAGTCGCCCCGGGCGGCAGTTCGGTCAGCCGCGCTTCGGCGACGCCCTCCATGCCCGACACCTGGATGAACGCGGCGTTGCACTCCCGCTCGTGCCACGGAGCGACTTCCACGGTGCGGAGGTCCTCGATGAAATAGCCGCGGTGGATGGGCACGCCCTGCGCCTCCATCCACCGGTCGTAAACGAAACGGCCGTCGCGGCTGCCGCCCCGCGCGATGCTGTCCTGCACGTTGATCTGCTCAGTCATTCGTCCCCCTCCTACGTGGCTCTCCAACGTCCCAAATGCTACTCCATATCTCGCCCTCGCGCTCAGGGGCTGCAGGGCGCCCCGCGGAAGGGGTTTGAATGCGTCGCCGACCCGGCTTCTGTTCACCGATTGCCCTCCACCACCGCGACCCTGCCTAACAGTATGGCATAGGCATAGTGCTTGACGCTAATAGCGCGATGCGCTAGTATTAGCTTGTGATTGTCAGCTACCGGGACAAGGACACGCAGGCGGTCGCTGAACGAAGGCGCGTTGGCGGGCTGCCCGAGGACATCCAACGACGAGCCCAGCGGAAGCTGATGATTCTGAACAACGCCAGAGACCTTAATGACCTGAGGGCGCCGCCGGGTAACCGCTTGGAGGCGCTATCGGGAGGTCGGCGGGGGGAGCACAGCATTCGCATCAACGATCAGTGGCGCATCTGCTTCGTGTGGAGCGACGGAAACGTCAAGCGAGTGGAGATAGTGGACTATCACTGAGCGCGGGCTGCGGGGCGACAAAACAGGGGAAGAGAGAGGAGCGGGGGACACGAGGGAGAACGAGATGACTACGACTAGGATGATCGAGCCGGATATGGGGCGGCTGCCTCCCGTCCACCCGGGAGAGATACTCAACGAGGAGTTTCTTCTCCCGATGAAGGTCACGCAGTACGCCCTGGCCAAGGCGATCGGGGTGGACCCGCGCCGGATTCACGCCATCGTTCACGGGGAGCGGTCCATAACGGCCGAGACGGCCCTGCTCCTCTCCCGGTTCTTCGGGAACTCCGCGCAGTTTTGGATGGGCCTACAAAGCCAGTACGACCTGGAGGTCGCCGAGGACCGCCTCTCCCGAAAGGGGACGTGGCGAGGGTACGCTCCCGAGCGCGGCCTAGGACCGGCGAGTTCGCGAATGGCTGCCGAGCCGCCTGCGGGCGGCTACGGGGAGCGCCAACCTCGCGGGGACGCATGATTGCGCCGCTCGGCGTAGAATCCACCTGCTCCCCAACCCCCGGAGGTGTGAGATGGCCGAAGTCTTTGGTTACCCAGGGTTCCAGTACGAATACGTCCCGGATTGGGCCAAGCTGCCGGAAGGCTACTCGCTCCATGAGTGTCCGGGCGTCGCCGTCAACTCCAAGGACAACGTCTTCCTGCTGACGCGCGGCGAGCATCCCCTGATGCAGTTCGACAAGGACGGCAACTTCATCAAGTCCTTTGGCGAGGGCTACTTCTCTAAGAACCGCACTCATGGGCTCTACATTGCCCACGACGACTCCTTGCTCGTAGCTGACGACGGGATCCACACCATCCAGCAGTTCAGCCCGGACGGCGAACGCATCACCGAACTCGGCAACCGCGACAAGCCCGCCCCCAAGTGGAGCGGCGAGCCCTTCAACCGCCCTACTTCCGCCGCCATCCGCCCCTCCAATGGCGACTGGTATGTCTCGGACGGCTACGGCAACGCCCGCATCCACGTCTACAGCCCCGCCGGCGAGTACAAGTTTTCCTGGGGCAGCCCCGGCATCGACGCCGGCGAGTTCATGCGTCCCCACAATATCGCCTTCGACAACAACGACCGCGTGTATGTCGTCGACCGCGAGGCGCACCGCGTCCAGATATTCGACGGCGAGGGCAACTACATCACCATGTGGAACAACATCCACCGCCCGGACGCGATGGTGCTCTGGCAAGACCACATCTACATCGGCGAGCTCAACGGCGTCGGCGGCTTCGACTCCCCCAACATGGGCCACCGCGTTGAAGTCTTCGACCTGGACGGCAACCTCGTCTCGCGGTTCGGCGCGGCGGAAGAGGGCGAGGGCGCCGGCAAGTTCATGGCGCCCCACGGCATCGCCGTCGACTCCGAGGGCAGCCTCTACGTCGCCGAGGTCTCCTACACCATCGTCGGCAGCCGCCTCGACCCGCCCCGGGAGCTGCAGAGCATCTCGAAGTACAAGCGCCGCTGGTAGGTCGCTCGCCGATGGTGCTCGACCGTCAGTCGGCCCCGGCCAAGATCAACCTCACCTTGGAGGTCCTCGGGCGGCGGAGCGACGGTTACCACGAGGTGTGCACGGTCCTCCAAGCGATTGACCTCGCCGACGACCTCGAGTTGGCGGCGCCCCCGCCTGCACCCAGCCTTCCGCCCCCAGGCGGGAAGCCGGGGCTCACCTTCGGTGTCGAGCCCAAGGGCGCGGCGCCGGAGGAGGCCAATCTCGTGCTCGAGGCCGCGCGCCTTTTGGAGGTCGAGACGCGCGGCGACGTGGCCATCCGCCTCGCTAAGCGCATCCCCACTGCCGCGGGCCTCGGGGGCGGTAGCAGCGATGCCGCCGCCGCTCTGCTCGGCCTGCGCCGGCTCTACGGCCTCGACCTCAGCGACGAGATGCTGTCGGCCGCCGCAGCAAAGCTCGGGAGCGACGTCCCCTTCTTTCTCTCCGGCGGCACGGCCCTCGCAACCGGCCGCGGCGAGCTGCTGTCGCCCTTGCCCTCGCCTGTCGAGTGCGGCGCCGTCGTCGTCGCGCCCGATGCGCCCGAGCTCGTCAACAAGACGGCCCGGATGTACGGCCTCCTCGGCCCCGAGCACTACTCCGACGGCGCCGCCACCGCCGAGGCAGTTCGTAGGCTCCGTGAAGGAGCGCTCCTCGACGGCGCGCTCTACAATGTATTCGACGCCGTGGCCTCACGCGCCCACCACTCCTACGTCGCGATGCGTGAGCGCTTCCTCGCCGCGGGCGCCCGGCAGCCGACGCTATGCGGCTCCGGCCCCGCGATGTTCGCTCTTGTCCACGATCAAGCGGAGGCCGCCGAAGTCGCCGCGCGCATGGAAACCCCAGGCTACAGAGCGTTCGCAACGCGCCTGTTGCCCCCAACCGCAAACCCGGCATAACCGGCCGCTGTTCCCGACAGCCTGGAATCTCGCGGCGGTGCGATCGCGACGCGCTCCCCCGTCTGCTGTGGGGAGGAGGACTTAGGGACACTTGCATCCTTAGCCGGGTCGCACGTGGGTGACCCTCGAAGCGAGCCGATAGAAGTCGGCGAATGACCTGCGTATCTCTATTGTCTTTTAACTCTTGCCCACATGGCGTGCGCCGGTACTCTACAGTCGCTACACCTACTATGATTAGGGCCATACCGGTGGAGCGAAATGAGAAAGCTCGTTGTCCTACTGATCACAGTTGCCCTCGTATCGAGCGTGACGACAGTGCTGGCTGGATGCGGACCGTCCGCACCGACGGACCAGCCCGTAGAGCCCACCGCCACCGTGTCTACCCCTCTAGTGGATGAGTCTGTGTTAACACCCACTCCCGCGTCATCGGCCAGCGGCGGGAGGGAGCCCGCGCCCGTACCGACGGGGCTCACCGCCTCAGCGCCTACGGAGAGCACATCGCCACTCCTGACGCCCACCGCCACCGCTTCTACTCCCCTCGGGGATGGGTCCGTGTCAACGCCGACTCCCGCGTCGTCTGCGGACGACGGGATTGAATTCGCTCCCGTCGACTCTTCCGGAACGTCGCAGAAGCAGGAACCCATTACGGTTGCCGATCCGGATTCTCCCCAGAAGGGCGGCCCGAGCGCAACCGGCCCAGTCCAGGGCGCCGCTTACACCTGGCAGGATGGCGATAGCACAATGACGGTTTGGCTTCAGACAGACCTGGTAGTCGAGAAAGGATCCGGTGGATTGCCTCGTGACGCCGTTCCAGCCGACGAGGGTGGAAGTAACGTTGTCAGGAGTGCGGATGGACAATCAAAGAGTGACACCCTGCCCGTCTTTCGCTCGGAGTCCGGCTCGCTGATGACCCTTCCCGGGGGCGTTCTGCTGGTCCTCAGCTCTGAATGGAGCCTTACGGAAACGAGCGCCTTTTTCTCCAACAACGGAATCAAGATGGACCGCGTATCGGAGTTGGGTTACGTCGCCAACGGCTTCTTCATTGAAACTGAGCCAGGGTTCCCCTCGCTGGACCTCGCCAACGCCCTGGCAATGCAGGAGGGTGTCGAAATCTCCAGCCCCAACTGGGGAAGAGAAGCCACTCCTAAGTGACTGTCGCCTGTGAGCTCCGTGGGTCGTTGTGGTCCACTGTTCCCGTGAACGCTATCGTTCCTTCAGAGTCATCCATCCCATGACCAAGATGCTCAGTCCAGCTAGACTGCTGGTGGCGGCGGGATGCGCCCTGCTCTGCCTAGTGCTGGCCGTGGGCTATGCCAGCGCGCAGTCTACTCCCGCCGCGCCCACCATCGACTCTGTAACTTCCGGCGACACCACGCTCACTGTTGCCTGGACCGCTCCCGCAGGCGAGACGGGAATCATTGCCTACGACGTGCGTCACATCGAGACCAGCGCGGATGAGACAGATGACGCCAACTGGGCCGTGGTGGACGATGCATGGACATCCGGTGCGCTGGAAGACACCGTAGCCATGCTGGACAACGGGACACAGTACGACGTTCAGGTGCGGGCGGTGAACTCCAACGGCGACGGGACGTGGTCCGCAACTGAGGTCGGGACGCCGGCCTTGCCCGCGCCCGCCGTCGATTCCGTTCGCGCCGACGACCGGGCCGTGCTGGTTTCCTGGAGCGCTCCCACCGGCATCACCACCGGCGTCGCGGCTTACGACGCGCGCTACATCGAAACCAGCGCTGATGAGACGGTGGAGTCCAACTGGGCTGTGGAGGAGGACGCCTGGGAAGAGGGCAGCGGCAGCCTGCCCCGCGCCGTGTGTGGTGGGAACGAATGATTGATGTGTGGTTCTCGCCTAGATTTCGGGCGTTTGTGGCGTGTACGTTCTTGGGCGTTCTGGCAGCGTTCTTGCTGTATGAAGGCCGGGCGTTCGCACAGACTGACGTGCCCGACGCACCCACGGCCGTGGCCGTCTACAGCATCGAGAGTCAGAAGCTAGAGGTGCGCTGGTCCTCATCCGACGCGGCGAACACCACCTCGTTCAAGATCCAGTGGAAGTCGGGAAGCGAGGAGTTCGACTCGTCTCGACAGATGACCAGCGACCCGGCGACGAGCATCGAGAGCGACCAGTCGACCTCGGCGGGCGATCGGTACGTGGACATCATCACCGGGCTGACCGACGGCACCGAGTACACGGTGCAGGTGATCGCCGCGAACGCCAACGGGGACAGCGACCCCTCCGCTACGGCGACGGGCACGCCGGCATCCGAACCTGGCCAGGTACGGGAGTTCTGGGAGAACGAAGTCGTCAAGATCTTCGAGAGTTCGTCTCCCTGGCTGCGGGAAACCTGGGACCACATCACCACTGAGAACGTTCCAGTGACTTGGTTTGACTCGCTCAGCGGCGGTGTCACCATTCTGTGCACCCACGTAACCTCCTCCAAGCTGAGGGAATGCGACGCTTACAGTGTCCATTCCAATAGGCATTCCCGTGTGCTCAAACTCATCGTTCATGAGCTGGCACACGTGTACACGCTGGCGAACGGAGCGTCGACTACTCCTAGCCTGTTGGGAATTGCTCGCCTCCATTTCCATGTGTTGACCACCGGTGAGACCTTAGCCGGACGGGGATGTGATCCTGTTGAGCTATTCGCTGATGCCTTCGTAATTCTCACGGTTGGGGATGAATATCAGAGCTCAGGTTCCTATTGGGCAGGGTGCGGACTGGACACCGACCCTGCGGGCGAGCAAGCCCTCGCCGTCGTACGGAGCGCCCTATCGGGACAGACGCCGTCCTGGTTCGCTGACACCTACAACGACTCGGATGGCAACCCGGACCTGGCTCGTGTTTGGCGCGAGGTGAAGGCGATGGGAACGGCCAATCAGCACGGGTACCGCGAGACAGCCATCTTTCAATTGCGCGACATGTTCGGTGGCTACTGCGACAACCAGAAGGCGACAGACTCGGCGTTCGGCAGCGGCGTCACGCGCAATCCCTGGCGCGACGGCGGCTGCGTGCCGGAAGCGCCTACAAACGCGTCGGTCACGGCAGTTGGCGGCGGGAAGCTGAGCGTGTCCTGGCAGCAGCCGCTTGGCGACGGCGGTTCGCCGCTCGAGGGGTACAAGGTCCAGTGGAAATCCGGCACGCAGGAGTATCACTCCTCGCGGCAGGTCGTGGTCACGGATCTCACCAAGATCGTGTGGTTGCAGACGATCAGTGGATTGACGAACGACGAGAATCACACCGTCCGGGTGTTGGCGTACAACCACAACGGCGACGGCGCGGCGGCAGAACTCACGGTGACGCCGACCGCGTCGGACACGACGGCGCCGGCCTTACTCCTTGCGCGCTTCGACAGCCGCTCGGTCAGGTTGATCTGGAATGAGGCGCTCGACGGATCCTCTCGGCCGGAAGCGACCGCGTTCACGGTCAATGTCAACGGGGCCAGTCGCCGGATCTACGAGGTGGCAGTGCTGGGAAACGTGGTGTGGCTGAGCGTGGAAGGAACCATAACCACGACCGACCAATTGACCGTTAGGTATGTGGCGCCGACGGGATTGGGGGCGACACCGCTCAAGGATTCCTCTGGGAACAACGCCCCCGGCATTGCTACGCGAGCGGTCCGCAACGACAGGATGCAGATTGTCATCACGGACCCGGGACCGGACAAGACCTACATTCTGGGTAGGGGCTTTGGGGGGCAGGACTCCATCGAGGCGACGGTGACCTTCAGCGAACCCGTGGTCGTGAGCGAAGTGCCGGAACTCAACCTGGAAGTCGGTGGGGAGACACGGCTCGCGTCCTACCACAGCGGTTCGGGCACGAAGTCCCTGGTGTTTCGGTACGAAGTGACGGAAGGCGAGACCGAAACCGAAGGCATCTGGGTCCGGAGCAGCGGAAATATCAGCAAGCTGAGAGGTCCCGGTAAGGTCCGCTACGCCTCCACAAAGGCCGTTGTCCCGGCACGCCTTTGGAGCAGCGTCCGAACCGACTATCTCGTTGACGCCGTGCGCCCAACTCTCGTCCGGGCGAACGCGTTGGCGAATGGGAACGACGTGACGCTGACCTGGGACAAGCCACTAGACGAAGACTCAGCGCCCACCGCCGACTTTGCCGCCACCAAGTTCTTCACGGTTCAGGACACGAGCGACGATTCGTCCCGCGAGATCACGGCGATCGCGGTTTCGGGCAAGGTGGTGACGTTGACCCTGTCGTCGGCCATTTCCACGACGGATCGACTGACCGTCTCGTACGAGGACTTTTTTCGCTGCTGCGAAGTGAACTTGCTCGGACCCCATGACCCCTTGAAGGACACGCTCGGCAACCACGCTGCAGTGAGTAGCGCCGCCGTCTCGATCACGCGGAGCGCGAACAGCGCTCCCGAGTTCCCGTCGAGCGAGAGTGGGGCCCGCACCGTGGACGAGAACACACCCGCGGGGCGGAATATCGGCAGTCCGATCGCGACCACCGATGCCGACAACGACAGGCGCAACTACTCGATCTCCGGGACCGACGCCGCCTTCTTCGACGTGGTGGCGTCTAGTGGGCAGCTGCGGACCAAGGGGGCGCTCGACCGCGAGTCCCGGAGCAGCTACTCGTTCACGATGTCGGTGACCGACAACAAGGACATTCACGGCTTCGCCGACACGGTCATCGATGACACGATCAACGTGACGGTCACGGTGAGCGACGTAGACGAGCCGCCGGAGATTGCCGGGGTCACCACCATCGACGACTACAACGAGAACGGCACCGGCAACGTGGCCACCTACACCGCCACCGACCCGGAGGACACCACCACGTTCACCTGGTCTTTGGGCGGACCGGACAGCGGAGACTTCGACATCACGGGCGGCGTGCTCACCTTCCAGAACGCGCCCGACCACGAGCGCCCGGCCGACTCCGGCGGCGACAACCACTACGAGGTCACGGTCCAGGCCGCCGATTCCAACAACAACCGTGGGGGACTGCACGTCGACGTCATCGTCCAGAACGTTGACGAGCCGCCCGTGATTACCGGCCCTGGCGCCGTTGACGATTTCCCCGAGAACTCCGCCGCCAGCAGGCAGGTGGGCCGCTACACGGCCACCGACCCCGAGGAGGCCACGGTGACGCTGAGCCTGTCGTCGGGTGATAGCGATTTCGCTCTCGCCAGCAACGGCGTCTTTACATTCAAGGAGTCGCCGGACTTTGAAGAGCGGAGCAGCTACAGTGCCACAGTCAGGGCCGAGGCCGGGTCGCACACGGTGGACAAAGTGGTGACCGTCAACATCCGGAACGTCGAGGAGCCAGGCGCTATCACCCTGTCCGCGGTGCAGCCCCAGGAAGGGACGGCGCTTGCGGCCACGCTGGACGACGACGACGGACCCACCGGGACCACCTGGGAGTGGTATCGCGCCTCCAGCCGGGGGAGCACGGGCGCCGCCATCGACAATACCAATTCACAGTCCTACACCCCTGTTGGCGATGACGTAGGCAGCTACCTGCGGGCCGTCGCCTCCTACGATGACGGGCACGGGAATGGCAAGTCGGCCGCCGCCGCCAGCGTCAACCGGGTGCAGGAAGCTCCGCCGGCGCCGGAGCCGCCCGTATTTCCTGCGGACGGCGACTACGATCGCAGCATCCGCGAGAACCTGCCGGGAGGAAGGAACATCGGCGCGCCCGTGACCGCCACCGACGGCAACAACGACAGGCTCACCTACAGCATCGCCGCCTCCGACCTCTTCGAGATCGTCGACTCCACCGGACAGCTGCGCGCCAAGACCGAGCTGGATCACGAAGTCCGGGAGCAGCATTTCGTCGCGGTCACCGCCACCGACCCGGGCGGACTGACAGACACCATTACCGTCACCATCACCGTGGAGGACGTGGACGAAACGCCGGTGGTGAGTGGTCAAAGCAGCCTGGAATTCGAGGAGGGCGCGAGCACCGGCGCCACGCTGGCCACCTACACGTCCACCGACCCGGACCGCAAGGGCATAGATTTGGAATTGTCGGGCGCCGATAGGGAGGACTTCACCCTGAGCAGCGGGGGCGTCCTCACCTTCAACGAAGTGCCCAACTTCGAGGAGCCAGCCGACTCCAACCGCGACAACCGCTACCAAGTGACGGTCGAGGCGCGGGAGCAGGGGGATGGAACGAGCGTCGACCGCCTGAACGTCGCCATTCGCGTTACCAACGTCGACGAACCCGGCGTGGTGGAGACGAACGTGGAGGAGCCGCGCGTCGGGCAGACGGTGCGGCTCAACGTGGAGGACGAGGACGGTGGGGTAAGCGTCAGGGAATGGAAGTGGGAAAGGGGTGAACCCACCGGCCCCTGCGGGACGGTTGACAGCCCGACGGTCACCACCTGGGAGACCATCAGCGGGGCCAGGAGCAGCAGCTACACCCCGACGGCGGCGGACCAAGGCCATTGCATCAGGGCTACGGCGTTCTACAGCGACCGGGCAGGGACAGGGCGGACCGAGCAGTTCCTTACACCCGAGTCCGTGGAGACCGGCCCATTCTTCACTCAGGACCCGCCGACTTACCGGGTGCAGGAGAATACTGCCGAGGGAAGAAACGTCGGACGAGTGCAGGCCCGGCACTCCAACAGCGGCGAGGCGCTGACCTACCGCCTGACGGGCGCCGATGCCGGCTACTTTACGATCGACAACAACGGCCAACTGAGTATCGGCGCCACACCCCTGGACTACGAGAACCAGCCGGGCAAGGAAGCCGTGGTTGAGATGACGGCCGAGGACAACAACGGCCGAACGGCCGCCATCACCGTGACCGTCGCCGTGACCGACGAATGCGCCAGCGCCGGCGAGCCGCCCTGCGCACCCGGCAGGCCCGGCGTATCGTCGGCGTCCGACACCAGCCTCCGCGTCACGTGGTCCACGCCCAGGACTCCCTCCGGCGCTTCCATCACCGGCTACGACCTGCATTACCGGGAGTCGGGTAGCGGCGGGAGTTGGATTCTCGAGAGTGTGGCCGGAACGGACCGCTCCCATACCATTGAGGACCTCACCAAGGGTGCCGCCTACGAGGTGCAGATTAGGGCGAGGAACGACCGCGGCGGATACGGCGAGTGGTCCCCGTCCGGCACTGGCGCGCCGGGCTCTGTTCGGCCTCCTCGTCCACCCGGCGGGGGTGGAGGCGGAGGAGGGGGCGGTGGCGCACCGTTGAACCGGTCGCCTGAGTTCACCGACGGCTCCACGACCGACCGCTGGATAGCCGAGCACACGCCCGCCGGAGCAGATATTGGGGAGCCCGTCGCCGCCCGGGACCGCGAGGACGACACGCTGACCTACTCCCTGCGCGGCACCGACGCCGAGCATTTCGAGCTCGACCCCGCCACTGGCCAGCTCCTGACCAAGGCGCCCCTGGACCACGAGGCCAAAGACGCCTACTCCGTCATCGTGTCGGTCTCCGACGGCAAGAGCTCATCCGGCAGGGACAGCGACGCGCGGGACGACTCGATCACGGTGACGATCGACGTTGAGAACGTGGACGAGCCGGGCGCCGTCGCCCTGTCGTCCCACCAGCCCCAGGTCGACGTCGCGCTGACGGCGACGCTGACCGACCCCGACGGCGGCCTCGCCGGCCTCGTCTGGCGGTGGGAGCGCTCCGCCGACCAGACCGACTGGACCGAGATCGACGGGGCGCTGGCGGAGAGCTACACCCCGGCCATCGGGGACCTGAGCAGCTATCTGCGGGTGACGGCGTCGTATGGGGACGGCCACGGACGGGGCAAGAGCGCGGAGGCCGTCACCGGCGACCCCGTGCTGATCAACACCGTCCCCCGTTTCCCCGGCGTGGACTCCGACGGTGGGATAACGATCGAGGTGGAGGAGGGCTCGGGCGACGCCGAGTCCGGCGGCGCCGGGGGGCCGGTTGCGGCCGCGGACCCCGACGGGGACGCGCTGACCTACTCGCTGAGCGGTGACGACGCCGGGTCCTTCGAGATCGACGCGTCCACGGGGCAGCTGTGGAGCAAGGCCCCCCTCGACTATGAGGCCCAGGCGAACTACACGGTCATCGTGTCGGTCCGCGACGGCAGGGACTTCAACGGGGACCCCGACACGGCCGTCGACGCCTCCGTCGCGGTGACCATCGCCGTCGTGAACGTGGGCGAACCGGGGGCGCTCGCCCTGCTGTCGTCGCAGCCGCGGGTCGGCGTCCCCCTCGCGACCCGTCTCACCGACCCCGACGGCGTGGTGGGCGAGGTGGTCTGGAAGTGGGAGCGCTCGCGCGACGGGAACCCGTGGTCGAGCTCGTGGAGGGCCATCGGCGGGGCCGAGTCGGCCGCCTACGCGCCGGTGGACGGCGACGAGGGCTACTACCTGCGGGCGACGGCGTCGTATGAGGACGGCCACGGTCCGGACAAGAGCAGGCAGGCCATCTCGGAAGGGCCCGTCATGGAGTTCACGGGCCCCGTGTTCTCCGGCGTCTCGGACGGCGTGTTCGAGGCGAGGGTGGCGGAGAACGTGGGGGAGGGCGAGGCGGTGGGCGCCCCGGCGGCGGCCACGAGTCCCGACGGCGGCGCGCTGACCTACACGCTGGGCGGCGTCGACGCGGTCCTGTTCGTCATCGACGCGGGCACGGGTCAGATCAGGGTTGGCGCAGGGACGGCGCTGGACTACGAGGCGGACAAGAACGTTTACGAGGTGACGGTCATGGCCACGGACGCATCGGGAGTAAGTTCGACCGTCGCGGTGACCATCACGGTGACCGACGTGGACCTGCCGGGCATAGCCAACGACTACGATGCGGACAACAACGAGAAGATCGACCGAGATGAGGCCATCGCGGCCGTGGCGGACTACTTCAGCGGCGTCATCAGCAAGGAAGAGGCGATAGCGATCGTCCAGCTGTACTTCGCCGGGTGATGAGTAAGGAGAGCGAGCTTGAGCAGGAAAGCGTTGGCTGTGTTGGCGGTCGCCGTTGCGGTTGTGGGAGTCGCGGGTCTGTTGCATTCGGCTCCCGCGGAGGCGACGTCGCACAGGGCCGTCCGGTCCTTCTCGGCGCCGTGGGTGCTTCCGGGCGGCGCGTTGGAGGTCACGATCACCGCGGCGGGATATGGCGGCTTCGGTCAGGTCGTGGAGACGCTGCCTGCCGGGTTCAGCTATACAGGCTCCGACCTGTCCGAGGCCGCGGTGAAGGTCGAAGGGCGGACCGTCGCCTTCACGCTGCTGGGGGACGAGCGCTTCACGTATACGTCGCCGCTCCCAGCGCGGAGGGCGCCTACTCCTTCTCCGGAGTCCTGCTGGACGCGAACAGGGCCGAACAAGCGGTTGGCGGCGCTTCCAGCATCAGGGTCGGTCCCGCTCCCACGCCCACGCCGACTCCGGAGCCTACGCCAACGCCCACCCCCGAGCCAACGCCAACGCCAACCCCGGAGCCCACGCCCACGCCAACCCCAACGCCAGAGCCCACGGCGACGCCAACCCCGGAGCCTACGCCAACGCCCACGCCGGAGCCTACGGCGACCCCACCGCCCGAGCCAACGCCGACCCCCACCCCGGAGTCCACGGCGACCCCAACGCCTGAGCTCACTCCGACGCCAACGCCTGAACCCACGGCGACCCCCATCCCGGAGGCCACGCCTACGCCTACGCCGGAGCCTCCGACCGCCACTCCCACCCCTACCGTGGCGCCGGAACCCACTCCCACGTCGGCTCCCCCGCCTTCGCCTCCGGCCACGGAACCTGAAGAAGGCCCGCCGCTAGGGTTGATCGCCCTGATAGGCGCCGTGGCCGTCTTGACGGTAGTGTTCGTCACTGCGTACGTCCGTAGGCGTCGGCGATAGTCCACGGTCTGCGGTAGGGAACAATAGAGTCTTTCAACAAGGGGACATGTTCATGCGCGCCAACACCACCAAGGCCAAACTCAATGAAGGCAAAGTCGTCTTCGGGGGTATCATCACCCGCTACGCTCCCGACATGGTGGAGATTCTCGGCGCTCTCGGCTACGACTTTGTCATGATTGATTGCGAGCACGGCCCCGCCAACCTGGACCAGGTCGAGCACATGGTCCGCGCTGCCGAATCCTTCGGCATCACTCCCATCGCCCGCATTCCCGACCACTCCGAGCACACCATCCTCCGGTTCCTTGACCGCGGCCTCCAAGGGATAATCGTCCCACATGTCAACACGGGAGAGCAGGCCGCCGCGGTTGCTCGCGCCGCTCGCTACTATCCCGAGGGCTACCGGGGAGTGGCCGTCGGCCGGGCCCACGACTACGGCATCGGCGTCTCCCGGGAGGAGGCGACGGCGTGGATTAACTCACAAGTGCTCGTGATTCCAATGGTCGAAGACATCGAAGCCGTCCACAACCTCGACGACATTCTTCAGGTTGCCCGCGCGGACGTTCTCCACGTGGCGCCTTCCGATCTGGGCCAGAGCTTGGGCAATCCCGGCGCCGCCGAAGTCCGGCGGGTAATGAGCGAGGTCATCCCGCGGATTCGGGCCGGCGGCAAGTTTGTTGGCGTGGGCGGCAACAATCCTGCTGACGCCGCTGGCGTCGCCGACTTCATCAGACAGGGCGCGAACTTTGTAACCGTTTCCGCCTGGAGCCTGCTCCGTATCGGCGCTGAGGACTTCCTCAGGAACGTCAACGCGGACCTTTGAGGACTGGCGCCCCCTCTTGCCCACGTTGCCGCTCCCGCCTCCGGCGCCGGAACCAGAAGAAGGCTCGCCACCAGGGTCCACCAGGGTCGACTGCCCTGATAGGCGCGCAATTCAGGGACGTACGGCCCTTCTGCTGATGGACGGACGTCAACTGCTCCCGCGACGCTCCGCAGTCGCAGATTGCCATTGCGGTCACCTGACTCGCGCTACTCGAACCGCGAAGTTGCTGACATCCGGCGCGATGGCGCGCGCTCTGTCGATGACGGTTGCGAGCACCCACCCCATGGCGCTCGCTGTCCATTCGGGCATCGTAACCGACACGCCGAGGCCCGAGTGCTCAGAGGAGATGAAGCGCGGGAGCCATTCGAACGGCGCCCGGATGGAGTGCTGCTCGGGCACGGCCACTACCGGTCCGAACTCAAACGAACCGGTGTTCCGCCGCCGGAGGCCGGCGAACAACTCTGCCTCGGTACGCCCTCCAAGCAACTCCTGGTCGAAGGCGATGAGCGCCTCTGCCCTCCCCTTCGGCGCAAGGTTGAACCAATTGAGACCGGAGACGAGGCGGTCAGCGGGGGACCGTGCGCTGGAATCTAGGCCATATGCCGTCACCTGGAATCCAGACAACTCGACGTCTCCAAAGCGCCGGAGCGCGTCATCGAAGCACTGGACCAACGCCGGCAGCGCCATAGCCGGCTCAATGGGGCGCTGGCGGACTCCGAGCGGCGCATACGCATAACCAACGTAGTCTGGAGCAGGCGGCGGCGCCTCGGTTGGCTCGATGTCGCCAACTTCCAGTCCGACTTGCACGAATCCAATCCGGGTCCCGTCGCTCCCTGCGGTCAACTCCGCCTCCTCCATCCCCCAGAGCAATGGACGGCGCCGCCCCGACGTGGTGGACCAACCCATCAATTCGCTGCGCGCTCTGAAAACGCTATAGAGGTCCTCCTCCTCGGAATCAATCGGGTCCGTGCCCGGGGAAAGCCGTCCGAAGGCCTCGAGGATAAGCGTCGACATGGCAGCTCCTCTCCTTCAACCGGAGACTGTCTCGGCCGGAGACTCATCCCAGCCGCGTCCAGCCGACCGGCCTCCCAGATTCCCGTCAGTCCCGAACAGTCTCCCACACGATAACGGCCGGCGTTCCGGCGATGGCCGCTTCGAGAAGGTCTGTCCCAATTTCGATGCCCCGCGCCCCGAACGTGGCCAGTTCCTCAGCGCCCCAGCGCGGCTCCATGCAGCGAACGATGCGCAGCCCTGCCGCGGCAAACCACGACAGGTAGTCCGAGGCGAGATGGACGTAGTTGCGCACGAATCCACGGCTGCCTTCCACCTGCCGATAGCCCGCCTGAGCGCCCAGCATCACGGAGAACGGGTGGACGTCTGAGACGACGACGCGGCCGCCCGGACGGACCACGCGCGCCAGCTCCTCGATCGCGGGGGCCGGGTCCGGCAGGTGAGTCAGCGCCAGGGCGCAGACAGCCAGGTCCACCGACGCGTCGCCTAACGGGATGGACTCGAGTCTGCCTACCTCGAAGCGGACGCCTGCGGCTGTCGCCCGCGCGGTCTCCAGCATCGCCGGGGTCGCATCGATGCCGATGACGTCGTATCCCAGCGACGCGAGATACGCCGCATGGCGACCGGTCCCGCACGCGGCGTCGAGCGCGGCGCCCACGGGGTAACGTTCGACGATTGCGCGGACCGCCGCTTGCTCAGCGATCACGATGGGGTTGGCCTGGTCGTCGTAGGTCGGCGCCCATTCGGTGTAGCCGGAGACGATGGAGCGCTCGCTGACGGGGACCGGGGCCGACCAGGGCGCCTCGCCGCGGCGCTCTACGATCGACGCGATGCTGTCCGCCCTCGACACGACCGTAGCGGGATCGACCGACCAGGCGCGCAGGATGGCGAGCCCCTCGAGCCCCAAGGCGAAGTCGCCGAACGTGGGTTGATCAGCCATTGCCCTGCCCGCGTCACGCTCACCGTCTGCGGTGGACTTCTCGTATACCGACACGTGCCTCTTGCTGCTCGACGTGAACGGGCTCCCGGCCCAGTCGGCCCAACGTTCCCTCAGCCGCAGTCCCGCGAGGCGCGCCATCAGGTCCAGCTCCCCCGGCCAGGCATAACGGAGCTGCACAGGGAACATCTCGATGCCGGACTCGCTGATAAAGAGGTGGCGCGCGTTCACCCGCTGCTCGTTGGCGTCGAACTCCCCCAAGTCGACGAGCACAGAGTCCCCATGGATTTCCGCCGAGACCTCGTTGCCGCGGGCCAGCCTCGCGACGTCGGGGACGAACGCCTCGATGACGAACACGCCGCCCGCGTTCAAATGTCGGGCCGCCGTCTCAAAGCACTGTGTCTGCGCCTCTTGGCTCGGCAACGAGAAGAACGTGTTGAAAACGACGAACACCAGGTCGTATCGAGCGTCCAACGAGAAGTCGGCGAAATCGCCCATAGTCACGGGGATGTCCGGTCCGCCCGGCTTCCGCCGGAGTTCGGCGACCATCGCCTCCGACGCGTCAACCCCGTGCACCTCGACGCCGAGGGCTGCGAGCGGCAGCGCGACCCGTCCCGTGCCGATGCCGAGCTCGAGCGCCCGGCCCTTTTCCGCCAGCCGGGCCAGCATGTCCGTTATGGCGCCGGGGTGCGGCAGCTGCGCGTGTATCTCGTCGTAGCGGGCCGCGATGCGGTCGCCGTAGGTCGACGCGGTGTATTCGGTCATGGCTGGCCTCCTACCGATGTCGAGTAAAACGAAGAGAGCCTCCCGGTTAGGGGAGGCTCTCGAAACTCTGTATGCGCGTAGCGTTTAGATTGTGTCTGCGGACCTGCTCCCCGGCGGCCGACAGGAATCTGCATGGCGAATTGCCATGAGATTCTCAAAGGAGCACGTCAGGGACCAGCGCGACATGCATAGCACGGTACCACCGCACGGATGGCGGCGCAACTGAGTTCGCGCCGTGACGCCGCTACCCCCTTGCCTCATGGCCTTCGCGGATGTCCATTGGACTGACCGGATGAAAGACGGCGTTGTGAAGGGCCGAGGCTATCGCTGACTGGGCGCGACAGGGCGCTCAGCACACTGGCGGTGAACACGTCTGGAGCGTCCCACATGAGAAGGTGTGATGCGTTCGGGACCACGCGGATATCGAGATCTGGCTGCTGGCTCTTCAGCAACCAGGCTCGCTGACTCATCGATTCGCGGTCCTCGTTCCCGTACAGGAGTAAGAGAGGGACGTGAATCTCGCCGAGGCATTCCCACAGCGGAGCCACGTCGTGGAAGGGCTCGTGGGCCTTCGCTCGCTCGATAGCTGCTGTCGCGTTCTTTCCAAAGCTCAGCCGGTGTTTCTTTTCGACTACGTCCGGCGTGATCAAACCTTTGTGGTAGACGTCGTTCTCCAACTCTGCACGCACGTCGCTCAAGGTTAGACTGGAAGGCGAGGGGGCGCTCGGCCCCGGCGAGCCCTCGGCGGGCTGCTGACCAGGGAGTGGCGGAACCAACGTGAAGTTGCAGGCCACGACGACGGCCGCAGCGCGGTCTGGCTCACGTAGGGCCAGACGGACCACCATGCCTCCGGCATGCGCGTGGCCCACGAGTGCGGCAGAGTCGATGCCCAGCACGTCCATCAGCCAAGTGATGAATGCTATGCGGTATGAGACCGTGTAGTCCGGCGGAAGGTCAGAGAGACCATAGCCGGGCTGGTCATACGCAATCGCGCGGAAGCCGCCATCCGCGATTGGCTCCATGACGCCGGTGAATATGTCCGCCGACAGATACGTCTGCGCCCCGTGAAGCATAATCACGGGTGGGCCGTTGCCCACTTCCAGGTAGCGGGTGTTGGTTCCGTCGACTTCGATCCAACGTTCTTCGATGCTCACGGTGGTCATCTTACGCCGTCACTCGTAGCCATCGAGCCGGTGATGCTCAGGCGCTGGTGGTCGGCCAGCTTCTGTGCGCCATGTCGTAGCTACGGAGTCGCCGGCAACGCCCCCCGTCCGTTGACAGCTGGCGCATAGCCGTCATGGATGATGCGCCAGGCCCGGGTGTTGCCATTGGTGAAGACCGGTGTACCGTAGGGGGTGTGGGATGTCCCGCACAACATGCCGAGCGGCAGGGCGGGAAGAATCACGCAAAGCCCCCGTCTGCGGGGGAGGATTGAGGAGGGGGTATGGCGACAGTCGAGCATCTGCAGCCGGAGGGCATGTCTCCCAACGGCAACCGCTACACCCACGTGGTCAAGGTCGGCCCGTGGATATTCATCGCCGGACAGACGGCGACCGACACTGACGGCAACGTCGTCGGCGTCGGCGACCCCAAGGCGCAGGTCGGGCAGGTGATGAAGAATCTGAGAACTGCCGTCGAGGCCGTCGGCGGACGGTTCGAGAACATCGTCAAGACGACGGTCTACGTCGTCGGCGAGGAGCACCTAGAAGCCGTCCGCGAAGAGCGGTCCGCCTACCGGCCGGAGAAGCCCCCCACGAGCACCTTGGTGGTGGTCTCGCGGCTGGCGCGGCCGGAGTTCATCATCGAGATCGAGGCCGTCGCCTACGTGGAGTAGCATGAAGCGGGCAACCAACTACCCGGCGACTAACGAAGAGGAGAGAGAGCAATGCCAGGACTGAATCTGCACCCGTCTATGACTACCGAGACCATCCAGATAGCCGGACACAACGGCGACACGATCGACGCCTACGTGGCCAAGCCGGCCGGCGACGGCCCCTTCGCTTCCGTCATCGTCGCCCACCACATGCCCGGCTGGGACGAGTGGTGCATCGAGGTCACGCGCCGCTTCGCTCACCACGGCTACCTAGCGATTTGCCCCAACCTCCACGACCGCATGGGGCCCGGCTCCGCCGCCGAGATGTCCGCCCGCATCCGCGACGACGGCGGCCAGCGCGACGCTCTCGTCGTGGGCGACCTCCAGGGCGCCCTCGACTACGTCCGCGGGCTCGATGACACGACGGGCAAGGTCGGCATCATCGGCTTCTGCTCCGGCGGACGCGTCTCCTACATGGCCGCCGCCAAGCTCGATCTGGACGCCGCCGTTGACTGCTGGGGCGGCAACGTCATCCCCACGCCGGACCGCATCAACGAGAACCAGCCCGTCCCCGTCATCGACATGACGCCGGAGATCGGCTGTCCCGTCCTCGGCCTGTTCGGGAACGACGACGGCAACCCGGACGTGGAGCAGGTGAACGCGATCGAGGCGGAGCTGCAGAAGCACGGGAAGACGTACGATTTCCACCGCTACGACGGCGCGGGCCACGCCTTCTTCAACTGGGCCGGCGCCTCCCATCGCCCCGAACAAGCCGCCGACGGCTGGAAGAAGGTCTACGCCTTCTACGAGAAGCACCTCGGGTAGGCGCGTCAACTAACCGCCACAGAGAGGCCCGGACCATCCGGGCCTCTCTGACGTTTGCTTTGAGCCCGCAGCCTTACGCGTACTCGTCGTAGATGCTCTCGAACTTGCCGAGCTTGAAGCGGGCCATGTTGCGGCAGACGGCCCGCACCCGCTCCTGCTCCTCGTCCGTCACAGCGAGCTGGGCTATCGCGTTGGCCGCGCGCTCCGTGTGCTCGATGTCCGCGCCCTTGTGGACGACGAAGAACTCCATCGCCTCCTCCGGTACGCCGTAGCCGCGCAGGCGGGCGTCGAACTCCGTGGAATAGCGCTGCACCATCGTCTCGTTGGAGAGGGCGTTGGCGCGCATCTGCGCCGGAGTCGCGAGGTACATATCGTGCAGGCAGGCGGCTGTGTGCGCGAGGCATCCGTATGCTGGCAGCGCGTTCTCGAAGTCGTCGTCGCTGAGGCCGAGCGCGAAGCCGAACTTCTTGCACATGTCCGGGTGGGTCAGCTCCTCGTTCAACCCGCCCGCGTAGACGCGGAAGAGGTCGTTCTTCGGCGCGGCCTGCACTGCGAGGAGCGCAAAGCCCTTTAGGATGCCCATGTTGTGCCGGTAGTGCTGGATGGCGAACCCCTGCATCCGGCGCTTCGTGAGCGTCCCGGCGCGCAGGTCGGCGAAATAGCGGCTCTCCAGCAGCCGATTGACGCCCGGTTCGATGATGTCTCTGATCACTTCGTCAACGAATCTGCTTGCGGGAGCGTCGGTGCTCATAGCGTCCCTCCAGCGCGGGTCTTCGGACGCCCGCATTCTCAGAGCGGCGACGGGGCTGGTCAAGCGGCGCCGACGCCCTTGCGCGCTCCGCTCGCGCTCCCTTACCGTGCGTTCGATGACCGAGTCCTCCTATCGCATGCGCCTGCTGCGGGCCCACCCGCTCGACGCGCCCGTCGTCGCGCTCGCCGCCCAGACGACGTGGGCTGACCCCGAGCACAGCCGGCTCACCGCCGTGGGCGCGGTGAAGTTCCACGGCGACCGCGTCCTCGACTCCTTCTTCGCCGATGACGCCGAGGGCGTGGCCGGCCTCGCCGATTTCGTCGGAGACTCCCCCATCGCCGCCCACGGCCTCGCGGCGACCCTCGGCTTCGTGGCCGGCGCGGGCGGACCGCTCGGCGACGCGCTGTGGGATACGCAGGAGCTGGCCGAGCTCATCATCCCAGCGAGCGCCGACGACTCCATAGCCCAGCTGGCTGACCGTCTGGGCGTGCCTCCCCCTTCCCAGCCCTCCCGCTCGCTTGCCCTGACTGACGCCGAGACGACGCGCGCCGTGTACCGGGCCTTGGTAGAGCGCGCTCGGAGCCTTCCGGCGAGCGTGCTCCGCCGGCTCTCCGACCTGCTGCTGCGCGCCCAGAGCCCGCTGGCGGACCTCGTCGCCGCCCTGGCCGAGTCGCCCGCTGCCGCCGACCCGGGGCCGATTGGCGGGATGGACCAGAAAGAGATAGCGGGCCGCCTCGAAAGGCCGCGCGCGCTCGGTCAGCCCAAGCCGGCGCAGCTTGTCGACCCGAACGAGATCAGCCGCCTACTGGCCCAGGACGGCCCGTTCGCTCGGCAGTTCCCTCGCTACGAGGCCCGCCTTGAACAGGTTGCGATGTCCAGGGCTGTCGCCGAAGCCTTCGGCTCGCGCGCCGACGCCGGCGAGCCGCATCACCTCGTCGTCGAGGGCGGCACCGGCATCGGCAAGTCCGTCGCCTACCTGCTCCCCGCCGTCCTCTTCGCCGCCCGCAACAACGTCCGTGCCGTCATCTCCACGAACACCATCAACCTCCAAGAGCAGCTCGTGGGGAAGGACATCCCCGACCTGCTCACGGTGCTGGAAAGCGTCCCCGGTCTGGACCTCTCGAAGTTCCGATACACGCAGATGAAAGGCAAGGCTAACTACCTCTGCCTGCGCCGTTGGGAGGCGCTCGCCAACTCCGAGGCCGGCTCTCCCGACGACGCCCGGACCATGGCCAAGACCCTCGCCTGGCTGCGCGAGACCCGCACCGGCGACCGCTCCGAGCTCCGCCTCTCCGCCCGTGAGCTCGGCTCATGGGACCGGCTCAATGCCAGCGGTTTCGCCGCCTGTCCCGGCGCTCGCGAGGGCGCATGCTTCTACCGCCACGCCCGCGACGAGGCCGCCGCAGCGCACCTCATCGTCGTAAACCACTCGCTGCTGCTCTCCGACATGGAAGTCGGCGGCTCCCTGCTCCCGGAATACAACTACCTGATCGTCGACGAGGCCCATAACCTCGAGTCGGAGGCCACGCGCCAGTTCGGCTTCCGCGTCTCCCAATCGACCGTTGAGGACATTGTCGAACGCCTCGGCTCCCTCATCCACAGCCTGGGCAACGTCGTCCGGGTCAGCGGCCTCGCGTCCGAGCGCAAGGAGGTCGTTCAGCGCCGCATGGAAGAGGCGCAAGCCCCGCTGTACCGCGTCCGGGACGACTGGGCGCAGCTCACCGCCGGACTGGCGAACTTCGCCAAGGGGCGCCGCGCCGCGGAGTCCGACGAGGGCGAAGTGCGCATCACGACGGCCCAGCGCGCCCAGCCTGCGTGGTCCGAGCTGGAGATCGCCTGGGACGCCTTCGAGCGAAGCGCGTCCGACGCCAATCAGCGGGCCGATGCGCTGTGGCGGGAGATGGAGGAGCTGCCCGGCGAGATCGTGCCGGGGCTCGGCCAGCTCAAGGGCGACCTGACCGAATGGCTCGTCGACCAGTCCGAGGCGCGCGCCAAGGCCCACGGGTTCGTGGCCGATCCCGACCCGGAAACCGTCTACTGGATTGGCCGCGGCGCCAATCTCTCGCTCAACGGTGCCCCCCTCGACGTAGGGCCTCGCCTGCACGAGGAGCTGTTCGACCCCAAGCAGACCGTCGTCCTGACGAGCGCCACCCTCGCCGTAAGCGGCGGGTTCGAGCACATCCGCACCCGCTTGGGCATCGAGGAGCCCCGGGAGGTCTGCCTCGGCTCTCCCTTCGACTACGAGAAGGCGGCCCTCCTCTGCCTGCCCACCGATATCCCCCAGCCCAACGCCGACGGCTATGGCGACGCCGTCGCTCACGTCATCGACCGCCTCACGGAGATAGCCGGCGGCAGGACGATGGCGCTCTTCACCTCCCACGCGAGCGTCCGCGCGGCGGCGGCGAAGCTGCGGAGGACCCTGCCGGAGCGCGGGATCGACGTGCTGGCCCAGGGCGTCGACGGCGCGCCCCAACAGCTGCTCGGACGCTTCCAGCGGCGACCGCAGGCTGTGCTGCTAGGTACGGCGTCGTTCTGGGAAGGCGTCGACGTGGGGAACGAGACCCTCAAAGTGCTGGTCGTCGCGCGGCTGCCGTTCAACGTGCCGACCGACCCGATCTTCGCTGCTCGGTCCGCGCAGTACGAGCAGTCCTTCATGGAGTACGCCGTGCCCCAGGCGGTGCTCCGGTTCCGCCAGGGCTTCGGACGGCTCATCCGCAGCAAGGGCGACCGGGGCGTCGTGGTCGTTCTGGACAGTCGTATCGCCTCGAGGGGCTACGGCCGCTCCTTCCTCGGCTCGGTTCCTCCCGCCACGACGCTCCGAGGCCCGTTCGACCGGCTCGCGCCGTCGGTCGGCGAATGGCTCGCCCAACGACCATGACCGCCCCGTTTGTCCTCCCGGTCCAAGGCCCGCTGGACCTGGCCAGCTCGCTCGCATCGGGCCAGTGCTTTCGCTGGCGCATCGACGACCAAGGACGCTGGACCGGCGTCTTAGGCCGCAACATCGTCCGCCTCACCCCCGTTCCCTCGCCTTCCGCCGTTCCCGCCCCCCTTTCCGACATTGCCGGGCCCCCTTCCGTCATTCCCGCGGAGGCGGGAACCCCAAATCCCCTCTCCCGTCTGCGGGGGAGGGTTAGGGAGGGGGCCGCCCTCCTAATCGAAAGCGCCCCGACCCCGCCCGCCGACATGGCCGAGGCCGTCGCCGCCTACCTCCGCCTCGACGACGACCTCGCCGCCATCCATGAGCGCATCGGCTGGGACGAGCGCGTCCGCTCCGGCATCGACGCCTACCCCGGCATGCGGCTCCTCCGCCAAGAGCCGTGGGAGGCCCTGGCCTCGTTCATCCTCTCCTCGACCTCCAACATCCCGCGCATCAGCCGCACCGTCGAGCTGCTGTCGAAGACGTTCGGCGAGTCCCTGGAGCTGGACGGCGTCGTGCGCCACGCCTTCCCCACGCCCGCTAGTCTCGCCGGGGCTGGCGAAGCGCGGCTGCGCGAGCTTGGCTGCGGCTTCCGCGCGCCCTACCTCGCGGGCGCGGGCGCGGCCGTCGCATCCGGCGACCTGCCCCTCGCCGGCCTGCGCCTCGCCCCCTACGAGGAGGCCCTGGCGTCCCTCGTCGCCCTGCACGGCGTCGGGGAGAAGATCGCCGACTGCGTCATGCTCTTCTCGCTGGACAAGATGCAAGCGTTCCCCAACGACCGTTGGGTGGTGAAGGCCTTGCACGAATGGTACGGCCTCCCTGAGAAAGCGAAGTACGGCGCGATGCGCGAGTGGGCGTGGGAGCGTTTCGGGAACGACGCCGGGTACGCGAACCAGTACCTCTTCTGGAACGTCCGCCAGTCCACCCGCCCGCTCCGGTCGACCGCAACGATATGAGTCAGATTGACTCATATACGCCGGCTGGATATGCTGGTCCGCATGACAAAGCGATTGCAAGTGCTCCTTGACGAGGACGAGTACCGAGAGATCCAGGGCGTAGCCCGGATGCAGCGCATGACTGTCGCGGAGTGGGTGCGCCAAACGCTGCGGAAGGCAAAGGGCAACCCCCCCAAGTCCATCGAAGCGAAGTTGCGCGCCATCCAAAAAGCATCACGGCACAATCACCCCACTGCCGACATCGACGTCATGCTCCGAGAGATAGAAGAGGGGCGGAACGCTCGTGATCTTCGTTGACACGACTGTCCCGATGTACCTGGTCGGCGCCGCGCACCCGAACAAGCACCGCACTATCGAACTGCTGGCGGAGCTGTCGTGGCAGGGAGAGCAGTTCGTCACGGACGTCGAGGTCTACCAGGAGATACTCCACCGGTACGCGTCCATCCGCCGCCTCAACGCCGCTGACGACGCGCTCGAGGCCTTGGACGAGGTGGTTGACGAAGTGCTGACTTTCGGAACGCCTGAGATCCGCGCTGCCCGAGCGCTCGTCGGCGCCATGGAAAGCCTCTCAGCCCGAGACGCCCTGCACGTGGCCGTGATGCGCAAGGCGGGCGTCGAGCGCATCATCAGTTTCGATCGCGGCTTCGACGCTTGCCCGGGCATCGAGCGGTTGGATTGATTCCATGACCACATCCCCTGACCTCACCGGAAAAGTCGCCCTCGTGACCGGCGGCAGCCGCGGCATCGGACGCCATCTCGCCATCGCCATGGCCCGCCGCGGCGCGACCGTCGTCATCACCGCGAGGCAGCTCGACTCCTCCCCGGGACAGGGCGGCACGCTGCGCGGGACCGTCGAGGCCATCGAGGCCGAGGGCGGCGTGGCCATCGCCATCCCCGCGTCGATTACGACTCCCGAGGGCGCCGAAGAGCTGATCGCCCAGACCGTTGCCCAAGCCGGACGCATGGACATCCTAGTCAACAACGCCGCCGTCTACCCCGGAGGGTTGATTGCGGACACGTCGCCTGAGGACTGGGAGTACGCCGTCGCCGTCAACCTCAACGCCGTCTTCTACCTGACGCGCTACGCGCTGCCCGTGATGGCGGGGCAGGGGGGCGGCAGGATTGTCAACGTCTCCACCGACATGGCGCTGCACTATAGGGCGGCGCGCATCGTCTACAGCGCGACCAAGGCCGCCGTGGACCACCTCTCCCTCGGCCTGGCGGAGGAGACCCGCGCGCAGAACATCGAGGTGAACGTCTGGACTCCGGGCTACGTGCGCACCGACATGGGCGGCCCCGGCGCCCGTGACCCCGTCGAGAGCGTCGAGGAGTCGTTCATGTGGATGGTCTCCCAACCCCCCATGGCCCTAACCGGTCGCATCCTTCGCAAGATCGAGTTCGGCCAAACCTGGGGGCCGGGGGTGTGAGGGAATAGAAGGACTACCACTTCGTCAGAATGTGATTAGCTATTCGAACAGCAATCGGTGCTCCCGTTGGGTTGCTTGCTGCGAAAAATAGTTCAAACAGAGGAGAGTTCTTACTATTCTTGAGAGTCCTACTCGTTGGCGCAACTCGAGCGAACACGCTTTCTAAGCGTTTCTTATAGCTCGCAGCGATACCATTACTGCCTGACGTACGCTCAGTGCCTCGCGCACCGAAGAGTGGTAGTTGGGCAGCGTCTTGATACAATGTTTCCCAATGCTCACGACCTCCGAAGATTATGTTCAATCTCTCAGCCCACTGCTGCGGCGGTATTTCATCAATTGGCAGTATTCTCGCAACGGCACTTAATGGAAATAATATCCAGCAATCAACTTTCTTTGTGGCAGCTAGCTTTTCGATAGTTCGCCACTCAACCGATGTGGCAAACGGATCCAAGAAAACGACCAGTCTGTCGTTCCATGCTAGGCTATCAAAGATAGATGGGAGTACTTTGTTTGCATCTTCATTCAGAATTACTATATCTCTATCGCTGTGCTCCTCTCTCAGCTTTTTCAATGACTCGAAACGTTTCGCGTTTTTCTCAATGAATACGAGCCGGTCGAACTCTCTGTCTTTGATTTTCAACGCAATACGCGCAGAACCTTCGACCATCTCCTGGTAGTCTCCGTAGTCATCCGCGTAAGACGACTTGGGTTGCCATGCACCTTCTCCAGCGAAGGCATCCACGTATATGAGGTTGAAAGGGTGTTCTTTGGAAGGTTGTTCCTTCAATGCAGTAGTGTACACATCAAGGTATTCTTCCAAGGACTGGAGCTTAGTTTCTGTCCAAGAACCACCGAAGGACTGAGCCATGGTGCCTCGTTCGATTTTGATCGGAACATACCAAATGGCATGGTGTGTTCCGGCTGGGGTGTGCCTTCCATTCCCGCACAGTGGCACCTACCCGCGCAAGGCCCTGGTGTCACTCGATGAAGCCTACCTACGCAGCCACGCCCACCGGCATCCCGTCCCACACGACGCCGTCTAGCTCTCTGCCCGCCTTCTTCTTGCCGACGCGCCTGCCGTCGGCGTCGAACGCGCCCCACTGCTTGAAGAAGAAGCCGACCTCCGCCGCGGCGCACTGGTCGCGGATCGAGCGGAACCACTCCGGCCGCGGACGCCGCGCGCCGGGGCCGCTCTCGCCGCCCGCGATCACCCAGTGGACGCCGGTAAGGTCCAGATTGTTCAGCGGGCCGAGCAGCGGCTCGCACGAGAGGAACCGCACGGCGGCGGGCACGTCGCGCAGCGCATCTATGCGGCGCGTCCAATACCTGTTCTCGACCGACACGCCGAGCCAGACGTTCGACGGCCATGACAGCGTCGGCGCGAGTGCTCGCGCGCGCTCGGCCCGTTTCGTGAGCACCTGGAACGTGTGCTGCCCGGCCTCCTCCATCACCTCGAACACCTGCCGGATGTACGCCTCAGGGATCTCATCGTGGAAGAGGTCCGACATGGAGTTGACGAAGATGCGTCGCGGCTTCTCCCATTCGAGCGGCTGGCGCAGGCGCTCCGGACGCAGTTGCAGGTCGAACCCGCGCTCATAGGGATGCCCAGGCACGCCGCGGAACCGGTTGGCGAAGCGCATGGCGTAGCAGTGCGCGCACCCCGGCGATATCTGCGTGCAGCCGGTGACCGGGTTCCAGGTCGCCTCCGTCCACTCGATCTTGGAGTTGTCGCTCATGTCGCAGGCATTATGCGGCTTGTGCGTCGCAACGCGCACCCGCCGCTTGTCAACATGCCGTCCGTGGCGGCCTGCACCCCCTCCCTCACTCTTGCGTCTCCCTTTCCGTCATTCCCGCGCAGGCGGGGACCCAGGTATCGACCCTCCACTCCCAGCGCCGTCCCAACAGGTCTGTGGCGAGCTGCCGGTCCACGCGGCCCGCCGGAGCGAACAAGATCTCAATGGCCTGGTTTTTTTGGAATCTTGTTTCGCCGTTTACGAGTGAAACGAGGGCGCGATTTGAGTTCCTTGTTCACCTTGCAAATGGCGTCTTCATGGCCACGGCCTGCTTCCCGCGAACAAGGAAACAACATTTCAACGAAAAACGAGAATGTGCGCCCCGGGACCTAAAAGTGTTGTCTATGGTTAGGCCGAGAGCCGCCGGGTCTGGCTTATAGGCTGTTCGTTCGCAGGCTTATGGAGCCAGGGTAGCGGACGCGGGCCGACCGCGTAAGGGGCAAGTGTCGTGGCGGGGGTTCTCACCCTGTCATTGCTTTGAGAATAGGCGCTGTGGGCGAGGGTTGTTGGTTGGCGGGCGCGGAGGCGGTCAGGAGGACATGATGGGTGGGGGCGCGCCCACGAGGGACGCCCCTACGGGCTGCGATGTCCCCGCAGACGGGAGGGGGATCCCTGGATTCCCGTCTGCGCGGGAATGACGGTAAGGCGGGGTTAGCCAAGGGTCTCGTCCGCGGGGAGGGCCGGGAGGGAGTCAGCGCGCGCTCTGCCGCGGCCTGCGCGCCAGGAGGAGCAGGGTCCCGCCGAGAGCGCTGAGGGCGGCGCTGGTGGTGTAGATCAGCGAGTAGCTGCCGGTCACGTCGTAGGACCAAGCGGCGGCGAGCGGGCCGAGGGAGTTGCTCAGCATGTGCGCCGGCGAGACCATTCCCCGTATCCCGCCGAGGGAGTCGCGGCCGAAGTAGTCGGCCCAGACCACGTTTATCACCGTGAACAGCACTCCCGTCGAGACCCCGAACGCCACGCCGAAGGCATAGGCCGTCAGCGCGTCGTCCGCGAAGAGGAAGAGCACGATGCTCAGGGCCATCGCGTAGTAGCTCGCGGACATCAGCCTCTGGACCGGGACCCGCTCGGCCACGAACCCCGCGCCCACGGACACGGGCATGGACACCAGCGGCGACAGCGACAGCGAGATGACCGCCGCGCTGCTCGAAACCCCGACGTCCGTCAGATAGCTGAACCAGTGGAAATGGATGCTGGTGGTGACGAAGCTCTGGACGCTGGTGGCCCCCGTGATCAGGTAGAAGGCGGGCGTGCGCAACGCGGCGCGGCGGTTGAACGAGACCTCCCGCGCCTCCTCGCGCGAGCGCGCTCCCCTCACGTTCGGGGCGTCCTGGTCGCGCAGGTCGACGCCGTCCGGCAGCAGGCCGTGGTCCTCCGGCTGGCGGCGCAGGAACAGCAGCGTCGGCAGCAGCGACGACGCCCAGACCGCAACGCCCATCGCGACCCACGCCGTGCGCCACGTGCCGAACTGCAGGATGCGCTCCACCATCACCGGGAACGCGATTTGGCCGAGGCGCTGGCCCAGGTTCGCGAATGCGACCGCCCTCCCGCGCATCCGCACGAACCACTTGGGGATGACGACCCCGACGACCATGAAGAAGGTCGAGGCGATCACCGTGCGTCCAACGATCTGCAGCGCGAAGTGGCGCCACAGGTCTTGGACCGACCCCATCAGCACGAACGTCAGCCCCATGAGGACGATGGCGGTGGCCATCACCCACCGGGCGCCGTGCCGGTCCATTACCGGCCCCACCAGCAGCGCCGCGATTCCGCCGAGGAACGAGCCGATGGACATCGGCATCGTGTAGATGGCGCGGCTCCACCCGAACTCCTCGGTCATGGGGCCTTGGAACACCCCGAGGACAGGGTTGGTCTCGACCCCTCCCGCAAACGAGATAATCGCAATGACTATGACGATGGTCCAGCCATAGAACCACCGTCCCCGCTTGGTTGGGCGAGGACTTTCGGAGAACAGGTCGTGCGCAGCCATCAGGGGGCCGCCGTCAAGGGGCTGCCATCAGGGGATGGCTATGACGAACTTGCCGAAGTGCTCCGAGCGCTCCATCTCGTCGTGCGCCGAGGCCGTTTCCGAGAGCGGGACTACCTTGTGGATGGCCGAGCCGATCTTTCCTCTATCGGCGGCGTCCACGATCTGCCGGAGGTCGTCGTTCGAGCCCATGAAGACCCCGAACAGCTTGAGCTCTTTGCTGAAGAGCTGTCCGAGGTGCAGCTGCGATTGATACCCCGCTGTTACCCCGCAGATCCCGTACCGGCCGCCGCGAGCCAGCGATGCGTAGGCGGCCTCGAAGAACGCGGCCCCTGTGCTGTCGACGACCAGGTCCACGCCTCGGCCCCCCGTGAGGTCCTTCACCCGGCTCGCCAAGTCCTCGCTTTTGTAGTTGATTGCATAGTCGGCGCCAAGCTCCCTGGACTTCCTGATCTTCTCGCCGGTGCTCGTGACCGCGATGCAAGAGCCGCCCACGACGCCCTTGATGAGCTGTATCGCGGCTGTTCCGATTCCGCTGGAGGAGGAGAGGACCATTGCGATCTCGTTCGACTGGAGCTGACCCTCGCGGACGATCATGCCCCAGGTCGGCAGGTAGACCGTGGGCAGCGCGGCGGCCTGCTCGTCCGTGAGCGAGTCGGGGAGCGGCACGGCGTTGTCCGCCGGGACGGCCGTGAACTCGGCGTTCGAGCCGTGCCTGTGGGTGCCCAGCATCCGGGGAGGGTTGTTCCCGCACAGCGGGTTGACCAAGACGCGCTGCCCGGTGGAAAGGTCCGTGACGTCCTCTCCCAGCTCCACGACCTCTCCGACGCAGTCGCCGCCGAGGATGCGCGGCATCTGCTCCAGCGCCACCCTCGTGCCCCGCGTTCCCGCCCGCGTGTACAGGTCCAACCGGTTGAGCGAGCATGCGCGGACTCTGATGACGACTTCCCCGGGGCCGGCCGCGGGCTCGGGCATGTCCCCGTACTCGATGACCGACGGGTCTCCGTGCTCCCGGATGAATGCTGCCTTCAACGCTTCTTCTCCTGTAGCCGCTTGAGCACGAACAGGACGGCCTCAGCCCGGCCCGTTATGACGCGGTCCATCAGCACGTGCCGCAGCGCCTGCGTCATCTCGCCCACCGCCGGGCCTGGCTCAACGCCGAGGGCCATCAGCTCCTCGCCGTCGAGGAGAGGCCGTTGCCGGGACGCAGCCAGGTGGCGGTCCAGGTTGTGACGCGCCATCTGGCTCGCAGTCGCGGCTGCCACGGCTTGGACCGCCTGGCGGGGAGCGCCGGCAACGACCGCGTCTACCTCGCTCCCCAGCCTCGCCACGGTCAACTGGCTCTGGCTCTCCCGCAAGTGAGCGACTGCGTCGATGACGCGCGTCTGCTGTTTAGTGGCCGCGATGCGCTTGCACAAGGCCGCGATGCGCTCGCGGGGTAGAGCGTACACGAGCGCTCCTAGCAGCGCCAGACCGGACAGCCCGCGCCCCATCGCTTGGATCACCGCGTCGCGCGCGCCCGGTCCATCGAGCCCGACATCGATGGCCTGTAGGACTCCGAGCTGCATCGCGGTGATTAGCGCGCGGCCCGGCTCGGGTTCCGCTAGCACCCGCTCGATCTCCCTCCGTATTCGCGCACCGGAGATCGTCTGGAGGTGCACGAGATCCCGTTCGAGCCATGCGAGCGTCGCGGGTTCGATGTCGAAGCCCAGCCTGACGGAGTAGCGGGCCGCCCGCGGCATCCGAGTGGCGTCGTCCTGAAACGAGCGTTCGTGGAGCGCTCGCACTACGCCCGCCGCCAGGTCTCGCGCGCCGTCCTGCGTGTCCAGCAGCAGGCCGAACCGCTCAGGATGGAGCGACGCAGCCATCGCGTTGATTGAGAAGTCCCGGCGCGCCAGGTCCGCGTGCATGTCGCCGGGCGAGACCACAGGCAACGCGCCGGGGCTCGCGTAGCGCTCGCTGCGGGCTGTCGCCAGGTCGATGGTCCGCCCCTCCGTCCGCAGTTTCAGAGTGCCGAACTGGGACCGCGCTCCGACGCTTCCCCCGACCGCGCTCGCGAGAACTGGGCCGAGTTCGCTCGCCGCCCGCTCGCTCGTAACGTCCAGATCGACGACCCGCCGCGCGAGCATTGCGTCCCGCACGGAGCCCCCGACGAGCCAAAGCTCGGAGCCCGCCGCCGCGGCGGCTTCGCCAAGCCGCCGCGCCAGCTCCAAGTCGCGCTCGTCCAGCGCGGTTTCGAGAGGTACGATCGCCACGAGCGCAGGGTATCACCCTCCTCGGCCCTAACCGAGAGGGGTGTAGTGCTACGGGACCTCGGCGACCTCGACAGCAAACGTTGCCTGCTCTGAGGTCTTGAGGGCTAGGGGCGTGACGATTAGCGTCGCGGGCTCCTCGATGTGGAAGGTCACACTACCGTCCTCGTCTGGCACGAGCGACGTGACGGCCGCCTCGTCGCCTGTTCCTTGGACGAGGCGAAGGGCGAACTCCTGGGCGACGCCCTGGCTGCCTGCTCGTGTGAAACCGTTGGCGGTCCAATCGCCGCTCGACTCGGCGTCGTCGAAGAAGCCGATCTCGGGAATGGCGACGTCGTCGACGCACCAGCCTGGGGAATGAACGGCCTCATCCGTGACGTACTCAAACCGCAGCAGCGCCTCATGCCCTGCGAAGGGCGAAAGGTCCATACGCTCCAAGCGCCACCCTCCGGAGCTTCCGGTGTAGGACGGGCCGAATGCAGTCCTGAGCGGATCGTCCGTTGAGGCGCCGGTCCCCTCCAGCGCCGTCCACGTGTCGCCGTCGTCCATCGAAACCGCTACGTAGCCGTGGTCCCACTTCTCTTCGATGTCCCACCATGCCCGGAACTCCAGCGTGGCTGAGTCGAGGCCGGTGAGGTCGAGAGAACGGGTGAGGGTCGCGTCAATGGCCTCGCCGCGGTTGCTCCACCAACATGCCTCGCCGCTGTAGGGACGTACGGGGAGGAGCGGGGTGAAGAGATCGGGCTCGAACGCGATGGCCCATGGGGCGTCGGGCCTTAGCTCCATGTACCAACCGGCGAGCTGATGCGCCGCCCCTGCGGTGACGCCGGGCTCCTCGATCACGCGCCTCACCGCCGCGCGCCCCGTCGAACGTCCGTAGCCGTAGGGAGGGGACGACGCCCCCACGATGTTCGCGGCGAGCCAGTCGGCGTAGAGGTCGATGAACGTCAAGCCAGAGACTGCCTCGACGCCTGTCGCCCCGTTCAAGGGCTCGGCTACGAGGCGGGCCGGCCAGCCGGGACCGAACCGTTCGATCATGTAGGCGGCAAACAGCGACCCAGCGGCGTAATTCGGAAGCGACTCGTTAGGCTCGCTCGGCCAGTCGCTCAGCGATACCTCCGGCTGGCGCAGGTAAGGGAAGAACGGCAGTGACGGGTACCCCAGCGATCGAGCCGCTAGCTCGGACAACCCTTCCTGCACCCAGACGTCCTCCGTCGGGTCGACACTCCAGTGGAGCAGGTGCTGTAGCTCGTGGGCGAGGGCGCCCAGGTAACGCTCTTCTCCTATCCCCTCGAGGAAGCTCATGTACAGGCTGATGCGTTCGTTGCTGCCGGGGCTCACCGAGCGGGGCAGCGCGTTGAGGCTCGTGAAGTATCCCCCGACGCCGGGGAAGTCGCCGTGGACGATCGCGATTCTTCCCGGCAAGGTCATCCCAGGGGCGATGAGGGCGATTACGCCCGGCAGAACGCGCGTCTCGAACTCTCGCGCGGCATCAAGCACGTCCTTCCGGGCGACGGTAGAGTCCGAGGGGAAGTACCAGACCGCGTTGTCGCTTACGTGCAGGACCGTCGCCTGGAACTCGAACAGCTCGAGGCCCAGGACGTCGAGTCCCCAGAACGTTCTGCTCGTTCCCACCTCTTCGTCTGCGTAAAGGACCTCGGCGGGCAGAGGCTCGGCGTCGACGCCAAGAAGGCGGCGCGCGAGGTCGAACGAGTCCCGTGCGGGAGCGTCGGGGATACCGGCGAGCGGAGTTGGTGTTGGAGTTGGAGCGGCAGGTTCGGTTCGAGTCGCCGTGGGCGCCGGCGCGGCGGCGCTCGTGCAGCCGACAAGGGCGAGCCCGAACAGGGCGGCGGAGGCCAGTGCTCGGAGCATGGCTAGTTGTAGTGGTTCATGGCGTACTCGATTCCTTCGCGCAGCCAGGCTTCCGCGGCGTCGGCGGCGCGTTCGAGGGACTCCCGCAGCAGCGGCGACTCGCTGTCTTCGAACTTCGTTAGCACATGGCCGACCGTATCGGCTTTGGGCCGTCCGATGCCAATTCGGAGGCGCGAGTAGGCGTTGGTTCCGAGGAAGTCGTTGATCGAGTTAAGGCCGTTGTGTCCGCCCGAGCCGCCAGCCGTACGGAGCCGGATGCCGCCGACCGGCAGATCGAGGTCGTCGAGAACGATGAGCAGGGAGGCGGGGTTGATTCGGTGGCGGTCCAGCACGTACTTCGCCGCCTCGCCGGAACGATTCACGAACGTCCTCGGCTTCACTAACACGACCCGCCGACCGTCTAGCCTGCCTTCGCCCAAGACTGCCGTTTTGCGTTTGTCGTCGAGCTTGATGCCGAGCCTGGACGCCAGCAGGTCGATGCACATGAACCCCGCGTTGTGCCTCGTATCCGCGTACCGGGGGCCCGGGTTGCCGAGTCCCATCACCGCGAGGGATAGCCCGCCGCCGTCATGCTGGCGCTCTCTCCGAAACCAGCCTAGCAGACCGCTACTCATCGCTGCTGGCCTTGCCCGCCAATTCCACGAGTCCTTCCTCCGATAGGATATCGACACCTAAGCGGACGGCATCGTCGCGCTTCGTGCCGGGGTCCTCTCCTACAACCACGAAGTGGGTCTTGCCGCTGACGCTCCCGCTGACTTGTCCGCCTCGGTCCTTGATGAACGACTCGGCCTGGGACCGTGTGAAGCCTTCGAGTCGGCCCGTGACAACAAACCGCATCCCGTCGAATGGCTGGGGGGTGTCCGTTTGATTCGTGTCCGCGTCGGATTCCAGGCGTACGCCAGCCTCCTCGAGATTGGCGACGATGCTCCGGTTCCCTTCGTTCCCGAAGTGGCTGACGATAGCCTTCGCTACGATGGGGCCGATTCCCGTCACCGCTTCTAACTCCTCCTGGCTGGCCGCCATGAGCCGGCGGACGCTCCCAAACCGACGGGAGAGGAGATCGGCGGTCTCACCCCCGACATGCAGAATGCCCAGCCCGGAGATGACGGCGGGTAGGGGACGCTCTTTGCTTGCGGCGATGGCCGAAACCAGGTTGTCTGCCGACTTCTCCCCCATCCGCTCCAACTCCGCCAGTTGCTCCCTGGCGAGTCGGTAGAGGTCCGGGGAGTCGTGAATGAGCCCGGTGTCGAGGAGCTGCGCCACGAGCTTCTCTCCGAGGCCGTCGATGTCCATCGCGGCTCCCGATACGAAGTGCTTGATGCGTTCGTACTGCTGCGCCGGGCATTGCGCGTTGACGCACCGGTGCGCCGCCTCGCCTTCCTCGCGAACAATTGCCGTTTGGCATTCCGGGCACAGGCGGGGCATCTCGAATGGTGTTTCGCTGTCCGTCCGACGCTCGATTACGGGGCCGAGGACCTGCGGTATCACCTCGCCCGCGCGCTCAACGAAGACGTGGTCGCCGATACGGATGTCCTTCCGGCGGATGTCGTCCTCGTTATGCAGCGTCGCCTGGCGGACCGTAACGCCGCTGACCTGCACCGGCTCGAGGACGGCATATGGGTTCAAGCTGCCCGTGCGCCCAACGTTGATACCGATTTCGAGCAGCCGCGTGACCGCTTTCTCGGCGGGGAACTTGTACGCGACTGCCCACCGTGGCTCGCGCCCGACGAATCCGAGGTGCCGCTGGTACGCGATGGAGTCGATTTTCACGACGATGCCGTCGGTCTGATAGTTCTTAGCTTCGCGCTCCTCGATCCACCGCCGGCGGTAGGCGATGACGCCGTCTAGCGAATCGGTTCGCTCGATCTCCGGGTTGATGCGGAAGCCGAGGCTGCGGAGCCATTGCATCGTCTCCCAATGCGTCGCCGGCGTCTCGACTCCTTCTACCCAGCCCAGCTGGTAGACCCAGATGGCGAGTCGGCGCCCGGCAGTGACAGTGGGGTCTAGCTGACGCAGCGAGCCGGCAGCGGCGTTGCGGGGGTTCGCGAACATCTGCTCGCCCCGCTCTGCACGCTCCTCGTTGAGTCTCGCGAACGAGTCCCTTGGAAAGTACACCTCGCCGCGCACTTCCATGCGTGGAGGCGCTGACTCCATCGACTGCAGGACGAGGGGCACGGAGCGCACGGTTCGCACGTTCGGGGTCACGTCCTCGCCCCGCGCGCCGTCGCCGCGGGTCGCCCCTCGCACGAGCCGTCCATGCTCGTAGGTGAGCGCGATGGCCAGGCCGTCGATCTTGGGCTCGCAGACCATCGCAAAATCATCGCGTTCGAGGATTCCGGCGGCGCGACGTCGCCAGGCGGCGAGCTCGTCGTCGTCGAACGCGTTGCCGAGGCTGAGCATGGGCTGTGGGTGTTCGACCTCCTTGAACTCGGGTGAGGGCGTTGCTCCAACCCGTTGCGTCGGCGAGTCCGGGCTTGCGAGATCCGGGTTGGCCTCTTCCAGCGCCCGGAGCTGGCGCATAAGGAGGTCGTAGTCGGCGTCCGAAATCAGGGGACTGTCGAGCACGAAGTACTGGTAGTTGTGCAGATTGAGCTGGTCGCGCAGCTCTTGGATCCGCTTGGTCGCGGCGGCGTCCGCCATTGCCGTTTTGCCTTTCGTCGGGATAGACCGCCTCCAGTTGAGGCAACCCGAAAAGTATATGGCCTGCTGGGGCGTCAGCGTGAGCGTATGATGCCCGTGCCCCACCATGGAATCGCCAACTGTCGCATCCTCTCTCATTCCCAAGCTCTGGCCGTTCAAGCGCGTTTACTACGGCTGGGCAATCGTTTGGGCGTCAACGGTCGCGGCGTTCGGCATGGCGCCGATGTTCGGGCCGGTGCTGGGCGTCTTCTTCACGTCCATTGAGGAGGAGCTTGGCTGGAGCCGCGCGACCATCTCCCTTGCGTTCACCATTGGGAGCATGACGGGATCCGTCTTCCAACTGCTAACGGGCCGTCTGCTGGACCGCTACGGCGCCCGCATGGTGATTGTGGCGGCAGGCGTAATCATTGCGCTGGCGATGATGGGACTGTCATGGATGCAGGAGCCGTGGCAGTTCTGGCTGGCCTTCGGGGTGGGCAGGGGCTCGGCGCTTGCCGGCATCCAAGTGGGGACAGGCGTTGCGCTTGCCAACTGGTTTCTTCGACGCCGCGGCCGGGTCATCGCCATTCGCGGCGTCGGCCAGCGCGCGGGCCAGTCGCTGATGCCGATGGCGATCTTCGCAATCATGGCCATCGCGGGCTGGCGCGAGGCGTTTCTTTCGCTCGCGGGGTTGACTGCGGCGCTCATCATCCTGCCTGCGCTCCTCTACATGCGGCGGCGCCCCGAGGACCTCGGCATGACGCTGGAGGGCATGAGCCAGGAGGAACTCGAAGCCGCACGGACCAGCGGACGCGGGGGCGGGAGAGGCATCGCGCGACAGGTCAGGGACATCTCGTTCACGCTGGCCGAGGCGAAGCGGACTAGGGCATTCTGGCTGCTTCTGTTCTTCGTAATCGTCGAGCGGTTCGCGCTGGGTTCGGTCAACCTGCACATGGTCGCGAACTTCGAGGACCGTGGACTGCCGATGGGCCTCGCCGTTAGCACTCTCTCCATCTTCGCGGCGACCTCTGCCCTGACCGGCCTGCCATGGGGTTTCGCATTCGAGCACATTCACGTGCGCTTCGGCGCGATGATGATGAGCGGCCTGCTCGTCCTCTCGATGGTCGTTCTGATCGTCGCGGACAACTATTTGCTCGCGGTGACGTTCGCCCTGCTGTTCGGGCTGGCCATAGGCGCGGGGAACATCGTTGAGCAGCTCCTGTGGGCCGATTACTTTGGTAGGGAGCACCTGGGGGCGATACGGGGCTTTGGCGCGCCCTTCCGCATCGCGAGTCCGACCGGCCCCGTCCTCACGGGTCTGCTCTTCGACTGGACCGGCTCCTACACGGTCCCGTTTACCGTTTTCGCCGTCATCTTCTCGATCATGACTGTCGCGATGTTCTTCGCAACGCCGCCGGAGAAGCCAACGGCTCCTATCTCCGAGAGTCCTCGTCCATGAGGGCGGCTACCTGGCGGCCCATACGGACTGAGTAGTTCGTGCCGCGATCCTCAGGATAGATTTGGGTGGTGTTGGCGAGGTAGAGGCCTGGGATGGGCGTGTGGTGGCTGGGTATCGTGTCGGAGTAGCCTCTCGTCACGATAGGCTGGGCGGCGTCCACCTTGTGATGGTGATACTCCTTAACCCACGACTCGTCGAACTCGGGGTTTATCTTCTTCAGGTGTTGGACGTACTCCCTGTAAAGCTCGTCGGGGGTCATCTTGTAGAGCGGATCGTCGCGCTCCAGGTAGTTGGTCAGGTAAACGATGTGCGCGCCGCCGTAGTGCTCCGCCGGAATGAAGTTCGTGTGCTCGATGATTCCCAGGAACGGCAGGGAACGGTCGCCAACGTAGGTCCAGTAGTGGGGGCTCAGGGACCGGTCCAGCACGAGGATGACGAGCACCGCCGACAGGTACACCTTATCGGTGAGCTTGCTTAGATAGTCCGCCGGCAGCTCCGGCACGAGCCTTGGGAAGATGAACGACGGGACGGTCGCGAGCACCTGGTCGTAGTCCCGGCGCTCCGGCTCGCCGCCGCCTACGATGACGAGCAAGCCGCGCGCGCGGCCTTCCTCCACGATCACCTGTCGGACGCCCGACGAGACGTGGACCTCGCTGCCCTGTTGCCGGGCGCGGTCGGCTAGCACGTCGAATATCTCGCCGAAAGATCCGGTGGGGTAGGCGAGTTGCTCCTTGAACTTGCCGGTCAGCCCCTTTCCCCTAGATGCGGTGCGCAGGGCGAACTTGTTCCAGAGCCACGCCATGGTGATCTGGTCGTGGTAGCGTCCGAACTTGCCCCGCAGCATCGGTTCGAAGATGGCGCCGTAGACCTTCCGGCCGCCATGCGCGAGGAGCCATTCTGTCGCCGTAGTCTGCTCCAGCGACGCCCACTCCTTCCGCCGCTGTAAGCCCAGGGTGAGCAGGCCGAGGCGGATGCGGTCGAGGAGCGGCATCGGGCGGAACATGAGCAGATCGATAGGCGAAGTGAACTTCCAAAGGCGACCGTTCGCGTAGTAGCCGACGTTCGAGTCGATCCATTTGAGCCGGTGCGATAGGCCCAGCTCTCCGATCAGGTCGATCATCGAGGTGTCGCTGCGGAATAGGTGGTGGTAGCCGCGCTCAAGCGGCACGCCGTTGACAGGGAACGTCGAGGCTTGACCCCCGAGGAATGGCGCGCTCTCAAACACCTCGGCGTGATGTCCACGCAGACCGAGCTCGTAGGCCGCCGCAAGGCCCGCCGCCCCGCCTCCGATGACGCCAACCCTCATGAGCGTTCTCCCGCGGTCCTATCAACGCGCCCGCTGGTCAGCTGGCCCAGCGATACGCTGCGCGCCGCCAAGTGGACAAGGCCCGCAGCAATCACGGGTAGAAGGAGCGCGAGATGGAGCACGATGGCATAGGCGGACGCGAGCCCGTTGCCCACCCCTAGGAACACGAGCGAGAGGGTGGCGAAGAACTCGAACGGCCCCACCGACCCCTGCGACGACGGGATCGACGTGGCGAGGTTCGACATCGACACCACCACCAGGATCGCCGTCCCCAGCAGCCAGAAGCTCTCGAAGTGCTCGTTGAGCCCGAAGCCCAGCGCGATGATGTAGTACATCGCGCCCTCGGTCAGCCACACGGGGAGCGACAGCGCGAACACCGTTGCCAGCCGCCCCGGCCGGTGCAGGCCCTCGAAGCCGAGGATAAAGCGCTCGGCGAGGCCTTCCGCAAGCGCTTGGAAGCGATGAGGGAGGCGCTTCGCCAGCCATCCGCTGGCCGCCAGGAACGGCGTTGGCCTCAACGCCGCCAGCACCATTAAAGACAGCACGCCGAGGAAAGGAGTCAAGACCGTGGCTGCGACGGCCCACGCCGGCAGGTTGACTGCCTCGCTCACTCGGTCGGTCAGCCCTGATAGAGGGAGGAACAACGCGCCCAGCACCAGTAGGAGCAGGAGAGTGAGACCGTCGAAGACCCGTTCGACGACGACCGTCGCGAGTCCGGTGGAGCCGCGGACCGGCTCGCGGAGGGACAGGTAGTAGCTGCGCACTAGCTCGCCGACGCGCATCGGCAGGAGGTTGTTCGCCATATAGCCGACCAGCACTACCGGATACAGTCGCGCCGCTCTCGTCTGCGCGAAGGGCCGCAATAGGAACTGCCACCGGAGCGACCTGAAGTAGAGCGATACGAAGTAGACGGCGATTCCCGGCGCCAGGTAGGCGTAGTTGGCGCCGGAGAGCGCATCGGCCATGTCTCCGAAGTCGACACGGAGGAACAAAAGCCCAAGGAAGCCGACAGTCACCGCCAGCCCGGTCCAGAACCTCGGATTGGTCAGCAAGCCCAGCCTGCGTTTCGAGCCGTGGGATTGGTAGTCATCTCGTTGAGTATATCCGAGCAAGCCCCTGCTCCCGTCGTCGTCGGATGAAGCGGGACGGCTCACGACGAGCCGGAATCGGCGCCGGTCCGGCGCATAGGGCGACCGCAGGCGCTTGTTTTGGCCGACGACGTCTCATCCATCTCACTCGTAACTCTCCCCGGCCTATGAGTGCGCGGGGGCTGCCTCATAGAAAAAAGAGCGCCATTTAGGGTCATTAAGCGCCATTTACTCCTAGCGCGGGCCCAGCGCGTTGGGACTGCGGGGGCTCGCGCATAGGCCAGTGTAGGGAGAGCAAGGGTGTTTGGGGAAGGGGCAAATGTCAGACGGCCCTCGCTCTAACTCTCTCCCCATCCTCTCCCGCAGAGGAGAACGTTTGCGCAACTCCCGGTCCATTCCTGGGCAGCGTGACAAAGCCGACCGATTGTATTTTCGTTACGAGTAAGAAGCTGATCGGTTGCACATTTCGCTACGAGTAAAAAGCTGACCGAAATACATGGGATTGAGAGGGTTTTGAGGGGCGTTTTCGTGGCCGTGGTCTGCTTTCTGGGTCCGGAAACTACTTCCTGACCGAGATGATTTTTTTCATGCGCCTTGCCCCTCTCAGTCTCCCCCGCAGACGAGCCTGTTATGACGACATTCCGACACTTCATTGTAGGGGTTTCAGGAGATTGGGCAATGGGAAATGTCGTTGTGCGGCGGAGACGCGGGTTACGCGAAGGTCTCAGAGGGAGGGCCAGGCGCCCTGTGTCCGAGGAGAGGGGGAAGAGCCTCCGCGGAGGCTACGTCTAGGAGGTTGCACGGAGGTCGGTGCAGCCGACGGCGTGCTCCGCCAGGGTTTCGTGGACGTAGATCACACCGCGCGAACGCTGCATCTCCGTCTCCAGCTCTCGCCTGAGGAGGTAGTTGAGCGCGGTGGTCCATCCTTCGCGCGAAACGGCCCCGGACAGGACGTCGGTGTGCCTTAACTGGTCGTAGGCGTAGTTGGGGAACCACCAGAGGTGCCGGAGCTCCCCGACGCGTTCAAATCCATCGAGGGCGTCGCGGTTTGCGTTTTCGACGGCTTGGCTCATCATTACTATGTCATATTCGATCGGAGTTTCCGATGACGTGTCGAAGGGCTCGTCATGCAGCGAGCGGTAAGTCACGTTCCCATAGTCCCGGAGGTACCAGCGCCATTGCCAGGCGAAATTGTCCGACTCGTCCACGAAGATGCGCAGCCCATGCCGCCCGAGACCGGACGCTTCGGCGACATTCCCCAAGCACTCCGTCCCGTAGGTCGTCTCCTGACCGGTCTGCGAGTACACGAGCAGCTCCTTCGGGCGCTCGAAGCCCGCATATGAGTAGCCGGCCCGAACAGCAGTGGCCCCGGTGGCAAGCCCGGCGACGGTGAGCACTCCGAGGACCGTGGCTGCCAGCACCACCATCGGGGGAGTCCCGTCAGCTTCCTTCCGCCTTCGGAGATTGGTCACCAAACCTATGAGCAGCAGGATGAGAAAAATGGCGGGAAGCGCGCCCAAGGCGATCCATATGCCGGGCCTATCCGTGAGGTCTTCGTACACCACGATCCAGACCGCCAGGGAGGCCACGAGCCCTCCGAGGACGGCGCCGAGCAGGTAGGGGCCAGTCCAGCGTGGAGACTGTGCAGTAGTCTCCATAAGCATCCCCACGGCGCGCCCTGCGACCACGGCCAAGGGCATCGTCACGCCGACCAAGAGCCACGGCATTCGCTCTCCCGCTATCGTGAACAGGACGAAGGTCAGCGCGGCCCAGGCCACGATGAAAACATCGAAGGCGGCGCGGCGTTTGATCAGCAGATAGACGGCCCCGAGTAGGGCGGGAACCAGAACGAGGAACTCGTAGGTCCACAGCCCCACAATGTAGTAATACCAAGGCTGGTTCGCCCTTTCCACTGGCTGCTGCGCGATCCAGTAGCCGAGCGACCCCCAGAAGCCAGTGAAGAACCCCTGCCAGTTGGTGAACAGGCTCGTGAATAGCGGCAGCCATACCAGGAGGAAGGCGGCCGCCAGCAAAGGCCAGCGACGCCGGTCCCATAGCAGTCCAACGCTGATCGAGACGCCGATGAACACCAGGGCGATGAACGCGGCGATGAACAGCGCCCCTCCAACCGGCGCGCCGGTCTCCGCGGCAGCGCGAGTCAGGTCTCCGGCCATCACTCGCGGATCGTTCGGGTCCGGATTCACCAGCACGATTCCCAGAAGCCCTTGAACCAAGCCAGCAACCGGCGCCCAGAGCGGCAGCGATAGGGCGCCGAGCACGACAAATAGGTCTCCGGCCGGCCCCACCCTCGATAGGCGGCGCGTGTTGCGGACCCATTCCCACAGCGGGGGCGCGGCCATGATCAACAGGAATAGCCCGAACGTCCCGGCAAGCAGGTATGCGCTCTCCTTCGTCGACAGGGCGAACGCCCACAACACAGCCCAGGCGAACAGCAGCCAAGTGCGCGGTCGCTCTATGTACCGGAAGATCACCACCACCAGCGCCAGCGCCCAAACCGCCATGTAGATGTCGTTTCGGATGAAACGGCCGAAGTAGAGGATAGATGGGGATATCAGCAGGAATACGGAGGCGGCGAACACGCCGTAGCGGCCCAGCTCGCGCCGAAGAAGATACGGCATCCCTACCAGCGCCACGCTGAACAAGGACGGCAGCAGCCGTACGGCGAAATCGCTGGAGCCGATGAGAGAGAAAGTGAGCGCCGCAGTGTGGAACAGGAAGGGCCCGTGCGTCAACGGCGTGTGGGAGTAGCCTTCGCCCTCCGCGTAGCGCCACGCGTACCAAGCGTGCAGAATCTCGTCGTAGTGCAGCGTGCGGCCGCCCAAGTCCCACAGCCGAGTCCCGAGGGCGACGGTCATCAACGCAAGGAACGCCCACCCCTCCCATGTCCGGGGTAGGCGCGGCCGCGGGACCCTGGCCTGCTCCCCGATCCGCCGTATGCGCGCGCCCATGGCCACTAGACCGCGTCCTCTGCCTCGATGCGGTACACCTTGATGTCCCCAGGAGCCTCGAACACCACGGAGCCCAGAGACTCAAACTTGGTCATGCCATCGCTCTCATAGACCGCTCGCTCCCGAGGCCCCAAGACGATGTAGTCGATCCCGTACTCACGGATGAGCGCGGCGGCCATGGCCTCGTCTTCGGTCTCGTAGATGGAGCGTACGTCGCGTTGGCGCTTGTCGATGTCCGTGTCGTCGCTCCGCCATTGCCGCTCGTGCCCTGCCCAGCCGATGACAGTGGGGCGTCCGGTCGAGGACGCGACTCTGCCGAGCGCCGGCTCCCAATCGTCGCAGCCCATCGGGCGGCTTCCGCACGGAGCCAGCGAGCTCTCGAGCACAACAGCGTCGCGGGCCGTGTTCTCCCGCACCCAGCGGATAAGCTCGTAGTCCCCGGGCGCTGTCCTCTCCAGGTAAGCGAGCCCGTCGAGTTCGAGAGGGCCTTGGTCCGCTACGCGCGCCGTAACGGCGGCGAATGGATAGTAGCTCACCGCGCCGAAGCCAAGGACAACTACCGCCGCCCAAGCCGTGACGCCAAGGCGACCTATCAACCTGCGGCGGTCCCATCGCGAACCCACGTACCAAAGCCCAAAGCCTCCAAGAGCCGCCATCAGGACCCACGCTTGATAGTAGAGCTTGAACACGGTGTTGGAGCGCCGCAGCTCGCCGCCGAATACGTCGGATACGTGAAATAGCTCGACGCCCATGACGAGCGCGCCCGCCACCGCCAGCAGAAGGAGCGCCGGCACGAAAGCATTCCACTGGCTGGCGCCGGCCCTGTCCGCGCCGACTTGGCGCAGGGTCTCGCTATCCCGGTGCGCCAGCGTCCAAGCGCCGTACAGAGCCAGACCAACAACCGCGGCCATCGGCAGGGCCACGAGCAGCCGATCGAGCGCCAACAGCTCTCCGTTGACGCCGCGCTCGCTGTTCGTGACTCCATCCCAAAGCAACCCTCCGCCAACCACCGCGCTGCCGATGATCAGCGTCAGCCGGGGGTTGTAGGCGAATAGGGCCTCGTCTGCGCGCGGGAGCCGGTAGCCGGCCTGATGGAGCGCGAACAGCGAGATGATGATTACGTATACGGGGGGGCCGTAGATTGGTTGGAGCCAGAACAAGATCGGCGCGAATGCGGCAAGGACTGCGACGGAGAAGCGCACGAGCGCCCAGTTGCCGGCCCGGAAGATGTGGCGCACCAGCGGCAGCAGCATGGGGACGACGAGGAAACCGAGAAATCCCCATATCAGGACGAGGTGGAAGGGCCGCGTGGCTATCATGCGGAGGGGGAGAATGCCGTCGACGGCGCTCTCGAAATTCAATAGGAACGGCGATACCGCCACGACGCTGGCGGCGCCGAATGCCGCGACGGCCGCCGCGGCGCGGGCGAGCCTCCACCGCCCCGCCACTCTCCCAGAGAGCGACCACTTGTCCAGCAAGCGGTGGAACACGTAGACGCCGCCCTGCCCCCCGCCAGGAGCCCCAAGCGCCACCGTATCCCCGTCGATCGCGACTGCGCTGCCGAGCATGGTGTCGGCGCCGGTGTCCTCGGCCCTGAGCTCGGCATGCAACCCCCAGCCATCACGGGTCCGCTCGAAGACGTAGGCCATGCCGGAGTTGGGCGCTCGGCCCTTGTTCCGGAGCGTTCCTGCGGCGAGATAGGGGCCGTCCAACCCGACGGCTCCGCCGAAGGAATCGCTGGGCAGCGGTGGTCGGACCACCGTGTCCGTTTCCCATCCGTAGTCGCTGCGGTGGAACGTCGCAACGGCGCCCTCGCCGCCTACGGCGAGCCGGTCTCCCTTGATGGAGACGCTGACGCCAAAGCGCCGCATTTGGACCAGGCCGGCCTCCAGCGTGACGCGGATCCACGCGCCCCCGGCGCGCTCGTAGAGGTGTGCCGTGCCGCCATCGTTTGTGGGCATGCCTACAACGAGGGTATCGCCATCGAGGGAGACCGCCACGCTGGAGGGGTATTCTTCCGACTCGAGCGGGAGCGCCGCCTCTAGCGACCACTCCCCGAGGAGTTCTCTAAAGACGTAGACCATTTCGCGCGCGGCAACCGCCACCGAGCCGTGAATGGCCGAGACCGAGTGCCCGAAACCGCGCACGGCGCCGGTCTCCGGCGGTCTCAGCGTCGCGTGGTGCGCCCACCCGTCCTCCCATGGCTGGTACAGGTAAACGACCCCCGTCCTGCTCGCGCGCGGCGCCCCCACGGCGATGACGTTATCCGCGGCTGCTACGGATGCGCCGAAGTCGGCGTCGGGCCCGAGGCCGCGAGCCTCTAGGAACTGGCTCAGCCGCCATGCGCCGTTCCTGAATGTGTAGAGCCTGGCTCGCAGGAGGTCCTGACCGGCCTGAGGGCCGCCGGCGGCGCCCACGACGAGGACGTTCTTGGAGATGGCGACCGAGCGCCCCAATTGCATGCGACGTTCATTCCGGGCGGCGTTCAGAAGGATGGCGCCCCCCACGAGCGCCAGTCCCACGGGGAGGTCCCACAGGTTGATAGCCCCAAGCGAACCTACCCCCAGGACGGTTACGAGAACGAGCGGCCAATGTCGCTGCGGGGCATCGCCTTGGAGCAGGCCTCGCTGCAAGTACACTTGGACCGCCAGCCCCGCGGCTAGCAGCAGGAAGCCAATGGACATCACGTGCGGGTGCATGTCTCCCAAAACGAAGCTGAACGCAGGGAACTCCGCGATCGCGCCAGGTATCACCCGAGACGCCCGCCACCACCACCAGCCGGGGTCGTCCGGGCGCCACGTTGAGGATGCGCCGGACGCGGTGAGGCCCTCGACGCCGACGAAGTCCCAGAACGCATCGCCGCCCGCGCCGGCCGCCCTTGCCAGTTCGAGCGCACCGGCGAGGCTGCTCGCGGCCAGCAGCAGGAATGCCGCCGTCAATCCGGCCAGCACCCTGGCGTCGCGGGAGCCTCTCGCGAGGCCCACCAGATTGAACGTAACGCCGAATGCGGCAATGGCTCCGATGGCGGCGGCGGTTGCAAGCCCCAGGTTGTAGGCGACGGAGGTTACGGCTCCCGTCGCCATCGCCGTGGCCCCAATCATCAGATAGCCGAAGTAGTAGTAGGAGACCCGCGCGCCGGCGAGCCATGGGTCGTTGGGAGGGTAGTGGGGGCTAGCAACCGTGGAGTTGAGGAACATCAGGTCCATCGGTTGCTCGGTGTGGACGATGTCCGAGACCGAGGCCCGTAGCAGCATCACGCCGAAGAAGACGGCGATGAACAGCAGTTCCGCCGCTATCAGGGCGGGCGCGCTGGCCTTCAGGAAGCGCAGGACATCCCGAAACTGGCCGCGCGCCGCCAGCCACGATATGAATGCCACGACAAGGAACGCGAAGAGCACCGTCCATCGGGAGTTGGGGACGGTGTGGCTCAGCCCAACAATCCACACCGCATAGGAGACGCCAAGCAAGCCGATGGGTTTAGCGAATGTGAAACCGCGGTCGGGCATCCGGGAGAAGACGCGGTAGGAGAGCGGCAGCGCGGCCAGCGCAAAGAGTTCGAGTACGAGCAGCCAGGTGAAAGCGGCGGCGAGCATTCTCGGAATCAGCCTCGCGACGGCTCGTCGCCGAACAGAGCGTCAACGAAGTCGTCGGTGTCGAACAGCGATAGGTCGTCCAGACCTTCGCCGGAGCCGATGAATACAACGGGAAGATGGAGCTCCTGGGCGATGGCCACCGTTATGCCGCCCTTGGCCGTGCCGTCGAGCTTTGCTAGGAAGACGCCGTCCACGCCTACCGCCTCTTGAAAGACTCGCGCCTGTTCGAGTCCATTGCGGCCGGTGGTCGCGTCGAGCACGAGGAGGGTCTGTTGAGGGGCTCCCGGAGCTTGGCGCTCAAAGACGCGGCGCACCTTACGGAGCTCCTCGATCAGCGGGCCCTTGGTGTGGAGGCGCCCCGCCGTATCGAAGATGAGGACGTCCGCGCCGCGCGCAACAGCCGCTTCATAGGCGTCGAAGGCGACGGCCCCGGGATCGGCTCCTTGCTGGTGAGCGACGACGTCTACGTTCAGGCGGTCGCCCCAGACCTTGAGCTGGTCGATAGCCGCAGCGCGGAACGTGTCGCCCGCGCCGATAAGCACCGACTTGCCCATTTGCCGGTAGTGGGCTGTCATCTTGGCGATGCTCGTCGTCTTTCCAACGCCGTTCACGCCAGCCACCATCAGTACGAAGGGCTTGGCCGCGAGCTCCTCTTGGTCGTACCAGTCCCAGATGCTCGTGTCCCGAGGGTCCAGCAGGACGGCCAACTCCTCCTTGAACATCTCGACGACATCCGAGGGGTCGCTTACTCTCTCGTCCCGCACCCGCTGCCTGACGCGTTTCACCGTCTCCAACGAGGTATCGACGCCTACGTCCGCGGAGATGAGGGCGTCCTCCAAGTCTCCCCAGAGGTTGTCATCAGAGAGGGCTGCCCCCTGAAACATGCTCGCCAGCCCGCCGCCCCAGCCGCTGCGTGTTCGCGCCAGCGCGTCGGTCGTTTTGTCCTTACGGCGGAAGAAGCGGAAAAGCAATGTCGGACCGTCCTCGGTGGGGCGAGTCTGGAAGCCCGCCAACGGCCTCACGGCGCGTTGAAAGATGCTACCGCGCCCAAGATTCACTCACAAGCGGCATTGGGCAACCTGCCGCGCTTTCCTAGCTCCGCTTTACGAATATGAGGAGGGGCTACGCGCCATCCAGCCTCGCTATCGCCGCCTCGGCGGCCTGCTGCTCCGCCTCCGACTTGCTCCGTCCCGCTCCCTCGCCCACGACCTGTTCCTCCACCAGGGCTTGGACAGTGAAGGACTTGGCGTGGGCCGGCCCGGCCTCGGCGATGACTTGGTAGATGGGCAGAGGCAGGCCTTCGCGTTGGAGTCGCTCTTGGAGGGCGCTCTTGGAGTCTCGCGCAGCGCCCCGCGGGCCTATCCTGTCGATCCGATCGTTGAGCCATCGCAGGACGAGGGCGCGCGCCCGCTTCTCGCCACGGTCAACGAGCACCGCGCCGAGAACTGCTTCCAGCGCCGCCGCCAGGTTTCGCGGACGGCTCCGTCCGCCGCTTGCCTCTTCCCCAAGGCCAAGCACGAGGTACGCCCCCAAGTCGAGGCTGTTCGCTATCTCGGCGAGAGTTGTCCCCCGGACCATGGAGGCGCGGGCGCGGGTGAGGTCGCCCTCGTCGTAGTGGGGATAGCGGGCGTACAGCTCGCTCGCTACGACCCACCCGAGGAAGGCATCGCCCAAGTATTCGAGGCGGTCGTAGCTAACGAGGCCACGGTCGGGTTGCTCGTTGAGGAAGGAGCGGTGCGTCACTGCTTCCCGCAGCTGCGACCGCTCCTTGAATCGCACCCCAAGGGCCCGTTCGAGCGCGGCCCAGTCGTTGTCGGATGCTCGGCTAGTCAAAGACTCCCTTGGGCCACGGCGGCTGCGGGCGCTTCACCTCGCCGACGAACATGTCGTTTTGCACCAGGCCGACCAACGAGTTGAACGCGCTCAGGGCCTGCTCTTTGTTCTGAGGCTTGATGAGCTTCACGAACGCGGAGCCGCCGCCGTCGAAGACGAACGTGGGGGTCCCGAAGACGCCGCGCTCCTCGACAGCCTGCTTGTGGCTCGCGGCAATCTCGTCGAGAGTCGAGCGGTCGTCGAGGTCTTTCGCGAACTGCTCGACGTCCAGCCCGGCCTCACCGGCGAGTCTCTTGAGCAGGTCTTTGTCGCCGAGCTCGCTGCGGTCCTCGTGGCGGGCCCGGAGCAACAGGGGCAGGTAGGCGCGGAGGGCATCCTCGCCCTGGCGTCGCGCGGCTTGGCCTGCGCGCAGCCCCCAGAGGCTCCCGTTGAGATTCTCGTCGGGCTCCTCCCACGCCTTGTACTCGGGGCCAACCTTCTGGTTGACCTGTTCGAGTGAGAAAGGCTTCCACGTGACCTCTATCGGGGCCTCGCCGCCCATGGCTTCTTTCACCTGATCCAGCCAAACGGCTGAATTGAAGACGAACGGTCAACGGAAGTCGTAGTAGATATCTGCTTTCAGCGTGGCCATCGCAACCTCCTCGTTCTCAGGGAAACGGCCCGTTCTCAGGGAGCCAGCCCGATTGTAGTCCCTCCGGCAAGCCCTTGCCTCCACCGGAGACCTTTGCACAACTCCCGCTCCGTCCGCGGAACAGGTGGGGAAGTTGCGCTGTTGTTACGAGTAAGAAGTTCCCCACCCGTTCATTCCCTTACGAGTGAGAACCTCCCCGAAAAACGCGGAAAATCGGGGGTTTCGGGGGGGATTTTCATGGCCGTGGCCTGCTTCCTGGGTCGTGGAGCTACTTCCCCACCCAGATGTTTTCTTGTTTGTGCGGCCCGCCCCCTCTCAGCCTCCCCCGCAGGAGAGAGTGGAAGGAACAAGTTCGGCGCCTGTGGCTGGGGTGCTGCGGTCCTAGACATAACGACAACCCATCGTAGGTGGAGCCAGGGGACTGGGCAATGGGCAGATGTCGCAGGGGGTCCTGGGTTCCCGCGTTCGCGGGAATGACGGGTGGGGCGCGGCAATAGCGGGTTGGGAGCGTTGGTGGTGGTGGGGCGCTCTCCTCCCCCGCGCTTCGCTGCGCTTGCGCGTCCCCTCCCGCAGACCGGAGGGGGTTCCTGGATTCCCGCGTTCGCGGGAATCCAGGAACCGAGGCCTCCTCTCTAGCCCTCCCCAGCGGACGGGGGGAGTTGGGGTTGCGGAAGGGTCTCGTTCGAGGGAAGCGCGGAAGGCGCTGGGTCTCCTATACTGCGATGCGACATCTCTCTTCACGGAGCTTCCATGGTCGACTTCCGCCCGTTTCGAGCGGTCCGTTATGCCCCCGCCGCCGGGCCGCTTTCCGATCTCATCTGTCCGCCCTACGACGTTATCTCGTCCGAGGCCGAGCAGGAGCTGCTGGCCCGCAGCCCCCACAACATGGTGAGGCTCGAGCTCGCCGAGCTGGACGGCCCGCCGCCCGCGTCGCGCTACACGGACGCCGCCGACGCCCTAGCGGCCATGATGGGCTCCGGAGTTCTGACGCGCGACGAGGAGCCCGGTTACTACCTGCTGCGTCAGCGCTTTCCCCTAGGCGGCGCTGAGCGCGAGCGGTTCTCGCTGCTCGGCGCGCTGCGGTTGGAGGAGCTTGGCGTCGGCGTGCTCCCCCATGAGAACACGGCACCCGGGCCGAAAGAGGACCGGCTCGCCCTCATGCACGCCGCCCATGCGAATTTCAGTCCCCTTATGATGCTGTGCCGCGATGAGAGCGGCGCGATGCGCCAGACCATCGCCGCCACCGCTGCGCGCCCTCCTTCGGCAGAGTTCACGATTGGAGAGGAGGGCTATGCGCTCTGGGTCGTGTCCGAACCAGCCGCAACCGCCGCAGTCTCGGCCGCTCTTGCCGACGAGCAGGTCTACGTTGCCGACGGGCACCATCGCTACGAGACGGCCTTGGTCTATCGTGGGGAGGCCGGCGCGGGCGAAGAGGACGCGTCCCGGTTCGTCCTCACGGCGCTGATCGATTTTGACGACCCCGGACTCGTCATCCAGCCCTACTACCGCGTGCTCCATGGCGCAAGTCCGGCCCAGCTCGCCAAGCTCCGAGAGCTTCTCGCCTTCTACTTCGTTGGGCGTCCCGCGGGGACGCCGCCCGGCGCCGCGGGCGCGCTCGACGCCGTCGTCGCTACGTTAGGGCAGGGCCAGGCAACTCTCGGCGCGGTAGAGAAGGGCCTTCCGCCGAAGGTGTTGACTCCAGCCAACGACATCATTCCCGAGCCTGACCCCGAGGCCTCCCCGCAGACCCAGGCGCGTTCGGTCGAAGCGTTCGTTATTCAGGAGATGCTGCTGAAGCCTGTCTTTGGCGACGACTTCCCCGACCACGTCGCCTACGTCCACGATGGCGAGGAGGCGATGGCGATGGTCGAGCGGGGGGACGGACAGATCGCCTTCTTCGTGAAGGGCCTTCCCGCCGACGTATTCCGGGCCGTAGTCGGCGCGGGAATCAGGCTGCCGAGGAAGAGCACGTACTTCCACCCCAAGCTGCCCAGCGGTGTCGTCATCAATCTACTGGAAGGCGAACTCTAAGGCGCCTAGGGCGGACCTTCCTCGTCCGTCGGCGTCTCGGGGCCCCCGCCGCTGGGGACCGGTCGGTGATGGACGGGGGCGAGTCCCCCGGGGACGGGACGCAGATGCCCGCGGATGTCGAGCATGCCTGCCTTGTCCGTCCTGCTGATCTCGCTGGCCAGCTCGGCGCCCCACACGAGGATTAGGGCGACGACGTAGAGGAACAGCATCAGCGCGACGACGGTCGTTACGCCGCCGTAGACCAGGTCGAGGCTGGAGAGGTTCGCGAGGTAGTAGGAGAAGGCGATTTTGGCGCTCTCGAACGCAAGTCCCGCGAGCAGGCCGGCGACGATGGCCTCTCGCCACCTGACGCCGGCGTCCGGGACGAACCGGTAGACGAATATGAACAGCACCGTACTGACGCCGAAGACCAGAATGGCGATAAGCAGCGCCCATGGGAGAAGAGGCAGCGCGCTCGTCTCCGCTACGATGGCACGGCCCACCGTGCCCAGCGCGGATGAGCCGATGAAAAGCATCGCCGCGCCCAGCGCCCCCGCGATTTGCCCAAGCTGATGCACTAAGAAATGCGGCGGTTCGGTGACCTTCCAGGCCCGGTTGAGCACTCGGTGGACGGCCCCGAATACGGCCCGCGCGGACCAGACCAGGCCGATGAACGCGATCAGGCCGAGCGCGCCCCGCGTGTGCACGATGGCCTCGACATTCTCCCTGATTAGGCTGGAGCTGGCCGAGCCGGGGGCGAGCTCGTCGATGACCTCGAACAAGTGGTCGTGGATCTCCTCACCCGCAAAGAACCCGGCGACCGCGAACGTGGCCAGGAGAAGAGGAAAGAGGGAGAAGACGGCATAGTAGGCGACGCCAGCCGCCAGATGCGAGCCATCGTCCCGGCTGAAGTTCTGGAACGTTCTGACGATGAGGTCGGCAATCATCCGCATCGCGGGAGGAGCGGGGAGGCGATAGGCGACAACGCGACCTCGCTGGGCGAGGGATTGGAGCCAAGAGGGCATACACGACCGTCCAGCGTGAATACTACCGCAGAATCCGACGCTCTCAACCCGCCCGATTTCGCGCGGTTACTTGACGCTGGCGCGCCAAGCGGTGCCAGCAGTCGCCGCCATGAACAGCTCATGCACCGCCGGCCCTCCCGCCGCGATGCTTCCGCTCTCCGGCGAGATTGGCCTGCCGTTGAGGTCCGTCACGACGCCCCCGGCCTCGAGGACGAATACGATGGCCGCCGCGATGTCCCATGGCTGGACGTAGTGGTGCGCATACAGGTCGAGACGTCCGCATCCTGCATAGGCCACGCCCAGCGCGGCCGATCCCATCATGCGTACGGACTGGAACCCCGGCCAAAGGTCTTGGATTGCCGAAAGCAGCAGCTTCCCTTCCGGTCCCTTGTATCCCATATCGAACCCGATCAGCGCCTCCGCCATGTTCGTCTCCGTCGAGACCGACACAGGAGCGCCGTTGATTGTCGCGCCCCGTCCCGCCGCCGCGGCGAGCGTTTCGTTGCGGACCGGGTCCAGCAGCACGCCGACCAGCGGCTCGCCGTCCGCCCACAGCCCCACACTCACGCAGATATGCGGGAGCCCGCTGGCGAAGTTACGGGTGCCGTCGATGGGGTCGAGCCACCAGCGGTAGCCCGACTCTCCGCCCTGTGCCCCCGACTCCTCGGCGACGATGGCGTGATCGGGGAACGCCGGCGTGAGCACGGCGAGCGCCGCCGCCTCAGCCGCGTGGTCCACCTCCGTGACACGGTCGTTCCACGCGCCCTTGGTGGTCAGGCCCAAACGCTCGCGAGACCCAGGCCCGATGGTGTCGGGAAGACGACGCCGTATCTCCACGGCGGCGGCTTCCGCCGCGAGGACGGCCACCTGCAGCGCATCGCTTCCGTCCGGCGCCACCGGCAGCGGGGGTATCCCGACCATCTACCGGAGCCCCATGCGGCCGTAGACCTCTTCGACGGTCGAGCTCGCCACGGCCCGCGCGCGCTTCGCCCCCTCGTGCAGTATTTCGTGCACGCGCTCCGGCGACTCCGACAGCTCGCGGCGCCGCTCCCGGAAGTCGCGCAGATAGCGGTTGATGCCCTCGGCGAGGTCGCGCTTGTCGTCTACACAGCCGATACCCGCCGTCGTGCAGAGCCGGTGTATCTCGTTCGTCTTGTCCGGGTTGAAGATTTTCTGCAAGGTGTAGACGTTGCAGACCTCCGGCCTTCCGGGGTCGGAGCGGCGCGCGCGCTGGGGGTCGGTCACCATTGTCATGGTGCGCTGCGTTGTCTCCTCGTCCGTCGCCGCGAGCTCGATGTAGTTGTCCAGGCTCTTGCTCATCTTGTTCTGACCATCGGCGCCGATGATCATCGGCAGGTCGGTGAGCAACGCCTGTGGTTCTGGGAAGGTCTCGCCGTAGAGCCGGTTGAAGCGCCGCGCGATCTCCCGAGAGATCTCGATGTGCGACGCCTGGTCTATCCCTACCGGCACCTTGTCCGCCTTGTAGACGATGATGTCCGCCGTCTGCAGCACCGGATAGCCCAGCAGCCCGTACGGCACGTGCTCCTCGTCCTCGCCCATCTGCCGCACGCGCTCCTTGAAGGTCGGGACGCGGAGCAGCCAGCCGAGCGGCGTGCTCATGCTCAGCAATCCGTGCAACACGAGATGCTCCGGCACGTGCGACTGCACGAAGATGACACAGCGCTCCGGATTCAGCCCTGCGGCGAGCCAGTCGAGCACCATGCCCTGCAAGTCTCCGCCGATGGAGTGCACCTCGCTCGAACCGGAGAGCGTTGTGAGCGCATGAACGTCCGCCACCATGAAGAAGCACTCGTACTCGTCCTGGAGGCGCACCCAGTTCTCCAGCGCGCCGAAGTAGTTGCCGAGGTGCATCCTGCCGGACGGGCGCATGCCCGAGAGGATCCTGCCGCTTGCCATACCCTCGTCTCCTCGCTGCCGTCTTCCCGCTGCGTTCGGGTCTCTCCTCGTTCCTCCCATGAGCTTGGGAAGGAGGCAACAGAGGAGAGAAGAGAGACGCCCCGCCGACCAAGCGGCGGAGCGTCGTGTCGCAACCCGGCAACGGCTTACGCCCAAGTCTAGGGAGATGCGCGCAGGGGAGTCAACGAAAGAAGTTAGGCTGACTGGCTGGTTGTCGAGTCCGTGTCGCCGTCTGATGACTGGTCCGAGCCGCCGCGGCCGAACCTTCCGTGGCCTCGAACGAAGCCGCGTCGCCCCGGGTTGTGGCCGCGACCTCCGAGCTGCGGCAGACCGTCAGGCCGCTCGTCGAGCCACGAGCGGTACTCTTCCGCCTGCTCCTCGGTAAGCACGCCCCGTTCGACAAGCCGGTCGATGTGCGCGTCGAGTCGATCATCGAGCATGTCCGCGCGGGCTTGCTCCAGCGCAGCCTCGACGTCCGCCTCCTCCAGATCGAGTATCTCGGCGACGCGGGCCGCGAAGCTCTTGCCAGCGCTATCGTCGTCGTCCGACGTCTGCGCCAGCACGGCGCCGCCGAGCAGTGCTAGGGCCAGCAGTCCGACCGCCATCGCTGCGACCACCGTGCGTTTTCTCATCGTCCGCCTCCGTGCGCTACGGCGCTTTCGTTGTCGGCGGGCCGCCATCGGCGCCGCCTGCCTCCGTTTTAGCGAGCAGATGTCAAGAGAATTCCAAGGAATCGTGCAGGACGCTTCACGATTGGGAGGCGCGGCGGGGGACGAGGGCGGGGCGTTAGCCGCCGTAGAGCTCGCGCTCGTCGATGAGGCGGCGCGCTTTGAACTGCGTCCGTTCGAGCTCGCCGGGCGCTTTCAGCTCGACGTTCGCCCGTATGCCGAGGGTGACGGCGAGGTCGGACTCCAGCTTGCGCTTGAGGGCGTCAATGGCGCCGGCGTCAGCTGTCGTCGCGGCGTGCTCCGCGAGGACGGTCAGCTCGTCCATTGTTCGTTCCCGGGAGACGACCATGCGGAACTCGCCCGTGAGTCCCGGTACGGCGCGCACGACATTCTCCACGGCGCTGGGGTAAACGTTCTCGCCGCGCACGGTCACCATGTCGTCGACGCGTCCGTAGATGCCGTAGGGCAAGCTGGGGTAGGTGCGTCCGCAGGGGCAAGGGTCGTTCGTCCAGCGAGCCAGGTCCCCGGACCAGAACCGGATGAGCGGCTGGGAGGCGCGTTCGAGGTGCGTGTAGACAGGCACGCCCTCGCCGCCGTAGGGAGCGACCTCGTGGGTCGTTGGGTCCACGAGCTGGGTGTAGACCATGTCCTGCCAGAGGTGCATTCCGCTCGAATGACGGCACCCCCCGTTGCTCATCCACGGCGACATCTCGCCGGTTGACCCGCTGTCGATCACGACGGCGCCGTAGGTCTCTTCCAGCGTTTTGCGGGTGGAGGGAATCGACGCGCCCGGCTCGCCGGAGAAGAAGAGGATGCGGAAGCCGAGCGCCATCGGGTCAACGCCGTCCTCCCTGGCCGTTTCGGCGAGGTAGAGGGCGTAGGACGGCGTGCCGTAGAAGACGGTGGGCTTGGCCGTGAGGCACCATCGGACCGCCATGCGTGTCTGGCCGGGCGCACCGGCGCCGAAGGGGAAGCACTTCGCGCCCATCCGCTCCGCGCCGACGAGCATGCCCCATGAGCCCATGTAGAGGCTGAAGGGGGACGCCACAAACACGGTGTCGCTGGGCCTGACGCCGGCTCCCCACTCGACGCGCGCGTGGGCCTCGCCGATGCGCGCCCAGTCGTCCTTGCTGATGGCGATGACCGTTGGTATGCCGGTGGTGCCGGATGAGCCGTGCACCCGCAGAATGTTCGACCAGTCGTCGCAGATGTTGCTGCCGAAGGGCGGGTTGTCGATGAGGTCCTGGCGCAGGTCTTCTTTCGTAATGATGGGGATGCGGCATATGTCGTCGATCGTCTCGATCTGCGACGGATGGAAGCCGGCTTCGTTCCATCGCTTCCGGTAGAAGGGGGACCTCTCGTAGGCCCAGGCGCTTTGGCCCCTCAGCTTGGCGGCGATGAGCTCCAGGCGAGTTTCCGGGGCCATCGTCTCCAGCCGGGGGTCCCAGTACTCCTGAGCGTCGGGGGGCACGTAGGCCGGGTCGTACGTGGGGGGCCAGGCGGACGTCATCGTCCTACTCCTTCCCGGCGAGGGGCTTGGCCCCGGCGAGGCGCTCGGCGATGAAGGCCTGGATGTCGCGCAGGCTCGACCCGACCGGGAAGACGCCGTCGACGCCGATTTCGTTCAATGCCTCCACGTCGTCGTCCGGGACCGTTCCGCCGAGGAGGATGAGCGCCTCTCCGCGCATCTCACGCTCGTCGATCACCTTCATCAGCTTGGCCATGAGCGGTTTGTGGGCGCCGGAGAGCAGGGAGATGCCGATCACGTCGGCGTCCTCCGCCTGAGCGCGGTCGACGACCTCCTCGGGGGTCACGCGCATGCCCATGTAGACGACGTCCATGCCCGCCTTTTCGAGCGCCTTGGCGATGACCTTGACCCCGCGGTCGTGGCCGTCAAGCCCGAGCTTGGCGAGGATGACCTTCGCGGGCTTGGCGTTGGGCATGGCTAGAAGACCCCCGGGTCCCGGTGGTCGCCGAATACGTCTCGCAGGGCGCCCATGATCTCGCCCTCGGTCGCGTCGGCGCGGGACGCGTCGAGGATGAAGGGCATCGTGTTCTCCTCGCCGCGCGCGGCTTTGCGCACGGCGTCGAGCGCAGCCTCCGTCTGTGAAGAGTCCCGCTCGCGAATGACGGCCTCGATGCGCTCGATCTGCCGGGCCTCCTCGTCGTCGTCATGCTCGTAGAGCGACGGCGGGGGCGCGGCCTCTTCCTCGTGCTCGTTGAGGCCGAGAACCCGGTACTCGCCGTCTTCGATGCGCATCTGATAGTCGAAGGCGGCCTCGGAGATCTGGCGTTCGATGTAGCCGTTCTCGATGGCGGCGAACATGCCGTCGAGCGGACCGCCGCCGCCACCCATGTCCTCGATCGTCTGAATGTAGGACAGCGCTTCTTCCTCGATCTCGTTGGTCAGCCGTTCGATGAAGAACGAACCGCCCAGCGGGTCGATGGTGTTGGCGACGCCGGTCTCGTTACCGAGGATGCGCTGCGTGTTGAGGGACATGCGCATGGCGTCCTCGGAGGGGATCTCGTGCGCCTCGTCGTAACCGCTGACGTGGAGGGACTGCGTGCCGCCGAGGATGGCGGCCAAGGCTTGGCTCGACCCGCGGACCAGGTTGTTCAGCGCGCCCTCGCGGATGAGGGTCGAGCCCAGGGTCTGGGAGTGGAAGCGGCAGAGCATCGCCCGTGGGTCGGTGGCCCCGTAGCGCTCCTTCATGATGCGGGCCCACAGCCGTCTTGCCGCGCGGAGCTTGGCGATCTCCTCGAAGAAGTCCATGTGGACGCCGAAGAAGAAAGACAGGCGCGGCCCGAACTCGTCCGGCGTCAGGCCGCGCCGCAGGCCGCCCTCGACGTAGGCCATGCCTTGGGCGAGGGTGAAGCCGACCTCTTGGCCCGCGGTCGAGCCAGCCTCTCGCGTGTGGTAGCCGGAGATCGATATCGTGTTCCAGTTCGGCGCGTTGCGGGTGCAGAACTCGACCACGTCCATGGTCATCCGGTACGCGCCTCTGGGGGGCAGGGCGAACGTCTTCTGGCCGTGAAACTCCTTGAGAGAATCGTTCTGGACGGTACCGCGCAGCGCGTCCCAACGCACGCCTACCTTCTCGGCATGGGTGAGCAGGAAGCTGAGCAGGACGATGGCCGGGTGGTTGATGGTCAGCGAGATGCTGACCCGGTCGATGGGTATGCCGTTGAACAGGTCGGACATATCGCGGGCGGTGTCGATGGCGACGCCCAGCCTCCCGACCTCCCCCTCGGAGAGAGGGTGCACCGAGTCATACCCGGTGAGCGTGGGATGGTCGAAGTCGGTGGACAGTCCGGTCTGTCCGTGGGCGAGGAGGTATTTGTAGCGTTCGTTGGTGGACTTGGCGGTGCCGAACCCGGCGATCTGGCGGCGTGTCCATTGGCGCCCCCGGTACATGGTCGGGTAGACGCCGCGAGTGAAGGGGTAGGCGCCGGGGAAACCAAGATCGACCGGGTAGTCGAGGTCCGGGGCGTCGGCGGGCGTGTAGAGGCGGTCAATCTCGCGGCCTGAGACGGTGAGGAACCGCTCCTTCGACTCCGGCGTGCGCTCGACCGCCTTGCGGAGCTCGTTGTGCTCCCAGTCGAGCTCGGCGTCTTGGGCGTGCTTGGTCGATTTCTTGTCGTAAAGAGGCATGGGCAGGACAGACTCCACCGACGGGGCATTCTACGAGCCTGCGTCCCGGCTCCTCAATCCTGCCGCAGACGGTCCCCTCCCCAGCCCTCCCCCAGGATGGTGGAGGGAGTTTCCTGGATTCCCGCGTTCGCGGGAATGACGATAAGAGCGCGGGAAATGACGGGAGGGGAGGCCCCCTCTCTGGCTCTCGTCCGCAGACTGGAGAGAGGACTGGCGCGGGAATGATGGGTTGTCCTCCCCCGCGCTTCGCTGCGCTCGCGCGTCCCCTCTCCCTAGCCCTCTCCCGCAGACGGGAGAGGGGACCAAAGGCGGGAGGGGTTCCTGGATTCCCTCCTGCGCGGGGCGCCCCCTCTCTAACTCTCCCCCTTTCTGAGACCTTTGCGTAACCGCTATTGAGCTCCGTTCGGTTGGAATGCGGCTCCTGGCGGAGGCTGAGGGGTCTGCTGAGGGTCTGCGGCGTCTCTCTCCTCCCCCGGTTCCCCCGGCCTCTCCGGGCTCTCCGGGACGCTTCACCGCCTCCGGGCGCACGCCGCCCCCGGCCGTCAGGCGACGCCGAGCAGCAGCCGGTCGGCCCTCCGCAAGTTGTACGCCATGCACTTGAAGAACAGCTCCGTCGCGTTCCGCTCCAAACCCACGTACCGCACGCGCCTATACCCGTAGGTCCGCTTCAGCGTCCCGAACACCTGCTCCACCGGCGCACGCAGCCGCGCTATCAGCGCGTTCCGGCGCTGTTCCACGGGCGGCAGCACCGGGTGATGCTTGTCCGCGCGCCGCATGATCCGGTCCTTGATCTTGATGGACTTGAGCCACGCGCTCCGCTGCTTCGACCCATACGCCTTATCCGCGTACACCGCCTCCTCATCCCCGCTCACCAAGGAGTCCGCCACCTCCGTGTCGTTCACGTTCGCCGGCGTGAACACCGCTTCCCGTATCAGTCCCGAACCGGCGTCCATCCCGATGTGCGCCTTGTAGCCGTAGTGCGACTTCCCCCTCTTGCGCGTGAACCGCGCGTCGGGGTCGGTCCCGCTCCTCCCTCCCGGTTGCTCGCGAGACGATGGCCGCCGCGCCTGGGCCTCTACGATCGTTGCGTCCAGCAGCGTCCCCTTCTTCACCACCAACCCCTTCTTGTCCAGTTGGCGCGTCAGCTCCTTGAACAGGCGGCGGCCGAGTCCCCGATCGGTCACTTCCTTCCGGAACCGGCTGATCGTCGAGTGGTCCGGGACCTCGTCCTCCATGCCGAGACCGACGAACCGCTTGAACGAGACCCGGTCCCATAGCGCTTCCTCCATCCCTTCGTCGGAAGCGTCGTACCACTGCTGGAGCAGCAGCACCTTGACCATCACCACTGGCGGGTAGCTCGGCCGGCCGGTGGGCGCCGCGTAGACCCCATCGACCACCTTGGCGAGCTGCCGCCAGTCAATCGCCGCGTCTATCCGCTCCAGCCTCTCATCCCGCCCCATCCGGTCGGGGAGAAGTACAGCAACGAACGACTGCTCACTCGTAGGACGGTGCATCACGAACCTCCCGAACGTCACCCTCCGCTGATTGTGGCCAATCAAGGAAGTTATGCAAAGGTCTCGCGGAAGGGAGAGAGGACTGGCTCTCGTCCGCAGACGAGAGAGGGGACTGGCGCGGGAATGATGGGGAGGGGGAGGCTCCCTGTATGATGCGGGGGCAGTCTGCGTTTATGGAGAGCCCATGATCCGCACCCTCGCCAGTAAGAGTCCCCAGATCGACCCGACCGCGTTCGTTAGCGAGTTCGCCTACATCATCGGCGACGTCCGCATCGGCGCCAGGGCTTCCATCTGGCCGGGGGTCGTGCTCCGCTCCGACCGGGGGACGATGTGGATAGGGGAGGGGACGAACATTCAAGACGGCTCGATATGCCACGCCGACGGCAACATGACCATCGGCGACTACGTCACGCTGGGCCACGCCGTCGTGTGCCACGCGAGATCGGTCGGCGACCATTGCCTTCTCGGCAACAACTGCACGCTGAACGACCAATCGTCGGTGGGGTCGTGGTGCATCCTCGCGGCGGGAGCCGTGCTGCTGGAGGGGCGCAGCGTGCCGGACAGGTCCATCGCGGCGGGCGTTCCGGCAAAGGTGCTGGGGCCGCTGCAGGAGAAGCACTACGAGCTAGTGAAAATGAACGCCGACGAATACGTGAAGCTGGGGCAGGACTACAAGGCCGAGGGGACGTTGGAGGGGTAGGCGCGCATCCGCCATGCATAGATATACTGGAGCGGGAAGGTAGGAGGAATGCCCAAAGAATTCGCCGATTACCGCGTATGCCTTTCCTGGGACCCGGAGACGAAGCTGGTCGTTGCTGATATCCCGGCTCTTGGGATTGCCGACGATGGGCCCGATGCGTCCACGGCGTTGGACTCGGTGCGCGAGATGGCCGCATTCCACTTGGAATGCCTCGCAGAAGAAGGGAGCCGGGTCCCCGTAGAGACTTACGAGGGCGAGGGCGTATTTATTCGGGTGCGATTCCCCTCTCGTGCCGCTTAGACCGCTCCCCGCAAGGGAGGTGTTACGCAGGCTGCGGCGCGCAGGATTCGTGGTCGTTCGTCAGCGAGGCAGTCACATGCGCCTTGAAGATGGGCATGGACGCAAAGTGACGGTGGCCATGCACCCGCGCGACCTTTCCCTTCAAGTGATCCGGCGCATAGTGCAGCAGGCGGACATCACCGTCGAGGGATGGGACGCCCTGTGAGGGTCGATTTGGCACGGCATCCCTATGAACGCCGACGAATACGTAAACTGGGGCAGGACTACAAGGCCGAAGGGACGTTGGAGGGGTAGGCGTTAGGCTGGACACATGAATCAAGCGCCGCCGTCCGTGGGACGCCGAGGGACTCAGCGCGCTCGTAGTGTCTGCTGGGAACTCTACGAATGAGACGCCGTAGCTTGCTGTAGGAATCGCCCTTGACCGCTCCCTCGTTCTGATTTGTGAAGCGGCGCACAGACCTTGAAGGGCGGCGTTCCGCGACCCTATAATCGGGGGCGGCGTTCACTCGTTCGCCTATCCCACAACAAGCGTGCGTCCACCACCAGCGCGCGCCGCCTTGAAGGAGGCCCCGATGGCGAATCTTCGCCTGCCTGGGCCGACCCCGGTCCCGCCGGAGGTCTACCAGGCCATGAGTAAGCAGATGATCGACCACCGGGGCGTCGAGTTCGCCGACATGATTGCGCGGCTGACCGCCAACCTGCAGCGCGCCTTCCAGACCGAGAACGACCTCTACGTCCTCTCCTCCTCGGGCACGGGGGCGATGGAGGCGGCCGTCGTCAATACGCTCTCGCCGGGCGAGCGCGTTCTCGGCGTGACCATCGGCAACTTCGGGGACCGCTTCCTCAAGATCGCTTCCTCCTACGGCGCCGACGTGAAACAGATCAAGTTCCCCGACGGCGACGTCGCGGACCCAAATGAGATACGCCAAGCTCTCGAGGGCGACCCGAGCATCACGTCGGTCCTCGTCACGCACAACGAGACCTCCACCGGCATCACCAACGACCTGGAGACCATCGCGGGCATCGTCAAGGGGGAGTTCGACAAGCTGCTGCTCGTCGACGCCATCTCGTCCCTCGGCTCGATCAGGCTCCCTGTCGACGAGTGGGACCTGGACGTGGTTGTCGCTGGGTCGCAGAAGGGATGGATGTGTCCGCCGGGGCTCTCCATGATCAGCTTCAGCGAGCGCGCGTGGAAGGCCGCCGAGACCTCCAAGATGCCGAAGTTCTACTTCAGCATGGCCGAAGCGAAGAAGTCGCTGGTCCTCGGCCAGACGCCGTGGACGCCCGCCATCTCGATCATGTTCGGCCTCGACTACGCCGTTCAGCAGATGCTTTCCCAGGGCGACATGCAGGCGGTCTACGACTTCCATCAGGAGATGGCCCAGTACACCCGCGACGGTCTGAAGGCGATGGGGATCGGTCTCGTGGCGAAAGACGAACGATTTGCGTCCAACACCGTCACCGCCGCGTGGGTGCCGGAGGGCATCACGGACGAGGCGCTCTTGGCGGCGCTGCGCGACGACTACGACATCATCGCGGCGGAGGGCCGGGGCCTGCTGACCGGGCGCGTCTTCCGCATCGGCCACATGGGCTACGTGACCAAGGAGGACCTCGACGAGGTGTTCGGCGCGCTGCGAGAGGCTCTGCCCAAGCTGGGCTACGAGCCCGCCAACGTCGGCTAAGTCCCTGGTCGGCGGAGGCAGCGGCGCGCGGCTCTCTGCGCCGCACTCTGGACTCGCTCGTTCGCCGGAATGACGGAAAGTCTCCTCTTCAGTCCTTCGCGGCAGGCGGGGAGACAGGGCAAGAACAAAACCCTCCTCCGGTGGGGGAGCCGCACGAGAGGCGCAGATGGCAAGGATTCTGGTAGCGGACCCCATAGACGCGCAGGGCGTGGAGCGCCTCACGGACGCGGGGCACCAGGTCGACGTGAAGAGGGGCCTCAGCGAGGACGAGCTCGTCGCCATCGTCGGCGAGTACGACGCAATGATCGTCCGCAGCGAGACCAAGGTTACGGCCAGGGTCATCGAGCACGCGGAGAAGATGCTCGGCATCGGCCGCGCCGGGGTGGGGGTAGACAACATCGACGTGGACGCGGCGACGCAGCTTGGCATCGCCGTTGTCAACTCTCCCACGGGCAACACCATCGCTGCAGCAGAGCATGCGTTCGCGCTCATGATCTCGCTGGCCAGGAACATTCCGCAGGCGGACGCCTCGATGCGACGGGGCGAATGGACCCGGTCCAAGTTCATGGGCGTGGAGCTGCGGGGCAAGACTCTAGGCATCATCGGCCTTGGCCGCGTGGGTTCGGAGGTCGCACACCGGGCGCGGGCGTTCCAGATGCACATCATCGCCCACGACCCCTACGTTTCGCTGGAGCGCGCGCGAAGCTTGGGCGTCGAGACGGTGTCGATGCAGCGGCTTCTCGGCGAGTCGGACTTCATCACCGTCCACACCCCGCTCACTGCCGGCACGAAGAGTCTGATCGGCGCGCCGGAGTTCAAGCTGCTGAAGCCGGGGGTGCGGATCATCAACGCGGCGCGGGGCGGCCTCGTAGACGAGGGCTTGCTGCATGAGGCGCTCGTGAGCGGCGCAGTGCGCGGCGCGGCGCTGGACGTCTTCCCGGTCGAGCCTCCGCCGGAGCTGCCCTTCGTGCAAGACGACGCCTCAATCCTGACGCCGCACCTCGGCGCCTCCACTGAGGAGGCCCAGGTCGAGGTGGCGGTGGAAGTCGTCGATCAGCTGATGGCCATCCTCGAAGGCGGGGCGGCGCCCTACACAATCAATATGCCCTTTATCGCTCCCGAGGTGCGTGAAGCGCTCGGTCCGTACCTGGAAGTGGCGACGACGATGGGACGCATCGGAGTGCAGCTCGCGGAAGGTCAGATCGAGTCGGTGTCGGTCAGGGTATCGGGCGAGATAGCCCACTACGACACGTCGATTCTCTCGGCCGCCGCCCTCGTGGGGGTCCTCCGGGACGCGACCGACATGCGCGTGAACTTGGTGAACGCGCCGGCGATGGCGAATGAGCGCGGCATCAGGGTCGCGGAGGAGCGGGACCCGGAAGGCGCGGGGCAGTACGTCAATCTGGTCGGCGTCGAAGTGCGGTCGACGGGCGGGACGAACTACCTGGCGGGAGCGGCGGTCAACGGGAAGGTCCACCTCTTCCGGCTCAACGATTTCTTCCTGGACATGGAGACGAGCGCCCCGTACATGGTGTTCACCTCTCACACGGACCAGCCGGGAATGATCGGCAAGGTTGGCACGCTCGCGGGCGAATACGACGTCAACATCTCCTTCATGGAGGTGGGGAGGGAAGCGCCGCGCGGGGCGGCGACGATGATTGTCGGCTTCGACGATCGGGCGCCGGACGAGATGCTCGAGGCCATCAGGAGCGTCGCCGGAGTATCGAGCGTGAAGCTCGTTGAGCAGTCTTCATCGTCCCCAGTACAGCCTCGCATGCGCGGGACGTAAGTGAGGACTGGCGCCGCGAGCAAGCCCTGCCTCGTTCTTGTCCCCGTTCGGGGGCGCGTGCTACGATGCGGCGCACCGTTCGTTAGGAAAATCACGAACCAGCGGGCCCGATGACAACCACCTCGAGACCGTCCAGCGCTCCCGGCTCCGACTCGTCCGACCTGCTGCGCGAGCGGGTCCGTCGCGCTGTTCGGGAGCAACCGGCGAAGACCGTGACGATCCTGTCGTCCCTGCTCGCGGCCCAGGACGAGCTGGGGCACCTCCCCTACGAAGCGATAGACGAGGTCGCGCATCACACGGGGGCCAGCGTCAACGAGGTCTGGGGCGTCGCGTCCTTCTATCCGAACTTCCGTTTCACGCCTCCCGCGCGTCACTCCGTTGAGATCTGTTGGGGACCCACATGCCACGTGCTGGGCGCGCAGCCGATCCTGCAAGGAGTCGCTCGTCACCTGGGGCTGGAGGGCGAGGGCGATACGGAGGACGGGGCGGTCTCGTTCAAGTACAACACGTGCCTTGGCGTGTGCCCGCATGGGCCTGCGATGAGCTTCGATCACGAGCTGGCGGGGCATGTGTCGCTGGACAGCGCGCTGCGCCGCGTCGAGGCGCTGAAGGCAGCCGACGGCCCTTTCGATAAAGCCGGCGGCGTAGGGGAGCCGGGGGCGTGACCGAGGCTTATGAGGTCCTCGTCGAACGCGCCGGCGCTCGGTGGGCGGAGCTGCACGCCAAGCCGTGGGTGCGCGTAACCACGGGACTCCTAGGCATGGCGGCGGGCGCCGGAGCGACTCTGGATGGGCTGCGGCAGGGCATCGCGCGGGCGGGAGTCGAGGCGACGGTCTCCGAGGTCGGCACGAGGGGCCTCTGCTACGCGGAGCCAATTGTCGACGTACACACGCCGGGCGGGCCGCGCGTGCTGTACGGCAACGTGGACGCGGAGCGCGCCGCTGAGATCGTCGAGAAGCACATCGTGGGGGGCGAGCCCATTCCCGCGCTGGCGCTGGCGTCCATCGACGCCGACGTACCGGGCGCGCCGCGACTAGAGGAGCTGCCGATGATGCGCAGCCAAGTGCGCATCGCGCTCCGCAACGCCGGCGAGATAGACCCGGTGGAAGTCGACCACTCCATCGCACGCGGGGGATTTGCCGGTCTCGACAAGGCGCTCTCGACGCTGACGCCGGAGCAGACGTTGGAGGAGATCAAGGGCTCGGGCCTGCGAGGCAGAGGGGGCGCGGCCTTCCCAACCGGCGTCAAGTGGGGCTTCCTGTCAGGGAACCCGTCGCCTCAGAAGTACATCCTGTGCAACTGCGAGGAGGGCGACCCCGGCGCGTTCAACGACAAGACGATTCTCGAAACCGACCCGTTCACGCTCATCGAGGGGTGCGCGATCGCGGGGTACGCGACGGGCGCATCGAATGGCATCGTCTTCATCCGTCACGGCCACGATGCGCCCATCGACCGGACGCGGGCGGCTATCGAGGCCTGCTATGCGAACGGGCTGCTCGGCGAGCGGATTCTTGGCGCCGAGTTCTCGTTCGATATGGAGGTCTCGCTGGTCGGCGAGTCCTACGTCGCGGGGGAAGAGACGGCGCTGATGGAGGCGATAGAGGGCAAGCGGTCCATGCCGCGGTTCCGTCCGCCCTTCCCCGCGGCGTTCGGCGTGTGGGGCAAGCCTTCCAACATCAACAACATCAAAACGCTCAGCTACGCGCCGGAGATCGTGCGGCGGGGCGCGGAATGGTTCGCCGGCATCGGCACGGAGAAGAGCACGGGCACGGCTATCGCATGCCTGTCCGGCGACATCGCACGCCCGGGCCTCGTAGAGGTCCCGTTCGGGGTGACCGTCCGGCAGATCATCGAGGAGCTGGGCGGCGGCGACCCTAACGGCAAGGCGCTCAAGTTCATCCAGACCGGCGGCCCCCTCGGCGGCGTTCTGCCCGCCGATCAGTTCGACATGGTGCTCGATTTCGACGAGATGGTCGCGGCGGGCGCAATGTTCGGCTCGGGCGGGCTGATCGTCTGCAACGAGGAGCGGTCGGTCGTCGACCTGACGCGGACGCTGTTGGCGTTCGACCAGATGGAGTCGTGCGGCAAGTGCTTCCCCTGCCGGCTCGGCACGAGCCACCTGCTGGAGATTGTGGAGCGGATTGCGGATGGTCAGGGGCGCGCCACGGACATGGAGCTGATGGAACGGGTCGGCGTGAACATGCGCTTGGGCTCGCTCTGTGGGCACGGGCAACTGGGGTACAACCCCCTGGCCAGCGCCGTCCGCTTCTTCGGGGACGAGTTCAGGGCGCAGCTGCAGGGCGACGGCCCCATACCCATAGGGATGTTCGTTGGTCCGGTGTCAACGCGGCGCGGCGCTCAGATGTTGGGCGATACGCCGACAGCCTCGGTCAAGGCGGACTTCGTGACGCACATCGCGCCGTCAGCGTCGCGCGCCAACGGCAAGGGCGAGGAGTAGCGTCGCATGGCCGACGAAATCACAATCACCATCGACGGGCAGGAGGTGAAGACCACTCCCGGCAAGATGGTGGTGCAAGCGGCCAACGACGCCGGACTCTACATCCCGTATCTCTGCTACCACCCCGGCATGAAGCCCTACGGCGCTTGCCGTATGTGCGTCGTCGAAGTCGAGGGAGTGCGCGGCACGCCCGCCTCCTGCACGCTGCCGGTGCGCGACGGCATGGTCGTCAACACGAAAGCCGATGACGCGACGAAGGTCCGCAACACAACCCTCGATCTGCTGCTTTCCGAGCACCCCCACGGCTGTCTGACCTGCCACCGCATCGACCTGTGCGGACCGCAGGACATCTGCCTGCGGCACGTCGACGTGGTGGACCGGTGTGTGACGTGTCCGAAGAATGAGCGCTGCGAGCTGAAGGACACGACGCGCTTCCACCCGCAGGGGCTCGTCTCGCCGCTGACGTACCAGTACCGGAACCTTCAGGTCGAGACGAAGGACCCGTTCTACGACCGCGACTACAACCTCTGCATCGTCTGCGCCCGCTGCACGCGCTCGTGCGACGAGCTTCGCGGCGACGTTGCAATCGGCATGACCGAGCGCGCCGGGCAGGTGCTCGTGGGCACGGTGATGGGGGAATCGCTCCTCGAATCGGGCTGCGAGTTCTGCGGCGCGTGCATCGACGTCTGCCCCGTGGGCGCGCTGACCGAGACGAGCCATAAATGGGAGCGAGCCGCGCGGGTCGAACAGTCGGTCTGCGGGGAGTGTCCCGTCGGGTGCACAATGACCTACGAGGTCAACGGCTGGGAGCGAATGGTCCGCGCCGTGCCGGAGCTCAACTCGCCGGCCAACCTTGGCCAGGCGTGTTTCCAGGGCAAGTTCGGCTACGAGTACGTCAACGACAAGCGCCGCCTCAGGAAGCCTTTAGTGCGGCGTGACGGCGAGCTCCACGAGGCGACGTGGGACGAGGCGTTCGAGGCCGCGGCGCGGGGGCTGGCCCCGCACAAGGGCGCCCACTTTGCGCTCATGGCGAACCCGCGCAACACGAACGAGGAGCTCTACGTCGCGCAGAAGTTCGCGCGCGTCGTCATGGGCTCGAACAGCATCGACGTTGCGTCGAACACCGGCCCTGGCATCGTCGAGGGCTTGCAGGACGTGTTCGGCTATTTCGCAGGCACGATGAGCACGTGGGACCTGATGAGCTCGTCCGTGGTGATGGCGGTGAGCGCCAATCTCACGGAGGAGCAGAACGTGCTCGCAGTGCCTATCAAGCGAGCGGTGCGCGGGGGAACGCAGCAACTGATTGTGATCGACGCCCGAGAGGTCGAGCTAACGCGTTACGCCGACGTCTGGCTGCGCCCCTATCCCGGGACGGACCCGGCTCTGCTCGGCGGGTTGCTGCGGGCGGTTATCGACTCCGGTCTAGCGAACCTCGACTTCGTCCATAAGAACGCGGAAGGGTGGGATGTTCTGACTGCGTGCCTCGAACCCTTCACGCTCGACGCGGTGGCGAAGGAGACGGGCGTGCCGGCCGGCCGCATCGACCAGGCGGCGCGCCTCTTTGCCCAGGCCGGCGCGGGCGCGATTCTGCTCGGCGGGGACAACTCGGTGGGCGGCACACGGCGCACCATCTCCCGCATGGCCGCCGCGCTCGCCGTCGCCACTGGCAACGTGGGCAAGCCCGGCGCCGGCGTGATGCCGGTCTACCACGGCGCCAATGAGCAAGGGGCGTGGGACATGGGCGCGTGGTCGAACTCCATACCCGGCCACCACCTCCTGAACGAGCAGTCCGCCATCCAGTCTCTGGGAGAGTTCTGGGGAATTCAGCTATCCGGCGAGCCTGGCGTCGGCAACCGGCACGTCTTCGAGAACGCGCGCGACGGCAAGGTCAAGGCCATGGTCGTCCTCGGCGACCACGTCCACTATGAGGATGGTGGCCTCGGCGACACGCTGGCGGGCTTGGAGAAGCTCGACTTTCTCGTGGTCAGCGATGCGTTCATGTCCGCGGCGGCGGAGAGGGCCGACGTGGTCTTTCCGGCCGAGGTGTGGGCAGAGAAGACGGGCACGTACACGAACATCGAGCGCCGCGTCCAGCCGCTGCGCAAGGTCCTCAAGAACAAGCGGACCGAGTCCAGGAGCGACCTCGAAGTCATTGCGGGCATCGCATGCGCCATGGGCGCGGACGGGTTCGACTATGAGGGGCCGGAGCAAGCGCTCGACGAAATCGCGCGAGTGGTCCCGGAGTATGCCGGAATCTCCTACCGGCGGTTGCTGCGCGAGCGTATCGATGTCGCAACGCCACCGGACAACGAGCCGCAGCCGACTCAAGTCATGTACACGGGCAACGTGCTGTCCGGGCTCCAGTGGCCGTGCAAGGACGACAACGACGCCGGCGCGCCGGTGATGTATGAAAGCGGCTTTCGCCACGGCAAAGCAACGCTTCAACCGGTTGCGTGGCATCCCCGTCCGGCGCGGGACTCGCACTTTCCGATGATGCTCGCCCACGGACGCGTGCTCATTCAACCGGGGCGCAAGCCGGAGGTGGTCAGCGACGGTAAGCGCAACCGCGTCGAGCGCGAGGAGCTGCTCGTGCTCAATCCGGCGGACGCCGCCGCCGCCGGCCTGGCCGACGGTCGGCCTGCGGTAGTCATCACGGAGCAAGGATTCGAGAAGCGTGGAATTGTCGCATCGTCCGATGCCGTGCCGGCGGGAGTCGTATCCTTAACCACACTGTTCGGGGAGTTGGCGGTTGAGGTGGACTCCTCGGACCGCCCGGACCCCATGAACCACATTGCAAGACTCAACGCGGAGCCGGCCAGGATCGGCCCCGTGCAGCCGGAGCAGGCATGACGCAACAGCAAGACCGTTTGGCCCATCTGCCACGCGCCTACGTGGCCAAGAAGCAGGAGGTCGCGGAGGACCTCTTCCTCCTCTGGCTGCGGCCCGACGAGCCCTTCCGGTTCAAGCCGGGCCAGTACATCACCATAGGGACCGGCGGGATCGAGCGCCCCTACTCCATAGCGTCGGCGCCCTATGAGCAGCTCATCGAGCTGTTCGTGGAGTACGTTCTGCCGGAGTACGGCGGGAAGCTCACGCCGCTGCTGTGGGACCTCCACGTAGGGGACTCGGTGTCGATGCGGCCACGCGCGAAGGGCTTGTTCGTCTTTCAGCCGCAGTTCCATCATCACCTGATGGTGGGCACGGTTACCGGCGTCGCGCCCTACGTGAGCATGATCCGGCAGGCGCTGAAGGACAACACCCGCGGGCACCACTTCTACATCATGGAGGGCGCAAGCCACCAGGACGAATTCGTCTACGACTCGGAGCTGAACCGTCTGGCGGAGCGCCTTCCGGAGATGGTCACGTTTGTGACAACGGTGAGCCGTCCGCAGGCCGAGCGCAATCGCAGCTGGAACGGGCCGACCGGGCGGGTGAACACCCTCGTAGAGGAGTACATCCAGCGCTGGAGTCTGCCCAAGGAGGACGCTGCCGTCTACCTTTGCGGCAACCCCGGCATGATCGAGGACGTGAAGGAGCGGCTCGCAGGGGCTGGCTGGACGATCTACGAAGAGCGGTTCTGGAAGGAAGACGAGGTTTAGGGCGCAAGCCCCGCGGGAGGCCGCTGATGGAAGTCAAAGAACTGGGGCACGTTGTTCTATTCGTGAGCGACGTCGAGCGCTCGCGCCATTTCTACACCGACGTGCTCGGCTTTCGCGAGATCCGCCGGGAGGGGGCGCGTCCGAACACGGCCACGTACTCCACCGGACGAACGCACCACGAGTTGTACCTGATGCAGGTGGGCGAGGACGCGCAGCCCATCCCGCAAGGGCCTCGCTTGGGCCTGTACCACATCGGCGTGAAGATAGGGACGACGGACGAGGAGCTTCAGGCGGCGCTCGCCGAGCTGCAGGAGGCCGGCGTGCGCGTCGTAGGCTCCAACGACCACGGGCACACCCACAGCCTGTACATCCTCGACCCCGACGGCAACGAGATAGAGCTGTACATCGACGTGCAGCCCGAGACGTGGAGGGAGGAGTTCGCAGCAGCAGCCGCATCGGCCAAGCCGCTTGCGATCTAAGGCCGGCTGCCTCCACTATCCGTTCCGCGCCTCGCCTGGCTAGAATCTCCGGGTGGCGAGCCCTGTCCGCAAGCAGTACCTCGATATCAAGTCGCGCTATCCCGACGCGCTGCTTTTGTACCGCATGGGCGACTTCTACGAGCTGTTCGATGAGGACGCCCGCGTAGCTGCGCGAGACTTGGAGATTGTGCTCACGCAGCGCGACATGGGGGCGGGGGAGATCGTCCCCCTCGCGGGAATCCCATTCCACGCGCTGGACGGCTACCTCGCCAAGCTCATTCGCAAGGGCCACAGAGTCGCAATAGCCGAGCAGACCAGCGAGCCCGACGGGAAGCGGCTGGTCGACCGAGGCGTCCAGCGCGTGGTCACGCCGGGCACGGTCATCGAACCGGGACTGCTGGACTCCGGCGCGAACAATTACCTGGCGGCCGTGGCCCCCGGCGGCGCCGAGTCCGGGGTCGCCTACGTCGACATCACAACCGGAGAGTTCGCCGTAACCCAGCTTGCGTCAGGCGCCGTCGCCGAGGAGCTTGCGCGGCTTGCTCCATCCGAGGTGATCGTGTCCGAGGACGGCGCCTCCGGGCTGGACACGCAGTCGGCCCAGTACAGCGTGACTAGGCTGAACGGCGCAAGCTTCGCGCCGAACGCGGCCCGCCGGCGGGTGCTGGACCATTTCGGGGTGCGCTCGCTGGACGCTTTCGGTTGCGAATCCCTGGGTCTGGCGACGAGCGCCGCCGGCGCCATCATTGAGTACCTCGGCAAGACCCACCAGGCAACGCTTCCCCAGCTGACAAGCTTGCGGACCTACTCGACAGAGTCGTTCATGACGCTCGACCCGCAGACGCGGCGCAACCTCGAGTTGTTCGAGGGCGGACGTTGGGGAGCGCGCGACCAGTCGCTCCTCAAAGTGCTCGACCTTACGGCGACGCCCATGGGGGCGCGGCTGCTGCGGCGGTGGCTCGGCCAGCCGCTACTCGACCTGCCGGCTCTACAGCAGCGACTCGACGCCGTCGCGTGGCTGCATGAGTCCGATGCCCGTCGCCAGCGGGTCCGCGCGCAGCTAGCGGAGGTCTCGGACATTGAGCGGGCGGTCCAGCGGATCGGGGCCGGGGCTGCGTTCCCGCGGGAAGTCGTGGGATTGCGCCACTCCCTCGAGCGCGTTCCTGCGCTCAGAAGCCTCGCCGAAGAGGTCGGCGAGAGGCTGGGCTGGCTCGCGGGCGCCCTGGAGCCCTGCGCCCAGGTCGTCGATCTAATCAGGGCGACGCTCGCCGACGATCCCCAAGGCGACGTGGGGCAGGGCAGGGTGGTCCGGCAGGGCTATTCATCGGAGATGGACGAAGTGCGCTCCGCGGCCCAAGACGCCCGCTCCTACATCGCGGGGCTGGAACGCAAGGAACGCGAGCGCACCGGCATATCGAATCTGAAGGTGGGGTACAACAGAGTATTCGGCTACTACCTCGAAGTGTCGAACGCCAATCTGGCCAACGTGCCGGACGATTACGTCCGCCGCCAGACGTTGGTCAACGCGGAGCGCTTCTACACGCCGGAGCTCAAGGAACACGAGAACCGCGTCTTGAATGCGGGCGACCGCCTACAAGAACTGGAGTCGGCGGTCTTCCGCCAGCTCTGCCGCCAAGTGGCGGGCCACGCGGCGCAGGCGTTGGCGACGGCCCAGGCGCTAGCGACGCTGGATGGGCTGCTGTCGCTGGCGGAGGCGGCCGTGCGCTACGGCTACGTTCGACCGACGCTGGACGAGGGCGAGCGGCTCCTGCTGCGCAAGGCGCGTCATCCGGTCGTCGAGCGCTTCCTGCCCAGCGGCTCGTTCGTCCCCAACGACACTGACCTCTCGACCGACAAGGACCAGCTCGTGATTCTCACTGGGCCGAACATGGCCGGCAAGTCGACATATATACGGCAGGTGGCGACGGCGGCGCTGATGGCGCAGATCGGCTCCTTCGTGCCGGCGGACGAGGCGCACGTGGGGCTGGTGGACCGAATCTTCACGCGGGTCGGTCTGCAGGACGACCTCGCCGCGGGCCAGTCCACCTTCATGGTCGAGATGGTCGAGACTGCCGCCATTCTCCACCACGCCACGCGCCGCTCCTTGGTCATTTTGGACGAGATTGGCCGGGGCACGTCGACCTTCGACGGTCTCTCCATCGCCCAAGCGGTCGCCGAGCATATCCACAATGCCCCCACGCTCGGCTGCCGCACGCTGTTCGCGACCCACTACCACGAACTGACGGCCCTCGCCAACCGGCTTCCGCGCGTCCGCAACCAGAGCGTCGCGGTGTCCGACGAGGGAGGCGAGGTGGTGTTCCTGCACCGCATCACGCAGGGCGGAGCGGACAAGAGCTACGGCGTACACGTCGCGCAGCTCGCGGGTCTGCCGCGGCCTCTCATCGAGCGCGCTAAGGAGCTGCTGATCGAGCACGAGGCGGGCGGACCCACGCGGACCAAGGGCAAGCGCGCGCTCCCCGGCGCGCCCGCGCAGGGGGAGCTGTCGTTGTTCGGCAATCCATCTCCGAAAGCCGGGGCGCTCCTCGACGCGCTGCGCGAGCTGGACATGGACGATCTCACGCCACGTCAGGCCCTCGACAAGCTTGCCGAGTTGCGTGAGCAGGCCGTGGAGGACTGAGGTGCGCCCAGGCGCGCATGTATTCGTGGACGGCAACAACCTGATGGGCTCGCGCCCGGACGGGTGGTGGCGCGACCGCGCGGCAGCGGAACGGCGACTCGTTGAGCAGCTGGCGAGTGTCGCTCTAGACTTGGGCGGACAGTGGACCGTCGTGTTCGATGGCGCGCCGCCACGGGGCGAGATCACGCATGCGGCGCACGCGCTAAGCGTGGAGTACGCCCATCGTCGAGGCCCCGATGCTGCGGACGACCACATCGTTGGTCTCCTGGCCTCGCTACCCAACGGCGCGGACGCGGTCGTCTACACATCGGACCGGCGGCTGCGCGAGCGCGCGTCCGCGCTGGCTGCGCGAGTGAAGGGCGTGAGCGCGCTGCTCAGGGAGATTGACGGTGGCGGGGAACGTCGGCGCGAGGAGCCGCAGTGACGAGATGGGGCGATTTCGAGGCGGCGGAACCCGAGCTCGCGGCGCTAGGGCGGGCGCTGTTCTAGGAGACCCAGCTCACGCTCGTGGGATCGCTGCGGAAGGACGGCTTGCCGCGCATCAGCCCCGTCGAGCCGCTCTTCTTCTCCGGTGAGCTCTACCTCGGCATGATGTGGCAGTCGCGCAAAGCTCTCGATCTCCAGCGCGATCCTCGCTGCACGGTTATGAACACGGTCCACGACCGCATGATTCCGGACGGCGAGTTCAAGCTATTCGGTCGCGCCGTCGAGGTCACGGACCCCGGCGAGCGCGCGGCCTACGCGTCCTCACTCTACGAACAATTGGGTTTCTCCCCTACCGATACAGGCGATGCGGATGATGAGGGCTATCACTTATTCAAGATCGACATCGGCAGCGCGTCGTTCGCCAAGATTCAGAACGACGAGTGGGCGCGGAGCTTCTGGCGGGCGGGTAGGACTTCGCGTCGTGGTTCACACCGGCTGGATGTCTGTGCGAGCGAAGTCGTCGCCCTTGAAGAGCAACGGCTCGCGAGCAACTTCCGCGAGCGCGTACGCCAAGCAGTCGCCGAGGTCCAGCCCGGCGGGATGGTTTCCCTTGCCGAACCGCCGCCACGCCCTGCGGGCGGCGGCGACATGTTCGATGGCGACGGGAGCTACTTGGATGGAGGCTCGCTCCAAGAGCGCGTCGAGCTGATCACCGCCCAACGGCCCAGCCCGGCTTTCCACTACGATAGCGGCTTCAAGGAGGTTGACGGCCGACATTCGGCGAATGTCAGCTGCGGCGATGGCCTGTTCGTACCGCTCGGCATCCGGCTCGCCGAACAGAATGGCGCAGATCGCTGAGGAGTCGATGATCATTTCGGCAGTCCACGCTCGTCGTAGAGGAATGCGCCGACTTCGGCGGCGGAGGGGCCTGGTCCCGCCAAGGCGGCGCAACGCCGGCCGATGGCATGCAGGTCGGCCGCCAGGTTGCCGCGCCGTCGTCGCTCTCGTTCCAGTCGCTCGCGCAACGCGACCGTGATGGCCTCGGTCTTGTTCTCAGCGGTTAGCGCCGCCAGCTCCTCGGCCAGGCGGCAAGTCTCAGAGTTCTTGATGTTCAAGCTCATAGGGCGTCTTCTGGTAGACAAGCCTGCCAGTGTCTACCCTACACCAATAGGAGCGTTCACGGCCAGCGGCTACGGTTTGCATGTCTATGTCGCTGCCCTTGTCTACGGAACCCTAGAGCGGGCGCGAGCGCCAGCCGTCCCCATGATACCAGTCGGGGTATCCGCCCTGCTCTGGCCCCCTGTCCATCGTGGCCCATTTTGGTCCCATCATGGCCCCGTTTCGCCCCATTGTGGCCCCACCATGGCCCTATTTGGCCTCATAGTGGCCCGTAGCGGCCCGCTTATGCGCCTGTTCTCCTTGCGCCCCCAATTGCTCCCCGCGTCCCCCTCCGCCACTCCCGCGAAGCCTCGGCCCCTGCGCTGTCAATGATATGACAACAGCCCGTTGCATGGTAGACGCCCGCCGCCTACCATGGAGCCCTCCAACCCCTGCTTACGAACGAATGGGGCCAAATGGGGCCAAAGTGACTGCAAACACGACCTCTGGTGGCCTCCTCCTCCCTTCCCCGAGCAAGCAGGGTCCGGTAGGCGCCGGAGTGGACATGAGGGGTACAATCGCGGCGGAGGCGGGCCATGGTCGATGAGCTGGTGAGGGAGCAAACCGAGACGGCGGCGGCGCAAGGCCTCGCGGAGCAGTTCGCGCTGCGCCCCGACCTCGACGAGACGCCTGAGTTCCTCGGCAGCCTCTACAACCTGTCGGTGTGGAAGCCCAAGGACGCCGAGCACCGGCACTTCCAGGAGCACGCTCCGAAGGCCGGCGAAGTGGCGCCGGACTTCACGCTGCCGCTGTTGGAGGGCGGCGAGATTACTCTTTCGGCGCTGCGCGGGAAGCCGGTGATGATCGAGTTCGGCTCCGTCACCTGACCGCCGTGCGTAGCGGAGTCTCCGCTAATGGAACAGCTGGCCAAGCGGTACGCCAACGACGCGCACTTCCTGTTCATCTATGTTCGCGAAGCACACCCTGGCGAAGCCTACCCGCCCCTTCAGTACTACGAGCAGAAGACGCTGCACGCGAGGTCTTTCAGGGAGCGTCTGGGCATTGAGCGCACGATCGCAATCGACTCCCTGCAAGGCAAGGTCCACCGGGTGTACGGCGGCGTATCGAACATGTCTTGGATCGTCGACCACACGGGCCGTGTCGCCTACCGGGCGGCGTGGACGGTGGCGGACGACATAGAGTGGGCGCTCACGGAGATCATCGCGTCACGGGAGCTGAAGCGCAGCGGGAAGCCCGCCGCCACGTTCTACCGCGAGATCGTCGGACTCCGGCCGCAGCGCGCGCCACTGGAGGGGCTGCCGCGCTTCATGGGAGGCGTGGTGGCGGCGCGGCAGTTCGAAGCAGCCAAAGGGCGGACGGAGCGGGGCTGATTAGCATATCCTGATAGCGATAGCTCCGCCGGACAGAGTCACGGCGGCCGATTCTGGAGGAGGACGTAGCCGACCGTGCCTATCTATGAGTTCAGGTGCAATGTGTGCGGGTCCAAGTCCGCGCTCTTATTCCGGCACATGACGTCGGACGCGAAGGGGGAGTGCAGCCGGTGCGGCAGCTCCGACACCCGACGGGTCTTCTCGACTTTCCGCGTTCTCAAGCCTGCCGCCGACCCCAGCAAGCTGAACAAGGCGGAACTGTTGGATGGCGTTGACTATACGAACCCGGGCTCCATGGCCCAGTTCTTCCGCCGCATGGGCGAATCGTTCGGCGACGCGCCCAACGAGCACATGGACGAGATAGTGGGAAGGCTCGACCACGGCGAGCCGGTGCACGAAGCGCTGGGGCTCGACATGGGCCACGATCACTCCGCCCCCGCCGCCGACGGCGACTGAGCCGAGGCCTACTCGCCTGCAACGAAAGAGGGGCGGGATTATCCCGCCCCTCTACTCGTTCGCTTGGCGCCGCTGCTCTAGTCGGGGACGTTGGCGAATGCAGGGAAGACCTTCAACGGGTTGGTGTTGATGATCGTGATCTTGTCCTCTTCCGAGAGCGAAGGCAGGTAGTCGATTACCGGGAGCAGGTTGTCGGAGGTGAGGCCGACCGCCGTCTGGGATGGGTGGTCGCTCTCCTTACGCACGTTGCGACCGGAGCCGGGAGCCTCGGTTCCGAACGCGATGTTCGCGGGGCCCCACTGCTTGATGGCGAGCTCGAGGTAGTCGATGTCGTACGTGCAAGTGTCGAAGAAGAGATTGTCGCCCTTCCAGTTGCCCCGGTGCCCAGAGGAGGAGATGAAGCGGTCGAGCGCCCCGCCCGCGTGGGCGATGCAGATGCGGAGGCCGGGGAACTTCTCGAATATGTCGCTGTAGGCCAGGATGCGGGTCGCGAGGAACGTCTCGACGACGAACCCGACCTGGTAGTTGCCGGGGATGTGCCCGATCCGGGGGTCCAGGCAGTTGGTGCCGTGGATGAACACGGGGACGTTCCACTCTTGGCACTTCTCATACACGGGGTGCCAGTAGGGCTCGTGCATGCCGGGGGAGTTGTGGCGGCCGTCCGGGTCCGGGCTCAGGTACGTTCCGACAAACCCGTAGTCCTTCACGTTCATCTCGAACTCTGGGATGCAGTTGCTGAGGTCAGGGGCCTCGGCAATCTGGGGCAGCATGGACGCGCCGAGGAAACGGGAGGGATGGTTCTGCACCTGCTTGCGGATGGTGTCGTTGGTGAACTCGCACCACGGGCCGTAGAGGTTGCGGGGCATCCAGCCCATCATCGTGAACGGCCGCGGGCCGATGATCTGCACGTCGATGTTTCGCTCGTCCATGTACTCCGCGTGCATCTTGTTGGTCGCGGCGAACGCCTCGTCGCTGAGGTCGCCGCCCGCCGAGCCGGTGGCCCGCAGCGGGCTTGCGCCCACGTGCCCGGAGGAGAACCCTCCAACGATCCACGTGCGGACCGAATTCGGCGCGGATACGTGGCCGTGCACATCAAGAACCTTCGTGCCTTTGAACATAGTCTCTCCCTCTTGCGCCTATCGGGTTTTCCGCGGCGCGGTGTGTTGGTATCGAGAAGCGGGCGTCCCGCTTCAGAAGTCGAGTCTATCCTACGAGCACCCCGGCTTCTGCGGGAAGCTGGTCGAATATCTTCGCGTTCGAGTACTCCTCATGGACCGGCACCTGATGCTGCAGGTCAATCAGTTTGCCGGTCTTGGCCGATTCGATCACTGCGAGGGTGGCTTCGAGGGTCGCCATGCCCCACTCGGGCGTGTGGTAAACGGGAGCGCCATCGACGACCGCCTCGTAGAGTTCCTTGAGCTCGGCGCGGCGGTTCATCGCCCACCCGCTGGGAGGTTTGAGGTCGATGGTGTGGTGGCCGTTGTTGTCGTAGATGGTGATGCCGTATGGGGAGCGCGTGATGTCGCCACGGTCGCAGGACACGACGACGAAGCCCGGCTCGGCGGGGACCCAAGGGTCGCCGCCCGGCTCGCGGTTCTGGCCCTCGCGCTTGAAGACCTCGACCTCTCGCTCGCCGCCGATTCGGATGGCCTGCTTATCGGACTCCTCGTCGCGGTCTCCGGTGATCATGCCGTTGCGGACGAGGATGCGCTCCGGCTCATCATAGCGCTGGCGGTCGTGGCCCCACGGCACCATCTGGGCGCCCATGAAGTAGCCGTGGGCGTTGTGAACGATGGTGGAGAAAGCGCCGTTCTCGAACTCGAATATCGCCGAGTAGTAGCCGGGGATGGGCCGCTCGGGCATCCACTGCCCGACGACGCCCCGCACGTTCTTTATCATGCCGCCGCCCAGGAGACGGACTGTATCTATCTGGTGAGGCCCTTGACGGTAGACGAGCCCGCCGCCCTGCGCCAGGTCGAGCTCCTCAGCGACGCGGGGGCGGAGGAGCCAATCGGTGTAGGCCATGAAGTTGATGGACCGTACCGCTCCAAGCTGGCCAGACTTGATGACGTCGTACATCTTGCGGAAGGGGGGGATGAACGATCGGGTGTGACCCGCGATGAGCACGTTGCCGGTGCGCTTGGCGGCGTCGCACATGGCCTGGGCCTCATCAAGGTCCAGGGCCATGGGCTTCTCGACGACGACATGCTTGCCGTGTTCGAGGGCGTAGATAGTCATGGGGGCGTGGAAGCGGTTGGGGGTGGAGATCCAGACGGCCTCGACTTCCGAGTCCTCGCACAGCTCTTCGATGCTGGGGTAGACCTTGGCCTCGTAGCGGGCCTGGAAGCGCTCTCTAGTAAGGGGGTTGATGTCGGCGCCAGCAATGAGGTCAATCTCTTCCATCTGCTCGAACGCCGGCAGCATCTCCGTGCCGCCTACGCCGATGCCGGCCATCGCGACGCCAAGGGTTCTCTTCGCCATCTATAGCTCCTTCGCAGAATCCGTGGGGTGGGTGTATCACCGAGCAGCGAGCGTGTCAAACCCGCAGGGGCTAACAATGCTCAATTGAGAGTCTTCTCCATGAAGACGAGTTCGTCGCGGGTGTAGCCGATGCCGTCGTAGAAGCGCTGGACGCCGCTGTTATCCGGCTCGATGAGGAGGTTGACCTTCACGCATCCAATCGCCCGGAAGCGCGCTTCGAGCTCCGCCATGAGCATCGTGCCGAGACGGTTCCGCTGTCGGCGCGGGGCGACGGCGAGGTGGTTCACCCACCCCCGACGTCCGTCGTAGCAGCCCAACGCCGCGCCCACTACTTGGCCGTCCACCTCGCCGACGATGAAGAGCTCAGGGTCGCGTTCGAGCTTCTGCCGGATGCTCTGAGCGTCGTCCGACAAGTGCAGCGTCAGTCCGGCGGCGCGCCAAAGGGAGGCGACCTGCTCGTAGTCGCGCATCTCGAATGTTCTGATGAGCATGGCTTGCTATGGCGTTCCGTTCCTTCGCGGGCGCTTTAGAGAGACTCCCACTCGGCCCTGCTGATGCCGACTTGGCGCACGAGCAGGGATAGCAGGCGCAAATCAATCTCATTCCTGTGCGGGTTGGGGATTATGAGGCGGTGGTTGTCCTTGTACATGAACTCGTGGCGTCCGCCGGGATATGGGCCGTCGAAGCCATGTCGCTTGAGCGCTGCAATCAGGTCTTGTCGCGAGGTAGGCCCCCAAGGAGGCATCAGGCGGTCTTGGCCGCGTTGAGGTCCACGCCATCTATCAGTGGGAGTTCTGCGCCCATGTGCAGAGAGGAGAGAATCCAGTCCTCGAATGCGCTTCGCAGCTCTTCTCTGCACGCTTCGAGGGATGGTTCGTAGGCCCAGACGCCCAGAACGCCTTCTATCTCACCAGAGACCATCCCATCGTCAAAGATCTCGTAGTGAGCCTTCTTCATGCCTGCTTGGATGTAGTCGCTCAACATGGTGATTGCCTCGCTGACTAGATTCCTTCTCCAAAATCGTAGCATACAGACTGGGCGGCGACTGGAGATAGTGCAGGACTACTCCCCACGCGCGGCGAGGTCTTCTTCCAGCAGGCGCTCTGCGTAGGCGACGAGGGACTGCTCCCGGTCGGAGGGGGTGGACTTGGCCTCAAAGTAGCGGCGCAACGCGTCGATAGGGCCGAGCCGCTCCGCGTCATCGGTCGCGAGCCGGGTGCGGCGGTCGCGGTGGACGCGGCGTTCGACGCCTGCGATGTGGAAGGCCGACGTTAGCGCCTGGCGCACAGCGGACTCGCGGAAGGCCGGCTCCTGCTCCGCGGTCATCTCGATCCGGAGCCGGACGATGGAGCGTTCGAGTCCCTCGCCCGAGTGCTTGCCGATGGCTTCCAGCGCAGCGTCGGTGGGGTCCTCCGCGGCGCGTGTGGGCACGTCGATGGTGAGCATGGGCCGGGCGTCGACAGCCACGAACTCGTAGCCCAGGAGCCGCTCGCCCTGGGGCTTGGCGGGCTCGATATCGACGATGACGAAGCCCTTGTCCTCATGCTCCTCGCTGAAGTCGACGCGCTCGATGCTGCCCGCGTAGACGACCGGCGGGTTCCGGGTCAGCGTCTGGTGCTTGTGGATGTTGCCCAAGGCGACATAGTCGAACTGGGGCAACGCGACCGTTCCCAGGCCGATGACGTGGTCGTTGCCGAGCATCATCGATTGCTCGGAGGCAGTCTTCGCGCCGGAGACATTGACGTGGGCGCAGAGCACCGCCGGGGTGTTGGGGTCGAGGGCGGCGACCTCCTCCCGCAGATGGTCGGTGAGGCGAGCCTCTATGGCCTGCTTGATCTGTTCGAGGGTGAGCCCGCGCGTCTCCTCGCGGGCCATGAAGTGGCCGATGCGTATCCAGGGCAGGGCGACGACCTGAATGTCGCCCGCGTTCGTGCGAACGCGGCGGGTCTCCAAGGTCTGGCTGACGATGACGTTGTCGACGTTCAGCGTGGGGAATATCTCGAGGGCGGAGGCCCGGTTCACGACATGGGGCAGATCGTGGTTGCCGACTGTGAGGAACGCGGGGACGCCGGCGGCCGACAGGCGGGCGATGCGTCGCGCGAACTCCCGCTGGTGCGTCTGCGACGGGTCGCGCGACTTGTAGGCGTCGCCAGAAAAGAGGAAGAGGTCGACGCCGTGGTTGATGGCGTAGTCGACGGAGTAGTCCATAGCGGTGAGGAAGTCGAGCAGCCGGGTGTTGACGCCGACGTACTGGGACCGCTCCTGGTCAGGAGCGAAGTAGGCCGGCAGCGCGGCGACGTCCTCCTCTGTCGCGGGGCGCCCGTAGGACTCGACGCCTATGTGGATGTCGGAGATGTGGAGGAGGCGCATGGATTCTCGTAGAAGTGAGACATTTAGAGACATTCCGGGACATTTACTCGTAAGAGGCGAGCGCGCCGACCGGCGGCGACAGCACACCATCCATGGTAGGAGGAGCGGGAGCGACGGGGCAATGGGCTGGTGTCAGCGGGGGCGTGTATGGGACGCGGCCCGTCGCCCCTACATTCGCGGGTTGCGTTGGGGGATGGGGGCATGACTTGGCCTACGCGAGGCGTCGGGGACTTAGTACTCCATCGCCGTTCGGGGTTCGAGGCGTTCGGCGATGGGGTCGGCTGTGAAGCCGAGGTATTCGAGCGTCGTTACGCCGATGAGCGGTAGGGCTTCGTCTTCAGCCAAGGTGACGAGCACGGGGAGCCTGACGCCCTCCAGCTGGGCGTTTGCGAGGGCCAGGCTCCTGGGTACGACGCGACCGTCGGACAGCTCGACCTGCACTTCACCGACGACCTCCAAGCCGAGGCGCTGCCCCAGCGATTGTGGAATCTTGGTGAAGGTGGCGCCTGTGTCTACGAGGCATCGGAAAGTGTGCGTCGCGGACGCCCCGGAGATGGTCAGGTCTGCGTAGGTCGCGCCCATGCGGCTAGTCTACACCCCTCTCCCGCCCATGGACCGGAGCTGGTCTCGGACGGCGTCAGCGAGGTCGGGGATGGGGACGCGGACCTGGGCCATGGTGTCGCGGTTGCGGATGGTGACGGCCTGGTCCTCCTCGACGGTCTGGAAGTCGATGGTCACGCAGAGCGGAGTGCCGATCTCGTCCTGGCGGCGGTACCGGCGGCCGATGGACTGGGCGTCGTCGTACTGGCATCGGAAGGAGCGGAGCATCTGCGCGTAGACCTCGCGGGCCGTGGGGGCGAGCTTCTGGTTGCGACTGAGAGGCAAGACGGCGACTTGGAGGGGGGCGATGTCCGGGTGGAAGCGGAGCACGGTGCGCGCTTCCTCCTTGCCGTCGCCGGTCGGGACCATCTCCTCGTCGTAGGCGTCGAACATGAAGGTGAGGGCGGCGCGGTCCACACCGGCGGCGGGCTCGATGACGTAGGGGAAGTAATGCTCGTTCAGCTCCTGGTCGAAGTACGTCATGGTCTTGCCGGAGGAAGCCTGGTGCTGGCTGAGGTCGAAGTCGGTGCGGTTGGCGATGCCTTCGAGCTCGCCCCAGCCCCAAGGGAAGCGGTACTCGACGTCGGAGGTCGCCTTGGCGTAGTGGGCCAGCTCGTCGGGGTCGTGGGGGCGTAGACGGAGGTTCTCCTCCTTGATGCCGAGGGCTGTGTACCAGGCGAAGCGCTGCTGTATCCAATGCTCGTGCCACTCGTCGTCCTCGCCGGGCTTGACGAAGAACTCCATCTCCATCTGCTCGAACTCGCGGGTGCGGAAGATGAAGTTGCCCGGAGTGATCTCGTTGCGGAAGGACTTGCCGATCTGGGCGATGCCGAAGGGCAGCTTCAGGCGTGTCGCGGTCACGACGTTGTCGAAGTTGATGAAGATGCCTTGGGCGGTCTCGGGGCGCAGGTAGACCTGGTTGGCCGAGTCCTCGACCGGGCCGACGAAGGTCTTGAACATCAGGTTGAACATGCGCGGGGCGGAGAGGGCCGCGCCGTCGTCGGGACACCGCGAGGGGTCGTCGAGCTGGTCGGCGCGAAAACGCTTGCGGCAGCTGGGGCACTCGACGAGGGGGTCGGTGAAGTTGGCGGCGTGACCGCTGGCGACCCAGACCTGCGGGTTCTGGATGATGGCGCTGTCGAGGCCGACCACGTCGGGGCGCTCGTACACCATCGCGCGCCACCAGGCCTCCTTGACGTTGCGCTTTAGCTCGACGCCGAGGGGGCCGTAGTCCCAGCTGGAGCCGATGCCCCCGTAGATCTCGCTCGACGGAAAAACAAACCCTCGCCGCTTGGCGAGGGAGACGATCTTACTCAGGTCCACACCAGTCATGGCGCCTCCATGGCCTGCGCAACTGGCCGTTACACGGTAGGAGTAAGTATAGCCGACGCGCGCATTCTCCCAGCCACGCCCGCCCGCCACGCCCGTGTACGGGTAGAAGATTTCGTACGGAAGCGATGGGCCACCAGACTGGAGAGCGTTCCTTTGGCGTCCCGGCGTCCATCCCCGGTAGAATGGAACGGAACCAGAGGAGGTTGTCGTCTTGGTCCGATTCCTAACCGCAGGCGAGTCGCATGGCCCGGGGCTCGTCGCGTTACTCGAAGGGCTCCCCGCCGGCATAGTCATCTCCGAAGCGCGTATCCGTGAAGACCTCGCGCGTCGCCAGATGGGCTACGGCCGCGGCGGCCGCATGCAGATCGAGACGGACTACGCCGTCCTTCAGTCGGGCGTGCGCCACGGCGTGACCACGGGCGCGCCTATCGCGATGCTCATCGAGAACCGCGACCATACGACGGGCAATGGTCCGGACGGCAAGCCGTGGACACACACCATGTCCAAGGAGCCGGTTGAGGACGACGTGACGCCGATTCACCGCCTACGCCCCGGCCACGCCGACACGCCCGGCATCAGCAAGTATTTGCAGGACGACGCGCGCAACATCCTGGAGCGTTCGTCGGCCCGCGAGTCGACGTCCCGCGTCGCCGTGGGAGCCATCTGCCGCGCGTTCCTCGCCGAGTTCGGGGTCGAGGTCCACAGCCACGTCACCAACATCGGAGGCGTACAGGCGGAGCCTCCGACCCCGATCGACTGGGAGGCGGCCGAGGAATCGCCGGTGCGCTGCGCCGACCCGGACGCCGGGGCGCGTATGGTCGCGGAGGTCGACGCCGCGAAAGAGGCGGGCGACAGCTTGGGCGGCGTTGTCGAGGTCATCGCGACGGGCCTTCCCGTTGGCCTCGGCTCGCACATCCAGTGGGACACGAAGCTAAGCACGCGGCTGATGGCGTCGGTGGGAAGCGTCAACGCCGTGAAGGGAGTGGAGGTCGGCAAGGGATTCGAGCTGGCCGATCTGCGCGGGTCCAAGGTGCATGACGTCATCAAGCCGATAGAGGAGTGGGACCGGAACGCGAACGGGGGCTGGGCGAAGCCGTGGCCGCGCCGCACCAACAACGCGGGTGGGCTCGAGGGGGGCATGACGACGGGCGAGCCGCTGATCATCCGGGCGGTGGTGAAGCCTATCGCGACGATGATGTCGCCGCTGCCGTCGGTGGACCTGACGACGGGCAAGCTTGATCAGGCGCACTACGAGCGGAGCGACATCACGTTCGTGCCGACATGCGGCGTCATCGCCGAGGCGATGGTGCTAGTCACACTGGCGGACGCGTTCATCGAGAAGTTCGGCGGCGACCACATCTCCGAGACGCGCCGCAACTACGAGAGCTACATGGCGACGGTGGGGCCGCGCGGGTAATGGCGAGGCAGTAGGAGGGCGTCATGCTGCAGAAATTCGAGCTGCGCAACTTCAAGGGTTTCCGCCAGCAGTCGTTCGACCTGGCGCCGATCACCGTGTTCGTGGGGCGTAACGGCACGGGCAAATCGTCCGTGTTGCAGGCGCTCGCGTTCCTCAAGCAGTCGTCGCTGGCGGGGTCGGCGACGTATACGGGTAGTCTGGGGCTCCCAGTGTTGGCGGAGTTGGGCAGCTTCAGCGAAGTCGTCCACATGGGGGACGGCAGTTTGTCGATAGAATTGAAAATGGAGGCTCGCCTAGATTCACTGGGGCCCGTGCTATGGCCTGCGCCTGGTTGGGGCATGTTCGGGAGCCTCCCGATTACGCTCAACTATTGGTGTACGGTAAACGCAGACGGCGTTCCTATGGAGAAGGTGGAGACAGAATCCTCAAATGGAGCTTGCTTCAGTACTGAACCTGACGAAGAGGGGAAGTTTCTGGCCTCAATCAAGCCTTCTTTCCGAGGCTTTGAGGCGAAGCTCAATCTGGGCCAACAGGAGATTGACTATTTTGGGAGCAAGGCAGTAGTTGAACAATTGATCTCCCCACATAGCGAACAGGTGAACAGACTCGGCAAAGCGTTACCCATTCAATTGCAACGCTTCTTCTTCATCCCCGCGGTGCGCGGGTTCGTGGGGCAGACGTTCCCTCTGCGAGACGACGCGCGCGCCGACCTGACGACAGCCGTCGGCTACAGCGAGTTCGCCAGTAACGCGGCGACCGCGCTGGCGATGAACCGGGAACTGGAGGAGCAGGTCTCCGACTGGCTCGAACAGGTCGCCGGCCTTCGCGTTCAGGCGAAGATCGGAGAGCGCCACACGGTGTCGATTGTCTTTCAGCCGCCGCGTGGAAACAGTGGGCGGATGGTTGTGGGCGCGAACAACGAGAGCTTCGGGGCGAACCAGCTGAGCCACGTCTTCCTGCAAATTGCGCTCGCGGGCAAGGACCCAATGGTCGGCAAAGAGGCAATTATCGGCATTGAGGAACCAGAGGCGCATTTGCACCCTCGCGCTCAGCGGGACCTGGTCGAGACGCTCGCAGGAATCGCGAAGGGGGGCTCGCATCAGTTCATCATAAGCACGCACAGCGAGCGCGTCGTATCGCGTCTTCTGGTGCTCGTGACGAAGGGCATGCTGAGCGTCGAGGACATCGCAATCTACGTGTTCGATAAAGACGAGCAAGGCGTGGTGAGCGCGGAGATGTGCGGGATAAATGAGAATGGGCAGGTTACAGGCGGCATACGCGGGTTCTTCGAGGAGAGCGTCACGGATATGTCGGATGTGGTGGCTGCGCTCTCTGCACGTGAAGGGTAGTGGGGACATTCATTCTGGACGAGAACGTCTATATAGGCGCGATAGCGCTCGGACGGGCGGACTATCAGGGTGGACGTTATGTGCGCGTTGGGGACCCTGACACTCGGGCATCGGCCCTGGTTGCAGAGATAGTAACGAATGGGCACGGCCTCGCCGTAAGCAATGAGCTATGGGGTCGATACCAGACGCACCGTTCGATGTTGCAGGATGCTGGAATCACTACGACCCCTCACCCCTCGGAGTTGGTAGGGCAGCTTTGGAGTACGGGTCGCGTTGACTTTAGGGCGCGCCCGCCCGCCATGCCGCTGCCGGACACTTTCCCGGCAAAAGACCGGTACCTAGCTTACCTCGCAGTGGCTGCTGATGCCGTGCTCGTTACAGAAGATGAGGGAGTGCTCGCGTCGGCGGAAGGCGGAAGGCTAGGATTCGAGGCTGTCACCATCGCTGAGGCGCTGGCGAGCGCGAGGACCCGCGCATGAACGACCGGAACCGCATCTTTCTGATTGGCTTCTCGGGCGTTGGCAAGAGCGCCGTGGGGAGGAGCGTTGCGCGTTTGCTCGGGTGGGAGTTCGCCGACGCCGACGAGTTCATCGTCGAGCGGGCGGGCAAGCCCGTCGAGCGCATCTTCAGCGAGGACGGGGAGCCCGCGTTCCGTGAGATGGAGCGGGCCGCCATCGCCGAGCTCGCTACTCGGCGGAACGTTGTCGTGTCGACGGGCGCGGGCTCGGTGATGCTCGACGAGTCGCGGGAGGCGATGCTAGGGGCAGGGCTGGTCGTTGCGCTGGAGGCGCGGCCGGAGACCATCTACGCACGGCTGATGAGCATCGCGGAACGGGAGGGGGCGGAGGCGATGGTCCGCCCGATGCTCCGGTCCGACGACCCGCTGGGGCGAATCGAGTCGCTGAAGCGCGAGCGGCAGTGGGCCTACGCGCTGGCGCACTGGGTGGTCCCCACGGACGCGATGGGCGTCGAGCAGGCTGCGCTCGAGGTCGTGCGAGCCTGGCGAAAGATCGGCGCAGCCGACGCCTGGCATGGCGACCCCGACCTCGCCGCGACGGTGACGGTCGACGCGGGCGCGTACCCGGTGTTCGTGGGGTGGGACATGCTGGAGGCGCAGCTTGGGCCGCGTCTGGCCGAGTCGGGGTTCTCCGGGCGCGCCTACATCATCTGCGATAGTCACGTGGTGCATCCCTATGGCCGCGCTGCGCAGCGCTCGCTGCACAAGGTGGGCATCGAGATGGGCATGTTCACGTTTCCGGCAGGCGAGGCGAGCAAGAGCCTGGCGACGGCGACGGTGCTGTACGAGTGGCTGGCGGAGCGCCGGGTAGAGCGGCGCGACGCCATCGTCGCGGTCGGGGGCGGAGTGGTGGGCGACCTCGCGGGCTACGTGGCGGCGACGTTCCTACGGGGGATACGGCTGGTGCAGGCGCCGACGTCGCTCACGGCGATGGTGGACTCGAGCATCGGCGGCAAGACGGGAGTAGACCTTCCGGTTGCGAAGAACATGGTGGGCGCGTTCCACCATCCGGCAATGGTGGTGGCGGACGTGTCGGCGCTGCGGACGCTGCCGGAGCGGGCGCTGCGCGAGGGGTGGGCGGAGGCCATCAAGCACGGCCTCGCCCTGGAAGCGTCGCTGGTCGACGTCTACGAGGAGCACGCCGAGTCGCTCCTGGCGCTGGACCCGGAGCTGACAACGGGGGTTGTCGCGCGGAACGCCGCGGTGAAGGCGCGCATCGTGAGCGAGGACGAGCGGGAGACGAGCGGACGGCGGCAGCTGCTGAACTACGGCCACACGATAGGCCACGGCATCGAGGCGGCGGCGGGCTACGACGCGTACCTGCACGGCGAGGCGGTGGCCATCGGCATGACCGGCGCGGCCAGGCTCGGCATGATGGAGGGCGTGACGCCGCCTGAGCTGGTCGAGCGTCAGGCGTCGCTCCTCGCGCGGTTCGGTCTGCCGTCGAGCTACGCGGGGGTCGCGCCCGAGGCGATTATGGAGGCGATGAGCCGCGACAAGAAGACGTCGGCCGGCCAGGTGTCCTGGGTGTTCTTGGACGGCGTGGGCCGGTCCAGCCTCCATCGGGGGGTCCCGCCGGAGTCGGTAGAGCGGGTCGTGCGGGAGCTGACGGCGTAGCGTTTTTCTCGAAAATGGCACCATTTGGCCTCATTCGTTCGTGGGGTGGGATGCGGCGGGACCATGCTAGCCGGTGTGCGTCTATAGTTCAACAGGCTACTGTCATATAATTGACGAATCAGGGGTAAGGCGGCGTGGGAGCGGCGGAATCGTTCCTGAGCGGGGCGGCGGCAGGGCGCGCTGGGGCGAGGGACGCTGCGGGGCACGATGGGCCACGGCGGAGCCGAAGGTGGGGCCGGAACGGGCCATGATGGGGCCACGACGGGCCGGAATGGGGCCAAAATGGGCCACTTTGGACAGGTCTAGGGGGGCTACCTTTCCTCGTCTGTCGCTCGCTCCGGGTCATCGATGGGCGCGAAGTCGTAGCTCAGGCTCGTTACGTTGCGCACTCCCGACAAGGTGATGGACCCGCTCTCCGTCGGTTGCAATTGACTTAGGGGATCGATGATTACGCGCACCTTGGGCTGGGCATCGGTACCCTCGACGCCTGAGACGACCACAAGGAAGAAATCTGGTGTGGTCAGAGCTCGCTTCACTTCGGCGTTCGTCAGGGTGACCTGGTCGGGTTCAGCTCCTGCGCTGACCTTCAACTCGTAGAAGCGTTGCAATTCGTCGATAGCGTCGGCCCCAACGCCACGCTGGTTTCGGAGGTCTGAGATTTGATCGTCGTCGCTGCCCAACAGCATCCGAAGAATTTCCAGCCCCACTGTCTCCTTATCCGAGTTCGAGTAGAGGCGAATGGGGGTCCCGCTGCGAGGACCACCACCGCCCGGCCTTGGCTCGGCGAGTGGCCGATCGCCGACCTGCTTGGAGCGAGGGACAGCTTCCTGCTCCTCCATCTGCCCCAGCAGGTCGACGAGCCTGAGCGACTGCGGATCCACCAGCACGCGGCGCACGCCAATCGCCGCTTCCGGGCTTTCCTGCCCATCGACGGTGGACCCTGAGGGTGCAGCGGGGATTCTCTGTCCGCGGGAGCCGCCCCGAGGCGCCGAGGCGATATCCTCCCGGAGTTTGGCCATTCGACCTCCTATCGCTGACTCGGTCTGTTCCTGCTCGCGCTTGGCACGCTGCTCGGCAAGCTCGATGAGTTGCGCTTGGCGTCCGGACTCGGCCTGGTCGCAGGCAGCTCGCCACGCCTGCGCAACGTGCCGGGGGTCTCCCTCGAACAACGTTGCGATAGCCCGGCCGCCAGAGTCCACGCGAGACAGTTCCGCAGGGCTCTGGACGAACACTATGCCCCGGTTCCTGTCCACCTTTGCCTTCACGTTGCACTGGTATGAGGCACCCGCGCCGTCGCCTCCGGTGGTTACCGCGAGTGAGAGTGACTCATGGACGTACACCCTGAACGTTCCGAGGCGGTCCCAAGGTAGCCTGACGCCCCTGGCGAGTTGAGGATCGTTACGAGAGAGGTCCTCCTGGATCTGCTGGAGAGCCGATCTGAAATCGTCTGTTAACTCCTCGTGTTCCGCCGCTAGGTCAGGCTCAATCACTTGGGCGGCATCAGTGCCAATTTCTTCAACACGCAGCAGGGCGAGCAGCGAGCGAAACTGTTGAAGCCTTCCGCCCGGTTCCCACAGCGGAAGTTTGTGCCGGAGTGCTGCACCCAGAACGGGGTCGTCTGTCGCGTACACCGGGCGGTCGCGCATCCAGCCCTTGCTCGTCCACAAGGGAAGTTGCCGCAGCTTCGCGCGGTTCTGTGGGGCGACGCTTGTTCGGGCGTGGGACTCAAGCGCCCGCATGGTTTGGAGCAGGATAGCTTCCTCTTCGGGTCCCGGCGCGCCGCGTTTCCGGGCGACCGCGCGGACAACGTCCACGCAGTCCTCGAAGGACGGCTCCCTTAGTCTGAGCGACGTCCATAGAGGGCCGGTATCGGCTATCGCCGGCGCGAAAGCTTTGTATTTGCCAAAAATAGGAGGCCCGGCGAAGACGCCTTGCGGAGGCAGCCAGCCCAAGTTGGTGAATACAAGACCATTGCGGTGCTGAAAATCCCGTCGAAGTTGCTCGACACCAAGGCCAGGACGACCGACCGCCTGCGTGAGCGATCGAGCAAGAGCCTTGTAGAGGATTGCGGTTTCCCGCTTGAGCTCCTCGGGTAGCCACCGGCCTTCGTCTTCGGCGTCGTCTCGCAGTTCCTTGAGCCGGGTGACCAGTTGAGAGCGGCTGGGGTCGCCAGAAACGCCGAGGGCCGCCAAGACCGCGCGCCAGTTTGGTTGATTGAGGTCCGGGTGCAGATAGTCGGGCGAGTCTTGGCCATAGATGGCTATGCTGCCCGGGGTCCTGACGTGCAACTCACTCGGTCGCCGAGGGGTCCCGCCTTCGTCATCCAGCCATGCAATGTTCCCGGCCACCCAGAGCCAGTAGGCGGATGTCTGCCCTTTAAGATCCCAGCCGTAGTAATCGCGCGCGGACTCGACTTGGTCGAAGTCACCGAAGGCACGATCCCACGCTCGGGCCAACGTAGCGAGGAGGGCTGCAGCCCTCCTTCGTCTGCTTCGTTTGTTTCGGCGTTGGCGCGAGATGTCCTGAACCACGGTCACCAGAGCCGGGCAATCGCGGTCCTGAAGCGTGTAGGTGGCTCCGCGAGCCTGCAACTCCAAGCTGCGGTTCAAAGGGCTGCCGGGCACCCGAGCAGGCAAACCGTAGCGCGGGTCGCTGTAACGCCACTCGAGCCATGGGTGCGGGCGGAGTCGGGGAGCTACCTCTGCTCCGAGTAGTCGAAGGAAACGTTGCGGGCCAATGCCCTGGCGACCAGCCGGGGAACGAAGGATTCTCACGTAGTGATCGCTCAGCCACAAGATGCCGTGGGACTGGTCGGCGGCGATGGCGAAACTGTCGGTATCCCTGTCGATCGTCTTCGGTAGATGCGCTTCTACCGGGCGCGCGCTCGTGCTCTTGCGTCTGTTCCGGCGACCCACGAGCTCGTACTCAAACGCTTGGAGCCGAATCGCGCTGCCCACGTCGGCTCCCAACTCTTCCCGCTCGTTTGGGTCGATAAGCTCGAAGGCTGCCCGAAGAGACTTAACCTGCTCGTCCGTTAAGGGTGTCTCGATCTGGCGGCCAGCCCTGCCCGCTACGGCCAGTCGCTGGACTACCGCCCGATCGTCCGCATCCTGCAAGAGGGCCTGCGATTCTCGAAGCCAATTCAGGACGATGCGGGCAGGCCTCCCCTCGCCAAGGTGCGCGGGGTGAAGCAGAGTTACTACACCTAGCTGCTCGGCTAGAGCTGTGGTTTCCGCAGCAAGTACCTCTGCCGAGTCATCATCGGGAGGAACGACGTGACGACCGTCGCGTGAGGTGACGCAGGGAAGCTCCGACAGCCGCTTACCGAGGCCCGCATCGAGCCCTGCGGCGGTGAGGGCGATCACAGAGTCGACCGGCCGCGCTTCATTACCCAATAGGTCTAGTGCTCGCTCCACGCTGACCGGCTCCGGGATATTTGCGCCGTTTGTTCGCCAATCGTCAAGCACCAACCTCCATTTGCCGTCTCGGTCGCGGACTCCGAAAGGCAGGGTGGCGGGGAGACCGGCAAGGCCGGCAGTCTCGGTCTCGGTCAGGATTCGCTCCAGCGGTTGCGTCTCCACCGCGAGCCGGGACATCTGGGCTTCGCCCTGCCTGGGCACGGGGAACGATAGCTGGGACGCAACCGACCGCCTAGCAGCGGTCATGATCGCCTCCTCAAGCCTACCGGTGAAAGATGACGGGTCATCGCGTTCGGCGGCGTCGGGGAGGGGCATTGCCTGCCAAGCTGCCTTGGGGTCGCGAGAAAAGAGGTCAAGGGCCGCCTGCGACCAAAGCTCAGCGACAAGCGGGACCAATGCTTTGTTCCACTCGTTGTTGGTGAAGTCACGGCGGTTCGTTAGCGGATCGAACTGCGCGTTGGCAAACAGGATCAAGCGTGTTTGGGCAACTGGGAGTCCGGCGTGAATCTGGCCACGATCGACCGGGTACTGGGGGAGGGCTATGGCGACCTGCGTCGTATCCTCGGTCGGCTTGCGGGCTCGCGAGACCTTGGCCGGGGTCGGGAAGTCCTCGCTGTAAACTATCCAAGACCGCCCGTCAGCGGCTTCTACCCGCTGGCGTGATACTTTCCCGCTCGGGTTCGACCCGCCGACCGGCATCTCCCCATAGTCGTGGCGTGAAATCGCCAATTCCCGAATCGGTATGCCCTCCGGGTTGAGCAGAGTGACTTTCGAGATCCGTCGGAGGAACAAGAGGGCAGCGTCATCCCAGCGGTCCAGCCATTCTTCTAGTTCCGATGGACTCACCACTCCCCGTTTCAAGGGAACGCGGAGTATTGTCCAGCCTGCTTGGCCTAAGCCCAGCGGCAGCGTTGGCAGGTTAATTGGTGACAGGGTGGGCTCGCCGAACTGTATGTGGTAGGGGTGGCAATGAATCTCGATTGTTTTCGACAACGAGCGGAGGGTTGTGAGTCCTATCCCAAACCGCCCGGTGGTGTCCGCTTCACTGCCTTTAGTGCTTAGCCACGGGGTAGCAAAGCCGAGCACGTGGGGGAGGTGTACGGGGAGACCATCATGGCTTATCAGGAGGTCGGTTGGCCTGAGACACAACCTGACTTGCGAGGCCTCAACGTCGTCGGCGTTCTGGACGATTTCGGCAAGGCCTTGGAGGCGGTCGCTCGAGAGCAAGTTCCCGCTGCCACGGGCAGCATCCAATGCCACGCGGGCTGTACCAGGCAGTTCTTTGAAGAGCTCACTGAGCCGTCGTACCGCCGCGTTAGCCTCTTGAGAATTGCGCGGTTCATAGACGGGTGGAGTTCTATCGTCGTCCCAGTCGTTAAAGAGCTGCTCGGCAGCATTAACTGCGAGGGCGATTGGATCGGTGACACCTTCTGGAGTATCTATCATCGGCTACCTCAGGCCTAGAAAGGCGGCCCTCATAGGCCAAGCTGCCAGCTGCATGAGGTCGCTCCTCAGTTGTATACCTCAGTGATTCTGTTCCTATGGCCGTCTTACTCGATCGTTCAGCCCGGCCGTGAGATCCGCGCCGTCGGAGCCGTCCGTACCGTTGGAGTCGTCCGCGCCGTCGGAGTCGTTCGCGCCGTCGGAGTCGTCGGTGGCGTCGGAGTCGTCGGTGGCGTCGGAGTCGTCCGCGCTGTCGGAGTCGTCCGCACCGTCAGAGTCGTCGGTGGCGTCGGAGTCGTCCGTGGCGTCGGAGCCGTCCGTGCTGTCGGAGTCGTCCGTGCTGTCGGAGTCGTCCGTGGCGTCGGAGTCGTCCGTGGCGTCGGAATCGTCGGTGGCGTCGGAGTCGTCCGTGCTGTCGGAGTCGTCCATGGCGTCGGAATCGTCTGGGGCGTCGGAGTCGTCTGGGGGACCCAGGTATAGCTGGGGCTCCTGGCCGATAGTCTCGCCGGCAAGGAGCCTGTCCATGTAGGTCAGCATAGTGTCCGCGGAGATGGCGAATGCGATGCCTTCTATGGCGACGTTAACGAACTTCGCCGCGGCCAGGCCGACGACCTCGCCCTGCAGGTTGATGACGGGCCCGCCGCTGTTGCCGGGATTGACCGCGGCGTCGGTCTGCACCCACTGGACCAAGCTGCCGCCTTCGAAGAAGTTGGCGGAGACGATCCCCTGGGTCGCGTTGAGCTCGGAGGCGAGCAAGGGGAAGCCGAAAGCCGCGACTGTGGAGCCGAGCTTCGGCTCGCCCTGGTCAGAGATGGGGAGGGAGAGCAGGTCCTCAGGCACGTCGTCCAGCTGGAGGAGGGCGATGTCGCGGACCATGTCGCGGCCGATCACCGTGGCTGTGGTCTCCATGCCTGAGTCCAGCGTGATATTGATCTCTTCCGCGTCCGTGATGACGTGATTGTTCGTGATGATGATTCCCGACGAGTCGACGACGAACCCCGAGCCGCCGCCCAGGTCCGTCTCGATGCGGACGACGCCTCCCCGCACGGCGGCGGCCAAGTCGACGATTGCGAGGTCCTCCACCTGCTCCGGCGAGGGCATGCCGAGGGAATTCTCGTTCACCATGATTCCGAGCTTGCGGGGTCCCCATTTGGGTTCGGCGTCGAAGCCTTCGGCCTCGACGAGGCGCCGGACGTCCGAGCCGTCGGCGTTCATCACGTAGATGTCGCCGTCCCCGTCATCGCGGTCGGAGGCGAAGACGATCTGCGTTCCGTCGGGCGACCAGCCCGGTCCGGCGTCGTCCACATCGTTGTCGGTCAGCTGCTCGAGTCCCTCGCCGTCGGCGCCGACGACGTAGATTTCGTAGTCGCCGTCCATCTTGGAGGTGAAGACGATTCGGGCGCCGTCCGGCGAGAACCATGGGTGGGTGTCGTTGGCCGGCGAGGAGAAGACTTCCCTGGCGTCGGAGCCGTCCGCGTTCATCACCCATATGTCGCCAATCGTCGCCAAAGTCGTGCGGTCGTAGACGATTTGGGAGCCGTCAGGAGACCAGGACGGCTTGTACTCGCGTTCCGCCGTATCGGTGAGCTGCGTCTCCTGGCCTCCGTCGATGTCCGATACGTAGATGTCTCTTGCTACCTCCAGCCCGAACGGCCCGAAGGTGGCGATGAATTTCACGTAGACGATCTTGTCTCCGAGGGGCGACCACTCGGGCTCCGTATAGAACTCGAAGGCCTCTGGGTCGTCCGCGTGGAGCCCACTCAACCATTCACCGTCATCCGAGGCGACGACCAGGCCAAAATCCGAAGAGTAGACGATTCGGCGGCCGTCAGGCGCCCAGCCGGCGGCGTACTCGATCCCGGGCGACCGGATGATTGGGGCGGTCTCGGAGCCGTCCGGCGTCACCCAGTAGATGTCGAGTTGTCCGGCCTCGTCGCCCTCGCCTTCCGAGAGGAAAAGGATCCGGTCGGGGATGACAGTGACGGTGGAGCGGCCTGTGGCCGTCTCGCCGTCGAGCGTCGCGGTCACGGTCACCTCGTACTCGCCGGGGGTCTCGCCGGCGGTGAAGAAGCCGTCGGAGGTGAGCGTTCCGCCCTCGGAAAGCGCCCATTCGAACGACGCGTCGTCGAGACGGTTGCCGAACCGGTCGCCCGCGGCGGCAAGGAACTGCTGGACCTGGCCGATGCCGAGGGCCACTTCCTTGGGAGCCCAGGCGATTTGGGCGAGCGGGCCTGGCTCGATGACCACGTCCACCGTTGCGCCGGCCGTTGCGCCGTCCAGGGAGACGTCGACTCGGACCGCGGCATCGTAGACCCCGGCGACCGCCCCGGCGGTGAGCAGCCCCGACTGGTCGACGCTTGCGCCGCTGGTAGCGGACTCCCATACCGCACCGAACCCGCTGAGGACGTTGCCGTGCTCGTCGGTTGCGAGAGCGGTGAGCTGGAGAGACTCGCCAGCTTCGATGTTGATGGTCTGGTCAGCGATGCTGACAGCCACCAGAGGGCCGGGTAGGACCTCGTAGGGGAGCGACGCCACGACATCGGCCTCATCGGCAGGCAGGCGCGCCTCCAGTGTGAAGACGCCGGCCTCGGGGCCAATCCGCAGGACGCCTGTCTCGGGGTCGACGGCGTTGCTCCCAGTCGACGACAGCACTGCCTCCTCGAAGGCTATCTTGTTGCCGAAGCTGTCGAACCCGACCAAGGACGGGGAGACGGCGTCGCCAATCCGGAGAGGCCCGTCGGCGCCGAGTATATCGAGTCTCTCGATCGGCCCGGGAGTGACCGTCACGTCGGCGTTGCCGGAGACGACGAGGCCGCCTTCCCATACGACTGCCCGGACGGAGGCGGGGTACTCCTGTGCAACTGTCGTCATGGTGAGGAGACCATCGAAGTTGATAGACCCTACGTCCGGCGAGGTCTGCCATATGAGGAGAGATGGAGCCACGGCGTTCCCGTATTGGTCGACGGGCGAAGCGGTCAACTGAATGTCCGATCCGGCGGCCGCGCTGATCTCCTCGGGCGTAATCCTCACGCTCGCCAGCGGGTCCGGGCCGACGGTTAGGGCGGCCGTTACGGCCACGGTCGTTCCGCCGTGGGAGACTTGGGCCGTAACGCCGTCGTCGAAGGTCCCCGCGACAGTCCCCGCAGTGAGCTGCCCGGATGCGTTTACTGTGCCGGCGGCGGAGTTCCACCTGATCTCCGGACCGGCAATCTCGTTGCCGAACTCGTCCTGTGCGGATATAGCGAATGTCTGCTGCTGGCCGATGGAGAGCGAGAGTCCACTTGCCGGATCGATGCTCACTGTCGTTACGGGATCGGGAAGTACGGTCACCGATACAGCCGCCGTCGCTGTCGCGCCGCGGTGGGAAACCTTGGCCGTAACGCCTTTGTCGAAGGTCCCGGCGGCGGTCCCCATGGTGAGCCGTCCGGACGCGTCTATCGCGCCGGCGGAGGCGGACCAGGCGACCTCAAGGTTGGCGATCTCGTTGCCGAACTCGTCCTGGGCGGACGCCCTGAAGGTATGCTGCTGGCCGATCGAGAACGCGACCCCGCCTCCCGGCGTGATGCTCACCGTTGCGACAGGGTCGGGGGCAATGTTCGCCGGTATGGTGACTGTTATGGCCGCTCCGCCATAGAAGACCTCTGCGCGCACGCCATTCTCGAAGATCCCGGCGACCTTCCCCGCGGTGAGCTGCCCGGACGGGTCCACCGTGCCGGCAAAGGAGGACCAGGCGATCTCCGGGTTGGCGATCTCGTTGCCGAAACTGTCCTGTGCGGATATCTCGAAGGTCTGCTGCTGGCCGATGGAGAGCGAGACCTCGCTTGCCGGGGTAATGCCGACCGTGGCCAAGGGGCCTGGGGCGACGGCGACTGATGCGGTTGCCGTCGCTGTCGAACCGCCGTGGGAGACTTGGGCGGTAACACCGTCGTCGAAGGTCCCGGCGGCAGTTCCCGCGGTGAGCTGTCCGGATGCGTCTACCGTGCCGGCGGAGGCGGACCAGGCCACCTCAGGGCTGGCAATCTCGTTGCCGAACTCGTCCCATGCGAAAGCCTCAAGGGTCTGCTGCTGACCGACGGAGAGCGTGATGTCGCTGACGGAGAGCTGGGCGCGCGCAACGGGGCCGGGGCCTACCTCTATGGACTGGCTAGTCGTGGCTTCGCTCGAGCCGTCCTCATTGGTCGCGATGAGCCGCACGAGGTAGCTGCCGGGGGTGGCATACGTGTGGACAGGGTCCTGCTCCGAGGTCACGCCGCCGTCGCCGAAGTCCCACAGCCATTCCGTCGGCTCGTTCTCCGAGGTGTCGGTGAACTGGACCGTGAGCGGGGCGTCGCCAGATAGAGGGGCTGCGGTGAAACTCGCGGCCGGCGCGCCAGGGCCGCACGCCACCAAGAGGATAGCGATGAGTCCGATGGCGCTGGCGAGGATGGGGACGCTTCGGCGCAAGGTCCGCATATTCGCGTTCTCCTGAGTCTTGATGGCTATCCGTAGGCACGGGGCGCGGACGTGAGGGGGGATGCAGTATGTCAATGCGCTAGCTGGACGTCGTTCGGGGCGCCATGTTGATTTCGCGCAACCGCTCGATGATAACGGACGCCCGGATACGGTCGCCGATTTCGCTGCCTATGTAGTATGAGATGTCCGCTTTCGAAGAAACGATGAAAGTCGCCGGGGCGGCCACTCCGTCTCCGAGTAGGTCGAATATGCCGTAGGCGGACGCGACGGAGTGGTCGGGGTCGGCCAGCACGGGGAATCTGGCGCCGACCAGGCCTTGCATCTGCCGTGCGTACTCCAGGGTGTCTACGCTGATCGCGAGCAACTCGGCCCCCTGGCCGCGTATCGCGTCGTAGGACTCCTCCAGCTCAACGAGCTGGCTGCGGCAGATGCCTCAGAAATAGCCGCGGTAGAAGACGAGCACGACGGCGGAGTTGGCCGCCACCTCATCGGACAGGCGGACGGTCCCGCCCTGCGCGGCCTCGAGTTCGAAGTCCGGGACCTGCAAGGCGGCGGTCGGCGTTTCGACAGGGGCGCGGGAGGAGCCGCCCCGGACAAGGACGAGGATAGGCAAAAGCAGCGAGAGCACGATGATGAGGGCGAAAACGATGGCCCCGCGTTTCCACCACTTACTCTGAAAGAACGACGCGCGGTCGTCGGTCATGCGGTTGAGCTCGTCGATTTCGGCGAGCTCTCTCTCGCTATACAGGTCGTCGTCGGGTGGAAGGGTCACGTATCGGCCTCTGCGCTCCGCGCGGCCGGTTGGCGGGGGTCTAGACCCGGCCTCCCGCGACCGCGGGGACGATGCTGACTTCGTCGCCGGACTTGATCGACGTGCCGAGACCTTCGAGGAATCGGACGTCCTCGTTGTTCAGGTACAGGTTGACGAAGTAGCGGAGCTCCCCGTTCTCATCGAGAAGCCGGTCTTTCATGCCGGGGTACTGGTCGTCGAGGGCGGAGATCAGGCCGCCGAGACTGTCGGCGTCGACCTCGACCTTGTCGGCGCCGTCAGTGACCCGTCGCAGCGGACCTGGAATGCGCACCATTACGCTCATGCTGTCAGTTCCTCCGTGGGTTACGGTTCGACCAGGTCGCCTAAAGCGGGATCGACCCGGACTCCCAACGAGCGCACCCAGTCCAGGCTGCGCTCGACCTCTTCCAACTCACCCTCGACCTCGAGGATCACCCAGCCGACGCCCTCTTGGATGTCAGCCCGTCTGATGTTGGTGACGACGGCGAAGTCGCGGCCCATTCTATAGATAATCGGCTCCTTGATGAGCCTGTCCAAGAAGGTGAACCGCACGCGCTGCATCGCTGCCATAGTCATCGGGCCCTTACGGCTGCGGACTCCTCGAATGCCGTCACTGTCGCGTCGATATGGATCGGGTTGACCACGTCTTCGACGATTTCCGTCGTCTTCAGGCCGTTGCCGGTGATGTAGACCACCGTTGACTCATCCGGCCCGATCTCGCCGCGCTCGACGAGCCGCTTCAGGCCGGCGATCGCGACGCCGCCGGCGCCTTCGGTGAAAATGCCCTCGGTCTCGGCGAGGAGCTTGATGCCCTCGGCCACCTCGTGCTCTTCGGCGATGACCGCTGAGCCGCCAGAGGCCTCGATGGTCTTGAGGGCGTAGTAGCCGTCGGCGGGGTTGCCGATTCCGAGGGACTTGGCGATGGTGGCGGGCTTGACCGGCCTGATCACCAGGCGTCCCTCCTCGTAGGCGGTGGCGATGGGCGAGCAGCCGCGGGGCTGGGCGCAGTGCATCTGCGTGTCGACCGGGCCGATGAGCCCAACCTGCTCGAACTCCTTCAGCCCCTGGTAGATCTTGGTGAACATGGCGCCGGAGGCGGACGGGGCGATTGCGTGCCGGGGGGCGCGCCATCCGAGCTGCTCCGCCACCTCGAAGCCGAGGGTCTTGCTGCCGTCCGCGTAGAAAGGGCGGACGTTGATGTTCACGAAAGCCCATGGGTACTGGTCGGCCAGCTCGCTGCAGAGGCGGTTGACGTCGTCATAACTGCCGTCGATGGCGACCATGGTGGGGTTGTATATTGCCGCCCCCAGCACCTTTCCCTTCTCCAAGTCGGAAGGGATGAAGACGTATGCCTTTATGCCGGCGCGGGCCGCGTGGGCGGCCACCGCGCACGCCAGGTTTCCGGTCGACGCGCAGGCGATGGTGTCGAACCCCAGCTGGAGGGCGGTCGCCGTCGCCACGGCGACGACGCGGTCCTTGAACGAGTAGGACGGATTGACGCTGTCGTTCTTTATCCAGAGCTCGTTGAGGCCTAGTCGTTCCGCCAGCCTTCGTGAGCGGATGAGCGGCGTAAAGCCGGCGTTGATGTCCACGTCCGGGTTGTAGTCCGCGGGTAGGAAGTCGGCGTAGCGCCAGAGGCTGAGGGGACCGGCCATGATCCGCTCGCGGCTTGCGATCTTGGCGATTGTGTCCATGTCATAGACGACTTCGAGCGGACCGAAACAGAAATCGCAAACGTTGAAGGCGCCGATGGGGTACTCGCGAGAGCATTCCTTACAGCGCAGAGCGGCGGTGTTCGCCATGGCAACCCCCTATATACACATAGACGCGTGCGGCGGTTCGCCTACTCCGCACGCGCCATCGCCCGACGGCTACGAAACGAGGAGAAATCCTCTTCACTTTGCCAATAGCGTAACAGGCGCGTCGATAGCCGTCAACGTGGCCACGGCCTGCTAAACGGGTTTCGCCACGGCTGGCGGGGGAAGGTCCATCAAGCGCCGCAGAACGACAGACCGACTTCGGAGAAGTCGTTGTCCTGAACGTTCCGCAGCTCCTGGGGTATGCATCCCGTCAGCCGGTTCGCTGCGAGGCGCAGCCTTATCAGGTTTGTGAGTCTGCCGAGCTCAGCGGGAAGATTCCCGCTCAATCGGTTCTGTGAGAGCGACAGCCACTGTAGCTTGGCGAGGTCGCCCAGCACGGCGGGTATTTCACCGCTCAACTGATTTCGGTCGAGGAAGAGCAATTCAAGGTTGGCGAGAGCGCGCAGGGCGTCTGGTATGCCGCCGGTCAATGCGTTCTCCGAAAGACCCAGGGCGATAAGGTTGGCGAGGCGGCCTAGATCGGGCGGTATTTCTCCGCTCAGCCGGTTCGCCCTGAGGTCCAGTGTTCTCAGGCTGATGAGGCGACCTAGCTCCGGCGGTATTTCTCCCGTAAGCGCGTTTCCCCTGAGATTCAGCAGCTCCAGATGGAGGAGGGCGCTCAATGCCGCGGGAGTCTCTCCGCTCAACTGGTTTGCCGAGAGGTCCAGGGCTTCGAGCGTGGCGAGGTTCCCAAGCTCAGGCGGGACCTGGCCTACCAGGTCGTTATCGTTGAGGTAGAGCCCTCTCAGGCTAGCGAGGCCGCCCAGCTCCGCCGGTATCTCTCCGGTCAGTCCGCTCGCCGAGAGACGCAGCCATTCCAGATTGGGGATGCCGCCCAGGCCAGAGGCTATATCTCCACCCAGGGGGTTTCGGGAAAGGTCCAGCCATTGCAGATTGGCGAGGCTACCCAGTCAGGACGGCACTCCCCCGGTTAGGGCGTTGCCCCTGAGGTTCAGGAGCTGCAGGTCAGCGAGGCTGCCCAGCTCGGACGGTATCCGCCCGCTTAGCTCGTTCTCCGAGAGGTCCAGCAATTGCAGGTCTGCTAGGTTGCCCAGCTCGGAAGGCACCTCTCCTGTCAACCGGCTATTCGGCAGCTCCAGCCTGATGACTCGTCCGCTGCTGTCCGTGACGACGCCGCGCCACTCGCCGGTCGGGGCGTCGCTCAGCCAGTTGTTATCGTTCGACCAGTTCGTCCCGCCGGTCGCGTTGTAGAAAGCGACCAGAACAGCCCTATCCAGGGAGCCAGGAGTTGGAGTTGGAGTGGGAGTAGGCGTGGGCGTTGCCGTCGACGTGGGCGTCGACGTGGCTGTTGGGACGGGCGTGGGCCTAGGGGTCTGCCCAGGCATGATGGGAGGCGTGGGGTGGGAGTAGGCACGCGAATAGCGGTAGGAGTGGGTGTGAGTACGGGCGTCGGGGTGGCTGTCGGCTCGGCAGTGGGAGTGGGCGGGAGGCAACCGACGATAAGAAGGAGGCCGAGGGCCGCCGCCAAGGCGCGCCTCAGCAGCGGGTATACGGAAGCTAGGGTTGGGAGCGGCATGGAATTCTCTACTCGTACAGGACATCGTATTCGAGGAATCGGGACGATGTTCAGTCTAGCCCAGAGGTACGAGCTTGGTGGTCGGCTTGGCGTAGGGCTATTAGTGATTGATTAAGCATAGTTGATAGTGATACGCTCAATGTTGCTACAGGTAGATGGTTTATGGCCAAGAACTACTACGAGACGTTGGGCATCAAGCGGGGAGCCTCCGAGAAGGAGGTGCGGGCCGCTTATCGGCGTTTGGCGCGGAAGCACCACCCGGACGTGAACTCCGGCGACAAGGGCGCAGAGGCCAAGTTCAAGGAGATCAACGAGGCCTATCAGGTCCTCTCCAACGCGGAGTCGCGGAAGAAGTACGATCGCTTCGGGGACAACTGGCGGCACGCCGATCAGGCGGGGATGGGCGCTGGGATGGGGGAGTCGCCCTTCACGTGGTTCAATCGGGCGCGGACCCGACGCCCCGCCTCAGCCGCATCCGCCGGCCTTGGAGGCTTGGGCGATGTCTTCGGGGACCTCTTCAGCGGACAGCGCGCCCATGGTCCCGAGGAGATGTTCGCGAGACGTCAGTTCGATGCGCCGGTGACGATCACATTGGAGGAGGCCTACGCGGGGACCAAGCGCACCGTACAGTCGCCCCCCGACCCAATGACCGGCGCGCCCGGCAAGCGGCTCGAGGTCAGCATCCCCGCGGGCGTGGAGTCCGGCTCGCGTGTCCACGTGAGCGCAAATGGCGGGCCGGGAGCGGGCCATGGAGTTGATCTCAATCTGACGGTCGCGGTCTCGCCGCACTCCGTCTTCACCCGCGAGAGGGACAACCTTCGTGTTACCGCGGACGTTCCGCTCGTGGACGCCGTGCTCGGCGGCGAGATCGAGGCTCCCGTCATTACGGGGAAGAGCGTGGTGTTAAAGATCCCCCCCGAGACGCAGAACGGCCGGGTGTTCCGCCTGCGCGGCAAGGGCATGCCCAAGCGGCGCGGCGGCGGACACGGAGACCAACTCGTGACCGTCAGGGTGGTGCTTCCCTCCGGCCTGACGGACGAGGAGCGCGAGCTGTTCGAGCGCCTTCGCGAGTCTGGGAGGGTGAGGGCGTAGCGTAGCCCCTAGGCGCCAGCCCTGCTGGATGGCGGGAAGGGCGAGTTGCTGGAGGATGGGGAATGGTCGAGATACGGGTGGTCGAGGGGCTAGTGGGCAGCGTCGTCAGTGTGGACGGAGTCCCGGAGGACGAGCCTTGCTACGTCATCAGCGTTGCGGCGCGGATGGTGGGCGTGCATGCTCAGACGCTTCGCTACTACGAGCGCATCGGCCTGCTCGAGCCGGCCCGGTCACGAGGAAACATCCGCATGTTCTCGCCGTGGGACGTGCAGCGGGCGCGCTGGATCAAGTCGCTCATCGACGATTTGGGGATCAACCTTGCCGGAGTGGATGTAATCATGCGCATGCAGGCGCGCATGGCGGAGCTAGGGCGGCAGGTGCGCGAGCTTGAGGAGCGGTTGGGCAGTCGATAAGGGCCGGCGAGGTTCCCGCCTACGCGGGAACGACGTTTGGGAGGGAGGTTCCCGTCTAGCGCGGGAATGACGGAGAGGAGCGGAGAGGAGATGGTTTTCAAGCAGGACGACTTCACGGAGCAGGCGCAGAACGCCATCGGCGCGAGCTATGACGTCGTGCGCCGCTTCAAGCACGCGCAATGGGACGTAGAGCACGTCGTGCTCGCGCTGCTCGAGAACGAGGGGGGCGTCCCCGTACAGATGCTGAGGGAGCTAGGGGTAGATGCCGGCGCCGTCAGCGCCGAGATTGGGGCGGCTCTCGCCCAGACGCCGCGACTCGCGTACGAGTCCAATCAGATGCACCCTACGCCCCGCGCGCTGACGCTGCTGCAGGCCGCGAAGGATGAGGCGGAGCGTCTCCGCGACGAGTACATCAGCGCCGAGCACCTGTTCATCGCGGCGCTTTCGGACGAGAGGGGCGAGTCCGCGCGCGTCATGAAGAATCATGGCGTGGACAAGGAGCGGGCTTACCAAGCTCTCCAGCGGGTGCGGGGCGGGCGCCGGGTGACCGATCAGCGCGCCGAGAGCCGCTATCAGGCGTTGGAGCGCTACACCGTCGACCTGACGGACCTGGCGCGCGAGGGCAAGCTCGACCCGGTGATCGGCCGGGGCGCAGAGATTCGGCGCGTGATGCAGACGCTGACCCGCCGCACGAAGAACAACCCCGTCATCATCGGCGGCGCCGGTATCGGCAAGACGGCGATTGCAGAGGGATTCGCCCAGCGCATCGTCGCGGAAGACGTGCCGGAGTCACTGCGCGGCAAGCGGGTGCTGGCGCTGGACATGGCGGGCATCGTGGCCGGGTCAAAGTTCCGAGGGGAGTTCGAGGAACGGCTCAAGTCGGTCATCGATGAGATGAAGGAGGCGCGGCGGGACGTCGTCCTGTTTATCGATGAGCTGCACACGGTCGTGGGCGCCGGAGCAGCGGAGGGGGGCATCGATGCCGCCAACATCATGAAGCCCGCCCTCGCGCGCGGCGAGCTGCAAGTGATCGGCGCGACGACGCCCGACGAGTACCGGCGGCGCATCGAGAAGGACTCGGCGCTGGAGCGGCGGTTCCAGCCTATCTGGCTGGAGGAGCCGACGGTCGAGGAGGCTATCGAGATTCTGCGTGGACTCAAGCCGCGGTACGAGGCGCACCACAAAGTCGCGCTCGACGACGGCGCGCTGGTGGCCGCGGCCCGCCTGAGCGCGCGCTACATCTCCGAGCGTCACTTGCCGGACAAGGCAGTCGACCTGATCGACGAGGCTGCCGCTAAGCTCAGGCTGGACGTCGAGAGCCTGCCGCCCGAGCTGAACGCGAAGGCGCAAGAGGCGCGCCGTCTGCGCGAGGAGGAGGATTCGGCGGCGCAGCGGGCGGACTACGAGGCCGCGGCGCGGCTCAAAGTCAACCGCGTGCGCCTCGAAGAAGAGTTCGAGCGGGAGCGCGGCGAGTTTCTGGGCCGCGATCACGCTGACATGGTGGTCCACGAGCAGGACATCGCCGCGCTTATCGCGGCATGGACCGGCATCCCGGCGGCGCGCCTCATGGAGGAGGAGGCAGAGCGCTTGTTGCACCTGGAGGACCGTTTGCACCAACGCTTGGTCGGCCAGCACGACGCCGTCGTCGCCGTCGCGGACGCCATCCGCCGGGCGCGCGCCGGGCTGAAGGACGAGCGGCGGCCTGTCGGCTCGTTCATGTTCCTGGGGCCGACTGGGGTGGGAAAGACCGAGCTGGCGCGCGCGCTGGCGGAGTACCTGTTCGACGACGAGGAGAACATGGTGCGGATCGACATGTCCGAACTCGGCGAGCGACACACCGTCTCGCGGCTTATCGGCGCGCCTCCGGGGTACATCGGCTACGACGAGGCGGGCCAGCTCACAGAGGCGGTCCGGCGGCGTCCGTTCCGTGTGGTGCTCTTCGACGAAATCGAAAAGGCGCACCCGGACGTGTTCAACGTGCTGCTCCAGATCCTGGACGATGGCCGGTTGACGGACGGCCACGGCCGTTCGGTGGACTTCCGCAACACCATCATCATCATGACGAGCAACCTGGGCACGGCCGAGTTCAGCAAGGGTGGGCTGGGGTTCCAGGCGGGGCGCAAGGTCGCGGAGGAAGAGCAACATCGCCAGGCGGTGATGGAGGCGCTCAAGAAATCCTTCAAGCCGGAGTTCCTCAACCGGGTGGACGAGTACATCATCTTCCACCAGCTCAGCCGCGAAGAGCTTCACCGGATCATCGAGCTGATGGTCGACAAGGTGCGCCGCCAGCTGGCGGAGCGCTCCATCGGCATCGAGCTCACTCAGGCGGCGCTGGACTGGCTCGTGGACGAAGGCTTCGACCCCGTCTACGGCGCGCGCCCCTTGCGCCGGGCAGTCGAGCGTCACGTGGAGAACGAGGTGGCCAGGCACATCCTCGCCGGTGAATGCCAGGATGGCGATACAGTCATCGTCGGCGCCGAGGACGGGCGGCTCACCTTCGCCAACAGCGAATCGCGCGAGCCCGTGTCCGCGAGGGCGTAACTGTCGACGCCGCTTGTGATGGTCGCGAGATTGACGCGAGCCCGTGTCCGCGAGGGCGTAACCCTCCCAAAGACGGGGAGAGGAACCAGGAGGGGATTCCGTTACGGGACGGTGGTCGGTGATAAGGTTGCGCCGCGGGCAGGATGGCCACGTGAGGCCAACGATGAACAGAGCTGAGGACGCGACGCCGTTGGCGTCGAGGACTCAGGCATAGGAGGGCGGAGCATGACAACCGACGCCGAGATCAGACGAGCGGAGACGCCGGACAATCTGGACGTGTTTCCGGAGCCCGACGCCTATCTGGACTGGCAGCGCAGCGAGGGCGTGAAAGTCATCGTGGACTTCGCATTCGAGGACCTCGGACGCATCGAGCTTGGCGACTGGGAGCGCAAGGGCGGCAAGGGCGCGATAATTAACATCCCGAACCCGCTCCTCCTCAATGACTCGCACCTCGTCGAGATCAGTCCGGGCGGGAGCTCGACGCCGGAGCACCACCTGTACGAGGAGATGGTTTATATCGTCTCCGGTCGGGGAGCGACGAGCGTGTGGCTGGAAGGCGGGGCGGAGCAGACGTTCGAGTGGAGCGCGGGCAGTCTGTTCTCCATCCCCCTCAACGCGTGGTACCGGCACTATAACGCCAGCGGCGCGGAGCCGGCGCGGTATCTCGGCGTCACGAACGCTCCGCCCGTTCTGCGGTGGTGGCGCAACCGCGACTTCGTGTTCGACAACGATTTCCAATTCACCGACCGCTTCGGCGGGCGCGACGATTACTTCAGCGGCTCCGGCACGCTCTACCAGCGTCGGAAGTGGGCGAGCAACTTCATCCCCAACGCGCCCGGCATGCCGCTCTATGACTACCTCACCCGCGGAGCGGGAGGCGTGAACGCCAGCCTGGAGATGGCGGGCAACGTGACGAAATCGCACATCTCCGAGTTCCCGGTGGGCACGTATAAGAAGGCGCACCGCCACGGTCCCGGAGCGCACCTCGTGATTCTGAGCGGCGAGGGCTTCTCACTGCTCTGGAACGACGAGTCCCAGTCCGATCTACGCAAGGCGGACTGGAAGGTGGGGGGCATGGTCATCGTCCCTGCCGACCGGACGCTCCATCAGCACTTCAACGCTGGGCCGACGCGGGCGCGCTACCTGGCGCTGCGGCCGGGCACCGGGCTCGTCGGCGGGCCGCGTTCCTCTGATTTGAGCATTCAGGAAGGCGGCGGCCAGATCGAGTACGAGGACGAGTCAAGACGGGTCCACGAGATATTCGAGGCTGAGCTGGCGAAGAACGGCGCGCCCTGCCGGATGAAGGCGTTCATTCCCTGGTGCTCCGGGGAAGTCGGCCCGACCCGCGTCCGCGACACGTAGGCTTTCCCGGCTCTGTCCCCCTGAGTCGGTGGTAAGGTTGGGGCATGGATACGAAACCCTTAGGCAAAAGCGGCGTCCAGCTGCCCGAGGTCGGGTTTGGGACGTGGAAGTTTAGTGGCGATCGAGCGGTTATTCATCGCGCCGTCGAGCTTGGCTCGTTTCTGATCGACACCGCCGAATCGTACGGCACGGAAGGGCGCGTTGGGCGGGCCATCGCCGGCAGGCGAGACGAGGTGTTTATCGCCACCAAGGTTTCGCCGGAGCACTTCCAACGCAAGCAGCTCAACGACGCCTGCGACAGGAGCCTGGCTAAGCTCGGCGTCGAGACGATCGATCTCTACCAGCTCCACGCCCCTAACTCGAAGGTCCCCATCGAGGAGACGATGGGCGCCATGGCCGAGCTCGTCGCGGCGGGGAAGGTGCGCCACGTCGGCGTCAGCAACTTCTCCGTCGACGAGATGCGTGACGCGGAGGCCGCGCTCGGTCCGGACCTGGTCGTCGAGAACCAGATCAAGTACAGCCTGTTCGACCACGAGTTCGCCGACAGCGTCATCCCGTACTGCGAGGAGCGGGGCATTATGGTGCTGGCCTACAGCTCTCTGGAGCAGGGCTCATTCGAGCGCGAGATGAAGCGTAACTCGCGCTTGGTCGACGCGATGCGGAGCGTCTGCTCTCAGACCGGGAAGACGTCCGCCCAAGTCCTGCTGAACTGGACTTTGCGGTCGCCGGTGGTCATCACTATCCCCAAGACCAACACCCTGAGCCGCGTCGACGAGAACTGCGGCGCCTCCGGCTGGCGCCTGACCGACGAGCAGTGGAACGCTCTCACCGAGGCAGCGGGGCGCAATCGCTCCATCTTCTGGTGGCGGTAGGATCCTACTCGTCGCCATGACCGACGAGGCTGCTCTTCCCCCCGCCGAGCGCGTCGGCGCCGTCATCGTTGCGGCCGGGGCCAGCACGCGCATGGGGGGCGCCGACAAGACGCTCGCCGACCTGGGAGGCGAGCCCCTCATAGCCCGCACCGTGGCCGCTTTCGAGCAGTCCGCCGCCGTCGGCGCGATTGTCCTCGTCGTCGGGGAAGGCAACCGCGACGCCATCGCCAAGCTGCGCGATGAGAAGGGCTGGCGCAAGACCGCGCCCCCGGTCCTTGGGGGCGCGCGCCGGCAGGACAGCGTTCGCATCGGCCTCGCGGCGCTCCCCGCGGAGTGCGAGTGGGTCCTCGTCCACGACGGCGCGCGCCCGTTCGTCACGCCTCGCATGATCGAGGACGGCCTGCGGGCCGCGGCCTCGACGGGCGCAGCGGTCGCCGTCGTTCCAGCGTTCGACACGATCAAGCGCGTAGCCCCTGACGGTAGCGTCGTGGAGACCCTCGACCGCAGTGAGTTGGCGCTGACTCAGACGCCCCAAGTGTTCCGTCGCGACGTCCTCGAGCGCGCCCACGCCGAGGTCGCGGACGACGTAACGGACGATGCAGCGATGGCGGAGCGCATCGGCGTCGAGGTGCGCGTGTTCGAGGGGGCGCGGAGCAATATCAAAGTAACGACGCCGGAGGATTTGGTCGTGGCGGGGGCGCTGTTGGGTGAGGGGGAGGGTAGGTGATGGCGTATGAGAAGGAGCAATCTGCGGCATTGGAGCATGCTGCCAAGGCGCGAGCTGCTGGGAAGATCGAAGTAGCGGAAGCATGGGAGTCTGCCGCTAAAGCGTTGAATGAAGGCAGACAGAGGATGGCTGAAGTCTGGGAGCGTATCGCTCGGGCGCAGACAGTTTTGGAAGTCAAACAAGCTAAAGCGGTGCTGGAAGCTACTCGCGCATGGGCTGAGGGCAGAAGTGAGGAAGCAAGGGCGTGGGAACAGGCTGCGAGAGAGTGGTCATACGGCGACTCTGCTGAAGCCGAGTATTGGGAGTACATCGCGACCGAATGGGATGGATTGACGGAATGGAGTGAATTCGCGGAGTGTGCAGCTAAAGCAGCAGAAGAAGCTGTGGCAGCGCGGGATGCAGGTTGGGAAGGGGTAGCCAGCGTATGGGAGCGGGCGGCAAAGGTATGGGCTGATGGCGATGAGGAGGCTGCGGAAGCCCTAGAACACCTTGCGGGGAATGCGACTAGCGCGATGCGAAGTGCTGCAACCGCGCGAAGTGCGGGGATAGCAAAAGCATGGAGACAGGCCGCTGAGGCATGGGCTGATGGCGATGAGGGGGCTGCGGAAGCCCTAGAACACCTTGCGGGGAATGCGACTAGCGCGATGCGAAGTGCTGCAACCGCGCGAAGTGCGGGGGTAGCGAAAGCATGGAGGCAGGCTGCTGAGGCATGGGCCTGTGGCAATGAGGAGATGGCGGAAGCATGGGAGGAGGTGGCGAAGGCAAGGAATCGTGCTGCGGTAGCATGCGCTGAATGGAGGGTTCAAATGGGAGAATTGTGGCCGCGCTTTGACGCAGCTAGAGAGCGTGCTGTTGCAGCACAGGCTGAAGGGAATAGTGAAGTATCTCGGGCATGGGAAAGTGCTGTGGATGCGTGGGCTAAGGGGCATGGCGAATTGGCCAAAATCTGGGAACGCATTGCTAATACGCGCGCTGAGAAAGATTTTGAGTCGACTGTGGCGTGGGAAAGCGCCGCTAAAGCCTGGCCTGAACGACGAAGCAGGTTGGCAAGAGCATATGAAACTAAAATTCAGCTTGAACGTGAGGCCGAAATCGCGGAAGAACGGGCTGCGGCTCACACTGCGGGCACCAACGCATAGCAGGAGAGATTTACTCCTGCCCCAAGGAACCTAAGTGACCATCCGATTCGGCATGGGCTATGACGCGCACCGGCTGGTTGACGGCGCGGCACTCGTGCTGGCGGGCGTCGAGGTCCCGTTCGAGCGGGGGCTCGAAGGCCACAGCGACGGCGACGCGGCGGCCCACGCGATCATCGACGCGCTGTTGGGCGCGGCGGCGCTCGGGGATATCGGAGGCCATTTCCGCGAGGACGACCCCACGGTCCCCAAGGGCGTGTCGAGCATGGAACTGCTGAGGCGCACCGTCGCCATGCTGAGCGCCGCCGGATGGCGGGTGGTGAACGTCGATGCTACAATCGTCATCCAGCGGCCAAGGCTCGCGGAGCGGATAACGGCCATGCGGACGGCGGTCGCAGTCGCGCTTGGCGTCGATGTCTCCGCCGTGAGCGTCAAGGCCACCTCCGAAGACGGCCTCGGCTTCACCGGGACCGGCGAGGGCGTCTCCGCCTTGGCCGTCGCCTCTATCACAGACGAAACTCCATGAAGCTATCCGACACGCTCACCGGCGAGAAGCGCGACTTCGCTCCCGCCGGCGACGAAGTGCGTATGTACGTCTGTGGGATTACGCCCTATTCGTCGTCTCACGTGGGCCACGCGATGAGCTTCATCGTCTTCGACGTCCTCCATCGTTACCTGGAGTTCCGGGGCTTCAGGGTCATGCGCGTCCAAAACTTCACCGACATCGACGACAAGCTCATCGACCGCGCCATCGAAGAGGAGACGACGGTCGAGGAGCTGGCGGAAAAACACATCGTCGAGTACTTCGACGACATGGCGGCCCTCAACGTCCGCCCCGCGGACATCTATCCGCGGGCCACCCAGGAAGCGCCCAAGATCATTGAAATGATTACGGGCCTGATCGACTCCGGCCACGCCTACGAGTCCCACGGCGATGTGTACTTTCGCGTGCGCGGCGTCGACGACTACGGCAAGCTCAGTCATCGGTCGCTGGACACGATGCGCGCGGGCGCCCGCATCGAGCCGGGGGTCGAGAAGGAGCATCCGATGGACTTCGCGCTCTGGAAGTCCGCCAAGCCGGGGGAGCCGGCGTGGGAAAGCCCGTGGGGAAGCGGCCGTCCCGGCTGGCACATCGAGTGCTCGGCGATGGCGCTGCGCTATCTGGGCGAGTCCATCGACATCCACGGGGGTGGGCAGGACCTCGTATTCCCTCACCACGAGAACGAGATAGCCCAGAGCGAAGCGTTCACGGGCAAACGGCCCTTCGCGGCCTTCTGGCTGCACAACGGCCTGCTCAACCTCGATGCCGAGAAGATGAGCAAGTCCTTGGGCAACTTGGTCACGATACGCGACGCGCTGGAGCGCTATTCGCCCGACGCCATCCGTCTCTCCGTCCTCAACGCCCACTACCGCAGTCCCGGCTACTACTCCGACGAGGCCCTGGCCGGTTCGGAGCGTGCTGTCGCTCGCTTGCGCCAGGCGACGTCGGCCGCAGCCAACGCGAATGCCCCCGATCGCCTCGACGGCGCGGAGGCGCGCGCCCGCTTCATCGAGGCGATGGACGACGACATGAACAGTCCCCAGGCCGTCGCCGCGCTCTTCGACCTCGCCCGCGAGATCAACCGGGGTTCGGCGGAAGGAAGGGATGTCTCCGAGGCGCAGGCGGCGCTGGTGGAGCTGACCGGCGTGCTCGGCCTCACCCTCGAACAGAGAGGCGCAGTGGTGGACGCGGGCCTGGCGGCAAGGGCGCAGGCGCTCGTCGACAAGCGGGCCGAGCTTCGCGCCACCCGTGATTTCGCCGGAGCCGACGCCGTGCGCGACGAGCTGGCGGCGATGGGGATCGAGGTGACGGACTCCCCTTCGGGCACGACGTGGCGGGTCGTGGGGTAGGGGACTCATCTCGTGGCTTTGACTGCAACGATTGCGTTGCATATAATGATAGCGTCGCAGGGCGAGCAATCATGGCCAGCATCACGATACGCAACATCAGCGAGGAGCTGAAGCGGAGCCTCCGCATCCGGGCCGCCGAGCACGGGCACTCGATGGAGGAAGAGGCCCGCGTCATCCTGCGCTCGACGCTCGACCCCCAGCCAAAGCGACCGGGAAACCTGGCGGAGGCCATTCACTCCCGGTTCGCGCCGTTGGGCGGCATGGAGCTGGAGCTGCCTCCGCGTGAGCCCATGCGGGAACCCCCCACGTTCGACTGAGGCCGTGACGATTGTTCTGGACACCAACGTCGTCTCTGAGCTGACTCGCCCTCATCCGAACCCCAACGTCTTCGACTGGGCCGCCAGACAAGAAGCCGAGACGCTATTTCTCTCTGCTGTCAGTGAAGCGGAGCTCCGCTACGGGTTGGAGATCATGCCGGCCGGTCAACGCCGGGACAGGCTCTCCGCCGAGCTTGAGAACACGCTCCAGGAAGACTTCGCAGGGCGTATCCTCCCGTTCGACAGTGAAGCGGCCCGCGTCTACGCTGAGATAGCAGCCGCACGGCGCGCGGCAGGACGCCCCATCAGCCAGTCCGACTGTCAGATAGCGGCGATCGCCCGTTCCCGTGGAGCCGCAGTCGCCACGAGGGACTCAAGCGGCTTCGAAGGATGTGGAATCACGGTGATCGATCCCTGGTCGAGCGGGTGAGGAGAGGCGCGCCGCCATGACCTCGACACGCGCCGAAGCTCTCCGCGACGCCCTCGCCGCCATCGTCGGCGCGGAGCACGTGCTGGCCGACGACGAGTCGCGCGAGCGGTTTTCGTTCGACGCCATCAATAGCCGCAGGCTTGGCCGGCTGGAAGGTCTGACAGAGGCCAGGGTGGACGTGGCGGCGCGTCCGGCGAGCACGGCGGAGGTCGCGGCGGTCATGGCTTACGCCTCGGCTCAAGGCGCCGCAGTCATTCCCTACGGCGGCGGCACCGGCGTAATGGGGGCCGTCGTGCCGCGGCGGGGGGGAATCGCCCTCGACCTGCGCCGAATGGACCAAGTGATCGAGGTAAGCCGCGAGGACCGTATCGCTCGAGTGCAGCCGGGGGTCTACCTCGCCGACCTTGACGCCGCCGCCCGCAGGCGCGGCCTCATCCTTGGCCACGACCCCTGGAGCGTCCCCATCGCGACCGTCGGCGGCGCAATCTCCACGGACAGCGTCGGCTACCGCGCCAGCAAGTACGGTTCTATGGGCCGTCAGGTGCGCGGGTTGGAAGTCGTGCTCGGCGGAGGCGAGATCGTTCGCACGCGGCCCATCGCTCGGCAGAGCAGCGGCCCCATGCTCAACGGCCTGTTCGTGGGGGCCGAGGGGACGATGGGCGTGATCACTGAGGCGACGGTGCAGCTGCACGCCGAGCCGGAGGCGCGAGAGTTCGCGTCGATTGGCTTCAGGAGCTTCGAGCAAGGGCACCCGGCGGTCGTCCGGTTGTTCGACATCGGTCTGGTCCCAGCGCTTATCGACCTCACGGAGGAGCTGTACGACACGGATAACCCCGCGCCGTGCATCCTGTACCTGGGGTTCGAGGGCTACCGGGAGGAGGTCGAGGCCCAGCGTCGGCGCGCCGTCTCCGAGGCGCTGGCGGCAGGCGGGGAAGACCTTGGCTCAGGCCCAACGATCCGGTACTGGGAGACCCGCCACGCCGTCGCGGAGCGCTGGCGCGACAACACGCGCCCCCTCCGGCCGACGGAGCGCTGGAAGGACCAGCGCTGGCGCAGCGCCGACTACCTGCACATCGCGATGCCCGTATCCAAGGTTGTCGCCTACAAGCGCTTCTGCGACGAGACCGCGGCCAAGCACGGAATCGAAGTGCGCGAATCCGCGGTGTGGACGGACCCCCAGCTCTTCTCCGTGTTCGTCCGCGACCCCGACTCCAGCCGCGCCGAGGGCGGCAATCCTCCCCTGTGGCAGGCTGTCGACGCCATGCTCGATAAAGCGCTCGACCTTGGCGGCGGAGTCGAGTACTGCCACGGCATCGGGATAAAGCTGGCCGGGTGGGCGGAGCGGGAGTGGGGGGACGCCTTGCTGCTCGCGAGACGCGCCAAGCGCGCCGTGGACCCGACCGGCGTTCTGAATCCCGATAAGCTGGGGCTATGACCTTTTCCAGCGTTCTGGTTGCGGGGGCGAGCGGCGCTATCGGCTCGGAGATCGTGCGAGAGCTGCAGTCCCGCGGCTCGCGCGTGCGGGCGCTGGTCCGCGATCCCTCGCGGCTCACCACCGAGCCGGAGGAGATATTCGTCGGGAACCTGCAGAACCCGCGCACGCTGGAAGGCGCCTGCGAGGGCGTCGATGCCGTCGTCTCCAGCGCCGGCGCGCCGCTCCGGTCCAAGCGGTGGTTCACCGGCGGGCGCGAGACGTTCTACGACATCGACGACGCGGGCAACCGCAACCTGCTGGAGAAGGCGGCAGCCGCGAACGTGCGGCGGTTCGCCTACGTTGCGGCGTACGGGGGAAGGTTCGTGGGCATGATGGAGTACATCCGCGCCCATGAGTCCTTCGCCGCGGCCCTCCGCGCGTCCGGCCTCGACGGGCTGGTCGTGAGGCCGACGACGACCTTCGCGCGCCTCGCGCCGCTGGTGGAGGGCGCTCGGAAGAAGCGAAAGCTGTCGGTGGTCGGCGCGGGCCAGGCCCGGACGAATCCCGTACACGAGGCGGACGTCGCTAAGGCGCTCGTCGATGGGCTGGACGGTCGGAGCACGGACCTCGACATCGGCGGGCCCGACGTGCTGACGCAGGGCGAGATCGCGGAGCTGGCGGCGGAGGCGGTCGGGAACGCCAAGGTAGTCCTTACCCTAACGTGGCGCGCCCAACTGCAGGCCGTGTTCCGCCGGTTCACGGGCCGTCATAACTACGACGTCATGGTCTATCAGCTGGCCCAGACCGAGGTTGACGTTGTCGCTCCCGCTGTCGGCGAGCGGCGGCTACGGGACTATTTCGCGGGTTTGGCCGTCTAGCTGAAGGTGATGTTCATCAGAGCGAGGATGACAAAGATGACGGCCAGGGCGATGGTGAACTGGAAGAGGGTCTTTTCGAGACCGCGGCGTGTGCGGAACGACTGAGTCGAGCCGCCGCCGAAGAGCCCTCCCCCTGCGCCGCGAACCTGCATCAGGATGCTTGCGACGAGAATACCCACGACGATGATGACGGCGAAGCTGATGTACGTGCCCACGCGCTCTCCCTGCTAGCCTTTCATCGCGTCGAGCTGTTCGACGATCAGCTCGGATACGACCGAGGGATTCGCTTTCCCTCTGGTTGCTTTCATCACCTGTCCAACGAGGAACTTGGCCGCGGTCTCTTTGCCGGCGAGGTAGTCGGCCACCGCCTGGGGATTGTCGGCGATGGCCTGCCGGACGGCGGTTGCCAGCTCGCCGGCGTCGGATATCTGGACCAGCCCCAGCTCTTCGACCACGGCCTGCGCGGACTTGCCGGTCTTGAACATCTCCTCGATGGCTATCTTTGCCTGCGGCGTTCCGATGGTCCCCTTCTCCAGTAGGCCAAGCAGCCCGGCGAGCCGCTCCGGGGTGACCGCTGACTCGTGTATCTCGACGTGCGCCTCGTTAGAGAGCCGGCCTAGCTCCGTGATCGTCCAGTTGGCGGTCGCCTTGGCGGCGCCGTTCGATCCAGCTTTGGGGTCGGCGTTAGAGCCGGGGTTGGCCTTCGAGAAGCTATCGACGGCCGCCTCGTAGTAGCCGGCGAGTCCGGGGGTTCCGGTAAGGAGGTCGGCGTCGTAGCCGGACAGCCCGTAGTCGGCCATGAACCGCGCCTTGCGCTCCTCGGGCAGCTCCGGCAGAAGCTCGGCGATCTCCGACACCCACGCGCGGTCCACGTTCAACGGGGGCAGGTCCGGCTCGGGGAAGTAGCGGTAGTCATTCGCCTCTTCCTTGCTGCGGAGGGAGACGGTGACGCCCTTATCCTCGAGCCAGCCCCGCGTCTCTTGGACGACGCGGCCGCCCGATTCGAGGACCCCGGCCTGCCGCTCGACCTCGTGCTCAATGGCGCGGAAGACGGAGCGGAAGCTGTTCATGTTCTTCACTTCGACCTTCGTGCCGAAGCGTTCCTCTCCCTTGGGGCGAATGCTGACGTTGGCGTCGCACCGGAAGGAGCCCTCGTCCATGTTGGCGGTCGAGACGCCGAGATAGCGGAGTATGGATTGGTAGCTCATGAGGTACTGGCGCGCCTCTTCCGCCGAGCGGATATCGGGCCGGCTGACCATCTCGACGAGGGGCACGCCGGAGCGGTTCACGTCGGCCAGGGAGTAGCCCTCGCCGGTGGCGGGATCTGTCCGATGGGTGAGCTTGGCTACGTCCTCTTCCATGTGGACGCGCTCGATGCCGACGCGGCGCCGCTCTCCATCGACCGCGACCTCCAGGTAGCCGTCGGTGCAGAGCGGGAGATCGTACTGCGAGATCTGGTATCCCTTCATCAGATCGGGGTAGGCGTAGTTCTTGCGGTCGAATTTGCTGTGCTCGGAGATGCCGCAGTGCAGAGCGAGTCCAATCATGATGATCGACTTGATGGCCTCGCGGTTTATGACGGGCAGGGCGCCCGGCAGCCCGAGGCAAACGGGACAGACCCGCGTGTTGGGCTCTGCGTCTTGGTAGTCGGAAGGGCAGGAGCAGTACATCTTGCTGCGGGTGCGCAGCTGGGCATGCACTTCCAGCCCGACCACGGGCTCATACTCGGTCATGGGCATCAATTATAGCGGTGGGCGCTCGGTGGGCGGAAGGCCGGAGGCGCCGGTCCGGCCCTGAAAATAAACAGCCTCGGCGACCGCCTAGCGGACTCCGAGACTGCTGGACCTCTCCAGTCAGGTCCAGTAGACCATTGCCGCGGCGCTGCTGTCAACGCTGCGCTGTCCGTGGAGTTGAAGGAGCGTGGGGGGCTGCGAGGTTCCCACCCGCGCGGGAATCCCTCATGTTGGCCTGCGTCCAACACCACAACCAATGAAGTAGGCGAGTGGGGCGCGGACCCCCTCTCTAACTCTCCCCCGCAGACGGGAGAGAGGACTCTCGATGCAATGACGGAGGGGGAGTCCCCGTCCCATAACTTCCCATGCCCCTGCCCGGCTAGAATGCTCTTGATGACGACCAAGTACGCAGGCAGGGTGAACGCTCCGGAGTTTCCGGAGGGCGTCGAGTGGCTCAACACCCGGCGTCCGCTCCGTCTGGCGGACTTTTCGGGGAAGCTCCTGCTCCTCGACTTCTGGACCTACTGCTGCATCAACTGCATGCACGTCATCCCCACGCTGAGGCGGCTGGAGCGCGAGTTCCCGGAGGAGCTTGCGGTCGTTGGCGTTCACAGCGCCAAGTTCGACGAGGAGCGTTCCACGGAGAACGTGCGACAGGCCGTCATGCGCTACGGCGTACGCCACCCCGTCGCCAACGACACCGGGATGTCGGTCTGGCGGCAGTACGCGGTGCGAGCGTGGCCGACGCTCATGTTCGTGGACCCGGAGGGGAAGGTCATCGGCAAGATCGAGGGCGAGCTGACCTTCGAGCAGGGCGTGGACCTCATCACCGAGATGCTGGTGGAGTTCAGGTTGCGAGGAATCTTGAGGCCGCGGCCGACCGCCTTCGAGCCGGAGACGCCCCAAGCCAGCGTCTTGAGCTATCCCGGGAAGATACTCGCCGACCCGATCGGCCAACGCCTGTTCATCGCTGACTCCGGTCATCATCGCGTGCTCGTCACCGACCCGGAGGGCGAGATACAGACGGTTATCGGCAGCGGCGACGAAGGGATAGCCGACGGCGTTCTGGAGGGCGCGCAGTTTAGGCGTCCACAGGGTATGGCGCTCATGGGCGAGACGCTCTACGTGGCCGACACCGGGAACCACTCGATCAGGGCGGCGGACCTGGAAGCGGCCACGGTCGACACCATCGCCGGGACGGGCGCGCCGGGGGCGGGACGGGTTGACGGCGGTCCCGCGCTCACCGTGAGCCTCCGCTCGCCGTGGGACCTGGCTATCGTTGGACGGCGCTTGTACATCGCGATGGCAGGCAGCCATCAGATATGGATGTACGACATGGACAGCGGACTCATTCAGGCGGTGGCCGGCAACGGAGGGGAGAACATCGTGGACGGCCCGCCGGAGGAAGCCCTGCTTGCCCAGCCGAGCGGCATCGACGCTGATGAGGACGGAGTGCTGTTCTTCGCCGACAGTGAGACGAGCGCCATCCGCCAGGCGGACCTCATCACAAGCCACCACGTCTCGACGCTCGTGGGGGCCGGCCTCTTCGAGTTCGGCGACATCGACGGAGACTCGGCTTCCGCCAGGATGCAGCACCCGCTCGGAGTGGCCGAGGAAGGCGGCATCGTCTATGTGGCGGACACGTACAACAACAAGATCAAGCGCGTCGGCCTCCACACGCTGACGGTGGGCACGGTGGCGGGCACGGGCGAGGCCGGCTCGGCCGACGGGCCGTTCAGGTCGGCCCGCTTCTACGAGCCCGGCGGTCTGAGCATCATGGGCGGAAGGATCTACGTGGCGGACACGAACAACAACGCCGTCCGCGTACTGGACGCGGCGTCAGAGAGGGTGTCGACGCTAACGGTGGACTTCTGACCGTGAACCTATGGGCGCTAACCGGCTAAGGAGAACGCTTCCGGCTCTTCCTTAGAAGGGGAGGCAGGCGAGCCTGGTTCCGCGCCGCGGCTCAGCCTGTCTCCGTCGTGGATGGCGCGCTGCTTCCGCACGCAGAGGGCCGCGCCCAAGAGGGCGAGGACAATGCCCGCCTGAAGGATGAAAGTCAGGAAGTTGCCGATGACGCCTGCCAAGAGGACGTAGAGCGCCATCAACAGCGCGAATAGTCCGACAAAAACGAGTCCGGGCCGCATAGCCACCTACCGATTGGTCCGCCGGGCAAGGCCGTAACGCGCCCGGGGAGGTCTAATTACCGTCTATACATTAACGGGCAGCCCTAGGGGTGTGAATGACATTGAAGACCAGATTTTGTGGGATTGTTAACTCGTAGCAATCCCCGTGCATCCGTTGGGCGGCGCTTGACTTGCCCAGGCGGGGCTCCTATAATCCGTGATTGGATCGGCCTGCGGGCCGTCCTTTTTTGATTGTCGCGGGCGCCGTCCCGGCCCGAGTGGCGCAACGGCAGCGCAGCCGATTTGTAATCGGCAGGTTGTGGGTTCGACTCCCTCCTCGGGCTCCAGGGCTTAGGCGGGGATGTCCCCTGGGGGTGTGCTAGACTAGGCGATGGCCTTATGGAGGGATGGGAGAGCGGCTAAATCCATCAGACTGTAAATCTGACGCCCTAAGGGCTACGCAGGTTCGAATCCTGCTCCCTCCACCAAAAGCCGGAACCCATTCAATCATAGACGGATGATTTGCCCACATAGCTCAGGCGGTAGAGCACGTTCTTGGTAAGAACGAGGTCATCGGTTCAAGTCCGATTGTGGGCTCCACTCGCATGACGAGCGGCCCTACCGGCGCCGCTGACTGGGACGACAGGCAACTAGAGATAATGACGGAGGAAGAGCGCTAGATGGCTAAGCAGAAGTTTGCACGGACGAAGCCGCACCTTAACGTCGGCACCATTGGACACGTCGACCACGGCAAGACGACCCTCACCGCAGCGATCACCAAGGTGCTCGCCCTTGCGGGGGGCGGCCAGTTCCGTGCGTTCGATTCGATTGACAGCGCTCCGGAAGAGAAGGCGCGCGGCGTCACGATCAACATTGCCCACGTGGAGTATGAGTCTCCCAATCGCCACTACGCCCACGTGGACTGCCCCGGCCACGCCGACTACATCAAGAACATGATCACCGGCGCGGCGCAGATGGACGGGGCTGTCCTCGTCGTCTCCGCTCCGGACGGGCCCATGCCCCAGACGCGGGAGCACATCCTGCTCGCGCGCCAGGTGGAAGTGCCGCGGATCGTGGTTGCCCTCAACAAGGTCGACATGATGGACGACGAGGAGCTCCTCGAGCTTGTCGAGCTCGAAGTCCGCGAGCTCTTGAGCAAGTACAACTTCCCTGGCGATGACACTCCGATCGTCCGGCTGAGCGCGCTCCAAGCCCTCGAATGCGACAGCAAGGACGCCAGCGCGCCTGAGTATGAGGGCATCATGGAGCTGGTCAAGCAGCTCGACGAGTACATTCCGATTCCCGACCGCCCACGCGACGGGACCTTCCTCATGCCCGTCGAGGACGTCTTCTCCATCAAGGGCCGGGGCACCGTCGTCACCGGCCGCGTCGAGCGCGGCACTGTTCACCCGGGCGACGAGGTTGAGGTCGTCGGCATCAAGAGCACGAGCAAGACCACCGTTACCGGAGTGGAGATGTTCCACAAGCTTCTCGACGAGGCTGAGCCTGGGGACGCCGTCGGCACGCTGCTCCGCGGCGTCGAGCGCTCGGACATCGAGCGGGGGCAGGTGCTGGCAAAGCCGGGCTCCATCAAGCCCGTAACCGAGGCCGACGCGGAGGTCTACGTGCTGGCGAAGGACGAGGGGGGACGGCACACGCCATTCTTCAGCGGCTACAAGCCCCAGTTCTACATCCGCACGAGCGACGTGACCGGTGAGATTGCGTTGCCAGGCGGAGTGGAGATGGTGATGCCCGGCGACAACACGCAGATGCACATCAAGCTGATCAACCCGATGGCCATGGAGCCGGGGCTCCGCTTCGCTATCCGCGAGGGCGGCAGGACCGTCGGCGCCGGAGTCATCACCAGCGTCGCCTAAGGAGGGGACGTGGCCAAGAAGAGGGGAGACGTTCGTCAGCTGATCAATCTCGCCTGCACCGAGTGCCGCGAGCGGACGTACCACAGCGAGAAGAACCGGCGAAACGATCCGAACCGGCTGGAACTCAACAAGTTCTGCCCGCGGTGCCGGACGCACCGGCTGCACCGCGAGGTGCGGTAACGTGGCGCAAGCGAGGGGCCGTAACCCGCTCCGTTCCGTCATGGACGAGGGGCAGGGCCGCCGGCGGGGAAGGTTCGCGTTCATCGGCGAGATATACGGCGAGCTTACGAAAGTTACGTGGCCGTCGAGGGAAGACGCTGTCCGCCTGACGCTGCTGGTGTTGGGCGTCTCCGCCTTCATGGGAGTCTTCCTCGGTCTGTGGGACTTTGGATTCAGCGAGCTGGTGGAGCGCGTCTTTCTGTAGGCGTTCTTGCGCCCCTGCCGACGGCGGTGAAGGCCGCCGGGTTAGCTATGAGGAAATAGAGGCTGAATGACAGAGCAGGCCACGACCACCGAGACCGAGTCCCATTGGTACATCGTCCATACGTACTCGGGCCAAGAAGACCGCGTGAAGCGCAACCTGGAGCTCCGCATCGAGTCCATGGACGTGAAGGACAAAATTTTCAAGGTCATCGTGCCCACTGAGGAAGAGGTCGAGATAAAGGAAGGGAAGCGCAAGTCGGTCCAGCGCAAGATCTTCCCCGGCTACATCCTCATTCAGATGCAGATGGACGATCAGAGTTGGTACGTCGTCCGCAACACTCCGGGGGTGACGGGATTCGTATCGTCGGAGGACGAGCGGGAGCGGCGTCCCAAGCCGGTGCCTTTGGAGCAGCGGGAGGTCGACCTCATCCTAAACCGGATGGAGGAGCCTACTCCGCGCATCAAGGTGGGTCTGGCCCCGGGGCAGATGGTCCGCATCACCGGCGGGCCGTTCGCCGAGTTCATCGGCTCCGTGGACGCGGTGGACGAGGACAAAGGCAAGGTGCGCGTCTTGGTGTCCTTCTTCGGGCGAGAGACGCCGGTTGAGCTGGACTTCTTGCAGGTTGAGAGGGCGTAGTGGCTAAGAGAGTTCGCGCAGTGCTTCGGTTACAGTTGCCGGCTGGGAGCGCAACGCCTGCGCCTCCCGTCGGGCCGGCGCTGGGTCAGCACGGCATCAACATCATGCAGTTCGTGAAGGAATACAACGCGCGGACTGCAAGTCAGGCCGGGACGATTATTCCGGCGGAGATCACCGTGTTCGAGGACACCTCGTTCACGTTCATCATCAAGACGCCTCCCGCGGCCGAACTCGTTCGCAAGGCCTTGAGCATCGAGAAAGGGTCCGAGAGCCCGCTGCACGTGCGGGCCGGCGTAATCTCCCGCTCTGCTCTTCGCGAGATAGCGGAGGCCAAGCAGAAAGACCTGAACGCGACTGACATCGACGCCGCGGTCAAGATTATCGAGGGTACGGCCCGCAGTATGGGCGTCGCGGTGGAGGGAGAGTAACGATGGTCAAGCACGGAAAGCGCCACCGCGAGGCGGTCGGCCTCGTCGACCGCGAGAAGCGCTATGAGCCATCGGAGGCCATCGGCGTATTGAGAGGGGCTGCCGCGGTAAAGTTCGACGAGACCTTCGAGCTTCACATCCGCACCAACGCCGATCCGCGCCACGCGGACCAGCAGGTGCGCGGCGTCGCCATGCTGCCGAACGGTCTGGGGAAGGAGGTCAGGGTTGCGGTGTTCGTGACCGGCGAGCTGGCGCGGGCAGCCTCGGAAGCCGGCGCTGAAGTCGTCGGGGCCGACGACCTCATCGAGCGTATCGAGGGCGGCTTCCTCGATTTCGACGTTTCCATCGCGACGCCGGACATGATGGGCAAGATCGGCAAGTTGGGGCGCATCCTCGGTCGGCGCGGCCTCATGCCCAACCCGCGCACCAACACGGTGGTGCAGCCCCAGGACATCCCCCAGGCGGTCAGGGACGCCAAGAAGGGGCGTGTCGAGGTTCGGATGGACCGCACGGCAATCATCCACTCCCCTGTCGGCAAGGCCAGCTTCGAGGACGAGAAGCTGCTGGAAAACATGGCGTCGGTCATCGATACGATCAACCGTCTGCGTCCGGCGGCGGTGAAGGGCCAGTTCGTCAAGACGGCGCACCTCACCACGACCATGGGGCCGAGCGTGCCGCTGGACATCGGGTCGACGATGGCGATGCGAGTCGAGTAGAATCAGCGAAACGGAATAGTTCCACCGGAGACCGTGGGTCCCCGGCGTAAGCCGGGGTTAAGCCGTAAGGGCCCACCGAGGTGACCTGAATCGCACCAGGCTGGCCTGGTTCAGGACCCGCGTCTTCGGAGGCGGGTTTTCTTATTGAGGTGAACAGTGCCAACTGAAGCGAAACGAGAAGCGGTGGCCGACCTGGCCGAACGGCTCGGGAGGGCTTCCATCGCCATCGCCACCGACTTCTCCGGACTCAGCGTCAACCAGATGACCGAGCTCCGGCGCCGTCTTCGAGAGGTCGGCGTCGAGTACAAAGTGGTCAAGAACCGCATCGCGGCGCTGGCCGCCGAGCGAGCGGGCCTCGCGCCATTCAAGGATATCTTGGAAGGCGCGACGGGCGTGGTTATCGGCTACGGCGAGCCGGTCGCGGCGGCCAAGGTGGTGGACGAGTATGTCAAACAGACGCGCTCTGAGCTGAAGGTGCGCAAGGGCGTGATGGACGGCGCTCTCGTCACCGAAGCGCAAGTCCTGGCCATCGCGGCGCTTCCCGGCAAGGAACAGCTGCTCGCGATGCTGCTGGGCCAGATGAACGCCCCGATTTCGGGTCTCGTGACCGTTCTTGCCGGTCCCGCGCGTGGACTTGCTGTCGTGCTGCAGCGCCGGGCAGAGCAGCTCGGCGCCGCCGGTTAATGGCAAGCTAGGGACCAGTCAACAAACTAGGGTCAAGAGTTAGGAGGAAGAGAATGGCAACGAAAGAAGAGCTGATCGAGTCGATCAAGTCGCTCACGGTGCTCGAGCTCGCGGACCTCGTGAAGGCGCTCGAGGAGGAGTTTGGCGTGAGCGCGGCCGCCCCGGTCGCAGTCGCAGCGGCTCCAGCCGCCAGCGACGACAGCGCCGCCGAGGAACAGTTCGAGTTCACGGTCACGCTGCAGGACATCGGCGCGAACAAGATCAACGTCATCAAGGTGGTCCGCGAGCTGACCAGCTTGGGCCTCCGCGAGGCGAAGGAACTCGTCGAGTCCGCTCCGGTCGCTATTCGCGAGAGCATCGCGAAGGAGGACGCCGAGGTCACGAAGAAGAAGCTCGAGGATGCCGGCGCAACCGTCGCGGTGAAGTAGCTTCCCCGTCTCATTCGGGCTTAGCGAGGGATGGCTCGTGAGATGCCGTCCCTCGTTTTCGAGGGGCCTTGTGTAACCCCGAGGAGCAACTTTCTCTCTTTCCGCTTGCGATGGAGGTGCTGCATTCCTTGTCTCCCTCGCCGGAGTAGGGACTGGGGATGGCCAAAGGAGGGCGGCGTATGTCAGTGGGTCAGGTCATCAAGGACGCGTTGGATAGGAACGAGCGGTACATGCTCGCGGCCATCGAGGGGCTTTCGACGGAGGACTTGCGGGCGCGGCCCGCTCCTGAGTCCAACCCGATTGGCTGGCTTATGTGGCACCTCACCCGCGTGCAGGACTACGCCGTCGCCACCATCACCGGGAGGGAGACTCTCTGGGTTAGCGAGGGCTGGCACGGGCGCTTCGGCATGGCCCCCGATCCCGCCTACCGGGGCAACGGCGACACCAATGAACAGGTCGACGCATTCGCGGCCCCGGACGTCGAGACGCTGTCCGCCTACTACAAGGCAGTCCGGGCCAACACGGACGCTTTCCTCGATTCGCTGACCGACGCCGATCTCACCCGTATAGTCCCGCCGGTGCGTGGAACGGAGCTCGTTCCCCTATCCGAACGACTGCCGGGCCTCATCGTAGAGTCGGTCCAGCACGGAGGCCAAGTCGCCTACGCCCGAGGCGCGCTGAAAGGCAAGGGCTGGCTGGAAGTCTAAGGCGAGGGCCTCCGCACGCTGCCCCATGATCACGCCGCCTTGTCCCGTGACCTCCTCCCCCGTCCGCGGGGCTTTGGGATAACTCCCACCCGCTCGCCCGTCATGTTGCGAGGGACACCTCCACGGCCCCGGCAGAGGGCGTCGCCCCTCTGCGCTGCCTTGGTATGCCGAACCGGCCTCGGTTACCTGGATTCCCGCGAAAGCGGGAATGACGGAGGAGATTCGACGAAGAGGGGCTAGGGCGTCTGATTGCCCCAACGTTCGTAGTGCGTGTGCTCGGAGGCTGGGTCGCGTTTGGAGCCGCCGAAGTGGTCGGGCTCGGCCGGGTAGCCCATCGGCAGCACGATGAGCGGGTCCACGTCCTCCGGCAGTCCGAATAGCTCGCGGGCCTCGTGCCGTTTCCAATAGATCCGCGCCGTGATGGTCGTCCCCACGCCGTGCGCCCGCGCGGCCAGCATCAGGTTCTGGACCGCCGGGTAGACGGACGATCCCATAACGATGGGATCGGAGCCGCCTCCCCAGTACCGTAGGCAGACGACCAGCAGGACCGGCGCGTCAACCATGTGCTCGTCAAACCAACCGGTCGCCGAGCGACCTCCGCGCGCCATCTGCCGCCCGCGCTTCGCATACCACTCTTGGATGATCGCCTTGCCTTCAAGGTCGCGGACGACGATGAAATGCCACGGCTGGCGGTTGCTGCCGCTGGGCGCGCGCATCGCCGCCTCGAGCATCTCGTCGAGCGTCGACTGAGGGATGGGGTCCGGCTTGAAGCGGCGTATCGCTCGCTGCGAGTAGATCGCCTCATGGAGGGTTATGCCATTGAGCATCGCGCTCCTTCCGCTCGTCGACCGTCGGCCGAGAGGGGAGTTGGGGGCTATTCCGTCCACGTCTCGTAGTGCGCAATCTCGGATACCGGCTTGCGGCGTCCTCCTCCGAAGCGCTCGCCTTCGGCGGGCCACCCCATCGGAATCATGCAGGACGTTGCGTAGTGGTCGGGGATGCCGAGGAGCGCCTTCAGCTCGGCCTCGCGGCGGAGGTGGAACGTGGTGATGACGGTCCCAAGGCCGAGCGCCGTCGCCGCCAGCATTAGGTTCTGCGCGGCGGGGTAGATCGACGAGCCGGTTGAGAAAGCGGGCGCTTGCCCGGCGCGGGCCGAGATGCACGGGAAGATGAGGGCGGGCGTCTCAGCCAGATGGTTTGCGAGATGCTCGGCGGAGCGGTAGACGGCGTTGCGTGGGCGGGAGCTGTCGGACTCGTACAGGGCGACCCACCCCTCGTGATACCACTGCGCGATCTGGTCCTTCTTCGCTTGCTCCGTAACGACGACGAACGCCCAAGGCTGCCGGTTCCCACCTGACGGCGCGCGCGTAGCCGCCTCGATCACCTGTTCGATCAGCTCTCGCGGCACGGGGTCGGGCTTGAACCTGCGGATGGCGCGCTGCGCGTACAGGGTCTCGAAGAAGTCGGGCATCGGGGGTCTCCGGGTGGGGCTTCGCCCAGCGGGGCTGCGCCTCGGATTAGTCGATCGAGTCGACCTTGCGGGGGTAGAAGGCCACGTAGTCCTTGATGCGGGCGGCAGCGTTGCTGGGCTCGCGGTAGGTCCACGCCGCGCCGGGGGACTCTTTCCCGTCGACCTCGAGGTCGAAGTAGCTCGCGACTCCCTTCCAGGGGCAGGTGGTCTGGCTGTTGTTCTCGGAGAAGTACTCCATCCGCACGTCCGCGGGCGGGAAGTAGTGGTTTCCTTCGATGATGATCGTCTCCTCGCTCTCGGCGATGACCTGACCGTTGTACGTCACCTTTGCACTTGGCATGGGGCCTCCATATTGTTTGCGGGGGGCGGCAGCCTTCCGTTGTTCTTCACGTTACCGCCCGTCTGCTTGGACGCGCAAGCGGCGGCTACCAGCGCTCCGTGCCCGGACCGCCCTTGAACGGGCCGACAATCCTCGAAGTCGCCCACCCGCCGTAGTAGTCGCCGGGCTGGGCGCGCACTCGCTCATCGGCCACGTAGCAGGCGTCGACGCGTCCTGCGTGGAAGCCGACGTATCCGGCCATTGCCTCGTATCCTGCGTCGGGGTCGGGGTAGGTCCACGCCGCGGCCTCCGACTCCCGCCCACGCACGCCCAGGGTGAAGTAGTGGGCCGTTCCTTTCCATTCGCAGAGCGTCGTGTGACGCATCGGAACTAGGAACTGGCGTTTCACGTTCTCCGGAGGGAAGTAGTAGACCGGCGGGCCTGCCGTCTCGATCACGCGCAGCCCGCGCGTCGTTTCCGCAATCGTCACGCCCGCGAAGTCCACCCGCAACCGCTCGGGGACGGGTTCGACGCGCGGCGGACGAGGATAGTCCCAGACCGACTCCTGGCCTGGCCCCGGTGTTTCGATGCGAACCGGGCGCTCCCGGAGGAACTCCCGCCAATATGCTTGCTCGGTCTTTGTTGATCGTTCGGGCATAGTGACAACGCCCTATGGCGCGTTGCGCTTCTGGGAGGAATGATAGGCCTATGACTACCATATTGGACTCCCCAAGCCCGCTCCGCGTTCTCCGCGAACTCGATTACCGCCCGACGCTCATCCGCGACATGCCGAACGGGGAGCGTCCGCGCGAGCGCCTCCGCGACGCAGGCGCATCGTCCCTGAGCAACGCGGAGCTGCTTGCCATTCTGCTCCGGACCGGCACGCACGCCGAGAGCGTTCTGGACCTCTCATCGCGTCTGCTGGCCCAGGCTGGGGGACTCGACGGCCTTGCCCGGGCCTCACACGCGGAGCTGTGCAAGTTTCACGGTTTCGGCGAGGCCAAGGCGTCGCAGCTCCTGGCCGCTATCGAGCTCGGCAAGCGCATATCCGGCTTACGCGGCACGGACAGGCCTACGGTCCACTCGCCACAAGACGTGGCGGGGCTAGTGACGGCGGAGATGGCCTTCTTGGACAAGGAGCACTTCCGAGTGCTGGTGCTGGACACGAAGAACCACGTGCTCGCGTGGCCGGACGTGTTCGTCGGCTCAGTGAACTCGACCACTATCCGCACCGCCGAGGTCTTCCGCGAAGCCGTCCGGCGCAACGCTCCGGGCGTCATCGTCGTCCACAACCACCCGTCGGGCGACCCGGAGCCGAGCCCCGAGGACATCGCCGTCACCAAGGAGCTGGCGGGGGCCGCCAAGACGCTGGACATCAAGCTGCTCGACCACGTCGTGATCGGCCGTGACGGGTTCGTCAGCCTGAAGGAGCGGGGCGTCTTCTCCTAGCCCTCGTTGCGGCCCCACTCAGTAGAGACCATGGGGCAACCTCCTGGCCCCATCCCGCGCAAGGGTGGGGGAGCGCTGCTAATCCCTGTTTCGATGGGAGCCCGCACCCACCGCTGACACGAGCCCCTTGCGGCGCGGCCAGTCCATGCGGAATCATCTAGGCTAATCACGCAAGGGAGCAGTCATGCCAGAGATAACCAAGCACGAGCCGGGAATGTTCAGCTGGGTGGACCTGACCACCACCGACGCAGAGGGCGCGCGAGCCTTCTACACGGGATTGTTCGGTTGGGAGCCGGTCGATATTCCCGTCGACGACACGAACGTCTACACGATGCTCACGAAGAACGAGAAGAACGCCGCCGCCATGTTCCAGATGACGCCGGACATGCGGGAGCAGGGCATGGTCACCTGTTGGAACGCGTACGTGACCGTCGCGGACGCGGACGCAACTGCAGCAAGAGCCGCCGAGCTGGGCGGGACAGTCTTGATGGGGCCGATGGACGTGTTCGACGCCGGCCGCATGACGGTCATCCAAGACCCGACGGGCGCCGTGCTCTCGACATGGCAGCCGAAGGAGCAAATCGGCGCCGAGGTTATGTCCGAGCCAGGCGCCTTTGCCTGGGCCGAGCTCTATACCCGTGACACTAACGCCGCCGCCGCGTTCTATGAGGGACTCTTCGGCTGGACGCGGGAAACGCTCCCGATGCCGGTGGGGGAGTATGACGTTTTCCACAGTGGGGGCGCTCCCGCAGGCGGGATGCTGGCCATACGGCCCGAGTGGGGCGAAGTCCCGCCGAACTGGACCGTTTACTTTGTGGTCGAGCGCTTGGAGTCCGCCCTGGAGCGGGTGAAAGAGCTGGGCGGGAGCATTGAGCTAATCCCCCAATTCATCCCGACCGTAGGCACGTTCACGCTCGTCAAGGACCCGCAGCACGGCTACTCGATGTTGATCGAGCTGGCGGAAGAGGCGTAGCCCGCAGCCCGGAAACACGGGCGGGCCGCGCGCTGACCTAGCTATACTCGCTCGTGGGCGTCATGGAGCTTGGGACTGACCTCTTCGACGACGTAGTCGTCATCTTCATAGCAGCCGCGTTTGGCGGGCTCGCCGCTCGTCTTGCGCGGCTGCCCGCGCTCGTCGGCTATTTGGCCGTCGGCGCGGTCGTTGGCCCGCAGGCCCTCGGACTCGTGACCAACATCGGGGATGTCCAGACGCTTGCCGAGCTGGGGGTGATTCTCCTGCTCTTCGCCGTCGGGGTTGAGGTGTCGATATCGGACCTCCGCCGCGTAGGGTGGCGGGTGCTGGCGGCAAGCGCGGCGCAGATCATTCTCACAGTCGGCGTCGGCTACGGGATAGGCGCGGCGCTCGGCTGGGGGCCTCGTCAGTCCCTCGTGGCGGGCATGGCGCTCTCGCTGAGCAGCACGATGGTGGCGCTCAAGACGCTGAACGACCGGGGCGAGCTCGGCGCGTTGCACGGGCGCATGGCGACGGGGATGCTCCTCGTGCAGGACCTCGCTTTCGTGCCGATGATGGCGGTGCTGGCGGCGCTTGGCGAAGAGAGTGGCTCGCTGGCGGCGGAGCTCGCGCTCAGCGCGGCGAAAGCGGTCGCGGTGCTTGGCCTCATCCTGCTGGTCGGCTCGTTCGTGCCATGGCTGCTGAAGCGAGTAGCGCTCCTCGGCGCCCGTGAGACGTTCGTCGTAACGGTCTTGGCCGCGACTTTGGGCGCCGCCACGCTCACGGAGTGGGCTGGGCTGTCGGCTGCGCTTGGAGCTTTCGTCGCAGGACTCGTCATCAGCGATTCTGACTGGGCGGGACGCCGCGCTCTTTCAGAGGTGATCCCGTTGCGGGACATCTTCGCAGGCTTCTTCTTCGTCTCTCTCGGCATGCTGACGGACGTCGAGTTTCTTCTGGACCATGCGGGCGAGGTCGGGCTGTTCATCGCGGCGTCCATCGTGGTGAAGCTCGTGCTGATCAGCGGGCTGGTGCGCGCGCTGGGCTATCTGCCCAACACGGCCCTGCGCACGGGCTTCCTGATGATTCAGATAGGCGAGTTCAGCTTCATCGTGGCCGGGGCGGCGACCACGATGGGGATTGTCGACGACTCACTCCTCCCGCTGACGGTCACGGCTGCCGTCGTGACGATGGGCGTGACGCCTGCCTTTATCACCGGCGGCTCGCGTGCGCTCGACCTCTTGCAGGCAAGGTCGCGACGGTTCAGGCGTTACCTGGCGGGGGAAGCGCTCGCCGAGTCGGCGAGAGAGCGCGCCCCGCGTTTCCGGGGTCACGTCATCATCGCTGGCTATGGCAGAGTGGGCTCGCTGATTGCGGGGGACCTAGACCAACAGAAGATCCCCCATATAGTCATTGAGCTTGACCCAGCCAGGATGGAGATGAAGGTAGGCCCGCACGGCTATCTGCTCTACGGCGACTCGGCCAGCGAGCCTGCGCTTGTCGCGGCGGGGGTGGAGCACGCCAAGCTCATCATCGCGGCGGCGCCGGACCACGTATCCAACCTCGTCACCGTACAACACGCCAGGCGTTTGAATCCGGGCATCCACATCGTAGGCCGCGCCGCGTGGGAGGAGGAGGTGCAGGCGCTGCATGACGTGGGCGCGAACGCGGTTGTCTGGCCTGAGCTGGAGGCGGCTCTGGAGATCATGCGCGTCTCCCTGCGGGACGCCGGGGTCGCGGGCGCGGAGGTCGAGGAGCTCGTCGAAGAGGCCCGCGCCGAACTCGGCGACCTCCGCTCCGAGGACGATGACGCCTGGCTGCGCCACTAGCGGGCCAATCAAAGCTAGAGCGCGGAGGCGTCATCAAGCGGCGCCCCGCGGATTGGATCGGGCGCGGCTAGAATCCCGCGGGGCGCCGACAGGAGGTGCTCAGCGATTGTCGTTATGGTGCGCCAGTCTTGGGGCGTCGGAATAAAGCGCTTGTTCACCTGCAACGTCCACCCGCTGAATTCCTTGGAATAGCTGCGGACCTCCAGATCGCCAACCCTTGCCGCCAGTTGCTTGATTAGTTGATCGTCGGTGAGCGTCGCAATCAGCCCGGCGCCGTACTCGTCGCCGGTCCACGTAACGCTGGTCACTTTTCCGAACAAGGGGAACGACTTCTTCCTAGCGGTGCGCAGGGAGACTCCGTCGAGGTTTGGGGTTAGCCGGTCGTCCGGTATGCACAGGACGAGCCACCACTGGGGCGGGCTATGCTGCGAACCGTCTCTTTTGGTTACGTTTATCCACCTGATAGGCCCTTCGAGGATGTCGATGACCCCCAACGAACGTCGCCAAGAGCTGTGAATCCGTTCCTCGGCCCTGCCGCGCTCGGCCAGCTCCGCTCTTACGCCCAACAGGTTCAGGGCATAAGCCAGGTTGTCTCTCGTCTTGTCTCGGAAAGCCTCTTTCATACGCGCCGCGCCGCTAGGGCTCGTCGGTATAGCCCTCCATCTGTGAGGCCGCATCCCGCTTGGCCAGCTCCTCCTCGAAGTGCGCCCGGATCGCTGGGTCCTCCTCCTTGAACTGCACCTGCGGCCCGCCTGTCTCCTTGTACCGCGAGCCAAGGTACCCCGCGAACCGGGGGTTGCCATAGCGCAGGACGAGGTAACGGATGGGCTCCGCGCTGCAGTTGAAGTGCTGGTGGTAGCCCGTGCCCGGAGACATCAGGGTCCCCGCCCGATAGTCGAGCTGCTCCCTCTCGGTTCCGGGAGATGGATAGACGCCCTCCGGCCATTGGAGGTCGTAACCCTCGCCGCTGAGGAAGAGGTATGCCACGTCCGAGACGAGGCTCGCCTTTTTGCGGTTCGCCTCGCCGGTGTGGGCCTTCTTGTAGGTGCCGGCGGGAAACTCGGAGAGGTGACAGATGAAGTGGCCGTTGGCCATGTTGATCATCATGTTGGCCCCTGGCCCGCGGGCGGTCCAACGGTCGAGCATGACGTTGTTGACGTTGGGGATGAAGTTGGTCTCCATGAACCGGTGCTCGAGCTTCGAGGACTTGCCGCTGAAGTACAGCTCGTCCGTCGGGTCGAAGCGGTCGGGGAAGGTCATGGGGCAGTCGAAGATGAACTCGGGGCTGCCGTAGAGGTTGAACGCCGTCGGCGCGTTAGTTGCGCCGTACAGCCGCACGGTCTCGTCGCCGCTGGCGTTGTAGAGCTCGTGCCAAGAATTGAGAGGGATGGAGAAGACGCTGCCGGTCTGCCACTCGAAGGTGTGCTTCGGCTGGCCCTCGTACCATACCGACGTCGCGCCGCGCCCATTCACGACGAAGAAGATCTCCTCATACATGTGCCGTTCCAAGTTGAACTTGCCGCCCGGCGGGATCTCGCACACGAACCGGATGGTGCCTTGGTTGTTCACCAAAGCGCCCTCCAACGGGTCGGCGGTGAGGTCGAGGAGCGCGGCGTTCGTGCCGGTCCGCCCCCACGGCTCGACGCCCACCGTTTGGATGTCCTCCACGAGCTGTTGCGTGTGGACCGCCAGGCCTTCATCGGAGACCCACTTCTCGAACGGAGTTAGGGTCCAAGGCTCGTACCGTTCCTGTATAGAGACCATTGCCGCCTCCCGTGCGCCAGGGTGAACGCGACGATTATGCACCCCGTGGGCTACGTGCGGAAGAAGCAGGGGTGGTAATCTGTGCACGTGGGCCGAAGAGGCAAAGAGTCTAGGACCGCGTAACGCGGATGGGGATGGAGGGCGCGTCATGGTGCAGGAGGCCGAAAAGCTGCAGATCAAGACCACCGGGATAGACCACGTCGTGCTGTGGGTTAGCGACCTCGAGCGCTCAAAGCGCTTCTACATCGACCTCCTCGGCATGAGCGTCGCGCACGAGAGCGATTGGCAGTCCTTCCTCTGGTGCGGGAACCAGAACCAGATTGCGCTGTTCGACGCCAGCCGTATGGGCGCCGACGTAGCCGGGGGACGCGAGCTCAACCACATGGCGCTGCGCATGGAGCCGGCTGGCTACGAGGAAACCAAGGCAAGGCTCGAGGCCGAGGGCATCACGGTGGAGGGGCGCCGGGGCGATCCGACGTGCGTCTATTTCGACGACCCCGACGGCCATCGTCTCCAGCTGCTTTACAAGGGGCACGACGACTAGATGGCGGACGCAAAGGATGCCGCACGAGCGGCTATCGACGCATCTCGCGACGACCTCGTCGCGTTGAGCCGCCGGATCCATGCGAGTCCTGAGCTTGGGTACGAGGAAGAGAAGGCTTCGGGCTGGCTGGAGGAGGCGCTCGACGCGGCCGGTTTCGCTGTCGAGCGCGGTGTTTGCGGGCTGCCCACGGCCTTTCGCGCGACGAGGGGCTCGGGCCCGCTGCACGTCGTCGTCTGCGCCGAGTACGACGCTCTCCCCGGCATAGGCCACGCCTGCGGGCACAACGTCATTGCCGCGACTGCGGCCGGAGCGGGCATCGGAGCGGGCGCTGTCGCGGACGACGCCGGCCTGACCGTCACGGTGCTGGGCACACCCGCCGAGGAGGTGCTCCGCTCAGGCGGGAAGATACACCTGCTGGAGCACGGGGCCTTCGACGGGGCCCACGCGGCAATGATGACGCACCCAGCGCCGTGGGACGTCGCCGTCTGGCCGATCGTGGCCGCGTCCTTCTTCGAGGTGCGCTATCTGGGCAAAGCGGCGCACGCCTCCGGCTTCCCGGAGCAGGGGATCAACGCCGCAGACGCTCTCACCATCGCGCAGACATCGATCGGTCTGCTGCGCCAGCACATTCGCTCGACGGACAGGGTCCACGGCATCGTGACGCGGGGCGGGGACGCATTCAACATCGTCCCCGCGTACACGTCCGCCGAGTACGCCGTGCGCGCTCCCACGCTGGAGGAGCTGAACGACGTCTACGAGAAAGTGATGCGCTGCTTCGAAGCGGGGGCGCTCGCCACCGGCTCCACGCTGGAGGTGCTGGGAGGCAGCAAGCCGTTCTCCCATCTGGAGCACGACCTGCCGATGGCGGCGCTCTACCAGCGCAACGCAGAGACGCTGGGCCGGCGCTTCCCCGCGCCCGGCGAGCCGAGCCCCGCGACGCCGGTTTCGACCGACATGGGCAACGTTTCGCTGGCGCTTCCGTCGATTCACCCGGCAATCGGCATTGACTCGCTTCCCGCCGTGAACCACCAGCCGGAGTTCGCGGCTGCATGCGCCACGCCCGCTGCTGACCAGGCGCTGTACGACGGCGCGGTCGCAATGGCGTGGACCATGATCGACATGGCGTCGGACACCGTGATCAGGGAACGGTTGCTGGGAGTGTAGGGCGCCGCAGCAGCGTATCGCGGGGTTAACGAGAGAGCGGGACCATTCGGCCCCGCTCCCTGTGTTCTGCGTGTCGTCCGCAGTTAGCTGCGGAATCCGAAGTAGACGATGGCGACGAGGACGACGGTGATGACGACGCCCGCCGTCAGTGTGCCTCTTACAGTGTTGAGCGGGTTTTGCATTGTATGACTCCTCGGTGTTCTCGCTCGCTTGTGTGTTTATGCATTCCACAGGCTGGGAAGGTTCCGCGCCGCCACCATGAAGAAGAGCATGGGGATGGAGAGCATGGTGTTCGTGCGGGAAGCGAGCAGCGCGGTGCGCGCCCACTTGGGCTGGTCCGCCGGAGCGGGCGTTCCGTTCTCCATCGTGTCCTTCACGGCGGCGATGATCTTCTGCTGCTTGGGCCAAATGATCATCCAGACGTTGTACGCCATGATGATGCCCAGGATTCCGCCAATGAGGATGGATTTCCCTGCAGCAGTCTCGAGGAGGTAGGACTGATCGCCTGGCCGTTCGATTTCCTGGGCAATGATATAGGCGAGCCCGAAGACCAGCGTTGAGAGGGCCGCCCAGCGGAAGACGTTCAGCGAGAAGGGCAGGATGGACGTCTGATAGTGGGGTCTGGCCGAGGCGTCCATGCGAGGCAAGGCAATGGCCTGCACGAAGTTGTAGAAGTACAGCAGGCCTATCCAGAGGATGCCGCTGAAGATGTGGCCGTAGCGCACCAAGTCGTAATATATCTCCATACCGTGCTCCTTTCCGGCAACTATTCGCGCGTCAGGTTACTCCACAACCGCAATCGTACCCACCATCCCCCCGCCTTCGTGGCCGGGAAGGATACAGACAAGTCTGAACGTCCCCGCTCTATTGAACGTGAAGGTCTGCACCTGCGGCTCATCCTCCTTCGGCACGACCCAGTTGATTTCTAGGTCGGGCACGGTGAACGTGTGTGATTCGTCCACTGACAGCAGCCGGAACTCCACCGTCTCGCCTGTCTCGAACTGCAGCGCCTCCGGTTCGTAGAGGTAGTTGCGCATCTCCACGTCCAGCACGCCGTCGGTCGCGATTGCCGGTGTCGGCGTCGGCTTAGGGTCGCACCCTGCCAAGGCGCTCAGTGCGAATGCTGCTCCCGTGAGGATGAAGATGGGGATGATTCTTGTCTTCACGGGCGCTGTTGGCACTGATTTCCGGAGCGGCAAACGGGAATGCTGTTCAGGCGGCAATATAGCGGCCCCCCGTCGCGAAACGCAACCGGCGCGCGGCGCCGTTCGCGGCATTCTTGCGGAACGGGCGCTCCCTCACAGGGCCGCCAAGGCTTCGCGCGCCTGCTCCGCCGCGAACGCGAGGTCGCCGGGCGTGTGGGCCAGCGAGACGAAAGCCGCCTCGAACTGGGAGGGAGCAATGTAAACGCCGCGTTCCAGCAGCCCGTGGAAGTAGCGGGCGTAGCTGCCGGTGTCGGCCGCTGCGGCCTCCTCCCACGTCGTGACGGAGCCCTCGGTGAAGAACGCCGTCAGCATGGAGCCAACGCGGTTCACGGTAATCGGGACGCCCGTCGCGGCGGCCGCTGCGAGCAGACCGGCCTCGACCTCCGCGCCGAGCGCTTCCAGCGTTTCGTAGACGCCCGGTTTGCCTAGCTCTCGCAGGCAAGCGAGCCCGGCGGCGACGGCCAAGGGGTTGCCCGAGAGAGTCCCGGCCTGATAGGCCGGTCCCAACGGGGCGATCATCCGCATCACTTCGGACCTGCCGCCGTAGGCCCCAACGGGCAGCCCGCCGCCGATGATCTTGCCCAAGCACGTGAGGTCGGCGGCGACCCCAAAGCGAGCCTGCGCTCCTCCGAAGCCGACCCTGAACCCGGTGATGACCTCGTCGAATATCAGCAATGCGCCGTTGTCGTCGCACAGGCTGCGGAGCCCTTTGAGGAATCCATCGGTGGGCGCGGCTACGCCCATGTTGCCCGCCACCGGCTCCACTATGACGGCCGCCACCTGGTTAGCGTTCGCGTCGAAGAGGGACTCGACCGACGCGAGGTCGTTGTACTCAGCCACGAGAGTCTCGGCGGCGTATCCCGCCGGGACCCCTGCGCTGGTGGGCACGCCGTGGGTCGCAGCGCCGGAGCCCGCCTTCACGAGCAAACCGTCCGCGTGGCCGTGGTAGTTCCCGTTGAACTTCATAATCTTGGGTCGGCCCGTGTAGGCGCGGGCCGCGCGCACGGCGCTCATCGCCGCCTCCGTGCCCGAGCTGACGAGTCGCATCATCTCGATCGACGGTATGGCGCGGCAGACGAGCTCGGCGAGCTCCAGCTCTCGCTCGGTCGGAGCACCGAAACTCGTGCCGCTCTCAGCCGCTGTCTTGACCGCCTCGACCACCGCCGGATGCGCGTGGCCTAGGGCCAAGGGACCCCACGATCCGAGGAAGTCGACGTACTCGTTGCCGTCGACGTCCCATACGCGGGCGCCCTCGCCGCGCGCCAGGAACGGCGGGGTCCCGCCGACCGCGCCGAAGGAGCGCACGGGACTGTTCACGCCGCCGGGGATGAGCTTCCGGGAGCGCGAGAAGAGTTGTTCGGACCTGTCGAGCTTCACCGGCGCCTAACCCATCGCGATCCGGACTTGGAGCGCGATGGGGTCGCCCAACGTCGATCGGAAGCTCGAGTAGTCGGCGATGAGCGCCCAGCGCTCGCGGTAGACGGCGAGGCGATCGCTCAAGGGCTCGCCGGCCGAGTCGTCGAGGTCGAGGCGCCACTCCGGCTCGCCGGGGGCGCCTGCCGCGAAACGCTCGAACACCGTCGAGGGCATAAGCCATGCCTCCGGCCCGTCCGTGACGCCGATGATGAACAGGTGCGGCCGCGGCCTGAACCGGCGCATCACGAAGGAGCGAGGCTTGTCCGCAGCCGACGGCTCCCGTATGACGACCTCGACGTACTGCCCATCGCCTGTCCTGACCGCGAGATCGACGTCCGCTCTTCCTCCAACCGGCTCGAACACCGCCGCCCCTCGCTGGACTAGCTTAGCGATGACGTACTGTTTGGCGTTGGCGTTAGTGGTCACCGAGCTCTCCGATGCGATTAACGGTGCTCGCGAAGGAGCCGCGCGGCGTCCTTGGCGAAGTAGGTGATGATGACGTCAGCGCCCGCGCGCTTGATGCTTGTCAGCATTTCGAGTATGGCGGCTTCCTCGTCGAGCCAGCCGTTCCCGGCAGCTGCCTTGACCATGGCGTACTCGCCGGAGACGTTGTAAGCGGCGATGGGAAGGTCGAACTCGTCGCGGGCTCGCGCGATCACGTCGAGGTAGGCGAGAGCGGGTTTGACCATGAGCAGGTCGGCCCCCTCGGCAGCGTCCTGAGCGAGTTCGCGCATGGCCTCGCGCGCGTTCGCGCCGTCCATCTGGTACGCCTTCCGGTCGCCCATCCGCGGCGACGACTCAGCCGCAACGCGGAACGGCCCGTAGAATGCCGACGCCATCTTCGACGCGTAAGCCATCACCGGGACGTGCGAGGAGCCGTTCGCATCCAGCGCCTCGCGCAGCGCCGTCACCTGACCATCCATCATCGCGGACGGCGCGACGATGTCGGCGCCCGCGTCCGCATGGGAAACGGCTGTCTTCGCCAGCAGATCGAGCGTCGCGTCATTGTCGACGATCCCATCGTCCAACAGCACGCCGCAGTGTCCGTGGTCGGTGTACTCGCATAGGCAAACGTCGGTGACGACGGCGATGTTCGGGAGCGCGTGCTTCAGGGCGGCTGTCGCCTCTTGGATGATGCCGTTTGGGTCGTAGGCTTCCGTCCCGAGGGCATCCTTCAGGGCCGGCAGGCCGAAGAGCAGGATGGCCCGAATGCCCAACTGCTCCGCCTCCGCCGCTTCTTCGAGGAGGTGGTCAAGGGATAGCTGGGACTGGCCAGGCATCGGGGCGATGGGCACGCGAACGTCTCGGCCATGGGCGACGAAGAGCGGATAGATGAAGTCGCTCGGCGATAGAGTCGTCTCGCGGACGAGGTCGCGCAATGCCGTCGTGCGCCGGAGCCGGCGGGGCCGGACCGCCGGGAACTTTGCCCCTGTCGTTGCGCGCCTATGGAGTAGCTCGTTCATCACTCATCAGCTCCAATGCCGCGCTCACGACTCCCGCCACCGTGTGTTCGGCGGCCTCGATGTCCACCCGGACCCCAAGCTCTCGCGCCGTTTCGCTGGTCGCCGGCCCGATGGAGATGACCTTGCAGGCGTTAATCAACGCAGGGTCTCCGTTGAGCAGTTCGACCAAGTTGCGCACGGTCGAGGAGCTCGTGAACGTGACGGCGTCTATCGTACCAGAGGCAAGGGTCTCCCCGGCCCGCTCGGGCGCATCCGCCGGGGTTACGGTGCGGTAGGCGTCGACCTCGATTAGCTCGGCGCCCAGCTCCCGGAGGCCGTTCGGCAGAGCGCTCGCAGCGATGTCCGCCCGCGGGAGGAGCACCCGTGCGCCGCCGACGCCGCGCGACCGAAACGCCTCGCCCACGGCCACAGCGGTGTATTTGTCGGGCACGAGGTCCGCGACGATGCCGCGGGACGCCAGCGCCGCCGCCGTCGCCGGCCCGATTGCTGCAGCCTTGGCTCCCGCAAAGGCGCGCGCGTCTTTGCCGCTCGCCGCGAGCCGTTCGAATACGGCGTCGACCCCGTTCGTGCTGGTGAAGACCACCCAATCCACACTGCCCAGCTCCGCCAGCGCCGCGTCCAGCTTCGTTGTGTCCTTGATGGGTTGAATCTCTATCGTCGACAGCTCGACCGCCTCGGCCCCTTGTTCGGCGAGGAGGACGCTGAGAACGCTTGCCTGTGTGCGGGAGCGGGTGACCAGCACGCGCTTGCTGGTGAGGGGCGCTTTGTCGAACCAGCGAATCGCCGGCCGAAGCGCCGCCACGTCGCCGATGACCGTCACCACCGGCGAACTCAGCTCGGCCGCGTTGCCCTTTTCTACGATATCGGCGAGCGAGCCGTCGACCGTTCGCTGTCGCGGCAGCGTGCCCCACTGCGTCGCCGAGACCGGCGTATCCGGCGAGCGACCCTCGGCTATCAGCGCATCGACGATGGACGGCAGGCTCCGCCAGCCCATGAGTACGACGAGCGTCCCCGGAGTCTTTGCAAGCGCCCCCCAGTCCAGCGAGGACTCCGGCTTCGATGGGTCCTCGGAGCCGGTCACTACGGTGAATGAGGCTGAGACTCCCCGATGGGTCACCGGCGTCCCGGAGTAGGCAGGCACGGCAATGGCCGACGTGACGCCCGGCACAACTTCGAACCGGACGCCCGCCTCGGCAAGCGCGAGCGCCTCCTCGCCACCGCGTCCGAAAACGAATGGGTCGCCGCCCTTGAGCCGGACGACCACCTTGCCGTCTTTGGCCGCCGTCGCTAGCTTTTCGTTGATAAAGGACTGGAAGGCGCTGGGAGTATCCGGCTCCTTGCCTACGTAGACGAGCTCGGCCCGCTCCGCCAGCGCCAGCAGTTCCGGTGAGACGAGCCGGTCGTGAACGACCACGTCGGCCCGTCGAAGCAGGTCGGCGCCCTTCGTGGTGATGAGGCCGGGGTCGCCCGGTCCCGCGCCGACCAGATAGACGACGCCCGCCATCAGCCCGACGCCTCGCCTTGCGCATCAAATAGGGCGCCCGCGCCCTGCTCCAGCAGTCCCCGGTACGCGGTCTTGCCTAGCATTTCCGGTTCCGAAGCGTCCCCTGTCACCTCGACTCGGTAGCTTATTGAGCCGTCCGCGGGAGTGACCGTGGCGAACAGACGCATTTGGACGCCTTCCACCTCGGCGAACGCGCCCAGCGGCACTCCGCAGCCGCTGCCGGCAGCGCGCAGCACCCAGCGCTCCGCCTCGACGGCTGCGGCCGTCGGACTGTGCACAATCTCGCGGATGAGCGAGAGCAGCTCGCCGTCCTCGGTCCGGGCCTCCGCGGCGAGGGCCGCCTGTCCGGGCGCCGGTGTGCAGACGCGAGGAGAGAGATATTCTGCAACGTGCTCGGCCATGCCCAGCCGCCTGACTCCTGCTGCGGCGACGACTACGCCGTCGTAGTCGTCGCCTTCCGATTTCGCGATGCGCGTCTCCACGTTGCCGCGAATCGGCAGGAAGGAGACGTCCTTCCTACCGTGGGTCAGCTGCGCCGCGCGGCGTGGACTGCTGGTGCCGATGCGCGCTCCTTGGGGGAGCTCCAGGAGCGTCTTGTCCCAGCGGTTGACAAGCACGTCCCGCGCATCCTCACGCTGCGTCACCGGCACGGCAATCAGCCCTTGCGGCTGCTCGGTCGGCAGGTCCTTCAGGCTGTGGACTGCGACGTCGATGCGGTGGTCAAGCAAGGCGCGCTCGATTGCTGACGTGAACGCGCCGACTCCCAGCGACTGAATCGGGGTTTCCGGCTGCTCATCGCCGGCTGAGCTTATCGTCTCGATGCGTATATCGAGATCAGGGGCGACGGCTGTCAGCGCGGCGGCGACCGTGCGGGCCTGGACAAGCGCGAGCTTGCTCCCTCTTGCGCCGAGCGTGATTGTCCCGAGCATGGGCCGTTCCCGCGCTACTCGTCCAGCCCGAAGAGACGGCGGGCCGACAGCGTGAAGGATTCGTCGTTGCGCGAGCGGAGCGACTTGGTCGGCTCGTGCAGCAGCTTCTTCACTAGGGACTTGGTCATTAGCTCGATGCGCTCGGCGTCGTGGGGCGTCAAGTCCATGCGGTCTATCGTCTTCGTTACCTCGTCAGCCCTCAGCTCCTCGGCCTGGCGGCGTATCGCAGCGATGGTCGGCGTCACGGCGCGCGCGTTCCACCACGAGTGGAAGCGTCCCACCTCCTCCGCCACGATCTCCTCAACGCGCTGGGCCTCGGCCTCGCGCTCACGGCGGTTCGCCTCGGCGATGGCCTCTAGGTCGTCCAGCGTATAGACGCGCACGTCGGGGACCGAGGCCGCCGTCGCCTCCACGTCCCTGGGAACTGCGATGTCCATAATCATCAGGGGCTTCCCGCCCCGGCGCTGCATCGCTTCTTCGATGAGCTGGCGGGAAAGGATGAAATCGGGGGCGGCGGTGGCGGTCACCACGATGTCCGCCTCGGCTAGGAGCGCGTGGAGGTCATCGAGGCTCCTCAACTCGGCGTTCAGTTCGAGCGACATGTCCATGGCGTTCGCCGGCGTACGGTTCGCGACCGTGATCGTGCCGGCTCGTGCGTCTCTCAGGGCAACGCCGGCCAGCCTCGAAGCCTCGCCAACGCCTAGTATGAGGGTGTGCTTCTGCTCCAGCGGTCCGGTCGTGCGCTTGGCCAGTTCGACGCACGCGCGGCTTACGGATAGCGCGTTTCGGCCAATCGCCGTCTCCGTGCGAGCGCGTTTCCCTGTGCGAATGGCGCTGTGGAAGAGGTGCGCCAAGGCCCCGTGGGCGACGCCCTGCCGCGTCGCCGCGCTGAAGGCCTCCCTGACCTGACCTAGGATTTCGGACTCGCCCAGTATCTGGGAGTCGAGTCCAGAGGCAACTCGGAAGAGGTGGTGGACGGCGTCGTCCTGCTCCAACGTGTAGAGGCAGCTGCGGATGTCCGTGACGTTGAGGTCGAATTGCGCGCCGATGAACCGTTCGAGCGCTTTGGCGCCGTGCTCGGCGTCACGGGCGATGGTGTAGACCTCTGTGCGGTTGCAGGTGGATACGATTACGCCGTGCTCCATGTGCCTATCGAGTGTTTCGAGTGCAGACGGCAGCGCTTCGGTCGTGAGGGAGAGCGCCTCGCGGGTTTCCAGGGGAGCAGTGTTATGGCTGAGGCCGGTCAGGACGATGCGCATCGCTAGGCATTCCCCTCGGATGTCAGGGCCGCGTGCAGCCGCTGCTTCGCTTCGTCCTGTTTGCCTGCGAGGACGAGGTCCAATAACTCGGCGTCCATTGCGGCTTGCCATGCCTCGGGCGTCGCCGGTTGCCGCCTCGCCTTGAGCTCTGCGCGGACTTCGGTGAGCACGCTCGCAGCGTCGGCCCATTCGATGCACCGGCAGAACAGTTCGTGGTCGTAGTGGGGCGGGTTCTGCGCGCCGCCGATCAGCTCTCGGAGCTTCCGTGCGAGCGCAGGGCTTGTCCCGGCTGTCGACACGGCGACCGTCACCGGGCCTCGCTCCACGACCGACGGCGCGATGAACCCGCAGAGCTCGGCGTCGTCCACCACGTTCAGGAGCGTCTTCTCACGCTCGGCCTCCTGGTGTACGGCCCGATTCACGGCCTCGTCGTCCGTGGCCGCGACGGCGATCCATGCGCCCGCTAGGTCGCCGGCAACGTACGACCGCTTGACCCATCGCATCTGGCCTTCAGCGGCAAGCCGTTCAACCTCCGGCGTCGCGTCGGGGCTGACCAGCATGACGTCGGCGCGCGACGCCAGCAATTGCTGGATCTTGCGCTCGGCGATTGTTCCGCCGCCGATCACGACGGCGCGGCGACCGGCGATGTCAAGGTATGCGGGGTAGTAACGGCTCACGGTTGGCTTGGGTATTCGTCCTCGGCGAAATAGCGGACGCGGGTCTTCTTGTACTCGCGTGTGCTGTAGAGGAGCACGTAGTCATCGATGCCCGTGTGCTTCGAGATTTCGCCGGCGACCTCTTCGCAGGTCTGCTCACTGGTCGCGTGAATCATTGTGAAGTGCGTGTACTGCCAGTCGGGGAACGTAGGCCGTTGGTAGCAGTGGGACACCCACGGACTCTCCGCCATCTTGAGCCCGACCTCCACGGCCTGCTCCTCCGGGACCTTCCAAACGGCCATCGCGTTGGCTCGGAACCCCGCCCTGCGGTGGTGCAGCACTGCGCTGAAGCGACGCATGATCTGGCGCTCGACGGCCTCGTCAGCCCACGCGAACAGCTCGGGAACGCTGACGCCCAGCCTTGCGGCCATATCGTCGAATGGCGCTTGGATTAGGGGGAGGTCCTCCTGCAATTCGCGGATGAACGCGATGTCGCGGGCCGAAAGCTCCTCGGCGCGGTTCCACGCCTCGTTCAACTCGGGCCTCTTCTTCACAGCCGACCCACTCCGTCCGTAGCCGTCGGGCGAGAAGTACTCGTAGGCGGCGCCCTCCTCTTTCACCATGTCGAAGTTCACGCCGATCTTGAAGAAGCGAATGGTGGGCATCAGCCGCGCGGAGAGCGCGCCGGTCTCCTCCGCCATCGCGTTCACTACGGTCTCAATCTCTTCGTGGGGTGGAACGGCGATCGTGAACCATAGGTTGAAGTAGCCGTTGCGCTCGTAGTTGTGGCTCACTCCCGGATGCAGATTGATGCGCTGCGCGGCTTCGTCCAGAGTCTCTTCGGGCAACCGGAACGCGACGAGTGTCGTCTTGTAGCCCAGCCGGCGCGTGTCGAAGATTGCGCTGATTTGGCGGACTACGTTGGCCTTTTCGAGGCGCGTGATTCGTTCCATAACCCCGTCCTCGGTGGAGCCGACCTCCTCCGCAATCTTGGCGTACGGACGCGGATCCAGCGGGAAGCGGGACTGGATGAGGTTGAGAATCTGCCGGTCAAGCAGGTCGGGGACAGTGGTGGTCGTCAATCTTTTTCTCCCTGATATTCGCTCGTGAGTCCTATGAGCACCTGGTCCGTGAGGCGTCCGACGTGCTCCATGGCCGTGAAGAGATCTTCGGGGGCGCGGGCCTGGCGGACCAACGTGGGCCGTATCGCGTTGACGGTTGCGCCGCGAAAGAAGACGAATGCTGCCACGGCCTCTTGCAGGGTCAGTCCGCTGTCCGCCGCAGCCTCCCCATAGCAGCGTCCGAGCTTGCCCGCCGCCGTCAGAGCGCGCTTGTCGGCGTTGTCCACGTAGGAGGCGCAGAGGTCGAGAAAGGCGTGGCCCAGCTCCCGCATCTGTTCGTGAGCTTGGCTGTCGAACTTCGTCATCCAAGTCGGCCTGCGGGGCTTGGTTGTGTTCACACGGCGCCGGACGCGCGGTAGGACCGAGTGGTCGTTGGCCAGGAGCACCGGCGCTCCGGGCTTGGACGCGCTGTCGATGAGCGCTTGAACGTCGACTGCCGAGAAGCGACGATGCCCGCCCGGCGTTCGGAACGCCCGCACGAGGCCGTTGTCGGCCCACTGTCGGAGCGTCGCTTCGTTGATGCCCAGAAGCGCCCGCGCCAGTCCCATCGTAAGCCACTGCTGTTTGGTGGCGCTCTCGGCGTTAGCGGCCATTGCTAATCGCTGAACCTATAGAAATCTTATGAAATCTGGAATTGTCTACTTACCTAGCTATACAGAATAGCTTCCATGATGCTCGGAGGTCAAACCGCAGGCGCGCGCACATGCTTCTTGGGCCTTCCCCTTTGGCGAGAATGAGGCAGCTTCGACAGCGGAGCCTGGCTGCGCAACTGTTCAGAACTGGAGGGGTTGGGGGGCTGTGGGCGCATGACACTTGCCCCTTCCCCCAACGCTCCCTCCCCCTTACCATGATTCGCATGGCCCTGCCGAAAGCTCATCTCCTCCCCCACGCACACGAGGTGCCTGAAGCTGGCGCAGGACCGGAAAAGGCCGCCGAAAACGTCAACCCATGGATTCTGAACACTAAAGCCCCTCCACCCGTCTATCACCCCGTGGATCAAGAATCCAACACCTCCCGCGGATGGATTCTTGAATGGATTCTTGGCAAAGCTGCCCCACAAGAATGAGGGGCAGGGGGGTAGAACGGGAAGAAGGGGCTCACCAAGTCTGAACAGTTACCTGGCTGCGCTCCGTTTGACTGTCCCTTCCGGCGCTCATACCATGCCAAAACTTGTGGCCGGGAGTGGCGCACTAGACCCCGGCCTGCTATGGCAGTCACGCTCGATGCGCTTCTGGCGCTGATGAAGGAGGAGGGCTTGGCGATTCCCGAGCGCACACTCAATGTGATTGAGGCCAAGGAGATTGCCGATCGCTTGCTCGACAACCTTGGCAGGGTAATATTCGGCAAAGGCCAGGAAGGGCAACTCGCCGTAATGGCCTTGATGTGTCGGGGTCACTTGCTGATAGAGGACGTGCCCGGCGTAGGCAAGACGATGCTGGCCCGCAGCATAGCGAAGTCAATCGGCGGGAAGTTCCGCCGCATCCAGTTCACGCCCGACTTACTGCCGGCGGACATCACCGGCGTCTCCGTCTTCAATCAGAAGAACGGAGAGTTCGAGTACCGGGAGGGACCAATCTCCGCCCAGGTCGTGCTGGCGGACGAGATCAACCGGGCGTCGCCCAAGACGCAGGCCGCCTTGTTGGAAGCGATGGAGGAGCACCAAGTCACCGTGGATGGAGTTCCCCATCCGATGCCGGAGCCATTCATCGTGATGGCGACGCAGAACCCCATCGAGTACGAGGGCACGTTCCCGCTGCCGGAGACGGAGCTGGACCGTTTCCTGGTGCGTCTCCACCTAGGGTACCCGGACAAAGCAGATGAGATGGAGGTGCTGGAGGCGCAGCGCTACAAGCACCCCATCGACGAGATCGAGGAGGTCGTCGATCCGGAGGAGCTGTCCTCCCTGCAAGCCGCGGTGAAAGAGGTCCACGTTTCGGAAGATGTGAGGGACTACATCGTCTCGATCTCTGCGGCTACACGGGACCACCCGAACCTCTACCTCGGCGCGTCGCCCAGGGGTTCGCTCGCCATGTACCGGCTCTCTCAAGCGAAGGCGGTTATGACAGACCGAGACTTCGTTCTGCCGGACGACGTTAAAGAGCTTGCGTATCCGGCTCTTGGTCACAGGGTGATCCTCAGCTCGGCAGCCCGCATCCAAGGCGCCAACGCGGCGGATGCGATTGCGGAGGTCCTCGATCAGACGCCCGTGCCCGGCGCCTCACCGATAGCCTGAGCCTTAGGCTTCGGACAGCGGAAGGAGGCGGCGTGAAGGTCAGGATTCTGTGGGCGTCGTTGGGACTCGTGCTTCTGCTGTTTGCCCTCGCCACGGGCTCCGCGCTCTTCTACCGGCTCCTGTTCGGCTTGATTGCGGTGCCGATTCTGGGTTTCTTCGCCAGCGTGCTCGCGGCTCGGCGCATCGAAGGAGGCGTGCGGCGGCTAACGCCCTTCTTGCAAGTCGGCGACAGCCTCGAAGAACGCATCACCCTGCGCAACGCGCACTGGTGGCCTAAGCTTCTCCTCGAAGTACAGCACGACACCAGGCCCTTTGGACGAATCGGACGCATCGCGACGCTCTGGCCCTTTGGCACAGCCACATGGACGACCTCCAAGCACGTGGAGCGCCGCGGGGTCTACCGCTTTGGCGAGCTGCAGATCACGAGCCGCGACCCATTTGGCCTGTTCGGTCGGACGATGCGCCTGGGACATCAACAGACCGCGCTCATCTACCCAGCGATAGTCGAGCTGCCCGGTTTCTTCGTTCCGTCGGGACGGGGTTGGACGGAGGGAGTGGCGCTGGGCCGCACCTTCATGCCGAGCCCCCTCGCGTTCGGGGTGCGGGAATACAGCGCAGGGGACGGCATGAGCCGCATCCACTGGCCCGCCACCGCCCACACGGGCAGGCTGATGACCAAGGAATTCGAGCGCGAGCCTTCGGGGCCGGCGGACGCGGTATGGGTGGTGTTGGACCTCGACGAGCGAGTCCAGGTTGGAGAGGGCCCCGAGAGCACTGTCGAGTACGGTGTGACGATTGCCGCATCCGTCGCCAGGCGCTTTCTCGATAGAGGCAGAACGGTGGGGGCGGTCCTCGTGGGCCAGGAAAGGCTCGTGATCAAGCCCGGGACGGGATTCTCTCAGGTTGGGCGCATCCTCCAGGCGCTCGCGTTGATCGAGCCTGGGAGATTGGGGTCCATCACCGAGGCTGCTTCCATGGCCCAATTAGAGCTAACGCCTGGCGCCAGCGTAGTCCTCATCACCGCGGCGTCTGTCGACGCGTCGGGGGCAGCCGCGATCGCGCTGCAAGCGGCCGGGGCCGCCGTCGTTCCCATCCTGATCGAGGCGAGCAGTTTCGCCGGCAGCCCGCCCGCCCGCGGCGAGCAGTACCGGCTCCCCGGCGCAGACCTCTCCGCCTACGTTATCCACATGGGCGACGAGATTGAGAAGCGGCTGGACTACCGCGCGCTCGGCCACAGCATTACAAGTCCGTTGCCCGAGATGGTGGCGAGGCTGTGACTACCCTAGTCGGCAGAGTCCGGGCGCTCTCAATCTGGGAGCAGTTCATCGGCGGCGACGGCTTGACGCTGACCCTTACCGCCTTTGTCTCCCTATCCGTGGCGCTGCCGCTGCAGCAGGCAAATTGGGTGGGAGGGATGATTCCTCTCGCGTTTGTCGCGTTTCTTGGCGGGGGCGCCGGTTATTCCTTCCATAGGATGGGGTGGTCTGCATCGCGCGCCCATCCTGCGGCGACGGCGGCCGGGCTGCTCGTAACGGTCATCGCGGGCTCTGCCATCGCCAGCGGGTCCACCGCGGTCGTCCGCGTGATCAGGGTCTTCGAGGACTTGGCCGATTGGTTCGCCGCTGTGCCGACCGATGAGGCTCAGAGCGGGCTGATCGAGTTTGCGATGTTCCTGACCTTGATCGTTTGGGCGTTTAGCTACCTTGGAGTCTGGCTTGCGCTGCGCCGCGCTCACGGCTGGGTCACCGTGATCCTTGGCGGCATCGTGCTTGCGATGGCGTTGGGCAACATCGGAGGGGGCGCAGGCTGGTCGCTTGGGATTTTCATGGTCACGAGCGTCCTTCTCATCATCCACCTGGATACCGTCCGCCGGATGATGGGTTGGCGCGCCCGGCGGACGACCTTTGACCCACAAACTGTCCTGGCGCAGTCGGGCATCGTGCTCGCCTTTGGACTCGTCGTCACGCTCTTAGCGGCTGTCCTGCCCTCGCCATCCCTAGCGCCTCTGGAGGGAACAGCGGCGCGCCTAGAGGATGTCAATGCGCAGGTGAAGAGGCACTTCAACCGTCTCTTTCTAGGCCTACCAGCGCGGGGCTCATATCACACCATCACCTTCGACACTAACACCACATTCAAGGGCAATCCCAACCTTACTGACAGCCTCCTCTTCAGAGTGACCGGCGGCGCACCCACCTACTGGCGGGCACGCACCTACACGAGCTACACGAGCGAGGGCTGGGAGACCGTCGACGCCGATTTCGCGCCGCACGACAGCTTGCCGGAAGTCGACGACCTAGAGCGCGTAGCCGCGACTCACAACTTTAGGATTGCCGCCGCGACCGATACGCTCTTCACCGGGGGCCTGCCGGTGAGATTCGATGAGCCCGCGGATGCGCTCGTTAGCCCCGACTCTCCATCGGACGTCTTTCAGGTGTTGTTCTCCGAGGGGCGCGAGTACTTTCCAACGCGCGTGAACCTCAACTACTGGAGCACGGGGCTTGAGTCCAGCGCGGTCCCAAGCCAGCTTCGAAGGGCGGGAACGGAATTCCCCGAGTGGATCGAGCAGACCTATCTGCAGCTGCCCCGCTCGCTTCCCCAGCGTGTGCAGGACCTGGCGGACGACATCGTTGAGGACGCCGATAACGACTACGACAAGGCGATAGCCGTCCGCAACTACGTTCTGCGTTTCCCCTACAACCTGGATATCGACGCGCCGCCCACCGATCAGGATGGCGTTGACTACTTCCTCTTCGATCTCCAAGAAGGCTACTGCGACTACTACGCGTCGTCCATGGCTGTCTTGTTGAGGGCCGCGGGCGTGCCCGCGCGATACGTGCTCGGCTACGCGAGCGGTCGGTACAACCAGACCCGGGGCGCGTACGAGGTGCTGGAGCTGCACTACCACAGCTGGGTCGAGGCCTACTTCCCCGAATATGGCTGGATACCCTTCGAGCCGACGCCCCCCGACGCTATCGAGTTCGGGGGCGGCGTCGGCGCGCCGCCGATTCTCACGGAGAGTCCCGACCCCGACGATATCGGCGAGCTCCTCGAGGACGAGGAAGAAGAGGACTTCTATGTGGAACTTGAGGGTGGGCCGCAGTCGAACAGGTGGCTGATGGCGCTGGGGGGCCTGTTCGCGGTCTTCGCAGTCTTCGCGCCCCTGGTGCTCTGGTATAAGTGGTGGTGGGGCCTTGGCCGGCTCGCCCGCTCGGAGGAGATATTCGCCAAGATGTCCAGGCTCGGCTCACTGCTGGGCATGCCGCCGCGCCCCGAGCAGACAGCCGTCGAGTACGCCTCGTCCCTCGCCGCGGAGGTCCCTGAGCAGTCGAAGGAGATAGACGTGATTGCCCACGCCTATCTCTTGCGTCGCTACGGACCGGACCGTGTGCCGTTCCCCGTCATTCGCGCCGCCGAGGACTCGTGGATCAGGCTGCGCTGGGCGCTCCTCAAGCGGCTCTTCAGAATCAGGCCGGACTAGCTTCCGGCTCCCGCCTTCTCGTTGACGTACCACGACTCGACGGCGTACTCGATGTCCGCTTCCGCGCCGCTAACGCCGGCTTCCAGCGGAATGAACTTGATACGCGGGACCTGGTCCCGGCCCAGCGCCATGTGCTCGGTCGGGATGTTGATGTTCTCAGCGGCTTCCTTGGTGTGGAACGTGTTCATCGGGTCGCCGCCGTCCGCCACGATCTTGGCCTGCTCGTTGAGGAGCTTGCGGTACAGGATGATCCCTATGTCCGACTTGCCGAGCCGCTCCAGGTGGCGCTTCGCGATCGGGCCTTGCGTCTCCCAAGCCATCTTGTCCTGGTCCACGGTGAACGTCGTGTCGAACCGGCCGAACTCGTCCTTGCACGGCACGTACTTGTAGGGGATGCGGTCCTGCTTGGGGACGGCCTGGCCGGGCGCTACCCGCCAGGAGTAATAGATGAAGTGCAGCGTGTGCTCGTCGTCGATGGGCACGCGGTACTGGAGCGTCTTGGACTGGAACCCGCCGACGTACAGGATCTGCGGGAAGAGGATGGGATGGCCGATCTTCCAGTCATCGGCCTCCTTGGTGTAGCCCTCGAGGACGCGGCGCTTGATGATGCCGTGCTCGAAGACGTCGAAGCCGATCTCTTGGTGGGGAATGCGCGGGGGCATGGTCGCCAGCAGGTCGGTCGATATCGCTTGCTGATAGTTCGTGTAGAACCGGTGCAGCCACTCGACGTGGACGGGGTCGAGCGAGTTCTCCATGCACTGGAGCCAGTTGCAGTCCAGGATTGTGATGCCGACGTCGTGCACGGCGTCGTCCCACTGGAAGGGGTCCCACTTCGGGAGAAAGGGCGCCGGCTGCGGACCGAGGTAGGCGAAGAGCAGCCCGCTCATCTCCTCGACGGGGTAGCCCGCGATCTTCACCTTCTCCTTGAAGCGTCCGTCGGGGTGGACGGTCTCCTCGAAGGGCTGCTCGATGCACTGGCCGGTCTCGTCCATCATCCAGCCGTGGTACATGCAGCGGAGGCCGTGCTCCTCGGGGATGCCGTAGGAGAGGTCGACGCGCCGGTGGGGACAGAAGCGTTCGATGAGTCCGAACGTGCCCGACTTGTCCTTGTAGAGGACGAGGTCTTCGCCGAGGAGTCGGACGGGCTTGGTGGGCTTGTCGTCGAGCTCAGCCGTCGCTGCGATGGGCTGCCAGTAGCGGCGCATGAGCTCGCCCATGGGCGTGCCGGGGCCGACCTGAGTCAGGCGTTCGTTCTCTTGCTGGTTCAGCATGGAGGTCCTCCTGCGTTCGCAACGAATGCGGGCTCGGTGGCGGGATTGTAGCACTGGCAGGCCCGCGCTAGGTCTCCTCAACGGAGGGCCTTTCCCCCTAAGTCTCCCTGGAGGCGGGAGAGAGGACCGGGCAATCCCGCAGGGACGCAGGGTGCGAGTCGCCGGTATACTCGGACGGTCTCCCTCCAGCGAGGTCCATTGTCGTCATCCAAGAATAAGAACAGCGGAGGCGTCTTCTACGGTTGGTACGTGGTGGGCGCCGTGTTCTTCATGGTCTTCGTCTCCGCCGGCTTCCGCCAGAGCTACGGCCTCTTCTTGCCTACGTGGGAGTCGTACTTCGGGAAATCGACGCTCTTCTTCTCGCTGGTGGCCTCCGCGGGGTGGATGGTCAACGGTGTCGCGCAGCCCGTGGTGGGAGCGCTCGCGGACAGGCACGGTCCGCGCGTGGTGATGGGGTGGAGCGTCGCGGTGCTGGGCTTCAGCACGCTCGTGATAGCTCTCGCCCCCAGCGTGTGGGCGCTCGTGTTCTTCTACGTTGTGTTCGCCTCGTTCGCGCTTGCGGGAGCGCAGTTTACGCCGGTAACACCGCTGATCGCGCGATGGTTTGTGAGCAGGCGCGGAAGGGCGTTGGGCGTGCTCACGTCCGGCGGGTCGGCGGGGGCGATGGTGCTCATCCCCCTCGCGGCCTACGTCACGACACTGTCGAACTGGCGTGTCGCAATCGGCGCCATGTCGGCGCTGATGCTGCTGCTCGCGCTGCCCTTGGTGCTGCTGGTGATACGCAACCGTCCGTCTGAGGTCGGGGCCCTGCCGGACGGGGATTCCCCGTCCGCTCCGGACGGCGCGCCACGGCGGTCGCCGCTGGCGGACGGTCCGCTGGCGGTGGAGCGCTGGCGGCAGGCGTACCGCTCCGCGCCGATGTGGCAGCTTACGCTCACGTACGTGGTCTGCGGGATGACGACGGCAATCATCTCCGCCCATTTCGTGAGGTTCGCCAAGGAGGAGGCCGTTCCCGAAACGATTGCGGCGCTGGCGTTCGGGCTGCTCAGTTTCATGAACATGCTGGGAGTGCTGGGGGTGGGAGTCTTCTCGGACCGCTTCCAGCGGAAGAACGCGCTCGCGCTCATCTACGCGGTGCGCGGGATCGGCTTCCTGGTGCTGTTGACCCTACCGACGTCTGTGGGTCTGTGGGCGTTCGCAGTAGTGTCGGGGAGCTCGTGGCTGGCCACGGTGCCGCCGACGAGCGCGCTGGCGGCCGAGATATACGGCATCCGCAACGCCGGCGCGATTACCGGAATGCTGACCATGGTCCACATGGTGGCGGGAGCAGCAGCGATCGCCGCCGCCGGTTTCGCCTTCGAGTGGTCCGGCTCCTACGATGTGGTCTGGCTCGTGTCGGCGGTGACGCTCCTCGGGGCGTCGGCGATGGCTTGGACGCTGCGGGAGCGCGAGCTGTCGGCCCGCTTCCATCCGGTGCGAGTTGTGGAGGTCTAGGACCTTGCGCTTCGGCATTCTTGCGCACCACTCGGAGCCGACGGACAGCGAGCTCCTAGAATGGCTGCTCCACACGCTCGATGCGATTCTTGGTCAGTCCCCCGTCGTCATCGTCGCGGTGATAGGCGTTGTGGTGGTCGCCTTCCCGTTGACGCTGGCCATTCTGGCCAGGCGCCGCCGTCAGTCGGGCTCCTAGCGCTTGATGGGCCGGCGGGCGAGGAAGAAGAAGAAGCCGGCGATGAAGGCGCCTACGCCGTAGGCGCTGAGCACGGGGATGTAGCTGCCCATGAGTTCGAACGCCGCTGCGGCGACGAGCGGCCCGAACGCCATCGAGGGAGTGACGAGCAGGACGGTGAGGCCGGTGATCGAGCCGACGTGACGCCGTCCGAAGTAGTCCGGCCATGCCTGAGACTGGAGCTGCTGCGCTCCGCCGATGACGAGGCCGATAGGCCAAGCGGCGGCGAAGAGTGTCGCGGGCGTGCTCGCCAGGACGTAGAGCGCGATGGCGAGGCTGTAGGCGAAGCCCCAGAGCGTGAGGCTGGCGTGGACGCCGAAGCGTCCGGCGGCGTAGCCCCAGAACGGACGTCCGAACATGGCGCCGAACCCGAAGAAGGCGAACGCGCTCGACGCGAACGAGAGGGAGAGGCCCTCGTCGATGAAGTAGGGCACCATGTTGGCGATGACGCCGGTGGCCGGGAAGCCGGTGAGCATGAGGGATATGACGATGAGCCATAGGGTGCGGGTGTGGACGGCCTCCCGCAGCGTCCAGCTCTCCTCGGTCTGCGTCCCCGTTCCAGGGAGAGTGGGCTGGGGCGAGGGCGAAAGGTCTGCCGCGTGCGCCTCCGGTCGGCGGGCTTGGAGAGGCGGGTCGCCGTCGGGGAGCTGGCCGTAGTCCTCCGGTCTGCGGCGGACGATGAGCCAAGCCAGGGGGGCGAGCACGACGAGCTCGACGGCGCCCAGGACGGCCCATCCCGCGCGCCACGAGGTCTGTTCGATGAGAATAGCGAACACGGGGACCATCGTGAAGCCGAACGCGGCGCGCCCCCCGCTGGACCAGGCGAAAGCTGCCGCGCGGCGGCGCACGAACCAGTTGGCGATTGCCGTTCGCGGTCCGACGACCTCCAGCCCCGTGCGCGCCGCGCCGACGCCGACGCCGAGCAGTACGTAGTACTCCCAGGGCGAGCGTGTGAAAGCCAGGAGCCCGAGGCAAGCTCCGCCCACGAGCGCGCTGAGCGTCATGCCGAGCCGCGCGCCGCGCCTGTCGAACAACGGACCGAGAACGAGGCCAAGCCCGGCGGAGACGAAGGTCGCCAACGTGAGCGCGCCGACGAGGGTCGTGCGGCTCCACCCGAGGTCGTTCTCCATCGGCACGACGAGCAGGCCGAAGAGGTAGCTGGTGGCCGCGCCGTGGGTGAATAGGGCGAGGAAAGAGACGCCGACGATCCACCATCCGCGGAAGGTCGGGTAGAGTTTCAGGCGGTCGCGCGAGGAAGGGCTGGTCATCGGGAGGGTGATTGTCGCACGAAGCGGCTCACGCGCTTCGCACGGCTATGGCCGCGACGCCGCCGACTATGAGCGCCGTCGAGCTCAGTTTGACGGCGATGGAGCCACGGGTCGTGCGCTCGCCCAAGGCGCCGCGCCATATCAGGGAGAGGGCTATGGCGTAGGCGACGAGGAAGAAGGTCCGCAAGCTGGAAAGCGCGGTTACGAGCGCGGTTGGTCCGAGGGAGAGCGCCCAAAGGAGCAGGAGCAGGGCCGCGTTGGCGGCGACGAACTGGTTGAAGGCGATGTATCCGAGCGCGGGGCTGCGCTGGCGAAAAAACGACAGTAGGTCTGCAAGGGGGCGCGGGCGTAAATTGAACGCGAGCAGTACGCCGCCGATGGCGAGCAGGCGGAACGCGTGGGCAAACAGCACCGGCAACTCATTCACCGCCGACTTGCCGAACACGTAGGAGCTGCCTTCCATCGCGCTGCCGACCATCAGAAGGAAGAACGCTTTGTCCGGCATGAACCTTCGCCGACCGGATGCGTCCGGAGGGGAGGAGAGCAGCGCGGCGCCTCCAACGACGGCGAGGACTGCGAGCCACTCGACGGCGCCTAGGCGCTCGCCCAGAAAGAAGAAGGCGATGAGCGCCGTGAAGATGGGATACGTCTGGTAGACGGGTATGGCGCGGGATACTTCCTGGGTGTATAGCACGTACATCAGCGCCTGCGTGCCGAGGCCGTAGAACATGCCGGAGATGAGCGCCCAGAGCACAGATTCGAGCGTTGCCGACGGGGGCATGCCGACGAAGACGAGGAGGGCGAGCCCAACAATCGGCAAGGTGACGCCAATCGCGAGCGGCTGCGTGTACGGCGTGCGGGCATAGCGATGGATGATTGTCTTGTCGAGGATGCTGACAAGCGCGGCGACCGCCGCTCCCGCCAGCGCGACCACTACCCAGGACATCCGCTATCCGCTCCCCGCCGCAATCGCGGCGACGCCCCCGACGATGAGGACGGTCGAGACGAGTTTAACCGTGACCGTGGCAGGCGTCGTCACTTCACCGAGCGCGCCGCGCCACACTAGGGAGATGGCGATGGCGTAGGCGACGACAAAGAAGGTCCGGAGGCCGGAAAGCGCCGTTACGAGCGTGGTGGGACCAAGCGAGAGCGCCCAGAGGAACAGGAACTGGCTCGCGTTGGAGATGCCGAACTGATTGACGGCCACATATCGGAGCGCGGGACTGCGAGTCCTGATAAACCACAGCACTTGTTCCAGTGAGCGCCGGCGGAGATTTAACGCGAGCAGCACGCCGCCGATGGCGAGCAGCCGCAGGGCGTGCGCGAACAGCACCGGCAACTCGTTCACCGCAGACTTGCCGAACACGAAAGAGCTGCCTTCTATAGCGCTGCCGATGATCAGGAGTATGGACGCCCTATCCAGCAGGAAGCCGCAGCCGGACTGGTCCTGGCGGAAGGAGAGCAGCACGGCGCCTCCTACAACGGCGAGCATGGCGAGCCACTCGACGGCGTCCAGCCGCTCGCCAAGGAAGAAGAACGCGATGAGCGCGGTGAAGATGGGATACGTCTGATAGACGGGAATGACGCGGGAGACTTCCTGCGTATAGAGCGTGTACACGAGGATGTGAGTGCCGAGGCCGTAGAACGCGCCGGATATCAGCGCCCAGAGCACGGGCTCGAACGTCGCGGAGGGAGGAATGCGGATTATCGCAAGCAGGATGAGCCCTATGAGCATCATAGCGATGCCGATCGCGAGCGGCTGGAGGTATGGCATGCGCGCGTAGCGGTGGATGACCGTCTTGTCGAGGATGCTGATGAACGCGGCAAGCGCCACTCCCGCCAGCGCGACCGCTACCCAGGACATGCCGTTACCCGCTCTGCACGGCTATGGCCGCGATGCCCCCGACGATGAGCGTGGTCGACGCCATCTTTGTCGCGATTGCGCCGCGGGTCGTGACCTCGCCGAGGGCGCCCTTCCAGACCAGCGCGAGCGCCGTGCTGTAGGCCACGAGGAAGAACGCCCGCGTTCCACTCAACGCCGTGACCAGCGCGGCGGGACCCAGCGATAAGGCCCATAGCAGCAGTAGCAGCCCCGCGGTGGCGATGATCAACTCGTTCATCGCCACGAACCGGAGCGCCGGGCTGCGCTCGCGGACGAAATCGGAGATGTTGCGCCAGGGCTCCGGACGCAGGTTGAACAACAGGAATACGCCGCCAAGCGCCAGCGATCGGAGCGCATGCGTGAACAGCACCGGCATCTCGTCGACCGCCACCTTTCCAAAGATGTGGGCGCCGCCCTGGAGCACGCTGGCGATCATGAGCAGGATGAACGAACGATGGAGGAAGAGCCGCCCGTATCCCGAATCGAAACGCAGCGACAGCGAGACCGCGCCGCCCACGACCGCCACAATGGCCAGCCACTCGACCGGCCCCAGATGCTCGCCCAAGAAGAAGAAGGCGAAGAGCGCTGTGAAGATGGGGGCGCTCTGTATCACCGGGACGGTGCGCGAGACCTCTTCCGCGAAAAGGACGTGCAGGAAGAACTGGCCTCCAAGGCCGAACAACGCGCCGGAGGCCAGCGCCCAAAGCACCAAGCCTACCGTCGCGGTATCGGGCACGCCGAGCGCCACAATCACCGCCATCACCACGACGCCCACGGCCGTTTGGGCGAAGCCGATGAGCAGCGGCAGCGTGCGTGGCGTCCTGGCGTAGCGGTAGATGACGGTCTTATCGAAGATGCTGACGAGGGCTCCGACCGCCGATCCGGCCAGTGCGATCCAGAACCAAGACAAACCTAGACCGTCGCGCCGTTCTGTTTGGCCCCGCTCCCGTTGGCGGCCTCGTAGTACCGGTTCCGCACCACGTGCCCCGGCAGAGCTCCGGTGTGGACGCCGTTTTCGACGAGCACCTCGCCGTTGACGATGGCGTAGGGGATGCCGTGCGCCACCTGCTTCAGCCGCATCGACCCTCCGGGCAGGTCGTAGGCCTCCTCGGAGTCGTCGAGGCCGAGGTTGTCGTAGTCGAGCACGACGACGTCCGCCTTGCCGCCGGGGGTCAGCCGTCCTCGGCCGGGGATGCCGAAGATGTCCGCAGGGAACGACGTCAGACGGCGCACGCCCTCTTCGAGCGGCATGATGCCCTTGTCGCGCACCCAGTAGCTGAGGAAGTGGACCGCGTAGCCGTAGCCGCCCTCCCGCACGACGTGCGCGCCCGAGTCCGACAGGCCGATGAGCGTGTGCTCATCGTTCAGGATGACGGACATGGCGTCGTCATCGTTGTTCTGCTGGTTCCGCGCGAACCACGTCTTCAAACCTTCCTCTACAGTCAGGTCGAGGAAGGCGTCGAGGGGCTCCTCGGCGCGCTCCGCCGCAATCTCGGCGATGGTCTTGCCTGCCAGGGCCCTGTTTTTCTCCAGCACCGGCTTCACGACGACGACGTGGTCCCAGCGTCCCGAGAAGCCGAGCGCTGTGTTGTTCCGGTACTCGCCGACCTCGCGCGCCAGCTGGGGCCGGAGCCCGGCGTCGGCGAACGCAGCGATGCACTCCTCCCGCGGGCTGTTCATGATCCCCTTCCAGGTGGGCATGAAGTTGAAGAACTCCGCGCTGTCCATCTGGAAGAACCGGAGTCCGGGGCGGGGGTTGATTTGAGGATAGATCCGGGCCGTACCCCGCGCCGCCACGTCGTCGAGGTGGGCGAGGTGCTCCTTCCACTGCTCGGGTTTGAGGGTGCTCTGGACGATGGACAGGTACGTTACCGGCTGGCCGGCGGCCTCCGCTATCTTCGTGCATATCTCGTCGCTCAGTTCTTGGTTGAGGGGATCGCCAACCTGGATGACGCCTGCGCCAAGCTCCTTGAGCGTGCTCGCGACGGCGTAGAGCTCGTCGATGCCTGCGACGTTCGCGGGGAGCGGCCTGCCGTCCAAGCCCACATGGCGGGGATTGCGGTCGAACGATACGCCGAGAGCGCCGGCTTCCAGGCTCTCACGGACGACGCCTTGGATAGCTTCAATCTCTTCGCCGGTCGCCTCGCGGTCGTGGGCGTCCTCGCCCATCACCCACCGGCGGGCGGCCGAGTGACCGAGCATCGCGCCGAAGTTGATGCCCAGGTGGTTGTCGAGCGAGGCCAGATAGTCCCCGAAGGTGGTCCAGCCCCATGGCACGCCGTTGATGAGCACGTCGTAGGGGATGGCCTCGACCTTCGCGAGCATCCCCGCGAGCGCGGTCTCGTCGCCCGGTCTGACGGGGGCGAGGGTGAGGGAGCAGTTCCCGCTGACAACTGTGGTTACGCCGTTGTAGCAGGAGAAGGTGCAGAGCGGGTCGAACGTCACCTGGCCGTCGTAGTGTGTGTGATGGTCGATGAACCCGGGAGCAACGACGTGGCCGGAGGCGTCGATAACCCGGGCCGCCAGGCCGTCGAGGTCACCGATTTCCGCGATGTGGCCGCCGGCTATCCCGACATCCGCCGTGCGCGGGGCGGCCCCGGTCCCATCGACAAGGAGTCCGCCCTTGATGAGCAGGTCGTACGCCATCGCCTACCTCCAGAGTCCAACTGTGGGTATCTTAGCACTGACGAGGCGCTTCATCCCCCGCGCTTCGTTGCGCTTGCGTCCCCTCCCGCAGGCTGGAGGGGTTTCCGCGCTTCCTCGGTAGACGGGGAAGGGGACTAGCCGTTCCCGAAATGGGGCATGACCTCTTCGGCGAAGCGGGACAGCTGTTCTTTGAACTGCTCGGCGGGCATGCCCTCAGGCCAGCGGAACATCACCTGGTCGAGGCCGGGGTATTCGGCTTCGTAGGCCTTGAGCTCTTCCAGCACAAGCTCCGAGGGGCCGCATAGCCATGCGCGCTGATGCACGCCGTCTTCGATGGCGGGCGCCCTGGCGGCGGGAGCGCCGGGCGTGCCCCAAGGCCGGCCCTCTTCGTCGGTGTAGCGGACGAATCCGAAGGGAGCGAACCATTTGTAGGCCTCGTCGTGGTAGGGGCGCACCGCCTCGACAGCCTCAGCGGGAGTTGGGGCGATGTACATGGCGACCCCCAAGATGAGGTCCTCGCCGAGGGCGAGGTGGCGTCCGGCCTTGGCGGCCTCGTCCTGGTAGGTGTGGAAAATCTCGCGGGCCAGCTTCTCGCCGTTCTGGGTGATCATGCCCTTGATGCCGTTCCTGGCCATGTAGGGGATGGACCTGCCGCTGGCGATGGCCTGCCATATCTCCACGGGCTGGTGGATGGGGCGCGGGACGAGGGTCACCTCCGTCGGTTCGTAGCCCCGGAACTTGGAGGGGGCGGGGATGGTGTAGTGCTTGCCGTGGTGACTGAACGAGTCCTGGTGGAACGCCTTCATGATGACTTCCATCTGCTCTTCGAACAGCTCGCGGTTGGCGTCCTGGTCCAGCAGAGGCGCGCCCATCGTCTCGACCTCGCGCGTCTGGTAGCCGCGGCCCACGCCGAAGATGATGCGGCCGTCGGTGAGCGCGTCGGCGAGAGCATAGTCCTCGGCGAGGCGGATGGGGTGCCAAACGGGGCTGACGTTGAAGGCGCAGCCGACCTTGAGGCGGCTGGTGTGGGCGGCGACGTACGTTCCCCAGAGGATGAGGTTGGGGATGACTTCGTAGCCTTCGCGTTGGAAGTGGTGTTCGGCGCCCCAGAGCGCGTAGTAACCCAGGTTGTCCATGTGTTTGGCCACGTCGAGGGACATGGGGTACGCCTTGACGATCTGCTCGTTGGAGAGCCGTCGCTCATCGGGCGGCGTGCCGTCTAGACCGCAGTTGTCGAGCTTGGTGAAGCCGACGTAGAGGACCGAAAACTTCGTAATCACGAGGCGTGCTCCTTGTTAAGCCCAGCCGTCTCTTGCGAAACGTTCGAGGGCTTCTTCGTTCAAAATGACGCCGTGGCCGGGCTCTTGGGGCAGCACGAGACCGCCGCCCTTGAACTCGAGGCGACTGCTGAATATCTCCATTATGTTCAGGACCTGGGTGTCGGTGAAGAACTCGACGTACGTCGCGTTGGAAGTGGCGGCCACGAGGTGGACGTGGATGTCGGCCAGCCAGTGAGGCGCGACAGTGACGCCGTGCGCGGCCGCGTAAGCGGCGATGCGTCGGAACTCGGTGACGCCGCCGCAGACGCCGGCGTCCGGCTGGATGATGGACGCGGCTCGGCCGTCGACGATGTCCATGAAGTCCCATCGCGTTTGATGTATCTCGCCAGTGGCAATCGGGACTCGCACGCGGGCTGCGATGGCCGCGCTCGCCTCCATCTCGTCGGGCATCGTGGGCTCCTCGACCCAGCCAAGGTCGTAGTCCTCCCAGAGGCGTATCGCGCGGATGGCGGAGGTTGCGTCGTTCCAGGCGTTGTTGGCGTCGGTGAAGAACTCGATGTCGTCGCCGATGGCGCGGCGGACGGCAGCGATGCGTTCGGCGTCCTCGCGGGCGCTGACACGTCCCACTTTGATCTTGACGGCGGAGAAGCCCATGTCCACGTAGTTGGCGCACTCTTCGGCAAGATGCTCAGGAGTCTTGCCCTCCAGGTAATAGCCTCCGCTGGCGTAGGCGGGGACCGTGTCCCGGTGGGGGGAGCCAAGGTAACGGTAGAGAGGGAGGCTGGCAGCCTTGGCTTTGATGTCCCATAGGGCGATGTCGATGGCGCTCATGGCGCGGAGAACGGCGCCGCGGCGGCCCATGAGGAGGGCGTCGCGGTACATGGCGTCCCAGATGGCGTCGGTGTCGTGGGGGTCGCGCCCCACGACTTGTTTGGCGAGGAGGTCGCGGACGAGGGTGGTGACGACCCACCCTGCGCCGTTGCCGCAGTAGCAGAAGCCGACGCCTTCGGATTCTGCGTCGGTCCGCACTTTCACCAGGGTGTAGTGGCGTTCGTTAACGGTCCTCGTCGAAAAGGAAGTGACATTGCGCAAGGGGATGACGGCTGTGGTCGCGAGGACTTCCGTGACTCTCATAGCGGCCCCTAGTTGGCTAAGGCTCCTGGGCGGGACGCCCGCTCGTCCACGGGTTGTGGAAGGTGATGCCGGAGGTGATGTGGGCCCCGGCCTCGTCCGCGCCGGTGAAGTCGCGCAGTACTTGCGTAATGGTAACGTCCATGGTGGCGAAGTGGGGATCGGCCCCGACTCGATGGGCGGGAATCTCCTTGGCGGAGCCTTTTACGTAGTAGGTCATGCGCTCGTCGACGAAGATGACGGTGACCTTGCCATTCTCGCGCATATTCTTCGTGGTGGTGCTGCCATTGAAGGTGACGAGGCGGACGGTGTTGCGGTCGCGTGCGCCGACCTCGCGGAAGGAGAGGAGGGCGGGGTGGGGCCAGCCGTTCGAGTCGGCGGTCGTGATGAGGATGGCGCGTCCGCGCTGGCCGGTCACGTCCTCGTTCCAGAGGGCGTCGAAGACGTCGTCGGGCAGCTCTTTGCCGATGTCGTCGGACATGAGGCCTCGCGCTAGTCGCTGGTGGGGTCCTTGCCCTCCCAGCGCTTGAATTGGTTGTTCTCGATGCCGAGCAGGTCGAGGACCTTGCCGACCGTGTGGTTGACGATGTCGTCGATGGTCTGGGGTCCGGAGTAGAAGCCGGGTATGGGGGGGAGGATGACGCCGCCCATGTCGGTGACGGCGAGCATGTTGAGCAGGTGGCCGCGGTGCAAGGGGGTCTCCCGCGCGACGACCACGAGGCGGCGGCGCTCCTTGAGGCAGACGTCGGCGGCGCGGGTGATGAGGTCGTTGTTGTAGGAGTTGGCGATGCCTGCGAGGGTCTTCATGGAGCAGGGCACGACGACCATGCCGTCCGTCTTGAAGGAGCCGCTCGAAACGCTGGCGGCCATGTTGCGGGGATCGTGCACGACATCAGCCATAGCCTCGATGTCTGAGACAGCCCACTGAGGGGCTTCGTACTTGATCGAGAGGTGGGCGCCCTCGGACAGGATGAGGTGCGTCTCGATGTCCGGCATGTCCCGGAGCGTTCTGAGCGTGTAGATGCCGTAGATAGGCGCGGACGAGCCGCTAATGCCGACGATGATTCTGCGCATGTTGCTTTGCCTGCTGCTCGGTCAGAGAGGGAGGCGCCCCGGCCAGGCCAAGACGCCAGCCCTCTCCTCAATCCTCTCCCTGTGGAGGAGGGTTGAAGTAAGCGCTAGGGCAGTCCGAGCTCGTCCCAGCGTTCGCCCACTTTGTCGAGAATCTCCATCGTTGGCTTCGATGGTGGGGGCACAGGGTACTCGATGACCTTGTGCTCGCGGGTGGCGTCCAGGCCCATGCCGTGGCTGGGGGGGACGAAGTCCATCTCGCCGGGGCGGCCGAGATGCCGAGGCATCTCGGCGCCCATGTGGGCGTGAATCGACGGCTCGCAGAACGAGACGACCCGCCACCATACGTCGTTCCAGTCCCGGACGTCGCAGTCCTCGTCGACCACGACGACCCAGCGGTAGCGGAGGTGGGCATAGGCGGCGTCGATGATTTCTTTCGCGTGCCCCTCCCGCTCGATCTTGGCACGGATGATGATAACGCCGCCCGCGCCTGCGTCGGGGAAGTGGACCTCTTTGACGTTCGTAAGTCCCGACTTGCTCACCAGAGTCTGGAGGATGGAGCCGGAGCGCATGAGGGGGCGGGGGTAGTCCTCGATTCGGCCGCAGATGAGGCCGAAGTTGATGGGGTCCTTGCGGTGGGTGATCGCGTTCACTCGGAACACGAACGCCGCGTAGTTCTTGTTGTAGAAGCCGGAGGACTCACCGTGGGGGCCGTCGAAGTGGCGTTCACCTGCGAGGATCTCGCCTTCGAGGATGTACTCGGACTCGGCGGGAACCCAGACGTCGATGGTCTCGCACTTCACGAGCTCGACGGGCCTTCCCGCCCAGGCGCCCGCAGCCGCGTACTCGGACAGGCCGTCGGCGTTCTCCGGGACCGCGGTACCCGCGGCGAGGACGAGAAGGGGGTCCATACCGATGGCGATGGCGCAGGGGGTGTTCTTGCCCTCGGCCTCGTTCTCGAGGACGTGTACCGCTCCGTTGCGGTCGCCCACTCCGCCGTAGGAGGAGCCCTTGGGCGGAGGGTCGCCGACCTTGAAGTCGCCTTGGATCTTCACGGTGGTGTGATTGCGGTCGATGATCATGGAGCGGTACTGCCCCATGTTGTGGGCGCCGGTCTTGGGGTCGACCGTGACGACGCCGGCGGTGGTGGCGATGTAGCGGCCTGCGTCGAGCTCGTGCCAAAGGGGTGTCGGTATCTCGGCTAGGTCGACATCCTCGCCAAAGACCTTGACCTCTTTCACGGGGCCGTCGTCGGCCCTCACGCAGGGGAGGCGGTCGGTCATGCCCTCCTTCACGATGTCGTGCAGCTTCACCCAGTCCTTGGGGCCGTTGAAGGCGACGGAGAGCTGGTCCAGGGAGTACATGATGTTGGTGGCCAACTGCTTGTCGGGGTTGTCTATGATGTTCTCGAACAGTAGGCCTGGGCCGGTCCTGGTCAGGTCACGGTAGCTGATGGCGCCGACCTCGTAGTCGAGGTTGACGGGGGCTGTGACGCGCTTAAGGAGTCCACGCTCCTCCAGGATCATCATGTACTCGCGCATGCTCTTGTACGCGACGGGGTCGCGCTTGGTTGAGGTTGTCACTTCTTTCTTTCCTCCTGTGCGTTGGTTAGCCCGAACAAGGTGGTTATGTCTGAACTGCCAGACCCCAAATCATAAGAGAATCAGCGGGACAGTCATGATGGCCAGGCCGGCTAGCCGCAGTCCAAACCCCAGACGAAACCCGTCGCCGACGGTCAGCCCGTCGCCTTGCCGCCCCTGTTTCTGGTTACTTTTCACGCCTTCCTTCTCGCCCGACACCGCTAGCTAAGGCCGAGCTCCTTCCAGCGTGAGGCTACGTGTTCCATCATCTTCATGCTGGGCTGTGCGACGCCGGGGCGGGGGTGCTCATACTCCTTGAAGGGCAAAGTGGCGTCGAAGGCCATGCCGTAGGTGGGCGGGACGAACTCGACGGAGCCAGGGTGCGGCGCGTTGAACACGTACTCGCGGCCCCGGTACATGTCGCGGTCCGGGATAACGGAGGAGACGATGCGCCAAAGCACGTCGTTCCAGTCCCGCACGTTGCAGTCCTCGTCCACGACGATTACCCAGCGGTAGCGCATGTACTCGTAGGCGGCGTCGATGATTTGCTTGGGCTGTTCGGGGCTCGTGATCTGGGCGCGAATGATCAGGAATCCGGAGCGCCCGGCGTCGGGGAAGAACACTTCCTTGATGTTTGTTAGGCCGGACCTAGCGACCAGCACGTCGAGCAGGGTGTTGGAGCGCATGAGGGGGCGGGGATAGTCCTCGATGCGGCCGCAGATGAGGCCGAAGCTGATGGGGTCTTTGCGATGGGTGATGGCCTTAATCTTGACCATGAAGGTCGAGGGATGCTGGTTGTAGAAGCCGGTGGACTCGCCGTGAGGACCGTCATTGACGCGCTCGTAGGGGACGACCTCGCCTTCGAGGACAATCTCCGCGTTGGCGGGCACTCTGAGATCGCTGGTCTCGCACTTCACTAGGTCTACGGAGCGTCCGGCCCAAGCGCCCGCGGCCTCGTACTCGCCGTAGCCGTTCTCGTCGTGGGGGACGGCGGTGCCGCATGAGAGCGTGAGTAGAGGGTCCATGCCGAGAACGATGGCGCAGGGCGTCGGCAGGCCGTTGGCTTCGTTCTCCAGAACGTGGGTTGCGCCGTTGCGGTCGCCAGCGCCGCCGTAGTTGGAGCCCTGCGGAGGTTTTGCGCCGACTTCCCAGTCGCCCATGATTTCGACGGTGGTGGTGTTCTTGTCGATGATCATGGAGCGGTACTGGCCCATGTTGAGGTTGCCGGTGACAGGGTCGCGGGTGACAAAGCCGGCGGTGGTGCCGATGTAGCGCCCGCCGTCCTCCTCGTGCCAGCGCGGGGTGGGCAGCATGTCGAGGTCGACGTCCTCGCCCATGATCTTTACGTCCTTGACGGGGCCGGATGGGACCTCGTTGGTGGGCATTCTGTGTTGCATGCCCTCGTGGATGATGTCGCGCAGCACAGCCCAATCAGGGTCGCCGTTGAGGGCGAGAGCGAGCTGGTCCTCGCGGTACATGACGTTGGCGACGAGGGGCATGCCGGGATAGTCCTTGATGTTCTCGAACCACAGGGCGGGGCCGTCGCGGACGAGGTCGCGGTAGGCGATGGCGCCGAGCTCGCCGTTGAGGTCGATTTCAGCGTCGATGCGCTTGAGCATTCCGTTGTCTTCGAGAAGCTCTAGATAGCCGCGCAAGTCGTCATACGGAACACGTTGTCGAGTCGCCATGAATCCTCCTGGGCGTGGGCCGCCTTCCGGGCGCCCTGGGGCGCGGGCGAGTCTAGCACTGAGCACGCGAGCGGGCCAGACGGCGGGCGTATGGCCTCCCCTCTAGAAGGCCCGGGTGAACCACTCGTTTACGGGGTATTCGACGCCAATCCAGCGGAAGAACAAGGGCTCGAACCAGAAGATATCGAGGGTGAGGTCGAGGATGCCGACGATGAACGCCTCGAACGCGATGCCGATGGGAAGAGCGAAATACCATCTCATGCGCGTCCAGAAGACCAAGTACCCCATGACCCAAAGAGGCAGACCCGCGTGGAAACCGATCATCCACACCGCGAGGACAAGGAGGATGAGCGTTCCGAAGTAGAGAAAAGCGCGGCGCTTCTCCCCTTCGGGGTCCTCGCCCAGACGGAAACCAAGGTCCATTATCATGCCCTCTTCGATGGCCTTGCGGCGGCGGAGGACGGTATAGAGGCGGATGAACCAGAGCGGTGTTCCGATCCCGATTGCGATGAGCGGCAGCCAGCGGCCCGGCAGGCGCAGATTGGGTATCGAGAAGCGTTCCGCTAGGTCAGGCGCGCTCTGAAAGAGGAAGCATGATATGGGCGCGGCCGGGGTGCTGCGTTCGTCTGCGCAGTCTTGCCCAACGGGGAGGGCCACAACCTGGAAGAGGAAGACGATGACTAGGATGGCGATCAGCCCCAGCAGGATGAGCTCGCCGACAATCTCAGGAGAAGTCCAAGACACTCGGCGGTGAGTCGGTCCCGGGTCGTTCGCTGGGCTTTGGGGCGCGGAGGTCATGATGAGCTCCCCGTTTCAGCGGGAGCGGATTCAGGCTCAATCTCGGCCTGTCCTTGCAGCCGCTGAGCGCCTCGTTGGACGCGCAGCGAGAAATAGACGGCTAGTCCCACGACAATCAGGATGCCGATGAAGGCCGGCTGCCAGACCATGGATATTCCACGGGCCTGGATCGAGATGCTCATGAACTTTTCGAGAGGCTGCGCCAAAACGATGGCGATGAGGATCGGCGGGCGCGGCCATGCGTAGGCCTTCATGAACATGCCAAGCGCCGAGAAGGCGAGCACGACCGCGAGGTCGGCGATGTCAAGGTTTGCCTGGAAGGCGGAGAGCATGACGATGCCGATGACGAGCGGCGCTAGGACGAGGGGCGGGACGGCGGCCACTTTGGTGAGCACCGGCGAGAAGCGCAGAACGATGGGGACGACGAGGATGTTAGCCAGTACGATGACGTAGACGAAGGAGAGCGTGAGATTGAGGTGCTTATCAGGGTCGACCATCTGCGGGCCCGGCTGTATCCCCACTATAAACAAGAAGCCGAGGACGATGGCCATGGGCGCGCTGCCGGGAATCGCGAACAGCAGCGTGGGCATGAGAACCCCGCCGTCCGTAGAGTTATTCGACGCCTCCGGGGCGATGACGCCGCGGATATCGCCCGTGCCGAATGTCGATTTGGCCCCCGGCTCTGTCTGCCTGGCCTGGGCATAGGCGAGCCAGTGGGCGGGAGTAGGCCCGAGGCCGGGCATGGCCCCGATGAAAACGCCGATGAGCGATGAGCGAGTAATGAGCCACTTGTGGCGCAGCGCCTCGCGCATACCCTTGTAAACGTCCTTGTTGCCTTCCTTCAGCATGTCGCTCAGACGTTCTTTGGCCACCGGAGTGTTGCTGATGACGAGGTCGGCGATTTCGGGGATGGCGAAAAGCCCGACGACGACGGGGACGATATGGATGCCGTCGTAGAGATAGTCGATCCCAAAGGCGACGCGCTCGGCTTGCGCGATGTTGGTGAAGCCGATTAGACCGATGAGCAAGCCAAGCACGGCGGTGAGCAGTCCCTTGACGACAGCCCCGGCGCTGACGATGCCTACGGCGGCGATGCCCAGCAGCGACAAGAGGAAGAACTCAGGCGAGCCGAAGAGACGAAGCAATTCCCGTGCGAACGGTATGACCGCGAAGAGGGCCACGCCTCCGACGATGCCTCCTATGAGAGACGACGTGTATGACGCGCCGAGGGCGTATCCGGCGTAGCCCCTCCTGGCCAGGGGATAGCCGTCGAGGATGGTCGCCTGGGATGAGCGGGCGCCGGGGATTCCCAGGAGAATCGACGGTATGGGCTCCGTGAGGTCGTTGGCGGCCATATAGCCGATGACGACCGGCAAGGCGATGAATGGGTCGAGTTCGGTAGCGAAGCTCAGGACGACGATGAGGAAGGGAAGACCGCCGCCGGGCATCAGCCCTGATGCGAGGGCGATGGGGATCATGATCACGAATGCGATCATAGGTCCTGGGCTGAAGAGCCTCTGCGCTCCGTCCAGGGCGGCGGCGAAGAACGCGGCGTCGACAGCTTGCGAGTAGGCCCAGACGAGGGCTGCACCTACGACTACGGACGCGGCGGTTATGGGGAGGCGGCTGGTCATGGATAGCGGGCGCTAAAGCTACGCGGGGTGTTGCAGGCCGTCAAGACGATAGCGATTGTTGGAGCGGCGGAGGCGTGAGAATGGGCGGGCCAATACGGCCCGCCCATTCGGCGCCGTCTCGCTGACGAGGACTACTGCACGCCGTAGAGGCTGGCGAACAAGTCCCTTGCCTCGGGGCTGAATTCCTTGGCCTTCTGGATGTTCTCGATCAGGACCGCGGGGTCGCCGTACTTGACGGGGCGCTCTGCAAGGGTGGCCTTCTCGATGAACTCGGAGTCTTCGACGATCTCCCTAAACACGCGCTGCCACGTCAGCACGATCTCCTCGGGCGTGTTAGGGGCCATAACGAACATGCGGGACAGGGATTCGAGGCTCTGGGCGAGCAGGAGTGCGCCCTGCTGCTCCTCGGTCGAATCGATGATGTCGAAGAGGTGCGGGATTTCTTCGGACTGGAGGCCTGTGCCCATGCGGTCCAGGAAATCCTGGGATATGGGGGCGCGTTGCCAGAAGAGCGGCACCAGCTCACGGCCCTCGTACCACTCGGGGTAGAGGTTGCTGATGTACTCGAAGTCGCACCTAGTCGTGGCGTCGAGCTCATCGCGGTCGATTGCGGCGAGGACCTCGGAGGTGCCCTCGTAGCCGAAGATGACCTTGATTGGCCCGCCCAGCGCTTCGACGAACTGCCCGCCGATCATGTCGCCGCCTGCCGCGGAAGTGCCCGTGGTTATGGGCCGGCCCAAGGCGAGGACTTCTTCCCAAGAGGTCGCCACGTCGCGGCGCACGCACATGGCGAGGTGGTTGTCGTTGAAGCTCGGCGTGCCGATGAGGTTGACGGTGTTGATGTCGAAGTCCTCACGGTCTTCGCCGGCGGCTTCGGCGGCCGGGTGACGCGGGGCCATCGGGTGGATGGTGAGCCCGTCCGGCTTGGAGCGCATCGTCTCCTGAAGGCCGCGGAGCCCGCCGCCGCCGGGGAGGTTCGTTACGATGACCTTGGGGTTGCCGGGCATCAGCCGCTCGACGGCCTGGCCAAGGAGGCGAGAGTAGGCGTCATAGCCGCCGCCGGGCGAGAAACCGACGATGACCTTGATGGTCTGGCCGGAGAAGTACGCCTCAGCGTCAAAGCCCGGAGGGGGCGGAATGGGCGTCGGCGTCGCTGTCGGGGCCGCGGTGGGCGTGGGGGCCGGCGCCGGTGACGAGCCGTCTTGCGGCACAGGGGTGGGGGTCGGCGCCGGGTCGGAGGGGTCAGGGGCTGGCGCCTCGGCTGGGGTTGGCGTAGCGGTAGCGGCGGGCGCCGATGTCGGAGTCGGGTCGTCGCCTCCGCAAGCGACGAGAACCGCGAGCAACGCGGCGCCCATCACAAAGAGTCCGGTCCATTTTCTAACCCAAGACATGAACAGTTCCTCCCTAATTCGGATGCAAAAAACCGCGCGACGGCAATTGCATCGCGCGCAGACGAAGCATGCTAGCATCCTCCACTCACGTGCGGCAATATGCCGAGACGCGTCTGTATGGAGGTACGTTCGTGACGAGCCAACGGATTCATGACGTGATAGTCGTAGGCGTCGGGGGCATGGGGAGCGCGACGGTCTATCAGCTCGCGAACCGAGGGTTGCGCGTACTTGGCCTGGAGCGGTTCAGCGTGTCGCACGAGATGGGCTCTTCACACGGCCTCACGCGGATCATTCGCCTCGCGTTCCACGAAGGACCGGAGTACGTGCCCATCGGGAGACGCGCCTACGAGCTGTGGCGCGACCTGGAAGAGCGCATGGGCGAGCAGGTGCTGCATGTCACCGGGTCGGTTCACGCGGGCGCGCCGGGGACCGCCGGTTTCGAGAATACCCTCCGCTCGTGCATCGAGCAGGACGTGCCCCACGAGGCATTGTCCGCCGCCGAGGTCGCGGAGCGCTTTCCCGGCTACCGGCTGCCTGGCGACTGGATGGCCGTCGTGCAGGCGGAAGGCGGCTTCCTCGCACCGGAGCGGTGCGTCGAGGGGCACGTCGCCGTCGCCCGCGAGATGGGGGCGGAGGTGCGCGAAGGCGAGCAGGTCTTGGACTGGTCGCCGACGGCATCCGGCGTGCGGGTGCGGACGGATCGCGGGGAGTACGAAGCGGGCTCGCTGGTGCTGACGGCGGGCGCGTGGGCCGGCATGCTGTTGCCGGAGCTCAATGGGGTCGCGGTCCCGGAACGGCAGGTCGTGGCGTGGTTCGAGCCGCGCAAGCCGGAGCTGTTCGAGCCGTCGCGCTTCCCGGTGTTCATCGTGACGTGGCGTGGCGAGGAGTACTACGGCTTCCCGTCATTTGGTGTTCCTGGGTACAAGGTGGGCAAGTTCCATCATCACGGCGAGCATGCCGACCCCGACGCTCTTGACCGGAGCCATCGGGCAGCCGACGAGGAGATGCTCCGCGAGTTCACGGAGCACTGCTTCCCGGACGCGGCGGGCCCGCTTCTGAAGCACGTCGTCTGCATGTTCACGAACTCGCCTGACAGGCATTTCATCATTGGCAAGCACGCGACCTATCCGCAGGTGTCGTTCGCGGCGGGGTTCTCCGGGCACGGCTTCAAGTTCTGCAGCGCCATCGGCGAAATCATGGCGGACCTCGCCGAGCGCGGAGAGTCGCGCCACGACATCTCGCTGTTCGACCCGGGGCGGTTTGGGCGTTCCTAGTCAGCTAGAGGCAAGTTGAGGCCCGTCGGCCTACGTCAGGTGGCTGCGTATAATCCCTGGTCGGCTCTACGCGGCTTCTGGTTCCCGCCGCATGGATGGCTTAGGCGAGAGCAGTAGAAGCGCCAGCCCGACGAGGAGCCCGGCTGAAGCGGTCAGCCAGCCGGCCGTGAAGCCGGCGACGTCGAAGAGCACGCCGAGGACCGGCGCTCCGAGAGCTGTCATGGCGAGGGTGAGCGGGGTAGCGGCTCCTCTGATCGCGCCGAGGCGCTCTCGTCCGAAATAGGCGGGCCATATATGGACCTGCATGAGCATCGCAGCGCCCAGGCCGATGCCCGCGAGGAGCGCGCCCGCGAATCCGTGCCACGCAGTGGAGGCGGTGGCCGCGACCAACATTGCGGCCGCGACGCTCGCGAACCCGGCCATCGCGATGTAGCGCGGCTGGACGCGGTCGATCCACGGGGCCGCAAGGCCGGAGGAAATGACTTGGGTGAACGCCTGCGTCGCAAAAGCCATGGCGGCGACATGTGGAGCGACGTCGAGGGAGCGGAGGAAGGGCACCCAGAAGACGCCGATCGTGCCCATGGCCGCCATCAGGATGCCGTAGGCGAGGCTGATGCGCCAGAACGCGCCGGTCCGGAGCGCCTCGGAGACTGTCCAGGGATATTCGCTGCGCGCGTCGGCCCCGGCCCCGGAGGAGCCTGGCTCCGCGGGTTCGCCATCCGGTAGGAGGCCGAGGTCGCCGGGCGTGTTACGGACGAAAATGAGGGAGATGGCGGCGATGCTGACGCCGCCTGCGGCGCCCAGGATGATCCAAGCGCCGCGCCAGCCGACAGCGTCGATAAGCAGTTGAGTCAGTGGGCTTGCGATGCCGATGCCGAGGGGGATGCCGGCGAAGAACAAGGACATGGCGCGTCCGCGTTTGCGGACGAACCACTTGGCGATGGGGATGCCGAGGTACAGAGTGCTGCTGCCCCAGAAGCCCATGATTCCGGCGAACAGCGTCAGGCCGATCATCTGCCAGCCTGTCTCTATGAGGCCCAGCGCGGCGGCGCTTCCGCCGAAGAGGAGGCCTGCGACCGCCAGGGGGACGCGGGAGCCGTGGCGATCGATGAGGCGTCCGATGATAGGCCCGGATGCGGCGAACCCGAGGAGGCGCGCGGACAGAGCCCAGCCGAAGTAGCCGTTGCCGATGCCCAACTCCTCGGCCATAGGCGCGACGAACAGCCCGAAGTTGCCGGCGCCCATGAACATGCTGATGCCGCCGGCCACGCCCAACGAAACAACGATAACCCAGCCGTAGAAGGGACGTCCGGAAGGCGCGTCGCGCGTCGCGATATCAGCCCCTAGGCGCGTCGGCGCGGGAGGCTGGGATGCACGGGGCTATTTGCTCTCTTCGTCGTCGGAACCAGTGAGCTTGCCGAGGAACTCTTCGACGGACGGAGGCAAGGGGGGCAGGTCGGCGGCGGGAGGGGGGGTGGGCCTGCGCCTGCCGCGGCGGGCGTCGTAGTCCGATTCCAGGCGCTCGACGAGAGACTTGACCTTGGGGTTGCGCTGCATCTCGGCGCTAACGCGCTCGTATTGCTGGGTGTCCCGCTGGCTCGTGTAGTACTCCTCGGGGAAGCCGTAGAGCGCGCTGAGGACCTGGAGCATCTTGGTGCGCCCGGCGAAGTCGGCTTCGAGCTCGACGTAGTGGGGCAGGCGACACATGAGCATCATGTTGTCGATGCCTTTACCGCTCAGCCGGTCGCCCACCATGTTCATGATGGAGGTTGGTCCCTGGTAGGGCCGCCGTCGGTTTCCCTCGATGCCTTCGACGTTCTCCAAGGGCTCGCCGTTGAGGCTTCCCATCACGAGGAGCGGTCGGGTGTGGGGGACGGCGTCGTACATGGCGCCGATGCGGCAGAAGCGCTTGACCGCCAGCCGCTCGATGACCTCGGCGACCGCTTCGATATACTCCTCCGCGTTGGAGTGCGGCTCCAGCATGTGCAGGAAGATGAAGTCGTGGTCGCGCGCGCCCGTCGCCCAGCGCAGGTCGGCGTTGGGAACTCGCATCTTGCGCTTACCGTCTTGGTAGTAAACCACGGGGCGGTAGCGGGTGAAATCGAAGTACCTGCCCGGGGTGGCGAGTCCGCCGAGCTCCTCGGCCGACATGTAGCGTTCGAGACGCTCGATGCTGAGGGAGCCGACGCTTCCCGCATCAATCCATGGGGTGAGGGTCGCGATCAGGTGAGGGTCGCGAAGCTCAGGAAGCGGTTCCTTGAGTTGGAATTCTCCGACTTTCATGGGTTTATGGTGAGCCTGCAGGCGCTTTTTTGCAACCCTAAGAGGGAGGCTCTGCTCCTCAACTGTGCTTGGCCTGTTCAATTGCCCGCCAGACGCGCTCCTGGGTTAGGGGAATATTCACGGAGGGCGCCCCAATCTGGCGGAGCGCGTCGTGGACCGCGTTGGATAGCGCCACGGGGCTTGCGACCGAAGGCATCTCTCCGATGCCGCGGACGCCCAGCGCGCCATTGCGCGCCTCGGTGGCGTGGGTCTCGACCGTCAGGTGGGGGAGGTCCTCGGCGAGGGGCATCGGATAGTCCATGAACGACCACTCGTTCGGACGTCCGTCCTCGGCGTAGGAGACGCCCTCGAGCATCGCCTCGCCGAACCCTTGGACAACGCCACCGTGGATCTGACCCTCGACAATCATGGGGTTGATGAGGTTCCCCACGTCGTGGACTGCGACGAAGTCGCGCACGTCGACGGAGCCGGTTTCGCGGTCGATCTCGACATAGGCGATATGGGCTGCGAAGGCGAAGCTGCCGGGCGGAAGCGTGAACGTGGAGTAGTGTTCGAACCCGTCGCCAGGAGCGCCAGCCAAGGCCGCCACCCGTCCGATCGGCGCTGAGCGCGAGGCGTCGGCGAGCGACCGGACGGCACCGGCGGCGATTTCGATGTCGCTGCGGTCAGTCTCGAGGATATGGGACGCGGTGTCGAGGAGGGCGCTGCGCGTCTGTTCGGCGGTCTGGTGAACGGCGTGTCCGCCAATGACGAGCCCTCGGCTGGCGTAGGTCCCTGCGCCGGGTCCAAAGGGTTCGATGAGATCGGTGTCGCCCCATAGGACAGCGACATCGTCTATCGACACGCCAAGCGCATCGGCGGTGATCTGGGCGAAGGTCGTGGCGTTGCCTTGGCCGTGGGGAGAGATGTCGGTGACGAGGGTCACGCGGCCATCCGGCCCGACCCTGATCTTGGCCGCGCTGGAGCGCGCAGCCTCGCCGCCCGTGCCGCCGGAGCCCTTGGTGGAGAGCGTGATGCCCAAGCCGACGAGGCGGCCCTCGCTTCTCTCGCGGTCGCGTTTTGCGAGCAGGCGGTCGTACCCGGCGGCTTCCAGCGCCTTGTCAAGCACGGGCTCGTAGTCGCCGTCGACATAAGGAACGCCCGAGACAGTGGTGTAGGGGAAGCTCCGTTGCGGGATGAGATTGCGTCGTCGCGTCTCGACTGGGTCGAGGCCCAGCTCGTTGGAGATGATGTCCAGCAGCCGCTCCATGCAGAAGGTGCCCTCCGGCTGGCCGGCGCCGCGGTAGGCGGTCATGGGCGGGCGGTTAGTCATGAGGCAGAACTGTTCGCCGTCGTAGGCAGGGATGTCGTAGGGGCCTGTGATTCGCTTGGCGGCGTTATCGGGCGACGTAAAGGCCCCGCTGATCCAATACGCGCCCATGTCGGAGTAGAAGCGGGCCTTGAGGCCAAGGACCTTGCCGTCTGCGCGGACCGCCGCCTGCAGGGACGCTTGGAGGCCGCGCGCATGTGAGGAGTGGATGTTCTCGCTGCGTTCCTCCACCCACTTCACCGGCCTGCCTAGGCGAGTCGACAGGACGATTGCGGCGACCTCTTCGGGATAGACGTGGTGTTTGTGACCGAACCCGCCGCCCACGTCAGGCGCGAAGACGCGGATGTGTCCGGGGATCTCAATCACCTCTTCGATATGGTGCTGGGTGTCGTGGGCAGACTGGTTCGACGACCAGAACGTGAGGTCGCCGGAGGCTTGATCGAAGCTGGCGATGCAGGCGCGGCCTTCCATGGCCATAGGCGCGAGCCGGGGGATGACGAAGGCGCCGGAGACGACCCTGTCCGCCGCCGCGAACGCTCCGTCTACGTCGCCTCCGCCGGCGCGCTGGTAAGCGCAGACGTTGTTTCCCATTACCGGGTGGAGAGGCGGGTAACCTCCCGCGGCGGCGCGTTCGAGGTCGTTCACGGCCTCGATGGGCTCATAGCCAACGTCGACTCGCGCCGCGGCGTCAGCGGCCTGCGCGGCGGTCTCCGCGACGACGGCGGCGACGGGCTGGCCCGCGTACAGCGCTCGGCCTAAGGCGAGGATCGGGTGGGAGCCGCCTTTCTTGATGTCCATACCTGGCCTGCCGACGCTGTCCAGAAGACCGACCTCGTCGAGGTCGTCTCCAGTGAGCACGCCAACGACGCCGGGCATAGCAAGGGCGGCGGAAGCGTCGATGCCCTTGATCTCTGCATGGGCGTGAGGACTGCGGACGATGGCCAGGCGCAGCATCCCCGGGAGCTGGATGTCGTCAGTGTAGAGGCCCTCGCCGCGTAGGAGTCGATCGTCCTCGGAGCGGAGGACGCTTTGGCCGGTGTAGGGCGCCTCAGTTTTCTTCATCGTCTTCTTCCGGCATGAGTATGAATTCGGGATAGGCTTCGAGCCTCAGCTCGGCAGCGTCCTGGCCCAGGCGCTCAACATTGGGGGCGACTCGAAGCCCCACGGCGTGGGGCTAGTCCCGTGCTGCGCTGGCGATTCTAACCCCAGCGGGCAGGATTGAGATAGCCGATGGCAGACCGGGAGACGGCCTCGCACCGGGCGCGTCCGTCGGGTGCAAAGGCGTTGACACGTGACTAATCGGTCACGTATTTTCGCTAAATGGACGAGGTTTTCAGGGCGCTAGCCGATCCAAGCCGCCGCAGGCTGCTCGACAGGCTGCTGGGACGGGATGGGCTGACGCTGGGTGAGCTGGCCCACGGCGCGGGCATGTCTCGGTTCGGGGTGATGAAGCATCTGGCTGTGTTGGAAGCAGCCGGTTTGGTCCGAACCGAGCGGATGGGCCGGTTGAAGCTGCACCACCTCGAAACAGCGCCGCTGGTCTCGGCGCATCGGGGGTGGCTCCGGCGATTCATCGAGAACGGGGCGGGGAGGGCGAGCGCATGAGCAGGCTGGAACAAGTCGCTGAAATCCAGGCGTCGGACCGACATGGGGCGGCCGTGGCGTTCTCGCCCGGCGGAGACGTGCTGGCGACGGGCGGGATGAAGGGCGCTCTCCGGCTCTGGAGCACGGACGGCTGGAGGATGATGGGCGAGCTGCGAGGGCACGGCGCCAGCGTGAATAGCCTCGCGTTCGAATTTGGCGGCGGCTCGCTCTGGAGCGGATCGACCGACAGGACGGTCCGTATGTGGGATATCGCGTCCGGCGAGTGCGCGCGGACGCTGAAGGGGCATGCGAACGTGGTCGCGGCAATTGCGTTGTCTCCCGATGGGGCGCAACTTGCATCGGCCTCTTACGACAAGACGGTGCGGCTGTGGCCGCTCGACGGCGACGCCAAGCCGACGGTGCTGCGGGGTCACGGAGGTGGCGTCACCTCGGTGACCTATGCGCCGGACGGCCCTCGCGTAGCGTCCGCCGGCATGGGCGGCGACGTGCTCGTCTGGGACGTCAGCGACGGCTCCCTCGCGCATACGCTGATCGGCCACCGCGAGGCCGTGGGGTCGCTGACCGTATCCCGCGCGCACGGATCGTTGCTGTCGACCGGTCTGGAGGGCAAGGTCATCGAGTGGTCGACGGAGGACTGGAGCGAGCGCCGAGAGGTTGTTCTGGGCTCGGGCGCGCCGCTGAGCATGGCAGTGTCGCCGGACGGCGTATGGGTGGCGATGTCAGCGGAGCGTCAAGTGGCGATAGCGTCCTACGAGACGCTGCAGATCGAGGCATCGGTCGCGCTGCCCATCAAGGGGGTTTACGGCCTGGCATGGGGGCCGGACAGTCGGCTGCTGGCCAACGTCGGGGCGGACGGCAAGTGTCGCGTGTTTGCGGTTGGGTAGGAGGCTGGCCCGCCCGGAGGGAATCGAACCCACAACTCGGCGGCTCAGGGCGATCTCGGCTATGTCCGCGCCGTCGATGTCGTTGTCCTCGGGCGTGAGCATCGTGTAGCGGATTGTCGCCGTACCGGGCCTTATAGCGATCTCCTTGACGAACGACCTGATGAACGCCTTGGTCTCGGTGAGATCGCTCTCCATCAGGAACTCGTTCATCTCCCTGGCATAGGCGGCGACCCTCTCGATGTCCTGCACGCTTGCCCTGCGTAAGGAGAGGAGGGTTCACGCCTCGTCGGCCGCCCGCTCCAGCCGCTGCTGGTTCTCCTGGTGGTGCCGGATACGGGGGAGGATCTCCTCGACGGTCAGGTCGGTGCTCTCGACGAGGTGCCAGAGCCGATCCATGCGTCGCCGGATGTCGGCCAGCTCTTCCTCGGCTGCCTCGATGGATCATGGGGCCAGAGGGGCACGCCAATAGACCCCATCCTCGGCAACAGCGCCCTCGACCGGCTCGCCAACGCCAGCTACCAGATCGTCATCGAAGGCCACAGCTACCGCGCGAGACTCTCTCCGCATCGTGCCCTATCGGAACCCAAGGGGATGTTTGACCCGTTAACTGCAACCTGATACAAGTCCCAATCGGTCGTGCCAAGGGTGGCCTAATGACCGTGGCGACTACTGGCCTAATGACCCTGGTGAATGACATGAGCGCAGATATGGCGAGATGGACTAAGACGGTTTCAGTCCTGGCCACATGGGCGCCCGCTATGCTGATCATCTTCATGCTCGGCTGCCATCAGGAAGCTCCAGGTATGTATGAGACCTGCCCAGCCTTTGATCCGGATGAGAAGGAAGGCGTTCCTGTGATGCATCCTCCAATGTTAGGTCATGGTGATGATGTCACCCTGCATCCGGAACTGGTAGAGGACACCATCGAGGCCATCAAGAGGGAGTTAGAGGATCCCTACACTATCGAACTGCTGGAAATCGAAGAGGCGGGAGAGGCGATAGCAGTTACTGTGTCGGATACTGGACCGGGAGACCGGTTGACTCGTCCCAGACACAAGTTGGGAGATGGCCGTGAACTCTACTCCAGCATTCATCTGTGGGGATGGGCCGCTTTTGAGGATGGTTCTGAGATCAGCTTCAACGTCTGGGTTAATCCCGCACCCACCGGCCTGGAGTGTGAGATTCAAGGTGTGGCAATCAAACCTTCATGGTTTGTTCCCATCTAGTTCAGAACGTCCATCGCAGGCCCCACTGAAATGCGATACGGATTCCGGAGGTCGTGGCTTCCGCAACCGCGCCACACAACAGCCCTTGTTCGCGCCGGCTGCCCGCCTCACCGACGAGCAGCGGCAGAACGTCCAGTGGCAGCGCTACCCCCAGCTGCAGCCGAGCCAGCGTCCGACCCCCGACTTCGAGCCGACCCTGAACAAGTCCTTCACCGACCGGCGGGAGCGGCCGAGGCCTAGGCGATGGAGCAAGCTGGACGCCCAGCGCCTCCGCCTGATGAGCGACGAGGTCCTCGTCGCCCGCATCGCCGCGGCCATGGTCCGGAACGGAGTGCCGGGCATGAGGACGAAACGCATCAGCCGACAGCACCACGCTCCACAACCAACGCCGGTCAGAGACGAGCTCCGCCACGTGTCTCCGTCGCTGATCGTCTGCATCGCGTGGAGCACCCAGCGGAACCGGTGGGTCTGGCTCGAGGAGCTCCGGCCCACGGAGGGCAGGTGACACGAACGTCCTAAGAGACTACCAAGTAATCCAAGGACTGCGTGTGATTACTCCTAGACAGCTTGGCTAGCAGCGGCAGCAAGAGAGTTACCCGCCATCTCGGCGCGTGAGGTCGCCGACTTTTCCTGCAGATGAGAGATGGGGCTGCAACGGGAATGCGCTACGCTAGAGAGACCACCCACTCGAAGGTTCGTAGTACAGCACCGCTTGGCCCGCCCGGAGGGAATCGAACCCACGACACTCGGTTCCGAAGACCGATGCTCTATCCGCTGAGCTACGGGCGGGCGGCTCTCTAGATTGTACTACCGAGGGGGCGCGCATTTCTCCGGGGGCGGGCGCCTGGTAGGCTCTTGGCAGTCCGTGCGCAGCGGGCTGGGGAGTCGAGTTGAACGAGGGCGAGCGCCAGCGGGCGGTAGCGTTCCAGCGCGCGACGGACGCGGTGACGGAGGCGGACCTGCAGTGGATGACGCTGCCGCCTCACAACTTGCCGCGGGAGCTGGCCGGGTTCGGCGTTGGGCGTGAAGGCGAGCTCGACAACGCGACGATGGCTGAGCACGGCTTCCCCGGTCAGACAGCAGCCTCCATTGGAGAGATGGGCCGCATAACCGGCTACGTGCGGGAGGTTGCGCCCGTCCGCTTGCCTAACCCGGCCGAGGGGGACGTGGTTACGGCGGGGATGGTGGCTCACCTGTTCACGGATGCGGACGCCGTCGCGCGGTGGATCGACGAAGTGTTCATCAAGGAGTTCCTGGCGAACGTCGGGCTGATTCGGGACAACGGGCACGAACTGGTCCATGCCGAGGAGCTGGAAGTGTCTGGCTTCCACGGCAAGGCCGCCGCACTCTTTGCAGTCCACGTTGTGCCGAACGGGACGCTGGGGTCGACGATCGTCGATTTTGCGGTGGGCCGGGTATTGGGGGTGGCGTTCGCCGTGGCGCTCGGCCAGAGCCGCAACCTCCATTTGTCGACGGACCTGGCGCTCAGGCTCGAACGCCAGATAGTGAGCGTCGCGCTCGGGTCGGTGTAGCCCCCTCCTTAGTCCTCCCCCGCAGACGGGGGGGGGGGGATAGGGGTCAGTCCTCCCCGGAAGACGGGGGAGGAGATAGGGCGTCAATCCACTTGCGAACATGGGCGTTCGTGCAGACGGGGGGAAGGGGCTAGTTCTTCCGGGGGCCTACCGAGACGTCGTCGCCGTCGACGCTGACACTGTAGATGGGGAGGGGGATCTCGGCCGGCGGGGCCATGACCTCGCCGGTGAGGACGTTGAACCGCGTGCCGTGGCAGTCGCACTCGATCTCGTTCTCCTCGTCGATGGCCCCGTAGATGAGGTCGCACTCCTCGTGGGTGCACATGTTGTCGAAGGCGATGACTTCGCCTTCCAGCTCGGTGAGGATGACTTGCGTCTCGCCGACCTGGACGAGCTTCAGCTCGTTCGGCTTGACGTCGCCGCGGGCCGCAACCTTTTCGTAGCCTTCCGCCATGGGGATTCTCCTAGGTGTGGTGTTGCTTGTTGTTCGCGCCGCTCGTCAGATGATCGAGCCTCCGCCGTCGTTTCGGAGGGTCTGGCCGTAGAGGTGGCGAGAGTCGTCGCTGGCGAGGAAGAGGGCGACGCCGGCCTGCTCCTCGGGGTACCCGGCGCGCCCGCCGACGAGGTTGTTCGTGCTGCGGTCTTCGAAGGCGATCTGCCCGCCAACTTGGGAGCCGGTGATGCCGGGAGCGATGCAGTTGGTGCGAATGCCGTACTGGGCAAGCTGGGCCGCCATGTCCATGGTGAGGGTGACGATGGCGCCCTTGGCCATGTCGTAGGCGACGCGGCGGGTGTTGCCCTGGAAGGCGGAGCCGGAGGAGAAGTTGACGATGGCGCCGCCGCTGCCCTGCTTGACCATCTGCTCGGCGACGTACTTGCACGTGAAGTAGGTCCCGGTCATGGTCACGTCGATAATCCGCTGGTACTCGTCGTCGTCGAGCTCGAGCATGGGGGAGCGGTCGGAGATGGCGGCGCAGTTGACGAGGACGTCGATACGGCCGTAGCGCTCGACGACCCTTGCGATCATGTTCCGGACGTCGCCGACCTTCTGGACCTCGCCGGTGACGAACATGCACTCGCCGCCTTGCTCGGCGACCTCCTCGGCGACGCCGCCGGCGCGGCCCTCGTCCATGTCGAAGATGGCGATCTTGGCGCCTTCGGACGCGAAGAGCTTGGATGTGGCGCGGCCGATGTTCCTGCCGCCGCCCACGATGACCGCAATCTTGTCGTCGAGTCTGCCCATGGGTTTGTCCTTTCTGTCCCGCTAGCCCGCCGCGCGGGATTCTAAGCGAAGGCGTTGCGGCGGGAAAGCGGCGGGTCAGCCGTAGCGCTCACGCCCCTCGCGGACCAGCGAGACAATCTCAGGCGTGGATATGCCGAGGCTCACGCCTTGGACATCGAGGGGCGATGTGGTGGAAGACTCCGGCTGGAGGATGAACGAGCGCCCGTCCTTGCGGCGGATGCGGACCGCGCCGTCGCGCTGGGCGGCGTCCAAGAGGGAGGCGAGCTGCTGGCGGGCTTCCGAGTAAGTGTAGACCTTCATGGCGCGTTGACCTCCAGAACGCGGACTCCGGCCAGGGCGGCGTTGCCGGCGAGCCCGTTGTCTAGGGTGAGCAACGGCGAACGCAGATTCAACGCGCAGGCCAGCACGTACGCATCGTACGCGTAGAGCCCCAGTTGGGCCGACAGATTCAGCGACTGGCTGAGGTCTACGTCTATGAACCGGAACTGCATTTGCTCGTAGCTCCTGATGGCCTGTTGGGCCAAACTCAGCGTGATTCGGCGGCGTTTGAGCATGGCGGAGAAGGCGTTCCCTACCTCCCAGTGCACGGAGGCGGGCGCCAGTAGGCTCACGCCCACCGTCTGCGTGATGATGGCGTCCCGCTCAGGCTCGTTGGCAATCACAGCGATGACCGCCGAGGTGTCTATCACCAAGTCCATGGGGTGATTGTACAATTGTCATAAATCAGGGTCAAGCCTTTGGCGGCAAAGGAATGGGGACTGGGGTGAGCGGAGGGAATCGAACCCTCGATCTCCAGGGCCACAACCTGGCGTCTTAACCCCTCGACCACGCCCACCACGAAAGTCTGATTTTACGAGCGCGGGGCGTGAGGGGTCAAACGTCACGCTTGCACCTCATCGCGGCGGAAGTCGGTGACGAGGGGCGCGCGGGCGGGGCAGCGGCAGGTCTTGCCGTAGCTCATGAGGTTGTCTTCAGGGTAGCTGTGGACGACGGCCTTGACGATGCGGTCGGGGTTGGGGATGCGGTTATCGTCGGCGCACTGGTAGATGTAGTCGATGAGTGGTCCGTCGGAAAGGGTGGGGACGCGCACGGCGGCGGCAGCCTCAATGATTTCGTTGAGGTCGGGGAAGGCCTGGCGCTGTTCGCGGGCGAGCTTCCAGCGCTCGACGTAGTCCTTGGCGATGGGTCTGAGGGCGATCTGGGCGACCTGGCAGACGAGGTAGCGTTCGAGGGAGCGTAGGGCGCTTCTCATCGCTGGTCCTTGAGGAGGGCGATGGCGTTGTCGAGGGTTTCGAGCCGGTGGAGGAGGTCCTTGTCGCGCCGCACGGCGATGGCGGTGGAGAGGATGGCCTTGCCGGCCCTTAGCCGCACATTGGGGTCGAGGTGATCGAGGAGCTGGACGATGCGGAAGACGCCCTTGAGGGTGGCGCCCTCGAGTTCGGAGTAGGCGAGGTCGGCGATGTTCTGTCGGATGCGTTCGACTTCGGCGCGGAAGGCGGGGTCGCGCATCCATCGTATGAGGGTGCAGCGTGCGACCTGCGCGGCTCGTGCGCCATCGGCGATGGTGGCCTCCGAGGCGACGTAGGGGAGGGCTGCGGTTTGGCGAGGCGAGAGGGCGGATTCTTCCGTAGGTGTAGCAATTTGTAGCATTGTGGGTCATTTCTCCTTTGGCGGGGCCGGTCTTCGGGGGGGGGGGGGCATTCCGGCGGGCGCGGGTTGTTCCGGACAGGGTAGGGGGCGAGGCGACGACTGCGCAACGGGCGAGTGTCGTGATTATGACGTGCCCCCTCCCGGCCTCCCCCGCAGACGGCCCCCTCCCTAACCCTCCCCCAGGATGGTGGAGGGGATAGGTTCCCGCTCCTCAATCCTCTCCCGTCTGGAGACCTTTGCGTAACCGCTATTGAGCTCCGTTCGGTTGGAATGCGGCTCCTGGCGGAGGCTGAGGGGTCTGCTGAGGGTCTGCGGCGTCTCTCTCCTCCCCCGGTTCCCCCGGCCTCTCCGGGCTCTCCGGGACGCTTCACCGCCTCCGGGCGCACGCCGCCCCCGGCCGTCAGGCGACGCCGAGCAGCAGCCGGTCGGCCCTCCGCAAGTTGTACGCCATGCACTTGAAGAACAGCTCCGTCGCGTTCCGCTCCAAACCCACGTACCGCACGCGCCTATACCCGTAGGTCCGCTTCAGCGTCCCGAACACCTGCTCCACCGGCGCACGCAGCCGCGCTATCAGCGCGTTCCGGCGCTGTTCCACGGGCGGCAGCACCGGGTGATGCTTGTCCGCGCGCCGCATGATCCGGTCCTTGATCTTGATGGACTTGAGCCACGCGCTCCGCTGCTTCGACCCATACGCCTTATCCGCGTACACCGCCTCCTCATCCCCGCTCACCAAGGAGTCCGCCACCTCCGTGTCGTTCACGTTCGCCGGCGTGAACACCGCTTCCCGTATCAGTCCCGAACCGGCGTCCATCCCGATGTGCGCCTTGTAGCCGTAGTGCGACTTCCCCCTCTTGCGCGTGAACCGCGCGTCGGGGTCGGTCCCGCTCCTCCCTCCCGGTTGCTCGCGAGACGATGGCCGCCGCGCCTGGGCCTCTACGATCGTTGCGTCCAGCAGCGTCCCCTTCTTCACCACCAACCCCTTCTTGTCCAGTTGGCGCGTCAGCTCCTTGAACAGGCGGCGGCCGAGTCCCCGATCGGTCACTTCCTTCCGGAACCGGCTGATCGTCGAGTGGTCCGGGACCTCGTCCTCCATGCCGAGACCGACGAACCGCTTGAACGAGACCCGGTCCCATAGCGCTTCCTCCATCCCTTCGTCGGAAGCGTCGTACCACTGCTGGAGCAGCAGCACCTTGACCATCACCACTGGCGGGTGTGAATAGTCATGATCTTGAGGCCAGGAAGTTGAGAGAAATTCAAGGTCATTAGGCCAGCTATTCAGGATCATCCGGTCACCCTGCGCGCCGAATCGGAGACCATAGCCGCACTTCATGACGAGGTGCAGCAGATGGCCTATAAAGAGGTGCTGAGAGTGGAGATATCTGAAGTCATCCGCCGCTGGCAGGCGGGGAGCAGCCAGCGGCACATAGCATTGGGGACCGGGCTGTCTCGGGAGACCGTTGGACGATACATCGCCGCGGCGGAGGGGCTGGGTGTGTCTCACGAGGGACCGGCGCCCACCGACCTGCAACTGAATCGGCTGGCGGCGATCGGTCGTTCCGGTCCGCGGGCGGTGGCCACGCCAGCCGAGGACAAGCTGGTTCCCTGGGCAGACCAGATCTATCAGTGGCTCACCGTCGACCGGCTGCAGGTGACGCGCATCCTGGAGTTGCTGGCGGAGCGGGATTGTCGGGTGTCCTATGCTTCGCTCCATCGCTTCGTGGCGCATCGCAACTGGCGTCGGCGCAATCCCAGGACCGTTCGGATGGCAGAGAGTGCACCGGGTGAGGTGGCGGAACTGGACTTTGGACGCTTGGGATTGGCGCCGGACCCAGAGACCGGCCGCCACCGCACGGTGTGGGCGCTGATCGTGGTGCTGGCCTATTCCCGGCACTGTTTCGTGTGGCCCACCTTCAACCAGAAGCTGGAAGACGTCGTCGACGGACTGGAGGCGGCCTGGGCTTTCTTCGGCGGTATTCCCAACTATCTCGTCATCGACAACTTCCCCGCCGCGGTCGCGGGCGCTGACGCTCTGCATCCCCGGCTCACCCGGGGTTTCTTGGAGTATTCACAGCACCGCGGCTTCATCGCCGATCCGGCCCGCGTGCGTCACCCCAAGGACAAGCCCAAGGTGGAGCGAAGCGTCCAATACGTGCGGGAGCGCTTCTTCAAGGGCGGCAGCTTCAGCAGCTTCTCCCACCTGAGGGAGGAAGCGGCACGTTGGTGTCGTGATGTTGCTGGACATCGCGTGCATGGCGCCACCCGGCAGCAGCCCCTGGTCGTCTTCCAGGATGAGGAGCGGCACGCCCTCGCTCCCTGGGATGGCGAGCCCTACGAGGTCACTCACTGGCGCACGGCCAAGGTGCATTCCGATCACCACGTGGCTTGCCAATATGCCCTTTACTCAGTCCCGGCTGCCCTTTGTCCGCCGGGCCAGCAGGTGGAGATCGGGCTGGGCAGCAAACTGGTGCGCATCTACCACCGGGGCAGGCTGATCAAGCTCCACCCCCGTCAGCCTCGCGGTGGCCGCTCCACCGACTCAGAGGACTATCCGGCGGAGCTGACCGCCTACACCCTGCGGGCGCCTGAGAGCATCAAGCGCAGCGCAGCAGAGCAGGGTCCCGCGGTGGCTGACTTCGTCGAGCGTCTCTTCGACGGCCCTCTGCCTTGGGCCAAGGTGCGGCAAGGCCACAAGCTCATACGCCTCGGCCAGCGTTACACCCCGGAACGCCTCGACGCCGCATGCCGCAAGGCCCTGACCGTAGACCTCATCGACGTGCGTCGCGTGGAGCGCATCCTGGTGGAAGCCTTGGAGCAGAGCGAGGTGCAGGAGCATCCCCCGCCATTGCCTGCGGGTCGCTTCACCCGGCCCGGCTCAGTCTTTGCCCTCAGCCACCAGTCATCACCAGGAGATCAGCCATGACCCGTGTCACTGAACTCACGCCTCTGCTCAAACGGCTCCAGCTGGGGCCCATGGCGGCCACGCTGCCCGAGCGCATCGCCTTGGCCAGAAGGGACCAGTTGGACTACGCCTCATTCTTGGAGATCATCCTCGCCGACGAGATCAGCCGACGGGACCACCGGCGCATCGAGCTCCGACTGCACAGCGCTGGCTTCGAGCGGGTCTCCCGCCTCGAGGACTTCGACTGGACTGCGTCGATCACCCTGGACCGCCGGCTCCTTGATGCCGCCTTCTCCCTGCAGTTCCTAGCCCGCAACGAGCACATCCTGCTCGTCGGCCCCGCCGGAGTTGGCAAGAGCTTCCTCGCACAGGCCCTGGGCTACGCCGCCGTCCGCGCCGGACACACCGTCCGCTTCATCCATGCTGACGACTTCTTCAAGACCATGACTCAAGCCAGGGTCGACAACTCCGTGGGACGCACATTCCGCTCGTTCCTCTCCCCAGACCTGCTCATCCTCGACGACCTCGGCCTCCACCGGCTCACCGCCCAACAGTCCGCCGACCTCTACGAGCTAATCATCAGCAGACACCGCGTCTCCAGCTTCGTCATCACCTCCAACCGGGCCGTGGAGGAATGGCTCAGCCTCTTCGACGATCCCATCCTCGGCAACAGCGCCCTCGACCGACTCGCCAACGCCAGCTACCAGATCGTCATCGAAGGCCCCAGCTACCGGCAAAGGCTCTCTCCGCATCGGGCCTTGCTGGGGGCAAAGGAGGTGGTTGACTCGTCAACGACTCACTGATACAAGCCCTAACCACCGGCGTTCAGGGTGGCCGGATGTCCGTGAATAGCACTGGCCTAATGACCCTGATTATCCACAGCGGGTAGCTCGGCCGGCCGGTGGGCGCCGCGTAGACCCCATCGACCACCTTGGCGAGCTGCCGCCAGTCAATCGCCGCGTCTATCCGCTCCAGCCTCTCATTCCGCCCCATCCGGTCGGGGAGAAGTACAGCAACGAACGACTGCTCACTCGTAGGACGGTGCATCACGAACCTCCCGAATGTCACCCTCCGCTGATTGTGGCCAATCAAGGAAGTTATGCAAAGGTCTCGTAGACGGGGGAGGGGGTTGGTGATGCCGGGATTCCCGCGTGCGCGGGAATGACGGGGAGCGCTTGGCCTCCAGCCTTGCGGACGGCCTCCTCACTAGCCCTCCCCCAGGATGGTGGCAATCGCGACGGAGAGATTCGGTACTCGTGGGCGGTAGACCTAGGGTTCTCGCCAGTGGGCAGCTAGCTGCCCACTGGCGCCCGCCGAACTTCCGTCCCCGGCTGGCCTGAGGGTGGCGCAGCCGACTTCGACGCTCGGACGGCTGCTGGGTGGCTCCAGCAACTGACCCAGAACTGGGAATGGAGTGCGTGGCAGTCTGCCGGGCGGCCTGGATCATCTCTATCGCTCAGGAGGCGCGGCAACTAGGTGCTCCATCCCCATGCCCGACGACAGCCGCATCCCACGAGAGAAAGCCGATGAACTTGCGCTGCTCAGCCCAGTTCTGTCTCCCCATCCAGTCTGGTGGGCCTAGGCGCTCACACCGACTAGAACCCGCCCACATGCGTCAACTCGCCGAGCTAGCGCTGCCAGCCCGAAGGGGTCGCTTCCGCGTCAACGCGCTTGGGGGAGGTGGAGCATGGCCCTACGTCTCCAGTCTGGAATCGGCAGCTGCTTTGGCGCATTGGGACATGCTGGGAGTGGCGCATGGGTCCGTCGCGGCGTTCGCCCGGCAGTCAGCTCGCAGAATGCGAAGCCGTCCAACTCGACCCGTGGGTATCTGGCGTCCTATTGTGGAACTAAGGATTCAGGCGTGTGCTACGATGGACCAGGGAGTCTCCTGTCACGGCCGGTCTGGTTCACCGGCATGAACGGCGAGGCTCCTTGTCCTGTCAGAATCGATGGTAACTACACCAGGCCTCAGGAGCGGAGCCGCTTCCATGTCGAAACTATCCTCTCGCGTCATCTTCTTGGCGCTGGCGTCGCTCGTCGTAGCCTGTTCCAGCCCAACGCCCACCCCGGCCCCAACCGCTACGCCTACTCCTACGGCAACGCCAGCGCCCACTGCCACACCAACGCCCGCGCCGACACCCACGCCTACGGAGGAAGCCCCGCAGCATGTTTCGGAGTCAGGAATGATCGCCCCCCTGAGCATGGATGACCCGCAGGCGTTCGTGTCAGAGTTGTCGGGCGCTGAGCAGTCCTGTCTCTCGGAGAACGTCGACTCCCGACAGATCGCGGCCCTGTTAACCGCCCCGGACTTCGCCTCGCCCGAGGAGGCCGCCGCCTTGATTCAATGCCTGGAGGACGAGACGTTGCTGAGGCTCTTCCTGACCGGACTCATCGGCCAGAGCGGGCCATTGAGCGCGGAGACCTCGACGTGCATCCGCAACGGGTTCGCGGCCTTCGATCTTCGCGCCGTGATGCTCGCCACTCCCGTGGAATCCGATGAGGCGGCGGCCATGGTGGGCGGTATGGCGGGCTTCCTCTTGACGCTTTCCTGCCTGAACGAGGAGGAGTGGCAGGCCGTCGGCCCTTCCCTGGGCATGGCGCCTGACGACCGGGAAGGCTTGCAATGTGTCCTGGGCGAGTTGGGCGGGCCGGAAGGACTGGCGGAAGCGCTACAACCCGTTGCAGGGCCTCCCACGGCATTCTTCGGCGCGGCGATGGCGTGCAACCTGGAGATGACGCAAGGGCCATCTGGGGCTGTCCCGTCCCCCTCTCCAGTCCCGACGACGGGGAAGTATGCTTCCTGCGATGAGGCTGCGGCGGTGGGCGAGCCGCGCGTTCAGGGAAGCAGTGGACCAGGGCGTGGGTTTCCTCAGGCCAAGGTGCCGAGCGCTCGCGACGGTGACGGTGACGGCGTGGTATGTGAACAGTGAAGCGTGTTCGGCGCGCCTTTCCTCAAACACCGGCTTGCTTGGGTGCGTTCCTGTAGGGTCGTATCGGGGTCAGCGCTGTCGAGTCAATCTGCCCTTCTCTGGAATGGGTCGGAGGCTACGCCCTTGGGCCCTCGGAGGAGGAAGGCGTCGCTGGCGACAGTGCTATGCTGCGCCCTCGAGGGTGGCTGCCCGGTACGGCCGCTCGTAACCGGAGGTTGACGGATGCCCACGTTCGGCACTCTCTCGATAGGCAGAAGCTTGCGCGAGGAGCGCGACGGGCCAGCGCGCGGCGGTCCTTCAGGAGTACGTGGGGTTCATCCAGCGCGTGCCCCCCGGACAGGCGGGCGCGCTGGAGGCCGGGGAGGGTGAGGGGACTGACGGCAGGCGGGGCGTTTCCTCCCCCGCGCTTTGCGCGTCCCCTCCTGCAGATGGGAAGAGGGTTGGGGATGCCTGGATTCCCGCGTGCGCGGGAATGACGGGGAGGGTCAGAGGGCTGGCTGGCGGGGCGTTTCCTCCCCCGCGCTTTGCGCGTCCCCTCCCGCAGACGGGAGGGGGTTTGGGATGCCTGAATTTCCCGCGTGCTCGGGAATGGCGGGGCTGCGCCCCCACGCTCCGGCTCTCCTTCGCAGACGGCCCCTCCCCAGCCCTCCCCATGGATAGGAGGCAATCGCGACGGAAAAATCCGGTACTCGTGGGCAGTAGATCTAGGCTCCTCGGCAGGCCGCAGCGCCTAACTCCCCACGGGTGAGGTTCGAGTCTCCGTGAGTGGAGACAGCCGGACAGGAAACATCTTGCGGAAAATAATCAACACCTTAGAGCAGCGGAAGTGGTCATGGCTGCAGGAAGACTGGCGGCCGATGATGCCCGGTGTGTTGGCGTGTTGGGGCAGGCCTTCCGGTGCTGGCGCGTTTGGTGCGGCGGTGTCCTCCCTAGCGTGGCCCGATCTCTGGCCCTACCTCTTACCGAGAACGACTGTCTGAAGAGATCGAATCCGCCGCAGACTTGATTTGATGACTATTTCCGTAGGAATTTGATCACGTAGTCAACGTCGCTTGCGGGCATTCCGAGACCGATTTCCGACAATGCTTCGGAGAACCGGCTGATGTCGTAGACGCTGGTATCGGATAGGTACGGCTCGACTGACTCCAGGGACCGGACCAGAACTTTCAACTCCATGTCCTCATCCCGGTCGGCCATTGTTCCCAATCTTGATTTCCAGTCCCCTAATTGAGCGCGGTCCGCCACGTATCCGTAGTGCTCCATATATGCAAAAACTTGATCGGCGGGTATGGGGTCCTGTTGAACCACGTTGTATACCATGCCCAGGCGCCTGGGGTCGTCGGAAATTTTGGTTATGGCGCTAACCAGAAAGTCGACAGGGGTCATCTCGAAGAACCATTCCGGCGCCAGGGGGGCACATCCGAGGCGTGCGCAGGCCTTGATTATCGACGACAGGAAGTCATTCGGATTGACCATGCCCGTAACGCTGTGGTGGCCGACGTTGCCCGGGCGGAAGATGCATACCGGCAGTCCTCGAGAAGCAGCCGACCAGACAAGCCGTTCCGCCACCCATTTGGCCTGGTTGTAGCCTCCCTCCATCCTGTCCATGAAGCCGTCTATCTCGTTGCTCTCCAGGTAGGGCGTGTCGTCTCCTCCGGGGAAGATGCCGTTGGAAGAAATGTATTGAAATGGTTTTGTTGCGCCACTGCAGGCGAACTTGAGCACCTCCAATGTCCCGCCGACGGTGTGGGGCTTGGCTGCAGAATAAGGGTAGGCGTAATTGACCGAGGCTGCGCAATGGAATATCAAGTCGACCTCTTCCGCCAACCGTCGGTACTCGTCATTGTCCAGTCCCATCCTGGGCTGGGTGAGGTCTCCAGCCACCGGGACAATCCGGTCTGCAGCGGAATGACCGGCCAGCCCGTAAAACCTCAGGGTGTCCAGTACGCGGTTGGTGGACCCGCCCTGTCCTGAGTCCCGGTCTCTTACCAGGCAGTAGAACCGGGTATCCTGTCCCGCGGCACGCACCAGTTCGTCGAGTAAGAAGGCTCCTAGGAATCCGGTTGTTCCCGTCACAAGGACCGAGGACGCCCCGCTGAGACGTAATATTCTTGGGGCGCCTCTTGGTGCAATCTCCGGATCCAGGGTCGAGTCCTCGGCCAGCGAAATTCCAGATTCCATGTTCGGCCCTCTATTTTCCAAGTACGCGCCCAGCTCACTGATGGTGGGGTACTCGTAGACCTCCGTGCCCTTTAGTTCAATCCCGAACAGCTGTTCGATGCCCAGGGTTAGGTTCAGGCCCGTCAGGGAGTGGCCGCCAAGGTCAAAGAAGTTCCAGTCATCTTCCAGTGAGTCGCCGTCGACATCCAGTGCTTCGCTCCATAGCTCCCGCAAGGCCCTGTGACGCTCACTCGCGGTAGCGTACTTGGGAAGCCGGGTGTGCTGCTTGAGCGCAGGTCTCTTTTCCCGCAGTGCGGGCAATGCTTTACGCTCCAGTTTGCCCGTCTGTTGATTTATGGGGAGCGTCTCCAGTTCCATGAAGTGGCTGGGCACCATGTAAAGCGGCAGATACCGTTCCAGCAGAGCACGCAGGTCTCTGCTTGTCCGGCTCTTCCCATCGACCTTCCACGCCGCCTGCGGCCCCCTGACGACGTAGGCCACGAGCCGCTTGTTGGCTTCGTCCTCGTTCTCGGCCAAGACCGCCGCATCGGCAGCGTCACAGTGCTTACGGAGGGTCTCCTCTATGGCGCTCAGGTAAACGGTGTAGCCCCTGATCTTGACCATCGAATCATTCCGGCCAATAATCGTCGTCATACCCCGCCCATCAACCTCGGCCAGGTCTCCGGTGGCGTAATACCTTTCGCCGTTCCATCTGACGAACTTCTCGGCATCCAGGTCGGGCCTCTTCAGATAGCCCCGGGCCAGTCCGCGACCGCCAATGAAGAGCTCCCCGACTCCGCTGGAAGCCAGATTCGACTGCCCTTCCGGGAGCACCCGGAGCGTCACCCCGTCCATTGCGTAACCGACCGGACACGCATCCATGGTGTCGAGGCAGAAGGCCGTCAGTTCAATGGTGCAAACGTCGTGGGTCTCACTGATGCTGTAAGTGTTGAACACGCGCGCAGAACGGGGCAACACGTCCAACGAAAGCCTCAGTAGGCTGGACGGCACCACCTCGCCGTTCAGCCAGACCACTCGGAGGGACGACAGGGCAGACCGCAATTGTTTGCGGTCTGTCGAATTCAATACTCCCTGCAGCAACGACGGAGTGAAGAGGATCTCGGTTATCCGGTGCTCTGCTATAAACTGGGTAAGGGCGCGTGGTGCAAACACCACATCATCGGGAATTACGTACACCGTTCCTCCCTTCAACAGCGGCCGGAGGAACTCCCAGGGAAAGAAAATATTGCAGGCGACCCTGTCTCCGACGCTGTAGGAACTGAACCTGTACCTGGCGAGGTAGGATGAGATCAGGGCGCCGATGGTCTGCATCACGCCCTTTGACTGTCCTGTTGTGCCGGAGGTGTAGGGGAGGAACGCCAGGTTGCCGGTGTCAACGCATATCTCATTGGTCGCGGGATCGAGCACTCTCCAGGACTGGTCGGAGTCAACGGCCAATAGACGAGGCCCAGCGAATCTACTCAGTCTCGACAAGTGCTGCGCCTTGGTGATCACCACCTTGGCTTGGGACTCGGACACCAGTGTACCAAGCAACGAATCGGGGAGGTCCAGGGCCACAGGCATGAAGGCCGCACCGGCCTTCAATGTTCCAATGCTCGCGAGGATGTACTCCGGGCAGGTTTCCATGTATATGCCTACCGGATCATCGGTTGATACGCCGCAACGTCGAAGGTAGGCGCCCAAGTCATCCGTTGCCTGGTCCAGTTGTGCATAGGATGTCTGCTCGGCACCGAAGACTATTGCCGGAGTGTCTGGAGTCGCCGTCGCTTGAGCCTTGAAAAGCTGATGCAAGCCACTCTCTGCGGAATTCATTTCGCGACCTCAAGAATCCCCAAACACAATCAACTAAAATGGGCGCTTGTTCTATTTCAAATCAACTGTTTCAATAGAGGCAAGGTCGGACACGGCAGCGTCGAATCGCTCCAGTGAGTTGCGCAAGTACGCTGCGGCCCGCTCGCCTTCGTAATTGCAATAACCTCCGGTGATTATCCAGAAGACAAGGATTTCGAGCATCGAGAGCCGGTAGTCATAGAGGCATTCTTCGAACGTGTAACCCCTGACGCCATTGTCCTCCAGGATGGAGTGGTACTCGCCCAGAAGGCCCAACTCCTCCTCCCTTCGTCGCTGCGGAGGGAACGCCTCGCTGATGAAGGTGGCGGCATCGTAGGCGCCACGGGCTCTTCCACAGAACTCCCAATCGAAGACAACCACCGACTGGGCGCCTGCAGTTGTGGAGAAGAAGCAATTGTCAAGCCGGTAGTCCCCGTGAACAATAGTACTGGGGGGTGTCGTGAGCTTGGCCTTGATCCTATAGACTTCCGGGGCCAGACGGTCCCCCAACAGCCGCAGGCCTTGGGGCATTCCGCTACCGGCCTTCTCCAGCAGCGACCTCCACGCGCCGGCGTATATCTCCTGGTACGCACCCGCTTCGGCTTCCTTCAAGGGCATCCAGTACAGACGGTCCAGGAGCGGGCTGTCCCACCAGGATGCCTGGAACCTGGCCAACTGGCCTATGCAGCGGCGGGCCTCGTCCATGGAGCAGCCGGCCACGCTGTCGCCCTGCTGGGCGTAGCTCATATCCTCCAGCAGCAGAACGGTGTCCCCGGTGGCTGGATCCATTCCCCGGTGGTAGCTGCGAGGAGTTTCCAGGTGGACGCTGTCTGCCAATTCATGGTAGAACCTGACCTCTCGCCGGTTCTGTCCCAGCCTGTCGAAGACCGTCCTCAGCAGAGGGTCTGCCGATGGGAGCTTGGCTATTACGGTGCGCGGCAGGTCCGTGGGGTCAGAGTCGTATTCAAGCGTCAGCCGGAACAGCTGGTTCATGAAACCCTTGCCTTCGGCTATGGTCTCAGCCGAGTATCCGGTCACAGATGGGCCGGCCGGTTCCCTGTTCCTGTTGAGGGCCTTGGTCAACCAGCAGGGCGTGATTTCCCGAAGGTCTTTGGGAACTTTCAACCTGATCATCTCGGTCCTGCAGCCGTCTGACCAGCCCTCGGAGAAAAAGAGTCCCTCACCTCACCCGTCCTTCCGCGCGAAAAAGACGCAATGGTCCATGGGCTTGGGGTCCTTGAAGTACATGACTCCTCCCAGTTTCACTCCTTCTGCCGGAATCACCCTCAAGTCGTGTCCCTCCAGGATATCCAGCACGCCATCTACATCGTATAGCTGGAAAGTCCTTTCGGCGTCGTAGTCCCTGTCGTAGACCGTGGCGACCCCGTTTCCGTACTTGAACATCAGCTGGAGGACACCGCCTGCCCTCAGAACCCTGGCAAATTCCGGCAGGGTAGTCCTCAAGGCGATGGCCGGCTCGATATGCTGGATGACGGCGTTGCACAGTACGAAGTCTAAAGAGGCGTCCGGGTAGTTGAGGGGCTCGCGGAGGTCGGCGACCGACACCCTTGAGGCGATTTCGGGGTGAAGCCTGCGCGCCTCCACGATGTTCTCATCTACAGCATCCACCCCATAGATGTCGTACTCCCTCTGCCAGTAGAAGAAGACGTCCCGTGCCCCTGCGCCACAACCGGCGTCCAGTCCCCGGCACCCCGGCGGGACAAGTTCCTGCAGACGGTCCATCAGGTCGGTATCCCCTTGGAGCCCAGGGTGGGAGACATCGCTGTAAACCGACTGAATGAAGTTGTGGTTCACCTCGGCGTAACGCTGCGCATGACGCCTGTAAAAGGACTCGGAAAAATCAGGGTCGTGACTCATTGCTGGACCGTCGCTCAACAGGATGGAGGATCAGACACCAAAAGGTCAATGAACTGTTCGGTCATAAGCCTGGGCGCATGCGCCGTCAGGTACATGGCTGCTTGCGCCACCTCTTCCCCGGCTATCCAGTCAGGGTCTCCGTCAGGATTGCAAGCCCGGGCCATCAGTATCCACCCAGTGTACTCGTTCAGTACATCAGTGACACTGGGCCTCCTTTCGTTGAGCTTGCCATCGGTTGAAGAACTGGGCCGGGGTGAGATAGCGAGCGTGTATGCACCATGCAGTCGACCTAGTCGAGATCCTGACTGACCCGAACATAGCGGTCAGCGAAAAGCTAGGGGCCGCGGAGACGTTCTCCCGTCAGTTTGGGTGGCGGCCGAATGATCTTCTTGAGGCGCCGCGGGCCTTACCGGTCACAAACGTGGTTGTGGAGCGAGGGCTGGACAATGCGGCCGTGCTGTCATTTCCGCCATCCCGGCGTCAGCTGCAAGGGAACTTCCAGAAACGCGGCGAGCACTGATTGATTCCGGCTCTGCCGAGATTGAAGAGCGGGACTATTTCACCGGCGTCCAGCAGAGGCTAGTCCCCCGGCGCGAACCCAACCGCGCGCTGTTCGGTCAGGACGAGTTGCACTTGGGTGACCACGTCATTGCCTATTTCCACGGCACGGTCGGGGCGCCTCGCCGACGCGGATTCCAACTTCACCTCTCCGCCGTCACCACCTACGCCGCCTCCACAGGCGCTTCGGACTCCGGTCCCGCTTTCACCACTGCGCCGCATCGCCGCCGCTCCTCTCGGCTCGGAGTGACAGAGGCCCCGCCCCGCCGTGGCGCTTCTAGTAATATATTGCAGACTACCAAGGCGCGTGTGGAGGGAAGCCATGAAGGTGCTGCGATTCGATGATGACCGCGTAGGTGTGCTCAAGGACGGGGAACGCGTCGTGGACGTGAGCCGCGCCATCGACTATCGGGTCGAGAAGGGCCCCCAACGCGTGATGGAAGAGGTCATCGGCGATTTCGACGCCGTGCGGCCTCGTTTCGAGTCGCTCGTCAGCGAGTCCGACGGCGTGCCGTTGGACAGCGTGAAGCTGCTGGCTCCCGTACCCCGGCCCGGCAAGTGTCTGGCAGCCTTCGTGAACTACCTCGACTCTCCCGAACGGAAGAAGGAGAACCTCACGATCGACTTCTTCTACAAGTCGCCCGACCTCGTGGGGCCCGAGGGCGTCATCGAGCTGGTGGACATCCCGCCCGTCGCCGTCTGGCAGCCGGAGGCCGAGATCGCATTCGTCGTGGGCGCTCAGGCCAAGAACGTCGCGGAGGCCGACGCCTACGATCACGTGTTTGGCTACGTGCCCTTCTTCGACATCTCCGCTCGCGGCATGAACCGCCGCACGCAGTTCATCCCCAAGGGGCAGGACACCTACGCCGTTTGCGGGCCGTGGATCACGACCCGGGACGAAATCGACGACCCGCACCGGCTGCGGGTCCAGTCGTGGGTGAACGAGAGCCCGCGCCAGGACTACAGCACCGAACACATGGCCCACACGATCCCAGAGCAAGTCGCTTGGCTGTCCCGTTTCATCAGGCTCCAGCCGGGCGACGTCATCACCACGGGCACCTACCACCCCGGTCTCGGGCCCCTGAATGACGGCGACGTGCTCGAGATCGAGATCGAGTGCTTGGGCCACGCCCGGTTCTTCGTACGGGGTGAGGGCCCTCGCAAGGAGGCCGACTTCATGCCGGGACAGACGCAGGTCCCCAGCGGCGGCGGGTTCACGCGGGTGTAGCTCCCCTGTGCAGGTCCACTCCGCACCGAGGAGGTACACGATGAAGGTTGGAGTAATCATCCTTGACATGGCGAAGGGCTACGGATGGCAGCCCGGCAGCTACGGCTATGAGATGGTGGCGCACGTCAGGCGGCTGAAAGACGCGGCCTACGCAGCCGGAGCGCAAGTCCTGCACGTCAACAGCATGCGGCGCGCCACCGATGGCCTCCCCAATCCCAGGATGCTTCCCGGGACCGACGCGGTCGACGTGATCCCGGAGCTCCAGCCTGTGGACCGGGATATCCTGATCTACAAGCGTTACCTGAGCGGCTTCTCCCACAACGACCTGGACTACACGATGCGTATCATGGGCATCGACACGGTGGTAATCGCAGGCGCCTCAACCGACAACACGGTCCTATGGACTGCGGCGGACGCGCACCAGCTCCGTTACGACGTCGTGGTCGTCGACGACTGCACGATGGTCCATCGCGAGGCCGAGCCGCCCGGAGCCAAGGAGGCCGCGCTGCACATCGTCGAAGGAGTGCTCAGCAGCAAAGTGCTGATGCTCGACGACGTCATCCGCGAGTACCTGCCTCCGGCCAGTAGCTAGCCGGGCGCGTGTCGTGAGCGGAGGAGCCATTCCCGGGGAGTCGGCGGGCGGCTCCGCGGCGGGAGCCGAGCGGACCGAGGAGCGCACGCAGAAGCTCGGCCGCCTGCTCCACCGCCGCGTGCAAGCGTATCGGCGGTCCCTCTCCGAGCGCTTTCAGGATGCGCTTATGCTCCACCTGATGCGGGACGCGGAGGCCCGCACCCGCATCCTACGGCTCGTCGACGTGCTCGCGGGGCTCCCGCCGGCCCACTACCACCAGTGCGCGGCATCCCTCGTCCGCGAGTACCTTCGCCCAGGAGCGGACGGGCGGTCGCCAACCAGCGGACTCCCGCTGCCGCTGCGTCTGCCCATGTTGGCTGCCGCATCCCGACTAGGGCCTGTTCACACTAGTGTGGTGAAGGTGTTATCATCCATGAATGGAAATCACCGAGGCTCAGTACGAACACATCGCTCCTGTCCTCCCCGTCCAACGTGGCAACGTCCGACTGTCGAACCTCCAAGTGCTCAACGCGATCCTGTACGTCGCCGAGCAGGGTTGCAAGTGGCGGGGGTTACCGCCCCGGTTTGGCAACTGGCACACCGTCTACACCCGGATGAACAGATGGTCGAAGAACGGGGTGCTCGACCGGGTCTTCGAGTACCTCCAGCGGGAGCAGATCGTGCGCGTCAAGCTCGAAGCGGTCTCGATGGATAGCACCATCGTCAAGGTCCACCCCGACGGTACGGGCGCTCTAAAAGAAACGGACCTCAATCTATCGGCAAGTCCCGTGGCGGCTGGACCACCAAGATTCATATGGTTGCCGCGGATGCTCGAACAGCCGTAACGTTCTCCCTTTCCCCCGGCCAGGCCCACGACGCCCCAGAAGGGCGCAAGCTGCTTACCCGCCTTGGCCAGCAGCGCCAAACTCTGTCCCTGCTCATGGACCGCGCATATGAGGGCAATGAAACCCGCCAACTCGCGTTGGCCCTCGGGTTCACGCCCGTTGTTCCACCACTGAGCACCCGGATCCGCCCATGGGAATACGACCGGGAGCTGTACAAGAGGCGCAACGAGATCGAGCGGCTGTTCCGCCGGATGAAGGGCTTTCGCCGCATCTTCTCCCGCTTTGAGAAGCTGGACGTGCTCTTCCTCGGCTTCATCCTGTTCGCACTCATTCTCGATGCGCTACGCTAGTGTGAACAGGCCCTAGTCCCCGACCCACTGACGTCACGACTGGCCCGGACCGCGACCCGCTTGGTCGCGCGCCGCTTCATCGTCGAGCAGGGACCGGAAGCGGTCGCCAACGTCCTTGGAAAGCTCGACAGGGCGGGCCGCTTCGCCAGTTTCGATCTGCTCGGCGAAGCTGTCCTGAGCGAGGAGGAGGCCCAACGCTACATCCACGGCTACGTCAATCTGCTCGCGAGTCTCGGAAATCACCGGCTTGCCGGGCAGCGGACGGCTAGAGGCGCACTGAAGCTCGAGGTCTCGTTGAAGCTCACAGCCCTGACGGCTCAGTTCCGTCCGGAAGACCCGGAGGGGACGCTGGACCGTGTGCGGCCTGCGCTTGAGCGGTTGTTCGCTGCGGCGCGCGACGCCGGAGTCGGCGTAACCGTTGACGCCGAGCAATACCCCTACCGCGACCTGACGTGGCGCATCGTCCGCGAGACGCTCGGCTCCGGGCGTCCCTTCGAGAGTTGGCCCGACGCCGGCGTGGTCGTGCAGGCCTACCTTCGCGACGTGGAGGAGCACGTGCGGGATGTCGCCGCTTTCATCTCGCACCGGGGCGTGCCCATGGGTGTGCGGCTGGTCAAGGGGGCCTATTGGGATCACGAGGTGATCAGCGCCGAGCAGAACGGTTGGCCGGCGTCCGTGTTCCAGAACAAGGGGGCGACCGACATCGCCTACGAGCGAGCCGTTCGTACACTCCTCGAGGCGGCTCCGGGAGTGCGCCTTGCGGTCGCCAGTCACAACCTTCGCACCCACGCCCACGCAGAAGCAGTTGCCGAGAGCCTGGGCCTGCCGCGGCATGCCGTCGAGCACCAGACGCTGCACCGCACGTCGGAGGAGGTAAGCCGCGCCCTCGCTGATGTGGGCTGGGTCTCGCGCGACTACGTCCCCGTCGGGGAGCTGAACCCCGGTATGGCCTATCTGGTGCGGCGCATCCTAGAGAACACGTCCCAGGTCGGCGTGCTCATCAAAGCGAGGGCGCGCGAGGACGTGGAAGAGCTGCTGCGGCCTCCCGCTGCAGGAGCCGACGACACGGCGTACCGGCACGGGCGGCATGCCTCCGGCTTCGCGAATACTCCTACCGTTAGGCTCTTCGACGACGGCCAGCGTGGCGACTTCAGGCGCGCCCTGAACGACACGCGCGAGCGATGGGGCGGGACCTATCCGCTGCGCGTCGGCGGCGAGGAGCTCACGACCAACGCGCCGGAGCCGTCCATCAGCCCCTCCCACCACGACCCTGCCCACCCGGTCGGCTGGGTGCACAGAGCGAGTCCGGCCGAAGTCACCAAGGCGCTCCGGCTCGCCAACGCGGCCGCACCGGCTTGGTCACGACGCTCGCTCGACGAGCGATCGCGGATCGGCCGCCGCGCCGCTGAGCTGCTCCGCGAACGCAAAATGGAGGTGGCGGCGTGGGTTGTCCATGAGGGTGGCCGCTCGTGGAGAGAGGCGCTCGCCGACGTCGAGGAGGGCATCGACCACATCGAGTGGAGCGCACGCCAACTCCTGCACCTGGCGCCGCGCATCGAGGGCGTCTACCGCCCCCGCGGCGTTGTTGCCTGCATACCGCCGTGGAACTTCCCGGTCGCGCTGCCGGCGGCCAGCGTCGGCGCCGCGCTGATGGCCGGCAACGCCGTAATCCTGAAGTCAGCCGAGCATACGCCCATCATCGCCGGCCTCTTGACGGACGTCCTGCACGACGCGGGTGTGCCGAGGGACGTGCTGATACACCTCCCGGGGCCCGGCTCAACGGTCGGGGCCGCCCTCGTGGACAGTTCGGACGTGGACCTCGTTGCGTTCACCGGCTCCAAGAGCACCGGCCTTAGCATCCTCGAACGGGCGGCGCGGGTACACCCGGCCCGAGGCGGAATCAAGCGGGTCGTCGCGGAGATGGGCGGGAAGAACGCTATCGTCGTCTACCCGGACGCGGACATGGACGAGGCTATCGCCGGTATCCTCGCCTCTGCGTTCGGTCACGCGGGTCAGAAATGTTCCGCGTGCTCACGCGTCCTCGTCCACCGGGACGTCTACCCCACGCTGCAGCGGCGCCTCATCGAGGCTGCGAGGAGCCTACCCGTGGGCCCAGCAGATGAGCCCGGAACCGCCGTGAACCCCGTCATATCTCCGCGTGCCCGCGAGCAGATCGCCGCCTACGCAAGCATCGCACGTGACGAGGGCCGGGTGCTGCTCGACCGCATCGAAGAGCGGGCGGGCGACGCTTGCACAATCGGCCCGCTCTTGGTGGAGATTGACGCCCGCAACGCGGCCGCGTCGCGCATCGCACACGAGGAAGTGTTCGGCCCCGTTCTTCCGCTCATCCCGTTCAGCTCAGAGGAGGAGGCCCTCTCCCTGCTGGACGATACCTCGTACGGCCTGACCCTGGGCATCTTTTCCCGCAGCCCCAGCACGATCGAGCGGTCCGTCCGAGGAGGTGCAGCGGGCAACATCTACGTCAACCGGACGACCACGGGCGCACGCGTCGGCATCGAGCCCTTCGGCGGGATACGGCTCTCCGGCACTGGACCCAAGGCCGGCGGCGAAGAGGCGTTGATGGCCTACCTGACTCGCGTCGAGCCCTTCCGCGCCGGCGGCCAAGCGGGCTCCGGGGACGGCGCGGCAGGGGCGTCCGGCGCCCCCCTCCTGCGCACGTGGGATGCGGACCGGGCCGAGCGCGCCGCACAGCTCGGAGATGCTGCTACGTTGCTCGCGAAGCGAGGGGATGTGGGCGAGGCATTGGCGTTCTGGAGCTCCGCCGCAACCACGGGTGTCGACCAGGCCATAGACAGCGTGACGCGGACACTGAATCTCGTCGTTGCGGCGGTTGACGAAATCGAAGGGCCGAAGCCGGCGCTGGCCATCCCGGGACAGAACAGCTACCTGCTCTGGTCGCTCCCACGCGGAGTTGGCGTGAGCACGGTGGACGACGGCGCATCACCGGCGGCGCTCGCGGCGCTGGTCTTCGCTCCGTTGCTGGCGGGCAACGGGGTCACCGTGACCACGACCGAGGGACCGCGCCGGTTCGCCGAGTTGCTCGTCGGCGCGCTGCACAACGCGGGCGTCCCCCGCGACGTGCTGGCGGCCATTGACACCGATGCCCTAGCGCTCGCCGCAGGGCCGGTGCACTTCGTCGCCTGCGACGTGGGGCTCGACATGACGCAACTCCTCTACGAAACGACGGCGCGGACCGATGAAGCGGCGGGGCAACGCTGGATCAAGGCGCTGCTGAGCACGGGCGACGGCCCGGCGCCGGGTGAGCCGGGGTTCATCCGCCAGTTCGCTCTCCCGCGAGCGGTGGCGGTGCAAACGCTGCGGCACGGCGCCGAGCTCGAGGTTGCGCACACCGGACCCGCGGCCGGTTGAGGAACCCCTCACAGTGTCACGGCTGGGCGCCGCGGTAGGTTGAGTCCTCGCCCATGTAGATCCCGCGCTCCCAGGTCCGCTTGAGCGGATCGACGGCGAGCAAGTGGTTGGGGCGTATGACGCTTTGACCGCTCGATGAGTGGAAGCAGCTAGTGTCGTTCGATTTCACCAAGCACGGCGCGCGTCGCAAGCGGCCCGTCGGAATTGAGGCGCGATGGTACTCACTCGCTACGGAGGCGCCCCTTCTCGTCGCCTACGCCCCAGCCTCACAGAAGCCACTCGCCAGCTTGAGCCACGCGCAGAAGCGGGAGGTCGGCAGAATCGTGAAGGAGTACTGGTCGCATGGAGTTTGAGAATCGACGCTTCGTTCATTTCCCACACCCCGAGGGTGAGCATACCCCGGATGATAGGAGTGCCGCCTCCGGGTAGTTTGAGGCGCTGCGGGCGACCCGGGTGCCCCTTCGCCGGGCTTATGGCGGGATCACGGCTGGCTTAGGGCTGGTTCGACAGGCTCACCACGAACCTTCCCCCTCCCGGCCTCCTCCGCGGATGGGAGGGGTCCAATGGCGCAGGGGCAGAGGAGGGGTGCGTCTGCGGGGGAGAGGATACTTGAGGGGTGATACCTGGATTCCCGCGTGCGCGGGAATGACGGAGGGGACATAGCGTTGCTTGGCTGGGCGCTCTCCTCCCCCGCGCGTCGCTGCGCGTGCGCGCCCCCTCCCGTAGACGGGAGGGGGTTTGGGATGCCTGGATTCCCGCGTGCGCGGGAATGACGGGGCTGCGCCCCCACCCCCTGGCCCTCCCCCGCAGACGGCCCCCTCCCTAACCCTCCCCATGGATGGTGGAGGGGATAGGAGGTCCTCCCTCCTCAGTCCTCCCCCGATGGGGGAGGGGGTTGGGGATGCCTGGATTCCCCGCGTGCGCGGGGACGCCGGAGGGGGTGAGAGCTGACGGCAGGAGAAGGGTCGTCCGGAGTGCCCTCTCCCGCCTTCGGCGACCTCTCCCGCAGACGAGCGAGGTGGGGACGGGGACGGTCGTGGCGCGCCCCTACCCCTTACCGGGCGAGGTCCTCGACGAGGCGGACGAGGGTGCGGGTGGGGACGCCGGTTGCGCCTTTGACGACGTGTCCGCCGGCGCGCTCGGACATGAAGGTTCCGGCGATGTCGAGGTGCGCCCATTCGACGCCCTCGGTGAACTCGCCGATGAAGAGGCCGGCGGTGATGCTGCCAGCGGGCCGTCCGCCGGTGTTCTTCACGTCGGCGTAGTCGGAGTGGTTCTGGCGCTTGTACTCGTCGAAGAGGGGGAGCTGCCACATCTTCTCGCCGGTGGCCTTGGAGGCGTCGAGGACGGCGTCGACGAGCTCTTGGGACGTGCCCATGACGGCGCTGGCGACGTGCCCGAGGGCGACGACGACGGCGCCGGTGAGGGTGGCGATATCGACGACACGTCGGGCGTCCTTGATCTGCCTCACGTAGGAGATGGCGTCGGCCAGGATGAGCCGTCCCTCGGCGTCGGTGTTGTCGACCTCGATGGTCTTGCCGTTCATGGCGCGGATGATGTCGCCGGGGCGCTGGGCAGTGCCGGAGGGCATGTTCTCGACGGCGGGGACGACGCCGAAGACGTTGATCTTGGGTTTGAGGGCGGCTACGCCTTTCATGGCGCCGATGACGGAGGCGCCGCCGCTCATGTCGCCCTTCATCTCCCACATGCCGGAGGCACCCTTGATGGAGATGCCGCCGGAGTCGAAGGTGATGCCCTTGCCGACGAGGGCGACGTTGTTCTCGGGATGGGCGGGGTCGCCGCGGTACTCCATGATGATGAGGCGGGGCTCGTTGGCGCTGCCCGCGGTGACGGCGAGCATGGCGCCCATCTCGTTCTGGACCATGTCCTCGCGGCCAAGGACCGTGATGTCGAGGCCGGCGTCCTTGGCGACCTCGGCGGCGACCTCGGCCATGCGGGCGGGATTGACGACGTTGGCGGGCTCGTTGACGAGGTTGCGGGCGACGGCTGCGCATTCGGCGAGGAGGGCGCCCTTGGCGAGGCCGGCGGTCAGGGCGGGGACGCGGGCTTGGTCACGCTCGACGAGTATGAGCTCGTCGAGCTGCTTGTCGTCGTCGTCGGAGTCGCCGTTCCTCTTGGTCCGGTAGCGCTTGAACTCGTAGAGCCCGAGGAGCGCGCCTTCGGCCATGGCCTGGGCCGACTCGCCTGCGTCGAGTCCGCCGATGCCGGCGCCGTGTGTGATGGCGGCGGCCCTCTTGGCGCCGATGCGCCGGAGATGGCGGGCGGCGTCGCCGGAGACGGAACGGACGGTGTCGAGGTTGAACTTCTCCCGTTTGCCGAGGCCGACGACGACGACGCGCTTGGCGGGGAGCTTGCCGAGCGTGTGGAGCGTGGCGAGCTCGCCCTGCTTGCCTGCGATCTCCTTGTCGGCGATGAGGGCGGAGATGGCGCCGCCCATCGCCTGGTCGACGGCGCCCGTGCCGCCGCCGGGGGACGTGACGCCCTCGAATAGGTTGACGACGATAGCGTCGGCGGCGAACTGGGCGATGTCGCCGGACTCAACTCTCATGGTGACCATGGGCCCCCTCCTCAATCCTCCCCCGCAGACGGGGGAGGAGGAAATAAGTTCTCCCCTACAGACGGGGGAGTAAGTTCTCCCTCACGGACTGCCCTCTCCTCAATTCTCCCCCGCAGACGGGGGAGTCCTCTCCTCAATTCTCCCCCGTAGACGACGAGACCTTTGCGTAACCGCTATTGAGCTCCGTTCGGTTGGAATGCGGCTCCTGGCGGAGGCTGAGGGGTCTGCTGAGGGTCTGCGGCGTCTCTCTCCTCCCCCGGTTCCCCCGGCCTCTCCGGGCTCTCCGGGACGCTTCACCGCCTCCGGGCGCACGCCGCCCCCGGCCGTCAGGCGACGCCGAGCAGCAGCCGGTCGGCCCTCCGCAAGTTGTACGCCATGCACTTGAAGAACAGCTCCGTCGCGTTCCGCTCCAAACCCACGTACCGCACGCGCCTATACCCGTAGGTCCGCTTCAGCGTCCCGAACACCTGCTCCACCGGCGCACGCAGCCGCGCTATCAGCGCGTTCCGGCGCTGTTCCACGGGCGGCAGCACCGGGTGATGCTTGTCCGCGCGCCGCATGATCCGGTCCTTGATCTTGATGGACTTGAGCCACGCGCTCCGCTGCTTCGACCCATACGCCTTATCCGCGTACACCGCCTCCTCATCCCCGCTCACCAAGGAGTCCGCCACCTCCGTGTCGTTCACGTTCGCCGGCGTGAACACCGCTTCCCGTATCAGTCCCGAACCGGCGTCCATCCCGATGTGCGCCTTGTAGCCGTAGTGCGACTTCCCCCTCTTGCGCGTGAACCGCGCGTCGGGGTCGGTCCCGCTCCTCCCTCCCGGTTGCTCGCGAGACGATGGCCGCCGCGCCTGGGCCTCTACGATCGTTGCGTCCAGCAGCGTCCCCTTCTTCACCACCAACCCCTTCTTGTCCAGTTGGCGCGTCAGCTCCTTGAACAGGCGGCGGCCGAGTCCCCGATCGGTCACTTCCTTCCGGAACCGGCTGATCGTCGAGTGGTCCGGGACCTCGTCCTCCATGCCGAGACCGACGAACCGCTTGAACGAGACCCGGTCCCATAGCGCTTCCTCCATCCCTTCGTCGGAAGCGTCGTACCACTGCTGGAGCAGCAGCACCTTGACCATCACCACTGGCGGGTAGCTCGGCCGGCCGGTGGGCGCCGCGTAGACCCCATCGACCACCTTGGCGAGCTGCCGCCAGTCAATCGCCGCGTCTATCCGCTCCAGCCTCTCATTCCGCCCCATCCGGTCGGGGAGAAGTACAGCAACGAACGACTGCTCACTCGTAGAACGGTGCATCACGAACCTCCCGAATGTCACCCTCCGCTGATTGTGGCCAATCAAGGAAGTTATGCAAAGGTCTCGGTAGACGGGGGAGCCCCCTCCTCAGTCCTCCCCCGTAGACGGGAGAGGAAGTGAGATGGCCCCCTCTTCAGCCCTCCTCACAGACGAGACCCTTGCGAAACTGCACCTGGCGTAGTGTCGTTCCACCCACCCGCCCGAACGTTTGTAGGGGACACCCCCACACCCCTGGCAGAGGGGTGAACCCCTCTGCACTCCTCATAGGGAAGTTTCCAGTAGCCCCACCTTCACCCTGCCCAGCGAATTATGCAAAGGTCTTGCAGACGGGGAGCCCCCTCCTCAATCCTCTCCGCAGACGGGAGAGGAGTGAGACGGCCCCCTCCTCAGTCCTCCTCACAGACGAGACCCTTGCGAAACTGCACCTGGCGTAGTGTCGTTCTTCCCACCCGCCCGAACGTTTGTAGGGGACACCCCCACGCCCCTGGCAGAGGGGTGAACCCCTCTGCACTCCTCATAGGGAAGTTTCCAGTAGCCCCACCTTCACCCTGCCCAGCGAATTATGCAAAGGTCTTGCAGACGGGGAGCCCCCTCCTCAATCCTCCCCCGCAGACGGGAGAGGAAGTGAGACGGCCCCCTCCTCAGTCCTCCTCGCAGACGGGAGAGGAGGTAAGGCGGACTCCCGCGTGGAGTGGGATGGCGGAAGCGTATCACAGGCTTAGGGGGTAAGCGTCGTCGACGGGGTGGAGGGCGCAGCCGACGAGGCCTGGGCCGGTGTGGGCGCCGATGACGGGGGTGAACTCGGTGACGAAAAGCTCCTCGATGTCGAGGGTCGCTCGGAGGGAGTCGGCGAAGAGGTCGGCTTTATCTGGAGCGGCGGCGTGCATGACGGCGATGCGTCCGCGCCGTCCGGCGAGGCGTTTCTCGGCGAGGGCGGTGAGCCGTCTCATCGCCTTCGCTTCGGTGCGAGGCCGCTCGACCATGCCGATGGCGCCGTCGGCAAGCTGGAGCACGGGCTTCACGCTGAGCAGCTTGCCCATCCACATGAGGGCGCGGGGAACGCGGCCGCCCCGCCAGAGGTGGTACATGGAGCTGATGTAGCCGAGGAGCATCGTGTCGGCCATCCGCATCTCGATGCGGGAGACGACCTCCTCGCGCGGCGCTCCCGCGGCGGCAGCCCGAGCCGCGTCGAGGACGATGAGTCCTTGGGCCGTGCCCGCGCTGCGAGAGTCGATGAGGGTGACGTCGAGGCTGGGGAATTGGGTCTTGGCGAGGACGACGGCTTCGGCGGCGGACTTGTAGGTCGCGCTGAGCTCGGCGGAGAGGGTCACGCAGACAATCTCGTTGGAGACGGCGCTTGCCCGCTCGAAGGCTTCGAGGAAGGCGCCGGGGCGGGGGGCGGAGGTGGTGGGAAGGTCGGGGCTCGTGGCGATGAGCTCGTAGAAGCGGTTGGCGGTGATGTCTACCCCGTCGGCGTAGACCTGGCCGCCGATGCGGACTTCGAGGGGCGCGAGGAAGAGCGGCAAGCCGCTCACGAGGCCGCCGGGGAGAGATACGTTGGAGTCGGAGACAACGGCTGGGGCCATGGCGGAGGCCCATTATAGGCGGCGTCGCGGCTGCGGCCACGCGGGCCGCCGTCGCAGACCGGGACGAATTCAGACGCTCGGGGCGCAGCGTGGGGCCCCCTCCCGGCCTCCTCCGCAGACGGTGGAGGGGTAAGAAGGGCCTCCCCCGCTAGGCTGAGGGGTAAGGGAGGGCTTCCCTCGCTAGGCTGAGGGTGAACGGACTGCGGAGAGGGCTGCGAGGTCCCCGCCTGTGCGGGAACGACGGAGGCTGCACGGGGGAGGAATCGCGCCGCTTTGCTGCACTACGAGGAGCCCGCCTTCGCGGGAACGACGGAGGCTGCACGGGGGAGGAATCGCGCCGCTTTGCTGCACTACGAGGCGCCCGCCTGCACGGGAACGACGGAGGCTGTACAGGGGAGGAATCGCGCCGCTTTGCTGCACTACGAGGCGCCCGCCTTCGCGGGACTGAAGGGGGTTAGAGGAGGGAGGGCTGCGGGTCCCCACCTGCGACGGAGGGGGTTAGAGGAGGCGGGAGAGGACTTGCCGGAGGACCACCAGCAGGATGAAGGCGACGAGAGGCGTGATATCGACCATGCCGATCGTCGGGACCACGCGCCTCAGCGGGCGCATTATGGGCTCCAGGAGCTGGCTGACGCTCCGGTAGAGCTGGATGACGACGTCGTTCCGGACTCCGGCGACGATGAGCCAGGAGAGGATGACCTGGGCGAGCAGAGCAACCCACAAGATATCGAGCAGTAGGAAGACGACGTTTCGGATCAAGCCTTGCCTCCCAGCTCGCGAGAGCGCCTGAAAGCGGCGTTGACTGCGTCGATAATCGTGGCCTTGAACCCTCCGCGCTCGAGCTCGCGCAGGGCGGAGGCCGTCGTGCCGCCGGGAGAGGTCACCATCTCCCGGAGGAGCGCGGGGTTCTGTCCGGACTCCTGGGCGAGTCTGGATGAGCCGAGGGTGGTCTCGATGGCGAGGGTCTGGGCCATGTCGCGGGGCATGCCGACGAACACGCCAGCCTCGGTGAGGGCCTCGATGAACGCGAAGACGTAGGCGGGCCCACTGCCGGAGACTGCGGTAGCCATGTCGAGGTAGTCCTCGCTATCGACGCGCCACTCGCGGCCCAGGGTCCCGAGAAGCCGTGCGGCGTTGTCGCAGGCGTCGCTCGGCGTCTGGGGGGTCGCGGTCCAGACGGACATGCCGGCGCCGATCTGGGCCGGCGTGTTGGGCATGACGCGGATTATCTTGTCGTGGCCGAGTCCTTGTGCAATCGAGGCCACGGGCACGCCCGCCGCGATGGACATGACGGTCTGGTCCCCGTCGAGCTTGCCGTGGAGGTCCTCGTAGACGTGAGCGATGTGTTGGGGCTTCACTGCGAGCACGACGAGGCCGCCGGAAGCGGCCGCGGTTGCGTTGTCGGCGGCGACGGGGACGCCGTACCGCTCGGCGAGCTCGCGGCGTCGCGGTTCGATGGGCTCGGCGACGACGATGTCGTTCGTGGCGCATAGGCCGGAGGCGATGGCTCTGCTGAGCATTGCTTCCGCCATGACTCCGCCGCCTATGAAGGAAGCGCGCATCGCTAGACCTCAGAAAGGAAGCGCCGGCTAGGACTGCCGGCGCACTGAGATTATACCACGAGGTTCGAGGGGCTAGGGGGCGCCGGGGAGCCGGCGTAGGCGGGCGACTTCGGCGGCGTAGCGAACGGCCTCGACCATGCCGGTCGCGTCCGCGACGCCCTTGCCGGCGATGTCGAATGCCGTGCCGTGGTCTACGGAGGTGCGCAGGAAGGGGAGGCCAATGTTCAGCGTGAGGCTGGCCGCCCAGTCGTGCATCTTGACGGCGATGTGGCCCTGGTCGTGGTACATGGCGAGGACGGCGTCGTAGCGGCCGTCGACAGCCTGCGCGAACACGGTGTCGGCGGGGACGGGACCGGCGGCCGCGATGCCGTCGGCATTGGCGTCGTCCACGGCGGGGTGTATCGCGTCAATCTCTTCGGTCCCAATCAGGCCGGACTCGCCGCCGTGGGGATTGAGGGCGGCCACGCCGATGCGCGGCTGCGGGAAGCCCCGGCCTGCGAAGAAGTCATGGGTGAGGCGGAGGGCTTCCAGAACGCCGTCGCGCGTCACGTACTCGGTGGCGATGCGGACGGAGTGGTGGGTGGTGAGGTGCACCACGCGGAGGCCCGTGGTCACGAGCATGGTGAGCACACGGGGAGCGCCCGCGAGCCGCTGGTAGATCTCCTGGTGCCCGAAGTCCGCGTGCCCCGCGAGGCTGGCGGCCTCCTTGCTGATCGGCGCGGTCGTGATGGCGTCGACAGCCCCGTCGAGGGCGAGTTGGCCGGCGGCGGAGGCCCAAGCAACCGCAGCGGCGCCCGCCAGCGGCGACACTAAGCCATAGGGAAGACCGGCCAGGCCGGAGTCGTCGTGGGGGGAGATGACGCCGACGCGGCCTGGAGACGCGGTTGCGGACGGGTCCTCGACCTGCTGGGCGCGGAGGCCGGAGTCGATCAGCGCGAAGGCCTTGTCGAGGACGTCGGGCGAGCCCACGACGAATGGTTCGACGTCGCGCCAGAGGTCGGTGCGGGAGAGGGCTTTGGCGGCGACCTCCGGGCCGATGCCGACGGGGTCGCCGAGGGTAATTGCGATGCGTGGGCGTCTGTTCATGTCGCTGGAAGGAGACATGCAGTATACAGGCCGAGTCCGCAGAGCGTGTCCGCAGAAATAGGGCGGGCCCCGCCGGAATCATCCAGCGGGGCCCGTTGGCCCACTCCCGTGGCGCGTCGAGAGGGGCCTGAGGAGGAGGGAGACCGAGGAACGCTCAGGGGAGCTAAGCGTTCCGGATACCCCGACGCATCGAGGTTTGAGTTCGTGTTTAGCGGTGGACTCCTCTAGATGTCTATGTTTGCGTCGCCGGCCTTAGCGTTTGCGGCGTTGGGAAGCGGACAATCCTCCAAGTCTCTATCTCGATCTCTCGGCCGTTTGGCAGAATCTCGCGGACTTCGCAGTCCGGCCGGACGACGAGCCTGCACCCTGCAAGGCCTCTCGGCTTGTCCAGCTTGGCTGCGATGAACTCGATGTGGTTGAGGTTGCGCTCCAAGTCGAGCGCGTCGTGAGTGGCGCTCGTGAGGACGATGACTCCGGGATGCTCGATGTTGAGCTGGCAAGGCCCTCGGAACTCCTGGTCGCAGGTGACGAGGGTCCGGCCGAGCATCGAGGCCTCGCGCAGGCCGACGGGGCCGGGCGTACGCGGCACTCGCTCCGCGCTTAGGGCGTCGATGCTTCGATAAGGTCCGGCGGGCATGCCGACATCAAGAATCCAACGGACAGAGTCAATCGACATTCGGGTTGCCTCCCAACAAGAATCGAACGGCGATTTTGGCTCGGCCGGATGGCCGAAGCCGGTCAGAAACGGAAGCTGGGTCTGGGTTAGTTGGACGCGGCGGGCTCGGGAGCGCTAAGGCGCTCCTCGAAGAGCGGGCTGGTCATGCTTGGCCGACGGCCGCGGCGGCCAGACCGCTTGGACGGAATCGCGTACTCGTTCGGGATGAGCTCCAGCTGGCTCGATCTTCCGGTGTCCGCGGGCTCGGCTGCCTGGAACTCCTGTATCTCCTTCACGAAGCCGTCCAGCGTGTCGAAGTCTCGGTAAACGCTTGCGTAGCGCACGTAGGCGACGGGGTCGAGGGCGCGGAGCCGGGCGAGAGTAGTCTCGCCGATTACGGCGGTGGGCACTTCGGTCTTGCCAAGCTTGTGAAGGTCGGTCTCGATGTCCTGGACCAGTTTCTCCAAGGCCCCGCTGGGGAGCGGGCGCTTCACGCAGGCCAGACGGACGCTGCGGAGGAGTTTCTCCTTGTCGAACTCTTCACGGCGGTTGTCGCGCTTCACGACTTGGAGCGCCGCGTGCTGGACTCGCTCGTAGGTCGTGAAGCGAATCCCGCATTGGGCGCACTCCCGCCTTCGCCGAATCTCGTGTCCGGTGTCCCTGGAGTCGGTCACTCGCGTTTCGGGGGCTCCGCAATGAGGGCAACGCATGGCTGACGCACCGCCTCGCCAGCCGACCTTTGACTAACGGGCGGCTAGCGTTCCGTGTCTCTGGGGCAACAATATATAGGATGTTAAGGCGCAGGGGCTACCAGATACAGCCCAATTTGCTCGACAAAGGGATTCTTCCAGCTTGTCGTAGAGAAAGTCAAGAGGCAATCTCGATATTTTAACAAAATGGGCCTGATTCGCTGACCCAAACCACTATATCTTGTGTGATTGGGTCGTTACGGTCTTGCAAGCCATCTTCGTGGAAGGCCGGAGCGCCTCTCGCTGGAGGGCGTTCTGGTGGAGAGGAGATAAAGAAGAGGCCCCTCAGGAAAATCCTTCGGGGCCCGGTGCTTGACCCACTCCCTCTCTGGCGCGTCGGGAGGGGTCCGGAGGAGACTGATGGGACAGTCTGGGGAGGATCTGTCCCAGGGATCTGCCCGTCTATGGGGGATAGCCGGGCATCGAATGTGAGGTTGTAGTCCGGCCCGCCGCCCCCGGACCCGGTCCGGAGACTCGGGTCCGAGAGTCGGGGAAGGGGCCAGACGCCTGCCGGGAGGGGAGGAGGCTTCCCTGCAGGCGGGAATCGGCTGGTTGACTAGATTTGAGTCTTGAGGAACGAGGGCAGCTCGATGCCGGCCTCCTCGCCGAGAGCGTTCTTCAGGAACGCGGAGATTTCGTCGTCGTGCAGGTCCTCGGTGGTGTCCATGTCGGGGAGACCGGTGGCGATGATAGTCACGCGGATCTGGTTCTCCATGTTTAGGTCGGTGACCATGCCGAAGATGATGTTGGCCTCAGGGTCGACGGTGCGGGCGATGACGTCCGCGGCCAGCTGGACCTCCTTGAGAGTCACGTCGTTGCCGCCGGTGATGTTGAAGAGCACGCCGCGGGCGCCGGATATGTTGACATCGAGCATCGGGCTGTTGATGGCGGCCTTGGCGGCGTTGACTGCGCGGTCTTCGCCCTCCGCGGTTCCGATAGACATCCACGCGGGACCGGTGCCGCTCATGATCGTCTTGACGTCGGCGAAGTCCAGGTTGATCTCGCCGGGGACCGTGACGAGCTCGGCGATGGACTGGACGCCCTGTCGGAGGACGTCGTCCGCCATCTTGAAGGCGTTGTCCGCCGTCATCGCCTCGTCGCAAGTGCTGGCGAGCCGGTCGTTCGGGATGACGATGACCGTGTCGGCCGTCTCCTGGAGGCGGACGAGGCCGTCGTCGGCGTTCTGAGAGCGGCGCCGGCCCTCGAAGCCGAAGGGCTTGGTGACGACGCCAATGGTGAGGGCGCCGGTCTCACGGGCGACCTCAGCGACGACGGGCGCAGCGCCGGTGCCGGTCCCGCCGCCCATGCCGCAGGCGATGAACACCATGTCGGCGTTGCGAACGGCCTCGTAGATCTCCTCGCGTGATTCCTCCGCGGCGGCGCGCCCGATCTCAGGGTCGCCGCCGACGCCGAGTCCGCGGGTGAGCTTTTCGCCGATGCGGATCTTGACCGGGATGTCGAGCCTAAGCAGGTGCTGCGCGTCCGTGTTGACGGCGAGGTATTCGACGCCGGGAACGCGATCGCGGAACATGCGGTTGACCGCGTTGGAGCCGCCGCCGCCCACTCCTATCACCTTGACCTGCGCGAGGCCGTCCATCTGCGCTTTCTCTTCGTTGCCAAACAGTTCCATCATTGCGTAAACCCCCTAAAGTTAGGGCCCTCCAAGGCCCCGTGCCTCCGCTACGAAGGCTTGCTTCCGACCCGATTACGTCTGTGCCCTCAGTGCTGTGCGCGGTGGAGCGCGGCGTGCAAGCGTCATGCGCGTCCTCCGTCTACAGCCGCTCGGCGACGCGCATCCGCGCGCTCCGGCTGCGCCGGTTCCGAGCGACCTCCTCTGTGTCCGGTTTCAGGACGCGCTTGTTGACAGGACGAACTTCGCCGCCGGCCATGAAGCGCTTGATCTCTCGGTCTTCGAGAGAGTGATAGGCGATGGTTACGAGGCGTCCGCTCGAGCGGAGGACCTCGGTTGCTTGGCTGAGGCCGAGCCGGAGGTTCCCGAGCTCGTCGTTGGCCGCCATGCGGAGGGCCTGGAACGTCCGCGTGGCGGGGTGGGTCCGCCCGCGGCGGTAGCCGGACGCCCGGGCGACGATCTCGGCGAGCTCAACGGCGTCATAGATGGGCCTCGCCGCGACGATGGCGCGTGCGATGCGGCGCGACCGGCGCTCCTCGCCCAGCTCATACAGGAGATCGGCGAGCTCCGACTCGGGCAGGCCGTTCACGAGGTCTCCGGCGGTTGGGCCCTCCGGAGTAAAGCGCATGTCGAGGGGAGCGGAGCGGCGGAAGCTGAAGCCTCGCTCCTCGGCGTCCAGCTGCCGGGACGAGAGGCCGAGGTCGAACAGGAGGCCGTCCGCGGGAACGAAGCCGTAGGCGCGGGCCTGAGACGCGAGCGCGCCGAAATTGGCGTTGGATATGACGATCCGGCTGCCGTAGGGCTGCAGGCGGCGGGTCGAATGAGCGACCGCTTCGGGGTCGGCGTCGAGGCCGAGGACCCGCCCGCCCGGGGCGGAAGCGTCGAGGATGGCGGCGGTGTGCCCGCCGTCGCCGATGGTGCAGTCGACATAGGCGCCGCCGGAGCGCACGCTCAGCCCGTCGATGACTTGGCTGGTCATGACCGGCTCGTGTTGAATGGCGCTGACAGGCTGCATGGGGTGACTGTGACTTGTCTCCGGGGTTGTGAGGTCCGACCGCGTCGGACAACGAGACATTAGTTATTTTCTAAGACAAGTACAATGCTTTTTCATAGCATTTCAGCGGATTTTAGTGCGTTCGGTTTGGTCTTCTGCGCAAGGCAATAGACTTGTTTTTATTGATTAGCGCGATTGGCGAGAGCAAAAAGACTAGGCGACCCAATATGTAGTAGGAATTCTAAGAATTGTTCAAGAAATGGTCTACCGAAGCCTCGGCTAGATGGGATTCGTTCTTCCCGTCCGGGCGCTCGAAGGCCGGCGGCGCTTCATTCCCGCCAGCGGGGGTAAGACGTGAGCGAGGGCGCGTGTGGCGGGACTTCCTCGTTGCTATAATGCGGCGCTGTCGGGCAGCGGGCGCTACGAGGCCGACATGCCCCGCCGCCAAATCCCTTTATGTCGAGAAGCTGCATGATGCCGACTAGCTCTGAGTTCGTTCCGCCCTATCGACTACTCATGGGGGCGGGTCCCAGCAACGTGGACCCGCGCGTGCTGCGAGCGATGGGCTCGTCACTGCTCGGGCACCTCGACCCCGGCTTCCTAGGAGCGATGGACGATGTCCGGAGCATGCTGCGTTATGTCTTCCAGACCGAGAACCCGGTAACGCTGCCGATCTCGGGCACGGGCACCGCCGGCATGGAAGCGGCGATTGTCAACATCATCGAGCCAGGCGACACGTTCGTGATGGCCATCAACGGCTTCTTCGGGCAGAGGCTCGGCGAGATTGCATCGCGCAACGGAGCGAACGTCGTTCCTATCGAGCACGAGTTCGGCATGCCGGTCGACCCCGCCCGCCTCCGCGAGACGCTGAAGGGCCTCAACAACGTCAAGGCCGTAGGGGTCGTGCACGCGGAGACGTCCACGGGCGTCTTGACTCCGCTGAAAGAAATCGCCGACGCCGCCCACGCGACGGGCGCGTTGCTGGTCGTGGACGCCGTGACTTCCCTAGGAGGCGTCGAGCTTCGGACCGACGAGTGGGGTGTTGACGTGTGCTACAGCTGCACGCAGAAGTGCGTGGGCGCTCCTCCGGGCCTCGCGCCGCTGACGATGAGCCCCCGCGCCATGGAGGTTGTGCAAACCAGATCGACCAAGGTGCGGAGCTTCTACCTGGACCTCACGGAGCTGGGCAGCTACTGGGACCGGCGGGCTTACCATCACACGGCGCCGATCTCGATGATCTACGCGTTGCGGGAGGCGCTACGCCTCATCGTCGAGGAGGGGCTGGAAGCCCGGTGGGAGCGGCACTTGCTTTGCGCTGCGGCCCTGCGGGCCGGCGCGGCGGCGATGGGCTTGAGCATCGTGGCCGACGTCGACGTGAGTCTGCCCTCCATCACGGCAGTCGTGGCGCCCGAGGTCGTCAACGAAGCGGAAGCGCGCAAGCACCTGCTGGAGGTCCACGGCGTCGAGCTGAGCGGCGGTCTTGGTCCGCTTGCGGGCAAGGTGTGGCGCATCGGGCTGATGGGCCACAACAGCACCGCGCCCAACGTTTTGACGGTCCTCGGCGCGTTGGAGGACGCGATGGCCCAGCAGGGGTATGAGACGCAAGCCGGCGCGGGCGTCGCCGCCGCGCAACGGACGCTTCGGGGCGCCGACTAGCTCGCCAGGGTCCGCCAGCGCAGCTCGGACAGAGCGCCTAGCCGCTACGGCTTGACCGCCTTCATCGTCAGCACGGGCCAGTAGAACTCGATGACGCCGTCCGCGCGGGGCGTGATGCCGAATGCTTCCGCCGCCGCTTGGGGCGCGCCAGCGAGGGCTTGGCCGAGCAGGGCGGCGTCGTCCTCCGGCATGCCCGCTCGTTGCGTCCAGTCGGGGTACTCCAGATCGACGCGCGATAGGGCAGTCTCGGCGACTCGCAGGCCGACACGGGCGGCGCCGCCGGTCCACTCGGCGGCGGCGAGGTTCCTCGCGTGGGAGGGGTCGCGCCAGATTTCAATCTCGTGCATCCAAGCCGAGGCCTCCGCGTCGTCCGGCGAGATGGTGTCGATGAGGATGAGCTCGCCGCTCGGAGCGAGGACTCGCGCGACCTCTTCGAGCCATGCTTCGACATTTAAGAAGTGGTGCGCGGCGGTGCGGCAGGTCACGAGGTCAATGGAGCCGGCCGCGTAGGGCAGACGCTCGGCCGTTACGAGCATCATCTCCGTCTGCGGGGCCCCGCGCTCGGCCCGGAGCGAGCGCGCCTGCTCCAGCATCTCCGGCGTCACGTCAGTGGCTATGACTCGCTCGCAGTGGTCGGCGACGGCGAAGGCTGTGAAGCCTGGTCCGGCGCCGATGTCGACGGCGGTCCCGTACCGCCGGTCGCTCAGGTAGTCGGCGGCGGAAGCCAGGCCGTTTGCCCGGGCGTGCGTCTTGCTGTCGCGATAGGCCTCGGCCAGCTTGCCGAAGTGGCCTTGGGATGTGCGTTGGGGTCGTTGGGATGAGGTCATGCTCGATGCTCGCTGGTTGGGCGCTTGGTGTTGGGAGGTCATTCTATCCGAGCCCCCTCCTCAGTCCTCTCCCGTAGACGGGAGAGGAGGTCCGAAGTCATTCCTCCCCCGCAGACGGGAGAGGAGGTCCGAAATCAGTCCTCCCCCGCAAACGGGGGGTTGGGGACGTCTGCGGGGAAGCGGCCGTCCTTAGAAGACGAGCCATGCGAGGGCGGCGGTTGCGCCGGCGACGGCCAGGCCTGCGACGGTCACCGCCGCGCTCTCCAATGTGACAGGGCCAAGATAGAGCAGGGGAAAGCTGATGATCGTGCCGGCCAGGACGACGTGGCGCAGCTTGCGTTTCGTTTCGGCTGATAGCACGGTCACCTCGACAGTCTCGGCAGCAGCTCGATGATAATGATCGCCTCGACCCCGGCTAGGAGCACGAGGGCGAGGATGTACGGGATGACGATTCTGAAGATGTCCCGCTCCTTGCCGGCCAGTCCGACGACAGCGGCGCCGACGAGCACCTTGGCCGGGGCCATGGGGCTGCCCACCGACGCGCCGATCGATTGGATGCTCGATATGGTCACGGGGCCGATGCCGAGGGCGCGGGCCGTTTCCAGCTGGAGCAGGCCGAACATCACGTTGGAGTTCGTATTGCTTCCGCTCATAAACGAGCCGAGCAGGCCGATGAACGGCGATACGAGAGGGAAGACCGGACCCGAAACGTTGGCGATGCCCCGCGCGAGGAGGACCGTCAGACCGGAGTCGGCCATGACCACGGCCATCATCACCATCGTCGCTACGCCGATGGTCGTGCCGAGGCAATCGGCGTAGGTCTTCTTCATCGCTTCCCAGGCGACGCCGCGGCGCCATCGTCCGGCGAGGACGTAGAGGCCCGCGCTGATGAGCACGGAGAACGTAATCAGCGGCGCGGGGTGGTTCAGCAACCGTATCGGCGCGTAGCTGCTGATGGCGGGGACCGAAAATCCTTCGCCGGTAACGAAGCCAGGATAGTCCAGCCCCCAGCGGATGCCGGAGACGGCCTCTTTGATAGGGCCGATCTGGGAGATGACGCTCAGAGTGATCAGCAGCATGTAGGGCATGAACGCCAGCCAGAACGGCATCGGCTTGCCGTTGTCGCCGTCCACGGGAGGCGCCGCTCCGGCGGGGACGGCCTCCTTCCGAAAGAGAGGCGTGCGGGAGACGACGGCAATCGCGACCATGCCCAGGACGGCGGGCACGCTCGACGCGATCTGCGCCGCCCCGGCAAGCGCCAGCGCGTACATTCCCGCCGCCATGATTGACCCCGTCACGATTACGAGAGGCAGGCTGCGTCTGACCGCGGCGAGCCCGCCGTAGATGTGGGCGACGAGCGAGCCGCTGACGACGATGATAGGCGCAAACAGCAACGCCATGTGCGGGGCGATGACGTCGCCCTCGATGCCGGTGACCAGTTGGATAGTGTAATAGGAAGAGGCCATCGACCCGAAGGTGACGGCCCATCCGTGGCCCACCAAGGCCATCCCCGCGGCTCTCGCGGGGGAGAAGCCGAGCATGATGAGCAGCGGCGCGGAGACGGCGATGGGCACGCCGAAGCCGGTGATGCCCTGGATAAAGCTGGAGAAGCCCCAGCCGATGAGCAACGCCTGGGTGAGGCGGTCGTCGGCCAGCCTCGCCATCGCGCGGCCGATGGCGTCGATGCCCTTCAGCTTGTCGACCATGTTGAACATGTAGACGGACGCCCAGACGATCGTCAGGACAAACACCGCCAGGCTGAGGCCCTTGGCGCTGGCGATGGCCACGTGGTCACGGGCGGCGCCGAAGACGAGGAGGCCCAGCGCCAGCGCGAGCGCCCAGGCCGCCGCTCCGGCCCTGGGCGCGCCCCAGTTAAGCAAGATGATCGTCACGATCAATAGGACCACGGGCGTGGAGGCCAGCAGCCAGTTGATGAGCGTGAGGTCGGGGCCTGTCATAGGTGGCGACGCTGCGGAGACGCGCGCCAGCATAGCCTCCGGCTAAGGTCGTGACAAACAGGTCCGGGCAATGCGGCTGCTACAATCCGCTCGGACTTTCTTTCCATGACTTCCTCGCTGCTCGAACGCTTATCGCACGGCCCCTTGCTCTCCGACGGCGCAATGGGCACGCAGCTCTATGCCCACGGAATCACCGCGGGGCCGTTGGAGCTCGCCAACGTCGACAGGCCGGACGTCGTCAGGTCGATTCACCTGGACTATCTAGGCGCAGGTTCGGAGTTGATTGAGACCAACACGTTCGGCGCGAACGCGTCCAAGCTCGCGGCCCACGGCATGGCGTCGCGCGTCGAGGAGCTGAACCGCGCGGGCGTCGCGCTTGCGAAAGAGGCGGCGCGCTTGCACGGACAGCAAGTCTGGGTGGCCGGCGCGATGGGCCCGCTCGTACCCGATACGCTCGGGGCGGATGCGCTCGGCTCCGCCGCTGCGCACAACGTTTTCGCTGAGCAGGCGGCCATGCTGGCCGACGGCGGGGCCGACCTCCTCCTCCTTGAGACGTTCACGTCGCTGGCGCAGCTCAAACTGGCTATCGCCGCGGTCAATTCCGTCGCGGGGCTGCCGGTCATCGCCCAGCTGACGTTCAACGACGACGGCCTTACGCCGAACGGCGACTCGCCCGAGGAGGCCGCGGCCGCGCTTTCGGGCGAGGACGTGCTCGTGGTCGGGGCCAATTGCAGCGTGGGCCCGGACTTGGTGAGGAGCGTCGTCGAGCGCATGGCGGAAACGACGGGTCTGCCGCTCGCCGCGCAGCCGAACGCCGGCCTGCCCGCCTACGTGGGAGGCAGGCTTCGGTACATGGCGACGCCGGACTACATGGCGGAGGTTGCCCGCGAGGCGGCCAGGTCGGGCGCGGTAGTCTTGGGAGGCTGCTGCGGAACGACGCCGGAGCACATCGCCGCGGTGCGGAACGCGATTCGCGGCGTCTCGCCGGCACGGGTCCGGGTCGCCCCGCGGTCCGCCGCTGCGCCTGCCTCGAAACCGGAGCCCGAGCCCGGTCCGCCGACGGGGCTGGCGGAGCGTTTGGAGCGCAGCGAATTCGTCGTGACCGTGGAGCTATCGCCGCCGCGCGGGTTCGACATCGGGGCGACGCTGGACAAGCTGCGCGGCATAGCGGGGCATATAGACGCCGTCAACGCAGCGGACAGCCCGCTGGCCCAGGGCCGTATGAGCGCGCTGGCCACGGCCAGCCTGGCGCAGTCGCGCTTGGGCGTCGAGACGGTCATGCACATGGCGATCCGCCACCGGAACCTGCTCGCGCTGCACTCAGACCTACTGGGGGCGCACGCGCTTGGAGTCCGCAACGTATTCACGGTGATGGGCGACGTGCCGCTCACGGGCGACTACCCACAGGCGACGGCGGTCAGCGACGTGACGGCGTCGGGCCTGATCCGGCTCATGGCCGGGTTCAACCGGGGCTTCGATGCGAACGGTCGTGCGCTGGACTCGCCGACGTCCTTCTTCATCGGGGCGGCGCTGAACCTCAACGCTCTGGACCTGGACCGCGAGCTGCGGGTGCTGGAGCGGAAGGTCGCGGCAGGCGCGCATTTCCTGCTGACGCAGCCCGTCTACGCTCCGGAGGACGTAGAGCGGGTGGAGTCGCTGCTAGGCGGCTTCCCGCTGCCTGTCATCATGGGGGTGTTGCCGCTCCGCAGCGTCCGTCACGCGCGATTCCTGCACAATGAGGCGCCGGGAATCGTCGTGCCTAGGCAGGCGCTCGACCGCATTGAGAGGGCGGGCGAAGATGCGGCGGCGGAGGGCATAGCGATAAGCCGCGAGCTGCTCACGGCGGTCGCCGGCCGCATCGCGGGGGCCTACTTCATGCCCCCATTCGAGCGTTTCACAATCGTGTCCGAGACGCTGGATGGCCTATCACTGCCGGGCTTGCGCCCCAGGGCAGGGTAGGGGACGCCCCTCGCCGACCATGGTTTGACAGGAAGGCCATCGAGAACGCAAGAGCCTCAGAGTGAGCAGCCAACGGTATACTGCTGGGCAGGCCAGCCCAAGGAGGAAACGTTGCGAGTAGCGGTGAAGGATGGCGAGGTTGAAGTTGAGGTGAGGGGCAGCGGAGATCTGGTGGTCTTCGTGTCCTCCTTGGGGCGCGGCATCGGCGATTTCGACGTCTTGATGGGCGACCTCGAAGCCGCGGGCTATCAGGCCGCCGGCGTGAGCCATCGCGGCATCGACGGCAGCTCCCCCGCCGTGGATGGGCTGACGCTGCACGATTTCGCTGACGACGTGGCGCGGGCCATCGAACATCTGTCCGGCGGGCCGGCCCATCTCGTGGGCCACGGATATGGCAACCGTATCGTGCGTTGCCTTGCCGCCGACCGTCCGGAGCTGGTCCGCAGCGTTACGCTGGTCGCCGCCGGGGGACAGGTCCCACCGGCGCCGGAGACGGGCGCAGCTCTCATGCGCATCTTTGAGCTCGACCGCTCCGAAGCGGAGCGTCTCGCCGACATTCAGCACGTGTTTTTCTCGCCCGGACGCGACCCTTCGATCTGGCTCGACGGCTGGTCGCCGGAGACGAAGAAGATGCAGTGGGACGCGCGCGACTCAGTCCCCTACGCTGAGTGGGGGCACGCCGGGTCGGCGCCGGTGCTCGTCATCCAAGGGCTCGATGACCCGATGGCCACTCCCGAGAACGGCTACGTGCTGCGTGAGCAGCTCGGGGCGGAACGGATTGAAGTCGTCGATTTGCCGAACGCCAGCCACGCGATGCTGCCTGAGCAGCCCGAGGCCATCGCCCGCGAGCTGCTGGCTTTCCTCCAACGGCGCTAGGCGGGGCAGCGCGAGACGCGCGAGGGCCTACGTCCCCACGCAGGCTAGGCGCGGGCCCACGGTATACTGAGGGTTGTCGGATTCCATCGTGGGGCCGTAGCTCAGTTGGGAGAGCACCTGCTTTGCAAGCAGGGGGTCAGGGGTTCGAGTCCCCTCGGCTCCACCACTAATCGCTCCGCGGCCGTCCCTCACTGTCTCAATGATTCACTGATTTGTAGCTCACAGGCGTGAATCAACGCCCTATCGTGCCGCATGCGTCCCCCAGTGTCCCGTCTCAAGTGTGGTAACATATGTGGGAACGCCTCGCAATGAAGGGAGATCCCATGGCGCTCTCGGCGACGCGGGCCAAGGCCTTGAAAGACCCAGGCCGATACTCCGACGGAGAAGGCCTGCACCTCTACATCAGCACAGCGGGACGGAAGTCCTGGGTGCAACGCATCACCATCGACGGACGTCGGCGCGATCTGGGCCTAGGCGCGTATCCGTCCGTCAGCCTCGCGCAAGCCCGCGAGAAGGCGGCGGGCAACCGGGCCGTCGTTGCGAAGGGCCGGGACCCCCTGGCCGAAAGGCGCTCGCCTGCGATGCCGACATTCAGGGAAGCCGCCCGCGCCGTCCATGAGGCGAACAGACCCCGTTGGCGCAACGATAGGCACATCGCAAGCTGGATGCAGACCCTGGAGCGTCACGCCATGCCGGCGCTGGGCGACACGCCCCTGGACCGGATAGACCGCGGCGCCGTGCTGCAGGTCCTCACGCCGATATGGACCACCCGTCCCGAGACAGCCCGGCGGGTGCGTCAACGGATGAGGACCGTCTTCCTCTGGGCGATTGCGCACGGATTCATGGAGACCAACCCGGCGGGCGAAGCCATCGACGGCGCGTTGCCCCCCATGCCGAAGGTGAGGGCGCACCTCAGGGCGCTGCCTTATCAGGAAGTCGGGGCGGCGCTCGGAGCCGTCGAATCGTCGCAAGCCTCGGCATCCGCCAAGTGGTGCTTCCGGTTTCTGGTGCTCACGGCGGCCCGCTCCGGCGAGGCGAGGGGCGCCGTCTGGGACGAGATCGACCTCCAGGGCCGAGTATGGCGGATACCGTCCCACCGGATGAAGGCAGGCATGGAGCATCGAGTGCCCCTGAGCAGACAGGCGGTCGGTCTCCTTCTCGAGGCATCCGCCTTGCGTGATGAGACCGGTCTGGTGTTCCCGTCGCCGCTGAAGTTCGGTTCGCCGATGTCCGACATGACGCTGACGAAGGTCCTGCGCTCCGTCGGCCTGGCGGAACGGGCGACCGTCCACGGGTTCCGGAGCAGCTTCAAGAACTGGACACTGGAGCAGACGGATGCTCCATGGGCAGTCTCGGAGGCGGCGCTTGCCCATTTCCTGGGTAATTCGACGGAACAGGCCTACGCCAGGTCCGACCTCTTCGAGCGTCGCCGCGCGCTGATGCAGCTGTGGGCGGACTACCTGACCGGCTGACCTCGGAAACCCGCACAACAGCATTCGAATCGTGTGTCCCGGCCGTGAGGGCCGGAACTACCCGGTCGGGCCGGCCGAACTCGCATGTGGCTATCCGGCTGTCGGCCGAGACTCCAACCAGCCCGTGATGTCGCTGGCCCTCCACCTGACGGCGGCGGGGCCGACCCTTACGGGCCGCGGGAACTCTCCGTTCCGGATGAGCCGGTAGATGGACGATCGGCCCATGCCCGTGATTTCCTCAACCTCTCGACGCTTGAGCAGTCTGTCACTCATTGTCTTTACCTCCTGCGGGCTTATGCGATTGGGGTCCTGCAGGAGACTGTAGACGGGCGCGGCCCGCGCGTACGCCGCGACCGTCAAGCCGGCGCCGCTCAGGGCGGTCGCGGCGCATCGGCCAGACCAGGCCGGTGTAGGTGGTCTTCATAGCCTACCTGAACACGCTCCAGGCCGACGCGCTGAAGCTGGTGGCGAAGAAGCTGCAAAGCTCGCTTGCGGTAGAGGGGGAGCTGCCGGAGGACGGGCTGGCGGCCTACGGCGACGATGGGGGTGCGTCAAGAAGCGCATAGGTTGAAAGTTCCAGATGTGGAACCCGGCCAGGAGTGGGCCAGTGGCTAGGGAAGCAGGCATTGGGGCCAGAGGCAGAACCGTGTCTGAAGCCTTCCCGACAATGTGGCGGCGGCCACCACCCTACTAAGCCGTGCGCTGCTAGCCAGAGTGTCGTTACGGTTACGGAAGAAACTGCTGTTTGAAGCGTCGCCGAACCACCGGCTCACGGTAGGGCGAGGGTGGAGTCATCGGAATCTCTGCCTCGCTGTCGCAGAGGTAGCCCTAATTAGGGCAGGGATGCCGTACTCCCTTTGACCGGCATCCTCCGATGACGAGCGCGGCAACGAGCCGTGCAAGACGTATAGGCAGAACCTACGACGACACGCAGACGCAACCTACGTGAACTTGGGAACCACGTCCGGCTCCCTGGCAACGGGGTAGGCCTGCCGGCGGCCTTGCATCCTGTCCTCCCCGTTTCTCGAGGACTCCAATTGTCCGTGACCGGTTTCGGGAAGCAGGCCAACGGGAAGCAGACCCAATCGTAGGTAGAGCTGGGCCAAGAGTGAGGATCCAATCCCAGTATGCCTTTGCCTGCGTGACGGTCCAACGGTTCGCGTCAGCGATGCTGGACGCCCATGCGCAGGCCGAACCTCCGTGCGGCCAATGCGGCAACGAGCGTGAGGCCGATCAGGACGATGCTGACGATTCCGGCCTCCTCCAGCAGCTTGACGTCATCCGCAGTCATCATCTGCAGCGCCAGGATCGACATGGTTGTCGTATCCCTGTCCGCTATCAGGATGATATTAGAGGTCGCTTGGACAGACGCGACGAAGTTGATTACCCCTATGAGAACCATGGTGGGCATAATCAGCGGCAGCCATATCTTGAAGTAGGTTCTCACCCAGCCAGCTCCCGAGGTACGGGCAGCCTCCTCCATGTCCACGCCAATCTGAAGGTATGCCCCCTTGGCGAGTTGCGTGCTCAGGAGCTGACTCTGAAGGATTGTAACAATCAGCAACGCCCAGATGGTCCCGAACAGCCATTCAAGGCCAGGGGTGCGTAGGAACGCCCACATCAGCCCGAGGCTAGCGAGGATGCCGGGGATAGCCGAGGAGCTCCACAACAGGCTGTCCAGCACGCCCCTGCCACGCCATCGGGTGCGCGCGATGATGTACCCGACCACCGAGAACAGCAAGGGAGAGACGACCGCTGTAGTCGCACTCAGTATCAGCGTCGTCCTCAGGGCCTCGATGAAGAACCTGTTGCCCAGTACCACTTTCCAATGGTCCAAGGTGAACATAGGGTCAATCTCAAAGAAGCCGACCCGGGTCATCAGGCTGCCACCGACGAGGGTGAGTACCGGAACGATAGTCAGGAGTGCCGCGATACCCGCCACGAAAGCCAGGACCAAAGGCCCCCACTTCCCCAGCCTGATGAGCCCTGGCATGAATCCGCTCGACACTGTTGTGTACTGCCGTCTGTTCGTTACCCAGTGCTGCAGCGGAATGATTATCGCAATCAATATAAGGGTTAAGCTCGCCAAGGCGGTCGCCTGACCGGTCTCGGGCGGCTCGGCCCGAATCATACCGAATATCTTTGTCGAGTAGACGAAGAAACCGCCGGGAGCTCCGAGTATCTGCTCAATCTCAGAGGACTGGAAAAGCCGCAACGTGCCGAGCATGAAAACGATAACCATCACGGGGGCCATAATGGGAAGGGTCACACGCACCATCGTGCGGAGGTTGGATGCGCCCGACACCCGTCCAGCCTCCTCCAGCGCCATGTTCATATTCCTGAAAGCGGGGGTAAGCAGCATCACTTTGATGGAGATGTTGTTGGCCATGAGGTGGGCTAAGACAATCCCTTGGAAGCTGTAGATGTTGAAGAAGGGGCCGTCCGTGAATGGCAGGTACTCCCAGGCACGATTCAGCAAGCCATTCCAGGGGTCAAACAGGAACGTCCAGCCGATGGTTGTGGACAGTGGTGGGAGCATGAACGAGACCCAGAAAAGAAACTCCAGCGTGTGACTGAACCGGATGTCGGTCCGGGCGAGTATCCAGGCGATCAGCACCGCCACGGGGAAGCCAACGGCTGTGTACGTGACGAATACCAAGACGGTGTTGCGAAGCGCATCCCAGATTCCCGGTTCGGAGAAGGCCGCGCGCCAATTGTCCAAGGAATATTGAGGAGCTTGGGCGACTGCGGCAATGTTGAAGCTATTAACGAAGATCAGCGTGATTGGGTAGACGTACGCCGCGCTCATGGAGTCCGCCAAATATGAGGAGGCCGACGAGTACGACGGCATCATCCTCGAATACACCAACCCCACTAACGGGGGACCTGTGGTTCCAACGACCACTGCGAAGATTCAGATGCTCCGCCCTGGCGAAGAGACTGGCATGCACCGCCACATGGGGCACTTCCGCTACAGCGTGGTTCAAGGCCAAGGCGAAATCGTGGTCGACCAGACCGATTCTCAGAGGATAGAGTGGGGGCCGAAAGACTCGTTTACCCTTCCATCTTGGCGGTGGCACAAGCTGCGGAATGTCTCAAAGACAGAGCCTGCCATCCTGTTCAGCGTCAGCGATGTGGCCGCCTACAAGGCGTTTGGGTTCTATCGCGAGGAGCGCCGCTGACCAATCTTGGGTTGGCAGTCCCACGCACCTCACCCCGTGCTGACTGCCAACCATCCAGGAGTTTCTCATTCGTGGACGCACCATCGTTCTGGACGGTTGTGATGAAGCGCGCCGACGGGGTTCTCATCCCAGCGGTTGAGGGACTCACGCCCGAGGAGTTACGCGCTCAGCCAGCGGGCCTAGAGACCAATCCGATCGGCTGGCTGACCTGGCACTTGGCGAAAATCCAAGACGACTACTTGGCTCTAATCAGCGGTAGTTCGACTGTGTGGGAGCGGGACGACTGGAACAGCCGTTTTCCCAACGCAGAGCATGCTCTTCACATTGCTCCCGAGGAGGTCGGTGCCTTTGACCCTGTGGATGCTTCCACGCTACTGGAGTACCACATTGCAGTGAGGCAACGCGGCAGTGAGGTGATGGGCAGCCTCTCTCCAAACGAATTCGAGACCACCCGCGATCCGATCTACCCGAACGGCAGGCGGATGACCGTCGCAGACATCCTAGCGATGGTGGTCAGCGACACGATTCAGCACGTGTGTGAATAGTCATGATCTTGAGGCCAGGAAGTTGAGAGAAATTCAAGGTCATTAGGCCAGCTATTCAGGATCATCCGGTCACCCTGCGCGCCGAATCGGAGACCATAGCCGCACTTCATGACGAGGTGCAGCAGATGGCCTATAAAGAGGTGCTGAGAGTGGAGATATCTGAAGTCATCCGCCGCTGGCAGGCGGGGAGCAGCCAGCGGCACATAGCATTGGGGACCGGGCTGTCTCGGGAGACCGTTGGACGATACATCGCCGCGGCGGAGGGGCTGGGTGTGTCTCACGAGGGACCGGCGCCCACCGACCTGCAACTGAATCGGCTGGCGGCGATCGGTCGTTCCGGTCCGCGGGCGGTGGCCACGCCAGCCGAGGACAAGCTGGTTCCCTGGGCAGACCAGATCTATCAGTGGCTCACCGTCGACCGGCTGCAGGTGACGCGCATCCTGGAGTTGCTGGCGGAGCGGGATTGTCGGGTGTCCTATGCTTCGCTCCATCGCTTCGTGGCGCATCGCAACTGGCGTCGGCGCAATCCCAGGACCGTTCGGATGGCAGAGAGTGCACCGGGTGAGGTGGCGGAACTGGACTTTGGACGCTTGGGATTGGCGCCGGACCCAGAGACCGGCCGCCACCGCACGGTGTGGGCGCTGATCGTGGTGCTGGCCTATTCCCGGCACTGTTTCGTGTGGCCCACCTTCAACCAGAAGCTGGAAGACGTCGTCGACGGACTGGAGGCGGCCTGGGCTTTCTTCGGCGGTATTCCCAACTATCTCGTCATCGACAACTTCCCCGCCGCGGTCGCGGGCGCTGACGCTCTGCATCCCCGGCTCACCCGGGGTTTCTTGGAGTATTCACAGCACCGCGGCTTCATCGCCGATCCGGCCCGCGTGCGTCACCCCAAGGACAAGCCCAAGGTGGAGCGAAGCGTCCAATACGTGCGGGAGCGCTTCTTCAAGGGCGGCAGCTTCAGCAGCTTCTCCCACCTGAGGGAGGAAGCGGCACGTTGGTGTCGTGATGTTGCTGGACATCGCGTGCATGGCGCCACCCGGCAGCAGCCCCTGGTCGTCTTCCAGGATGAGGAGCGGCACGCCCTCGCTCCCTGGGATGGCGAGCCCTACGAGGTCACTCACTGGCGCACGGCCAAGGTGCATTCCGATCACCACGTGGCTTGCCAATATGCCCTTTACTCAGTCCCGGCTGCCCTTTGTCCGCCGGGCCAGCAGGTGGAGATCGGGCTGGGCAGCAAACTGGTGCGCATCTACCACCGGGGCAGGCTGATCAAGCTCCACCCCCGTCAGCCTCGCGGTGGCCGCTCCACCGACTCAGAGGACTATCCGGCGGAGCTGACCGCCTACACCCTGCGGGCGCCTGAGAGCATCAAGCGCAGCGCAGCAGAGCAGGGTCCCGCGGTGGCTGACTTCGTCGAGCGTCTCTTCGACGGCCCTCTGCCTTGGGCCAAGGTGCGGCAAGGCCACAAGCTCATACGCCTCGGCCAGCGTTACACCCCGGAACGCCTCGACGCCGCATGCCGCAAGGCCCTGACCGTAGACCTCATCGACGTGCGTCGCGTGGAGCGCATCCTGGTGGAAGCCTTGGAGCAGAGCGAGGTGCAGGAGCATCCCCCGCCATTGCCTGCGGGTCGCTTCACCCGGCCCGGCTCAGTCTTTGCCCTCAGCCACCAGTCATCACCAGGAGATCAGCCATGACCCGTGTCACTGAACTCACGCCTCTGCTCAAACGGCTCCAGCTGGGGCCCATGGCGGCCACGCTGCCCGAGCGCATCGCCTTGGCCAGAAGGGACCAGTTGGACTACGCCTCATTCTTGGAGATCATCCTCGCCGACGAGATCAGCCGACGGGACCACCGGCGCATCGAGCTCCGACTGCACAGCGCTGGCTTCGAGCGGGTCTCCCGCCTCGAGGACTTCGACTGGACTGCGTCGATCACCCTGGACCGCCGGCTCCTTGATGCCGCCTTCTCCCTGCAGTTCCTAGCCCGCAACGAGCACATCCTGCTCGTCGGCCCCGCCGGAGTTGGCAAGAGCTTCCTCGCACAGGCCCTGGGCTACGCCGCCGTCCGCGCCGGACACACCGTCCGCTTCATCCATGCTGACGACTTCTTCAAGACCATGACTCAAGCCAGGGTCGACAACTCCGTGGGACGCACATTCCGCTCGTTCCTCTCCCCAGACCTGCTCATCCTCGACGACCTCGGCCTCCACCGGCTCACCGCCCAACAGTCCGCCGACCTCTACGAGCTAATCATCAGCAGACACCGCGTCTCCAGCTTCGTCATCACCTCCAACCGGGCCGTGGAGGAATGGCTCAGCCTCTTCGACGATCCCATCCTCGGCAACAGCGCCCTCGACCGACTCGCCAACGCCAGCTACCAGATCGTCATCGAAGGCCCCAGCTACCGGCAAAGGCTCTCTCCGCATCGGGCCTTGCTGGGGGCAAAGGAGGTGGTTGACTCGTCAACGACTCACTGATACAAGCCCTAACCACCGGCGTTCAGGGTGGCCGGATGTCCGTGAATAGCACTGGCCTAATGACCCTGATTATCCACACACGTGGGGCAAGTCGCGTACCTTCGCGGCATTTTGCGCGACGTCGGCTGGTACGCGAGCCGACGCCCCGTCCACTAACCGCGACATCCAAGCGTATATCGCATAGGCAACGCCACTACCCGCACCCAGCTCTTCTTCACAGAGATTCAGTCAGGGCCGGAGGCCAGATAGTGATTCCAATCGGTTCCCCTACGATCCCGTGAGGTAGCCATATCAAGACCATACCCCTTGCGCAACGCCCAAGCAGCAGGCTCATCACCCTAAACAGCTCTCCCGGTCGGAGGATGATGTCAGTGGTAGGGAAGGGCGCTCCCAGTAGTCCCTCGCTCAGGGCGGACTGTGTCTCCGATGGGAGAGGAGATCAAGGTCATCTCTTCGTCGTTCAAGCCGTCGATGAACCAAGGCCGGACTGTGAGCCGTTGGTCTGGATGGCGGTAACCCTATGACTACTTTGCACTCAGGAGTAGATGGAAATGCCTATGTTCAGCACTCTTTCGATAGGCGAAGCGCGCGCGAACAGCGCGACGGGCAAGCGCGCGGCGCTGCTTCAGGAATATGCCGGGTACATCCAGCGCGTGCCTCCGGGGCAAGCGGGCGCACTGGAGGCCGGAGAGGGCGAGACGACCCAGGCGATCCGGCGCAGGCTCACGGCGGCGGCGGAGATGCTGGGCGTGAGCCTGGAGGTCCGGCGTTCGGGCCGCTCGGTCTACTTCTGGGCTTCTGAGGGCCGTCGTCGCGGCAGGCCCCGCAAGGACCCGAGCGAGTAGTCCCCTGTTCCTGACTGCCTAATGCCCTGGGCGGTGGACCTGCACATGGCGAGAACCTTGCGATGAACTTGGGCTGCCCACCCTTCCTTAAGCTCGGACTCAGCGTGCTCTTGTGCTGCGTCGTCTTCCTCGCCTTCTGCTCATACCTGCTGTTCACCATCATGAACGGCCGCATCCTCTCGGCGGACTTCTATGCCGGGCGCTGTCCGAGCAGCGCGCGTACGAAGGCATCTATGACGAGTTTGGTGGTGGATCCCGCCCTCCCGGGCAGCGTCGCAGAGCTGTTCGGCAGCGTTGAGGCGCCTCCAGAGGACGTGGCCCTAGTGGCCAAGAAAATCATGCCGCCCGCGTACCTGCAGGCTGCGGCGCGGGCCTCGGCGCGGCCCCCTCCGGACCTTGGCGCCTCGCTGAAGGCGACGACGCGCCATTTCTCCTCCTGGAAACCGGGCTGTTACGGCGGCTGTATTCCTTGTATGCCTATATTTCTATCAGCAGACATCATCATCAACACTCACCCTACGCCCGATACGAACGCGGCGCGTCGTTGCCGCTGGCGGGCGTGAGCAAGACTGCTGGACGCCCACTCATTGTGGCTCCCGGGCGGGTCGGTAGTTAGAACTGCGCACCAAGCGCAACGAATCAGCAGGCCGCCGGCGGCATAGGCCCGTGTCCCAGCCGTCGGTTGGAGTTGAGTGGACGAGTGCCGGGAAGAGCCCGACTTCGTTGGCGGCTATACTCACCAAAGAGTAAAGGCTCCGGGGCCGCACCGCCTGGTAGAGGCGCGTGATCTTCAGTCGGCATAGCCCTTCAGGCGTGCTCGAGACCTTTACGACGAGCCCTGTTCCTGGTTGTGGCGCCGATGTATCTCCTCTATCACGGCGTCGAGCTCGTCCGCCCAGCGCTGCACATTCGAGCGCAGCCGCATGTTCTGGTACGCGCCCCAGACCGTCATCGCGGGCGGCGCCAACAGCACCGAGACGACCAGCGAGTACGCGATCGTGATTGCGGCCGTGATGCCGAACTGCTGTAACGCAGCCAGCGGCGAGGCCGCCATCACCCCGATCCCGACTGCCGTGGTCAGCGCGGAGCCCAACAGCACCGAACCGGTGGTCGTGAGGGTCCGGACCGCCGCTCGCTCCGGATCGCGCAGGCGCGTGAACTCCTCGCGGTAGCGATGGATTATGTGGATGGTGTAGTCCACCCCTATGCCTATCGATAGCGCCGTGATGATTGACGTGGTGATGGTGTACGGGATGCCCAGCAGGGCCATCGTGCTTAGCACCGAGATGAGGACGAGCACTGTCGGCGCCACCGCGATGGCCGCCAGCGCCGGCTGGCGCACCGTCAACCAGAAGAAGACCGCGAGGACTATGAAGGCCGCCGCGACGGTCGTGCCGATCGACTCCGTCTGCCGGTCCCTGATCGCATCTGTGACCACGAACGAGATGATGCTGTCCGAGGTCGCCGTGACGTCGTCGTCCTCGCCGGGCCAGACCGATTCGATGTCTTCCTGCAGCCGCTTCGATGCGCCGGGGTCGCCCGTGAACGCCGGGAACTGGAGCAGTATCGTGTCGACGCCGTCCGGATCGTTGACCAGACTGTGCGCCAAAGCGGGGTCTCGCGCTTCGATCTGGTCGAGGAACTGCTGCATCAGCAGCGGGTCGAGCCGCACCCCCGCGGTGGCTTCGCGGAAGAGCGCTTCGAGCTCCGGAGCGTACTGGTCGCCGGGCTCCCCGCTGTCGTCGGTCCAGTCCTCCACGAGCAACTCGTACGACGTCTGGAGCGGTCCCGCCGCCGCCCGCGGCCGGCGCTGCTCGTCCAGGAAGGCGTCTCTGAACTCGTGCAGGTTGAGGAGCGTGCGGCTCTCCGTGGCCTCCGTCCTCAGGAGCACACTGGTGTTTTCCGTCGAGCCGCCGACGGCCGTGTCGAGCGTGCTCAGGTCCTTCAGCACGCTGCCGCCCCTGGGCAGGAGGTCCCGGATGCTGAACTCCGACTCGAGGTCCGTAGCCGCGAACCCCAGCCCGATCGTCACCGCAACCATGCCGATGATGTAGGGCGCAGGCCTACGAGTAACCTGTCTGCCCAGCAGCTCGCCACACGCTCGATGCCGGGCAACGCGTTCGCGATCGGGCGGCCTGGCCGCAACGTGCCGCGCGCCTCGCGTCGACGGTCGATGATTGTCCGGCCCGCAGGGATCAGCGTCAGCGTCACGATCAGGCTCATACCCACGCCCAGCCCGCCGACGATGCCGAAGTCGCCGACGATCTCGACCGGAGAGAACAGGCCTACCAGCAGGCTGACGATCGTCGTCACGGCCGCCAGCAGCAGCGGAACGGTGACGTTCCGCAGTCCCACGCGCGCCGCGCCCACAACCGCCTCGCCGGCGACGCGCTGTTCCCGGTAGTGCGAAACGGTCTGGATCGCGTAGTCCACCGTGAGGCCTATCACGATGATCGGCGCCATCGCCGTGAGGGTATTCGGAGGGCCGATAAGGCCCAGTCCTTTCGGCCCGATCCAGCCCTCCATCCCCATGATCCAGACCAGCGAGATGAAGAGCCCCATTAGTGTGAGCAGCAGGTCCGAGAGCGTCCGCATGAAGAGCAGGATCAGCGTCGCGATGAGCAACAGCGCCACCCCCACCAGCGGCGCCATTCCCTCCGTACCCCTCTTGTACTCATCCTCGATCACCACGAACGAGATGCTGCTTACGCTCAGCGGCCCCTCGTCCCCGAGCGCCAGCTCGCTGATCCTTCGCTCGGCGTCCACGACGCGCTCGTCGCCCGTGTTGCGCAGGCGGATGCTGGCGACCGCGATTGGCGTGCCGTCCGCGTCGGTCCCGGTCATCGCGGCGAGCGCCGCTCCGATCCCCGGAACGTTGCGGGCAGAGTCGATCTGCTCCTGCGTAACCCCATCGAAGCCGCCCACCTGGAGCGCCGCCTTGACCAGCGACGCGGGCGCCAAGAGCGGGTCTGCCGGCGCCAGGACCTCCACCACGTCCGGGTCTCCGGCGAGGTCGGCGATCAGCGCGTCCATCTGCGAGAGTCAGGCGGGCGTGAGCGCATCCCCTCGGAAGAGGAGCGTTGTCACTCTGACCTCGCCGGAGTCCCCGAAGAGCTCGTTGATCTCAGCCATCGCTTTGGCGACGGCGCTGTCCCGGGGAGCGTCCCCTCAGTGTCCAGCGGAGGCTCGTGCAGCCCCGATCCCATGGCCAGCAGAACGGTGACAATGAGGAGAACGAGGAGCGCGAGCCACGGGCGCGCCGTGACCAGCCAGCTCAGCCACACGAGGATGTTATTCATGGCTTACCCAGCATCTGAAGAAGCGGGGGATACGTCAGACGGAATGGGTGGCCAATGGGCGGAGTGGCCATTCCGAGGCTGCAGGGGACTTGCGCAGTGCCGAATCGCGAGAACGGCTACACAAGGCCTAGCCACCGCGGGACCACGGCGTCGAACCAGTCGGCATGCAGCGCCGTATCGTAGACGAGCTTGATGGCCGCGTAGACCATCAGCGACAAGAGTAGCGACCACACCCAGCCTGCGTTCCCGTAACGGAAGAGGTAGACGAATATCCCCACGGGCAAGGCAAGGTGAAACCCAAACATCCAGATCGCCAGATAGAGCGCCAGCACCCATACCCAGATTCGGACGAAACGCCCTGTGATTTCGCGAGGGTCCTGGGCCTCGATGCGGAAAGCGGTGTCCATCACCGAAGCGGGAGTTGATTTGATGCGGCGTATCACGGCCACGAACCGTATGATGCCGAAAGGCACGCCTATGATTACAGCTATACGAGGCAGCAACTTGGCTGCCTCAGGCCAATCGAACGAGAGGACAAAGAGATAGCCGAATAGAGCGCCGGCAACAGCGAGCAACAGGAGCTCACCGAGCACCTCCACCGAGAGCCAGTAGTTTCGTACGTTTAGCCAGCGCACTCTTCCCTCCTTAGCCGCGGGATTGGTCTGCATCGTCCAGGTCGCGTCCCCGCAACAACAGGTCCTCGGACGATTTATTCTTCGAAACTATCGTCCTCCTCCTGCAACATGACGGACTGTGCTGACTCGCTCGCAGCGGTTTGCACCCTCAGCGCCAGATAGACGAGGACAACCATCATGGCGACCAACACCAAGGACTGCACTCGAAGGAACAGTGCAAAGCCGTAGGTATTGAAGGTGATCCACATGAAACGCTCCAGCGTGGGCGCCAGCGCTACGGCGATGAGAATCGGAGGGCGGGGCCACCCGTACCGCTTCATGAAGACCCCGATCACCGTGAAAGCGAGAACAACCAGAAGATCCTCGAGAATCCGCGAAGCCTGGAATGCAGCGAGAGTGGTGATGCCAATCACTAACGGCGCCAATATGTTCGGCGGCACCGCCGACACCCGAGCGAGATACGGCGCCATAAGGAGCATGATTGGCACAACAATAATGTTGGACAAGATGATGATGTAGACCATCGCTATGGTCAGGTCCAGGTGTGACGAAAGCATCGGAGGTCCAGGAGTGATTCCCGACAGCACCAAGATAGCGAGGACCAAGACCATGCCCGGGGACCCCGGGATTCCAAACACGAGCGTCGGTATCAGGACCCCGCCGTCGCTGGAGTTATTGGCTGCATCCGCGGCTATGATTCCTCGGATGTCGCCCTTCCCAAAGCTGTCTACCGCGCCCTTCTCGGTCTGCCTTGCTTGGACGTAGGCAATCCAATGCCCCGTGGCCCCGCCGATTCCGGGCATGGCGCCGACGAACGTGCCGATGAAACTGGAACGCAGCATCAGCCATTTGTGGCGAAGGGCGATGTTCATCCCGCGCATGACGTCTTTGTTCGCTTCCTTCATCATCGTGTCCAACCGTTCGCGGGCGACCGGCGTATTTCCGATGACGAGGTCCATGGCTTCGGGAATCGCGAACAGCCCGATAACGATAGGCACGATGCCGAAGCCCTCCCAGAGGAAATCGATGCCCATGTCTGCTCGGACGACTCCGCCGACGTTTGTGAAGCCGATAGACGCGATTGCGATGCCAAAAGCGGCAGTTAACATGCCTTTGACGAATGCTCCGGCGCTGATAATCGCGATTGCGAGGATTCCCATCAATGACAGAAGGAAGAATTCCGATGACCCAAAAAGCTTCAGCAGCTCGCGTCCTACTGGCAGCGCCGCGAGCAGCACAAGTCCCCCGAATATCCCTCCAACGAGCGTCGTCGTATAGCTAGCGCCGAGGGCTACGCCTGCGAGACCCTGCTGCGCCATGGGATAGCCGTCCAGCACGGTTGCCTGCGCCGAACGAGCGCCTGGAATGCCCAAGAGAATCGCGGGAACCGGCTCGGTGATATCGCCGGCCGCCATACTGAAAACCACGATTGACATCGCGATCCAGGGGTCGAGGTAACCGGCAAAGCTGAGCACGACGGATGTGGTGGGCAACCCGCCGGCAGGAATCAGGCCAGAGGCTAGGGCGACAGGCAGAACGATAGCCATCCCGATGAGTGGCCCGGGGGTGAAAAGGTTTTGCGCAGCGCTGACCGCAGCCTCAAAGAACATGCCGACTCTCTCCGCCTGACAGACGAGAGGGGGGCGGAGCTGCTGCTCCGACCCCCCCCCTCGCTAGCTGCATCAGTTGATGCCCGACAACCTCAGAACGAGCTCTATCCCTTCAGGGGGGAGTCCCGCAAGGTCTTGTAGGACCTTTCCGAACTCATCTGGCGGGCCGAATCCAACGTCATAGCCGGCGATGTTGGCAGCCTCAACGAACTCCGGATCGTTGATTACGTTCTTGTAGGCTTCCTGCCAGACCTGAATCAGCTCAGGCGGCGTGTCGGGATGCACCACGTACATCCGAAGGAAGTCGTTGAATTTGACCGTGGCGTCGAAAGCGGTCTTCTGCCAATCTTGGTAATCGACTCCCGGCAGCTCATAGATGTGGTACGGCTCCGGCGCGCCCAGAGTGTCGAGCCATCCCTGGTCGGGACGTGTGTTCCACCAGAAGAGAGGAAGCCATCGGCTCTCTTCAACCAGCTCCGGCATCAGTCTGGGGTCTCTCCGCTGGATACACGTTGAGGCTTCGAGTTCGCCCCGCTCGAAGGCCGCCAGCGTTTCCGTGGAGCCTTCGTACCCCGAAATCGTCTTCATCGGCCCACCCGCGAGCTCAATGAAGTGCGCGCCCATGGGCACTCTTCCGCCGGTGCCGCCGGCGATTGTCACATTACCGTCGGCCAGCAGGTCGTCCCACGACGAGTACTTGCTCCTATCGCCACAGATCAGATATGGGTCGCTGACCCACGTAGGCGATCCAATCAACGGCAGGGTCTCGAGGTGCAGTCCTTCAACTTCTTGACCCAGGAGCACTCGCCGGACCAAGTTGATGTTCAGCGTCAAGATCGTGAAGCCATCGGGCTCAGACCGAATGAGCTTCTCCCAAGCACGAAGGCCGCCTCCTCCTGTCACGTTGCTGATCCGGACACTGTCGTGTTCCGGCAAGTACCGCGGAGCGAAGCGCGCGATTAATCGGGCCAATAGGTCATAGCCGCCGCCGGGCGAGCTGCCGACGAGGACGTTGATGTCTTGGCCGGCGAAATAGTCCGACAGGTCGGCGCCGGTCTCGGTCGTTTCGGTCCCACTTGTATCGGTCTCACCGGTGTCCCTGGCCGCTTCGGTGGGCGTAGGCGTCGGCGGCGCCGGCTGACTGTCCGTCGCTGGAGCTTGGGAGCCCGACGTCGAGGGTTGGGTGGGTGTCGGAGTAGGTTCGGGAGCAGGCTGACTGTCGACAGCCGGCGCCTGGGTGGGCGTGGAGGTTGGCTCCGGCTCGTCGCTGCCGCAGGCGCTTAGAGCAACCGCCACCGTTACCGTCGCCAGTATGGTCACTATCAAAAAGCGGAACTTCGTTAGCTTCCCCATCGTTCTCCTCTCCTTCGGCGCTGGCCGCTCTTTATCCGTTCGACATTCTGGGGAACAAGTAATCCATCATCATGCGCTTGTGATAGAGAGGGTTCCCCAGATACTGATAGAGACTCCTCGATTGAATCATGTGGGCCACCAGCGGATGCGAATAGTCCGTTCCCGGCCCGGCGAACACCATATGGGCGTAGTTGCATACCTGGTAGTATGCCTCGCTCGCTACTGCCTTGGCTTCATGGACGCTCGATACGGCCTCGGCCCCAGTATCCAACTTCCACAAGGTCTCGTTCGTGACCCACCGCGCTGAATCCAGGTGATTCACCAGGTCCACGACATGGTCCTGCACCCGCTGGAAGCGGCCGATGGGCTGACCGAACACGACACGCGAGCGTGTGTATTCGACGGTGAAGTCAAAGACTTCCTGGCACGCGCCCACCTGATAGGAGCAGAGAACAGGGAGGGATTGCATCAGAGCGCGTTCCAAGAGAGCCCAGCCTTGGCCAGGCTCTCCAAGGATATCGGACTCAGGCGCACGGACCGAATCGAGGCGGACCTCTTCGACCGATGGCGGAATCAGGCCTCCGTAGGGAGTCACCGAGACGCCGGGCTGGTCCATGTCGACCGACACGAGTGAGATTCCGTCAGCATGCTTCACAGCGCAGATCAAGACCGTTGCAGCGCCCGCGTCGTGAACGAACATCTTCGCGCCGGAGAGCGTTAGGTCTCCCGAGCCTTCCGAAGCCGTCATCTCGACCGAGCTCGGCCCCCAGCCATAGCCCTTGTCGTTGATGGCGAGGGTGGCGATTGCTTCACCTTGACAGATGGCGGGCAACAAACGCTGCTTTTGCTCATCGCTCCCGCCTTCCAGGATGACGGCCGCCGCGAGAACGCCGGATGAGAAGTACGGACCGGGGAGAGGGCCTCGGCCTAGTTCCTCGAAGACTACCGCGGAGTCGGCAAGGCTCGTGCTCAGTCCCCCATAGGCTTCAGGCACAAACATGCCCAACCAACCCAAGTCCGCCGCGGTCCGGTATAGCTCAGGCACGTGACCGACGCCGCCTTGAAGCCAGCCTGTTATGTTGGTCGGCGGAGCTTCTCGCTTCATAAAGTCCGCTACGGTCCGCTTCAGCATGGTCTGGTCTTCTGTGAGAGTGAGATTCATGAAGCAGTCCCCCTTGGGCTAGGCTACTGGAGTGGTTATCGGCGCCTGCTCAGCTATCGGCCGTCCCAGACCCATTCGTCTGGCCATGATGAGGCGGTCCGTGTCCAGCGTGCCTCCTCCATGGAGCGTGCCTGGCCCCTGCCGGGCGGCATACTCGAAGTCGACCGCTTCGGCCACGTTGAGATCGGAAACGAGAGTGTGGTAGCCCAGGATCTGCTGGAGCTTCTCCGCCACCATCAATCGCCTAACCCGTGAGTAGTAGCGCGTTTGCGTGCCCCCGTAGCCGTGCGGTTGGCGCGCATACCGATGCCACCAATTCCGCCTGCCAAACAGCGCATTGACGTGCGAGCCGATGAGGACATCCGCCAGCAGATCGCGAATGTCAGGGTCTTCCATCAGGGGCGCTCCGTTGTTTTCGGTCCCCTGGCAGTACTCGATAAGATGCTTGACGAGGCTGTCTTCGCCCAGACTTCCCCCGCCGCTGTGCTCGAGCTCTAGGTGCGTGTTGCCAACCTTCCACCCATTGTTTTCTCCGCCGACCAGAAAGGTCTCCGGTACTCGAACGTTGTCGAAGAAGACGGTGTTCTTTCGACCCATCAAGAGGTTGAGCGGCGTTCGGGAGATGCCTGCCAGGCCGCTCGGTATGTATATCCAGCTCAGGTTCTCGTGACGTGCTCCTCCGGGATTGGTGTTCACGAGAGTCCAGAAGAAATCGGGGTAGTGGACTGACCCGACCATGGTCTTCTGACCGTTTACCACGTAGACGTCGCCGTCTTTGATCGCTGTCGTTTGGGCGTTGGCTACGTCCGACCCGCCCTGAGGCTCGGTCAGGAGTTGCCAGCAGCTCACTTCTCCCTTCATCAGTGGCGGGAGGAGGGTCTGCTTTTGCTCCTCCGTCCCCCAGGTGAAGACGCAGGGAACGGCCAATCGGGCTAGCGTGTAGAAAATGTGCTCGAGCGTGAGCCCATACTTTGCAATCTCGGTTTCCAACACCATCTGGTGCTCGACGGTTAACCCGCCTCCGCCGTACTCCTTGGGATAGACGGGAAACATCCATCCCTTGGCTCCCACCTTCCGGGCGAGAGTTCGGCGGAAGTTGTACTCCTCTTCGTTCTCCCGGGTTGACCAGTTGGCGGAGAGCTTAAGATGTAGGCCATCCTTCATCGCTTCGGCGAACCATTCCTGCGCCTCCCGCCGAAACACCGTCATCTCTTCGCTGTCTGGCTGCATCGCGAAATCCATGGCCTCACCTCGTCCTGCCCGGTTAAATTACACCTTGCGCTCGAAACTCCTCAATGTCGCTTGCATCGTACCCGAGACCCTCGAGGATCTCTGACGTGTGCTCTCCCGTAACAGGCGCCGGCCGGTGTACTGCCGTAGGCGTATCGGACAGACGAATGGGGCTGCCTACGATCCGGCTTTCGCCCTGCGTGGGATGAGTGACGGTCACTGGGATGCCCATGGAGGCAACCTGGGGGTCTTCGAACACTTCTCCGGGTGTAAGCGCCGGAGCGTTGGGGACCCCATTCTCATCTAGGATCGGAAGCCAGTACGCTCGGGGCTGCGTGGCGATTGCCTGTTGAAGGATGCCCTGAATCTCCCAGTGCCTCTCCCAGCGGGCCTTCCGGTTGCCGACCTCCGGGTATAAGTCTTCTCGGTCCACTGACCTCAGCAAGCCGCGCCAGCTCTGCTCCCGGCTGGACAGGTGAATGACCAAGGGCAGGCCATCCTTGGCTACGAAGCAGAATATCCGGCCGCGAGCGAAGTGGTCCCTCACTGGGGCTGGGCCGTCGTTGATGGCGTCCACGATATGCGACTCCGCAAACGATAGGCTCGATCGCAACAAAGATACATCGACGAACTGGCCGCGGCCGGTCCGTTCGCGCGCCATCAGGGCTCCGAGGATGGCGTAAGCGGCAAAGATGCCGGTCGAATGATCGACGATGGAGACGCCTACGACCGCGGGATCGCTGAAGTCGGTGACGAGGCTGAGGATGCCGCTCAACCCCTGGGCCAAGGTGTCGAATCCTGGTTTGTTCTTGTAGGGGCCGACCTGGCCAAAGCCGGAAACGGAGCAATGGACCAGCCTGGGGTTCACGCTGGACAAGTCCTCGTAGGTCAGTCCGAGACGCTTTTGAGTTGCCGGCCGGAAGTTGTCGATCACGACGTCCGCTTGGGCTGCCAATCGAAGTAGGAGTTCCCTGCCCGACGTGGTGGCGAGGTCGAGGGTCAGACTCCTTTTGTTGCGATTGAGAGCATTGGCCCTGCCTCCGGACCGCGCCCGACCGGGACCGCGCCCCGTAGCCTTCTGGTCGTCCGCAGGGGGCTCTACTTTGATGATTTCGCAACCCAGGTCCCCGAGAAGGCTGGCCCCGTACGGAGCAGCCACGTGACCTGACAAGTCAATCACCTTGATGCCTTCCAAAGCGGCTGTCATGACGGAATCTCAGACCACTCCCTTCTCCCGGAGGGCGTCGATTCCGCCTTTGTCATACCCAAGGTCCCGAAGGACCTCGTTCGTATGTTCTCCCAGGAGGGGAGCGGGGGCTAAGAACGCAGGCGGCGTTTCCGAGAGGTTCACCGCGCTCCCAATGAGGCGGGTCTTCCCATAGGAAGGGTGATCGATCTGCTTCGGGAACCCAAGATGCTTGATCTGAGGGTTCTCGAAGACCTCGTCGATGGTGTTGAGCGGCGCATTGGGGACACTGCGCGCATCGAGCGCCGCCAGCCAATGGGCCCTTGGACGCTGCCGGAAAGTCTCGGCCAAGACATCGACGATTTCCCAGTGGTGCTCGGAACGGTCTCGCCTGGTGGCGTACCTGGGCTCATCTAACAGGTCCAAGCGCTCGGCGGCGTCGAGGAATGACTCCCAAGCTGTTTGGTGCCCGGACAGGTGGATGACCAAAGGCAGACCGTCACTCGCCAAGAAGCAGTAGATGCGGCCTCTTGGGAAATTGTCCCGAGACACCGACTCGCCGCCGTTCAGATAGTCGACGACGTGGGACTCGATGAAGGAAAGGGTTACCTGCAACAACGAGGAGTCCACGAACTGACCGCGGCCTGTCCTATGCCTGGCTAACAATGCCGCCAGTATGCCGTAGGTCGCGAAGATGCCGGTTGAGTGGTCCGTAAGGGAAACCCCGACGACTTTAGGGGTTTCTCGGTCCGTGACGAGGTTGAGCATTCCGCTCAGGGCCTGGGCGATGGTGTCGAAACCAGGCTTGTCCCGGTACGGACCGCTCTGGCCATACCCGGAGATTGAGCAGTGGACCAGCCGCGGGTTCCGCTTCGCGAGCCCTTCGTAGTCGAGGCCAAGTCGGGTCCGAGTGGCGGGTCTGAAGTTCTCGATCAGGACATCGGCCCTGTCGAGCAGCTCCAGCAGGATTCTCTTTCCTTCATCCGTCTGCAGGTCGAGGGTGATGCTCTTCTTGTTGCGATTGAGGGCCCGAAAACTGGGCCCATAGCCCTCGTACTTCGGATTTCGGCCTCTGTGGGTGTCCCCTCCATCGGGCAGCTCGACCTTGATCACCTCGCACCCAAGGTCGCCCAGAAGACTGCCCGCGTACGGCGCGGCGACGTGCCCAGCGGCTTCGATAACGATTGTGCCTTCTAAGGCTGTAGCCATACGGGCGAGCACCTCTGCAAGTTGTGGGTTTCGGATACGCGTATCGGTTTATGTGTTACGAAGGACTCTCTGGCTCGAATTTGTACAGGGTGGCGTCTTCCGTGATGTCTTCGAAGACGACTCGGACGGCCATGCCGCAGTAAACGTCCTCGGACGGGCATCCGACGACGTTGCTAACCAGCCTCGGCCCCTCCTCCAGCTCAATGATTCCGATAACGTACGGCAGGTCAGGCTCGAAGGCTTTGTGGTAGAGGCGATGGTACACCCCGAACGTATGGACCACGCCCCGTCCACTGAGCGGCGCCGGTTCCCAATCGGTGCTGAGGCACTCGGGGCAGACCACGCTGGGAGGAAACCTGAATGCGCTGCAGGAACCGCACTGCTGGAGGACCAACCTATGCTCCTTGCACGCATCCCAGAAGAACCGGGTTGCCGTGGACGGAGTTGGGATAGGCTTCGTGTAGGCGCTCGTCAACGGTCTCTCCCGAGAATCAATGCGGACTGGCAGACAGTGGCGCCGCCGTGACCGGTGACCAGCATCAGCTCAGCGTCCTTGATCTGGCGGTCCGGACCGTAGTCGCGACGGACCTGCCGCACTCCTTCGACGACCTGGAGCATGCCCTCCGCGTGCGCCTCGGACAATTGCCCTCCCGACGTGTTGGTCGGCAGCCGGCCTTCGAGGGTTAGCGCGCCGCTGGCGGCGAATGGGCCGCCCTCTCCCTTCTTGCAGAAGCCATAGTCCTCCAGTTGGAGCAAGACCATGTGCGTAAAGCAATCGTAGACCTGCGCGCCGTCGATATCGTCCGGACTCACCCCCGCCATTCGATAGGCGGTCTCGCCGGCGCGCTTGGAGCCTGTGTCGACCATGTTCTCGCCGTGGTGCCAGCCCCGCAGGTTGTTCCCGAATCCAAAACCGAGGACGCGGGCAGGAGGCCGTCTCAGTGAACGCGCGCGTTCGAGCGACGTGACGATGACCGCCCCGGCGGCGTCCGCAAAGATGCTGCAGTCGAAGAAGCTGAGCGGCTCGACGATTGGCCGTGCTGAGAGATAGTCCTCCATCGTCAATGGGCCACGGACGAACGCCTCTGGATTCCTGCCCGCATGCTCACGGAAGGCGATTGCTATGGCGCCGAGCTGCTCTTTCGTCGTGCCGAACAGCTGCATGTGCCGGCGGGCCGCTAGGGCGTAGTTGGCGGGCGCTCCGAACAATCCGAACTCTGGACCGAACTCCTGTCTGGCAAGCGAAGGATCGGTCGTCGCTACGCGCATCCTCGCAGTCTCGTTCCTATGCGTGCGTGACCAAGCGTCGCGGCCGTACCCGCACAGGACCGTTGTGCACATCCCCGCTTCGATGGCCATGCAGGCCATGGCGACGTTCAGTATCTGACTCGCCCCGCCGTTGTCTGTGCTTGTGCTGAAGTTGACGTTCAGGCCGAGCAGCTGGCCTACCCGCTGGTGATGGACATTGATGTCATCCGGTCCTCGGGTGATGATGCCGTCGATCTCGTCCTTCGAGATTCCTGCATCCTCGATTGCTCGCTTCGCCGCGACGACGAAGAGGTCGAGGGGCCCCATGTCCGGCACTTTGCCGAGCGGGCTATTGCCAACTCCCGCGATTGCGTACTTGCCTTGGAGGTTCGTCGTCATTCAGCTCACCCGTCCGGTAGTCGGTTCGGGGGACTAGCTGAGGAGCTCATGTAACACTCCATGAACGCTCGGCAGCATTCGGGATGATGTTCGCTCCCAGGTGCTGTGTCAAGCGCAAGGTGCGGGAGACACCGATCGTGTGGCGCGCCAAGGCTTGCTCCCTGGCGCGCCACACGATCGATTAAGGTCGTGGACTACTCAGCGTACCCTGGATTCCGCCGGCGCCGCTGGCCCGGACCTTGGGTCAGGAGCCGTGGGAATCGTGCTCGCCGCAGACTGCCGTGATGGGCCCCGAGTCGACAACGCTGGCGACGTCGAATGCTTCGGGAATAAGGCCCGCGCCCTTCCAGAAGTCGACGAGCATCCCCATGCCTTCGGTGGCGGGGTCGGGAAGGTCCCGGAACCCTTCATGGGTGACGTCGTAGGTGTCCTCCGCAATCGTTCGGGTGGTCTCGCCGTATTTCATGTGCACGGCGACGCCGAAATCCCGGTCTCGCTTGTAGCGGCGCTGGCCCTCCATGTACCCGCGCAAGAAACGTTTGACGAGCTCCGTCTCGCTCTCGATGAGGGCCCGAGGGGCCGCAATGCCGCCGATGGCGAAGTTCAGCCCCATCTCCGCATAGTCGTACAGCCAGGGACAACCGGCGTGCTTGGCCTGGATGGCGGTGGGCGGAGAGAGGGGAGTCGCGGCAATCTCGCCGTTCAGCAGGGCCTGCAGGCGAGGCTGACTGCCGCCGGTGGCGCGAAGCTCGCTGGGTTGGCTGAGCACGCGGTTCATGGTGAGCTGTCCAAGGAAGTCGGTCAGGTCGCCTCGATGGCTCATTCCCAGGGGCTGACCGCGGAGCTCATCCAGCGTCATGCCTGGGGCCCCAACGAGGAACTGCTGATTGACGCCGCCCGCTAGGAAGACGAGGTCGGCTCGCCCCGTGGCGGCTGCGATCACCAGCGCGGGAGCGGCGAGGTTCCCGAAGACGATGGCGCCCGACGCCAGTCCGGCCACGACCGCGTGGGCGTCGCCCATCTTGGACAGAGTGACGTCGAAGCCCTGATCGAGCATCGCGCCGGATTCCAGCGCGGCGGCCAGGGGAGTGACTCCCTGTCCTTCGCTGGCGTATCCACAGGAAAGGGCGGCGCTCACGGGCCCGTTGGTCGTGGCGAACGAGGTCGGCATAGGCGGAGAAGATAGTCCGAGCGCGCCAGGCTGCGCAAATGACGCGCGCCTCGCAGCCCGTCGCGCGCTATCATGCCGCCGGAGGGCGGACGCGGTCTTGCCGCCTCGATGGCTTGAAGCGAAGGGAGCAGTCATGGCTTCGAAGTGGGCCTCGATCGACGTGGATGGGAGCCCTATGGAATCGTACCTGGCCTTGCCGGGCGGCGACGGGCCTTTTCCCGGCGTAGTCGTTGGGATGCACACCTACGGCGTCGATGAAGGAGTGCGCAAGTTCTGTGACGACCTCGCCTCCGAGGGCTTCGCGGCGATAGCGCCGTATCTCTACCATCGGAACACCGATATGACCGTCCACGAATTCAGCTCCATCCCGTTCGACGACCCGCGCCGGCCTGAAGAAGCGAGGCTCAGGGGCCGGGCTACGGGACTTGAGGAGCTTAGGCGGGACACCCTTGCGGCGTTGGCCTACCTGTGCGACTTGCCGGAGGTTGGGGAGTCGCCGGTGGGAATCACTGGCTTCTGCTTGGGCGGTCGGCTCTCCCTCTACATGGCGGGCGTCTGCGATGAACTCGCGGCCTCCGCGATCTTCTACGGAACGGACATGAATCGAGGCAGGAACGGGGATCCCCCGCCGCTTTCGTTCGCTGCGGACATCCGCTGTCCGCTGGCGGGATTCTTTGGGAGTGAGGACCAGAACCCGAGTCCGGCGGACGTGGACGAGGTGGACGCCGAGCTTGATAGGCTGGGGGTCCGGCACACGTTCTATCGCTTCCAGGGAGCGCCGCACGCGTTCAACGACCCGTTCAACCCAGTGCGTTGGACTCCGGAGCCCGCAGCCGAGGCTTGGAGGCTGCTGCTGCAGTTCTTCCGCGGCGCGCTCGCGCCGGCGGCGCAGTCCGTGCGCTGACGGCGAGGGCGCTCGAAAGTCACGTCAGGAGCACCCCGATGACTGTCATTGATTGTGACGCTCACGTTGAAGAGAGCGAGGCGACATGGGCCTACATGCCCGAAGAATGGCGGATGTTCAGGCCGTTCGCGGTCAGATTCCCCCCGGACACCTACTTCGGATCACACGACGCCGCCTGGGTGATTGACTACAAGGTCAGACTGTTTGCGGCCAATCCAACGAGCATGACCCGCGCCTCTCAGAAGGGCGTTCCTATCCCGATCCAAGAGATGCAAGACGTCCGCGGCCGCATAGACGCCATGGACAAGATGGGCATCGACCACCAAGTGGTCTTTCCTTCCATATGGCTCGGTACGCTTGCAGAGAATGTGGAGCTGGAGGCGGTGCTGGCGTCGAGCTATAACGACTTTGTTTCGTCGCGGCGTAGCGAGTCCGGCGGCCGGCTTCACTATGTGGCGGTGCTGCCGTGGCGTCGGCCTGACCTTGCGGTCGCAGAGATAAAGCGGGTGAAGCAGCTTGGGTCGGCGGTCGGCATCTTCGTGAGAGGCATGGAGTGGGACAATCCCTTGACCCACCCCATGCTCAGACCGATTTTCGCTGAGGCCGAGGCCCAAGACCTGCCGATTACGGTGCACGTGGGGAACGGCACTAGCCCAACGATTAGCCGGATGCTCGAGGGTATTCCCAGGCCTCGCTACGGCGACCCGTCGCCTCACATTAACACGTTCGGCGCCGGCATCGTCAGTGCCCCATACGTCCAATACGCGTTCCAGCAGATACTTGGCTCCGACATGCTGGAGCGGTTTCCTGAGATGCGTGTGGGCTTCATGGAAGCCGGGGCCGAATGGACGGTGCCGATCATCCGCAGGCTCAAGGAGAGAAAGCCCCAACTGTTGGACGATGCCCTCGAACGTGGCGGGCTGACTGCGCTAGAGGTCGACAAGGTGCTGGGCGAGAACCCGTCGCGGCTCTTCGAGCTGTAACGGCGGTTCGCGGTAGCGTGAAGAGGGAGGAACGATGACAACCATAGATTGCGACGCGCATGTGGAAGAGGGGCTGGAGACATGGACTTACCTGGACCCCGCTTTCGAGAGGCAGCGGCCGTTCCCCGTTCAGTTTCCCGGAGACACCGTGTTCGGCTTTCACAACGCTGCTTGGGTGATTGACTATAAGATTCGCCTGTACGGTGGCACGCCCACGGTGATGGACCGCGCTCAGCAGAAAGGCGCTTCCCTAGGGGTGCAAGAGCTCACGGACATAGAAGGCCGCATCGCCGCCATGGCTGAGGCCGGCATCGACAAGCAGGTCGTGTTCCCGACTCTTTGGCAAGGGCCCGTCGCCGAGAACCCCGAGCTAGAGGCGGCCTTGGCGCGGAGCTGGAACACCTTCATGTCGACCCAGTGCGGCAAGTCGGAAGGCCGCCTTTGGTACGCCGCCGTCATCCCTTACAGGCTTCCGGATGCCGCCGTTGCTGAGATTCGGCGCGTCACGCAGATGGGGGGCGCGGCGGGGATATACACCCACGGGATGCCGTGGGATATGCCCCTGAGCAATCCTGCGTTCATGCCGGTATATGAAGAGGCCTCGCGCCAGCAGCTCCCGATTCTGATCCATACCGGCAACACGTCGCCGACGCTTCGCCATATGATGGAGCCGTACCCTCGCCCGGACAGGCAGCAGTTTCCTCAGAACAATCCCTATGGCGCGGGTCTCAACCAGGTGATCTACGGGTTCTGGCAGCTGATGAACTGCGGGGCGATGGACCAGCTCCCGGGCCTGCGCGTCGTCATCCTGGAGATCGGGTGCGACTGGGCGCCATGGATTATGAAGGGCCTTCGCGGTCGGGCAAGAATCGATGACTGGCTGGGCGACCGCATCTTCGTATCGTGCGCCGTCGGCGATGATCTTTCGTACGTGGTGGACCGGCTCGGCGACGACTTTCTCGTCACCGCAAGCGACTTCCCGCATGGAGACGCGTTCCGGGAGGACCACCTCGCCGAGGAGCTCGACCGGCGGGGAGACCTGAGCGCCTCCACCATTGACAAGATCCTGTCCGTCAACCCGAAGCGCGCCTTCGCCGCTCTGGGGTGAAGGCGTGGGGAGCCTTCCGGCAGACGTAGCAGTCCGGAGGAAAACAGTGCCGAGTAAAGGGCTTCCGGTCAAGGTCATAGCTGGCGTGTGGGGACTGGCAGGGAGGAACGGCGCTTGGAGCGAATGACGTCGGACTTGCCGGGTGCGCGTGAGGGACTCATCGCAGGCGTGGTTGGCGCTCTGCTGATGACCGTCGTGCTGATAGCGCTGCGCCTCACCCTTGATGCAATGGTCATAACGGAGCTCATGGCGGACTGGTTCACGAGGCTGTTGCCGGCTCCGGTCTTCGACTTCTTCATCGAGAGGCTGCTGTTCAATGCGAAGCGGTTGCTCTACGTCCTGGTGTTCCTCGGACAGATTGGGGTTGGCGGTCTGATTGGCGTGGGCTACGCGAAGCACGTGGAGGACGCGGCGCTGCAGGAAGGCCTCGTCAAACGCGCCGTTTACCTCGCCCTGGGCGTATGGGCGATGCTGGCGCTGGCGCTCACGCCGCTCTTGGGCGGAGGCTTCTTCGGAAGCAACGTCGCGGATGGCGCGTTTACCTACTCGCTGGCGCTGCTGTTCGCGGTTTTCGTGTACGCCCTCACGACGACCCAGTTGCTCGCCCTCTCCGACCGCACCGGGGGCATGCGGTACAACGCGAGTCGGCGCAATTTCCTTCAGAAGGCGGGGGTCTTCGCCGCGCTTGCGGTGGTGGGCGGCATAGCGGTGCAGACCGTGCTCACCAATCTCAGCAGGCTGGCTCCCTCCGTCTCGCGCCCCAAGGGCAAGCTTTCGACGCCGGTGACGTCCAACGACGAGTTCTACCTCGTGTCCAAGTCGGCGGTTGTGTCCAACATCGACGTCGCGACATGGACTCTGAGGGTGGAGGGTGACCGCGTCGGCAACCCCATGCGGATCACCTACGACGAGCTCCTCGCGATGCCCGCCATCGAGGAGTACGTGACGCTCACCTGCATCAGCAATCCCGTAGGCGGAGACTTGATTAGCAATGCGCTGTGGAAGGGCGTGCCGCTCAAGCTCATCTTGGACGAGGCGAAGCTGGCCGAAGGGACTGAGCGCATAGCGTTCTATGCGCACGATGGCTACTTCGACAGCTTCCCCTTGGACATCGCTCGCCGGGATGAGGTGATCGTCGCTTACGACATGAACGGCGTGCCGCTCCCTGACGGGCACGGGTTTCCCGCGCGCATCATCGTGCCGGGGCTCTACGGTATGGAAAACGTGAAATGGCTGGACAGGATCGAGCCCGTCGATGCCGGCTTCCGCGGCTACTGGCAGAGGCGAGGCTGGCAAGACACTGCCGTTATCAGGACGATGTCGCGGTTCGACGTTCCCACGGACAACGCTCGTTTGCCGGTTACGGAGGTCGAGGTCGGCGGGGTTGCGTTCGCCGGGACCCGGGGGATCTCCCGTGTAGAGGTCAGCCTTGACGACGGCGCGACCTGGCGGGACGCCGAGTTTGAGTCCGCATTGTCCGACTACGCCTGGGTGATATGGCGCGTCGGCTGGCCGGAGCCGATGCCCGGCAATCCAACCCTGATGGTGCGCGCCACCGACGGCGCCGGAACGCTCCAGGACGAGATCCGCAGGTCCAACCTGCCATCAGGCGCGACCGCCTGGCATCGGATTGATGTTGTGCTCACCGAGCCGCCGCCCGCGCCGCCCGCCCATTCCGCCTAGGCGCGCACAGGCCGCCCCGTGGTCGGGCAGGTCTTCGGTTGGCGCCACCCGCTCGTGCTCCTTGGTCTTCACGCCGCCTCGCTACCCGGCCAGCACTCCGCCGTCCACGTACAGGTCCGCGCCGGTGATGGCGTCCGAGTCAGGGCCGGCAAAGAAGACGCATGCGGCCGCAACGTCTGCCGGCGTGACCTGCCTGCCGATGAGATTGTCGACGCTCGTCGCTCGCTGCGGCGCGCCTGGCTCCGCCTCCGTCAGCACACGGTTTGGCGTGACGGCGTTGACGCGGATGTTGTGCGGCGCCAGCTGCATCGCCAGCGACCTGCTGAGGTGCAGACCGCCCGCCTTGGCGGCCGGGTACGCGGTGGCGTTTGGCCGCCCTTGATGTCCTGAGGTCGAGTTGATGTTGATGATGCGCCCGCCCTCGCCCTGCTCCGCCATCTTGGCCGCCACGTACTTCGTCACCAGGAACAGGCTCGTCAACGAGATGCGGATGACCCGATGCCATTCGCTCTCGGTCAGTTCGAGGATGTTCGTCCGGTCGACGACGCCGACGTTGTTCACGAGCACGTCCACGCGCCCCCACTCGGCGATCACCTTGGCCACCATCGCCTGGACGTCCTCGCTGTCGGTGACGTCGCACCTGATGGGCAACGCGGCGCCTGGGTGGAGGGCGTTGATGGCCGCGGCCACCGCCTGCGTTCGCTCTTCGAGGATGTCGACGATGGCGACCTTCGCCCCTTCGTCGGCGAACCGTTTGGCTATGCCCTCGCCGATGTTGCGGCCGGAGCCGGTGATGATCGCAGTCTTATTCTCCAGTTGCACTTGGCGCCCCCTTGTAGCGCGTTCTTGGCCGTGCGGCCCGACGAGCATACGCCTGGTCGCTGGAACTCAACCCCTCCCTTCTGTGGGAGGGGTCGCGCAGCGTGGGGGAGGAGACGGCGGACTATGTGACTATGCCCGCGTCCACGGGGACTTATCGGACCTTCCCTAGAAGAAGTTCGTCAGGTTCTTGGAGAGCAGCACGTTCTGGTCGAGATAGATCTCTCGTCGCGAGATCTTCCACGCTCCGTCCACCCGTCGTAGCGTGTCCACCCGGTTGCCGAACCAGGTGTTCTCCTCGTCCTCCAAGCGGTTGCGATGGACCAGGAACCGGGACTTGACGCGAATCTCTCCCGCTCCAACCTGGCCGGGGCTCGAGTCCAGCAGCCGCACGTTGGACACGAAATGCGAGACGCGGGACAGGGGCTCCTCCGCCCAATGCACACCCGTCCTTATCTGGGCGACGCGCTTCGTCAGCGTCTCCTTTCCCTCGTCGAACCAGGACATCTCCACCGACTCCTTGGTCAGCTGCTTGTCCATCTCGCGGGAAGAGACGTTCCGTTTCATCGGGGCATGGTAGCGAGCGTCCTCGGTGAACAGGTCGAGCCACTCCTCATAATGGTGCTCGTCCAGGAGATCGGCTTCCAGGTAGAGGAAGTTCTCCACCTCTATCCGTAGCAGCAATTCCTCGTAGGATGGCAAACTGGTCACGGCGCCCCCTATCTTCCGTTGCCCGCTACCGAGGCGGACATCGTCGGCGCCATCTCGCCCCAGTCCTTGGCCTGCATCACCTCGGCCCAGCGCTGGTAGTACCGCCGGTGGTTCTCGTCGCTGTAGTTGTGCGCGAACAGGCCCGGCAAACCGAACTCCGTTGGCCCATGGAGCGGCGGGTCCGAGAGCCTCATCTGGTAGTTCAGGTCCAACTTCTGGGCGACTGGCCCCTTGCTGGCGATCGTGAGGGCGTACCAGTTCTCCATGTCGTCCTGCTGCGTAACCCCGCCGGGGCCGTAGAACAGCTCGTAGTAGGCCGCGAGCGCGGTCTTCACCTCCTGGGGCGCATCCTTGTCCACGAAGAAATACGTCCATATCTCCGTCATCGCGGGACCCTGCGGGTGCATGATGCGGATCACGCGCCCGAGCCAGCCCTCGTTGGGGAAGATCGCCGGCCCAACCGACAGATGGGCCATGAGACCCAGGCGCTTCTTGCGCAGCTCAAACTTCTCCCGCAGGTACTCACGAACGGCGGGCATCTCTTTCCATGTCCCGGATTCTCCCCAACCGGGGTCGTCTTCCTGCGGTATCGTCACTCCCATCGTGTGCCCCTCGGGGAACGACACCGTGTAACGGCTTCGCGTCTGCCCGACGGAGAGCGAGCGGTCTTCCCGCGGACGCACCGGGTTGCCCGTGGCCCCGACTCCCAACGCCAGGGCGGTCGACCGGTGCGTTATCCAGCCGTGGGTCGTGTCCGTGTCCGGGCACGGCACCTTCCAGTTGCATCCCAAGCGCCACTTGACGACGCCCCCGAGCACCTCCGCGCCGTTGTCCGACCCGTCGGTGTGCAGCAGCCCCGATGCGAGGTACATGTCCGCCCCGCCGAGGTATTCGTGGAAACTGGGCGCGGACTTGTCCCACGTGGCCCAGATGGAGCCATGGAAGACCTCCACCCGCGCCTGCAGGAGCCCCCACTCGCTCTTGTCCATGTCGTCGTACCCGTTCTCGTGGTACGGCAGAGCGACCAGCGCGCCCGTCGAGTCGTACGTCCACCCGTGGAACGAGCACATATGGGTGAACGTGTTTCCCTGCTCGTACCGGCAGACTCGGTTCCCCCGGTGCCGGCACGAGTTCAGGAACACGTGCACCTTCTCGTCCCGCCCGCGGCTCACGATGACCGCCTCTTCTCCCATGCGCCCCAGGATGAAGTCCCCCGGGTTCGGGATTTGGGTCTCATGTCCCACGAACAGCCACGAGCGGGCGAACACCTGCTCCATCTCCTGGTCGTAGATGTCCTGGTTCCAGAATATCTCCCTGCTGACCGTGCCTCTCTCCGAGTCCACGAGCTTCTTCATCTCTGGCCTAAGCTGAACCATGGAATACCTCCGCACATTCCGGTGAATCAGGCAGGCGCTATTCAACCACACGCCTGCAACTATTGAAAGAAGCCCTCCACGTCATCCCGCGTCCACCTACCCTTATCCCCGCGCCCCCATCCGTCATTTCTGCGCCCCCCGTCCGTCATTTCCAGCGAAAGCGGGCGCCCAGGAACCTCCTCCCGTCTTTGGTCCCCTCTCCGGTCTGCGGGAGAGGGCTAGGGAGAGGGAGCGCGCGAGCGCAGCGAAGCGCGGGGGAGGAGAGGGGCCGTCACGGCTGGTAGAATAGGCTGTGCAAAGCGAGGAAGGCGCACATGCTGACAGAGTTCACCAAGCTCGCGCAGGTCGGAGACCTCGCTCCCGGCCAGATGCGTACGATCCGGGTAGGCAGGGAGTATGTCCTCTTGGCGCGCGTCGGCGACGAGTATTTCGCGCTCGACGGGTTCTGCTCGCACGCCGACGGTTTCCTCGCGGACGGCTACCTCTACCAGGAGTGCTGCGAGGTCGAGTGCCCCATCCACGAGGGCGCCTTCGACCTGCGCACTGGAGAGGTCAGGAACCCGCCCGCCGAGGAGCCGATAGTCGTCTACGACGTCCGCATCGAGGACGGGGAAATCCTCGCTGGCCCCCGCCCCGCCTAGCATTTGCCGCCTACACCATCCGCCCTACCTCAATTGGACGTAAGCCTCAGGTAAGTCGCATTGATGGACTAGGTGCTTGGCATATAACATGAAGCGCCCCCGGGACGGTCGTCCCTAGGGGCGCAAGTCTACGCTAACAAGCGAGGCGTACTAACCCAACGCAGCCATCTGTGGATGGTGGGCTGGTGTTCCGACATGGGATATCACCCCCTTTCTAAACAAGGCTCCTCACCAATGGGCTGGTGAGGAGCCTTGTGCTTCGGCTTCATCCACTGGTAGCCGCCAGTAGCCGTTACCCATCTTTTGAGCCTTCATCCGGCGGCATGCGGTTGCCACAACAGGGAAGATGTCTCTTGCCTCACTCCGTGCGCCGAGCGCCATAGCGCGATCAACGATTGTCCGCCTATGCAGGGCTTCACCTCTCGCCTCCGTGAGAACTTGCCGAATGGCGGCGGCAAATGGGATGTGGGGCTGGTCTTGCTTGTCCTGGTCTGGCTCGCCTCCGTATCCATGGGCGTACAGCCATTCTTGGCATACGTCACGCGTACGTATGAGGAGACGATGCTCCGCCGCTATCCGGTCAAGTTCGGCTTGTACTTGGTCAAGTTCGTCTTGCGCTACTCCCAGCGTTTGGCGTATTTGGTGAGCGAGCCGGTTCATTCCCTGATCCATCTCAATCCCTCCACTTGCCTCCTGGGCCTCCCTCGCGGGATGGCTCTCCTTCGTCCGTGAGTGAACTCTGCCACCTCGATGGCACTGATGTCAATAGGCACGAGTCGCCATTTCGTACCATGCCCCCCAATTTCATGGCCGCGAAGGGCCTAGCACCGCCATCCCACAACTTGGCACTAGCGTAGTAGAGGCAATATGATTCACGCACCAGGCAAGGCGTACGGTATTGCATTAGATGGCAGCGGAGAGTTGGTTCGTCTCAACGCGCTGGCCGGATGCTGCGCTCGCCACAAGAACAGGATTTGCAGAAGGTCCAGCCTGCGCGGAAGGAGAAGCGCCTCGTGACCGTCGAAAGCCTATAATGCGAAACTTGCTCGAAGGGTTGGCGGTCTAACCGGGGAGTCATGCTATGAGCGAATTTCACGCGCCGCCTTCACGGCCGTCTCTCTGGGTCAACCTCCTCGGGGCCACCGTGCGTGTCGTGTCCGGCGCTCGCTACAGGACCCGGGTGATCGAGGCCGGCTCCGGCGATTCCCTCATTTTGATTCACGGCGTTGGCAGCAGCGCCGAGATGTTCGCCAGGAACGTCATGAGCCTGGCCCGCGACTTCCACGTCTACGCCATCGACGCCCTCTACCACGGATACTCATCGCTGGAGCCCTACGACGCTGAGCATAGAGTCGAGCGTCAGGCGGAGGCGGTGGTGGACTTCATGGACGCGCTCGGCTTGGCTTGGGCGCACATAGAGGGCGAGTCCATGGGCGCGGGCATCGCGTTCTATATCGGCCTCCATCACCCCGAGCGGTGCGGCAAGCTTGTTCTGAACTCCGGTTCGTATTACGTCAACTTCAAGCGCGAGTTCCCCGATACGCCCGAGGGCAACCTCCTGATGCAGGTCTGCCGGGCCTCCGTGACGAACTTCAGCCGCGAAACGGTCCGGAAGCGGATGGAGTACCTCGTCGCCGGCCCCGACCACCTCACCGAAGAGCTGATCGATGTCCAATACCGCATGTACGCGGTCCCCGAGATCCGGAGGTCGATGGCGAGGGTCTACGGCATCGATGCGCCGAGGCCCCGGCTGATGCACTACGAGGAGGAGGTCGCCGCCACCCTGAAGCCGCCGGTCCTCGTGCTTTGGACCGACCGGAATCACGGCGCCGGTCCGGAGATCGGCGAATACCTGGCGAGCGTGATTCCCGGAGCGCAGTACCGCCTGATCGAAAACGCGGCCCACTGGCCCCAATGGGAGCAGCCCGAACAGCACGACGAGGCGGTAAGGGCCTTCCTGAAGGCGCCGGCTTGACGCCGAATCTCCTCTCCCGCAAGGGATACCGTTTGCGTAACCTCAAAACTGGTTCGTGGTGGGCCTGTCGAACCATGAACCGGCTTGGAATACTGTGGAGTGCAGAGGAGAAACCCCCTCTGCCGGGGGCGTGGGAGTGTTCCCCACACCTTATGGGGCGGGAGGGTGGGAAAGTTACACAACGGTCTCCAAAGCGGGAGAGCGTTTCTAACCTCCTGCCCCGTCTGTGGGGATGGTAGCTGGTCGACCTAGGCCTCGGTAGACCTGCTGAGGCGGAGGGAGATTGTATGCTGGCTAGCCTTCACGAAGCTGCGCTCCGGCGGTAACCGCCGATCAGGGCATTGTTGCCGTCGCGCCAGAAGCACTCGGCCTCGTCGAATCCGGCGGCGCGGAGCCAGTTGAGGTTGTCCAAGAGCGTAGGACGGATTCTCTCCTCTCCCGGGCGCCTGGACCATGAGTTTCGCCGGGCCGCCTCCTCGGCGGCCATCTCTTCGAGGGAGGCCCGGGCGCCGGTTTCTTCGAACCGTCGCCATTGCTCCATTACCAGCCTGGCCCTCGCATTCGCCGCCCTGGCTGCGCCCTCCGGCCCTACGAGCTCCAAGTTGAGGAAGGCGCCTCCCGGCTTCACGACCGTGAAGATGTCCGAATAGATTCGAGCAAGGACCTTGGGGTCGCGAAGGTTGTGGATGGCGATGGCGGAGACCACGCCGTCCACCGGCTCGTCGATCGCCTGCGCCCACGCGGGGTCTGCGAGGTCAGCCAATACATAGGAGGTCCGGTCCTCATACTGTTGCAGGCGTTGTCGCGCGTGCTCCAGCATGGGCGCCGAGAAGTCGTGAAGGATCACGTGCGCGTTGGGGAACGTCTCCAGCACCGCCTGACTTACGGCCCCATAGCCCGCGCCTATGTCGAGCACGCGTATCTCCGCGTCAAGCTCATACGGAAGCAGCGCGGCCATCCGCCGCAGGTGTTCCCGCCTGTCTTCGTCTCGGGTGACGTCCCGCTCGATCCAGTAGTCGACGTACTCCTGCGATTGCCAGTCGTGCTCATGGTGTCGTTCCGCGCTGGTCGTCATAGCCTTTGCTCCTTGGGGTAGGACTCAGCGCTGGTGAGGGTCGTCCCGTGCCCCCATGCGAACTTGGTCGCGGAAGCTTCCCTCGGCGTCTTGAGCGGGGCCGGGAGCCGTTCTGGCCGACGCCGCGCACATATGAAGAACGGTAGTTGAGGCCAAAGCCTAACAGTAACGCGTCGACGGGGTCGACCGGTGTTCGCCAGGTAAGGCCGACGCTGACCAAGACTAGGGAGCAAGCCGCTCCTTCCGTAGCGCGAGGGGAACGGCGCCGGTAGACTCCGCTACGTCACCACTCGATGCAACGAGGAGCCGCCATGACTACCGCGCCCGCGCCCGCGTTCACCATCATCGGAAGGCCGATTCCCCGCGTCGAGGGCGTCGACAAGGTCAATGGCGCCGCGGCCTATACCGCCGACGTCGTCCCGCCGGGGACGGTCTGGGCCAAGAACGTCCGGAGCCCGCTCTCTCATGCGCGGATCCTGTCAATCGACGCTTCCCGAGCGCACGCCATGCCCGGAGTGCTCGCCGTTCTCACCGCGGCCGACATCCCGAACAACCGTACCGGCAGGAGCATCAAGGACGTTCCGCTGCTCTGCGACGACAAGGTCCGGTTTGTCGGAGACAAGGTGGCGGCTGTCGCGGCGGAGAGCCGTGAGATTGCGGAGGCGGCGGCACAGCTGGTCGAGGTTGAATACGAGGAGCTGCCTGCCGTCTTCGGCTCCGTCGAGGCGATGCGGACGGGAGCGCCGGTGGTCCATGAGCAGACCGGAACCTACATCGGCTTCCCGGAGGTTTCCTCGGACGTGCCGAACCTCTGCGGCCACGCCGTTTGGGAGATTGGCGACCTCGAACAAGGCTTCAGGGACGCTGAGGTAGTCGTTGAGCGCCGGTTCGTCACGCAGCTGTCGCACCAGGGCTATCTGGAGCCGACCGCCTGGCTCGTGGACATCTCGCCGGAGGCCGACGGGCAGCCCGAGCGCGTGGAAGTGTGGGCGTCCAACAAGGTGCCCTACACCACGAGGACCGAGTTGGGCAGACTGTTCCAGCGCGATGAGGAGGACATTCGGCTTCATCCGGTCGCAATCGGCGCGGACTTTGGGAGCAAGAGCGCTACGGGCGACGCCCCCGTCGCCTACCACCTGTCGCGGATGCTTGGCAGGCCGGTCAAATTCGTCAATAGCGCAACCGAGGACCTGACCACCACGTCGCCGAAGCATGCGTTCATTGTTAGCCTCCGCACGGGTCTGAAGCGGGACGGAAAGATTGTCGCCCACGACGCCACGGTCATCATGAATCGCGGCGCCTACACCGGTCAGAACTCGTCCCCGAACGGGCTCCTCGGCGGAGCGCAGCGGGTGGGCAGCTTCTACGACATTCCCAACATGCGCATCGAGGCCTTCGCCGTCTACACCAACCGCGTTCCGTGCGGGTACATGCGGGCGCCCGGCTCGCCCCAGGCGCTCTTCGCCATAGAGGCCCACTTGGACCTCATCGCCTCGGAGCTCGGGATTGATCCCATCGAGATTAGGAAGCGCAATGCGCCGCCCACGGCGCCGAGCGGGGCTCCGCACCTGGCCGCTACCGTTTTGGATGAGGCCGCCCGCGCCTTTGGCTGGAGCGACCGCACCCGCGCAGGCTCTCGTGAGAGAGGACGCGACAAGCTCGTGGGCCATGGGGTTGGGATGGCGGACCGTGGCCACGGCGCGGGCCGGGCCTCCTCGTCGATACGGGTCAACCCTGACGGCGCGATTACCGCAACGACCGGGCTGCCCGACAACGGCACGGGCGGGCTCACGGTCGTGGCCGCGGTCGTCGCCGAGAGCTTCGGCGTTCCCCTCGGCCGGGTTCGTGTCGTTCGGTCGGACACCGACGCATTCCCCATCGACGTCGAGGCTGGCGGCAGCAAGACGACCAACAGCTCCGGCACGGCCGCGCTTGCGGCGTGCGACCAGGTGAAGGCCCAGCTGGCGCCGCTCGCCGCGCGGGCGCTCGGAAACGAGCCCGTCGAGTGGAGGCCGGCCCAGCTGCCGGAGCAGGGAGGCGTCGCGCCGGGAGGTTGGCAGTCTGCGGATGGACGCTTCATCTCCGTCGAGAGCTTGGCCGCGGAGCTGGTCCGCGAGGACGAGCCCCTGGCGGCCGCTACGGTCACGATGCAAGCGCCGCGCACGCCCGACCCGGGCATATGCGTGCAGATGGCGGAGGTCGAGGTCGACAAGGAGACCGGGCAAGTGGTCTTGAAACGCCTCGTCACCGCGCAGGACGTCGGTACGATCATCAACGAGACGGGCCATCAGGGCCAGATCAACGGCGCGGCTGTCCAGGGCGCCGGTTATGCGCTGATGGAGGAGCTCATTGTCGAGGACGGCCGTGTGACGACGCCCAACTTTGCGGACTACAAGATGCCTACCGTCCAGGACATACCTGAGCTGGTGACAGTCAATGTCCCCGACTACGGGCAGGCGCTCGGCCCCTTCCATGCGAAGTCGATTGGCGAGATTCCAACCATCCCGACAGCCGGAGCCATAGCCAACGCCGTCGCCGACGCCATCGGCGCCCCCATACTGGAGCTCCCCGTCACAGCTGAACGCGTCCTCCAAGCCCTCACAGCAAAACAACCCCTCCACCCCTAATCCCCTCCGCCGTTCCCCGCGTTCCCCTCCGTCATCCCGCGAAAGCGGGAACCCAGGGAGAGGATACGGAGGACGCGAGCAGAGCGAGGCGCGGGGGAGGAGAAGCGTTCGCCCGCAACTGGCCCCGACTCTCCGCCCCACCGTCATCCCCGCGCAAGAGGAGGAGGGTAGGATGAAGGAGAAGCCGCGCGGTGACTCCCGTCGTTCTCCGTAGCACGGGGATTAAATCAAATGAGAGGCAGCGAACCTGGTCATGCCGTCCGGATCGGTTTACCTGGAATTCACCAGACATGCCGTCCGCATCATGGAGGAGCGAATGATTTCCATGGAGTGGGCCGAGCAGGTCGTGGCTGAGCCAATGATGCGTACGCTTGATCCAAGTGATTCTGAGGTGGAGCGATTCTTTCGTCCTATCCCCGAACGGGACGACCGGGTGTTGCGCGTAGTCGTGAATACGCACGTTGTCCCTTGGCGGGTGGTCAGCGTATTCTTTGACCGTGGGATGAGGGGAAGACTATGAAACTGAACGTGGACAAGAAAGCTGACGCCCTCTACCTGCGCCTCGACGAGTCTCCAATCGTCGACTCTGAAGAGGTCTCGCCGGGCGTCGTGCTCGACTACAGTGAATCGAACGAGGTGGTGGGCATCGAAATGCTGCATCTCTCGAGACGCTCCTCGAAGCTGGACCTCACCGCTGTGGAATTCGAGACGGCATAACCGCAGCAGGAGCGGATAGAGCTTCCTACCCCTCCCACAGTGTCCGCCCGCGAAAGCGGGAACCCAGGAAACCCCCTCCCGTCTTTGGTCCCCGCTCCCGTCTGCGGGAGAGGGCTAGGGAGAGGGGGGTCTGCTATCATGGCCTGCGGCCTGCGAAGCGTGAAGCTCGCTGGCCATTTTCACAGAGAGGACTCCCATGAAGCTCCACGAATACCAGGCCAAGGAGCTCCTGGCCGGTTATGGCGTGCCCGTCCCCGAGAACTATGTCGCCGAGTCGGGTTCCGAGGCTGCCGACGCGGCCGCGAAGCTCGGCGGGACGGCCGTCGTAAAGGCCCAGGTGCATGCCGGCGGACGCGGAAAGGCTGGCGGCGTGAAGGTCGTCGGCGACCGCGCCGAGGCTGCCGAGTTCGCCGACTCGCTCATCGGCTCGACCCTCGTCACCTTCCAGACCGGCCGCCAGGGCGCGCCCGTCCATAAGGTGCTCGTCGAGCAGACGATGGACATCGAGCGCGAGCTTTACCTCAGCATCACCACGGACGGCGGACGGCGCCGTCCCGTCGTCATCGCATCGGCCTCGGGCGGGATGGAGATCGAGGAGGTCGCCCAGACCGAGCCGGACAAGGTCTTCACCGAGCCCATCGATCCTGCGATTGGCTTCCAGCCCTTCCAGGGCCGACGCCTAGCCGAGCTGCTCGGCCTCCCTCCGGCGCAGACCCGTGCCTTCTCCTCCCTCGTTGACGCCTGCTACCGGGCCTACATGGCCCTCGACTCCAGCATGATCGAGATCAACCCCCTCGTCCTCACCAACGACGGGAAGATGCTCGCCCTCGACGCCAAGGTCAGCCTCGACGATGACGCCCTCTTCCGGCATAAGTCCGAGGCCGAGCTGCGCGACGCCTCCCAAGAGGAGGACCTCGAGGTCCAAGCCTCCGAGGCGGGCATCGCCTACGTCAAGCTCGACGGAAACGTCGGTTGCATGGTCAACGGCGCCGGTCTGGCCATGGCCACAATGGACACCGTGAAATTCGCCGGCGCCGAGCCCGCCAACTTCCTCGATGTCGGAGGCGGCGCGGCCGAGGAGAAAATCAGCCACGCCATCCTGCTGATGCTCTCCGACGCCAACGTCGAGAAAGTCCTCGTCAACATCTTCGGCGGCATCCTTCGATGCGACATCGCCGCGCGCGGCGTCATCGACGCCTACGAGAAGGCGGACCGCCGGCCTCCGCTGGTCGTCCGCATGCTCGGGACCAACGTGGACGAGGGCAAACAGCTCCTCGCCGAGTCCGGAATCAAAGCAACAATGGTCGACACGCTTGAAGAAGCGGCGGAGGCCATCAAAGCCTAGCGGAGCGCATATGAGCATCCTGGTCAACGAAAACACTCGCCTGCTCGTCCAGGGCATCACCGGACGCGAGGGCAGCTTCCACGCCGAGCGCTGCATGGCCTACGGCACGAATCTCGTCGCAGGCGTCACTCCCGGTAAGGGCGGCGAGACGGTGCTTGGCAAGGTCCCCGTCTTCAATGGCGTCCGGAAAGCCGTCGGCGAGACAGGGGCGAACGTCGCGCTGATCTTCGTTCCGCCCCCATTCGCCGCCGACGCCATCATCGAGTCGGCCGACGCCGGCGTTCCCCTGGTCGTCTGTATAACCGAGGGCCTGCCCGTCCGCGATTCGACGATGGTCATGCGCTATCTGGAGGACAAGCCGACGCGCCTGCTCGGCCCGAACTGCCCCGGCCTCATCACCCCCGGCGCCAAGGCCAAGGTCGGCATCATGCCCGGCAACATCCATATGTCCGGCAGGGTCGGCGTCGTCTCCCGCAGCGGCACGCTCACCTACGAGGCCGTCGACCAGCTCACGAAGCTTGGCATTGGCCAGTCCACGTGCGTCGGCATCGGCGGCGACCCAGTCTCCGGCACCACGTTCGTAGATGTCCTGACCATGTTCAACGACGACCCCGAGACCGAAGCCATCGTCATGATTGGCGAGATCGGCGGAACGAAGGAGCAGGAGGCCGCCGCCTACATAAAGGCGAACGTCAGGAAGCCCGTCGCCTCGCTCATCGTGGGCCAGACCGCCCCCCCGGGGCGCCGCATGGGCCACGCCGGGGCCGTGATCACGGGCAAAGCCGCCCTCGCCTCCGAGAAGATGAAGGCCCTCGAAGACGCAGGCTGCAGCATCATCCCCACCCCGGCTGCGATCGGGTCAACCGTCAAGGCGATGCTCGGCGTTTAGCCCACCCCCGTCACCCCCGTTTGCCGCTACGAGAAAGCGGCCGGGGGTTGCCCGGCCGCTTTCTCGCTGAACGTGAGGCGCGGAGCGGTCTAGTCGTAGTCCTCCAGCGTTCCCTTCTTGTTCTCGGGGCCCGGCACGCCGGTGCACGTGGCGACCAGGTTCTTCATGCGGCACTCCTGGCCGTGCTTGCGCAGCTCCTCCTCGAAGATCTGGTGGACGCGCGGGTCCTCGTCCTCGTACTCGAGCTGGATGCCGCCCTCCTTGATGCTCACCATGGCGCGGAGCTCCCCTCGCCGCGTGGGGTCGTCGACGCCGCGCAGGTACGTGTACTTCCGCGAGTTCGACGGGCTCATGTTGATGTAGCGCGCCGGCGTCGTGCCCACGTTGAAGTGCTGGTGGAAGTACTCGTTGTAGGAGTCCTGCGTCGGCAGGTACAGGCTCCCCTCCCCCCAGTCCGCCTTCACCAAGTCGGACATGTCGTCTTCCTTCCACACCAGCGCGAAACCCTCCCCGCCGGTGATGAGCAGGTGGGCGCCGGGGCCGTGACGGTGCGCCTTCTTGTACGTCCCCACCGGGAACTCCGAGATGTGGGACGACACCGTGTTGTCGGATAACGACAGCATGATGTTCGTGCCCCCCGCGCCGCGCTCCGACCAGTCCGGCATCGGCATGTTCGCGGCATCGGGCAGGAAGTTCGTCTCCCACACCCGGCCCTTGTACATCATGCCCGAGCCGGAGGCCCATCCCTCTTCCACGTTTAGGCGGTCCGGGAACGTGTAGGGGTTGTTCCAGATGAAGTCCGGCGTGATGAACTTGCGGATCATGCTCGGCAGATTGGTCACCGAGACCATGCGGGTCGGCTCGGAGCCGCTGCCGTTGAAGTGCTGGTACGACGCGTTCATCGGGATGGAGAAGTAAGCCCCCTTGGCCCACTCGAACGTCTGCTTCTTCGCCTCGTCGTACCAGACCGAGGTCGCGCCCCGTCCGCTGAGCACGTAGATGACCTCGTTGTACATGTGGTGCTCGGGGTTGGTCTTGCCCGCGGGCTCGATCTCCAAGACGTGCTCGTCGGTCCCCTCGTCCCCGTCGAGATAGACCACCGCCCCGTTGCAGCCCTTGCGGGGCCAGTACTCCAGCTCGAGCGTGAGGAGGCTCTTGACGTAGAGGCCTCCGTGGAGCTTGGCCCCTTCGTCCCTCTGCCACACCTCGTAGGTGTCGATGCGCTCGAAAGCCTGCAGTGCCGACGAGTCGTAGCTTTGCACGACAATCTCTTTGTTCGTCATCTTGCTCCTCCTTCGCTGTGTTTCCGGCGCGCCGCCGGGCCGCTGTGCGCAGCGGCGCCCCCGACACTATCCCCGTCGGAGCGCGCCGTCAATGCCGGAAGCACCCCCGCCCGCGGGGGCGCCGCGTGGCTGCGGCCGTCCTCTCTCCCGTCCGCGGACGGGAGAGTTAGAGAGGGGGCCGTCCCGCCCGTCGTTGCCGCGAAGGCGGGAACCAGAGTGGCCGCTAGGCCACGCCCCCAAGCGCCGGCAGGGCCACGTTAGGTCCTCGCAGACGGGACGAGGGGACCGGGGCAGACGGGGGGAGGGGGCCGAAGTCCGGCCGAACCTACGCCTGGATGGGACATTGTAGGAGTGGGCAAGCGCCAGAAGCGAGACATTGTGAGACATTCGTGTGTGAGCAAGGCGGGGGATTTCTTCTCTAGGAGGCTCATTTAGGCTCATTCGGGCTCATTCCGCCGCTGGGCCGGGCCAATCGTTCCGGAGTCGGGCCTGCCGCGGGAGCCGGGACTGTCAGCGACAGGGTAGGGGGTGGTTGGCGATGGCGGAAGGGGCAAGTGTCGCAGTGGGGGGTACTCACCCGTTATGGCCCAGGCGGGACAGTCCTCTCCACCGTCTGCGGAGGAGGGTTAGGGAGGGGGCCGTCTGCGGAGAAGCGCCCCTACCGTCATTCCCCGCGCAAGCGGGAATCCAGGCGGCATGATCATCTCTGCTGAGATTGCAAGAGATGTCCCCAAGCAAAAAGTGGACAATTGCCCGTTGCCCGTTCGCCGCGCTTCTCCGTAGCCTGTCCTCGGCAGCACTCGGGCGGTGGCGCATAGTGGCCGAGGACACCACAAACTTAGAGGGAGGCTTGGGTCGTGCGTAAATGGTCAATCGATAGCCAGCGAAAGGGGAAGTTTAACGAGAACATACGACAACTCGAACGAGAGGTAGAAGGCCACGACAACACGTGCATGTTCACAGTCGACAGGAACGGGAATTATTGCAGGCAACCCGCAATCGCGTGCCATTCAATACCAAGGAAATCAGTGTTGATGAAGTTGAGAGATCCAAACGGCTCTCTCTTGGAATTTCAGTGGAACATGAGTGCATGGAGAGATGTTTGGAACCGAAATAGCTCAGTAGACTTAAACTCTCCAGCACTATTCAACCCACGTAAAACTGGCATCTCTAAGGCTTCGGTCGCGAAGTTTGCCTGCCGGAAGCATGATGGCGAATTCAACCCTATCGACGTTGCGCGATGCGATGACCTGGATGATCAGGGTCCATTCCTTACGGCATATCGTATAGTGCTTTTTGTCAACGATTTATGGAGGAAATACGGAGTATTCCTATACAATCGTGCGCGAACAACAATCGAGGAACATAATAATCCGTACATTGCTATGAAGTGGCGGCAGCTTGTGAATGCACGACAAACGCCAGACCGTGTGCTACGTTCCCATACGGACAAGCTTGGAAGGATTTGGTACAGTGGTCGGGGGTCATATAACAAGATAGAGGAACGCACACTTCACTTCCGGTCACAGTTGCGATTCGCGGCGGCAGTAATGATTGGTTTTACTAGTCCCTATGTGACTGTATATCCTGGCGAGAATGATTCACATTCAATGACTATATCTTATCATTGGGAAGACAAACCATCTGTACAGAAGCACGTCGACCGGTTTGAGAAGCTGACATATGCTTCACTAGCGGACGACAAGTATGGCGTAGAAATAGTTAATAAAATCATGTCAGATGGATTCGGTAGTGTGGTTGCTTCTCCTCGGTCGTATGTGGAGTTGACGGACGAACAACGCGAAACTATGCAAGGAATAGTGCGTAATCTTAGTCAAGCTGATTTGTTAGACGGGATCTTCCGCTCACGTGACAATCCTGCCAGCACATCATTACTCCGTCGCCTCTCGGGCTTCACGCAACGCTTCAAGTTGTAGCCAGGCGCGCCGATGTAGCCAGGCGCGCCGATTGCGCACCATGGATTCCCTAAGTTCACAAACGAAGTGCAACACCTCATTAGGGTGTTGCCATGGGAAAGCGCTACAAGCAGGTCGCCATTGAAGAGCGGTGTGAGATTGCCCGACTACAGGCCGAGGGACGCTCGGTCCGGCAGATCGCTGCAGCTGTGGATCGCGCGCCATCGACAGTTGCTCGGGAGTTGAGGCGCAATGGTTCGAGGACCGACGGGTACCAGCCACGATATGCGGAACAGCAGGCGAGGGCTCGCCGCTGGAGGGGTGCGCGGTTGGAGCGTGATACGGGTCTGCGAGAAGAGGTGCTTGCTGCTCTCGGCGAGGGGTGGTCGCCGGAGGAAGTAGCGAAGCGGCTCGCTCTAGTGGTGGGCAAGGGGGTGATCTCGCACGAGAGCATCTACCGGTTCATCTACGATCAGATCAAACGGACGAAGGACTACTCGTGGCGTCACTATCTGCCGCGGGGGAAGTCGAAGCGAGGGTGGCGTGGACGCAAAGGGGGCAGTCCCGCGTCGTTCATCTCCCTGCGGCGACCACTGGCAGAGCGTCCAGAATCGGCAGCAGACCGTCGTGAGCCTGGGCATTGGGAGGCAGACTTGATGCTGTTCAGTACCTACGGCCAGGCAGTGCTGACCCTGCACGAGCGGCATTCGCGGGTGCTGATTGCGCTGCGTCCAGGGGGGAAGGCGTCAAGGCCGATAGCGAGCGCGATGAAAGCGGTGTTGGGGGCGTTGCCCCCGTCGTTGCGCCAGACCGTGACGTTCGACAATGGGACGGAGTTCGCGCGGCACTACGAGCTGCACGAGCTCGGGATGGAGACCTTCTTCTGCGACACGCATGCGCCGTGGCAGAAAGGAGGCGTAGAGAATGCAATAGGCCGGCTGCGCCGGCTGCTGCCCCGGAAGACAGACCTGGTCGCCGTGAGCGATGAGCGGTTTGCGGAGTTGGTGCGGGCCTACAACAATACGCCGCGCAAGTGCCTGGGCTACCGGACTCCGGCCGAGGTGTTCCAAGACCAAGTGTTGCACTTCAAATGTGAATCCACCTTCCCGCCCGCGCGGGAATGACGGGTGGGCTGCGACACCACCCCCTGACGCCCGTCGCCCCGCCTGCTACGATGACGCCAACCCACGACCCCGAGGACGCCCCACGCATGGCCGACTGGAAGAACAAGCTCTACTTCGGCGACAACCTCGACATCCTGCGCGAGCACGTGCCGGACGAGAGCGTCGACCTGATCTACCTCGACCCGCCGTTCAACTCCAACGCGACGTACAACGTGCTGTTCCGGGAGGCGAGCGGCGAGGGCTCCGCCGCCCAGATACACGCTTTCGACGACACCTGGCACTGGAGCATCGAGTCCGAGCGCGCCTACCGGGAGGTCGTGACGGACGGGCCGAAGAAGCTGGCCGACCTGCTGCAGGCGATGCGCTCGTTCCTCGGCCAGAACGACATGATGGCCTACCTGACGATGATGGCCCAGCGCATGGCAGAGCTGCACCGCGTCCTCAAACCGACGGGCAGCATCTACCTCCACTGCGACCCCACCGCCAGCCACTACCTCAAACTGGTCATGGATGCAGTGTTCGGGGTGGAGAACTTCAAGAACGAACTGGTCTGGAAAAGAACTAGTGCCCACAGCGATGTAGTGCAAGGAGCGCGCCACATGGGGCGCATCCACGACACTATACTAAGATATTCGAAAGGTGCTGCACCACAGTGGAATACGGTATATGTCCCGTATGACCAACAATATGTTGACTCTGTTTACCGTTACACGGACGACGAAGGACGGCGTTACCAAACGCAACCGCTTCACGCCGCAAAACCGGGTGGAGACACTCGTTACGAATGGAAAGGGAAGCTGCCTCCTCCAGGACGTTATTGGGCGTTCTCAAAAGAAAACATGGAACGCTTAGACGCTGAAGGGAGGATTGTTTACAGCCGCACAGGAACACCTCGTTACAAGATTTATCTTGATGAAAGCCTAGGGAAGCCCCTCCAAGACTTGTGGGACGATATTCCCCCTGTGCATGTGAAACCGAAAGAACGCCTCGGCTACCCGACGCAGAAGCCGGAGGCGCTGCTGGAGCGCATCATCCAGGCGAGCAGCCACGAGGGAGACGTGGTGCTCGACCCGTTCTGCGGTTGCGGCACGGCGGTCGCCGTCGCGGAACGGCTCGGACGCCGGTGGATAGGCATCGACGTCACGCACCTCGCCATCTCGCTGATGAAGAGCAGGCTGCACGACACCTTCGGGACGCAGCTCTCGGTGTACGACGTGGTGGGCGTTCCGCAGGACATCGCGAGCGCGCGGGCGCTGTCGGCGGAGAGCGGGCACGACGGGCGCTATCAGTTCGAGTACTGGGCGCTGGGTCTGGTCGACGCGCGCCCCGGCAACAACCGTCGCAGAGGCGCGGACGCGGGCGTCGACGGCTACGTCAACTTCTTCGACGACGACTCCGGCAAGGCGAAGAGCGTGCTCGTGCAGGTGAAGAGCGGGCACGTGCAAAGAAACGTCATAGCGACGCTCAAGGGGGACATGGAGCGGGAGGAGGCGGAGATGGGGCTGCTGGTGACGCTGGAGCCGCCGACCGGCCCGATGTTGCAGGAGGCGGCAGCGGCTGGCTTCTACGTGCCGGAGCATTTTCCTGACCGTCAGTTCCCCCGCGTGCAGATCGCGACCATCGAGGAGCTGCTGAGCGGCAATGGGCCGGACGTGCCGCGCCTGGGGCTCGCGGACGCGCCGACGTTCCGCCGCGCCGCGCGTCACCGGCGGTCGGAGGGACGGTCGCAGCGGATGCTGTAGCCCCCTCCCTAGCTGTAGTTCCCATAGAGGTTGTTGACAGGTGAGGGGCCTCGCTGTTGCTGTTGGTGTGGACAAGACACCCTCGTGACAGGAGGCCCCTCATGACCCATCGTAACGCACGGCTGACCCCTGTGACCCGCGCCGAGTTGGTCGAACATGTGATGGCCGGCTGGCCCCAGGCCGAAGTGGCGCGCCTCTTCCGCGTCTCCCGCGCCACCGTCGACAAATGGGTGCGGCGGTTCCGCGAAGGGGGGCACGACGCCCTCCGCGACCGCTCCAGCCGTCCCCACCGCAGCCCCCGCCGGACCAGTGAGCTACAGGAAGCCGTCATCTGCGCCGCTCGCCGCATCCTTGCCCAAGGGCCGCATCGCATCGGGCAGCAGCTGGGCATCGCCCGCTCCACCGTCTACGTCGTCCTGCGCCGCGCGGGCCTCCACCGGCTCGCCTGGCTCCATCGCGCTACCCGCGAGATCGTCCGTTACGAGCACGAGCGGGCCGGCGAACTGCTCCACCTCGACATCAAGAAGCTCGGACGCATCCCTCCCGGCGGCGGGAAGCGCTTTGCCCCCGGCTTCGCCGAGACCCACAGCGGTCCGAGGCGCGGCCCCCGCCTTGGCTTCGACTTCCTCCACGTCGCCGTGGACGATCACTCCCGCTACGCCTACGTCGAGCCGCTGCCTGACGAGAGCAGCCCTACCGCCGCCGCCTTCCTCGTCCGGGCCCTGGCCCACTTCGAGGACCGAGGCGTCCCCGTCAAGCGCATCCTGACTGACAACGGCGGCTGCTATCGGAGTCGCGTCTTCACCCGCACCGCGACGGCCTGGGGTCTGCGGGTGAAGCGCACCAGGCCCTTCCGACCTCAGACCAACGGCAAGGCCGAGGCGTTCATCAAGCTCCTGCAAGCGGAGTGGGCGTACTTTCGCCCCTACTCCTCCAACCGCGAGCGGCTCGACGCCTTGACCGGGTTCCTCGCGTACTACAATCACCGGCGTCCCCACGGCGGCATCGGCGGCGCCACTCCCGCCTCCCGCCTGTAAACAACGTCCGTGAGAACTACACCTAGCCCTCCCCCAGGATGGTGGAGGGGGTAAGAAGTCCTCCCCCGCAGACGGGAGGGGGTTTCCTGGGTTCCCGCTTTCGCGGGAAAGACGGGTGGGACGCGGGGATGACGGAGGAGGGACTGCCCCCTCTCTAACTCTCCCCCGCAGAGGAGGAGGGACTGCCCCTCTCTAACTCTCCCCCACAGACGGGAGAGAGGACCGGAGCAGACGGGCCCTCTCCCCAGCCCTCCCCCAGGATGGTGGAGGGGGGTAAGAAGTCCTCCCCCGCAGACGGGAGGGGGTTTCCTGGATTCCCGCTTTCGCGGGAAAGACGGAGGAGGGCGAGGGATGACGGGTGGGACGCGGGAATGACGGAGGACGGCGAGCGATGACGGAGAGGCGGGCCGGACGAGGCCGACGCCTGCTAAACTCCCGCCCACCTCGCATGGAGGCCGGACTTTGCCCCCTGAGCTGAACGGACGCCTGGACTTCTGGAACATCGGCTACCCATTAGGGGCCGTCGTATATCTCGTCGGCGTCATCTCGCTCGGGGCTGTCGCCTGGGCGCTCTGGCGGCGGTCGCGGTACTGGCGGCTTGGGAAGCCCAACCCGGACGTCGGGCCCTGGGGCGCGAGGCTCAGGGCCGCTCTCAGCACGCTGTTCACCGACGCCGCCGGTCACCGGCGGTTTGCGAAGCATGAGCGTTACCCCGGCGCGATGCACTTCCTCATCTTCTGGGGCATGGCCATCCTCTTCATCGCGACGAGCCTCGACGCCGTGGAGTTCAACGCTGAGAATTGGTTTGGCTGGCATCTGGCGAGCCGCCGCATCGGCGTGCAGCTGGAGCTCGTCTGGGACATCGGCGGCCTGATGCTCATCGCGGGCGTCGCGCTCGCCGCCTACCGCCGCTACGTGGTCAAACCTCCCCGCCTGAACACGATGCTGGAGAATGGCGTGCTCCTCGTCCTACTCCTCAGCATGGCCCTTTCCGGTTTCGTGTTGCAGTCTCTGCGCATGGCCGCCACCGAGCTCGAGCCGGCGAGCGAGCTCTACAGCGTGTCGTCCGCCTACTGGTCGCCCTTTTCATACGTCATCGCTCAAGGCTTCCGGGCCGCGGGCGCCACTGTGTACGGAATCGAGGTCTCGCACTTCGTTCTCTGGTGGGCCCACGCCGCGCTCATGTCGGCCACGTTCGTCTATGCCGCGTGGCGGTTCGGTCCCCTCATGCACATCTTCGTGAGCCCGATCAACCTCGTCATGCGCTCCTCCGTCACCCGTCCCAAGGGCGCGCTCCGATCCATGGGCGACCTCGATACGCTGGAGGTCTTCGGCGCGCGCGAGCTTACCCAGCTCACTTCCAAGCAGCTGCTCGACTACGACTCCTGCACAAACTGCGGACGCTGTCAGGACCAGTGCCCCGCATGGCGCAGCGGCAAGCCTCTCTCGCCGAGGAAGCTCGTGCAGGACGCCAAGGCCTACATGGTCTCCCGCGCGCCGGTCCTCCTCGCCGAGGGCGCCGACGCTCCGCCTCCGGAGCCGGAGAGCGACCTCGTACACGGCTTCATCAGCCCGGAGGTCCTCTGGTCCTGCACGACATGCCGGGCCTGCATGGAGGCCTGTCCTGCGTTCGTCGAGCACATCGACTCCATCGTCGACATGCGCCGCTACCTCACGATGGAGGAGGCCGACGTTCCCGAGACCGCGATGAGCGCCCTCAACTCGATGGAGCAGCGCGGCCATCCCTGGCGCGGCACGCAGGCCACGCGGACCGACTGGATGGAGGGGACCGACGCCGTCGCAATGGCCGACGACCCCGACAACGAGCTGCTGCTCTGGGTGGGCTGCACCTCGGCGCTCGACGGGCGCGGCCAGCAGACGGCGAGGGCCATGGCGTCCGTGCTCAAGCTGGCCGGGGTGAAGTACCGCGTGCTCGGGAGCGAGGAGACCTGCACGGGCGACCCGGCCCGCCGCCTCGGCAACGAGTACCTCTTTCAGATGATGGCCGAGCAGAACATCGAGACGATGAAGGGCTATCAGGTGCGGAAGGTCGTCACGTTGTGCCCCCACTGCTTCAACACGATCAAGAACGAGTACCCGCAGCTAGGCGGCGATTTCGAGGTGGTCCACTACACGGAGCTCGTCGCTCAGCTTCTTCGCGAACGCCGCATCCGGCCCAAGAAGGCCGTCCCCATGTCCGTCGCCTACCATGACTCTTGCTACTTGGGCCGCCACAACGACATCTACGACCCGCCGCGAGAGATTGCCCGCGCCATCCCCGGCCTCGAGCTCGTCGAGATGGGCGAGGGCAGATGCCGGGAGCGGGGCTTCTGCTGCGGCGCCGGAGGAGGTCGCATGTGGATGGAAGAGCAGGGCGTCCGCGTCAATCACATCCGCACCGACCACTTCCTCGACACCCAAGCCGATGTCGTGGGCGTCTCCTGCCCGTTCTGCCTTCAGATGATGGAAGAGGGCATCACCGCCAAGGGCGCCGCCGACCACAAGGCCGCCAAAGACCTTCTGGAGCTCTTGGCCGAATCCCTCGCCGAGTAGGCCCTCCGTCATTCCCGCGGAGGCGGGAATCCAGGCATCCCAACAATCTCCTCGCCTGCGGGAGAGGGCTAAGGAGAGGGGCGCAAGCGCAGCGAAGCGCAGAGGAGGAACGTCTTGACCGTCGCGCGAGCCGGGAACATACTCTGCCAAGGTCGCAGGCGTAGACCGCCACCGGCTAGGGAGGTGACAGCATGGCGCTCGTTATAGACGCTGACACGCATATCGCGGAACCGCCGGAGATGTGGGACCATCTCGACCCGGCGTGGCATAACCGTCGACCTGTCGTCGTGCAGGTCCCCGATGACACCCTCTACGGCAAGGTCGATCGTATGTGGTTGATCGACGGCCAGATCTATCCGCGTCCTGCCGGCAGGGGTGGGAACTTCCTCGTGACTCCCACCGAGCAATCGAACGTGCGCGACAGGGCGGACCGGAAGGCTCGCGAATTGCTCGACCTGACGATGCGGTTCGATGACATGCAGGCCACCAACGTCGACGCCCAAGTGGTCTACCCGACGCTCTTTCTCGCCTACCTGACCCATGATGTCCACTACGAGGTCGAGCTCTGCAAGGCTTACAACCGGTTCCTCGCCGACGTTTGGGCCAAAGCCGAGGACAAGATCAGGTACGTGGTCATCCCTCCGCTGCGCGACATCGACGCCTCGGTCCAGGAGCTCCGGTTCGGCAAGGAGCATGGCGCATGCGGCGTCTTCTTCCGGGGCATCGAAGGGGACAAGACCCTGGACGACCCTTACTTCTTCCCGGTTTACGAGGAGGCCCAGTCGCTGGATCTGCCCATCTGCATCCACCAAGGCCAGGGCGCTCCGGCGCTCAATTACCTCATCGATGTAAGCCGGAGCCACACGTTTACCCACGGTCGGATTCCGCCGGTCGTCGCTTTCCGGAATCTGGTCTCGAACAAGATTCCCGAGCTCTTCCGGGACCTCCGCTGGGGCTTCATCGAGACGGGAGCTTCGTGGGTGCCGTTCGCCATGTACCAGCTTCGCGGCACGTTGCGGGCGGACGGAGACTTCTGGGGCCCACGCCTGTTCGACAAGTACAAGATGTGGATATCGTACGAGGTGGAAGAAGACCTGCCGTACCTCATGAGCTACATCGGCGAGGAGCACCTCGTCGTGGGCACCGACTACGGGCACCACACCCCCGGGACGACCGACCGCCTCGCAGCTGACCCGTCGGCGCAAGTGCACGTGGTCACTCAGATGCGAACGCGCGACGACATCTCCTCAGCAACAGCCGAGAGAATCCTGCGCGACAACCCAACTGCACTCTACGGCGTCTAGGGCGATAGCCTCTTTCAACGAGCAAGCTGGGCGGCGGCGGGCGCTGCGCCTGAAAGGGCGCTCGGCCCGCCGCTCGCTGTTGGTCGTGATTCTTGGGGTAAGCGCGCTTATCCTCGGGCCGATAATCGGCTTTCTGATCGTCTTCGTCTTCCCGAACCAGGAATGGTTTGCCCGAGTGAATGGCGTCGAGATTTCTCGCGCCGAGCTCGTGGACGTGCTCCGCGCACAACAGATTGACGCCTCCCTTTCGCGCGCGCCGTTCGACCCAACGCTCGAAGTCTTCGACGCGGCCGCCCGATTGACCGACGACGAGGTGCTGCGCCAGACGGCAGGCGCGCTCGGCGTTGTGGTGGACGAGGCTGACATCGAAGCGGAGTTGATTGCGGAGCTCGCTCCGGATTTGGACCCATCGGACCTCAACGAAGCCGAGCGCGCTCAATTCGAGGAACGCAGGCGTCAGTATGTCGACCTGCGGAGGCTGAGTATCTCTCAACTGGAGCGGCTCGCGGAGGGAGAGCTGCTGCGCCGCGGGACCGCACAAGCGCTGGGCCGCCAGACTCCCGGTCCCCAGCCGCAGGTCCATCTGCATGTGCTGACCGTTCCGGACATCCCGACTGCGGAGCGCGTTCGGAGCGAGGCGGCCGCGGGAGTCGTTTTCGAGGAAATTGTACGCAGGCACTCGATCGGGGGCCCCAGCGACCTCGGCTGGTTGCCCTACGGCGCGCTGCCTCCCGCCGCCGCCGACCTCCTCTGGTCCCTGCCTCCCTTGGAAATGTCGCCGCCCTTTCAGCAGGAAGACCAGGCGATAGTGCTCTACGTGGTGAGCGCACGGGACCCCTCACGGGAGCTCGACCCTGTCGTCCGTCAGTTGCTGGAAGAGCGCGCGTTGGCGTCTTGGCTACGTACGACCCGCGCTGCTCAACAGATCGAGCTTCAACTCGACTCTGAAACGCTGACGTGGGTGTCCCAACAGCTCGAACGGACCCGTGCGGTCACACCGGGGGCCTAGCGCTGTCCAGGCCGCGCTCGGTTCGCGAACCAATCGCCGAGCAAGAGCGACGAGAAGCCCTGTCGTTCCAATGCGGGTCCAGTGTCGAAGACCGTAGGACTCAGCCGGGCGCGCCGCTCCTCCGCAAGCTCCTTGAGAAGCTCGACGGCCCGTGCGGGGTTGGGGGCGCTTTCCCTCACCGAACGGAGACCGGCTAGCGCGGAGCTCAGCCGGTCCGTCCAGGTCAAGAGCGATTCGGGGGCATGCTCGAGCGCGATGGCGAGTTCGTTCAGGTCGAGGTTCGCCTCGCCGACGGCGGTCTCGAACCCTGCGCTTCGGAAGCGCCGAACGTCCCGCCAGACGACGGATGTCGAGGCGGCGTCCACCGCCGCGCCGGCCGCGAGCCGGGGCAGGTACTCTGTCGCAATCACGAAGCTATCGTGTTCAGCCGCGTCGATGAAGAAAGGCCTGGCGCCCGAGGCGTGCGCAAGTCCGGTGACTGCGTCGATTGCCTCTGAAGATGCGGCTAGGCCGGGGATGACGCAGTAGTCGACGCCCTGTAGGGAGACCTCGTCGGCATCCAGCTGCCTGAAGAGTGGATGCCCCCCCACGAAATGGACGCTTGACGGGAGAAACTCATTCGCCCACCGAAGGACGGGAGTCTTCAAGGAGCAGGTGTCTGTCACGACGCTGTCCGCCGGAGCGAACTGGCCGAGGATGCGCAACACATCTTGCGCAGCAGCCAACGGCGTTGCGAGGACAATCAACTGCGCCCCGGCTACAGCCTGGGCCATATTCGAGCTAGCTTCGTCTACAGTCCCGGCTTCGGAGGCGCGCTTCGCCGCCGCTTTGCTGGGATCGAAACCGGCGACCCGGGCGCCGGGGAGCGAGGCCTTTATCGAGCGGCCCAAGGCGACGCCCAGCGAGCCGAGACCGATTATTGCGATGTCCGGCATGCCACACCTCAAGTAGTCCTGGCCGGCTGGCTGACGCTAGGAGTTGGACCGATAGTTTCCCCCGGCCCCGCGTAGCCGGGGGTCGAGCAGATCGCGCAGCGCGTCGCCCAGCACGTTCCACCCGAAGACAGTCAAGCTGAGGAACACGCCAGGCCAGATAGCCAGCCACGGCGCGATTTCCATGTACTCGCGGGACTCGGAGCTGAGCATACGTCCCCAGGAAGGGAAAGGCTTCGGCACCCCATAGCCAAGAAAGCTCAGGGAAGCCTCGATCAGAATCACCTGCCCCAGTCGGAGGCTCGCCAGGATAATGATTGGGACCATGACGTTCGGCAGGATGTGCCGGACCAAGATGCGCAGCGTCGTCGCCCCATTGACGCGCGCCGCCTCGACGAACGGCTGTTCCTTCAGCGCAAGCACCGACCCGCGGAGCACGCGGCTTTCGCGTATCGCGACGAGACCTAAGACGAGCGTAACGTTTAGGGGGCTGGGGCCCAGAATGGACATGACGAACAGCAGGAGGAGGAGGGGCGGGACGCTCATCCATGCGTCGACGAGCCGCTGTACTATGGTGTCGTACTTCCCGCCCATGTAACCGCTCGTGATGCCAATGAGCGCCGCAAGGACGCTCCCGAGGGCTACCGAACCGAGGGCGACGACAATCGACACCCGCGCGCCATGCACGAGACGGCTGAAGAGGTCGCGTCCGAGGAAGTCCGTGCCGAGAAAGTAGGTCAGGCTCGAACCCTGGAGCGAATCCGAGAAGTGCGGCTCGTCGAACGGGTAGGGGGCGATCCAGTTGGCGAACATCGCCATTGTGAGCATGATGAGAACGATGACCGCCCCTATCGCTCCCAGGGGCTTCTCTGTGAAGAGGCGCGCCACCAGCCCTGTGAAGCCGCTGTGGGCGCTCAACCGGAAGGCGCGTCGGAGAGGGTTCCCGTGCTCTCGTGCCGCTTCGATAGCCATCGCTAGGCGTACCTGATTCTAGGATCTAGGACGCTGTAAAGCAGGTCCACGATTAGATTGATGAGCACAGTGCCCGCTGCGAACACCAGCACGATTGTCTGAGCAGGGACGTAGTCCCGCTGCTGAAGAGACTGCAGAAGATACACGCCCATGCCGGGCAGGTTGAAAATCTGCTCGATGATAACGGTGCCGCCCAAGAGGAACGGAATCTGCAGCCCGATGAGCGACAGCACTGGAATCAGGGCGTTGCGCACGGCATGCCGGTACCAGATTGTCTGCGGCTGCAGGCCCTTAGCCCAAGCCGTGCGGATGTAGTCCTGCCGCACGACTTCCAACATCATCGCTCGCGTCATCCGGATCGTGCCGCCGAGCAGCGGAATCCCGACGATGACTCCCGGAAGGACCATCACGCTGAGATTCCCGATGGGGTCCTCCGTGAAGGGGACGTAGCTAAGCGGGGGCGCCCAGCCAAAGAACAGGGCCGGAAGCGTCACGACGATCGTGCCGATCCATAGAATGGGTACTGCCACGAGTCCGATTGACACGGAGCGCAGCAGATAGTCGGCCCAGGTGTCCTGGCGCACCGCGGTGACGATGCCGATGGGGATGGCTACCGACGTGCTCACGATCAATGCGATCAGGGAGAGCTCGAGGGTGACCGGGTAGCGCCTGGCAAGCTCGTGGGTTACCGGTCTGCTCGTCCAGAGCGAGTCTCCGAGGTTGCCAACGAATAGACCGCCAAACCATTCTACGAACTGGACATACACCGGCTTGTCGAGGCCGAGCTGAGCGAGAATGGCGCCACGGTCCGCCGCGTAGCCGAAGTCCGAGACCATGAGGTCGACGATATCGCCAGGGACGAGCCGCAGCATAAAAAACGTGGCGACGCTGACCACGAATAGAGTGACGATTGCTAGCAGCACACGTCGGACGACGAATCGGTACAAGCGAGTAGGCTCCAGTTACTCGTTCATGAGCCGTGAGTCTACGGCGGCGGCGAAGCAGTAATCAAATCCAGTAGGCTTTAGAGCTATGCCGCCGGTTTTGATGCGGCGTTGGGGAGCAGCGCGTGACTGACCAGATGCCCGACCGGATGCCTGACAAAATGATCGAGGCTGTAGGGCTCACTAAGTTCTACGGCGACTTCCTTGCCATAGACGACGTCTCCTTCTCCGTTGGAAGAGGCGAGACCGTCGGCCTGCTGGGCACGAACGGCGCGGGCAAGACCACGACAATGCGTATTCTCACTGGCTATATGCCGCCGAGCAGGGGAGTGGTCCGCGTGGCTGGTTGCGACGTCGCCGCCGACTCCTTGGGTGCGCGACGTCGCATAGGCTACTTGCCCGAAGCAGCGCCGCTCTACGGGGACATGACCGTCGCGGCGTCCTTGCAGTTCTTCGGGCGCGTGCGCGCCATGGAAGCAGCAAACCTTCGCCGCGCCGTCGACAGTGTTCTCGAAACGTTTGGTCTGACTGCCTACCGGGATACGCTGGTAGGCAAGCTGTCCAAAGGATATCGGCAGAGGTTGGGATTCGCTCTTGCCGTCCTCCACGAGCCGGAGGTCTTGATCCTTGATGAACCGACAGCAAGCATAGACCCACTGCAGGTAGTGGACGCGCGCGACCTCATCAGGCGGCTCGGTGAAAGGCACACAATCTTGCTGAGCACGCACCAGCTTTCTGAAGCGAGCAGCCTCTGCGAGCGTGTCGTGATTCTGCACGAGGGCGAAGTCGCGGCACAGGGCCGTCCTCGTGAGATCGCAGCGGCGCTGCGAGACGCGCAGCGCTTCAGCGTGCAGGTCCGCGGGCCGCAAGACCGGGCGACGAATGTTCTCTTGAATGCGGATGGCGTCTGGGCGGTTGACTGTGTGGGCTCGTCCGAGGATGGCGTGCATTCGTTCGAGGTGACGGGCGCGCCACACGAGGACTTAGCGGAGACCATCGCCAGCGCGTTGATTGGGGCCGGTCTCGGGTTGCGCCAGCTCGCGCACGCCAACGTAGACCTCGAAGAGATTTTCCTTCAGGTCACCAGGGAGCGCGGGCAGGTCACCACGGAGCGTGGGGAGCGCGAGAGTGGGTAACGCCATCACCCTCGCTTGGAAAGAGACGCGGACGTACTACGCCTCGCCGATGGCGTATATCGTGAGCGCGGCGTTTCTGGCGCTGACCGGCCACTTCTTCGTTGCGGGCATCGCGGAGCCGTTGCCGGAAGCGTCGCTGCGAGGCGTTCTGACTCCCATTACGTTTGCGCTGATCCTCTGGGCGCCGATTGCGAGCATGCGTCTCTTCGCGGAGGAGCAGAAGCTTGGCACGCTGGAGTTGCTGCTGACCTCGCCGCTGCGGGACTGGGAGATTGTGATTGGAAAGTTCGCCGCGCTCGTGGCGATGCTGCTCGGCATAGTGGTCCCGACCGCGGTCTACGTCGGGTTGCTCATGTGGTTCGCCACGCCGGACGCGGGGCCGTTGTTCACCGGCTATCTGGGCCTGCTGCTGTACGGGTCGGCAGCCGCTTCGCTCGGGCTCTTCACCTCATCGCTCACCAGCAACCAGATTGTCGCCGGAGTCATGGCCGCGGTCGCTTTGCTGTTCCTGACTCTGGCCAGCCAGGCGGCAGGCCTGGTTTCCGGTGTCTCATCCGCCTTGCTAGCGGGCGTCTCACTCCCTGCGCACTACACGGCGTTCGTCGCTGGGGTTGTCGAGCTCCAGAACGTCATCTACTTCGTGACATTCATCGCATTCTTCCTTTTCGTCACGACGCTCAGCTTGGAGTCGAGACGTTGGCGGTGAAGCTGGTGTGGGGCGCGTTGCCGCCGTGTTGAGGCGTTTCCAAGAAAAGCTGCGAGGCTGGGGTCTGCTGCTCGCAGGACTCGGCGGGATCGGAGCGGGCGGCGGACTGCTGCTGGTCATCTGGGCGCCTGAGATCCGGAGTTTCGCCGTCGCGACATTGGCGGTGGGCGCGTCGTTGCTCGTCCTTTCGGTCCTTGCTTCGCTTAGCTATGTGGCTGGAGCCATTACGGGACGCCGCGGCCGCCTCTCGTGGGTGAGCGTTGCGAGCGTCGCCTCCGCCGCGGCCATCGTGGCGACGCTGAATGTGATTGCTTCCGCCACTGACGCCAGTTGGGACCTCACCGCAACGCGTCAGTTTGAGATATCGCCGCAAACGGCCCAAGTGCTCGGCGTTCTGGCTGAAGACGTACAAGTCACGGGATTCATAGTCACCAGCGACGAAGGCGACCTCAGGTTCGAGGCCGCCGCTGAGGGCTACCTGCGTCAATTTGCGAGACTGTCGGGCGGCCGCCTCAACTACCGCTTCGTTGATCCCCAACTCGAGCCATCGGTCGCTCTGGAGCTAGGGGTCACCGGGTCGCCGGTATTGTTGTTCTCGTCGTCGGCAACCGGACTCCGCGCATCGGTCGGCTCGCGCGGAATCTCGGAGCAGCAGCTGCTTACCGCTGTGCTCACTGTGACGAGAACGCGCCAGCATAAGGTTTACGTTCTTCAGGGGCACGGGGAGCGTGGGATCAATGACCTACGGGCATCGGGTCCGGGGCTTGGCTTGGCGGCCGCTGGTCTGCGGGCCGACGGCTATGCTGTGGAGGCGCTCGACCTGTCCGTGAGCAACGCCGTGCCGGACGATGCTTCCCTGCTGATTATCGCTGCGCCGGATGCCCCGCTCAGTCCGGACGAGGAGCGAGTGATAGCACGATGGCTGGCGGATGGAGGCCGCGGACTGTTCATGCTCGAGCCGTCCGGCGGCGTTCGCCGGTCGATGCGCGGACTGCTTGGGGCCTGGGGCTTGGAGACGGTCGAGGGGACAGTCGTAGACCCCGAACGCTCCACAGCCGGCGATGCTCGGACGCTAGTGGCGCAGCGAGACCAGCACCTTGGCCAGACGTCGATTACGGAGGGTCGAGCCATAGTGGAGCCGCTCGGCCCGACGCTCTATCCCGGCGCCACTGCGTTTCGCGTGACCCAGGACATTGCTTCCCGCATTGAGCGCGGGGAGTCAGTTCCCGTGCGCTTCGGACCGCTCGTGACGAGCTCTGCTGCGTCATGGGTGTCGACGGGCGCGGGCGTGGAGTTCGTGGAAGGCCGTGACACGCCGGGACCTCACAGCGTTCATGTCCTCGTGCAGGCGTCATCGTCCGTCGCTGACGGCCTCACCGAGGAATTCGAACCCGAGGCGGTCCGTACGACGCTTGCCGTTCTTGGAGACGTTGACTTCGCGAGCAACCGCCACTTCAACGACCTGGACAACGGCAACTTCTTCCTCAATACGGTCAACTGGCTGCTTCGGGACGCGGCGCTCATCTCCGTGCGGCCGAAGCAGGAGGTGTTCCGGCCGCTCGTTCTTACCGCACCGGAGTTCAACTTCGTGCGCTATGTGAGCTGGTTCCTGATCCCCGCGGCGCTCGCGGCGGCAGGCTTGGTCGCGTGGTGGCGACGGCGGTAGGGAACAGCAGATGAGGGGCGCTGTCTACAGGCTTGTCCTCCTCTTAATAATCGCGGGCGTCGCCACGACTGCCTGGGTTGTCTGGTTGCGCGGCGGGGAGGAGAGCGCTCCACTTTCGCCTCCCTTGCGCCTCTACGCTGTCGACCAAGACCAGATTGTGACCGTGACGGTCGAAACCGACCAGGGAACGGCTGCATTCGCCCGACGGCAGGAAGGCTGGTCCTTTGCCGCGGAGCCGCTGCTGCCAGTCAACCTGGACCGCTGGGGAGGCATCGTGCTGCTCCTGTCGGGACCGGAGATTGACCGCCTTCTTCCCGAGCCTGAAGATCCCGGCAGCTATGGCCTCGATGCGCCGTCGACGGTGTCGGTTGGACTCGCTAATGGAGACCGTGTGACCGTTAGGCTGGGCGCGAACACGCCCGACGGCCGGCATTACTATGCTCAGGTAGATGGTCGGCCGGGAGTCGCCCTCGTCAACGCTCCGTGGGGCGATGCTCTCGCCCGGCTCGTTTCGGAACCGCCGAGGCCGTACTGGTTCTACCGGACCGATCCCGCATTGGTCAGAGTGTTCGAGGTGGAACACGCCGCCGGCGCGGCGACGTTCCTGCTGGGCCTCTCCTCTGTGAATGGCGAGCCCTCAGCCCGAGTCGTGGTTGGTGACATGGCGCGCGACCTCGATGGCGCTGAGCGCGAGGAACTGATGCGCATCGTTGGCGGGCCGAACACGTTGCAGGTCCTGCCGTGGCCCAGCGGCGAATCGCTCGAAGGCCTCGGGCTCGCGTCTCCCGATGTCTTTATCCGCTTGAGCTATGAGCTGTCCACGCCCCTGGAGATCAGAAGCGTATTCAGCACTGTCTACGCCGTCGGCGCTCACACCCCCGGCGGCGACGGGCGCTACGTCCTGACCGACGACGCGCCCTCGCTCCTGGCGTTCGACGCGGCTTGGGTGGAGGGGGCGGTGGACCTCGCCGGCCGGCGCTTGCCTAGATAGCGCCCGGGCCCACTCGCAGACACGCCGCCCAGTGGCCGTCTCCCGTCTGCTTCAGTTGCGGAATGGTCGCGCGACACTCGTCCACGGCGATGGGACACCTGGTGTGGAAGACGCAGCCCGAGGGCGGGTTCTGCGGACTGGGGATGTCCCCTTGCAGCACGATGCGCTCGCGTTTCGCCTCGACGTTCGGGTCCGGCACGGGCACCGCTGACAACAACGCCTTCGTGTATGGGTGCTGGGGGTCGTTGTACAGGTCGTCGCAGGACGAGACCTCCATCAGCTTGCCGAGGTACATCACGGCTACACGGTCCGAGATGTGGCGGACGACAGACAGGTCATGCGCGATGAGCAGGTACGTGAGGCCAAGCTGCTCTTGGAGCTCCTGCATGAGGTTGATGATCTGGGCCTGGATGGATACGTCGAGCGCCGAAACCGGCTCATCGGCGACGATGAACTCAGCCTCCGCGGCGATCGCCCGGGCTATGCCAATGCGTTGACGTTGTCCGCCTGAGAACTCGTGAGGGAACCGACTGGCCATGTAGGGATTGAGGCCGACCGTCTGCAGCAGCTCCTGTACGCGCTCCCGCTCCTGCGCCTTATTCGCCGCCAGGCCGTGGACGCTGATGGGCTCCCCTATGATTCCGGCGGCGGTCATGCGGGGACTAAGGGATGAGTACGGGTCTTGGAAGATTGCGTTTATGCGTCTGCGGGTTTGCCGGAGCTCGGTCCCGCTGAGCGTGCTCAACTCGACGCCGTCGAAACGCACGGAGCCTGCGGTCTGTTGGTGCAACTGTAGGATGCACCTGCCGAGCGTGCTCTTCCCCGAACCGCTCTCGCCAACGAGCCCGAGCGTCTCCCCACGTTGAATGGTCAGGGAAACATCGTCGACGGCCTTGACCTCGCCGACGCGCCTCTTCAGTATCAAGCCCTGAGTGACGGGGAAGTACTTCTTGACCCTGTCTACCTCAACAAGGGGGCGTTCAGCCGCCGACGCGTTCATCGCCATCGCCGGCCGCCTACGCCCGCGCCGCCCGGACGGTGTCCGCGGCCCAGCAGGCCACAAGGCGCCCGCTGTTTTCGCCTCGGAGCGGAAGCATGCTTGGGACATCGATGGCGCATCGTTCGATGGCGGAGGGGCAGCGGTCGCGGAATGCGCAGCCATCCGGCAGGCGGCTGAGATCGGGGGGCATGCCATCGATGGGCACGAGGCGCGCGCCCTTTGGCCTGTCCAGCCGCGGCACGGAGGCTAGCAGCCCTTGCGTGTACGGATGCCTAGGGTCGTCGAAGATTTCATGCAGAGCGCCACGTTCCACGATGCGCCCCGCATACATAACGTTGATGCGGTCGACGTAGCGCGCTACGACGCCGAGGTTGTGGGTGATGATAATGACGGCTATGCCCAACTCACGCTGCACGTCCTGAATCAGCTCCAGTATCTGGGCCTGAATCGTGACGTCGAGCGCCGTTGTAGGCTCGTCGGCGATGAGCAGTTTCGGGCTGCAGCTGAGGGCCATGGCGATCATCACCCGTTGCCGCATGCCGCCGGAGAACTCGTGGGGATAGCCGCTGAGCCGTCTCCTGGCGTCCGATATGCCGACCAGCGTGAGCAGCTCGGCGGCCCGGTCAGTGGCGGCTTGTGAACTGAGTCCGAGGTGCCTTTGCACGGCTTCAGTCAGCTGCCGCCCAATCGTAAGCACCGGGTTCAGCGATGTCATCGGCTCCTGGAAGACCATGCCTATCCGGTTGCCCCGGATGTCGCGCATGGTCTGCTCGTCCTGGGCGAGCAGGTTGTCGCCCAGAAACTCTATTGTTCCGCTGACGATTCGTCCCGGCGGGCTGGGAATCAGCCGCATGATGGAGAGGGCCGTGATGCTTTTGCCGCACCCGCTCTCTCCCACCAGCGCAAGCGACTCGCCCTCTTGGAGGTCGAACGAGACCCCGTCGACAGCCTTCACGACGCCCGCGTTCGTAAAGAAGTGCGTGCGGAGGTCGGTTATCTCTAGAAGTGTGCCCACGTCATCCTCGTAGCGATGCTGCGCCTGTCGTGAACCTAGCTTAGGGAGACGGGAGTGTAAACCCCGGCCAGCCTAGCTATTCCCCCTGCGCGGGAATCCGTCGCATGTGGCTGATGCCTCATGCCACACCAACGAAGGTTAGCGAGGGGACCGCGCCTGCGGAGCGCCATGTCTTCTTAGACTGTCGGATTCTGCCGGTTTTTCCAAGTATTTGCTCGTAGTTCGGGGTTTCATGCCAGACGGTTCCGCTCGGTTTTCCGACAGCAAATCCGACACTTCCGACAGGTGCGGGCAGGGGCATTGCGGCGTGGAGAGCGCCACTCCCGCGCGTTTCGGGTTCCTGTCTTCGCAGGAAAATGGCGCAAGGGGTTATGCAAGGTTGCCGTGATGGTGGCGCGGCCGCCATTGACAGGTGGCGTGTAAGAGCGTAGAAACCATCGGACAATCGGCACGGCGCACAACGCCTGCTCGATGTATTTAGTTAAGCGTGCCCCGTGGCTTCGGGAGGAAGACATGGCCATAGGACGGATTGTTAGAGGGCTCGCATTGTTCGCCCTCGTGTTGACCAGCCTAGCGGCGCTTGCAGCGTGCTCGTCGGAAGACCCCACGGCTACCCCAACCGCGACGAGTCCGCCTCCGGCCCCCGGAGCAACGCCAACTCCCGAGCCAACGGCCACTCCCACCCTCGAGCCGACGCCAACTCCCGGCCCTGAGTACGGCGGGACGCTTTCGTACTGGATTCGGAGCGATCCCCCGGGCTGGGACCCGTGGGGCCGGACTCGGTTCTGGGACCCAACTCGCAAGATAGCGGAGCTCGTGTTCAACCCGCTCTACTCGCCTACGGCGCACACGGGCGACAGCTGCCAGATTACGCTTGATGGCGAGATTGCGGAGAGCTGGGACTTCGTTGATCCCACAACTCTCGAGTTCAAGATTCGCGAGGGCGTGAAGTGGCACAACAAGCCGCCGCTGAACGGGCGTGATCTCACGGCGGACGACGTGGTCTATACGCTCAACGAGCGTTACGCCCAAGGGATCGCGGGCGGCTCGTACGTCAACCAGGTCTTCTTCAACCGCGCCGAGGCGGTCGATGACTCCACCGTACGCGTCCACCTCGATCAGCCGTTCGACTTCGTCAAGGGCTTCCCGAGCGGCAACCGGCAGGGCTGGATCGTCGCGCCGGAAACGTCCGCTGAGGAGATGCTGGGAGAGCCCGCCCAATCTTGGGTCGGCACCGGGCCGTTCATGTTCGCCGAGCATGAGACCGGCACCAAGGTCACCTTCGAGCGCAACCCCGACTACTTCAAGGAAGGTCTGCCCTACGCGGACTTCGTGGAGGCCCACGTCATAGCTGACGGGGCAACCAGAATCGCCGCTCTGCGCGGGGGTCAGATCAACGTCTTCCCCGCGGCGGGCCCGCGCGTCCTGGAAGAGTTCAACCGGAGGAACCCGGACTACTTCACGAAGTCCTGCCCCAGCCTCTTCCACATGGAGGTCCGTATGCGGCTCGACAAGGAGCCGTGGAACGACGTCAACGTGCGGCGGGCCATGTCGATGGCGCTCGACCGCGACGCAATCATCGCCACAGCACTTCGCGGCGACGGTCTCCCGGTGCTGCAAGGCTGGCCGCTGGACCCGGAGACGCTTGCATTGGGCGATTACCCCGAAGAGGTCCAGCCATTCCTCCAGTACAACCCGGACATGGCCAAGCAACTGCTGGCCGAGGCGGGCTACCCGGAGGGCTTCGACACCACCGTCGTGTGGACTGCACAGTACGGCTCGCCGTGGCAGGAGGTGGCCGAGACCGTGCTCACGATGCTGCGCGCGGTGGGCATCAACGCGGAGTTCAACATGATGGAGTACGGTCCCTTCCTTGGGCTGGGCTCGCAGCGCGCTTGGGACGACCTGTACTTCGGGTGGACGAACAGCTTCGATATGGACGATCTGGCAGCCACCTACTTCTGGAGCCAGCAGCAGCCCGCGAACACCCTCTCCCTGAACCCGGACACGGCGCTCGACGACATCGTTGAACGTCTATGGGGCGCGAGCCCCGGCGAGCGCCCGGCGGTGGCCCAGGAGCTGCAGGTGTACGCCGCGGACAATGCCTACCGCATCACCAGCCCTGTTTGGGGTAACGGCATCGTCGCGCGTCCCGAGGTCAAGAACGTTGGCTGGCGCGGCACGAACAAGATGTACCACCGCATCTTCGAGAACGCCTGGCTGGACCAGTAGCCCCGTCAGAGTGACGCTATGCAAAGGGCCTCGGAAATCCGAGGCCCTTTCTCTTACCCCCCGACGCCCTTCTCGCCGCCTGCTCCGCCCCTCTGCCAAATAGGGCTCGTGGTGAACCTGAGGCTGCTGTATTGCGAACTTTCCAATGGGCAGTTGACCTGTAGCACAGCAAGTCTCCCGTGCCGCTCCTGCGTGGGGGTAGTCGGCCGCGGCCTGCGAGTATCGGTACGTCTTGTTGTATTTGCGTCCTGCCCATGTCCATGGATGCGAGGCAATCACAACGGAAAGATTCGATACTCGTGGGCGGTAGACCTCAGCTCTGCAGCAAACAACGACACCTAGCAGGGTGATGAAAAATGGCTGCGAGGTAGGGATGCGAAGGTAGGGACGGGAAGGTGCGGATGGGAAGGCGTTTGGTTACGCTTGGCGCAGCACGAACGGGAGGCGGCCATGCGCGGCACATCCGACCAGCAGATCGAGAGTCTGGTAGTGCTCTCCCCCGAGGACTTGGTCCCACAGGAACACCCGATCCGGCGGATCAAGCCGCTGGCAGACCGGGTGCTTCAGGAGTTGTCGCCCACCTTCAGCCGCATGTATGCCAAGAGAGGCCGGCCCTCCGTGCCGCCCGAACACCTGTTGAAGGCGAGTTTGCTGATCGCGCTCTACTCCGTGCGCTCGGAGCGCCAGTTCTGCGAACGGCTGACCTACGACATGCTCTTCCGGTGGTTCCTCGACCTGAACATCCGGGGCGGTTCCTTCGACCAGTCGACGTTCGCCAAGAACCGGACCCGGCTGCTGGCGCATGAGGTGACGGGCCGATTCTTCGGGGCGGTGGTGAGCGAAGCGAGGCGGCAGCGCCTGCTGTCGGAGGAGCACTTCAGCGTGGACGGGACCCTGTTGGAGGCGTGGGCCTCCCTCAAGAGCGTCCGGCCGAGGGACGAGGAGGGGGACCCGCCTGCGGGGGCAGGCGGGCGGAACCCGTGGAAGGACTTCCGGGGCGAGCGGCGTTCCAACGCGACCCATATATCGACAACGGACCCGGAGGCGCTGTTGGCGCGCAAGGGGGAGGGGCAGGCGGCGAAGCTGTCCTTCACTGGTCACGTGCTCATGGAGAACCGCTATGGGCTGGTGGCGGACGTGGTGCTGTCGCAGGCTACCGGGACGACTGAAACGGAAGCGGCGCTGACGATGCTGGAGCGGGTCCCCACCGCACGGCGAATCACGGTCGGGGCCGACAAGGGGTACGACACGCGGGAGTTCGTGACCACCTGCCGCGCGTTCGAGATCACGCCTCACGTGGCTATGAAGCAACGGCACTCAGCCCTGGACCGACGGACGAGCCGTCATGCGGGGTACGCGGCGAGTCAGCGGGTGCGGAAGCGGGTTGAGGAGGTGTTCGGCTGGCTGAAGACCGTCGGGGGCGGGAGGAAGCTGCGTTACTGCGGCGTGGCCCGCAACGGCCTCTGGGCGGAGATGGCTCTGGCGGCGTACAACCTCATGCGCATGGCGAAGCTCATGCCCTCGCCATCATCTCCGGGGGCGGTCCCTGCCTGTTGAGGATGAAATGCCTAAACGGAGGCGCCAGCGGCCCGATCAGGGGCCACCCAGGGCGCCGCTTACTCCGAATCGGCGTCCAACGGCGCCTCAATGCCGACACCGGCCCGCTCCCGATATCCCAAACTCGCAGCTAATCTAGCCATGATTCCATTGTGGAATTGGGAGCCTATGCCTGGATTCCACTAGCCGTTCGTGCTAACTTGGGGTAAGGTCACTCAATCAAGTCAAAAGCTTGCTTAACCCACACCAGTATATTGGAGAGAAAACAGTGACACACAGAGACGTATTCCTACTTGGAGCTGGATTCTCCAAAGCCATCAACACTCAAATGCCCACCATGAAAGAACTGACCGTCGCCGTAAGGGAGCGCATCGGTGATAACGAGCTTCCGCTGCCGCTGGAGGACTCTGAACACAGAGGAAGGGAACTAGAGAAGAACATAGAGATTTGGATGACATATTTGTCTCAGCCACAGCCGTGGCTACACGACGTTTTCAATCAGCAAAATCAAGCGCTTACTACCAAATTCCGTCGATACATTAGGGAGGTAATCGAGGAGAGGACGAAGGATTCCATAAAAGCGTCACCCAATTGGCTGGAGAACCTGATCGAGCAATGGCATATCAGACAGGCTACCGTCATCACCTTGAATTACGATACTTTGATAGAGCGTGCTGCAAGAGCATTTTCTAAGCCTGAGATCAACAATGGACAGGGGATAGCACTTAGCCAGATTTATCCTCCCCACTTCTCCAATATAAGGTCTCGTGTTGCCACACTCCTTTCTGCAGGCCCGTTGGAGACGTTCACCTACCTAAAGCTTCACGGATCAGTCAATTGGCACTATTCCGGAAAAGCAGACTTCTACGGAGAAACAATTTACTATTCTGATGTTTCGCCTTGGGGACCTGAACCGCACGAATTCGAGAGGGATTCCCGGTGGTCGGCTAGGGACAAGGAAACGCTAATCATACCTCCTGTAACAGAGAAGGCTACATTTTTCAACAATGAAACTGTCAGATCACTGTGGCGAGAGGCGAGTGACATGCTTGACGGTGCCACGAGAGTCTTCGTCATTGGATACTCCATGCCCATGTCAGACGTAGGGATGCAATTTTTCTTGAAGAAAAGCCTACCGGTACAAGGAACTCCTTGGTACATAGTCGATACAGATCCCGGTGTTTCCATTCGATACGAAAATTTGCTGGCACCACAACAAGCTATTAGAAAGGATTTTGTCGGATGTGACGCTGTTGTAAAGTTCTCCGACAAATATACAAATATGCCATAGTCCTAGTAAGCAGTGGGATTGGTGTTGACCTAGTAAGCGATAACTAGGTCATGGGCGGTTGCTCAGATGCGCCATTCACGGCCGTCTGGCAGATACAGTCTAGTCAGTGGCTGTCCAGTTCTCACATGGATTGAAGGGAGATTGTCATGCCCACCATCACGCTTCGCCGCAATCCTCACGCTCGGACTCTGGTGGGGATAGCCATCTGAGGAACCACAGGCATGGGGAGGCCACACGAGGGCACGCTCAGCCCCGAACAAGCTGGAGAGGGACAGCGGGTATTTTGGTTCAACCTGATGCTATACAGCTATAGATACTTCTCAATGTAGCCCATGGTATGAGAGCCTACTTTCTCGTGATTCAACCAGCACACTGTGAAGCCGTGCTTCTTCTCATAGAAATACTGGAGCTTGTCAAAATGGTCCGCGTCCGCAGAGCTTAATTCACCGTAGATACGTTTTATGCCGTTAAGCTTGCACCATGCCTCAGCGCGATTCAGTAATAGGCTTCCTATCCCAAGATTTTCTTCGGGAGAGTCAACTACGATGTCATTTAATTTTGCCGCAATCGGCGGATTTGATGTCTGCATATCACGGAATACTGCGATCATGAACTTACCAGAAACTCCATGACACTTCCCATGTATGGCGATCCATGTATTATCGCCATACTCGGCTGCATACCAACTCCGGTTACGAGAGTCACGTCCTAGAGGGGATATAGTCATTCGATTCTCCTAAGCCGTCGTTGCTCAATACGATAGCATGCAGACTGTCAGGGTTGGTATTGGTGCCCTCGACGCCCAGCCCGTCGTTGCCCGCCTTGGTACCGTCTACGAGAAGGGGTCCCCTGCGCGGACAATGGCCGTGCGAGATGTCGTGTCAACGCCAAGAAGCCCGGTTCCGCCGCAAGCTTGCCTTCGAGAGGGCCCGCCCTCCTCCCGCCCCGCCTCCGCTGGTGATCCGTCACAGGTGGGTCATTTTCAAAACCGTCATTGACAGGCCTGCCTGTTGAGTTGAGTAGTTGCCGTTAATCACCCGGGGGCGACCCTCGCCCAGAATGCCTGCCGATTCCGTCGAATCGACGAAGACATCCGACGGAGGCAGTCCCTAGTATCTGTCGATCCTGGTGTTGCCATATGTCGGCGTAGCGATGGGCGGAACCCTACTCCAGTGGACTGTATGTCATTCGCCAGGGTCTATAGGCCAGTCATCGCCACAGTCATTAGGCCACCCTGGGCACGACCGAGTTGGACTTGTATCAGGTCGTAGTTGACAGGTCAAACACCCCCTTTGCTCCCAACAAGGCCCGATGCGGAGAGAGCCTCTCGCGGTAGCTTTGGCCTTCGATGATGATTTGGTAGCTGGCGTTGGCGAGCCGGTCGAGGGCGCTGTTGCCGAGGATGGGATCGTCGAAGAGGCTGCGTCGGCGCCCGCGACCGCGGCGGGGAAGTTGTCGATGACGAGATAGTGGGGAATACCGCCGAAGAAAGCCCAGGCCGCCTCCAGTCCGTCGACGACGTCTTCCAGCTTCTGGTTGAAGGTGGGCCACACGAAACAGTGCCGGGAGTAGGCCAGCACCACGATCAGCGCCCACACCGTCCGGCGGCGGCCAGTCTCCGCATCCTCGATGTAGCCCAGGCGCCCAAAGTCCAGCTCCGCCACTTCCCCCGGCGCACTCTGCTCCATCCGAACCGTCGTGCGACTCCGACTCTGCCAGTTGCGCCGCTGGATGAAGCGCCGCAGCGACGTGTAGGAAACCCAGCAGCCCTGTTCCGCCAACAACTCCTGGATGCGCGTCAACTGCAAGCGGTCGACGGTGAGCCACTGGTATATCTGGTCGGCCCAGGGGACCAGCTTGTCCTCGGCTGGCGTGGCAACCGCCCGTGGACCGGAACGCCCGCCCGCCGCCAGCCGACTCACTTGCTCCTCGGTGGGGGCTGGACCACTCAGGCATACTCCAGCCTCCAAGGCCGCGTCCACGTACTTGCGAACGGTTTCACGGGACAGTCCCGTCCCTGAGGCTATGTGCCGTTGACTGTTCCCTCTCTGCCAGCGCCGGATAACTTCCACTATGTCCACCCTGGACACCTCCTTGTAAGCCATCGCCGCTCCTCGAAATGAAGTGCGGCCATGCTCTCCGATTTGGTGCCCGGGGTGGCCTAAAGACCTTGGCGAACTGGCCTAAAGACTCTGGCGATTCCTCAACTTACCGGCCTATAGATCTTGGCGTTTGACACTGTAGAAGATGAACACGTTTCCATCCGGGTCCGCCACGTCCGCCGCGGCGGTCCCACGACGGGCACGCCGGGGCGAGCTGAGGACCTGGCCCCCGCCCTCCTTCAGGCGCCGGCACACACCTGGGATGTCGTACACCTCAAGGTGGAGTCCAGTCCAAGTCAAATCACGGACGCGACCTTCGCGCACCAAGTCGATTGCAGTCCTAGTCATAGTCTCGTCGCTGTTGTTGTAGCTGTCTCGCTTAAGGACGATGATGGCGTCGCCTAGGGCCAGCCTCGCCCATTCAGGCGTGTCGCTGTCTGTGTCTAACACCTGTAGTCCAGCCCCAGCACGTCCCTGTAGAAACGCAAGGCACGTTCCACGTCTTGGACTACAAGCATATAGAAGCCTACCTTCAATTCCGGTGGCTCCTCTCCAGTTGGCCGAATGTCTTCCATCTCCCTAACCTCCGTCAAGCTTGCCCACAGAATTCACCGCGAATTCGCCTTCGGTCGAATCGCGTAGCCACTCCCGCAGGCTCTCTAGAACTTACGAGGCAGCCCGTCTGGCCCAACGACAAGCTCCCATGCCACCAGTTCCAAGTCCTCGACGGATGGCTGTCTCGTGTCCGGCCTTTGGATGGGCCTGTCGAGTCCCTCGGCTTGAATGGCCTCTCTGAGGGTGGTGAGCGCTGGCACCAACAAACCGAGCTCCACCTGGGTAGGAGCAAGCCTGTTGAGTACTCGCACTGGGTCCCGCATACTCGCTCGCCGTACCGCATTGGAAGGTAGAGACATGTCCACCCAATTGCTGAAGTATTGGAACAAGTCCGCGTTAGACTCCAACAGATCGTCGCGGTTGAGGAACTGCCTCACCCTTCTTGTGAAGGTGTCCGACGTGACTGAGGCAATAGCATCCAGGTAGGCTTGACCAATTTGGCTTACTGCTGCCTTCAGCGGTTCTCCCAAGTAGCTGAATGGGTTCTCGTCCGGAGCCAACTCCAGCCGTAGTTCCTCTCTATTGGACTCCACTATGGAGAGCACGTCATTGGGCGAAGTCATCGGCTGTAACAGGTTGCCCGATGGGTAGAAACGCCAGAACACCTCACCAGACGCTTCCTCGGGCATCTTCAGCATAATATAGACGCCTTCAGCCATACCTTTCTTCACGCTGTAGACGCCGTTGGGAATGTCCCGTATGTCCTCGGTGGCGAAGTCCTTCATCAAGTCAAGGTATCTGTTCAGCAACTCCGCGCCCTCGTCCAGCCCCTGGCTCCGCTCTCCCTCGCGGTAGACCTGGTCGGCCTGGACGCCGCCAGCGCGCAGCTTCATTACCTTGTCCAGTTCCTTCGCCTCAATCTGTTCACCGAGCACCGAAGCGTCTAGGGCCACCGCATCCTCGATGGTCTCAATCTTCTTGGATAGGTTCTCCACCAGCTTCAAGATGTCTTCCAGTCCGTCCTCGGGCATCAGATTGTAGATGTACACCTTGTCGTGCGGAGAGAACAGGCGGTCAATGCGCCCGGCGCGCTGAATCATGCGCACGGGATTCCAAGGGAGGTCGTAGTTGACCAGAAACTGGGCGTCCTGGAGGTTTTGTCCCTCTGAAAGTACGTCCGTAGCTATCAACAACTCAATGCCTTGCGCTCGCAGAGGCTCTATTTTCCTCAGCAGGGCTGGATCATCCAGAGGTTCAGTCTCCCGGTGGGCTGCCAGCGGAGCGAACCGCTCAAGCACCGAGCGCCGCCGATTCTGGTCATCTCCTCCCGTGAGCAGCGACATCCACTGTGCGTCCTTCAGGTTACTCTGAACGCGAACGTCGCTCTTCAAAGAATCCACCTCTCCGCCGAACTGCTTGAACAGGTGTTGAGCGGTGTCCTTATACGTCGTGAATAGGGCTACCTTGGTAGGTTGCCCATGGTCGTCCTCTTTCGGAAGCCCTTCGAGCAGCTTGCGCACGGCCTGGGCCTTGGGGTCGCCCTGCTCCGCCAGCATCTCCTCCAGCCACTGAAGCCGAGTGAGCAACGTCTGAAGCCTGTCCCGGTCGAACTCCACATCTGCCTGCAACCGCCCGCGAAGGTCCAGGTCCTCCGGCGCGGCGAGTTCCTGCTGCAATGCCGCCACGGCCTTGGGGTCCATGTCCTCTAGGTCCTGGTCGTGATCGGGCAGTGAACCGCCTAGGACGGCGCGCAGCTTGTACGCCTGCTTGGGGGTCAGGACGTGGCCCTGTTCAAGCCGTGCCAAGAAGAGGTTGAAATAGTCCACAAGGCTTCGCACCGTGGACGTGAGCGCCGCTAGGGAGCTCTCCATGCGCTTGAGCAAGATGGTGCGCATGATGCCCACGAAATTGGAGTTGCGCTGCCGCAGCTGTGCGCTCGTCTCCTCCTCTCCAGTCTCCACTCCGTACTCGTCGAGGCGGTACACGGCAAAGTTCAGATGTTCGATGGCGTCGATGATGTCCAGGTAGATGTTGCCGTACAGCCCTTGCAGGCTGTAGTCCACTGCCTTGGGTATCTCATGCTCCGGGAAGCGCAGCGGCTGCCCGTTGACCTCCATCATCTCTCCCGCCTCCTGCATCGACCGAATGTCGTGCCGGGTCCGACGGACGAGGGAGAGCATCATCGTATCCAGGAGGCCAGATCCTGAGTCGCCTTTTTCAATGGCCTGGAAAGCTTCTCGTAGGTTGGGTATCGGCCCGCGGCCCGCGTACCAGGTGTCGTCCCCTCTGTTGATGAGCATAAGCTGATGGTAGAGGTCCCAGACGGAGTTATTGATGGGCGTTGCCGTCATCAGCAGCACCCGCTTATCGGGCTTGCCGCCTCGGATGATCTCCATGAGGGCGCGATAGCGCTTTGTCCTCGGATTGCGGAAGTTATGGGACTCGTCGACCAGGATGATGTCGTACTGATCCTGGTAGCGCTTCAACTCCGCGTAGAGCCGTTGCCGCTGGATTGCCGACGGCTCCTCTTGGATGTCCGCCAAGCTAGGCAAGGACTCCATGGTGACCGTAGTGGCGATGATTCCCCACTCGGCGAGCCTGTCGGTGCTCCAGTTGTCCTGAAGCTGGGCGGGGCAGACAATGAGCGCCCGCGTCGATGTGCTGGGGCGAATCGGGTCCTCGGCCCGTTGGTTGGCGAACTCCCGCAGGATGCCCAGCCCTTCGTAGGTCTTACCAAGGCCCACCGAGTCGCACAGCATTGCCCCCCAGTGCCGCTTCAGCAGGGCCACGCAGCGTTGGACGGCCTGCTGCTGGAATCCGGCCAGCCTCCCCATGACCTCTTCCGACAGACCTAACTCTAGGAAGCGACCGTAGGCCGCGTGCAGCGACTTGAGCATGACCTGCCAGGGTGTATAGCGCTTCCCGAACAGCACGCACTCTTCCAAGCGCTGGATGAACTGAGCCTTGCAGTCCTGCCCAAGCTCCCACTTCTCATCAAACCAGCCCTCAAGGTGTGCTGTTAGCTCCCGGTCATAGGAAGCGAGGTTCAGCTCGGAGTTCTCGGAGAGTCCGCTCTTGGTGAGGTTGCTGGAGCCTACGGCGGCATACCGTCCCATCTCGCCGGAGAAGAGGTACGCTTTCGCGTGAAGCCGGTTCCTGGGAGAGCGGTGGTCCAGCACCTTTTCCGGCAAAATCCTGCCTGCATCGGAGCCCAGGAAGCGACGGACGTCCACGTTATCCCTTCGCAGGAAGTCCACCAGGGCAGTGACCCGCTCCCACGCGGACAGGTCGAACGCTGCCGCCTCCGGAGTCACGCCGCGGGCCAGCAACTCCCGGCGCTCCTCGTGGGTTAGCAGCAGCCATGGGTAGCCGCCGTCCAGGAACGTGTACCAGTCCACCGACTCCGCAGGGCCGTGAAGCTCGTCGTGGTCGCCGGGTTGCTCCAGCACGTCCCGCGGTCCTCGACGGTTCATGAAGGGCCGCTCGCCCAGCAGCATGCGGACTCTGGCAGCGTCCCTCATGCCGTCCTTCAGCTCCATAAAGCCGTCGGGGGTCAGGTAGGCTGTGGCAATGCGGATGTCCTGTGGGATGACGCGGGCCAACGCGCCGGTCAGATGCTCGCGCATCGTGCCGGTGGTCGGCTCGTTGGCTATGGGAAGGAGACTCATCAACCAGTTCCTCGAGATAGTGTCGCCAACAGTGAAGTCAGCTCGTCTTGCTGCGACCACCTCATGGCGTACTCCTCGACGGGGGTAAGCGCGTGTTTCGTCCAGACTTCCGCCCGTCTGCTACGGTCGTCCAGTACAGCTAAAGGATGCCATTTGTCATCGCTCTCACGTATATCTGCGAAGCGATAAGCTAAGCGCTCTGCCCAAGTTCGCGCCGCTGCTTCAGCCGAAGCCGACACCGGCTGGATCAACAGGTTCTTTCCAGAGTTGACATGAAACTTTATGGTGTGACTCTCCCGCTTCCCGCCTACCGTGAAGCCCACATCGTACGTGGCGCCGCTCTGAATGATGAAAGACTCCAATTCATCATCGAACTGCACTCGCGAAGTGGGGCGGCGCTTATGAATCAGGCTGCTTACCTCTAAGGCAGCCTGAATGAGGCCGTGGATGCCCTGGCCGACTGATTCCTGACCTATGCTTATGCTCAAGGCGTTGCGTTGAACTTGTACCCCGTGACTCCTTGCAATACTTTTGGCCTGGTCTATCAGAGATCGGCTCAAGGTGAGGCCGTTGACGTACAGATAGCTCATGGTGCTGCCCATATCGCTCAAGTTGGCAGTGCCGTCTAGCCGTATGGTCAATTCCACTTCAATCCCTTCTCCATCCGGCCGCACGAAGGGGGTAGCCAGCACACATTCTTCTCCGCTACCGACGGCTTGAAATTCGTCGTTAAGCGCTGCAAGATACCCTGCAATCGCCTCCGCACAATCGACTTGCGCCATGGCTACGGACCTCCTTTCGCAGGTTGCTAGACCATCATCAACGTATATGTTCCCCTCAGCTCAATATTGCATTCTTTGAGGAAGTCCATAAGCTCCTCGTTCAGGTCTCCTACTCGGATGTCGTCCGGAATGTAAACTCGGCGATCTTCGTATTCGTCGTCCCACGTATGCTTATGGGGTTGTCTGACTACTTCCCGTGTCACGGGGTCTCGGTGGCAAGCGTGGACGGTGTATTTGCGTATTGGCGTGTTCTTGTACAGGAGGGCGAAACTACGGTTTGTCTTCCCCCACGTTCCCTTTAGGGTGAGGATTTCCTCGCTTTCCATGCACAGTACTTTAGCTTCTAGACGATGAAAGGCGCCGTCTGCTATCCAACTCAGATTGGCCCCAATTACCTTCTCCTCCGTCAAGATGGTCTGTGCCTCCGCTTCTGTAACCATCAGCCCGTCTCTTCCCTCATTCTGCTAAGACTCCCCCGTGCGATCCATTCCCTACAGAACTCACGTTCATGCTAGTTGTTGACCAATTGATAAAGGGCATAACTCTACATTGAGATTATACTCAAACTCTGCATCTGTTCAAAATGACGTCTGTTGTTGGTGAGCAGCGTCAAGTTGTGGCGTATAGCCGTCGCCCCTATCCAAAAATCGGTATCCCCGATGTCGGGGTTAGTGGCCCTCAGTCTGCCCCTTTGCTGCCCAAATACCCTGCACACTTCATCGTCTATATAAACCACGTCAATCTCAGAGAGTATAAGCTTCAAGTCGCTCTCATGGCTTGCAGGGTCGGAAGCCCGATACACGCCTTCGTAGAGCTCGCCCATCGACACTATGCTCAGGCCGATCCCGTCAGGGGTCAACTCTTCAATGCGTCGAGCCACTTGTGTGTTGCCCCGGAAGTGAAGGATGATCCAATCTGTATCCACCAAGTACTTCATGATGTTACAGCCTGGGTTCGGGTCGCGTGTTTATCATGCGGCTGGCGCGAATGTCCTTCATAAGTTGGTCCGAGTCAACGTTACCCCTCCATGCGCCCGCCGTCGCCCGCAGGGTGTTGAGCTTCCGCCAGTCCGGGGGCATCTCAGCGCCCAGGGCCTCCCGGCGTTCTCCCAGCCAGTCCAAGACCAGCTTGCGCTCCGGTGAAGACAATCCGTAGGCTTCAAATACGAGGATGTCGATTTCCTTTTCGATATCAGGAGCGTCCACTCCTGTTGCCAGTGTCTCCACATATTCCGCAAGGCGTTTGTCTATGTCTTCTGGGAGCGACGGAATCGGGAGTTGCTCTAGGAACTGCACAAATACTTGCATATAGCCATTCTGAAGGGCCGTGCAGAGATGCGACAGCAGCCACCAGCCGACTGTAGCGTTTACGATTGCCGCTACCGATGGAGTTGGCGGTATTGCAAAGTAACACGCGTCGTTGTGATAAGCGCCTGACCTGTCAAACGCGAAAGAGGGTGACTTGATAAATCGGTTAAATATGACCTTCGGATGTGCGAACTCGTGATAATATGCGATGGAGTCCTGTATCTCGTACCACTGGTAATCTCCCGGCTTTCTTCCAACGCTTCGTTGTCCGCTGGTTGGCTTGGGTTCTAGGTCGGTGCGCCACCAAGAGAGATGACCCTTGATGGCCGGGTATTCGTCAATGTCCACCCCGCGACGAGTGAAGATGACATACAGCCCCGCCGATTCTGCCCTCCATCGCTTGATGTCCCTTCCCCGTAACCAGGGTTTGATGAGCTCCGCGCAGCGCGGGTCCTCCTCTATCAGTTCCTCCCGCTTGGCCTGATCTATAACGAACGCCTCATTTAAGCCAGTAGTAACTCCTCTGTAGATACGCCCTTTCACGAACTTGCCGAGCGGTGTGCCTTGGTTCATAAGCCGCTCGAAAAGACGGATCAGGACGGGATCTTCCAAGACCCAACCGTCCTTCTTCAGAAGCACCTGCGGGAATTCGTTGATCTCGGCCCTCGCTAGCAGGCCGTACAGGTCTTCCAACACGCCGCGCACGCTTTCAGTGCCAACTTTGAGGTTGGCCTTGAAGAGCTCTTTGCGGACCGGGCCTCCTAGATCGGCAACGGTCAGAGAGTGCTCGGCAGCCTCATCGGAGCGGTTGCCCACCAAAACGGCCGGGTAGGCCGCGATAGGCTTGCCGTTGGCCTCGAACAGGGGCAGGTCACCGAAGTCCATGACCCGATGGATACGTAGGGAAGCCGGAAGGTGCTCACGGATGCCGACGCCATAACCGGCCCTCATGAACTTGTTGCTGGTTATGAAAGACATCCAGCCTCCAGGCCGGAGCACCTGCAGGGCACGGGCGTAGAAGTAGACAAGGATGTCTGCCATGCCCGTATGCACCTCCGGGAAGGCTTCCTCATAAGACCGCTGGTCTTCAGCATCTAACCTCTCCTGGCGCACGTATGGCGGATTGGCCAGTACGATGTCGAAGCCTGCGTTGACATCACCCTCCCGTAGCACTTCTGGGAAGGCGATAGGCCAGAGGAAGGGCTTTTGCACTAAAGCGAAGTCCGTCGACTCCATGTTATCCAGCAGGGAACGCATGCGGTCTATGAGCCCCTCGGCTCTCTTCAGCGCTGTCTTAGTAATCCGCCGGGTGCCTTCCTCCATCGCTTCCAGCAGGCCCTGCAGTTCTGCCTCGGCCTTCTCTAGCGCATCCGCCAAGTGCAGGCGGACGATCTCACGCTGGTCCCGGGCGATGAAATCTCGCAACTCGCGAAGACGTTTGGGGTTCCTGTGTGTCCCCTCGAACTCTCGCCTCCGCTGGGCGATGTTGTTCTCCAGTCGCTGAAGGCTGCCCTGGAGTTCCATTCCGAGTTGCAGGCTCTTGGGCGTGGGCCAAGACTCCTTGAACGTCACGCCTGCTACTCGGTCCACCAGCGAGTCCCCCGCCACTATCTGGAAGTCCAGGTTGGGAAGCGCCCAGTCGGAGTTGGGCTCAGGCGGCTCGTCCATATCCAGCACCATCGAGAGCCAGAGACGCAGGCGGCATATCTCCACGGCTTCAGGGTTGATGTCCACCCCGTACAGGCTGTTCTCGATGATGCGCCGCTTCCACTCGCTCACCGTCCGGTAGAGTTCTTCAGGCTCAACATAGCGTCGCTTTGAGAAGAGGATTCCTCGCCGCAGGGCCACCATCTCCTGGATGGCTCCAAGAAGAAACGCCCCAGAGCCGACGGCCGGGTCGCACACCTTGACAGTCTCCAACGCGTCGATGAGTGCCTCGGCGGGGACTTTTGGCAGAGCCTCGTGCTCGTCCCTAGAACCGACGGCCTCTTGGCGTAAGGCGTCCAGAGTGGACTGGGGAACGCCTGTCCTGTCACGTAGGTAGCCGTCCAGCACCTCGCGGCACATGAAATGGACAATCTCTCTCGGTGTGTAGTAGGTGCCGGTGTCGTGGCGTTCGTCGCCCTGGTAGAGGTTTTCGAACACCCGGCCCAGCAGCTCCGGGTCGGGGTCGACGGATTGGTCATCGGGCGTGGACTCCCTGGTGGTGAACCGATAGCGAGAGAGCAGGCCCAAGAGCGAGCTGTCATCTTCGGGGTCGAACACCTCGTCCGGCAGCGACACCTCGCCCGCATCGTGGATGCGGTCCTCAAGGGCGCTGCGCCTGAACAGACCGCCGTTCAGGTATGGAACGAAGCCGAGGACAGGATGTTCGCTCCGGCTGCTGCTCCCCGTCGCCATGGCGTCGAAGAACATCGGCGACAGGATGCCGCGATAGTATTCGCCCTCGTCCGTCTGAGAGCGGCGTCGCCACAGGTCCAGCAGGTAGGTTACGGAGCCGTGCCCGCCTGGCTCCCCCAACCAACGCTTGGCTTGAAGGAACCATAGAAACAGGACGCGACCCATCTGGCGGGTGGCCCAGGCACGGGCCTCGTCCTGGGTGAAGGACTTGACCACCGAGTGGTACTGGTTGTGCGCCAATAGCGCCTTGGCTATGTGGTCGCGGACGGTGGCATACTCCTGGTAGAACGTGGTGGTGACGCGCTCGACGCTGAACTGCTGCTGCCAGGTCCTCGAAACTTCCAGCAGGTTCGCGCCAGGGTGAATCCGCAGCGCGCGGAGGAGGTCCCGATGGAAGCGTGTGGGATTATCTAGGTCAAGGTGGGCGCGGACGCTGGTGACGGCCCCATTGGAAGAACCGACCTGGGTGCGGGGAAAGACAAGCTCAGCTTCGTGGCGCGGGTCGGTGGGTGGAGGAACCAGTAAGGCTAGGGACCGTCTATCGGGTACGTGCTCCACCAAGGCGCGAGTGATGCGCCGACGCGAGCGGTCCCGGTCTGACGACCGATAGCCCCAGTCGGAGAGCACGCCAACCCACAGGCCAGCCTCTGCCGGGTCTGCCTTGCGGCTTCCGACCCGGTAGAGCTCACTTACTCCGAAGCCTCCGTCGCTGCGGCCGCGCAGGAACTGCTTCAGCCCGCCGGAGAGCGGGCCGGCCAACCGGTCCTCCGGGTTCGAGATCGGTTCGAACCCCAAGAACGCGGCCAGACCCTCGGCGTGCCGGGGGTCACCGCCGAAGTCCCGGAGAATGTCGGCTATGTTGTCTTCTGCGGTGAGGGTCATCGCTTCGGCACCAGATCAATTCTTGCGGCCACTTCCAGGATAGCGTCAGACATGGCTCACGCACCACGGGCAAACTCGACGAACCGTGCGAGAGCGTTGGCGAGCCGCATCTGGCGGGGGGTCTTGCAGCGAACTCGGAGGAGGTGCGGACTCGCGACGACTGCGGTGAGGCAGCGCGCCCGTGAGGTGGCGACATTCAGGCGGTTCAGACTGTACAGGAACTCCATCCCTCGTGGGGCGTCGGCTGCAGAGCTGGTGGCCATGGAGTAGATGGACACGGGAGCTTCTCTCCCTTGGAACTTGTCCACAGTACCGGCGTCCACCTCGGGCATGGCGGCAACGATAGCCGCGACATGGGCATTGTACGGCGCGACGACCAAGACATCCTCAACGCGAATTGGCTCTTCCCTTCCCCGCTCGTCGACCCACGTGGCTCCTTCGTCGAGCAACTCCCGGATAAGACGGGCCACTGCCTGCGCCTCCTCCTCCGACGTGGTCGTATGCCCCTCATGCTCGACCGATATGAAGCGGAGGCCTGTACCGGCGAGTGCGCCATCCGCCCTCACGGCTTGAGCTTCGCGGCCTGGCTGCGAGCTCAGCCGGCCCTCATAGAACACCTCGGAGGTGTAGTCGCAGATATCTGGATGCAGCCGCCACGTCCCGTCGAGGAAGACCCCAAGTTCGTGGGGGATCGTCTCATGCTCGCCGAGCAGGTGCCCTAGAGCTGACTGGTCGGCTCCTGGCGGATGCACGCCCTTCAGCGGCTGATCAAGCTGCTGCGGGTCGCCCAGTAGTACGAGGTTGGCGGCGCACGGCGACGACGCTAGGGCATTGGCGAGAGACATCTGGCCAGCTTCGTCTATGAAGAGGAATTCGACTGTTCCACGCATCTCCTCGCTGCTCCAGAGCCATGCGGTGCCGCCGACTACGTCCATTTCTCCCTTCGCAAGCGTCCTAGCGATGTCGGTTGCCTTGTCCAGCGGCGTGGCCCCGGCGAACGTGCATGGCTCGCCGGTCCGTGGCTTTTGGCCTATCGTGACGCCCACCCCCCGCTCTGCCGCGATTTCGGCGGCCTTTTCTAGGAGGCCGCCGACGACCTTGTGGCTGTTGGCTGTGACGCCAATCCGCTTACCCTCCTGCGCGAGGTCCACGATCATCTCGGCGCCCACTGTGCTCTTGCCCGATCCCGGCGGCCCTTGGACCGCCAGATAGCTGGAATCGAGTTGACGCGCCCGCTGCCGGGCCACAGTCGCGGCCGATGCTCCCGCTTCGGACGGCCCGCCGCCACTATCGCTAGAGAATCGAGGGGGACGCCGAAGCAGTAAATCGCGAGCGGCGCGGTGATCTCCTGGCCCGTCGATGTTATGCTCGGCCACCCAGCGGGCGATGCTCCTAAGGCTTCGTGACAGCACGGAGGACGAAATGACATCCTGTGGAACGAGGGAAAGGGGCTTGGGGGGACCGCTGCTCATGGCGCGCTTAATCTCAATGATTGCTTCCCCATCGTCGACCCTCGTCACCGTGCCTGCTGACTTGCCTGTTGCCGGGTCGTGGGGACTGGTCCCTTCGCCGACCTTATGGTCTTGCGGAGGGTACTTGAGCCGGTAGATGGCGGACTGCTTCTCCGTACCAACCCGTCCTAGCGGTGTGAGCCCTCCCAGCGCATCTAGTTCTTCTATTCGCTCCTCGTCCGTCAGGTCGTTCATAAGGTAGAAGTACCGCCACCAGCTCGATTTGTCCTCGCGCCGGTGCCAATGGAGGAGTTGCGCCAGCAGCCAGCGCGCCTGCTCCTCGACCGAGCGGCTCACAGGGTCGGCGGCGACTCCGGCAGAAAGCTGGTCTGCCAGGTCCTCCGTTTCGTCTAGGTCGTCTCGAAGTCTCTCACTTGGGTCACCTGACCGGAGTTCAGGTCGCGGGAGGCTCAGCCCAAGCTTCGCGGTCAATGCAGCCCTCTGCTGCTCCAACCAGTCCCGCAGTAGCCAGTTGGACATGCAATCATCGTGGTTGTAATCGCGGATGCGGTCGAGGATGTGCGGGTCGTCCGGCACGTTGCCGCCCAGCTCCAACCATTCCTCGAATGCCGCGATACTCGACCCGGCGTCCCGCAAGCCAACGGTGCGCTCGAAGCTGTACAGCGGCTCTAAGTTCTTGATGGAGTAGCCTTCTACGGAGGCGCGTACGCCCTGCCGAACGGTCCGGTACAGGTCGACGAACACGCCGCTGCGCAAGAGCTTGTCGACCTCGTCCTCTCGCGTGCCGTAGCGGCCCATCAGCCGTTTGACCGCTGTGGGTTCGTAGTGGTGGTAGTGGTACACATGCAGGTTAGGGTCCTGCTCTAGCCGGTTCATCACGAGGTCAACAAATGCCTCGAACGCTGTGTGCTCCGCCTCGAAGGTCACCTCGCCATCGCCATCAATCGACCAGAAGGTGTGGAAGGTGGGCTGGCCCTTGTCATCCAAGAGGCGGGGCTCGAGCACTCCGAACAGGTAGTCCACGCCATCATCGAGGGCAAAGGGGTCGCCCTCGATATCGAAGAAGAGGTCGCCTTCCGACGGCTCCGGCAGAATCATCAGTCCCTTCTCCGGCTCGAGTTCCCCGTTCTTCAGGCGGGGAGGGTCGAGGATTTCGTGGGTCACTTTTCCGGCCTTCTCACCCTGGACCTGGATGCGGGCTTGCTCGCGCACCTTCACCCAGCTGCCCGCACCGCCCTTCAGTGGCGGGGATAGAGGTAACGAGAGCTGGGCAACTCCTGCGCGCGTTACGACCCCGCGCTCGCGGAGCTGGCGCCGCTGGTTGGACGTGATGCCCGCAACCAGCGACAGGTCATCGTCGGCGCGCAGCCTCTTCCTACACTCTTCGCTCCAACGGCAGACGTCACAGTGCTCGACAGGATCGGGCCGGGTTGGTATGGGCCACGCCGCCGCGCCTGCCGTTGCCCGCTCGAACTCGGTCTTGATCAACCGGTAGTACGCGCCATAGTCCGCGGACCGGAAGGTCGCTTTCTCTTGGGCACTGCCCCCGAGAGCCAATGTCATATGCTCAGGCGCAATCCCCTGGACGCTCTCTAGCAGGTCCGTGTAAAGGTTGAGTTGTAGCACTGCCGAACCCTTCGCGTGGCGGGCGAGCTTGGTGTCCCACGCCTCGTAGCTCCACGCGCCGAGGGCGCTTGGCTTCTCGACCTTGATCAGGAAGTCAGGGTGGCCGCGGCGGCGGCCGTCGAACAGCGCCCCTTGGTAGACCACATCGTTGCCACTCCGCATCGCCTCGATCGTCCGTTCCGCCGCCTTTCCCAGTGACGTCTCTGATTCGATGGCGGCGACGGTCCTCTGCTCGAAGGCCAGCTCTCGAAGGAACCGCTGCTCATGCTGGAGACCGCGCGCCGCAATGCGGTCGAGTTCTGGATCGCGCCGCATAGGGCGCTGCACCTTGCCCTCGGCCGCAGCGCGTTCGAGGTTCGTCAGATGCTCGCAGGCGAGGAACCCGACTAGGTCGGTTGCTGAGTAGACGAGTTGGCCGTCAATGATCTGCACGGGCTGGGAAGACCTCAGGGACACTATAGTTAATGTGCGCTTGACGCAGCCACTGAACCATAGTGAGGTTACTCTAAACGATACCCGGTCGCTCTCGCCCATGGGCAGCAGCAGTGAGCATGCCTGTATCCTCCGCCCGGGCGGTGCCCCGGCCTAGCGGGACGCCGGACCAGTGAAGCGTCCGGGCGGCCTCTACCTTCAGAGGCAGCCTGAATCTCAGGGCAAAGGCTTTGCGGAGCCAATCGACATAGACTCAGGCTGAAGCGGCTCAGGGTCAGGAGAATCAGGGTCTGGGGAATCATCGTCGATGGGAAAAGCCATCGCGATGTGCACCTTGTTGTCCTTGTCGATGGTGACCTGTTCCACGAGCATCTGGAGATAATCGTGACGCTCCTGGGGGGTCAACTCTTCCAGTCCCTGGCCGAACTTTCTCGCCCAGGCTAGGACCTCCTCCATCTGTCGCCGCTTCTCAGTTCCACTCTCCTCCAGATCACGGTATTCGTCCAGCTTCGCCCTGGCGCTCTCAAGCCGCTCGGTGATGAACTTGCGCTGGAGGTCGAGTTGCGCCTCGGTGATCTTTCCCGACACGAACAGCCTGACAGCTCGGTCCTCTTCCATCTGGATGCTTCGCAGGTCCCGCTCGGCCTGGGCGATCTCCTCCTCCAATCCGCCGCCCTCCTGAGAGTCGAGGTCGGCGATACCGGCGACGATCAGGTCGGGGTTCTGGAGTACCCGCTTCACCTCGTTCCATATCGGCTCCTCCACCTGCTCAGCCCGGATGTAGGGCTTCTCCCGGCAGCGCAGGCGCATGCCCTGCATCCCGTTGCACATGTAGTAGCGGCGGGGGGTGGTCAGTTCGTAGGTGTAAGGCTTGCCGTCGCGAACGCTGGTGGTTGTCCAGGAGGCCCTTGTATGGAAGTTGCGGCCGCACTCGGCGCATTTCAGCAGGTGCTGCAACAGGTAGAGCACCTTCGTGTTCCTCTTGGCCTTCCTGCTCCGCTGCTTCTTCAACTCTTGCGCCCGTTTCCAGGTCTTATCGTCGACCACCCGCGTGACCGGAATCTCTATCCAGGTGTCCTTCGGCTGATCGTAGACCTTCATGCCGTCCTCGGTGGCGACATGGCGGTACTTTCCGTAGACCCAGGAGCCCGTGTAGGTGGCATTCCCGAGGATGTGGTGCACGCGGGACTGAAGCCACAGCAGCTTGCCGGTCTGTGTGGGGACCCCCTCGTCGGTCAGCCGCGCGGCAATGGAGTAGGCCCTCATCCCTTCATCGACGTACATGCGGAAGATGCGTTGGACGACCTCCGCCTGCTCCTCAATCACCTCGGGCCTGCCGTCGTCTCCGATGCGGTAGCCGTAGGGGAGGCGGCCCGTAGGCGCCCGTCCCTGCTTGGCAGTCCCCCGCTTGCCCATAGTGGACCGCTCCCGGAAGTTGTCCAGCTCGATCTTGCCGATGGCCGCCATGAGTCCGAAGGTCTTCATGTCGATGGCGTCCAGGACGGCTTCGAGCCCTATCTGGTGGGCCTCGACGACCTCCATGAGTGCGGCGGCGGGGTACATGCCCCTGCTGAGGCGGTCGGACTTCCAGCACACTATGGTGTCGAAGCGTCCCTTTCTGGCGTCGGCCAGCATCCGCTGGAATTCTGGGCGCTTCTTCGACCAGCCCCGGCCCACCTCGTGGTAGCGCGCGGTGATGGTCAGTCCCTTGCTCTCGCAGTAGGCTTCCATGTCGCCTGTCTGCTCGGCGATGGAGGTCTTGTCCTCGCCGTCCTGGCTCTTGTCCGAGACGCGGGCGTAGATGGCCGCCCGATTAGCCTCCGTCTTCCTCTTGGTAGTTCTCGCCATGACTCCTCCTCTCTCGAATCCTCTGAAATCAAAAAGACCCGCCTCCTGTCGGGAGCGGGTCTGCGAGTAGTACAATGCTACTGCATCACCTGTCCTTTCAGGTGGCGCCACGGCCCGGGGTGTTTGCGCACCGCCGGGTCAACTTTCGCTCCCATGATACCGCGATTGGGGGGCCGGAGTCAAAGCGCGGCACCCGTCGAGTGCGGCAGTGGGTCAGTCATTGTTCCTCGTCTCCCGCTTGCTGCGCGACGTAGAAGAAGTTGCGAGGGTCATCGGGGGCCAGCTGGCCGGGGTGCGGCTGTTCAAGCAAGTGCTGGAAAGCTGCTGGGAATCGGCGAAAAGGAAGGTCAATTTCCATGTAGACGGCATCCATGCACTTGTTAGGACATCCGACTGTGTAGATCGGGGCTTCGGGCGGTGTCCTCATGTGAGTCATAACCGGGTGCTTCGTGCTGTCATTGCAGCTACGACATCGAATGTTGTGGAGTGGTACTTGTTCCATCAGGCCCTTGGGTTGTTGGTGAAGCAGAGATAGGGGGATTCAGATTCAGGGCACTAGTGAGTATCGAAACGATTGTACCTGGTGGTGCCCAGGGTTAGGGCTGCGAAAATCTCAAAGACCGCTTGAACCACCGAGTCCGTGACCTCGACAACCCGGACTTCCATGTTGCTGACTCGCTGCTTCTGTTCACGGAACTCGGCTTCGTACTTCTCTGCCAATTCTGGTCTCGTTATGTCGGACTCATGGCCCACCGGTAGGCCAAGCTCTTCCTGAAGCAACCTGAACGCGAAGGTCGCCTGATTATGCCCTGAGCTTGGGATCGTGTGCTGTCGAATTCGCTGACGTACCGTTTGCTTGGAGTTGCTGCCAACACGGCCAACGTACATCGGCTTGCCGTCCTCATAGAAGACGTAGACTCCCTTCTCAGGCAACTCTCGCAGGGTTCGGCCCTGATATGTTGGGCCGCTCTGTATTTCCTCTAAGAGCGGTCCCAGCTGAACGACGATCTCTTGGAAACTTGCCGGCGTGTCCTTCTTCATGTCATTCATGGTTGCTCACCGGCGGGTGACAACTCCTCGATCCCAACCTCACCATCGTTCAGAGCGTCCATAGTGACCCGGCTACCCCAGAGCAGGGCCATGCCCAGCAGCGGGTCGCTGTCTGATTGCAGCACCAGAACATCGCTCGGAAGGCCGTGCCAGGACACAGACCCAAGGTAGACCTGGAAGTCGAAGAGCTCGCCGTTAGCCAGTTCGAAGGTCCTCTGACCAACGGATGTCAATTCCAGTTGACTGATGGATTCCGGCGGCAATGTCAGGTAGCCGGTAAACCCGGTATCGAGGACCAACTCGACAGACTGGGGGCGGCCGTCGCCATCGAAGATGTCCACGGCGATCAGAGCCTGTTGACTGCTGGTTACCCTGCCCCTAATCACGGCGTTCAGGCACCCGGAAACCGCCGACGTGCCTGTATGCCGCGCGATGTCCGACACGCACGCCGTATGTCACGGCGTGCGGCCTTCGTTCGAGCAGTCGCCGGGTAGCCGCCGCGTCTCTTGGGTCGACCTCATAGTCACCGGTCTCGATGTCGATGACTACGAATGTGCCCTTCTCAACGGGGCCGATTTGCGACTGGACCTGTTCCCGGTAGATGGATTCGCCCAGGGCCGTTATCTCCCCGGGTCCGTAGTCTCGGTGCGCCATTGCACCCTCCTCGTTGTCAGCGGGGAAGCGTCCGACAACTCCAAGATACGCCTCCCGTCGTTCTCTGGTCAATCCGTTGCGCTCAAACCGCCACAGTGCCCCTCCACCCATACGGAGGACTGGACGCCTCCGCCCAGGCCGATGACGGTGAAACGAGAGGGGCGCATCATTCGTCCGCCTCGGCGTGGCCTTCAGCCTGCGGGTCGCTCGGGGGATCGTTCTCGCCGAGCGCGGCCCGCCTGTCCCTGGCGGCGTGCTTGATCATCATGGTGATGATTCGGCGCAAGCGGTACCGGGCGTCGGGTGGGGGGCTGTAGGAAACGGTGATGGCGCTTATCTCAAAGCCGCCGCGGGGCTTCCTCCGTCCGTTCTGTTTCTTCTCATTCTTCATATAGGTCTATTCCATCGGCCATATCGCGGGGCGCACGAGGCCCCTGCGCTCACACCCTCGTCTTTGTCGGAAGCCGCCGGTCTATCGCGTTCTCCTGATGTCGGTCGTGCTCCCTTCGCACTTGGGTGCGAGCGTTCTTGAAGCCTGAAGCTGCCCTGTCCGGGGCCGCGTAGGCCCCGGCGTCTATTTGCCCCGGACGCCTTCCGCCGGACCGCGAACGGGCACCTTTATGACCCTTATGGGTGGAAGCAGGTGTCCGAGTCCCCTGCTCTCGGCCAGGTCCTGAATGGCGAGGAGATAGTCGGTGCTGGGTCTGATCCCCGCGTTTCGCCATCGCCACAGGGTGGCGGTGGTGGTTCCCAGCAGCCAGGCGATCTCGTCCCAGGTCATCCCTAAAGCCTCCTTGAAGCGCTCCAGGGCCTGGGGGAAGTCGTCGGGGAAGACATCGGGGCGGACGCTCCCGTTATGTGTGCTCTGGCAGGTCATGAGGGTGTCAGTCCTGCCGGTCGTCCTGCTGGTCGTCCTGGTCGTGCCGGTCGTGCCGGTCCTCCCAGTCCTGCCAGAGGTACATCTGGAACCCGTCCCCCATGAGGATGTCGAGGCCCCCCGGAATGAGGGCCGCGAGCTTCACGAGGGCGTGGTAGGCGTCGCCGTCGGGCTTGACGCCCCTGCGCCACCTGTGGACGCGCTTCTTGTCGACGCCGAGGGCGTCGGCGAAGGCGTTCCAGGTGAGGCCGCTGGCCTCCCAGAGCCGTTCGAGGCGCTTCGGGAAGTCCTTGGGCAGGACGCCGCTCAGGTAGGGTGCGATGTGGCCGGCGATGACGATGCCGGCCACCTGTTTAAGGGTCTCCATCTTGCTCCTCCTCATCGAGCTTGAAGAGCTCGTGAAAGTCCTCGAATCCGAGGGCCTTGAGCATCCTTCTGCGGATGCGTCCGGAGGGTGCGCGGCCTGCCGTGACCAGCTTGGACATATAGCCGGAGCTGATCCCTATCTCCTGGGCGAGCCAGTTCTGGGAGCGGTTCAGCAGCGCCAACCGCGCCCAGAGCGACCGGGCGTCGAGGCGCACTGTTGAGCGAGCGCCCCGCCTCCGGCGGCCTCTCGGTTCTTCGTTCCGTTGCGGTTCCATGTGTTGAAGACCTCCTTTCGGTACTGGGCGGGAGCCGCCGCTGCACTCCCGTCCCGTACGGCGTGTTCAGCGGGCCAGCAGGACGTGGGCGGGCTCCCAGTCGCCTGGAGACCGCCACGCCCTTCCCAGCGGGCCCAGCGCGTCGATGACGGCGCTGTGGGAGACCCACAGGGGCACGCTGACCCCGGCGCGGTCCATCTCGTCCCTCGCCACTCTCAGGAAGTTGGTGGCGGCGATGTCGTCGTCGAAGACGATCAGGACGGAGGGCCTGGCACCGTGGTCGTCGATGGGACCATGAGATAAGTAGTAGCGCAGATAGGGGGCGATCCGCGTCGCCATCGTCGAGGGGCGCACCGCTCGCCTCTCCCACTCCAGGAAGAAGGGCGAGGCGGCCGGGCCTCTTCGGAGGACGCCGAAGGCGTCGGGGTTGACGGAGCGGTTCCGTCCCTCGTGCCTGAAGTGCCTCGACGCGCTCCTGGGCGGGTCGATCTGGGCCAGCTCCCACCCCAGGGCGTGGGCCTGCCGCGCCAGGGCGGCGACGAAGGCGTGAACGGCCCCGGTGTGCTCGATATTCCTGAGCAGCTGGCGGCTCCTGCCGCCGGAGACGTTGCGCCAGTCGCATGGGGCTTCGGCGTCCACGGGAGCGACGCTCCATCGCCTCCTCGCGACGGCGACGGAGGTGCGGTCCCTACGGGCCAGGAGCGCCACGCCCCGGTCGGTGAGGGCGAGTCGTCCGCTCCCGTCGATGGGCCGGGTCACGAGGCCGAACCCTTCCAGGGGGTTGACGAGCTGGGACGCGCGGCGCTCGGAGACGGCCATCAGGCTCGCCAGCTCGGTGCGGAGCAGCCAGGGCCAGTCATAGATAAGGTCGAGGGCGCGCTTCTCGGCGGGTTTGAGAAGGACGGGCAGGGCGCGGTCTGCGTCCGGGGCGCCGTCGCCGGGCAGGTCCGCCTGCGAGGGGTTAGCCTCCACGGGCAGCTCTCCTCCGGGAGCCAGCTGCCCCAGGGCGTTCCGCAGATTGGCGGGCGGGCCGGAGGCGGCGGGACGCCACACCTCGTCCTCGGGTCCGGCGAGGGCCGCGTCCCGTTCCAGGGCGAGCAGCGACTCCACGGTGCGGGGCAGCATCTTGCGGGCGTGTCTGAGCCGCACCTCGTCGGTTACCAGGACGAGGACCGTACCGGGGCGCGGCCCGTCCCGCAGCTTCCAGAGCCGCCGTGAGAAGCCCGTCCTGTCGGCGGCGTGTCCCTGCCTTGCGATCCCCACGGTCCGCCCGCCCGGAAGGGTCATGGCGGCGTCGAGGGGACCGGCCCGGTACAGGCGGAGGCCGACCGGGTGGGCGACGCCGGCTATGGTTGAGGCCAGGCGGTATACGACGGCCAGGGCGTCGAGCCGGTCCATCAGGATGCGCAGCCACTGGACGGAGACGGGGCGGGAGCGCAGCAGGTCGTCGGGGCTGGAGCCCTCGGTCTCGGCCAGCGCGCCCAGTCCCCTGGCGGTGATGTGGTAGCGGCGGGTCGGCGGTATCAGGTCCGCCGCGTGGGGCACGTGGGCGACGAGGCCCGCGTCCTCCAGCCTGCCGACCGCCTCGTAGACCGCGCTCCTCGACGCGCCGGACATGGCGGCCAGCTCCAGCCGGTCGGCGAAGGGGCACGACGCGATGACGCCGAGCGTCTCCCGTTCACTGCCGTTGATCTTCATCCGGACGCTCCTTCCTCTGCGCCTTGCGCCTGCTGGTCCGCTTCCACCGATCGGGGCCGTGGGGAGTTTTCTTCTCCTCTTCCTGCGGGCCGGTCTCGTTCAGGGTCTCGACTCCCCTGCGGAACTCCTCCACCTTCCCGTGGCCCTGGGCCTCGGCGAAGGCGAGCTGCTGGGCCGAGACGGTGTAGGCTGAGCTGGCCTTGCGGATGCGGTCCGCCCCGTCCCGGTCTCCCCTCTCCGGCTTCCTCACCTCCATCGAGAAGGCGTCCATCCGCTCCGTTCCGACGGTGGCTCTGACGTAGCAGTGGTGCACGGGCAGGGACACGATGTCTTCCTCGGTCACCCGGTCCTTGCCCAGCTCCCAGACCAGGTGGCGGGCGTCGGAGCCGGCCACCTGGAAGACGGCGAGGCACCCGACGTTGGCCAGCAGGGTGTCGCGCATGGTGCGGGAGAGGTCGTCGAGCTTGGCGAGGCTCTGGGTGGCGAGGATGAAGCTCGCTCCGAACTTGCCCAGCTCGCTGAGCATCGACTCGTAGTCGACGCCGGGCATGGTCTGCATCTCGTCCACGACCACCAGCGCGCCCCGCCGCTCCCGGAGCGCCACGCTTCCCTGCTCCCGTATCACGGCGTCCACGAGGTTGAGGAGGGACGCGCCCACCAGGGCGGCCACGTCCCTGCCCACCGTCCCCTGGGAGGTGGAGACCAGCAGGACGCCGCCGTCGAGGATGGTCTCGCGAATGTCGATGGTGGAGCGGCGCTGTCCCAGGATGGCCCGCGCCCGCTTGGAGGAGGCGTAGTAGGACAGCCGGGTCTGGACGGGGGCGAGGGCCTCGGCGCGGTACTGGCGGTGCCAGCTGCCGAAGTCCCTGGCCCACCATTCGAGGAGATAGGGGTCGGAGACCTTCTTCAGGACGGCGTTGCGGTACGGGTCGTTGGAAAGGAGGCGCAGCCCGTCCAGGATGGTGTGCTGCTCGTTCTCGTCCGTCTCGGGGTGCTCGTTGGCCTCGTGGAGGGTCTTGACGGTCTGTTCGAGGATGGACTGCATCCTCGGCCCCCACTGCTCCCACAGGCCCTTCGCCACGCGGACCACCGAGTCGGCGGTGCGGTCGCGGTCTGCGAAGACGCGTGTGTCGAGGAGGTTGATGCCGGGGGAGCGGGAGGCGTCCGACAGGTCGATGACGCGCACCCTGTCCGTGAGGGAGTCGGGGACGTGTTCGAGGATCCCGTCAACGAGATCGGTGTGGGGGTCGATGACGACGATGGCGTCTCCGTCCCTGCCCTCGGCCTTCTCCCGCATCTTGTGGACTGCTATGTGGTGCATGAGGGTGGACTTGCCCATGCGGGTGCGTGCGACGTAGAGGTGATGACGTCTGAGCAGGTCTTCGGGGAAGTGGACGGGCATGGGCTTGCCCACGGTGGTGTCTCCCACCAGAGCCCCTCCCCTGATTCCTCTGGCCGAGGGGATGAGCCCTCTTGAGCCGGACCGCTCCACCAGGGGCGTCTCGTCGCCCGCTCCAGGCGGGTGCCACAGGGCGGCAACCTCGCGGACTCCCAGGACGCTGCGCCTGCCGAACAGCCCTGGGCCTGCCGGGTGGAGCAGCGACGGGTCGGGCGCGACGGGTTTCACCTTGTCCACCTTGAACCGCGCTCCTGCGGGGTTGTCGAAGTGGCGGTAGGCCGCGGCCACCGGCCCCAGGAGCTCGGCGGCGCGCTGCTGCCCCGTCGCGGCGGGCAGGACCGCCGTGACCTGTATCTCGGCGTCGAAGGCGATGCGCGAGACCTTCTCCTTGATGAGCAGAGGGTCTTCCACCCGCTTGCTGGCCTTCTTCCAGCGGTGCCACGCCCACCCGCCCACGGCCAGCCCCAGGGCCGTGACCGTGCCCAACAGCGCCGCCTTCCATACCTCGCCGTCCTGCACCCACAGGTAGCCCTTGAGGGCGGCCAGCGCCCCGATGCCCAGCACGGCCATCGTGATGCCGTCCATCTGGAGGGGTTTGGTCTGGTAGGTGTAGGCGGGCTCCCTCGGCTCCATGCCGGGCCGCTTGTGGGCCTTGTCCATGTGTCCCTGCGACCAGTCGGGTCCCAGGGAGCGCAGCATCAGCCGCGCAACCACTCGCTCCCCCTCGTTCAGGGCCGAGAGCGCTCCCATGAGGGCGATGAGGGGGTCGGAGCCGGGGTCGAGCAGGTCGTCGTCGCGGAAGGTGCGCAGGGGGACGTACTCGGGGCCGTCGGCCCGCAACGTGATCGACCACGCCTGCTCGCCCTCGCCCAGGCGCAGGGGGTCGTCGCCGGGGTCCACCTTCCGGATGCGGGCCTGGGGGTAGTGGGCGGAGATCTGGCCGCGCACCACCTGGTCGTCGAGGCAGCGGGCCATGAGGGTCACGCCGTCCATGTCCCCGGCCAGCTCCAGGGAGAAGGGCTCGGGGACGGCGATGGACTGGAGCAGGTTCTCCACGCCCAGCAGGGTGCGTTCCCCCGTCCTGGGCGGCGTCACCGCCAGCAGGACGGGGTCCTTCCTGTCGCTGCCGTCTCCAAAGAGGATTTCCTTCGGGTTCAGCTTCATGGTGTTATTCCTTTCTCTAATGGCGTCCGGGCCGCCACTCGATGACCTCCGCCTCCTCCGGGGTGGCCTCGATGCGGACGGGGAAGCGGTGTCCCTTCGCCAGCAACAGGCCGTCTCCACGGGGGCAGGACAGGAGCCAGCGCTGGAGGTCCTCGGGCAGGTCGAAGGCGTCGCCCACCGTGCCGATGGCGGCGGCGTCCTGCTGGAGAAGCAGCTTGAAGGCGGCGTTCTGGAGGAGCGCCCTGCCGGAGTGTCCGGTGATGGTCCTCGACGTGTCCTCGGAGAGAAGGTCCTGGACGTCCTGGGTGATGAACTGGAGGCCGAGCCTGTGCTTCCGGGCCCGCTTCGCCATCGAGACCATGAAGGCCGCGCCTTCGGGGTGCTGCATGATGCTCCACACCTCGTCCACGACCAGCAGGCGGGGCTTGGGGTCCTGGGCGGCCGCGGCCCACACCGTCTCGGTGCAGACCATCGCGGCGGCGGGCCTCAGCTCCGGCTCCAAGAGGTGCAGGTCGAACACGGTGATCAGGGCCTCGTTTCCGAGAAGGTCGTCTCCCTCGTCGGAGAGCAGGTGTCTGAGGCTGCCGGTGGCAAAGGGCCTGAGCAGCCTTGCAAGAGCGGCGTCACCCGCCTCGTCTTCTCGCAGATATGTGTAGAAATCACGGAAGCCGGTGCGCTCCCTGGGGCGGGCGTAGTAGCCCGCCAGGGCGTGATCGAGGGAGGCGCGGCGCTCCGCGCCGAGACTCTCGCCCACCATCACCTCGATGAGGCGTCTCAGGCTGCCGATGCGCTGGAGCATCTCCTCGGAGTCGCCCCGCTCGATGACGAAGGGGTTCATCCCCTCGCCCGGCACGCCGGGGCTGAGAACGCGCCCGCCCGCAGCGCGGGCCATGTCCGCGTACTCGCCCTCGGGGTCGATGGCGTAGGCGGTCACTCCCCTGGTAAGGCCCCGCAGCATCCCCAGCTTGGTGGCGAATGACTTGCCGCTGCCGGAGCGGGCGAGGACGGCGGTGTTGGCGTTCAGATGGGTGCCGTCCCAGGGGTCGTAGACCACGGGGGAGCAGGCCCGCATGTCGATGCCGTAGAGGGTGCCGCTTCTCGTGTCCATGTCGGGCGGCGAGAAGGGGAAGAGCCGGGCGATGCTGGAGGTGTCCAGGCTGCGCCACTCGGCCACGGCGTTCAGGGCCAGGGGCAGCGTGGAGAGAAGCCCCTCGCGCTGGCGGAAGACGAGGTTGTCCAGCTTGCCCAGGGTCGCGGCGAAGTGGGCCTTCGCCCGCTGGGTCATCTCCCTCAGCGACGCCTCGTCCCTGGCATGGAGGGTGACCGACAGGGAGGCGTGGAAGAGCCGCTCCCTGCCCCGCTGCACCTCGTCCCTCAGCCTGGTGATGTCCTCCAGGGCGATCTCCGCCTCGGGCGACATGGTGCGACCGCGCTTGAATGAAAGGGACTGGGCCGACTCGAAGCGCACCTTCTGCCACTCCAGCGTACGGGCCGCCTGCTCCGCCGGTATCGGGCCGACGTGGACGGACAGGTCCATCGGCGCGCCCGCCGCCATGAGTCCTTGCAGGAATCCGGGGGCCAGGGAGCGGGGCCAGCGGCCCAGGTGCAGGGAGCGGACCAGGCGGTCTCCAACGCGCATGTCTCGGCGGCCTATCTCCACCTCGACCGGCGTCTCCTCGTCGTACTCGGCGGGAGAGCCTCCCAGGGCGGCGGACACCAGGAACATGCGAAGCTGGCGCCCTCTCAAGTGGTGGACGGACAGCCCGGCCCTCGCCAGCAGGCCGCGCAGGTCGTCGATGCGTGCGGACTCGCACACGGCGTAGAAGCGCCGGTCGAGGATGCCGTCGCGGGACTCAAGCTCGGTCAGCAGTCGCCCAAGGGACTCGGCGGCGGCCCTGGTCTGCGGGGGAAGGTCGTCCGGCTGGGCCTCCTTGAGGTTCTCCCTCAGCCCTCCCAGGCGGGGCGGGTGCTGCCGGATGAGCAGCTGGGCCGGGAAGTCCAGGGCGTTGAGCGCCCCGGCGAAGGCTCCCAGCTTCGGCTCGTCCAGCTCCAGGCCCATCACCTCGCACACGCCGAGCTTCACCCCGTCCAGGCGGACCGGCCCGTCGTCGTCCAGGTGCGACAGCATGAAGAACAGGGGCAGCTCGGGAGGCGGCTTGGGAGGGGCTTCCGTCGTTCCACCAGGTGCTGACTCCGTGGGGAGTTGGCCCTCCGGCATCTCCTGCCGAGCGGCGGACTCCCTTGGCGGGGTCTCCCCTCCGCGTCTTGTGATTCGTTCAAGCAGCTTCTTCAATTCGCTCGTTTCCTTTTCTCTATGGGGTTGGGAAGTCCACGAGGCCGCTGCTGAGCAGCGCGGCCACGCCCTTGGCCGACAGCACCAGGACCAGGCCGACCACCGCCATGACGACGGCGGCCTTTGCCTTGCCCCCGCCCCTCTCCTCGCCGCCCTCGGCCATCAGGATGAAGCCGGCCCAGACGATGGCGAACAGGCAGAGGCCGGAGGCGGCGTAGGCCATCGCCGTGAGCACGCGGTCGAACTGGCGGAGCATCTCCTGCTCCTCCGCCGGGGCCGCGCCGGTCGTCGCCAGCGCAGCCCCGGCCAGCAGGGTGACCGCAATCGCGGGCCTCACCAGGGCCACTCCCAGCCCATGTCTTCGAACCAGCCCCGCAGTCCGTCGGCAGACTCCTGCTCAGCGGGCGGGTCTTCCGGCTCAGGCTCCGGCAGCGCCAGGGCCTCGTAGGGGTCGTCGCTGCCAACGCCGGATGCCAGAGACAGGGCCTCGTCACGGCTCCGGGTGATGGGCGAGCGCTCCACCACCTCGGCCTTCACGTGCTCCTTGTGCAGGACATCCACCGTCACCTGCTTGGCGATGGTGGCGCTGGGGACGTAGGCGTAGGCCGTCGCGGTGGCGGACTCCGTGGCGCCGTCCTCGTTGGTCACGGTCACCGTCTGGCTGTCGTAGTCGCTGTCCCCGGGGCGATGGAGGTGCACGGTCCTGGTGACCTGCTCCACGCGCTCCGGGTGGTGGGTGAGCTGAGTCAGCGGGGGGATGGGGATGCTCAGGGACGCCTCCAGGCTCACGTCCAAGGTCACGGCGTGAATCGCCGCGCCCGCGGGGACGCCGAGTTGGAAGCTGGTCTCTCCGTTGGGGACGAAGGCGACGCCGGTATGCGACGCGCCGGTCGCGGCGGCGACGGTCCCCGTGATGGCCGTCACCTGGGCGTCCATGAGCGCCGTTTGGCTGACGCTCTGGTGCCCGGCCACCGTCTGAAGTTCGATGGGCTCCTCGACGGCGGACACGCACTCCGACTCGATGACCCCGCTGACCGCTCCGGGCGTCCAGCTCAGGGAGGTCATGCGAAGGTCGCAGAGCTCGCCCTCGACTTCGGGGAGCGGGTACGGGATCCGGTCGTGTTCGACCGTGAGGGCTCCCGCCTGCCCCAGCGTGTCCTCCCACGAGACGGTGAAGGACGGCGCCGGTCCGTGGAGGGGGAGCGAGTAGTCGATGCGCTCCCCCTCCGCCAGGGTGGCCGAACCCCAGAAGCGCAGCCATGTGCCTTCAGGACCGCCGTAGGCCCGCACCCGGATGTCCAGGGCGGTTGCGGCGCGGAATGTGACGGCGGCGCGGTCGCCGGAGACGGTCAGTCTCTCGACGAATATCCGCCGTCCTTCGACCGGCTCCTCGACCTCGAAGTCGATCTCGTCCCGCCAGGGCTCGTGGTCGTTGGCCAGGGCGACCTGGGGTACGGTCACCAAGGCTAGGGCAAGGACGGCCAGGGCCGCGAAGGCCAGGAAGCCCCTGCGGGGTTTCCTCCGGCTCGTCTCCAGCGTCGCGGCCCGGTGGTCGCGGGCCTGCTGGTTCCCGGCGTCCTTTCCCCTACGCTTGCCGAACCAGCGCATCCTTCCGTTGCGGCGTTCCTTGTTCTTGCGGGTCTTCCTGCGCTTGCGCAGCCTCCCCAGCCCGCGCCCGGCGCGTTTCGCCATCAGGCTCAGGGGGCCGGGGCCGCTCCGCACCGGCTGCGCCGGCGCGGGCGGCTCCGCTCTCACCAGCTGGGACACCTGCCCGGCGTAGACTCTCGCCCCCAGCCGGTACTTCAGCAGGTCGGCGGCCACCAGCGGCAGCCGCCGACCGCCTATCTTCCCCACGACCATCGCTACGCCGAAGAGTCCGAAGACGACGGCCAGGGCCATGCGCACCTCGGAGGGGCCGACGGGGGCGTAGCGGTATGCGCCGTAGGAGATGGCGCACACCGCCGTCACCGCCACGATCTGCGGAAAGGTCAACCCCAATAGCACCCTGTCCTCGGCCTGGACGTGAGTCGGTACCTCGTGTTCTCTCATGTTCTGTTCCTCCTTCCTCACGTCCGCCTAGCTCGTTGGGGTTGCCGCGTCCGGCGCTTGCGGTTCGGGCAGCACGTCGTCGATCTCGATTCCCGGGTCCACGACGGCGTTCATCACCAGCTCCACGACGCCGTAGGCGACCAGGGCCAGGACGATGCCCGCCAGGGCGGTCATCATTGCGCTCTTGCCGCGCTCCATCTGGTGGGGCGCTCCGCTGGCGGTCAGGTACAGGTACGCGCCGTAGATGAAGAAGCCGACGCCTATCGCTCCGACCACTCCCAGCAGGATGCCCACCAGGTTCGATATGGTCTGTGTCAGTTGTTCCATTCCTTTTCTCCTCTCTTTCTCCGAGCGTTCCGCTCGTCTCTACCGGTCGGGGTTGCTTCGCTCCGTTAGCTGCACATCGCTTCTCCTCCGTCGTGGTATTGGTCGGCGCTCTCTCGTCCGCGCCTGTTCGCATGTTTGTCGTGGTTACTCGCCGCTGCTCCGGGGCTCTCCGCCGCCGTCTCCGCCTGCCGATGGCGTCGCCATCGAGGCCGCCGAGCTGAGGCCGCTGGCGGCGGCCGAAACGCCCGCGCTGGCCGCCATCGCTCCCACCGCCATGCCGCCCGGCCCCCCCGCCGCTCCGCCCGCCACCAGCCCGATGGTCTTCGCCGAGCGCACCATCGACGAGGGCAGGTTCATGCCGAAGTAGAGCATCGAGAGCCAGGAGTCGAAGGTCCCGGCGTTGCCCAGCATCGAAGGGACGCGGGTCGCCATGTAGACGAAGGCCAGGGATAACAGCAGCTTCCAGATCAGGTCCTGCACCGGCTCGAAGGCGGCGATGGCGGCGACCTCGTTGAGGAAGCCGAAGCCCAGGGCCAGCGCGATGAGCTGGATGGCCTGCTGGAACACCGTCGTCATGAAGAGCTTGAGCCAGTGGCGGCCCCAGCCCGCCGTGTGGGGCAGAATCCACAGCCCCAGCGCGATGGGGGCCAGGGCCAGCAGGAGGTCGATCAACGCGAGGCGCAGAACCATCTGCACGATCACGTAGAGGACGAAGAAGCCGTAGACGAGGTAGAGGACGGCAAGCAGCAGGGCCATGCCCACGCTCCCGGCCTGCACGCCGGTCATCAGGGTGTGGAGGGTGGAGCGGAGCAGGTCGCCCGCCGTGACGTTCAGGGAGACGGCTATGAATCCCGACACGGCGTCGGCAACGTCCAGGACCAGGGCGCACCACCAGAGGGACGATGCGGCGGCCACGAGGCCGAGGACCAGGCGGGGGACCATCTCCCGCCACCCCGCCTGACGGGTCCCCAGGTGCTCGGCCATGATGAAGCTCAGGCCCATCCAGCCGAGGATGACCACCAGGGCGCCGGAGGTGATGGCCCAGACGACCATCCACGCCTGGCGCACCAGGTCGTGGGCGTAGGTCAGGTCGGGAGGGGTGCCGGTGAGGATGTCGCTCATCTGCCGGATTCCCTCCGGCAGTTGTCGGCGTCCTCGCCGCTGGCTCTTTCAACCACTCCGCAGAGGGTCCCGTGGACGCCCTCGATGACCCAGCCGGCGAAGGCCCTCGCCCAGCGTCCGGGGTTGAGGGCGGAGAGGATCTTGTCCCAGATGCGGCCCGGCTCGTGGAAGGGTATGACGGCGTAGAAGTCGCCCCTGTGGTTGTCCACTGACTCCGCCAGCATGACCAGCAGGTAGGCACGGTCGCGGTCGAGCTCGGGGTGCTCGTCCAGGTCGGGGTACTCCCACGAGTACTCCCAGCCGTCGCTGCGCTCCTTCTCGCCGCCCCTGACCCGGTACATGGCGCTTATCCAGTCGCCGGTGTCGGCGTCCCGGACGGCGTAGAAGAGGCTCTCGATCTGCCGGTCGAAGAGGGGTCGGGCGACGAACTCGCCGCCCTTCTTGCGCTCGACGAAATCCCGGTCGGCGTTGACGAGGGTCAGCTCGTCGGGCGGGGTCTGGGCCAGGGCGATGTTGCTTGCGGGGATTGCCAGGAGCGCCGCCAGGAGCAGCGCGGTTGCCAGGGGTATTAGCCGCCTTGCCGACCGGAGTTTCGATTTCAGCGCCAACTCGTTCACCTCTATGCGGTTTGATGCGATACATCGGAGTGCATCGCCCGCAAAAGAGTGTGTACAGCCGGATGGCGATTCGGAACCTCCCATGGGGCGGTGCAAAGCTGCACCGGGTGCATGAATGCACTGCCCTGCGAGGGCTTACGAAACACCCCCCTTTGGTGCTGTAGTTGGGGTGTACAGGGAATGGACGTTGGTGGCAGAAAGCCAAGCGGGGTCGTGGGCAAGCTGAAACGGGGTAAATCACCCCCCTACAGGACGTAAACGGGAAGCACTTTTTGGGAAGTCCTCCTTCCGGCGGGGACTTGGAGTAAACGGCGTCCCAGGGACTTGGATTCATACAAGCCGGAAATTCGGGAGGGACTTGGATAATCCCCGGCGGTGACTCGGGGTTTTGGAAGGAGGCGTTGACGATGAAATCACGGGAGCCGGTCTTCGAGAAGAGCCGGAGCGTTGAGGACGTGCACCACCTGCGGCTGATGGCGCTGCTGCGGGAGCTGGTGCGCAACAAGGGGGTGATGAAGGCGACCCAGGAGCTGAACGTCGACTACAGAACGCTGACCAACAGTCTGAAGGACGGCAGGCTGTCGAGGCGGATGCGCCAGGCGTTGGAGAAGGCGCTGCTGGAGGGCGGGGGCTCGCCCGCAGCCGAGCAGCGGGAGCGCAACGACGGGCTGGAGGAGGATCTGAAGGAAGTGAAGGGACAGGTCGAGGCGTTGGGGAAGGAGGCGGCCAGGGGCGTTGCGGCCGTCAGGGGCGAGGTCAAGGCCCTGGGGGACCGGCAGGCCGGATTCGAGCGGCGCCTCTCGCAGGTGGAGGGGACAGGGGAAGACCCTGGGGAGGAGGCGGACGACGCGGGCGGGCCGGCGAAGCGGCGGGCCGCGCCCTGGCGGGAGTACCCCGATCTCGTGACCCGTGAGCCTGCGGAGGGCGACGAGGAGGTGTTCGGCGAAGCCTGGCCGCTCATCGCCGAGTGGCGGGAGCTGAGGGACGCGCATCCGGTCCGTGGCAGGGGCTTCGAGTGGTTGACGGACGAGGAGCGTCTGCTGGTGATGGAGCTGACGCTGCTCGAAGAGCACGGCATGACGCTTCCGCCGGAGAAGCAGCCGCTGCGGGACTTCGCTCGGAACGGGCAGATCAACTGGCGCAGGACAGCGCTCTCCGACACGCGGAGGGCGCTGAAGAAGTGGGAGCTTCTGCGGCGGTTGACCTTCGGGCTGTGGGGGCGGTAGCAGGCCACTTTCTGCGTCACGCAGTTGGAGGCAACTTTTCGGCAAGAAAAAAGCCACCAAAGAGCCATCAAAGGCAGTGATTCGTGCGGGGGGTCACGAAAGACCTTTCCATCGGGTGTCGGCTGCGGTAATAATTGATGCAGTTTCAGGCTTTTCCAGCGTTTCCCGCCCTAGAAACCTGGGGGCATTTCCCTAAAGCCCGGGTTGCACCGAAAAGGTCGCCCAAGAGGGATGCTGCCGATGCGGAGTGACTAAGCCCTTCGCAGGCAGCGTTGGCCGAATCGACGGAGTGATAAGCCCTTCGTCCTCGGCCTCGTTCGGTGGGTTGGAGTGATAAGCCCTTCTCCCACCGGGCACGTTCGGCGGTTGGAGTGATAAGCCCTTCTCCCGCCGGGCACCTGTCTGGCGGTTGGAGTTTGATCGCTTCATCCGCTGGACACCTTGTCTTACGGTCGGGGTTGATCGCTCCTTCCGTTGGGCACCCGTCCGGCGAGATGGAGTTTGATCGCTTCTCCGCTGGACGACGGGGACGGAGCGCCTTCTGCGCCTCGTCCTCACCCGGTCGGTCGGAGTGCGTTTTCGCCCCGGCCGACTCCACATGCCTGCGACGTGGCTGTCTGACAGTCATGCCGCAGCTTCGACACGCGCCGGTCTGCGACTGAGAAGCAGGCTGGCCGCTTCACGTCAGGCAGCTTTCCCCAACCCGGACGCTATCCACCCTGGGCGAGCTGCGTCTTCTTTCACCCCACTCCGTCTTCCGCGTTCGACATGCGTCAGTGGGCGGAGTGCGTCTTCGGAACGGCGTCACGGGTTCAACGGCAACGGCACACACATTCGGACGGGCTGGCGTTCCGG